>NZ_CM143290.1:0-3493617 GCF_054957925.1 Aeromicrobium sp. JP4
ACACGTGGGGCCCGATCACCGCCACCGCGTCGGCCCGCGGGGTCACGATCAGCGCGACCGCGCGCGTGGAGAGCGTCCAGTGGGACATGGGTGACGGGACCAAGGTGACGTGTCACAACAAGGGCACGCCCTACAAGTCCGCCTACGGGCGGTCGAAGTCGCCGACGTGCGGGCACACCTATGAGACGGAGAGCGCCGGCGAGCCCGGCGACAAGTTCACGGTCACGGCGACATCGTCGTGGGTCGTGTCCTGGGAAGGGGCCGGACAGAGCGGGACGATCCGCCTGAACGGTCTGCAGCGATCGGTCCGCGTGGCCGTCGGCGAAGCGCAGGTGCTCGTGCAGTAGGCGGGCCTCAAGGGTGAAGGCAATGGGGATGACGACAGCCACCAACAATGACAGGACCATCGACCACGGGTCGGCCGGTCCGGCCGGACCCCCGCTCGCCCCGCCACCGAAGCTCCGGCGTCGACCAGCGCTGGTCGCGGTCGCTGCGGCCATGGTCTGTCTCGGTGCTGCGCTGGCGGCGTGGGCCTGGACGGCGACCACGAACACGACCGAGGTGCTGGTCGCCCGCGATGGCATCGCGCGTGGGCAGGTGATCGGGGCCGACGACCTCGCGCGGGTTCAGATCGGAACGGACCCGGCGCTGGATCCGATGCCGGCGTCCGCATTCGACACGGTCGTCGGCAAACGTGCGTCGCTCGACATCGCCGCGGGTGGCTTCGTCACTCGCAGCGCACTCGCGACGACGGTGGTCCCAGCCGACGGGAGTTCGGTGGTCGGGGTTGCCGTGACGCCGGCGCAGGCCCCGTCCGAGCCGTTGCAGGTTGGCGACCGGGTCCGGGTGGTGGTGACCCCACCTGCTGGAGATGCACCGCCTTCGGGGACACCGGCCGCGAGCGATGCTGAGGTCGTGGGAACCCGGTACTCCGAGGAGACCGGTCAACTGGTCGTCGATGTGCAGGTCCCCGCCGGTGATGCCACCTTGCTCGCTGCGCGGGCGGCGACCGGGAACGTCGCGATCGTGCTCGACAGCCGGGAGCGATGAGATGGCCGTCATCGCCCTCACCTCAGCATCCGGTTCCCCGGGAGTGACGGCCACGTGCTTGGGTCTGGCGTTGTGCTGGCCACGGCCGGTGTTGATCGTCGAAGCCGACCCGACCGGCGGGTCGGGGGTGTTGGCGGGCTACTTCCGCGGCACGCGCGAGTACCGCGCCGGCCTGATCGAGCTCGCGCTCACCGGCACTGATCTCGCTGAGGCACTGGCCGACGTGGCCGAACCAATCGCGGACACTCAGGTTTCCTTCGTCGCCGGCACCCGCTCCCACACCCAGGCCCCGGCGCTCCGGGATCTGTGGGAACCGTTATCGGGCGTTCTCGCCGAGTTGGAGTCGACAGGACAAGACGTGATCGTCGACGCCGGGCGCCTCGGACTCGCGGGCGCACCGACGCCACTGCTCGACAGAGCCGACATGACACTCGTGGTGACCAGGACGTCGTTGCCGGCGTTGGCTGCGGTCCGCTCCTGGGGTGACCTCGTCGCCCGGTCACTGAGCGGCTGGGCTGACGCGCGACTGCTGCTGGTGGGGGAGGGCGACCCTTACCGAAGCCGAGAGGTCACCGCGGCTGTGAAGCTGCCGGTGCTGGCCTCGCTGGCTGACGATCCTGAGTCCGCGGCGGTCTTCCACCGCGGTGCGGCGCCGACGACGAAGTTCGAGACCGGCCCGCTGGTGCGGAGTCTGAACGCCACAGTCGCCGCCATCCATGCCGCCATCCGGGCACACCGACTCGACCTCGTCGAAGGAGCGGCGCGATGACGACCACAGAACCGACCGACACCCTGGCCACGGAACTGGGGAAGCTGCCGCTGTTCACCCAGCCCTTGCCAACCAGCGCCACACCCGTCGCCAGACATCTGCACGAGGTTCCTCCACTCGGGGCCGCTGTCCCGTCATCGGCGGTGGAGATGGACTGGGGCCTGGTGGCGACCCTCCGAGCTCAGGCATCCCACCGGCTGAGCACCGCGGTCGCCACGGGGCACTCCCGG
This sequence comes from Aeromicrobium sp. JP4, assembly GCF_054957925.1. Taxonomy (NCBI): domain Bacteria; kingdom Bacillati; phylum Actinomycetota; class Actinomycetes; order Propionibacteriales; family Nocardioidaceae; genus Aeromicrobium; species Aeromicrobium sp. JP4. The sequence continues at coordinate 2,050 of NZ_CM143290.1, forward strand.
CTCGCGGCGCCGGCGCAACAGGAACTCGGTCGTGCGATCGTGCTCGACCTGCTCGAGTCCACCGTCGCCGAACGCGTCAACGACGGCGCCCCCACGCTGACCCCAGCGGAGCAGGAAGCCACCGCACGGGCGGTGTTCGATGCCCTGTTCCGGCTCGGTCGTCTGCAGCCGTTGGTCGACGACGACCGGGTCGAGAACATCATCATCACCGGTCACGACCACGTCCTGCTCGAGCTCACCGACGGCACGCTCCTCGAAGGCCCCGCGGTCGCAGACTCCGACGAAGAACTGATCGACTTCCTCGTCTTCCTCGCCTCACGCAGCGAGGTCAACGCACGCGGCTTCTCCGAAGCCCAACCGCGCCTCCACCTGCGACTCGACGGAGGATCCCGGCTCGCGGCGGCCGCGTGGGTGACACCCCGGCCGTCCGTCGTGATCCGTCGCCACCGGCTGATGCAGATCACCCTGGACGACCTCGTCGATCGGGACATGCTCACGCCCGTCGCGGCGTCGTTCCTGCGCGCGGCGGTCCGGACCCGCAAGAGCATCGTCGTGTCCGGCAGCCAGGGTGCCGGCAAGACGACGCTGGTGCGTGCACTGTGCGCCGAGATCGACCCGCTCGAAGCCATCGGGACCTTCGAGACCGAGTACGAGCTGCATCTGCACGAGATGCCCGACCGGCACCGGATCGTGCACCCGTGGGAGGCGCGACCCGGATCGGGCGAGCGCGGCCTCGACGGGCGCCAAGCCGGGGAGTTCACGCTCGACGAGGCGTTGGTGGACTCGTTCCGGTTCAACCTGTCGCGCCAGATCGTCGGCGAGGTCCGTGGCAAGGAGATCTGGGCGATGATCAAGGCGATGGAGTCAGGCACGGGCTCGATCTCCACCACCCATGCCACAGACGCAATTGCGGCGCTGCGCAAGCTGGTCACCTGCGCGATGGAGGCCGGCTCCCATGTCACTCACGACCTGGCGACCAGTAAGCTCGCCGCCACGATCGACCTGATCGTCCACCTGGACATGACCACCAGTGCCGTCGAGGGATCTCCGAAACGGCATCGTCGGGTGGCTGAGATCATCGCCGTCGACCCGGGGGAGCGCGACACTGGCTACGCCGCCACGCACGTCTTCACCACCGGCACGGACGGCACCGCCGTCCCATCGGTCCTCCCGGACCGGTACCGCGCCCTGACGTCGGCCGGGTTCGACCTGACCGGCTTTTTGAACCAGCAGGGGGCCCGGTGATGAGTCCACTGATTCCCGCGCTGGCAGGCGCCCTGATTGTCGCCGGCGTGATCGGTCTGGTGGTCGGCCTGCGGCCAGCCGAGGTGGTGGAGCGTCCATTTCGACACCGTCGAACGCGACGCATCTCCCGACGCACCAGCCGTCTCCTGATCGGCGGTGCGGCAGCGGGTGTGGTCGCGTTCGTGGTGTCCGGGTGGGCGCTGGCGCTCGTGGCGGTGCCGGCCGCATTCGTCGGTCTGCCGAGCCTGTTGTCCTCGGCGAGCGCCCAGGATCGGATTGTCCGGCTCGAGGCGATGGAGGAGTGGACCCGGACCTTGGCCGGGGTGCTGACGGTCGGCGTCGGGCTCGAGCAAGCCTTGGTCACGTCGCTGCGCTCGACGCCGGCGGTCATCGAGCCGGAGGTGACCCGCTTGGTGTCATGGCTGCGGGCACGCTGGAAGACCGAGGACGCGCTGCGTGCGTTCGCCGATGAACTCGACGACGCCACCGGCGACCTGGTCGCCGCGAACCTCATCCTTGGCGCGCAACGCCGCGGTGCCGGCCTGGCCAGCGTGCTCGAAGGTCTCGCCGAGTCGGTCGCCGCCGATGTCCGTGCCCGGCGTCAGGTCGAGGCCGACCGCGCCAAACCTCGCGCCACCGCCCGCTGGGTCACTCTCATCAGCCTGTCCGTGCTGGTCGTGTTGGCGATCTCGGGAACCTACGTCGCCCCGTACCGCACACCTGTTGGGCAACTGATCCTCATGGTCCTGCTGACGGCCTACGCGGCGACGTTGGTGTGGATGAAACGGATGGCGATCGGCCGGCCGATGCCGCGGTTCCTGGCCACGACTGAAGGAGCGTCGACATGATCACAGGCCTGCAGGTGATGGTGGCCGCCGGCGCCCTGATCAGCCTCGGTCTGGTGCTGCTGGTCGCGCGACTGGTGCCGGCCGAGCCGGACCTGGCCGACGCCCTCGAACGTCTCTCACCCCAACGGCGTGCCACCATCGGCGGGAACCCCGGTGCCGCCGTCTCGGGCAAGGAACGCGTCGGGGTGTGGGCGATCAAGCACCTCCCGCCCGGATTGTGGGTGCGTACACCCGTCCGCGAACTCGCGCTGCTCCGGATCTCCACGGCACGCTTCTACGGCGACAAGCTCGCCTTCGCCGCTCTCGGACTGCTCATTGCTCCTCTGCTCGCCCTCTTCTTCGACCTGCTCGGGCTCGGTCTACCGATCATGATCCCGGCCGTCGGATCGGTGGCACTTGCGACGGTGATGTTCTTCATCCCGAACTACAACGCCATCGACGACGCCCGCAAGGCCCGGATCGAGTTCAGCCGCGCCCTCGGCGCCTACATCGATCTGGTCGCACTGGAGCGCAACAACGGCGCCGGTGTCCGCCAAGCCATGGAAGCCGCCGCGAACGTCGGCGACTCGTGGGTCTTCCGCCGGCTGGCCGAGGAACTCACCCGGTCCCGCTGGTCAGGCCAACCACCGTGGGACGCCCTGCACGCGCTCGCCGACGAACTCGGACTGCCCGAACTGGACGACTTCGCCGACATCATGCGCCTGTCCGGCGAGGAAGGCGCGTCCGTCTACGCGAGCCTGCGCGCCCGGTCCGCGGCGATGCGTACCGCGATGCTCAACGACGAGATCGCCGAGGCCAACGCCATCGGCGAACGGATGACCATTCCCGGCTCCTTGCTCGGAGTCATCTTCATGGCGCTGCTCGTCGCGCCCGCCCTGCTGCGGATGTTCACGAACACCTGACCACCAAGGAAGGAAAACACCATGATGAGTCCACTCGCGGAGCTGCTGTTGTGGCTCCAGCACACGATGCAACCACCGCCCCTGTGGCGCGACCGCGGATCGGTGACGACCGAGCATGTGCTCTGGGCAGTTGCCGTCATCGCGATCGTCGCCATCGCCGTCGCCGCCATCCGGGCCTATGTCCAGTCCCAAGCCGGACAGATCACCTGACCGGTCACGTGAGCGCGGCTCGGTCACGGTCGAACTGATCATCCTGCTGCCGGCCCTGTTCGCGGTCATGTTCCTGGGGCTGCAGGCCGCCCTGTTCCACCACGCCCGTGCCGTGGCGATCGCTGCTGCCCAAGAAGGTGCCCACGCTGCCGCGACCGAGCACGGCCGCCAATCCGACGGCATCACCGCCGCGACCACCTTCATCGCCGACGCCGGTGGAACTGACGTCCTCACCACGAGTCACGCCACCGCCACCCGCAGTGCGACCACGGTTACCGTGACCGTCCGCGGACGCAGCCTCAGTGTCATCCCCGGCTGGTCGCCCCGGGTGGTCCAGTCCGCGTCGCTGCCCGTCGAACGGCTTTCAGCACCATGAACCGCCACGAGCGCGGGTCGGCCACGGTCGAGGCCGTCATCGGCATCCCGGCTTTCATCCTGTTCGTCGGGCTGATCGTCTTCGGCGGCCGGGTTGCCACCACCCACGGCGCTGTCGAATCCGCCGCCGCGGACGCAGCACGCTCCGCCTCGATTGCCCGCGATGCCAACGTCGCCCGCGGCGAGGCCGAAGCAGCAGCACGATCGAGCCTGGCCAATCAGGACATCGCCTGCACGCGCATCGTCGTGGACGTCGGCACGAGCGACTTCGCCCGCCCCGTCGGTCAACCCGGTGAGGTGGACGTCACCGTGACATGCCGCCTCGACCTGTCCGACTTGTCCGTTCCCGGCGTGCCGGGAAGCAAGGTGATCCGGGCGCGCATCTCCAGCCCGCTCGACGCGTGGACGGAACGGTCATGACCCGCCGCGAGCAGGGATCGATCAGCCTGTGGCTGGTCACCTCCAGTCTCGTCATGATGATCCTCGTCGGCCTCGCGGTCGACCTCGGTGGACAGGTCCACGCCAAACAACGTGTCCACGCGCTCGCCGCACAGGCCGCGCGTGCCGGCGGTCAGGAAGTTCAGAACGGACCCGCGGCCGAGGGCCGCTACCTCGCGGTCAGCGCCGCGACTGGTCGCACCGCCGCCCAGCGGTACCTCACCGCAGCCGGCGTCACCGGCACGGCGACCATCAACGACGGCGACACCATCACCGTGACCGTGCGCGATACCTACCGCCCGAAGTTCCTGAGCCTCATCGGCATCGGCGACCTGCCCGTCACGGGTACCGCCTCTGCGCGACTCATCCGCACCATCGGAGGAAACGAACAATGACCCGTCAACGCCTCCACGGACTCGCCGCCACCCTGCTCATCGCCGGCTTCATCGCAGGCGTTCCCGCCGTGCTGCTCGCCATCGGTGCTGCGCCGTGGGACCTCGACCTGGACTCCGTGCCGGCGCTGCTCACGCGCCGAGACGACGGCACTCTCGCGCTCATCCTGATCACCCTCGGCGCCTGGATGGCGTGGGCGATCGTGGCCGCGACCCTGCTCGTCGAGATCGCCGCGACCATCCGCGGCGTGCGAGTCCCTCACATTCCCGGACTGGGCATCCCCCAATACGGCGCGCGGCAACTCGTCGCCATCGCCGCACTCGCCTTCGCCGCCACGCCGGCCACCGTCATGACGCTCCCGGCGCCACCCGTCCACGCGACACCGGCCACGCCCGCCAGCGCTCAGGCGGTCGTGCCGGTGGCGATGCCGCAGGAGACACCAAGCAGAGCGGACTCGAACCGGCCCGCCTCGAGCAAGGCAGCGGAAGCGACCACCGACTACGTCGTCAAACGCGGTGACAGCCTTTGGCGGATCGCAGAGCGAGTCCTGGGCGACGGCACCCGCTATCCCGAGATCGCCACTCTCAACACCGACGTCCTCGGACGCCGCCCCGACTTCATCACGCCCGGAACTGTGCTGCGCGTCCCCGACATCCGACCGGCCGCGACCGAACGCGGTGCGGAGTACGTGGTGCGGGACGGAGACACCCTCTGGGACATCGCGGCACGTGAACTCGGCGACCCACACCGGTACCGCGAGATCTTCGACCTCTCCCAAGGAACGGTCCAACCCGACGGGAGCCGCCTGACCGACGCAGACCTGATCAGACCAGGCTGGACGCTCACGCTGCCCGAGCCTTCGAGGAACGGGGCCGCTTCGGCCACCCCACAGAAATCAGCGACGGCCTTGCCCGCGCGTCAGCAATCGTCCCCAGCGCCTACGCCGCGGTCCATCGACCAAGGCATCGAACACGTCACCGCCCAAGGCGTCGATGCGGAGCCGGACCAGGCCAACGAGTCGACGGCAGACACCGACGCCGAACCAGCAGCACACGCCTGGCTGGTGCCGGGGTTGACCGCCGGGGGAGTGGTGCTGGCCGCATGCGTCTTGCTGACGATTCGCGGACTCCGGCGGACCCAGCTTCGCTACCGGCGGCCCGGGCAGGTGCTGGCTCCCACACCATCGCACTTGCGACCGATCGAGAAGACCGCCATCCGCGAAGGCACCCCGATCGCCGACCGGCTCGACTTCATCGATCGCGCCTTGCGACACCTCGCCGCAACCGAACTCGGTACGCCCGTCCCGATCACCCACGCCGTCCTCGGCGAGCACTCCCTGACACTCCACCTCGCCGAACCGCGGGAACTACCCACCCCATGGATCGGCGCCGAGACGCAATGGTCGATCCCGTTCACGGCCGATGCCGACGATGCAAACGTCATCCCGCCCTGTCCACTGCTCGTCAGCGTCGGCAAGAACGACGAGGGCGACCTGCTGCTGGTCAATCTGGAACACTTCGGCACCATCGCGGTGACGGGGGACAGCGATCGTGCCGAAGCGCTGGCTCGACACGTGGTCGCCGAACTGGCGCTCAGCCCGTGGTCACTCGTGGTGCAGATCCATGCCGTCGATCTCGCGTCCGAGCTCGGCGACATGGTCGGCCATCGAATCGAGCACGGCTCCGCCGACGATCCCGAGTTCGTCGCCCGACTCGTCGATCAGGTCCGGGTGACGTACGAGGCAGGAGCAGGTGACCCTGATCCGTTCCGGGCCGTCGTCACGACCTCGGCGGCCGCCTTCAACGAACTCGGGGGCCTCATCGCCGCGCCGGGACCACGGCTCGGCACAGTGCTCATGCGAGTGGGATGCTCCAGCAACGAATCAGCGGCACTGACGGTCCATGTTGATGCGGATGGCCGACTGCACATTTCGGCGCTCGAGCTGGAGGGCGTCGTAGCCGGCCTCTCGACGGACGAAGCAGAAGCATGCGCGGCGATCGTGGAGGTCACCCGCGAGACCGAACCGGTGCCCGTTCCGGTGTTCGGGCCCGGAGCGGACGGCTGGCGATCCCACGTCGACCAAGCGGGCGCCCTGCGCGAGGAACTCACCGAACCCCGCGGCGACGGTCCCGCCGGCGACAGATCGCTCCTGCCTGGCGACACCGACGACTACGTCCGCTCGGCTGCGACCACGGCCGAGGACGTCGAGAAGCTCGCACCGATCGTGCCCGGATCGGTGAGCGATCGCGTGGAGGAGTCCGACCCGACACTGGACGCGGACCTGGCCGAGTGGCACGACCCACGCTCCCGACTACCGAAGCTCACCCTTCTGGGACCCGTTGGTCTGCACGTGCGGAGCACGAAAGCGCCGCATTCTCGGACTCGCCCGCAGCTCATCGAAATTCTTGCCTACATCGCCCTGCACCCCGAGGGTGTCGTGTCGCGAGAACTGTCTGCCGTCTTCGGGCGGAGCGTGTCCCGGCTCCGCACCGATGTGGGCACCATCAGGGACTGGCTCGGCACCAACCCGAGAACCGGCAAGCCACACCTGCCGGCAGGAGACGCATCACGGGCCTACCGCGGGACCGGTTCCGCCGGGTACCAGGTCGAGGACCTGCTCATGGATGTCGACCTGTTCCGACGACTCCGCCGCCGCGGTCAAGCGCGTGGCGCAGAGGGGGTCGAGGACCTCCTCGCTGCGCTCCGCCTTGTCACGGGGCAACCGTTTAGCGGGCGTCGGGAGGGAGGATGGAACTGGCTCTACGACGAGGACCGCATCCATGAAATCCTTGCGAGCGCTATAGCCGACACCGCCCACCTTGTGGTCACTGAGGCCGTGACGAACGGCGATACGACCGCAGCCCACGAAGCGATCGAGGTGGCACGCTTTGCGTGCCCCTTCGATGAGGTCGGCCGACTCGATCAGGCGCGAGTGGCGGTTGCGGAAGGCGATCAGGAAACTGCCGAGCACCTCCTCGACCAAGGCGTCTTCAACCGGATCGACGACCGAGACGGGCCAGTCGACGCTCCAGACCGCACGAAGCAGGTCTACGCCGGACGTCAAGGATGGGAAGCCGGCCAGGAGCGACCCACCGGCTGACAACTCCCGCAGCGAAAAGCGCGGTCCCTCCGCTGCGACCAAGTCACGATCCGTGGTCGCACACTTAGGAGCGCGACCGTCGCAGGAGCGTCGCCAGGGCGACGGCTACGAACCGTCGAGGTTCGCAAATCTGTCCCCGAGCGCCTGCGACAATGACCCCGTGAGTCACAGGACGAAGGAAACCGAGCGCGCAGAGCTTCACAAGACCATCTGGCGGATCGCCAACGACCTGCGCGGCAGCGTCGACGGCTGGGACTTCAAGACCTACGTCCTGGGGATGCTGTTCTACCGCTTCATCTCCGAGAACCTCACCGCCTATCTCAACGAGGCTGAGCGCCAGGCCGGGAACGCCGACTTCGACTACCGCCAGCTTCCGAACGCCGAGGCGGAGTTCGGTCGCGAGGAGACGGTTAAGGAGAAGGGCTTCTACATCCTGCCCTCTGACCTCTTCGCCAACGTCCGCGAGCGGGCCCGGACCGACGAGAACCTCAACGAGACCCTCTCGCGTGTCTTCACCAAAATCGAAGCCTCGGCGGTCGGCGCCGATTCCGAGGACGACATCAAGGGTCTTTTCGCAGACCTCGACGTCAACAGCGGCAAGCTCGGGCCGACCGTGGCCAAGCGAAACGAGAAGCTGGTCAAGCTGCTCGACGCGATTGGGGAGCTGGACTTCGGCAACGACGGCTTCACCCACAACACGATCGACGCGTTCGGGGACGCCTACGAGTACCTGATGGGCATGTATGCCGCCAACGCCGGCAAGTCCGGCGGCGAATACTACACGCCCCAGGAGGTCTCCGAACTCCTCGCGCGGATCACCGTGGTCGGCAAGACCGAGGTCAACAAGGTGTACGACCCCGCCTGCGGTTCCGGGTCGCTGCTGCTGCAGTTCAACAAGGTGCTGCCCGGTGGAGTCCGCAAGGGCTTCTTCGGCCAAGAGATCAACCTGACCACCTACAACCTGTGCCGGATCAACATGTTCCTGCACGACATCAACTACGAGCAGTTCGACATCGCGCATGGCGACACCTTGATCGACCCGGCCCACTGGGACGACGAGCCGTTCGAAGCGATCGTCTCCAACCCGCCTTACTCCATCAAATGGGAGGGCGACGCCAATCCGCTCCTCATCAACGATGAGCGCTTCGCCCCGGCCGGTGTGCTTGCACCGAAGTCGAAGGCTGACCTCGCCTTCACGATGCACATGCTTCACTGGCTCGCCGTCGACGGCACCGCCGCGATCGTCGAGTTCCCCGGCGTGCTCTACCGCGGTGGCGCGGAGCAGAAGATCCGCAAGTACCTGATCGACAACAACTACGTCGACGCCGTGATCCAGCTCCCGCCGGACCTCTTCTTCGGCACCACGATCGCCACCTGCGTCATGGTGCTGAAGAAGTCGAAGACCGACAACAAGGTGCTCTTCATCGACGCCTCAGCGGAGTTCACCCGCCAGGGCAACAAGAACAAGCTCACCGACGATCACCAGCAGAAGATCCTCGATGCCTACACGGCGCGGGACGACGTCGCCCACTTCGCGACGCTCGTCGACCATGCCGTGGTCGTGGAGAACAACTACAACATCGCCGTCAGTTCCTATGTCGAGGCCGAGGACACCCGGGTCCCTGTCGACATCACCGAGTTGAATCGTGAGATCGTCCGGATCGTGGCGAACCAGGCGAGGTTGCGCACCGAGATCGACGCGATCGTCGCCGAGTTGGAAGGTCAGGGCGCGTGAGCGATCTCAAGCTCTACAAGATCGATGCCACGCCAGCCGTCGAGCTACCAGCAGCGGCATCGCGGCTGGAGAAGGACCTGCAGCGCATCGTCGAGAACAACATGAAGACCTTTTTCGGGGTGCGCCTCCTCGACACGGAGTTCAGCACCGGCCCGGTCCACGGTGGTCGGATGGACTCCATCGGGATCGACGAGAACGGCACTCCCGTCATCTTCGAGTACAAGCGCAACATCTCGGACAACGTCATCAACCAGGGCCTCTTCTACCTTGACTGGCTTATGGACCACCAAGGCGACTTCACAGTCCTGGTGATGAGCAAGCTCGGCACGGACGCCGCTGACACCATCGACTTCACCAGCCCCCGGCTTGTCTGCGTAGCCAACGACTTCACGCGCTACGACGAGCACGCCATCCGCCAAATGGGCCGGTCCATCGAACTTGTGCGCTACCAGCTCTTCAACGACGAACTACTGGCCCTGGAGCTCGTCGCCTCGACGGCCGTGGCGGCCAGCAGGGCTGCGACGATGGCCCCGACCTTGTCCACCCCAAACCCCTCCATGGGGACGAACAAGTACCCGACCGTTCAGGACGACCTTGCGAAGTCACCGAAGGAGCTCCGCGACCTTTACGAGGAGCTGCGCACCCAGATTGAGGCCCTCGGCGACGACATCACCATGAAGATGACGAAGTATTACGTGGCCTTCCGCCGCCTCAAGAACTTCGCCTCTGTCGAGGCGTACTCGCAGGCCAACAAGCTTCTCGTCTTCGTGAAGGTTGATCCGATGACCGTAACCCTTGAACCCGGCTTCAGCCGCGACGTGACCAAGGTGGGACACATGGGGACCGGCGACCTGGAGCTCACGATCACCGACTCCGCCACCTTGAGCCGCGCCCTCCCACTCATTCAGCAGAGCTACGAGGCGAACTGATGAGCACGATCGACGAGCTCATCGCTGCGATGTGCCCAAACGGGGTGGAGTTCAAAACGTTGGGTGAACTGGGCGAGTTCATTCGCGGTAACGGACTGCAGAAGAAGGATTTCGTCGAGGAGGGCGTCCCCTGCATCCATTACGGGCAGATCTACACGTACTACGGCACCTCGACCACAGAGACGAAGTCGTTCATCACTCCATCGCTGGCGGTGAGCCTGAAGAAAGCCTCACCAGGTGACTTGGTGGTGACCACCACCAGTGAAAACATCGAGGACGTCTGCACTGCGGTCGCGTGGCTGGGGAACACCGACATCGCCATCGGCGGTCACTCGTGCGTCTTCAAGCACGCCCTCGACCCCATGTACGCGGCCTACTACTTCCAAACCGAGCAGTTCGAAGTCCAGAAGCGAAGGTTTGTCACCGGCACGAAGGTCAAGGACATCAAGATGACCGACGTGGCGCGAATCCGTGTCCCTGTCCCTCCGATGGAGATCCAGCGCGAGATAGCCTCGGTCCTCGAAAAGATGGAAAAGCTGCAAGCGGAGCTGCAAGCGGAGCTGCAAGCGGAGCTGCAAGCCCGTTCAGGTCAGTACGAGTACTACCGTGACCGAATGCTCGACTTCGATAGTCGAGAGGAAGTCCGCTGGTCCACGGTCGGGGGCGTGTGCGAGAGGGTCTTCTCCGGCGGAACTCCCTTGGCTACCCGCGCTGACTACTACGGCGGGTCCATTCCTTGGCTCCGAACCAAGGAGGTGGATTATCGGGACATTCATCGGACCGACGTGCTCATCACGGAGGCGGGCCTCGCGAACTCGTCGGCAAAGTGGGTGAGGCCCAACAGCGTCATCGTAGCGATTTCGGGCGCAGGCGTTACGCGAGGTCGAGCAGCCGTCAACAAGATCGCGTTGACCACGAACCAGCACTGTTGCAATCTTGAGGTCGATGAGTCTCAGGCGAATCACCGCTTCGTCTACTACTGGCTCGTTCACATGTACGACGATCTCCGCTCCCGCGGCCAAGGAAACCGCTCGGACCTGAATGTAGGCCTCATCAAGGACTATCCGATCCCGGTCCCCCCGCTGGACGTGCAGTCCCGAATCGTCGCGATCCTCGACAGGTTCGATGCCTTGGTCAATGACCTGTCAGTCGGCCTCCCCGCCGAGATCGCTGCCCGCCGTCAGCAGTACGAGTACTACCGCGACAAGCTCCTGACCTTCCCTGAGTGGTCGGATGCGGCATGACCGAAGCCCCCGATTCCGCGCTTCGCTATGAGCCGATCGCGGTCACGGACGAGTCGACGGTCGTGGCGGCGTACACGCCTGAGCCCGCGAGCTCACGGGGTTACCAGTCCGAGGCGCAGCTCGAGGCCGACTTCATCCAGCGGCTTCAAGCGCAGGCGTACGAGCGTCTCGTCATCGCCTCGTCTGCCGACCTGGTGGCCAACCTGCGCGCCCAGCTGGAGATCCTCAACGGCATCATGTTCAGTGACGCTGAGTGGGACCGGTTTTTCACCGAAAAGGTGGCGTCGAAGAACGAGGGCATCGTCGAGAAGACGGCGAAGATCCAGGAGGACCCGATCCAGGTCCTCCTGCGCGATGACGGCACCAGCAAGAACATCAAGCTGATCGACAAGTCGAACATCCACAACAACCGGCTCCAGGTCATCAACCAGTACGAGACCACCGGTGAAGGTGCCGGCGTCGCCCGGCAGCACCGTTACGACGTCACGATCCTGGTCAACGGGCTGCCGCTGGTGCATGTGGAGCTCAAGCGGCGCGGGGTGGCGCTGAAGGAGGCGTTCAACCAGATCAGCCGCTACCAGCGCGAGTCGTTCTGGTCTGATGCTGGGCTTTTCGAGTACGTCCAGCTGTTCGTCATCTCCAATGGCACTCAGACGAAGTACTACGCCAACACCACGCGGGCCCGGCGGATCGCTGAGTCCGAAGGTGGCAGGCGCGGCAAGAAGCAGACGTCGAACACATTCGAGTTCACGTCCTGGTGGACCGATGCCAACAACAAGCGCATCGGTGAGATGACTGCGTTCACCAAGACGTTCTTCGCCAAGCACACCCTGCTGAACATCTTGACGAAGTACTGCGTCTTCGACGTCTCGCGCACCCTGCTGGTGATGCGGCCGTACCAGATCGTCGCTGCCGAACGGATCCTGCAACGGATTGTCACCTCGACGAACGCCAAGCAGCTGGGCAGCACCGCGGCGGGCGGTTACATCTGGCACACCACGGGGTCGGGCAAGACCCTTACGTCGTTCAAGACTGCGCAGCTCGCGTCGCGGATGGAGGGCATCGACAAGGTGCTGTTCGTGGTCGACCGCAAGGATCTCGACTACCAGACGATGCTGGAGTACAACCGGTTCGAGAAGGAATCGGTCAATGGGTCGAGGTCGACGGCCGAGCTCAAGCGGCAGCTGCAGGATCCCCACGCTCGGATCATCGTCACCACGATCCAGAAGCTCTCCAACTTCATCGAGGGCAACAAGGGCCATGAGATCTACTCCGGGCATCTCGTCCTGATCTTCGACGAGTGCCACCGCAGCCAGTTTGGCGACATGGGCGCGGCGATCCGCCGGGCGTTCAAGCGCTACCACCTGTTCGGCTTCACGGGGACGCCGATCTTCCCGGAGAACGCGACGGGCGCGAAGCTCGACACCACCGAGGCGGTCTTCGGTGACCGGCTGCACACGTACACGATTGTCGACGCCATCAACGACGGAAACGTGCTGCCGTTCCGGGTGTCGTACCAGAACACGGTTCGGGTGGCGGACCACGTCGCGGACATGGATGTCGAGGCGATCAACACCGAAGAGGTGCTGATGGCTCCCGAGCGCGTCGCCAAGGTCGTCACCTACGTCCTGGACCACTTCGATGCCAAGACGATGCGCGGTAAGGGCTACGCGTTGGGGGAGAAGCGGGTCCGTGGCTTCAACTCGATGTTCGCCACCGCGTCGATCCCGGCGCTCAAGGCCTATTACCTGGAGTTCGCGAAGCAGCAGGCTGCGCGTCAGGCCGCCGACCCGGCGTATCAGCCGTTGAAGATCGCCACGATCTTCAGTTATGCGGCCAACGAGGAGGTCGAGGACGGTGGCCTTCTCAGCGACGAGGCGATGGACGCCGAGGCGCTGGATGGGTCGTCGCGTGACTTCTTGGAGCGTGCGATCGGTGACTACAACGCGACTTTCGGGACGTCGTACGACACGTCGTCGGCGAAGTTCGAGAACTACTACAAGGACCTCGCGAAGCGGGTGAAGGAACGCGACGTCGACCTCGTGCTCGTGGTCAACATGTTCCTCACTGGCTTCGACGCGACCACCCTCAACACGCTGTGGGTGGACAAGAACCTCAGGTCGCACGGGCTGATTCAAGCGTTCAGTCGAACCAATCGGATCCTCAACTCGGTGAAGGCCTACGGCAACATCGTCTGCTTCCGCAACCTGGAAGGCGCGGTGAACGACGCCCTGGCTCTGTTCGGCAACCGCGATGCGCGTGGGGTGGTGCTGCTGGAGTCCTACGAGCACTACCGCGACGCGTACGCGAAGGTTGCCGGTCAGCTCCTGGAGTCCACGCCGCCGGGGGACGAGCCCTACGGCGAAGTGGCCGAGAAACAGTTCGTGCAGCTTTTCGGTGAGATCCTGCGCCTGCGCAACATCCTCACCTCGTTCGACGAGTTCGCCGACGACGAGACGCTCGCGCCGCGGGACCTGCAGAACTACACCAGCCTCTACAACAGCCTGTGGGAGAAGCACCGCAGACGGGAGGCGACCGAGAAGGAGTCGTTCCTCGACGACGTGGTGTTCGAGATCGAGCTCGTGAAGCAGGTCGAGGTGAACATCGACTATGTCCTCAATCTCGTCAGGCAATGGCGCGAGACGAAGTACGGCAAGACCGATCACGCCACGTTCGCGGTCGACATCGAGATGGCCGTCGATGCCAGTCCCACGTTGCGCAACAAGCGCGATCTCATCCTGGACTTCGTCGACTCCCAGTCGGTCAGCGATGACGTCGGCGACGACTGGCGCGCCTTCATCACCCAGCGCCGCGACACCGAGCTCAACGCGATCATCACGACCGAGGCGCTCAAGGGCGAGGAGGCACGGGCGTTCGTCACCGAAGCGTTCCGCGACGGCTCGGTGCCGATCACGGGCACCGCGATCACGAAGATCCTGCCGCCGGCCTCCCGGTTCTCGAAGGGGAACGATCACGGAGCGAGGAAGCAGCGGGTCCTGGGGAAGATCGTCGAGTTCTTCGAACGCTACGCCGGCCTGATCTGATGTCACTTCCCGAGAGCGACCGCGACCGCGCGAGCGGCATGAACCGAGTCGTCACGACGCTCATCCCCGCCCTCTCACGAAGTCTGGCTGAGCAGTTCAATGTCTTCCGCGTGATGCACCATGGCACCCACGAGAAGCAGCTCTCCAACGTCTTCGCCTGGTTGCTCACTCCCGATGCGACTCATCACTTGGGAGACGTCTTCCAACGGCTCATGCTCGAGAGAGTGAATGAAGGTCTGACCGAGGAACTGCGCCTCCCTGCTACCGGTTATCGCGTAGCCCAGGAAGTCGACACCAGAGGCGGCCACGAGGTCTCAGCCGGCAACGTCGGCATGGACATCGCCGACATCGTCCTGTCGCGACCCGATGCAGCCGTCGTCATCGAGAACTACGGCACTTCGGACGGGCATGGTCACAACTACCACCGATACCTCACACACGGAGCGACCTCCGGAAGAGCCGCCGCGGTCGTGCTGCTCTGCCATCGCCGGGAGAGCCAGCTGCAACGAGACGGCTGGGAGAACGCCGTCGTCGTGACCTACGCCGAGATCCTGGGCGACCTGCAGGCCCACATCGCTCGAGACTCGTCCTGGCGCACGAGAAACCCCGACCAACTCCTCTTCATCGAGCAAATGACACAACATTTCGTGGAAGGTCCAGCGGCCGTGAACGTCGACGACCAGATCTCCTTCATCCAGACCATGTGCGAGACCGGAGAGTCCGCTCGTTACGGGTACCGGCCCCAGGACCGAGCAGCGCAGGAATTCGCTGACCTCGTCGCCGAGCACGCGCGCCGGCAGTTCGACGAAAGCCGCAAGGTCCTCGCCAAAATCAAAGCCGGTTTACGCACCTTCGCCCGCACCACCCTGATGGAACAGGTGAACCACGCCGTCGCCAGCGGACGCGTGGAGACCGTGCTCACGAGGTTCGTCGGACAGTGGGAGTGGTGCATCGAGTTGCAGCGTGGCGATGGTCGACCGACGATCTTCCTCGAGTTCGGACCCACCGCCGTCATCGAGAACGACCGAGTTCCGCAGCCACTGGCTGACCCTGACTATTCGCGGGTGTTCGTGACGATTCATGCCGCTGGTGGCGAGAGCATCGAGAGGATCGTGCAGACGGACGTGACCCTGAGTGAGGTTCTCGACGGTCTGTCTCCCGACGATGAGCGGTTGCGGGACGCCATCCTCCTGAGGGTCCTCGAACCCTTGGACTAGTGCGAGTATGGGCGGTCCCGCCGAAGCTGAGCTTCGAGGGCGGCAGAGCTGGCCGTTTCCCCGATTGGCATGGTTGCGCCGGAACGTAGCCGAGTTGGCATCGCTAAGACAGGGTCAGACGGCCGTCGCTCGGCAGCAGACCCGTGCCGCTTGAGTTACTCGATTCTTGTGCCGCGTCACTGCTTCTTCAGGAGGTCACGGATCTCGGTCAGGATCTCGGTCTGTGCGGCGATGTGCTGAAGAACCAACAGGTCGCGCTCTGCTGCTTCGGCGTGGGCGGCTGCCTGCGCCTTCGCGGCCTTCTTTGAGATCTGGTTGCTCCGCGTTGTGGCAAACAGGTTGCCGCTGTCTGCAATTCCCATAGCGATCGGCGCTCCTTCAGATTGACGTCGTGACCACGTTAACGGCGCCGGATGACTAGTGTCAGCCACTTGGCTGATGGGTAGACGAGTCCTAGCGACGGCCTCGGCTCATCCGGGAACTCGACTCGGACGCACGGGACTCGCCTGTGGCGTGATCAGACTGACGCCAGACCTTCAGCGACAGACGAGACGGGCTTCACCACGCCTCCACACCGCGGCGTCGTGGAGCCGTCGTTTGCTCTTCTTGGGGCGATGCAGGCGTCAACCCGTCAGCTTTCGCAACCAAGCGTGGATATCGAACTCAGGTCTCGTGCCTCAACGTCTTCGACCTCGCCGGACCCCGTTCCCAACGGGGAGAAACCGACGGTCATTGGCCACATCGAGCCCGAACCGCTCCCGCAGATGGGCGTCCGAGACCACGAGTCGGTGAACGGGCAATCCTTGATTGGCCGTCTGGATCCGCCAGTACGTCGCTGGTCATCAGTTGGCCGATCTGGTTCCTCTCAGAGTGAGCAGGATCTCGGGTGCAGGTGTCAGACGAATGTCCATGACGGGTGTCCGGTGGCGTTCGCATAGCGCGCTTGAAGGACTTCTTGAGAAATTTTGCGGACGCCCTCTGACCTGCGCAAACGCGTGACCGGACGCCCCGGACGGGGTGGGTGTCCGGGGGCGTCCGCACGGGGGTGTCCGCTTTTTCGGGTGCACATTCGATGGCATGAGCACGAGCGATCCGCGCGTTCTGTCGCAGCCCCGTTGGACACCGGGGTTATGCCGTGCTCTGGGCGACGCCGAGGGTCAGCTAGCCGCGGTGGGCCTGCTGCTGAGTCGTCGGATTCCCGTGTTCCCCTGTGTTTCGGGTGGCAAGCGCCCGTTGACGCCACACGGCTTCAAGGACGCGAGCGCGGATGTCGCCGCGGCCGCCGTGTGGTGGACCCGCTGGCCGGACGCGAACATCGCGATCCCGACGGGCGGTCGCTCGGGCGTCGACGTCGTCGACGTGGACGTGCATCCGGCCGGTTCGGGCTTCACTGCGTTCGAGCGCGCGAGGCGAGCCGATCTCGTGTCGGGTTGGTCCTGGTTGGTGCGGACACCGTCCGGCGGGGTGCATGCGTACTTCCCGGTCGAGTCAGCTCGCGAGCAACGCTCGTGGCAGGTCCCGAGCGCACACGTCGACTTTCGCGGCGATGGCGGCTACATCATCGTGCCACCGTCGGCGGTTGCCGACGCGGACGGCGTCGGCGGGGTCTACCGGACGATCGCTGTCGCGGAGGATCACGAGCCGCGGCCGGTCGACGCCGGCGCGCTGCGCGCGTTCCTTGACCCACCGCGGTCGGCTCCCCGGCCTTCGGGTTTGCCGCCGGTGGGTGCGCGCCCGGAGCGGCTGGCCCGATGGGTGGCCTCGATCCCGGAGGGCGGGCGCAACAGCGGCCTGTTCTGGGCGGCGAACCGCATGCGCGAGGGAGGCCACGACATCAACGCAACCGCATCCGTCCTGGTTCCAGCGGCCCGCGAGGCGGGCCTGAGCGAATCCGAGTCGCTGACCACAATCGGCTCGGCGTACCGCACCCGATCGCGATCCGTGCCCTGCACGGCGCCGACTCGCCAGTTTCGAGCAGTGGAAGGGGTAGGGCTGTGAACAGCGACCAGTTGTACGCGAGGCACCTCGACCGGAAGGCTCGTGATGTCGACCCACCGGATTCACCGGAGGTGGCGGCGTTGGCGGTGCACGGGGACCCGTCCCGCAACCTGCCGACCGCGCCGACACCGAACAAGGTTGGTGGTCGCTCGGTGACGTGGGTGCGCGTCAGTGAGCTGGCGACGGTGGTCGGCTCACCGGCGGTGCGCCGCGGTATCGATCTGCAAGCCGAGCTGACGCGTCGAGCACGCCGGGCGCCGGGCGCGGCCGTCTCGAAGACCCGCGCGGCCGTAACACGCAGAAGCACCACCGCACCCGTCCCGGGAATCCCGAACGGCAGCACGGATCGGAGTTGGTCGTTGTGAGCGAGCAACTGGACCTGGAATCGACCGAGGGTCTGCGGTTCCTCCTCCTGCGCCTGGCGTACTCGGGGGAGCGGGCCTGGCAGGAGGAGTCCGAGGTCGCGGACCTCATCGAGTTCCTGACCACCAAGTACGCGGCCTTGGCGAACAAGTACGGACTCGAGCCAGCGGACGCCGCATACGCGGCGTTCGAGGTCATGCGGACCCGTGCCGCCCGGGTCGCGAACGATACGTGGGCGGTGATCACCCGCGCGGTCCAGCTGAGTCTCATCTACGAGGCCAGAGCTCAGGGCCTGATGATCTCGAATCAGCACGCGCGGCGCGCTGACGTGGTCTCCTTCCACGACCCGGAGCGGTTCAGCGAGCGGGAGAACCCGCTGACTGATTTCCACCCGTCGCTGCACGCACCGACACCTCCGGATCCGAACGCGCCGACGACCGCGTCGACAGCCGTCACGGCGGCCATCACGCTGTTCGTCGAGAACGGCTGGGACGACGGCTGCGCCCGCATGACCATCGAGCACATCTGCGCCGCTCTCAGCACGATCGGTGATCGACGAGTCGCCTACGGACGACTCCGTCGCGACGCCAAGGGACGCGAGTCCCTCGAGCTGGACCAGACCGCGTGGATCACCGTGCTGCGGTTGGTGCTGGGGGACCCGCGGCGCGACTACGAAGGAACTCGCCGAGGGCGGGGACTCTTGCTGCGGTTGTGTCTGGGCGAGGACCTGGACGAGCTCGGTGCCGACGAGACGCTCACGAGCATGATCGCGGCGGCCTGTCCATCGGTGGCAGGTGAGACGCATGCCTGAGCCGGCCGGCCATCTCGAAGCCGAGCGTCGCGTCGATGCGATCGAGGTCGGCATTCGGCATCGTCGAGACCCCGGCGATCTGGGCCCGTTGATCGCCTCGATCGAGCGGGTGGGACTGCTCCAGCCGATCACGATCACGCCGGAGGGCGTGCTGATCTGCGGCTACCGGCGGCTCGAGGCCGTGAAGCAGCTGGGCTGGCGGGCTGTTCGTGTGTGGGTGCGTCCTGGCCTGTCCTCAGGCTTGACCCGGCTCTTGGCCGAGCGCGACGAGAATGTGCTGCACAAGCCGTTGACGGCGCTTGAGGCTGCCCGGCTCTATGACGAGGTCAAGAAGGTCATGCAGGAGGACGCTGACCGACGTCGGCGAGCATCGCAGTTCGCCACGGCGAACGGCGTTTGCGCAGGTCACGACGGTGCCGGTGAATCACCGGCACCGCAGCGAGGTCACGGAGACGTACGGCACCAAGCTGCTGAGTTCGTCACCCACCGGGCGTCTTACAGCCAGCTCGAGCAGATCCTGCGGATGGAGCGGATCGCGGCCGACCGCGACCAGCCGCAGGACGTGCGCCGGGTCGCGGAGGACGAACTCGAACGAATTCGCAACGGCGCGCCCGTTGATCCGGGTTACCAGCGAGTCCGGGCCGTGGCCGAAGCTGCAGCGAACCGACCGGACCCGGACGCCGACTTCGACCACGCCGCGGCGGAGGCTCTCGAGATCGCGAAAGCGGAAAGGCGCGAACGCATGCGGCGCAATCGAGAGAAGCGAGCCGCCGCAGCCGCCGTCCGCAAGCGCACACCCCGGTCGTTCGTGCTCCTGTGGGCGGAGATGCTCGGCTGGACCGACCACTACGACGCAGAACAGATTGCCCGGGAGGTCAGGGACGACGACTGGCAACTCTTCGAGAAGGTCCTGCAAGAGATGAACACCTTCGCGCGCGAGGTCGAGGACTTGCGCACCTCGGCGTCCACCTGAGTTGTGACACCTCAAGCGGAGGCCCACTCATGCTCATGACAAGACGCCCCATACCTTCCCGCGCCGCTGTCGTCGGCATTCTCGTGCTGGCCACCGGACTCCTGGCCAGCGCCGTGTGGCTCGCCTTCGCTTCAGGCCCCAAGAGTTCCTCGACCCAGGTCACCGAACCGACGAATCGAGCTGCTGCTTCGGCCCCGACCAACGCCGCGACCACCGCAGCCGCGATCGTGCGTACCGACGACGCCGAAGAGTTCGCGCGAGCGGTAACGACAAAGATCTTCACCTGGGACACCCGCGTCGACACCGGCCCCGCTGCTCTGGTTGAGCCGTTCGTGCCAATGGCCGATCCCACGGGCGAGTCCACACCCGGGTTGATCGCCGACCTCACGAACTACCTGCCGAGCCAGGAGGCATGGACCGACCTACGCGACTACGAGACGCGCCAGTGGCTGACCGTGAACTCGGTCGGGGTCCCGGCGCAGTGGAGCACCGCTCTCGAGCAAGCCGGCCCAGGAGTCATGGCGCCCGGCACGAGCGCCCAGACCGTCCACGGTGTCCGCCATCGTTCCGGTGTCTGGGAGGGAGAACACGTGACATCCGAACACGAGGTGGCGTTCACGATCTTCATGGTCTGCCGTCCGTCCTACCCGCAGTGTCACCTGCTGCGCCTGTCACGACTCGACGATCCGTTGGACTAGCGGGAGCGGACCATGCGAGCTCTGATCGTCGGCCTGGTCGG
The DNA here is from genome assembly GCF_054957925.1 of Aeromicrobium sp. JP4. NCBI lineage: Bacteria > Bacillati > Actinomycetota > Actinomycetes > Propionibacteriales > Nocardioidaceae > Aeromicrobium > Aeromicrobium sp. JP4. Next base: position 22,614 of record NZ_CM143290.1, read on the forward strand.
TGCAGTGCTGCTTGGTCCCGCAGTGCTCTTCCTCGGCATTGGCGTGCTGCTCAACCCCGCGGCTCAAGCGTCATGCCTGACCGGCACCTCTGGGCTCAGCGTGGGGACCGTGCCGGACCGCCTGGACGCCATGACCGGTGACGGGGTCGCGGTCCGTCTGGAGCGAAACCAGCTCCAGCACGCAGCAACGATCATCAGCACCGGCGCGAACGTCGACGACGTCGGCCGGGACGGGATCATCGTCGCGCTGATGGCCGCTCTCACCGAATCGCGGTTACGAATGCTCGCGAACACCCGCGCCCATCCGAGCTCCGGCGCCTTCGCCAACGACGGGGACGGGGGAGACCACGACAGCCTCGGCCTGTTCCAGATGCGACCCAGTACCGGTTGGGGGACAGTCGCCAACCTGATGGACCCGCGGTTCCAAGCGCGAGCCTTCTTCGGTGGACCCACCGGACCCCACCACGGATCACCCCGCGGACTCCTCGACATCCCCAGATGGCGGACGATGCCCAAGGGCGCCGCAGCCCAGGCCGTTGAGGTGTCCCGGTTCCTTGACAGGTACGCCGAGTGGGAACCCGTTGCTGAGAAGATCCTCGACACACTGACCGGGTCGACAGGCGCCGCCGCCGCGGTTCTCGAAACCGGCCAGGTCGTGTTCCCGCTCCCGAGCGGAACTTGGCTGCGATCCAGCGGTTTCGGGATGCGCCGCCACCCCGTTACTGGCGTCTACAAACTCCACACCGGAGCCGACTACGCCGCCCCGGCCGGCACGCCGATCTTGGCGGCGGCCGACGGACGAGTCGCGTCCGCAGGCCCGGCAACCGGGTTTGGGAACCTGATCCTGATCGAGCACACCGTCAACGGCTCCACCGTCGCGACCGGATACGCCCACATGAATGCGGATGGGATCCACGTCCAACCCGGTGACCGAGTCGCCGCCGGCCAGCACATCGCCGACGTCGGCATGTCCGGATACACCGCCGGACCTCACCTGCACTTCGAGGTTCGTCCCGGCGGCGCCGCTCAGCGTCCTGTCGACCCCGAGCCGTGGCTCACCGGCCGCGGGGCCACCTCGCTCGACCAGACGACGGCAGTGACCGCTACGGGCTGCCATCCGGACACCGCGGACGGATTTCTCGGGACGGACCCGGGCCAATCCGTCGACGATCCGACCGGTGACGGGCGGATCACCGCGCGCATGGCTCACGTGCTCGGGCAGCTCGAGACCACGTTCCCTGAATCGAGCTGGGCGTGCTGGCGGGCCGGCTCACCGTCGACGAACGATCATGCGGCCGGCCGAGCCTGCGACGGCACCTTCGGCAACCAGATCGGTACCCGCGCAGCGGGCGACTCGCTCAACGCCGGGTGGCGTGTCACGAACTGGCTCAAGGCCAACGCCACTCAACTCGGAGTCGAGTACCTGATCTGGCAGCGCAAGATCTGGTCCGTCGTGCGCGCCTCCGAAGGATGGCGGACGTACAACGGCGGAGGAATGTTCGACCCCAACTCCGTGACAGGCGGTCACTATGACCATCTGCACGTCACCGTCGCAGCCTCATCACGCGCAAGCTGAAGGAACACCTGCGTGACATGAGCAGTCGCCTCGTTTCCACTCTCTCGAGCGTCGGACCGGACTTCGGTGCGGTCGGTGGCTCAGCGCAACTGGGCCAGATCGTCGGAGCCTTGCTCACCTACGGTCTGATGACTGCCGTCGTGATGATCGTCGTCTGCGCCACCGTGTGGGCACTCGCATCCTCCAGCGGGAGCTGGCACACCGCATCGAAAGCCAAGACCGGGCTTCTCGTGGCATTGGGCGGTGCGACTCTGCTCGGCTTCGCCCTCGCGTGGGCCAACTGGCTCATCGAACTGGGTGCCGGTCTGTAGGTCCCAAGCACCATCACGGTGCGTCAGTCCAGTACGTCATTTCTCCAGTCAGGCGCCTTTGTGGTCGGGCCGTTCCACTCCAAGAGGTTCAAGCGGGGACTAGATTGCCCGGGTGACCGGAATTGAGATCGTCGGCTTCAGACACCCAGGGCTCGGATTCTTGGAGTATGACGGCGGGACGTTGGTGATCTACGGTCAGAACGGGGCTGGGAAGTCGTTGCTGCTTGAATCGATCGAGTCCACTCTGACCGGTCGATTGGTAGGCCGGACGGAGCCAAACGGCGTCAATCATTTCGACGTCATTACGACTGCACTGCTCGTTCGGGGCGACCTGTCCCGTGTCTACGTAGACGACACAGTCGGCGATATGAGGCCGGCTGATTTGCAGGCATCTGTAGCGCTCGTTACCGAAGAGGAGGTTGACGCGCTCGACCTGCCCGGGAATGTCAGTGCCGCTTGGCGGGGTCTTCTTGGGGCGGTTACCGACAAGACTCACGCCTTGCTGGCACCCGTCGGCTCAGTCGAGCCGCGGTGGACCATGTACCCGGCGTCCGCCCCGGATGATCCGGCGGCCGATGCGTGGGCGGACGTGCTCCAGCAGCACATGCTCTCCTTCGTCGAGGGCGAGAGAGACGCGGACGAGGCTTACGAGGCTTGGATGGAGGCTACGGATGAGCGATTCGTCCTTGAATCGTTGATCTCGAATCTTGATGGATTTGCCTGCTACGGGGGAATCTATAGATACAACAAAGCGGCTCTGCCAGTCTCCGAAAGTCCGTTCCCTACGGTGGTCACGGACGAAAGCGCCGATCCCGATGCGATGCTCAAGGGCTGCATTCGGGCAATTGCGCCAGACCGGGAGTTCACCGAAGATTTCCGATCGGCCACGGACGAGTTCTTGCAGCGCCTGACCACTCTCGTAACGCTTTGGGCTGGCCGCGCGAATGAGCTTCTCGCAGGGTTCCTTCTCGATCCGCCAGTTCTCCGCGTCGTTTTGGGGGACGTCACTGACTGGATCGCGGCCGAGCCCCCGCATTGGTGCGCCAGTCCAGGAGGCCGGATAGCGAACCTCAGCGATGCCGAAACACGGTGGGCCCGTCTCGCTATCGCTCTATCAGCGCCGAACGAAGACGCGCTTCAGTTCGGTACGAGGATCGACGCCGAGACGTTCCCCATCGACCAGACCTCTGAACTCCCGGCGCCATTTGTTCTTCTTGACGAGCCGGAACGTGGACTCCACCGTGCGGCCGAGTCCCACATGGCCGAAGGACTCCTCAAACTCGCGCGCTCGACTCGGATTAGACCTATCCTCGCCACGCATAGCCCTTCGCTCCTCGACGCCGGGCATGGCCAGGTCTTCCACATCGAAAAGAACCCGCGCGGCGGCATCGGATCTCTTACAGAGCTCGACCGCGCGGCCATCCATGAACTCGCTGCGGTCGGACTCCAGCCTTCCTCGCTACTTCACCTCGACCGCGGCTACCTTCTCGTCGAGGGCGAGCACGACAAGCAAATCTTGGAAGGTTGGTTCGCCGCCGATCTCCGCGATCTCCGCGTCGCTGTCCTCGCGATGAGAGGAACAAGAAATCTTTGGTCGATTTTTGATTCGGAGTTTCTCGTCGAGCGGAGCGATGCCTTGCTGATGCCAGTGCTTGACGACGTCGCGCTCGAACCGCTTTACGACCTCTGGGCACAAGCAGAGGCCGCCGTCATTGAGGGTCGCCGGTCGGCTGCGACGGGCATCATCAAGCGGGGGATGGCCAAGATCCCGGGAAGCGGGAAAGACGTCTACGAGCCGATGCTCACGGCTGCGATCACACGGGGGGTGAGTCAGAGATTCTTCCCGCTCGGCATGTCCATGAAGGACGTTCTCGAGTACCTGCCGGTCGGCGAACTCGTAGACGGCGCATCGTCCTGGACGGACTTGCGGCGAGAATGGAGTCGAAGCCCCGCTTCAATGAAGGACCGGTCCGGTAAGGCATACAAGGACTGGCTGCGAAAGGTCAAAGGAGCCGACCTGTCACCGGAGAACCTCGGCGCCGTCGCGCAGGCAACTACTCCGCACCCTGAACTCAAGGGACTCATGGCGAAAGTTGCACACCGCCTTCGTTGATGACGCGGGTTCGGGATGCAGCCACCCGGGTGACAGGGCGAGCGGCGTCCGGTTCATGTGCTGAGGATCGCCGCCGCGCACCTGTGAGTCAGTAAGACAGACCCGCAGGAGGCACCGTGAAACCGATCAATCTGCACGCGATTGCGCGTGACGTGAACATCGAACCCAATTCCAGTGGGCTGCCGGGTATCGGTCAGCTCAGCACGATCGTCGGCGCGTCGATGACCGTCGGGCTGATCTTGGCTGTTCTGGCCGTGATCATCTCGTCGATCGTGTGGGCATTGGGATCGAATTCGTCGAATCCTCATCTGGCGGGACGAGGCAAGGTGGGCGTGCTCGTCGGACTCGGCGCCGCGATCGTCACTGGTGCGTCCGTCGCGCTCGTGAACTTCTTCTGGAACGTCGGCCAGGCCGTCTGAGCAGGCAAGACGATGGTCGATGTGTGCGAGGTGCCGGTCATCTCCGCCGTGTGCGATCAGGCAGGCGATGCGGCGGGGACGTTGGTGACCGCACCGTTCGACTGGCTGGCCGAGTCGATGGCCAACGCCGCCGGCTGGATGTTCGAGGCCGTCTGGCAGGTCTTCGACTCGACCACCATGGTCGACGTGACCAGTGGCCAGTTCACGAAGGTCTACAGCATTTTGTTCGGGGTCGCCGTGTTCGTGATGCTCGGCTTCTTCATGCTGCAGGTCATCGGCGGCATGATCCGCCGCGAGCCGGCTGCGTTGAGCCGCGCTGTGTTCGGGCTGGCCAAGTCGGTCTTGGGCTCGTTCGTTGCGCTGGCCCTGATTGGGACCGCGCTCGAGGTCACCGACCGGCTCTGCGTCGGCATCGTTCACGCCACCGGCACCACGATGACCCAGATGGGTGACCGAGTGTCGATGCTGGCGAAAGGGATCGGAGCGCTGCAGATCGCCGCCCCGGGCGCCAGCGCGGTGATCACGATTCTCGTTGCCGGGCTCGCGCTGGGAGCCGCGGTCATCGTGTGGGTCAGTCTGTTGATCCGCAAAGCACTCCTGCTGATCGCGATCGTCTTCGCACCCATCGCCCTGGCAGGAGCGAGCTGGGACCACACCCGCGGCTGGGTCGGGCGATGGGCAACCTTCGTCATCGCGCTGATCTTGTCGAAGGTCGTTCTGGTGGTCTTCTTCCTCCTCGCGACTGCGCAGGTGTCGGCCCCGATCGATGCCGACTTGAAGTCGGTCAGCGAACCGATCTCCGGCGTGGTGCTGATGCTGATGGCCGGGTTCGCTCCCTATCTGACCTACAAGGCGGTCAGCTTCATCGGCTTCGACATGCACCACGCGATGTCGGCCGAACAGGAGGCCAAGTCCGCCCTCAACCGGCCGGTCCCGATCCCGCTGGGTCGAGGATCAGGTCGGAGTCCTCAAGCGGTTCTCACCGGGCCCACCTCATCGGGAAGCCGGGGTGGGGGCCCGGTTCTATCGTCCCCCAAGCCGGTTGGCGCGAGCGGCGCGGTTGGCGGGGCCAGCAAGGCGAGCGGTGCTGCGGGTCCGGCTGGTGGACCGGCGGTTGCCGGGTTCCTCGTGAAGGAAGCCGCGACATCCGGACCGAAAGTCGGCAAAGCCGTCGCCAACGCGGCTGAAGGACAATCATCGGCGGCCGAACCACCCCCGGCGCCGGCTGAGCCGCCGAGCCCGCCGCGACCTGCAGATCCACTCATCGCCGGAAGCGGGAGCTGACCAGCATGACCGCCCCTGCCACTAGCGGGAGCGCGCTCGCACCGGTGAAGTTCTCCCGTCTGAGCCAGCGAGGGGTGCTGCTCGGGCTCACGACCTCGCAACTGGTGGTCGTCGGCGTCGCTGCTGCGGTCCTGGTGGTTGGCCTCTACAGCGGGGGAGCGAGCTCTCTCCTCGTCGCGACGCCCGTGATTGCGGTGTGCGCGGTCTTGGCGTTCGTCAGCGTCGGTGGACGGAAGCTGATCGAGTGGGTGCCCATCGTCGTCATCTGGGGCTGGCGCGCCAGCGGCGGGCAGCTGCTGTTCCGCCGTCGGATCATCCGGCCACGGCCGGCCGGAACCTTGGCACTGCCCGGGGACGCCGCGCGCCTGCGCCAATGGGTCGATCTGGACACCGGAGCCGTGATGGTCCACGACCCCCACGCCGCTACCTTGACCGCCATCGTCGGGGTCGCACATCCGGCGTTCATCCTGCTCGACCCGACCGAACAGCACCGCCGCGTCACCTCGTGGGGTCGAGTCTTGGCCACCGCCTGCCGATCGGGCCGGATCGCCTCGCTCCAGGTCTGCGAGCGAACGTTGCCCGACTCCGGTAGAGGACTCGCCGACTGGTGGACCCGGCACGGCCGCCACGACGACTCGTGGACCTCCAAGGTCTACGACGAGCTGATCGACCGTGCCGGTCCGGCGGGAGAGCGACACGCCAGCACCGTGTCGATCTCGATCGACCTCAAGGCCGCAGGCCGCGCCATCCGTGCCGCCGGCGGCGGAAACCGCGGCGCGGCGGCCGTGCTGCGTCAGGAGATGTCGACCCTGACCGCGGCACTTCGGTCTGCGGACCTGGCACCCGGCAACTGGCTCGAACCGGGAGACCTCGCGGTCATCTTGCGCTCAGCGTACGACCCGGTCGTGGCTGGCGCCCTCGAGCGCCACGGCTCCCTCGGTCGTGACCTGGCGACTGCCGGCCCCGTCGCGGTCAGTGAGGACTGGTCCAGCCTGCGCAGCGACTCGGCCCACCACTGCGTGCTGTGGATCAGCGAGTGGCCCCGCTCTCTGGTCTACCCGGGGTTCTTGGCCCCGGTCCTGCTGTCGTCTGGTGTCCGCCGCACCTTCACGCTGCTCTACACGCCGTTGCGCACGGATCAGGCGGCACGCGACATCCGCCGCAAGAAGACCGAGTACATCTCCGACGCCGCCCAGCGGCAACGAATCGGTCAGATCGAGGACGCCCAACAGTCCGCCGAGTACCAGGACGTGCTGCAGCAGGAGGCCGACCTCACCGCCGGCCACGGCATCCTGCGCCTCACAGGGCTCATCGCCGTCAGCGCACCCGACCCCGAAACGCTCGAACAGGCGGTCGCCGAGATCGAGCAAGCCGCCATCCAGGCCTCCTGCGAAACCCGACGGCTATGGGGCCAACAGGCCCAAGCTTTTGCCGCGGCCGCACTGCCGCTGTGTCGACCGGTCTGACCGGCGGCACCTGTTCGGTCACACCACGTCCTTGGAGGTTCAGATGCCCACGTTTCATGATCCGGTCGCCGACGCCGAGGAGGCCTACGAGGCGCTGCGTGCGCTCGCGCATCAGACCGCTGCGATGGAGGACCCCCGTCAGATCTACCAACTGCTGGGGAGCCTCTCGGCCGCCGTGGCGGCGCTGGGGCAGACACTGCACCAGATCGCTCGGACCCACGACGCGCCCGACCATGACCGGCTGCACGGCCGTTCACAGGTTGGTCTCCGGCACGAGGTGTCCTGGGAGCTGCACCGCGCCGGCGAGATCATGTCCCACGTCGCAGGATGCATCGACCGCGCCCACGAAACCGAAAGCCAGATCATCTACAAGCCGCCGACCCCGGCGGTCCCTTCATTGCCCACCGAGGTAGCGTCGCGGCCAGGGTTCGGCCTGTGAACGGCTGGCGGCGGGCCCGCCTGCACAGCGCTGTCCTGGTCACTCCACGACGCGAACGCCGACGCGCACGCCGCGAACGAAAGGCCTCGGCGAAGGACCTTCTTGCTCAAGACCGCACGAACCAGCGAACGACAGCAAAGGCGAAGGCCGACCAACTACGAGACGAGCGTCGGGCAACCGAGACGCTCCCCCGAGCAGGGGAGAGGAGACCCGAGGCACTCCGGACGCCCGGTCGTCTACGACTGCCCCGCCATCAGGACACATCCGCCACCCTCGCGGGCGCATACCCGTTCCTCGCCGAGGGCGGCATGGGATCCGACGGCGTGTTCGTCGGCCAGGACCTCTACTCGGGCAGTTCCTTCGTATACGACCCGTGGGTCCTCTACGCCCAAGGCGTCATCACCGCCCCCAACGTCGTCATCGCCGGCATCGTCGGAGCCGGTAAGTCATCGCTCGCCAAGAGCCTGTACTCCCGATCCATCCCGTTCGGCCGCCGTGTCTACGTTCCCGGGGACCCCAAGGGTGAACACACCGCTGTCGCCGAGGCAGTCGGCGGCAAAGCCATCGCCCTCGGGCACGGCATGATCAACCGGCTGAACCCGCTCGACGCTGGACACCGTCCCGCCGGACTCGACGATGCTCAATGGACCGCACAAGTCACCGCCCGCCGTCGGGACCTGCTCGGCGCCTTGGCCGAGACCGTCCTCGACCGCCGCCTCACACCACTCGAACACACCGCCATCGACATCGCCCTCCAGGACGCCGTCCACTCGTCTGACGTACCTGTCCTGCCCCTGGTCGTTGACAGGTTGCTGGATCCCGGAGAGCGCGACAACCGGCTGGCAGAGGATGGACGCATCGCCGGGCACGCCCTTCGCCGCCTCGTCGCTGGCGACCTCGCTGGGATGTTCGACGGGCCGTCGACCGTACGGTTCGATCCGACCTTGCCGATGGTGTCGCTTGACCTGTCGCGTGTCACGGAGAACGCCACGTTGATCTCGGCGCTCATGACCTGCGCTTCCGCATGGATGGAGTCCGCGCTGTTGGATCCGCATGGCGGGCAACGTTGGGTGGTCTACGACGAAGCCTGGCGACTGATGGCCCACCCGGCCCTGCTGCGCCGGATGGACGCGCACTGGCGCCTCGCGCGCCATTACGGCATCGCGAACATGCTGATCTTTCACAAGCTCTCCGACCTCGATAACGTCGGCGACCAAGGATCCGCGATGCGCGCCCTCGCGTCCTCGCTGCTGTCGAACGCTGAGACGCGCATCATCTACCGGCAGGAGTCTGACCAGCTCGGCTCAACTGCCGCGGCACTCGGGCTGACTGGCACCGAGCAAACACTGCTGCCGACGTTCGGCACGGGTCAAGGACTCTGGCGGATCAAGCACCGCTCCTTCGTCGTTCAGCATCAACTGCACCCAGCCGAGCTTCGTCTATTCGAGACAGGCGACCGTGCGCGAGGCTGACTTGGTTGCGCGCGATCTTTGCGCGGCAATGGGGTGCCTGCTGCACTTTGGGCAGTCTGAAGGTCCGTGCTTCGCATCCTCTAGCAGGCACCTCTCTATCTCGTGCCTCTCTGCTCCGCATTCGTCTAAGGGCCCAAGGGCGGATGCTCGCGCTCGCAAATGACATTGAGGATCTGTGAAACACCGAATATCTGTCGGTCGCCAGTGATTGACTGTTGTCCCAATCGCGAGCCGCGCTGTGCCGAGATGGGAGTGTGAATCGCTCACGGTTGTGCAGCCGCGGAGGGGGACGATTTTAGTGAGTATCGAGCAGGACATCCGTTCTTGGGCATCGACGAGGCCTACGTGGCAACAGGACGTGCTCGTTGCGTTGTCGCGAGGCGAAACCTACGACGACCCGCTGGCCATCACCGAGCTGGCCGAACGGCTGCTCAGGCCGGACACGGCCGCTTCGAGCGCAATCGCCCACAGCCTGACGCTCGGAACGTCCGAACGCAAGCAGGTCGGGCTTAGGCAGATCTGCAATGTGAAAGGCGTCAACGCACTCGCGCCGGACCAGATCTTGGAGTTCTCACCTGACGGCATCACGCTCATTTACGGCAACAACGGAAGTGGTAAGTCGGGCTACGCTCGCATCATCAAGGCAATGGTGAGCGCCCGGCATGCCTCTCTAGTGCTGCCGGATGTTTACCAAGACGGCGCCCCAGCTCCGAGCGCCGACCTGGACTACTCGGTGTACGGGCAGCCATACTCAGAGAAGTTCCCGGCTGACCCACCGGTGCACGATCTCCAGCGTGTGCGGTTCTACGACGAGCACTGCGGTGATCAGTACCTGAGCCGCGAATCTAGTGTCACCTACCGGCCGTCCGCTCTCACGCTGCTGGACGGGCTCATCGCTGTTTGTGGCAAAGTGCGCGAAGAACTTCAGCGACGTATCGCCGGAGCAGAAACAAGGTGCTTGGAACTTCTGCTGTCTCCGAACACCCCGGCGGGTCGCTTCTACGCTGAGTTGACGGCGAGCACGACAGACGAGCAGATTGAGGACGCCTGCACCTTCACGTCTGAGGATGCTGAACGTCTTGGCAAAGCGATCCAGGAGGTCGCCCGCTTGGAATCGAGCGACGCGGCCGAAGAGCGTCGGCGATTGGAGGCTGACGCCGGCGAAATCAAGGCACTCGTGGCGAGAGTCGAAGAGCTTGAGGCCGCCGTAAATTCGGAGCGCTTCGCCGTCGTCGGCAAACTCAAAGCCGAGGCTGAGTCCAAGCGCTCAGCGGCAATGGTCGCCGCTATAACCTCTTTCGACGACGAGCCGTTGGCTGGGGTCGGATCGGACGCGTGGCGTACTTTGTGGCGCGCTGCCCGGGACTATGCGGTCTCGATGCCGGACCACTCGCATAAGTTTCCCGAGACCGGCAGTGGCGCGCGCTGCGTGCTCTGTCAGCAGCTTCTTGCGGATGACGCGAGAGACCGTTTCACGCGATTCGCCCTCTTTATGAGCGAGACCACTGAAAGTGACGCCGCGTCGGCCGAGCGCGCCTATGCCCTTGCGGTGGACCAACTCCGCTCGTTGGATTTCGCGACCCAAGCGACAACTGTCGGACTGGGAGCTGTCCTCCACCACGAGGAATCGTTGGCAGCTGACGTCCAACAGAGACTCAGCGCACTTGAGAAGCGTCGAGACAATGCGCTGGCACACTTCACCGCTGGTGGACCCGCCATCGAAGCGATCGCCGGGACTTCCATCGCAACTCGCCTCGGAGAGTTGACCAACTCGCTGGTCGCCAGGGCACAGGCCACGGACGTTGCGGGGTTCGAAGCGGCACTAGCATCCGAAAAACTGCGCCGCGACACGCTGGCAAATTCCCGAACACTCAGCGAGAACAAGGCCGGTCTCAAGGCGGAAGTCGTCCGTCGCCAGGAACTTGCCAACCTGTCGGACGCACAGTCTGCGACTGACACCAAGGCGATCACGCGGAAGGCGACTGCACTCACGGCAACCTACGCCACGGAGAAGATCCGGGACCACTTCACTCGGGAAACGGCCCGGATGAACCTAGACAAGGTCACGCTTAGGGACCTCGGTGGGCAGAAAGGCCAGATGCGGCAGATTCCAGCACTCGTCGGGGTTCAACACAGGGACGGAACGGCTCGTGCCGTGCTGAGCGAAGGTGAACAAACCGTGCTCGGCCTCGCGGGGTTCTTCACGGAAGCCGAGTTTGACGCCTCCAAGTCCGCCGTCGTGTTCGACGACCCCGTGACCTCGTTGGATCACGTCCGGCGCGACAAGGTAGCGGAGCGGCTCACTCAACTTGCGGAGTCCCGGCAGGTCATCGTCTTCACGCACGATGTCGCGTTCTTGACCGATCTCCTGAAATCTGCCGGTTCCTCGCACGTACAAATAACCGCCCAAACGATCCAGCGCCGGGGCAAGGTGCCGGGGCATGTGGGAACTGGCCTCCCGTGGAAAGCACAGGACACGAATCAGCGCCTGAACACGATCCAGAATGAGATCGCCAGACTCACCAAGGACCGTCAGGGCCTCGAGGATGACGAGTACGAGAAGCGTGTCAACGACGTGGCTGGACAGCTGTCCGAGACGTGGGAGCGCACGGTGACGAGCGAGATCATCAATCGCGTGTATGACAGGAACAAATCTGAGGTACGACCGCAGATGGTGCGGATGCTCTCCAAGATCACCGAGGTCGACAACGATGAGTACCAAGATGGTTACGGGAAGACGTCGAAGTGGGCGCTGCGGCACGACAAGTCCGAAGAGACCAATTATGTTCCACCCGAGCCAGCCGAGCTGCTCGCAGAGTACGAGCGCCTCAAGTCGTGGCACAAGCGTATTCGGGGCTACCAGCAGCAGTAAGGAGTCCGGAGAGCGGCGTCGCAACGGCAGCCCGAATTCGCCGCCGATGCCCTAACCGTCCGGTGGCGAATGTCAAGGTCGTTGGTCCTCTTGGATGGACGGGGCACGCGCCGATATCGCGACCTGCGACAGTCGTGGTGGGCCGTTGACGCACACCGCCTCGAGCCCGCGTCGATCCGGAGAGTGGAGCAGCAAGCTGGGAGCCGCCGCAAACCTGCGTCAGCCGCGAGTGCCGTACGCCGGCCGCTGGCCGCCTTGAAACACCTTCAAGTCGAGAAGCCGGCGGGAAGGCGATAGCGCGGATGAGGAAAACGACGAGGTCATTGCAGGAGCAGGACCAGAAGCTCGCGATGCTCCATGCGCGTCTGATCGACGCGGTGGGCGAACTAGTGACGTCCCAAGACTGGAAACGGGCGTTGGAGTTCGCTGCGCGCTTCCGGTCGCGGTCGTTCAGCAACGCCGTGCTGATCTACGTCCAGCACCAGACGGCGTTCGCTGAGGGGCGTGTGCCCGAGCCGACGCCGACTTTCGTCGCGGGCTTCAAGCAGTGGGCATCCTTGGATCGGCACGTGGACAAAGGCCAGACGGGGTACGCGATCTTGGCGCCGGTCACTGGGCGGTTCGCCTCTGTCACACCGGACGATCGAGCGTCGTGGCGCAGGCTGGCCCGTGGGGAGCATCCGGTGCCGGGCGAAGTGGTCCGGTCGCGGATGCTGGGAGTGCGTCCGGCGTACGTGTGGGACGTCTCGCAGACCAGCGGAGTGCCGCTCCCGAACCCGCAGCGGCCGGTGGTGTTGCAGGGCGAGGCGCCGACGGGATTGTGGGACGGCTTGGCCGATCAGGTCATCGCGTGCGGGTTTGGTGTGCGGTCGGTGTCGAACGCTGCCGCGATCGGCGGCGCGAACGGACTGACGAACTACACGACGCACGAGGTGTCGATCCGAGCGGACATGGACGATGCCGCCCGGGTGAAGACGCTCGCGCACGAACTGGGCCACGTGCTGCTCCACGGGCAGGACGCCGGAGGCCCGCTAATGCATCGGGGCATCGCGGAGGTAGAGGCGGAGTCGGTGGCGTTGATGGTCGCGGCCGCGCATGGGTTGAACACCGAGGACTACACGGTCCCGTATGTGTCGAGTTGGGCGAGCAGTGTCGAAGGCAAGACGCAGGTCGAGGTGGTCCAGTCGACTGCCGAACGGGTCCGGACGACGGCCCTGACCATCTTGGACCGTCTGAGCACGCAACAGATCGGTGACGGAACTCCGCCCGGTCTGGACCGCCGACGTTTGAACCAAGCCCCAGCGGGTCGGAGTGTGGAGACGGTGTCGTGCGATGTCGCGGAGGTGGCCGGGCCATGAGCATGCACCTGTACCGGCGGGAAGAGCGGCCGGCGCTGCGCGTGCCGGTCGTGTTTCCGCAGGTTGACGTGGATGTCGATGAGGAGGGCCGGATCGAGGTGCGGGTCGACGGCGATCCGTACGGCGAGACCGGAGTCCTGGGGCGGGGCGACTTGCAGCGAGTCGTCACCGCAATCGCCGTGGAGTTGGATTCGGCGGTGCGGGTGGACGTGCGCGAGTCCGACGGGGCGACGTTCACCGACATCATCACTCCACCGTTCGAGGACGCACCGGCGATGCCGCCCGAGGACGAACCGGGATCGCAGAAGCTCAGCGCCGCTGCCGGCGAGGTGTGCCGGACCGGGTTGCTGCCGGGGGAGGAGATCGCGGTGGTCGTGGTGGTAGCGCGTGTGACGGCCGACGCCACCGGCACGGCTCGGTTCCATCTGCCGCCGGCGCTGGCGGCTGCGCGTGAGGTGATGCTCATCTCCCAGCCGGCACCTCCGGCAACGACGGGCGCGGCGTGAACCCGCGTGGCCGGCCGGTCGATGACGACCTGGTGAATCTGGCGCTGTTCGCCCTGGGTGTGCTGGGGCTAGTGGCTGCGGTGCTGCGCCTCGCCGGGACGGTCGCCTCATGGGTCAGCGGTGTGGACCCTCCCCGGTCGGGGTGGCACGGCGGGCTCGGCGTCCTGACGGACCCGGCCGCGCCGGGCCGGGCGTTGGATGCTGAAGGTCTGACGGCGTGGGCGTACTGGTCGGTGGTGGTGGCGATGCTGGCCGTGGTTGTCGCCAGTGCGGTGGTGGTGTGGCAGCGGCTGGGAGTGGTCCGGCAGCGGGCTTCGCGGGACCCGCGCCGCGTGGTCGGGGTGGCCACGCGCAGCGAGGTGAGGGCCGTTGCCTCGCGCCGGGCACTGCTGGCGCGCAGTCGCACCCTGCGGCCGTCGCTGGACTCGCCGGTGGCGTCCGATGTCGGCTACCTGCTGGGCCGGGCTCACGGTCGTGAGGTGTGGGCGTCGGTGGAGGACTCGATGTTGCTTCTTGGGCCGCCCCGGTCGGGCAAGGGTCTGCATGTGGTGATCAACGCGATCCTTGATGCGCCCGGTGCGGTGGTCACGACGGCGACTCGGCCGGACAATCTTGCCGCGACGCTCACGGCCCGCGAGACGCGGGGGCCGGTGGCGGTGTTCGACCCGCAACGCCTTGCGGGCGGACTGTCCGCCGGCTTGCGGTGGTCTCCGGTGCGGGGGTGTGAGGATCCGTTGACGGCGATGATCCGTGCCACCGGTTTGGCGTCGGCGACGGGCTTGTCGACCGGGGGAGTGGAGTCCGGCGGGTTTTGGGAGGGCAAGACCCGCACTGCGCTGCAGGCGCTGCTGCACGCGGCGGCGTTGGACGACCGCCCGCCGCGGGAGCTGTTCACGTGGACGCTGTCGCCGTCGGCCGCGGCCGACGCGGTCGCGATCCTGGCGGGCCACAGTGACGCGGCGCCGGGCTGGGCCGACTCGCTCGAGTCGATGATCCACTCTGACCCCCGCACCCGGGACTCGATCTGGATGGGGGTATCGCTGGCGCTGTCGTGTCTGGCCGATCCACGCGTCCTGGACGCCGTCACCCCGGGGCCGGGGGAGCAGTTCGACCCGGTGGAGTTCCTCACCTCGAACGGGACTTTGTACCTGCTGGCGACCGGAGCGGGAGCTGGGGCCTCGTGGTCGTTGGTCGCCGCGTTCATCGAGGACCTCGTCGAGACAGCTCGGCATCTGGCCGCCGCGTCACCGGGTGCGCGAATGGACCCACCGCTGCTGTTGGCGTTGGACGAGATCGGCAACCTGTCACCCTTGCCGTCACTGCCGGTGCTGATGGCCGAGGGAGGCGGAACCGGCATCACGACGATGCCGGTCCTGCAGTCGTTGTCCCAAGCTCGCGACAAGTGGGGCGATCACGCGGCCGGCGCGATTTGGGACGCCTCGATCGTCAAGGTCATCCTGGGCGGCACGTCGTCGGCTTCGGACCTGCGGGACCTGTCGGCACTGATCGGTGAGCGTGACGAGAAGACGGACACCGTCTCGATCGGCGACTACGGTTCCCGGTCCCTGCAGCGCTCGACCCGTCGCGTCCCGGTCCTGCCGCCGGAGGTCATCCGGACGCTGCCATTCGGGACGGCGCTGGTGCTCTTGCGCAGCGCCCCGCCGGTCGTCACTCAGTTGCGACCTTGGACCGCGCGACGTGACGCGGTGACCCTGCGTGAGCAGCGAGCCCAAGTGGAGACGGCACTGCGGCATCCCAAGGGTCAGTAGTCCTCGTCGGCCGGATCCCGACCGGCGCGGGAAGGCGCCTCATTCGGGTCCACGTCGACCGGCACGAGCCGGCCTGAGGGGATCCAGTCGACGTGCAGACCGAGCGTGGTCTGCACGGCACCGGGATCGTCGGTGACGTAGACGACCTTGGCGTCCCACCCTGACCGACCGCGGCGCCAGCCGATCACGAGGCCGCGTGCAGGGGCGAGGTGCCGGTGGCGTCTTACCAGCACGAACCGGACCGAACGATAGGGCGGCCACCTGTCTCGCCGTCCCGGATTCGCGCCCACAGGCCCCAGCGTAAGACCGTTTCGAACATGCGTTCGCATCGATCGGGGCGGCGAGTCGCTGACACCTGAGGAGTAGACGCGAGTCAAACCTAAGGCTCGCCCGGACTCAGGAGTGATCATGGCGATCCCCACCCAGTTGAGTTTGCACGGCTTCATCGCCACTGCCCCGGAACTGAACCTGACCGACAACGGTGTGGCGCGGTTCCACGCGCGAGCCGGCATCGAGCAGTTCCGCAAGGAGACCGACGGCTCGTTCACCAGGCTCGATCCCATCTTCGTGGACTTGGTGATGTTCAACAAGACGGCCGAGCGCGCGTACGCCAGGTTCAAGGTGGGCGACCAGTTCGTCGCGTCGGGCTACGTCCACGCGTACGAGACCGGGTCGGGGGAGCGCGAGCAGTTCGTGGCCCGACGGGTTGGTCACGATTGCGCCCGCACGCTGTACGCCGTCGACCGGAGCCCTTCGCATCAACCGGATCCGCCGACCGACCAGATGTCCGTCGTCAACTCGCCGGCGACCGCGGTTGGGCTTTGAGGTCGGCGGTGACGGCGATGGCGACCACCTGGCAGCAGTCCATCCTGCGCGGAACGGACCCCGACGACGTCGGAGCACCCGAGGACTTCCGGGTGCCGATAGAGGACCGCCTGTTGCGGCCGGTGAACTGGAACGTCCTGACCTCCGATGAGGCTGAGGCCGAGTGGCTCGACCTGAATGCCTGGGTCGAGTGGCTGCGCCACGCGTTCGGTCTGCCGCCGACCGTCGTGCCGCCCTACTGGCACCGTCACGACGAGCTGGTGTGGGAGTTGTCCGCTCTGCACACGCACTGGTTGAACTCCTACGACCCGGATGCTTCCGCGTCGGCGCCATGCGCGTGGATGCGCGACTTCGCCGATGCCCGCAACCGGCTGCGCGAGTGGGTGTCGACCTGCGGCACGAAGCTCGACCGCGACCGCCCCACCCGCCAGACCGCCTGGCCCGGCGAACCTCCCGCGGTGGCCTCGCTCGAGGCCGTCATCGAAGACCGAACCGCCGACTTCGTCCAGTTCGTCATCGAGGACGTCGAAGCCCGACAGCGGATCGAAGACCAGTACGCCGCGACCGCCTGATCCACAGACGACGACGTGGACGCCGGCCCGTCCACAGGATCGGCCGTAGTCGACGCACCGGCCTGCTGGCACCCACGGTGGCGCCAGCACCTATCTGAGGAGTCCTCATGTTTCTCGCCCACGCCCTCGCCCTGGCCGAGGCGCGTTCGGCCGTCGCCGCGCTCGCGGACGCGGCACACACCGAGGCCGCGTCGATCGAGTACGAACGAGTCCTGCTTCAGCTCGACTGGCTCCACCACGGCATCGCCCCGGGCATCACACCGCCTCCCCAAGAGGCCCGCGACGTGCTGTTCGGGATCGCCGAGACCGCGATCGAGACGCTGGGTGGCTTCGGGGTCGATCTGCTGGAACTTGAGCTCGTCCACGACATGCTCCTCGCGGCACGAGAGAGCGACCGGTCCTGATGTACGGCCCGAACAGCGATGCGCTGCGAACGGAACTCGCGGCCCTGCTGCGCCATCACCGGATCCAGCACCGTCTGGGTGGCCCGATCGGGATGGCACCCGAGACGAGCACTGTCGACGAGCGTGACGCGATGGGTCGGCAGATCCGCCGCTTCCGACGGTCGGTGCTGGTCTGGTGTCGCCAAGCCGTCACCGCCACCACCCGCGACACCCTGGCCTCAGGGATCCGCGATCATGACCGAGACGTGGCCGAGGAGTTCCGACACCGGCTCCGCTCCACTCTCGAGGCATCACGCGATGGTCTACCAAGCCTGGACGAGGTCGCCGATCCAGTCGGGAACGCATTGGTCGACACGTGGCGCCGGGCCGCCCGAGCAGCGACCTTGGGCGAGCATGACTTCGGTGCCGGAATCGACTACGGCCACCTGACAGACGCCCAGTGCGCCACCGTCATTCAGGATGCCGCCACCGTCGTGAGAGCGGTGGTGTCGCTGGACCAGCGGTACGGCAACGTCCCCGGCTGGGACTTCCTCGCCTCACCCGGCCGGCTTCTCCTCGCTGCGGAGGACTGTGCACTGCTCAACGTCGCGTACGACCTGGACGACTCGGTGGACTTGAAGGGCTGGCGACCGCAGCCCCGCTTGATTCCCGGTCCGCTGCCACCCGGGCTCGCCGGCGTCATCCAAGGAACCCGGAACTTGCTGGCCGCACTGGACAAGGTCCCAAGCATCCGGAACTTCCGGATCGTGCTCGAGTCCCAGCGCATCGTGTCCACCGCTGCTGCGGCGGCCGTCGCCCCCACGGATCCATCACTCGCTGCCGTCTGGCGTGACCGAGCCCAGACGTTCCGGAGCTTGGTAGTCCGGACGCGCGACGTCGCCGGAAATCTCGGCGACGGGCGAACCGCCGCATCCCACGCCGCAGTCTTGGCGCGTCACGTCCAGCGAGTTGGGGCGGATCTTCAGAACGGTGCGGATGCCCACGTGCTCGACGACCTGCTCGTCCAGGTCGAAGGCCGACTCGCTGACGTGTTCGGGCGAGCCGCGCACGAGAAGATCTACTTCCTGCGGGTCCCGCTGTCAGTCCTTGGCGTGACGAAGGCGGGACTGGTGAAACTGCGTGAGGAGACCCTCGTTCCCTTGAATTCGTCGCTGGGTGACGATCTTGTTGCAGAGCTTCGAAGGAAACTCCCGAACTCATCGGGATCAGTGTCTGCCCGCCGGGTGGCCACGGCGGCGACGCGAATCGAACTCGGGACGGCGTTGGGACATTCGGGTGATCCGCGATACGACGTGATCGGTCGCTGAGCACGCCTGCTACAACTATCGTGCGCCGAGTAGCGACGGACTATCTCCTGACGGTGCGTGACTTGGACGGGAACGTCCACACGGTTTCCTTGAAGGTGATCCGATACTGGAACCTCTTCTTCGCTTTTGCCTTGAAGGTGATCGTTTTTCCCTTTGGCGCCCGCGCCGGTTTCACCGTTTTCCAAGGCCCGCGTCCGTTGGCGGCGCGCCGCTGCAGCTTGAAGTATTTGTCCTGTCGAGCTGCCTTCGTCAGGCCAGCGGTAGTGATCGGGTTCCATCCGTAGCCGATGGCGTAGTACTGGGGCTTGGCCTTCACCGTGACGGTCTTGCCATTGCGACTCGCCGTCACCGCGGTGATCCGCGATGCCTGCTTCGCGGCGTAGTGGCCGCGGGAGTAGTCCATGAAGGAGTCAGCGTTGTAGTCCTCGTCCCAGACCGAGATCTCCGTCGGGCCGAGGCGGAACTTTCCGATGCCGTCGAGGTAGGGGCAGTGGTAGTACCTGCCGGCCAACCGGCCGGAGCCGGCATAGTCCAGGGAGACGGACCCCACGTTCTTCCCGCGGCTCCACACCTCGGTATCCACGCTGAGGATGTCACCGTCCGTGAGGTTGGTGCGCGCGGTGACCTTGACGTAGCGACAGGAGTCACTGTTGATCACGCGATCCGCCGCTGTCAGCCCCCAGACGTCGGGGTAGCCGTCATAAGCGGAGGCAGGGGAAGGGGACAAGGCGACGAGCACGCCGGCAAGAACCGCGGCGGCCGTCGAGAGAATGGGGAAGCGACGCACCGGTCGAGCATATCGACCGGAGGCTCCGCGTTATCCGGCGGTAGATCACTCAGAAGCTCGAAGCTCCACGTACTGAATCGCTCGAGCGGACACAGCTGAGCCGGGGGTCGGGAGCGGATAATCGTCCGGGGCCTTGTCATTCTCGCTCGTGCTCCATCACGCGGGCGTCGGCGTCGACTAGATCCGGCCGGGCTTGTCCTCGCCGTCGGGGCCTTGCGGTGACGAGTCGGGCAAGTCTGCGCTCGAGAGTGCTGTGGCGGCTCTGACGGCGGTAGGACTGATCGATGGGCAATTCGGATCACATCTCGGGTGCTGGCCGGTCGAGAGGGCACTGAGGCGCTTGGAGCGTGCGCGCCAGGTCTCGGGCCAGGTCGTTGATGTCGTGCAGACTTGCGGTCTGGGCCTCCCACTCGCCTGGGTTCACGCCAGTGGTCAACGCGACCGTCATGAGTCTGGCCATCGGGTATCCCTGCGGGTCCGGGACTTGGTCGAGGGCGCACCATGCTTTGGCGCCGTCGCCGCTGAGCCAGCTGGCGAAGCTCAGCAGTGACGCCGGCGCGGCTCGCAACTCGTCGGGCGCCCGCCGGGTCAGGTTCGTCCACAGCGCCACGTGCGACTGGGCCGTCTTGCGGGTCACGTCCTCCCACATGCCGTCGCGAATCGGAAGTGCCGTCACGGCCAGGAGCATCCGTGCGGCGTCTGAGTCGTCGAGCTTGTTGCCGTCCGCGTGGAACCGATGCAGGCGCCCGAGCGCCCAGGTGCGCTCGGCGGGGGGAGTGCTTGCTGCAGCCGCAGCTCGTGCCGTCGGCACGAACTGGGCGACCGGTTCGCGGTCACCGATGAGCGAAGCGGCCAGCGCCGTGCGGCTCGCCACGGGTTGCGCGTGACCGCCGGCGACCATCTGAGCGTCAATACGGGTGCGAGCTGCCGCGGTGCGCATACCGGTCTCGCCCCGGTCGAGATCACACCAGCGGTCGGCGTTGGCCCACAGCCGCAACGGGGACATCACGCCCACGGACTTGAGGCGGTCACGGAGATCCTCGCTCGCAACTTCAGCTTTAGCCCGATCTGCGGTCAGACAGATGATCGCGGCCACGGCTCCCGACCGTGCATGGCGTCCGAGCGGGACCTCGAGTGACTCCCACACGGCCTCACGCGCCGCGAGGGACGTCGGCAGGTCGACGCGCACCCTCGGCAGCCCCGATTCGAACGGATACAGCACCAGCGACTCCTCGGGCGTGAACCCGAAGAGGTGCGGCACTGCCGCAAGCAGTTCGTCGTGCGAACGTACCGCGATCCTCATGGTTGGCCTCCTGCTCAACGCGAGACGGATGTCTGGTGCCGAACAGGTGCGCCAGCGATGGCGCACGCAGGAGGGGTGGAACCTCGGCGACGCACCTCACAGGTGAGGAACTTGCGGAGTCAGAGCGGGCCAGCAGGTGACCAGGGTCACGGGATCGGTCCCGGCACGCGAGACAGGAACCAGCGAAGCGAAGGAGATGGACGATGGCGACGACGAAGAACAAGAAGCTGCCGGTGTACGTGAGCTTGGAGGAAGCGGCAGAGATCCTCTCGGTCTCGACCAAGACCATCCGGCGACGGATCAGCGACGGAACGATCCCGGCCTACCACTGCGGCCGACGTCCCATCAGGATCCGCCTGGAGGACCTCGAAGGAGCCCTTCGGCGCATCCCGGCAGTCGACTGGTGAGGGTCAAAACGGGCCACTCGGCGACAGTTCCTGCCCCACGTGTGCCCCACGGAGCCAAAATGAAAACCCCTGAAATCACTGAGATTTCAGGGGTTTTCGTGTGTGGGCGATACTGGGTTTGAACCAGTGACCTCTTCCGTGTCAGGGAAGCGCGCTACCGCTGCGCCAATCGCCCTTGATATTCAGTTTTCCGAGAGGTGGGTACGGGATTTGAACCCGTGTAAACGGATTTGCAGTCCGTTGCCTCGCCTCTCGGCCAACCCACCGCAGATGGGTCTGCCGAGACCCTCTCCGAGCGGACAACGAGATTCGAACTCGCGACCCTCACCTTGGCAAGGTGATGCTCTACCACTGAGCTATGTCCGCAGCGACCGATTTCCCGGCCGACAAGAAACATTAACCGATGGGTCCGGAGCGCACCAAACCGGGTCGGCATAAGGTCGGGGCATGAAGGCGTGGGTCAACGGTCAGCTGCTGGAATCTCCGCACGATCGGGCGCTCAGTGTGCTCGATCACGGTCTCGTCGTCGGCGACGGCGTGTTTGAGACGGCCGCCGTGATCGACGGCGAGCCGTTCGCGATGACGCGTCATCTGGACCGGCTGGTGACGTCGGCCGAGGGGCTCGGCATCGGCCGGCCCGACGTCGAGGCCGTCCGCGAGGGGATCGCGGCGACGATGTCCGGCCAGGAGCTGCCGTTCGGACGAATCCGCATCACCGTGACCTCGGGTGAGGGTCCGCTCGGGTCGCCGCGGGGGAGCTCCGGGCTCACGCACGTCGTGGTCACGGAGCCGGCCGACCGTCCACCGCCGGTCAGCGCGATCGCGACCGTCCCGTGGACGCGCAATGAGCGCGGCGCCCTGGCCGGGCTCAAGACGACCTCGTACGCCGAGAACGCCAAGATGGTCGAGTACGCACGGGCCCGCGGCGCCTCCGAGGCGGTCATGGCGAACACCCGCGGCGAGCTGTGCGAGGGCACCGGCTCGAACATCATGTACGTGCTCGACGGACAGGTGGTCACGCCGACGCTGGAGTCGGGCTGCCTGGCCGGCATCACCCGGGCGCTGGCGCTCGAGTGGCTCGCGGGCGAGCTGGACGTCGTCGAGCGAGATGCGCCGCTGGAGGTGCTGTTCGAGGCCGACGAGGTGATCCTCGTCGGGACCACGCGCACCATCCAGGCGATCAGCCGCGTCGACGACCGCGAGCTGCCCGCGCCCGGCCCGATCACCCAACGGGCACAGGAGATCTGGCGCGCGCGGGAGGCCGAGTCGACCGACCCGTGACGACACCCTGGGTCGGTGTCGGTGATCGTCCCTAGTGTCGATTCCGTGACCTCGACGACCAGCTCTGCCGGATCCGCCGACATGCTCCTTGCCTGCTTGGAGGACGCCGAGCGAGTTGTGGTTTCGACCACCGATTCCAAGCTGGACAAGCTACGTGCTCTCGTGGCCATGCGCGAGGTGCTCGATGCAGCGATCGAGGAGCGTCTCGGAGCTAGCGGGCACACCCTGCAACCCTGACCCCGTCTGCGAACGACCACCCCTATTCGTGCCGCGCTGGGAGTGTGCGTTAGTCTGGTCGTCGCACTCGGGCGATTGGCGCAGTGGTAGCGCGCTTCGTTCACACCGAAGAGGTCACTGGTTCGAACCCAGTATCGCCCACCCGAGAAATTCCCCGGACTCCCAGTGATTCCGGGGAATTTTCTTTTGTGGCGTGTCCAATACGTGTCCAATGATTCGCTCGGACAGGGCGCTCTTGGTAACTCAAGCAGCCCTCACCGCGCTTCGTCTCAGCCATGACGCGGTGACCTTCACCAGCCGACGCTGGGGACGCGGCGCATCACGGACTCGACGTCCTCCAAGCGGATGCGGATGTGCCGACCCCCGCATCTGTACGCCGGGATCGTGCCGTCGCTGATGCGCCGTCGAATCGTTTTCGGTGACATCGACAACATCGTCGCGGCCTCGGCCAGACTGATGTAGGTCGGGATATTGCGTGTGGTGGACATCAGAAACTCCTTCTTGTCGAGAGCGGTATCTGCCCGCACGTCCGTCCTTCCGGTCGTTCCATGGCCGTACTTGGCGATTCGTGGCAGCGAGAGTCCGCACTTCCTAGGTGTTCCTCGTGGTCGGTCCTCAGAGCCCGATCGCGCGGGGGCGGCGGTGGTCGGCGTTGAGCGCGTCGGAGATCTCGCGTCGGCTCCGGTCTGAGGTCGTGCGCCGGGGCGGGTGCGGGTTCGTGGGTCGGCGAAGGATCTGCCGGACGGTGGTCAGGAGGGCGGCGTGCACGGGGGACGTCAGCGGGACGAACTCCTCCTGGCTGAGTTTGACGAGGCCGGACGAGGTCGGATCGATCTGGGGGAGTGGGACGCGGACGAAGTAGAGGTTGTGCCGGGCGCCGTCGATGATGATCTGGCGGATGCGGCCCTCGACCGCGGCGAACAGCTGGTCGAGTCGATCCGCGTGTGTGACGTCGACGATCGGTGCCGCGGCGAAGGTGCGGGCGTGGTGCGCGAGAGCGGAGGCATGCCCGGCGGCGGTCTGTCCGTCGCCCAGATCTCCGGCCAGGTCGCGAGTGGCGACAACCAAGGTGTGGAACGTCCGGGCGCGGGTGCGCCACGCGGTGGCTCGGACGGGGTCGAGCGCGGCGACCGCGTCTGCTGCAGCGTTCGAGATGATGCGTTGGGATTCCATCACGATCCTCAGGTGGTGCACGGCCGGGAATTCCGTCAGTGCGATGAGGACGTTCCCGGTTCCCTCGATGGCGCCTGCGACACCGGGTGGCAAGGTGCCTCGGGTGGGGCGGCCGCGGGGCCGCCACCCCTGCTGGTCGACCGTGTGGTCGAGGTCGTGTTCCAGCTGTAATAGGGCGCATTCATCGGCCGCGTGCAGGAGGCGGTGTGGCGCTGCCAGCGGCTCCCACGAGGGGATGAGTCGGTATCTGCGATCCAGCGAGATCAGCGCCCGCACCACGGTCGCGGCGTCTTGGATCACGGTGACGCACTGCCCGTCGGTGAGGTGGCCGAAGTCGACGCCGCTGTCGAAGTCGTGTTCGCCCAGGCTCGCCGCCCGGGCGGCTCTGCGCCACGTGTCCACGAGCGGGTTCCCGACCGGCTCGGTGAGCTCGTCCAGCGTCGGCAGGCCGACGGTCGACGCGGCGATGGTCAGGCGGAGCCGGTGGACGAGTTCACCGGCGGTGTCGCGGTCGGCGGTGGTGCCGTCGTGGAAGCGGCTGCGGCTGGTCGCGGTGACGGCCTGACGGCACCAGACCAGCACCGACTGGCGGTACCTGCGGATGCGCAGACCGTGGTTTTGGCGGTCGGTCGTCGTGGTCGCGTCCGGGGCCGCAGTGGCGTCGTCGAGGCGGTGCTGGATCCGGTGGTGCCGCAGCAGGGCGGCCAGTTCAGCCCGCAGGGCGCTGCTGTTCGGCCCGTACATCAGGGTCGGTCCTGGTCGCGGGCGACCACGAGCATGTCGAGCACGAGCTCGAGTTCGAGCGGGTCGATGCCGAAGGCGGCGAGGTCGTCGATGGCGGTCTGGGCGATCCCGAACAGGACGTCGCGGGCCGTCTGCGCCGGTGGGGTGATGCCGGGTGCGATTCCGGCGTGGATCCAGTCGAGCTGCAGCAGGACGCGTTCGTACTCGACGGCGGCCGGGGTGTTGTGGGCCCGGTCGGCGAGCTCGGAGATGGCCGACCGGGCCTGCGCCAGCGTGATTGCGTGAGCCAGGAGCATGAGGATTCCTTTCGGGGCGAGGGGATGTGACACGGTCCGCCGGTCGCGGGGGCGTGGGCGAGCCCGGTCGCGACGCCTGTGGATGGGTTCACCCCGGCCGGTGCTTCGGTGGTCAGGCGGAGGCGGCGACGTGGGTTTCGATGCGGCGACGTGCCGCGACGTCCTCGATGATGAATTGAGTGAAGTCGGCGGCTCGGTCCGTGATCACCACCTCCAGGGAGGTGACGTGCGCCGGTTCGCCGGGCCAGGCGGTGTGGCGGGTGGGCCGGTCGCGGTCGAGTTTCGTGCCGCAGGTCGACGTCCACTCGCGAAGCCGCTCGCGGGCGTCGTAGAAGTCGCGCATCCACTGGTGAGGCGCCGACGCGGAGGCATCCGGGTGGTAGGAGTTGAGCCAATGCTGGTGCAGCGCCGACAGCTCCCACACGAGTTCGTCGTGGCGGTGCCAGAACGGCGGGACCACCGTCGGCGGCAGCCCGAACGACTCGCGCAGCCAGTCCACCCACGCGTTCAGGTCGAGCCACTCGGCCCTCGCCTCGTCGGCGGTCAGCAGGTTCCAGTTCAGCGGCCGCAACGGCTGGTCCTCCCACGGTGGCATCAGATCCGCTTCGGAGTCCGGATCGTCGGGCTCGGCGAATGGGAGCTGCCCTTGGGTCGTGCGTCCGAATCGACTGCTCATCGTTGACATCGGGTGTCAGAGGCCGATGGCGTTCGCGGGCGCGTTCGCCACGCTCATCTGGTCCGCAGGCGGGTCGGGTTGGCGCTGCGGGTCCCGCTCGACCGTGTAGCTGGTGCGGGCGGTGTCGTGACCGATCCGGCGCGCGACGAACTGCTCGACCGTCTCGGACCTGCCCAGACGCTCACGCTCGTAGGTGTGGATGTATCCCGAGGCGACGAACTGATCGCCGACGGCGAATCGGTCGTAGGCGCGCTCGGCGGTCTTGTTGAACATCACCAGATCCGCGTACACCGGGTCGAGCCGGGTGAAGGAGCCATCGCTCTCCTTGCGGAACTGTTCCACCCCGATCCGTGCGTAGAAGCGGGCGGCGCCGGTGCCGGTGATGCTCAGATCCGGTGCAGTCGCGATGAACCCGTGCAGGCTCACCTGGGTCGGAATCGTCATGGTGCTCTCCTGCAGATCAGGGCGAGATGTCCCTCGCCATCACCTCCTAGGTGTGACACCGCGGACGCCCGGCGCGTGACCCGGCAGCCATGGGAACATACGTTCGATCAAGGTCTACCCTGAGGGCGTGGGAGCGAATCCGGGACGGCGGGACTCCTGGCCGCCGTACAAGTCGATCCGGGTCGTGCTGGTGCGACGCGAGCGGTTCCTGCAGCCCGCACGTGGCCTGGTGATCGGCTGGCGACGCCGCCGCCGGGGCGGCTGGGACGCCAAGGTCGTGTTCGTGACCGAGGACCCGGGCGCCGTCGCGGCCACGCTGGGACTGCACGTGGACTGGATCGACTCGCGACGGCTGGTGCCGGTCTACGTCGACCCGAACGACGTGCCACGCTCACCGTGCCCGAATGATCCGTCCGAGGACGATTACTGAGGTGCCCCGCGGCGCAGGACCGCCTCGACCTGCAGGCGCTGGTCACGGACCGCGGCCGCATCACGGCGAGCGGTCCAGGCCCGCAGATCGGTGACCACCGGGGGAGCCGAACGCAGCAGCACGAGCGCGGTCCCGAACGGCAGAGTGCGGATGACCTCCGGCGGCATCACCGGGACACGGCGGGTCGAGCGTTGCACCGAGCGGGACCCGTAGTCGCCGACCGAGATCGCGTCGGTGTGTTCGTCGCGCTCACCTATGAGCGCGGACAGGTCACGCAGGTCCGAGGCCGATGAGGTGCCGCCGAGGATGATCTTGACGATCGCGGCGTCCCAGATCGCGCCGGCGGCGTGGTCGCCCCACTTGTCGCGCGCCTGCGACAGCGATTGCAGCACCGGCATGGTGGTGATGCCGGTGCCGCCACCTTCGGCCATCAGCACCGGCAGCGACGGCAACGGGGAAAGGTTCCCGATCTCGTCGAGCGCCAGCAGCAGCGGCGGATCCAACCGTGCTCCGGGCGAGGCCGCGGCGAGGTGACGGGCGGTCTCGGCGAGGTCCTCGATGAACGCCGCGACCAGTGACCACGACGCGCCAGCACCGGCACCGGTGGCCAGCAGGTACAGGGTGCCGTTGCTGGTGAGGAAGTCGACCGGGTCGAACTCCTCGTCGGGGCCGGGTGTCACGGTGTCCAGCACGCGCGGGTCGGCCAAGCAGGACAACGCCAGCGAAACGCCCATCCAGATCGAGTCGCGGGTGCGAGGGTCGGCGTGGATCATCGACTCCAGCGAGTCCGCCCAGCCCGCGGCCGCACCGGGGTGGCTGGACAGGATGGCCACGGCGTCGGCCGCGGCTGACGGTGACAGCGTCCAGGTGAACAGCTCGCGCGGCGTGCGGTCATCCAAGGCTGCCGCGTGCAGGAGCGCCTGCAGTGCCGTGCGGGTCTTGCCCTCCCAGAACCCGCCGGACTCCACCCCGCCGGTCGACAGGCCGGTGGCCGAGGCAAGCCCTGTCGCGCGGATCATCGCCGTCAACGGGTTCTCGCACCCGCGCACCGGCGACCACCGCAGGCCTGATGGCAGCCCGTCGGCCAAGCGTTGCGGGTCGAACACCGCCACGGGACCCCGCTCTTGGCGGGCGGTCAGGGTGGCGGCGAGGTTGTCCGGACGGGTCGCGGTCGTGATCACCGCACCCGGAGCGTCGAGGATCGCGTTGACCACCACATGCAGGCCCTTGCCGGACCGCGGTGGCCCGAGCACCAGGATCGAGTCCTCGACCGACGCCCACACCTGACGGCCCCGCGACCGACCCACCAAGTAGCCGACGTCGGACGGCTCAGCCTTGACCAGCGACGGCCGCAAGGCGTGACTGCGCCGCAGCAGCGCCCGACGAGACGCTGCCGACTTCACCTCGGCGGCGGTCGCGATCCCGGCCACCCGCGTCGGATCGGCCGCAGTGCGGTGCCGCCACCTCTCGACCCGCAGCACGAGTACCACGGAACAGCACACGACCATCGCGGTGAGGAGCACCACGACCAGCCAGTACGCCCACGCGTTGAGCCCGTCAGCCCCGAGCGCCGCGCCGGGCTCGGCCGGGTCGGCCAGAACACCGAGTCCGCCCCGCCATCCCGCCGCGGGATACGACGCGCCGGTGACCCACGCGGCGACGGTTCCCGCCAGCCGCAACACCGCGGCGACCAAGCCCACGCCCGCGATCGCCATCAGGCCAAGGTTGACCAGATCATCGTCCACCCGCCCGACGCGCGGGTTCACGCCGCACCCGCATCCGCCGGCGTGGCGGTGTCGGCGCTGACGACGATGAGCTGATCGCCATGGCTGGACAGGAGCGCCGGCGGGAGCCGCACACTCGCCGTTCCGGTGCCGTCGGCGACCAACTCGGCCACGACCGCCGCCACCACGACCCGCTCGCCCGGCGCGAACCCCGCCCCGCAGACGCGGCCGACAGGTGCCGCCACGGACGGCGCAGCAACGGCGGCGGGCGCTGCGTCCGGTGCCGGCGGTGAGATGAAGTCGCTGAACACCGACCCGTCGACCTCCCGCACGTCCACGCGAACCACGGTGCCGACGTCTCGCGCGATGTCCTCCACGACCCGCCGCAGGTCGGTGCGCCCCAGTTCCATGTCGGCCGAGTAGGGCTCCCGATCCAGACGCACGTCCAGGCGGCCGTGCTCGTCGATCGTCACGTCGATCTGCGGCAGGACCACCGGCACCTGCAGGGGCGGCGCTGCGCCGCGTCGGTAGAAGGGCTTCGACCTGGTGTTCACAGTCCCGCCGCCTCTACCGACCGGCGGGTCACCGTCTCGACACCGCGTGCGGGCCGAGCCGCCGCGAGCGCTTCGCGATCCAGACCGGGCGGGTTCCCATCACCGACCTGGCTCGTGTCGAGCCGGTCCAGGATCGTCACGGCGGCCGTCCGGACCCGCTCGGCAGTCGACTGGACCACCTCGACCGGGGGCTTGCCGTTGACGCTCGTCGCCCACGACGACACGTAGGGGACGGTGTAGTCGCTGGTGTCCAGGCCGTGGGCGGCGGCAACCATCAGTGCGACCGACTCAGCCTCGACCTCCGCGATCCCGCGATGCAGGGCCGCGTCGGCGTTGTCCGGGCCGTGCAGCACCACGTGCCCCAACTCGTGCGCGAGCGTCTTGACCTGCGCCGCGTCATCCATGTCCGTACGGACCGAAACCTCACGCGTCGTGTAGTCCGTCAGGCCGTTCGCGCCGCCGATCGGGACCGCGTTCGACACCAGCCGCAACCCGAACCCCCGCGCCGTGATCTGATCGGCCAACCCGTCCCACAACCCGGCCGGCGCCAGCCCCGTCAACAAGGTCGGCCGTGGCCGCTCCGGCAACGGTGCGCCGATGGTCTGCGACACGTCCCACACGTACGCCGGGCGAAGACCCACCAGCTTCGAACGCGCCACCTCGCCGGCCGACGGCCGTTCCCCCCGGGCGAGGCGCCGCCACGAGCTAGCATCGCCCGGTGTCACCGACGCGAACCGGGCGGTGACCGGAGCCAGGATCGAGTACCCCGACTGACCCTTGTCCACATGCCGATCCAAGGTCGACCACTGCTTGAACCCCGCCACGTACGTCGGCATCGGCTCAGGAACCCGGCCGTCGACGAACGCCCGATGGTGTTGAACGCAGATCAGCATCGTGTTGTTGAACGAGCGCGCCCGAAACCGCGCAGCGAACTCCAGCGCCCGCTTCCAGTCCTCGCTCGTGACCAGGGCGCCCACCGACTCGGCCAGCCGCTGCTGCAACGACTCGAGCCGCGCCTGCCGCGCGCCGGCATCCCTTGAACTCGCACGCATCGGCCCCCACCCTTTCGATCGTGTCTGATCGCTAGGTGTGATGCGAACTACGACCTCCGTCGACGAAACCGGGAATTGGACGGCAGCGTCCCTCGGTTCGAGATCCACGGCCGCTTCTGCGGGCACGGCCTAACAGGGCAAATGCGGAAAGACGCATGATCCGCGTGCTCGGGCGGTCTGGATGAACTATCAGCGGGCGCCCGTCAGGCCGCGTGAGCATTAGGCTCCGAACGTCCGAGTGAATACGAAGGGATTTCCGTGCCGTCAGTGCTTGCGTGTGTCGTAGCGGTCTATCAGTTCTCGAACTGGTGGGGGAAGCTGCGCTCCAGCAACTCACGCGGCACGATTGTCTCGACAAACCAGTACAGATCTTGATCGCCGTCGGGACGCTCATCCAGGCCGCCGCACATGAGAAGGTTCGGCGTTTCGTCATCATCCGGCGCTTCTGGCACGAGCCCGTCGGGCGCCGGTTCCGCCTCGAGCGACCGATGAAACGACGAGACCGTGAGGTACATGCCTGCTTCATTCTGAAGTGGCCCGAGCCGCGCGTTGTCATCAGCCGTTCGCTCGGCGCTTGGCCAGTACGGCTCGGAAAACGAGACGACCACGTCGAGGTCCCAAGCGCTCCCCGGCGCGAGGGCGGCATTTAGAGCCCTTCCCTCTCGGCCGGCGGTAAGGGAAGGAAGACCGACTCCGGCGGATGCCGCGGCTAGGTGTTGCGGTTGCTGGAGAGTGGGCATCCAGCGGAGGCGGCAAACGAGGTAGGCATCGTCCGCGACCTTCACCCCAGCGAGCGGGAGCCCGCCGGCTGGAAACCCGTGTTCTACGAGTTGTCCATCCGAGCGCTTCTTCGCTGCCTCGTTCTCATTGATCTTGATGTGAAAGCGATGATTCGGCTTGCCGGGCCATGGCCCATGAAGTGAGAGGTGAAGGACGTTGCCTTTTCCTTGGCCCACTGGCTCGAGGTAGAAGTCGTTCTTCTTCGTCTTGAAGCTCCAGCAGGATCCGATCGGATGATCACTGCCGTCCGTCAAGGACACGAAAATCTGCGTAGCCGTCACGGCACCCATCGTAGGGCGGGCGTCACTTTCTCAGCTTCGGTCGTCGCGGCGACCGTGGGTCCCGCCCGGCTCGCGGTGAATTGCAGCAAGCTCTGTTGTCCCAACCATGCAGCAGTCCCGTTCGATGCGGCCGAGAACCGCGTGGCTAGGAACTTGGTCGGTCCACTAGCGGGCACGGTAACGGCGACGTGGCGGACGGATTGAAACTTGGGCCTGTGGCCTGCGATGCGAGCC
Source organism: Aeromicrobium sp. JP4 (assembly GCF_054957925.1). NCBI lineage: Bacteria > Bacillati > Actinomycetota > Actinomycetes > Propionibacteriales > Nocardioidaceae > Aeromicrobium > Aeromicrobium sp. JP4. The sequence goes on from NZ_CM143290.1 coordinate 53,710, forward strand.
ATTCCCATAACTCGCCGAAAGCGCTGCGTAGTTCAGCCAGCGGGACCTGGCCGGCGACAAGAAAGTCCTCAGGTGTGAAGGCCCAGCCGAATGGCCACGCATCAGGGTCCACGTCCCGCAAGAGTGCGCCCGATGTGCGGCGTCCGCGCCCGCGTCCGATCGACTCTTGCGTCCAGTCGTCCCAGTGCTCAAGGACGTCACGAAGAGTCCGGATCTTGGCGTTCAGGCCCCCCTGCAATTCACCCAGACTCGGGTCAGCCTCAAGAACACGTACCAATTGACTACCGGCCGAGACTAAGAAGAACGATGCGCCCTGGATTCGAAACACGGCGCACTCATACGAACGCACCTCTACGTCGGTCGCCACCGCCCAACGCTCCATCGGGTTCGACCGACGGGCCGTATTGAGAGCTCGCCGGGCCGCGTAGAACTCTTCAAGCGCCGCATCCACATTCTTCACGCTCTCGTGTGCCACGAACGCCCACTGCTTGAGCACGGGGTACACGTCATCGACAGGTCTGATCTCGGTCACCGGCACAGACTAGGGGTGGCAGCACCTCCAGCGGGTTTGTCGGCTCGTCCACCGTGCCAACGCGCTGGAATGACGCGCTGCATCCGACTGACCGTTGTGACGCGGCGCCACGAAATCAGCGTAGATCGGTCGCCGAAGAGGGGGTGACGATCCGCGAATTGTCTGACGGGTCGGGCGGAGGGAGGGTTCCCGCGGGACTCGCCGGTGCTCACCCGCGTCCTGTGCTCGATCAGCCAGCGTCGAGGCAACCTGAGGTAGCGGCGCTTCATTGTCGCCCTCTTGAGCCAGTCGCAGGCATCTTCGACTGCTGCCAGACCGGGTCTGATATGGCCTCAAAACCAGCTCGCCCACCAGCTAGAGAGATGGAAGCTGATCCAGTTCGATCCCCAGTTCCATGGGCAGATCTTGATCAAGGCCGCGGTAGGCGGCGCTCAGCCGCCACGACAGAAGGAAACTATGGATAGCCAATCTGGAAACTCGGTACGGGAGTCTCGCGTCCTCGTGACCGAACCCAGTCACGCGCCCCGAATCGTCGCGCTGCAAAGACTCGTAGACAAGGTGCGGGGTGGGGTGGCTTGCATTTGAGAGGAACGCATACATGCCGCTCGTGTTCCAAGTACTCCCGGTCGCCCTCGTAATGAATGTCAGGCTCGCCTCAAGTCCGGGGTGATACTGATGCCGAAGTCGAAGTTCAGTACTCGATCGAGAACCGCAGACGGCGCAGGTGTGTGATCTCTCATCGGTCTCAATCTCCGATGGGAAGAAGAGGGACGGGATCTCCCGTTTACGCAACTTGTGGACCACGCTGCCGAACTTCGTCGCATCAGGGTGCTCTAGCTGAACCGCTGCAGTCTTGCGCCGAGTCGCGTCCCTTAGCTGTGCCAGCACGACTCTTGCTGCGCGGTCACGAACTGACTTCAGATTAGGGTCCAGAAGCCAAAAGACGTAGCCCGTTATCTCAAAGATCGATCGAGCGATCGGCGTCGGGGCAAACAACACTTCGCGGTTCCGAAGCAATAGGCGCAACGCTTCGAGGTATTGGCCTGCGAGGGAGGTAAGCAGCAGACAAGATTCAGATGCGTATCCAGCTGGAGACGAGGTCCAGTATCGCGTGGAACGTACAACCCGAGTCTCGAGCTCTATGCCCGTCCAACGCTTCTCCATCTTGACGGTTCCTGGGCCGTACTGGCGCGCGAGCTGCCCCTCCTCGAATCGCAGCGGGCTGTCATCCCTTGGCTTCCAATCCGTCGCGAAACCAAAGTCACTGTAGTGATCGAGCACTTTGTCGATGTGATTCGACGTCGAGTCCAAGATGAGCGCTTGATCGCTGCTTACGTACGCACGAGGGCGAGCCTTCACGGGTTAGTCCTTGCAGTTCGTTTGACGTTTCCGGCTGCTAGACGATTCCAATACAACCGCCGCTGGTGTCGTTCCCGAATCGCGCGTGTCACGGCCGATTCTGTTCCTTGTCGCAGCCTCCGAGGATGTCCGCAAGTGGGCCTCAGTGCAACCTACTACTCGATTCAGCCTATTTAGGTCCACTGCGAAGCCCGCCGCATGAAGTTCGCGAGGTAATTGCAGTTGCCAGCCACCTGCCGGGTCTAGAGCGACATATCCGACGCCGAGAATCTTTGAAGGAGAGTCCACGCCCGCAACGTCATCCGAGTAGCGACGCGGCCTACAGTCCACGCCTGTCTTATCCGATGGGCGACCTCCCATAGACCGGCGGAACGGCACGGGCCCGGCCTCAATCGGCGGATTGATGCACCAACCGTGGCATTCACGTTGAGGACACATTCGGAAGAACGAACCTGGGATGCATTCGTGTCGTGCAGCAGAGTTCCCACCCGGCGACACCGAGGGACTATGGGACTGCGCCCGTCGTGGTCTGCCTCGGCGTGGGTCGATTTCCGCGCACGACTACCGTGACCACGTGCCGGGTCTCCCCACCAGCCAGCACTTCGTCGACCCATACCGAGTTCGTCAGCGACGGCACACCGTCAGAGTGGTCGGTTAAGTCGAGCACCAGCACAAGAGAGACGCGCGGACCACCAGCGGAGTAGGCCGCGGCTTGGCCACCATATGCCGCGTGTAGCGCCGCCCGAGAAGCATCTGACAACTCACGCTTCACCTCTATGACGAACCTGTGCGATCGGGTTACCGAGACATCGGCACGGCCAGCAGCGACATCGCGCTCTTCAAGGCGTGTATAGGGCCGCATCGGCGAGTTCCCGAGCCACCGGTACACGTCCTTCTGCAGGAAGTCCTCACCGAACGGCGGATCGCCCTTCTCTGGTGGGAACAGGTACGCGATGTCCTTCCTCCAGCTCTCGCGGCCCGCATTGACACGGTCGGCGGCGAACCGAAGGACCGCAGTCACGACCTCGATGAGCTCTTCCCGAACTGTCCCACTGAAGTCCTCGCAGTTCGCGAGACTATCCGCGACCGTGCCAAGCAAGCCGTCTACGACAGGGTCCGAAGATCGAGCAAGCGCACGCGCCCGCTCTTCGGCCTCGTGGTTGAAGAACGCGACGACTTCGGGCAGGTCGTCGACCGCGCGCGCAAGGACGTCAGCGCCCTCATAGTCCGCGTCGACGCCGAGCGCGGCGGCCAACGCGGGCGCGGAGCTCCACACTTTTCCCACCGCATCACCACCCGCCGCACCACCAGCGTCCACCGCCTCGAGGAGGCTCCGCGCATCCTCGATCTGGGCATCAGGCACATCGCCCGCAGCGAGAGCCGCTCGCAGATGCTCGAGCAGACCCTTCTGCGCTAGGAACGCCGCACGCACGGGTGGCTCCAGAACAACCCGAAGGCCGTCCGACGAGATGATAGAGACCGACCGAGACGCCTGGTACGCAGCGAGAACCTGCGACAAGGTTTCCGCAGGCTCGCGCCACGCCGCCTTCCCCAACTCGGGAACTGCCGAGCGCAGTGTGTTCGCCAACGCGAACCACTCTGCCTCCGCCAGCCGCCGCGGAGAAGCCCAGCCGCCCATCGCAGCCCTGCTCGAGAACGCCGCTCGGCGACCCAACGCCTCCGATAGATCCGTCATAGCCTCCACCGGATCAGCCTGGGCACCAGTCGGAGCTGCACTGAATGCGACTACCACGTCCAGCGCGGCGCGATAGATGGTTGCGTCGTCACGCGCCTCCTCCGCAGCCTCCACTTCAGCGAATCGAGCACGAGCTTCCCCCAAGCCCTGCATCACAGATTCGACCGAGTTGGCTTCCAGCGCCGACCGGAGCATCTGCTGGCCCAGTTCGAACAACGCATCCGCCTCAGCGGCGGGATGCTCCAGCAGCGTCATGAGCACCGCCCCCAGCGTGTCCTCGCGCCACTGGTCCATCGCCAGTCCGATAAGGCGTGGTAGGCGCTCCAATAGGTCCGCGGAGTCGCCCAGGGTTACCGACGCCATGAACGCCATTGCGCGGAACTTTCCAGTCGCCTCGGTCAGGCCGAGTCGTGTCAACACCTCTAGATATGCGTATGCCTGCAGACCCTGGGTATCGCGGGTCGCTTCCACACGTACAGCCAACGCACCAGCCAACGGCTTCCCATGTGCTGCAAGGAAGTTCGGTGAGGACAGCGCGACGTCCGCTGCGTCCATGAACATGACGTTTTGCAGTCCGGGAAGCGCCTCGGCGAGGGCGGCAAACAGATCTCCAGCGTGGGTATCGCCGGCGCGGGCGGCAGCTTCGGCCAACGAAGCGAACTCCGGTGCCAGAACCTTGACGGCCGCCGCGACCTCTGACGTATCGTCCAGGTCGGCCTTGTCGACGCGGGCGTAGAGGGCATCACCGAACGCGGTCAACCCGGCTGCGTCCGAGGCGTCAGGCACAGCGAGCACGCCAAGAGCTTCAATCAATGACATGACCTAACCTCCCGCCCACTCGCTACCCAAACTCATACCTACCTCGCTCGCACGACACCTCTCGCCACCACCTCGGGCTCGGGAGGCGATCGTGCGGCAAACCACCGACGTGGTCGCTCACCACAGGGGACCACCCTCCAAGTTCGAGTAGATGCTGTCCGTAGGTAGGTGGTCCATAACGGCTGCGGGTTCCGCGGACGCGATGACGACCTGCAGGCCTGGCAGCTCGTCCTTCAAAGAGTCCAGCTCCTCGAGCAACGTAGCCTCGTCGTGCACGGTCAACTCATCCGAGCCGGGTGAGTCCAGCAAGATCAGCCCGGGATGAGAACCGACGCCCGAGCGAGCACCAACACGTAGCAAGGCGATAATGACCGCGACCCGGAGACGTAGCCGCTCGCCGCCCGAAACCTTCCTGAACGGAACCTCTGCACCCGCGGTCGTTACCTGCATCCCGCCGTTGCGCTGCAGGTCAACCTTCTCCAAGTTCGTGATGTTGAACTTCCGCCCCAGCGCTAGAATCTCGGCGTTCAGGTCGACGAACATCTCCTTCGCCGCGTCGCCCGTGACCGCGGTCAAGACCTGGTTTGCCGCCTCGATGACCATAAGTGACTCCGACGGCGGCACCTCATCACCGCTTTCCGGCATGCTCTCCAGCCGACCCTTAAGTCGGGCCTCTTCCAGCCGCAGCGCCAGCCTGTTCGTGAACTCGTCTGCACGGCTCGCGCTCGCGAGTTCTCGAGCCAGGCGATCCACCGTTCGACGCATCTCGGTGACATCGTCCGCGGCGACCTCCGCTGAAACCCACGCGGCTTCCTCGGCCTCCTTCAGGGCCTCTAGCGCGTCACCCTCGTCCTCGGGCTCACCCTCATCTCCGGTGTCCGCGCCGGTCGGCGGGAACGGCTTGGTGCATACCGAACACTCGTGGTCGCTCTCCTCGCGAACCGCCCTGGCCTTCTCGAGCTTCTGCTCACACCGCGGACAGTGCTTCGGGTTCAACCCTTGGAACAACAGTTCGGCGAGCTCGGTCTCCCGGTCGCCGTTTGCCCGAAGTTCCTCAGCCTGACGGGCGGCCTTCGCCTCATCGAACGTAGCGCCAGCCGAACGGCTCACCGCAGCAAGTTCGTCCAGCCGGAGTTCGGCCTCACGGAGCTCCGCAGCGACGCCCTCATAGGTCCGGTCACCTTCGGACGGCAGAGCCGCGAATCTCGTCTCAAAGTCAGCGAGCTCCGCAACCAACGCCTCTCGCTCACCAGCCCGCGCGGCTGCGTCTTCGGTAAGACGGCGGTTCTGATTCGCCTCGTCCTGTCGAACGACTTTTCCCAACGTGGCGAGGCGTATCTGAGTGCTCATCAGGGGCACGTTGCAGAACAGCTGAAGAATGCGCGCCGGCAACGCAGCGAACACAACATCGCCAAAGAGAATCTCGGAGCCGGCTCGCGGCAAGTAGATGCCACCGAAGTACGCGGGCCATGTGTTGTCCTGTGCAGCACCTTGGTCGCTGTTCGGCCGCTTTTGAAAGTTCGTGATGGGTTCCAAACTCAATAAGGTCAGCATCAACTGGTCCTGCTGCTCCTTGAACTCCGCCTCCGACAGCCCGGTTTTGATGTAACTCACTGAGTCGCGAGGTGCTTCGCCTGCCAGGTACGAGGACAGCACGTCAGGGTCCGACGCGCGAAGGATGTCGGCAACGAACCCCGTCTCCTCCTTCGTAAGTACAACCGCCATAGGCACCCCATTGACTGAGTACTCCAACACGATGCGCTCGAACCACAACCGCACGTCTGCACGCAGGTTGCGCGGACTCCCACGCAGAGCCCACGTGATCAGCTCCAGCACGGATGACTTACCCCGAAGATTCTCGTTCGTGATCAGCGCAGTGACGCCGTCCGAGAACTCGAACACCGCGTTGAACGGGCCATCCCACTGTGTCCGCGAACGCTCGCCCGAGAAGGACAGGCGCCGCACATCCAACCGACGCTGAGCCGGTGGCACCGGCACCAACGACACCGCATTCGCCTTCAACACCGTCCCGACCACGTCCACGTCGACGCCAGCCTTCGATGCAATCTTCTCGGTCAGCTCACTCGTGCTTGGAACACTCACCCCGATTCACCCTCCAGCCCCGCACGGATGTCCGCCAGCCGCTTGCGTGCCCGCCCGGTGATGGAGGGAATGCGCACCCCGTTTGCTGTCTTCAAGTACTCCTCCTGGATGTACTGCCTATCCTTCAACTCCGTCGCACCCTGACCACCTGCGAGCTGCACAACCAGTGCAGACCGGGACGAATACCAAGACAGGTCCGCGTACTCCGTCCGGATGCGAGACACCATGTCGCGGCCCCCTTGGAGCAAGAAGTAGTTCGTCTGAACCACGTGGCCCGGCCGGCCCTTCTTGCGCCGCACCACCAAATCCGCCTGACTGAGTACCGCCAACGCGTCCTCAAGGTCCTCGTAAGCCCCGAACAAGTACCGAAGCATCGGGTAGCGCCGCAGCTCCGGCTCTTCGCTGTCGAGGATCTCGCCAGCCATCTGCAGCAACGCCGGGTCCTGGTCCCCGTTCACGTAGTCGTTCAACAACTCGTTCGCCAGGTAGTCGGGGTTCCGTACCCAGAAGTCCAGCTTCTGTAGCCGCACCTGAGTGCGAACGACCCCGACCGCGGTATGCAACCGCGGGTCGTCAGTGATGTCCTCAGCCAACAAGGAATCAGCCGCCTCGTTGATGAGCATGAGAAGGCGAACTGCGTCCTGCATCCGCGTGGTGGTGCCAGTCATCCGCTTCCTCCGAGATCAACGACACTCGCCAGCCCACGCCCGGGGACCTCGGAGTAGACACCTATGTAATCAGAGCGAGCAGGCCATCCGGGGCCATTTGGACCGGACCAGCTCTACGCGTTCGCCATCAGGCACGTCATTTTGGAGCCGGAGTGCAGCACCATTCAGCGTCAGCGCGGTCGGCGATCATGCCAAGTGCATCCGGGCAGTTGTGTCGAAGAGTTCCAGTTCGGCGGGGTGGAGTTGATGTTGTACGACGAATGATCGGTGCTTGATTCTCCAGAGCCCTTGGCCCGTGCCGAGCGTCGGCAGCAGCGCTTGCTCCGTGCCGGTGAGCCCGAGCGCGCGTGCTGTGCTGCCGAGCTGGTCGGTCTCCTGCCGGTACACGATGCGGGTCTCGGCGTTCGCCAGAAGTGACGTGGCGAGCGCTCTCGTGGCGGAGCCTTGATCGCCGACGTTGTCGAGGTCGGAGAGCTTGTGAAAGATCAGCATGTTGGCGATGCCGTAGTGCCGCGCGAGTCGCCAGTGGGCATCCATGCGTCGCAGCAGCGCCGGGTGGGCCATAAGTCGCCAAGCCTCGTCGTAAATGACCCAGCGTTGCCCGCCGTTGGGGTCGAGGAGAGCCGATTCCATCCAGGCGGAGGCGCAGGTCATCAGGACCGAGATAAGGGTGGCGTTCTCGGTCACGCGGGACAGATCGAGTGACACCATCGGCAGGGTCGGGTCGAAGCGGACGGTCGATGGACCGTCGAACAGCCCAGCGAGGTCACCAGCGACGAGCCTCCGCAAGGCGTGGCCGGCGATCCGGCCGTCGTCGACCAGCCGGCGGTCGTGGCCGCCGCGGACGTCCGGATCCAGCAGTCGGTCGACCACCAGCGGCAGGACCGGCACCGGAGTCGACCGGACCGCGTCGGTCAGGGCGACGTCGATGGCGGTGTGCTCGAGGGGCGTCAGCCGACGTTCCAGGACGGTCTCGGCGAGGGCTCCGAGCAGGTCGCGTCGGCGAGCGGTGACTTGGGCCGCCCATTGGGTGTCGTCGAAGCCGCTCGGTCGGTGGCCTTCGTCCAGCGGGTTGAGGCGGGCGGTCATGCCATGGCCGAGCGCGATGGCCTTGCCGCCGACGGCTTCGGCGATGGCGGTGTGTTCGCCCTTGGGGTCGCCGGGGACATAGACACGGCGGCCGAAAGGGATGGAACGGGTGTAGAGGCTCTTGGCGAGCGAGGACTTGCCGGCGCCGACGATCCCGGCAACGACGACGTTGGGGGCGGTGATGACGCCACGCGCGTAAAGCACCCACGGGTCGTAGACGAAGGAGCTGCCGGAGTAGAGGTCCTGGCCGACGAAGACTCCCTCCGTGCCTAGGCCGCCTTCGGCCAGGAATGGGTAGGCGCCGGCAAGGGTTGCTGAGGTGTCTTGGTGGCGGGGGAGCCGAAGCCGAAGCGGCGTGCGTAGCGCGGCTGGTCCGTGGTCGCCCGAGCGTGGGAGTGTCTCGGTCGTGCGTTCCGCGTCACGCAGCTTGCGCGCCCGCTGCCGGGCACGGGCTCGGCGCTCGGTCCGTGCGGCGCTGACGAGCCCGGTGGCGGCCGCGCGTCGGGCGCGGCGGGTGCTGCGCCGTTCGCGCTGCGGCGTGACCAGCACGCTGCTGAGCAGATGGCTCTGGTCCTTCACAGGCCAAGACCCGACCCGATGGATCGCCTGCGGGTAGGCGAGTCTGGGGGAGCGGGTGGGCGCAGGTATCCGATGGTGCCTTCGGCCTCGTGGGCGCGGTCGATGCAGCCGGCGACGTGGGTCATGATCTCCCCGGCGCGGTGCAGCTCCCAGGACACCTGGTGCCCGGCGCCGCGACCGTCGCGGGTGCTCCCATCGACGACGGGCCGGGCGACGCCTCTCGTGTCGTGGAAGGCGGCGAGTTGGTGCAGGGTCTGGCCGAGTGCGTGCGTCGCAGCCGAGAGGTTGCCGAGCATCCGGTAGATCTGGTCGGGGTCGTCGATCGTCTTGGTCTGGTGGGCGAGCGCGCGCAGTGCCTCGTAGGCCTCCTCGGCGTCGGCGACGGGATCGTGGACGGTGGGCATCAGGACCTCCAATGAGTTGGGCTGTCGTTCGGTAGGTGGGGGGCGGTTCACACGGATCGGCACAGGGGCAGCGCCGCGACGGCGAAGGCCTGGGCCTGTTGCCCCCACAGGCGTCGGGTCTCGCAGGAGGCTTGGATGGCGGCCTGCTCGATCTCGGCGACGGCGCGTTCGAGCTCGTCGAGATCGGGCGCGGAGACGGCAATCAGGCCGGTGAGGCGCAGGACGCCGTGGCCGGCGGTGAGCTCGGCTTCCTGCTGGAGCACGTCCTGGTATTCGGCGGACTGTTGGGCGTCCTCGATTTGGCCGATGCGCTGACGGTGGGCCGCGTCGGAGATGTACTCGGTCTTCTTGCGTCGCAGGTCCCGCGCGGCATTGTCGGTCCGCAGCGGCGTGTAGAGCAAGGTCACGGTGCGTCGCACTCCCGACGACAACAGAACGGGGGCGAGGAAGCCGGGATGAACGAGCGATCGGGGCCATTCGCTGACCCAGAGGACACAGTGCTGGGCCGAGTCGCTGCGCAGACCGGCCCAGTCCTCGCTGACCGCGACGGGGCCGGCGGTGGCCAGTTCGCGGCCGAGATCGCCGTGGCGTTCCAGCGCGCCGGCCACGACCGGGTCGTAGGCCGAACGCAGGATCACAGCCAAGTCACCGGGGGAGAGCCAGTCCCCGGGCGTGAGGTCGGCGGAGCGCAGCGCCGCGATGAGGGTGTTCATCTCGTGGCGCAGGATCGCCGCGGATCCGCGCAGGCCCCCGCCGGCAGCACGGATCGCCCGGGTAGCGGCCTTCAGATCCAGACTGATCGACACGGTGCTGGCATGCCGCTCGCCCGCCGGGCCGGCCCGGTCGATCAGCTCGCCGTAGACGGTCGAAGCCCACGACCGGTCATGGTGCCCGTGCCGGTCCCACCAGTCGGTGAGACCTCGGCCCGAATCGGGCAGGGTCCGCTCGCAGACCTGGATCGCACCGATCCGCCCGGAGCGACATGCGGTGGCCAGGACCCGTCCCCAACTCGTGACACGTCGTTGCTGTTCGGCCGGGTCCAGCAGGATGAACGCCGGATGGGTGACACCGACGACCACCGTCAGCGTCCGGGCGTGTGGGTCATGCACCATCACCGCCCCGGTCTCGGCATCGACCCACTGCCGCAGCTGCGCGGCATCACCGGGCAACGCCAGCGTCCCGGCCGGCCGCGGCCGCACGACCCGGGCACGAAACACGAGCTGGCCGCCAGTCCGCCGCCACAGCCAGGCGGCCACGATCGGCGTCCACCCGATCAGAGGGCGGCCGCCAGCGGTGGCGAACGCGAGGACCGCGCAACCGATCAGGATCGGCGAGGCGACCACGAGCGACGCTCCACCGCCCGCGTAGAGACCGAACACCAGGGTCACCGCGCCGACGCCGACCACCACAAGCTGCGAGACCGAGAGGCCGAGTAGGACTCCCCGGCGACTCAACCGGGAGAACTTCACCGGCGACACCTCGGACGCGCGGGCAGGCTCAAGCTGTGCCGTCATGCCTGGCCGCCGTCCATGATCGGGCTGGCGGTGCGCTGCGGGTGCGGCGCCGATTCCTGCGGGTGTTGGCCGGCGGCGTCGCTGTGACCGGAGGCCGCGCCTCCGACCGCCTCGCCGATCCGCGGACCTGCCGAGGCAGCCTCCTTGGCCACCACGGCCGCGGCCGCGACACCGCCCGCCGCGACACCGCCGCCCGAGGTGCCCACGCCGGGAGTCGCCGCGCCACCGATCGGCGGCGGGCCCGTAGGCGCGGGCGGGTGATGGCCTCCGCCCGATCCGCTGCCCGGTGTCGCGCCGTCGAGGATCTTGCTCGGTGCTCGACCGGAGCCACGATGCAGGGGGATCGGGATGGGCCGATTGAGGGCCGACTTGGCCTCCTGCTCGGCCGACATCGCGTGGTGCGTGTCGAAGCCAATGAAGCTGATCGCCTTGTAGGTCAGGTACGGCGCGAACCCGGCCATCAGCATCAGCACCACCCCGGAGATCGGTTCGCTGACCGACGTCAGGTCGGCGTCGATCGGTGCGGAGACCTGGGCAGTGGCGAGCAGGAAGAACACGACGAGCACGACCTTCGACGCGATCAGCGCGATCACGAAGGCCGCCCACTTGCTCACCCAGCCGCGGGTGTGGTCCCAGCTCGATCCGGCCATCGCGACGGGCGCGAACACGATCGCGATCAGCAGCAGGGCCTTGCGGATCAGGAGGCTCACCCACACGATCACCGCCGCTCCGAGCGCGAGCCCAGCCACCAGGATCGTGATGATCGCCGACGCTCCCGGAGCCGCGATCGAGAGCGTCCCGACTCCCGCGGCGAGTTGGCTGACCTGGGCGCCCATCTGGTCCATCGTGGTCCCGGTGGCGTGGACGATGCCGATGCTGATCCGGTCGGTGACCTCCAACGCGGTCGCGACCACGGTGATGGCGACGAACGAGCCGAGGATCGACTTGGCCAAACCCAGGGCAGCGCGGCTCAGGGCGGCAGGTTCGCGGCGGATGATGCCACCGATGACCTGGAGCAGGAAGAACCCGAGCATCAGGAACACGGCCACGCCGAACAAGATGTTGTAAACCCTGGTGAACTGGCTGCTCGTGACATCGACCATCGTGGTCGAGTCGAACACTGTCCAGACGGCCTCGAACATCCACCCGGCCGCGTTGCCCATGGACACCGCGAGCCAGTCGAACGGGGCCGCCACCAGCGTCCCTGCCGCGTCGCCCGCCTCTTGGCAGACGGTTGAGATGACCGGCACGTCACACACGTCAGCCACGGTCCCGGCCCGTTCAGACGGTCTGGCCGATGTGCCAGAAGAAGTTCACGAGGGCGACCGACGCGCCGGTGACGATCGCGGCCCCGAGCCCGACCAACACGCCGACCTTGCCGCGCCCAGCCAGGTGCGGATTCGAGGAGTTCGCGCCCAGCGCCCACACGATGGCCGAGACAATCACCGCCAGCACCGCGAGGATCAGGCCCACCGTCATGGACGCGCCGACGATGGAGCTCAGCTGCCGGATGCCCGGCAGTCCACTCGAGTTCGGGCTGATGTCGATGTCGGTCGGCAACAGCGTTGCCAGCCGCGACTGGTTCAGATCGATCATGGGTTCCTCCACGTGGTGGTTCGGCCCTGCGTGAGAGAGGTGTCCACGTGGTGCGCCGGCGGTAGGCGGGGGAAAGTGTCGGGGTTCCTCGACACAATCTGCTCGTTCGTACGTCGAAAGGGAGCAGCATGGCGGGCCAGATGGTCGCGGGTGATTTGTTGCCGGTTGCGAAGTTGGACGGCCTCGCAAGGCACGAGGCCCGCAATGTCGCGGTCGACCTGCGAACGAACGAGCATCTGGTCGCAGACGACCGCTCGCGCGATTGGTGGATCGCGAACGGTCGAGATGGGACCCGGCAAGTGCAGTGTGTGGACTGCCTGGACGAGGGCCTGGGCGACCCGTGGCTGATCTACGCGGCTGGGTCCGTCCAGGCGCCGCACCTGCGTCATGCGCGTGTCGAGGGTGCAGTCGGCGAGCCGCGGCACTCACCTGAGTCGTCGTGGCACTTGCTGGGCAAGAAAGTGGTGGCGGAGTGGGCTCGTGCCCAAGCCTCCGTCGTGGAGGCGATACCGGAGACCCGCGTCGCTGAGAACGGCGTCAATCGCCGCGCGGATGTGCTCGTGACCTGCGACGGGGGACGCACCGCGTTCGAACTGCAGTACAGCAACCTGTCAGCCGGCGCGTGGGCCGGTCGCCACGGCGACTATCGGACGGCGGGAGCGGACAGCGTCTGGCTGTTCGACATGCACAACCGCCCTCACTTGGAGGGGGAGATGTCGGGGAGCAACTGCTTCATCTTCGATCCAGAGCAAGCACTGGTCGGGGTACTGCTCACTGACCCCCATCCGCGAACCGAGGGATGGTGGAAACTCGATCCGATCGACTTCGCCCGTCACATTGCCCGTGCGGGGGAGGACTACCACTGGATCCTCCCGCTCCCGCTCGCCGACTTCGGTCTCGACGCGACAGGATCACTGATCCTTCCCAAGCATCCGGGACTCGAGCTCAACCTGACAGCGGTCAACCGAGCCATGGACCAAGCACGCAGGCTCGCCGCCGCCCGTGACGCCCTCGTCGCGTCTGCAGATCCGGCGCGCCCCGACCCAGATCGGGTGAAGAGGCGACGCGTGGGCGACGGTGGCCGTCACCCGACACTTCCCAGGAGCGCGCCACGAGCGGACGTGGCGGCCTGGTGCGAAGAACGCTTTCCCCAGGGCGACACTCAGGTGCTCGCAGAAGAGATGTCCGGTCTGATCTCCATGTTCGAGGCACACGGAATGGGCCTGAACGAGACGTATCGCGGGGTGAGGCTGCGCCGCCTCGCGGCCTTCGGTCGCAGCGGGTTGTCGAACCTTCCGGTCTGATCCTCGTCGCGGACACGATTCGCACGACCCGCGTGCGCGGGTGCACTGCAGCGCTTGAGGCTCACAGGCTCGCGCCGAGGTGCAGGAGCCAGTTCGCCCAGGCCATCGCGCCGCCGGTCAGGGCCGCGCCGCCGAGAGCCACCAGCAGTCCGCTCTTGGCTTTGGCTGCGGTGTGCCAGCTACCACTGGACGAAGCGAGCGCCCAGACACTCGCGCACACGATGACCATCGCGACCGCGGTGAGCAGGCCGAAGGTGAGCAGGGCCCCGACGATCTGCCGCAACTCTGCCGAACCGCCAACGGCACCGAAGTCCGGGCCGACCGACGAGAGGCGCTGGGCAAGCAGGGTGTTCATGTCGGTCAGGTGTGGACTCAGCGGACGGTGACGTGGAGATGGTCATAGTGGCCGCCGGTGACTGATCGCGGGTCGAACATGCCGCCGCCGCCGTAGGGCCGCCAGCCTTCACTGGTGCGGGCGAGGGACCAGATCCTGCCCTGCCAGATCAGGTAGTCGACGCCCAGGGCGCGGGCGTTGGACTGGAGCCACCGCGCGGCCCGCCAACCGGCGGCGAGCGCTGCGCCGGACGCGCGGGTGCCGATCGAGTTGCCGAACGTGCCGTCGCAGGCGCGGCCGGCGGTGTGGTCGTTGCTGGCCGGGTCACCTGCCCGCCAACAGCCCCACGACGAGGTCGGAAGGTGGGCTCGGATCTGCGCCAGCACGTGGGCCATGCGGGCCGTGACCCGCCCTCCGGTGGTCGGGTCGTCGACGCGTTGATCGGGTCTGCTGCCGAGGAACGGTGACGGCGCTCCGCCGGTGTCGGGCGCGCAGCCAACGCCGGTGATCGCTTCGTTTGCGGCTTGGTCGGCCGCGCCGTGGCTGGAAAGCCACGGTTCGGGATCGATGGGACCTGCGGCGCTGGGGCGGATCTCGAAGTGCAGGTGCGGTCCGGTGGTGTAGCCGGCCATGCCGACGTCCGCGATGTGCTGGCCGGCGGTCACCTGTTCGCCTTTGCGGACGTGGATCCCGGAGGCGTACATGTGCGCGTACCCGGAGGTGACCTGGTGGCCGTTGACGGTGTGCTCGATCAGGATCAGGTTCCCGTAGCCGGCGGCGGGTCCGGCGGACGCGACCCGACCGTCTGCTGCGGCCAGGATCGGTGTGCCCGCGGGAGCGGCGTAGTCGGCACCGGTGTGCAACTTGTAGACGCCCGTGACGGGGTGGCGGCGCATTCCGAACCCACTGGACCGGACCCAGGTTCCTGTCGGCAGCGGGAACACGATCCGACTGGTCTCGGCCACCGTCCCGCTCGTCGAGGAAGTCGAGGTGAGCGCGTCGATGATCTGTCCGGCGACCGGCTCCCACGTCGCATACCTACTCGGGAACGCGGACACCTCCACGGCCTGCGCCGCGGCACTCTTGGACATCGACTCCCAGCCGGGGACGTCGAGCAGCCCGCGGGGTGATCCGTCGTTGGGTCCGGCAGGTCCGCCAAAGAACGCGCGTGCCTGGTAGTCGGGGGTCATCAGCTCGCGGACCGTGCCCCAGCCGGTGCTGGGCCGCATCTGGAACAGGCCGAGACTGTCGTGGTCGCCGCCGTCACCTTCGTTCGGGAAGGTCGTCGACGACGGGTAGGCGGCCGAGTTGGCGAGCATCCGCAGCCGCGACTCGGTCAGCGCGGCCATCAGGGCGACCGTCACGCCAGCGCGGCCGACCCCCTTCAGACGACCGCCGACGCGCACGATCGTCGCCGCGTGGGTGAGTTGCGCGTGATCGAGCCGGACGTGCGCGCCGTCGGCCGTGGTCGTGCCCAGCCGCTCGGGAACATCGCCCACGGCCAGCGACCCCGATACGGTCAGGCAGGTGGCCTGCGCCGCGGGATTCATCAGCACGCCGACGCCGATCAGCAGGGTCGCTGGCCCGAACAGGACCGCCACCAAGAGTCCGGCCAGCAACACCCGCATCCCCGACCGCCTACGGGAGCGGGTCGTCGAGTCGCGACAACCGCAGGAGATGACACGCGGGATAGGACGGACCGCACACCACGAACACAGTGAACGCGACCTCGTGCGTCGACGTGACGAGCTCGCCCTCCCACACCCCCGCGCGGTGCCGGACACCCCGCACGGTGAGCGCACTGGTGCCCGGCAGCAGGGCGTCGCCGGCCTGCTCGACCGCGGTCGCCCACCGAGTCGGCATCGCGATTGAAGCGACCGTCAGCCACTGGCGGGTCTCGTACTGCCGCAACTGGGCCCACGCCTCGACCGTCGGCAGGTAGCCGGTCAGGTCGGACACCAGACCTGCGGTGGATTCACCGGTCGGGTCGGCCATCGCCATGAACGGCTCGGTCAGTTCGACTGGACCCGTCGAGGTGCGGGTGTCCCAGCCGAAGACCGCCTCCGCGACCTGGCGAGCGAACCGGGTGGGATCGGAGGTCCGTGGCAAGACGGCGGTGGGCGCGTCGGTCGCGTCGGACGCGGTCGGGGCCGAAACGCTGGCGGAGGTCGCGGGGTTCGGGCGAGGCGTCGTGGAGCGTGCGTCGGACCCGATCCAGATCGCCGCCACCATCAGCGCGACCGCGAGTGCCAGGGAGGTCAGCAGGACAAGACGGTGACGTGGGAGGCGAGCCGTGGGGTGGAGCATGAGAGGCCTTCGGTAGCAGTGACACCCCTCAGGTGGTGACCGCCATCCGACGGCTCTGGATCTCGCTCGCGAACGCTTGGGACTCGGCCAGCACCCGGCGGAACAGTCGCCAGTCGTCGTCGGTGAGTTCGCGGGCGAGCTGCTCGACGTCGAACCGTTGGGTCCAGCCGTCGAGCTCGGCCCACGTCGCCACGAACGCGCGGACCGACCGGCGGGCGGCAGCGGCCTCGGCAGCACGCCGCTGCCGGTTCGCCTGGACCCGCAGGCGACGCTCCCGCTTGGCCTCTTCGACGAGTTCTGCCGACGTCCGACGCGCCTCCTCGTCCTCCTCAGGCACCGTCATGGTCGCGGCGACCCGCTGCGCAGCCTTGACCCGCTGGTAGCCCGGATCGACGTGGCCGCCGTTGCGGATCGCTTCGAGCTCATCACGTGCGACGCGGCGGACCTGCGAAGGCTCGCCTGAATCCGCAGCGATGCGCTCCATCGAGCAGATCTGCTCGAGCCGCGTGTGGGAGGCGGAGTCGGTCACCATGAGCGCTGCTTCGCGCGCGGCCCTTCCTCGCGGTGGGGACGGTCGTCCCGAATCGGGACCACCGGAGACCCCTCCAACGCCGGCCGGGGCGGTGCCGAACTGGGTGGCCTGCTGCCGTCGTTGCGCGTCCTCGGACTTGACCTTCTTGAGTTCGCGAAAGAGCGCGGCCTCCTCCAGTTGGGACAGCGGCTTGCGCAGCTTGTTCTCATCCTGCTGGGCCAGCAAGGCCTCCAACCCCTCGGACAACCCCGTGCGGACCCACACCTTTAGCGTTCTCCAGCCCAGCTGTCGGGCGGCCTCGAGTCGGCGCCTTCCGCACACGAGTACCAGGTCGGGTGTCACCGTGACCGGCTGCAGTAGACCGAGCGCTTCCATCGAGTCCTTCAGTGGTTGCAGGTCGCCCAGATCCTGGCGTTGACGGACGCCGATGATGATCGACTCGATCTTGCAGGCGACCTCGATGCGGCCCGTGTCAGACATGGCTGCCTCCGGACGGGACGGTGCAGGCGATGGCATCGGCGAGTGCGTTGTCGGCAACGATCTCCTCGACGGTCTCGCCGATCAGCAGCCGCATCAGCAGGCCCCGGCCCGCGGCCGCATGCTGCAGTGCCGGATCCTGACTACCCAGGACGGCAGGCAGCAGGAGCAGCCACGACTCCTGGTCGAGGTCGAGCAGCACCCGTGCCCGCCGGTCGCGGCGCAGGGACTTGAAGGCGAGCTCTCGGTCACCGGTGTTGATCAGGCGCACCGCGATGTATTCCAGCAGCACCGCGGCGACCCGCCGCGGCCAGCCGAGTTCGACGAAGACGTCCACCGCGGTCTCGACGGCCATGAATGCATTCATCGGTTCGTCCTCATCCGACGGCTCGACCGGATCGGTCACGGTGTCCGTGTCGTCGGAGACCCAGAACGCGGGATGGAAGTCGGCCAGATCGGTGTCGTGATCGCTGAACCTGACCGGGTCGTGCGCCTCCGCGACCTCGGCACGACGGGCGCGGGCGTTCGAGCACAACAGACCTTCGGCCATCGCGTCGTACACGAGCGTCAACTGCACCGCCCGGGTCACCACAGCCCACGGGTCGTCGGCGAGCCGTGCCGCCCTCGTGCGCATCACGTCGAACGCTGCAACGGCCGCGTCGGCCGGCTCCAGTCCGTACTTGCGTGCCAAGGCCCCGTACTTGTCCATCGTGAACGCCAACAGGTCGCCGGCTTGAGGATCGTCATGCCACGCGGTCGGGCTCGAGTACGCCAGGTGCAGCAGCAGCATCCGCAGGTCCTCCGAGTCCTCGAGCCGGAACGCCGCGGTCACCATGACAGCCCCGACTCGTGAGCCGAGCCCGTGGAGCGCCGTTCCGTCCCCGGACCGTGGCTGGCCAGCGCCGATCGCGTGCCGGCGATGACGTTCCCCGGCGCGCGTCGGGCGCGGCGCACCAGCGCGGTCTGCAGATCGATGCCGCGGCGTGCCACTGGCGTGCCCAGCACCGACGGCAGCTCGCTCAACCGCACCCACGCGAGTCCCCGCCCGCCGGGCGACGCGGAGACCCCGGCGATGGTTGAGGTCCGTGACGGGTCGCGCTGCACGGCCAACGCCGTCGCAGCCTGCGCGTCGTCGTCCACGGCGGTGGCCCCGACAGGGCGGCCGACGCGCCGCTCGTAACGGCGGTGCGTGTTCACCGTGCCACCGCCTCAACCGCTCGGGTGGCGCCAGCCGGCACAGTTGTCTGTGGGGGAGCGGCGCGATACGCGGACTGGATCGTGGTGAGCGACTCTCGCTCGCTCAACCCGGCATCGCGCGCGGCCCGGCCCAGCAGCGACACCGCCAGCTGGAACGACTGCCGGGTCTCCGACATCCGGCACGCCGCCCAGAACAGGCCGGTGTTGCGACACCCCTGCGGTCTCGCGGCCACCCATGCCGCCAACCGGTCCGGTCGCGCGCCGACCGCCGGCATGTCAGCCGGGCGGGTCACCGGCTTCGGCGGATCCAGGAAGGCCCGCAGCGCCCCCGCGTCGACCGGCCGCGGCTCGTGATGACGGGCGACAGCGATCTGGCGGTAGACGCCACCAACCCCGTCCGCGTCAGCGACCGCCGACGGCGGCAGCACGATGTAGCCGCCGTCGCCACGAAAGTCGATGTGCCGCCTCGGCGCCTGCCACGAACGCTGCTCACGGCCAGGGTTATGCAGGAAGTACGCGTGCACGCCGCCGGACGGAGTACGCACCAGCCACGACCAGCCGTCCACCAGCCCCTCGGCGCGCGCCTGCTCGAACGCGTCGAACCCGCTCCCGGTCGGGTGAACGTCGATGTCGACCACATCAACGCCGGACGCTGCCCCGGTCGGGACGCCGATGTTCGCATCCGGCCAACGCGTCCACCACGGCCCGATGACACTGAGGTCGGTGCTCGCGTCCTGGAACCCGTGGGCGATCAGCGGCCGCTTCCCACCAGGCACACACGGGAACACCGGCACGCCCCGGCTGAACAGCAGACTCACCGCCGCCACCCGCGATGGCGCCTCACCCAGCGCGCCGAAGAGTTCAGGCCCCCAGCGATCCGCCGGCGGCGACTGCAAATGGACTTCGCTCATGCCCCGAATGTGCACCCGAAATCTCCGGCCACCGGCGTAAACGCCCCCAAACACCCCTCCGCCCCATAGGGGTGTTTGGGGGGTGTTTATGCAGGACAGGACGTGTTTACCGAGAAATCTGAAAAAGTTGTCCGGCCTCGCCACGTAAACACCCCCAAACTCTGCCGTTCAGGAAGATGCGCGTCCGCACTGCGGTGCCGGGACTGATCGGGGTGATGTGACCGCGCCGCGATCCGAATCGGGCAAACTGTGCACCGTGACCGTCACGATCTCGGAAGTCCTCGGCGACCTGCGCGCGACAGCGCTCGATCAGCGGGACAAAGGTGACAAGTTCGAGCGGCTCATGCAGGCGTACCTGAAGTCCGACCCGGAGTGGACAGCCCGGTTCTCCGACGTGTGGCTTTGGTCGGAATGGGAGGGTCGCGCCGGGCTACCCGACATCGGCGTCGACCTCGTGGCTGCCAACCGTGACGGTGACGACTTCACCGCGATCCAGTGCAAGTTCTACGGGCCCGGACACAAGGTCGCCAAGGCCGACATCGACTCGTTCCTGGCCGCGTCGATGCGACCGGATTTCAACTTCAGCCAGCGGATCATCTTCGACACGTCAGCGGGCTGGTCGGGCAACGCTGAGGAGACGCTCAAGGGCGTCGCCCAGCGGATCGACATGATGTATCTCAACGACGCTCCGATCGACTGGGGCGCGTTCCGGTGGGAGACCCCCGAGGTCGTCGTCACCACCGGCAAGAAGGCCCTGCGCCCGCATCAGGCGCATGCGCTGGACGACGTGTTCAAGGGGCTGCGCACCCACGACCGCGGCAAGCTGATCATGGCCTGCGGTACCGGCAAGACGTTCACGTCCCTGCGGATCGCCGAAGAGCTCGTCGGCGAGGGCGGCTCCGTGCTGTTCCTGGTTCCCTCGATCCAACTGCTGAGCCAGTCGCTGCGAGAGTGGATGGCCAATACCGAAGTGGACATCCGGCCATTCGCAGTGTGCTCGGACGTCCGCGTGGGTCGCAGGGTCGCATCCGACGACGCAGACATGTCGACCATCGACCTGACCGAACCGGCCACTACCGATGCGGGCAAACTGATCGAACGGATGAACACCGGCCGGCGCGCCAAGCACCGGATGACGGTCGTGTTCTCCACGTACCAGTCGATCGACGTGATCATCGAGGCGCAGCAGCAGGGTCTCGCGGACTTCGACCTGGTGATCTGCGACGAGGCGCACCGCACCACCGGAGTCACCGTCGCGGGTCAGGACGAGTCCGCGTTCGTGCGTGTCCACGACAACAGCGCACTGAAGGCAGCCAAGCGGCTCTACATGACCGCCACCCCGCGCGTCTTCGCCGACGACGTCCGCAAAAAGGCCGCCGAGGCCGACGCCGTGCTGGCCGACATGGGCGACGAGGCCGTCTTCGGGCCTGAATTGCACCGGCTCGGGTTCGGCGATGCCGTCGAGGCGGACCTGCTCACGGACTACAAGGTGCTCGTGCTGGCGGTCGACGAAGCGTACGTGGCCGAGAACTTTCAGCAGGCGATGAGCGAGTCCGGCGAGATCAAGCTCGACGAGGCTGCCAAGCTCATCGGCTGCTGGAACGGGCTGGCCAAGAACTTCGGCCACACCAACCACGAGGGTGGCTCAACGGCGCCGATGCGCACCGCGGTCGCGTTCGCGCAGAACATCAAGGCGTCCAAGCTCGCTTCCACCGCGTTCCCGACCCTGGTCGACCGGGCGATCATCGACCTGCCCGAGGACCGGCCCGCCGTCCGCGTCGAAGCACGCCACGTCGACGGCACGATGGGCATCCACGAACGCAACACCCACCTGGCCTGGCTGAAGGACGACACCCCCGACAACACGTGTCGCATCCTCACCAACGCGAAGTGTCTGTCCGAGGGCGTCGATGTGCCGGCGCTCGACGCGGTGCTGTTCCTGACCCCGCGCGGCTCGCAGGTCGACGTGGTCCAGTCCGTCGGCCGCGTGATGCGCAAGGCTCCAGGGAAGGAACTCGGCTACATCATCTTGCCCGTGGTGGTGCCCTCCGGGATCGCGCCCGAGGACGCGCTGCGCGACAACGAGCGCTACAAGGTTGTCTGGCAGGTCCTGCAGGCGCTGCGCTCCCACGACGACCGCTTCCACGCGCTGGTGAACAAGCTCGAGCTCAACAAGCACAAGCCCACCGACAGGCTCGACATCATCTCGATCACCAACCCCCACGAGGCCGACGCCGACGGGTCCAGCAGCCCGGACCCGGACGAGCAGCGCCAGCAGGCCATCCAGGGTGTGCTGGAGTTCCCGACCGATGCCTTCCGCGACGCGATGTACGCCCGAATCGTGGCCAAGGTCGGCGAACGTCGCTACTGGGAGTCCTGGGCCAAAGACGTCGCCGACATCGCCGCAGCCCACGTCACTCGCATCAACGGCCTGCTCGCCGACCCGAACTCGAACCCCGCCAAGGAGTTCGAGGTCTTCCTCGCCGGCCTGCGTGGCAACCTCAACGACAACATCACCGCCGCCGAAGCCGTCGACATGCTCGCCCAGCACCTGGTCACCCGGCCGATCTTCGAGGCCCTCTTCGACGGCCACGACTTCGCGGCCACCAACCCGGTCGCCACGACGATGGAGCTCATGCTCGCGTCGCTGGACGAGCACCACCTCGCATCCGAGAACGAGACCCTCGAGTCGTTCTACGACTCGGTCCGCCGACGGGTCGAAGGCGTCGACAACGCCGAAGGCAAACAGCGAATCCTCGTCGAGCTGTACGACAAGTTCTTCAGCCTCGCGTTCAAGAAGACCGTCGACAAACTCGGCATCGTCTACACCCCCATTGAGATCGTCGACTTCATCCTCCGATCCGCCGACGCTGTCCTCCGGCAGGAGTTCGGCCAGGGACTCACCGACGAAGGCGTCCACATCCTCGACGGATTCACCGGCACCGGCACCTTCCTCGTCCGCCTGCTGCAGTCCGGCCTTATTGAGCCGCATGATCTGGCGCGCAAGTACGCGCACGAAATCCACGGTAACGAGATCCTGCTGCTCGCGTACTACATCGCCTGCGTCAACATCGAGCAGACCTACGCCGAACTCAGCGGCCAGTTGGAACCTTTCCCCGGCCTGATCCTCACCGACACGTTCCAGTCCTGGGAACCTGACGACCGACCTGATCTTGACGTCTTCCCTGAGAACAACGCCCGTCTCGAACACCTGAAGTCGCTACCGATCACCGTCATCGTCGGCAACCCGCCCTACTCAGTCGGTCAAGACTCCGCCAATGACGACAACGCCAACGAGGCCTATCCGGCGCTCGATGACGAGATCCGCCGTGCCTACGTCGAGACGTCATCTGCTGGCCTGAGTCGCAACATGTACGACTCTTATATCCGGGCGATCATGTGGGCAGCACTTCGCATCCGCGACCGGGGAGTTGTCGCCTACGTCACCAACGGCGGATGGCTTGATTCGGCGAGCGCAGATGGCATGCGCAAGACTCTCGCCGACCAGTTTTCGGCGATCCACGTGTTCAACCTGCGCGGCAACCAGCGCACAGCCGGGGAGTTGTCCCGCAAGGAAGGCGGAAAGATCTTCGACGCCGGCAGCCGCGCCACTGTCGCGATCACCGTCCTGGTCAGGAACCCCGACCATTTCGGTCCTGCGACGATCTCCTACACCGACGTCGGCGACTATCTGAGCCGCCAGGAGAAACTGGTACGTGTGGCGGACGAGCAGCACGTTCTCGCCCTTCCGTCTCGTTCGATCAGGCCCAATGCACACGGCGACTGGCTTAACCAAAGACGCGACGACTTCCGCACTTTTCTCCCACTCAAGAGTGACAAGGCGGGGCAGTCCGCGATCTTCGTTGAGAGTTCACTCGGGCTGTCGACCAATCGCGACGCGTGGGTATACGGGTTCTCGCGCGACGCAGTGGCCTCCAATGCCCGCCGTCTCATCGAGACGTACGAAGACATCCGAGTTGGGGGAGGTTCGCATACGACAGACACCCGGCAGATCAGTTGGTCGGCCGGACTTGCCACACGGCTCAAGCGCAATAAGTCTCTTGACTACACCGATGATGCGCTCATCACATCACTCCATCGGCCCTTCACGCGCGAGTGGCTTTTCGCGGGAGAGGGCCTGATCGAAAGACCTGGTCGGACCCAGAAGTACGCCTCGACCCCGAACGTCATGATGACCGTGTTGCTTCCTATCGACCGGACGCCCTTCTCGGTGAGTGCAAGCGCGGAGCCAGTGAACCTCAACTTCTTCATGGACGCGGCGGTGGCCTTCCCGCGGTTCGTGCCGCGAACTGAAGAGGGCATGCTGACTTTCGGTGAATCTGGATCCCAACAGGACAACATCACCGACGGAGCGCTCGCTAAGTTCGAGGCTGCCTACCCGGGCGAGCAGATCACAAAGGACGACATCTTCGACTACGTATACGGCCTGCTCCACTCCCCGACGTATCGCGACACCTACGCGGCCGACCTGAAGAAGTTGCTGCCGCGGATCCCGTTCGTGGCGGACTTCCGCGCTTACGCCGACGCTGGGCGGCACTTATTGGAGGTGCATCTTGGCTACGAAACGGTCGACCCGTATCCGCTCGAGGGGCTGGACATCACCGAGACGGGCGCCCCCTACGAGTTCTTCGCTGTGGGAGACAAGAAGATGCGTTTCGGGAAGCCGACAGCCGAGCAGAAGGCGGCATGCGAGCGGGCGGACCGGTCAGTGATCCACTACAACGATCGCATCACCCTGTCGGGCATCCCGCTCGAGGCATACCGGTACATGCTCGGCAGCCGCTCGGCAATCGAGTGGATCATCGACCGGTACTACATCAAGACCGACAAGGGCTCCGGGATCGTCAACGATCCGAACGACTGGTCGCGCGAAGTCGGCGACCCGCGCTACGTCCTCGACCTGCTCGCGCGGATCGTCACCGTCAGCTTGGAGACGATGAAGATCGTCGACTCCCTGCCCCCGCTGGACATCCTCGAGGGAGCCTGAACGCGTGGCATCGCAGTTCGACGTGGATCGACTTCATGACCTCATGGAGGCGATCCCGGCTGGGCGGTGGATCACATACGGGGACCTCGCTCAAGGGGTTGGAACTATCGGGCGTGGCCTCGGTAGCCACATTCGTTCGTGCACGACCTGTCCGCATGCTTGGCGCGTCGTCGAGGAGCACGGCGTGCTCCCTCCGGGTTTTGTCTGGAGCAATCGGGATGAGAGTCGATCTCAGGCGGATGTGCTCCGCGCTGAAGGCGTTGATCTTCGCGACGGTCGTGTGGCCCCGGGGCGCCGGATACGTCTCGCTCCACTTGCGGAGCTGGCCCGGAATCTCGTCGACTTTCCGACCGTCGAATACGTCAAGGACCCTGTCGACCTTGCCGGCACCGCCACGGGCCGCCCCATCGCGATGCGCCACTTCGAACGCTGCGAGCACTGGTACCGCGAAACAGACGGGACCACACTCCGCGGCGGCCCTGCGCGGTTGGCGACCGACACCCAGATGCAATCGCTTCCGCCGTGCAAGGACTGTGCCGGAGCGGCCAAGAAGGCAGGCCACCCCAGTCGCGGGGTTCGCACGACGGAACCGGTTGATGAGCGCAGGTTCTGGTGGGTGTCCCAGGGATACAACCATGAGTTGGCCCTCGCGCAAGGGTCCCTGTGGAGCCTCCCGAAGAAGGGCCGCGACTTACCCGACCGACGGCTCCTCAAGGACATGCGCCCGGGCGACGTCGTCCTGCACTACGCAGATCGCTACCTGCGAGCCGTCAGCGTCGTAACGAAGGCGTGGCAGCCGGCGAGCCGCCCGCCGGGCTACCGCATGCGCGAGGAGGACGGGAACGACGGCTGGTTGGTCGAAGTGGACGTCATCCAAAAGGATCTGGAACTGCACTTCTCGCGGATCGCGGAGCTCATTCCTCACGGTTCCCCGGGGCCACTCGGACGGTCCGGCGTCCCGCTCCAGAAGTATGTGGCGACCCTGAGCAGAGACGCGGCTTTGCGACTCTTGGACGAGATGGCCGTGGCAGTTCCAAGGGGCGACGTCTCCGAGGCTGTCTTCGGTCTTCCCTCGATTGTCCTGGACGGGGACGGGACCGACTCGATCGCGATGACCCGCGTGAGACGGGAACAGACGTACCTTCGCGCGGCACTCCTGAACGGGAGAAGCGAGGCCGGATGTGGACTCTGCGGCCGCACGTTTCCGGGGCGTCTCCTCATTGCCGCCCACATCTTCCCGCGCCGGCACCTGAGCGACGCTGAACGCCGCGATGTGAAATCGGCGGCGATCCTGGCGTGCGCACTTGGCTGCGACGCCCTTTTTGAGTGGGGTCACATCGTCGTTAACGACGACGGAAGGATTGAAGCGCCGCGAAAGAGCATGGGCTCCGACCTGGACCGTGCCATTGCCGGGCTAGTCGGCCGCAAAGTCGACGTCTTCAACGAGCACACGGCGTTCAATTTCGAACGGCACCGGGCCTTGCACATCTGATCGGTCAGCTCGCGCGGCGCCGAGAGCCGGAGTTGAGAGTTTCGTATCTGAAAGGCCACGTCGAGACGCTCAAAACCCATGCCCGGACGCGACGGCATCGCTACGGTCAGGTCATGCTCATCGGCGCCTACGGAAGATTCTGGGAACGCGACGCGGTCGACTGGTCGAAGACCAGACTCCTCGGCCGTCGTGGACGGACCAGCAGGACAATGCGGGTCGTCGACTTCCGGCACGCGCGCGGCGTGTATGTCTTGTACGACGACTTGGGCGTCTACTACGCCGGCTTGTGCATTGGCAACAACGGACTGGGTGGGCGACTGAAGGACCACCTCAATGACGAACACGGAGGCGCGTGGACGCGATTCTCGTGGTTCTCCTTCGACTCTCCTGATCTCGCTGGAACTCCCCGCAAGGACGGTGTGCGCGGAGTGGTCTCGTGGGACGGCATCGATGGTGGGGAGACCGAACAGATCGTCCGAGATCTCGAGGCGCTTCTCATCGCTGCGATGAGGCCATGGGCGAACATTCGCAATCCGAAGTTCCAAGACGGGGACGAATGGGAGCAGGTCGCCGAGAAGACCGCCGAGGTCAAGCTGTTCGACGACTTCCGACATCTGATCGAGCCGTGAATCGGCGAAGGGTTGATCGGCAATCACCATGGCTCGATGAGCGAGAGAATTCGAAACGAAATAGCCCTGCAGTGATGCTCACCCGCGCCACGGCATTCTCGAGAAAGCGGAGCTTGGCAACCGGATGCGTGTGTCAGCCCGCTGACCTGTTCCGCCGCCTGAGTTCGTCAAGTCGGGCGACGATCTCGCCGGTGCGTTCGGGGAGGTCGATGGGGCCGACGTAGTCGTCTGTGCGGTTGCAGATCCCGCGGTCGAGCATCTCCTCTGCTTCGTGCACGTTGCCGTTGGCGCGGGCGATCTTGACGAGGTCGAGGCGGCAGACCTCGTCGAACGGCACGGCTCGGTGGGCGATCTCGATGGCGTCGTGGGCGGCGGAAAGGTCGCCCTCGGTGAGTTCTCGGGTTGCGACGAGGTGGGCCGTGTCGACGATTGCGGCAGCGGCGGTCTCGTGGATGCGGTCGTCGTCGTAGAGCCAGCTCCATCCGCGCTTCTGCAGTTGGGTGAACGGTTCGCCGGAGACGAGGTGGAGGGCACCGATCAGGTCGTCGAGGCCGTCGGCTCCCCGTGCCTGGCCTCGGGCTCGAAGGCGGCGGAACAAGTCAAGGTCGGTGATCAATCCATCGACTTGGTAGCCGGGGGCTCCGGTCTCTTGGTAGAGCCGCGACGCGTCGCCGGCGGGAAGGTAGGGCTGGCTGGTGTTCGGGTCGGTGCCGAGCCAGGCGCGTAGGGCGCGGACGTCGTTGCGCATCTGTGATTCGCTGCGGCGGAACACCTCGGACAATTCACGAGAGACGACTCCTGCCGGATGCAGCGCGAGGTAGCCGGCGAGTTCGAGGAGCACCGGCTGGCGGGCCGGCGTGGGCGCTTGGCCATGGGCGCGGAGCTCGACCGGGCCGAGGAGCGTGAGCTTCGGGCGCAGGGACTGCGGATCGGTCCAGGCGTCAAGGTCGTTGTCGAGGGTCGGGTCCTTCGCCAGGACCGTGGCGCGGACCTGGGTCGAGACGATGGGCGCGAGCGTGTCGACGTCCTCGGTCGTGGCCGCCGCCGCGGCCACGTAGTCAGCCGTGGTGGCTGGCAGGAGTGATCCTTCCCCTGCGGGTTCGGTGTCGCGCACGTCGGTGAGCTCGGCTCGCAGTACGCCGGCCTGGTCGATCAGGGAGTGCAGGTCGTCGGCGGGTTCCACGTACACCGGGATCGGGACGGGCTGCACCTCCCGCGTCAGGTCCACGATCTTGGCGCAGGCGAGAGCTTCGTCGCTGGTGAGCCCCGCCGCGGTGAGGTGGAGGCCGAGCGCGGCCACGTGGAGCCCGCCGCCAGCATCGAGTTCCAGTCTGAGGGAGCCCGGCGGCGTGCCGGTGCCTGCGACGGACACCAGCACGACGCCGAGCCGCGGGCCGGGCGCCTCGATCAGTGCGCGAAGGTCGGCGAACGCGGCAGGGCTCACGGTGATGATCGCGCGGTACGGCTCGGGGTCGCCGGCACCGGCTCGGTGGCTGGCGTTCACGTCGCGGCGCATCTCGGTGACGGCGGGCGTCGGGTCGTCGTGGTGGTGCCGGAGTCGGAAGTCGTCGAGACCTGCGAGTTCGGCGCAGGTGCCGATGCAGTCGACCTGGACCAGCACCGACCACGGGCTCAACGCGAGTTCGGCGGCGATGTGGCGAGCCATCGCTTCGGCGTAGGCTGGATCGCCGGTCAGGTCAACGGTGCCGAACTGCTCAAGGTTGATCAGCTCCATCCGCCCCGCCACGTCGCGGCCGACGCTTACCAGCAAGGGATACGGCGAGATCCCGTTTTGGTCCGGGATCTCAGTACCCAGCGGGAGTTCCCACGTGGTGCCGGCGCCGGTCCACGGCTGCGGGAGAGTTGCGGGCTTGGCGAGGTGCAGGGTGAGCGAGTCGGGGCTGAGGGTGGCGTGGGCCAGCTCGGGGCGATCGGTGCCGTCGAGTTCGAGGGTGACGGCGAGATCACGCAGCGCCCTTTCGACGAACTCCAGATCGTGGGCGGTGTCGGTGCTGTCGGTGTGGACGGTCTTCTCGACGTGTCGCAGTTCCGGTGGGGTGGGGGCGAGTATCTGGCCGGGCTTGCGGTAGCGAGCCTGAGTCCGCCGGTACCCGCGCAGGGTCAGGAAGAGGCAGCCTCCGAGCACGGCGCCGCCTGCGGTGAGTCCCGGCAGAAGCCAGCCGGAGGTGCCCGCGGCGTCGGCCTGCGTGGTCGTATCGGCGTGGGTTCGCGTGGCGTCGGGGCGCTGTCCGCCAGCGTGCTCGACCGATCGTGGTGCCCGCACCGGCGCCCCCGCATCCGGAGCGATTCCACGCGGGGGAGTCGGGCCGGCGGCAGGAGAAGCCTGGTCGCGACGGGCCGGGATCGTCAAGGTCCATCCCGGCAGAATCAGATCCGGATCGGTGAGATGTTTTCCGTCGGGTTGCGGGGTGTGACGGGAGGCTTCATAGATCTCCGGCCACCGCTCGGGGTTGCCGAGCTCACGGTCGGCGATGTCCCAGAGCGTGTCGTGATCGACGACGAGATAGGACTGGAGTTCGTCGGTCTCGGTGGCGGGTGCGGGGTGGTCGGGGATCCGCAGGACGATCCCCGGAGTGAGGAAGTCGGGGTCGCCGAGAGTGTCGTGGTTGAGGGCGACGATCTCGGGGTAGCGGTGAGGGTCGCCGAGTTCGCGTTCGGCGATGCGCCAGAGAGTGTCGCCGCGTTTAACGACGTAATCGACGGCCGCGGGCTGGTCGGGCGTCGTCGTGTCCGGGTGGGCTGCTTCGGCTTCGGTGACCGGCACGGGCCCCTGTCGAGGGGTCGGGGTCTGGTCGACCGCGAGGGCGGCGGCGTGCACGGGTGGGCCCGGCAGGGTGGCGACGGCGCCGGGCGCGGCGACGAACGCGAGCGCGGCGATGGCGACAAGCTGTCGGGCGGCATGTTGGGGCGCGGACAGGCCACGGAGGGTGGGCACCTGGATGCCGCGAAGGGCGGCGATGATCTCGGCGCACAGGGCCACGGTGACGAACGCCCACGCGAGCCAGCACGCGATGGTCAGCACGAGCATCAGGAACGTGCCGTCGTCACTCACCCACAGCAGGTCGCCGATGCTGGCGTAGTCCAGGTCCCACGGCGCGGAGCCGATGGCGACGAGGAAGGCGGGGATCCCGGCGACGACGCCGATGATCGCGACGGTTGCGGCGAGTCCGCGGAGTCGTTGTCGTGTCATGGTTCGTTCCCTCCGAGGCTGCGGACGAGGCGTGCTGAGGCGTGGCCGGTGACGTCGAGCCGGGTAATCCCGATGAGGCCGAGGAACTTGGGCCGGTAGGTGTCGGTGACGGCGACGGTGATGGTGTCCCCGCCGCGGATGTCGACGGTCCCAGTGACCCCGGCCGAGGTCAGGTAGTGCCGGGCCGCGACTCGGGCGGCGGCGGTGTCGACGGCGGGTTGGCGGCCGGCGACAGCGGAGGCGGCCCGGACTTCCTGGCCAGCGGTGCGCGCGGCCTGGGCGGCGAGGTCGTGGGCGCGTTGTTGGGCGTGGACTTGACCGCCGAGGTCGACGGCGAGGCCGACGAGCAGGGTCATGGCGAAACTCGCCAGCACGAGCCACAGGCTGACCGACCCACGCTCCGTGCGCCGGTTCATGAGCGTTCGGTCCAGGTGTCGATGGGGCTGGTGACGACCGCGCGGATGGTGGTGGTGCCGGGGACGCCCGGGACGGCGAGGTCGGACAGGTCGAGCCGACAGGTCACGGTGACGTGCACGGATCCATCGGTGCCGACGGGGCGACCGAAGTCGCTGCTGTCGACGTCGACGCGCACGGTGATGCACCGGATCTGTTGGTTCGCCAGGCTCGCTCGGGCCGCCGTCACGGCGTCGGCGCGGGCGGTGGTGTGGGTGCGGGCAAGGGAGGCGGAGCGGGCGGCGTCGTTCGCGGCGGCTTCGACGGCGCCGTGGGTGGTGGCGGTGCGGCCGCCGAAGATGATCAGTCCGACGAACAGCAGGAACGCCGGGATACCGATGACGGCCTCGACGGTGGCGGACCCGTCCTCCCGCCGGCTCATGGGTCACCCGCGGTGGTGAGTCGCTCGACCGGCATCGATGCGGACTGGGTGACGTGGGGTGACCAGCCGGGGATCACGCTCATGCTGCGTCCGCGGACGACGACCGTGACGGTGGTGGCAGACCGGTTGGCGGTGGCAGCCGAGGTGGTGAGGACGTCGGTCCCGCCGGCGTCGGCGATGAACCCGGTGGCGGCGCGGATCCCGTCGGTCTCGCCGGCGTCCTGTGCTGCGGCGGCGCGGGCGCCTTCGTGGGCAGCGGCGATCGCCACGGCGCGCGCGTGGTGGAGCAGGGCGGCCTGCATCCCCAGGAACAGCACGGCGAACAGGGCGGGCAGCAGCACGATCATCTCGATCGACACCGACCCGCGCTCGGGCGGCGGCTGCTCAGTTGATGTTGCCGGCTTGGCTGGTGACATAGGCCCGGATGGCGGCGACGGCGATCCCGACGATCGCGATGACCGCGACCGCCCACAGGACGTGTTCGGTGGTCACCGACCCGCGTTGGGCGCGCGGCGGGGGTTGCACGGCGAGCTGGAGCCAGACCAGCAGTTGGGGGAGTGGATTCATGAGTGTTTCCTTCCTGGTGGGTCCTTCTTCTAGGTGTGGGTGAACATTCGGATCAGGGACGGGGCGACGAGCAGGGCCATGAAGATGACGCCGAGCAGGCTGCCGGGAATGGTCATGCGTTCGCCGATGGCGTTGGCCTCGGCGATCTCGTCGCCGAGCATCGCGGTGCGCATCGCGGCGGACCGGGCGCGCAGGCTCGCATAGACGCTGGTGCCCTCCTCGCCGGACAGGCGCATGATGTCGGCGAAGTCATCCAGTTCGGGTAGGCCGAGTTCGTCGGCCAGCGCGTGCAGGGCATCCCACGGCGGCTGCCCCGACCACCGGGACCGGGAGAGTTCCTCAGCGAGCCGGCGAAACACCCACGAGTCGCCGACCTGGGCGGCAGCTTCCATGGCCTGGCGGGCGCCGGCTCCGTTGTGGCGTTCGAGGGCGACCAGGTCGATATAGGCGCCGAGCGCCCGGCTGAACTCCACGCGGGCCTTGGCCGCGTCGTCGATGGCGTTGTAGTTCGGGATGAAGAACATTACCCCCGCGAGCACCAGCGACGCGACGGCGGGGATCGCGACCGGCAGCCCGATCCCAAGCAGCCCGAAGAACACCGTCAGCAGCGGCGGGATGACGAGGCCTAGGCCGGCAAAGGCGAGCTTGTCGCCGTAGAAGGTGGCGACGGGGATTCGCAACAACGCCAGTTCCCGCACCGGGGTCCGTACCCACAACGAGGAAGGGAGGTGTTTGATCGCCCACACCCCGACCCGCTCCTTTCCCCAGCCGGGGGCCACCGTCGTGGACGTGGTCGCCGGTCGACGGTGGGGAGAGAGCCGGTCGAGCGCGTCGGCCAGGTCCGGTTCGGCGGGCAGGAACCGGAACACCAGCAGCACCAGCCCGAGACTGACCAGGGCGCCCGAAACGACCATCAGCTGCAGGCCGGTGCTCATGACGTCGCCCCGGTCCCGGTGGTGAGGAACCGGGGAGTCGGTCGGCCGGTGGCCATCCGTTTCATCCACACCAGCGCGGCGATGTAGGCGGCGAGCAGCACCACCAAGATCACCTGCCCGACCGGCGTCCGGTACGGATCCACATACGTGCCTGACACGGCGAGGATCACCAGCACGGTGACGCTGATCAGGGTGACCCAGCGGGCGGTGGCGCGGGGTTTCGCGCGGTCGGCTTCGACCTGCCGCCGCGCCCGCACGTCCGCCGCGACCGACTCGGCCAGACCCTCCAGCACCGACGCGAGGCCGGCGCCGCGGCGGCGAGCGGCGAGGATCAGGTTCGCGGCGACCAGGTCGCCGGTGGCGTCGCCGAGCTCGTCGGCGAACGCCCGCAACGCGTCCTCGGTCTTCCACCGGGCCCGCAGCCGGGCCACCAGCCGGGTCACCTCCAGCTCGATCGGCGCCGGGACCGAGCGCAGCGACGTCACCAACGCCTGCTCGAGCCCCACCCCGACGGTCAGCACGCCGGCCAAGGTGCGGGTCCATTCCTCCATCGCCTCGAGCCGCACGATCCGCCGCGACGCCTCCGACGACGACAACAGGGCAGGCAGGCCGACGAAAGCGACGGGTACCAGCACCAGCGCGAGTACCCACCCGGTGATCGCGAACGCCAACACGCCCGCCCCTGCCCCGACGCCGAGTAGTCGTCGAGCGCGGGGCGTCAACCTGCGGGTCCGCCGCTGACGGGGCGGCCGTTCCACGACCTCGGTCGGGCGCAGGCCAGCGACCATGCCGAGGAGTCCGGCGACGATCAGCGCCCCGGCCAGGGCCGCGACGGCGATCATGGCCGCTCCTGCTGCTGGGTCAGGTAGCCGGCTAGGTCGAACCCGTCGACGGCGAGCTCACGGAACCGGTCCGGTAACACCGACGGGACCGCCACCTGGTCCGGTCCGGGTTTGAAGACGTGGGTGGTGGCGTAGCCGGTCTGGTGTTCGCCCGGTTCGACCGCGACGATCTCGGCCACCCGCCGACGACGTCGAGGTCTCCCGTCGACGGTCTCGGTGCGCAGGTCCAGATGCACGATCAAGTCGACCGTCTCGGAGAGCTTGCTGGTCACTGCCGCATGTCCGACCTCCGGACCGGATTCCATCGAGCAGGTGACGAGCTTGCGGATCGCGGCGATCGCATCGGAGGCGTGGGTGGTGGACACCGAACCGGTGCTGGACTCCATCGCCTTGATCATCGTCCAGGCCTCCTTGCCACGAACCTCGCCGACGATCTGCCGTGACAGGTTGAACCGGAACGAGTCCTCCAACGCTTGCGACAGCGTGTATTCGCCGGCCCGCAGCCCGTCTGGGCCGCGTTCGCCGGTGCCGGGGCGGGCTTCCCACGCGTGCACGATCCGGTGCTGCTCGGGCAGTTCGTGCAGGTGCAGCTCGTACTCGCTCTCGAATGTGCCGATCGCCTCGAATGGATCGAACTCGGCACACAACGCCCGCAGCAGGGTGGTCTTGCCGGCGCCCTGGCATCCCGAGACGACGATGGACTTGCGGGCCCGAATCGCGGCGCGAAGGAACGACGCCACCAGCGGTGTCATCAGGTCGCGGTCGACCAGGTCCTCCAGGGTGACCTGCATGAGCCGGTGCCGCCGGATGACCACCGACGGCCGCGGCGTCACCCAACAGGTGGCTGCCAACCGCGAGCCGCCATCCAACCTCAGGTGCAGGACCGGGTCGGCCTCGGAGAACGAGCGGGCGTTGACCTCGCTGCGCGAGCCCAGGAAAACGAGGAAGGCGATTAGCTCCTCATCCGACTCCGCCACCGCCGGCCCGTCCACGAGCGTCCCGTCGATGAGTTCGAGCAGGACCTGGTCGTGGCCGGTGATGATGATGTTCTCCACCCGGTCGTCATCGACCAAGGGCTGAAGCCGGCCGAGCCGAAACAGCGAGTCGAACACCGCCCGCGCTGTCGCGCCCTGCTCAGCCGGTGTGTAGGCGGCAGCGCCGGCGTTGACGCGGTCGGCCATCGTCGACTCGATCAGATCCAGCACGATTGCCCGCCCCAGCTCCTGCTGGCCCGCCGGGGTCATGCGTGCCCGGTCGGCGGCGACCGCCTCACTCAGTTGGTTCGACGCCTGCGCCCGCAACGCCGCGACCAGCGCCCAATCCACCGGCACGCGCGCGTGGTCGGTGGCGGTTCTGTCGTCCAGAGGCGGCACCCGGTGCAGATGTCGGAGCGGGACTTCATCAGTCTGGGGGAGCGGTTGGGCGAACAGCGGTAGCCCGGACAGTTCGTTCGCGTATTCGTCGGGGTCGCTCGTCATCGCCCTGCTCCTTCAGCCAGCTCGAGGCGCTGCGTCCGGAGCGCGCCACGGATCGCGGCGACCGCCGCATGCAGACTCCGCGTCAACGGGCCCGTCTCGAACCGAGGCGACGGGGCGGCGCCTCGGGACAGGACCGCCGCAGATTCGGCGTCGTCGGCCAACGACGCCAAGACCGGGAGCTTGACCGCTGCGGTGACCTCACGGGCTCGATACGGCTCTCCCTCACCAATCAGCAGGAGCCGTGGATCCCGCCACGTCACCAGATTGCGTTCGATGGCGTCGGCCCATGATCGGAGTGCCGACAACGACGGCAGGCTCGACCCGGTCACCAGTAAGGTCAGGTCGGAGCCGTCGAGGACCGGCGTGGCCGACCCGGCCAACCCGAGCCGTCCGACGTCGACGATCACGTCCTGACCCATCGACTCCAACCCCGCCCAGACCGACATCAACGGTTCCCACACATCCCGCAACGCCGGGGCTTGCGTGTGGGAGCGGGCGCCGGCGATGAACGCCACCTGCGTGTCGTCGATCGGGACGGCGACCTCGGCCACCGCACCGGCCAGGTCGCCGGCAGTGAGGGCGAGCTCGATCAGCCCGGCCGTGTACTCGCGGGTGCCGCGGAAGTAGCCGGCAAGCAGCCCGGACCCGCCGGTCGGATCCGCTTCCACCAACAGCACTGGACGCGGCCAGACCAACGCCAGACCGAGCGCTGTGGTCGAGACGCCCGGGGATCCTGACGCGGACGCGAGCGCGATGACAGCCATCTCACCGCTCCCGTGAATCGAGCACAATGGCCACGTTCCCCGTCGCCGCACGCGCCGCCAGCATCGCGGCCTCGCCAGCGGGAACTTGCACGTCGACCACCAGTTGCCCGGTGCCGTCGGAGTAGTGGGTGGCGACGACCTCGGCGTTGCTGACTGGCGGCGTCCCGGTCGGGGCGGCGTCACCCGCGGCAGGGGTGACAACAACACGGACCTGGTCGCCGACCAGCAGCGGTTCCGACGGCGCTTGCGCTGCCGTGACCGCCACCCCGACCACTGACGTCCCCGACGCCGGCACCTGGACTGCCGTGGTTGCCGATCGGGTCACGATCCCCCCGGTAGCGATGTCGAGCGCCGCCCGCTGACCCACGATCGAGTCCATGGCCGATGCCGGGACCGGATCCATCGCGGGGTCGGTGCCGACCTGCACCCGCTTCAGGTGGTCGGCCTCGATCACCGTCCCGCGACCGATGTCGGACGTGGCGACCAGGACCGCGGTTGTGTCCGTGGACGCCGACCACGCCCACCCGGCACCGATAGCGCCAGCGACCACCAGTGCGGCCGCAGCGGCGGTCAACGCGGGCCGCCGTCGCAGCTTCGGTGGCGGCGCCAGCGGGCGCGGGGGACTGGCCTCGGTCGTGCTGTTGACGGTGGTACTCATCGTTTCTGCCTTCACCCTGAGGCTCGCTACTGCACGAGCACCTGCAATTCGCCGACGGCCACCTGGACCGACCGCTGCAGACCGTTCAGGCGGATCGTCCCGCTCTGCCCGGCCCCCTGCCAGGACACGACCCACGACGACGTCGCGGTGACCGTGTACTTGTCGCCGGGCTGTCCGGCGCTCTCGCTTTTGTAGACATGCCCACAGTTGGGCGACGGGCGCCGGCCGTAGGCGGGCTTGTAGGGGGTGCCCTTGTTCCGGCACGTCACCTTCGTGCCATCACCCATGTCCCAACGGACGCTCTCCACCCGCGCGGTCGCGGTGATCGTGATCCCACCCGCCGACGCCGAAGCGGTCACCGGACCCCACGTCTGTTCGCCCGCATCGGCGACCCACATCCACACCGGCATTCCCACCAGACCGATCCGATCCGGACCCGGCTCAGGCACGATCCCGATGTCAACCGCCCGCAGACGCATCCGGTCCACCGCGATCTGCGCGACCTCACGCGGCGTCGGACCCGCGCCCGAGTTCGGCGGAGGCGTCGCCGCCCACAACTGGATCTGCAGATCCGTCTGAGGCTGCCAACACTCGTAAACGTTCCCGTCGCCGGGCTCATGCCCCTGCCACGCCGGATCGTCTGGGCCCGGTTGTGGGTCTGCCAGACGGACGTAGCAGTTCCACGCGTTCGACCAATAGCCGAAGTCGGTGCTGCACGGAACGGGCCCTGGCGGCGGCTTCGGGATCCCGTTCTTTGTCCCGTCCCAATAGCAGCTTGTCCCGGAACCCGTGTCTTTCGGAGCATCGTCCTTCGGCTGACCGGGATCGTTCTCAGGGACATCGACCCAGATGAGACATTCGCCTGTCGATGGATCAACGCGCGAGCATGTCGTGCCAGCTGTTGCCGGTACTGCGGCAGCGAACAGGGCAGCGATCGGGAACGAGATGAGGGTTAGCCGGCTCAGGCCGCGGGCGAGCATGGCGTCTTCTCGAGGTCTTCGCCACCGGCGACGCGCCACGCACCGTCGGGGTCCTTCGACCAGTCGTAGTTCGCGACGAAGTGCCGTGTCCAGCCCGTGTCCGGGCGGTCCGCCACGACGACGGACTTGCCGCCCTTGTCGACCACATCGACTCCGCTTACGTCCCAGCAGACGGAGACCACGACCGTCGGAGCCTTGCCGGCCTGCGGATCGCTGTTGTCGAGATTCACCGATTCTATCGTCAGGTCGGCGATCTTGGTATCGCCGATCTGCCGTCTGCCTTCGCGTCGTTCCTTGCGAACCAGGTGCTGAAGTGACGTCAACTCGGTGCTGATTGCGATGGTCTTGAGCTGACCGATCGGAACGCTCGAGTCCTGACGGATGTGACTCAGCGTGGCGTAGTACTCGCGGATCTTCGCCTCGGCGTTCGTCGTCGCGAGCTGAGACTCTGTCGGCGGTGTGGTGGCCGTCGTTGCGGTCGTGGGTGCCGAGGTCGAGGCACTTGCCTTCGGCTCGGTGTCATCGTCGGAGCATGCTGCGAGCGCGACGAGCAGTAGTGCTGCGGTCGCGAGTGTGCGTGCTCCTCGTGTGATCGTCATGGCCCCCGATACCTGCCTTCCTCCACGGGCTGTTCGTGAAGGACGCAGACGACGCGCTCGCTGGCGACCAGCGTGAGCACCGTCACTTCCTATTGAGACACCGCCTGACGACGATGCGCAACTGTCATTCACCGTTCACCCACCCCTTTCGAATCGATGTCCTACGTCCTAGGTGTGCGGCCGTTGCCGTAAACACCCCCCCGCTCCCCAGATGCCGGGAGGGGTGTTTGGAGGGTCACACGTCTGGCAATCGAGGCGGGCTCAGTGGGCCTGCCCTGTGGATAACTCGGCCCCAAATACACCTTCTGGACACCTTCGGGGCGTGGAGGTGGGCGCGAGGTGACGGTGTCGATGCGGGTCATGTCGGCTGGGGACGGCTACAAGTACCTGCTCAGGAGCGTGGTCGTCGGTGACGGCGACCGGGTGTTGTCGACCCCTATGACTCGCTACTACACCGAGGCCGGCACACCACCAGGACGTTGGCTGGGATCCGGACTGCACGGGATGGGGGACGGGACCCTCAAGAGCGGTGATGTGGTGACGGAGCAGCAGGTGGCGCTGCTGCTGGGCGCAGGTCGCGACCCGGTGACCGGCGCGCAGCTCGGCCGTCCCTACCGGCAGTTCGCGTCTGTCGCGAATCGGATTGACGACCGAGTCACCGCGCTCCAGGCCAGCCTGACCGAGGCGCAGCGCGTCGAAGCGATCGCGGAGATCACCACCGAGGAGCAGGCGGCCGGGCAGCGGCGGGCGGTCGCAGGCTTTGACTTGACGTTCAGCGTCCCGAAGTCGCTGTCGGTGTTGTGGGGCGTCGCGGACGCGGGGACGCAGGCGTTGATCGTGGAGGCCCATCACGAATCCGTGCGCGAGACCCTCGAGCTGGTGGAGCGGGAGGTCGCTGCGACTCGAGCGGGATCCAACGGCGGCGACGGGGCCGTGGCGCAGATGGACATCGTCGGGTTGATCGCGGTCGCCTTCGACCATTGGGACTCCCGGGTCGGGGACCCGCAACTGCACACCCATCTGGTGGTGTCGAACAAGGTCCAGACCGCCGGCGACGGCCGCTGGCGCAGCCTGGACAGCCGCGCCCTCCATCGGTCGGTGGTGGCGATCTCGGAG
Organism: Aeromicrobium sp. JP4; assembly: GCF_054957925.1. Classification (NCBI taxonomy): domain Bacteria; kingdom Bacillati; phylum Actinomycetota; class Actinomycetes; order Propionibacteriales; family Nocardioidaceae; genus Aeromicrobium; species Aeromicrobium sp. JP4. Next base: position 92,245 of record NZ_CM143290.1, read on the forward strand.
CACTACAACGCGGTCCTGGCCGACCGGATCACCCGCATGCTCGGAATCAGTTGGGAGACCCGGCCGCGGGGCCGTGACCGCAACCCGTCGTGGGAACTCGCGGGCGTTCCCGAGGCGATGGTGCGCGAGTTCTCCGGCCGCGCCCGGATGATCGAGGACGAGAAGGACCGACTCGTCGACGACTACATCGCCCGGCATGGGCGGCCCCCGTCACGCACCACGGTGATCCGGCTGCGGGCCCAGGCGACCCTCGCGACCCGGCCGGCGAAGCACATCGAGTCACTCGCAGACCTCACCACCCGGTGGCGCGAGCGCGCTGGCCGGATTCTCGGTGCGGAACCGTCTGGCTGGGTTCGACGCCTCACCTCGGCTCGAGGGCCGACGCGGATGCTGCGTGCGGACGACGTCTCCCTCGACCTCGTCGGACGAGTCGGAGAGTCAGTGGTCGCCGCTGTCAGTGAGAAGCGTTCGACGTGGCGGCATTGGAACCTGTGGGCCGAGGCCTCACGTCAGACGATGGGCTGGCGGTTCGCTTCCGCCCAGGACCGTGAGGTCGTGGTTGGCGCGATCGTCGGTGCGGCCGCGCAGGCCTCGCTCGCGGTGACGCCGCCGGAGCTCGCGACCAGCCCGGCCGTGTTCCGGCGCCCCGATGGCAGTTCCCGGTTCCGTCCCCAGCACGGCGTGGTGTTCACCTCAGAGGACCTGCTTGCTGCCGAAGAACGGCTCTTGGCGAGGGCGTCCGATTCGACCGGACCCACCGCCAGCTCTGCCGCCCTGGCGCGGGTCTCGCGTCGCAAGCTCGTCGGGGCCTCGGTGAGTCAGGAGCAGGTCGCGGCCCTGTTCCGGGTGGTCGGGTCGGGACGGCGGGTGGATGTGCTGATCGGTCCGGCTGGGGCAGGCAAGACGACCGCAATGCACGCCCTGCTGCTGACCTGGCAATGGGACCACGGGGCCGGGAGTGTGGTCGGGCTGGCTCCCAGCGCTGCCGCCGCACAGGTGCTGGGCGACGATCTCGGGATCACTTGTGAGAACACGGCGAAGTGGCTCCACGAACACGACTGCGGCCGCGCCACCTTCGAGCCCGGCCAGCTGGTGATCATCGACGAGGCCACGCTCGCCGGCACGCTGACCCTCGACCGGATCACCGGCCTCGCCGAAACCGCAGACGCGAAGGTACTGCTCGTCGGCGACTGGGCTCAACTGCAGTCCGTCGACGCAGGCGGCGCCTTCGGACTCCTCGCCGACGCACGCGACGACACCCCGGAACTCACCGAAGTGCACCGATTCACCCACGACTGGGAGAAGGCTGCCAGCCTCAAGCTCAGGGCCGGCGCCGCTGAGGTCATCAGCACCTACTTTCGGCATGAGCGAATCCGTGAAGGCACCACCGCAGACATGCTCGATGTCGCCTATGCGGCGTGGGAGAACGATGTCAGGGCCGGCAAGGCGAGTGTCCTCATCACCGACGCCAGCCACGCTGTCATCGAACTCAACGCGCGGGCGAGAGCCGAACGAATTCTCACCGGCGCGACCGCGGCAGGCGCTGAGGTCCGCCTGACCACCGGCACCCATGCCTCCGTCGGAGACTTGGTCATCACTCGCCGCAACGACCGACGAATCCCAACAGCCCGCGGTGGGTGGGTGCGCAACGGCGACCGGTGGCAGGTCACCGCCGTCGGCGCGGACGGCTCAGCCGAGGTCGCGCGAATCGGTGGCGAGAGCGGCGATCCCGTCTTGCTGCCAGCGGCGTATGTGGCCGAGCACGTCGAACTCGGCTATGCCGTCACCGCCCACCGTGCTCAAGGCATCACCGTCGACACCGCCCACGTCGTGGTGAACTCTTCGACCACTCGCGAGAACCTCTACGTCGCGATGACCCGTGGCCGGGACGCGAACACCGCATACGTCGCACTCGATCAACTCGACGACACCCACGCCGCCCCCGACATCGACGACATCACCGCCCGCAGCGTGCTCCACGGCGTCCTCCAACACTGCGGCGCCGAACTCTCAGCGCACCAAATGATCGAAGCCGAGCAAGACCACTGGGGTTCGATCGCGCAACTCGCAGCCGAGTACGAGACCATCGCCGCCGTCGCCCAACACGGCCGATGGGTCGCCCTGATCAATCACAGCGGCCTGACATCCAACCAGGCCGAGGCAGTCATCGAATCGGACTCCTTCGGACCCTTAACCGCCGAACTCCGCCGCGCCGAAGCACACCAGCTCCACCCGGAATCGCTGCTCTCAAGAGTCGTGAATCGCCGGTCGCTCGCCGACGCCGATGACATCGGTGCCGTCTTGGTCAGCCGACTCCGCCACGCCACGCGAAGCTCATCGAGACGAAACCGTCGGGAACCGGACCTGATCGCCGGGATCGTCCCTCCCGCTGCGGGCGCCCTGCCCGAGGAGATGGCGACCGCGCTGCAGCAGCGGCGACAACTCATCGAGTCTCGCGCCACGGCGCTCGCGCAACGCGCTCTTGCACAGCACGAACCATGGCTTCGCAAGCTCGGCCGACCGCCGACACGACCTGAGCGCCTGAGCCGTTGGCTCACCGAAGCAGCCACGGTCGCCGCCTACCGCGACCGCTACCAGATCACCGGTACCGCCGTCCTCGGGCACCCGAGCACGGACAGCCAACGACTCGACGCGGCTTGCGCCGCCCGCGCCATCGGCAGGGCCGCAAAGATCTCCGCCGTTGCCGACCGCGACCGCGGCGGGGAGCCGCGCCAGGTCAGCTTGCACAGCATCGCTGATTAGCCACAGGTACCGGTTCGCCCCGAATTGTCCACAGCGCCATGCCGGCTTCGTGACTTCGAACCGGCGGCCCCGTATGGGTGAACAGACCCAAGGGAGAAACCCATGATTTACCTCTACTGGCGACTCGCATTCGCCGTACACCGATGGCTTCAGAGCACCATGCCCACGAACCGTCTCGCCGCAGCAACCCGTCGCAGGAGCGGACCGACTTGGCTGCCGCCCGTGACCTTGCTGGCAGGTTCCGGCTACTTCGGCGCGGCGTGGCTCTGCGCCGCCAACGTCCGAAGCGGCGAATCCGAGTCGGTGAACCTTCTGGTGCTCCTGTGCTTCTGGAACGGCATGAAACTCACCTCAAGCGGGCTCGCGGGCCTTCTCCAGCTTGCCAGGAACCGGATGGTCCGAGTGGCTACGGCCACCTGATCATGCAGCACCCCCAACTCGGGGGAACGCCTCCGAGGCACCACCAGTATCGAGTAGGTGCTCCGGGGAACTCCCCGCCGCCAAGGCTCAAGACACTGGCCAGCACGATGTCGAGTAACTCCCCTTGCTCAGCGGGGGTCAGCGGCCGGCGGAGTGAGGAGCGACGGTTGTCACCGATCTAAGCCTTTGGACTCAAGGAGCCAGAACAGCACGAGGGGCGGCACTTCTCGCTATGTTGCGGAAGTGACAATTCCCGAACGGTCAATTCGCGAGCAGTCAGGGACCACTGGTTCGATCTCTGGGTCCTTAGCGCTCGCCGCGATCGCTCGAATACGAACGAACGTGAAGGCAGGGCTCTTTCCGACGACGGGAGGGCGGGTGCCGCTGATGGCGCGCGAAGACGTCGAGCTGCTATTTCGAGCCAACCAAGGGTGGTTCGGCAAGTTCCGACCTCGTCTTCCCGATCGGAACAAGCCTGCCAAGACTCTCGGTGAATGGTACGTCGCAGCGTTTGAGCAGGCGCTCTACCATCGTCCGCCCGCGCTGGGGCCCGCGGACATTTTGGCCACGGACGGAGTCATGCTCACCTACCGTCGGACGCGAGTCGATTGGACACGAATCCATGCTTACGCGACATCCCGCGATGCTTCCGTGCGACCCCTTGGTGAGCACTACTGGCACGCCGCCGCACGGAGCCCGACGTCGATCCGAGCATTTCTCGGCGATCGCTACCACAACTGGTAGCACCTCTCTTGAACGTTGGTCGATCGCGCAAGCCCGGGGGTGATGATGGAGTAGCTGCCAGTGTTCGACCTGACCCGGTAAGGAAAGACAAGGGTCGTCGATTCTCGGGCGCAGCTCGACACTGTGGTGGCGCCTGCTGTCGATACAACGGTCCCCTCGAAAGACATCTACTTCGGGCTGCTTAAGGCCATAGGCTGTTGCCTGTGGATTCCTCGCTATTGGCCCTCGCGAATGCAATTGCGGACCTTGGCCCGGATCTGAGCGACGAATGCCTCGTCGTCGATGTCGGCCCCGACGCGACGATGACCGTGCGCGTTTATGGGAGTGCTTTGGAGACTACGTTCCATCACGCGAGCATGCAGTCTGGAGAGAAGATCGTCACGGTCGACTCGCTGGACGAACCCGACCGCGGGACCGCCGTGAAAGTGGCCGCACTCTCGATCCGCTACGCCGTTGAGGACGGGCGAGAAGCTGGCGCCGATCGGGACGACCTGTAACTGGGAACCGTCCGTTCTCCGTCCTGAGATGTCTGAGCGCCTAGGTAGCCCCTGAACCTGCGGAAGCGCGGGTTCAGGGGTGCTTCTTCTCGCGAGGTTGGTAGTCGCGGTTGGTTTCGATGGTGAGTTCGCGGAGGGGTCTGCGGTGGTGACGACTCTGACGGGGAAGTCCTGGATGAGCAGGTTGCCGTGGGTTTGGGCATGGGCTCGGGGGATGCCGATGTGGTGGGAGTCGGCCGCTGGGTAGCCGCCTCGCCTTGCGGAGGCTTGGCACCGGCGATCTGTCGTGACCCGTCTCGGCGCCGCAGGTCCGGAAACGTAGGTACGGAGCGAAAGCACGAGACGGAGTGATAGCGAGTAGTGTTCTAGCGCCGACCGGGGCTTGCTTCTCTCGAAATGTCACGCCCGGATGCGGTTGAAAAGGTCATGATGGGACGAGCAGACGGATCGCGGAGGAGCATGTGATGGCCGGAAATCAGAATCGTCGGGACGTTTCGGGTAACCGGAAGGACGGTTACCGGGTGACTGGAGACGGTAAGACGACTGCGGAGACTCGCACTCAACGTGAGGCTGAGGCTGAGGCCAAGTCGCAGGTTCGTGCCGCTGGCGGAGGACAGGTCTACATTCATGGGACGAACGGTCGCATACGCGACGCGGACACTGTGAAGCCCGGAAACGAGTCACCCACGAAGGACAAAAAGCACTAGTAGCGGCAGGGTGATCTGAGCGGTATCGAACGGGTCCTGTTCCTCTTGGAATTGTAGACAGGATGAGGATTTCCCGGGCAGTTCCAGGAAGAGCCCTCTGGTTCAAGTCGCCCTCGGACACGCACGAACATCCCTTCAAACGGGGGGGGGTCGCTCGTGCCCGAGTCGAACATGAGGCAAATGTGCACCCCTCGGGCGCACCGGCGTTTCGACCACGGGTTTGGTGCTCGTGCCTCAGCCGTGGGCGATCGTCCAACCGGACTCGTTCGGTTCTGAGGCACTGGAAAGCCTTGTCACTTGACGTACTTGCGGAGCGCTAGAGCGCCAGTAGCGATTGGTATGGCAATCAGCAGGCGCATCAGAGTGTCCCAAGGCTCGGAGAAAGTCGCGTGAGCCGACGGTACCGTCAATTTGAGAACGTGAAGGGGTGTAACGGCCCAGTCAACGAAGGTCCGTCCCCACGTGCTCCAACCGTGCACGACGTCAACTTCATGCTCGCGGAGGGAGATCACAGTAGCGACGGTGACGACTATTGCTGCGGACAAGAACGCAGGGATGGCTCGCTCGCCGTAGCCAATCAGTCGATATGCGGAGAGGACAGTTCTCTCAATGGCGCTCCGGGTGACCAGCCGGCGCATTTGATACTTCGCGCTCGCGAGCTTCGTAGAGACGGAAGCGGCGCCTCCACGCGTCTCAGCGAGCCGGTGCAGCGCCCGAACGTACTGTTCCCTGATCCGGTCATCGTGGATCTCGCTGCTGTTAGAACGCCATCTGAACCGATCTCGGAGCACCATGCCGGGGAGGTTGCGCGGGATGGATGGTGAGGCAAAGTCCGCATTCTGCTCCAGGGTGTTGAGAACTTGAATGCCCGAAAGGCTGACATCTACTTCGAAGTTGGCGATCGCGAGACCTTTGAGTTGTGTGTTGTCAGCTTGGATGTCACGGATTCGCAGGCGTTCGCTCGGGTCGGCGGGAACTATGACCCCGGAAAGGCTTGCGCCCGCAGCGGCCGACAACGTCAACTCGCCTTTCACATCCATAGCCAGCGCGTTCGGTTTGAGCCCCAATGAGATGGGCCCAGCGAATGTGACGTCACTGCAAACGCCGTGAACCGTTAGAGCCCCGTCTCCCCTGAGGATCGAGTGGGTGATTCGATCGAGGATTTCCAATTCTGCGTCCTTGGCGAGCGCAATGTCGCTCTCAGTAGTTCGTCCTACGCGAGCGCGGCTCGAGGGTAGAAGAACAAAGCTCGGTGAGTGTGGCGTCGCGCCTGAGTCGAGGGAGCCGACACGGCAGTCTCGAGTGATTAGAACGATCTCACTGCCGGGACGAGATTGCAGCTTTCCAACATCCGCCTTTTCGAAATCTACTGTGCACTTGCGCGCGGTGATGACCACACCTACCGGCCGTCGTCCTACTACGCGGAGACTCGACTGGTGGAGATCAACAAGCTTAAGTTCCGCCGTCTTAGCGAGTTGGCGGTCTGGGCGTACCAAAGTCACGCTGCAATTCTTGACGCGCAGCGATCCACACGAGTTGTCCACGAGCCTCAGTCGCGAACGACGTTGATCCTTACCAGTAACGCCCACAAAGAGTGACCCGCGCAGCGATTCCAGTGCGAACTGTCCCGAGGCTCCCTTCCCCACGTTGAATGACACTCGAGTGGCTGTATCAGGGAGCTTGATCTTCAAGGTGGGGGCGCCGGGGCCATCGTCAAGCGCGACGGCGGAACCAACCTCAACCTTCATCGCGGAGAAGCTTCTCTGGCTGAGGTCAATCTCCTCGTCACTGTTAAGGCGGGAGACAAACATCTCGAGGAGGTCGTCGGCGACACTCCAGGTGATCCGTTCCGCTGACGTCGCCGCATTCGTTCCGGAGCCGGACCGGTCGCGAAGAGTCACGCTGGAAGAGTATCGATCCCTAGCCCGCGCCGGCGTACAACGGCCCGACTCGCTTCAGCAAGCGCGCTCGCCGCTGACTGTCGGGGGCAGACGAGATGGCTTCGAGTTTTCCCGCCCCGGTGACTGCTTTACCGCGCCTGGGCCCAAGGCGACGACCCTCGTGCCGGTTGATTCGTCCGCGGGCGTCGGCTCGCACGCCAAAAGTCGCCGTCGTCTGATATCCGGCTTCTGCGAACGTGGTAGGACCTCGCGGGTGCGGTCAGCCAAGGCTGGTGAGGTTCAGGCGAAGGAGGGCGTTGGTCATTCCGGCAGCGACTCGAGTAGGACCTCAGGTGCGCCGGACACGCTGTAGAACTGAAGCTTGGTGCACCCCTGAGGGGACACTTCGGGTGCAACGGGACGGAACCGGAGAAGACGACTACTGCAAGTGCAGGGGGATCGGAATTCCACAGGCCAGCGAGTGTCCACTCCTGTTCAAGTCTCCTCGGGCACCGACGAGAACGTCTCTATTCGGAGGTCTTTCGATTCTCCAGCGGCGGATCACAGGGCAACCGTGCACCCAGGGGCCACACGCGTCTCGAAAACGGCATCTTCATCCCGATCAGAAAACATCCTCGATCGCTGGAGCGACCTCTCGAACGAGATTCGGTAGCCACACACCGCCGAAGAGTTGGGGCTCGAGAACATGAAGCGACACCCCGGGTGGCATCGTCTACCACCCTGCCCGATTGCCGAACGTTGGCGATCAAGCGCCATCCGTCCAGCCGCGAGACTCGGCTCGTCGCCGTGCGAGTTCGGCGAGTCGATCTGATGCGGCTTGCTGGTATCGCATCGCGGCCTGGCTCGTGGAGTGGCCACCGAGAGCCATCAACTCCGCGAGTGTTGCACCGTGGCGTGCGGCGTCGGTGAGTGCGCCGTGACGAAGGTCGTGGAACCGAAGGTCCGGACGGCCCGCCGCGCGGCGGGCTTCGTACCAGCCCCATCCCTTGGAGTCCGGCTTCCCGCGCCGCGGCTTCGAGACCTTGCCGTAGAACGCGCTGGGGGAGAGGTGGCCACCATTGGCTCCAGGGAACATGAGTCCTTGGATTCCGGGTGCGGCGTGGGTCTTCCTGTGTTCTGTGACGACGTCGAGTATGTCCGGTGGAATGGGGACGTCTCGGATTCCGGCGTCGCTCTTCGGTTCCTTGGCGATGACGCCAGCGGAGCGTGAACGTACGACGCCGCGCCGCACATGGATCACGGCGTTCTTCACGTCGACGTCTGAACGACGCAACTCGGCAAGCTCACCGAAGCGGAGTGCGCAACCGTCGGCGAGCATCACCATGAGCTGATGCTTCTCTGGCATGTTCGAGATGATGATCGCGATCTCCTCGGCCGTCGCCGGGCGGATTCGCCGCTTCGCGCCAGCGGATCCGCCGCCTGAGATCCCGCAGGGATTGAACGGGATCAGCGGCCTTCCGCTGTTCTTGGTCGGATCAGCCGCGGTACGCATGATCGCGCGTAGCAGCGAGTACGCGTGCGCTTGATAGGTCGGTCGATCTGGAACCGCGGTGTCGTACCAGTCGGCCACCATCTCGGGAGTGATATCTCGCAGGGCTTGGTTGGCGAAGGTCGGGAGGATCACCCGATCGAGAAGATCCTGATAGTGATCACGGGTGCGGTCCGCGAGGGGCCGGCCCTTGACCTTGCGGTCGGCCAACCAGCGTGGCGCGTAGTCGCCTAGCGTCACCTGCGCCTCGGCATGCGCATCTCTTCTGGCCTTCGGAGACGACCATGTTCCAGCAGATATCGACCGGCTCTCATCGACAAGCCAGGCCTCGGCATCGCCGCGCGTCTGAAAGGTTCGCGGTGCGCTGTGGCGAAGCGGACCACCGCTCGTGCTGAGGCGCCCGTCAGGATCGGCGTATCGTGCTCGGTAGCGTCCACTCGGCAGCTTTTGAATCTGCCCGAATGATCGCTTCTCCCGGCGCGACGCCCGCGCTTTCGTGTCCAATACGTGTCCAATGATTGGTGTTTCGTGTCCAATAGTGGCTACTACTGGCCGCTCGGGGAGCGGTCACTATTCGCTGGAATTGCAGTATATAACGCGCTGGACGTAGACGGAAATGGACGTCTGAAATACTGGTTCGAACCCAGTATCGCCCACCCGAGAAGAGCCTTGGAATCGCAATGATTTCAGGGCTCTCGCTCTTTCAAGCGTAGTTCCCCTGACAGGGTGCACCACCCGCGTCCGCGCGCGTTCGTCGGAAGCGGGCCCCATCTCGCCGCGTCCTGACCCTCAGCGGCCCTTCGCAATCATCTCCGCAATGTGAGGACTTCGGGCCGAATCCTTGGAACCGTGCGAGGACGCCGCTCACCAGCCAGCGGCCTTTCAACGACGAGAGGACACGACCATGCGGTTGCGCCGCGGAGGATTGGACGGACCCACGTTCCAGATGCGCCAGAAGATGATGGCGATCGGGGACGACTTCTGGATCGAGGACGAAGATGGGAACAGGGCCTTCAAGGTCAATGGCAAGGCCGCTCGAATGCGTGAGACCTTCGTCCTTGAGGATCCGCGCGGCCAGGAGCTGTCAAAGATCCAGGAGAAGAAGCTCACCGTCCGCGACAAGATGGTCATCGAGCGCGGTACCACCAGGGCCACGGTGCACAAACGGCTCTTGGGCCTGCGCGACCACTACCTCATCGAAGTCGACGGCGGCGAGAGCCTCAAGGCTCACGGCAACGTCGTCGATCATGAGTACGAGATCGAACGCGACGGGGACACGGTGGCAACGGTGTCCAAGAAGTGGTTCAGGATCCGCGACTCCTACGGTGTTCAGCTGGCCGAAGGTCAGGACATCCCGCTGATCTTGGCGATCACGGTCTGCGTGGACGCGATGTCAGCGGGCTGACGAATGGCTCGCGCCCCACGTGGGTGTCACCTCGGTGCGCGACGCGGATCTTGAGCACGATCCGGCGGCCGTCAAATGCGGGACTTCTCCGTTCGCAGGCCCGGTCCTGATCAGCCGAACAGGCCGCGCTCCACGGTGCCGAGTCGCACCCGCTGGGGGTGGTCGCCGACGGGCAGGTAGGCGATCTCCTTCTTCGTGCGGACGTCCAGGACCGCGACGGAGTCGGAGTCCGACAGCGAGATCCAGCACGTGTCGTTCAGACCCTCGGTCGTCCAGTAGGGCTTGAGGTAGCTGTGCCCGGTGGTCGCCGTGTCGAAGAGCGTGGGTGCTCCGGTGGCACGGTCGACGAGGGCGGCGTAGTCGTCCATCGTGCCGGCCACGCAGAGCGTCGTCCCGTCCTTGTCGATGGACAGGCCGTGGTGCGCGGAGTCGTTGACGTACTCGGTGATGGGCATCTTGGGCACCCGGTTCGGCAGCGGGATGAGGCGCGTCACGGCACCCGTGCGGGGCTCGGCGACCTTGCCGGTGGAGTAGTCGGCCTTGCCGTTGATGTCAGCGGCCATCGTGTCGAACTCGACGTACCCGTGGAAGTAGGAGACCTGGAAGTAGACGAAGCGCTCGCCCGGGGCGATCGCCATCGGCCGGACGGCCGAGCTCATCTTCGGGTGGCCTGCCTCGGCCAGCTCCTTGCCCATGTCCCAGCGCTTGTCGATCCCGAAGTCGTCGTTGCGCACGATCTCGAACCACCGGTCTCCCTTGGTCCAGTCGCCGAGGGGCCCGTCGAGGGCCGTGTAGGCCGAGCCGATGGAGGCGTGGAAGATGCGCTGGCCGTCGGCACTGTAGTTGTTCTCGTGCGGGGTGTCGCCCGACTCGAACGTGCGCAGGCGGTCACCCATCTTGACGGTCCGGCCGTCCGGCAGCGTCTGGTCGACCATCGCGAACTCGATGACCTGGCGCTCCACGGAGTCGCTGACCAGCAGCCGCTTGCCGTCCGGGGAGAGGCCGGCGTGGTCGCTGCGGTAGCCGTCCATCGGCTGCTCGGCGACGATCGAGTCGCTGTCACCGGCGACCGCCTTGGCGATGTCGATCCACACGACGTCGGCGAAGCTCGGGCGGGACACGGCCAGGAACCGGCCGTCCTTCGTGCTGAACATGTCGTCGACGAACTGGTCGTGGCCCTGCCCGGGGCCGACGCGCACCGCCGTGAAGGTGATCAGGCGCAGGGGGTTGCGATTGATGTCGCGCAGCTCCTGGGCCTTGTCGGGGATCAGGTTGATGCCCGACCTGAGGATCTTCGGGTCGTGGGCGTCCACGATCGAGGCGGTCCCGGCCCAGTTGTTGCCCACGAACATCACGTCGCGGAGCGAGTCGGGGCTCGCCGCGGCGGCTCCCGTCGCCGCCGCGGACGGGATCAGGGCAGCCGCCGTGACGGCGGCGGCCAGGGTGGCGGCGATGCGGGCGGGGCGTGGGCTCTGGGGCATGGATGGATCATGCACCCGGTGTAACTCGCTGTGACACCCCTTGTCTCACCTTTTGGTGATCTGGGTCACACTCTCCTCGGGATTGGGCGGCCGGTCAGGCGAGGACGCCGATCACCAGCGCGATGATGCCCAGCAGCGGCAGCGTGCCCTGCTTGATGGCGGCGCCCCGCTTGGAGGGGTCGGATAGCAGCAGGACCAGCGCCGCGGCGGCCATCGAGCCGATTCCCGCGAGGACGAGCGCCACGCCGACGTCGTCCGAGTCGCTCGCGATGAACGTGATCCCGACGGCGGTGACGATGGCGAGGAAGAGGTTGTAGAAGCCCTGGTTGAATGCCAGCTGCTTCGTCGACTCGGCCTCCTCGAGGCTCATCCCGAACGTGGCGCGCGTGCCGGCGCTCGTCCAGGTGACCGACTCCATCACGAAGATGTACACGTGCAGCAGGGCTGCGAGGCCCGCGAGGATCACACCGGCGACGACCATGTCTCTTGGGTCCCTTTCGTGGACAGTCCTTCGAGGGTAGGTCCTCGCCCGAGTGGATCGCGTCAGGCGCCGATGAAGAGCTCGACGATGCGGTTGCCGCGCAGCGTGAAGCGGTAGGCGAGGTCGGCGACGCCGCCCGGGAAGTCGCCCTCGAGCCTGACGTGCGCCACTGCATGCGTGTCGTCGATGCGCTCGGCGCCGGTCAGCTCGGTCGTGTAGGTGAACTCGCTGCCCGCACGGGTCAGGAAGTCGCGGATCTCGTCGAGGCCGCGGAAGGTCTCGCCCTGGTCGGTGACCACGGCGTCGGGTCCGAAGTGGGCGAGCGCGGCGTCGGTGTCCTGCCTCGTGTGGGCGTCGAGGTAGTCGCGGATGGGAGCCGGCAGCTGGGCCGGGGAAATCGTCGTCGATGTCATGCGAACAGCCTCCGGCGTGTCCGGACGGGAGGGTCAAGGACTGGACCCTCCCGCAGGGGGAGAGTGCACACTGATCACGTGCTGGCGATCGGCGAGTTCTCCCGGATGACGCATCTGAGCGTGCGCACGCTGCGGCGGTACCACGAGGCGGACCTGCTCGTCCCGGACACGGTGGACGACCAGACCGGCTACCGGTACTACAGCGCCGACCAGATCCCCACCGCCCAGGTCATCCACCGGCTGCGCCAGCTCGACGTCCCGCTGGCGGACGTGCGGCGCATCCTGTTGACGCCTGATGTCGAGGCCCGGGCGTCGCTCTTCGCCGACCACCTCGACCGGCTCGAGGCCGAGCTGCAGCGCACCCGCGCGGCCGTGGTCAGCCTGCGCCGGCTGCTCCAGCCCGAGCCGGCACCGCTCGAGGTCGAGCTGAGGTCGGTGCCGGAGACGACGGTGGCGGGCATCGAGGCCGAGGTGGACCACGCCGACGTGCTGACCTGGTACGCCGGAGCCATCGCCGAGCTCGATGCGGGCGTCCGCGAGCCCACCGGCGTGCCCGGGGCGCTGTTCGACAACGAGCTGGTCGAGGTCGGCCGCGGCCGCATCCTGCTGTACCGCCCCACGCCCCGACCCGAGGCCGTCGGGCGCATCCGGCCGGCGACGCTGCCGGCCGTTGAGCTGGCGGTGACGACCCACGTGGGCCCGCACGACGACATCGACGTGAGCTACGGGGCGGTGGGCGCCTGGCTGGTCTCCAACGCCCTGGCGGTGGCCGGCCCGGTGCGCGAGACCTACCTGGTCGGCCCCCGCGACACCGACGACCCGGATGCGTGGCGGACCGAGATCGGCTGGCCCGTGTTCCACGTCGGAGGAGGGACCGGGGCATGACCCGCCACGCTGTCGAGCGGCCGCCCTCGTCCTAGGTCGCAAGCTCGCGCGGTCGCACCGCGGCAGCCGCGACCCCCAGGGCGGCCGCCACCGCGAAGGCGAGTCGCGTGCTGGAGGCGTCGGCCACCGCGCCGAGCGTCGCCGCTCCGACGGCCTGTCCGAGGGCGAGGACGAGAAAGCCCCAGCCGACGCCCGCGGCCGGGCTCCGCGGATGCACGCGCGTTCCCCACAGCAGGAGCAGGCCGCTCGCGGCGATGTAGGCCGCGCCGAAGGCGGCCAGCGCGAAGCACGCGGCGAGGAGGCTCCCGGGCCAGGCCGCGACGGCGGCGGTGGCGCCCGCGAGCACCAGCGCGGTCGCCGTCCAGGCGGCGCGGAGGCCGAACCGCTCGGTGAGGTCGCCCCCGGCGGCACCCAGGACGCCGAAGGCGCCCAGCAGGATCCACGCGATGGTCGAGGCCTGCTCGCCGAGGTGACCGTCCGTGACCAGGAGGTCGCGCCCGAACGTCCAGACCGCGGCGCTGGCGACGCCCGTGAGTGCAGCGGCGACGGTGAGCCGGACGCTGCCCGTGGGGAACAGCGGTCGGGGGAGCAACGGATAGCGTCCGGCGCGTCGTCGCTCGCCGTGCGGCACGCCGAGGGCGGCGCCGAGGGTGGCGAGGGCGCTCAGCAGGGCGAAGGCCAGCCAGGCCGCGCGCCACTCCTGCTGGGTGAGCAGCGCGATCGGCCCCGCGACGGCCACGCCCACGCCCGTGCCGGCGTTGACGACGGTCTGGGTGCGGGCCTGCCGCTCCCGTGCCACGGTGCCGGCGACCGCGTGGGCGAGTGCCGGGGAGACGACGCCCGTGCTCGCTCCGCCGAGGAGGACGCCGAGGACGAGCACCGGGGCGCTCGGCGCCAGCGCGACCGTCAGCGTTCCGGCGGTCGCGAGGGCGCCGGCCGCGACGGCGACCGCGCGCCCACCCAGACGCGGAGTGAGAGTGGACGACGCCAGGATCGCGACGCAGTAGACGACGTACCCACCCGCCGCGATCGTGCCGGCCGCGGCGGCGCCGAGGGTGAACTCGTCCCGGAACGCCGGCACGAACAGGCCGTACGCGAACCTCGCCAGTCCGTAGCAGGCGCCGATGAGGCAGAGCCCCGCGGCGCTGAGCGCGAGCTCGTCGCGGTGCGAGGTGACGGAGCTCATCGGGACGGGAACTTCACTGATCGGTGAACCACGCTGTCGACGGTACTACACTGACCGGTGAAGTCGATCGGAGGAACGCATGGTGGAGTCGACCATCGGGCACGAGGAGGCGCTGCGCGTCCCCGACCTCACGCCCGGCGCCCGGCGGATCCTCGACGCGTCGGCCGACCTGTTCTACCGCCACGGCATCCACGCGGTGGGCGTCGACGCCATTGCCGAGGCCTCCGGCGTCACGAAGCGCACGCTCTACGACCGGTTCGGCTCAAAGGACGCCCTGATCGCCGCCTACCTGCAGGCCCGGCACGCCGCGTGGTGGGACCGCCTGGAGGAGCGGCTGGCGTCGGCACCTGCGCCGCGCGTGCTCGCCGTCTTCGACGCCTACGCCCTCGACGCCCCGTCGATCGACCGGGGCTGCGGCTTCCTCAACGCCGCGGGCGAGCTGCCCGCCGGACACCCCGGTCAGGCCGTGGTCCGGGCCCACAAGGCGGCCGTGCGGAGCAAGCTCGAGGAGCTCCTGCGCGTGGACCGCCCCGACGTGACCGACCCTGCCGCAGTCGCCGACCACCTCTTCCTGCTCCTGGAGGGCGGAGTCGCGCAGCGCGGGATCGACGGCGACGGACGGATGCTCGCCGTGGCGCGGGAGACCGCCGCACGGCTCGTCAGCTGACGGGCGGGAACCCACCGGCCCGCACGAGGTTGCCGTGCAGGTCGATGACGTGGAACTCCGTGGCGCCCCACGGCTCGTCGCGCGGAGAGCTGAGGACCGCCGGCTCTGGGACCTCGACGTGGCTCCACTCCGCGTGGCACGCGCGAGCCGCCTCGGGGTCCGGGAAGCGGAGGTAGCAGGCCACGTCGTTCGTCCAGCGGTCGACGGAGTCGTCGAGCCAGAAGTGCAGCTCGATCGCGAGGTCCTCGTGCCGCAGGATCAGGTACTCGTCCCACCGCCCGCGGGGCGTGAACCCGAAGCGGTCCCAGAAGCTCACGGTGACGTCGAAGTCGGCGCTCGGCAGGATGGGGATGGTCTCCGTCACGCGGCCAGTGTCTCCCGTGGGAGGCCGCCGGGCCAGGCCCGACTGCGAGGATGGACGCGTGTACGTCAAGATCTGCGGCCTCCGCACGGCCGAGCACGCCCGCGTGGCGACGGGTGCCGGGGCCAACGCCGTGGGCGTGGTGATGAACCGGACCAGCTCCCGGCGGGCCACCGACGACGATGCGCGCGCCGTGATCGAGGCTGCCCGCGGCAGCGCCGACTCCGTGCTGGTCGTCAACGACATGCCGGCGGAGGACGCCGCGCGCACCGCGCGCCGCCTCGGCTTCGACGTGCTCCAGCTGCACGGCCGGGCCTACGACCAGCAGGACTTCGCCGCCGCGCTGGAGGTCGTCCCGCGGGTCTGGCGGGCGACCTCGCTCGACCTCGACCCGCCGCTGGAGGTGGGTGCCTGGGGCGAGGAGGTGCTGCTGCTCGACGCCCCGAAGCCGGGGTCGGGGGAGCGGTGGGACCTCTCGGACCTCGCCGACCGCGCGCCGGACGGCACGTGGCTGATCGCCGGGGGCCTGTCCCCGGCGAATGTCCGTGAGGCGGTCGAAGCCGTCCGGCCCTGGGGCGTCGACGTCTCGAGCGGGGTGGAGACCGCGCCCGGTGAGAAGTCGTCGGAGCTCATCCGCGCCTTCGTGGAGGCGGCGCTGCGGGCCTGAGGCCCGGTTGCGGGTGCACCCGCGCGGTCGCGACAGTGGGAGCAGCGGAACTCTCCGCGACGGCTGGAAGGCGTGACATGGCCAACGGAACGGCGGCCGCCGGCGGCGGCGCGATCTACGGTCTCGGGATGTTCGGCGCGTGGGTGTGGTTCTGGACCGAGGCCGACGGCCTCTGGGAGCACCTCTACGCGATCTTCCAGGGCCTCTTCTGGCCCGCCTACATGGTCTACGAGGCGTTCGCGGCGCTGGCGTCGTGACGACCGGGAGCGCTCAGCGCGAGCGCCAGGCCTCGATGTGCTCGGTGCGCTTCATGACCGACGACGGCAGCGCCCCCTCGGCGAGCTGCTCGATCGTGACCGTCTCCAGCACCTCGCGCAGGGCGTCGCGCGCGGCGATCCACACCGGCTTGAGGATCTCGGCCCGGCCGTTGTACTCGACGGCCTCGGGACGCAGCCCGTAGATCGAGACGATGGGTCCGTCGACGGCCCGGAAGACGTCCGCGACGGTGACGGCGTAGGGCGGTCGGGCCATCCGCCAGCCCCCGGACTGCCCGCGCTGGGACAGCAGGATCCCCGCCTTGCGCAGGTCTCCCAGGATCGACTGGAGGAACCCGTGAGGGATGTCCTGACGACGGCCCAGCTCGTCGGCGGTGACGGGCTTGTCACCCGGTTCGGCCGCCAACTCGATCAGCGCCCGCAGCGCGTAGTCGGACTTCGTCGAGACTCTCACCGCCCCAGTGTCGCAAAGCCGACCGGCCGTTCCGTGACTATCCTCCGAATGTGACGACTGCTTCCCCTTCCCCCGACGTCTCCACCGTGACCGCCGCCCCGCTCGCGCACGTCGTGCGCGGCGACCTCGTCGAGTCGGTGCACCTGGGCCACCTCGTCGCCCTCGGAGCAGACGGCACGCCGGTGCTGACGCTGGGAGACCCGGAGGTCACGATGTGGCCGCGCTCCAGCGTCAAGCCGTTCCAGGCCGTCGCGATGGTCCGTAACGGGCTCGACCTGCCCGAGCGCCTCATGGCCCTGGCTGCCGCGAGCCACAACGGCGAGCCCGACCACATCGCCGGTGCGCTGGCGATCCTCGCCCGCGCCGGCCTCGACGAGCGCGCCCTGCGCAACACCCCCGACCTGCCGTGGGGGACCACGGCGATGCGCGACTGGCTCGAGAGCGGCCAGGGCCCCGAGCAGATCAGCCAGAACTGCTCGGGCAAGCACGCCGCAATGCTCCTCACGTGCGTCACGGCCGGCTGGGACACCGAGACGTACCTGGCGCCGGATCACCCGCTGCAGCGCGCGATCCGCGAGACGATCGGGGAGTTCACCGGGGTGCCCGTGAGCCACGAGACCGTCGACGGCTGTGGCGCGCCGCTGTTCGCGACGACCGTCACGGGACTGGCGCGCGGGATCGGGCGGCTCGCGGCGTCGCCGCAGCAGGATCCCGACTCGGCCGAGGCGCGGGTGGCGCACGCCATGTCGACGCACCCGCAGATGGTCGCCGGCGGACAGCGTCCCACCACGACCCTGATGCGCGCGGTGCCCGGCCTCGTGGCGAAGGACGGTGCCGACGGCATCTTCGCGGCCGGCCTGCCCGACGGGCGCGCCGTGGCGTTCAAGGTGCTCGACGGGGCGGAGCGACCCCTCGCGCCGGTCCTGGTGGCCGCGCTCGACGCGCTCGGTGCGTTCTCCGGCGACGACGTGGACCACGAGGCCGTGGAGTCGCTGCGCGAGCGCGCGGTGCTGGGCGCCGGCCACGCCGTCGGCGCGATCCGCGCGACGTTCTGACCTAGTCCGCCCGCTGGCGCACCCAGTCGATCACGGCCACGTCGCTCGTCCGGAACCGCTCGACCTCCTCGCCGCCGTCGCACCGGCACAGCACGACCTCGGCGCCCGCGGCGTCGGTCTCCACGAGGCGACACGTGCCGCCGTGGGTGACCCACCGCTCCAGGTCGTCGATCCGTGAGGTCATGCCTCGTCCGCCCAGGTGCGCAGCTGGCGGTGCACGTTCCACGCGCCGACGATGACGGGGGAGTCGCCCAGCTCCGGCACGTGCTCGGCGAGGTCGGGGTCGATCTTCCAGTCGCGGGGATGGATCAGGACGGCGTGGTTCTGCGGGCCGCCGATGCCGCCGTGCGACCCGACCTGCCCCTCGAAGGCGTGGATCCCGCCGAGCTCGTCCACGGTGGAGATCACGACGAGGTCACCGGAGTCGGGCAGCGCGTGCAGGCGCGCGAGGTCGAGCGCCGTCCGGGAGGGGAAGCCGCGGAGGGGATCGTTCCCCGTGGAGGCGCCGTCGGGCCCCAGGCCGCGGGTGCCGTCGGGCCCGAGCACGAGGGGAGCGCCGGTCTCGTCGGTCGACAGCACGAGCCCGACGCCGGGGCTGGCCAGCAGGCCGGGCACGAGGCGAGGCCACGCGGCGTCCACCTCGGCGAGCGTGGGCCGCGAGTCACGCCGAGGGAACCACACCATGCCGAGGTTGCCGCCACCGGTGACGACGACCTCGGGGTCGGCGGAGTCGGACACGACCTTCTCCGGCTGGCGCTTGCCCTCGCCGACGACGGATGAGGCCAGGGCGTTGAGGGGGCCGAGCTCCTCGCCGCCGCCGGTCGTGGTGAGCAACGACGCCCCGCCGCGGTCCGGACGCATGAGCGCCGCCACGTGGTCGGGGAACGAGCAGCCCGCCAGCTGGGAGAACGGTGCGCCCAGGCTCTGCCCGTGGTCGGACACCAGCACCAGGTCGTAGGGGGTGGCGACCGATCGGGCGACCTCCTCGAGCGCCGCCAGGACGCCGTCGAGGCCCTCGATCGCGCGCATCGCCTCGGGGCGTTCCGGACCCGCGTGGTGGGCGATCTCGTCGTAGTCGACGAAGTCCACGAAGATCATCGGCGAGCCGCTCGCCATCTCCTCGGCGACCAGCGACAGGTTGAGCTTGCGCAGCAGCACGTTCGTCACGCCGCGCAGGACGACGTAGCCGCCCTTGCGCGGGATGCGGGGCTGCACGTCGCGGGCGCGCTGGCGGTAGCCCTGGTGGAGCTCCTTGAGCACCTCGCCGATCGTCATCACGAGAGCGCCGGGCAGCAGGAACGGACGGATGAAGAAGGCCAGGTACGCCGAGCCGGAGCCGAGGTCGCGGGCGCGGGTCGCCTTGCTGATCGTGAGGTAGGCCCGCGACGATCCGCCGGTGTAGGTCGTGCTGATGGCGCTGCCCTCGGTCAGCAGCCCCGAGTCGGGCGGGAACCGCGACTCGACGAGCCGTGAGTCGGCCGGGTTGCCCGCGGCGAGCAGTCGGCCCGAGCGCCGGTCCCACCAGCGGAACGCGGGCACGTCGGGGCTCCCGTGCAGGAAGCCGGCCATGCTGGCGGGGGTCGTGCAGGGGATGGTGGCCCACCATCCGCTCAGCGTGTGGCTGGAGCCGATCCAGCGGGCGATGTTGGGTGCCTGGCCGCCGGCGATGGCGCGCCGCAGCACCGGCAGCGCCAGGCCGTCGAGCTGCACGATGAGCATGCCGCGCCCGTCGGAGTCGGTCCGCGAGCGCAGGGCACGCGAGGTGCGGGCGGTGGCGGCGCCGACCACGTAGCCGCTGTCGGTCGCCCCGGAGAACCAGCGACCTACCGCCATCACCGCGGAGGCGACCAGCAGGACCACGACCGTGTCCCCGACGGAGAGGTTCGCCCGGGCGCCCAGGCTGATGGCGGCGCCGAGCACGAGCACCTGGGCGCCGAGACCGAGGGCCATCGCGAGCAGCACGCTGCCGCGCGAGGCCAGCAGGCGCAGGGGAGTGGCCAGGATGACGTCGACGAGGAACATCGCCACCATGACGACGAGGACGAGCTCGAGCTCGTCGTAGACCTCCTCGCCCACGGCGAGGAGGCCGAGGGTGACGCCGACCCCGACGACGACGACCGTCCACAGCGCCTGCAGGAGGTCCGGCACGCGCGGCACCCACCGAGATCGTCGTGCGGCCTGCACGGGTGCGGCGGCCCACCCGACGGGCGTGGTCTGGCTCACACCGGCATGGTCCCACGCGGCAGGGGCGTGCGGACACCCATCGGCGGCATCACGACGCGGGCTCCGAGCCCGGCACCCGCGGCGGCGGCCCGGAAGCGCGGCGCGGGCCGCTGGAACCACTGCTCGTGGGTGGGGCCGGACGAGCGCAGCACCACCGGCCAGTACGTGCCGTGGTGGACCGGGAGGATCCAGCGGGCGCCCACCGCGCGGACCGCCTCGACGGCCTGCTCGGGGTCGAGGTGACCGTCGCCGAGGGACGGCCCCCAGCCGCCGATCGGCACCAGGGCGAGGTCGACCGGCTCGACCGCCGCGAAGTCCATCACGCCGGTGTCGCCCGGGTACCAGCAGGTGGTCCCGTCACGACCGAAGCGAAAGCCCAGGGAGGTCGCCTCCGCGGCGCCGGGCCGCTTGTCGCGGCGACCGTCGTGACGGGCGGGCAGCACCTCGACGTCGACACCGGCCACGGTGAGCCGGTCGCCCGGCACGACCTCGATCGTCTGGAGGCGCTCCAGCGAGCGCACCGCCTGCACGGCCCCGCGTGGGACGACGATCGGCACCGCGTCGTCGAACCGGCGCAGGGTCGGCAGGTGCAGGTGGTCGTGGTGCAGGTGCGAGATGAGCACGAGGTCGGCCCGGGTGGCGTGAGCCGGCGGAGGGTCCGAGGCGCGCCGCACGTGGAAGAGCCGCCGGGACATCAGCGGATCGGTCACCACGGTGGCCCCCGGGAGCTCGACCGTGACGAACGAGTGTCCCCACCACGTGACGGCCGTCATGCCTCAGTGTGGCGCCTCCATGGGCCGAAGTGACAAGAGCGGCCGCCAAGTTGTGCACGAGTGACAACGTGCGCGCCCGGCAGCCTCGCGTTTGTCCGCGGTGCACAGTCCAAGCTCGAAAGTTCTGCCGAAATGGAGGTTCGGCGGGCCCGGAGGGTGCCCTAGCGTCCACGCATGTGGTGTACATCACATCCCCGAACCCCGACCGAGAAGACCCGGAAGGATGCCCGATGACCCTGCCGTACCTGGCTGACGCGCTGGCCGATCGCTTCGGTGCCGCGCCCGCCGTCGCGGACGACCGACTGTCCCTCACGTTCGCCGAGCTCGCCCGGCGCGTCGACGCCGTGGCGGGGCGGCTGGCGCAGGAGGGCTTCGGGCGCGGCGACGTGCTGGCCGTCATGCTGGCGAACCGGGTGGAGCTGGTCGTGTGCCTGCTCGCCGCCTGGCGACTCGGCGGGGTGGCGACCCCGGTGAACCCGGCCTTCACGCAGGTCGAGGCCTCCCACCAGGTGACCGACTCCGGCGCCCGACTCATCGTCGTCGAGAGCGACGACGCACCGACCGGCGGCGCCCGACCCGTCACCGTGGCTTCCCTCGCCACGGCCACCCCCACGGGCGCCGCCCCGGTCGAGCTCGCGCCGCAGGACCTGGCGCTGCTGGTCTACACGAGCGGATCCACCGGCCGTCCCAAGGGCGTCATGCTCAGCCACGCGAACGTCGATGCGATGTCGGACGCGATGGCGCGGCACCTGGAGCTCGACGCTGACGACCACTGCCTGCTGATCCTGCCCCTGTTCCACGTCAATGCCGTGATGGTCTCGCTGCTGGCCCCGCTGCGGGTGGGCGGCCGCCTCACGATCGTCGGCCGCTTCAGCCCGCAGACCTTCTTCGACGAGGTCGAGCGGATCCGGCCGACGTACTTCTCCGCGGTGCCGACCATCTACGCGCTGCTGGCGTCCCTGCCCGCCGAGGTCGAGCCCGACACGTCGTCGCTGCGGTTCGTGGTGTGCGGCGCCGCGCCGGTCTCCCAGGAGCTGCTGACCGCGTGCGAGCGGCGCTTCGGCTTCCTCATGGTCGAGGGCTACGGCCTCACCGAGGGAACGTGCGCGTCGGCGTGCAACCCCGTCGGCCCGGACGCCGTCCGCAAGCTCGGCACCGTCGGACCGGCACTGCCGGGGCAGCGGATCGCGATCGGCGACCCCTACGGCGAGCACCTGCCGGCCGGCGAGATCGGCGAGGTCCTGATCAGTGGCCCCACGGTGATGCAGGGCTACCTCAACCAGCCGCAGGCCACCGCCGACACGATCGTCGACGGCTGGCTGCACACCGGCGACGTGGGACGGCTCGACGAGGACGGCTACCTGCAGCTCGTCGACCGCATCAAGGACATGATCATCCGCGGCGGCGAGAACCTGTACCCCAAGGAGATCGAGAACACGATCGCCGGAATCGAGGGTGTCCTGGAGGTCGCGGTCGTCGGCCGTCCCGACGACGTCCTCGGCGAGGTGCCCGTCGCGTTCGTCGTGGCATACCCCGGCGCCGTGCTGACCGAGGACGACGTCCTCGCGCACTGCCGCCGTGAGCTGACCCGGGTGAAGGTGCCCGCCGCCGTCGACGTCATCGAGGCGTTGCCGAAGAACCCGGTCGGAAAGATCGACAAGCCCACCCTGCGCCGACTCGTGCGCAGCGCCTGATCACATCGAGGAAGGTCGAGGTTCATGGGATTCACCACAGCGGACATGCCACCGGTCGATCCGGAGCAGTTCGAGCAGATGCCGGTCATGGACCGGATGAGGATGCTCGCGCTGCACTGGGCCGACTACGGGTTCGGCGGCCCCAAGCAGATGCACGCGCTCTACCTGGTCAAGACGGTCGTCTTCATCGTCGGCGGCTGGCTCGTCGTCGGGCTGACCACCCCGGGGATCGGGCTGTTCGACCTCGGCGGCTGGTGGGGCGAGCTGATCGTCTACCAGAAGCTCATGGTCTGGATCGTGCTGTGGGAGATCACGGGCCACGCCGCCTCGTGGGGACCGCTGTCGTTCAAGTTCGGCCCGTTCACCGGCGGCTGGAAGTACTGGGCCCGGGTCGGCACGCTGCGCTGCCCGCCCTACGGCGACAAGGTCCCGGGAACCGCCGGCTCCGGCCGCACGGTGTTCGACGTGGCGCTGTACCTCGCGCTCGTGGCACTGCTCGTGGTCGCGCTCGTCCTGCCGGGAGAGCAGACGGCGGCGGCGTACTCCGACGCGGGCCTGATCGCCACGTGGCCGCTCATCGCCTACGTGGCGGGCCTGGCGGTGATGGCCTTCCGCGACAAGGTCGTGTTCCTGGCCTCGCGCCCCGAGCAGTACGCGCTGTGCCTGCTGGCGTTCGGGGTGCTCTCGTCGCACGTGGACATGATCCTGGTGGCCAAGATCGCCATGGTGACGATCTGGCTGGGCGCCGGCGTCTCCAAGTTCGGGCACCACCTCACCTTCGTGGTGCAGGCGATGATGAGCAACACGCCGTGGCTCACCTCGAAGCGGTTCAAGCGCACGCTCTACCGCGACGTCGAGAACGGCGACCTGATGCCGACGAAGATGGCGTTCACGTGGGCGCACATCGGCGGCACCGTCGTCGAGCTGGTGCTGCCGCTCGTGCTGCTGTTCTCCACGAACGAGACGGTCACGTGGCTCGCGATCGCCGGCATGATGGCGTTCCACCTGTTCATCTACTCCACCTACCCGCTCGCGGTGCCGCTGGAGTGGAACATCTTCTTCATCTTCGTGACGCCGTTCCTGTTCGGCGGGTTCTTCGCCGGCGACGGCTACGGCGTGGGCGACTTCAGCAGCCCGTGGCTGCTGGCGGTGGTCCTGGTCGGCTTCCTCACCGGGCCGATCCTGGGCAACCTCAAGCCCGAGTGGGTGTCGTTCCTCATCTCCATGCGCCAGTACGCCGGCAACTGGGCCTCGGGCACGATGGCGTTCCGGATGAACGGCGCCGAGGACAAGCTCGACACCGGCCTGACGAAGGGCATGAAGATCCAACGCGAGCAGCTCGCCGCGGTCTACGGCTACGGCGTGGCGGAGGTCTTCCTGCAGAAGTGCGTCGCGTTCCGCAGCATGCACAGCCACGGCCGCGTGCAGCTGGCGCTCATGCAGCGTCACGTGGACGCGCTGGAGAACTACCGGCTGCGCGAGGGCGAGGTCGTCTGCACCGTCCTGCTGGGCTGGCAGTTCGGCGACGGGCACCTGTTCGACGAGCGGACGATCGCGGCGGTCCAGGAGCGCTGCCACTTCGAGCCGGGGGAGTGGGTCACCACGTTCACCGAGTCCCAGCCGATCCACACCACGAAGGTCCAGTACAAGGTGATCGACGCGGCCCTGGGCGTCGTCGAGCGCGGCTGGTACGACGTGCGGGATGCTGTCACCGAGCAACCCTGGATCCCGAACGGCGTCAAGCACACGGTGACGTGGCAGGCCCCGGGCTACCGCCCGGCAGGCGAGCTCTCCGGTGAGGAGAAGGTGACGACGTGACGACGGCGGTGGTGGTCGGCAGTGGGCCCAACGGGCTCGCTGCCGCCCTCACCCTGGCGCAGGCCGGGGTCCAGGTCGAGGTGCTCGAGGCCGCCGACGAGATCGGCGGCGGCACCCGCAGCGGTCACTACACGGCCGACGGCGTGCTCCACGACGAGTGCTCCGGCTTCCATCCGCTGGCCGTCGACACGGCGTTCAGCCGCGCGTTCGACCTGTCCCGCGAGGGGCTGGCCTGGCGCTGGCCGGAGGTGCAGTACGCCCACCCGCTCGACGGGGGTGGCGGCGCCGCCGTGTGGCGCGACGTCGACCGCACCGCGCAGTCGCTGGGGAAGTCGGGCCGCGCCTACCGTCGTGTCTTCGGCCCGCTCTCGGCGCGCTTCGACCGGATCGCCCACGAGTTCCTCCAGCCGATGCTGCACGTGCCGCGGCACCCGATCGCCCTGGCCGGCTTCGGCATGGCGAGCCTGCTGCCTGCCACGTGGCTGGGACGGATGCTGGGGTCGGAGGAGTCGGCCGCCCTGTTCGCGGGGGTCGCGGCGCACGCGTTCCGCCCGCTCAACGCCCCGATGTCGGCCGCGATCGGCGTGGCGCTCGGCACCGCGGCGCACCGCTACGGCTGGCCGGTCGCCGAGGGCGGCTCGGCGGCGATCACCCGCGCCATGGCCGAGCGCCTCACCGCGCTCGGCGGCACGATCGGCACCGGGGTCAGCGTCACGCGTCGCGACCAGGTGGCGCACGCCGACATCGTCATGCTCGACACCAGCCCCCGTGCCGCGGCCGACATCCTCGGCGACGCCCTGCCGGGCCGGATCGCCCGCGCCTATCGCGGCTACCGCTTCGGTCCCGGCGCGTTCCAGGTGGCGCTGGCAGTGGACGGCGGCGTGCCGTGGACGCACGAGCCCACCCGCAGCGCCGGCACCGTCCACCTGGGCGGCAGCATGACCGAGATCGCCGCCGCCGAGCGGGACGTGTGGCGCGGCCGGATGCCGGGGCGGCCCTTTGTCCTGCTGGGCCAGCAGTCGCAGGCCGACCCCGGCCGTCGCGCCGGGGACGTGCACCCGATCGACGCGTACGCCCACGTGCCGTCGGGGTTCACCGGTGACGCCACCGAGGCGATCCTGTCCCAGATCGAGCGGTTCGCCCCGGGCGTCCGCGAGCGCATCGTCGCCATGTCGGTCCGATCGACCGAGCAGATCGTGCGCGACAACACGAACTACGTGGGCGGCGACATCGTCACCGGCGCCAACACGCCACGGCAGCTGATCTTCCGTCCGCGGGTCGGGCTGGACCCCTACGCCACGGGCGTGCCCGGAACCTGGCTGTGCTCGGCCGCGACGCCGCCCGGCGCGGGCGCCCACGGCATGTGCGGCCATCTCGCCGCCACGAGGGCCTTGCGCCGTGCGGGCATCGCCGGGACCATCGGGCCATGACCCAGCCGCCCCCCGGAGCGGGTCCCGACTCCGCCGAGGTCCGCCGGCTCGTGGCGCTCCTCGGACAGCGCCTCTCCGAGGAGCAGCCGTACCTGACCCGGGTCCTGACGGACAAGATCCGCTCGATCGGCGATCTCGACCTGGACCAGCCGCTGATCGACCTGCTGGACGCGAGCGTCGACAGCAACATCAACACGATCGTCCACCTGCTCATCAACGCGATCCCCGTCGACCGCATCCAGGCGCCGACCGCCGCCGTGGAGTACGCGCTGCGGCTGGCGCAGCGCGGCGTGCCGTCGTACTCGCTCGTCCGCGCCTACCAGATGGGCCAGGAGTACCTCATGACCGTGGTGCTCGACGAGGCCGAGGCGATCGACGCCGATCGCACCCTCACCCTGCGCGCCCTGAAGGTCATCGCCGACGACGTCCACCAGTACATCGACTGGATCTGCCTGCACCTGCTCGACCGGTACGAGGACGAGCGGGGGCGGTGGGCCACCACGTCGGGCAACGTCGCCTCGGCGATGCTGCAGGGACTGCTGCGGGGCGTGGACACCTCGGTGCACGACTTCGAGTCCGAGACCGGCTACCGCTTCGACCAGCACCATGTGGGGCTCGTGCTCTGGTCGCGCGACGAGGACGGCATCACCGACGCGCTCGTCGCGATGGAGCGGATCAGCCGCGAGCTCGAGGGCACCGTCGGCACCGGCACCGCACCGCTGTTCTCGGCCGTCGACCGCACGACCGCGTGGCTGTGGATCGGTCGCGGGCTGCGCGCCGAGCCGATCGTGCGGCAGGTGCGCGAGGTGCTGGCGAAGTTCCCCGACGTGGGCGCGGCCGTGGGGCTTCCGGAGTCGGGGATCGACGGCTTCCGGCGCACGCACGCCCAGGCGCGGGACACCTTCGAGCTGGCGCTCGCGGCGGGCGACCGGATCAGCCAGGTCGTCGGCTACGACGGCCGCGGGATCGCCCTGATCTCGATGCTGCTGCAGCAGCCGGGAGCGCTGCCCCGCTGGGTGCGCGACGTGCTGGGTCCACTGGGTGAGGTCTCACCCGCCGCCGCCCGAGCGCGCGAGACGCTGGGCGCGTGGCTCGACCACGAGCGCAACTTCCAGGGCACCGCCGAGGCCCTGCAGGTCCATCGCAACACCGTCAAGTACCGCATCGAGCGGATCAGCGCGGAGCTGGACGAACGGCTCGGCGACCGGCGGGTCGACCTCGAGCTGGCGCTCCTGGCGTGCCGCCTGCTCGGTGACGACCTGCTGCGTGAGCCCGACGGTCACCGCCGTCCCGGCCAGGGCTGAGCCCGGGCCGGGAAGCGGCTGTCAGCGCGCGGCGAGTGCGGCGCGGGCCGCGCTCATGCCCATGAACTCCGAGTCGTCCTCGGCCGACATCAGCTCGCCGTTGGCGAACGTGGCGTAGACGTCGATGTCCTGCTTGCCGCAGCCCTGGTAGACGCGGTCCTCGAGCTGCGTCACGCCCTTGGCCTGCAGCGCCTTCACCTCGGCGATCGCCTGGTCGATGAGCACGACGAACTCCGGCATCTCGTCGCCCATCAGCACCTTGAGCGCCTCGAGCTGGGCGATGAGCTTCTCGGGCGTGTAGCGCTCGCCCTCACCGGCCGAACGCAGCTTGGAGGAGACGGTCGCGACGCTGTCGCCCTTGACGTCGGGGGAGAACGCGGCGTCGGTCTTGAGCGTGCGCATGTTGAGCACCGAGGCGCAGCGGCCCTGCTTGATGACGAGGCGCTGCTTGGCGAAGGCGCCGCGCTTCTTGCCCTTGTACTTGTAGGTGATCTTCGTCGTCACGATGTACGCGCCCGGCTTGAGCTTCACCGCAGAGCGGTTCTTGCGCAGCACCTTGCCACCCTGCTTGATGGTCATGGCCTTCTTGAGGACCTTGACCTTCTTGGCCGTCTTGAGGTTCGGCTTCACCAGCGCCGTGCCGTACCAGTCGATCGACTTGTTCGAGATCTTCTTGATCGTGACCGGCTTCGGGGCCGCCTGGGCGGGGGCGGCGACGAGCGTCGCGCTGGCGCCGACGGCGAGGGCGGCCAGGAGGCCGAGGATGGTGCGGCGCATGAGTGACGCCTTTCCGAGATGAGGGGCAAAGTCGACCTAGCGTACTCGGGCCGGGACGGTTCCCGTGACGAAACGGCGACCTCGGTAGGGTGAGCCCAAGAGCGCCGCCCAGCCGTAGGGGCCGCCCAGTCACCGAGGGGTTCACATGAGTCTGTCCGTCACCGTCGCCGGAGCCCAGCAGCAGGTCGACCCCGGGACGCGGGCGTGGCAGCTGTTCTCCGAGGACCCGCAGGTGATCGCCGCACGCGTCGGCGGCGATTTGGTCGACCTCGCGCGCGAGCTGGCCGACGGCGACGCGGTGGAGCCGGTCGCCATCGACTCGCCCGACGGCCTCGACATCCTGCGCCACTCGACGGCCCACGTCATGGCCCAGGCCGTGCAGGAGCTCTTCCCGGACGCGAAGCTCGGCATCGGCCCGCCGATCACGGACGGCTTCTACTACGACTTCGACGTCGAGGTCCCGTTCACCCCCGAGGACCTGGCGAAGATTGAGTCGCGGATGAAGAAGATCGTCAAGGAGGGCCAGAAGTTCAGCCGTCGTGAGATCAGCGACGACGACGCCCGCGCCGAGCTGGCCGATGAGCCGTACAAGCTCGAGCTGATCGGTCTGAAGTCCACCGCCGGGAACGAGTCGATGGAGGGCGCTGCCGAGGGCGCCAGCGTCGAGGTCGGCGAGGGCGGCCTGAGCATCTACGACAACCTCAAGCGCGACGGGTCGCTGGCGTGGAAGGACCTGTGCCGCGGCCCGCACCTGCCCACCACCAAGCGGATCCCGGCGTTCACGCTGATGCGCTCGGCCGCCGCCTACTGGCGCGGCGACGAGAAGAACAAGCAGCTGCAGCGCATCTACGGCACCGCCTGGGCGTCCAAGGAGGACCTCGAGGCGCACCTGCACCGCATCGAGGAGGCCCAGCGCCGCGACCACCGGCGCCTCGGCACCGAGCTCGACCTCTACAGCTTCCCCGACGAGATCGGCTCGGGCCTGCCGGTGTTCCACCCGCGCGGTGGCGTCATCAAGCGCGAGATGGAGGACTACGTCCGCCGCCGGCACATCGAGGAGGGCTTCGAGTACGTCGGCACGCCGCACATCGCGAAGGAGGGGCTGTTCTACACGTCCGGCCACCTGCCGCACTACGGCGAGGGCATGTTCCCGGCGCTGGAGATCGACGGTGGCGACTACCGCCTCAAGGCGATGAACTGCCCGATGCACAACCTGATCTTCCGGTCGCGCCAGCGCTCGTACCGCGAGCTGCCGCTGCGCCTGTTCGAGTTCGGTCACGTCTACCGCAACGAGAAGTCGGGCGTGATCCACGGCCTGACCCGCGTGCGCGGCTTCGCCCAGGACGACTCGCACTCCTACGTCACGCCCGAGCAGGCCCCCGCCGAGGTGGCGCACCTGCTGAACTTCATGCTGAGCCTGCTCGACGACTTCGGGATGGACGACTACTACCTCGAGCTCTCGACCCGCGACGCGTCCAAGGACAAGTTCATCGGCTCGGACGAGGACTGGGAGAACGCCACCAAGGTCCTCGAGGAGGTCGCCACGGCGACCGGTCTCGAGCTGGTGCCCGACCCGGGCGGCGCGGCCTACTACGGGCCCAAGGTCTCGGTGCAGGCGCGCGACGCGATCGGCCGCACGTGGCAGATGGGCACCGTGCAGTACGACTTCAACATGCCGTCCGCCGAGCGGTTCAATCTCGAGTACGTCGCCGCCGACGGCACCCGCCAGCAGCCGGTGATGATCCACTCGGCGAAGTTCGGCTCGATCGAGCGGTTCATGGGCGTGCTGGTCGAGCACTACGCCGGTGCGTTCCCTCCGTGGCTCGCGCCCGTGCAGGCCGTCGGCATCCCCGTGGCCGAGCGGCACGTGGAGTACCTGGAGCGGCTCGCGGTGCGCCTGCGCGCCGAGGGGATCCGCTTCGAGGTCGACGACTCCGACGAGCGCATGCAGAAGAAGATCCGCAACGCCCAGACGCAGAAGGTGCCGTTCATGGTGCTGGTCGGCGACAAGGACGTCGAGGCGAACGCCGTCTCGTTCCGCTTCCGCAACGGCGAGCAGGAGAACGGCGTGTCGCTCGACGACGCGATCGACAAGATCGTGACGGCCGTCCGCGACCGGGTGCAGGTCTGATGCCCGATCCCGACGGCCTCGAACGGCTGTGGGCGCCCTACCGCATGGCCTACGTGCGGGAGGCCGGCAACGACGAGGGCTGCCCGTTCTGCGCGATGGTCGCGGGGGAGCGGCAGACGGACCTGATCGTGGTGCGCGGCGAGCACTGCTTCGTGGCGATGAACCTGTACCCGTACAACCCCGGACACCTCATGGTGCTGCCGCTGCGCCACGAGTCGGGCCTGACCGAGCTGTCGCTCGAGGAGTCCAGTGAGCTCACCCTGCTGACCCAGCAGGCGATCCGCGCGATCGGCGAGGTCAGCTCGCCGCACGGGTTCAACGTGGGCCTCAACCTCGGGGCGTCGGCGGGCGGCTCGATCTCCCAGCACCTGCACCAGCACGTGGTCCCGCGCTGGGGCGGCGACGCCAACTTCATGACCGTCGTCGGGCGCACGAAGGCGCTGCCGCAGACGATCGCCGAGTCGGCCGAGCTGCTGCGGGACGTGTGGGAGAAGATGGCCTGATGCTGGAGCGTTTCCGTGCCTTCTGGAACCGGCTGTTCTCACCGGTCGCCGACGGCCTCATCAAGATCGGCGTGACCCCCGACATGGTCACGTGGGTCGGCACGATCGGCGTCTGCGTCGGTGCCCTGTGGCTCTTCCCACAGGGCGAGTTCTTCTGGGGCACCATGTTCATCACGGCGTTCGTGTTCAGCGACATCATCGACGGCACGATGGCGCGCAAGCTCGGGCGCACCTCCAAGTACGGGGCGTTCCTGGACTCCACGCTCGACCGCGTCGGCGACGCGGCGGTCTTCGGCGGCATCGCCCTCTGGTACGCGTGGGAGGGGGACTCGAAGGTCTACCTGTGCCTCGCGCTGGCCTGCCTCGTGCTGGGCGGCCTGACGTCCTACGCGCGGGCTCGCGCCGAGTCGCTCGGCATGGAGGCCAAGGGCGGCATCGCCGAGCGCTCCGACCGCCTCGTGGCCATCCTCGTGATGACCGGCCTGTCGGGCCTGTTCGACCTGCCGGTCCTGCAGCACATCACCCTCTGGGCCCTCGCGGTCGCCAGCGCGGTGACCGTCGGGCAGCGGATGGCGATGGTCAAGCGGCAGGCCGAAGCGGCCTGATCCGGGGCCGTCCGTCTCGCGGGCGCCGAGCGATGCGTGAAGCGCCGCAGACGACTCGTAGACTTGACCCGTGAGCACCCAGAACCCCAGCAACGACCAGTCCACGACCGGCAGCGCCCGGGTCAAGCGCGGCATGGCCGAGATGCTGAAGGGCGGCGTCATCATGGACGTCGTCGACGCCGAGCAGGCCAAGATCGCCGAGGACGCGGGCGCCGTCGCCGTCATGGCGCTCGAGCGCGTGCCGGCCGACATCCGTTCCCAGGGCGGCGTCGCGCGGATGAGCGACCCCGACCTGATCGACGGCATCATCGAGGCCGTCTCGATCCCCGTCATGGCGAAGGCGCGCATCGGTCACTTCGCCGAGGCGCAGGTCCTGCAGAGCCTCGGCGTGGACTACATCGACGAGTCCGAGGTCCTGACCCCGGCCGACTACGCCAACCACATCGACAAGTGGGCCTACACGGTTCCCTTCGTGTGCGGTGCCACGAACCTGGGTGAGGCGCTGCGTCGCATCACCGAGGGCGCGGCGATGATCCGGTCCAAGGGCGAGGCCGGCACGGGCGACGTCTCCAACGCCACGGGCCACATGCGCAAGATCCGCGCCGAGATCGCTCGCCTGCAGAGCCTGCCGAAGGACGAGCTCTTCGTCGCCGCCAAGGAGCTCCAGGCGCCGTACGACCTCGTCGCCGAGGTCGCCGAGGCCGGCAAGCTGCCCGTCGTGCTGTTCACCGCCGGTGGCATCGCCACCCCGGCCGACGCCGCCATGATGATGCAGCTGGGCGCCGAGGGCGTGTTCGTCGGCTCGGGCATCTTCAAGTCCGGCAACCCCGCCCAGCGGGCCGAGGCCATCGTCAAGGCCACGACGTTCTACGACGATCCCGACGTCATCGCCAAGGTCTCGCGCGGTCTCGGCGAGGCCATGGTCGGCATCAACGTCGACGAGATCCCCGAGCCCCACCGCCTGGAGACTCGCGGTTGGTGAGTGCCGCCACCCCATTTCGTCAGAACGCCCCCGGTATCCACCGGGGGCGTTCTTTCGTGTCATGGACCTGGTCACAACGAACTAGCCGTACACCATCAATCAGTCGTGATCTCTGCCACTAACTCGCGTTTCTTTCACGTTTGACCCCATCAGTCCCACGTTCCGTCGTTGTATGGGACTTGTCCGAAGTTGCTGGCGGGGGAGAAGGAAGAGAAGTTGATGCAGAGACGCTCCATCCCCTCTCGCTTGCTCGCCGTCGTGGCGATGCGGCGGACCCGCGCGCTGCTGGGGCTCGGTCTCGCGCTGGGCCTGACCAGCGTGAACACCCTGGCCTACTGGACGGACGAGGCCCAGCTGACGAGCGGCACGATCCAGTCGGGCTCCCTGGACCTGCTGATCGACGGCGAGCTCTCCGGGCAGGGCGGCGCGGTCACCCGAACGGCCCTGTCGGCATCCTCCCTGATTCCCGGCGAGAGCTTCGCCTTCACCGTCCCGGTGCAACGCCGGGCCAACACGGCGGGCTTCGGGCTCAGCGCGACCGCCACGTCGGCCGGTGGGCTCGCCTCCCACCTGCGCTGGAGTGTCTTCGAGGGGACCGCCGGGACGCAGACCACGAATGCGAACGGGCTGCGCAGTGCGTCCTGCACCGGGACGAGCGTCTCCACCGGCGTGGTGCTCGGATCCACCGGCCAGTCGGTGATCGGTGGCACGAACCCCGTGGTGAACCTGGGCGGGACGACCTTCAGCAAGAACCTCTGCATCCAGGTGTCGCTTCCCGCCACCGCCAGCAACGCGGCGCAGAGCACGAGCGCCACCACCACCTTCAGTCTCACGGCATCGCAGCTCCTGTGAGACGCCGATTGCGCGAGACGATCCTGTGGATCGGCGCTGCCCTGGGAACGCTGTGCCTCGTGTGGACGGGCGTCATGTTCGCCTTCGGCCTCACGCCGCTGGTCTTCACGTCGGGCTCCATGGAGCCCGCGATCGGTGCCGGCGACCTCGCGTTCGCCACGACGGTCGAAGCGGTGGACCTCGCCGAGGGGGACATCGTGAGTGTGATCAACGATCGCGGCACGCGCATCACGCACCGGGTCACGAAGGTCGATCGCCAGGACGACGGGAGCGCGATCCTGCAGCTCAAGGGCGACGCGAACCTCTCGCCGGACCAGGAGTCCTACCGCGTCGATGACGTGGAGCGCGTGTCGTTCGCCGTGCCCCGGGTGGGCCGCCTGGTCAATCTCGTCGGCTCTCCCAACGGCATGTTCGTCGTCGGACTCGTCGTGGCAGGTCTGCTCTACCTCGGCTTCCGACGCCAGGACGACGACGAGCCCCGAGGGCCGTCGTCGGGCCACGACGACGACGGCGACGTCGATGGCGACGCCTCAACGCGCGGTGCGGGCTCCGTGCTCCGCCCCGTGACGATGGGCGTCTCGTTGGCTGCGCTCGCCCTCTCCGCGACGGTGGGTCCGGCGGTGGAGTCGACGACGGCAGCCTTCAGCGACTCCGCGCAGCTGACCACCGGGTCCGTGGGCGCGGCGGCCCTCCCGGCGCGTCCGTCGAGCATCAGCTGCAGCAAGCCCTTCCTCTCGTCGTCGGCGGTCGTCAGCTGGTCGGACGACGACGCGCGCCACGGCTACTACTACGAGGTGGACGACGATGCCGCGTTCGGCAGTCCCGACGTCGAGGGGTCGGTGGCCCCCAACGGCACGAACAGCTTCACGTTCAACTCCGGGTCCGCCGGCGGCTGGTTCTCGTCGACCACCTACCACCTGCGCGTGTACTCCGCCCTCGTCGGTCCCGGGGGAGCGCTCACCTGGCGATCGGCCAGCTACCGGTCCTACCGCGTGACGCGGTCGGCGTTCTTCAACGACTTCAGCTGTTCGGCGGTGACATCTCCTGCGAATTGAGTAAACGCATGTGATGAATGTTACGGTTGGGTTAACGCCTGCCGCGTCCCCGGACGCGTGTGGATTCCCCCTGCGTCCTGTTCCCGCTCTCGTGGAACAAATGTCCCAGTCCATGGGACCCATGTCACAACTTCGTCGTGACCTCTGTCATACACCCAAGATTCTTTCGGAATTCGGCGTCATTTTTCCGCCGATCCGTCGTTACATAGATGAAGCAACTGATCGATGGTCGATCAGCCAACCAAGGAGAAAACACATGAACAAGTCCACCAAGGGCGCCGTCGCCGCCGGAGCCGCCGCCGTCCTGTTGCTGGGTGGCGCAGGCTCGCTCGCGTACTGGAATGCCGAGGGCGACGTCGTCGGCGGCAACATCGAGGCCGGCACGCTGACCCTCACGCCTTCGGGCACGGCGGCCACCTGGACGCTGAACGGCACCGCCGTGGCAGGCAACGACCTCTCCTCCGTCCTGGTCGTTCCCGGCGACACGCTCCGCTACACGGGCACGTGGACCATCGGCGCGACGGGCGACAACCTGCAGGCGGACGTCGACTTCACCGGTCTGGACGGAACGGCGAGCGTCGCCGACAAGATGACCGTCACCGACACGTACACGCTCGATGCTGCTCCGCTGGCGGCCGGCGCCGAGATCACCGACGCCAACGATGGTGACGTGCTCGGCGCGACCGTCGTCGTCGACTTCCCGTTCGGCACGACCGTCGACAACACGTCGCAGGGCATGACGCTCGACCTCACCGAGGGCAACATCACGCTCACGCAGTCCGACGCCACGCCGTGACGAAGGCTTGAGTTCGCAATCGACCATCGATGAGTGAGGTCACGGGGATGACGAGTACGACCGACCGAGGGCGCTTCACGGCGCTCCGGTGGGCCGGCCAGGTGGTTGCCTGGCTCGTCATCCTCGTGGCCGTCTCGGCGGTCGCGGTCGGTGTGCTGATCCCACGGATCGGGGGCGCCACGCCCTACACCATCCTCACCAGCTCCATGGAGCCGAAGTACCCGCCCGGAACGCTCGTGGTGGTGAGGCCGACCCCCGCCGATCAGATCGGCATCGGCGAGGTCGTGACCTACCAGCTGGCGTCGGGTGAGCGAGCGGTCGTGACCCACCGTGTCGTCTCCGTGGCCCTCGGAGCCGACGGTGAGCGCCGCTTCATCACGCAGGGCGACGCCAACTCGAGCGTCGACCGAACGCCGGTCATGCCGGTGCAGATCAAGGGAACCCTCTGGTACGCCGTCCCCAAGCTGGGATGGATGAGCAACGCGATCGGACAGGACCGGCGCAACGCCGCTGTCTACGTCGTCGCCGGGGGACTGGGACTGTACGCCGCCTGGATGCTGGGCGGGGCACTCCGAGAACGGTTCAGACGTGCTCGACCCACGGACGAGGAGGCGAGGCAATGAGGCGGCTCCTGACGACCGCCCTCGCGCTCGGCCTCGCCTTCGCGGGCATCGCGCCCGCAGCGGCTGACGACAGGATCGGCCTGAGCACGGACGGTACGCAATGGGCCGACACCATCAGCGAGCCCCTCTTCGAGCAGGATGCCGTCTGGGTCCCCGGTGACAAGCGCACCGTCTCGTTCCACGTCCGCAACCAGGAGAGCTCGGACGCCGAGCTGACGGCCTCGGTGCGAAGCGACGACACCGACCGGCTCCTGGCCGCCGACCATCTCCGTCTGCGCGCGCGGGTGGACGGACGCTGGTTCGTCCTGCGCAACGGTGTCTCGTCGCCGGAGCTCACAGCGGCGAGCATCAGTCCGGGCAGCGCCGTGCGCGTCGACCTGGAGGCGGCCTTCGACCCGGCCTCGTCCAACGCCTCGCAGGCCGCTTCGCTGGACTTCGTGATCGAGGTCCGGCTGGCCGAGGCCGTGGAGGGCACGGATCCGGGACCCGGTGAGGAGACGCCCACCGACCGCCCGACCGACAACTCCGACGACAGCGCGAACGAGGACCCGACTGCGGCTCCGGACTCGAACGACTCCGACGGATCCGGTGCCGGCGTCCGCGACGACGCGGGCGACTTGGCGCGCACGGGGTCGGACGCCCCAGCCATACTGATCTGGACGGCCATCCTCGCCATCACCGCCGGTGCCGCGTTCATCGCGGCCGGGCGGCGCGAAAGGGAAGACGAACCATGCGTGACACCCCGATGACCAGCCACCACGGTCGCCTGCGCTCGACGTGGCGAGTGGTGGCGTCGGTCCCGGTTCGGCTGCTGCTGTCGCTCGGACTGGTCCTGGGGTTCGCCGCCGTGGGCACGACGGCGTACTGGGCCGACACCGCCACCTTCACCACGGGCAAGATCGAGGCCGGCAGTCTGGACCTCCAGCTCGGCGGACGTGACCCGGTCACGGGTGAGATCCGGTGGGAGGCCGTCGGACTCAACCAGTCGTGGACGTACTCCGTCATGCAGCTCGACAACGTCTCGCCCGGCGAGTCCGTGAGCATGGAGCTGCACATGCGCAACGTCGGCACGACGCCGCTGACCTTCACCGCGGTCGGGACCTCGACGTCCAACGACATGAACCCGCACCTCTCGGCCACGACCATGCTGGGTGGCACCGCCAACAACGTCGGCACCCGCGAG
Organism: Aeromicrobium sp. JP4; assembly: GCF_054957925.1. NCBI lineage: Bacteria > Bacillati > Actinomycetota > Actinomycetes > Propionibacteriales > Nocardioidaceae > Aeromicrobium > Aeromicrobium sp. JP4. The sequence continues at coordinate 128,845 of NZ_CM143290.1, forward strand.
GCCGTGAACCGCACCGGTACGTGCACCGGCGGCACGCCGTGGTGGACCAACCACGTGCTCTCGACCACGGGACAGCCGGTCACGCCGAACAACACCCCGATCCGGATGAACGCCAACGAGTCGATCCGCGTCTGCATGCTGGCCGGTCTGTCGTCCGCCGCGCCCAACTCCTTCCAGGGGACGTCCACGACCATCCGGGTCGTCATCTCGGCCAAGCAGGTCGGGGCGCCATGAGGCAGCGGCTGCTTCGGGTGCTGCGCACCGGCGGCAACGTCCTGCTGTGGGTGACGGCATTCCTGGGCGCGATGTCGCTCGTCCTCGGACTCGCCACCGTGGTTGCCGGCGTCCAGCCGCTCATCTTCCGTTCGAGCTCGATGGAGCCCGCGATTCACGCGGGCGCGCTCGGCCTCGCCAAGACGGTCGATGCCGGCGACGTGGCCGTCGGGGACGTGATCTCGGTCGAGAGTGCCACCGGCGTTCGCGTGACGCACCGGGTCGTCGAGGTCGAGAAGGCCGGCGAGCAGATCAGCTTCACCCTCCGCGGTGACGCCAACGCGCAGCCCGACAGTCAGCCGTACCTGGCCACCGAGGTCGACCGGGTGTTCCTCGACGTCCCGTACCTCGGGTACGTGGCCAACGCGATGGCGACACCGTGGGCGCTCTTCGCGGCCGGGATCATCGTGGCGCTGCTGGCGGTCCGGCTGTGGCAGCGCGCCGGGCGGGAGACCCGGTCCGCGATGGGCACCGGTGCAGCCGGGGTGGCGGCCGTCGGCATCGCGATGGCCGGTCTCGTGCCGATTCCCCGGACCGAGGCCTACTTCACCGACGGCTCCACGTTCGAGGCCGGGCAGATCCACTCCCACCAGGTGCGCATCTTCGACTGGGGCTCTCCCGTGTGCACGAACGACGCGGGTGGCACCTCGATCACGCTGCGCACACTCGTGGCGTCGCAGCGCTACAACCAGATTTGGTACGTGGCGCCGACCGGCGGACAGCTTCCTGCCACACCGTTCAAGCGGGTCTCGCCGACCGGCGTGCCGGACAGCGTCGTGACCACCCAGATCAGGCGCGCCGACATCGGTGGATCCTCGTTGGCCCCCGGCAACTACGAGCTCACGGGCCGCTCCGAGCTCAAGGGCACGGCCACGTCGCCGTGGCTCTCCAACTCCACGCGCACCGCGAACGTCTCGCTCACCGGGACCACTGACCTGCAGTGTGGAAGCGTCAACCTGCCGCCCGCTATCACGTTCACGACACCACAGGACTCCACGACCTTCGCCTCGCCCTCGGCGGCCCAGTCCACCACCTTGGCGCAGTGCGGTCGCCGTTCGCCGTGCGGAACGGCCGCGGACAGCGACGGGATCTACCGCGTGGAGTACCGGCTCCAGCGCGTCAACTTCCTGCTCACCCGGTGCTGGGACACGTCCTCCGGCTGGCCGCTGTTCAGCGGGTGCGGAACGTGGCACCAGGCGGACGTCACCCCCGCGCTGCCCACCTCGACGGCGAGTCCGGTCACCTGGCGCGTCCCGCTGACGAACCTGGGGACATCGCCGTTCGCCGAGTCCGGCACGTACACCCTCTACCTGAGGGTCTACGACAACTCGTCGAGCAGGGTCATCACCGAGCGGACGATCCGGTTCACGATCAACTGATGGGGCCCGCGCACTAGACTCTCGGGGTGACTTCCATCGGCGTCTTCGCGCTCCAGGGCGATGTGCGCGAGCACCTCGCGGCCCTCGAGCGACTCGGTGTCGAGGCGTTCACCGTCCGCCGCCCGGCCGAGCTGGCGCGGTGCGACGGGCTCGTCGTGCCCGGCGGCGAGTCGACCACGATGTACAAGCTGGCCCGCAACTTCGACCTGCTCGAGCCGCTGCGCCAGCGCGTGAAGGACGGCATGCCGACCTTCGGGACGTGTGCCGGGATGATCATGCTGGCCGACCGGATCCGCGACGGCGCGCCCGGCCAGGAGACGATCGGCGGCCTGGACGTCACGGTCCGTCGCAACGCCTTCGGTCGTCAGGTCGACTCGTTCGAGGTCGACCTCGACCTGGAAGGCGTGGACCGCTCGGTGCACGCGGTCTTCATCCGCGCGCCGTGGGTGGAGGAGGTCGGCCCCGGGGTCGAGGTGCTTGCCGAGGTCCCTTCGGGGGAGGCCGCCGGTAGAATCGTCGCGGTGCGGCAGGGGCCGCTCATGGCGACGTCCTTCCACCCCGAGGTCGGGGACGACGACCGTGTGCACGGACTCTTCGTTGACCTCGTGAAGCAGAGCTAGGACTACGCAAAGGAACGTCATGTCGGGCCACTCCAAATGGGCAACCACCAAGCACAAGAAGGCCGCGATCGATGCCAAGCGCGGCAAGCTGTTCGCCAAGCTGATCAAGAACATCGAGGTCGCGGCGCGCACGGGTGGCCCTGACCCCGAGGGCAACCCCACGCTCTACGACGCGATCCAGAAGGCGAAGAAGCAGTCGGTCCCCAACGACAACATCGACCGCGCGGTCAAGCGCGGCGGTGGCGCCGACGGCGGGGGAGTCGACTACACCACGATCATGTACGAGGGCTACGGCCCGAACGGCGTCGCGTTCCTCATCGAGTGCCTCACCGACAACAAGAACCGGGCCGCCATGGAGGTCCGCACCGCGATGACCCGCAATGGCGGCACGATGGCCGACCCGGGCTCGGTGTCCTACATGTTCAGCCGCAAGGGCATCATCATCGTCCCTGCCGAGCAGGAGGGCGGCCCGACGAACGAGGACGACGTGCTGATGGCCGTGCTCGACGCGGGCGCCGAGGAGGTCAACGACCACGACGGCAGCTTCGAGGTGCTGTGCGAGCCGGGCGACCTCGTCGCCGTGCGCACCGCGCTGCAGGAGGCGGGCTTGGACTACGACTCGGCCGACGCCTCGTTCGTGCCCAGCGTGCACGTCGAGGTCGACGCCGAGGGTGCCGCGAAGGTCGTCCGGCTCATCGACGCCCTCGAGGACAGCGACGACGTGCAGAACGTCTTCGCCAACTTCGACGCGCCCGACGAGGTCATGGCCGATCTCTGAGCCGGCCTCGGCCATGATGTGGCCATGGACCGACGCGTGCGCACTCCCGACGGAGTCGGCTGGAGCGTCCGCGTCGGCCGCCCCGCGCTGCGCGGCAGCGAGGGGGACCTCGTCGTCGGCGGCGCCCCGGCGGCTGGCGGCTTCGCGCCGCTGCTCGTCGTATTGGGGCTGGTCCTGCTCGCGGTGCTGGCTCCGGTGCTCGTCAAGAGCGACCGTGCGTGGGCCCTGGCGTTCGTCCCGGTGCTGCTGGCCGCGGGCTGGCTGCTGCTCGCGCGCTACCCGGTGGAGCTGCGCCGCGACGGCTCCGACCTGCCGCTGCACCGCACCCTCGTCGCCGGGCGCGCGAACGCCCGCCGCGTCGCCGCCGAGCTCGCCGAGGAGATCTCCCGCACGCCCGACGGGAAGCTGACCGGCTGACCGCCGATCCGACGAACCGGGCGGCGTGCCTCCACGGGCGCGTCGCCGCCACCGCCTAGAGTGTCGAACATGCGTTCCCTTCGCGTCCTGGGCGTCGACCCCGGCCTGACCCGGTGCGGCGTCGGCATCGTCGAGGGGTTCGTGGGCCGTCCGCTGGACCTCGTCGACGTCGGCGTCGTCCGCACCCCGAGCGACCTCGATCTCGCGAAGCGGCTGCTGCGACTCGAGCGCGCCCTCGACGAGATCGTCGTGCGGCAGCGACCCGACGTGGTCGCGGTCGAGCGGGTGTTCAGCCAGCACAACGTGCGCACCGTGATGGGCACCGCCCAGGCCAGCGGGATCGCGATGCTCGTGGCCGCGCGCCACGGGATCCCTGTCCAGCTCCACACGCCGTCGGAGGTCAAGGCCGCCGTCACCGGCAGCGGCCGCGCCGACAAGGCGCAGGTTGCGGCGATGGTCACCCGGCTGCTGCGCCTCGACGCGCCGCCGAAGCCCGCGGACGCCGCCGACGCCCTCGCCCTCGCGATCTGCCACATCTGGCGGGGCGCCGCCCAGAACCGACTCGCCGCCGCCGTCGCCGCGGCCGGAGCGGCCCGATGATCGCCCACGTGCGCGGCGCCGTTGCCGCGGTCTCGCTGAACTCAGCCGTCCTCGACCTGCAGGGCGTCGGCTACCACGTCATGTGCACGCCCTCCACGATCGCCGACCTGCGCCTGGGCCAGGAGGCCACGCTGTGGACCTCGATGGTCGTGCGCGAGGACTCGATGACGCTCTACGGCTTCGCGAACGCCGAGGAGCGCGACATGTTCGAGCTCGTGCAGACCGCCAGCGGCGTGGGTCCGAAGGTCGCCCAGGCGATGCTCGCGGTGCTGCCGCCCGAGCGGCTGCGCACCGCGATCGCCTCGTCCGACCACGCCACCCTCACGAAGGTGCCCGGGATCGGCCGCAAGGGAGCCGAGCGGATCGTGGTGGAGCTGAAGGACCGGGTCGGCGCCGTCGCCTCGTCCGCCGTCTCGACGGCCGGTCCCGCGTGGCGCGACCAGGTGCACGAGGCGCTCGTCGGGCTGGGCTGGTCGGCCAAGGACGCCGACGCCGCGATCGACCGGGTGGCCGACGGGGTGGGTCCCGATCCCGACATCTCGGCGATCCTGCGCGACGCCCTGCGATCGATGGACCGAGGCCGGTGAGCATGGACGAGTACGACGACTTCGAGTCGATCGTGGCCGAGGCTGCGTCGCCGCAGGAGAGCGCCTTCGAGCAGGCCCTGCGGCCGCGCACCCTCGACGAGCTGGTCGGCCAGGAGCGGGTTCGTGAGCAGCTCGCACTCGTGCTCGATGCCGCAGTGGCCCGCGAACGCACCCCCGACCACGTCCTGCTGTCGGGCCCGCCCGGGCTGGGCAAGACCACGATCGCGATGATCATCGCGAACCAGCTCGCGGCACCGCTGCGCCTGACCAGCGGCCCGGCGATCCAGCACGCGGGCGACCTCGCGGCGATCCTCTCGGGCGTCAACGAGGGCGACGTGCTCTTCATCGACGAGATCCACCGGATGTCGCGGCCCGCCGAGGAGCTGCTCTACATGGCGATGGAGGACTTCCGGGTCGACGTCGTCGTCGGCAAGGGTCCGGGCGCCACCGCCATCCCGCTGCAGATCCCGCCGTTCACCGTCGTCGGCGCCACCACCCGCGCCGGCCTGCTGCCCGGCCCCCTGCGCGACCGGTTCGGCTTCACGGCCCAGCTCGACTACTACGAGCCGTCCGACCTCGACCGCATCGTGCGGCGCTCCGCCGACCTGCTCGACCTGCAGGTGAGCGCCGAGGCGTCCGCGGAGATCGGCTCACGCTCCCGCGGCACCCCGCGCATCGCCAACCGCCTGCTGCGACGCGTCCGCGACTACGCCGAGGTCCGCGCCGACGGCGCCGTCGACCACGCGATCGCGCAGGCCGCCCTCGACCTGTACGAGGTCGACGACCTCGGCCTCGACCGGCTCGACCGCGCGGTGCTCGACGCCCTGTGCCGCAACTTCGGCGGTGGACCGGTCGGCATCGCCACGCTGGCGGTCGCGGTGTCGGAGGAGCGCGAGACGGTGGAGGAGCTGGCCGAGCCCTTCCTGGTGCGGCTGGGCTTCCTGGCCCGCACGCCGCGTGGGCGGATCGCCACCCCGGCGGCCTGGCGACACCTCGGCCTGACGCCCCCGGCCGGGGTCGATGCCGGGCAGCTGCCCTTCGACTCCGCCGACTAGACTCCATCCGGTGACGTTCGCTGACTTCCTGCCCCTGATCCTGCTGGCCCTGGTCTTCTTCCTGCTGATCATCCGTCCCATGCGGGAACGGCAGAAGCAGTACTCGGCGCTGCGCCAGATGCAGTCGGCGCTGAAGCCCGGTGCCCGCGTGATGATCAGCAGTGGCATCCACGGCACCATCTCGACGATCGACGACGAGACCGTCGGCTTGGAGATCGCGCCCGGCGTGGTCATCACCGTGGCGCGCGCGGCCGTCGCCGAGGTCGTCGCGCCCGACGTGATCGACCCCGAAGCATGAGCGACTTCCCGGACGCCGCCGCGCGGCTCATCCGCGCCATCGACGACTGGCCCGAGGCCGGCGTCACGTTCCGCGACATCACTCCGCTGCTCTCCGATCCGCAGGGGCTGGCCGCCACCGTCTCCGCTCTGGTCGACGCGGCGAGGGCCTTCGGACCGCTCGACGTCGTGGCCGGCGTCGAGGCGCGCGGGTTCCTGCTCGCGCCGCTGATCGCCGAGGCGCTGGGCATCGGCCTGGTGCCCGTCCGCAAGGCCGGCAAGCTGCCCGCGCGCACCCTCTCGGAGTCCTACTCGCTCGAGTACGGCGACGCCGTCGTCGAGATCCACGCCGATGCCGTTCCCGAGGGCGCCCGCGTGCTCGTCGTGGACGACGTCCTCGCCACCGGGGGAACGCTCGCCGCCGCCGGCCGTCTGTTCGAGCGCGCCGGCGCCGTCGTCGCCGGCAGCCTCGTCCTCATCGAACTGTCCGCCCTCGAGGGTCGCGCCGTGCTCGGCGACGTCCCCCTGACCGCACTCCTGGAGTACTGATGAGCCAGCGCACCGTCCGCATCGTCGCCATCATCGCCATCGCCGCGCTCGTCCTGGGCGTGCTCGCCTCGGTGTTCACCGGCGCCCTCTGAAGCGCCCTCCGTAGGATGGACTGAAGGAGGCACGCGTGGCTGAGCGCATCGATGGACCATCGACGAAGGCTGCCGAGACCAGGACCCCGGACTCGGCACGCACCTCCGCGCGCGTGCGCAGCCGGCTGGCCCGCATCGGCGGCAAGTCCACCGGCGGCGGCAACCCGGTCCTCGACCCGCTGATCAAGGTCTACCGCGACACCCATCCCAAGGGCGACGTCTCGGCGATCGAGAAGGCCTATGAGGTCGCCGCGGCGATGCACGAGGGCCAGAAGCGCAAGAGCGGCGACCCGTACATCACGCACCCGCTGGCCGTCGCCACGATCCTCGCCGAGCTCGGCATGACGGCGCCCACCCTGTGCGCGGCCCTGCTGCACGACACCGTCGAGGACACCTCCTACACGATCGAGCAGCTGCGCAAGGACTTCGGCGACGAGGTCGTCCACCTCGTCGACGGCGTCACCAAGCTCGACAAGGTCAAGTACGGCGACTCCGCCCAGTCCGAGACCATCCGCAAGATGGTCGTCGCGATGGCGCGCGACATCCGCGTGCTCGTCATCAAGCTGGCCGACCGCCTGCACAACATGCGCACCCTGCGCTACCTGCGCCAGGACAAGCAGGAGCGCATCGCCCGCGAGACCATCGAGATCTTCGCGCCCCTGGCCCACCGCCTGGGCATGAACACGATCAAGTGGGAGCTGGAGGACCTCGCGTTCGCCACCCTGCACCCCAAGGTCTACGACGAGATCGTGCGGCTCGTCGCCGAGCGCGCGCCGTCGCGCGAGGCGTTCCTGGAGCGCGTCATCCGCGACGTGAACTCCGACCTCGGCCACGCCAAGATCAAGGCGAAGGTCACCGGCCGGCCGAAGCACTACTTCTCGATCTACCAGAAGATGCTCGTGCGCGGCCGCGACTTCTCCGACATCTTCGACCTCGTCGGCGTGCGCATCCTGGTGGACGACGTCGCCGACTGCTACGCCGTGCTGGGCGTCCTGCACGCCCGGTGGAACCCCATCCCGGGCCGCTTCAAGGACTACATCAGTGTCCCGAAGTTCAACATGTACCAGTCGCTGCACACCACGGTGATCGGCCCGCAGGGCAAGCCGGTGGAGCTGCAGCTGCGCACCTACGCCATGCACCGCCGCGCGGAGTTCGGCGTCGCGGCCCACTGGAAGTACAAGGCCGAGTCGCTCGCGGCCGTCGGCGGGAAGGCCAGCAAGGACGGACCCGGCGGCAACGAGATGATGTGGCTGCGCGAGCTGGTCGACTGGCAGTCCGAGACCGAGGACTCCAGCGACTTCCTGGACTCGCTGCGCTTCGAGATGCAGAACGCGGGCGTCTACGCCTACACGCCTCGTGGTGACCTGATCCAGCTGCCGGCGCACGCCACGCCGGTCGACTTCGCCTACGGCGTGCACACCGAGGTCGGTCACGCGTGCGTCGGCGCGCGCGTGAACGGGCGGCTGGTGTCCCTGGAGTCCGAGCTCGAGAGCGGCGACGTGGTGGAGATCTTCACGTCGAAGTCGCCCACCGCCGGCCCGAGCCGCGACTGGCTCGACTTCGTCAAGAGCCCCCGCGCGCGCAACAAGATCCGGCAGTGGTTCACGAAGGAGCGCCGCGAGGAGGCCATCGACCACGGCAAGGACCTCATCGCGAAGCAGATGCGCAAGGAGGGTCTGCCGATGCATCGCCTGTTCCGGCAGGCGAACCTCGACACGGTGGCCAAGGAGATGGGTCACGCCGACATCTCCGCGCTCTACGCCGCGGTGGGGGAGGGCAACGTCGGCGCGCAGGGCGTCGTCGACCGCGTCATCGACCTCGCCGGCGGCCGCGAGGGTGCCGAGGAGGAGGCCGCCGAGGCCACGGCGATGCCGCTGCGCTCCAGCCGGCCGTCCACGGCCCGCGGCGACGCCGGTGTCGAGGTGGTCGGTGTCTCGGGCGACGTCATGGTCAAGCTCGCGCGCTGCTGCACGCCCGTTCCGGGCGACAAGATCGAGGGCTTCGTGACGCGCGGCTCCGGCATCTCGGTGCACCGCTCGGACTGCGTCAACTTCGTCGAGCTGGCGCACCAGACCGAGCGGGTCGTGCAGGTGCGCTGGGTCGCCAATGCCAAGACCACATTCCTCGTGGCGATGCAGGTCGAGGGCCTCGACCGTCCGCACCTGCTGTCTGACATCACCAAGGTGATCTCCGACCAGCACGTCAACATCCTGTCGGCCACCCTCAGCACCGGCCGCGACCGCGTCGCCAAGAGTCGCTTCACCTTCGAGATGGCCGACGCCAAGCACCTCGGCGCCGTCCTCAAGGCCGTCGGCGGCGTCCAGGGCGTCTTCGACGCCTACCGCGTCACGCAGTAGCCACCGAGATCACCGACCTCCTGATCTCGATACACCGTCTCGCTGCGCTCGCCGGCACTCGATCACCGGCTGACTCGCGATCGAGTAGCTCGCGAGCGCCAGCGAGCGGCGTATCGAGATCACCTGTGGACGGAGTGCACCGGCCCAGCGAGGTACGCCACGCTGAGCGGATGGCTCACGTCTACATCCTCCGGTGCTCTGACGGCTCCTACTACGTCGGCAGCACACGCAACATGGCCGGACGGCTGCACCAGCACCAGACCGGCACGGGCGCGGAGTACACGAGACACCGGCTCCCCGTCGAGCTCCTGTGGTCGTACGAGTTCGAGTCCGTCGCGGACGCGTTCGCGGCGGAGAAGCGGATCCAAGGGTGGTCCCGAGCCAAGCGCGAGGCACTCATGCGCGGTGACTCCACCTCTTGCCGTGGCTGGCGAAGAAGCGAAACTGGCGCCGGGCCGCATGATCTCGATACGCGGGCTCGTTCCTCGCCCCGCTACTCGATCACCGAGGGACCGGTGATCGAGTAGCTCGCGAGCGCAGCGAGCGGCGTATCGAGATCAGCCGAAGTCGGAGGCGGTGCGGCGGGCGATCTCGAGGAACGCCTGGCGCGACTCGAGGTTCTCGCGCAGGCTCTTGACCTTCTTGGCGTCGCCGGCGGCCTCCGCCTTGGCGATGTCGGCCTCGATGCCGGCGATGGCGTCCTCGAGCTTGGTGATCATGTCGTCCGCGCGGGCCGACTTCTCGGGGTCCGTGCGCTTCCACTCCTGGTCACCCGCATCGCGGATCGCCTTCTCGACGGCGCGGATGCGGCCCTCGAGCTCCTTGATCTGGTCGCGCGGCACCTTGCCGGCGGCCTCCCAGCGGTCGGCGATGTCGTGCCAGGCACGGCGCGTGGCCTCGAGGTCCTTGATCGGCAGCAGCGCCTCCGCCTCGACGAGGATCTCGCGCTTCACCGTGGCGTTCTCGGCGAACTCGGACTCCTGCGCGGCGTTGGCGGCCTCGCGGGCCTGGAAGAAGACGTCCTGGGCGGCGCGGAAGCGCTTCCACAGCTTGTCCTCGACGTTGCGCGGGGCGGAGCCGGCGGCCTTCCAGCGCTGCATGAGGTCGCGGTAGGCGCCTGACGTGGTGCCCCAGTCGGTGGAGCCGGAGAGGGCCTCGGCCTCCTCGATCAGCTTCTCCTTGATCTTCTTCGCCTCGTCACGGCGCACGCTCTGCTCACCGAAGTGGGCCTTGCGCTTCTTCGTGTAGGCCGTGCGAGCGCTGGAGAACCGGTGCCACAGCTCGTCGTCGGCCGACTTGCTGAGGCGGGGGAGCGCCTTCCACTCGTCGAGCAGCGCGCGCAGCCGGTCGGCGCCGTTGCGCCAGTCCTGGCCCGCGCCGATCTTCTCGGCCTCGGCGACGATGCGCGTCTTGGCCTCGGTGGCCTCGGCGGTGCGCTGCTCGCGCTCGGCCTTGCGCTTGGCGCGGAGCTCGCCGAGGGCCGGCTCGACCTTGTCGAGACGCGCCGACAGCGACGCGAGGTCGCCGATCGCCTGTGCGTCGACGAGCTGCTCGCGGATCGTGGCGACGGCCTTGGTCGCGTCGTCGGGCGACACGGTTCCGGCCTCGATGCGCTTCTCCAGCAGGTCGACCTCGGTCTCGAGGTTGTCGAAGCGCCGGGTGTAGAACGCGAGCGCCTCAGCGGCGTCGCCTCCGGTGACCCATTGCCCGATCAGACGTTCGCCGTCGCCCTCTTTGACGTAGACGTTGCCGTCCGCGTCGACGCGGCCCCAATCACTCATGGCGGTCAGTCTAGGAGGTTCGCGGCGTCAGGTCCTCCTCGCGTACCCTGACGGACGTGCTTCTCACCGCCTTCCCCGCCGGACCACTGCAGGCGAACTGCTATTTCGTCGCCTCCGGCCCGGGTTCCCCGTGCGCGATCGTCGACCCGGGCATGCAGTCCGCCGAGGGCGTGCGCGCCGTCGTGGCCGAGCACGACCTGACCCCGGCCGCCGTCCTGGTGACGCACGGCCACTTCGACCACATGTGGGACGCGGCGCGGGTCGCCGACGAGTACGGCTGCCCGCTCTGGATCCACCCCGCCGACCGGCACCTGCTGGCCGACCCGATGTCCGCGATCTCGGGCGAGTCGGCGGCGATGCTGCGCCAGCAGCTCGGCGAGATCGACGAGTCGCAGTTCTCCGAGCCGGCCGAGGTCCGCGACGCCGTCGACGGCGCCACGATCCAGGTCGGCGACCTGACGCTCACCGTCGACCACTGCCCGGGCCACACGCCGGGAACCGTGGCCTACCGCGTCGACTACACCGGTGACGAGCCCGTCTCGCAGATCATGTTCTCCGGCGACTTCCTGTTCTTCGGCTCGATCGGCCGCACCGACCTCGTCGGCGGCGTCCACGCCGAGATGCTGCGCAGCCTGCAGACCAAGGTGCTGACGCTGCCCGACGACGTCGTCGTGCTGCCCGGCCACGGCCAGCAGACCTCGATCGGCCGCGAGAAGGCCACGAACCCCTTCCTGCAGGAGCTGACCGCGTGAGCAAGCTGTCGGGCTTCCCCGAGTTCCTGCCGGCGGAGCGCAGCGTCGAGCTGGCGGTCTTCGACCACCTGGCTCGCGTCTTCGAGCTGCACGGGTTCGCCAACATCGAGACGCGTGCGGTCGAGCCGCTCGAGACGCTGCTGCGCAAGGGCGAGATCGACAAGGAGGTCTACGCCGTCCGCCGTCTGCACGCCGACGAGTCCGAGGCCTCCGAGCTGGCCCTGCACTACGACCTCACGGTGCCGTTCGCGCGCTACGTCGTGGAGAACGCCGGTCACCTCCAGTTCCCGTTCCGCCGCTACCAGATCCAGAAGGTCTGGCGCGGCGAGCGGCCCCAGGCCGGCCGGTTCCGCGAGTTCACCCAGGCCGACATCGACATCGTCGGCGACGGCGCGCTGCCGTTCCACTTCGATGTCGAGGTGGCGCGGGTGATGGCCGAGGCGCTGGCCGGGCTGCCGATCCCGGGCCTGTCGCTGACGCTCCAGGTCAGCAACCGCAAGGTGCTCGAGGGCTTCTACCTCGGCCTGGGCATCGAGAGGCCCACCGCCGTCATGCAGGTGATCGACAAGCTCGACAAGCTGTCGGCCGACAAGATCGCCGACCTGCTCGGCGAGCAGGGGCTCACCGAGGCCCAGGCCACGTCGTGCCTCGCGCTGGCCGAGATCGTCACCACCGACACGTCGTTCGTCCAGCAGGTCCGCGACCTCGGCGTCGAGCACCCGCTGCTCGACGAGGGACTCGCCGAGCTGGAAGCCGTCGTGGCGGGGTGTGCCACCGTCGAGGGCGTGACCGTCACCGCCGACCTGCGCATCGCGCGCGGCCTGGACTACTACACCGGCACGGTGTTCGAGACCCGCGTCGCCGAGCACCCGGGCCTCGGCTCGATCTGCTCCGGCGGCCGCTACGACGAGCTCGCCAGCGACGGCAAGCGCACGTACCCGGGCGTGGGCCTGTCGATCGGCGTCTCGCGCCTGCTCTCGACGCTGACCACGAGCGGCGTCACTGCGTCGCGCTCCGTGCCCTCGGCCGTCCTCGTGGCGGTCAACGACGAGGACTCGCGTCCCGGCAGCGACGCCATCGCCCAGCGCCTGCGCGCCCGTGGCATCGCCTGTGAGGTGGCCCCCGCGGCCCAGAAGTTCGGCAAGCAGATCCGCGTCGCCGAGCGCCGTGGCATCCCCTTCGTCTGGTTCGTCACGCAGGACGGCGACCAGGTGAAGGACATCAGAACCGGCGAGCAGGTGTCGGCCGATCCCGACGCCTGGACGCCCCCCGAGACCGACCTGCGACCGCAGGTGACCCACAAGGAGACGACAGCGTGATCCGCACCCATGACGCCGGAACCCTGACGGCCGCGAACATCGGCGAGAGCGTCACCCTCGCCGGTTGGGTCGCCCGCCGCCGCGACCACGGCGGAGTCGCCTTCATCGACCTGCGCGAGGCCAGCGGCGTCGCCCAGGTCGTCGTCCGCGAGGACGTCGCCCACCAGCTGCGCAGCGAGTTCTGCCTCAAGGTCACCGGCACGGTCCAGCGCCGTCCCGAGGGCAACGAGAACGCCGCGATCGCCACGGGCGAGATCGAGGTCATCGCCGACGACGTCGAGATCCTGTCGCGGTCCGAGCCGCTGCCCTTCCCCATCGACGAGCACGTGGAAGTGGGGGAGGAGGCGCGCCTCAAGCACCGCTACCTCGACCTGCGCCGGCCCGCCCCGGCCCACGCGATGCGCCTGCGCTCGAAGGTCAACGCGGCCGCCCGCGCCGTGCTGGACCGCCACGACTTCGTCGAGGTGGAGACGCCCACGCTGACCCGCTCCACGCCCGAGGGCGCGCGCGACTTCCTCGTGCCCGCGCGCCTGCGTCCCGGCAGCTGGTACGCGCTGCCGCAGAGCCCCCAGCTGTTCAAGCAGCTGCTCATGGTGGGCGGCCTCGAGCGGTACTACCAGATCGCGCGCTGCTACCGCGACGAGGACTTCCGTGCCGACCGCCAGCCCGAGTTCACCCAGCTCGACATCGAGATGAGCTTCGTCGAGCCCGATGACGTGATGGCGCTGGCCGAGGAGATCTACGTCGCGCTGTGGAAGCTGATCGACGTCGACCTGCCCACGCCGTTCCCGCGAATCACGTACGCCGACGCGATGAGCAAGTACGGCTCCGACAAGCCCGACCTGCGCTTCGACCTCGAGCTGGTCGAGCTGACCGACTACTTCAAGGACACGCCGTTCCGCGTGTTCCAGGCGCCGTACGTCGGCGCGGTCGTGCACCCCGGCGGCGCCTCGCAGGCCCGCCGCACGCTCGACGGCTGGCAGGAGTGGGCGAAGCAGCGCGGCGCCCGCGGTCTGGCCTACGTCCTCGTGCAGGAGGACGGTTCCCTCACCGGTCCCGTCGCGAAGAACCTGTCCGACGCCGAGCGTGAGGGCCTCGTGGAGGCCGCCGGCGCGAAGCCCGGCGACGCCGTCTACTTCTCGGCCGGCCCGGTCAAGAGCTCGCGCCAGCTGCTCGGTGCCGCGCGCATCGAGATCGCCAAGCGCGAGAACCTCATCGACGAGTCGAGGTGGGCCTTCGCGTTCGTCGTCGACTGGCCGATGTTCGAGTCGGTCAGCGAGCTCGACTCCGGCGACGTCGCGGTCGGCGGCGGCGAGTGGACCGCGGTCCACCACGCCTTCACCGCGCCCCAGGATCCCGAGACCCTCGCCACGCCCGGCGACTCGCTCGCGCAGGCCTACGACATCGTTTGCAACGGCAACGAGGTCGGCGGCGGCTCCATCCGTATCCATCGTGAGGACGTGCAGAAGCGCGTCTTCGAGATCATGGGCATCGGCGCCGAGGAGGCGCAGGAGAAGTTCGGCTTCCTGCTCGAGGCGTTCAAGTACGGCGCCCCGCCGCACGGCGGCATCGCGTTCGGCTGGGACCGCACGGTCGCGCTGCTCGCCGGCGCCGACTCGATCCGCGAGGTCATCGCGTTCCCGAAGTCCGGTGGCGGCTACGACCCGCTGACCGCGGCTCCGGCCCCGATCACGCCGGAGCAGCGCGCCGAGGCCGGCGTCGACGCCGAGCCCGACGAGGAGGAAGAGACTCCGTGAGTCGCTGGCTGCCTGCGGCGGAGGACCCGCGCACCGAGGGCGACCCGGTCGGTGAGAAGGCCACGTACCTGGAGTACCTGGCCAACCACCGGCTGACGCTCCAGCTCAAGTGCGCGGGCCTCTCGCCCGAGCAGCTGGCGCACCGCAGCGTGCCGCCGAGCACGCTGTCGCTGCTCGGCCTGGTGCGGCACATGGCGTACGTCGAGCACACGTGGTTCGTCCGCGTCGCCCAGCAGTCGCCGGAGGAGCCGCTGTTCCTCAAGGCCCACGACAGCGACGCGGACTTCAACGGCGCGGTCGGCACGCAGGAGTGCGTGGACGAGGCGTTCGAGGCCCTGCGCGCGCAGATCGCCCGGGCCGAGGCGTGGCTCGAGGGCATCGACGAGGCCGACTTCGGCCGCGAGCTGCCCCACCACCGCGCCGGCACCGTCGCGATCCGTGACCTGCTCGTGCACATGATCGAGGAGTACGCCCGCCACAACGGCCACGCCGACCTCCTGCGCGAGTGCATCGACGGTCGCACCGGGGAATGAGCCGTAGGCTCGTGGGGTGACCGACGGACTCTTCGACCTGCCCGAGGCGCCCGCCTCGGGACGCCGCGACTCCAGCGGATCCCTCGCGGGCAACGTGCACTCGAGCGCCCCGCTCGCGGTGCGGATGCGACCGCAGACGCTCGACGAGCTGGTCGGTCAGCAGCACCTCCTCGCGCCCGGGTCGCCGCTGCGGCGGATGATCGAGGGCAACGCCCCGCTCACGGTCCTGCTCTGGGGCCCGCCCGGCACCGGCAAGACCACGCTCGCGAGCCTCATCAGCCGCCAGACCGACCGCCGCTTCGTCGAGGTCTCGGCCGTGAGCGCCGGCGTCAAGGAGGTCCGCGAGGTCATCGCCGGGGCCCGCCAGGCGCTCTCGCGGGGCAAGGAGACCGTGCTGTTCGTCGACGAGGTCCACCGCTTCAGCAAGGCGCAGCAGGACGCGCTGCTGCCCGGGGTGGAGAACCGCTGGGTCAGCCTCGTCGCCGCCACCACCGAGAACCCGCACTTCAGCGTGATCTCGCCGCTGCTGAGCCGCTCGCTGCTGCTCACCCTGCAGCCGCTCACGGACGACGACATCGCGGTGCTGGTGGACCGCGCGATCGCCGACGAGCGCGGCTACGGCGGAGACATCGCGATCAGCGGCGACGCCCGCGACCACCTCGTACGGCTCGCCGGGGGAGACGGCCGCCGTGTGCTGACCTACCTCGAGGCCGCCGCGGGAGCCGCCTCCGACCAGGGCCACGCCGAGATCACCCTCGACGATGCCGCCCTCGCCGTGGACAAGGCTGCCGTCCGGTACGACCGCCAAGGTGACCAGCACTATGACGTGACGAGCGCGTTCATCAAGTCGATCCGCGGCTCCGACGTGGACGCGGCACTGCACTACCTCGCCCGGATGATCGAGGCGGGGGAGGACCCGCGGTTCATCGCGCGCCGCCTGATGATCCACGCGAGCGAGGACATCGGCATGGCCGATCCCACGGCGCTGCCGCTGGCCACGGCCACGGCCCAGGCGGTCGCGATGATCGGCTTCCCCGAGGCCCGGATCCCGCTGGCGCAGGCGGTGATCCACCTCGCCACGGCGCCGAAGTCCAACGCGGTGATCCGCGCGATCGATGCCGCGATGGCCGACGTCCGCGCGGGCAAGGTCGGCGCGGTGCCGCCCGCGCTGCGCGACGCCCACTACTCCGGGGCGAAGAAGCTCGGCCACGGGCACGACTACGTCTACGCGCACGACGACCCCCGCGGCGTCGTCCCGCAGCAGTACGCGCCGGACGACGTCGACGGCTCCGACTACTACGAGCCGGGTCCTCACGGCGCCGAGGGAGCGATCGCCGAGCGCCTCGCCCGAATCCGCGCAATCGTCCGAGACCGGTAACCTCGTTCCCATGTCCGTGCAGCTCGCGATGCTCGTCGCCACCGCCGTCCTGGCGGTCGTGGCAGTGGTCGCGGCCGTGGTCGCGCTCGTCGCCGTGCGCCGCCTGCGGGCCATGCACTTGGCCGCGCCCGCTCCGTCTCCAGCAACTTTTGTGACACCTGTCGCCCGGGAGGCCGGGCTCGAGCCGAACAGCGTCACAAAAGTCGGGCGGGACGAGGCGGACCGAACCGAGCTGGACGTGCGCGACGAGCCGACCACCGAGGTCGTGCGGGTCGTCGAGGGCCGCGTGATCGTGCAGCCTACCCACGACCAGCTCGTCGCGGCCACGATGACGCGCCCGTCGGTGCGCCTGAACATCCTCGTCGGCGGCGTCGCCCACGCGTTGCGTCCCGAGAGCCGCGACCGGATCCTGGGCCTGATGCGCCGCGAGTACCGCGCGAGGAGGCGAGCTCGCCAGCGGGCCGCCCGCGCGGCGGCTCGCGCCACCAACGGTCCGCCCCCGTCGTCCGGCGGCCAGGGCTGGGTGGGCTCATGAGCGCCCGTCTCGCCTGGTTCGTCGCCGGAGCGGCGGCCGGCGTGTACTCCAGCGTCAAGGCCAAGCGAGCGGCCTACCGGCTCTCGATGCCGGGCCTGATCGACCAGGCCGCCGCCCTCGGCTCCGGTGTGCGGGCCTTCCGCGCGGAGATGCACGAGGGGATGCACGCCCGCGAGGATCACCTGCGCCACCACCTGCTGGACCACGAACCCCGGCTCGCGCTGACCGAGCCCACCGAACCCCCCGAACCAAAGGACCCCCTCTGATGGAGACCGCTGAGATCCGGCGCCGATTCCTCTCCCACTTCGAGAACGCCGGCCACACGGTCGTGCCCTCGGCCCCCCTGCTGTTCGACGACCCGAACCTGCTGTTCGTCAACGCCGGCATGGTGCCGTTCAAGCCGTACTTCCTCGGCCAGGAGACGCCGCCGTTCGACCGCGCCACGAGCGTGCAGAAGTGCGTGCGCACGCTCGACATCGAAGAGGTCGGCAAGACCACCCGTCACGGCACGTTCTTCCAGATGAACGGCAACTTCAGCTTCGGCGACTACTTCAAGGAAGGCGCCATCACGCTCGCGTGGGAGCTGATCACCAAGTCGGTCGACGACGGCGGCCTGGGCTTCGACCCCGAGAAGATCTGGGTCACGGTGCTGCACACCGACACCGAGGCGCGCGAGCTGTGGAAGAAGGTCGCCGGCCTGCCCGACGAGCGGATCCAGGACCGGGGCCTGCTCGACAACTACTGGCACATGGGCGTCGAGGGTCCGGGCGGCCCGTGCTCGGAGATCTACGTCGACCGCGGCCCCGAGTACGGACCCGACGGCGGCCCCGAGGCCGACGAGGACCGCTTCCTGGAGATCTGGAACCTCGTGTTCATGCAGGAGGAGATCGCCAACGTCACCGCCAAGGACCAGTTCGACGTCGTCCAGCCGCTGCCGAAGCAGAACATCGACACCGGCATGGGCCTGGAGCGCGTCGCGTACCTGCTCCAGGGCAAGGAGAACCTGTACGAGATCGACGAGGTCTTTCCGGTCATCGAGCGGGCCGCTGAGCTCACCGGTCGCAGCTACGGCGCCGACCACACCGACGACGTGCGCTTCCGCGTGGTCGCCGACCACGTCCGCAGCAGCCTCATGCTCATCGGCGACGGCGTCACGCCCGGCAACGAGAGCCGCGGCTACGTGCTGCGCCGCCTGCTGCGCCGCGCCGTGCGTTCGATGCGCCTGCTCGGTTACGAGGATCCCGCGCTGCCCCAGCTGCTCCCGGTGAGCATGGAGCGGATGAAGGCGTCCTACCCCGAGCTGGAGACGGACTTCGCCCGGATCAGCCAGATCGCCTACGCCGAGGAGGAGGCGTTCCGCCAGACGCTCGACAAGGGCACCCAGATCTTCGACGTGGCCGCGGGCGAGACGAAGCAGTCCGGCGGCAGCGTGCTCAGCGGCAGCCAGGCCTTCCAGCTGCACGACACGTACGGCTTCCCGATCGACCTCACGCTGGAGATGGCACAGGAGCAGGGCCTCTCGGTCGACCAGGAGGGCTTCCGCTCCCTCATGGCCGAGCAGCGGGCCCGGGCGAAGGCCGACGCGAAGTCCAAGAAGGGCCTGCACGCGGACACCACGGTGTACCGCGAGACGATCGACGCATTCGGACCCACCGACTGGGTGGCGTACACGAACCTGATCACCGAGTCCAAGGCGCTGGCCCTGCTCTCGGGCGGCCAGTCGGTGCCCGTCATCACCGAGGGCCAGGTCGGCGAGGTCGTGCTCGACCGCACCGGCTTCTACGCCGAGTCGGGCGGCCAGAACGCTGACGCCGGCGTCCTGCGGTGGGACGGTGGCCACGCCGAGGTGCTCGACGTCCAGCGGCCCATCCGCGGCCTCGTCGTGCACCAGGTGCGCGTCGTCCAGGGCGAGCTGACCGCGGGCTCCGAGGTCTCGGCCGAGGTCGACCACGAGTGGCGCATCGGCGCCCGTCAGGCGCACTCGGGCACCCACGTCGTGCACGCGGCGCTGCGCGAGGTGCTCGGCCCCACGGCGCTGCAGTCCGGCTCGTACAACCGGCCCGGCTACCTGCGCCTCGACTTCGGCTGGGGCGGCGCGCTCGACCCCGAGCAGTTCCACCAGGTCGAGCAGGTCTCGAACCGGGCGCTGCGCGAGGACCTGCAGGTCTCGCAGCACTGGATGACCCTGCCCGAGGCCAGGGAGTTCGGTGCTCTCGCGCTGTTCGGCGAGACGTACGGCGAGGAGGTGCGCGTCATCGAGATCGGCGGGCCCTGGTCGCGCGAGCTCTGCGGCGGCACCCACGTCGAGCGCTCCAGCCAGATCGGCACCGTCGTGCTGACCTCGGACTCCTCGGTCGGCGCGGGCAACCGCCGCATCGAGGCGCTCACCGGCATCGAGGGCTTCCAGTACCTCGCCCGCGAGCGCGATCTCGTGCTCCAGCTCAGCGACGTGCTCAAGGCCAAGGCCGACGACCTGCCCGCCCGCGTGCAGGACCTCGTCTCGCGCCTGAAGTCCACCGAGAAGGAGCTCGAGAAGTTCCGGACGGCGCAGCTGCAGGCCGGTGCCGGTGACGTCGCGAAGTCGGCGGAGGACATCGACGGCGTCGCGTTCGTCGCACACCGTGCCGAGGGCGTCGGTGGCGGCGACGTGCGCCAGCTCGCGCTCGACATCCGGGGTCGCCTCGCCGACCGCCCGGCCGTGGTCGTCGTGATCGGCACGGCGGGCGACAAGCCCTCCGCGGTCGTCGCGCTCAACCCGCAGGCCGTCGACCGAGGCCTCTCGGCCCAGCAGCTCATCGCCACCGTCGGCGAGCGGATCGGTGGCCGCGGTGGCGGCAAGGCCGACGTCGCCCAGGGTGGTGGCACCGATCTCGGTGGCATCGATGCGGCCTTCGCCGCCGTCCGGGACGCCCTGCGCGGATGACCTGGCGCAGGGGACGCCGCCTCGGGGTCGATGTCGGCGACGCCCGCATCGGGGTCGCGTCGTGCGACCCCGACGGACTGATCGCCACGCCGGTCGAGACCGTCAAGGCGGGGGAGGGCTCGATCGCCCGCCTCGTGGCGCTCGTGGAGGAGTACGAGGCCCTCGAGGTCGTCGTCGGTCTGCCCCTCGGGATGTCGGGTCGCGAGGGCCCCGCCGCGGTCAAGGTGAGGGCCTACGCGACCGCTCTGGCAGCGGCGCTTCCAGGTGTTTCGGTACGGTTGATCGATGAACGACTCTCGACGGTGGCGGGCCAGGCCCAGCTGCACGCGAGTGGGCGCACGACGAAATCGTCACGATCGGTCATCGACCAGGCGGCTGCCGTGGTGATTCTCCAGTCGGCGATCGACGCCGAGAAGGCGCGCGGAAGCGCGCCCGGCGAAGTGGTCGACGTGGCGACGGAAGGAAACGACGGATGAGCGAGAGTGACGGCGGGCTGGAGATCCTGACCGGCGAGGAGGAGCCCCGACGCAACCGTCCGGGCTCGCGTCGCAAGGAGGAGCCCCCGGCGAAGAAGAAGTCGGGCCTGAAGAACGTGATCGCCCTGATCGCGGTCATCGCGATCCTGATCGGTGGCTACGTCGTGGTCACCAAGGCCATGGACCGGATGGGCGGCGCCGAGGACTACTCCGGATCCGGCACCGGCACGGCCGAGGTGACCATCCCCTCGGGCGCGAACGGCGTCCAGATCGCCCGGATCCTGGCCGAGCAGGACGTCGTGAAGTCGTCCGAGGCGTTCTACCAGCTGAGCCTCACCGACGCGCGCGCCCAGCAGATCCAGCCCGGCACCTACACGCTGCGCCAGCAGATGTCCGCCGAGGCCGCACTCGCTGCCCTGGTCGACCCGTCGGCCCGCGTCCAGGCGAAGTTCACGGTGCCCGAGGGGGCGCGCGTGGGCCAGATCGTGGAGATCATCTCCAAGAACACCGAGCTGGAGTCCAAGGACCTCGAGGCCGCGCTCGACGACCCCGCCTCGATCGGCCTGCCCGACTACGCCAACGGGAACCCCGAGGGCTACCTGTACCCCGAGACCTACTTCGTCGAGCCGGGTGACGACGCCAAGGCCGTCCTGACCCGCATGGTGCAGCAGACGCTCAAGGTGGCGAAGGACCTCGACATCGGCACCCGGGCGCCCGCGCTGGGCCTGTCCGGCGAGGAGGTCCTCACGGTGGCCAGCATCCTGGAGTACGAGGGCCAGAAGCCCGAGGACTACGCCAAGATCGCCCGCGTGCTCTACAACCGCATCGAGCAGGGCATGCCCCTGCAGCTGGACTCCACCGTGTCCTACGTCAGCGAGCGCAAGGGCGACGTGTGGACCACGGCCGAGGAGCGCGCCAACCCGTCGCTGTACAACACGTACCAGCACCAGGGCCTGCCGCCGGGACCGATCGGCTCGCCGGGTGAGGCCTCGATCGAGGCTGCGCTCAACCCGGCCACCGGTCCGTGGCTGTACTTCTTCGCGAAGAAGGACGGCTCGGTGGTCTACAACGAGGACTTCGGCAAGCACAACTCCGACTGCCAGGCTGAGTACGGCGCCGGTTCGTGCGGCGGCTGACATGAGGTGCGCCGTCGTCGGCTCGCCGATCTCGCACTCGCTGTCGCCGGCGATGCACCGCGCGGCGTACCGCCAGCTCGGCCTCGACTGGAGCTACGGCGCCTTCGACGTGCAGGACGGCGAGCTCACCGAGTTCGTGTCCGAGCACCGCGAGGGCTGGCGCGGCTACTCCGTCACCGCGCCGCTCAAGCGCGAGGCGGCCGGCCTGGCCGCGGAGCGCGACGCCTACGTGGAGGCCCTCGGCGTCGCGAACACCCTCGTCGCCATCGACGGGGGCTGGTCCGCGCACAACACCGACGTGCCCGGAGCGGTGAGCGCGCTGCACGAGATCGGCGTCGGCTCCCTGCGCTCGGTGCGGATCGTCGGTGCCGGCGCCACGGCGGCGTCCATGGCCCTGGCGTGCCGGCGTCTCGGCGCCCGCGAGGTCGAGCTGCGGGTCCGCGACACCGCCCGCGCGGCCTCCACGGCCCGGACCATCGAGGGTCTCGGCCTGGCCGTCACGGTGGTCCCGCTGCACGTCGAGGTGCTCGAGTCGGTCGACCTCCTGGTCAACACGGTCCCGGACGGGTCGCTCGCCGGGCGTGAGCACGGGTTCGTCGGCGCGACGAACGCGGTGTTCGACGCGGTGTACGACCCGTGGCCCACGGCGCTCATGCGATCGGCCCGTTCCGAGGGCCGCTCGCTGGCCACCGGACTCGACTTGCTGGCGCACCAGGCGGTGCTCCAGGTGGACCTCATGGCCGGCGACACGGTGGAGCCGGCCGTCCTGGTGACAGCGGCCATGGAGGCGCTCGCCAGCCGTTAGGGTGCACCTCGTGCCCCTCGTCGTGAGTGCCCTGCTGGCCGGTCTGCTGGCAGCGGTCTCCCCGCTGCTGCTCGCGCGGCTCCCCGAGCCGGTGGCGGAGCCCGACGACGACATGCCGCCGAAGATCCCGTACGCCGACCTGGCGGCCGTGCCCCGGCTCGGACTGTGGCTGGCGCTTCCGGCGGCCGCGCTGGGAGCGGTGGCCGCCGCGACGATCTCGGAGCCGAGGCTGCTGCCGGTGTGGATCCCGATCGCGGCCGCCACGCCCGTGCTGGCCTGGGTGGACTGGAAGGTGCACCTGCTGCCGTACCTCATCGTCTCGCGCCTGTACGTCGTCTCGTGGCTGCTGATCGGCGTGAGCGCGCTGTGGATGCAGGACGCCTCGGTGCTGCTGCACGCGCTGATCGGCAACCTCGCGGTGTTCGGCTTCTACTTCCTCCTCGCCGTCCTCGGACCCATGGGATACGGCGACGTCCGGCTGTCGGCCGTGGTCGGCGTCGGGCTGGGCCCCCTGGGTCTGGTGGCCACGTACTACGGCGTGTTCTTCGGCCTGTGCATCGGTGCCGTCGTGGGCTTGGTGCTCGTGCGCGGCCGCATCGGGCAGCGGATCCCCATCGCCTTCGGTCCGTACCTGCTGCTCGGTGCGTTCGCCGCACTCTGGGTCTGACAGAGGCTGGGCGCCGGGGGTCTGAGAGAATCGCCCCATGCTTCGTTGGTTGACTGCCGGTGAGTCACACGGCCCCGCACTCGTCGCGACCCTCGACGGCCTCCCGGCCGGTGTGGAGGTCACGAGCAAGGAGATCCAGGCCGCCCTCGCGCGGCGCCGTCTCGGCTACGGTCGCGGCGCCCGGATGGCCTTCGAGGCCGACGAGCTGGAGATCATCGGCGGCATCCGCCACGGACGCACCCTCGGCAGCCCGATCGCGATGCGCATCGGCAACAGCGAGTGGCCGAAGTGGGAGCAGGTCATGGCGGCCGACCCGGTCGATCCCGAGACGCTCGCCGGGCTCAAGCGCAACGCGCCGCTGACGCGTCCCCGCCCGGGGCACGCCGACCTCGCGGGCATGCAGAAGTTCGACTTCGACGAGGCCCGGCCGATCCTCGAGCGCGCGAGCGCCCGCGAGACCGCCGCCCGCGTCGCCCTGGGCGAGATCGCCGCGCAGTTCATCGCCCAGACCACGGGTGCCCGGATCGTCAGCCACGTCGTCGAGCTGGGCACCGTCAAGGCGCCGGCGGGCGTGCTGCCGAGCCACGCCGACGTCGAGCGGCTCGACGCCGACCCGCTGCGCTGCTTCGACCCCGAGACGTCGCAGGCGATGGTGGCCGAGGTCGACGCGGCCCACAAGGACGGCGACACCCTCGGTGGCGTCGTCGAGGTCATCGTCGAGGGGCTGCCGCCGGGCCTGGGCTCGCACACGCAGTGGGACCGTCGCCTCGACAGCCGCCTCGCCGCCGCCCTGATGGGCATCCAGGCGATCAAGGGCGTCGAGCTGGGCGACGGCTTCGAGCTGGCGCGAACCCGCGGCTCCCTCGCGCACGACGAGATCGTCCCGACCTCCGAGGGCATCCGCCGCGTCTCCGGTCGCGCGGGCGGCACCGAGGGCGGCATGACCACCGGTGAGCTGCTGCGGGTCCGCGCCGCCATGAAGCCGATCGCCACCGTGCCGCGCGCCCTGCGCACCGTCGACGTCGCCACCGGCGAGGAGACCCGGGCGCACCACCAGCGCTCCGACGTCTGCGCCGTGCCGGCCGCCGGCATCGTCGCCGAGGCGATGGTCGCCCTCGTCGTGGCCGACGCGCTGCTGGAGAAGTTCGGCGGCGACTCCGTCGGCGAGACCGCCCGCAACGTGCGCACCTACCTCGAGAACCTGAGCCACCGGTGACCGGGACCCGTCCGGTCGTCGTCGTGGTCGGGCCGCCGGGTGCGGGCAAGACCACGGTCGCCGAGCTCCTCGCCGACCGGCTCGGGGTCCGGGTCCGCGACACCGACCAGGACGTCGAGGCGAACGAGGGCGAGACCGTCCAGGACATCTTCGTCAGCCGCGGCGAGCCGGTGTTCCGCGAGCTCGAGGCCGCCGCGGTGGCCGAGGCCCTGCGCACCCACGACGGCGTCCTCGCCCTCGGTGGCGGCGCCGTGATGGACGAGGGCACGCGCGCGCTGCTGGCGGAGCACACGGTCGCCCACCTCGACGTCGGGCTCGCGCACGCCGCCGCCCGCGTCGGCATGAACTCCGGCCGACCGCTGCTCATGGGCAACATCCGCGGCCAGCTCAAGAAGCTCATGGACGCGCGCCGTCCGCTCTACAACGAGGTCGCCACCTTCACGATCGACACGAACGACCTGAGCCCGGACGAGGTCGTCGACCGCGTCCTCGAGGAGCTGGGTCGATGACCCGCCGCGTCGCCGTCGAGACGGCTCAGCCCTACGAGGTCGTGGTCGGCCACCGCGTCATGGCTGAGCTCGAGAGTCTCGTGCCCGAGGACGCCCTGCGCGTGGCGATCATCCACGCCGGCCCGGTCCTGGGCGTGGCCGAGGGGCTCGCGCAGCACCTGCCCGGCCGCGAGGTGCTGCTGATCGAGGCGCCCGACGGCGAGCGCGCCAAGACCGTCGAGTTCCTCGCGCACTGCTGGGACCAGCTGGGCCTGCGCGGCTTCACCCGCTCCGACCTCGTGATCGGCGTCGGGGGAGGGGCCACGACCGACTTGGCGGGCTTCGTCGCCGCCAGCTGGCTGCGCGGCGTCCGCTTCGTCACGGTGCC
Source organism: Aeromicrobium sp. JP4 (assembly GCF_054957925.1). Lineage (NCBI taxonomy): Bacteria > Bacillati > Actinomycetota > Actinomycetes > Propionibacteriales > Nocardioidaceae > Aeromicrobium > Aeromicrobium sp. JP4. The sequence goes on from NZ_CM143290.1 coordinate 153,982, forward strand.
CACCACGGTGCTCGGGATGGTCGACGCCGCCGTCGGCGGCAAGACCAGCATCAACGTCGCCGCCGGCAAGAACCTGGTCGGCGCGTTCCACGAGCCTGTCGGCGTGCTGTGCGACCTCGCCACGCTCGCCGAGCTGCCCGAGCGCGAGCTGCGTGGGGGACTGGCCGAGGTCGTCAAGTGCGGCTTCATCGCCGACCCGTCGATCCTGGACGACGTGGAGGCGACCCCCGAGCGCGCGCTGGACCCCGCCGACGACCTGCTCGCCGACCTCGTCACGCGCGGCATCGCGGTCAAGGCCCGCACCGTGGCCGGCGACCTGCGCGAGACCGGCGCGGACGGCTCGATCGGCCGCGAGGCGCTCAACTACGGTCACACCCTCGGCCACGCGATCGAGCGGCACGAGAAGTACACGATGCGCCACGGCGAGGCGATCAGCGTGGGCATGGTGTTCGTCGCCGAGCTCGCGCAACGCTCCGGCCTGATCGACGAGGCGCTGGTGGCCCGGCACCGTGCGACGCTGGGTCTCGTGGGCCTGCCGACGAGCTACGACGGAGCGTCGTTCGAGGAGCTGCTCAGCGGCATGCGCCTGGACAAGAAGACGCGCGGCGACCAGCTGAGGTTCGTGGTGCTGGACGCGCTGGCGTCCCCGCGGATCCTCGCCGGGCCGGACGAGGACGTCCTGCGTGCCAGCTGGGAGGCCGTCCGTGGCTGAGCCGACCCGCCTCGACCGGCTGCGTGGCCTCCTCGCGGAGTCCGGGCATGTCGCGATGTACGTGTCCGACCTGATCAACGTGCGCTACCTGACCGGGTTCACCGGCTCGAACGGTGCCTGCCTCGTTCGTGCCGAGGGCGAGGCGGTCTTCCTCACCGACGGGCGCTACCGCGACCAGTCCGCCGCCGAGCTCGCCGCCGCCGGGAACGACGACATCGAGATCGTCGTGACCCGCGACCTCCTCGGGGTCGCGGCGGGCCGCGCCCCGGCCGACCTCGTGGCCGAGACGCACTCGCTCGACGTGGACTCGTGGCAGCAGCTGGACCGTCCCGAGTCCTCGGGCCGGGTGGTCGAGCGGCTCCGCGAGACGAAGGACGACAGCGAGATCGCCGCCCTGCGTCGCGCCTGCGAGATCTCCTGCGAGGCACTGGAGGCGCTCGTGGCCGGCCCGCTGGTCGGCCGTACCGAGCGCGAGGTCGCCCGCGACCTCGAGTGGCGGATGCTCGAGCTGGGCGCCGAGGACAAGGCGTTCGAGACGATCCTGGCGGCGGGGGAGCACACGGCGATCCCGCACCACGACCCCACCGACCGCGAGCTGCGCCGCGGCGACCTGCTGAAGATCGACTTCGGTGCGCGCGTCGACGGCTACCATGCCGACTGCACGCGCACCTTCGTCCTCGGCCCCGCGGCCGACTGGCAGCGCGAGATCCACGCCGCCGTCCGCGAGTCGCAGGCCGCCGGTCTCGACCGCCTCCGCGACGGCGTTCCGGTGGCCGATGCGAACACCGCCGCGCGCGGATCGCTCGAGGCCTCGGGCTGGCTGGACGCGTTCACGACGGGCCTCGGGCACGGCGTCGGACTGCAGATCCACGAGGACCCGTTCATCGCGTCGTCCCACACGGGTAGACTTGCCAGCCGCACCGTCCTGACGATGGAGCCGGGGATCTACCTTCCGGGCCGTGGGGGCGTGCGCATCGAGGACACCGTCCTCGTCACCGACCCCGCCCACGGCGGTGAGCCCGACGTGCTCACCGATCTGACCAAAGAACTCCTGGAGATCGACTGATGGCAACCACGAACGACCTCAAGAACGGCATGGTGCTCAAGATCGACGGACGGCTGCTGGCTGTCGTCGAGTTCCAGCACGTCAAGCCGGGCAAGGGCCCCGCCTTCGTCCGCACGAAGCTCAAGGACGTCGAGTCGGGCAAGACGCTCGACCGCACGTTCAACGCCGGCACCAAGGTCGAGACGGCCAGCGTCGACAAGCGCGACATGCAGTACCTCTACAACGACGGCTCGAGCTTCGTGTTCATGGACACGTCCACGTTCGACCAGATCGAGGTCACGCCCGAGGTCATGGGCAACACCGTCGACTACCTGCTGGAGAACCAGGACGCCGTCGTGGCCACGAACGAGGGCCGCGTGCTCTACGTCGAGCTGCCCGCCTCGGTCGAGCTCGTCATCGAGCACACGGATCCGGGCCTGCAGGGCGACCGCTCCAGCGGTGGCACGAAGCCGGCCCGCCTGGAGACCGGCAAGGAGATCCAGGTGCCGCTGTTCGTCGGCTCGGGCGAGAAGGTCAAGGTCGACACCAGGGACGGCAGCTACCTCGGTCGCGTGAAGGCCTGATGGCTGCACGCACCAAGTACCGCAAGCGGGCCCTGGACATCCTGTTCGAGTCCGAGTCCCGCGGGCTGTCCGCCGACGGCACCCTCGCCGACCGGCTCGAGGCCAACGACCCGCCGGTGAACCCTTACACGGTCGGGCTGGTCGAGGGCGTCGCGGCGCACGTCCGGCAGATCGACGGGCTGCTGGAGGAGCACTCGCACGCCTGGTCCCTCGACCGCATGCCGGCCGTGGACCGCAACCTGCTGCGGATCGGCGTCTACGAGATCCTCTACGCCGACGACGTGCCCGACCCGGTGGCGATCAGCGAGGCCGTCGAGCTGGCGAAGGAGCTGTCGACCGACGAGTCGCCGCGCTTCGTCAACGGCCTGCTGTCGAAGGTCTCGCAGATCAAGTCGACCCTGACGCTGGGCGAGCCAGAGCCCGAGCCCGAGATCGAGGACCCGTCAGGTGAAGAGGCCGTCGCCGACGGACCCACCGGGACGGACGCCCCCGGGGACGGCGAAGAGCGCTGACCCGATGTGGCGGATGTACTCGTTGAGCGCATCCCCGGCCAGCGACCTCTGGATCGTGATGAACTGCTGCGGTGAGCGGCTGAACGCCAGGAAGAACAACCCGGCGTTCAGCTGACCGAGGTCGTTGTTGCCCTCGACGTAGTTGTAGCCGCGGCGCAGCAGCCGTGCCCCGCCGTTCCGGTCGGGATGAGCCAGGCGCACGTGTGCCGTCTCGGGGATCGCCGGCCCGCCGGCCTTCGTGGAGACCACGTCGAAGTCGGGCTCGGTGAACTCCGTGCCGCCCGACAAGGGAGCTCCCTGCCCCTTGTCGCGGCCGATGATGGCCTCCTGCTCCTCCAGCCGCACCCGGTCCCAGGACTCGATCAGCATCTGGATCTTACGAGCCACGAGGTAGGTGCCGCCGGCCATCCACGACTGGTCGGAGCCGTCGGTCCACACCGACGCCGCCAGGTCGGACGTGTCGTCGCCGAAGATGTTGGCCGTGCCGTCCTTGAACCCGAACAGGTTCCGAGGGGTGGACTGCGTCTTGGAGGTGGTGGACGTGCGGCCGTAGCCGAGCTGGGTCCACCGCACCTGGGCCCGGCCGAAGGCGATGCGCGAGAGGTTGCGGATCGCGTGCACGGCGACCTGCGGGTCGTTCGCGCACGCCTGGATGCACAGGTCGCCCCCGCTGAATCGGTCCTCGAGCAGGTCGAACGCGAAGGACGGCAGCTCGACGAGCTCCTCCGGCCGGCGGCCGGCGAGCCCGAACCGCTCGTCGAACAGCGTCGGGCCGAACCCGAACGTGATCGTCAGCGCGTTGGCGGCCAGGTCGAGCGCCTCACCGGTGTCGTCCGGCGGCTTGTACGGCCCACCCCCGACGGCGCCTTCGGGGGTGACCTCGCGGCCCGTGGTCATCCGCGCGGCCGCGTCGGTCCAGTCGGCCAGGAGGGCCTGGAGGTCCTCGCGATCGGCCGTGGACGTCATGTCGAACGACGCGAAGTACAGGTGCTGCTGCACCGTCGTGGCGATCCCGGCCTGGTGCTTGCCGTGGAACGGGACGGCGAGGTCGGTGCCGCTGGCGGTGCTGTCCTGCGCGGCTCCCGCAGCGAAGCCGCCGGCCACCCCGACGGCTCCTGCGGCTCCGGCGGCACCGAGCAGGCCCAGGGCGGAGCGCCGGGACAGGCGAGGCCCGGTCACGACGAGGAGACCCCGAGGACGGTGTGCGTCAGCTGCGACAGCGGCTCGCTGAGGGCGTTGAGCTGGGCGCCGAGCTCGTTGCGCTGCGGCTGCTCGACCGTGTCGTACGAGACGAAGCCCTCGTCGTAGTCGCCGTGGGTCTCGAGCAGGGCGAACATCGACCCGAACTGCTCGTCGAGGCTGCTCACGAGCTGCTCACCGTCGGCGCCCTTGCTCTCGGCGATTCCGCGGACCGAGGCGTAGGCCACCTTGGCGCCCTCCACGTTGGCGTAGAAGTCGTACAGGTCGGTGTGGCTGAACTCGTCCTCCTCGCCGGGCAGCTTGCCGTCGGGCGCGGCGACCTCGTCGAGCAGGCCGATGGCGCCGTTGGTGATGTCGCCGATCGTCAGGACGAAGTCGTCGGAGTGGACCTTGTCGTAGAGCGCCTGGATGTCGGTCTTCAGCTGGGCACCCAGCTCGGCGCGGCCGGCCTCGTCGAGCGCCGCCAGCTTCTCGTCGGGGTAGTTCTTGCGCGCCTCGTCGAGCCACAGGTCCATCTCGATGCGGTGGAAGCCGGTGAAGGGCAGGTTCTCGGCCTCGGCCCCGGGCTTGCGGTAGTCGATCTTGGGGTCGAGGTCGCCGAACTGCTCGGCGGTGGGCTCGATGCGCTCGTAGTTGATGCGCGTGATCGGGAAGAGCCGGCGCGCGGTCTCGTCGTCGCCGGAGGTGTACGCGTCGACGAAGTCGTCGACGTTCGTGACGAGCTCGCCCACCTGGTCCTTCGTGTAGGCGGTGTACGAGGCGACGGCGGCGTCGATCGCCTTCTGCTGGTCCTGGTCGACCTCAACGTCGTCACCGGTGACGGTGAACTGCGCGTTCCCGACACCGTCGCCCACCATGCCGGGCTTGCACTCGGTGAAGTAGTCGCCGGGCTGCGCCTGGACGGTGAGGTTGCGCGAGGTGCCCGGCGCGATGTTCTCGACCTCGCCGATGATCCGCAGCTTGTCACTGTCGAGCAGGTAGAACTCGGTGATCTTGTCCCCGTCGTTCGCGACGTCGAACGTGATGGTGCCGCTGCCGGCCTCGACCTCGGACACCTCGCACCCGTCGGCGGTGCTGGAGACCTTGATCGCGGCGGAGTCGGAGTCGGAGTTCTTGACGCAGGCGCTCAGGCCGAGCGTCGCGGTGAGGGCGACGGCCAGCACGGTGGAGCGGGAGCGACGGTTCATGCGGGAGTTCCTTCGGTCGTGACGGGTCGGGTCGGGGTGGGTCGCCGGACGACGCGTGCGTACGCGAAGCCGACGACGGCGAGGTACGTCGCCCAGACGGCGAGTTCGAGCTTGGTCATGTCGGGGGAGAAGCCGATCGTGCCCTTGAGCAGGGCGGCCGGGAGTCCGGACGGGTCGATCGTGTCGCTGAGCCGGAACGCCCACGCGGACTCGCCCTGCGTCCACGGTCCGGGAAGCACACCGGCCTCCTGGAGGTCGTGGATGCCGTAGGCGAGGACTCCGGCGGCCACCACGATCAGCAGGGCTCCCGTCCAGGTGAAGAAGGTGCCGAGGTTGATGCGGACGATGCCGCGGTAGATCAGCCAGCCGATGGCAACCGCCGTGGCCAGGCCGAGCACCGCGCCGACCCAGGCCAGGGGAGTGTCATCGGTGGAGCGGACGGCGCTCCACAGGAAGAGCGCGGTCTCGAGGCCTTCGCGGGCGACCGCGAGGAAGCCGACGGCCACGAGCCCCCATCCCGGCCCGTCCAGCCGGGAGTCGACCTGCTGCTCGAGCTCGCCCTTCAGGCCGCGCGCGGTGCGTGCCATCCAGAAGATCATCCACGTGACGAGCCCGACGGCCACGATCGACAGCGTGCCGCCGATGATCTCCTGGGCCTCGAACGTCAGGCCGTAGGTGCCGAAGGTGAGCAGAGCGCCGAGTCCGAGCGACAGCGCCACGGCCATGGCGACGCCGGCCCAGATGCGTGGCACCACGTCGTCACGGCCGATCTTTCGGACGTAGGCGATGAGGATGCCGACGATCAGCGCGGCCTCGAGGCCCTCGCGAAGACCGATCAGGAAGGTACCGAGCATCAGCGACTTTCAGCTTCAGGGCCGACCCGGTGTTAGGTCAGCCTCACCAAGGTACTCCTGCGTCGGCCGTGCGTCGACGCGGGCGGTGTGTAGTAAGCCACGTGGCCGCCGCGGGGGGATCTGGTAGCGCTCGAGGTGCCGCACGGGCGTGTCGAGGTACCGGTCGTCGAGGTGACCGTGGGACTTCATGTTGTGGTGCTTCCTGCACAGGCACCTGAGGTTGGATCCGCTGGTCGCGCCGCCGCTGTCGTAGGCCTTCGCGTGGTCGACGTCGGTCTCGTGGACCGGGGCGCGGCAGCCGGCGACCCGGCAGGTGCCGTCGCGCCAGCGGAGCGCTTGTCTCAGTGATTCGGGCGGCCGGTACTTCAGGACCGTGGTGTCGAGGACCTCGCCCACCGGGTCGAGGACCAGACGTCTGAGCACGGCATGCTCGGACTGGGCGAGCTCGCGGGCCCACGCGCTGCCGACCGGCTCGCCGTCGAGAGTCAGTCCGGGGCCGTCGGTCAGGCCGATGAGGTCGGTGGCCGAAATACTGATCGCGATCTCGGCGCGGATGTCGGTGCTGGTGCCGGTGCAGGACGTGAGCCAGTGCGCCACGAGGTCGGCCTGCTTCTGCTCGCGCGTGCGTCGGTCCTTCTCGCCGGACTCCCGGTCCATTGACGGCAAAGCCCTCGCAGCGCGACGCAGCCGGTCGCCGACGGCGATGGCGACCCCCGTGGGCAGGAGGGCGTTGAGCCACGACGTGCCGTCGCTGTTGTGGCTGATCGAGACGCGGCGCTCCTCGACCGCCCGATCCGTCTCCTCGCGGACCTGCTCGGGCTCGAGCCGGGCGCGCAGCCGCCGCAGCCAGGCCCGCAGCTCGGCGATCGTGTGGGTGGAGGCGTAGTCGGGAGCGGAGGCCTCGAGCGCCGCCCAGGCCTCCGGGGTCTCCAGGCGCTCGGCGGTGTCGGCGATCGCGGACATGCAGACTCCGTCGATGTCGCCCGATCGGAATGCCGACCAGACCGCAGGCACTCGTTCACGGACCACCGTGGCCTCGCTGACCATCGCCCACACCTGGCGTTCGGTGACGTGCAGCGCCTGAGCCAGCTCGAGGGTGACCTCGCGCCGCGCCAGGTCCTTCGACAGCAGGATGTCGTCCGTGCGATCGATGTCGGCCACCCGTTTGGCGTGGAATGAGGCGATGAAATCCCACTCCTCGAACTCGGCGATCGCCCGGGCGCGACGCACGGCGTCGCCCGTCACGATCGCCCGGTTCCAACTCATGGACCCAACCTAGTGGGCCCCACCGACAGAAACCGAGAGCGCGGAAAGTCCTGTGCGAGGGAAGCGCGAACACTAGGTTGACGCTGTGAACGAAGAGGTCGTCGAGATGCTGGTACGTCTCGCATGCGGGGTCCCGTCAGAGCCGCCGATCGTCGGCACCGTGGTGATCGGCGGTCGGCGGCATCGCGTCTGGAAGCATGCCGAGCGGGTGAGGGTGGAGACGCCGGAAGGCCGGCTGCAGATGATCTGCGACGGCGAGCGCCTGCTCAGCTTCTCCGAAGGCTCGGACCGTCCCTTCTCGATGAGCGCTGAGGCCTTCGGTCTCCACGACGAGGATGCGCCGTGGCACCGACTGGCCGGCCCCAGCCTCCGTGACCTGGAGCTGAGCGAACGGCGGGCGGACGGGCCCGTCGAGCGCGGTGAGAGGTTCGGTCGCGCGACCGTCTCCGTCACGTTGGATCACACGTACCACGACGATTTCCCCCTGCACCTCGTGCTGGACGCCGTCACGGGAATGCCCTTGGAGATGACCGAGGCCCGTTCCTCCGTCCTTCGGTGGACCGACCTGGAGGTGCTCGACTCGATCGACGAGGAGCAGTGGCGCTGGGACGGCTCCACGACAGAACCTCGGTGGTTCGGCTACGTGGGGGTGGGCGACGAGCTGGTCGGCGACGTTCCTCCCTCGGCGCGTGAGCAGTTCCGGGAGGCGGCGCTCCGCGGCGAGAGGCTGGCAGAGGAGCTCGATCTGCCCCACGTGACCGCGGAGGTGCCGTTGACGGTCGAGGTGCGCTCCTTCGACCCTGACGTCGTCATGATCGACTTCGAGGCTTATTGCTCCGTCGGCGTCACCGGACAGGCGTCCCGCGATCCTGAGGAACATCGAACTGCGCTGACGGAGTGGACGACGGCCGACGGCTGGACGTGGACCCTGAATGCGTCCGGAGTCACCGACGAACGGCTCTTCGCGACGCTTCGTGACCACATCACGGCGTGGCGCGACGCGCGACCGGCCAGCGTTACCGACTGATCGGCTCTGATGTCGGGCGAACTCCGGGAAGCCACGAGCGCGTCCACTGGACTGGTCCGCTCCCGGGCTGGGAGGCTGTGGCCGACCGTGCCCTCGAGTGGGCGCTGCAGCAGGCGGCGCCGGACCTGGAGACCCGTGGCTGAGTTCGTCCCTGCCGTCGGCAACATCCTGAGCCTGATCGAGCGCCGCGACTGGGTGCGGCTGGAGCGGAGCCTCGCCCCGGACGTGCACTGGACCACCGCCGTCGAGGAGCACCTGCACGGCCCGGCCGAGGTCATCGCGTGCCTGCGTGACGACCCCGTGCCGGGCCCGCCGGCTTACCACGACGTCGACAAGCACGGCCTGCTCGTGCGCTGGGTCGACAAGATGGGCTGACTCCGGCATCGCGGGGGACTACGTTGCGAGGATGGAGCCCGCAGCACTACACGTCCTCCGTCACGGGCAGGGTCGCCCGGTGGTCGTGCTGCACGGCGCCGGGGTCGACCACCGCGAGCCGGAGGCGTGCTTCGAGCCGATCCTCGGGCAGGTCGACGGGCTGCGCCGCGTGTATCCCGACCTGCCGGGCATGGGACGCTCGCCCGCGCCGGAGTCGCTGCGGTCGTCCGACGACGTCCTGCACCTGATGCTGGACTTCGTGCACGCCGAGTGCGGGCGCGAGCCGTTCCTGCTCCTCGGCCACTCGTGGGGTGCGTACCTCGCGCGGGGGATGGCCGCGCGAGTGCCCGAGCAGGTGGCCGGGCTGGCCTTGGTGTGCCCCGTGCTGACGGGCGACCACAACGTGCCTGAGCACCGGGTGGTCGCCGGCCCGGGGGTCTCGGCGACGCCGTCTTCCGCGACTACTTCGTGGTCCAGACACCGCAGATGCTCGAGCGGTACGAGAGGTTCGTCGCGCCCTCGGCGGCGCTCGTCGACGAGGCGGCGATGGAGTGCATCGGCGAGAACTGGGGACTCTCGCTGGCCGCGGTGCCGTACCCCGGACCGACCCTGGTCGTGGCCGGGCGGCTGGACTCGACGGTGGGGTACGCGGGTGCGGTCGAGCTGCTCGGCGTCCATCCGCGCGCGACGCTCGCCGTCGTTGACGACGCGGGTCACGCGCTCCGCACGAGCAGCCCGAGCTGCTGGGCGCGCTGATCCGTCAGTGGCTGGCCCGGGTGTCCCCGTGACGGCCGGCGACGTTCCTGGCGCCTTCGACGCCTACGCCGTGGTGATCCTGCGCAGGCCCGTCGACGCGCCGGAGCTGCCCGAGGACGAGCTCGAGGCCCTCCAGGAGCGCCACCTCGCGTATCGCGCCGAGCTGGGGCGCCGCGGCGTCCTCGTCGCGAACGGACCCTTCCTGGAGCAGTCGGACCCGTCGTTCCGGGGGATGTCGATCTTCAGGTGCGACCCGGGCAAAGCGGACGGTCGGGGAGCGTCACTCCGTGGGCAACCTATAGGATGTAGGTGAACACCTATAGGAAGTAGTTTCGCATGGCTGCCCGCCCCATCCTCACCGCAGAGTCGCTCGCCACTACGGCTGCGGCCATCGCAGACGAGCTCGGCTTCGAGCGGCTCAGCGTCTCCGAGGTCGCGCGGCGCGTGGGGGTCAAGCCCGCGAGCGTGTACTTCCACCTCGACGGCGCCGACGACCTGCGCGGTCGCGTCAGCACGCTGGCCCTCGCCGAGCTCGGCGACCGGCTGGCCCTCGCGCTCGCCGGGCGTGCCGGTCGGGACGCGCTCGGTGCGCTCGTCGACACGGTGCGCGGCTACGCGCTGGAGCACCCTGGGCGGTGGGAGGCGACGCAGGTCCGCATCACCGCGCCGGAGGCCGCTCCGGCGGGTGCGCGCGTCGGCGCCCTGATGCTCGGCGTCGTCCGTGCGTACGGGCTGCCGGAGGACGAGCAGACGCACGCCGTGCGCCTCATCGGCAGCACCGTCAACGGCTTCGTGCGCCTGCACGTGAACGGCGGCTTCGACCACTCCGAGCCCGACCCCGAGGACTCGTGGCTCCGCATGACCCAGGCGCTCGACAGCGCCCTCACCCACTGGCCCGTCAAGGCCGCACCCGACCAGGACACCTCACGATGAACCCAACTCTCCATGACGTCCCTCTGACCGAGGAGCTGTTCCGCGGCGCGGTCGAGCTCGAGCCGACGGCGCGCGGCGTGCAGCCGCACCGGCTGCCGGCGTGGGCCCGGCGACAGCTGCCCGACCCGCAGCTCCTCATGGCCGAGGCCCAGCCCTCCGGCGTGCGCCTCGTGATGCGCACGGCGGCCACGACGATCGCGATCACGGCCCAGCCGACCCGCGTGGCCTACGTCGGGGCGCCGCCGCGCCCGCTCGGCGTCTACGAGCTGCTCGTCGACGGCGTGCCGGCCGGGCAAGGATCGGTCGGCGGGGGAGACGTGCTCACCATCGACATGAGCACCGGCGGACGCGAGGTGACCCACGGAGAGCCCGGCACCGTGACCTTCGAGGGCCTGCCGGCGACGGAGAAGACGGTCGAGATCTGGCTCCCGCACAACGAGCTGACCGAGGTCGTCGCACTCCGGGCGGACGCACCGGCAGACCCCGTGCAGGCGGCCGACCGGAGGGTGTGGCTGCACCACGGCAGCTCCATCAGCCACGGCTCCGCCGCCGTGCGCCCCACCGGGACCTGGCCCGCCGTCGCGGCAACCGCCGGGGGAGTGGACCTGGTGAACCTCGGCTTCGGCGGCAGTGCCCTGCTCGACCCGGCCACCGCCCGCACGATGCGCGACCTCCCGGCCGACGTGATCAGCGTCAAGATGGGGATCAACCTCGTCAACGCCGACCTCATGCGCGTCCGAGGGTTCGTCGCGGCGCTGCACGGCTTCCTCGACACCATCCGCGACGGCCACCCCGAGACGCCCCTGCTGCTCGTCTCGCCGATCCTGTGCCCGATCCACGAGGACACCCCGGGACCCGGCCTCGTCGACCCAGCGACCCTCGGCACCGACGACGTCCGGTTCAAGGCCGGCGGCGACCCGGCCGACGTCGCGTTCGGCAAGCTCACGCTGCGCGTGATCCGCGAGCAGATGGCACAGGTCGTGGAGTCGCGCCGGGTCGACGATCCGCACCTGTACCTGCTCGACGGGCGCGAGCTCTACGGCGAGGCCGACTTCGAGACCGACCCGCTGCCGGACGCCCTCCACCCCAGCGCCGACACCCACCGCCTCATGGGGGAGCGCTTCGCGAAGCTCGCTTTCGCCGCGGGCGGCGTCTTCGGCTCGGACTAGGACGCGTCCTCGGGCGGCATCTCGGCGAACGCCAGCGCGTTGCCGTCCGGGTCGCGCACCATCACGTGGCGCACCCCGTTGCCGTAGGTCTCGATCTCGCCGTGCCCGATCCCGGCGGCTGCGAGGCGCTCCAGCAGGTCGTCGAGGCTGGAGACGCCGAAGGTGACGCGGCCGGCGCCGGCGCGCTCGGGACCCGGCTCGATGAAGAGCGTCGCGTGCTCCTCGATGTCCCAGAGGATCTCGTCGCCGGCGCGGAAGTCCGGCTCGCGACCGAAGAGCCGCCGGTACCAGTCGAGCGAGGCGTCGAGGTCGGACACCGGCACTCCGGCGATCATGTGCGTGATTGATCCCGCCATGGGTGGATGATGTCGCACATGAGAGCGGTGGTCCATGACCGTTACGGCGGACCGGAGGTCCTGCGGGTCGAGGACGTGCCGGTGCCGACGCCGTCAGCGGGCCAGGTGCTGGTCCGGGTCGAGGCGACCTCGGTCAACCTCAGCGACTGGGAGTGCCTCGTCGGGTCCCCGGCGTACGCGCGGATCGGAGGGCTGCGGGCCCCGGCGCGCCCCACACTCGGCTCCGACATCGCCGGCGTCGTCGAGGCCGTGGGCGAGGGCGTGACCTCGTTCCGTCCTGGCGACGAGGTGTACGGCGACAACCTCGCGCTGAAGGGCGGCTTCGCGGAGTACGCGGTGGCCCCGGAGTCGGTGCTCGCCGCCAAGCCGGCCGGGCTCTCCTTCGCCGACGCCTCGACGATTCCGCAGGCCGGCGCGATCGCGGTCCAGGGCACCGCGTGGGCGCGACCGGGCTCGCGCGTGCTGCTCAACGGCGCGGGCGGCGGATCGGGCTCGTTCGCGATCCAGCTCGCGAAGCGCCTCGGTGCCCACGTCACCGGCGTCGACAACGCCACCAAGCTGGACTTCATGCGCTCGGTCGGCGCCGACGAGGTGCTCGACTACCGGCTCCAGGACTTCAGCCGGACCGGGCCGTACGACCTCGTCCTCGACCTCGTGGCGCACCGCTCCGTCCTCGCGTACCGCCGCTCGGTGGCGCGCGGCGGGACGTATCGCTGCGTGGGCGGCTCGGTCGGCACGCTCCTGCGGGTGCTCACCGCCGGCACGGTGGTCGGGAAGGCCACCGGCCGCTCGCTGGGCGTCCTCGTGGTGAGGGAGGGGCCCGCGCAGTTCGTGCCGCTCGCCCACCTGGTCAGCCGCGGCGACGTCAGGGTGCACACCGAGCGGACCTACCGCCTCGACGAGGTACCGGAGGCCCTCGCCCACGTCGGCGAGGGGCGTGCCCTGGGCAAGGTCGTGGTGGTCCCGTCCTCGTGACATGCCAAGGGCGAGCCACCGTGCGGTGACTCGCCCTCGACGGGATCTGCGGTCGCTCAGACCCGACGGACCTTGTACGAACCGGTCCAGATCTTGACCTTCTCGACGGACTTGCCCGGACGGGGCGAGTGCCAGATCTTGTTGTTCCCGGCGTAGATCGCGATGTGGTAGACGCCCGAGCCGTTGTAGAAGCCGATCAGGTCGCCCTTGCGCTTGTTGCCCTTGGAGACCTTCTTGCCCTTCGACATCTGGGCACCGGCGACGCGCGGCATGCTCTTCTTGACGGACTTCTTCACGACGTACTTGACCAGGCCGGAGCAGTCGAAGCCCGACGGGCTCGCGCCGCCGTAGCGGTACGGGGTGCCCTTGTACTTCGCGGCGGTATTCATGATCTTCTTGCCGCGGATGATGGCGCGCTTGCGCTTGATCGCCTTCTTGCGGGCGATGACGTACTTCTTGCGCTTGATCGCGGCCTTGCGCTTCACGATGCGCTGGTAGCGGAGCTGGGCCGCGGACGGGGCCGCGGTCGTGGTGGAGACGGAGCTCTGGGCGCCGCTCGAGCTGACGGTGGCCGGGGCCGCCTGGGCGGGAGCACTCACGGTCATGATGGAGGCCGCCAGGGAGGCAGCGAGAATCGTTGCGACATGTCGCATAGGGGGATCTCCTTCAACGCCTTCGAGGAGAGACCTGTCGGACTGGCAGTGAAGGTGTGCCCCACGCTCGGTGGTTAGCCCCAAGTCGCGCGAACGCGACGCAATGCTGGTTTCCCCGGCTCGCCGATTGTGTGTTGATGGACTGGTCCCGTGAACCTCGGCGAGTTCAGCGTGCTCACGGCCTGGCCCAAGTAGGGCCTCAGGGACCATAGGCACGTGAAATCCGGGACCACGAATCGGAGAGATTCCGCCGTTTCCGTCTGAGATCGTTGCGGTTACTGGCATTCCAGCGCTAAACGCGGTTTGCACGAACAGACATGACGTGAGCCATCTCACACTTTCGCGGTGTCGGGGAGGATGCACCCATGGTCATCCTCGAACCTGCCACCGCCGAGAACTGGCGCGACATCGCGAAGGTCCGCGCCTCCGAGGCCCAGAGCGGCTGGGTCGCCGAGCCCACCTACTACCTGTGCCTGTCGGCGTACGACGGGCTGTGGCGCTCCTGTGCCGTGCGGACCGAGGACGGGACGACCGTCGGGCACGTCATGTGGGCCGTCGATCCCGACGACGACAGCCACTGGATCGGCGGCCTCGTGATCGACGCGGGACGACAGGGCGAGGGCCTGGGCCGCGCCACCGTCGAGGCGTTGCTGACCCTGTGGGAGCGCGACGAGCCCGCGCTCTCCGGGACGCCCTACCGGGAGGCGGCGCTGTCGGTCTCGGACGACAACGAGGTCGCGCTCGGGCTCTACCGGTCCTTGGGCTTCGTCGAGACCGGCGAGCTCTCCGACGACGAGATCGTGCTGAGGCGTCCGCGCCCCTAGCCCGACGCCGGACTGCGGGCGTACGTTGAAGGGGTGTCGTCGGGCTCGATGGTGCAGGGCATGGTCCGGGCCGTGGGCGAGAGCCCGGTCGCGGAGTGGGTCGCCGACGCCCAGCAGACCGTCTACCGCCCACTGCTCGAGTGGGCCAGGCGAAGCCCGCTGCACTCCGGAGTCCTGGGCCACTCGGTGCATCCCGTGCTCACCGACGTCACGCTCGGCTGCTGGCTCAGTGCCTCGATCCTCGACGTGGCCGGCGGATCGAAGGCGCACGACAGTGCGAGGCTGCTGGTCGCGAGCGGGCTCGCGGCCGCGGTACCGACCGCCGTCGCCGGTGCCGCCGACTGGACCGAGCTGTCGGGCGCGGAACGCAGGATCGGCGCGGTGCACGCCGCCGGCACGGACATCGCCACCTTCCTCTTCTTCGGGTCCCTCGTCGCGCGGATGCGGGGGAACCGCGCCACGGGCTCGAAGCTCGCGATCGCGGGCAACCTCGTCATGGTCGGCGCCGGCCTGCTCGGAGGGCACCTGGCCCTCACGAAGGGAACGGCGAACCGCACGGTCGCCACTCCCTGAGGGTCCGATCGTCATCGCCCGAGCCGGCGAACTCCGGATTCCACCGATAGGCGCGCGCGAAAGCGCCTAGTCTGCATCGACGGAAGCGGCGATACGGGACGGTGGATGGAAGACAACGAACGGCACCTCGATCCGCATGGTGTGCGGCGTGGCCGCCGGAGAGGCGTGGCGCTGCTGGCGGCTGCAACGCTCGTGGCGGCGACGCTGACCTTCAATGTCGCGGGCGCGAGTGACTCCGTTGACCGTGCGGCTCGAAACCTGGGCCTGCCCTGGTTCGACGCCCTCAGGGACTCCGACAGCGACGGACTGTCCGATCGCGAGGAGCTCCGCGGCTGGAAGGTCAGCGACGGCAGCGTGTACACGACGGACCCGAAGAAGCAGGACACCGACGGCGACGGCCTGGTCGACCCGCTTGAAGCCGGACCACGTGAGCGCGCTGCGGGTGCGGCGTCGGAAACGTACGCCGGACTCTCCGACCCGACTGAGACCGACACCGATGGCGACGGGCTCGACGACGGCAGCGAGTTCTTCGCCGATCTGGACCCTCGCCAGCCGGACACCGATGACGATGGCCTGCGCGACGACGTGGAACTGGCGTTCGGCTCCGATCCGTCGTCCGCGAATCCGGACGACGACTCGTACTCGGACAAGGCGGAGTACGAACGCGGATCTGACCCTCTGGCCTACGACCTCAGTCTGGCCCAGGCAGCGGGTGCTTTCGTCGTGGGAGCGAGCGCGGGCGACTGGGCTTGGGCTGCTCGCAAGATCGGCCGCCTCAACGAGCAGCAGCTCCAGTCGCCGGAATACCTGATCGGGCAGCTCATCAGTGGGCTGGTGGGCGTCGGTGACGTGCGGGATCTCGCGGCGAATCTGGGAACCTTGGACCTCGTCGACGCAATTCTCAGCCTGGTCGGGATCGTCCCGATCGTCGGCGACACCGCCCGGGTCATCGCCACTCTGGGGAAGTTCGCAGCGCACGGAGATCGCGCCGCGCGTGCCGTCGCGATGACGATCGAGCGCCTTCCGTGGTCGAAAGCCGACAAGGCGAGCGCACGGGAGAAGATCTTCGGTGGCACCCGCAGACTCCCGGTCGAGCTCCGAGGTGGGCCGAAGGAACACAGCGTCTACATCGGGGCCGGATATGTCGGAAGGACGAAGGACTTCCCGGCGCGGAAGGCGCAACATGCGTCCGCGGGGCGTTCCTTCACCCCACAGCTGATCCCCACGGCCACGAAGCTGAGCCTCGGCGAGGCTCGGGCGATCGAGGAAGCCTGCATCGTGAGGATTGGTCTCGGAGCGTCCGGTGGCGCTCTCGAGAACCGCATCCACAGCATCAGCCCCGGAGTCGCGCACTACGCCGCGGCGGTGGAGTGGGGAACGAGGTTCCTGGACTCGAACCGGGCGGCATGCTCTGTCGCCTAGATGTACAGAGCTCGTGGAACCACCGACCACCCCCGGTGATGAGTTCTCGCCACTTCCGCCGTCTTACCTGTGACAGGACATGACGAGTCGGAAGAGGATGGCCATGAGTGTGGACACGCAACTGGGGGAGCGCAGCGACATGACCGAGGTCGACGAGTCGACGTTCTCCGCGATGGCCGAGCGGCACCGGCGCGAGCTGCACGTGCACTGCTACCGGATGCTCGGCTCCTTCGAGGACGCCGAGGACACCGTGCAGGAGACGTTCCTGCGGGCCTGGCGACGCCGGGAGACCTACGAGGGCCGCTCGACGTTCCGCGCGTGGCTCTACAGGATCGCGACGAACGCCTGCTTGGACCTGCTGACCAAGCGACGCCCTGAGCCGGCCACCGGCGGAGAGGTGCTGTGGCTCCAGCCGTACCCCGACCGGCTGCTCGACGAGCTGCGCGCGGACGACGCCGACGAGCCCGAGTCGCGGGTCGTGGCACGCGAGACGATCGAGCTGGCCTACCTGATCGCGGTCCAGCACCTGGCTCCGCGACCTCGAGCGGCGCTGATCCTGCGCGACGTGGTCGGCTGGCCGGCGAAGGACGTCGCCGAGCTCCTCGGGGACTCCGTGAACTCGGTGAACTCGGCGCTGCAGCGTGCCCGCGCCGGGATGCGCGAGCACCTGCCGGCCGAGCGCCAGGAGTGGACCGGCGGCGCTGACGACCCCGAGACGCTCGAGCTGGTGCGCCGCTACACGGAGGCGTGCGTCGCCACCGACATCGACTCGATCGCCGAGATGCTGCGCGAGGACGTGCGCTGCTCGATGCCGCCGACTCCGGGACTGCATGTCGGCCGCGACGCGGTGGTCGGCGACTGGGTCGAGAGCGGCTTCGAGAGCATGACGGGCCTGCGGGTCGTCTCCACGTCGGCGAACCGGCAGCCCGCGGTCGGGGCCTACCTCTGGCGCGAGCAGGAGAACGCCTACCTGCCCCTCACGGTCGACGTGCTGCGGATCGAGGGCGGGAGGATCAGCGAGATCCTCACCTTCCACAGTGACCAGTTCCCGCGGCTGGGTCTGCCCGAGCGTCTGGAGGCGTCATGAGCGCCGCGGAGGCACGGGTCAGCACCCGTCCCCGTCTCGGCAGGGTCGCCGTCACCGGCGTCGTCGCCGCGGTCGTGGCGGCAGCGGTCACCACCGCCTGCGCCGCGCTGGCGAAGGCAGCTGGCGTGGACTTCGAGGTTCCCGACGGCGGCGAGGCGATCCCGGTGGGCGGCTTCGCCACGGTGACCGTGTTCTTCTCGCTCGTCGGCGTGGCCGTCGCGCTGGCGCTGGGACGGTGGAGCGCTAGGCCGGCGCAGCGATTCCTGCAGGCCACGCTGGCACTGACCGCGGTCTCGCTGGTGCCGCCGTTCCTCGCAGGTGGGAACGCGGCGACGACGGCCACCCTCGTGGGGCTACACCTCGTCGCGGCGGCCGTGGTCATCCCCGTCGTGGCGCGGCCGCTCCGCACACCATGAGAACCACTCGCTGATCGCGGGCAGCACGAGGTCGAGCCGCCGCAGCATCCCGTCGTGGTCGAGCCCCGGCACGACCTCGTACGGGATGCCGCGGGCGTCGAGGTCGCGCTCCAGCAGGGTGGGGGAGAGGAGCGAGGCCATGACGGCGTCGTCCTCGCTCCACCAGAGGCGAAGCGGGCGGTCGAGGTCGGCCAGTGCGCCGGGCGGCAGGGTGGCGATGTCGTCCCAGAACGCCTCGGCGGCCGCGGGGTCGTAGGTCGCGAGGACCTCCTCCCAGGCCTCGGGGTCTTCGCGCGCGGAGGTGTTGCGATCTCGCGCACGGTCGCCCATGCCGCTCAGGTCGGCGGTCAGCGGGAAGCCGCCACAGGCCACCGCCGTCACGCGGGGGCTGCTCAGGGCGAGCCGAGCGGCCATCACGCCGTTCATCGAGTACCCGAACGTGGCGTAGGAGCCGATGCCGAGGTGGTCGATCACCCGCTCGACGTCGCCGACGAAGCCCCGCACGTCATACGACCCGGGACGAACGCTCGGCCCGAATCCGCGCGGAGCCACGATCACCACCCGGAACCGCTCCGTGAGGGCGGACAGGTCCACCGACGACCAGTCGACGTTCAGGCGCGGCACCACCACCGCAGGTCCCTCACCCGCCGAGGACCACCAGATCCCGTCGAGCTCGGCCATGCGGCTCAGGGCATCCCGGCCATGGAGGTGAGCGCCGCGTAGTCGTCGGCGTCGAAGCCCGCGTCCGTGAGGACGTCCTTCAGCGAGATCGCGTCGAGCCTTGCGACGATCGCCTCCGTCACAAGTCGGTCGAGGTCGGTCAGCACGCCCTGGATGCTGCCGCCGACGGCGCACGCCGGATTGGGGCCATGGATCCCGAGCACCGGATCGTCGCCCTGGAGCAGTTGCCAGACCTGCGCGAGCGTGACGGATGCGGGGTCGACCGCCAGCTCCCAGCCGCCGCGGGCGCCGGGGCGCGAACGGACCAGGCCGCCGGCACGCAGGGGACCCAGCACCTTGCGCACGTGCACGGGGTTCACGGCAGTGCTGCCGGCCAGCTCCTCGGAGCCCACGGGCGCTACGCGACCCGCCGCCGCACTGGCGGCGAGGTACGTCAGCACGTGCACTGCCACCGCGAACTGGGTGTTGGTGGACCTGGCCATGACCCCATCTTGCCATACCGCCATCGTCGTGACTACAGTTATGAACTGTCATCACCGTAACTACAGATCGGGAACCCCATGACCCTCGCCATCACCGGTGCCTCCGGCCAGCTCGGCCGCCTCGTCGCCGACCAGCTCCTCGCCACCGTCGACCCCTCCGAGGTCGTGCTGCTGACGCGCGACCCCGCCAAGCTCTCGGAGTTCGCCGATCGCGGTGCGACCGTCCGTGCCGCCGACTTCGACCAGCCGGACGGCCTGGTCGACGCGCTCGCCGGCGTGGAGCGGATGCTGCTGATCTCCACCGACGTGGTCGGTGCCCGGGTCGACGGCCACCGCGCCGCCATCGACGCCGCCGTGAAGGCCGGCGTGCGGCACGTCGCCTACACGTCGATCCCCGAGCCGACCGAGGACAACCCCTCCGGTGTCGTCCCCGACCACGCGGCCACCGAGGACGCACTCCGCGCCAGCGGCCTGGCGTGGACGATGCTGCGCAACAACCTCTACGCCGAGATGCAGGTCGGCACGATCGAGCAGGCGGCCGCCAGCGGCCAGCTGTTCACCAACACCGGTGACGGCGGAGCCGCCTACGTCACGCGCGACGACGTCGCCGCCGTCGCGGTGGGCGTCCTCACGGGCGAGGGCCACGAGGGCCAGGCCTACGACGTGACCGGCCCCGCCGCGGTGACCGCCACGGATCTGGCCGCGCTCGCCACGAAGCTCGCCGGACGCCCCGTCGAGGTCATCAACGTCGACGACGAGGCTTATCAGGGTGGACTCGTTGCCGCTGGTGTGCCGGAGGCGTTCGCGCCGCTGCTCGTGTCGTTCGGCGCCTCGATCCGGCTCGGCAAGCTGGCCCGCGTCACCGACGTGGTCGAGCGGGTCGGCGGCCGTACGCCGACCGCCCTGGAGGACCTGCTCGTTCGCGATTGAGGGCGCCGCGCGCGCCCGCCTGACAGGATGAGGCGGTGCGCGCGCTAGTCCTCGATACCGTCCGGGCCCAGCCGGAGATCCGCGACGTCCCGGAGCCCACGGCACCGGACGGCGGAGTGGTGGTGCGGGTGGTGGCCACCGGCCTGTGCCGCAGTGACTGGCACGGGTGGGCCGGCCACGACGACGGCATCACCTTTCCTCACGTGCCGGGCCACGAGCTGGCCGGCGTGATCTCCGAGGTCGGGTCCGGCGTCACGCTCTGGAGCGTGGGCGACCGCGTCACGGTCCCGTTCGTCGCCGGCTGCGGCACCTGTGAGTGGTGCCTGGCCGGCGACGCGCAGGTCTGCCCCGACCAGGAGCAGCCCGGATTCACGTACTGGGGCTCGTTCGCCGAGTACGTCGCCGTGCACGCGGCCGACACGAACCTCGTGCGGATCCCCGAGTCGGTCGACTTCGCGACCGCGGCAAGCCTGGGCTGCCGGTTCGCCACGGCCTACCGCGCGCTCGTCGGGCGCGCGCGGGTCGTCGAGGGCGAGTGGGTCACGGTGGTCGGCGCCGGGGGAGTGGGCCTCAGCTCTGTCATGATCGCCCGCGCGCTCGGCGCCCGCGTCATCGCCGTCGACCGGAATCCCGAGGCACTCGCCGTCGCCGCCGACCTCGGCGCTGAGCACACGCTCCTCGCTGGCCCCGATCTCCCCGAAGGCCCAGGCCCTGCGCCCGCCGCGACTTTTGTGACGGC
Source organism: Aeromicrobium sp. JP4 (assembly GCF_054957925.1). Classification (NCBI taxonomy): domain Bacteria; kingdom Bacillati; phylum Actinomycetota; class Actinomycetes; order Propionibacteriales; family Nocardioidaceae; genus Aeromicrobium; species Aeromicrobium sp. JP4. The sequence goes on from NZ_CM143290.1 coordinate 174,740, forward strand.
AGTCGGCTCGAAAGCCGGTCGAGAGCCGAACCGCGTCACAAATGTCGGCGGGGCTGTCGCGGAGCTGACCGGCGGCGGGAGCCACGTCGCGGTGGACGCGGTGGGCAGCGAGCAGACCTGCGCCGACGCGATCCTCAGCCTGCGTCGCCGCGGCCGCCTCGCCCAAGTCGGCCTGCTCCCGTCGATCGAGGGCCACCCACGCGTGCCGATGGAGCGCGTCATCGGCTGGGAGCTCGACCTCTTCGGCAGCCACGGCATGGCCGCTGCCGACTACCCGGGCATGATGGCGCTCATCGAGCAGGGCTCGCTGGAGCCGCAGCGTCTCATCGAGCGCACCATCGGACTCGACGAAGCGGCGGCCCTGCTCCCGGTCTTCGACCAAGCGAAGCTCGCCGGCATGACGATCATCGACCCGATGCGCTGACGGACGCGTCCAGAGCGAGGGGACGCAGCCGGCCGTCGACCATCGTGTGGGCACTGGTCAGGCGCGGCAGGATGCGCTGGTCATGGGTGACGAGGATCGTCGCGGTGTCGTGCTCGGCCGTGAGCCTCAGCAGCAGGTCGACGATCTGGGTGCCACGTTCCTGGTCCAGTGCGCTGGTGGGCTCGTCGACGATCAGCACCGACGGACGGTGCATCAGCGCGCGGGCGATGTTGACCCGCTGGCGTTGGCCGCCCGAGAGCTGCGCGGGTCGTTTGTCGGCGTCGCGGCTCAGCCCGACGGCCTCGAGGAGCTCGGCGGCTCGCTCGCGGGTGGCGTTCCGTGCGCCACGGCGCTGGCGGTCGGTCGTGAGCTCGTTCATCACCAGCAGCTGCTCGAAGGCCGTCAGGGAGGCCAGCAGGTTCGACTGCTGGAAGACCAGTCCCACTCGTGTGCGGCGGAGCTCGGCTCGCTCGGGAAGGGTGAGATCGGTCGCTTCGATGCCGTCGATGGTGACCGTGCCCCGGTCGGGGGTGATCAACGTCGAGGCGACGGCCAGCAGGCTGGACTTCCCGGATCCCGACGGGCCGGTGATGCCCACCGTGGCTCCGGCCTCGACGTGCAGGCTGGCGTCGTCGATCGCGGTCACGCGGGATGTGCCGTCGGGGAAGGTCAGGGTGATGTTGGCGAGGTCGATCATCGGTTGCTCCCGAGGGCGGTGAGGGGGTCGATGCGGGTGACTGAGCCGGTGGCGAGACCGGCGCCGGCGAGCCCGAGTGCCGTCATGATGAGCCCGGGCAGCACCGTCGTCAGCGGACTCAGGACGAAGGGCAGGGCAGCGCCGGCCGCGGTGCCCAGCACCGCGGTCACCGCGATCCCGGTCGTCACGCCGACGAGCAGCACGACGGCGGCCTGTCCCAGGGCGTCGAGCGTCAGCATGCGGTTGGTGGCGCCGAGCGCCTTGAGCACCGCGATGTCCGGCTGCCGCTGGATGCTCCACACGGTGAAGAACGCGCCGACGACCAGGGCCGAGATGCCGAAGAGCATCCCGACCATGAGCAGCAGCGATCCGATCTCTGACTTGAAGGACCCGAGTGCCGGGAGCGAGGTCAGCACACCAGTGGACTCCGTGCCCGCCTCGGCGTCGGCAGCGGCGAAGTCGACCTGCGATCCGGAGACGGCCAGGACGGTCGCGAACGGTTCCGGCTCGCCGGGTCGTGCGGCGAGCTGCTGCCAGTCCTCCAGCGCGAGGTTGGCCACCGGCAGGTGGGAGTACCACGAAACGTCACGGATGGCGTCGACGACGAACGTGCGGTCCGTGATCCGGACCGTGTCGCCGGCAACGACGCGCAGCTCCTGCGCCGTCTCCGCGCCCAAGCCGACGTGGCCACGCGGAGGTGTCGGCTCAGAGGACGTGGGCGGGCCGCCACCGAACAGCGCGACGGTCTCGTTCCGGTCGGCTGCGGACACCCGAGAGGTGCTGATGCCCAGCGGGTCGACGGAGGTGACCCCGTCCCGGCGGGTCCAGGTCTCGGCCTGGGCCTGGGTGACCGCCGAGTCGGTGTAGGACGCCGGCTGGCCGTCCGGAGTCGAGAAGACGATGCGGTCCGCGTCGAGGGAGGTGATGGCCGAGACGTTCTGCTGGGCCAGCCCTCCGGTGAGTCCGGCGAGGAAGGTCACCAGGACGGTGATGAGCGTGACGACGACGGCGATGAGCGCGAATCGTCCCTTCGCCACTTTGAGGTCGCGCCAGGCGACGAACATGGGATTCCTTCGAGAGAGGTGCGCACGATCCCGGTGACCGGTGCGTCCCCTCCACCGTCGCTCGATTCCGGCGTCGCGCCATCGTGCACCCGAACGCTCTCCCAAGGGCGAACGAACGAGGCGCAATTCCACCTTTCGAACGAGGGGCACCGACCGTCGCGACACCTAGACTGGATCGGTGATGTGGGTGTGAAGCGGGACGACAGCAGCCGCGGGATCGGCCCGGTCTCGACCTGGCTCTCGATGTCACTCCACGCGCTGGTGGCCGCACTGATCGCGATCGTGGTGCTCAACTCCGCCGACGGAACCCCTGTGGATCGCATCGCGGTGCTCTCCCTGGCGACGCTGTTCGCCGTCACGTACGTCCTCGGGGTCGTGCCGGAGGGCGCGCTGCCCGAGCCGGGACGGCGGGGCTGGTGGTGGATCGTGGCCCTGACCCTGGAGTGGCTCGCGCTGATGTGGCTCAGCGTGGAGGCGACCTACCTGGTCTTCGCGCTGTTCTTCCTCTACCTGCGCCAGCTCGGGACGGCGCTGGGCGTCATGGCGGTGATCGGCGCCACGATGGTCGCGATCGGCGCCTTCGGCCTGCACCGGGGCTTCGACGTCGCCGGGATCGTCGGGCCGGCCCTGGGCGCGGGAGTCGCCATCGTGATCGGCTGGGGCTACGAGGCCCTCCAACGCGAGGTCGCGCAACGACAGCGGCTGATCGAGGAGCTGACGCGGACTCGCGACCAGCTGGTGGTGGCCGAGCATGCCGCGGGCGTGGTGGCCGAACGCGAACGGCTGGCCCGCGAGATCCACGACACCGTCTCGCAGTCCCTCTCGAGCGTCATCATGCTGCTGCATGCCGCACAGCGGAGCGGTCCCGGTACGCCGAAGGGCGGCGAGCGGCTGGAGCAGGCCCGACAAGCGGCCACCGAGGCCTTGGCGGAGACACGCGAGTTCATCCACGCCCTGGCCCCACCCGCGTTGCGGAACGCCGGCATCGGGGATGCGCTGGTGCGGCTGGGAGTACGAACCCGGGACACCACCGGTCTGCAGGTCGAGGTCGACGTGCCGGCCGACACCGGCGTCCTGCCCATGCCGGTGGAGACGGCTCTCCTGCGCATCGCCCAGGGCGCGATGGCGAACGTGATTCAGCACGCCCACGCCACTCGGGTCGACGTGACCCTGACGCGGCTCGATGACGAGGTCATCCTCGACGTCGTCGACGACGGTGTCGGGTTCGACCCGGCCCACCTCGGGCCGCTCGGGGACGCCTCGACGTCGTTCGGTCTGGCGGCCATGCGCGAGCGGGCGGCGTCCCTCGGTGGTCGACTCGACGTGGAGTCCCGCCCCGGGCACGGGACCAGCGTCGTGGCGAGCTTCGGAGTGGCCGGATGAGCGTGCGCGTCCTCATCGTCGACGACCACCCACTGATGCGCGCCGCCCTGTGCGCACTGTTCGAGACCGAGGGGACGATCGAGGTCGTCGCGGCCGTGGGCACCACGGCGGAGGCCCTCGACGAGGTTCGGCGGAGCCACCCCGACGTCGTGTTGATGGACCTGCAGTTCAACCGTGTCTTCGAGGGTGCGCGGGCCACCCGCGAGATTCGCGAACTGGCGGAGCCGCCCGCTGTGCTCGTCCTGACGAACTTCGACACCGACGCCGACATCATCGAGGCCATCGAGGCGGGTGCCGCCGGCTATCTGCTGAAGGATGCGGCACCGGAGGAGATCACCGCGGCGATCCATGCCGCTGCCGCAGGTCAGACCGCTCTGTCACCGTCGGTGGCGACGCGCCTCCTCGCGCGGATGCAGCAGCCGCGGACGTCCCTGAGCGCGCGGGAGCTCGAGGTGCTGAACCTGGTCGCCGCGGGGCACAGCAACACGGACATCGCCCGGCGACTGCACCTGAGCGAGACCACCGTGAAGTCCCATCTGGCGCACATCTACCCCAAGCTGGGCGTGAACTCGCGCACCGCGGCGGTCGCTGAGGCGCGTCGGCGGGGCGTCATCGGCCGCGCCTGAGAAACTCGTCCCCATGGCATCGAAGGCGGCGAGCATCACCAAGGCCACCGGAACCGCGTGGACCTCCTGGGACGAGTGGCTGACCGAGCAGGGAGCCCAGGAACTTCCGCACCCCGACATCGCGAGGCTTGCGCTGGAGCGCGTCCACGAGCTCGGCATCACGCAGCACGCGGCGAACGGCAAGCCGTTCAACGACGGCTGGTGGGCCCAGACCATCGCGATCGAGTACGGACACCAGCACGGCCTGCGGGAGAAGGGCCAGCTGGCGGCGGGGGACCACGCGGTGTCGGCGTCGAAGAAGGTCGTCGGCACGCTCGACGAGCTGCTCGAGCGCTGGCTTGACCTCGTCGCCGGCCAGGATGCGTTCGACGGCGTGGCGGTCGAGGGGGACCCACGCGTGAGCTCGACGGAGAAGTGGCGCTACTGGCGAGCGAAGCTGGCGGACGGCTCGACGGTCAAGGTGGACGTCTCGGCCGGTCGGATCGCGATCCAGCACGCCGGCCTCGCGTCGACGGCCGAAGGTCAGCGCTGGCGTCCCTACTGGAAGGCCCGCCTCTCCGATCTCGCGTGAGGTCGGTGTCCTGGTCGTGACGGATCAGACTCCGTCCTCGATCAGGGCCGTGGCCGGCAGCCAGTCGGCCCCCAGGAGCTCGGCGAGCTCGCTGAAGCCCGTGGTGTCGCCTCCCGCGGTGTCGGAGGCTGCGGCGATCCGCTCCACCATGACCTTGCCGACCCGTTCCTCCACGGTGCCCTCGGCGTAGGCGATGTGCCACGGCGAGACCTGGTGGTCGCGGTGGGTTCGGCCGGTCACCTGTCGTCCGGCGATGCCCGAGAAGCGCGCTTGGTGGAAGATGCCGACCCGCGGCTCGGTGCTCCCACAGCGACCGTCGGCGAGGATCTCGCCGGCGTGCAGGCTGATCGAGGCGACGGTCGTGAACACGCAGACCTTCGCCTGTCCCGTCTGGAACCGGAGCCGCTCGGCCTCGACGTCGAACCGGTCACGGCCGTAGATGGTGGCGACCTCGATGCCGGTCTCGCGCAGACGGTCGGCGATCGGGTCAGCGGCGGTCGCCACGAACTCGACGGAGCACGCGACCTGCCGCTCGGCCTCGACCTGCTGGGCGATCCAGGCGACGGTCGAGTCGACGCGGATCAGTCCGGCCTTCTGCCGGAAGCGCAACAGCGCGGAGCGGCCCTTCGCGACGTTGCGGCCGCGCCGGGCGATGTCCATCTCATGGCAGAACTGGCCCCATTCGGACTCATAGGCGCTCCGTTCCGCCGGGGTGAGCGCCACGGGCATGCCGGAGATCGGTACCGGCCCCCACGGTGCGGAGCGGTGCAGCATGGCCGGAGGCCGTTCCTCACTCAGCCAGCCGCGCACCAGCTTGAGATCTGCGGCGCGCCGAGCGGGGTCGGTGGTCCACGTCGCGCCGTAGCGTCCCCGCTCCACGCCGACGCCGTGGCGCTCGAGCGCGTCGGCGAACGCGGCTGCGGGTTGCGTCGACGAGGTCCACTCCTTCATCGGCTCACCGAGCACCTGCGCATAGGCCGGAGCGAGGTACGGCAGCTCGAGTGGCGTGTGCCCGGGCGTCGCGGTGGTCGCGATGACGAACGGCGCCTTGTCGTGCGGGCGGCCGTGTCCGGAGATCCGTGCCCAGAGCTTCCATCGCTTCGTCGTCGTCCGTCGCAGCGCGTGAGCCTCGTCCGCGATGATGACGTCCCACGTGTGGTCCTTGACCTTCTCCAACCGGTCCCACGTGATGACCACCCATTCGAGGCCGCCGTCGCCGAGTGCGGTGATCGTGCGGCACCAGTGCCCGATCGTGATCGCGGCGGGTCGGTCGGCCACCACGAGCACCCGCCGCGCAGCTCGGAGATCGGCCACCGCCGTCGCGCCGAGAACGGCAGAGATCGTCTTGCCCACGCCGGGCTCATCGGCCAGCAGGAACTGCCGCCCGCCCGCCGCCGCACGCGCCGCGATCGCGTCGGCCGCCTCGAACTGGATCCTCCGCGGCTCAAGCTCATCGGTCGGTTCGGGGCGCGGCGTCGGACGGTCGGGATTGAGGGAGTTCTCGATGAACCGACCGAGCGTGTGGGGCCCCGGAGCGTACGGGGCGAGGTGCTCGGGCAGCGCGCGTCCGACGTGGAGGTGAGTCTTGACCGCTGGGTGCCAGGTGGCGCCGTCGACCTGTGTCCCGTACGGCACGTCGAGCACCCAGATCCGTTCACCCGGTCCGGCGGCCGGCAACGGCCGCGACTGCTGTCGCGTCCCGCCACGGCGCGGAGACGCGGTGCGTCGGCGAGCACCGGATCGGCGAGGACTGGCCACCTCTGGACGCTATCTGGGTGTCCGACCCGAACAGAGCTGGCTCGCCCGGGGGAGGCGTCCCGGTCGCCGTCTCCACCCATCGCCCCTAGGCTCGGGACGCTTGCGTCCCTTCGAGCGCGCGGGCCTGTGCCGACCGACCACGTCCCGGATCATGATCGATCAGTGAAGGAAGCCCATGTGCCGCGTTCTGGCCTATCTCGGATCAGAAGTACCGCTGGAAGACCTGCTGCTCAAGCCTGAGAACAGCCTCATCAACCAGGCCCTCGACCCGGAGCGCCACCCGCAGCTCCAACTGGCCGGGTGGGGATTCGGAGCGTGGAGCGAGCACCTGCTCAAGCCGGAGAAGCCGTTCCTCTACCACCGCCCCATGGCCGCCTTCTACGACGACAACGTCGTCGGCATCGTGCCGAGCCTCCAGGTCAGCACCATGCTCGCCCACGTCAGGGCGGCGGACTACAACTCCAAGACCGTGCTGGCCGACGAGAACTGCCACCCCTTCTCCTTCGAGGGGACGCCGTGGATCGTCGCGCAGAACGGCGACGTGCCGAACTGGCAGCTCTTGCAGCGCGAGCTGCTGCAGCACTGCAAGGACGAGTACCTCGAGCAGATGGTGGGCACCACGGACACCGAGTTCCTCTACGTGCTGCTGCTGTCCCTGCTCGAGAGCGACAGCGACGAGGACGTGAAGCGCGCCTTCGAAGAGGTCATGCGACTCCTCGTGCAGGCGATGAAGGACCTCGATCTGCCTGCGCTGGCCAAGCTGAAGCTGGCGCTGGTCTCTCCGAACCGGATCATCGGGGTCAACGTCGGCACCGGGCACCACGGCGAGCCCGACCCGGCGGGGGACTGGGAGGAGCTGCGCAAGTCCGGCCCCGGCACGGACGACTACGCCCTCTCCATGCTCCTGGAGCCGATGTACCTGCTGATGGGCCGCAACTTCGACCACGACGGCCCGACCTACGACTTCGAGGAGTGCACCGTCGACAACGCGACCGGCGTCATCTTCGCCTCCGAGCCGTTGACCGACAGCAAGGCGGACTGGGGCCTGTTGGAGTTCGGCGAGATCGTGTTCCTCGAGAGGGACGGCGAGAAGATCACCAAGACCGTTGACAAGCTGAAGGTGTAGAGGGCGGGGTCTGTCTGTCGTCGACTAGACGTCAAGCTGGGAATGTTTAGGCGCGACGTGCGCCGACCCGCTCGGGTTGGCGCACGTCAAGCTCTGCGTGGCGATCCAAGGCTTGGTGTTCGTCATCTGCGGCTAAAGCGGATCGCCACAGCTTCGGCACGTGTCCTCACCGCCGTCGTACATCATCCCGCAGCAATAAGAAGTACCGCCGGAGCCGCCATCGCCACCGAGGTCGTCAGCGAGTGCGGCTTGGAATACCCGCTCGGCCTCGTCCCGCTCCTCCTGAGCGTTGGTGATCTCAGATTCGATCGCATCGAGCGTGGCCCGCCACGCGGCCTCGGACTCGTAGTCATCGAAACTGTCCTCGATGACCGTCAGTTTTTCCAAGAGTTGGCTGACCTTCTCGTCCGTAGCGTTGGCAATAACCATCGCTTCGTTGATCTCCTGCTGTCCCATGATGATCAGTATGTCGCCGTCTGAGATTCAGTTGCTGAGATTCGCGAACCCGGCCGGACCGCGGCGGAACGTCGCAGCACCGTCCGTACCGAATCGGGGTCGTGCGGCCGTCCCTGCATTCGCGCCGACACTTGTCGCCTTGGTCCGTCCGGTGGATGAGGCAAGCAGATCGGTCCTGGCCGTCGTCTGCGAGCTCGACCGACCAACGAACTGCGGGGCTCGGGACTTAGACCGGTGGGTTCCTGATGATCTTTACGAACTCGGTCAACTCGCTCAGCGACATTCGCCGGCGGCCTAGCGAGATGCGTCGCTCATCAGGCGCCGGAGGCTCCGGCGCGAACACGCGCCGAGCGATCTCGACCCGCAACTCCTGCGGATCCTCGACGTTCTCCAGGAATGGCTCCAGCGCAGCCAGGTCCAATCCGAGCCGCTTCGCGGTCCGCTCCTCCGCCCTGTGTTCAGCGGCCTGACGTCCGCAGTACCCGGCGACGATCAAGCCAATAATACCGACACTGCTCTTAGCGATCAGGAACTGCGTGGTGTCATTGCGGGCGCCGAGCACCACCCAGACCAAAGCGCCGACGGTGATTAGACCCACCGCCACGGCGGCGATGTTCCACCACTTGGCGACCTTGCCCTGAGTCTTCGCCCACACCTGGTAGTCGCCCGAGACGGCGTCGCGGCCCGTAGCCTCGATCAGCCCGCGTGCCTGTTCCCTGTAGCCCTGCAATTCGGACAGCAGTTCTGTCGCTCGCTGCGACTGCTGCTCGCGTTGCTCATTGCCCGCTGCCTCGCGCTCCTGCTCCGACTCCTTGAATGCAGTCTCGCGCTGCTCGGCTTCCTCAGAGAAAGCGGCCCGTTGCGTTTCGATCTGTTCCTGCAGTTGGGTCGTTTGCGTCGCAACGGCCTGCTCGCCCTCAGCGATCTTCTCCTGCAACCCTTCCAAGGACGCCTCCGCCGTCTCAGCGTCAGCGGTGCGCTGCTCGTCGGCCTCGGCAATGCGCTGCTTCAGGCCACCGACCAGATCGCGCAGCGCAGCGATCTCAGCGTCCGCTGCCTGCTTGTACCGGTCCGTCGCCTCCTGGGCGGCGCGTACCTGTTCGTCTGCGGGCGGCGGCGGCATCGACTGGACGGCTGTGTTTCGCGCACCAGTGAAGGACGTAACGGCGTTGGACGCGAGAACTCCGGCATTCGTCTCGCGGTCCTGAAGGTAGGTCGTCAAATAATCCCGAGCGTTGGTCAGGTCCTGGGCGAGCGACGCGAGGACGCCCTCATCTACGAGGCCCGGGTCCACACCGCGGAGTGATTCCACGTACTGCACAACAGAGTGTGCCAACCGGATCTCGCTCCGGCCTTCCTCAGCCTCCCCCGCGAGGTCCCCCGCGAGCATTTCTTTCAAGTTGTCGAGAACAGGCCACAGCGCGTGGTCGTTGTACGGGTCTCGGTCCATGGTCATGCACCCCTTGTCGCCGCTGTGGGCTCGAAAGAACGTTAGGCGCGGGTACCGACATTTCTGATCAGGATCGGTCCGTGTCACCGTTTCTCCGCAAGCGGGGGCCTGCTGAGAGATGAGTTCCCTCACATCACCACGGTGCCTAGCCCTAGAGGCCTCTGCATTCTGGGCGCAAGGGGTGTCAGTGTCGTTCAGACGCCGACGACGCATGCAGTCAGGAAGTGGACGCCGTGACGATGGAGGTTTCCCTTTGGAACGTCATCCCGACATGGCTGACGGCCCGTTGGCGGGACGGGAATTCAAGTGGCAGGCGCAAGCCGAGGAGTCCATGAGCGACGACCTGGACGCACTCGTGCGGTGGGGTGATGGACGGCCCCTGAAGTCCGAACTTCTTGGATTCGACGCATGGGTCGACGCCACCAACCGGTATCGACGGGGGATACAACATGCTGCTTGCGGCGGCCGTGCGGTCCCTATTCAAAACGCGGCTTCGAGACGCCAAGTGGTCTTCTTGTGCTCCACGAACTCGCCGCCGGCGTCTAGGCCGGTCTTGTTGATGAGGGTCTTGAGGCCAGCGTTGACCCCAAAATCGTCGGTGGACCGGATGTCGATGACGATGTCCGTGAGGCCGGACTCAATGCGTGCTTGTGCCAGTTCCGACCACAGCGGCTCATGGGGTGTCCACACGAGGTCGGTAGGGATGGCTGGTTCGCCGGTGGGGGCCATCTTCATCGATGTGAGCACCTCGTAGCCCTTTGACCCTTCGCGTCCGTACTCGGCGCCTAGGTCGACATCTGCTCCGGTGACCGATTGAGGAAGGCTAATGCCGAGCTTCGCGGCGGCACTGCTATCCCAGCCTTCAACCGAAACCACTTCGACGGTCTTGGCGCCGAGCGATCGAACCAGGCGGAGGGCCTCGGCGACCTTATGCTCGAAGAGGAACCGGTGGAAGTCGGCGGCGGGGATGTAGGAGCCGACGTCGACGGGGTGGCCGACGTAGACGACGCTCCGTCTGGGATGTCCAGGGGGAAAGCGTAGGCCGCGTGCAGCGTCGAACTGAATGGGGAGGACATGCTCACCGCCCGCTCGGAAGTTTGCAACGATCTCGACCGCGAAGGCAGTGGCAGCCAGACCAACCCCACCCCATCCGATGCCGACGAGCTTCGTGACGAGTTCCCAGCGCGTGGGTTTGTCTACCGCAGGCGGCACCTTGTCGGTGACGACCACGATCCTGCGTTCGTCGTACGGCAGGGCGAGGATTTGGTCCGAATTCACGCCAAGAGCCTACGGTCACACACGCCGCTCAGCGGGAGGACCAGCAACTTGGCTCAGAAGCGATCCGTGGCTAGTCCAACCATGGGCATCTCACCCGACGACAGTGAATCGCCCCGGGTTTCGTGGAGGCTCGGTTACTTGGTTCCGGCCCCTGCTGGGGTCGGGGTTTCAACGTAGTGCGTGATGCCCTGGAGCGACCAGTGGTTCGCTTCGAACTCGGCGGGTGGGACCTGCCGTAGTTCGCCGTGCAGGCGCCTGTGGTTGAACCAGTCGACGTATTCGGCGACGGCGAGCTCGACGTCGCCGACCGACTTCCAGCCGCCCTTGGGACGCATGATCGGGTTGCGAATGCACTCGGCCTTGAACAGCGAGTTGAACGCCTCGGCCATCGCGTTGTCGTAGCTGTCGCCTTTGCTGCCGACGGAGGCGACGGCGTCGGCTTCGGCGAGACGTTCGGTGTAGCGGATCGCGCGGTATTGCTTGGGTTCAACCAGTCGATGCAACACCGGGTTGTTGAAGCGAGCGTAGTTGCTCATCGAACACCTCGGCAGGTGTCTTCCACCCAAGGATCTTGCGGGGCCGGTTGTTGAGCGCGTGAGCGACGGCCTCGAGGTCCTCGGCGGACCAACGCGACAGGTCCGTGCCTTTGGGGAAGTATTGGCGCAGCAGGCCGTTGGTGTTCTCGTTGCTCGGCCGCTGCCACGGCGAGTGGGGGTCGGCGAAGAACACCTTCGTGCCGGTCTCCAACGCGAACTGCGCGTGACCCGAGAGCTCCTTGCCGCGATCCCAGGTCAGGGTCTTGCGCAGCTGCTCGGGCAGCTTGGTGATCGACGCACTCAGCGCCGCGTTCATCGCTACGGCCCCGTAGCCGCCGAGCGATGGACCGTTCTTCACGTAGGGCTTCTCGCCCCAGCCCTCCATGCGTGGCAGGTGGACCAGGACCGTTGAGCGGCTGCTGCGCTCAACGATCGTCCCGATCGCCGACCGGCCAGTGCCGATGATCAGGTCACCCTCCCAGTGACCTGGGACGGCGCGGTCTTCGGCTTCAGCGGGGCGTTCGCTGAGAACCACATCGGCCGTGACATGCCCACCGGGCTTGTTCTGCGATCGGGCCCTCGGCTGACGTAGCGCACGTCCGGTGCGCAGACACGTGACCAGCTCGCGCTTGAGCGCACCACGGCCCTCAATGAACAGCGACTGGTAGATCGCCTCGTGGCTGATGCGCATGGACTCATCATCGGGGAAGTCGACCTTCAACCGCTGTGCGATTTGCTCCGGGCTCCAGGCCAGCGACCAACGCCGGTCGGCACGGTGCGGCTTGTTCAGCCCCTTCCAGGGGGCCGGTGTGGGGCCAGTGACGATCGTGCCGTCGGGCCGGCGAACGTTGCCGGCGAGCCGATCTTGGACATACTCCCGCAGTTGCGGGTTCTCGAGCAGCTTCGCGGTCTTGGGGCGCTTGGCCGCCTGCTGTGCCTTCCACTGCGCCACGGTGGCCCGGTACTCCTGCTTCCCCCCACGAGTCGCAGCGTTGCGCCGCAGCTCGCGTGAGACCGTTCCGGGATCACGCCCGATCGCGCGGGCGATCTCGCGAACGCCCTTGTCCTGGGCGTGCAGGATGGCGATCTCCTCACGTTCCTCGAAGCTCAGATAGCGGCCGGTGGGCTCGGCCAGCGAAATGGGCGGCATGCCGCCAGCGTGGCGAAACCAGCGGGTCCCGACCGGCACTGACACACCGACCGCCAGTGCCGCTTCTGCCGACGTGATGCCCGTGGCGATCAGCCGCCAGAATTGCCGTTGCACCGCTCGGGATGGGTCAGGACGCCCGGGCGAGCGCATCGCTGGCCGCAGCGCCCGGTCCGCACGCCACTGCCGGCGAAGCTCCTCTGGCGCGTCGCTGGTCTTTTTGCTCCAGTCCGCTGTCGCCATGCTCGAACACCTCCACGACGAGGTGTTGCGACGACCGATTGAATCCGCCTTGGACTCCACGATCGGAATGATGGGTCAGCCCGCCGACGCTCTGGCCGGTCCGCTGCCGTTCCCAAAGGCCCATGTCGAGGGCGTCCAGGGCCAGGTCGGTGCGCAGCGATGTCGAGACCTGCCAGCCCACGACCTTCCTGCTGAACACGTCGATCACGAACGCTGCGTAGGTCCAGCCGGCGTGCGTGCGGACGTAGGTCAGATCGGCGACCCACAACTGGTTCGGTGCCGCAGCGACGAACTTGCGGCTCACCAGATCCTCCGGCCGTTCGGTCTCAGCACCGTCACCGATCGTGGTCTTGCGGGACTTCTCCCGCCTGATCCCGCGCAGACCCTCGGCGCGCATCAGCCGCTCGACGGTGCACCGAGCAACCGTGATTCCCTCACGGTTCAGCGCGGCGTGGACCTTCCTGGCGCCGTAGACGCCCAGGTTGGCCCGGTGCACGACCTTGATGTCCTCAACCAGCTCGGCATCACGCACCGAGCGCTGCGAGAGCGGCCTGATCTTGGCCGCGTAGTAGCCACTCGGGGCGATCTGGACGCCGGCGTTCTTCAGCACGGCGCAGATCGGCTCGACCCCGACCTCGCGCCCATCGACCACGTCGTGGCGATGGGCGTCGAGGTAGGCCACTACCTGCTGGTGGGGCGGTCGAGCTCCGCCGCGAAGAAAGCCGACGCCGTCCTCAAAATGTGATTAGCCCGTCGCAACTCGCGGTTCTCCCGCTCCAACTCGGCCAGCCGCTGCGCATCGCCAGTCGTGGTGCCCGGCCGGACCCCACCGTCGATCTCGGCCTGGCGGACCCAGTTCCTCAACGTCTCTGGATGCATGCCGAGCTGTTCAGCCACTCGGGTGATCGCACCCGACTTCGTCTCCGGATCCGCCCGGAGCTCGACCGCCATCCTCGTGGCACGCTCACGCAACTCGTCGGGGTACTTCCTCGGTGCTGCCATAACTCTCATCCTCCAAGGATTGAGAGCCTCCATCAGACCCGGGGCGATTCACAGCGTGATCTGGCGTAACCACGCTGCCCCGACGCAGGGGCCAAACTTCCAAACCGGTCGTCGGGCGGGTCAAACTCCTGTGAATGGCTCCTCGGCTCATATCCGTTTCCAAGGTCTACGCCCGTCGCACCGCACGTATCACCCGCGTCCGGCTGCTGCGGAATACAGGAATACGGAAGCGCCGTAAAGCCAGCGCGGGCGACTTTGTACAGAAGTTGTCGCTCCAGCGACCGCAACGTCGCGCGTCTCGGTCCGACCGGTCCGCAGGCGATCACAACATGGGCGAACCGCACTGATAACCTGACGCAGAACCATCCTTTAACCACCGTCCTGTGAGGCGGAGAAGGAGGTCGGGCTTGAGCACCGTCATGGATGCCACCGACATCTCGCGTGCGCTGACACGCATCACCCACGAGATCCTCGAGCGAAATCGCGACGCCGAAGGCGTGGTGATCCTGGGGATTCCCACCCGCGGGGTCGAGCTCGCCGAGCGGATCGCCGCCAAGATGGCCGAGGTGGAGGGGACCACCATCAAGCCGGGCGCGCTCGACGTCACGATGTATCGCGACGACCTGCGCCTGAAGGCGCCCCGTGCGCTCGAGGCCACCAACGTCCCCGAGGACATCGACGGCCGCGTCGTCGTGCTGGTCGACGACGTCCTCATGAGCGGCCGCACGATCCGGGCCGCGCTCGACGCGCTGAGCGACCTCGGTCGTCCCAAGGCCGTGCAGCTCGCCGTCCTGGTCGACCGCGGCCACCGCGAACTGCCGATCCGGGCCGACTTCGTGGGCAAGAACCTGCCCACCTCGAAGACCGAGAAGGTCCGGGTCCGGCTCACCGACACCGACGGCGCCGCCGACTCCGTCGCGATCGAGGGGAGCGACGCATGAAGCACCTCCTGAGCGCCGGCGACCTGAGCCGCGACGAGGCCACCCTCATCCTCGACACCGCCGAGCAGCTGCTGAGCGTCGCCCAGCGGCCCATCAAGAAGCTGCCCACCCTGCGCGGCCGCACGATCGTCAACCTGTTCTTCGAGGACTCCACGAGGACCCGGATCAGCTTCGAGGCCGCCGCGAAGCGCCTCTCGGCCGACGTCATCAACTTCAGCGCCAAGGGCTCCAGCGTCAGCAAGGGCGAGAGCCTCAAGGACACCGCGCTCACGCTCCAAGCCATGGGCGCCGACGCCGTCGTGATCCGTCACCACGCCTCGGGTGCGCCGCACCGCCTCGCCACCTCCGAGTGGACCAAGGGCGCGGTCGTCAACGCCGGCGACGGCACCCACGAGCACCCCACGCAGGCCCTGCTCGACGCCTTCACGATGCGCTCGCGCCTCGGCGACCTGGCCGGCAAGAACGTCACGATCGTCGGCGACGTGCTGCACAGCCGCGTCGCCCGCTCGAACGCGCTGCTGCTCCACACGCTGGGCGCGAACGTCACGCTCGTCGCCCCGCCCACGCTGCTGCCGGTGGGCGTCGAGACCTGGCCGGTCGAGACCTCCTACGATCTCGACGCCAGCCTCGAGAAGGCCGACGCCGTCATGATGCTGCGTGTCCAGCGCGAACGGATGAACGCCTCGTTCTTCCCCAGCGCCCGCGAGTACAGCCGCCGCTACGGGCTCGACGTCGCCCGCATGAACCGGCTGCCCGACCACGCACTCGTCCTGCACCCCGGACCCATGAACCGGGGCATGGAGATCAACGCCGACGTGGCCGACAGCGACCGCTCGGTCATCGTCGAGCAGGTCACCAACGGCGTCGCGGTGCGGATGGCGGTGCTCTACCTGCTGCTGGGTGGGGCTACGGAGGGGGAGAGCGCATGACGTGTGATCTCGATACGCGTCTCGCTTCGCTCGCCAGCTACTCGATCACCGGGGCGGCGCTCCGTGGCTACTCGATCACCGGAATGGAGAACGCATGAGCACCGTCATCAAGGGCGCCCGGATCCTGGGCGACGAGGTCACCGACATCCTGATCGAGGACGGGGTCATCGCGGCGATCGGCGCGGACCTCAGCGGTGACGAGACGGTGGACGCCACCGGTCTCATCGCGCTGCCCGGTCTGGTCGACCTGCACACGCACCTGCGCGAGCCCGGCCGCGAGGACGCCGAGACCGTCCTCACCGGCACCCAGGCCGCCGCGCGCGGCGGGTTCACGTGCGTCTTCGCGATGGCCAACACCGAGCCCGTCGCCGACACCGCCGGCGTCGTCGAGCAGGTCTGGCGCCTCGGCCGTGAGCACGGCTACGCCGACGTGCAGCCCATCGGCGCGGTCACCGTCGGACTGGCGGGGGAGCGGCTCTCCGAGCTCGGCGCGATGGCCGACTCGGCCGCCCAGGTGCGCGTCTTCAGCGACGACGGCAAGTGCGTCAGCGACGCCGTCCTCATGCGCCGCGCGCTCGAGTACGTCAAGGCGTTCGACGGCGTCATCGCCCAGCACGCGCAGGAGCCCCGCCTCACCGAGGGCGCCCAGATGAACGAGGGCCCGCTCTCGGGCGAGCTCGGCCTCACCGGCTGGCCCGCGGTCGCCGAGGAGGCGATCATCGCCCGCGACGTCCTGCTGGCCGAGCACGTCGGCAGCCGCCTGCACGTGTGCCACCTGTCCACGCGCGGCTCGGTCGAGATCGTGCGCTGGGCCAAGAGCCGCGGCATCGACGTCACCGCCGAGGTCACGCCCCACCACCTGCTCCTCGACGACGAGCTGGTCCGCAGCTACGACCCGATCTTCAAGGTCAACCCGCCGCTGCGCAGCAAGGACGACGTCCTCGCCGTCCGCGAGGGCCTGGCCGACGGCACGATCGACATCGTCGCCACCGATCACGCCCCGCACCCCATGGAGGACAAGGAGTGCGAGTGGGGCGCCGCCGCCTTCGGGATGATCGGCCTCGAGACCGCCCTGTCGATCGTCCAGCAGACCATGGTCGACACCGGAGCGCTGTCCTGGAGCCGCGTCGCCGAGGTCATGAGCGCGAACCCGGCGCGCATCGGCCGCGCCACCGGCCACGGCCGCCCGCTGGCGGTCGGTGAGCCGGCCCACGTCGTGCTCTACGACCCGTCGGTCACCCGTACGATCGAACCCGCCGACACCGCGAGTCTCTCGCGCAACACGCCGTACGCCGGAAGGGAACTCCCGGGCCGCGTGGTCGCGACGTTCCTCGCCGGCAAGCCCACCGTCCTGGAAGGAAAGCTGTTGTGACGTTCACCCCCGCCATCCTCGTGCTCGAGGACGGACGCACCTTCCGCGGCCGCTCCTACGGCGCCACGGGCACCACGGTCGCCGAGATCGTCTTCAACACCGGCATGACCGGCTACCAGGAGACGCTCACCGACCCGTCCTACCGCGGCCAGATCGTCGTGATGACGGCCCCGCACATCGGCAACACCGGCGCCAACGCGGAGGACTTCGAGTCCGGCCGCGTGTGGGTCGACGGCTACGTCGTGCGCGACCCCGCCCGCCAGCGCTCCAATTGGCGCTCCGACCGCTCCCTCGACGACCTGCTCGCCGAGCAGGGCGTCGTGGGCATCAGCGGCATCGACACCCGCGCCCTCACCCGCCACCTCCGCGAGCGCGGCTCCATGCGCGCCGGCATCAGCACCGAGGTCCTCGACCCCGAGGCGCTGCTGGAGCAGGTCACGGCCGCGCCGAGCATGACCGGCTCGAACTACCTCGCCGACGTCACCGTCGACGAGGCGCACGTCGTGCCGGCTGAAGGCGACAAGAAGTACACCGTCGTCGCGCTCGACCTCGGCATCAAGGGGATGACCCCGAAGCTGATGGCCCAGCGCGGCATCGAGGTGCACGTGCTGCCCGCCACCTCCACGCTCGACGAGGTGCTCGAGCTCAACCCCGACGGCGTCTTCATGTCGAACGGGCCCGGCGACCCGGCCACGGCCGACCACCAGGTCGAGCTCGTGCAGGGCGTGCTGGAGCGCGGCACCCCGTACTTCGGCATCTGCCTGGGCAACCAGATCTTCGGCCGCGCGCTCGGCCGGGGCACCTACAAGCTCAAGTACGGCCACCGCGGCGTGAACCAGCCCGTGCAGGACCGCACCACCGGCAAGGTCGAGATCACGGCGCACAACCACGGGTTCGCCGTGGACGCGCCGCTGGACGCCGACTTCGAGACGCCCTACGGCCCCGCGCGGGTCACCCACGTGTGCCTGAACGACGACGTCGTCGAGGGCATCGCCCTGCTGGACCGCCCCGGGTTCAGCGTCCAATACCACCCGGAAGCCGCCGCGGGTCCGCACGACGCCGGCTACCTCTTCGACCGCTTCACCGACCTCATGGAGGCAGCCCGTGCCGAAGCGCACTGACATCGAGTCCATCCTGGTCATCGGGTCCGGCCCGATCGTCATCGGCCAGGCCTGCGAGTTCGACTACTCCGGCACGCAGGCCTGCCGCGTGCTGCGCGAGGAGGGCATCCGCGTCATCCTCGTGAACTCCAACCCGGCCACGATCATGACCGACCCGGAGTTCGCCGACGCCACGTACGTCGAGCCCATCACGCCCGAGTACGTCGAGAAGGTCATCGCCGCCGAGCGTCCCGACGCCCTGCTGGCCACCCTCGGCGGCCAGACCGCGCTCAACTGCGCCATGCAGCTGGACGCGGCCGGGATCCTGGAGAAGTACGGCGTCGAGCTCATCGGCGCGTCCATCGACGCGATCGAGAAGGGCGAGAACCGCGAGACGTTCAAGGCGATCGTCGAGGACCTGCCCGCCGAGTGGGGCGCCGAGGTCGCCCGCTCGGTCATCTGCCACACCATGGCCGAGTGCGAGGCCGGCGTCGACGAGCTGGGTGGCTACCCGGTCGTCGTGCGGCCCTCGTTCACGATGGGCGGCTCCGGCTCCGGCCTGGCGTACGACCACGACGACCTGCTGCGCATCGCCGGCAGCGGCCTGGCGCTCAGCCCCACCACCGAGGTGCTCCTGGAGGAGTCCATCCTCGGCTGGAAGGAGTACGAGCTCGAGGTCATGCGCGACACCGCCGACAACGTGGTGATCGTCTGCTCCATCGAGAACCTCGACCCCATGGGCGTCCACACCGGCGACTCGATCACCGTCGCGCCGGCGATGACGCTCACCGACGTCGAGTACCAGCGCCTGCGCGACATCTCGATCGGTGTCATCCGCGAGGTCGGCGTCGACACCGGCGGCTGCAACATCCAGTTCGCGGTCAACCCGGTCGACGGCCGCATCGTGGTCATCGAGATGAACCCGCGCGTCTCGCGCTCGTCGGCGCTCGCGTCGAAGGCCACCGGCTTCCCGATCGCCAAGATCGCCGCCAAGGTCGCCATCGGCTACACGCTCGACGAGATCCCGAACGACATCACGCAGGAGACGCCGGCCAGCTTCGAGCCGACGCTGGACTACGTCGTCGTCAAGGTGCCGCGGTTCGCCTTCGAGAAGTTCCCGGCCGCCGACGCGACGCTGACCACGCACATGAAGTCCGTCGGCGAGGCCATGGCCATCGGCCGCAACTTCACCGAGGCCCTGCAGAAGGCCCTCCGCTCGCTCGAGCGCCCCGACGCGGTGTTCTCGTGGGAGCGCGAGTGGGTCGACCTCGACAAGGAGGCGCTGCTGAAGTCCGCCGCCGTGCCGCACGACGGCCGCCTGCGCGAGGTCATGGACGCGCTGCGCGCCGGCGCCACGCCCGACGAGGTCTTCGAGGCCACCGCGATCGACCCGTGGTTCGTCGACCAGCTGGCGCTGCTCAACGAGGTCGCCGCCGAGGTGACCGCCGCCGAGCGCCTCACGCCCGAGCTGCTCCAGCACGCCAAGCGCCACGGCTTCTCCGACGCCCAAATCGGCCGCATCCGCGGGCTCTCCGAGGAGGTCGTCCGCGGTGTCCGGCACGCGCTGGGCGTCCGCCCCGTCTACAAGACGGTCGACACCTGCGCCGCCGAGTTCGCCGCCAAGACGCCATACCACTACTCGTCCTACGACGAGGAGACCGAGGTCGAGCCGCGCGAGCGCGAGGCCGTCATCATCCTCGGATCGGGCCCGAACCGCATCGGTCAGGGCATCGAGTTCGACTACTCGTGCGTGCACGCGTCGCTGGCGCTGTCCGAGGCCGGCTACGAGACCATCATGGTCAACTGCAACCCCGAGACCGTCTCCACCGACTACGACACCAGCGACCGGCTGTACTTCGAGCCGCTCACGCTGGAGGACGTGCTCGAGGTCGTGCACGCCGAGCAGCAGGCCGGCCCCGTCGCGGGCGTCGTCGTGCAGCTCGGCGGCCAGACGCCGCTCGGCCTCGCCGCCGGTCTGAAGGCCGCGGGCGTGCCGATCGTGGGCACCCAGCCCGAGGCGATCGACCTCGCCGAGGAGCGCGGCGCCTTCGGGCAGGTCCTGGCCGACGCCGGGCTGCCCGCGCCGAAGCACGGCACCGCCACCACGTTCGAGGGCGCCAAGCGGATCGCCGACGAGATCGGCTACCCGGTCCTCGTCCGCCCGTCCTACGTGCTCGGCGGCCGCGGCATGGAGATCGTCTACGACGAGGAGTCGCTCTCGACCTACATCGAGAACGCCACCGAGATCTCGCCCGACCGCCCCGTGCTGGTCGACCGCTTCCTCGACGACGCGGTCGAGATCGACGTCGACGCGCTCTTCGACGGCGAGGAGCTGTTCCTCGGCGGCGTCATGGAGCACATCGAGGAGGCCGGCGTGCACTCCGGCGACTCGGCCTGCGCTCTGCCGCCCATCACGCTCGGCACCACCGAGATCGATCGGATCCGCGCCTCCACCGAGGCGATCGCCCGCGGCGTGGGCGTGCACGGCCTGATCAACATCCAGTTCGCGCTCAGCTCCGACACGGTCTACGTGCTCGAGGCCAACCCGCGCGCCTCGCGCACGGTGCCGTTCGTCTCCAAGGCGACGAACACGCAGCTCGCGAAGGCTGCGGCTCGCGTGATGCTCGGCGAGTCGATCGCCGACCTGCGCGCCGCCGGCGTCCTGCCCGCCGAGGGCGACGGGGGCCGGCTGCCGGCCACCGCGCCGATCGCGGTCAAGGAGGCGGTCATGCCGTTCAACCGGTTCCGCACCTACGACGGTCGATATGTCGACACGTTGCTCGGCCCCGAGATGCGCTCGACCGGCGAGGTCATGGGCATCGACGCGTCCTTCGGCTCGGCGTTCGCCAAGAGCCAGTCGGCCTCGGGCGCGTACAACGGCCTGCCCACCTCGGGCACGGTCTTCGTCTCGGTGGCCAACCGCGACAAGCGCCACATGATCTTCCCGATCAAGCGCCTGGCCGACCTCGGCTTCGAGATCCTCGCCACGAGCGGCACGGCCGAGGTCCTCGAGCGCAACGGCGTGAAGGCCACGGTCCTGCGCAAGCTGCACGAGGACGACTCGCAGGGCAGCACCGTCGTGGAGAAGATCAACGAGCGCCAGGTGCAGCTGATCGTCAACACGCCGCACGGCCTGGGCAGCGGCGCGAACGCTCGCGTCGACGGCTACGAGATCCGCACGGCCGCCGTGGCCGAGGGGATCCCGTGCCTCACCACGGTGCAGGCGCTCGCCGCCGCCGTGCAGGGCATCGAGGCCGAGATCGCCGGCAGCATCGGCGTGCGGTCGCTGCAGTCGTGGGCGGAGACGATCACGCGATGAGTTTCGGCAGCCGCGCCCACGTGGCGATGCAGGCGTACGGTCCGCTGTGCGTCGGCATCGACCCGCACGCGCAGCTCCTCGAGCAGTGGGGCCTCGAGGACTCGGTCGAGGGACTCGACCGGTTCGCGGCCACGTGCGTGGAGGCGTTCGCGGGCAAGGTGGCGTTCGTGAAGCCGCAGTCCGCGTTCTTCGAGCGGTTCGGCGCGGCCGGGGTGGCGATCCTGGAGCGCACGCTGCAGGACCTGCGGCACACCGGCTCGCTGACGATCCTCGACGTGAAGCGCGGCGACATCGGCTCCACCGCGACGGCCTACGCCGACGCCTACCTCGACGACGACGCCCCGATGGCGGCCGACGCGATCACCGTCAGCCCCTACCTGGGGTTCGGCTCGCTGACGCCGTTCTTCGCGGCGGCGGAGAAGAACGACGCGGGCGTGTTCGTGCTGGCGTTCACCTCGAACCCCGAGGCGATCCGCTTCCAGGCCGCCACGACGTCGTCGGGCATGTCGGTGGGCGACGAGATCCTCGTCGAGCTCGGGCAGGCCAACGAGGGCGCCTCCCCGATGGGCTCCTTCGGCGCCGTCATCGGTGCCACGGTGGCCCACCTCGACACGCAGCGGCTCGGCTTCAACGGCCCGATCCTCGTGCCCGGCTTCGGCGCCCAGGGCGGCACGGTCGACGACCTGCGCCGCCTCTTCGACACCGTGACCGACCAGATCGTCCCGTCGACCTCGCGCGACGTCCTCGCGAAGGGCCCCGACGTCAACGCCCTGCGCGCAGCCGCCGCCGCCACCAACGACGCGCTGTCCCTGCTGTAGCCTTGGGAGTGACGTTTCGGGGGTCTCACACGGCGTGTCGCCCCCGCGAACGTCACTGCCAGCGCTCCGTCAGCTCACCAGCCGGCGCCGAAGCAGACGAACGAGGTGGGGCGGTCGCCGGTCGCTTCGGCGAGCGCGACGGCCGGGGGAGTGCCCGCGGCCATGAGCTGGTGCACGTCCTGCAGGACCTCGCAGGCCTCGTCGTCCGCCACGGCGGCGGGGGAGGCGATCACGCAGCGCGCACCGGCGTGCAGCCACGCGGTGACCATGCCCAGCGACTCCTCGGCCCAGCGCTGCGTGGAGCGGCCGACCTCGCACGCGGACAGGATGACGATCTGCGGCACCGTGGCGATCCGGTCGAGGTCGTAGCCGAACAGCGGTCCGTCCTCGAGCAGCACACCGGAGAACAACGGGTTCTCGGCGGCGTGGCGGCCGTGGGCCGAGACGTGCAGCAGATCCACACCGTCGGCGAGGTCGAGCGTGGCCGCCACGGTGGCGCTCGCATCGGTGAGCGCGCTGGAGCCCGTCCAGTGGGCCGCCGACTGCTTGACCTCCTCCACGGCACGTGCGACGCCGGGTCCGGCGACGAAGCCCGCGCTGCGTGGTGCGCGGAGGTCGCGTGTGGCCAGCCACCGCGTGGCCGTGACCGGCACGGTGACCGGACGCCCGGTGAAGCCCGGCAGCATCGACCACGGCAGGCCCGACAGCAGCCCCGCCGGCGTGATCACCACGCGTCGGTCGCCCAGGTGGGGGAGCACAGGATCGACCAGGAGTCGTGAGAGCTCCACCAGCCGCCGGTCCCGCGATCCACGCACCGCTCGCTGCATCGCCGGCATGAGGGTGGCGGCGGCCATGTCGAGGTCGGCCTGGAGCCCGCCGAGCCGCTCGACGAGAGGACCGTGCGGGCCGAGGTCCAGCAGGACCGGGTCGCCGTCGGTGATCACCAGGGCGTGCACCCGGCGCCGGTCCCACAGGTAGCTCACGAGCGCGTCGCGGTCGCCGAGGGAGTCGGTCAGCTCTGCAGGCTCGACCACGTCGCCGACCTCGCCGGACCCGCGCTCGAGCCAGGCGCGGTGCCGCACCCGATCGCGCAGGCGCGCGAGCTCGCGGGCCTCGGGTGACCCCTCGTCCGGCTCCTCCACGGTGAGCTGGCGGATCTGGGTGAGGTCGTCGGCGGCATCGGCGTCCACGGGCGGCCGCACGGGCACGACGCGACTGGTCAGCTCGCGCGCGCGCTCGGACCACTCCAGGACCAGCGACGGGTCGCCCGAGGCGAGGGCCTCGCGGATGCCGGTGAGCGCCAGGGCGCGACCGCTGCCGGCCACGCCGACGGCGAGGTCGAGGCTGCCGAAGGACGACTGCCAGTCGTGCAGGAGGTCGAGTCCGCGGCGCAGGTGCGCGAGCGCCTCGCGCCTGCGCCCGCGCGCGAGTGACCGCGCCGCCAGCGCCGATCGCTCCAGCAGCCGCTCGGTGAGGCCGTCGCGCTCGGTGGTGCGGCCGCGCTTCAGCAGCTGCGTCGCCCGCTCGGGATCACCGAGGACAGCCGCGAAGCGGGCCGCGAGCAGGTCCAGCAGCTGGGCGAAGTGGTCGAGTCCGTGCTTCCGCAGGGCGCCGGAGGTCTCCTCGGCGCGGTCGAGCCACGCCACGGTGGGTGGTGCGATCGAGGTCTCGGCAGCCAGCGCGACCGTGTCGGCGCGCAGCGCCCACCACTCGCTGCCCGTGCCGCGCAGGCGACGCGCCGCCTGCCGCGCCAGCCGGCGCGACCGGCGCGGATCGCTGAACAGCAGGACCCGCGCGGCGGTGGCCTCGCACTCGCCCTGGTGCTGGCGCAATCGTGCCTGGGCGAAGACGCGGGCGGCAGCGAGGATGAGGTCGACCGCCTCGTGGGTCTCGCCGGCCGCCAGAAGCGCCTCGGCGGTGTCCTGGTCACACACGGCGGCGGCGACGGGGGAGAGGTCGGCCAAGTGCACGCGCGCCGCGTCCATCGCCGCGAGGGCCCCGACGAGGTCGCCGCTCTGCAGCGCCGCGTAGCCGTCGTTGTGGCGTGCCTGGGCCCACCCGGTCTCGTCGCCGGCCGCATCGAAGAGCGCGGCCGCCTCGTCGAAGTCGTGGCGCGCCCGCTCGAGGCGCCACTGCTGCAGGTGCAGCACCCCGCGGTTCATCAGGGCGTTCGCCCGGGCCGTGCCCGTCAGCGCGGGAACGGCGAGGTCGTACAGGGCCGACGCCCGGTCGGCGTCGCCCGCGTTCAGGTGCAGGCCCGCCCGCTGGCTGTGCACGAGCGCGCGCACGGCCGGCGCTCGGGCCAGCCGCGCGGCCTCGTCGCACCGCCGCAGGGCCTCCTCCGCATCGCCGAGGGTGGACGCGACGTGCGAGAGGTTGACCAGGATCCGCACCTCACGATCGGGATCGGCGTTGCGCTCCAGTGCCGTCAACAGCTGCCGCCGCGCCGTGCGGTAACGACCGGCGTCCATCGAGGCTCGGCCCCGCCGGTGCAGCTCAACGGCCGAGAGCATGGGACCTCACTCCGGGTCGGTGAGGCGACCGATCGCGGCGATCGCCCGCTCCACGGCCTGCGCCGGATCGTCGGCCGTTCCCTCCACCGGGAGGTCCTTCGCCAGTGCGGACGCCAGCTGGGCCGCGAACACGGGCGCGGCGAACGACGACCCGCTCCACACCGCGAAGCCGCTCGCGAAGTCGTCGGGGTCGACGGTCTCGCGGGTACGGCCCCGGAAGGTGGCGCGCGCGATCGGCTGGAGTCCGCCCTCGAACGGCGGGATGGTGCTGACGAGCGAGGCGCCCGGCCGGTACACGTGGACCCACGGACCGGTGTTCGTGAACATCGCGTCGGTCCGACCGTTCGGGTTCAGCGCCCCGACGGCGACGATCGGCGTGGCGCGGGGGTCGCGACGCACGACCTCGTCGGCCGGGTCCTCCCACGGCCCGAAGGCGGCGGGGAAGAGGGGACGCGACGTCGCGTCGTTGCCCGCCGCGCAGACCACGGTGGTGCCGGTCCGGCCGATCAGGGCGAGCAGCTCGTAGAGGGTCGGGTCGAACTCCAGGTCGTACGGCGTCTCGTGGTAGTAGCCGAACGACAGGTTCAGCACGTCGAGGCTGAGCCCGTTCACGCCGCCGTCGCCCGCGCGGACGAGCTGCGCGATGCGGATCAGCGCGGTGACGAAGTCGGACTCGGCGAGCGTGCCGTCGGAGTCCATCACCCGCCACCAGTGGATGTCGGCGTCGGGGCAGCCCTGGTGCAGGAGGCCCACGATGAACGTCCCGTGGCCCGAGGCGTCGTCGATCGAGCCGTCGAGCGGGCCGCTGACGTTGCCGAGCGTCTCGGGGTCGGTGGGCGCGTCGTCGCGACCGATGGTGACTCCGGAGATCAGCTTCGTGCCGTCCTTGACCGCGCCGTTGGTGAACCAGGCGTGCTTGCCGCAGCCGGAGTCCAGCACCCCGACCCGCGGGCGGCGCTGTCCGTCGGGGTCGTCGGGGGAGCGAGTGGGAGCCGGGCCGACCCACGCCACCGGCTGGCGTCCCCCGGAGCCGACCTCGCCGTACGAGTCGACCGCCATGCTCGCGCCGCGGGTGAACGGGGCTCCGCGGGTGAAGGGTGCGCCGCGGGTGAACGGCGCGCCCCGCGTGAAGGGAGCCCCGCGGGTGAACGGCGCGCCCCGCGTGAAGGGAGCCCCGCGCGTGAACGGCGCGCCCCGCGTGAACGGGCTGCTCTGCAGGACGTGGTCGAGACCGATGCCGTGCAGCAGGTCGGTGCCCTTCTCGGGCTCACGACCCAGCGCCAGGGCGCGGGCCGCCTGGAGCAGCGACCAGGCGTCCGGCGGACGGGCGTGCGAGCGAGCCGTGGCGGAGATGACGACGCGCGCCATGCCGACACCGCCGGTGGTGGTGAGCCACGGGTAGCGCTCGGCGCGCTCGCGGCGCTCCTCGTCGGTCTCCTCGACCACGATCCTCGGGTACGTCTCGTCCTCGACGACCTGCCAGTTGAACACCTCGGCCGCGTCCTTCAGCAGCTGGATCGCCGCATCGACGTCGACGAGGGTGGAGATGAGCAGCTTCGTCGAGAGGTACGCCGTGGGGTGCGTCTCGCGCCCGCCGGGGCCCACGGTGGCCTTGGACGGGTCGAGGGTCGCGCCCTCGCGCGCGGCGACGCTCTCGAGGTCCTGCTCCCGCTCCCACGGGTCCTGCTCTTCCCAGCGCGGCGGCTCCTGGCCAGTCGGACGCATCCGGTGCTCCTCAGATCTCGAAGGTGGGGGTCGCCAGCTCGGTGTCGCCCGAGAAGTAGATGCGGATCAGGCCGGCCGGAAGGGACTCAAACTCGAACCGGCCGTCGGTCACGTCGGCGGTCCAGGTCTGGTCGCCGGCGGTCAGCCGCGCGTGGTCGGCGCCGGTGCCCGTGACCCAGCCGTCGACGCGGCGGGTGGTCTCGTCGACCTGGGCCACGCGCAGCAGGATGGAGGCCTCGTCGTGGGAGAACTCGATGGTAATGACGCCCGAGCCGCGGGTGCCGACCAGCTCGGTGCTGCGGCCCAGCAGACTCAGCAGCTCGTAGTCGGCGTCGAGGCTCTCGGCGGCGATGGCGGCGATCATGGCGTCGGCCAGGTGGGCCGGCGGTGGATCGAGCACCTCGTACATCGCTCGCAGGTTGGTGAAGATCGGATCGCGTTCGGTCATGACGTGGCCCCCTCGCCGGAGATGACGGCCTTGAGCTTCTCGAGGCAGCGTCGGCGTGTCGGGCCGATGCTCCCCACGGGCATGCCCAGGTCCTCGGAGATGTGCTGGTAGTCGGGCCGGTCATCGAAGGCGATCACGCGCAACAGGCGCTGGCAGCGCTCGTTGAGCTGCGCGACCGCCGACCACAGCCGGTGGTTCTCGTCGGCCGAGACGGCCTCGGACTCGGCGGCGGGCGAGCTGGGCAGCGCAGGCGCCAGCAGCTCGTCGTCGACCGCGTCCTCGCGCCGGTTCCGTGAGGCGACCCGCCATGCCTGGCGGCGGGCCGTGATGATGAGCCACGAGGAGACGGCACGCGGGTTGTCCACGCTGTCGGCCTTGCGCACGAGCGTCAGCCAGGTGAACTGGATGACGTCCTCGCACACGTCCTCGTCGAGCCGGTAGGCGCGCACCACGTGCCACAGCACGGGGGTCATCTCGCGCACGAGTTCGTCGATCGCTCCGCGGTCCCCGTCACGCCAGCGTGCGAAGGCCTCGCCGGAGCGGATCCACGGGCCGTCGTCGGATTCTGCTGGTTCGTGTGACTTTTCGCTGGTCACGAAGTTCATTGTGCGCACATCCGGGACGAGGCAGGAAGGGGGCGCGCTGATACACGCGGTCGACGGACCGTCGGCGGGACGGTGCTCGCTAGTAACCTGTCGGGGTGCGACGACCCTCCCTGCTGCTGTCCGTGGTCCTCGGTCTCGCGACCCTGACGGGCTGCTCCGGCGGGGGGCCCTACTGCGACGCGGTCGACGCGGGCCGCGATTCGCTGGCCACCTTCGGCCAGCAGAACGACGCCGCGTTCGCCACCTACGCGGACGTCACGACGAAGGTCGCCCACGAGGCGCCCGAGGACATCGCGAAGCAGTGGACCGACATCGCCAAGGCGACCAAGAAGGTCGTGATCGCCCACCGCAAGGCCGACTTCGCGCTCGAGGACATGAAGAGCGAGGAGAAGGTGAACGCCCTGTCCCAGCAGGACATCGACCGGATCACCGCCGCCCACGAGGCCTTCAACGACACGAGGGCCCAGCGCGAGGACGTGGTCGAGCACGTGAACGACGAGTGCGGCATCGACCTGTCGAAGAAGTGAGGAGTTGACCGTGGCCCTGCCCGAGCTGACCGACGAACAACGCCGCGAGGCGCTGGCCAAGGCGGCCGCCGCCCGCCAGGTGCGTGCCGAGGTGAAGTACCGCCTGCGCCATTCCGGCGCGAGCGTCGCCGACGTGCTGGCCGAGGCCAAGCGCAACGAGGCCGTCGCCAAGATCAAGGTGCTCGACCTGCTCCAGAGCATCCCCGGCATCGGGAAGCTGACGGCCCAGCAGATCATGGCCGACCTGAGCATCGCCGAGAGCCGCCGCCTGCGCGGCCTCGGCACGAACCAGGCCAAGGGCCTCGTCGCCGAGATCGCCCGCCGTGGCTGAACCACGCAGTGCTGAACGGCGCGGTCGCCTGATCGTGCTGGCCGGGCCCACCGCGGTCGGCAAGGGCACGGTGGCGGCGTGGGTGCGCGAGCACCACCCCGAGATCTGGATGTCCGTCTCGGCCACCACCCGGCCCGCCCGGCCGGGCGAGGTCGACGGCCGGCACTACCACTTCGTCACCCCCGAGGAGTTCGACCACCTCATCGCCACCGACGGCCTGCTCGAGTACGCCACGGTCCACGGCGTCAACCGCTACGGCACCCCGCGCGCCGCCGTGGAGGAGAAGCTGGCGCAGGGCGAGTCGGTCCTGCTGGAGATCGACCTGCAGGGCGCGCGCCAGGTGCGCGAGCGGTTCCCCGAGGCCTTCCTGGTGTTCCTGGCGCCGCCCAGCTGGGACGAGCTGGTCAACCGCCTCGTCGGCCGCGGCACCGAGACCGAGGCCGAGCGCGAGCGCCGCCTGGCCACCGCCCGCGAGGAGCTGGCGGCAGTGTCGGAGTTCGACGCCACCATCGTCAACACCGAAGTCGAGGAAGCGGGGCGGGAGTTGGTAGACTTGTTCAGATCACGCCCGCCAGCCGACCCTGCCGGGTAATCCTCGAACTTCTGGAGATTCTGAGTGTCCACGACACGTTCTGCCGCCGAAGGCATCACCAACCCGCCGATCGACGACCTGCTCGAGAAGGCGGACTCCAAGTACAAGCTCGTCCTCTACAGCGCCAAGCGCGCTCGCCAGATCAACGCGTACTACTCCCAGCTCGGCGAGGGCCTGCTCGAGTACGTCGGTCCGCTGCTCGAGACCGAGGTCCAGGAGAAGCCCCTGTCGATCGCGCTGCGCGAGATCAACGCCGGCCTGCTGACCGTCGAGGACATCACCCCCGACGCCGACGCGCCCGCGACCACCGACGAGGCCTGAGCCTGACGTCGCGATGAGTCGCATCGTCCTCGGCGTCACCGGCGGCGTCGCCGCCTACAAGGCGGCGCTGCTGCTGCGCCTGTTCACCGAGGCCGGGCACGACGTCCGCGTCGTGCCCACCGAGTCCGCGCTGGAGTTCGTCGGCGCCCCCACGTGGGAGGCCCTCTCGGGGAACCCGGTCCAGACCGGCGTGTTCGAGAACGTCCCCGAGGTCCCGCACGTGAAGCTGGGCCAGACGGCCGATCTCGTGGTCGTCGCGCCGGCCACGGCCAACACCCTGGCCCGCGCCGCGCACGGGCTGGCCGACGACCTGCTGACCAACACGCTGCTCACCGCCCGGTGCCCGGTCGTGATGGCCCCGGCCATGCATACCGAGATGTGGGAGCACCCCGCCACCGTGGCGAACGTCGCCACGCTGCGCGAGCGCGGCGTGCTGGTCATCGAGCCCGACTCCGGGCGCCTCACCGGCGCCGACACCGGCCCCGGCCGGC
The DNA here is from genome assembly GCF_054957925.1 of Aeromicrobium sp. JP4. Taxonomy (NCBI): domain Bacteria; kingdom Bacillati; phylum Actinomycetota; class Actinomycetes; order Propionibacteriales; family Nocardioidaceae; genus Aeromicrobium; species Aeromicrobium sp. JP4. The sequence goes on from NZ_CM143290.1 coordinate 204,533, forward strand.
TGCCCGATCCCGAGGCCATCCACGCGGTATGCCTGCAGGTGCTGCAGGGCCGTCCGCGCGACCTCGCCGGCCAGCACGTCGTGGTGTCGGCCGGTGGCACGCGCGAGTTCCTCGATCCGGTGCGATTCCTGGGCAACCGCTCGTCGGGCCGCCAGGGGATCGCCCTCGCCGAGGCCGCCCTCGCCCGCGGCGCCACGGTCACGCTGGTGGCCGCCAACGTGTCGATCGACGTGCCCGCCGGCGCCGAGGTGGTCCGGGTCGTCACCACGTCCGAGCTGCGCGAGGCGATGCTCAAGGCCGCCGAGTCCGCCGACGCCGTCGTGATGGCGGCAGCACCGGCCGACTTCCGGCCGGCGTCCTTCGCCGACGCGAAGATCAAGAAGCAGGCCGACGGCGTCGCGCCGTCGATCGAGCTGATCGAGAACCCGGACATCCTCGTCGAGCTCGTCCGCACCCGCTCGGGCCAGCGCCCGGTCATCGTGGGATTCGCCGCCGAGACCGGCGACGCGAACGGCTCGGTGCTCGACCACGCCCGCGCCAAGATGGCCCGCAAGGGCTGCGACCTGCTCGTCGTCAACGACGTCGGGTCCGAGCGCACGTTCGGCCAGCCCGACAACGAGGTCACCATCCTCACGGCTGAGGGATCCGAGCATCCCGTGGCCCGCGCGGCCAAGTCCGAGATCGCCCACGCGATCTGGGACGCGGTCGTCCAACGGGTGGAATGAACCCGCCCCCTCATCACCCGCCCACTACAGTCATCACGACGTCTCAGACGTCGTAGCCACCAGCCAGAGAGGTAACCGTGAGCCGTCTATTCACCTCGGAGTCCGTGACCGAGGGTCACCCGGACAAGATCGCCGACCAGATCAGCGACAGCATCCTCGACGCACTCCTCGCGCAGGACCCGAAGAGCCGCGTCGCGGCCGAGACGTTCGTGACCACGGGCCTGGTCCTGGTCGGCGGCGAGGTCACCACCGAGGCGTACGCCGACATCGCGCGGATCGCGCGGGACCGCGTGCTCGCAATCGGCTACGACTCGTCCACCAAGGGCTTCGACGGTGAGTCCTGCGCCGTGCAGGTCACCCTCGACGCGCAGTCGCCCGACATCGCGCAGGGCGTCGACACGGCCGAGGAGGCCCGCCTCGGCGGCGCCACCGACCCGCTCGACCTCCAGGGCGCCGGCGACCAGGGCCTGATGTTCGGCTTCGCCTGCGACGAGACCCCCGAGCTGATGCCGCTGCCGATCACGATCGCGCACCGCCTCTCCGAGCAGCTGACCAAGGTCCGCAAGGACGGCACGCTGCCGTACCTGCGTCCCGACGGCAAGACCCAGGTCACCATCGAGTACGACGACAACGACAAGCCCGTGCGCGTCGAGGCGATCGTCATCTCCACCCAGCACGAGGAGGGCGTCGACCTCGAGCACCAGCTGCCCTCCGACCTCAAGAAGCACGTCATCGACGAGGTGCTGAGCCAGTACGACATCGACTCGTCGAACTACAAGTCGCACATCAACCCGACGGGCAAGTTCGTCATCGGCGGCCCCATGGGCGACGCCGGCCTGACGGGCCGCAAGATCATCGTCGACACCTACGGCGGCTACGCCCGTCACGGTGGCGGCGCGTTCAGCGGCAAGGATCCGAGCAAGGTCGACCGCTCCGCCGCGTACGCGATGCGGTGGGTCGCCAAGAACATCGTGGCCTCCGGCCTGGCCACCAAGGCCGAGGTCCAGGTCGCGTACGCGATCGGCGTGGCCCACCCGGTCGGCTTCTACGTCGACACGTTCGGCACCGAGGTCGTCCCGGTCGACACGATCCGCGACGCGGTGCTCGAGGTCTTCGACCTGCGCCCGGCCGCCATCGTGCGCGACCTCGACCTGCTGCGCCCGATCTACGCCGAGACGGCCGCCTACGGCCACTTCGGCCGCCCGGGCCTGCCCTGGGAGAGCACCGACCGCGCCGACGCCCTGCGCGCGGCCGCGGGTCTCTGATCCCGTGCCCCGGGGCCCTGTCGGGCCCTGCTGGTAGAACAGCCGAGTGAACCCAGCACAGCGGCGTGTCGCGAGAGTCCTCGTCGACACGCCGCTGTCGCATCTGGACCGTCCGTTCGACTACGCCGTCCCTGACGAGCTGGCCGAGGCGGTCGTGCCCGGATGCCGGGTCAAGGTGCGCTTCGCGGGACGGCTCGTGGATGGATTCGTCCTCGAGCTCGCCGACGACTCCGCGCACGACGGCAAGCTCGCGGCGGTCGCCAAGGTGGTCTCCTCCGAGCCGGTCCTGACCCCGGAGGTCGCCGCCCTCGCCCGGGCCCTGGCCGACCGCTACGCGGGCACCGCGGCCGACGTGCTGCGGCTCGCGATCCCGCCGCGCCACGCCCGTGCCGAGGCCCACCCGCCGGCCGAGCCGGCACCACGGCCGCCCGACATCGGCAGCGCCTCGTGGCACGCCTACGTGCACGGCGCGTCCTACGTCGAGGCGCTGGCGGCGGGGGAGTCGCCCCGCGCCGTGCTGAACGTGCTGCCGCGCCACGAGCCCGAGCGGGCCGTGGCCGAGGCGGTGTCGGCGGTCGTGCGGTCGGGTCGGGGCGCGGTCGTCTGCGTGCCCGACGTGCGTGAGGTGGCTCGCTGGCACGCGGCCTTCACCGAGGCCCTCGGTCCCGACGCCCACGTGGCGCTCACGGCCGCCGAGAAGCCCGCGGCGCGCTACCGCAACTTCCTGCGGGTCTCCCGCGGTGAGGTGCAGGTCGTGCTGGGAACCCGTGCCGCCGCCTACGCGCCCGTGCGCGACCTCGGTCTCGTCGTGATCTGGGACGACGGCGACGACCTCCACGCCGAGCCCCGGGCGCCGTACCCCCACACCCGCGAGGTGCTGCTCACCCGGGCGATCGAGACGGGCGCGGCCGTGCTGATCGCAGGCCATGCCCGCACCGCCGAGGCCCAGTCCCTCGTGCAGCAGGGCTGGTGCGCCGAGATCGTCGCCGACCAGGCGTCGCGCCGGCGCGAGTGGCCCGTGGTCGAGGTCACCGACGGCACCGAGCACGGCGCGGCCGCCGCCCGGCTGCCCGCCGCGGTGTTCCAGGCGGTCCGGGCCGCGGAGGGTCCCGTGCTCGTCCAGGTGCCGCGGCGCGGCTACCGCACCTCCTTGGCGTGCCAGGACTGCCGCACACCGGCCTCCTGCCCTCAGTGCCACGGACCGCTGCTGCAGCACCGCGCCGACGCCCCGCTGGTGTGCCGCTGGTGCGCCACGGAGGTGCCCCGCTGGCGCTGCACCGAGTGCGGCGGCACGCGCCTGCGCGCCCCGGTCGTGGGCCAGCTGCGCACCGCCGAGGAGTTCGGCGCCGCCTTCCCCGACCGCACCGTCCTCACCTCGGGCGGTGACACGGTGCTCGAGACGGTCGATCCCGAGGGTCACCCGCTCGTGCTGGCCACGCCCGGTGCCGAGCCGCCCGTCCCCGGCGGCTACGCCGTGGTGGTGCTGCTCGACACGTGGCTCATGCTGGGCCGCGACGACGTGCGCGTCACGGAGGAGTCGCACCGGCGCTGGTTCAACGCCCTGGCGCTGTCGGCCTTCGGCGCGCGCGCCGTTGCAGTCGGCGACACCACCGTCCTGCAGGCGCTCGTCCGGGCTGACCCGGTGGCCGTGGCCGCTCGTGAGCTCTCCGAGCGCGCCGAGACCCACCTGCCGCCCGTCGGGCGCCTCGCCACGGTCGACGGCACCGACGACGTGATCGGCGTCCTGGCGCGGCGGTCGTGGCCGCCGTTCGTCGACGTCCTCGGCCCGGTCCCGCTGGAGCCGGGCCGCGAGCGCCTCATCCTGCGGGTGCCCCGGCGCGAGGGACTGGCCCTCGCGGCGGTGCTCAAGCAGGTGGCCGCCGAGCGCAGCGCGGCCAAGGAGACACCGGTGCGGATCCAGGTCGACCCCGTCGCCTTCTGAGCCGCCCGGCGGCACGACCTAGACTCGGCGGGTGAAGATCGTGTTCGCCGGGACCCCGGCCACCGCCGTGCCGACGCTCGAGGCGCTCGTCGCCAGCCGCCACGAGGTGGTCGCCGTGATCACCCGTCCCGACGCGCGGGTCGGCCGCGGCCGCTCGTTGCAGCCCTCGCCCGTGGCGGTGGCCGCCGAGGCCCACGGGATCGACGTGCTCAAGCCGACGTCCACGTCCGACCCCGAGTTCCTCGACGCTCTGGCGGCCACGGAGGCGCGCCTGGGCGTGATCGTCGCGTACGGAGCGCTGCTGCGCCGCGACGTGCTCGACGCCCTCGAGTTCGGCTGGATCAACCTGCACTACTCCGTGCTGCCGGCCTGGCGCGGAGCCGCCCCGGTGCAGCGCTCGATCATGGCCGGTGACGAGATCACCGGCGCCACCGTCTTCAGCCTCGTGGAGGCGCTGGACGCCGGCCCGGTGCTCGGCACGATCACCGAGCGGATCCAGCAGGACGACACCACCGGAACACTCCTGGACCGCCTGTCCGACCAGGGCGCCACCCTTGTCGTCGACGTCGTCGACCACATCGAGGAGGGCGACATCGGCGCGGTGCGCCAGCCCGAGGACAACGTCTCCTACGCCCACAAGCTGACCACCGAGGACGCTCGCATCGACTGGAACCGCCCCGCCTTCGCCGTCGACCGCCAGATCCGCGGCTGCACGCCCGCGCCGGGCGCCTGGACCGAGGTGGACGGGGCGCGCCTGAAGATCGGGCCGCTCACCATCGCCGAGGAGTCCACGCTCAAGCCGGGCGTGGCGTCGATCGGCAAGCGCGAGGTGCGCGTCGGCACCACCACGACCGACGTCGTGCTGGGCGAGGTGCAGCCGCACGGCAAGAAGGCGATGGCCGCCGCCGACTGGGGCCGGGGCCTCGGCGGAGCCACCGAGGTGGTGTTCGCATGAGCGCCAAGGCCATCACCGATCCGCGCGAGGTCGCGTTCGAGGTCATGTCGGCAGTCCGGACGCGCGAGGTGTACGTCAACCTGCTGCTGCCGACCTTGCTGGGCGGACTGTCCGAGCGCGATGCCGCACTGGCGACGGAGCTGACCCACAACACGATCCGCAACCAGGGCACCTACGACGCGATCATCGATCGCGTGGCCACGGGCACGGTCCACCCGGCCGTGCGCGACGCACTGCGGCTCGGGGCCCACCAGCTGCTGGCGATGCGCGTGCCGCCCCACGCGGCCGTCGACACCACCGTGAACCTGGTACGTCGCCGGATCGGGCACCGGCCCGTCGGCTTCACCAACGCGGTCCTGCGCAAGATCGGGCAGAAGGACCTCGGTCTGTGGCTCAACGAGGTCACCGCAGGGCTGAGCCGGCTCGACGCGCTGGCCGTCCGGTACTCGCACCCGCGTTGGGTCGTCGAGGCGCTGGAGCAGGCCGTCGGCCCGGACCAGCTCGAGGACCTGCTCGAGGCCGACAACGTGCCGCCCTACGTCACGCTCGTGGCCCGACCCGGACTCGTCGACCCGCGGTCTCTGCCGGGGGAGACGGGCCGGCTCAGCCCCTATGCCCGCGTGATGACCGCTGGAGGAGACCCGGGCTTCGTGCCCGCCGTGCGCGACGGCCGCGCCGGGGTGCAGGACGAGGGCTCGCAGATGGTGGCGATCACCACGGCCGAGGCGCCGCTCGAGGGGTACGACACGCACTGGCTCGACCTCGCCGCGGGGCCCGGTGGCAAGGCCGCACTGCTCGGCGCGCTCGCCGCCCAGCGCGGTGCCTCCCTCGTGGCCAACGAGATGCAGCCGCACCGCGCCGAGCTCGTCCGTCAGTCCGTGCGGGCGCTCAACAACGTCGAGGTCACGGTCCACGACGGCCGCAAGGGTCCGTGGGAGGAGGAGTCGTTCGACCGCGTCCTCCTCGACGCCCCGTGCACCGGGCTGGGCGCCCTGCGCCGTCGTCCCGAGGCCCGCTGGCGACGCCGTGCCGAGGACGTCCCCGAGCTCGTCACGCTGCAGCGGCAGCTGCTCACGCGCGCCATCGACCTGGTCCGGCCGGGGGGAGTGGTGGGCTACGCCACCTGCTCGCCGCTGCCCGCCGAGACCCGCGAGGTCGTCGAAGCGGTGCTCGCCGAGCGGTCCGACGTGACGGTCGAGTCCGAGCACCACTGGTGGCCGCACATCGACGGCACGGACGCGATGTACCTGGCGCTGCTGCGCCGCAGCTGACGGATACGCTCGCCCCATGCGCATCACGCCGAGCCTGCTGAACGCCGACTTCGCGAACCTGGCGGGGGAGGCGGCCCGGATCCCGACGGCCGACTTCCTGCACATGGACGTGATGGACAACCACTTCGTGCCGAACCTGACGCTCGGCGCGCCCGTGATCGAGGCGCTGGCGAAGGCCGCGCCGCAGCCGATCGACGCGCACCTGATGATCGAGGAGCCCGATCGCTGGGCGCCGCAGTTCGTGGAGGCGGGCGCGTCGAGCGTCACCTTCCACGTGGAGGCCGCGAAGGCGCCGGTGCGCCTGGCCCGCGAGATCCGCGCGCAGGGGGCCCGCGCGTCGATGGCGCTCAAGCCCGCGACGCCGATCGAGCCCTACGAGGACCTGCTGCCGGAGCTCGACATGGTGCTGATCATGACGGTCGAGCCGGGGTTCGGCGGCCAGAAGTTCCTGGACCTGTGCCTGCCGAAGATCCGACGCACGCGTGCCCTGCTCGACCGGGTCGGTGGCGACATCTGGCTCCAGGTCGACGGCGGCGTCTCGCTGGAGACGATCGAGCGCTGCGCGGAGGCCGGCGCCGACACCTTCGTGGCCGGTTCGGCGGTCTACAGCGCCGACGACCCGGGCGCCATGGTGGAGCGTCTGCGTGAGACGGCCGTCGGCGCCTGCCACTGAGCCGCTAGACTTTCCCCGTACGAGCTAATCGCTCGCGTGCTCCGGGGTCGGTGCAAGTCCGAACCGGCGGTGACAGTCCGCGACCCGAGGCCCTGCTCGCAGGGCCGAGGTTGAACCGGTGAAACTCCGGTACCGACGGTGAAAGTCCGGATGGAAGGCGCACGCTGCTCGGACGCATCCTGCGTCCGAGCCGTCCCCGGTGTCCCGTGAGCCTGATGTCAGGGAGACCGGTGGCCAGTCAGACCGAGACCGACGCGATGCGCCGGGCCGTCGAGGCCGCCCGAGCCGTGGGTCGCACCCTGCCCAACCCGCCGGTCGGCTGCGTGCTGCTCGACGCCGAGGGCCGTGAGATCGCCGTGGGCGTCCACCGGGGCGCGGGCACGCCGCACGCCGAGGTCGACGCCCTGCAGCTCGCCGGTGACCGCGCCCGGGGCGCCACCGCCGTCGTCACCCTCGAGCCCTGCAACCACACCGGCCGCACCGGCCCCTGCACGCAGGCGCTGATCGCCGCCGGTGTGACCCGCGTGGTGTTCGGCACCACCGACCCGGCCGAGGGCGCTGGGGGAGCGAAGGTCCTCCTCGAGGCGGGCCTCGACGTCGAGGGCGGCGTCCTGGCCGACGAGACCGACGAGCTGGTCCGCTTCTGGTCCCACCGCCACCTCCACGGCCGGCCGTTCGTCACCTGGAAGTACGCCGCGACGCTCGACGGCCTCAGCGCCGCCCCCGACGGCACCAGCAAGTGGATCACCAGCCAGACCGCCCGCCGCGACGTCCAGGTCTTCCGCGCCGAGTGCGACGCCATCATGGCCGGCACCTACTCCGTGCTCGCGGACGATCCGCGGCTCACCGTGCGCGACGCCGCCGACCTGCCTCTGCCGTACGACCGCCAGCCGTTGCGCGTCGTGGTGGGGGAATCGAAGATCCCCGCCTACTACCGCGTGTTCGACCGCGTCGCGCCCACGCGCCAGATCCACTCGCGCGACCCCCACGAGGTCCTCGCCGAGCTGCAGGCCGAGGGCATCCATCACGTCTGGCTCGAGGGCGGCCCCCGGCTCGCCGGCGCGTTCTGGGGCGAGGGCCTCATCGACCGCGTGATCGGCTACATGACGCCGGCCATGCTGGGCTCGGGCCGCGCCGCGCTCGAGGGCGAGGCGACCACGCTCGCGGACATCCGCCCCATCGAGATCACCGACCTGCGGATGGTCGGACCCGACATCCGCATCGTCGGCACGCCGGGCCGGATGCCGCGCGAGGACATGGACACACCGATCGAGGAACCTGACAGCGAGGGCACGAACTGATGTTCACGGGCTTGGTGGAGGAGAAGGGCACGGTCGTGGCCCTCGACGACCTCGGGGACGCGGTGCGGATCACGATCCGCGGACCCGTCGTCACGTCGGACGCCGGACACGGCGACTCGATCGCGGTCAACGGCTGCTGCCTGACGGTGATCGACCCGACGCAGGACACGTTCAGCGCCGACGTCATGCGCGAGTCGCTGGACCGCACGAGCCTCGGCGACCTGAAGGCCGGATCCGTCGTCAACCTGGAGCGCGCGATGCAGGCCGGGGCCCGGATGGGCGGTCACATCGTGCAGGGCCACGTCGACGGCACGGCCACGCTGATCGACCGCACCCCCAGCGAGCACTGGGAGGTCGTCCGGTTCAGCCTCCCGGCCGAGCTGGCGCGCTACGTCGTGGACAAGGGCTCGATCACCGTCGACGGCACGTCGCTCACCGTGGTCGAGGCCGGCGACGACTGGTTCAGCGTGTCCCTCATCCCCACGACCCTCGCCGACACCGTGCTCGGCGACCGCAAGCCCGGCGACCGCGTCAACCTCGAGGTGGACGTCATCGCCAAGTACGTCGAGCGACTGCTCGAGAAGGGAGCTCACTCATGATCGAGGAGCAGCACACCGGAGTCCGCCTCGACAGCATCGAGCGCGCGATCGCCGACATCCGCGAGGGGAAGGCGATCGTCGTCGTCGACGACGAGGACCGCGAGAACGAGGGCGACATCATCTTCGCCGCCTCCAAGGCGACGCCCGAGCTGATGGCGTTCCTGGTCCGCTACTCCAGCGGCCTGGTCTGCGCCCCGATCACGGGCGAGATCCTCGACCGGCTGGCGATCCCGCTGATGACCCCGCACAACCGCGACCGGCTGCGCACCGCCTACACGGTGTCGATCGACGCCCGCGACGGCGTCACCACCGGCATCTCGGCCTCCGACCGCGCCCGCACGTGCCGCGTGCTCGCCGACTCGGCCACCGAGCCGTTCGAGCTGGTGCAGCCCGGCCACATCGTGCCGCTGCGCGCCAAGCCCGGCGGGGTGCTGGAGCGCGCCGGCCACACCGAGGCCGCGGTCGACTTCGCCCGGCTCGCGGGCCTGACCCCCGCCGGCGTGATCGGCGAGGTGATGAACGACGACGGCACCCTCAAGCGCGCGCCCGAGTTGCGCGAGTTCGCCGACGAGCACGACATGGCACTCGTGTCGATCGCCGACCTGCAGGTGTACCTGCGGCTGCACGAGTCGCAGATCACCCGCCTCGCCGACGCCCACCTGCCCACCGAGTTCGGCACGTTCCGCGCCATGGGCTTCAAGGACCGCATCGACGGCGCCGAGCACGTGGCCCTCGTCCACGGCGAGCCCGGCACCGAGGACGTGCTGGTCCGGCTGCACTCCGAGTGCCTGACCGGCGACGTCTTCGGCTCGCGACGCTGCGACTGCGGCCCGCAGCTGGAGGCCGCGATGGCCGAGGTCGTCGCCGCCGGCGCCGGCATCGTGGTCTACCTCCGCGGCCACGAGGGCCGGGGGATCGGCCTGCTGCACAAGCTGCGCGCCTACGAGCTGCAGGACCAGGGCCAGGACACCGTCGACGCGAACCTCTCGCTCGGCTTCGGCGAGGACGAGCGCGACTACGCCGCCGGGGCCCAGATCCTGCGCGAGCTCGGCGTCACGTCGGTGCGCCTGCTGACCAACAACCCCGACAAGTCCACCCAGCTGGAGCAGTACGGCGTCAAGGTCGCCGAGCGGCTGCCCGTGGTCATCGCGCCCACGCCCGACAACCTGCGCTACCTGCAGACCAAGGCCGCCCGCATGGGCCACGACCTGCCCGACCTCCACCTGGACGAGGAGATCTGACATGGCCGGACACGGAGCACCCGAGATCTCGGTCGACGGCAGCGGCGCCAAGGTCGCCGTCGTCGCGTCGAGCTGGCACACCGTCGTGATGGACGGCCTCATCGCCGGCACCGACCGCGCGCTGAAGGAGGCCGGCGTCAGCGACACCACGCTGCTGCGGGCGCCCGGCTCCTTCGAGCTGCCGATCATCGCGCAGGCCTGCGCGAACGCCGGCTACGACGTGGTCGTCGCCCTGGGCGTGATCATCCGCGGCGGGACGCCCCACTTCGAGTACGTCTCGGGGGCCACCACCGACGGGCTGTCCCGCGTGGCCCTGGACACCGGCGTGCCGATCGGCTTCGGGCTGCTCACGTGCGACACCGAGCAGCAGGCGCTCGACCGCGCCGGCCTGCCGGGATCGCCCGAGGACAAGGGCCGCGAGGCCGCCGAGGCCGCCCTCTCGGCATGGGCGACCGTCCGGGGCCTGACGCCCCGCCGATAGGATGACCACGATGAAGACGTTCGATGGCCTGTTCGCGGAACTGTCCGAGAAGGCCGCCTCCCGCCCCGAGGGCTCGCGCACCGTCGCGGAGCTCGACGCGGGCGTGCACGCGATCGGCAAGAAGCTCGTGGAGGAGGCCGCCGAGTCGTGGATGGCCGCCGAGCACGAGGGACCTGCGCGTGCGGCCGAGGAGATCAGCCAGCTGCTGTACCACGCGCAGGTGATGATGATCGCCGCTGGCATCTCCCTCGATGACGTCTACTCCCACCTCTAGGAAGCCCCACATGCTCAAGGTCGCCGTCCCCAACAAGGGCGCCCTGTCCGAAGCCGCCGCCGCCATGCTGACCGAGGCGGGCTACCGCCAGCGTCGCCACGCCAAGGACCTCGTCACGGTCGACGCCGACAACGACGTCGAGTTCTTCTACCTGCGTCCGCGCGACATCGCCATCTACGTCGGCGAGGGCACGCTCGACGTCGGCATCACCGGCCGCGACCTGCTGCTGGACTCCGGCGCCAAGGCCGACGAGGTGATGGAGCTGGGCTTCGCGGGCTCCACGTTCCGCTTCGCCGCCCCCGAGGGCCAGATGACCAGCGAGTCCGAGCTCCAGGGCCGGCGCATCGCCACGTCGTACCCCGGCATCGTGCGCCCGCACCTCGAGAGGCTCGGCATCGACGCCTCGGTCGTGCGCCTCGACGGCGCGGTCGAGTCCTCGATCCGGCTCGGCGTCGCGGACGCGATCGCCGACGTGGTCGAGACCGGCACCACGCTGCGCCAGGCGGGCCTGGAGGTCTTCGGCGACCCGATCCTCACCTCCGAGGCGCTGCTGATCTCGCGCTCGGCGGCCGAGGTGCCCGCCGGCGTCGACGTATTCCAGCGCCGCCTGCAGAGCGTGATCGTGGCGCGGACCTACGTGATGATGGACTACGACATCCGTGTCCAGAACGTCGACGAGGCCGTCCGGCTGACCCCGGGCATCGAGTCGCCCACGGTGTCGCCCCTTCATCGCGAGGGGTGGGTCGCGGTCCGGGCGATGGTCCCGCGCGAGGCCACCCAGAAGATCATGGACGAGCTGTACGCCCTCGGGGGCCGCGGCATCCTCGTCACCGACATCCTGTCGTGCCGGATCTGACGATGGGCCAGTCAGTCTCGCGGCGCACGTTCCGTCCCGTCGGCGTCATCGTCGTGATGTGGGCGTGCGTCGTCGTGCTCGCCGTCCTCGCCGCGCTGATCGGGATCCGCCTGCCCGAGGAGTACAAGTTCACGACCTCCCAGACCGCCACCATCTGGGTGCTCATCGGCTTCATGGCGCTGTTCGCCCTGTTCGTCTCACGCAGCCACGTCACGGCCGACGACGAGGGACTGACCTTCGTCAACGGCTGGCGCCGTCGCACGCTGCGCTGGGACGGGATCTCCGTCGTCTCGATGCGCCCCGGCACGCCGTGGCCCACGGTCGAGACGAAGGACGGCCGCCGCTTCGCCCTGTTCGCGATCCAGGCCAGCGAGGGCGATCCGGCGCGCGACGCCGTGACCTGGCTGTCCGGGCACGTCCGATGAGTCACGACGACGGTTCCTGGGGTGGCGGACGCTCGCTGGCCGAGCCGGCGTTCCCCGGCGACGACGGTGCCGTCGATCCCTCGCTCGACCTGACCGACGACACCACGCTGCTCGCCACGATCGGCACGGCGCGGGTGTTCGTCCCGGTCGTGGCGGTGCTGGGGGAGCGGGCCACCGACGGCAGCGACAAGAACTCCGACATGGCGGCGGTCCTGATGACCGGCGCCGACGGGCGCACCGCGCTGCTCGCGTTCAGCTCGCTGGAGACGATGAGCCGCTGGAACCCGACCTCGCGTCCCGTGCCCGTCTTCGGCCGCGACGCCGCACGGGCCGCCCTCGCCGATGGCGCCTCGGCCATGCTGCTCGATCTCGGCCAGCCCACCTTCGGGGTCGTGGAGACCGAGGACCTCGAGCACGTCGCCGCCGAGCACGTGCTGGTGCGCACCGCCGCCGGCACTGCCTGGATCGAGCCGGCGCGCGACTAGTCCTCCAGCGGTGCCACGCCCGTCAGCGGCACCGTGATGTGGACGTTCCCGTCGTGCCGCTCGACCCGGGCGACGAACCCGGCTCGTCCCACCGTGCGCAGCAGGGTGTCGTTCGCGGTGGCGGTGACGAAGGTCAGCCGTTGGGCGCCGAGCGCCCGGGCCCGTCCGGCGCCCTGCTTGACGAGCATCGTGCCGATGCCCCGGCCCTGCCACGCGTCCTCGACGATCAGGTGGAACGTCCACCGGTCCTCGACCTGCTCCACCAGGCCGTGGCCCACGATGTCCAAACCTGACTGCACGACGACGGCCATGCCACTGTCGGGGACGACGAGCCGACGTGCCAGCCGCGTGGTCATCGGCATCCGCAGCGGTGCCTGGTACCGGTGGTAGAGCGTCTCGGCGCTGCAGCGCTGGTGCAGGGCGGCGACGCCCTCGATGTCGGCGAGGGTGGCCCGGCGCGTCAGGGGCAACGGGGTCCGCTGGGCCGGCTGGAGCAGCGGCACGTCCATCCCCGCGTCACTGACGAGGGAGAGCAGTGCCTGGGCGCGGGACCGCTCGGCGGGCGTGAAGGGGACCGCCCGGCTGATCCGCAGGCTCGTGCCGTTGCGGCGCTGCAGGTCCAGCACGTCGTGGCCGTTGTAGTCCAGGACGTCCGGGGGAGTGGTGCCCAGCAGGTCGCGGAGCACGCTCTCGACGTCCCGCCCGCCCTCCAGCACCTCGTGCATCCCGCGGAGGTAGCGGGTCGCCTCGTCGTCGAGGGCGTCGGGACCCGTGCGGGTCACGGCCACGCGCGTGCCGCCGGCCTTCTCGAACACCTCGGCCAGCTGCAGGTCGGTCATGCCCGGTGCCGCGGTCACCACGAACTCGTCGGTCACGGTCGGGTCGCCGGGAAACACCTGCATGCTCGCGATGTTCACCTCGGCCTGCCCGCACGCGAGGGCGATCTCGGCCAGGATGCCGGGCCGGTTCTCCAGTGTCGTCCGCACGCGCCACATCATGCGACCAGTCTGACCCGCCGGTGTTTCGTCCCGATTTCCTCCGGGAACGAATCGGCTGCTAACATGGTTGACTGAAGTGGAGGTCACTCCCACCTGCCGGGTTCAAGGATCCGGGGGTCACCCGCTGCGGGTCGTTCTCGAACGATCTCGCGGCGTGCGGCACCGTACGGTGCGTGTGGTGGCTTTCGCTTCGACGGAGGCCACCTTTTTCGTGTCCTCCAAACCCGATCTCAGGAGGATCCATCAGCACAGATCTGCGCGTCAACGAGCGCATTCGTGTACCGGAGGTCCGGCTCGTCGGACCCAGCGGTGAACAGGTCGGCATCGTTCGCATCGAAGATGCCCTGCGCCTGGCCGCCGAGGCCGATCTCGATCTCGTCGAGGTCGCCCCCCAGGCCCGGCCCCCGGTCTGCCGCCTCATGGACTTCGGCAAGTTCAAGTACGAAGCCGCCCAGAAGGCGCGCGAGTCGCGACGCAACCAGACGAACACGGTCATCAAGGAGATGAAGCTCCGCCCGAAGATCGACCAGCACGACTACGACACCAAGAAGGGTCACGTCGTGCGGTTCCTGAAGGCCGGAGACAAGGTCAAGATCACGATCATGTTCCGCGGCCGCGAGCAGCACCGTCCCGAGCTCGGGTTCCGGCTGCTGCAGAAGCTCGCCGCCGACGTGGAGGATCTCGGCTTCATCGAGTCGAACGCCCGCCAGGACGGTCGCAACATGACGATGGTGCTTGGACCTCACAAGAAGAAGTCCGAGGCGCAGGCCGAGGTCAAGGCCGAGAAGGCCGTGACCACCGCCGCCCGCGAGGCTGAGCGCGAGGCCGAGGCCGAGGCCGAGAAGGTCCATCGCGAAGAACACCAGAAGACAGCGCCGCCGAAGAAGCCTCGCCGGCGCTCCGAGAACCTCGATCCAGACATGGAGGCATAACCGTGCCGAAGTTCAAGCCCCACTCGGGCATGAAGAAGCGCATCAAGATCACCGGCAAGGGCAAGCTCCGCCGCGAGCAGACCAACCGCCGCCACCTCTTGGAGGTCAAGTCCTCGACCCGGAAGCGCCGCCTCGACGGCACGACGTCGGTGTCGAAGGCTGACACCAAGCAGGTCAAGAAGCTGCTCGGTCTCTGAGCGCCCCCGAACTTTACGAAGATTTGAAGGAGTAACACTGTGGCACGCGTCAAGCGTTCAGTGAACGCGCAGAAGAAGCGCCGCGAGATCCTCGAGCGGGCCTCCGGCTACCGCGGACAGCGCTCGCGCCTGTACCGCAAGGCCAAGGAGCAGGTCACCCACTCGCTGGTCTACTCGTACAACGACCGCAAGGCTCGCAAGGGCGACTTCCGTCGTCTCTGGATCCAGCGCATCAACGCCGCCGCGCGTGCGCAGGGCATCACGTACAACCGCTTCATCCAGGGCCTGAAGGCCGCCGAGGTCGAGGTCGACCGCAAGATCCTCGCGGATCTGGCCGTCAACGACATCGCGGCGTTCAACGCTCTCGTCGAGGTCGCCAAGGCGAACCTCCCCGAGGACGTCAACGCTCCCAAGGCCGACTCGGCCGTCTGAGCTCCGGCTCAGTTCCACTCGTGGCGAGCCCCGGCGATCTGACCGTCCGTTCCGGACGGGTCAAGACCGCTCGGCGGCTCGCCACGCGTGCGTTCCGGGTCAAGACCGGCGAGTTCCTCGCCGAGGGCCCCCAGGCCGTGCGTGAGGCCCTCGATGCCCCGGGCGCGGTCATCGAGGTCTTCGCCACGGTCGACGCCACCGAGCGCCACCCCGAGCTGGCCGAGCGTGCCGAGACCTGGCACGTCGTCACCGACGACGTCGTCGAGGAGATCGCCGACTCCGTCACCCCGCAGGGACTCGTGGCTCGCTGCCACTCGATCCTCACCACGCTGGCCGACGTCCCGCAGGACGCGCGACTCGTGGTGGTCTGCGCCGAGATCCGCGACCCCGGCAACCTGGGGGCCGTCATCCGGTGCGCCGACGCGGCCGGAGCGGCCGGCGTCGTCGTGGCCGGCGACAGCGTCGACCCGCTCAACCCCAAGGTCGTCCGCGCCACCGCGGGCTCCCTGTTCCACCTGCCGATCGCCGTCGAGCGCGACGTCGAGGCGGCCATCGCCGAGCTGCAGCGCCGCGGCTGCCAGGTGCTCGCCGCCGACGGCGCCGGTGAGACCGGCCTGTTCGACGCCGACCTCGACCTGTCCGTGCCCACCGCCTGGATGATGGGCAACGAGGCGCACGGACTCCCCGATCATTGGGCGCGAGCAGCCGACCGCGTCGTCCACGTGCCCATCCTGGGCCGCGCCGAGAGCCTGAACCTGGCCACCGCCGCGGCGGTCTGCCTCTACGCCTCCGCGCGCGAGCAGGGCTAGGCTCTGGCCGTGCCCTTCGAAGACTTCCCAGACGGCATCATCGTCGCCGACGAGCACGCCAAGGTGACACTGGCGAACAAGTGGGTCCGCTACTGGGCGCGTGCCGAGGGCGACGAGATGATCGGGATGGACCTGCGGGACGCGGTCCCGTTCGACGACCTCGCCGGCAACAGCTGGTTCGACTCCGTCCACCCGTACGACGGCCTCGCGATCCGCAAGCGCATCAGCGAGTCCTCCTGGTACTCCCCGCGCGGCAGCGAGTACCTCATCACCGCCTCCCTCGTGCGCGAGCGGCCCGCGGGGCGGGTCATCAAGGTGATCGTGAGCATGCGCAACGCCCGCGTGCGCCTGCAGCGCGACCGGCAGAAGTCCGACATGGTGGCCACGGTCGCCCACGAGCTGCGCTCGCCGCTGACCGGCATCAAGGGCTTCTCGGCCACGCTGCTGAGCCGCTGGGACGCCTTCACCGAGGACCAGCGCCTGTTCATGCTGCAGACGATCGACGCCGACGCCGACCGGCTGAGCCGCCTGATCACCGAGCTGCTCGACGCCGCGCGCATCGACGCCGGCCGACTGTCGCTGCGCACCGAGCCGGTCCAGCTCGACGAGCTCACGGGTCGGGTCCTGAACTCGGTCTTCTCCGCGGTCGACGAGCCTCCCCAGCCCCGCGTCGAGGGCGAGGTGCCGGTGGTGTGGGGCGACGCCGACCGCGTCACCCAGGTGCTCACCAACCTCGTGGAGAACGCGATCCGCCACGGCGAGGGGCTCCGCGAGGTCGTCGTGGCGGCCGAGCCGCGCGGCGACATCGACGGGGTTGCGGTGCGGATCGTCGACAGCGGTCCGGGCATCCCCGAGGAGTCGCGGGTCCGCATCTTCAGCCGCTTCTGGAGGTCCGGTCCGGGTGCGGGCAGCGGCCTGGGCATGTTCATCGTGCGCGGCGTCGTCGACCAGCACGGCGGGTCGATCATCATCGAGGACGCCGAGGGCGGGGGAGCGTCGATCTGCGTGTGGTTCCCGGTGAACGAGCCGGACACCATGACGTCCTGACGCGCCGATAGACTCGAGGGCGTGTCTGCGCCCAATTCCGACTACGACCCGGTCGAGGTGACGCCCCTGCGCGCCGACGAGGTCGAACGCATGCGTGACGAGGCCCTCGCGGCGATCGCCGCGGCCGAGTCCCTCGACGCCCTCAAGCAGGTGCGCATCGACCACACCGGCGATCGCTCGCCCCTCGCTCTGGCCAACCGCGAGATCGGTGCGCTGCCGCCCGCCGCCCGCAAGGACGCCGGCCAGCGCGTCGGTCAGGCCCGCGGCGCCGTGAACCAGGCTTTGGCCGCCCGCACGGCCGAGGTGGAGGCCGTCGAGTTCGAGCGCCGCCTCGCCGCTGAGACCGTCGACGTCACGCTGCCGGTCGACGTCGAGCCGGTCGGCGCGCGTCACCCGATCACCACGATCCAGGAGCACGTCGCCGACATCTTCGTCGCGATGGGCTGGGAGGTGGCCGAGGGCCCCGAGGTCGAGGCCGAGTGGCTGAACTTCGACGCCCTCAACCTGGGCCCCGACCACCCGGCTCGCACGATGCAGGACACGTTCTGGCTCGACCCCGAGTCGGCCGCGATGGTGCTGCGCACCCACACCTCGCCGGTGCAGGCGCGCACGATGCTGACCCGCCAGCCCCCGATCTACATCGTCTGCCCGGGTCGCGTCTACCGCACGGATGAGGCCGACGCGACGCACATGCCCGTCTTCCACCAGGTCGAGGGCCTGGCGATCGACAAGGGCCTGTCGATGGCGCACCTCAAGGGCACGCTCGACCACTTCGCGCGCGCCGTCTACGGCACCGAGATCACCACCCGGTTCCGTCCCTCCTACTTCCCGTTCACCGAGCCCAGCGCCGAGGTCGACCTGCTCTGCTACGTGTGCCACAACGATCCCGCCGAGGTCGCCTCGTGCCGGACGTGCGGCGGCGAGGGCTGGGTCGAGTGGGGTGGCTGCGGCGTCGTGAACCCGCGTGTCCTGGTCGCGTGCGGCGTCGATCCCGAGGAGTACTCGGGCTTCGCGTTCGGCATGGGCCTCGACCGCACCGTCACCAGTCGCTACGACATCGCCGACCTGCGCGATCTCTGGGACGGCGACGTCCGCTTCACCGAGCCCTTCGGAGTTGGTCTCTGACATGCGTGTCCCCGTGGAGTGGCTGCGGTCACTCGTCGAGCTTCCCGATGCCGTCACGACGGATCAGCTGGCCGACCGGCTGACGATGTACGACCTCAAGCTGGAGGAGATCGTCGGCGGCGGACTCAGCGGTCCGCTGACCGTCGGTCGCGTCCTGGCGATCTCGCCCGAGGAGCAGAAGAACGGCAAGACGATCAACTGGTGCCGGGTCGACGTCGGCGCGCAGAACGATCCGTCCGTGCCCGACGCCCCCGGCGAGGACGTGCCGTCGCGCGGCATCGTCTGCGGCGCCCACAACTTCGGCGTCGGCGACCTGGTCGTGGTGTCGCTTCCCGGCACCTACCTGCCCGCGCTCGGCTTCGAGATCGGCTCGCGCAAGACCTACGGCCACGTGTCCGACGGCATGATCTGCTCCACCACCGAGCTGGGCCTGGCCGACGACGAGACCTCGGCCCACGGCATCGTCGTGCTGCCGGCCGGCTCGGCCGAGCCCGGCGACGACGCGATCGCGCTGCTGGGCCTGGACGACCAGACCCTCGACCTCGAGGTCAACCCCGACCGCGCCTACGCGCTGAGCCTGCGCGGTGTCGCGCGGGACACCGCTCTCGCGTTCGACGTGCCGTTCACCGACCCCGCCGACCGCGATGTGCCGTCCGCCGACACCGCGGCGTACCCCGTGCGCGTCGAGGACCCCGCGGGCTGCCCCGTGTTCACCACGCTCGTCGTGGAGGGCATCGATCCGTCGGCCACCACGCCTGCCTGGATGGCCAAGCGCATCGCCGACGCCGGCATGCGGCCGATCTCGCTCACCGTCGACATCAGCAACTACGTGATGCTCGAGCTGGGCCAACCCAACCACTGCTACGACCGCGCCAAGGTCAACGGCGAGATCGTGGTGCGCCGCGCGACCGAGGGTGAGCGACTCAGGACCCTCGACGGCGTCGACCGTGCCCTCACGACCGAGGACCTGCTGGTGGCGGACTCGTCCGGAGCGATCGGACTGGCCGGCGTCATGGGCGGCGACCACACCGAGATCGACGCCACGACGACCGATGTGCTGGTCGAGGCCGCCTACTGGGATCCGGTGACGATCTTCCGTGCGGTCAAGCGGCACAAGCTGCCGTCGGAGGCCGCCAAGCGCTACGAGCGCGGTGTCGACCCGGAGCTGCCGCTCGTCGGCGCGGCCCGGGTGGCCGAGCTGCTGGTCGAGCTGGCCGGCGGCACGCTCGCGCCCGGCGCCACCGTCGTGGGAACCGCGCCCGCGCGCCAGCCCGTCACGCTCTCCACCGACCTGCCGGCCCGCATCAGCGGCCTGCCGATCACGCCCGAGCAGGCGCAGGACACCTTCGAGCGCAACGGCTGCACGGTCGAGCTCGCCGGTGACCGCTTCACGGTCACCCCGCCGTCCTGGCGCTTCGACCTGAACGACCCCTACGACTTCGTCGAGGAGGCGCTGCGCACCGCCGGGTACGAGAACGTCCCCTCGGTGCTGCCCACGCCCACGGGCGGACGAGGCCTGTCGCGCGACCAGGAGCTGCGGCGTCGCGTGGGCCACGTGCTCGCCGGAGCCGGCCTCGTCGAGGTCACCACGCTGCCGTTCGTCGGCCCTGCCGACCTCGACAAGCTGGGCCTGCCCGCCGACGATCCGCGGCGCGAGCTCGTCCGGCTGGCGAACCCGCTGTCGGCCGAGGAGCCCGGGCTGACGCCCACGCTGCTGATCGGCCTGCTGCGCGCGGCGTCGCTCAACATCGGACGCGGCCACGAGGCGGTCGCCCTGAGCGAGATCGGGCGCGTGTTCCACCCGCGCGAGGGAAGCCCCGCGGCGCCGATCCTCGGCGTCGACCGGCGCCCCACCGACGAGGAGCTCGCCGCCCTCGACGCGGCACTGCCCGAGCAGCCCCGCCACACCGGCTTCGTGCTGGTGGGGGAGCGCACGCGCTCCGGCTGGGCCGGTCCGGGTCGCGCCGTCGCGTGGACCGACGCGCTCGCGATCGCCCAGCGCGTCGCGACGAACCTGCACGTCGACCTGACGGTGGAGGCGGCGAGCCTCGCCCCCTTCCACCCGGGTCGCTGTGCCCGACTCAGCATCGACGGCCGCGTCGTCGGCCACGTCGGCGAGCTCCACCCCAAGGTGGCCGAGACCTACGGCCTCCCGGGCCGCGTGGCCGCCGGTGAGCTCGACCTCGACGCGCTGATCGAGTCCGCGCCCGCGATCGGCCCGAAGCCGCACTTCTCGGCCTTCCCGGTCGCGAAGGAGGACTTCGCCTTCACGGTGGACTCCGCCCTGACCGCGGGCGAGCTGGAGTCGGCGATCGCGTCGGCGAGCCCGCTGCTGGAGTCGGTGCGACTGTTCGACGTGTACACCGGCGACCAGGTCGGCGAGGGCCGCAAGTCCCTCGCGTTCAAGGTGCGCCTGCGTGCCGAGGACCGCACGCTCACCGACGCCGACATCAAGGCCGCGCGCGAGCAGATCGTCGCGGCCGCCGCGACACTCGGGGCCGAGCTGCGCTGACCGGCATGCGGCCTGTCCGGGTGATTGGATGGACGCATGACCGAGATCACACGCGTTCGGATCGAGCACGACCTGCTCGGAGAACGTGAGGTACCGGCGGATGTCTACTGGGGCGTGCACACCCTGCGCGCCCTGGAGAACTTTCCGATCACCGGTGTCCCCATCGCCATCAGCCCCTACCTGCCCCAGGCGCTCGCCGCCGTCAAGGAGGCCGCCGCCGAGGCGAACCACGATCTCGGCCTGCTCGACGACGAACGGCACGCCGCCATCGTGCAGGCGTGCCAGGAGATCCGCCGCGGCGAGCTGCACGACCAGTTCGTCGTCGACGTGATCCAGGGCGGTGCCGGCACCTCCACGAACATGAACGCCAACGAGGTGATCGCGAACCGCGCCCTCGAGATCCTGGGCCACCCGCTCGGCGACTACACCTGGCTGCACCCGAACGAGCAGGTCAACCTCAGCCAGTCGACGAACGACGTGTACCCGACGGCCGTCAAGATCGCCGTCATCAACGCGACCCACGACCTCATCGCCGCGATGGGCGACCTCCAGGAGGCGTTCGCCGCGAAGGCCGTGGAGTTCCACGACGTGCTGAAGATGGGCCGCACCCAGCTGCAGGACGCCGTGCCGATGACGCTCGGCCAGGAGTTCGGCACGTACGCGCTGATGATCGCCGAGGACCGCACGCGGCTGCGCGAGGCCGTGATGCTGCTGCACGAGATCAACCTCGGCGCCACCGCGATCGGCACCCAGCTCAACGCCCCGAACGGCTACGTCCCGCTGGCCCGCCAGCACCTGTCGCGGATCACCGGACTCCCCTTGGTAACGGCGGTGGACCTCATCGAGGCCACCCAGGACTGCGGCTCGTTCGTGCAGATGTCCGGCGTGCTCAAGCGGGTCGCGGTGAAGCTGTCGAAGATCTGCAACGACCTGCGGCTGCTGTCGTCGGGGCCGCGCGCGGGGCTGGGCGAGATCAACCTGCCGGCGCGGCAGGCCGGGTCGAGCATCATGCCCGGCAAGGTGAACCCGGTGATCCCCGAGGTGGTCAACCAGGTCGCCTTCCAGATCATCGGGCACGACGTCACGGTGTCGATGGCGGCCGAGTCGGGCCAGCTGCAGCTCAACGCGTTCGAGCCCGTGATCTGCTACTCGCTCTCAGCCGGGCTCTACCGACTGCGCACGGCCATCACGTCCCTGACGGAGAACTGCGTCAAGGGCATCACGGCCAACACCGAGCACCTGGCGATGGAGGTGGCGAACTCGATCGGCCTGGTCACGGCCCTGAACCCGTACCTGGGCTACCAGACCGCGACCGAGCTGGCCAAGGAGGCGCTCGCCACCGGCCGCGGCGTGGCCGAGCTCGTGCTGGAGAAGGGCCTGCTGCCGCAGGACGAGCTCGAACGGATCCTGCGGCCCGAGACGCTGGCCCATCTGGGGCCGAAGCCGGCCGACCGTTCCGGCGGCGTGTGAGGGGTGAGGTGGCCCGGCGGCAGGGGTGTACCCTGTCGCCATGACCACCTTCGTGATCATCATTGGAAAGCGCGTCTGAATCTTCATCCCAGACGCG
Source organism: Aeromicrobium sp. JP4 (assembly GCF_054957925.1). Taxonomy (NCBI): domain Bacteria; kingdom Bacillati; phylum Actinomycetota; class Actinomycetes; order Propionibacteriales; family Nocardioidaceae; genus Aeromicrobium; species Aeromicrobium sp. JP4. Next base: position 226,645 of record NZ_CM143290.1, read on the forward strand.
CCGCCTCCCGTACCCGGGAGGCTTTTTTTTGGCCCGACCAGACAGCAGGACGACCATGAGCACCACCTTCGGGAAGCACGACCCGGCGGACTTCCACGTCTACGACACGACGATGCGCGACGGCGCCCAGCAGGAGGGGCTCAACCTCTCCGTGCAGGACAAGCTGGCCATCGCCCAGCACCTGGACGACCTCGGCGTGGGCTACATCGAGGGCGGCTGGCCCGGCTCGAACCCCAAGGACACCGAGTTCTTCGCGCTGGCCGCCAAGGAGCTGGACCTGAAGCACGCCACGCTGGCCGCGTTCGGCTCCACGCGCCGGGCGGGGGTCGCCGCGGCTGACGACCCGCTGATCGCCGCGTTGCGCGACTCGGGCGCGTCGGTGGTCACGATCGTGGCCAAGAGCCACGACCAGCACGTCACCAAGGCGCTGCGCACCACGCTGGAGGAGAACCTCGCGATGGTGCGCGACACGGTCGAGTACCTGCGGGCCGAGGGCCAGCGGGTGTTCGTGGACTGCGAGCACTTCTTCAACGGCTACCTCGACAACCGCGAGTACGCGCTGGAGGTGGTCCGCACCGCGATCGAGGCCGGCGCCGAGGTGGCCGTCCTGTGCGACACCAACGGCGGGATGCTGCCGCACCAGGTGGGCGAGATCGTGGCCGACGTGCTGGCCTCGACGGGTGCGCGACTGGGCATCCACGCGCACAACGACACGGGCTGCGCCGTGGCGAACTCGATCGAGGCGGTGCGCGCGGGCGCCACTCACGTGCAGGGCTGCATCAACGGCTACGGCGAGCGCACGGGCAACGCCGACCTCGTCACGTGCGTGGCCAACCTGGAGTTCAAGCTGGGCATGAGCGTGATGCCCGAGGGCGTGCTGGCCGACGCCACGCGCATCTCGCACGCGATCAGCGAGATCACGAACTACCCGCCGGTGGCGCGTCAGCCCTACACCGGCGTGTCGGCGTTCGCCCACAAGGCGGGCCTGCACGCCAGCGCGATTCGCGTGGATCCTGACCTGTACCAGCACATGGATCCCGCGCTCGTGGGCAACGACATGCGCCTGCTCGTCTCGGAGATGGCCGGGCGCGCGACGATCGAGCTCAAGGGCCGCGAGCTGGGCTTCGACCTCTCGGGAGACAACGAGCTGCTCACGCGGATCACCGACCAGGTCAAGCAGATGGAGCAGGACGGGTACACGTTCGAGGCGGCCGACGCGTCGTTCGAGCTGCTGTTGACCGAGGCGGTCACGGGTCGCCGTCCGGAGTACTTCGACGTGGAGTCGTGGCGCGTCATCGCCGGCTCGGCCGGCGACGGCGGCGCCGAGGCGATCGTCAAGGTCGTGGCCGGTGGCACGCGCGCCGTGGTGGTGGGGGAGGGCAACGGACCCGTCAACGCCCTCGACCACGCGCTGCGCCAGGCGATCGAGCGGATCTACCCCGACGTGGCCCAGTTCCACCTCATCGACTTCCGCGTGCGGATCCTCGACCAGGGCCACGGCACCGATGCCGTCACGCGCGTCCTCATCGAGACGACCGACGGCAAGAGCTCGTGGGTGACCGTCGGCGTGGGCTCGAACATGATCGAGGCGTCGTTCGAGGCGCTCGTGGACGCGCTGACCTACGGCCTGCGCTCCCACGGGGTCGCGGCGCTGTAGCGCGCGGGCGCGCCGAGGTGGCGGTCGTCGAGGTGACCGTGGGACTTCATGTTGTGGTGCTTCCGGCACAGGCACCTGAGGTTCTTCGCTGACGTCTCGCCGCCGGAGTCGTAGTCCTTCGCGTGGTCGAGATCCGTCTCGAACACCGGCGCCCTGCACCCGGCGACGCGACAAGTGCCGTCCCGCCAGTGCAGCGCCTTTCTCAGCGACTCGGTGGGTCGATAGCACAGGACCGTGGTGTCGAGCACTTCGCCGACCGGGTCGAGCACGAGCCGCCTGAAGACGGTGTGCTCGCTCGCTGCGAGCTCGCGGACCCATGCCTGCTGCAGCGGCTCGCCGTCGCGCGTGATTCCCGGCCCGCCGGTGAGGCCGATCAGGTCGGTGGCGGCGATGCTGATGGCGATCTCGGCGCGGATGTCGGTGATGGTGCCGGTGCAGGACGTGAGCCACCGGCCGAGGATGTCGGCCTGCTTCTGGTCGCGCGTGCGGGTGTCGCGGTGGCCGGTCTCGGGATCGATCGTCGGCTCCGCCTTGGCGGCCTTGCGGAGTCGTTCGGCGGCGGCGATGGCGACTCCGGTGGGCAGGAGCGCGTTGAGCCAGCTGGTGCCGTCGCTGAGGTGGGTGACCGACACGCGCCGCTCGTCGAGGGCCTTCGCCGTCTCGTCGGCCGCCTCCTCGGGCTCGATGCGCGCACGGAATCGGCGCAGCCACGCCCGCAGCTCGCTGACGGTGTGGGCGGCGGCGTAGTCGACGACGGTGGTCTCGAGCTTCGCCCAGCTCTCGCGCTCGACGAGGCGTTCGGCGGTGTCGGCGATCGCGCCGGCGCGCGCCGCGTCGATGTCGCCGAGCCGGAACGCGTCCCAGACGAGGGGAGTGCGCTCGCGCAGCGTCTCGGCCTCGAACACGATGGCCCACACCCGGTGCTCGGTGACCTTCAGCGCTTGGGCGATCTCGAGCGTGACCTCACGCCGTGCCAGGTCCTTGCCGAGGATGATCTCGTCGGTGCGGTCGATCTCGGCGACGCGTCGCCGGTGGTGGGCGGCGATGAGCTTCCACTCCTCGAACTCCGCCACCGCGCGAGCGCGACGTGCCGCGTCGAGTGCGCGAGCGGTGAGTTCCGAGGTCATGCACCCAACGTAGTGAGCCCCTCCGACACCGGCTCGGGGTCATTGCACGCGGAGGATTTGACCTGTGGTTCCAGGGTGCTGGTCCGGTGAGCTAGGTCCGGTGGAGTCCCGGCTGGAGGACTCGCTGGGTGGACGGAGGGTCGGCGCCGAGGTGTGCGGCAGGACGGATCGGACGACGCTGGAGGTCGCCGCCACAGTTCGGGCACACACCACCCAGACACGTCTCGACGCACCGTGCGCACCAGGTGCACTCGAAGGTGCAGATCATGGCGTCCGTGGACTCGGGCGGCAGGTCGGTGTCGCAGCATTCGCAGCCCGGTCGCAGTTCCAGCATTCCGCCATTGTCGCGGGTGGGCGTCGCATGCAGCCTTCCCGGGTCTTTCACCTCCGGGCGCCATCACGCGCTATTCCTCGGGCTGGTCGCGGGACGAGCGGAAGAGGTCGGGCAGGACGAATGGAACGACGATCAGCGCGAGCACCCACAGGACGAGGCCCGCCGGGGTGCCGAGCTCGCCGAGGGGTCCGGTCTCGGTGACATGGAAGATGAACGCCACTTCGATCGCGATGGCAGCCACGGTGATCGAAGCCTCTTTGACGCCGTTCACGTGAGCCTCTCCTCCATCACGGGGATGAGCCGCCAACGCTACCGCCCGAGCTCCGCGCGCACTCCGGGTATCGCTCTCCAGTTGGGGCCGCCCGCGCCTAGACTCGGGCCGTGCCCCCGCGATCGCCGTTGCCGTCCCGTCACGGCCTGGAGGCGGCGTGGTTGCGGACACCCGATCGTCAGCCCGACGGGCCGCCGTGGCCGACGATGTCGGCGTGGCTGGAGCACCGGCTGTCGGAGCGCGCCGACGTCGGCCAGATGCTGGCCGACGAGCGCTTCGTCTACGACGACTCGACACCCGTCCGAGTCGACGACCCGTACGCGCCGCACACGTTCGTGTGGTTCCACCGCGACCTGCGCGACGAGGTCGAGGTGCCCGGTGAGATCGGGATCCTGCACCGCGACGAGCGCATCGTCGTCGTGGACAAACCGGCGTTCCTGTCGACGATCCCGCGGGGCCGGCACGTGGTGCAGAGCGTGGTCGTGCGGCTCCGTGCCGAGCTCGGTCTGCCCGAGCTGACGCCGCTGCACCGGCTCGACCGGGTCACGTCCGGGGTGCTGCTGCTGGCGACCGAGCGTCGCTGGCGCGGGCCGTACCAGACCCTCTTCGAGCACCGCCGGGTCGGCAAGACCTACCACGCCCTCGCGCCGTGGCAGGCCGCTCTCGAGTCACCGGTCGTGGTCCGCAACCACCTGCGCAAGGAGCGGGGCGCACTCCGGGCAGAGGTCGTCCCCGATGCGCCGGTCAACGCCGAGACGCTGGTCGAGATGGAGTCCCGTGACGGCGACTTGGCCGTCTACCGGCTCTCGCCCCGCACGGGTCGCACCCACCAGCTGCGCGTCCACCTGGCCGGCCTCGGGAGCCCGATCGTCGGCGATCCGCTCTACCCGAAGGTGACCGACGCGTCGGTCGACGACTTCTCCCGGCCGCTCCAGCTGCTCGCGAGCGAGCTGTGGTTCACCGATCCGGTGGACGGCTCGGAGCGCCGCTTCGTCAGTGGCCGGAGCTTCCCACTCCACCCCTGATTGACAGGCAAGTGACGACTTGCATAACGTGAGGGTGTGGGTGACGTCTTCAAGGCCATCGTGGAGCCGACCCGCCGTGCGCTGCTGGACGAGCTCCTGGAGCGCGACGAGCAGACGCTCTTCGAGCTGTGCTCGCGGCTCGCGATGAAGCACGACCTGACGCCCACGCGGCAGGCGGTCTCGCAGCACCTCGACGTCCTGGAGGAAGCGGGACTGGTGCGGACCGAGCGCCGCGGCCGCTACAAGCTGCACACGATCGACACCGGGCCGCTCGCCCAGATCGCTGAGCGATGGCCACCACGAGAGGAACGCTCATGAAACTGCAGACGGTCAGCATCTTCGTCGACGACCAGCAGGAGGCCGTCGACTTCTACACGGGCACGCTCGGCTTCGAGGTCACGGCCGACGTGCCGATGGGTGAGCACCGATGGCTCACCGTGCGCCTCGGCGACAGCGTGGACGCCACGGAGGTGTCCCTCGAGCCCAAGGCGCATCCGGCAGCGGCCGCGTTCACCGACGCGCTGCTCGCGGACGGGATCCCGTTCTGCATGCTCGGGGTCGATGACGCGCAGCACGAGTACGAACGACTCGTCGCCTCCGGCGTGACGTTCAGCCAGCCGCCGACCGATGTCGGCCCGGTGGTCATCGCCGTGTTCGAGGACGGCTGCGGCAACCTCCTGCAGCTCGCCCAGTTCAAGGACGCCTGAGCCGGCCGCGTCATCCGGACCGGAACGTCACGACGCTGCTGAAGTAAGTTGCGCCGGCTCGTGCGTGGGCGGCCAGGTCGTCGACCCAGAGCGGCTCGTGCCGGCCAACGCGATCGTCGCGGGCGTCCCGGCGAGGGTGCTGCGCGAGACGGGGTTCGACGCCCGACCCGGCTGATCGGGACGTTCCGGCAAGCCCCACGCGTCCGGCCCGTCACAATGGGCGGGTGCTGTTGACGATCACCGCCACCCGGAGCGGGACGCTCGCCGATGCGAGCGACCTGGGCTACCTGCTGCACAAGCACCCCGACCGCGTGCAGACGTTCGACGTGTACGGCGGGACGGCGACGGTCCTGTACCCCGAGGTCTCGCCCGAGCGCTGCACCGTCGCGCTGGTGCTCGAGGTCGACCCCATCGGCCTGGTGCGCGGGCGACGCGGGCGGAACGAGGGGTTCTCGCTCGCGCAGTACGTGAACGACCGGCCCTACGCCGCGACGTCCCTGCTGTCGGTGGCGATGGGCAAGGTCTTCCGCAGCGCCCTGAACGGCCAGTGCAAGCCGCGGCCGGAGCTCGTCGAACAGACGCTGGACCTGCGCATCGAGGTGCCGACCATGCCTGGCGGCGTCGACCTCGTGACCCGGATGTTCGAGCCGCTCGGCTGGGCCGTCGGGGCGGAGCCGATCGTGCTCGACCCCGAGATCCCTGCCTGGGGCGACTCCGACTTCTGCGCGGTCACGCTCACCGGGTCGTTCACCCTCAGCGAGGCGCTCAACCACCTGTACGTGCTGGTGCCCGTGCTCGACGGCGGCAAGCACTACTGGGTCAGCTCCGACGAGGTGGACAAGCTCGTGCGGGCCGGAACCGGCTGGCTGGCGACCCACCCCGAGCGCGAGCTGATCAGCCGCCGTTACCTGGCGCGCCAGCGGGACATGGTCGACGAGGTCCGTGAGCGCCTCGACGAGCTCGACGGGACATCCGGGCCGACCATGCCCACGGAGGAGGGCGAGCCGCCGCTCGTCCGGCTCCGGCACGACGCCGTGATCGAGCAGGTCGAGCGGCTGCGTCCGGGCTCGGTCCTCGACCTCGGTTGCGGCCAGGGAGCGCTGCTCCGCCGTCTGCTGGAGACGCAGGGGGTCGAGAAGGTCGTCGGCACGGAGGTGTCGGCGAGCTCCCTCGAGGTGGCAGCCAAGCGCCTGCACGTGGACCGCATGACCGAGCGGCAGGCTGGTCGGCTCGACCTCTGGCTGTCGTCCCTGCAGTACCAGGACCCGCGACTGGTCGGCTTCGACCTCGCCGTGCTGATGGAGGTCGTCGAGCACGTCGACGAGGACCGGCTGCCGGCGGTCGTCGCGAACGTCTTCGGCTTCATGCGGCCCGCATCGGTCGTCGTGACGACGCCCAACAGCGAGTACAACGCCCTCTACCCGGCGCTGGCCGCAGGCGGCTTCCGCCACGTCGACCACCGATTCGAGTGGTCGCGCGGCGAGTTCGCGGCGTGGGGCGACGGCGTCGCCGCCCGCTACGGCTACACCGTCGAGCGCTCCGGCGTCGGCGCCGAGGATCCCGAGCGGGGCACCCCCACTCAGCTGGCCGTGTTCCGTCGCGCCGAGGAGGTGGCCGCATGAGCGTGCTCCAGGTGCCCGAGGTGTCGCTCGTCGTGCTGGTCGGCGCGAGTGGCGCGGGCAAGACGTCGTTCGCGGCGCGGCACTTCCTCCCGACCGAGGTCGTCTCGTCGGACGCCTGCCGTGCGCTGGTGTCCGACGACGAGAACGACCAGTCGGCGACGACCGACGCGTTCGACCTGCTCGAGTTCATCGTCGGCAAGCGCCTGTCGCGCGGCCTGCTGACCGTCGTGGACGCCACGAACGTGCAGCCGCACGCCCGCAGGAGCCTGATCGAGGTGGCGAAGGCGCACGACGTGCTGGCCACCGCCGTCGTGCTCGACGTGCCGCCGGCGGTGTCGGTCGCGCGGAACGCCGAGCGGCCCGACCGCACGTTCGGCGCATCCGTCGTCAAGCGGCAGCACGACCAGCTGCGGCGGTCGCTCAAGTCGCTGCGGCGCGAGGGTTTCCGGCACGTCCACGTGCTGTCGTCGGTCGAGGAGATTGAGGAGGCGACGTTCGAGCGCACCCGCCTGCACAACGACCTGCGCGACGTCACCGGACCGTTCGACGTCATCGGCGACGTCCACGGCTGCCGGGCCGAGCTCGAGCAGCTGCTCGACGACTTGGGTTACGCGATCACCCGTGACGACGCCGGGCGGCCCGTCGACGCCGCCCACCCGGAGGGGCGCCGTGCGATCTTCGTCGGCGACCTCGTCGACCGCGGCCCCGACTCGCCGGGGGTGCTGCGGCTCGTCATGGGCATGGTGGCGCGCGGCCACGCACTCTGCGTCGCGGGCAACCACGAGGCGAAGCTGTCGAACGCGCTCTCCGGGCGCAAGGTCACGGTCAGCCACGGCCTGGAGACGACCCTCGCCCAGCTGGAGGCCGAGACCGACGAGTTCCGCGCCGACGTCGCTCGATTCCTCGACGGCCTCATCGCGCACTACGTGCTGGACGGCGGCCGCCTCGTGGTGGCGCACGCCGGGCTCAAGGAGAGCTACCACGGCCGTGCCTCGGGCCGGGTCCGTGCTTTCGCGCTCTACGGGGACACCAGCGGCGAGACCGACGAGTTCGGCCTCCCGGTCCGCTACCCGTGGGCCGAGGACTACCGCGGTCAGGCGATGGTCCTCTACGGCCACACGCCGACGCCCACGCCGGAGTGGGTCAACCACACGATGTGCCTCGACACCGGCTGCGTCTTCGGTGGCTCGCTCACCGCTCTGCGCTACCCCGAGCGCGAGGTCGTCCAGGTCGTCGCGGCCGAGACCTACTACGAGCCCGTCCGGCCCCTCGCGCCGCCGAAGCGCGAGCCCGACACGCTGCGCCTCGCCGACGTGCTCGGCCCGCGGATCATCGAGACCTCGACCATGGGTCGGATCTCGCTGCGCGAGGAGAACGCCGCCGGCGCGCTCGAGGTGATGAGCCGCTTCGCAGTCGACCCGACCCGTCTCGTGTACCTCCCGCCGACCATGTCGCCGAGCGACACCTCGGCGCTCGAGGACCACCTGGAGCACCCCGAGCAGGCATTCACGCACTTCGCGCGGACCGGCGCCGGCCAGGTGATCTGCGAGGAGAAGCACATGGGCTCGCGCGCCGTGGTGGTCGTCGATCGCGACGGCGGGGGCGTGGTGCACACGCGCACCGGGCGCGCGTTCTTCGACGCCGCGACTGAGCGCGCCGTCCTCGACCGGGTCGCCTCGGCCGTCGCCGCGGCGAGGCTCTGGGACGAGCTCGGGACGTCATCGCTGGTGCTCGACGCCGAGATCATGCCGTGGTCGACGAAGGCGGGTGCGCTCATCCGCGAGCAGTACGCCGCCGTCGGCGCCGCGGCACGCGCGGGCCTGGCCGGCACGCTCGACGTCCTCGGCGCGGCGGCCGCACGAGGCCTCGACGTCGGCGACCTCGCCGATCGCACCAGCCGCCGGCGTGACAACGCCGACGCGTACACCGCCGCCTACCGTCGGTACGTCTGGGATGTCGACGGCCTCGACGGGCTCCGGATCGCGCCGTTCCAGGTGCTGGCGAGCGACTCGGAGACCTTCGAGACCCGCGACCACCTGTGGCACCTCGCGATCGCCGACCGGCTGGCCGAGACCGACGGCGACCTCTTCACGACGACCGGCCGACTGGTCGTCGACCCCGCCGACGGGGCCTCGGTGCGTGCGGGTGTCGCGTGGTGGAGCGACCTCACCGGCGCGGGCGGCGAGGGCATGGTCGTGAAGCCGCTCGCCAACCTCACCCGCGGACCCAAGGGCCTCGTCCAGCCCGGGGTGAAGGTGCGGGGCCGCGAGTACCTGCGCATCATCTACGGCCTCGACTACACCGAGCCGGAGAACCTCGCGCGCCTCCGCGACCGCAACCTCGGTCACAAGCGCTCGATGGCCCTGCGCGAGTACGCCCTCGGACTCGAGGCGCTCAGGCGCCACGTCAGCGGCGAGCCCACGTGGCGAGTCCACGAGTGCGTCTTCGCGGTGCTCGCGATGGAGTCCGAGCCGGTCGACCCGCGTCTGTAGCGCTTCATCGTCGCTGCGTGCGCTGTCCCTTGACGCGAACCCCTCTCCGGGAGGTCACTGGGGAGGAGACCCGGGTGAAGGTGGAGGGCGCGATGGAAGCGGGCAATCGGGACACGACGGTCCACGAGACGAACCGGACGCAGGCGGAGTCCTGGGACGGGCCCGGTGGCGAGTACTGGGCGGCGCACGCCGACCGGTTCGACCGTGCCGTGGCGGACTACCAGGAGCGCTTCGAGGCAGCCGTCGCCGTCCGTCGTGGCGAGCGCGTGCTCGACGTCGGCTGCGGGGGCGGGCTCACCACACGCCGCGCCGCTCGCGCGTCCGTCGACGGCGAGGCGCTCGGGGTGGACCTGTCGAGCCAGCTGCTCGACGTCGCCCGCGCCCGGGCCGAGGACGAAGGGCTCGACAACGTGCGCTTCCTCCGTGCCGATGCGCAGGTGCACCCGTTCGAGCCGGGCCACCACGACGTCGTCGTCTCCCGCACCGGCGCCATGTTCTTCGGGGACCCGGTCGCGGCGTTCGCCAACCTCCGTCACGCCACGAGACCCGGTGGCCGGATGGTGCTGATGACGTGGCAGCCGCCCGACCGCAACGAGTGGATCCGCGGCACCCTCGGTGTGCTCGGCGGGCCTCCCGGACCGACCGCCGACCTCGACGCTCCCGGCATGTTCTCGCTGTCCAGGCCCGAGCGGATCCGCGACGTGCTCGAGGCGGCGGGGTGGACACACGTGGAGGTGGACGGCCTGGAAGGGCAGGAGTGGTTCGGGGCCGACGTCGACGACGCCCTCGGCTTCCTGCGAGGGCTGTTCGCGTGGCTCCTCGATGAGCTGCCCGAGGACGAGCGCGACGCCGCGGTCGAGCGGCTTCGCGAGAGCCTGGCGACGCACGCCGGTCCCGGAGGGGTTCAGTTCGCGTCGGCCGTCTGGCTGATCAGCGCACGCAAGGAGACCGACGATGAACGATGACGCACTCACCTTCCGCGACGTGGACTCGTCCTCCGAGGAGGGACGGGCGGCCGCGCTGATGGCCCTCGACCTCCAGGCGCAGCTGCCGCCGATCCAACGGCTGCACGCCTGGCTGATCGAGCACCTGGACCCGCTCCCGGGGATGCACGTCCTGGACGTGGGCTGCGGCACCGGCGAGGACGTCCGGGGCCTTGCGGTCCTCGTCGCGCCCACCGGCTCGGCCACGGGAGTCGACCCGAGCGAGACCATGCTGGCCGAGGCCCGGCGGCGCGGCGAGGCAGCGCGCAATCCTGCACGGTTCGTGCAGGGGACGGCCGAGGAGCTCCCGGCCGGGGACGGCGCCCTCGACCTAGTGCGTTGCGAGCGTGTGCTTCAGCACCTCGCCGACCCGGCCGTGGCGGTCGGCGAGATGGCTCGCGTCCTGCGTCCCGGCGGCCGGGTCGGCCTGATCGATACCGACTGGCGCACGATCGCGACCTGGCCCGGGGACCCGTACCTGGCCGCGGCCTGGCTCGAGGACTGGGCGGGGGTCCCGTCGCCGGCTGCCGGCGCCCAGCTCCTCGACCTCGTCCGGCGTCACGGGTTCGTCGACGCCCGCGTCACCACCGACACGTTCATGCTGCGCCCGCGTGCCCTCGACCAGCCACCGGTGTCCATCGTCCTGGAGCTCGCCGCTCGTCGTGCGGCGGCCGCGGGGGAGGAGGCCGCGTGGAGGCAGGCACTCGAGGAGAGCGCGGCGGAGGGAGCGTTCGTCTTCGCCGTCACGCTGTACGCCGTCGTCGCAAAGCGCAGGTAATCCTGCTCAGGACGCGGCCACGGCGGAGCGGAGGGCGTCGAGCGTGCGCTCAACGTCGGCGTCGGTCGTCGACCAGTTGCTGACGGAAATGCGCAGCACCGCCCGGTCGTGCCACACCGAGCCGGTGGTCCAGGCGGTGCCGTCCTCCAGCATCAGGCGGACGACGTCGCGGGTGCGGTCGTCGTCGCCGAAGGCGGCGCAGACCTGCGTGAACACCACGTCGTTGAGGACCTCGGCGGACTCGATGCCGGCGATGCCGTCCGCGAAAGCGCGGGCGTGCCCGGCCATCCGGTCGACCAGCTCGGCGACGCCACGGCGTCCGAGCGACCGCAGCACGGCCCACACGGTGAACGCGCGACCGCGGCGGGACAGCTCGGGGACCTTCTCGAAGGGGTCGCCAGCAGCGTCCTGGATGAGGTAGTCGCCGTGCATCGACATCGCCGCACGCAACGCGGCCGGGTCGCGGACGATCGCCAGTCCGCAGTCGTAGGGCACGTTCAGGGTCTTGTGCGCGTCGGTCGCCCAGGAGTCGGCGGCCTCGTAGCCGTGGACGAGGTGCCTGAACGACGGGCTGGCACCAGCGAAGAGTCCGAACGCTCCGTCGATGTGCACCCACGCGCCGTGCTCGTGCGCCGCGGTGATGGCGTCGTCGAACGGGTCGAACGCGCCGGAGTGGATGTTGCCTGCCTGGAGCACGACCATCGTCGGGCACTCGTCGTCGCCCTCGTCGAGCATCGTTCCGAGCGCCTCGGCCAAGAGTCGTCCCTCGGCATCCACCGGGACGAGCTCGGGCGCACCCAGGCCGAGGTACCGCAGCGCCAGATCCACCGAGCCGTGTCCTTCGGCACCGGCCAGCACGCGCACGCCCGGCGAGCCGGCCAGCCCGCGGGTGCCGACATCCCAGCCCGCGCGGGTGAGCGCGGCGTCGCGGCCCGCTGCCAGGCACGTGAAGTTCGCCGTGGTGCCACCGGTCACGAAGCCGACCGCGCCGTCCGCAGGCAGGTCCAGGAGGTCGAGGACCCACGCCTCGGCGATGTCGTCGGCAGCGGTGGCCGCCGGGGTGACCGTGCGCATCCCGGAGTTCTGGTCCCATGCGGACGTCAGCCAGTCGGCTGCCATCGCCGCCGGGTGGGTGCCGCCGATCACGAAGCCGAAGAACCGGCCCGAGGGCATCGCGGTCAGTCCCGGCTCCGCCGCCCGGGCCAGCAGGTCGACGACCTCGACCGGATCGGTCGGTCCCTCGGGGAGGTCGGCGCCGAGAGCCGCGATCACGTCGGCCACCGAGGCGGCCGGCGGGACGGGACGGTCGGGCAGGGTCGCCAGCCAGCTCAGGGCGTGCTCGTGAGCACGGGCGAGGGCTTCCGATGCGTCCGGCGGCCGGTCCATCTCGTCAGGATGACCCACCGACGAGGGGGAGTCCATAGCCCGCGGACGCCACCGTCACTCGGGGAGCGTGGGCCTCGAGAAGCGGATCTCCTCGATGTCGAGCCTGGCCTGGACCTGACGCAGCACGATGTCGTCGATGCGCCGTTCGTCGCGCAGCTGCACGAGGGCCTCGCGCCGGCGGGCGAGGAGGGCGAGCGAGAGGCTCGTGTACTGGTCGTGGTGCTCCACCAGCGGGTCGCCGTCGGCCCCGGTCGCCTCCACGAGCCGTCGCTGCTTGTCGAGCTCGTGGCGGACCCGCGTCGTCACGAGCTCGCCGACACCGAGCTCGGTGGCCGTGTCGTCGATCGCCTCGATCGCGGCGTCGAGGGTGAGGACCTCGGCGAGCTGGATCTCCTCGTCGACCGAGGTGTCGCTGGGCAGCCGGGCGAACCGAACGATCGCCGGCAGGAGCAGCGCCTGGAGCAGGCTCAGCATGATCACGCCGCAGGCGATGAGCACGATGAGGTCGCGGTCGGGGAAGGGCGCACCCGAGTCGACCGTGCGCGGCACGGCGAGGATCGCAGCGAGCGAGACCGCACCGCGGAAGCCGGCCGTCGCGGTGACGGTGCGCTGGCGAGCACTGACGCGACGCTCCCGCTGGACCGGGCGCCGGTCGACGGCACGGATCAGGTAGGGCGTCGTGTAGGTCCAGACCCACCGCACGCCGATCACGACGGCGGCCACCAGCAGGGTGTCCAGCAGTGCCCGCGCCATGGTCGTGCTGGAGAGGGCGCGGAACGCGGACTGCGCCTCGAGACCGATCAGCACGAACAAGGCGCTGCTCAGCATCGTGGTGGAGAGCGACCAGAACGGGACCACGAGGTGTCGGGTGGCCGCGCCGGTGATGCGCGGGGCGACCTGACTCAGGAAGAGCCCGCAGGCGACGACGGCCAGCACGCCGGACGCCTCGATCGCCTCGGCGGCCAGGAACGCGGCGAAGGGGGTCACGAAGATCGCGATGCCCTCGAGCATCGGGTCGTTCATCCGGCGGCGGATCTGCCAGCTGAGCAGCCCGACCAGCGCACCCGCGATGAGGCCGCCGCCGTACGAGAGCACGACGAGCCACGTGACGTGCCACCCGGTGAGGACCTCCTCACCCACGGTGACGCCCACCGCGAGCCCGTAGATGACCAGGGCGGTGCCGTCGTTGATGAGGCTCTCGGCACGCAGGGTCGTGACCGTGCGACGGGGGAGGTGGCGGGCCAGGACGCCGACCGCGGTGGCGTCGGTGGGCGCGAGTGCCGCGCCGAGCACCCACGCCGGGCCCCACGACATGCCGAGCACGTAGTGGGCGGTCGCGGCGACGGCGCCGGCCGTCGCCACCACCAGGACGGTGCTCGTGAGGACCACGACGCGCAGGTTGTTGCGGATCTCCCGCAGCGACGTCGTCAGGCTCTCCCAGAAGAGCAGCGCGGGCAGGAACACCAAGAGGATGACCTCGGGTGGCAGGTGCGCCGCGCGCAGGGTCGGCGCGAACCCGATGAGCACGCCCGCGACGACCAGCAGGATGGCGGGGGCGATCGGGTAGCGGCTCGCGAGCGCGCCGCACGCCACGATCGCGATTCCCAGCAGGACGACCATCTCGAGTCCGAGCACGGGTCAATCCTGACGCACGCCCTGTCAGGCGCCGCCGAAGGGACGCGACGGGTAGCCCGTGTCGAAGTGCATGTAGTCGGGCACGTCGATGTTCTGCCAGATCCAGCCCTCGCGGTCGAACAGCCGCCACACGAGACCCTTCTCCAAGATCTTGCCGGGCCCCGGGGTGCGCTCGGCGTGGCGCGCCGAGGGGGTCCAGCAGTCGCAGCGCAGGTCCATCCACGGGTTCTCGAGCGGGTTGATGTCGACGGCGCGACCGTTCGCGTGGGGCGAGTCCTTGAACGGCGCGTTGATCTGGTCGGCGCGGCGGCAGTTGAAGGCTGAGGTGTTGTCCGCCGCGAGGCTCTTCGCTACGTCGCCGCCGTAGGCCTCGACGCCCTTCATCTTGCGGATGGGGAACTCCTCGGCGAAGAGGCGGTCGAAGATCCGCTGGATGCTCCGCGCAACGTCCGCGTTGACGATCAGGTGACCGCGGCGCGTGCGGCCCTCGAAGTCGACGAAGTTGAGGTCGACGCGGCTGAGCTGCTCACGGCGCTGGATCGGGCACTCCGGACGCACCATGCCGGCCTCGACGATGGCGTTCCACTGCGCCGGGGGAACCTCGCGGACCCGCGACGCCGGCGGGGGAGCAGGCGTCGTGGCGGTGGGCGACGGCGCGGGCGTCGTGGCCGTCGGTGTCGCGCTGGCGCTGCTGGGAGTCGCCGCGGGCTCGTCGTCCTTCGCTCCGCTGCAGCCGGCGAGCAGGACCAACGTCATGACCACGGTCGTCACGCGGAGGAGGTGTGGCATCGTGGATCGGCTCCCGTCGGGTCTGGACTGCACCCCCGAGAGTCTGTCAGGCGAAAAGTCCTCGGTAGTGGTCGGACTGCCCGGGGTGGTAGTCGTCGAAGCTGATCGCCGCGACGTCGCTGCCGGTCTCCGCCGCGACGAGGCGGTCGAGGTAGTACTCCCAGCCGGGGCCGACGTTGGCCGCCAGCTCCGGGTCGGTCATGGACTGGCTGAACGTCAGGGTGGTCGTGCCCGCGTCCTCGCTCAGCTCCAGCACAAGGTCGAAGGTCTCCGTGTCGCCGGCGGGTGAGGACACCTCGAGCAGGTGCGGTGGCTCGCAGCGGTGAATCGTGAAGGTCTCGTCCTGGACGTCGTCGCCCTCGGCGTTCATGCGGAACTCGACCGAGCCGGACGAGGGGTCACCGCTCCACGTGCCGATCCACCGGGCGAGGCGGTCGCTCTCGGTGATCGCCGCCCACACGGCCTCGACGGGGGCTCGGAAGGTGCGGGTGAGCACGATGCCGTCGCTGCCGTGGCGGGTCTCGCGGCGTCCGGTCGGGTCGGGGGTCATGCGGTCTCCTCGGAGGAAGCGGGCGCCGGGGCGCCCCGGTGGTCCCTGACGGTGCGTCGGACCTCGAGATCCAGGCCGTCGAGCACGGATTCACTGAAGCGTGGCTGCGGGGTGAGCTCCTGCAGGAGGTCTCGCACGGGGGCAAGACCCTCGTCGACGAAGGCGTAGTGGCGCTCCCGCCCGTGGTCCTCCGCGGAGACCAGACCGGCCTCGACGAGCACCTTGAGGTGCTTGCTCACCGCTGGCCGACTGATCGGGTGCTCGGCCGCGAGGTCCACCACGCGCGCCGGCCCCCGGCTGAGCCGGCGCAGCAACGCCCGGCGCACCGGGTCGGCGAGAGCGGTGAACGAATCCACGGTTCATTGGTAACGCAGTGGTTACCTGAATGTCAACGGTCGTGGTCGCGCGCGAGTCGCGCCGGGTCGCATCTTGTAGCGATTGAGCCCAGATATGGGCCGAAGCGGCACATCATCCAGGCGGCGGGAGGTGCTCGCCGCGCCAGGGCGGGTCGGCGCCGGGGCGCGAGACCGTGATCGCGGCTGCGGCGACGGCGGCCTGCCCGAGCTCGCGGAGCTCTTCGGCGGTGAACGAGGTCCGATCGGTCCAGCCGCGCCGCAGCAGCTCGGTGAGCAGGGTGCCCATCCACGTGTCGCCCGCGCCGATGGTGTCGGCGACCTCGACCTCGGGGACCTGCACCTCGACCTCCGTGTCACCGGAGCGGAGCACCGCCGACTCACCGCCTCGGGTGAGGGCGGCCAGCACGGGACCGTGTGTGGCAAGCTCCCGGAGCACCGACAGCGGGTCGCCGTGACCGTCAGCGAGCACCTCCGCGTCCTCGTCGCTCAGCTTCACGAAGCGGCTGAGCCGGGCCAGGTCGAAGACCCGTTGGCGGAGCACCGGCACCGACGGCGCGAGCGCGGGCCGCACGTTCGGGTCGAAGCCGACTGCCCGGCCACCGGCGTGCGCACGTCGCACGAGGTCGGCGACGGCGTCGGCGCCGGGAGCCATCCACGCACCGATCGAGCCGACGTGGACCAGGTCGAAGTCCGCCGGGTCGGGCAGCGACTCGGGGTCCCAGTGCAGGTCGAACTCGTACGTGGCCGCGCCAGCGGCGTCGAGCGTGGCGGTGGCCGACGCGGTCGGCGCCGACGAGCCGGTGCCGTCGAGCCTCACGCCGCTGCGATCGAGGTGGGCCCGGACGAGGGAGCCGAAGTGGTCGTCGCCCACCTGCGCGGCCAGCGTGGTGTCGATGCCCTGGCGCGCCATCGTCACCGCGACGTTGAGGGGCGAGCCGCCCGGGTGCTCGGCGACGCTGCCGTCGGGCTTGCGGGTGACGTCCACCAGTGCCTCGCCGACGACGAGGGCGCGGGGAGCTCGTGCGGCGCTCACCGCGGTTGGAAGAGCTCGACGAGGTTGCCGTCCGGGTCCGCGACGAGGACCTGCTGCCCACCCGGACCGCTGACGATGTCCGTGGTCGGCTCGACGCCACCCGCACGGAGCCGGTCGACCTCGGAGGCCAGGTCGTCGACGACCACGTGGATGCGGTTGCGGCCCGGGACGTCGAGGTCGGCGGGTGTGGCGCGAGCGCCCGAGCTGCCCGGGCCGGACAGCAGGACCCGCAGCGAGCCCCGGGTCACGTCGGCGAACGGTGGTGCCGGATGGGCGCGCAGCGTGAACCCGAGCCGGTTCACGTAGAAGTCGATGGACGCCTGCACGTCCTGCACGATGTAGCGGACGCTGCCGTAGGTTTCGTCACCGCTCATGGGAGTACCTCCGGTCGCCCAGCCTAGGCACCCGAGGGTTCAGGTGCTCGGCTGCGCGGAGGGCTGGCGGGTCATCGGGATGTGGTCGATGCCGGCCTCCGTGTAGTGGGGCCCGGAGGTGACGAAGCCGAAGGTGCCGTACCAGTTCTCGAGGTAGGCCTGGGCGCCGATGCGGATCTCCTGGTCGCCCCAGCGGCTGAGGACCTCACGGATGAGGGCTCCCGACAGGCCCTGTCCGCGGGCCTCCTTGAGCGTGGCCACGCGCCCGACCTTCCGGACGCCGCCGGCGACGTAGGTGCGCAGGTACGACTGCACGATGCCGTTGTCGTCGGCGATCCAGAGGTGGACGCAGTCGTCGGCCAGGTCGACGCCGTCGACATCGGGCTCGTCGCACTGCTGCTCCACGGCGAACACCACGTCGCGGATGCGCCAGATCTCGTAGACCTCGCGGCCGCTGAGGTCCGGGCCGCTCCGGGCGGTGATGGTGGGGGTCGTCACGGGTCGACGATATCCGGCGCAGCGTGGTCTCGATACGCCGCTCGCTGCGCTCGCGTGCTACTCGACCACCGGGGTGCTGAGCAGGTCCTCGACCGAGGCGAGGAGGCGCGCCCGCAGGGGAGCGGCGGCGTCGGTGAAGTCGCGCTGACGGCGCACGTACTCGGCCTTGCCCTCGGGCGTCTCGATGCGGATGGGCTCGTAGCCGAGGTCGCTGAGGTCGTACGGCGAGGCCATCATGTCGACCTCGCGCACGGCCAGCGCCAGCTCGAAGGTGTCCAGGACGATCGTCGACTCGACGAACGGCAGCAGCCGGAAGGCGATCCGGTACAGGTCCATCGTCGCGTGGAGGCAGCCCGGCTGCTCCCACTCGAGCTGGTGCTCGCGACCCAGCTCCTCGATGTTGAGCGGTCGCGCCTCGTCGGTGAAGAACCGGAACGCGTCGACGTGGGTGCACGTCAGCCTGTGCGACTCGACCACCTCGTCGGTGCCGGCGCCGCCCAGGCGCAGGGGAGCGGGATGGCGCCGGTCGTCGGCGTCGCGGTAGACCATGGCCCACTCGTGCAGCCCGAAGCACCCGGTCCGCGCCGGGCGCGAGGCCGTGCGGGTGAGCAGGTCACGCGTCCAGCGCAGCCCCGGGAGCCGCTTCGCCAGTCGCGAGGTGTCCACCGAGGCCACGCCGTCGTCCTCGACGTAGGCCCCGAGCGCGGCGTACTCCGGCGCGTCGGCCAGTCCGACGCCGAGCCCGGGGTGCCAGCGCTCGAGGGCACCGGGGGAGAGGTTGTAGTACTCGAACAGGAAGTCCGCGACGGGGTGCTTCTCGCTGTTCGCGCGCCGCGCGAGGTGAGGCCCGGTGTACCTGCGAGCCCGCTCGCGGTGGGCCTCCGCCAGGGGAAGCCAGTCGGTGCGGCTCAGGACCTGCATGATCCGCAGGTGCCGAAGATCTCCAGCGTGTGTGAGATGTCGGCGAAGCCGTTCTCCTCAGCCACGCGGTCGGCCCACTTCTCGACCGTCGGGCCCTCCACCTCCACCGTGCGCCCGCACGCGCGGCACACGAGGTGGTGGTGGTGCCCGCGGCTGCAGCGGCGGTAGAGCGTCTCGCCGTCGTCGGAGCGCAGGGCGTCGACCTCGTCGGCCTCGGCGAGTGCCTGCAGGGTGCGGTAGACGGTGGACAGGCCGACGTTGTCGCCGCGATCCTCCAACAGGGCGTGGATCTGCTGGGCCGAGCGGAAGCCGTCGAGGTCCTCCATGAGGTCGGCGACGGCGCGCCGCTGGCGGGTGTTACGCGGTGCCTCGACCATGAGGTGCCTCCTGTCGGGAACGGACGTGCGTCAGGCCGTGGGCCAGCGCCGCCACGATGAACACGCCGAGGGCGATCACCACGATCGTGGGCCCCGGCTGGGTGTCGATCTGGACGCTCACGAGCAGCCCGGAGACGGCCGAGAACAGGCCGATCCCCATGGCCGCCAAGTGGGTGGAGCGGAAGCTGCGCGTCAGCTGCTGGGCCGCGGCCACCGGCACCACCATGAGTGCCGAGACCAGCAGCAGGCCGACCGTGCGCATCGCGACCGTGATCGTCACCGCCGCGAGCACCGCGATGAGCATCCCGTACAGCCGCACGGGGATGCCCATGACGCGCGCCTGCGACTCGTCCTGGCACAGGGCGAACAGCTGCGGCCGCAGGGCGACAGTGGTCGCGATCACGACGAGGCCCAGCACCGTCACGACCGCGAGATCGGCCCGGCTCATCGTGATGATCGAGCCGAACAGGTACTGGTTCAGCACGGCTGCGGACTCGCCCGCGAGGTTCGTCAGCAGGACACCGCCGGCGAGGCCGCCGTAGAACAGCATCGCCAGGGCGAGGTCGCCGCTCGTGCGTCCGATGCTGCGCAGGACCTCGAGCAGGATGGCGCCGCCCACTGCGACGACCACCGCGGTGGCCAGCGGGGCGACGCCCGTCAGCAGGCCGAGCGCGACACCGGTGAGCGCGACGTGGCCCAGCCCGTCGCCGAGCAGGGCCAGCCGGCGCTGCACGACGAACGTGCCGACGGCCGGTGCCGACAGGCCCGTGATGACCGCGGCGACGAGGGCGTACTGCATGAACGCGTACGACAGGACGCTCATGACGTGCCTCCAGGAAGAGGGCCCTCGGCGGGCACGGGCCGTGTCACGGACGGCTCGCTGCTGTGCGCGTGGTCGTGCGCGTGGTCGTGGGTCCCGGGCCCGACCGCGGGTCCCTCGTACTCCACCAGCCCGCGGTCGAGGTGGACCGCGCGGTCCACCAGCGGCGCCATCGGGCCCAGCTCGTGCGCCACCATGACGATCGCGGTGCCGCGCTCGTCGAGCTCGCCCAGCAGGCCAGCGAAGACCTCGGCGCTGTGCGCGTCGATGCCCGCCATCGGCTCGTCCATGACGACGAGATCGGGGTCGGCCACGAGCGCCCGCGCGATGTGGGCGCGCTGCTGCTGGCCGCCGGACAAGTGCGTGATCGGCCGTTTCGCGAGGTGGGCGAGACCGACACGCTCGATCAGCTCGGCGGCCGCGGCGCGGTCGGCGCGCGACGGCCAGCCGAAGCGCGGGCGGCGCGACAGGGCACCGCTCACCACGACCTCGCTCACCGTGGCGGGGACGCCGGAGAACACCTCCGGGCGCTGCGACATGTACCCAATCCGCTGGTGGTCGGTGAAGCGCCCGAGCGGGGTGCCGAAGAGCTCGATCGAGCCACGGTGCGGCAGCAGTCCGACGAGGGCGCGCACGAGCGTGGACTTTCCCGATCCGTTGGCACCCAGGATCGTCACGAACTCACCCGGCATCACCCGCAGGTCGACCCCGCGCAGCACCTGGGTGCCGCCGAGGTCGACCGTGACGCCGCTGGCGTCGATGACGGGAGGGACGGAGGGGGACGTCACGAGCAGCCGTTCGCCTTCGTCAGTGCGTCGAGGTTCTGTCGCATGAGGGAAACGTAGTCCTCGTCGCTCGTCTCGTCCGACAGGCCCTCGATCGGGTCGAGCACCGCGGTGTCGGCCCCGGTCTCGCGGGCGACCGTCTCGGCCAGGGCGGAGGACGCGAGGCGTTCGGTGAACACGGTGGTGATGCCGTGGTCCTTGACCTCCTCGGTGATCTCGGCCAGCGCCGCGGTGGTCGGCTCGGACTGGGGGTCGATGCCGCTGATCGCGATCTGCGTCAGGCCGTAGGCCGCGGCGAGGTGCCCGAAGGCCGCGTGCGACGTGACGAACTCCGTCTGCTCGCACGAGGCCAGACCGCTCGTGAAGTCGGCGTCGAGCTGCTCGAGCTCGGCGATCAGCTCGTCGGCGTTCGCCTCGTACGTGGCCGCGTTGTCGGGATCCGCCTCGACGAGCGCGTCCCTCACGCCTGCGGCGGCGGTCACCATGTTGGCCGGGTTCAGCCACACGTGCGGGTCGACGCCGCCGTGGTCGTGGTCATGACCCTCGTGGTCGTGGCCCTCCTCCTCGTGACCTTCTTCCTCGCCCTCGATCGGCGCCACGCCCTCGGCCAGGTCGACGGTGGAGGCACCGTCGCGGTCGGCGTCCTCGACCGCGTGGTCGACGGCCTCCTGGAAGTTCGACAGGTACACCACGACGTCGGCCTCGTTGACCTTCATGACCTGCTTGGCCGTGAGCTCGAGGTCGTGGGCCTCCGCGCCGGGGGACGTGAGCGTGGTGACCGAGACGTCGTCGCCGCCGATCCGCTCGGCGAGGAACTGCGCGGGATAGAACGACGTGACGACCTCGGTGCGTCCGTCGTCGTCACCGCCTCCCGCGCAGGCGACGAGGGTTGCGGCGAGGAGGGCGGTGCACGCGGCACCGGCAAGCAGCTTCATGACAACCATTCTCAAGAGGGTTGAGAACGATTGTCAAATCAGAGGCGGTGGCCGGTGGCCGGGTCGAAGACGTGGACGTCCGCGAGATCCAGGGGCGCGAGGCGGATGTGGCTGCCCTTCTCGGGCGGACGGCGCCAGTCGGTGCGGGCGACGAGGTTCTCCGTGAGGTTCTCGGTGTGCCCGTACAGGTAGGCGTCGGCGCCAGTCTCCTCGACGACGGAGACGGTGATCGGCAGCCCCTGCTCGGAGATGCCGAGGTTCTCCGGCCGCACGCCGACCGTGACGGTGGCACCGACCAGGTCGAGCACGGATCGCTCGATCGGGACCACGGCGTCGCCGAGCCTCGCGCCCCCGTCGACGACGGGCAGGTCCAGCAGGTTCATCGCGGGGGAGCCGAGGAACCCGGCGACGAAGACGTTCGCGGGACGGTCGTAGATCTCCCGAGGGGTGGCCACCTGCTGGAGGACCCCGGCGTCCATGACCGCGACACGATCGCCCATGGTCATCGCCTCGACCTGGTCGTGGGTCACGTAGACGGTGGTGGTCCCGAGCCGGCGCTGGAGCGCCGCGATCTGGGTGCGGGTCTGCACGCGCAGCTTCGCGTCGAGGTTCGACAGCGGCTCGTCCATGAGGAACACCTGCGGCGATCGGACGATCGCCCGGCCCATCGCGACGCGCTGGCGCTGCCCGCCGGACAGGGCCTTCGGCTTGCGATCGAGGTAGGGCGTCAGGTCGAGGATGGCCGCGGCCTCCTCCACCCGCGTGCGGATCTCGGCCTTGGGGACGCGCGCGATCTTGAGCGCGAAGCCCATGTTCTCGGCCACCGTCATGTGCGGGTAGAGCGCGTAGTTCTGGAACACCATCGCGATGTCCCGGTCCTTGGAGGCCAGGTGGGTCACGTCGCGGTCCCCGATGAGGACACGGCCGGCGTCCACGTCCTCCAGGCCCGCCAGCATCCGCAGCGTCGTGGACTTGCCGCAGCCGGACGGACCGACCAGCACGAGGAACTCGCCGTCCTCGATGGCGAGATCGATCGCGTCCACGGCCGGACGCTCCTGCCCGTCGAAGATCCGGGTCGCCTTCTCGAAAGTCACCGATGCCACGATGCTGCTCCTTCAACTGGGTTCATGGGCGCTGGGGTCACGGTCACCACGGCTGCCCGTCCGGCTTGTGGGCCACGGTGAAGCGGTAGTAGTCGATCAACTTCAGGTCCGCGGCGGCGTCCGGATCCACGACGCACGTCACGTGCGGGTGCAGCTGGAGCACCGAGGCGGGGCAGAACGCGCTCACGGGCCCCTCGACCGCAGCGGCCACCGCGGCCGCCTTGGCCGGTCCGGTGGCGACCAGCACGACGTGACGTGCCTCGAGGATCGTTCCCAGGCCCTGCGTCAGCACGTGGATCGGCACCTCGTCGACCGAGCCGAAGAAGCGGGCGTTGTCCTCGCGGGTCCGCGGGGTCAGCGTCTTGGTGCGGGTGCGCGAGGCCAGGGAGGAGCCGGGCTCGTTGAATCCGATGTGGCCGTCCGTGCCGATCCCGAGAAGCTGCACGTCGATGCCCCCTGCGGCGGCGATGGCCGCCTCGTAGCGGGCCGCCTCGGCGGGGACGTCCGTCGCCTCGCCGTCGGGGCCGTCGACCTCGATGCCCGCCCCGTCGGTGAAGTCGCGCCGGATCACCGAGTGGTAGCTCTGCGGGTGGGAGCGGGGCAGGCCCAGGTACTCGTCGAGCGTGAAGGCGCGCACGCCGTCGAACGAGAGCTCACCGGTGTCGCGCCGGCGCAGCAGCGACGTGTAGACCGGGAGTGGGGAGGAGCCGGTGGCCAGGCCGAGGACCGCACCCGGGCGCAGGTGCCCGGCGATCGCGTCCGCGGCGACCTCGCCCGGGCTCGTGGTGACGACGACCTCCATCAGCCCATCACTCCTTCGGTGACCAGCAGCGCGGCACCGCGGGTGCCGACCGCGACGTGATCGGGCAGCCAGCGCACCCGGTCGGCGACCGGGACGGCGCGGCCCACGAGGGCGCGGTCGTCGTGGTGCAGGCGGGCGGTGACCGCGGCACGCAGTGCGGGGTTGCGGGAGACGACGCCACCGGTCACGAGGATCAGCGCGACATCGGGGCCGTAGGCCAGGAGCGTGATCGCGTGCGCGATCCCGGCCGTGAGGTCGTCCGCGGTCCGGGCCGCCGCCTCGTCCCCGGCCTCGGCCGCGGCGAACAGCTGGCGTGCGGTGCCCGACCAGCGCCGCCGCAGGCCGCTGCCGGAGGCGTACAGCTCGAGGCAGCCGGTCTGCCCGCACGGGCACACCGGGCCGCTGCGGTCGAAGACGAGGTGGCCGATCTCGCCGGCCGAACCGGTCGCCCCGGCGCGCAGCCGACCGCCGAGCACCATCCCCGCGGCCAGGCCCGTGCCGATGTTCAGCAGGGCGTAGTCGTCGACGCCCGGATCGTGCTGCGCGAGCCAGCCGCGGGCGCCGAGCGCGGCGGTCTTGACGTCGTTCTCCACGCCCACCGGCCCGGGCGTGAGCGCCCTCAGCGTCGGCAGCAGGTCGAGGGGCTCGGCGCCGAGTCCGAGGTTGACCGCATGCGACGCGGTGCCCTTCGAGACGAACCCGGGGATGCCCACGCCGATGCCGACGACGTCGGAGTCGGGGCCGACGGCGGCGGCGAGGTCGTGGACGGCCGCGGTGATGCCGTCGCGGATGCCATCGGCGCCGAGCTCGGTACGGCGGCGCAGCTCGGCCAGCGCGGGACCGGTGGGATCGGTGGGCGACACGGCCATCGCCTTGACGGAGGTGCCGCCGATGTCGAGGCCCACGAGGATCGGGGTGGTCATGACGCGTCACCCCTCAGCGCGCGCGAGAGCGCGGTCAGCAGGGCGGCCGACGAGCCCATCGTGCACAGGACGTCGGAGCGGTCCGCCAACCTCGGATCGGGCCATGCCAGCTCGACGAGCCGCGCCTGCGGATTGGCGTCCAGCTGGTCGATGATCCAGGCGCGGACCTCGGGATGGGCGGCGGCCCGGCGTGCGACCACGAGGACCTCGCCCCCGAACGGCCCGACGCCCTCCAGGTCGCGAGCGGTCAGGTCGACGACGTCGGCGTCCACGTCCAGGCGGCCCCAGTCGGTCCAGCCCACGGCGGGGTTGGTGCCGGTGTCGATGCGCACGACGGTGGCGCGGCCCGTCAGCGGGGTGATGCGGAGCCGGGCCACCACCTCCGCGGCGACCTTCTCGGAGGCGGTCCGGGCGGTCTCGATCGTTCCCGGCTCGGGCGCAGGGCGACCCGACCAGTCGGCGCGCAGCCGCTCGACCCGCGCCGCTGCGTCCCTGAGCCGGCTGCGCTCCAGGGTGAAGGCCTCGACCGCCGCGACGACCGCTTCCACGGCCTCGGTGAGCGCACCGGGCTCGCTCGAGGACTCCGGGCCGAGGCACAGCAGGTCGGCACCGGCGGCGAGCGACGCGACCGCCGCGCCACCGAGGCCGAGGGTGCCGCTGGCGCCGGCCATGTCGAGCGCGTCGCTGACGATCACGCCGTCGTAGCCGAGCTCGTCGCGCAGCAGTCCGGTCAGGACGGCCGGGCTCAACGTGGCCGGACGGTCGGGATCGAAGGCGGCGAGGACCACGTGGGACGTCATGATCGACGCCGCCCGAGCCTCGATCGCGGCCCGGAACGGCACCAGCTCGCGCTCGCGCAGGACTGCGGCGGAGGCGTCGACGCGCGGGAGCTCGAGGTGCGAGTCGGCGCTCGTGTCGCCGTGCCCGGGGAAGTGCTTCACGCTCGCGGCGACTCCTGAGGAGGCCAGACCTTCGACGAAGGCGGCGACGTGGCGCGCCACGAGCGCCGGGTCGGCGCCGAAGCTGCGGGTGCCGATGACGGGATTGGCGGCGTTGCTGTTCGCGTCGGCGCACGGCGCCAGGTCCAGCCACACGCCGGCCTCACGCAGCTCGGCACCGATGCCGGCCG
Source organism: Aeromicrobium sp. JP4 (assembly GCF_054957925.1). Lineage (NCBI taxonomy): Bacteria > Bacillati > Actinomycetota > Actinomycetes > Propionibacteriales > Nocardioidaceae > Aeromicrobium > Aeromicrobium sp. JP4. The sequence continues at coordinate 252,057 of NZ_CM143290.1, forward strand.
CGATCGTGCGGGTCAGCGCGACGTCGTCGACGACGCCGAGCGCGGCGTTGCCCGGATGGGGGCTGCCCGTCGCCATGTGGAGGCGGGTCACGTCGCCGCCCTCCTCGTCGAGGGCGAGGATCCGGGTGGGGTCCAGCGCCGCGACCGCCCGCGCGACGTGGCGGACGTCGCCGTCCGCGGGCAGGTTGTCGCCGTAGAGGCAGATCCCGGCCAGCCCGTCGGCGAACGCCTGAGCGAGCCACGAGGGAACCCGCGGGCCGTGGAACGCGGCCAGCATCACGCCGTGCGCGTCGGCGCGCACCGAGTCGTCGGTCATCCCTTCACCGCCCCCGAGACGAGGCCGGAGGTCATCCGGCCCTGGACGATCATGAAGAACACGATCACCGGAACGGCCACCATCGTCGCGCCGGCCATGACGCCGGGCCAGTCGATCGCCTCGTTGGACACGTCGGACAGGCCGCGCAGCCACAGCGGCAGCGTGCGGTTCGACGGGTCCATGACGACGACCGCGAGGGTGAACTCGTTCCAGGCCTGCAGGAACCCGTAGACGCTGGCCGCCACCAGCCCCGGTGCCAGCAGGGGGAACGTGATCGTGAAGAAGGCGCGGGTGCGGCTGCAGCCGTCGACCATCGCGGCCTCCTCTAGGTCGATCGGGACCCCGTCGGCGAAGCCGCGCAGCATCCAGATGGTGAAGGGCAGGATCATCGCGATGTAGAGCAGACCCAGGCCGCCGATCGTGTTGTAGAGGCCGGCGTCGCCGAGCATCTTGTACTGGCTGATGAAGAGGGCCTCCGGCGGGATCATCTGGATCGCCAGGACAACGAGGACGAACTGGGCGCGCCCGCGGAAGCGGAAGCGCGAGATCGCCACGGCCCCCAGGAAGGCGCACAGCCCGGCGCAGATCACGGCGATCATCGTCACGGTGATGCTGAGCTGGAACGAGTCGACGAAGGCGTCGTCGAAGACCCTCGCGAAGCCCGAGCCCGTGAGGTCGCGGGGGAACCAGGCCGGCTCGGGGGAGCGCAGCCGGTCGGCGGGCTGGAACGCGCTGTTGAGGATCCAGTAGACCGGGAACACCCACAGGACCGCGACCACGACGGCCAGGGCACCCCACAGGCGGCGGGTCGTCGTGCGCGTCATCGCGACTCCTTCAGCAGTGCGCGGACGTAACCCGCGGTGAGGACGAGCGTCAGCACGAGCACGAACATCGCCAGCGCGGAGGCCATGCCGTAGTCGCTCTGGCCGATGCCGAGCGTGTAGATGTACGTGCCGAGCAGGTGCGTCTTGCTCGGGGTGCCGCCGACGCCCTGCAGGTAGTAGATCTGGGCGAAGACCCGCAGGTCCCACACGACCTGAAGCAGCAGCGTGATCGTCAGGACGGGGCGGATCGTCGGGTAGACGATGTGCCGGAACCGCTGCCAGGCGTTCGCACCGTCGAGCTCGCCGGCCTCGAGCGCCTCCTCGGACACCTGGGTCAGCGCCGCGTAGATCGTGAACATGACGAACGGCACGCTCATCCACACGACGATCACGGTGGCCACGAAGTAGAAGGACCAGGGGTTCGTCAGCCAGTTGTGGCCGTCGAAGGACTCGAACCCGAGGCGGACGAGCGTCCAGTTGATGACGCCGTAGCGGGTGTCGAAGAGCCACTGCCACGAGGTCATCGCGGCGATCACCGGCATGGCCCACGCGAGCAGCATCGCGATCTGCAGGGTCAGCCGGGGCCCGCGCGACACGTGCTTCAGCAGCACTGCCAGCGAGATCCCGATGACCATCGTCACGACCACGTTGACGGCGCAGAACGCGAGCGACCGGCCGACGACCGCCCACATCTGGGGATCGGTGAACAGCTGCGTGTAGTTCTCCAGGCCGACGAAGGGTGCCGCCTGGCCGAACTGCTGGGCCCGGCCGTACTCCTGGAACGACATCACGACCTGGCGCACCAGGGGATAGCCCATGGCGATCCCCAGGATCACCACCGCCGGCGTCAGCAGGGCGTAGGGCCCGAACCTGCGGGCGGCCGTCTGCGTGCTCATCGTTCCTCCTTCCCTGGGCAGTGTGCTCCCGGCAGGCGGCGGGGCCCGGCCTCACGACCGGGCCCCACCGGACTCCTCACCGCGAGCGTGTCACTTGTTGAGCTCGGCCTCGAGCTTGGCGTCGGTGGCCTTCGCGACCGTGGCGACGTCCTCGCCGTTGGCGATGGCACCGAAGAACTCCTCCATGACGCTCGACGTCTCGACCGCCGCCCAGTTCGGCGAGGTCGGGGTGAGCTTGGAGTTGCCGGCCGCGGTGATGGCCGCCGTGGCGAACTCGTCGTCGCCCATGAGCGACGTGAACTCGTCGTTCGCCGGGCCGAGGCCGTTCTTGGCGAGCAGCTGTTGGTAGTCGTCGCTGTAGATCAGCTTGAGCACCTCGAAGGCCAGGTCCTGGTTCTTCGACTTGGCCGACACGGCGAGGTTCGAGCCGCCAGCGAAGACCGGGGCGGCCTCGCCGTCGACACCCGGCAGCGCGAAGCCGCCGAGATCCTCGGCCTTGTCCTCGGCGACCGACCAGCGGGCCCAGCTCGGCGCCATGAACATCGCGGCCTCGCCGTTGTTGAACGGGGTCCACGCCTCCTCGTCCTTGCCGTCCTTCGGGGCGGTGGTGGCCTTCTCGGCCAACTGCTGCCACTGCTCGAGGCCCTGGATCGATTCGGGGCTCGACAGCTTGCCCACCCACGCGTCGCCCTCCTGGACGGCGATGTCGCCACCGTTCGCGAAGATCCAGCTGATGCCGTTGCGCCAGTCCTGGCCGGGCAGCCAGAAGCCGCTGTACTTGTCGCCGCCGTCGGCCTTCAGCTGCGTCGCCGCGGCGCTGAAGTCCTCGAGCGTCTTCGGGGGCTCCAGGCCGGCGTCCTTGAGGGCCTTCTTGCTGTAGAAGACGTAGCGCGAGCCCCAGTAGTACGGCACCGCGTAGAGCTTGTCCTCCCACGTGCCGGCCTCGACGAACGACTCCGGGCCCATGGCACCCAGCTCGTCGGCCTTGTCGGTCAGGTCGGAGAAGGCGCCGATGCTCGTGAACGAGGCGGCCTGGGTGTTGCCGATCTCCACGACGTCGGGCGACTCGTCGCTCGGCAGGGAGGTGTTCAGGCGGGTCAGCAGCTCGCCCCAGTCGATGCGCTCGATCTTGAGGGTCTTGCCGTCGTTCTGGGCGGCGAACTCCTTGGTCAGCCAGTCGCTGGCCTCGGTCGGGGTGTCCTCCTTGCCCGCGAGCCACAGGGTGATGGTGTCGGACCCGGCGTCGGACGACGAGTCGTCGTCGCCCCCGCACGCGGCCAGGGCGCTCAGGGCGATCCCGGCCACGGCCGCGCTCGCCACGAACTTACGGAGCTTCATGATGTGCCTCTCCTGCATGATGTGTGGTGGTGGAGTGTTCGGCGCGGCGCACCTCACACGACTCCCAGCTCGCGATGGCGCACCAGCGCCGCCGCCCCGGTCAGGACGAGCTCGTCGTGGGCGACCAGGCGGATCCTGATGCGCTGGGCGACGAAGGGGAGACTCTGGCGGGCGACCGCGGCGCGTGCTGCCTCCAGCACCGGGCCGTCGAGCAGGTCGGTCGGTCCGTGCAGGACGACGTCGGCGATGCCGAGGGTGGTCACGATCGGCGTCAGGACCGATCCGAGCAGGTCGCCGACGTGGCGGCGGGCCTCGTCGGACCCGGCGGCCCGCAGGGCCGGCGCGCTGAGCAGGGTCTCGAGGCAGCCGCGGTTCCCGCAGGCGCAGGCGGCGCCGTCGGGATCGACGACGATGTGGCCGATCTCGCCGGCCGAGCGCAGGGGACCGGCCACCGGGTGGCCGTCGACGAGGATGCCACCGCCGACGCCCTGGCCGATCGTGACCATCAGCAGGCCGGCGTCGTCGCCGTCGCCGAAGGCGCCCTCGGCGACCGCCGCGATGTTGGCGTCGTTGCCGACACACACCGGCAGCTCGTGGCGCTCGGCCAGGGTGGCGGCGAGGGGGACGTCGTCCCAGGCCAGGTTCGGCGCCTGCAGGACGACGCCCGCGTCGTCGATGATGCCCGGCGTGCCGACCCCGATGCCGAGCACGCGGCGGGGGGCTCTCTCGACGAGGCGGGCGACGAGCGTGGACAGGTCGTCCACGGCGTCGGCGCCCCGGGTGAACGGGGCCTGCTCGCGCAGGAGGACCTGACCGTGCAGGTCGACGACGGCGCCGTCGAAGCCGGAGTCGTCGGACAGGTCGACCGCGACGATGACCGGCGCGTCCTTCGAGATCGCCACGAGCGTCGCGGGCTTGCCCAGGTGGGTGCCGGGGCGGGCGCCGATGTCGTCGACCAGCGACTCCTGGAGCATCTCGGCGACCAGGTCCGACACCGTCACGCGGGTGAGGCCGGTCTCGCGAGCGAGGTCGGCGCGGGTCGTCGGTCCGTGGTCCATGAGGTGCTGCAGCAGCAGGGTGCGGTGGTGCCGACGGGTGTCGGCCGGGCGCACCTTGCCCACCGCACGGCGGGTCACTGTGGTCGAGGTCACAGAGTTAATAAACCAAACTAACTAAAGCCCGTCAAGGCATTCGGGGGAACTGATCGCGGACCGCCGTGAGGCCGGGGGTATCGTGGATCGCTGACCTCGGGCGCGCGTTGTCACGACGACGCGCAACGGCCCGCCGACATCCAGCCGGACAGGATTTCCTCCATGGCCTCAGTCATCGACACCGTCATCAGCCTCTGCAAGCGCCGCGGCTTCGTCTACCAGTGCGGCGAGATCTACGGCGGCACCCGCTCCGCCTGGGACTACGGGCCGCTCGGCGTCGAGCTCAAGGAGAACGTCAAGCGCCAGTGGTGGCGTTCGATGGTGCAGGGCCGCGACGATGTCGTCGGCCTCGACTCCTCGGTGATCCTGCCCACGCCGGTCTGGCAGGCCTCGGGCCACCTCGCCGCCTTCGTCGACCCGCTGGTCGAGTGCCTGCAGTGCCACAAGCGCTACCGCCAGGACCACCTCCAGGAGGCGTACGCCGAGAAGCACGGCCTCGACGACCCCGACGCGGTCGAGATGTCCACGCTGGTCTGCGCGAACTGCGGCACCCGCGGCCAGTGGACCGAGCCGCGCATGTTCAACGGCCTGCTCAAGACGTTCCTCGGCCCGGTCGAGTCCGAGGAGGGCCTGCACTACCTGCGCCCCGAGACCGCCCAGGGGATCTTCGTGAACTTCGCGCAGGTCATGGGCTCGTCCCGCCAGAAGCCCCCGTTCGGCATCGGCCAGATCGGCAAGAGCTTCCGCAACGAGATCACGCCGGGCAACTTCATCTTCCGCACCCGCGAGTTCGAGCAGATGGAGATGGAGTTCTTCGTCAAGCCCGGCGAGGACGAGGAGTGGCACCAGTACTGGATCGACACGCGCCTCAAGTGGTACACCGACCTCGGCGTCAACCCCGACAACCTGCGCCTGTTCGAGCACCCGGCCGAGAAGCTCTCGCACTACTCCAAGCGCACCGTGGACATCGAGTACCGCTTCGGCTTCGCGGGCTCGGAGTTCGGTGAGCTCGAGGGCGTCGCGAACCGCACCGACTTCGACCTGTCGACCCACGCCGAGCACTCGGGCCGTGACCTGTCGTACTTCGACCAGGCCAACAACGAGCGCTGGACCCCGTACGTCATCGAGCCGGCAGCCGGCGTGAACCGCTCGCTGATGGCGTTCCTCGTGGACGCCTACACCGAGGACGAGGCGCCCAACGCCAAGGGCGGCGTCGACAAGCGCACCGTGCTGCGCCTGGATCCGCGGCTCTCGCCGGTCAAGGCCGCGGTCCTGCCGCTCTCGCGGAACGAGGCCCTCTCGCCCAAGGCGCGCGACCTCGCCGCCGAGCTGCGCCAGAACTGGAACGTCGACTTCGACGACGCCCAGGCGATCGGCAAGCGCTACCGCCGCCAGGACGAGATCGGCACGCCGTTCTGCATCACGGTCGACTTCGACACCCTCGAGGACGACGCGGTCACGATCCGGGAGCGCGACTCGATGTCGCAGGAGCGCATCGGCCTGAGCCAGGTCAGTGGGTACCTCGCGTCGCGCCTCATCGGTTGCTGAGCGTGCGCGCCCTCGCCGCAGCGCTGCTGCTGCTCGCGCTGGCCGCTTGCTCGGGCGGTGACGCCCAGGAGTCGGCGGCGCCGGAGCCGGGCTTCGAGGTGCCGGCGGGTCTGACCCTGTCCGACCCGGGCACCGAGAGGAACGTCGGCGAGTCGCTGGCCGTGGCCTACCCGTCGGCTGACGACGAGGCCGGCACTGCGATGACGCTCGGCGTCGCCCGGATCGACAAGGCGCCGCGCCGCGACCTGTCGCTGTTCACGGTGCCCGAGGGCATGCAGCCGTACTACGTGCGCGTCGTGATGGGGAACCGCGGTCCGGCCGCGGCGGAGTTCCCCGAGGGCGTGCCGTGGTGGCTGCACCTCGCGGGCGACGTCCTCGTGCCGCCGACGGCCACGCCGGCCGGGCTCACCGCGTGCCGCGCGCCCAAGGTCGGTGCCTCCTTCGCGGCCGGTCAGACGGCCAAGGGCTGCCTGCTCTACTTCGTCCCGCGGGGCACGGCGGTCGAGTCGGTCGACTTCCAGCCCGGCGGCGTCACCACGGCGGTCCGATGGCGACCCTGACGCGGGGCCTCGACCTCGGGCGCGTCCACGTCGACGTGCCGGTCGTCCTCGCCCCGATGGCCGGCGTCACGAACGTGGCGTTCCGGCGCCTGTGCGCCGAGCAGGGCGCCGGGCTCTACGTGTGCGAGATGATCACCACCCGCGGCCTCGTCGAGGGCGACGCCACGAGCCTGTCGATGCTGACGTTCGCCGAGGGCGAGCAGGTCCGCTCGGTGCAGCTGTACGGCATCGATCCCGACACCGTGGGCCGCGCCGTGGAGATCCTGTGCGCCGACCACGGAGTCGACCACGTCGACCTCAACTTCGGTTGCCCCGTGCCCAAGGTGACCCGCAAGGGCGGCGGCTCGGCGCTGCCGTGGAAGGCCACGCTGCTGGGCCAGATCCTCACCGCGGCCGTGAGCGCCGCGGAGCCGTACGGCGTGCCGGTCACGATGAAGACGCGCAGGGGCATCGACGAGGACCACCTGACCTACCTCGACGCCGGCCGCATCGCCCAGGACACCGGCTGTGCCGCGATCGCGCTGCACGGCCGCACCGCCGCGCAGCACTACAGCGGGCGCGCCGACTGGGACTCGATCGGCGAGCTCAAGGCCGCGGTCGACATCCCGGTGCTCGGCAACGGCGACATCTGGGAGGCCTCCGACGCGCTCGCGATGGTCGAGCAGACCGGCTGCGACGGCGTCGTCGTCGGCCGCGGCTGCCTCGGGCGGCCGTGGCTCTTCCGCGACCTCGCGGCCGCCTTCGACGGCCGCACCGTCGCCACCCTGCCGAACCTCGGCGAGGTCATGGCCGTCATGCGCCGCCACGCCGAGCTGCTGGGGGAGTGGCTGGGCGAGGAACGCGGCTGCGTGGAGTTCCGGAAGCACGTCGCGTGGTACCTCAAGGGCTTCCCCGCCGGCTCCAGCGTGCGGGACCGGCTCGGGCACGTCAGCTCCTACCGGGCGCTGGACGAGCTGCTCAGCGACCTCGACCCCGATGTCCCGTTCCCGGTGAGCGAGCTGGGCGTGCCGCGCGGCCGCCAGGGCTCCCCGCGCAAGGTCGTGCTGCCCGAGGGCTGGCTCGACTCGCGTGAGATGTCGGGCGCCATGGACGCGGCGGCCGAGGACGCGATCAGCGGCGGCTGACCCGGCGCGCCTCGCGCGCCAGCTCGACCTCGTCGAACGACACCCGGCGGGCGACCTCCGCGTCGAGGTGCGCTGCCTGGGCCGAGACCGGCCCGTCGGGCGTGTGCACGTGCACCGAGGCGACGCCCAGGCGGCGCTGCAGCGGCCCCTGCGAGAACTCGACCGACTGCACCTTGTGGTGCGGCACGATCGAGCGGCTGCGCGTGATCCAGCCCGTCGCCGTGGTCACCGTGTGCGCGGTGGACTCCAGCCAGCGGTACCTCCAGCCGACCGGCGCGAAGAGCCGCGAGCGGCTCGTGGGACGCACGCGGGCGCCGGTGCCCCGATCGGGATCGGGGATCAGCTCGTCGACGATCCGCTGGGCGAGGTCGAGGTCGGCGATCGGGAGCAGGGTCGTGGAGGAGACGCCCCCGCTGTCGTCCGAGACGGCGCCGTAGCCGGCGACGTCCACGTCGAGGCGCGACCAGCGGTAGCGGCGCCAGACGATCGGCTCCACGACGGCGATGCCCTGCACGCGGTCGTAGGGGATCGTCTGCGAGCTGCGGCTCAGCAGGCCGCGCTCGATCCGCAGGCCGCGAGGACCGCGGGACAGGGTGAAGTCCCACTGGGCGAAGATCCGGTTGGTGATCATCTGGCCGATGCCCCACAGGGCCGGGATGAGGATGGCCAGCAGGGCCCAGCCGGTCTCGGTGAAGAGGGCGAAGCCGATCGATCCCAGCGCGGCGAGCACCGTGGCGACGAAGTCCAGCGAGAGCAGCGTGCCGATGATGATGCGGTCCGGCGGCACGACGTGCAGCACCTGGCGCTGCTCCTGCACCGCGAGCTCGCCCTCGCCCTCGGGGTCCTGCGGCGTCCCGTGGGCGCGCTCGAGCAGGAGGCGGCGCAGGCGCCGCGACTCGGCCAACGTCAGGAAGCGCAGTCGCGTGCGGGAGTCGGAGCCGCCGGCCATCTCGATCGTCAGCTCGGAGAGCCCGACCACGCGGGCGATGAGCGGCTCGTTGATGTCGACGGACTGCAACCGCTCGAACGGGATCCGGCGCGAGGACTTGAACAGCACGCCCTTCTCGACCCGGACCTCCTGGTCGTCGATCACGTAGCGGGTGAAGAGCCAGCTCACCCAGCCCGCCACCGCGCCGAGGACGAAGCCCGCCGGCAGGGACGCGAGGGTCCACCACTCGGGGTCGCTGAAGTCGAGAGCCTGCCACGCGAACGCCACCGCGACGCCCGCTCCCCAGATCAGGCCCTGCAGGAGCGCGGTCAGGGGGTGGGTGCGGTGGGCCTCAGACGCCGGCGCCATGACCCTCACCGAGGTCGGTCAGCCGGTTGCGCAGGCGCGTGGCCTCGTCGAGGGGGACGCCGGGGATCTCGGCCGCCGTGGCCGTGGAGGCGGTGTGCAGCGTGACGGTGGCGAACCCGAACGCGCGGGCCACCGGGCCCGACTGCACGTCGACGAACTGCATCCGGCCGTAGGGCACGACCACGAGGCGGCGGAACATGATGCCGCCGCGCACGACGAAGTCGTCCTCGGCCTCGGCGTAGCCCCAGCTGCGGCGGTTGCGCGGCGCCCACCACCAGATCCACGCGATGAGCGCCAAGCCGCCGCCGGCGGGCAGCCACACGAGCCAGTCCCATCCGCCGAGCGCTCCGTCGAACGGGATCCACAGGCCCACCGAGAGGAGCAGGAGCACGATCCCGAGGGCCGAGCCGATGAGTCCGCGGGCCGTGGCGAGCTGCGGGGAGACGGCGGTCCACTCGCCCTCCGGGCTGGTGAACAGGTCCTGACGCATGCGATCCACCCTAGGGCTGCCCCGCGCAGCGTGTACGGTCCCCTCTCGTGGGACACCTGATCAGCGCCGAGGCGGTCGTCGACGTCCGGGTCGACCTCGAGCCGGGCTGGGTCGAGATCGCCGACGGCATGATCGTGGCCTCCGGCACGGGCGCGCCGCCGCGGGCGGCCGACGAGCACCACGACGGCATCCTGGCGCCGGGGCTCGTCGACGCCCAGATCAACGGCGCCTACGGGGCGGACTTCGCCGCCGCCACTCCCGACGAGTGGGACCGGATCGTCGACGGCCTCGCCACGACGGGCGTCACGGCGATCGCGCCGACCTTCATCACCGCCCCCGTCGAGTCCCTCGTCGAGCAGCTGCGCGACTTCAGGGGCCAGCGGGCGCGGCTCGCCGGCCGCCCCGGTGCGACGCGCCTGCTCGGCGCGCACGTCGAGGGACCGTTCATCTCGGCCGCCTGCAAGGGCGCCCACGACGAGGCGTTCCTGGTCGACCCCACGCCCGAGCGCGTGGACGCGCTGATCGAGGCCGGGGGAGCGGACCTGGGCTACGTGACGCTGGCCCCCGAGCGGGCCGGCGCCATCGAGGCGATCGAACGGCTCGTGCGTGCCGGGGTCCGGGTCAGCATCGGCCACAGCGACGCCGACGACGCCACCGTCACCCGCGCGGTCGACGCCGGCGCGACCCTCGTGACCCACCTCTACAACGCCCAGCGCGGTCTCGGGCACCGCGACGGTGGCGTGGTCGGCGTCGCGCTGACCGACTCCCGTCTGACCCCCGGCCTGATCGCGGACCTGCACCACGTCGACCCGATCGCCCTGCGGGTCGCGTTCGCCAGCGCCGCGGGCCGCATCATGCTCGTCACCGACGACCTGTCGACGTTCGGGATGCCGCCGGGGCGGTACGAGCTCGGCGGTGCCGCGGTCGTCATCGAGGAGGACCAGCCGGCGCGCCGCGAGGACGGCACGATCGCCGGCGCCGCGGTGCGCCTCGACGCGTGCATCGCCCACGTCGTCCGGGACGCCGGGGTCGACGTCGCCACGGCGATCCGGGCGGCCAGCACCGTGCCCGCCGTCGCCCTCGGCGCCCCCGAGCTGGGCACGCTCGCGCCCGGGACCCCCGCCGATCTCGTCGTGCTGGACGCCGCCGAGCTGCGGGTCACGCACACGTGGATCGCAGGCAGGCGCCCCGGTTGACCGAGCGCCCGACCCGGTGGGACACTGGTAGACGCAGCCTTCGCGGCTGCCCTGCCCTCCACCTCTCCTGAACAAGGATGAACATGGCCAAAGCGCTGTACGGCTACGTCGGTGGCCCGTCCCCTGAGCACGCTCACGAGGTCGCGGTCCTGCGCCGCCGGATCGGCGACCTCGAGAACGAGGTGCTGCGACTGAAGGCCGAGAACGACGGCCTCCTCGCGCGCCTCGCCGAGACCGCCCACGACGGCGACCTCGCCGAGCTGCTCGAATCCGCTGCACGCTGATCCTGCGGCGTTTCCCCTGCGATGGCCGACATCGCAGGCACTAGGCTGACGTCGTGTATCTGAAGACCCTCACGCTGCGGGGATTCAAGTCCTTCGCGTCGTCCACGACGCTGGCCCTCGAACCCGGCATCACGGCTGTCGTCGGCCCCAACGGCTCCGGCAAGTCCAATGTCGTCGACGCCTTGTCGTGGGTGATGGGCGAGCAGGGCGCGAAGACGCTGCGTGGCGGCAAGATGGAGGACGTCATCTTCGCCGGCACCGCCGGCCGCGCGCCCCTCGGCCGCGCCGAGGTCGTACTGACGATCGACAACTCCGACGGCGCCCTGCCGATCGAGTACGCCGAGGTCACGATCAGCCGCACGATGTTCCGCAGCGGCGGCTCCGAGTACGCGATCAACGGCAACACGTGCCGCCTGCTCGACGTCCAGGAGCTGCTCAGCGACTCCGGCATCGGTCGCGAGATGCACGTCATCGTCGGTCAGGGACAGCTCGACTCGGTGCTGCGCGCCACCCCTGAGGAGCGTCGCGGCTTCGTGGAGGAGGCCGCGGGCGTCCTGAAGCACCGCAAGCGCAAGGAGAAGGCGCTCCGCAAGCTCGACGCCACCCAGGACAACCTGACCCGGCTGAACGACGTGCTCACCGAGCTGCGCCGCCAGCTCAAGCCGCTGGGCCGCCAGGCCGAGGTCGCCCGCCGGGCCGCAGGGATCCAGGCCACCGTCCGCGACGCGCGCGCCCGACTGCTCGCCGACGACATCGTCGCCGCACGCACCACGATCGAGACCGAGCTGGCCGACGAGCACGCGCTGCGCGCCCGTCGCGAGGAGGTCGAGAAGGCCCTCGCCGAGGCCCGGCGCATCGAGGCCGAGCTCGAGCAGGCCCTCGCCACCGACGCGCCGCTGCTCGCCCGTGCCCAGGAGACGGTCTACGCCCTCGGCAGCCTGCGCGAGCGGTTCCACGGCACGGCCAACGTCGCCCGCGACCGGATCCGGCTCGCCGCCGACGCCTCGTCCGACCGTGTCGACGGACGCGACCCCGAGGAGCTGGAGGCCGACGCCCGGCGGGCCCAGGAGCGACTCGTCGAGCTCGAGGCCGACGTCGCCACGGCCGCGGAGGCTCTCCAGGCAGCCATCGCCGCGCGGGGCGAGGCCGAGGAGGCCTATTCCACCGAGGAGCGCCGGATCGCCGGACTGCTGCGGGCCGCGGCCGACCGCCGCGAAGGGCTGGCCCGCCTGCACGGCCAGGTCAACGGGCTCAAGAGCCGCGCCGCCGCCGCGGGCGAGGAGATCGGCCGCCTGACGGCCGCCCGCGCCGAGGCCCGGCAGCGCGCCGAGGAGTCGCAGCACGAGTTCAGCGCGCTCGAGAGCACGATCGCCGGACTGAGCGCCGGGGAGTCCGGCCTCGACGAGGAGCTGGAGGGCGCCGAGGCGGCCCTGGCCACCGCCGAGGCCGCCGTCACCGAGCTCACGTCGAAGCGCGACGAGCTGGAGCGCCGCCTGGCCACGGCCACGGCGCGCAAGGAGGCCCTCGAGCTGGGCCTGAACCGCAAGGACGGCTCGGGCGCGCTGCTCGCGGCCTCCGACCGGCTCAACGGCGTGCTCGGCTCCGTCGCCGCCCTGGTCACCGTCCGCGGGGGCCACGAGGCCGCCGTCGGCGCCGCCCTCGGCACCGCCGCCGACGCCGTGGCTGTCGACCGGGTCGACAGCGCGATCGACGCGCTGCACCTGCTGCGCGAGGAGGACCTCGGCCGCGCGGGGCTGCTGCTCGGCTCGGGCCAGGTGTCCACCGACGACTGGCCCGCCCTGCCCGGTGGCGCCGTCTACGCCGAGTCGCTCGTCGAGGCGCCCGCCGAGCTGCGCGGCTCGCTGCGCCGCCTGCTGCACAAGGTCGCGGTCGTCGAGACGCTCGCGGCGGCGAAGCGGCTCGTCGCCGACCTGCCCGACGTCACGGCCGTCACCGCCGACGGCGACCGCATCGGAGCTCACTTCGCCGAGGGCGGCTCCACCAGCTCGCCCAGCCTGATCGAGGTCACCGCGGCGATCGACGAGGCCGCCGAGACCATCGAGCGCACCGGGCACGAGCTGGAGGCCCTGCGCTTCGAGACCGAGCGCGCGACCACCGCTGCCGAGGCCGCGAACGACCGGGTCGACGCCGCGCTGGCCCGCCTGCACGAGTCGGACGCGTCGATGTCCGCCGTCGCGGAGAAGCTGGCTCAGCTGGGCACCACCAGCAGGTCCGCGGCCGCCGAGGCGGAGCGCCTCCAGACCGCGATCGCCGCCGCCGAGGAGGCCCGCGACCGCGACGTCGCCGGTCTGTCCGAGCTGGAGGAGCGGCTCACGGCCGCGGAGGACGCGCCCGACGTCGAGCCCGACACCGCCGAGCTGGAGCGGCGCGCCGAGGCGGCCTCAGCCGCCCGTCGCGCCGAGACCGACGGCCGGCTCGCGCTGCGCACCGCCGAGGAGCGCGCCAAGGCCCTCGGCGCCCAGGTCGCGTCGCTGCTGGAGGCCGCCGAGGCCGAGCGTGAGGCCCGCGAGCGCGCCCGGGTGCGCGCCGAGCGCCGCCGCCGCGAGGCCGAGACGGCCACGGCCGTGCTGCAGGCGGCCGAGACCGCCCTGCAGCACCTCGAGCAGTCGTACGCCGACGCCACCCGCACCCGGGTGGAGATCGAGCACTCGCGGTCCGAGCGCGAGCAGCGGCTCAAGGAGGCCCGCTCCACCGTCCGTGGCCTGTCGTCCGACCTCGAGGGGCTGACCGACTCGGTGCACAAGGACGAGATGGCCCGCGCCCAGCTGCGGCTGCGGCTCGAGGCCCTGCAGGAGCGCGCTCTGGAGGAGCTCGGCGTCGAGGCCGACACGCTCGTGGCCGAGTACGGTCCCGACCAGATGGTGCTGCCGATCGATGGCGAGGGTGAGCCCATCCCGTTCGACCGCACCGAGCAGGCCAAGCGCCTCAAGACGGCAGAGCGTGAGCTGGCGATGCTCGGCAAGGTCAACCCGCTCGCGCTGGAGGAGTTCTCCGCGCTGGAGGAGCGTCACCAGTTCCTCTCCGAGCAGCTCGACGACCTGCGCAAGACCCGCGAGGACCTGCTCGAGATCGTCGCCGACGTCGACGCCAAGGTCGAGCAGGTGTTCACCGAGGCCTGGGCCGACGTCGAGCGGGAGTTCAACGACGTCTTCTCGCGCCTGTTCCCCGGCGGCGAGGGCCGCCTGATCCTCACCGATCCGTCCGACATGCTGGCGACAGGCATCGACGTGGAGGCCCGGCCCCCGGGCAAGAAGGTCAAGCGGCTGTCGCTGCTCTCCGGTGGCGAGCGCTCGCTGGTGGCCGTCGCGTTCCTGGTCGCGCTGTTCAAGGCGCGTCCCAGCCCGTTCTACATCCTCGACGAGGTCGAGGCGGCGCTCGACGACACGAACCTCGGCCGCCTGCTGGAGATCTACGAGGAGCTGCGCGCCAACTCCCAGCTCATCGTGATCACGCACCAGAAGCGCACGATGGAGGTCTGCGACGCCCTGTACGGCGTGACGATGCGCGGCGACGGCGTCTCGGCCGTGATCAGCCAGCGCCTGCGCGAGGAGGAGTCGGCATGAGCCGTCCCGGAGCCACGTTCACCATCACCACCCGGTGGGAGGACGAGGACGTCTACGGTCACGTCAACAACGTGAAGTACTACTCCTACTTCGACACCGCCGTGAACGGCTACCTCATCCGCGAGACCGGCACCGACATCCGCCGCCTCCCGGCCTACGGGATCGTCGCGGAGTCCTCGTGCCGCTTCCTGCGCGAGCTCAAGTTCCCGCTCGACGTCGTGGCGGGCCTGACGGTCACGAAGCTGGGCAACTCCAGCGTCGTCTACGAGATCAGCCTGTACCAGGACGACGACCCCGAACCGGCCGCGATCGGCCGGTTCGTGCACGTCTACGTGACGGGGGAGGACCGCAAGGTCACCCCGATTCCGGACGTCATCCGCACGGTGCTGGAGCCCCTCGCAGTCTGAGACGGACGGGGCGGGTGATGTCCGCCACGTCGGGTGCTCGACCGCACCTTCCTGACCCTGCCGCGACCTACGCTCGCGGGTGGATCACAACGGTGTGACCCGCAGTCGGAAGGACCAGTGTGGACTCAGCACTCGAGCTCGCCCGGTGGCAGTTCGGCATCACGACCGTCTACCACTTCCTGTTCGTGCCGATGACGATCAGCATGGCGTTCCTGGTGGCGATCATGCAGACGGCGTGGTGGCGCACCGGGAACGAGAAGTGGCTCCGCCTGACCCGGATGTTCGGCAAGCTCTTCCTCATCAACTTCGCCATGGGCGTCGTCACCGGCATCGTGCAGGAGTTCCAGTTCGGCATGAACTGGAGCAGCTACAGCCGCTTCGTCGGCGACATCTTCGGCGCCCCACTCGCGATCGAGGGCCTGCTGGCCTTCTTCCTGGAGTCGACGTTCCTGGGCCTGTGGATCTTCGGCTGGGACCGGCTCAAGCCCGGCCTGCACCTGATGACGATCTGGATCGCCGCGATCGGGACGGCGCTGTCGGCCTACTTCATCCTCGCGGCCAACTCCTTCATGCAGAATCCCGTGGGCTTCACCATGAACGAGGAGCGCGGCCGGGCCGAGCTGAACGACTTCATGGCGGTGCTGACCAACAAGGTCGCCCTCATCACGCTGCCGCACACCCTGTTCGCGGCCTTCATGGTCGGCGGCGGGTTCGTGGCCGCGGTCGCGGTCTGGCACCTCATCCGCCGCCCCGACCGGGACGCCGAGGCGTTCCGCAGCGCGGCCAAGCTCGGTGCCGTGACGCTGCTCATCGCGGGCCTCGGTGTCGTCATCACCGGCGACATCCAGGGCAAGGTCATGACCGAGGTCCAGCCGATGAAGATGGCGGCCGCGGAGGCGCTCTACGAGGACGCCGACGAGTGCGCCCCGTTCTCCCTGTTCACGGTCGGCACCCTCGACGGCTCGAAGCCGCTGTTCAGCGTCGAGGTCCCTTGCCTGCTGTCCCAGCTGGCCACGGGCGGCCTCGACGGTGAGGTGCGCGGCATCAACTCGCTCAACGAGGAGTACGCCAAGACGTACGCCGACTCCGGGATCACCGACTTCTCGCCGAACATCCCCGTCACCTACTGGAGCTTCCGCCTCATGATGGGCCTCGGCTTCGTGGCGATGGCCGCGAGCGCCTGGATCCTGTGGGCCCTGCGCCGGGGTCGCGTGCCGGCGCCCGGTGCGCGCACGACCCGCTGGCTGCTGTGGACCGCGATGGTCCTTCCCCTCATGCCGCTGTTCGCGAACTCCTTCGGCTGGATCTTCACCGAGATGGGGCGCCAGCCGTGGGTGGTCTTCGGCCTGATGCCCACCGAGGCGGGTGTCTCGCCGTCGGTCTCGGCCGCACAGGTGTGGACCTCGATGCTCGGCTTCACGCTGCTGTACGGCGCGCTGGCCGTGGTGGAGGTCAAGCTGCTGCTGCGGTTCATCGACAAGGGCCTGCCCGACGCCAACCCGCCCTCCGCCCCCGACGACGACTCCGACGCCCCGCTGGCGTTCGCGTACTGAGGAGACCGCCATGGAACTCACCACCGTCTGGTTCGTCCTGATCGCCTTCCTGTTCGTCGGGTACTTCGTGCTCGAGGGCTTCGACTTCGGCGTGGGCATGCTCGTCGGCCTGCTGGCCAAGGACGAGAAGGAGCGGCGCGTCCTCGTCAACACCATCGGTCCGGTGTGGGACGGCAACGAGGTGTGGCTCATCGTCGGTGGCGGCGCGATGTTCGCCGCCTTCCCCGAGTGGTACGCCACGCTGTTCAGCGGCTTCTACCTGCCGCTGTTCCTCATCCTCATCGCCCTGATCGTGCGTGGCGTCGCGTTCGAGTACCGCGGCCTGCGCGACCAGCAGGAGTGGCGCGACCGATGGGACTGGGCGATCATCATCGGATCGTTCGTCCCGGCCCTGCTGTGGGGCGTGGCGTTCGCGAACATCGTCCGCGGCGTCCCGATCAACGAGTCCCACGAGTACGTCGGCGGGTTCTTCAACCTGCTCAACCCGTACGCGCTGCTCGGCGGCCTGCTCACGACGTCGGTCTTCCTCGTGCACGGGGCGTTCTTCGTGGCGCTCAAGACCGTCGGCGACATCCGCGTGCGGGCGCACGCGTTCGCGCAGCGGCTCGGTGCCGTCGTCGCGGTGCTCGCGGTGGCGTTCATCGGCTGGACCGCGGCCCGCGACGGCGACCTCGCCGTCTGGGTGATCGGCGGCGTGGCCGCCCTCGCGTTCCTCGGTGGCCTCGCCGCCAGCATGCGCGACCGCGACGGCTGGGCCTTCGTCGGCACGGCCGTGGCGATCGCCGGCGTCGTGACGATGCTGTTCGTCGCGCTGTTCCCCGACGTGATGCCCTCGACGCTCGACCCGGCGTTCAGCCTGACCACCGAGAACGCGTCGTCGACGCCCTACACGCTCAAGATCATGACCTGGGTCGCGGTGGCGTTCACGCCCATCGTGCTGATCTACCAGGCGTGGTCGTACTGGGTGTTCCGCAAGCGCATCGGCGTCCAGCACATCCCGGCGTGAGACCCCTCGACCCGCGGCTCGTCCGCCGCTCGGCCACCGTCCGCACCCACCTGGTGTGGTCGGTGGTCCTGGGCGTCGTCACGGCGCTGCTCATCATCGGCGTGTCCTGGTGCGTCGCCGAGGTCGTCGCCCGCCGGTTCACCGGCGACGAGGTCCTGCTGCTCCCGCTCGCGATCGCCGCGGCCTTCGGGCTGCGGGCGGTGATCGCGTGGGCGCACGGCGTCGTCAGCGAGCGGGCCGCCATCCGGGTGAAGGCCGAGCTGCGGTCCGAGGTTGTCGACGACCTGCTCGACCCGCGCCGCGTCGGCCCGCGGCCCGGGAGTGGCCGCCTCGTGGCGTTGCTCGGCCCCGGGATGGACGCGTTCGACGGTTACGTCGGGCGGTTCCTGCCACAGCTCGCGCTCGCGGCGATCGTGCCGGCCGCGGTCATCGCCGTGATCGCGTGGACCGACCTGCTGTCGGCGGTGATCATCGTGGTCACGCTGCCGCTCATCGGCCTCTTCATGTGGCTCGTCGGCATGCTGACGCGCGACCGGGTGGAGCGCCGCTGGGCCGCCATGGAGCGTCTGGCCCGGCACTTCACCGACGTGCTCGACGGCCTCGTCGTGCTGAAGGTCTTCGGACGGCGCCAGGAGCGTGGGATCCGCGAGGTCGGCGACCGGCACCGGGTCGAGACGATGCGCGCCCTGCGGCTGGCCTTCCTGTCCTCGCTGGTGCTCGAGCTGATCTCGACGATCTCGGTGGCCCTCGTGGCCGTGAGTGTCGGCCTGCGCGTCGTCGAGGGTCAGCTCGAGCTGCGCGACGCGATGTTCGTCCTGCTGCTGGCGCCCGAGGCGTACCTGCCGGTGCGCCGGGTCGGGATGATGTTCCACGACAGCACCGAGGGCGCCACGGCCACCGCCGAGTTGCTCGACCTGCTCGACCACGACCGCCACGAGGGGACCGTCGCGCCGCCGGCCGGGCCGTCAACCATCACGGTGAGCGGCGCGCGACTGACGCATCCCGGCCGCAGCGCGCTGTCGCTGGCGGTCGACGAGCTGCGGGTCGAGCCGGGGGAGTTCCTCGCTGTCGTCGGTCGCTCCGGCGGCGGGAAGTCCACCCTGCTCGACGTCCTGCTCGGCTTCGAGCGGCTGGACGCCGGATCGGTCACCGTCGGCGACACGGCGTTGGCCGACCTCGACATCGCCGCCTGGCGGGAGTCCGTGGCCTGGGTGCCGCAGACGCCGCACCTCGTGGCCGGCACCCTCGGTGAGAACGTCGCGCTGGGCCAGCGAGGCGCGAGCGCCGAGGAGATCGCCGCGGCCGCCGGCGACGCGGGACTGGACCTCTCCCTGGACCGAGTCGTGCGCGAGGGCACGACCGACTTGTCGGCGGGGGAGCGACGCCGCGTGGCGGTGGCGCGGGCCCTGCTGCGGATCCGGCGATCGGGCGCCTGGCTCGTGCTGCTGGACGAGCCCACCGCGGGCCTCGACGCCCATCACGAGGCCACGGTGCTGACCGCCCTGCGCGAGTCGGGCGCCACGGTGCTGGTCGTCACGCACCGCCCCGAGACGGTGGCCGCGGCCGACCGGGTCGTCGAGGTGGCCGCATGAGCCGGACCTACTCGCGTCGCGCGCGCCTGGGCACGGGACTGGCCATGGGCGTCACCGCCCAGCTGGCGGCCGTCGGACTGCTGCTGGCCTCCGCGTGGCTCATCGTCCGGGCCGCCGAGCAGCCGCCCGTGCTCTACCTCATGGTCGCGATCGTCTCGGTGCGCTTCTTCGGGATCTCGCGGTCGGTGCTGCGCTACGTGGAGCGGCTGCTGACGCACGACGTCGCCCTCGCCGACGCGGTGGACCAGCGCGTCGCCACCTACACCGACCTCGACCGCGCGGCGCCCGCCGGCCTGGGCGACCTGCGCCGCGGCGACCTCGTCAGCCGGGTCGTCGCCGACGTCGCCCGGATGCAGGACCGGCTGCTGCGGCTGCGGATTCCGTGGTGGATCGGCCTGGCGGCCACGGCCGTCGTCGTGGTGGTCGTCGCGCTGATCGACGGTCCGTCGGGCCTGGTCATCGCCGCCGGCGTGGCGCTGGCGGCGCTGTCCCTGCGGTGGCTCGTTGCACGCGCCGGCAGTCGGCGCAGCGGCCGGGCCGAGGCGCAGGGGCGCCTGTCCGCCGAGGTCGCCGCCGCGGCCGTCGCCGCGCGTGAGCTGGTGGCTTTCGGTGCCGCCGACGAGGCCCGGGCGACCGCCTCGACCGCCACCGGCGACGCCGAGTCGGCGCAGTCCGGCGGCGCGAGCGTCGCCGGCATCGGGTCGGCCGTCGTCCTGGCAGTCGCCGGGCTCACGGTCGCCGTCCTGGCCGCCCTGTCCGGCGGCCTCGACCCGGTCCTCGTCGGCGTGGTCCTGCTGGCGCCGATCGCCCTGGTCGAGCCGTGGGACGGCTGGTCGGAGGCCGAGCGGCTGCGACCCGAGGTCACGGCGGCGGCAGCGCGACTCGCCGCCCTGGCGGACCTGGGCGCGCCGGTCGAGGACCCCGCCGAGCCGCGCCCGCTGCCGGACGGCAACGACCTCGTGGTCGAGGACGTCCGCGTCGGCTGGGACGCCCCCGTGACGGCGCCCGTGTCGTTCAAGCTGCCCGAGGGTGCCGCGATGGCGATCACCGGTCCCAGCGGTGTCGGCAAGTCCACGCTCGGCTACGCGCTGCTGCGGCTGCTGCCGACGTGGCACGGCACCGTCTCGCTCGGTGGAGTGCCCACGACCGAGCTGTCCGCCGCCGACGTCCGTCGCCGCATCGGCTACCTCGGCCAGGACGACGCCGTGTTCGACACCTCGATCCGCGAGAACCTGCGGATCGCCGATCCGGAGGCCGACGACGAGCGACTGCGCGCCGCGCTCGCGTCCGCCGGGCTGCTCGTGTCGGTCGACGCCATGCCGCAGGGCCTCGACACCCCGGTCGGCGAGCACGGCGGCCGGCTCTCCGGCGGCGAGCGCCAGCGACTGTGCCTGGCGCGGCTGCTGCTCGCCGACCACCGCGTGCTGGTGCTGGACGAGCCGACCGAGCACCTCGACGCGCCGACGGCAGCGGCACTGATGGACGACGTCCTCGCCCTGGCGGGTCCCGGAGGGCGCAGCCTCGTCGTCATCTCGCACAGCCCGGCCGTGCTGGCCCGGTTCGACGACGTCGTCCGCTTGTCTAGGGTGGACCCGTGACCACCGAGACCCTCGTCGTCCTGATCGCCGTCGCCGTCGTCGTCCTCGGTGGCGGCCTCGCGTACCTCATCGCCAAGCCGCGCCGCGAGCTGCCGCCGCCCGACGTTATGGACGAGCTCACCGAGCGTGAGATCGAGCATCCCGAACTGCGCGAGGTCGACCTCGACGAGGTCGAGGAGCTCGAGGCCGGGGTTCTGGAGGAGGAGCCGGCCGCCCCGGCGGCCCCCACGCTCGAGCGCCCCGAGACCCCGCAGGGCCGCCTCGCGCGCCTGCGCTCGCGCCTGTCGCGCTCGCAGACGAGCCTGGGCCGCGGCCTGCTCTCGCTGCTGGGCGGCGGCGACCTCACCGAGGACCAGTGGGAGGAGATCGAGGACACCCTCCTCGCCGCCGACGTGGGCGTCGGTCCCACCACCGAGCTGGTCACGAACCTGCGCGCCCGGCTCGCCGCCGAGGGCGTCAAGGACCCCGAGCGCGCCAAGGCCGTGCTGCGCGACGAGCTGCTGGGCCTCGTGGGCCCCTCGCTGGATCGCACGATGCACACCACCGGTGACGACAGCCTTCCGGGCGTCGTGCTCGTCGTCGGTGTCAACGGCACCGGCAAGACCACCACCGTGGGCCGCCTGGCCCGCGTGCTCGTCGCCGAGGACCGCTCGGTCCTGCTCGGTGCCGCCGACACGTTCCGCGCCGCCGCGGCCGACCAGCTGGAGACGTGGGGCGCCCGCGTCGGCGTGCCCACGGTGCGCAGCCACGAGGGCGCCGACCCGGCCAGCGTGGGCTTCGAGACCGTCAAGCAGGGCATCGCCGACGGCGTCGACGTCGTCCTGGTCGACACCGCCGGACGCCTGCACACCAAGTCGGGCCTGATGGACGAGCTCGGCAAGGTCAAGCGCGTCATCGAGAAGCAGGCCCCGGTCACCGAGGTGCTGCTGGTCATCGACGCCACCACCGGCCAGAACGGGCTCACGCAGGCGCGCGTGTTCGGCGAGGTCGTCGACGTCACGGGCATCGTGCTGACCAAGCTCGACGGCACCGCGAAGGGCGGCATCGTCATCGCCGTGCAGCGCGAGCTGGGCGTTCCGGTGAAGTACGTCGGCCTCGGCGAGGGCCCCGACGACCTCGCGCCGTTCGACCCCGCGGACTTCGTCGACGCCCTCCTGGAGGCGTAACACAGACGTAACACGGAGCGTTCCGACGCGAAATCGGGACCGGCCACAGTGACGGGCATGGATGGTTACTACGCCTGGATGCTCATGGCCACGGCCATGGTGCTCTTCATGACCGTGCCCGCGCTCGCCCTGTTCTACGGCGGCATGACCCGCGCCCGCTCCGTGCTGAACATGATGATGATGTCCTACGTGGCCGCGGCCGTCGTCGGACTCGTCTACGTGCTCTGGGGCTGGTCGATGTCCTTCGGCAGCAAGGACGTCGGCGGCCTGTTCGCCAGCCCCTTCGAGCTCTTCGGGCTCGAGGGCGTCGAGTGGGGCGACTACATCGCCGTCGCGTTCCAGATGACCTTCGCGATCATCACCGCGGCCCTCATCTCCGGTGCGATCGCCGACCGGGTGAAGTTCTCGGCCTGGCTGGTCTTCCTGCCGCTGTGGGTCACGTTCTCGTACTTCCCGATCGCGCACATGGTGTGGGGCGGCGGCTTCATCGCCGAGCACTTCCCGGCCCAGGACTACGCCGGCGGCACCGTGGTGCACATCAACGCGGGCATCGCGGGCGGCATCCTCGCGCTGATCATCGGCCGGCGGATCGGGTGGCCGCGCGAGCAGATGCGCCCCCACAACCTGCCGTTGACGATGATGGGCGCCGCGCTGCTGTGGTTCGGCTGGTACGGCTTCAACGTCGGCTCGATCGTCTTCGCCGAGGGTGACGGCGCCGCCAAGGACACCGCCCAGTTCATGACCGAGACCGGCGTGACCTTCATGAACACGACCGTCGCCACGATGGCCGCGATCCTGGCCTGGCTGGCGGTCGAGAAGATCCTCCACGGCAAGGCCACCTCGCTCGGTGCGGCGTCGGGCATCGTCGCCGGGCTCGTGGCGATCACCCCCGCCTGCGGCGCGGTCGGCATCGTCGGCGCCATCGCGATCGGCGCGGCCTCCGGTGCCCTGTGCGCCTGGGCGGTCGGCCTCAAGTTCAAGTACGGCCTCGACGACTCGCTCGACGTGGTGGGTGTCCACCTCGTCGGCGGCCTCGTCGGCACGCTGCTCATCGGCCTGTTCTCCACCGCCTCCGCGCCCGGTGGCGTCGATGGGCTGCTCTACGGCGGTGGCTTCGAGTCGCTGTTCAACCAGTCCATGGCGGCGCTCATCGCCATCGTGTGGACGGGCGCGTTCACCACGCTCATCGCCCTGGCCATCAAGTACACGATCGGCTGGCGCGTCGACGACGAGGACGAGGTCACCAACGGGATCGACTTCGCCCAGCACGGAGAATCGGCCTACGACATCGCCGGGTCCACCGGATCCAGCTTCTGAGAACGGAGAATGATCGTATGAAGCTCGTGACCGCGGTGATCAAGCCGCACAAGTGGGAAGAGGTCCGGGAGGCGCTCGCCGCCTCCGGCGTGGCCGGCATGACCGTCACCGAGGCCAGCGGCTACGGCCAGCAGAAGGGCCACACGGAGGTCTACCGGGGCGCCGAGTACGACGTCTCCCTGGTGCCGAAGATCCGCCTCGAGGTCGTCGTCGACGACGCCGACGTCGAGGGCGTGGTCGCCACGATCACGTCCGCGGCCCAGACCGGGAAGATCGGCGACGGCAAGGTGTGGGTCATGCCCGTCGAGTCGGTGGTCCGGGTCCGTACCGGCGAGACGGACGAAGCGGCGCTCTGAACGAGGCGCTCGACCAGGCCCGCCGGGGCCGGGCCGACGCGATGGACCGGGTGCTGCGCGAGGCCTTCGCGGCGGTGGCCGGGGACATCGAGACCGGCCTGGCCCTGGCGGCCATCGGCGGCTACGGGAGGGCGCAGCTCTCCCCGCACAGCGACGTCGACGTGGTCCTGGTCCACGCCGACCACCTCGACCCCGCCGAGGTCGACGCGCGGGCGGCGGCGCTGTGGAGCCGGCTGTGGGACGCGAAGGTGCCGCTCGACCACTCCGTCCGGTCGCTGACCGAGATGGAGCAGCTGGCCGCGACGGACCACCGCGTCGCGATCGGCGTCGTCGACGCCCGCTACGTGGCCGGCGACGCGGGCGCCGTCGTGGGCATGCGCTCCACGGTGATGGCCGGGTGGCGCAGGGAGGCCCGCTCGCGTCTCCAGGCCGTGCGCCAGGACCGGGACGCGCGGCTCGAGCGCTCGGGACAGCTGGCCTACGAGGCGGTCCCCGACCTCAAGAACTCCGGGGGAGGGCTCCGCGACGCCGTGCTGCTGCGGGCGATCGCGGCCACGTGGCTGGTGGACGTGCCCGCGCGCGAGGTGGCCCAGCTGACCGCCGAGCTGCTCGACGTGCGCGACCTGCTCCACGAGGTGGGCGGCCGGCGCACCGACAAGCTGGCTCCCGAGCTGGTGCCCGACATCGCCGCGCGGCTGGGGCTCACCCCGGCCGACCTCGACGTGCACGCACGCGACGTGGGCCGCCGGCTCGACCACCTCACGGCCCGCGCCTGGCGACGTCTCGACGACATCGCGCGCAGCCCGCACCGGTCGGTCGGCAGCCGCGGCCCCATCATCGAGAAGGTCGTCCCGGGCGTCGGCGTCCTCGACGCCGAGGTCGTGCTCACGACCGACGCGGCCCCCGCGGCGGACCCCGAGCTGCTGTTCCGTGCCGCCGCTGTGGCGGCGCGTCGGAACCTCCCGATCAACCAGGCGTCGCTCGACCGGATGGCACGCGAGATCCGGTGGCCGGACGAGCCGATGCCCGCGTCCACGCACCGCTGGTTGATCGACCTCGTCTCGTCGGGACGCCGCCTCGTGCCGGTGTGGCTGCAGCTGGACTTCGCCGGGCTGATCGACCCGTTCCTCCCCGAGTGGGCCGGCATCCGCCTGCGGGGCTCGTCCTCGCCGATCCACCGGTTCACCGTCGACCGGCACAGCCTCGAGGCCGCCGTGAACGCGGACGAGCTCAACCGCGAGGTGGACCGCCCCGACCTGCTGGCGGTGGCGGGCCTCCTGCACGACATCGGCAAGGGCGCGCCGGGCGACCACAGCGAGGTCGGGGAGCCGATGGCCGTCGCGATCGCGCGCCGCTGGGGCTTCGACGAGACCGATGCCGTGACGATCGGCTGGCTCGTGCGGCGCCACCTGCTGCTGCCCACCATCGCCACCCGGCGCGACATCGAGGATCCCCTCACGGCCTCGAACGTCGCGGAGTTCATCCCCGACGAGGCGGCGCTCGACCTGTTGTCCGCCCTCACCGCGTGCGACGCGCGGGCCACGAGCGCCGCGGCCTGGAGCGACTGGCGGCGCAGCCTCGTCGAGGGCCTCGTGCGCAAGGTCCGCGACCACCTCCGCGGCACCGCGGCGCCGGCATCCGACTACGCCGGCTGGCCGGCCCACGTGCCGATGCCCGACCTCGACCGCGAGGTGGTGGGGGAGTTCACCCTCGCCGTGCAGCCCCACCACGACGGCTCGCTGCTCACGATCGCCGTTCCCGACCGCCGGGGCATGCTGGCCGACCTCGCCGGAGCGCTCACGGTGGCCGGCCTGAACATCCGGTCGTGCCGCTCGGTCACGGTGGACGACGTCGCGGCCACCCTGTGGGAGGTCACGAGGTCCACGGTCGACGCCACGACCCTGGCCGAGCGCATCCGTCCGGTGCTCGAGGGCCGCGTCGACCTCGCCCAGCGCCTGGCCTACCGGCTCGAGCGCGACGAGTACGAGCCGCGCGTGAACGTCCTCGACGCGCGCGAGCAGACGGCGACGCTGCTCCAGGTCCGCACCCTAGACCGGCGCGGGCTGATGTGGACGGTGTGCCACACGATCGCGACGCTGGGGCTCCACATCCGGTCAGTGCACCTGTCGACGTACGGCGACGAGGCGCGCGACGTGTTCTACGTGACCGACGACGACAACGCCGCCCTGGGCGACGACGCGGCCCGCGCGTTGCGCCAGGCGGTGAGTGACGCCCTCGCCTGACGGGCGCTCGGCTACTCTGGGGACCTATGTTCGATTCGCTGCAGGACCGGCTCCAGTCGGCATTCAAGGGACTCCGCGGCAAGGGCAAGCTGTCCGATGCCGACATCGACGCTGTCGCCCGCGAGATCCGCGTCGCGCTGCTCGACGCCGACGTCGCGGTGCCCGTCGTGCGCGAGTTCATCGCGAACGTCAAGGAGCGCGCCCGCGGCGTCGAGGTGAGCCAGGCGCTCAACCCGGCGCAGCAGGTCATCAAGATCGTCAACGACGAGCTCGTGCGCATCCTCGGCGGCGAGACGCGCCGGATCCGCTTCGCCAAGAACCCGCCGACCGTGATCATGCTCGCGGGCCTGCAGGGTGCCGGCAAGACCACGTTGGCGGGCAAGCTCGGTCGCTGGCTCAAGGCGCAGGGCCACTCGCCCATGCTCGTCGCGGCCGACCTCCAGCGTCCCAACGCCGTCACGCAGCTGAAGGTCGTCGGCGAGCAGGCGGGCGTCACCGTCTTCGCTCCCGAGGCCGGCAACGTCGAGGGAGCCCAGACCGGCTCGGGCACCCAGAGCATCGGCGACCCGGTGCGGGTCGCGCGCGACGCCGTCGCCGAGGCGAAGCGCTCGCTGCACGACGTGGTCGTCATCGACACCGCCGGCCGCCTGGCGATCGACGCCGAGCTGATGAAGCAGGCCGCCGACATCCGCGAGGCCACGCAGCCCGACGAGGTGCTGTTCGTCATCGACGCGATGATCGGCCAGGACGCCGTCGGCACCGCCGAGGCGTTCCTCGAGGGCGTCGACTTCACCGGCGTCGTCCTGTCGAAGCTCGACGGCGACGCCCGCGGTGGTGCCGCCCTGTCGGTGCGCTCGGTCACCGGTCGCCCCATCATGTTCGCCTCCACGGGCGAGAAGCTCGACGAGTTCGACGTCTTCCACCCCGACCGCATGGCCTCGCGCATCCTCGACATGGGCGACGTCATGACGCTCATCGAGCAGGCCGAGAAGGTCTTCGACGCCGACCAGGCGGCGCAGGCCGCCGAGAAGGTCGCCGGCGGCTCCTTCACGCTGGCCGACTTCCTCCAGCAGATGGAGGCCCTGTCGAAGATGGGGTCGATGTCCAAGATGCTCGGGATGCTGCCGGGCATGGGCCAGTTCAAGGACCAGCTCGCGAACTTCGACGAGAAGGACATCGACAAGATCAAGGCGATCATCCGGTCGATGACGCCCTCCGAGCGCGACAACCCCAAGATCATCGACGGCTCGCGCCGCGCCCGCATCGCCCGCGGCTCGGGCACGCAGGTCAGCGACGTCAACCAGCTCGTCACCCGGTTCTTCGAGGCCGCCAAGATGATGCAGCGCATGGCCAAGGGCGGCGGGGTGCCCGGCATGGGCGCGATGCCCGGCATGCCCGGCATGGGCGCGGGCAAGCGCGCCGGGGCCAAGCAGCCGAAGCAGAACAACAAGAAGAAGGGCAAGCGCGTCTCGGGCAACCCGGCCAAGCGCGCCGCTGCCGCGCAGGCCGAGCCGGCCAAGCCCGCCGGGGCCGGTGCCTTCGGCTTCGACCAGAACGCCGCGGCCGACGACTTCGAGCTCCCGAAGGAGCTGCGCGACCTGCTCTGACGCGACTTGGTCCGCTCGCGGGCGTAGCGTGTGGGCCATGAGTCCGCCGCTGGTCGTGGTCATGGGGATCTCGGGGGTCGGCAAGTCCGCGGTGGGTCACGCGGTGGCCGACGACTCAGGGGTTCCGTACGCCGACGGAGACGACTACCACCCGCAGGCCAACATCGAGAAGATGTCGGCCGGCCAGGCGTTGACCGACGAGGACCGCTGGCCCTGGCTCGACCTGATCGGCGGCTGGCTCGCCGACCACGACGAGCACGGCGGCGTCATCAGCTGCTCCGCCCTGCGCCGGGTGTACCGCGACGTGCTGACCCGGCACGCGCCGCGCACCGTGTTCCTGCACCTGGTGGGCGATCACGAGCTCATCCTGTCCCGCATGGAGGGTCGCGACCACTTCATGCCGGTCTCGCTGCTGGAGTCGCAGGAGGCCACCCTCGAGCCGCTCGAGGCCGACGAGAACGGCGTCGTCTTCGACGTCACCGAGACGCCGGAGAGGATCGCCGCGGCGTTCCTGCTCTGGCTGCGCACCACGGAGGCACACGCCTGATGTCCGATTCCACCCAGCTGATCCTCGCCGCCCTCCTGGGCATCGCGGTCATCGTCGTCCTGATCACCGTGGCGAAGCTGCACCCGTTCCTCAGCCTCACGCTCGGCTCGCTCACCGTCGGCGCGGCCGCCGGCATGTCGATGTCCAAGACGGTCGAGAGCTTCAGCGCCGGCGTGGGCACGACCGTGGCCGGTGTCGGCATGCTGATCGCCCTCGGCGCGATGTTCGGCAAGCTGCTGGCCGATTCCGGGGGAGCGGACCAGATCGTCGACACGATCATCGGAAAGTCGTCCGACCGGATGCTGCCCTGGGCGATGGCCGGCATCGGCGCGCTGATCGGCCTGCCGATGTTCTTCGAGATCGGCCTCGTGCTGCTGATGCCGGTGATCTTCCTGGTGGCGCGCCGGTCGGGGAAGTCGCTGATCGGCCTCGGCATCCCTGCGCTCGCCGGCCTGTCGGCGATGCACGGGTTCGTGCCGCCGCACCCCGGACCCCTCGTCGCCGTCGACGCGCTCGGTGCCGACCTGGGCCTCACACTCGGCCTCGGCGTCCTCGTCGCGATCCCCACGATCATCGTCGCCGGGCCGCTGTTCGCGCGCGTGGCCACCCGCTGGGTGGACGTGCCCACGCCGCACCTGTTCGACGCCGACGAGCAGGTGCACACCGGCAAGCGGCCGAGCTTCGCGCTGACCCTCGCCACGGTGCTGCTCCCCGTCGTGCTCATGCTGGCCAAGACGGTGGCCGACATCGTCGAGGCCGAGGGCGTCCTGCGGTCGACCCTCGACTTCGTCGGCACCCCGCTTGTGGCCCTGCTCATCTCGGTGCTGGTCGCGATGTTCACCCTCGGCCGGGCCGGCGGGATGGAGTGGGACACGATCATGGACACCCTCGGGGCCTCCCTGGGACCCATCGCCGGCATCGTGTTCATTGTCGGCGCCGGTGGCGGCTTCAAGCAGACGCTCGTCGACACCGGGATCGCCGACGTCGTGGCCGAGTGGGTGGAGGGATCCAACTTCTCCGTCTTCGTCGTGGCGTGGCTCGTGGCCGTGCTGATCCGCCTCGCCACGGGCTCGGCGACGGTGGCCACGGTGACGGCCTCGGGCATCATGGCGCCCCTGGCAGGGGACCTGAGCAGCCCCGAGGTCTCGCTGCTCGTGCTGGCGATCGGCGCCGGCTCGCTGTTCTTCAGCCACGTCAACGACGCCGGCTTCTGGCTGGTCAAGGAGTACTTCGGCATGACGGTCGGCCAGACGATCAAGACGTGGTCGATCATGGAGACCGTGCTGTCCGTCTCGGGACTGATCGTCGTCCTCTTGCTCGGTCTCGTAGTCTGACCGGGTGCTGATCGCGCTCCTGCGCCACCACCTGCGGCCCTACCGGGTCCCGGTCCTGGTGGTGTGCCTCTTCCAACTCGTCCAGACGCTGGCCACGCTGTACCTGCCCGGGCTGAACGCCGACCTCATCGACGAGGGCGTGGCCCAGGGCGACATCGGCCGCATCTGGCACGTGGGCGGGCTGATGCTCGCCGTCACGGTCCTGCAGGTCGTGTGCAACGTCGTCGCGGTCTTCATCGGCTCGCGGGTCGCGATGGCCGTGGGCCGCGACCTGCGCGCCGAGGTCTTCGGCACGGTGCAGTCGTTCGGCAGCCGCGAGATGGCCTCGTTCGGACCTCCCACGCTGATCACCCGCAACACCAACGACGTCCAGCAGGTCCAGCTGCTGCTGTTCATGGGGCTGACGATGATGGTCGCCGCCCCGATCACGGGCATCGGCGGGCTCGTCATGGCCCTGCGCGAGGACGTTCAGCTGTCGGCCGTCTTCCTGATCGTCCTGCCGGTGCTCGTCATCTCGCTCGGGCTGATCATCGCGAAGATGCGACCCCTGTTCCGCCTCATGCAGGAGCGGATCGACACGCTGAACCAGATCATGCGCGAGCAGATCACGGGCGTGCGCGTCGTGCGGGCCTTCGTCCGAGAGGACCAAGAGGCCGCCCGCTTCGCGCACGCGAACGAGCTCAACCGCCAGGTCGCCGTGGGCGCCGGCCGTCTGATGACGATCTTCTTCCCGCTGCTGATGGGCATCATGAACCTGTCGGTGGTGCTCGCGCTGTGGTGGGGCGCGTCGCGCATCGGCGCGGGCGAGCTGCAGATCGGCCAGCTGACCGCGTTCCAGCAGTACCTGATCCAGACTCTGATGGCCGTGATGATGGCGACCTTCATGTTCATGCTGTGGCCGCGGTCCGAGGTGTCGGCCGAGCGGCTCACCGAGGTGCTGCGCACGGAGCCCGCGATCGACCTCGACCCCGAGGTGCTGAGCGTCGAGCTGTCGCAGGGCCGCGTCGACGTCGAGGGTGCGTCGTTCTCGTACCCGGGTGCGGAGAACGCCGTCATCGAGGACGTGTCGCTCGTGGCCAGGCCGGGGGAGACCACCGCGATCGTGGGCTCGACCGGCAGCGGCAAGACCACGGTGCTCGGACTCGTCGCGCGACTGTTCGACGTCACCGGGGGTCGGGTCCTGATCGACGGCCTCGACGTGCGCGACGTGCGTCCCGCCGACGTGTGGCGGGCCATCGGGCTCGTGCCGCAGAAGGCCCTGCTGTTCACCGGCACGATCGCCGACAACCTGCGGTTCGGCCGGGCCGAGGCGACCGACGAGGAGCTCTGGGACGCGCTGCGCATCGCCCAGGCCGAGGACTTCGTCCGCGCGATGCCCGACGGGCTCGAGTCACCGGTGAGTCAGGGCGGCTCGAACTTCTCCGGAGGGCAGCGACAGCGGCTCGCGATCGCCCGTGCGATCGTCAAGCGTCCCCGGATCTACCTGTTCGACGACTCCTTCTCGGCGCTGGACTACGCGACCGATGCCGCCCTGCGCGCCGCCCTGAAGCCCGTCACCGCCGACGCCGCCGTCGTGATCGTCGCCCAGCGGATCAGCACGATCCGCCAGGCCGACCGGATCGTCGTGCTCGACGAGGGCCGAGCCGTCGGCACCGGCACGCACGACGAGCTCATGGAGACCTCCGAGGTCTACCGCGAGATCGTCCTGTCGCAGCTGTCGCCGGAGGAGGCCCGATGAGCTGGCACGGGGCACCCCAGAAGCCCGCGAAGGCGAACAACTTCCGCGCGACGTTCGGCCGCGTGTTCCGCCGCCTGCTGCTCGACCGCACGATGGTGTTCGCGCTGGCCGCGTTCGGGCTGATCGGCGTGACGCTCTCGGTCATCGGTCCGAAGATCCTCGGGCACGCGACGGACATCATCTTCGACGGGTTCATCTCGAGCCAGTTCCCCGAGGGGATGACGAAGGCCGAGGCCGTGGCGTCGCTGAAGGCCGACGGGCAGGACCAGCTGGCCGAGCTCGTCGGCGCGATCGACCTGCAGCCGGGCCAGGGCATCGACATGCGCGAGCTGGGCACGGTCCTGGCGATCGTCACCGTGATCTACGTCGTGTCGTCGCTGTTCATGTGGCTCCAGGGCGTGCTGGCCACCACGGTCGTCCAGCGCATGGTCGCCGACCTGCGCAACGACGTCGAGGACCAGCTCAACCACCTGCCGCTGGCCCACCTCGACCGCCAGGAGCGCGGCGAGATCATGTCGCGCACGACCAACGACCTCGACAACCTCGCCCAATCGCTCCAGCAGACGCTGAGCCAGATGATCACCAGCATCCTCATGGTCATCGGCACGCTTGCGATGATGTTCTGGATCTCGCCCCTGCTGACGATCATCGCGCTGGTGACGATCCCGGTGGCGATCGCCATCACGGGCGGCGTCATGAAGCGCTCCCAGCCGCAGTTCGTCGCGCAGTGGACCCAGACCGGCCGGCTCAACGCGATCATCGAGGAGTCGTTCACCGGGCACGAGGTCGTCAAGGTGTTCGGACGCCAGCAGGTCGCCGAGGACGAGTTCGCTGCCACGAACGACGAGCTGTTCGGGGCCTCGTTCCGCGCCCAGTTCATCTCGGGCGTCATCCAGCCGCTGATGATGTTCGTCTCCAACCTCAACTACGTGCTGGTCGCGGTGGTGGGCGGGCTCCAGGTCGCCAACGGCACCCTGTCGCTCGGCTCGGTGCAGGCGTTCATCCAGTACTCGCGCCAGTTCACGCAGCCGCTGACGCAGGTCGCCGCGATGGTGAACCTGCTGCAGTCCGGCATGGCATCGGCCGAGCGGGTCTTCGCGTTCCTCGACGAGGAGCGTGAGCGCCCCGACCGCGTGGACGCCCCCGAGCCCGACCCGCTGCGCGGACGAGTCGTCTTCGACCACGTCGACTTCTCGTACACCGACGAGCCCCTGATCGAGGACCTGTCCCTCGTCGCCGAGCCCGGCCAGACCGTCGCGATCGTCGGTCCCACCGGTGCGGGCAAGACCACGCTGACGAACCTCGTGCTGCGCTTCTACGAGGTCGACGGCGGACGCATCACGCTGGACGGCGTCGACATCGCGGAGATGAGCCGCCGCGAGCTGCGCGACGACTTCGGTGTGGTCCTGCAGGACACGTGGCTGTTCTCCGGCACCATCCGCGAGAACATCGCGTACGGCGCGGACGACCCCTCCGAGGAGCAGATCCTGGCCGCCGCCCAGGCCGCCTCGGTGGACCACTTCGTGCGCACGCTGCCCGACGGCTACGACACGGTGATCACCGACGACGGCGGGGGAGTGAGCGCCGGCCAGCGTCAGCTGCTCACGATCGCGCGGGCGTTCCTGGCGGATCCGGCCATCCTCGTGCTGGACGAGGCGACCAGCTCGGTCGACACCCGCACCGAGGCGCTCGTGCAGTCGGCCATGAAGGATCTGCGCTCGGGTCGCACCAGTTTCGTCGTGGCCCACCGGCTCTCCACGATCCGCGACGCCGACCTGATCGTGGTCATGGAAGCAGGCCGGATCGTCGAGCAGGGGACCCACGAGGAGCTCATCGCGGCGCAGGGCGCGTACCAACGGCTGTACGCGGCCCAGTTCGCCTCCACGACGTTCACACCGCCCCGATAGGCTGTGCGGGTGTCCACACAGCCCGTCCTCGCCGTCATCGGCCGTCCCAATGTCGGCAAGTCGACCTTGGTCAACCGCATCATCGGACGGCGAGAGGCCGTCGTGGAGGACGTCCCCGGCGTGACCCGCGACCGCGTCCCGTACGACGCGATCTGGAACGGGCGAGCGTTCACCGTCGTCGACACCGGTGGCTGGGACCCTGACGCCAAGGGCATGGCCGAGCGCATCGCCGCCCAGGCCGAGGTCGCCATCGCCGTCGCCGACGCGATCCTGTTCGTCGTCGACGCCACCGTCGGCGCCACGGACATCGACGACAAGGTCGTGAAGCTGCTGCGCGCCTCCGGCAAGCCGGTCGTGCTGGCCGCCAACAAGGTCGACGACCAGAAGGGCGAGCTCGAGGCCGCCAGCCTCTGGAACCTCGGGCTCGGCGAGCCGTACCCGGTCTCGGCGCTTCACGGTCGTGGCAGCGGCGACATGCTCGACGCGATCCTCGACGCACTGCCCGAGGCCCCCGAGGAGGACTTCGACGCGCCGCGTGGCCCGCGCCGCGTGGCCATCGTCGGCAAGCCCAACGTCGGCAAGTCCAGCCTGCTGAACAAGTTCGCCGGCGAGGACCGCGTCGTCGTCGACAACGTCTCGGGCACCACGGTCGACCCCGTCGACGAGCTGGTCGAGCTCGGTGGTCGGGTCTGGACCTTCATCGACACCGCCGGCATCCGCAAGCGCGTGAAGACCGCCACCGGCCACGAGTACTACGCCAGCCTGCGCACGTCGGCCGCGATCGAGCGTGCCGAGGTCGCCGTCATGGTGATCGACGCGAGCGAGTCGATCTCCGAGCAGGACCTGCGCATCATCAACACGATCGAGGAGACCGGCCGCGCCGTCGTGCTGGCCTTCAACAAGTGGGACCTCGTCGATGACGAGCGCCGCTTCTACCTCGAGCGCGAGATCGAGCGCGACCTCGTCCAGATCCCGTGGGCGCCGCGCATCAACGTGGCCGCCCGCACCGGCTGGCACATCGACCGCCTCGTGCGCGCGCTCGATGCGGCACTCGAGGGCTGGGAGACCCGCGTGTCCACCGGCGCGCTCAACTCCTTCCTCGGTCGCCTCGTTGCCGAGCACCCGCACCCGGTGCGCGGCGGCAAGCAGGCGAAGATCCTCTTCGGCACCCAGGCGTCCACGGCGCCGCCGACCTTCGTGCTGTTCACCTCCGGCAAGCTGGAGGCGGGCTACCTGCGCTTCATCGAGCGACGCCTGCGCGAGGAGTTCGGCTTCGTCGGCAGCCCCATCCACCTCCAGCAGCGCCCGCGCAAGAAGCGCGAGCGCCGCTGATGCGCTCGCCCGTCCCCGACTACCTCGACGAGGTCCTCCAGGCCTGCGGTGGCATCCAGGGCGAGCCGGCCGACTACATCCCCGAGCTGGCGAAGGTCGATCCGAGCCTGTCGGCCGTCGCGCTCAGCACCGTGGACGACGCCCACCACAGCGCCGGCGACGCGGAGCAACGCTTCACCATCCAGTCGATGTCGAAGCCGTTCGCGTACGCCGTGGCGATCGAGCACCTCGGCTGGGACGCGGTGCACGCGAAGATCGACGTCGAGCCGTCGGGCGAGGCCTTCAACGAGATCTCGGTGGACTCCGAGACGGGCCGCCCCCACAACGCGATGATCAACGCGGGCGCCATCGCGACCGCGGGCCTCGTGGGCTCCTTCGAGCGCTTCGCGGACTTCGCCTCGCGCCTGGCCGGCCGTGAGCTGGAGGTCGACGAGGCGGTGTACGAGTCCGAGATGGGCTCCACCCACCGCAACCTCGCGCTGGCCCACCTGATGGCGGCCTACGGCATCGTGGAGGACCCGCGGGACGCTGTCGAGCGGTACGTGCGGCAGTGCTCGCTCGCCGTGGACGTCCGCGACCTCTCGCGGATGGCGGCGACCCTGGCGAACGGTGGCGTGCACCCGGAGACGGGGGAGCGGATCATGGCCGAGCGCACCACCCGCCAGGTTCTGAGCGTCATGGCCACGTGCGGCATGTACGACGCGGCGGGCGATTGGCTCAGCACCGTGGGCATCCCGGCCAAGAGCGGCGTCTCGGGCGGCATCATCGGCGTACTGCCCGGCCAGGTGGGCGTCGCCGTGTTCTCGCCCGGCCTCGACGCGCACGGCAACAGCGCGCGCGGCGTCGAGATGATGCGCCGGCTGTCCGACGACATGGGCATGCACCTGATGAACCCTGGTCGCCCGTCGCGGTCGGCGCTGGCCGACGTGCGGGTCGAGGACGGGACGACGGTCTACGTGCTCGGCGGTGACCTGCTGTTCGCGAGCGCCGAGTCGCTGATCCGCCACCTGGTGGAGCACCCGCCCGAGACCTCGGAGGTCGTGTTCGACATCAGCCGGGTCGACGAGGTCACCGACGTGGGGCGCCGGATGGCCGCGGAGGCCCGACGCCGCCTGGAGCTGGACGGCCTCGGCGTGACGGTGATCGACTTCGAGGGATCCGACCGGCTGGCCCAGCCGAGCTCCGACTAGGCCGCTGGCCAGAGGTCGAGCTCGACCACCACGGGCGAGGGCAGGCGCCATCGCTCGCGGTGCTCGACCGCAGGGGCGATGAACTTCTCGGGGAGCCTGTCGTGGGACTTCATGTTGTGGTGCTTGCGGCAGAGGCATCGCAGATTCGCCGCGCTGGTGGTGCCACCGCGGTCGTGGGCCAGCGCGTGGTCGAGATCGGTCTCGGCCGCCGGCGCTCGACACCCGGCCACCCGACAGGTGCCGTCGCGCCAGTGCAACGCCGCTCGCATCGAGTCCGGTGGCTGGTAGCCCAGGCTGGTGGTGTCCAGTACCCGCCCCACCGGATCGAGGACGAGCCGTCGGAAGAGCGTGGTCTCGGAGGCGGCCAGCTCGCGAACCCACGCGGCGGGAAGCGCGTGTTCGCCGTCGCGGGTGATGCCCGGCCCCTCGGTGAGCCCGACGAGGTCGGCCGCGTCGATGCTGATCGCGATCTCGGCCCGGATGTCGGTCTCGGTGCCGGTGCAGGACGTGAGCCAGTGACCGACGAGGTCGGCCTGGCGCTGGTCGCGGGTGCGTCGGTCGATCTCGCCCGTGTCGAGGTCCATCTTCGGCAGCTGCTTCGCCGCCCGCAGGAGGCGATTCCCGACCGCGATGGCGACGTGGGTGGGCAGGAGCGCGTTGAGCCAGGACGTGCCGTCGCCGTTGTGGCTGATGTCGACCCGGCGGGTCTCCACCGCGCGGTCGGCCTGCGCCTCGACCTCCTCGGGCTCGAGCCGTGCGCGCATGCGGTTCAGCCAGGCGCGCAGCTCGCCGACGGTGTGGGAGGTGGCGAAGGGCACGACGCTGGCGTCGAGCACCTCGACCGAGGGCATGTGCGCCAGCTTGTCGATCGTGTCGGCGATGAGCATGGCTCGCGCAGCGTCGATGGAGCCGTCGCCGAAGGCGATCCACGTGCGAGGTGCCCGCTCGCGCAGGATCCCGGCGTCGTTGACGATGCCCCACACGCGGTGCTCCGTGGTGCGGAGGGCCCGGGCGATCTCGAGGGTGACGCCGCGCCGGCCGAGGTCCTTGCCGATCTCGGGCGCGTCCTCCGCGTCGACCTCGGCGCACCCGG
The DNA here is from genome assembly GCF_054957925.1 of Aeromicrobium sp. JP4. NCBI lineage: Bacteria > Bacillati > Actinomycetota > Actinomycetes > Propionibacteriales > Nocardioidaceae > Aeromicrobium > Aeromicrobium sp. JP4. Next base: position 288,651 of record NZ_CM143290.1, read on the forward strand.
ACTCGTGGGCCGTGAGGATCAGCGACCAGGAGGCGAACTCGGCCCGTGCCTGCGCACGTGCCGCGCTCTGCAGCAGCAGCTCCTCGGGTCGTTCCATGTGCTCAATCTAGGGACGACCACTGACAGTTTTGTTGGGCGTCGATCACCCCGAGCCCAAACGGCGCACTGACGTCGAACGTCCCCGCACATCCCTTCGGAGGCGAGGCCGTTCGACGGTCGGAGTTGCTGTCAGTGCCTCACTTCAGCGCGACGAAGGTGTCGTCGCTCAACAGGTCCGGAGACACTGCCAGGACGCCGTTCTCCCAGCCGTCGGCCGGGACCTCGAGGATCTGGTCGCCCTTGACCGACGCTCCGTTGTAGACGGTCTTGATGGAATCGAATCCGTCTTCCGGGATGAACAGGGTCGAGCCGTCGGTGGAGTCGACCGTACTGCCGTCCGAACCGGCGAACTTGATGCTCGCCCAAGCCGTCGAGCCCTGTTCGTCATCGCCGTTGTACGTCGCCGTCAGGTTGACGAGGAGGAGGATCGAGCCGTCGGCCGCGCGGGCGTCGAGCGAGTCCTTCTCGATCTGCTTGACGGAGTTCACCTTGACGGTCCAGTCGCCGCCGGTGATCTCCGAACCAAGGGGTGCGGGGTTCGCGCGGGTCGTACCGAGCTTGTCGTCGGACGACTTCTCCTCAGCCTTGGCATCGTCGGCCGGGGCCTCGACGCTCGTGTCCGTTGCCTCGTCGACGGCGTCATCGACCGCACCAACGAAAGCCGCATTGATCCCGACGGCGATCACGATACCGAGGACGCCCATGATCAGACCGGCGATGGCCAGACCCTTGCCGGCCAGCGCCTTCTTCGACTTGGCGAGACCGACACCGGCAAGGATGATGCCGATGACGCTCACGAAGATGCCGATGATGTTGAGCACCGGGATCCACGAGCCGAGAAGGCCGAGAAGGGCGAGGACGAAGCCGGCGGTCGCGAGACCGTTGCTTCCCTTGACCTGGACGGATACGGGCGTGTCCTGCTGCTGAAGCGGCGACGGGTGGGGATATTCCGAGTTGGGCATGGTTCCTCTGGGGGGAAAGACGCGCTGCGCATCGAGTGGCGCGGCGCGTCGCGGTTACAAACCCGCCAAGCCTAGGGGGAGAGCTGGGTTCTGTCCGGAGAATCGGACAGGCCCACCGGCGCGACCCAGCCGGTGAACAGACGTCAGATCCCGAGGTCCTGCTGCACCTTGCGCAGGGCCTCGGCCGAGGCCTGGAGCTGCCGCTCCTCGTGCGCCGTCATCCGCACGTCCAGCACGCGCGCGACGCCCTTCGCGTTCACGATGCTCGGCAGGGAGAGGGCCACGCCGTCGATCCCGTGGTGGCCGCGATGGACGATGCTGACGGGCAGGACGGCGTTCTCGTCGCTCAGCACCGCCTCGACGATCCGGGTGGCCGAGACGCCGATCGCGTAGTTGGTGGCGCCCTTGCCCTCGATCACGGCATAGGCGGCGTTGCGGACCCGGTCGGTGATGTCGTCGAGCTCGCGGTGCGAGAACGGCCGCGGGTCCTCCGCCGTGGATGACGGGACCCAGTCGAGGATCGGCACCGGGCCGATGCGGGCCTGGGACCACAGCGCGAACTCCGTGTCGCCGTGCTCGCCCACGATGTCGGCGTGCACGCTGTGCGGCGCCACCCCGGCGCGCACGGCGAGCAGCTGGCGCAACCGGGACGTGTCGAGCACCGTTCCGGACGCCATCACGCGCTCGTCCGGCAGCCCGGTGATCTGCTGGGCGGCCACCGTGAGGACGTCGCACGGGTTCGTCACGAGCACGTAGACGGCGTTCGGGGCGTGCTGCATCAGGACGGGCAGCATCTGCTCGAGGATCCTGACGTTCGTGCCCGCCAGGTCGATGCGCGTCTGGCCGGGGTCCTGCTTCGCACCCGCGGTGATCACCACCAGGTGGGCGCCGGCGACGACCGACGGGTCGGCCCCGCCGATGATCTGGCTGCTGCCGGTGAACAGGGCGCCGTGCTGCAGATCCAGCACCTCCGCCTCGACCTTCGGCCGGTTCACGTCGTACAGCGCGATGGTGCGCGCGGAGCGTCGGATCAGGCAGGCGTAGGCGATCGCCGTGCCCACGCTGCCCGCACCCACGATGGCGACCTTGGAGTTCTCGATGACGGCCATGGCCCCATTGTGAGGTGCCCCCGGCCCGATGACGACCTCGGCGAGACCTGCGCTAGACTCTTGCAGGTTGTCACGGGCTGTAGCGCAGCTTGGTAGCGCACCTGACTGGGGGTCAGGGGGTCGCAGGTTCAAATCCTGTCAGCCCGACCGTGAGGTACCGGGAATTCCAGCGGAATTCCCGGTACCGAAAGAGACGCAGAATGGCCAAGTCTCCACTTTGTCTCCACATTGGATGCGAAGACAGCCTCCGCTCACACCTCCCGCGCAATCGGCGCCGACGTCTTCCGAGCGCCGACGAGTACCGCGGTCGAGTGCGCACACCTACTCGGCATGAACGACACCCACACCCTTTCCGCACTGGAACCGATGATGAGCGTCGAGGAGCTCTCCGCCTACCTCGACGTCCCGATCCTTGTCGCTTTGGGCCAGCGCCACCATCCACGACTACCTGCGACATGCCGCGCCCACCAACGTCACCATCACCTGGCTCCATTCGTCAGGTGGCTGCACCTGGGCCACCCCCATCGGACTCATGCTCGCACTCGGGTACCTATACGGGTCGCGTTTCTGTGCCGTGATCGTCGAGTCCGGTGGACCGGGGTGGGTCAACCTCCTGGTCATGCTCTTCTTCTGGAACTCCCTGAAGTTCATCTGGGTCGCGATATTCGGAATGCGACGAGTAACGCTGGCTGTCGCGCGTGCCGGCCATCGGACATTGCGTGGAGGTCCTCGTCTCGACGCCCATTCTGCTGGACACTTCAGATCGCGGCCATGGCGGCGGACAGCGAGTTCACGGCGGTCGTGCGTCGGCTCGGGTGCCTGCGCGGGGTCTCGACCCTGACCGGGTTCGCTCTGGCGGTCGAGATCGGCGACTGGGACAGTTCACTGGCAACACCATCGGATCGTTCGTCGGTTTGGTGCCCTCGGAGTTCTCCTCTGGCCGGTCACGGGTCCAGGGCCCGATCACCAAGGCCGGTAACACTCACGTCCGGCGGCTGCTTGTCGAATCGGCCTGGCACCATAAAGCTCGTTATGCGCCGGGCAAGGCTGGCCCGGCAGCCCGGGTGCGCGGTGACGAGGGAAACCGGCGCCTCCACGCCCGCTGGGTCCGGTTCACCGAGCGCCGCAAACGCCATGTCGTGGCCAACGTCGCCATCGCCCGCGAACTGGCCGGCTGGTGCTGGTCCTTGGCCGTCATGAAGGAGTAGACCGGCCACCTCAAGCTGGCTTCGTCGACAACAGTTCGGTGGTGGCAGCGTGAGGAGTGATCCGCGCAAACAACTATGAGCAGCCGGGCACTGCCGCTCGGTGACGCTCGTTTCTAGACACGCGGTCCACTCCTGCCGAACAACCGTCCTGCGGTACCCAACCCGCGCATATCGGTCTGACCGCGCGTCGCCAACGACACGCTCACCACCGGCCAGTCCACGAAGCCAAGAGGGGCCCGACGCGGCGATATCCAGGTCGGGCGCCTCGCTCTGCCACTTGACAGGAGGGACCTACCTATCAGTCATGACGTGGAAGCTCCCTGAGGAGCCTGAATTCCGGATCGGCTTGCGGTTGCGGATCATGCGAGTATGGGTGGGCTGGACCGTGCGTTTATGTGTCGCATCACCTCGAGCGAAAGGGGACCCTCGGATGACGAACGCCGCGAGAGGTTCCATCACCACGCTCTCGGAGGCTGAGTGCCGTGCGAGGCTCCAGACGACGACGGTTGGGCATATTGCTTTCGTCAATGAAGAGGGTCAGCAACTCATACCCGTCAACTTTGCTGTGCTCGATGGTGCGATCTACATGCGGACCTTTCCTGACAGCGTGCTCTCGGTGCTTGCACAAGGCCATCCCGACGTGGCTTTCGGCGTCGGCCACGACGACGTATTCCGGGTGGGCTGGAACGTCACCGTCCGAGGCGAGGCGTCCGGGGTCGACGACGCCGCTACCGTTGAGAGAGTGATGGAACGCCTTCATCCTTGGGCAGGGGGCTCACGGCCGCTTGTTATCAAGGTGACGCTTGACTCCATCGCCGGGCGGCGCGTCTCCGCCGTTGAGCCGTGAAGGATTAGGGCTGGAGGGTCTGCCGTGTCGTCAATGATCGCTGTCGGTGATGCCTTGGGCACCGCGACCGGGTTCGAACGCCCGGGGACTCGTGCGCGTACCGATACAGCCGAGTCAGCGACTTCGAGCCGACCGGGAGATTCCCGGTCACTGCGCAAATTACGTACAACGTGGGTGAGCATGAGAGCGATGATGAGGCTGGCCATATACTCGCCGACGGCCAGAGTCGCCACCATGGCGATCACGGCCAAAATGTCCAGCCCTCCAATGTCCCGCCATCAGGTCGCGGAGCAGGTCGACCGCCGTCACGACGATGACAATCCCGATGACGACGAAAGCCGTCACCGCGAGCACTGAGTTCTCCCCGAGCACCCAGAAGCCCACCCCGAGGGCAAGACCGGCGAGGACGAACATGGTCAGGACCCGCTGCCGCAGGAACGACATGGAGTCACGCATGCGAATGCCTTCCAAATTGGATCCCCGTGCGCGGGCACATTCTTCGGTCTTCGGGACGCCCAACTTCCCGACGACATCATCTCACTACGCGATGTCGGGACCCTCGATACGCGACGCGGCGGCGCTGCGGAGGCAGCGACTACCTGCGCTTGGTCTCAGCCTCGGTTGCTGGCCAGACCCGCCGTCAACTGATGGCCGAACCGATGCTGATCAGCACCAGGCACGCGACGAAGAGGATCCCGAGCAGAGGACCCACGAATCGCAGCCACTGGTCGTAGCGCACCTTGGCGAGAGCGAGCCCGCCCATGACGACCGCGGAAGTAGGGGTGATCAGGTTGACCAGCCCTGAAGCGGATTGGTAAGCGGTGATCACCATCGCCCGGGAGACGCCGGCGAAATCACCCAGCGGGGCAAGGATTGGAATGGCCAGCGCGGCGTGCCCGGACGTGGAGGGAACCAGGAAGGCCAGGGGAATGTTGACCACGAACACCAAGGCGCCGAACACCCAGGAGGAGGTGTCGCTGACGAGGCTTTCCATGGAGTTCAGGACGGTGTCGGTGATCTCGGCGTTGTTCATGATCACGGTGACACCGCGGGCAAGGACGATGATCAGACCGACACCGATGAACTCCCCGGCCCCCCGTACCAGGGTGTCGGCGATCTGCTTCTCACCGAGCCTGCCGATGAGACCGACGACGAGCGACATCATCAGGAACAGGGCGGCCAGTTCGGGGAAGTACCAGTCCAGTTGCCAGGGGTAGCTCTCTGCATCGGTGCCTTCGATGATCTGGGCCCACGGCACCAGGGAGAAGATCATGAAGACAAAGGTCAGAGCGACGATGCCGAGCACGGTTTTGTGTGTGCCTTCGAGTGGCCCGACGTCGCCGATCCCCGCCCGCGCGATCTCGTCATCGCCTCGGGCTGGAACGGTCTTGGAGGTGGCAGGGTCGGCCTTGACCCTGCGGGCGTAGCGCAGAACGAACCAGACGCCGACCGGGACCAAGATCAGATACATGACGAGACGGAAGACGATGCCGTCCCCGATGGAGATGCCGGCAGCGTCGGAGGCGACGCCGGTGGCGAAGGGGTTGACGGTGGAGGCGAGCACGCCGATGGTCGCACCGACCAGGATCGTCGCTGCGGCGACCATGCGGTCGTAGCCGAGACTCAGCATGAGCGGGACCACGAGCGCGTAGAAGCCGAGGGTCTCCTCGGCCATGCCCTCGGTGGTCCCCCCGATGGAGAACACCACCATCAGCAGCGCGATGACCAGCGCTCCGCGGTGGCTGTAACGCTTCGCGATGCGCGCGACCCCGGCTTCGATGGCGCCGGTCTGCATCGCCATGGTGATGAAGATGCCGATCGCCAGCACGAACAGGAAGACCCCGGCGGCGCCGAACAGTTCGCCGGTCTCGTAGGGGCCGATGAACCCGCTCTCGGCGTTCTTGACCCCGTAGAGACCGTTGACCGGAGCAAGGAACAGCTCTTGGAGTCGATCCCAGATACCGAACTCGGTACTGGTCGACTCGTAGCTTCCCGGGATCGGGCGACCGTCATCGTCTACCTGGTAGGCCCCGGTGGGAATGATGAAGGCCAGCAACCACACCGCCAGCGTCACCACGAACAGGACGGTGAATGCGCTCGGGAAGTGCCACTTAGCGCCGTCCGATTGGACCGGCATGTCACTTCTGGCGGTCGTGGGCGTCATGGGCACTCCTCAGTCAGGAACAGATCACGTACGGCGCATCCTGCCGTCGAATCGCGATTTGGTCCACCATTCGACGGTCCTCACTTTTTACTCTCGTAGCAGTCATTCTCGGTACCATAAAGGGTTCGTGAAACTTCCATGAAGCTTTCAGCTGGCAGATGCTTATCCCTACCTTCCGGTGTGCCGCCTGTGCTTACATGACCGTTCGTCATGGACTCAGGAGGAACGAATGTCGCTCCACGTGGATTCAGAGGTCGGCCGGTTGCGCCAAGCGATCTTGCACCGGCCTGACATGGAGTTGGGCCGTCTGACGCCGTCGAACATGCGGGAGTACTTGTTCGACGACGTGTTGTGGGTCAAGGAGGCGAAGAAGGAGCACGATGGGTTCGCCGAAGCCCTGCGCGAGAGCGGCGTCGAGGTGCATTACTTCGACCAGTTGCTGCGCGAGGTCATCGAGATCCCCGAGGCCCGCAAGTTCGTCCTGGACGGCAGCTTCGACGAGCGCGTCTACGGACCGATGGCGATCGACACGGTGCGCAACACCTTCGATGCGATGTCCGGTGACGAGGCCACCGGGTTCCTGATCGGCGGGATGACCAAGCGCGAGTTGCTGGAACGGGTCGAGGGACCCGGATCGCTCGTGATCGCCGCCCTGGACATGGATGACCTCCTGCTGGCTCCACTGCCCAACCACATCTTCACTCGGGACACGTCCGCATGGATCTACGACGGTGTGTCCGTCAACTCCATGCGCAAGAGGGCCCGGTCCCGCGAGACCGTGCACTACGAAGCCATCTACCGCTGGCACCCGCACTTTGCCGACGAGGACTTCCAAATTTGGGGTGAAGGTCGCGCCGACGGCGCGGCAACCACCGAGGGCGGTGACATCTTGGTCCTGGGCCGGGGGGCGGTGCTGGTCGGGATGAGTGAGCGGACCAGCCCGCAAGGTGTCGAACGGTTGGCCACCAAGCTGTTCGCCGGAGGCGCTGCGAACAAGGTCGTGGCACTCGCGATGCCCCACAAGCGCGCGTTCATGCACCTGGACACCGTGATGACCATGCTCAACGAGGACACGTTCACCCAGTACGCCGGCATGCCGATGTTGCCCTCCTACACGGTCGAGCCCGGTGACAACGAGAAGGAGCTGAAGGTCACCCCGCACCGGCCCGAGGACATGCACACGGCGATCGCCGGCGCCCTCGGTCTGGACCGGATCAACGTGCTCACCGCCACCCAGGACATCCGGGCCGCCGAGCGTGAGCAGTGGGATGACGCGTGCAATGTGCTCGCGGTCCGGCCTGGCGTCGTGGTGGGTTATGAGCGCAATGTCACCACGAACACGCACCTGCGCAAGAACGGGATCGAGGTCATCACGATCGAGGGCGATGAGCTCGGTCGCGGCCGTGGCGGACCGCGCTGCATGACGTGTCCGATCGAGAGAGACGGGATCTGAGCCGATGTCACGGACATTGCGCAGCCGCCACTTCCTGAAGGAACTCGACTTCACCCCGACCGAGTGGAAGCACCTACTTGACCTGACGGCGACACTCAAGGCGGCCAAGTACGCCGGCACCGAAGTGCCGCGTCTGACCGGTAAGGAGATCGCCCTCATCTTCGAGAAGACCTCCACCCGCACCCGCTGCGCGTTCGAGGTCGCCGCCTACGACCAAGGCGCACTCATCACCTACTTGGACCCCTCTGGCTCCCAACTCGGGCACAAGGAGTCCATCGCCGACACCGCCCGGGTCCTGGGCCGGATGTTCGACGGGATCGAGTACCGAGGTTCCTCCCACGCCAACGTTGAGGAGCTCGCCGCGAAGGCCGGTGTCCCGGTGTGGAACGGCCTGACCGACCAGTGGCATCCGACCCAGTCACTGTGTGACATGTTCACGATGCGCGAACACAGCACGAAACACGACCACGAGATCGCCTTCGCCTACTGCGGAGACGCCCGCAACAACGTGGGCAACTCACTGCTGATCGCCGGCGCGATGATGGGCATGGACGTCCGCATCGTCGCGCCGAAGGAACTGTGGAACGACGACGACACCTTCGCCCGGGCCCGCACCATTGCCGAACGTACCGGCGCGCGGCTCCTGCTGACCGACGACGTCGCCGAAGGGGTCAAGAGGGTGGACTTCCTCTACACCGACGTCTGGGTCTCCATGGGCGAGCCCGACGACGTGTGGGACGAACGTATCGCCCTGCTTCGGCCTTACCAGGTCAATCAGGAGATGGTGCAGCGCACCGGCAACCCGGCCGTGAGATTCATGCACTGTCTGCCGGCCTTCCACGACCGCAACACGGTCGTGGGTCAGCAGATCTACGACAAGACCGGGATGGACGGCGTCGAGGTGACCGACGAGGTGTTCGAATCCGAACGTTCGATCGTGTTCGACCAGGCCGAGAACCGGCTGCACACCATCAAGGCCATCCTCGTGGCCACCCTGGGGGACTGACATGCGCATCGTCGTGGCCCTGGGCGGCAACGCTCTGCTCAAGCGAGGACAGAGCCCGGATGCGGAGATCCAGGAGGACAACGTCAAGCGAGCCGTTCGAGCGCTCGCACCGCTGGCTCGCGACCACGAACTGGTGATCACCCACGGCAACGGACCGCAAGTTGGAATCCTGGCCCTGCAGTCGGCCTCTGATCCGCGCCTGAGCACGCCGTACCCGTTCGACGTACTCGGTGCCCAGACCCAGGGAATGATCGGCTACTGGCTCCTGCAAGCCATGCAGAATGCCAGTCCGGGTCGACAGGTCGCCGCGGTCATCAACCAGACACTGGTGAGCGCGGACGACCCTGCGCTTGAGAACCCCACCAAGTTCGTGGGCGAGGTCTACGATGAGACGCAGGCTCAACGTCTCGCGCACGAGCGTGGTTGGACGGTCAAGCCCGACGGACCACACTGGCGCCGCGTCGTTGGCTCACCTCGCCCGGAGCGAGTCGTCGAGACCCGGCTGGTCCGGCTGCTCCTGACCAGCGGTGCCATCGTGATCTGCGCCGGCGGTGGCGGCGTGCCGGTGATCCGCAACGAGCAGGGCGAACTCGAAGGTATCGAGGCGGTCGTGGACAAGGACATGACCTCCGCGGTCCTGGCCGAGGCCTTGGAGGCCGACGCCCTGCTGGTGCTCACCGATGTCTCCGGCGTCCAAGAGAACTTCGGTACCCCCGACGCCCGGGTGATCCAGCGCGCCACCCCGAGCGCACTGCGCCGCTTGGACTTCCCAGCCGGATCGATGGGTCCCAAGGTCGATGCGATCTGCCGGTTCGTCGAACTCACCGGCGGCATCGGGATCATCGGACAACTCGACGACATCCCGGCGATCCTGCGGGGCGACGCCGGAACCGTCGTCACCCCAACGGGCGAGTACGACGGGCTCCCGATGCGATAGACAGCCGCCAGGGTAATGAACCACAGGGCCGATCGCGGCCGCCGGGCCAAGTTGACCTGACCAGACGTGTTGTTCGATTTCGGTCCTGGCTTCCGGACAACAGGTCGGGCACGATGACTTGAAATATTGGAGGGCCAGTGTCAAACCACGAAAATCACGGAAACCACCCGGCGAGCGATGTGGCTGGAGTCAGCGAGGGACCCCAGCACCCCGGTGACCACCCCGGCGGTGAGGATCACGGCCACGCCGGCCACGGCGCTGGTGCCGGACGAGATGGCGAAGACGGCGGTCACGGCCATCACGCGCATGGCGGCAAACACGCCGGACACCACACTGAGCAGTTCCGAAGTCGGTTCTGGTGGAGTCTCCTGCTGACCGTTCCGGTGGTGATCACCAGCGGGATGGTCATGGACTGGTTCGGGTACGAACTCGAATTCACAGGTCGGGAGTGGGTGGGCCCCGTCCTGGGTTCGGTGATCTTCTTCTGGGGCGGTTGGCCGTTCCTGGAGGGCGGCTGGCGCGAGATCAAGGAACGCAAACCGGGGATGATGCTGCTGATCACGATGGCGATCATCGTCGCCTACGTGGCGTCGATGGCGACGTCGCTCGGTTGGTTCGACCTGGACTTCTGGTGGGAGCTCGCCGCCCTGGTGACGATCATGCTGCTCGGCCACTGGCAGGAGATGAAGGCACTCGGCCAGGCTCAGGACGCGGTAGCTGCACTGGCTGAACTCCTTCCCGACGAAGCAGAACGAGTCGGACCGGACGGCTCGATCGAGCCCGTGGCGATCGAGGATCTGCACGACGGCGATGTCGTGCTGGTGCGCTCGGGAGCGCGAGTACCCGCTGACGGCGAAATCGTCGATGGGGCCGCCGAACTCAATGAGTCCATGATCACCGGCGAATCGAAACCGGTCGCCAAGGATGTGGGGGACCGGGTGGTGGCGGGCACCGTCTCGACAGACTCGGCGATCCGGGTTCGGGTCGACGCAGTCGGTGAGGAGACGACGCTCGCCGGAATCCAGCGACTGGTGGCCGAGGCCCAGGCGTCACAGTCCCGCACGCAGGTGCTGGCCGATCGGGCTGCCGCACTGCTGTTCTACGTGGCGACCGGTGTCGCTGTCATCACCGCCGTCGTGTGGTTCCTGCTCGGTGATGTCGATGAGGCCGTCACCCGGGTCGTGACGGTCTTGGTGATTTCTTGTCCGCACGCACTGGGCTTGGCCATCCCGTTGACCACCTCGATCTCCTCGGCGACCGCGGCCCGCAACGGCATCTTGATCAAGGACCGACTCGCCTTGGAACAGAGCCGCACCGTTGACGCCTTCTTGTTCGACAAGACAGGCACCCTCACGAAGGGGGAGCACAAGGTGGTGGGCGCCAGCGGTTCTGGCGGTGTGTCCGTGGAGGACGTGCTGCGCCTCGCCGCAGCGGTCGAGTCCGACAGTGAGCATCCCTTGGCGCGGGCCATCGTCGATGCAGCGAAGGCACACGGCGACGTGCCAGCCGCCACCGACTTCCGATCGAGCGCTGGCCGTGGGGTCGAAGCCACCGTTGACGGCGACGCCCACGCGGTCGGCGGGCCAGCACTGCTGCGGGAACGGTCCTTGACCGAACCGGGTGACCTTTCCGAGTGGTCCCGGGGGTGGAAGGACCGCGGCTCCTCGGTGTTGTACCTGGTTCGACGGGACACGATCATCGGGGGGATCGCACTCGAGGATGAGGTGCGCTCCGAGGCTCGCGCCGCTGTCGATGAAATTCACGCGATGGACCGACAAGTAATGATGATCACCGGCGATGCCCGCCAGGTCGCCGATGCTGTCGGCAAGGATCTCGGGATCGACGAGGTGATGGCGGAAGTACTTCCAGAGGAGAAGGACGCCAAGGTTGCCGAGTTGCAGGCTCGTGGGCTCAAGGTGGCCATGATCGGCGATGGCGTCAACGACGCCCCGGCTCTGGCCCGTGCCGATGTCGGCATCGCGATCGGTGCTGGCACAGATGTCGCCATCGAATCTGCAGGGCTCATCCTGGCCAGCTCGGACCCGCGGGCGGTCGCAGGCATCATTCGGCTCTCGAAGGCCGCCTACCGCAAGAGCCTGCAGAACCTGTGGTGGGCGGCGGGCTACAACGTGCTCGCCATTCCCGTCGCTGCCGGCGCATTCCACTGGGCCGGGATCAGCATGCCGCCCGCCCTGGCTGCTGTGCTGATGAGCGTCTCGACGATCGTCGTCGCCCTCAACGCCCAACTGCTCCGCCGGGTCGAGCTCCGTCACGCGACGATCGACGAGGACGCGCCGGAGGGAGCGGAGCCTGTCGAGGCGAAGCGATGAACGGAATTGGCGCCGGCGGTGATCGAGAGAAAGGGACAAACCGATGACGATCAACGAGGAATCCACTTCAACCCCATTGAAGAACGATGAACTCGCCAGGATCGACGCATGGTGGCGGGCGGCGAACTACCTCTCTGTCGGTCAGATCTACTTGATGGGCAATCCGCTGCTTCGCGAGCCGTTGCGGGACGAGCACGTCAAGCCGCGGCTTCTGGGGCACTGGGGCACCACGCCGGGTCTGAACTTCATCTACGCCCATCTCAACCGCGCGATCATGGCTCGGGATCTGGACATGATGTATGTCATGGGACCCGGTCATGGTGGTCCCGGTCCGGTCGCGGCCGCTTGGTTGGAGGGCACGTACAGCGAGGTCTACTCCGATGTGTCCCAGGACGAGGAAGGGATGCGCCGACTGTTCACCCAGTTCTCCTTTCCCGGCGGGATTCCCAGCCACGTGGCCCCGGAGACACCGGGGTCGATCCACGAGGGTGGCGAGCTGGGCTACGCGTTGTCCCACGCGTACGGCGCAGCCTTCGACAATCCCGACCTGATCGTGGCCGCCGTGGTCGGTGACGGGGAGGCGGAGACCGGGCCGCTGGCCGCCAGTTGGCACTCGACCAAGTTCGTCGACCCCGCCCGCGATGGGACGGTGCTGCCGATCCTGCACCTGAATGGGTACAAGATCGCCAATCCCACGGTGCTGGGTCGCATCGACCGAGACGAACTCGACGGGCTGCTCCGTGGCTACGGTCATACCCCGTACTACGTCGAGGGCTCCGATCCGGAGCAGATGCATCGCGACTTCGCCGCCGCCATGGACCGCTGTCTCGACGAGATCGCCGAGATCCGCCGCCTGGCCCGTGAAGAAGGGCATACGCAGCGGCCACGTTGGCCAATGATCGTGCTGGTCTCCCCGAAGGGCTGGACCGGGCCCAAGGAGGTCGACGGACTGAAGGTCGAAGGATTCTGGCGTTCCCACCAGGTTCCCTTCGCCAACGCGCGCGAGGATGACGCCCACCGCGCCGTGCTCGAGGAGTGGCTGCGCAGCTACCGGCCCGAGGAGTTGTTCGACGAGGACGGCGCACCGGTGGCGAGCATCCGCGACCTGCGCCCGACCGGGGAACGCCGGATGAGCGCCAACCCACACACCAACGGCGGGTTGCTGTTGCAGGATCTGCGGATGCCCGACTTCCGCGACTACGCGGTCCCGGTTGAACATCCTGGAACCGGCGCGGTGGAGGCGACCCGGGTGCTGGGCACCTTCCTACGCGACGTCATGGGCGACAACATGACGAACTTCCGAGTGTTCGCCCCAGATGAGAACAACTCCAACCGATTGGGTGCCGTTCTGGAGGTGACCGACCGCGCATGGATGGCACCGATCCTGTCCGAGGACGTCGGCCTGGCTCCGGACGGGCGGGTGATGGAGATCTTGTCCGAGCACACGTGCCAGGGGTGGCTGGAGGGCTACCTGCTCACCGGTCGGCACGGGATATTCTCCTGTTACGAGGCGTTCATCCACATCGTCGACTCGATGTTCAATCAGCACGCCAAGTGGTTGAAGGTCACCAACGGTATCCCGTGGCGCCGCCCGGTCGCCTCGTTGAACTACCTGTTGACCTCGCACGTGTGGCGCCAGGACCACAACGGCTTCTCCCATCAGGACCCAGGCTTCATCGACCACGTCATCAACAAGGGACCTGAAGTCATCCGTGTCTATCTGCCGCCGGATGCGAACACCCTGCTGTCGGTCGCTGACCACTGCCTGCGTAGCCGTCAGTACGTGAACGTGATCGTGGCCGGGAAGCAGCCCCAACCGCAGTACCTGTCGATGCAGGACGCCATCGTTCACGCCACGAAGGGAATCGGGATCTGGGAGTGGGCCAGTACCGACGCAGGGCAGGAACCCGACGTGATCCTTGCCTGCGCCGGGGACGTTCCGACGATGGAGACCCTCGCTGCGACGCAGATCCTTCTCGACTATTTCCCGGAACTGCGCATCCGGGTGGTGAACGTGGTGGACCTGATGCGCCTGCAGGACAAGCGGGATCACCCGCACGGTCTGACCGACCCCGAGTTCGATTCCCTGTTCACGACCGACACGCCAGTGGTTTTCGCCTATCACGGCTACCCGTGGCTGATCCACCGCCTGACCTACCGCCGGACCAACCACCAGAACTTCGCCGTCCGCGGTTATGTCGAGGAGGGAACCACCACCACCCCGTTCGACATGTGCGTGCTCAACCGGATCGACCGGTTCAACCTCGCCATCGACGTGCTCGATCGCGTGCCGCGACTCCACGCGGTTTCCGCGCATGCCCGGGAGGCACTGCAAACGAAACTGATCGAGCACCGCCAATACATCCGCAGCCACGGCCAGGACATGCCCGAGATCCGGAACTGGCAGTGGAGCAGCCACACGGGACCGTCAACAAGCGGACCGAATCCGCTGGAGGAACCAGAGCCTTGATCCTCACCGCTCGCGAGGGCGTCGTTGGGCTCGGTGAGCAGGGCGAGGCGTGACTGGACAACGCTCCTCAGAGGCGGGGAAGCGCGCGAGGACAAGCAGTGCATGAGGCCAACCGGTTTGGAAAGGAGAACTCGCATGAGTGAGAACATGATTCGCGTCGCGGTCAACGGCTACGGGGTGATCGGCAAGCGCGTCGCCGACGCGGTCCGCGCCATGCCGGACATGGCGTTGGTCGGCGTCGCCGACGTGGTCGCGGATTGGAGTACGCGTACCGCGGTCGGCCATGACATCGCGATGTTCGCCGCGACAGATCAGGGCGAGACCGCGCTGCGGGCTGCTGGTGTACCGGTGGCCGGGAGCTTGGCGGATTTGCTGGGGGACATCGACGTCGTGGTGGACACGACACCGAAGAAGGTCGGGGCGACCAATTTGGCGACCTATCGGGCGGCCGGGGTGAAGGCCGTGCTGCAGGGCGGTGAGAGTCATGCCACCACCGGGCACTCCTTCGTGGCGCAGGCGAACTACGCCAGCGCGGTGGGGCGCGACATGACCCGTGTGGTGTCGTGCAACACCACCAGCGTGGTGCGGGTACTGGGACCCTTGCAGGACGCCGGCTTGTTGAGTCGAGCGCGTGGCGTCTTGATTCGACGGGCCAGCGACCCGGGCGACTCCCACCTGGGTGGAGTGATGAACACCGTGGTGCCCGAGGCCTCCATTCCGTCGCATCAGGGACCGGATGCACTCACGGTGCGACCCGACCTTGACGTGGTGACGATGGCAGCGAAAGCCGCGCACACCCAGACTCACAACCACTATTGGACTCTGCAACTGACTCGACCCTCCAGCTCCGAAGAAGTGCTCGAGGTACTGCGGGCCGCGCCCCGGATCGCGTTCATCAAGATGACCGACGGCTTGACCGCACTGAACACCACCGTCGAGTTGATGCGAGATCTCGGTCGACCTCGCGGCGACATGTGGGAGGTGGCGATCTGGGAGGACGTCCTGACCGTGCAGGACGACGAGGCGTTCTTGACCTACCAAGTCGGCAACGAAGCAATCGTGGTCCCGGAGACCATTGATGCCATCCGAGCGCTGACCGGCAGCGTGACTGACGGGGCAACCTCCATCGCGATGACCGACCAGGTTCTGGGCATGCGTCAGAAGTTTCTCCCCTTTCTGGAACCACCGGTCACCGGTGTGTGACCACCAAGAGATGGAGCAGCGACCGCCAGTGGTGCCGAGCGGTACGGTGCCGACCGGTGCCGTACCACCCCACGACGCGGTGATCTTCGACATGGACGGCGTGGTCACCGACACCGCCGACCTCCACGCGAAGGCGTGGAAACGACTGTTCGACGCGGTACTGGACGACGAGCGGGCCAGGACGAGCACCCACAGCACGCCCGCCCCCTTCGACACGGACGCCGACTACCGGCGCTACGTGCACGGGCGGACACGGGAGGACGGGGTCGCGACCTTCTTGGCGGCGCGGGGCCTTGAAATCCCGACGGGGACCCCGCAGGACCCGTCAGGAAGTTGGAGCGTGTACGGCCTGGCCTCGCGAAAGAACGAGGTCTACCGTGAACTCCTTGCCGAGCACGGCGTTCGAGTGTTCGCCGGCACCCTGGACCTGCTGCACCGGCTTCGCGACGGGGGAGTGCCGGTCGCCTTGGTGACCGCAAGCCGTGACGCCGAAGCGCTTCTTGCTGCTGCCGATCTGGACGGGGTGTTTGACGTCGTCGTGGACGGTGGGTCCGCCGCCGAGACCGGTTTGCCGGGCAAGCCCGACCCGGCGACCTTCCGGGAGGCCGCACGACTCCTCGGCGTCGCCCCGGGCAGGACGGCGGTGGTCGAAGATGCCATCGCCGGGGTTCAAGCGGCCCGCCGCGGCGGTTTCGGGCTGGTGGTCGGGGTCGACCGGTCTGGGCAGCGGGAGTCACTGGAAGCCGAGGGCGCTGACGTGGTGGTTGAGGACGTCTCTCAATTGGATCTCGGCTCCCTGCGGGCCGACCCGTGGGTACTGGTCTACGAGGGGTTCGACCCGGCTCATGAGGGGCATCGAGAAGCGCTGACCACGCTCGGGAACGGATACGTCGGCACCAGGGGTGCGGCCCCGGAGCGGTCCGCGGACGAGGTGCACTATCCGGGCACCTACTTGGCAGGGGTCTACAACAGGCTCACCTCCACCGTGCACGGTCGAGAGGTGGAGGACGAACACCTGGTCAACGCCCCGAACTGGCTCTGCCTGGATGTGCGCACCGCGGGGGAGCCATGGTGGTCCCAGGGTGGCCTGGTGGCCTCTGCAGAGCGCCGCGAGCTGGACATGCGCCGCGGGGTGCTCACTCGGCACGCGGTACTCACCGATCCCGCCGGTCGCCGGATGAGGCTGATTCAACGCCGCGTGGTGTCGATGGCTCGCCCGCACCTAGCTGCACTGGAAACCACCTTGGTTGCCGACGGCTGGAGCGGCACGGTGACCTTGGCCAGCGGTGTCGACGCCGGAGTACGCAACCGCAATGTCGCCGAGTATCGGCCGCTGGCCGACCAGCACTTGCGCACGGTGAGGAGCGAGAGGGTCGATCCGAGCACGCTGCTGGTGGAGGTCGAGACCACCCAGAGCCAGATCCGCATCGCCACCGCCGTCCGGACCACGGTGACGGGCGGAGTTGCCACCGATTCAATGACCGCCGAGGAGGATCGGGCGGCGCACCGGTTCGAGTTGACCCTAAAGGACGGGGTGCCGGTCACGGTGGTCAAGACCGTGGCGATCTTTACCTCCCGGGACCGGGCGATCGCAGCGCCGCGGCTGGCGGCTCTGGATGAGCTGACCTGGGCCCCGGGTGGGCTCGACGACCTGCTGCCTGACCACGAGGCGGCATGGCAACGGCTCTGGGACCGTTTCGCGATCGAGCTCGAGGCCGATCGACAGACCCAATTGACATTGAATCTGCACGTGTTCCACCTGTTGCAGTCGCTGTCCCCGCACACCGCCGACATCGACGCCGGGGTGCCGGCCCGGGGCCTACACGGCGAGGGCTACCGGGGGCATGTGTTCTGGGACGAGTTGTTCGTGCTGCCGGTGCTGACACCGCACATGCCTTGGGTGACCCGCGCGCTGCTCGATTATCGGCTTCGACGTCTCGACGCTGCCCGCCGCGCCGCCAGCGTCGCCGGACTGGCCGGAGCGATGTTCCCGTGGCAGAGCGGCAGCGACGGCCGAGAAGAGACACCACACCAGCTGTACAACCTGCGCTCGGGTCGGTGGATGCCCGACAACTCCCGACGCCAACGCCACGTGGGGCTCGCGATCGCTTACAACGCCTGGCAGTACTACGAGGCCACCGGCGACGTCGCTTGGCTGGCCCATCGCGGCGCCGACCTGATCATCGAGGTGGTCCGCCTGTTCAGCAGCCTGGCCACTTACGACGACGACAACGATCGCTACCACATTGCCGGGGTGATGGGACCCGACGAGTATCACGACGGGTATCCCGACGCCCCGGGACAAGGACTGCGGGACAACGCCTACACCAACGTGCTCGCTGCTTGGTTGTGTCGACGCGCCCTGGACATCTTGGACCTGACCGCCGTGCACGACTGCGACGAACTGCGCACCCGACTCGACATCGGGCCCGACGAGCCAGACCGGTGGGAGCACCTCGGTCGCCGTCTCACCGTCCCGTTCCATGACGGGGTGATCAGCCAGTTCTGTGGCTACGAAGGATTGGCCGAGCTGGATTGGGACCACTATCGGGACGCCTACGGCAACATCGGCCGGCTCGACCTGATCCTGGAGGCCGAGGGAGACGCGACCAACGGCTACAAGCTCGCAAAGCAGGCCGACGTGCTCATGCTCGTCTACCTGCTCGGCCCCGATGGGCTCGTGGAGATGCTGCAACATCTGGGCTATCGCGCCCAACCCCACCTCGTCGAGGACACGGTGGACTACTACCTGGCACGCACCGCGCACGGCTCCACGCTGAGCCGCGTAGCGCACGCGTCCGTTCTGGCTCGCATGGATCCCGTCCGAGGCTGGCGCACCTTCCGCGAGGCGTTGACCGCCGACCTGGACGACACCCAGGGCGGCACCACAAGGGAAGGGATCCATCTCGGGGCCATGGCCGGGACCATCGACATCATCACCCGCGCCTTCGCCGGAATGCGCCGCGAGGATGAGGAGCTCGTGTTCGATCCGCGTCTGCCCGACGGTCTGGGATCTGCACGCTTCACCGTGGTCCATCGTGGCCGGCGGCTGCGGGTGACGGTCACCCCGGACCGGGTGCAGGTGAAACCCGACCGACGTGCCACCACCGGCAGATCCTCGTCAGGGCAGGGGGCACGAACCTGAGCGTTGATGCAGGCCAGCACGTGCTCGGTCGTGGTGCCATGTCTGAGTGACACCGCGCTTTCGAAAGGAGGACTCGACGGTGAACCTGCTGCATCGTCTCTACTGCCGGTCTCGGTTCTGGCGGTGGCACGTGGGTGTGCTGCTGCCCTGGGCGCTGGAGGGGATCGAACTCGAGCGAGCGGCGGTGTTGGAGCTCGGCCCGGGCCCAGGGCTGACAACGGACTGGCTGTTGCCGCGCGTGGGCTCGCTGACCTGCGTCGAGTACGACGAAGCTGATGCCACTGCACTGGCGCGACGGCACCCAAGCGTGAACGTGCGCCACGGCGACGCGACGGCACTGCCGTTCGCGCCGGACTCATTCGACGCGATCGTCTGCTTCACGATGCTGCACCACCTACCCTCGGCAGCGGCGCAGGACCGCCTGTACGCCGAGGCCGCCAGGGTCCTTCGCGCGCGTGGAATCTTCGCGGGCTCAGACAACCGATCAGGTCCCCTGCTCGCGCTGGCGCACATCGGTGACACCTTCACCGTGGTCGAGCCGGAGCGGCTATCGACACGGTTGAAAGTCGCCGGGTTCGGTGAGGTCGAGATTGGTGCCCGACCTGACGACTTCCGGTTCCGGGCGCGACTCAGAGCGCGTTGACCGCGTGCGGGGAGCGGCGTTGACCTGTGCCCGGCAGCGGTGCCCAGTCCCGATGTCGTGCTGCGGCTCAAATCGGCTGACGTCCCTCACATGCGGTCTGGGGGCCGTGTCACTTGTGGTCGTGCCCGCCGGGCATGACGAACATCATGGCCGCCATCATCGCGGTGCACAGCAGTGCGACGACGATGATGTTGGTACCTGCAATACCGGTCAGGAAAAGCAGGCCGGCGATGACCAACATCGGGATGCAGCAGATGATCATCATCAATCCATGACCGCGATGTGTCCCGTGGCCGACGCTGTCGGACTCGTGCCCGCCATGGTGGTTTTCGGAACTCGGCGAGGACTCCCGCGGATGGTGCCCCGCGTGCCCATCGCTGTGCGCACCGTGATCCATGCCGTGTGGCGTACTCATGATGTCTTTCCTTTCAAGGAGGCGGGCATGTGCCCGAGTTTGGCGTACAGCGGGCAGTGTCCGAGCGCTCCGGTGACGATGAGGTCGAGGCCTGCCGCCAGCAACAGCAGTTCGAGGACGACAGCCCAGGTGGATGAGGCGCCAGCCAGCAGCACGATTCCGGTAACGGTGCCGAGCGCTCCGACGACCACTCGAGCGACGCGTTCGGCAGGGGTGATGTTGATGCTCCACCGCTTACTCATGATCTCCTCCAACTCTTGGTCGACCGCCGATATCCGGTCCAATTCGATGTTCTCGCCGCGCGGTGAAGGTGACCGGCGTTGTCTCGTGAAGGTTCGTTGAAGAAGCGCTCGGTGGGGGGTGCCATGTCGACCGTTGGGTTTCCGGGACACGCAGCAGCCGGCGTCATGGCGCGGGTCGTCAGCCGTGGTGACCCTCGTGCTCGTCCGGATCAACGGTCCGCACGGGAACCCGTTCCTGGTCGCCGTTGCTGATGGCGGGACCGATGACGAAGGCCGAGAGGGAGAACATCAGCGCGAACACACCCAACGCGAGGGCGGGCGCCTTCCACGAGTCGAATCGTCGATGAAGACGTCGCAGTAGCGGTATGGAGAAGACCAGTCCGACGACGGCGAACAGCACGTTGCCGGTCGCGCCGGTCACCAGTACTGCTCCGCCGAGAAGGCCGACGTGGTGCAGCAGGTGGGGGAGCAGGCCCATGATGGCGCCGACAAGCGCGGTCAGTGCGTCCCATGCAGTCCCGAAGACGCCCACGTGCTTGTCAGATTCAGGACGAGCGAGTTCCGCCAAGTTGAGCTCACGATCCGGGACGTGGTGTGCGGGCATCGTCAGCCGCCCGTCCGGTGGGACAGCGTGGTCATCATGCCGGTCTCGGCGTGGTGAATGTCGTGGCATGGTGGGTCGTCCCCTGGCTCGGGTTGTGGCTTCGAAGTTCACTTCCAAGGCCCGCCATCGGGCACGATGACCACGATCGGACCTGGGTCCTCATGGCACGCCGTCGATCTCGTTGCGGCGACAAGACGGTGGTTGGTTCTCCTACCGCTGTGAGGTGCGCAGCACGGTGCTGCGGGCGTGGTACTCGTCCTCGTTGATCTCGCCGCGGGCGAACCGCTCGTTAAGGATCTGCATCGGGTCCCTGCGATCAGAAGGGGATGCATCAGTGCTCTGAGTGCCGCGGAAGATCGCGATCACTGCAACGACCACCAACGCCCAGAACGCGACCATGGCCAGGGTCATGAGGATCCAACCGACCCATCCCGTGCCGTCGTGATACCAACCCATCATCGTGCTCAGCTCCTCCGTCGGGCCTCGTACTTTCAATGATCGACCCGGCACCAGGGCGACATAGTGGTCTTCGTGTGAAGGTTCGCTGAAGGATGGGCCGCCCGCGGTGCTGATCTGGGCTGGTAGGGCAGATGGACTGCCATCATGTCGGGTATGGGCGAGGACGTGATCAACGGAACGGCCGGCTCACCGGCGGGAGGTGCCGCGGGTGTTCGTCCCCCGACGGGCCTGCGGGCGATGGTCGTCGAGGACGAGACGCACCTTGCGGGGGTCATCGGCAGCTACCTCGAACGCGAAGGCCTGGAGGTGGCTGTGGTCCACGACGGTATGGAGGCATTGGAAGTCGCTCGAACCGTCGATCCGGATGTGGTGGTGCTGGACTTGGGTCTGCCGAGTCTGGACGGTGTGGAGGTCTGTCGGCAATTGCGCACATTCTCCGATGCCTATGTGGTGATGCTGACAGCGCGCAGTGAGGAGGTCGACACCTTGATCGGACTCTCGGTGGGGGCGGACGATTACATGACCAAACCCTTCAGCCCTCGGATCTTGATGGCCCGGATCCAGGCACTGTTGCGCCGACCTCGGAAGCCGGATGGGGCAGACGACCACGTGGAAGGGGCCCGGACCTTCGGTGCGTTGGTCGTCGATCCACTGGGGCGAGACGTCTGGCTCGAGGGGGAACCGGTGTCGTTGACGCGCACCGAGTTCGAGCTCCTGACCGCTCTCTCCGACCACCCGCAGATGGCATTCAGCCGCCGGCAACTCATCGACACCGTCTGGGGTCCCACCTGGGTCGGCGACGAACACCTGGTCGACGTCCACGTCGGACACTTGCGGCGCAAACTCAACGACGACGCCAGTCAGGCCCGATTCATCCGGACCGTCCGTGGAGTCGGCTACCGGATGGGCACCGGCCAGTGACCGACCGCCGAGCTCGCGTGGACACGACCCGTGTCCGCTCTCGGTTCGCCGCTCGGCTCTTGGTGGCCCAAGCCCTGGTGCTCGTGGCCGGGGCCCTGACCACGTGGCTCGTGGCTTCCGTCGTGGGCCCCGGCATCTTCAGCGACCACCTGCAACAGGCCGGTGACGAACACACCGCCGAGCAGATCCGCCATGTGGAAGAGGCCTTCGCCTCCGCGCTGGTTCTGTCCATCTCTCTCGCGCTGATCGCCTCGGTGCTCGCAGCGCTGGCCGTCTCCTGGTACTTCAGCCGCCGGGTTCAGCGTTCGATCAGCGACGTCGCGGCGGCGGCGGCACAGGTCGCTGCCGGCCGGTACGGCGCCCGGGTGCCCGACCCGGGACTGGGTGAGGAGTTCGCCTCGCTCGCACTGACCTACAACCGCCTCGCCGAGAAACTCGAAGCGACGGAGTCGACCCGCCGCAGCATGCTGGCCGACCTGGCCCACGAGATGCGCACCCCCTTGGCCACGATCGACGCCCATCTCGAGGCCGTCGAGGACGGCATCCGGTACCTCGATGACGACACCTTGGGCGTCATCCGAGGCTCGACAGGCCGACTGCGGCGCTTGGCCGAGGACATGACCGCCGTCTCGCGAGCGGAGGAAGGGCTCGACGTCACGCTGCGACCCGTGCCTGCAGCGGATGCTGCTGCGGCGGCCATCGAGGCCGCACGTGACCGGTTCGCAACCAAGGGGGTTCACCTGCTCAGCGAACTCGCCGACGCCGGCCAGGTCTGCCTTGACTCCGACAGATTCGGACAGGTGCTCGGCAACCTGCTCGACAACGCTCTGCGCCACACTCCGACGGGCGGGACCGTGACCCTGGACTGTCGCCGCATCGATGACTGGGTGCAGTACCGCGTCAGCGACACGGGCCAGGGGGTGGCGGCAGAGCACCTGCCGCACTTGTTCGACCGGTTCTACCGCGCCGACAGCGCCCGCGACCGCGGCCACGGTGGCTCTGGCATCGGTCTGGCGATCGCCAAGGCGCTCGTGGAGGCACAAGGCGGTGGCATCTCGGTGATCAGTTCCGGGCCCGAGAGCGGCACGACGTTCACGTTGCGCTTTCCCTGCCTCAAGTAACTCGTCCGCGCGGACTGAACGGTCCGGATCTTCAGCGAAACATCACAGAACCTCGCGGTCTTTCACCTACTGCCCTGGTCATCATGGCCGTGTTCAACACCGACTCGGTGAACGACATCAGCGTCTGACAGGGCAGGAAGCGGCGAACATGAAGGTTCGACGAAGTTCTCTTCGCGGCCGTGCTTTTCATTACCCGGTGGGGGTATGGTCAGTAGCGAAGACCGATACCCCCGAGGGGTATCCTCCGAAGGAGTTTCGCGATGGCCGTTGAACCGGGATACATCACCGAGAAGCAGGCTGTCCTCGCCAGGCTGCGTCGCGTTGAGGGTCAGGTGCGCGGCCTGCAGCGGCTGGTGGACGAGGAGCAGTACTGCATCGACATCCTCACCCAGTTGTCGGCGGCCACGAAGGCTCTCGAAGGCGTCGCGCTGCTACTGCTGGACCAGCATCTCGAGCACTGCCTGACGCACCCCACCGACCCTGCCGAGGCCCAGCAGAAGCTCAACGAGGCCTCCGCAGCGATCCGGCGACTCGTCCGCTCATGATCGATCCATCAAACGAAGGAGCACCCATGTCCGTGTCAGACGACAGCCGCAATCTACAACTGCTCGACTCCTCCGTCGGCGACGGCGGAGGGTGCGGCTGCGGGGGATGCGGCTGCGGATCCAACACCCAGTCCGACAGTTCGACCGACACCACCACTGAGGCGATCACCATCGCCGCGCCGAAGGAGAGCGACATGACCACCAACACCTACGCCGTCACCGGAATGACCTGCGGCCACTGCGCCAGCGCCGTCACCGGCGAACTCAAGAGCCTCGACGGAGTCACCGACGTCACCGTCGACCTCGTCGCCGGCGGTACCTCGACAGTCACCGTCGCGAGCGCCGAGCCACTCGACCAGACCCAGGTCGCCGCCGCCCTCGACGAGGCCGGCGACTACCAACTCGCCTGAGCACCGAAACCCTCACGCGCATCCCGATTCAATCCAGGCAGGAGACACAGTCATGGCACAACCAACCCCTACGGTCGACGCGCTGCACGACGTCGAGCTCGCCATCGGCGGGATGACCTGTGCCTCCTGCGCCGCGCGGATCGAAAAGAAGCTGAACAAGGTCGAGGGTGTGTCGGCCACGGTCAACTACGCCACCGAAAAGGCCAAGGTCAGTTATCCGACGACGCTCACCCCTGCCGATCTTGTCAGCGTGGTGGAGGCCACCGGGTACACCGCGACCGTGCCCACTCAGGCGGCCAGCGGTGACGACCCTTCGACCGACGCGCAGACGGACCACCGGGATCTGGAGGCCGCGAGCTGGCGACAGCGCCTGATCGTCTCAACCGTGCTCTCCGTCCCGGTCCTGGCGATGTCGATGATTCCGGCGTTGCAGTTCGACAACTGGCAGTGGATCTCACTGACGCTGGCCTCACCCGTGGTCGTCTGGGGGGCGGCCCCGTTCCACCGTGCCGCGGTGACCAACGCGCGCCACGGCGCGGCGACCATGGACACCCTCATTTCCGTCGGAGTCACCGCCGCGTGGCTCTGGTCGTTGTGGGCGCTGCTGTTCACCCACGCCGGGATGACTGGCATGCGGATGCCGTTCGACCTCTTCCCGGATGGTGAAGCTGACGTCCACATCTACCTGGAGGTCGCGGCGGCGGTGACCACCTTCATCATTGCGGGCCGGTACTTCGAGGCTCGAGCCAAGCGCCAGTCTGGAGCGGCTTTACGCGCCCTGCTCGACATGGGCGCCAAGGACGTTGCCGTCCTGCGCGGCGGCACGGAGGTGCGCGTGCCGGTGGGCCAACTTGAGGTCGGCGACCGGTTCCTGGTGCGCCCGGGCGAGAAGGTCGCCACCGATGGCGTCGTCGAGGACGGTACATCGGCAATCGACGCGTCCATGCTCACGGGCGAGTCGGTCCCCGTCGAGGTCGGGCCCGGTGATGTCGTCGTGGGCGCCACGGTGAACGCCGGCGGACGTCTGGTGGTCCGGGCCGCCCGCGTCGGAGCCGACACCCAACTCGCCCAGATGGCACGGCTGGTCGAGGACGCCCAGAACGGCAAGGCGCAGGTCCAGCGACTCGCCGACCGTGTCTCGGCCGTATTCGTGCCCATCGTGCTCGTGCTCTCCTTGGTCACGCTCACCGCTTGGCTGCTGACTGGTCACAGCGTCACCGCCGCATTCACCGCCGCGGTGGCGGTGCTGATCATCGCCTGCCCCTGCGCCCTCGGTCTCGCGACCCCCACCGCACTGCTCGTCGGGACCGGCCGCGGTGCCCAACTCGGCGTGCTCATCAAGGGCCCGGAGGTGCTCGAGTCCACTCGGGTGGTCGACACGATCGTCCTGGACAAGACCGGCACCGTGACCACCGGAAGGATGGAACTGGTCGATGTGGTCCCCGCCGATGGTGTGAACAGTGCCGATCTGCTCCGGCTGGTCGGTGCCCTCGAGAACGCCTCGGAACACCCCATCGGTCAGGCCATTGCCACCGGGGCCAGCCAACGACTCGAGTCGCAGCTGCCCGATGTCGAGGGATTCTCCTCGACCCAAGGCCTCGGCGTCGCCGGGGTGGTCGACGGCCACGCGGTCGTGGCCGGCCGCCCCGGCTGGCTGGCCCGAGAGTGGAACCAACCCCTCGACGCGAGCCTGGCGGGAGTGGTCGAGGCCGCGGAACAGCAAGGCCGGACCGTGATCGCCGCTGGCTGGGACGGAGCGGCCCGCGGGGTCGTCGTGGTCTCCGACGCGATCAAGCCCACGAGTGCGCAGGCCGTGGCCGAGCTCAAGGAGCTGGGACTCGAGCCGATTCTGCTCACCGGTGACAACGAACGCGCTGCCCGTGCCGTCGCCGCCGAGGTGGGCATCGAGCAGGTGATCGCCGAGGTCCTCCCCGCTGAGAAGGTCGCCACTGTCGAGCGTTTGCAGCGCGAGGGCCGCACGGTCGCCATGGTGGGAGACGGCGTCAACGACGCCGCGGCACTGGCCACCTCCAACCTGGGCATCGCCATGGGCACCGGCACCGACGCCGCCATCGAGGCTTCCGACCTCACTCTCGTTCGCGGCGACCTGCGCGCCGCCGTGGACGCGATCCGGCTCTCTCGGCGCACGCTGCGGACCATCAAGAGCAACCTGTTCTGGGCTTTCGCCTACAACGTTGCGGCGCTGCCCCTGGCCGCGCTCGGTCTGCTCAACCCGCTGATCGCCGGCGCTGCCATGGCGTTCTCCTCGGTGTTCGTCGTGTCGAACAGTTTGCGACTGCGGCGCTTCCAGC
Source organism: Aeromicrobium sp. JP4 (assembly GCF_054957925.1). Lineage (NCBI taxonomy): Bacteria > Bacillati > Actinomycetota > Actinomycetes > Propionibacteriales > Nocardioidaceae > Aeromicrobium > Aeromicrobium sp. JP4. The sequence goes on from NZ_CM143290.1 coordinate 315,256, forward strand.
CCGTCTCGACGCAGACAGCCGAGACGTCGCACGCTCGCCTTGACTCAAGCAAGACCAACCTTTCCCATGTGGAGGCAGTACGATGACGACGCACCAGCACACGAGCGGCCACCGCGACCATCACGCGCAGCGTGACGGGGGTACCACCGCCATCATCGAGGTCTCTGGGGTCCAGTGGGCGTCCAGCAAGAACGTAGCCGAAGCGATGCTGTCGCGCCGGCCCGGGGTGCTCTCCGTCGATGCCAACCCGGTCGCCCAGACGGCCACCGTCACCTATGACCCGAAGCGCACCAGCGTGAGCGATCTGCGGGACTGGGTGCGCGAATGCGGATTCCACTGCGCGGGACAGTCGGTTCCCAATCATGTGTGCGATCCGATGCTCGAGCCTGGCCGTGACGAGCACGCCGAGCACCACCACGAGCTCCAGCACGACGGTCACGACGCGGGCAGCAGCCACGCAGGCGCGGCTTCGCCGATCTCGTCACCGCATGATGCGATGGGCCACGGCGGTCACGGGACGATGTCGATGGCTGACATGGTTCGCGACATGCGCAACCGATTCCTGGTCGCCCTGCTGCTCGCGGTACCCATCACGCTGTATTCGCCGATGGGGCGGGACATGCTCGGCTTCGACGCGGCCGCTCCGTTCGGGATGCGCGATGACATCTTCGCCTTGATCCTGTCCCTGCCGGTGATCTTCTACTCGGCCTGGATCTTCTTCGACGGCGCCTGGCGGGCGCTCCGGGCCAAGACGCTGGACATGATGGTGCTGGTGGCCGTGGCCGTCGGAGCCGGCTGGCTGTACTCCCTCGGAGTCACCGTCACTGGGGGCGGTGAGGTCTTCTACGAGGCCGTTGTCATGCTCACCGTGTTCGTGTTGCTCGGCCACTGGTTCGAGATGCGGGCACGAGGCGGCGCCAACGACGCGATCCGTACGTTGCTTGATCTGGCTCCGCCGTTGGCGGTCGTTCTCCGCGAAGGCGAACCGGTCGAAGTTCCCACCTCCGAGGTCGAGGTCGATGACCTTCTCCTGATCCGGCCGGGGGCGAAGATCGCCACTGACGGCACCGTCGAAGAGGGCGAGTCGGAGGTCGACGAGTCCATGGTCACCGGCGAGAGCCTCCCGGTGCACAAGGGGCCCGGCGATCGGGTCATCGGCGCCACCATCAACGCCAGCGGCACCATCCGGGTGCGCGCCACCAAGGTGGGCGCTGACACCGCTCTGGCACAGATCGTCGCGCTGGTGCAACAGGCGCAGAACTCCAAAGCGCCGGGACAGCGACTCGCGGACAGGGCCGCATTCTGGCTCGTTCTGGTCGCACTGGTCGGTGGAGTCGGCACCTTCCTGGTTTGGCTCGCTGCCGGCGCAAGCGTGCAGACTGCGCTGCTGTTCGCCATCACCGTGGTCGTGATCACCTGCCCCGACGCCCTTGGACTCGCCACGCCGACAGCAATCATGGTCGGCTCCGGCCTCGGCGCGAAACGCGGGATTCTGTTCAAGAACGCCACCGCCATCGAGAGCTCCGCGCGCGTCGACACCGTCGTCTTCGACAAGACCGGCACCCTCACCAAGGGGGAGCCCGAGGTCACGGACGTCATTGTCGGCGACTTCGATCGCGATCGGGTCCTGGCGCTCGCGGGCGCACTCGAACGAGAGTCCGAACATCCTCTCGCTCAGGCCGTCGTGCGCCACGTCGATGCAACCGATGTGCCGCGCTTGCGCGCCACCGCGTTCCGCAACGTCACGGGCATCGGCGCCCTCGCCGAGGTCGACGGCCACCAGATCGCCATCGGCAACCGTCGCCTCATGGAATCCGAAGCGATCACCATCGGTGACCTGGGTGCGCAGCGCGACGAGATCGCCGCCGGCGGTCGCACGGCGGTGTTCGTTGCCGTCGATGATCGGGTCGTCGCGGTGATCGGGATCGCCGACGCGGTCCGCGAGACGTCCGCCGCCGCGATCTCCGCACTTCACGAGGCGGGCATCAGGGTCGCCATGCTCACCGGCGACAACCGTGCGACCGCCGAGCGGATCGCCGAGGAGTTGGGAATCGACGACGTCATCGCGGATGTCCTGCCCGAGGACAAGGCACACCAGGTCAAGCAACTGCAGGCGCAGGGGCGCACCGTGGCGATGGTCGGTGACGGAGTCAACGACTCACCTTCTCTCGTGCAGGCAGACGTCGGCATCGCGGTTGGCGCGGGTACCGACGTCGCGATCGACGCCGCAGACGTCGTTCTCATGAGGTCGGACCCCCTGGACGTCCCCGTGGCGCTGACGATCGGCCGAGGCACGCTGCGCAAGATGCGTCAGAATCTTGGTTGGGCGGTGGGATACAACGCGATCGCGCTACCCATCGCGGCTGGTGTCTTCCAGCCGTCCTTCGGCCTGGTCCTCAGGCCCGAGGTCGCCGCCTTGTCGATGTCCGGCTCCAGCTTGTTGGTGGCAGTCAACGCACTGCTGCTCAAGCGACTCCGGCTGCCCGGGCAGCAGCCCGACAACGATCCCACCCAGAACTCCGAGATGCAGCGGGCGTCCTGAGGGAGCTCGTGCCTCAGCCCAGACTGGCGAGGAGGTCGCGACAGGCCTCCTCGCACCGGCGGCAAGCCTCGGCGCAGATGCGGCAGTGTGCGTGCATGCTGGCGTGACTCTCACACTCGTCGCCGCAAGCCTTGCACGCGACGGCACAGGCTTCCAAGAACGCTCGGGTCACATCGGCGTCGTATGCGGTGCGCCTCGAAAGCACCTTGCCTGTGGCCGTGCAGATGTCGGAGCAGTCCAGATTGGTGCGGATGCATGTGGTCAATTCGGCGACCATGTCCTCGGCCAGGCACGCGTCAGCACAAGCCGTGCACGCTTGGGCGCATTCGAAGCAGGCTGCGATGCACTCGGCCAACTTCTGCTTGTCGATCTGACCCAGATCCTTCGGGTAGGCATCCAGCATCTTCGTGTGAACCATGGTTCCTCCTCCTCGAAATGATGGCGGCGGGTGACCTGCGTCTGACGACCGGTGGGAACCGCCCTTTCATGATCAGTACCCGTCCGACTGTTGGATCATTCGCTTGACCGAGATCCTCCCGCGGAATGTTTACACGTGCAGATGTGCGCACGTAACGTTGTCGAGTGATCTTGGTCGAGCGTTCCGTCCTGCGGCATCGTGCCTACCGGCACCTGTTCAGTGCGCAGGTGGTGGCGCTGCTTGGCACGGGCCTCCTGACCGTTGCGTTGAGTTTGCTGGCGTTCGATGTTGCGCCGCGATCGGCGGGAACGGTCGTGGCTACTGCGTCGACGATCAAGATGGTCGCCTACGTGCTGCTTTCCCCGCTTCTGACCGCGGCAACTGCGAGTCTGCCGCCGCGTCGGGTGATGGTCGCGGCGGATCTGGTGCGCGGCGGGGTCGCAGTGGGCTTGCCATGGGTGAGTGAGGTCTGGCAGATCTACGTGCTGATCTTCGTGCTGCAGACCGCGTCGGCGACGTTCACTCCGACGTTCCAAGCGGTGATTCCCGCGGTCCTGCCCGACGAGCGCGACTACACGCGGGCGTTGTCGCTGTCGCGACTGGCGTATGACTTGGAATCGCTCGTCAGCCCCATGATCGCGGCGGCGCTCCTGACCGTGGTGTCTTTCCATGTCCTGTTTGCCGGGACGGCCGTCGGGTTCGGTGTCTCTGCGGTCATGGTCATCACGGCTGGGCTTTCGGTCCGGCCTCACAAGGCGGAAGTGTCGTTCTGGCGACGCGCGACAGATGGCATGCGCCTGTTCGTCACGCGCGGGCCGCTGCGCTTCTTGATGGCGTTGAACCTGGTGGTCGCGGCCGCCTCCTCGCTCGTCCTGGTCAACACCGTCGTCGTCGTTCGCGAAACACTCGGCTTGAGCTCGACCTCACTGGCGGTCGCGCTCGGTTGTTACGGCGCCGGATCCATGGTCGTGGCGTTGGCGGCACCGCGACTCCTCGACACGATCAGCGACCGGACGCTGATGCTCGCAGGTGGCGTCACCGTGCCCGCGGCTTTGGTGCTGGCTGTTCTCGTGACGGGAGGCGACCATGGTTGGGCGCCCCTGCTGGTGATCTGGGCTGTCATTGGCGCTGCGACGTCGGCGATCCTGACGCCATCGGGAAGAGTCATCAACCGGAGTGTCACCGAGGGCGAACGGGCCGGTGCTTTCGCCGCGAGCTACTCGTTGTCCCACGCCTGTTTCCTGTTCGCCTACCCAGTCGCTGGATGGACGGGAGATCAATTCGGAGTCCCGACCACCGCCGCGGTCATGACCGCGATCTCAGTCCTGGGACTGGCGGCCGCCGTGGCATCGTCGCGCCGACCGGTACTCACTCGGTAGCAAGAGGTGGCAGGATCGGCAGCACCATGAGCGATCCGATCCCGACGCCGCGTCGTTCGAGCCTGGACCATCCGCAGCGCCCCGACCTCGAGCGCCTGCGTGAGGCTGCTGACGTGTTCGCGTTGATCGGAGAGCCCACGCGCTTGGAGCTCCTGTGGTTGCTCACGGAGGGACCTGCCACAGCCGGCGAACTGGCCGACGCGGTCGAAGCCTCGCGCACGGCGGTCAGCCAGCACCTGGCGAAGCTCCGCCTCGCCGGTCTCGTCGACGCCCAGCGCGACGGTCGCCATCAGGTCTACCGGATCCTCAGCGGACACGTCGCACGATTGGTGCGGGAAGGTCTCAACCAGGCGGACCATCTCGTCTCGGGCGAAGAACCACACCTCTGAGTCGCCCTGACCGCCGTGGAACAGGCGTGAGCGGGACGCGTCGAGGACCAGGGGAGGTCGTTCGGGGAGCACACTCGTGGAGCGATGTGCGGCTTTCGCCGGACAGACCATGACTAGGTGAGGCGACTCCACGTGGCACCCGAGGTCGTCGATTCGAAGACGGCACCACCCGCGGCTGCGTACCAGCGATCCGGCGTCACTTCGAGTGCCTCCGGGGAGTCCGGGAGCGCACCTCCCGCTCTCCAGCTCTCACCGCCGTCGCGACTCACATGAACACGTCCAGTGGCTGCAATGCCCACGACGAGACCGTCCTGGCCCCCATCGATGTACGCCAAGGACGGTGCGACGACGGTCCGCGCGCGAGCTCCATCGCTCGCGGGATAACGAATCAATCCGCCGGACGGGGTCGTCACGAAGAGGTCGGTCGAGTCGAGATCGGTGGCGACGTCAATCACCGGACGTTCATCGATCGTGATCCAGTTCGTACGGTCGCTCGTGAGAAGCAGCTGTCCGGAAACGCTGTTGTAGCCCGCCAGCCGAGAGTCAGTGCCATCGAGTGCGTGGAAGTCTGCCTTTCCCGCTAGGGACACCTGCCGCCACGTCTTCCCCGCGTCGATGGACTCCATCAGACCGAGATGCGTGGGCAGGTCGCTTGCCAGGTCCGGGTGACCACTCGCGACGAAATGCCCGGGACCGATCACCGAGAATCCCATGAGATCGTGCCAAGCTTCCCCGACCCGCCGCGGTGGCGACCCTTCCTCCACGGTGAACAGGCCCAGATGAGATGCCACGAAGAGAGTCCCGTCGGCGGGGTCGATTCCCATGCCGTGAACGTGCCCCATGGCATCGCCCGACGTTGACTCGATCTTTGGTGCTGCCGTGCCGCAGGCCGCGAGCGAGGACACGATTACGGCGGATACAACAACTGCCGCACAGGCGCGGCGGGTGTTACTCACGTGACAGCCCTTCTGTCGAGGACGGTAACGGTGAACTCTCCGGCGTGGCCGGCTCGTGGCGTCATACAGGTCATCTCCGGCTAGCTTGCTTGAAATCCCTATAGAGCCAACACGAAACATGTGTCGGAATGTTCACCGCGCAATGAAGCTTCCCTGAAGATTTCAGCGTGACCGGCTCGGCCTTTCACTCCCGGGCAATGGGACGTCGTACAACGAACGTGGCGCCGTGGCCGCACTTGTGCGTGTTGTCGAGCAAGGACCCAGCAGCACCCGGCTGATTCACGAAGCGGGATCTTCAGCGAACCTTCACGGAATCAGCGCCCCAGTCGGGAGTCGGGGAGCGGATGCTGGGGTGGTTCGTCCCAGGGAGTGGAGTTCGACGTGAACCGGTTCAATGGCAAGTTGGTGTGGTTCGTCGCCGTAAGTGCGGCCGTGCTGGTCGGTGCGTTCGCCATGGGTGCGCCACCGTCGGGATTCGTGCTCATCCTCCTGCTCGCTTGCCCGTTGATGATGCTTCTTTTCATGCCTGAAACGCATGGCGAGGCTGACGAGGACGACGACTCGCGGCCCGTCGAGAAGGACCTTCAGCGGTGCGGGCCCCGCAGCGGACACTGAGGCCACGTGGAGTGTCGTTTCTGACCGCTTAAGGCCATCAATCTCACCCGGGCGCACAACGCGAGCGTCCAAAAGGGTGCCTCAGGGTCGATCGACCCCGCCCGGCCACGCATTGGCTCGACACCCATCGAGGGTTTTGGTCTGTTGGAGCATGACCGGAGCTGGCGCGCCGTTGCCTGGGCAAGCGGCGTGGGGGAGCCCGAGCGCATGGCCGAACTCGTGGTTGATCAGGTACCGACGATATGCACCGATGTCCTTCCCGTAAGACGGGGCGCCATTCACCCAGCGCCAGGCGTTGATCACGACCCGATCCCCATTGCGGCACGAGAGGCGGCCGGCGGTGTCAAGGGGAGCGCACAGGTCATCCGCCGTCTGTGGCGACGCGAGAATGATCCTCACTGAGGCATCGTTCGCCACGCGAGTGAATTCGTGGCCAGGGGACGCCCACCCCCGGGGATCGCTGAGGGTGGCGTCCACGGCTCGCGCGAAGCCCGCTGGCGCGAACGAAAGGCCCTCCTCGACTTCGACTTGGTAGGTCATGGTCGTGGGCGTGGATTTCCGCGGGGCAGAAGGGGTAGGTGCGATCTGGAACCTGCCTGACGCTGCCTCTGGGACACTGACCGGTTTGTCCGTGTCCGTGGATCGCCGCGCGGGTGGCCGGGCGGAACGGCTGCCCCGGCTTTCGACGTGGTCCTTCGGCGGCGACGGTCTGGCACGTGGCAACTCTGACCGAGCATCCGAACCGTTGGAAGCTGGGTCATCGGGGAGTTGCTTCTGTCCGTTGCCGACATAAGGGACGAGGAAAGCAGTTGCAACCACGGCTGCGGCCGACGCGGGTAGTCCTATCCACGCGGTCCTGGGTCTTCGCGCGCGCTGGGGCTGACGGCGCCGGTGTCCTCGCGGAGCCACCGGGCTGGCGGCTCCACTGCGACTCCTTCTTCGGGAACCTGTCACGACCTCGCTCGATCTGGAAGGGCGGCGTGCCGCCGGGCTGGGGGGGGAAGTGACCCAGCGGCACGCCAGTCGGCTGCAGCATCCATTCCGACGGCAGGTCGGAATCATGGTGGAGATGCTGCGAAAACGCTGCGTCAGGACCCGAGGAGACTGTTCATCAGGTCGATTTCAGCCTGCTGGTCGCTGATCACCTTCTGTGCCATCGCGATCGCGTCGGCATTCTCGCCGTCCTGGACTTCCGTCTCGGCCATGGCGACCGCACCCTCGTGGTGCTCGATCATCATCTGCAGGAACATGCGGTCGAACTCAGCGCCAGATGCATCCTCGAGGGACTTCATGTCCTCCTCGTCCATCATCCCGGCCATGCCGCCTTCGTCACTGGACCCGTGGTTCATGTCCCCGTGGTCCATCTCCCCGGACGGCACGTCTTCACCCCAGCTCTCGAGCCAGCCCTCAAGGGTCTCGATCTCGGGACCCTGCGCGGCTTCGATGTCGGCAGCCAAGGACTTGACTTCGTCGCTGCCGGCACGTGTCTCGGCGACCTTGGCCATCTCGATCGCCTGCTCGTGGTGAGGGATCATCTGTTGGGCGAACGTGACATCCGCGTCATTGAACGGGGCGCTCTGGCTGGAGGAGGAGCCCGTGTCGCTCGACTTTCCGCCATCGGAATCGTCGCTGCATGCGGCCAGGGTGAGACCGATCGTCGCGAACAGCGTGAGAGCCGCCAGCTTCCTCTTCATCAGGTTTTCTCCATCTCTGGTCGTCTTCAGTACGCCAGCGAGTCTGCCTCCCGAATGTGAAGAGCGACCACGCTCAGTCCTCAAGGTTCCATGAAGACTCCGGGACTGCGCCGGGTCCGAGGCTCCCGGTTGGTCGACCGGGGCGGTCGTACACACGTTGAAGGCGAGAGTTCAACTACTAGGAAGCATAGTAGACTCCAGCCATGGTCGACGAGGCGCTCAAGGAGAGAGATCAGTCGAAGTCGCCGACGCCAACCCGGACTGTCTACGGGTGGGGCTGGGGCCGCTGGGCGTGGCGAACGCTGACGTCGATGCGGACCGCCGTGATCCTACTGGCGCTGCTCGCGCTGGCGGCGATCCCCGGGTCGTTCCTGCCACAACGGAACGTGGCGACCGATCCCGCGGCCGTCCCCCTCTTCTACCGAGACCATCCCACCATGGCGCCATGGCTCGACCGACTCTTCTTGTTCGACGTCTACGCGTCTCCGTGGTTCGCGGCGGTGTACCTGCTGCTGCTCGTGTCCATGACCGGCTGTGTCCTCCCTCGATGCGCGAAGCTCTGGCAGGAGTGTCGCGCGGAGCCGACACGTGCTCCGACCCGCTTGTCGCGGATGGATGGTCATCGCGAGCTGTCCGTGCAGTCAGACCGTGGCTCGGTGCTGCGACGCGCTACTGAGATTCTTTCGCGGCGCGGTTACCGGGTCGTGCAGGCGCCTGGGGAAGTCCGGGCGGAGAAGGGCTACGTCCGCGAGGTCGGGAACCTCATGTTCCACCTCTCGCTGTTGCTGTTGTTGGTGGGCATGGCCAGTGGCAAGCTCCTCGGGTTCGAAGGTCGAGCCGCGCTGGCCGATGGCGAAACCTTCACCAACGTCGAGTCGTCCTACGACGAGTTCTCCCGGTCGGCCCTCACCCGCGTCGATGAGCTGACTCCGTTCTCGGTCACCTTGGACGGCTTGGACGCCGAGTTCGCCCTCAGCGGTTCGCGTGCGGGGGAGCCTCGCAAGTTCGACGCCACCGTGACCTACCTGCAGGCCGACGGAACAGAGAAGTCCGCCAGCATCAAACCCAATCAGCCCCTCGACATCGAGGGAACCAAGTTGTTCCTCACGGGGCACGGCTACGCGCCGCGCGTCACGGTCCGCGACGGTACCGGTGAGGTCGTGTTCGCCGGTCCGGTGATTTTCCTGCCGATCGAGAACAACTTCACGAGCGACGGAGTCGTCAAGGCGCCGAACGCCCAGCCGACACAGCTCGGGTTCGAGGGTCTCTTCTTGCCGACGGCTCCCACCAATGAGGGCGACCGCTCGCAGTTCCCCGGTTTGATTGCCCCGCGGTTGGACCTGACTGCCTACACCGGTGATCTCGGGATGGACCGGGGTGCTCCTCAGTCGGTGTACGCCATCGAGCTCGACGGCATGGAGGAAGTGGCCCAGAAGCAGATGCGGGTGGGCGACTCGTTGGAGCTGCCCGACGGAGCCGGCAGCATCACCTTCGATGGCGTGTCACGGTTTGCCAACTTCCAGATCGCCTATGACCCGGGCAAGGAGATCTCGCTGGTCGCGGCGATCTTCCTGATGGTCGGCCTCACGACGTCGCTGGTCGTGCGTCGCAGGCGGGTGTGGGTTCGTGCCGTTGACTCCGGGTCGACGGTCACGGTGGAGATCGCCGGCCAGTCGCTGACCCGCAGGGATCTTCCCCCCGCTGATCTGGTCCGCCTTGAACGAGAACTACTCAGCCTCAACAAATCCTTGGAAAGGACCCCGTCATGACCTGGGCTCGGCTGTCGGACGATCTTGTCGTCGCCACCATGATGATCCTCGCGTTGGCGTTCTGCCTCTATGCGGTGAGCATGGCTCAACGCACCACACGGCAGCGAGGCGTCGCGAAAGAACCAGTGACCACACCAGCCGCCGCGTCCTCAGCGGCGGGCGGCGCACTCGAGCACGAGCCCGAGGTGGGCCCGCCGTGGAGCGAGCGGACCGCGCGGATCGCGTCGGTCATGGTCGTGATGGGCCTCGTGCTCAATGCGGCCGCGGTCCTGGCACGCGGAATCGCGGCCGAGCGAGCGCCGTGGGGAAACATGTACGAGTTCGCGATCGTGGGTTCGACCGCGATTCTCGGAGCCTATGTCGCGGGCCTGTCCCGGTATCCGCTCCACAGGCTGGGGATCTGGGTGATCGGACTGGTACTCGTGACTCTCGGAAGCGCGGTCACGGTCCTGTACACACCCGTCGATGCGCTGATCCCCGTTCTCGATTCGTACTGGTTGGCGATCCACGTCGGGGCCGCGATCGTCTCGGGCGGAGCGTTCACCGTCGCAGCGGTGACCTCGGCCGTGCAGCTGGTCCGGCCCGGGCGTCACCCCGAACGTGACGAGATGCTGGAGCGGGTTTCCTACGGGTTGATCGTGTTCGCCTTCCCCGTCTGGACGTTCGCGGTCATCGCCGGCGCGGTGTGGGCCGAAGCAGCCTGGGGACGCTACTGGGGCTGGGATCCGAAGGAGACCTGGGCCTTCATCACCTGGGTGTTCTACGCCGCGTACCTCCACGCCCAGTCGACCGCCGGCTGGCGGGGCAAACGCGCCGCTTGGTTCAGCATCGCGGGGTACATCGCGTTCCTGTTCAACTTCATCGGCGTCAACATGTGGGTCGGGGGACTCCACTCCTACGCAGGAGTCTGAGACCCGCGACGCACGGAGCCCGGCGCGCTGCTCCTCACGCGGGATCGCTGGCGCGTCGGGCTCGTCTCGACGCTGCGTATCGCCATGCTGCGAGAAGCAGGGCGACCATGGCGCCACCGACGATCACCAGCGTGCGTTGTTGCTCGAAGCGCACCGCCGGAGTGAGACCAGCACGAAGCTGCACCGTCTCGATCAACACCTCGGTGCCTCGGGACTGGTTCCGTGCGCGGACCGAGCCGTCCGCTGAGATGAACCCCGAGACACCGTTGGTCGATGCCACCACGACGTCCCTGCCCAGTTCGACGGCTCGAGCGCGAGTGATCTCGAACTGTTGTGCCGGTTGAGCGGTGCCGGTGAACGTGGCGTTGCTGGTCTGCACCACGGCCACGCGAGCGCCGCGTCTCACTTGGGCGGGCAGCACGTCGTCGTACGCCACGTCGAAGCAGATGGCGTCGGCGACCGGCACGCCGTTGACCTGCAACGGCACCTGTCCGCTCCCGGGCAGCATGTCGCGAGGGATCTCCTCGAAGCGCGAGAACCGGTCACCGATGATCGGTCGCCAAGGGATGTACTCGCCGAACGGCACCGGGTGAGCTTTGGTGTAGGAGTCGACGGGAATGCCATCGGAGGACCACAGGACTCCCCGGTTGAACGCCTGCTCAGGACGGGGACCGTCGACGATCGCGCCGACGAGCACTGGCGCGTCGACAGCCACTGCCGCATCACCGATCGCCTCACTCAGGGCGGGATCCCCGGCCGGGTCAAGGGCAGTGGCGTTCTCTGGCCACACCACCAGGTCCACCGATCGCCCTTGCGCCGTCAGTGACGTCGCCAGCCGCTGGGTGGCCGCGAGATGATTGCGGGTGACGGCCCGGTGGTGTGCGACCAGGTCGGTGCCGTCGCCCGGCACCCCGCCCTGAACCACCGCGACTCGAGCGGATCCAACGCTGGGGACGCGGAAGGGCAGCGTGGCCGCGACCAGGCCGATGGTCATCGGAATCACGAGCCACAGGACCATGACGCGCCGGGGGAGCAGGACGAGGTGGGCCACCCCGAACCCGGTCGTCGCGACCAGCAGACTGGTGCCGGCGATACCGAGGTGAGCAAGGGCGGGCTCCCACGGCGAATCGAGGGCGGTGACTCCCAGTCGCCCCCAAGGCATCCCGCCCAGAGGCCAGCTGCTTCGTATCGTCTCCGCGCTGACCCAGATCAGCCCGCCCCACAGCGGCGCCGCAGGCACGTCGCGGACCACCCGGATGCCCAGGCTGGCGATCGCAAGGAAGAGAGCTTGTGCCGTACCGAGTGCCAGCCACGCGGCCGTGCCAATGGATTCGTCCAACCACCAGAGCAGCGGAAGCATGTACGCGAGTCCGAAGCACAGGCCCAGTACTGGCGCACGGCTCCGAGACTCGCGTTGAATTCCCCACCACAGGAGTGCCATCGCGACAGGAGCCGCCACGCGGAATCCGAGTGGCTCGAAGGACGATGCCGCTAGGAGCCCCCCGAGGCTCATGGCGATGACTGAAGACCCCATGCGTGGGACCAGGCTCGTGGGCGCGGCCGAGAAGTCAGGCAAGAGTCGGCGAAGCGGGCCCCTCGAGGTGGTCTCGAAAACGATCACCCGGACCACCCCAGGCGGCACATCGAGTCAGACGAGTTTGAGCGTTGTCACGCACGTGGGTGCGTCCGGCTTCGTGGTGAAGTCAACGGTCCCTGTCTTGTCGCCCAGGCGAATCGACATGGTCCCCTCGATGTCGGCCGGCAGCCAGAATCCGACGAACCCGTTCGAGTACGTTTCGACGTCCTCGTCCACGATCACCGTGTCGTTGGTCTTGTCCACAATCTTCACGCGCACCTCGGTGTCACCCAACTCGCCCTTGCACGTGGTCAGCGAGTGGAAGAAGCACTCGTGCGTTTGCGAAATGAAGGGTGCTGCGGACAGGTAGAAGCGGTCACGGTCCAACGGGACGCTGCCTTCACTGCCGCCAGCGCTGAGGATCAGCTCGTTCGCTCTCACCGAGGCCATCAGGTCAGTCGGTCGCTGGTCCACCGGGAGGCGATCCAACTCGTTGATCACCTCATCTGCAGATTTTCCGGCGAGCCCATACGGCTCCAGGATCTGTTGCGTGTCAGCGGAGTCGCCCTTCGCATCTTCGTTCCCGCCACGTTCTGGTGACGAGCTGCCGCAAGCGGACAAGACGAGGATCCCGAGAATCGCGATACAGAACAGTCTCTTCATCGGTGTGCGTTTCCTCTTCTTCATCTGGAACTGGTGGGTCGTGACCTGTCGGTTCTGCGCCATTACCGGACGTCGTCCGTCTCCTGAAGTACTGGTTCGAGCAGGCTACGCAGAGTCGCCGCGGTGGCCGGACCAATGACTCGGGCGGCAACTCTGCCCCGGCGATCCACCACGAGTGTCGTGGGGACCGCTGAAGTCGTCAGGGCTCCACCGAACGACAGTGTCGCGGTCGATGAGTCCTGAGCGATCACGCTGTCGTACGGGATCTCGTAATCGCGTTCGAAGGCACGTGCCGCCGCCTCGTTGTCCCGAACGTTGATGCCCATGAATGTCACCGCATCGCCGTACTGATGGGCGACCTCGACGAGGTCAGGTGCCTCGGTCGCGCAAGGGACGCACCATGAACCCCACACGTTGTAGACGGTCACCTCGCCGCGCAAGCTGTCCGTGTCGATGGTCTTCCCGCTGAGCAAGCGGGCTTTGAACGGCCGCGACTGGACGCGATCCGCCGATTCGTACTCCTCGATGATTGATCCTCCGTCGGCTCGGGCGGCCGATGTTGGTGTGGACGCGTTGCTGGACCACCACCACGCGAGAATGCCGAGCGTCGCCAGGACGGCAAGTGCTGCGAGAGTCCTCTTCCTGGTGCGGTGGGGGGTTCGAGATGGAGTAGTCACGGGTCAGGACCGCTTTCAGATCGGAGGATTCCACGTGTCGACAAGGCCTTGGGTGGCGGCCATCAGTTCGGACCACCATCCGGTCAGTTGCAGGACGCCCAGAGCAATGAGGAAACCGCCGCCGACTCGAGCCATGTTCGCGGAGTGCTTGCGAGCCCATGCGGTGCGTCGCATCCAGTTGGTCACGGAGAACGCGGCAATCAGGAAAGGGATCCCCAGGCCCAAGCTGTACGCGAAGGCGAGGCCAGCTCCTCGTCCCGCGGTGGCTGACGTTGTGGCCAGAGCGAGTACCGCCGCGAGCGCGGGTCCGATGCAGGGGGTCCACCCGACTCCGAAGACGATTCCGAGTAGAGGGGCACCGGCCAGGCCGACGCGCGGCCGGTACTTGAGTCGGACGGTTCTGTTCACGAACCGAAGGCCCGAGCCGGACAACGCGAAGCCCAGGCCCATCAGCACCGTGAGGACTCCGGACCAGCGGATGATCTGGTCCTGGTGCTCAACGAGTTGGGAACCGAGGATGCCGAAGAGCGCGCCGTAGCTGGTGAATACGGCAGCGAATCCCAGCACGAACAGTCCGGCGCCGACCAGTGTGCGCCCGCGGCCATGAGAAGCCTCGCCGCGTAGTTGGCGCGCCACGGTTGATTCCTGCCCCTCGACTCCCGCGACGTAAGAGAGGTATGCGGGCACGAGGGGGAGGGAGCACGGTGAGAAGAAGGAGACGACGCCAGCGATCACCGCTACGAGCATTGCGAGGATCAGCGATCCGGAGAGGATGGTTTCCTGCAGCTCGATCATGGGAGTCCGCCGAGCTCACCGGCACCTCGAGTGCATGGACCCATCGGCCCTTGTCGCACCACGGTCATACCCCTAATCGGTCGAGAACGAACGTTGATCCATCTACTAAGGAAGATAGTACATGGTGCTCGAGTGTCTCGGGGTGTCGCGTGCTGGCGGCCCGCCGTTTGAGTCAGGAGAAGAGAGCGGGGCGACTGCAACAAGCGTGGGTGAAGCCGCTCTCCCCGCCCGAGTAGGCGGTCAGGAGCGCCGGCGCCGCACCTGTCCCCACGATTGCCGCCACGATCAGACCAGTGGTCATCCGGCGGAGCGGCGGCTGCGGCCGGACCAGTCGTCGTGCCCGAGCCAGCGTCGCGCCTCCTGTGGCGGCCAAGGCACCGGAGGGAACACGCGATGGGGTCATGACGGCGAGTTGAAGCAGTGCTGAGGCAAGTTCGGGGCCGTCCTCGGTCTCGATACCGTCGTCAGCATGCATCTCCGCGAGATCGGCGATCTCCTGGTGAGCGACGCCGAAGAAGGGCAGGAGCGGGAGTGCCTCCGCGAGAGCCAGCGACCGTTGGACCAGACGATCGTGACGTGCGGCGAGGTGAACTCGCTCATGTCGCAGGACCAACTCCAACTGCCTGGCGGTCAGGTGGTCGGCGGCCCCGCGGGTCACGACGATCTTCCCCCGGCGCGACCTGCGTCCATCGGGGATGCAGTAGACAGCCGCGGAACCGTGATCGAGCACGACCACGTCCTGACCGAGTGGGCTTTCGACGAGAGCAAGAGCCTGACGGTGCTGGCGGCGGGCGAGAGTCGCTTCGCGATGATGCCTCGTGAGTGCTCGGGCAACGCGCCACATCACCAGGAAGAACAGTCCGAATCCAACGGCGCTGACCGCCGCCCCCGCCGGGGTTGAGTACTGTCGCCGAAGCTCGACGAAGCAAGCGTGAAGGATCTCTCCTGCGGTGCCCACCGGCGAGAACCCGGGCAGTGCGAGGCAGATCGACCCGAGCAGCAGGGAAACTACGACCGCGCCCGCGAGGGCCTGCCAGAACGCAATGGCGAGCCGTGGGGAGCGATGGGTCCAACGAGCACGACCAAGCCCGAAGTGGCCGGCCAGCATGAATGCCCCTGCCAGGGCGAAGAACCCCGCCGCATGGCTCATGGGACGCCCTCGGGGTCATTCCCCGGCTCTTGGAGGAGTTGACGCAAAGACGCCAAGGCTTCCTCATCCAGGCGGTCGACGAAGTGCATCAGCACCCCGCGCCGGTCCCCGCCGTCGGCGAGTGCGTTGCCGAGCAATGAAGCGGTGTACTCCTCGCGAGTTTCGCGCGGGCTGTAGACGTAGGCGCGGCCCTGACGCTCACGGGTCACGAACCCCTTGCCATGGAGGTTGTCCAGCACAGTCATGACTGTCGTATAGGCAATGGTCCGGTCGGCCGCGATGAACTCCTGGACCTCGCGTACGGTCTGGGGCTGCTCGACAGCCCACAGGCGTTGCATCACGGATGTCTCCAGCGGGCCCATCGCTCACCAACTCTCGGTCTACTATGGGACATCGTATCCGGGGTCCGTGAATCTGGTTCGCCGTGGCCGCATCTACGCAGTGACAGATGGCGTGACCTAGGAACGCCGTCTACCGCTCGGTGCGCGTAGAGGGGGGCATCGGTTTGCTCGTACTCAGTTGGGACACGACTCGACTGGATCGAACGAAGCGCGTCCCATACTGGCCGCTTTGTGGCCTGATTGGCCCAGTTCTCGTTGCAGGTAGTCGGGTATCGTCGGAAGTGACCCGAAGGGATCATCCCTACCATTGGAGGGATTTCCGCGGTTCTCGGTACCCACCGTCTTGGCTCGTACGGAGCTCGGACTCGTCAGGGGTCGCAGGTTCAATCCAGGCAGCCAGCCGCGAGACCCCCGCTCCGACCGATCCGTCAATGGCACGCTTCCATCGACGAATGAGCGTAGGTCGGTGGCAGGACGTACGCCGAGATCTGTCGCCGCTTATGGGCGCAAAACTCACCGACCCGGCGTGTGTCGTCTCGGAGACTGCAAGACCCTCTCGCTCTCGCCAGTGGGGTCTCGTGCCTCCGGTCAGGCGTGCGCCCGGCCAATTCCCGCTCGTAAGGGCGCATGGCGATGTCACGGTCTAGCTGGTGGGTGTCCTCAAGATATGGCCACTATACCCCTAGGGGGTATAGGGACCTCAAGCCAATTGAAGGGTGGTCAGGCAGGTGGGTGCGTCGGTGCGTCGGCTTCGGTGTCGAACTCGACGCTGCCGGTCTTGTCGTCCGAACGGATCGTCATCGCCCCTTCGATGTCGAAGGGCAGCCAGAACCCAGCGAATCCGTTGTCGAGGGTCTTGACGTCCTTGTCGATCCGTACGTCCCCGGTGGAGTCGTCCACGATCAGTAGTTCAGGACCGCGGCCAGCAGGCCATGCGTGAGTAGGGCGCCGACGAGACGGCGCAGGCTCGCGTCCGCACCTAAGGCGCCGACGTCCGGACTGGACGCGGGCGGCATCTCGGGGAGTCGATGGGTCACGCCCTGCAGGTGTTCACGCGTGCATCGGGCGGGCCATGACGCTGGGGCGTGCTGGCATCGCGACCGGGTGGCCGGCCGCGGTCTGTCTCCTTCCCGATGCGGAGAACTATAGGTAGCGGCAGACCTGCTCGGGACTGCACGTGTCGGGGTCCGGCTGCGCGGCGTCGTGCCTGAGTTCGGCAATAGTGTCATGCAGGGCGGTGAGCCTAGCGATCTGCTGCTCGATCTCGGCTAGGCGCTCGTCGAGCAGATCGCGCACGTGCTCACACGGCGCGGCGCCGTCATCGCGGATGTCGAGGATCTGGCGGATCTGAGCGAGGGTGAGTCCCGCCGCCTGGCCGCGGTGAACAAAGTCGATCCGGGCGACAGCGTCGGGCGCGTAGTCCCGATAACCCGACGGCGTCCGATCGGCTGGGGGCAGCAGTCCCGACTCCTCATAGAAGCGGAGAGTCTTCGGAGTGGTCCCAGCCGCAGCGGCCAGTTCCCCGATGCGCATCGCGGTCACCTCTCGTTCGGCAGGAGCACGCTTGACCTTCCCCTGCACTGGAACGTCAAGTATGGCTGAACAGATCAGAAGAAGACCGAAGGGTTGAAGGAGACAGCAGCGATGCCTACGAAGTACGACCTTGCCATCATCGGATCGGGCGGCGGGGCGTTCGCCGCGGCGATCCGCGCGACCGCGCTGGGAAAGTCGGTGGTGATGGTCGAGCGCGGCACGCTCGGCGGGACCTGCGTGAACACTGGGTGCGTGCCGTCGAAGGCGCTCATTGCCGCGGCTGGCGCGCGGTACTCCGCCGCCGACGCCCCGGACCGTTTCCCGGGGATCTCAACGACGGCGGGCCCAATCGACATGCCCGCGCTGGTCGCCGGAAAAGTGGCGCTGGTCGAGTCGCTGCGGGGCGAGAAATACGCCGACGTTGCTGAATCCTACGGCTGGCAAGTGCGTCAGGGAGTCGCCGCGTTCGCGGGCTCGCCTGATGCGCCGATGCTGAACATCACCGCCGCCGATGGGATGGCCGCGACCGTCGAGGCCGAGCACTACATGGTCGCAACCGGCGCTCGACCGTGGGTCCCGCCGATCGACGGCCTGGATAGCGCGGGGTACCTGACTTCGACCACGGCCATGGAGCTGCTCGAGGTCCCCAGGTCTCTCCTCGTCCTCGGCGGTGGCTACGTCGCCTTGGAGCAGGCCCAACTGTTCGCCCGACTCGGCTCCGAGGTCACGCTGCTGGCCCGCTCCCGACTCGCATCGAAGGAGGAGCCTGAAGTCTCCTGGGCGCTTGAGGACGTCTTCGCCGATGAGGGCATCCGCGTCGTCCGCCGCGCGGTGCCCACCCGGGTGACCCGGGCCGCAGGGACCGGGCTGGTCGTGGTGACCGCGGACGTATCCGGCGTCTCGCAGGACTTCCGCGCCGACCAAGTCCTGGTAGCCCTCGGACGCCGCCCCGTCACCGACGGACTCAATCTCGACTCTGTCGGAGTCAAGACAGGGGAGTCCGGCGAGGTGGTCGTCTCCGACAGGATGCAATCCTCGAATCGGCGGATCTGGGCCGCGGGCGACGTGACCGGGCACCCCGAGTTCGTCTACGTCGCCGCCCACCACGGCACCCTCGTGGCCGAGAACGCGTTCCTCCACGTCGACCGGACCGTCGACTACTCTCGTCTGCCGCGGGTGACGTTCACCGGCCCCGCGATCGGCGCGGTCGGGACGACCGAGAAGGAGGCGATAGGCGCGGGAATCCGCTGCGACTGCCGCGTCCTGCCGCTGCACCACGTGCCCCGAGCACTGGTCAACCGCGATACCCGTGGCTTCATCAAGATCGTCGTGAACGCCGACACAAGCGAGATTCTCGGCATCACTGCCGTCGCCAAGGACGCCGGCGAGCTCGCCGCCACCGGAGTCCACCTGCTCGGCAAGACCATCGCCGAAGTCGTCGACGCGTGGGCCCCCTATCTCACCATGACCGAAGGACTCCGGCTCGCCGCAAGAGCCTTCACCACCGACGTCTCACAGCTGTCGTGCTGCGCGTGAACGCGGTCGGCACTGGTACTCACAGGCGAGGGCGATGCCGCCGATGCGGACGGTTCTTGCGCTCGCGGAGCGGAAGGCCTGGCCGTACCCGCTGTCCCGGTCATCTCGGTGCCTCCGCCGAATTCGACTTGACCGAGCGTTCGATGGTACTCGACCCCGATACGCTCGGCATTCGCCTTGAGCCCGTTCGTCGCGTTCCAGCCGTTCTCGAGGGCAGCGCCGACGGCTCGCGTGCCGATGGCGTTGCCGAAGGTCCCGTCGCACGCTCGGCCGGCGGCGTGGTCGTTCGTCGCCGGCTCGCCCGGCCGCCAGCACGCCCACGACGAGCCCGGGAAGTGACTCTCGAGCTGAGCCGATCTCAACCAGAGACGAGGGTTTGCTCCGGTGAATCTCTTAGCGCGTGTCGTCCTCGGGTGGAAGGTTCTCGGCAATTCGCCGGCGGAGGATCGTCGTAGTCGAAGCCTGCTCGCGGGCACGCTCCTCCCGCCACATCAGGAGGGCTCCGGCCACCGCCCCCGTGACGATCACGATGTCGGCGAAGTTCCCGATGAACAGATTGCCGTAGGCAAGGAAGTCCACGACGTGTCCACGGCCGAATCCTGGTTCGCGGAACAGCCGGTCGCTGGCGTGAGAGGCTGCAGCTCCGCCCAGCGCACCGACCACGAGCGTCCACCCGAGCTGCCGAACGCGAAACGCGAAAACCGTCGCGACGACCACAGCGGCGACAGAGACCAAGGCGAACACCCACGTGAACCCTTCGCCAAAGGAGAACGCCGCGCCCGGGTTGTACGCCAGTTGAAGGCCGAACAGGCTTCCAACCAACGGCGTCCGCTCACCCTCGATGAGGGTGCTCTCGGCCCAGCTCTTGGTCCACTGATCGACAAGAACGACGAGCCCGCCAAGCAGGAGGGCCGTCACCGCGAACCGCCAGCGACCCCCACGGCGCACCCCTTCGGCCGAATCCTGATTCGCCCTCGCCCTCGGTCGACGAGTCATCCGATGACCTCGAAGAACCGGGTGATGACCTCGGACTCGATCAGGATGAACAGGCCCAAACCAATGAAGACCGTGGGCACGAGCCAGTGCTCGATGCGCTCCAGCGCCTCAGTGACGACCTCGCGGGTTCCGATCAGTCGTCCAGCGGCGCACCAAACGGCGACGAGGACGAGGAAGACCGCAATCATGACCGCGACGTCGGCCGGGGCGCTGGTGCGAAAAATCGGCGTGTAGAGCGAGATGTTGTCAGCCCCATTGGCGATTGTTATCCCGGCGACACTCCAGAGCCCGGCTGCGAGGGTCAAATCGCTGTCCTCGCCGTTGCGCTTGCGAAGCAAACCGCGGATGAGCGTCCAGATGCCGATGCTGAGAGGGATCAGTCCGAGCAGTCCGACCCATTGATCCGGCACGATCGTCAAGCCGAGCGCGGCGACCACACTGATCGCGACAAGCGTGATGAATCCGACGTATTGCCCCCCGACGATCTGCCACGGGCGCGGACTCCCATTGCGGGAGGCGAGGAACAGCACGGTGAGCACCACGATGTCATCGATGTTGGTAGCCGCGAACAGGCCAATGGCCGAACCGACAGTCGTCAGCATCAGCCCTCCAATCGCGGCGCGGGAGTGCGGGCGGCGCGCAGCCCGTTGAGAATCACGATGACCTCCGCGATCTCGTGGACCAGCACAACGGCGGCCAGCCCCAAGACACCGAACAGTGCGAGTGGAAGCAGCGCGGCGATGATCAGCAGCGACAGGATGATGTTCTGGTTGATGATGCGCCGTCCACGCCGCGCGTGTTCGAATGCCCGCGGGATGAGGCGCAGATCATGGCCCGTGAAGGCAACGTCGGCGGACTCGATCGCCGCGTCGGAGCCTGTCGCTCCCATGGCGATGCCGATGTCCGCGGCGGCGAGAGCCGGGGCGTCGTTGATGCCGTCGCCGATCATGGCGACCGATCCCGCTTCGGACAGCTCGGTGATCGCAGCGGCCTTGTCCTCGGGTCGGAGCTCGGCGCGGACATCGTCGATCCCGGCCTGCGCGGCGAGAGCTCGAGCGGTTCGAGCGTTGTCGCCGGTGAGCATGGTCACGCCCACTCGGTGATCGGTGAGGGTGCGCACGACGTCAGGGACTTCGGGGCGCAGCTCGTCGCGGACGCCGATCGCCGCGACCGGGACGCCGTCGCGGTGCACGATCACGACCGTCATGCCCTGCATTTCCAGATCCTCGACACGCGCGCCGAGCTCTCCGGCGTCGAGCCAGCGCGGGCTGCCGACAGTGATCTTCATCCCGTCGACGGTGCCTTCGATGCCGTGTCCCGCCTGCTCGGTCACCTCCGCGGCCAGGGGAACGTCCTGGGCGGCGGCGGTGATCGCCGCAGCGAGCGGGTGTGTGCTGTGCTGCTCCAACGCGGCAGCCCACGCCAGTCCCTGAGCCTCGGTGATGCCTTCGACCACCAGGACCGCGGTGACGGCAGGCTCATTGCGGGTGAGAGTGCCGGTCTTGTCGACGGCGACGTGGCGGACGGTGCCGAAACGTTCGAAGGCCGCACCGGATTTGACGATCACGCCGAACTTGCTGGCCGCACCGATGGCGGCGACGACGGTCAGAGGGACGGAGATCGCCAGCGCACAGGGCGACGCCGCCACCAGCACGACGAGGGCGCGAGTGATCCACACGTCTGGGTCGCCCAGGATCGATCCGAGGAGCGCGACGAGCACAGCAAGGATGAGGACCCCCGGGACGAGGGGCCGCGCGATCCGGTCGGCGAGCCGGGCGCGGTCGCCCTTTTCTGCCTGAGCCTGCTCGACCAGCTCCACGATCGTGGTGAGCGAGTTGTCAGTGCCGGCCGCAGTGGTCTCGATCTCCAGCGCGCCAGCACTGTTGATCGCCCCGGCTGACACCGGGTCACCCGGCTCGACCTCGACCGGGATCGACTCGCCGGTGATGGCCGAGGTGTCCAGGCTCGACCGTCCTGAGCGGACGAGTCCGTCCGTCGCGATCCGCTCGCCGGGTCGGACCATCATCACGTCGCCGACGACCAGATCCTTGGCTTGGACCTGCTCCGCGACACCGTCACGGAGCACCGTCGCCGTCTCGGGCACGAGCTTGAGCAACGCCCGCAACCCTCCGCGCGCCCGGTCCATCGCCTTGTCCTCCAAGGCCTCCGCGATCGAGTACAAGAAGGCCAGCGCCGCGGCCTCCTCGACGTAGCCGAGAATGACAGCGCCGATCGCGCTGATCGTCATCAACAGGCCGATCCCGAGCTTGCCCTTGAACAGGTTTCGGATCGCGGCAGGGGTGAAGGTCGAGGCGCCCAAGAGGAGGCCGACCCAGAAGAGCGCCAGGGCGGGTGTCTCGGCCCCGGACCATTCGGCGACCAGGCCGGCGAGGAATGCCAGACCCGAGAAGACCGGCACCATGACTCCGCTGTCCTTCCACCACGGCCGCTCCGAGTCCTCGAAGTCCTCGCCCGTCGTGGGGACAGAATCGTGGTCGCATCCACACGCCGCGCTCATGCGCCCGCTCCCGTCTCGCAGCAGCCCGCCACGGTGCACGTCGAGTCGACGCACGGCGCGTGAACGTCCACGGCCAAGGTCACGTCCACCAGGGCGACGAGGGCGGCGGTGAGATGGGGATCGGCAATCTCATAGCGTGTCTGACGACCCTCGGCCTCCGCCACCACGATGCCGCAGTCGCGCAGACACGTCAGATGGTTCGAGACGTTGGATCGAGTCAGCTCCAAGTCGCGCGAGAGCACGGCGGGATAGCTCGGTCCCTCGAGGAGTGTCATGAGGATGCGGGAGCGCGTGGGGTCGGCCATGGCACGGCCGAGCCGGTTCATGACGTCGAGACGCGAAGCAATGGTCAGCATGCGCTGAACTATACACTGAGTGCTGACCATTGGCGAAGGCCCCCGCGAGTCACGGGACGATGTGCCGGGCGATCAGTCGAGCGTCCGTGCCCACGCCTCCGAGGAGCGCTGAGCCCCTGTTGCGAAGCCACGAGTCTCCGAGGACGTACAACCCCCTGATCGGAGTGCGTCCGTCCTGCTGATCAATTGTGCCGTCCGCGCCGACGACCGATTCGGGCAACCACTCGAATCCGTTGCGATAGCCAGTAGCCCAGATGACCGATTCGAATCTGCGGTCGACGCCGTCGGCGAACGAGATCCTGTCGCGGTTCCCATTCACCGCACGAGGCAGAAGGTGGACGACTCTCGAGGCCAGGTCGACCATGCCTGGGCCCACCACCAACTCGCGCCTTGAGATGCGGCGTCCGATGAGACCGTTGGACGGCGCCGAGAGCACGCCTGTCAGTTGCAGCCACCTGAAGAGGTCGACTCCGAGCAGCCGGTGCGGAAGGCGCGGTTGTGGAGAGCCTTGGGCGATCGACACACAACGATGAGCCGAGAGCTCCTTGGCGATCTGGATCCCGGTATTTCCGGAGCCGACGACGAGGACCGGACCGCGGGGGAGTTGGTCAGGGTTCCGGTAGGCGTCGCTGTGGAGGTTGGCTCCGTCTACGACTGTGTCGTTAGCGAAGCCGGGGTACTGGGGGATCGCGAAGGGCCCTGTCGCCGCCACGACTGCGCGAGCGCGCAACGATCCCGTCGACGTTTGAAGGACCAGGGAGTCGTCCCGCTGGGGGTGGACGGAAATGGCGCGCGTATCCCACTTTGGCTCCACGCCCAGGCTCGCGCGGTAGAGGTCGAGGTAGTCGGCGACATCTTTCGTTGACGGGTAGCGCCGCTGAGCCCCTGGCATCCGAATCCCAGGTAGGTGAGAGTGCCAAGCCGGCGTGAACAGGGTGAGTGAATCCCAGCGGCGACGCCAGGAAATCGTCTGGGCGGATCCTGCGTCCAGGAGGACGAAGTCCTCGGCTGGCCGTAGGCCCCGCTCGAGCAACGCATGCGACATCGCGAGTCCGGCCTGCCCGGCCCCCACGATGGCGACGGGAAGCGACTCCGGCGGGGACGTTGGTGACACTACGACTCCTCCTGGACTGGCGATACGGGGACGCCGCTACTATTCAAGATAGTAGGCGTCACGGTGCGCGCCGATCAGAGATTACACGCTTGAGTGAATTCATAATTCTATGTACTATCAGCTCATGAACGTTGCAACCTCGACCGCTCTGGATGCGCTCGCTCGATTCGGTCACGCCCTGTCCGATCCCACGCGCGCCAAGATCCTCATGTCTCTGCGTGAATCACCGGCGTTCCCTACGGATCTGGCCGATGCGTTGGACGTGAGTCGACAGTCGATCTCGAACCACTTGGCGTGCTTGCGGGGTTGTGGGCTGGTGGTCGCGGTACCTCAGGGGCGCCGCACCCGGTACGAATTGGCCGATCAGCGGCTGGGTCACGCGTTGGGCGACTTGCACGAGCTCGTCCTGGCAGTCGATCCCGGCCACGGTGTCAGCGGCGATGCCGGCGTGGAGAGTGGTCGGTGATGGGCGCGGGTCACGGCCACGGTGCTGCAGGTCACGCCGGCGGTCGCCACCGGTGGCGCTTGGCGGTCACCTTCGTGCTGGTGTTCGCGTTCTTCCTCGTCGAGTTGGTCTTCGGTCTCATGTCGAACTCGTTGGCCCTGATCTCCGATGCCGGGCACATGTCCGCCGACGTGGTGGCCTTGGGGGCCGCGCTCGTAGCGACGCGGATCGCGACGCGGCTGGACACCACGGGCCGCAAGACCTACGGCTCCTACCGGGCCGAGGTCTTCGCCTCAGGCTTCACCGTGCTGATCATGCTCGGCGTGGCGGCGTATGTCGTCATCGAGGCCATCAGTCGAATTGGCGACGCTCCTGAGGTTGCCACCGGGACGATGCTCGTGGTGGGAGCCCTCGGTTTGGTCGTCAACATCGTCTCGATGCTTCTTCTGCGCGAGGGATCGCGCGAGTCCCTGAACGTCAAGGGTGCGTACTACGAGGTGGTTGCCGACGCTGCGGGAAGCGTCGGTGTGATCGCCGCGGGCATCCTGGTGGCCGTCAGTGGACAGCCCATCTGGGACACGCTCGTCGCCGTCGCGATCGGCATCTTCGTTGCCGTACGAGCGGTGGTGCTTGGCCGACAGGTGCTGGCCGTCCTCGGCCAGCATGTCCCTGAAGGCATCGTCGTGGACGAGGTGGTCGAGACGCTCGAAGCACTCCCAGGCGTCGCGGGCGTGCACGACCTTCACCTCTGGACCCTCACTTCCGGTATGAACGTCGCGACCGCGCATCTCGTGGTGGAGAAGGGCTCTGACGGGCAGTTGGTCCTGACCAAGGCCCAGGGAGTCCTGGCCACCACCTATGGGATCGAGCACGCCACGCTGCAGACGGAGCTGGCCCCCACTCAGCAGTGCGAGGAAGTGAGCTGGTGAGGATCCCACTCGAGATCATGATGGAGCAGGGGATCAATGCGGACGGGAGCGAACCCATCGGCTGGCTGGCCGGTATCTACACCTTGGGGCTGTTCATGCTGGTGGGTTTGCTCCTCTGGTCGTTCGTGAGGACGATGCGGCGAGCCCAGCAGCCGTGGCTCGGCGATAGCGCAACCGTCCCTGGGCAGACCGTCGATCAAGACCGATGCCACGGCTCACGCCGTCGTGCTGCGGAGCCACACGCCGCGATCGGGTGATCAGGTCACCGCACATCAACGTCACTCAGTGACGGGATCTGATGGGGGAGGCGAGGGGGTTCATTCGCTGGTCGCCCGCTGGCGACGCCGGTCGCGCCCGATCGCCCAGAGCAAGACCGACAGCGGGAGAAGGAAGAACAGGCTGACACCCACGCCGATCAGAATCGCCGTGGTTCGGAAGTCGTCCCCGTCCTCGTCCACGGTCGAGGAGGATTCGCCCTTCGGAGTCTCACTCGCAGGGGAGCTCGCATCACGTGAGCTCGGGGTCGGGGGAAGCGGCGCCCTGAAACGGACGTTGCCGTCCACGGGGTGCCCGTCGGCCGAGATCACTCGGTACGCCACATCCCACGCCACATCGCCCGAGCCCGGGGGAGCGGTCGGCAATCTTGCGTCCGAAAGGTCAACCGAGACCGTCGGCCCGCTCGTCGACGGATCCAACACCAGGACTTGCTGCGGTGACGTGCCGATCGTGAGGCTCACCTTGGAGAACTCCTTGGACATCGGGTCGGTGAACTGCAACTGAATGCGGTCGGGAGTCGTCTGCACGGTGGAGTCGTCCGCCGGATCGGACGAGGTGAGGCCCGTGTGCGCCTGCGCTGACGGGGCAGGAGCGAGCACGAGGAGCGTAACGAAGGCTGCGGTCACTGTACGGACCAGCCACGTACCCCGCCGAGTGCCGGGGAGAGCCTTGCGAGATCGGGCGGAGAGCGGGGCCCTGTGTTGGGTGGTCACGGTTCTTCCTTGAGTCCAGGCGCGCCACGCAGCCATCGGGGCCAGGTGGGCATCGATGTCGCGGGCTTGCAGATGATCTACTAAGAACCATAGTTCATCGGTAAGGGCGTGACCCCACCCGGGGAGGAGCCGTTCCTCAGCGGCCGGAGGGCGAGGGACTGATCGTCGCCCCGGAATCAGACGCCTCCGGCGCAGCAACGACGCCTGTGCTGGAACAGCAGTCGTGCGATTCGCTGAGGCCTCCAGGAATGAGCGACAGGACGACCGGCGTCGTGCCGAGAAGCAGAATGGATGTGGCAAGAATCGTCTGAGCGGTCCGTCCGAGCGGCTCATGGGGGCGCATCAGCCGTCGGGCTCGCAGGATGACATCGGACCCGGTCGCTGAGAGTCCGTTCGCCGTGGGCACTCGTTGGTTCGTGATGGCCAGCTGATAGAGGGCATCGGCCAACGATCTACGCTCGTCGGCCCTGACAGCATCGTCGGCCTGTAGTTCGGCGAGTAGCGCGAGCTGTTCGTGTGCCACCCGGAAGAAGCCGACGCGCGGAAACGCCCGGTTCAGTGCCCGAGCACGTGCCACGAGTCGAGCATGCCGCGAGTTCAGGTGGGCGTGCTCGTGCCGAAGCACGAGGTCCAGCTGGGCAACGGTGAGCGCTGCGCGTGCACCTGTGGTCACCACGACGGTGTCGTGCGTTCCGGCGCGGCGATTGCCCGGGAGGCAGTAGACGGCGGCGGCCTCGTGGTCGACGCTGAGGACTCCTTGGTGTCCGGGCTCTGCCACCAACGCAAGGTCTGCCAGGTGATCGCGGTGGGCGCGCAGGTCGGCCCGCCGCTGAGACCAGAGCGTCGACGTCATGCGCCAGGCGAGGAGGCCCAAGATCACCAGGCTCACGGTGGTGAGAGTCGCCCGCCCCGGGTGCGCGGACTGGCGTTGCAGTTCGATCACGCATGCCCTCGCGAACTCGGCGAGAGCGGCGGCAGCTGAGAGGCCCGGCATGGTGAGGGCCATCATGCCCAGCACGAACGACCCGGTCACGGCGGCGATGGCGACCTGCCACACGGCGATGCCCAGGCGGGGTGCGCGATGCAACCATGTCGCGGAGGGCAGCGCATACTGGCACGCCATCAGCATCGTGGCGAAGAAAGTCAGCAACAGGGCCGCGCCGATCACTTTGTGCCGTCCGGCCTGGTTCGTTCGGGGTTGGAGACGGCATCCCGCAGGGCGTCGAGTTCGGAATCGTCGAGCTGTTCGATGAATCGCATCAGGACGCCCGTTCGGTCGCCCCCGTCGGCAAGGACGTTGCCCAGAAGGGCGGCCGTATGGTCCTCGCGGCTGGCGGAGGCCGTGTACAGATACGCCCGGCCCTGGCGCTCTCGTCGAAGTAACCCCTTGGTGAAGAGGTTGTCCATGACCGTCATCACCGTGGTGTAGGCGATCTTTCTGTCGGCGGCCAAGGAACTGTGAATCGAACGAACCGATCGCGGTTCATCGCTCGACCACATCACCTGCATGATCGTCCCCTCGAGTGGACCCAGTCCGTGCATCCGATCTCCTCCAGTACGAACTCCCATCGTAGTGGCGGCCAGCGCAGTGTGAAGCGGCCAGTTCCCGTGCCGCGTCACGTGAGACACGCGGCTGGGCGGCAGCGCAGCCTCTTCGGCGCCGCGTTCTCGCCCCTGGTCCGGGCCGTGCGAGTACGCAGATACCGGCCAACTAAGATGCCTAGTAGATAGGCGCCAGTCTGCCGACGCCGGACCTCAGGGTCGGAGCGAGAGGTCCGCGGCGCCGCAGCCCTAGTCGCAAAGGAACTTGCCATGGTGGCGCACTCGGTCGGTGAGACCGTTGCATTCGGTCCTCTTCTGATCGCGATTCCCATCGCCCTGTTGGCGGGGTTGGTCTCGTTCCTCAGTCCGTGCAGCCTGCCTCTCGTGCCGGGCTACCTCGCCTACGTCAGCGGCGCCGCTGGGGCCGAAGTGGTGGGTCCAGACGCGCGCCGCCGATCAGTCGTCGTGATGGGGACGACTCTTTTCGTACTTGGGTTCGCCGCAGTCTTCACCTCCTACGGGGCCCTCGTCGGGGCGCTCGGAAGCAGCCTGCTGGACTACCAGGATGCGCTGGTTCGCGTGCTCGGGATCTTCACACTCATCCTGGGCCTGCTGTTCGTCGGCGCGCTTGACTCGGTCCCGTCTCTCTCCAGGACCTTTCGTCCGAAGTTCCAGCCTCGGATCGGACTCGCTGGTGCGCCTCTCCTCGGCGTCATGTTCGGGATCGGATGGACGCCCTGCATCGGACCGACGCTCGCCGCGGTGCTGACGATGGCGACGACGTCGGGGACGGCCGGCCGGGGAGCACTCCTGTCATTTGCCTACAGCGTCGGCCTTGGTTTGCCATTCGTCCTTGCAGCCGTGGGTGTGAGCCGGGCGATGCGGGTGTTCCAATTCGCCCGGAAGCACACCGTGGCGATCACCCGCTTCGGGGGCGTGATGCTGATCGGTCTGGGCCTCTTGCAGGTCACCGGCCTGTGGGGAGATTTCTTGGTGGACATGCGTGGCTGGATCGGGACGTGGCAGACGCCCCTGTGATCGTGCGGCCGAGAGGCTGGCCTGCGCGTTCCGGCGAAGGCGAACGCGTGAGGGGAACTCGAGTCAACTCAGATGAGCGTCGACCAGTAAGACCAGAAGCGGGCGCCGATCAGTCCCAACACGAACAGGAACGCGACCAGCAGGACGGGCGCGTGCCACACCTCGGCCCAGCGCGTGACTCGAGCCGCAGCCACTCGTTCCCCGAAGATTCGTGCTCGGGCATTTCGAAGCGTGAGGTACCAGAACGTAGGAATGATGACGGCCCACACTGCCATGCAGTACGGGCAGAGCGCGCCGATCCGGTAGAGGCTCTGGAACACCAGCCACAAGACGAAACCCATGCCCGCCGTGACGCCGACCTGTAGTCCCACCCAGAACCAGCGCCGGAACTCAGCGCCCGCGAGCATCGCCGCGCCGGTGGTCATCAGAACGGGAAATGCCGCGACGCCCAGGATCGGGTTGGGGAAGCCGAACACCGCGGCCTGAGCTGACTCCATGATCGAGCCGCAGCTCAACACCGGATTCAAGCTGCACGACGGGGTGTAGGCGGGATTCTCGGCGAGCTCGAACCGTTCGACGAGAAGGACCGCTGAGGCGAGCAGGCCGATGGACCCGCCGACCAACAACAGCCATGCCATCGCCGTCTCGCGCGTTGACGACCCGTGCTCGGCGCCGTTCACCTCGCCAGTGCCTCGTCGATCACTTGGGTGAAGTCCTCGACGCGTTGCGGCTCAAAGAGCTCTCCGTCGACGTAGAACGTCGGAGTGCCGCGAACGCCGAGCTCGATGCCGTCATCGATGTCGCGCTGCACTCGGGCCTTGACCGCGTCGGATCCGTAGTCGGTATCGAACTGGCTCATGTCCAGACCGATGTCTTCAGCAAAGCCGCGGAAGAGCTTGTCGTGCGGTTCCTGGGCCTCGCCCCAGGTTGACTGCGTCTCGTACATCTTTCGGTACATCTGCTCGAACTTGCCTTGACGGGCCGCCGACTCGACGGCCCATGCGGCGCGTTCCGCATTGAAGTGACCCGGCAACGGGAAGTACCGAGCAACGAAGGTCACCTCGCCCGCGTATTTCTCTCGGAGGTCCTCCACGATCGGGTACGCGGCACCACACGCCTCGCATTCGAAGTCGAGAAACTCGACGAACGTCACATCGCTGGAGCCCTTCTTCCCGAGCACATGGGCGTCGGTCCGGCTAAGAGCCTCTTGCACCTGTGCGTCATCCGCGGTCGGATCGCTGGAATCATCGCCCGCCGAGGTCATGAACACGCCAGCCAGTGCGGCGATCACGACGCCGGCGATGACTGCGGCGATCTTGGTCTGTCTGGTCAACTGTTCGCTCCTTGAACTGGGCGCATTACTATCGCCAATAGTAAGTCGTCCCACACGGCAACTTGGGCGGGGATCGCCTCAGTGTGCCGTCAGCTCGATTGCAGGTGCCAGGAACGTGATGTCCGAGGTCGTCGGTCTTCTCCTGCTCGCTGGGGCCGCGGTCTCGGCGTGGCGCGCCCCGCATTGCACTCAAGCGTCTCTCGCCGTTCCCGGCCGGCGGGTCGCAGCGCGTCGGCGGCGACCACGCCCCGGCGCCCGGCGAAAGGTGAGAAGGCGCAGCAGGCGGTGGCTTTCCCTGTCGACCGTCTTGTTCCTGGCAGGTGGGATCGTCCTCGGTGACGCGATCGCTGAGAGGGGCGTGAAGGATGCGACACGTGCTAGGGAACCGGCCGGAGCGGCTCAACCACGCCCGGCTGCGACAAGCCCGACGCCGGGCCGTAGTTCAGCTGAGATCAACGGGCCCGCGAGCCGCACCTCCCGCGATGGCGACAGGACACCACGCGCGGCCCCGGCGATTCCCGAGTCTGGAAGCGGGAGGTTCGCCGTCGCTGGCGTTGAGCCCGCTGCGCCACGTGAGTCCGGTCGGGAGGTCACCTACTTGGTGGAGGTCGAGGAGGGTCTTCCGTACTCGGCGAACGACGTGGCCCGGTTCGTCGAGGACGTGCTGTCCGACGGTCGCGGATGGACGTCGGTGACCACCGAGAAGTTCCGGAGAGTCTCCACGGGCTCGATGTTCCGGATTCGACTCGCTACGCCCGCGACGACCGATCGGCTTTGCAGACCGCTGGATACGGGGGGACGGTTGTCATGTCGCAACGGCGAGATGGTTGTCCTGAATGCGTGGCGATGGGCCCATGGCGCAGATGCATACGGATCCGAGCTCGTTCGCTACCGCACCTACCTCATCAATCACGAATTCGGACACGCTCTCGGAAACGGTCATGATGCCTGCCCGGGCGTCGGTGAGACCTCGCCCGTCATGTCCCAGCAGACGAAGGGACTCGGTGGGTGTCGCGCGAACCCGTGGCCCACGGCGGCGGAGGGCAATAAGGCGTGACGCGGTGAGGTGCGCACGAATTACTACGTTTCATAGTAGATTCGTTTCCCAGGAGTGGGCGTTCAACTTCCCCCCCGTCGTGGACGCCCACTCCGCTCCTGACAAGGAGTGCGATCTGCTCAGGCTCTTACGCGGATACGCTCACTCCACTGAGCCTCCCGCGCTCCTGCGGAGTGAACGCTCACCCCGCTCCCTGTTCGGTCAATGGACTTCCTCAGGCGCAAACGGGACGGCGCCCGCGTTCGGTGGAAGCACTGTGACTTCAGAGGAGCACTTTGTGGAAGTCTCAGCTGATGGCGAGGCTCTGCGTCTCTCGCGCGGTCGGGTCTCGCAGCACGTCGGACAGGTGGCCCAGCGCTCCGGGGACGATCGAGTAGAAAGCCCACGTGCCGCGCTGTTCGCGGCCGAGCAGTCCCGCCTCGACGAGGATCTTCAGGTGGTGGGACACCGTCGGCTGGCTCAAACCCACGGGCTCGGTGATGTCGCAGACGCACGCCTCGCCGCCCTCGTGCGCCGCCACGAGGGAGAGCAGCCGCACGCGGGTGGGGTCTGCGAGGGCCTTGAACTTGCGTGACAGCTCGGTCGCGTCGTCCGGAGTGATCGGGGCGGCGGTCAGCGGGATGCAGCAGCTGGCGTCCTGTCCGTTGGGGTTAGCCATGGGCCCAGTATGTCCCCATTCGGCAAGAGGGAACCGCAAAGGTCGCGGGGGTGTCGAGCTGGTCGGAACAGTTCACCGGGCGTTCATCCGGCATGGCAAGGTCGACCGGAAACGCGGGGTAGGCTCGATCTCTAGATAGACAACCGTCGATGGAGGACCGAGGTCCTCGAGGAGCCGCACGTGACGTCCGCACCCGCCGCAGACAGTAGATCCGAAACCGAAGTCGTCGCCCACCTGTCGAGGCTGGACCGCTTCCTGCCGGTGTGGATCATCCTGGCGATGGCGCTGGGTCTGATTCTCGGTCGCACGGTCGATGGACTGGACGAGGCGCTGGACTCGGTGAAGATCGGCTCCGTGTCGCTGCCGATCGCGATCGGCCTACTCGTGATGATGTACCCGGTCCTGGCGAAGGTCCGCTACGACGAGACCCAGCGCGTCACGGGCGACCACAAGCTGCTCGGTGCTTCGTTGTTCATGAACTGGATCCTTGGGCCGGCGCTGATGTTCGCCCTCGCCTGGTTGATGCTGCCGGACCTGCCGGAGTTCCGCACCGGCCTGATCATCGTCGGCCTCGCGCGCTGCATCGCGATGGTGCTGATCTGGAACGACCTGGCGTGCGGAGATCGCGAGGCCGCAGCGGTGCTCGTCGCCGTCAACTCCGTCTTCCAGGTGTTCGCCTTCGGCGCGCTCGGCTGGTTCTACCTGCAGACGCTGCCGGGATGGCTGGGTCTGGAGACGACCTCGGCCGAGTTCTCGTTCTGGTCCATCACCGGGAGCGTGCTGGTCTTCCTGGGCATCCCGCTCGTCGCCGGATTCGTGACCCGCACGATCGGGGAGAAGGCGAAGGGACGTGAGTGGTACGAGGACACGTTCCTTCCCCGGCTCGGACCCTGGGCGCTCTACGGCCTACTCTTCACCATCGTGGTCCTCTTCGCCCTCCAGGGCGACGCGATCACGAGCCAGCCGTTCGACGTCGTGCGCATCTCACTGCCGCTGCTGGCCTACTTCACGATCACGTTCGGCCTGGGGATGGTGCTCGGCAAGTGGCTCGACCTCGGCTACGCCAAGACGGCCACCCTGGCGTTCACCGCCTCCGGCAACAACTTCGAGCTCGCCATCGCCGTCGCGATCGGCACGTTCGGCGTCACCTCCGGCCAGGCCCTCGCAGGCGTGGTCGGCCCGCTGATCGAGGTCCCCGTTCTCGTCGGGCTCGTCTATGTCGCCCTCTGGGCCCGCAAGTTCTTCACTCCCTCCACCACCTCCGACCAAGGAGCACCGCATGTCTGATCGTCCCTCCGTCTTGTTCGTCTGCGTCCACAACGCCGGCCGCTCACAGATGGCCGCCGGCTTCCTGGCCGCGCTGGCTGGCGATCGCATCGACGTCCGCTCCGCGGGCTCCATGCCCGGAGACCAGATCAACCCGGTCGCCGTCGAGGCGATGCGCGAGGTCGGCATCGACATCGCCGGCGAGCAGCCCAAGAAGCTCACCGAGGACGCCGTGAAGGCCTCCGACGTCGTCATCACGATGGGCTGCGGCGACGAGTGCCCGTACTTCCCGGGCAAGCGCTACGAGGACTGGGTCCTGGAGGACCCGGCCGGTCAGGGCATCGAGGCGGTGCGCCCGATCCGTGACGAGATCCGCAGCCGCATCGAGGAGCTCATCGCCTCCCTGTCGCCCGAGGAGTCGAACCGTGTCTGACGTCCGCAGCGTCATCATCATCGGCTCCGGCCCCTCCGGGTACACCGCTGCCATCTACGCCGCGCGTGCCAACCTCAAGCCGCTCGTGTTCGAGGGCTCCGTCACCGCCGGTGGCGCCCTGATGAACACCACCGACGTGGAGAACTTCCCCGGCTTCCCCGACGGCATCATGGGCCCGGCCCTGATGGACAACCTGCGCGCCCAGGCCGACCGCTTCGGCGCCGAGCTGGTGTCCGACGACGTCACCTCGGTCGACCTCACCGGCGACATCAAGACCGTGGCCCTGGCCAACGGCAACACCTACCGCGCGCACGCCGTGATCCTCGCGATGGGCTCGGGTTACCGCAAGCTCGGGATCGAGGGCGAGGACGCGCTCTCGGGCCACGGCGTCAGCTGGTGCGCCACGTGCGACGGCTTCTTCTTCCGTGGCAAGGACATCGCGGTCGTCGGTGGTGGCGACTCCGCCGTCGAGGAGGCGCTGTTCCTCACGCGGTTCGCCGACAAGGTCACGCTGATCCACCGTCGCGACGAGCTGCGCGCCAGCAAGATCATGGCTGACCGCGCCTACGCCAACGACAAGCTCGAGTTCGCGTGGAACAGCGCCGTCGACCAGATCCACGGCGACGGCATCCTCGAGGGCGTCACGCTGCGCGACACCGTCACCGGCGAGACCCGCCGACTCGACGTCAGCGGCCTGTTCATCGCGATCGGCCACGACCCGCGCTCGGAGCTGCTGACCGGCCAGGTCGACCTCGACGACGAGGGCTACGTCCTCGTCCAGCCCGGCTCCACCGCCACCAACCTGCGCGGCGTCTTCGCCGCGGGCGACCTCGTCGACCACACCTACCGCCAGGCCATCACGGCCGCGGGCACCGGCTGCCAGGCCGCCCTGGACGCCGAGCGCTTCCTCGCCGACATCGAGGCGGGATTGGTGAACGCCTAGGCGTCAGCGTCCAGCGCGCGGGCGAGAGTCCCCATCGCGCCGGGGACGAGTGCGTAGAAGGACCACTGCCCGCGCTTGGTCCGGGTCAGCAGTCCGGCCTTGACGAGGATCCCCAGGTGGTGGCTGACCGTCCCCTGGCTCAGGTCGAGCGACTCGTTCAGGTCGCAGACACACGCTTCACCCGTCTCGGTGGCGGCGATGAGGGACAGCAGCCGCAGGCGGCTCGGGTCGCCCATCGCCTTGAACCGGGCGGCGAGGCTCGTGGCCTCCGCATCGCTCAGGACGCCGCCGGTGACGGGGGAGCAGCAGCTCGTCGAGACCGGTTCGAGCACGGTGAGTTCGGTGACCATGCCACCACTCTAGATCGTTCATTGACATTCTTCAATGAGGCGCTAGAGTCGAGGCATCGACAATCGTCAATGTACGCGAGGAGCGTCCCTGATGTCTGAGCATTCCGACCTACCCGTCGTCGTGATCGGTGCGGGTCCCGCCGGCCTTGCGGCCGCCGCCCACCTGCGTGGCCGTGGAGTGGACTTCATCGTCCTGGAAGCGGGAGACGCCGCAGGTGCGGCCGTCCGGGAGTGGGGCCACGTGCGGCTCTTCTCCGCGTGGTCCGAGCTGATCGACCCTGCGGCCGAGAAGGTCCTGGCCGACGCCGGGTGGACCCCGCCTGACCCGAAGCGCTACCCGACGGGTGCTGACTGGGTGGCCGGTTACCTCCAGCCCCTGGCCGATGCGCTCGGTGGCTCGGTCCGTTTCAACACGACGGTGACGGCCGTGGCCAAGCAGTCGCGCGACCGCTTGGTGAGCTCGGGTCGCGACGAGGCCCCGTTCACCGTCCACGTGACCAGGCCTCTCGGGGCCGAGCACCTCAGCGCCCGTGCGGTGATCGACGCCTCCGGCACCTGGCGTGGTCCCAACCCGCTCGGCGGGGACGGCGTCCCGGCCATCGGTGAGCACCAGGCAGCGGACCGCATCTCCTACCGGATTCCGGACCTCGGCAACGCCGAAGAGCTCGACCGCTACGCCGGAAAGCACGTCGTCGTGGCCGGGACGGGCGCTTCGGCGAAGGGCGCGTTGATCGGGCTCACCGCCTTGGCCAGGACTGCGCCCGAGACGCGCATCACCTGGCTCGTCCGGCGCGCGAACGTGGGGGAGGCGTTCGCCGGCAGCGGCCAGGACGAGCTGCCGGCGCGGGGTGAGCTCGGTCAGCAGGCCCAGGCAGCAGTCGAAGCCGGACCCGTGACGACGATGAACGGCTTCCGGACATCGCGCGTCTCGCGGGAGGACGACGACAGACTGACCATCGAGTCCTTCGACGGACAGATCGTCACCGACGTGGACGAAGTAGTTGTCCTGACCGGGTTCCGCCCCGACCTGCAGATGCTGTCGGAGATGCGACTGGACCTCGATCCGGTGCTGCAGGCACCTCGCGAGCTGGCGCCGCTGATCGACCCGAACGAGCACTCCTGCGGCACCGTCTACCCGCACGGCGCCAAGGAGCTCGCCCAGCCCGAGAGCGGGTTCTACCTGGTCGGCATGAAGTCCTACGGTCGTGCGACGTCCTTCCTCGCGCTGACGGGCTTCGAGCAGACGCGTTCGGTCGTCGCGGCCATCGCCGGCGACCACGAAGCCGCGGAGCGGGTGGAGCTGACGCTTCCCGACACCGGCGTCTGCGGCGGTGCCGGACTGTTCGACGACGAGGCTGCCGAAGGGGGGAGCTGCTGCGCCGCGCCCGCTGCGCCTGAGCTCATTCAGCTCGGCAGCCCGACGGTCTGATGAGCGGCGGTTGAAGCAGCATGTCCGCCGCGCTGCGTCCGATCGATGACCGGCTATGTTTGATGCATGGTCTCCAGAGCCCCGCGTCCCGATGGCTCGCAGCCGTCGCGGCCGGCGGCGGTCCTGCGACCTGCTCTGACGCGGCAGCAGGCCGAGGACACGGCTCAGCTGCTGAGTGTCGTCTCGAACTCCACGCGACTGCAGCTGTTGAGCCTCGTGCATCTGAGCGAAGGTGGGCGCGCGCGGGTCGTCGACCTGACCGAGGCGCTGGAGCTGCGCCAGCCCACGATCAGTCACCATGTCAAGGTGCTGCACGAGGCCGGGATCTTGTCGCGGACCCCCGTCGGCCGGGAGGTCTGGTACAGCATCGTGCCGGACCGGTTGAGCGCCATCGCCGATCTCCTGCGCTAGTCGTCCGGCCGGCA
The DNA here is from genome assembly GCF_054957925.1 of Aeromicrobium sp. JP4. Taxonomy (NCBI): domain Bacteria; kingdom Bacillati; phylum Actinomycetota; class Actinomycetes; order Propionibacteriales; family Nocardioidaceae; genus Aeromicrobium; species Aeromicrobium sp. JP4. Next base: position 352,021 of record NZ_CM143290.1, read on the forward strand.
CCATGACTCGCTCCCCGGTGTCCCCAGCCGCTCAGGCGCGAGCCATGGCCGATCCGATCCGTGTGCATCTCCTCGCCATGGTCATGGCGGCGCCCTCGGGCCAGATGAGGATCGACCTGCTGCAACGCGCGCACGGTGATGGCGTCACGTCGCACGTGGACGCCATGGTCGCGGCGGGACTGCTCGAGGCCGACGAGTCTTCGGTCCGACCCACCCATGACGCGTTGGTGCGCTTCGGGGGATTGGTTGCCGAGCCCTCGGGCGGTCAGCCTGAGCCCGCACCACGGGATCACGAGCGCTCGTTGGAGGACATCAGCGAGGAGCTGATCGACCGGTACGACGGCATCGTTGCCGCCGAAACGGTTCGGGAGTTCGTCCAGGACAGCTACGACCTCCTCGCGTCGCGGGCCACAGTTCGGCGCTTCCTGCCGCAGTTGACCGCGCGATTCGCGGCGGACCGACTCTCAGCGTTGGCGTCGCTCTCGGGCCGGGATGGACGGCGCCGGGCCGACATCCTCTTCGTCTGCGTCAGGAACGCAGGTCGGTCGCAGATCGCTGCCGCGCTCGCGCGGTCGATCGGGGGAGAACGTGTCCGGGTGCGCACGGCCGGATCGATGCCGGCGGCGCACCTGGACCCGGCGGTCCGCGCCGAGCTGTCCGCTCTGGGCATCGATCATCTGACTGAGTTCCCGCGACCGCTCACGCGGGAAGTGATCCAGGCGTCGGGCACCGTCGTCACGATGGGATGCGGTGACGCCTGCCCCATCGTGCCGGGGCGCAGGTACGTCGACTGGCCGGTGATGGATCCGGTCGGATGCTCACGGGACGAGGTTCGGGCGATCATCGAGGACATCCGTCGTCGAGTCGAGACACTCCTGGAGGAGCTCGGTGTGATCACGGCGCCGGGTCTGCGTTAGGGCGAGCTGAACACTCCGGGGTTGAGGCGGTAGCCGACGCCTCTCACCGTCTGGATGGCGTCGAGCACTCCGGCCTCGGCGAGTTTGCGGCGCACCCGTTTCACCGCGGCGACGAGCAGGTCGTCTGCGGACGTCCTGCAGTCGGACCAGAGCGCATCGATCAGCTCGTCGCGTGTCACGGAGTAGCCGGCGCGTTCGGCCAGCATGTGGAACAGGTCGAACTCCAGAGCACTGAGGTCGAGCGGTGTGTCGCGGACATGAGCGTCGATGGATTCGGTAATGAGCGTCAGCACGCCCAGCGTGAGGCGATCTGCTCGCTGTCGCGGAAGCGGACTCTGGTCGATGATCTGAGCGATCTCGCCGACGCGGTACGGCAGAGCGATGGCCCGAGCTCCTTCCAGCACGGCCGGCCCGATCGACGCCACATCGGTGCTGGCACAGGCCACCAGGACCGGGACGGCCGACTCCGACCGGATCACCTTGACCACCTCTGACAGGGGCACCGGACCGGGAGTGGCATTCAGGACGACCGCGCAGACGCCCGCGGCGTTCAGGCGCGCCACCAGCCGGAGGGGGTCCGATGCAGCGAGAACCGTCAGGCCGAGAGGTCGCAGACTCGACTGGAGCTCGGTGACGGTCTGCGCATCGGACTCGAGCAGCAGGATCGTGTCGGCTTCGGGTGGGCGCCGCAGGCGCGAGCGGCTGGCGTGCTGGTCCGCGGACCTCGGGGCCAGCACCCGCAACTCCGTCATCCGAACCGCCCGGTGATGTACGCCTCCGTCCGGGGGTCAGCCGGAGCCTCGAAGATGTCCTGGGTCCGGTTGAACTCCACGAGCAGCCCGGTGCGGTTTCCGGTGGTCTCGTCCGGGCGGGCCGTGAAGAACGCCGTTCTGTCGGAGACCCGCGAGGCCTGCTGCATGTTGTGCGTGACGATGATGATGGTGAATTCCGTCTTCAGCTCGCTCATCAGGTCTTCGATGCGCGCAGTGGCGATCGGGTCGAGGGCCGAGCACGGCTCGTCCATGAGGATGACGTCGGGCCGAGTGGCGATGGTTCGCGCGATGCACAGTCGTTGCTGCTGCCCACCGGACAAACCGTAGGCCGGGGACTTGAGCTTGTCCTTCACCTCGTCCCACAGTGCGGCGCCGCGGAGGGCGTCCTCGACCACGGCGTCCATGTCCGTCACCTTCATCCCCGTCACACGAGGGCCGTAGGCGATGTTGTCGTAGATGGACTTCGGGAAGGGGTTGGGCTTCTGGAAGACCATCCCGATGTGCTGGCGAACGGCGATCGGATCCACCTTGGGGCCGTAGATGTCCTCGCCGTGGTAGGTCACGCTTCCCTGGACCCTCGCGCCTGCGACCAGATCGTTCATCCGGTTGAGCGACCGCAGCACCGTGGACTTCCCGCACCCGGACGGTCCGATCAACGCGGTGATCTCGTGGCGTCCGAAGGAAAGATTCACGTCGTGGACCGCGTGGAAGTCGCCGTAGAAGACGTTGAGATCGCGCGTCTCCATCACCGGCCCGCGCGGGGCGGTCCTTGCGACGTCGGAGGCGTCGCCGTTGTTCACCGCCTCCGTCTGGTCGGTCACGTCGAGGATCTCGTCCGTCGTGCTCGTGGGGGAGTGGATCGTCATGTCAGCTGGACTCCTACCAGTTCCGCTGGAACTTGTTGCGAATGAGGATGGCGAGGGCGTTCATGCCCAAGATCATGAGGAGCAGCAGGATGATGGCGGCCGATGCGGCCCGCTGGAGCTCTTCTTGCGGGGCGGACGCGAGGTTGTAAATCTGCACGGGCAGGGCCGCGACCTTGTCGGTGAGCCACGCGGGATCGAACCGGACCGTCGCCACGCCGATCATGATGAGTGGCGCCGCCTCGCCGATGGCGCGCGAGAGGCCGAGGATCGTGCCCGTGGCGATGCCCGGGACCGCCGACGGAAGCACCTGGCGCCACGTGGTCTGCCACACCGTCGCGCCCAGTGCCAGCGACCCGTGCCGAATCTCCTGAGGCACCGCGCGCAGGGCCTCGCGGGTCGAGATGATGATGACGGGCAGGATCAGCAGTGCGAGGGCGATCGCGCCGCCCAGGACGATCCCTTGATAGCTGTATCCGAGGATCGTCATGATCGCTGCGGCGAGCATGCCGTAGATGATCGACGGCACGGCGGCCAGGTTCTGGAGGTTGACCTCGACGAACTTGTTGTACCAAGCCCTGGAGTCGGCGAACTCCTCCAGGTAGACCGCAGACGCGATCCCCAGGGGAATCGCCAGAAGCGCCGTGCTCATCATGAGCCACAAGGAGCCGAGGATGCCGGCACGGAAGCCTGTCTCGCCCTTGCGCACCGTCGACTCGTAGTTGGTGAACAGGTTGGCGTCGAAACGCCCGGCACCCGCGATCGCGGTGTCGACGATGAGGACGACCAGCACGGTGACACCGAAGAACAAGGAGAACCACAGCGCGCACAGGAAGACGAGGGACGCGACGTTGCGATCCTTGTTCCCGCCGGTGCGGAGACCTTGAGTGGTGGCGCGGGACGCGGTAACCGCTGCGACGTTCATCAGTACACCTGCCTGTAGCGACGGACGATGACGATGCTGATCGCGTTGATGATCAGTGTCACCAGGAACAGCAGCAGGGCGACGGCGAAGAGCATGTTGTAGCTGGCCGTGCCCACGGGGTTCTCACCCTGGGCGGTCTGGGCGATGAAGGCGGTCATCGTCTGGTGACCCTCGCCGACGTCGGGAGACGTGTTCTTGGCCGAGCCTCCCGCGAGTGCGACGATCATCGTCTCGCCCACGGCGCGGGACATGCCCAGCACGACCGCCGCGGCGACTCCGGAGATGGCCGCCGGCAGCACCACCCGCAGCGAGGTCTGCATCCGATTGGCGCCCATCGCCAGGGATCCCTGGCGCAGCGCCTGGGGCACCGCACTGAGCGCATCCTCAGAGAGCGAAGCGATCGTGGGAATGATCATGACGCCGACGAGGATGCCGGCCGCAAGCGAGTTCGTGAACGACACGTCCAGGCCGAGCCACCCGTTCAACACCGTGGGAGTCAGGAAGAAGACCGCGAAGAAGCCGTAGACCACCGACGGCACGCCGGCCAGCAGCTCGACCGTCGGCTTGAGCCAGGCGCGGGTGCGGCGCGTGGCGTACTCGGACAGGTACATCGCGGCTCCGACTCCCAAAGGGATCGCCAGCGCCAGGGCGATGACCGTGACCATGAAGGTGCCGAGCAGCAGCGGGAGCACCGCGGGGCGCAGATCCTTGCTGCCCTGGTCGGTCCACGAGAAGAAGTCGCCCAGCGGGACCTGGCCGAAGAAATGAATGACCGGTTCCACCAGCGCCACGATGATGCCGAAGGTGATGGCGACCGAGAGGAGGGCCGAGGCGATCAGCAGCCCCTTGATGACGGCCTCACCCGGACGACGCTTCGCGGTGAGGAGCGGACCGCCGGGCAGGCCCGCCCTCGCGGGCGGGCCTGCCTGGGTGAACTGAGACATGTGTGGGCCGGCTGTCAGAGCGCTTCGACGGCGGATTGCGTCTCCGCCAGGTCTTCGTCGTTGAGAGGAATGAACTGCGCCGACTCGGCGATGTCGGTCAGGTTCTCCACGTAGAAGTCGACGTAGGTCGAGACGGCCTCGTTGTCGGCGTAGGCGCTGTTCTTGACGTAGATGAACAGTGGACGGGACAGGGGCGTGTACGAGCCGTCCCGCGCGGTCTCGGACGAAGGCTTGACACAACCGCTGCCGTCGTCGATGGCGACCGCCTTCAGGTTGTCAGCGTTCTCCTCGAAGTAGGAGTAGCCGAAGAAGCCAACGCCTCCCTTGGTGCCCGAAACGCCCTGGACCAGCACGTTGTCGTCCTCCGAGGACTCGAAGTCCTCACGCAGCGCCTCGGACTCGTGACCGACGACGTCGGCCGCCATGTAGTCGTACGTCCCGGAATCAGTACCCGGGATGAAACCCGTGACCTTCTGGTCGGGGAAGCTCGGATCCAGGTCCTTCCAGTTCGTGATCTTGGAGTCCGGGGCGAAGAGCTGCACGACCTGATCAGTCGTGAGGCAGTCCACACCGAGGTCCGGGTGGGTGACCACCGTGAGCGCGTCGGTCGCGACGTGCAGCTCGGTGAACTCGACGCCCCCGGTCTCACAGGCCGTCTTCTCCTCGTCCTTGATGGGTCGAGACGCGTCCGAGATGTCGATGTCACCGGCGCAGAACTTCTCGAACCCGCCACCGGTGCCCGAGAAACCGACGGACACCTCGATGTCAGGCTGCTCCTCCGAGAGGAGCTCGGCCGCCGTGTTACTCATCGGGTACACGGTCGAGGACCCGTCCACCGCAACCGACCCTGACGCGGCGTCCTCCTCTGCGCTGGAACCGCCACCGCAGGCGGCCAGGGTGAGCAGCAGGACGGAAGCACTCAACGTCGACGTGAGCGTCTTGGAGCGAAACATGCACGTTTCCCATCAGTTTGGCCGCGGGGGCGGCGCGTCTTTGATCGAACACGATAGATAGAACGCCGTCTATGTGAACGGACGATGAACGCAGCCGGACGCGCACATGAAGGTGCGAACACGGGTGGAAATGGATGGAGCCGGCTGTTCTGATCAGCCATTATTCATTGGACTGAATCGATGAATTGTCGACTAGAGTATCCATTGACGAACTTCGATATACGATCGCGAACTCTCGACCGATCCGATCGAGCCGTCGCTCAACCCGAAGCCCAAGGAGGCAGGACAGTGGACCAGTCGCACGAGTTGAACCGAGAGGCGATCGCGGCGGAGATCGCCTACGAGCACCAAGGCACGTTCACGCTCGACGAAGTCAGGGAGTTCGTCGATCGCGCAGCCGAGTCGCTGTTGACCGACGCGAAGATCGCACGACACGTCCCGCTGCTCGTCAGCCGCTACGCTCGCGAGCTCTTGACGGCCTCGGCCCAGACGAAGGGACTGATCGCGAAGAAGGTCCCAGAGCTCCTGTTCGTCTGCGTGCAGAACGCCGGACGCTCACAGATCGCCGCCGCCATCGCCGCGCACCTGGCGCCAGGGAAGCTGCACGTGCGTTCGGCCGGGTCCCGGCCCACGGGCGAGGTCAACCCTCTCGCGGTCCAGGTGCTCGCCGAGCGCGGCATCGAGCTGGCCGAGGCGTACCCGAAGCCCCTCTCCGACGACGTCCTGCACGCTGCGGACGTCATCGTCACCATGGGATGCGGCGACGAGTGCCCCTACTTCCCCGGCAAGCGGTACGAGGACTGGGACGTCTCGGACCCCGAGGGTGCCACGCTCGAAGAGGCACGAGACATCCGGGACGACATCCAGCGTCGTGTCACGGATCTGCTCCGCGACCTCGACGTCTGAGAACCGCGCGGAGCCTGCCAGCGGCCGGTCTCAGGCCACGGGCCACCATGGGGGAGTGAGAGAGGACATCGCGATCCTCGGGCTGACTCCCGAGGACTGGCCACAGGTGGAGGCCATCTACGCAGCCGGCATCGACGCCGGACACGCGACCTTCGAGTCAGTGGTCCCGACCTGGGAGTCGTTCGACTCTCACGGCTTCTCGACCACCGTCTCGTGGCAGTGCACGCCTCCGGAGTAGTGGCCGGGTGGGCCGCCTGCTCGCCGGTGTCCAGCCGACCCGTGTACGCGGGTGTGGTCGAGCACTCGATCTACGTCGCGCCGCAAGCCCACGGCGGCGGGATCGGCGGGCTGCTCCTCGAAGCGCTCATCGAGTCCCCGGAGGACGCCGGCATCTGGACCATCTAGTCGAGCATCTTCCCCAGAACACTGCGAGCCTTCGCCTTCACGACCGGCACGGCTTCCGGACCATCGGCACCCGGACCCGCCTCGCGAAGGCCGTCGTCGGTCCCGCCGCAGGCAGATGGCGAGACACCGTCCTGGTCGAGCGCCGGAGTCAGGTCGCGGGCATCGACTGAGCGACGGTCACCCCCGCCGCCCGCCGACGCGTCCCGGTGATGGCTGCCGCCGTCGACCGAGCCGTGGGGCCGACGCCGGCCAAGGTTGCCGAGGCCGGTCCGGTCCAGTCCCCGTATCCCACCAGGAACAGCCGCGGCTCGCCGATCGCCTGCGTGCCGGAGGCGCCTCCGACCGCGATGCGTCCACCCTCGAGGCGCAGGCCCAACGGTCGTAGGTGGCGGAGCTCCGGTCGGAAGCCGGTGCACCAGATGACCGCGTCACACGGTTGCTCCGTGCCATCGGCCCACGCGACGCCGTCAGTGCTGAGCCGGTCGAACATCGGCCGCGCCTCGAGCACGCCACGATCCCTGGCGTCCTTCACGCTGGCCACCATGACGATGTCCCCGAGCCCGGCCACCCCGCTGTGCTCTCGCCCTTCGGCGAGCGCCTTGACGCGGGCGCTGGCCGTCTCGAACAGCACCCTTCCATCCACCTCGTCGGCCAGGAACCTGGGCGGACGGCTGGTCACCCACGTCGTGGCAGCCACCGTGGATACCTCCGCGAGGATCTGGGCGCCGGAGTTGCCGCCGCCCACCACCACGACGTGCTGCTCGGCGAACTCGTCAGGCCTGCGATAGTCGGCGGCGTGCAGCTGCCGGCCTGCGAACGCCGCAGCGCCCGGGTAGGTCGGCCAGAACGGTCGCTCCCAGGTGCCGGTGGCGGAGACCACGGATCGAGCAGCCACCGCGAGGTCACCGGCGACGACCCCGAGCGACCCGTGGGGGTCCTCATCAAGGCGCGTCACGGACTCCACACGGCACGGCCGGAGCACCGACAGCTCGTAGCGCTCCTCGTACCGGGTCAGGTAGTCCACCACGTGGTCCCGCGGCGGAAAGCCACGGGTCGCGTCGTCCCAGGCTGGCATCATCCATCCCGGGAGCGAGGAGAAGCCCGCCGGTGAGAACAACCGGAGCCCGTCCCACGTCCGGGGCCATGCTCCACCGGGCCGATCGGCAGCGTCGAGGATGACGAAGTCACGCCCCGGGACCATGCCCGCGCGGCGTAGGTAGAACCCCGTCGCGAGTCCGGCCTGACCGCCACCGATCACGGCGACCTCGACCTCTCGCGTCTTCGCGCCAGCGGTCTCAGAGGGGGAGTCGTCTCGGGAGGACGCTCCCATCCGCTGGCTCTCCACCGTGACCTCCGTTGCTGGTTTCGGACTCATCAACGCCGCGTCGGGGCAGCCGGTCGTTCGCTCCTGCGATTCTGTCCCGTCTGACGTTGTCAGGTGGGACGGGCCTACGTTCCGGTGGCCGTTATGTGGCCTGATTGGCCCAGCGTTCGTTGTGGGCAGTCGGGTATCGTCGGAAGTGACCCAAAGGGATCCTCCCCACCATTGGAGGGATTTCCGTGGTTCTCGGTACCCAACGTCCTTGCTCGTATGGAGCGCGGACTCGACAGGGGGTCGCAGGTTCAAATCCTGTCAGCCCGACAACGGAAAGCCCCGGGAGACCGGGGCTTTCGTCTTTTCCTCAGGACCTCCACGCCTCCAGAGTGAGAACACCCGCCGCGTTCGTCGCCTACGCTGGCGCGCAGTCGGACCGGGGGAAGGCGAGAGGGTGATGGGCAGTGACTGTCGCTGTTCTGGTGGCTGGTGACCTTCGTGAGTGAAGCCGACGTTCGTGTCCCTGCGGTGGCCTTCCTGTCGCCACTCTTCGCCGCCGCCTCAGTTCTCGGCCTCTTCACGATCGCGCCACAGGACGTTCTGGGATGGGCGTGGGTCGCCGCTGCCGTCACGGCGCTCGCTGCGGCCGTGACCGTGAAGCGGACGGCCGCCCGCCTGTGCTTCGGCGTGGCGGCGTTGCTCACGGGATATCTGGCGTGGCTGGCGCTCGGGCCACGAGGCGATGAGGAGTTCGTGTATCCCTTCGCCGTTCTGCGCCTGTTCCCGGTGGCCGGCGCGGTCTACGGGTTCTCCTTCGTCGCGTTGCTCGTCGGAAGGGGCTCTGACCCGAGGGCCTGAAGCCTACGGACCGGCATGCCATCACCGATCGGCTCACCTCCCTGCCCTGGGAGGTGTGGGCGAACGTCGAGCTGACGACGGACAGCGGGTCGGTCGAGTAGTCCGTGGACGCTCCGTCCCGGCGGGCGTAGCGTGCTGGAAGAGGCCCGGAGGGTGAGGTGTCATGCCGGCACGGCAGCCGATTCCACGTGAGGTGCGGATCCGCGACGAGCCGCGCCGTCCCGAGGACGATCCGACGCTCGGCGTCACCCTGGCGCCCGTCGCCCCGGAGCAGCCCGCCCGCCACCGGCTCGTCACGGTGGGCGACTCGCTGGTCCAGGGATTCATGAGCGGTGCGATCCACCGCACCGATCTCAGCTGGCCGGCGATCATCGCGTTCGAGCTCGGACTGAGCGCCGACGAGTTCACCTTCCCGACGTACGAGTGGCCGACGGGTCCGGGCGGGCTACCGGTCGACCTGGAGCGGCTCGCGCGCGAGTTCGACCGGCGGTTCGGCAGCGGCCTGGATCTCCTGGAGGCCGTCCGGGCGGCTCCTTGGCTCCGTGACCGGATGGACGACATCGAGGACCACTGGGAGCGTGGCGCGGGGTCGCGGGAGCCGGAGGACGGGAGCCCGTTCCACAACACCGGCGTCCACAGCTGGGACGTTCTCGACCCCGTCGTGACCACCGAGGCGAGGGTCGAGAGGCTGCTCGCGACGAAGCCGTCCGACGACTTCCTCGCCCAGCTCGTGGAGCATCACCCCGCGCGAGCCGCGTGGCCGATCCTGCACCGTGCCGCGGGCGGTGACTCCGGCCGGACGGTGCTCGACTCGGTGGCCGACCTCGCTGCCGGCGAGGGTGTCGAGACGCTCGTCGTCGCGCTGGGCTCCAACAACGCTCTCGGACCGGTGGTCTCGCTGGACATCGCGTGGACCCCCGAGTCCTACGCGGAGATGACCCTCGATCAACGTCGCGACACCCGGGCCGGCTCGAACTTGTGGCGCCCCAGCGCGTTCCGCGCCGACTGGGCGGACCTGGTCGCACGGCTCCGGACGATCGAGGCGCAGCACGTCGTCGTGACGACCATCCCGTCGGTCACGATCGCGCCGCTCGCCCGCGGCACCCACGAGAAGGTGCGCCCCGACTCGCGCTACTTCCCGTACTACACGCGTCCCTGGATCACCGACGAGGACTTCGACCCTCGGCACGACCCGCACCTGACGGAGGACGACGTCCGCGCCATCGACTCGGCCATCGACGCGTACAACGAGACGATCATCGCGTCGGTGCGTGCGGCGCGCGAGGACGGACTCGACTGGTACCTCTTCGACATGGGTGGCCTCCTCGACCGGCTCGCCACCCGCCGCTACGTGGAGAGTCCCTGGGCGCGGCCGGCCTGGTGGGAGCAGTACGAGCTGCCCGCGGCACTCCAGCGGCTGGACCCCGTGCCCACCACGCGGTTCTTCCGCGCCGGGCCCGAGGGCCGCACCGACGGCGGACTGTTCTCCCTGGACGGCGTCCACCCGACGACGATCGGCTACGGGATCCTCGCCCAGGAGTTGATCCGGGTGCTCCGCCTCGCGGGCGTGGAGTTCTTCGACCGTCACGGCAAGCGCCGTGCGGACCCGGTCGAGATCGACTTCGACCGGATCCTGCGCGCGGACACGCTCGTGTCCGATCCGCCCGCGACGATCACCAGCACGCTCGGCCTGCTCGGCTGGCTCGACGACCGGCTCGGCTGGGTCACCCGCTTCCTGTCATGAGGTTCCGCTCCGTCCTGCCGTTCGCCGACCGGGTCGATGCGGGCCGGCAGCTGGCGCGGCGTGTGCACCACCTGGCCGCGCCGGACGTCGTCGTGCTCGGTCTGCCACGCGGGGGAGTGCCGGTCGCCTTCGAGGTCGCGCGGGAGCTCGGCGCGCCGCTCGACGTCATCGTCGTGCGCAAGCTCGGCTACCCCTTTCGGCCGGAGCTGGCGATGGGCGCGATCGGCGAGGACGGGTGCGAGGTGCTGGACCGAGCGGAGGTCGCGCTCCACGGGGTCACCGACGAGCAGGTTCGGGCGGTCGAACGCCGGGAGCGCGAGGAGCTCGAGGCCCGGGTCCGACGACTGCGGGGCGATCGCCAGCGGATCGACCTCACCGCTCGTACGGCGCTGATCGTCGACGACGGCATCGCGACCGGGGCGACCGCCCAGGTGGCGTGCCGGGTGGCGCGACTCCAGGGTGCGGCGCGCGTCGTGGTCGCCGCGCCGGTCGCCCCGTCGTCGGCGGCCGACGAGCTCGACGCCGCCGACGCCCTGGTGGTGGTCGAGTCGCCCGAGCCCTTCGGGGCCGTCGGCCGCTGGTACCGACGCTTCGAGCCCGTCACCGACGAGGAGGTCGCCGCACTCCTGAACGCATGACGAGGGCCCCGGGTCGCCCCGGGGCCCTCGTGGTGCCTCGCGTCACTTCACCTCGGACCGCAGGAGCGCCCGGGTGCCGATCAGCAGCGGGACGACCAGCCAGACGACCGCCGAGACGCCGAGCTGCGCCCACATCTCACCGGTGAGGGTCTCGTCGAAGAGCCGCATCGTGGCCCAGTTCAGGTCGAACCACGCGCCGTTGTCCGCCCACCACTGGTTCGTGCTGGCCAGGGCGCTGGACGCGCCGGGCAGGACGAGGGAGTAGACGAAGTACGCGACGATCGCGCCGGGGGAGTTGCGCAGGACGATGCCCAGCATCAGGCCCATCAGCATCCCGATCTCGTTGGCGAGGATGATCTGGGCGAACTCGCCCACGGTGATCGTCCACGTGGGATCGACTCCGGCGATCGAGGTGCCGACGACGTTGCCCACCGCGCCGACGGCGCCGGCGATCAGCATCGAGACGGCGCCGATGACGACCGTGATGACGGCCTTCGCCGCCAGCACGCGACCACGGTGGGGGACCAGCGTGAAGGTCGTCAGAGCCGTCCGCTGACTCCACTCGCTCGAGACCGCGAGGATCGCGATCATCGGCAGGATGACCGACATCGGGGCTCCGACCGCACTGGCGAAGTGCTCGTACGTCAGGTCCTCGGCGTCGACGAAGATCAGCGTTGCCACGGTGGCGATCACCGAGAGGAGGACGACGCTGGCCATGAGCCAGAAGCCCGACCTCGTGTCGAACATCTTGCGCAGCTCGACGCGCAGGATCCGTGTGAACGGGATCCGTGCGGGCACGGTGCGCGGCTCGCGGGGCGCGATCCCGGTGGTGGCGGGAACGATCGTGGTGCTCATGCTGCTGCTCCTTCGGTGCGGTGCTGGACGTCGTCGCGCTGGGTGTCGGCGGTGAGGGACAGGAACATCTCCTCGAGGCGGGCGCCGTCCGCGGCACGCAGCTCCAGGAGGGGGATGCCCGCGTCGAACGCGACGGTGCCGACGGTGGTCAGGTCGGCCTCCGCGAGCACGGCGCCGCCCGAGCTCGGTGTGGCGGTGATGCCCGCGGTCTGTAGCGCCGTCGCGAGGGCGGCTCCGTCCGCGGCCCGGGCGAGGGTGCCGGCGCTGGCCAGCAGCTCGTCCTTCGTGCCCTGCGCGACGATCCGGCCGTTGCCGATGACGACCAGGTCGTCGGCGATGACCTCGATCTCGTGGAGCAGGTGCGACGAGAGCAGCACCGTGCCGCCGTCGTCCGCGAAGCCCCGGAGCAGGTCGCGCATCCAGCGGATGCCGGCCGGGTCGAGGCCGTTGGCGGGCTCGTCGAGGATCAGCACCTCCGGATCGCCCAGGAGGGCGGTGGCGATGCCGAGCCGCTGGCGCATGCCCAGGGAGTAGTTGCGGACGCGGCGACCGGCCTCGTCCGGGGTGAGGCTGACTCGCTCGAGCATCGCGTCGACGCGGGAGCGCGGCAGGCCCATCGTGACGGCGGCGACGGTCAGGATCTCGCGGCCGGTGCGGCCGGCGTGCTGGGCCGAGGCGTCCAGGAGGACGCCGACCTCACGGCCGGGATCGGGGAGGTCCTCGAAGCGGCGACCGAGGACGTGGACGTCGCCGCTGCTGGGCGGCGTGAGTCCGACCATGACGCGCATGGTGGTGGACTTGCCGGCGCCGTTCGGCCCGAGGAAGCCGGTGACCCGGCCCGGCGCGGCGATGAAGGAGACATCGTCCACGGCGGCGTGCGAGCCGTAGGACTTGGAGAGGGATTCGACGGTGATCATGTCGAGAAGCGTCGCGGTCCGGACCCCTCCGGCACATCGGGCGCGACCCCGAAGATCGCCCTGACGTGACCCTGAGCACCCCCGGGGGCCGACTCCGGTGTTCCTCAGGGCACGCGTGTCGCCGAGCCGCTAGCGTGCGGGCATGACTGTGCGAGAGCGAGCCGTCGTCGCCGGCTGGAACGGGTTCATCGGGCACCGGCTCGTCGAGGACCTCACGGAGCGCGGGTACGACGTCGCACGCGTGGGCCGCAACGGCCCGGACGCCACGTGGTCGGACCCCGCCGGGCTCGCGCGACTGGTCGACGGCGCGGCCCTGGTGGTGAACCTGGCCGGCAAGAGCGTCGGCTGCCGCTACACCGACGCCAACCGCGACGAGATCCTGCGGTCACGGGTGGAGACGACCCGACAGCTGCGCGAGGCGATCGCGGCCGCCCACGAGCCGCCACGGCTCTGGCTCAACGCCAGCACCGCGACGATCTACCGCTACGCGATGGACCGTCCCCAGACCGAGTCCGACGGTGAGCTCGGCACGGGGTTCTCGGTCGACGTCGCGCGCAGCTGGGAGGACGAGCTCTTCGCCGGCGAGCTGCCGGGAACCCGCCGCGTGGCGCTGCGGATGGCGATCGTGCTGGGCGGTCCGGCGTCCGACCTGCTCGGACGCGTCGCGCGGCTGGGCATCGGCGGGCCACAGTACGACGGGCGCTGGTTCCAGCACCGGCGCTACCGGGGGATCGGGACGAACCCGACCGGCGGACCGGTGCCGATGCACCACTCGCGCGGCCGGCAGAAGTTCTCGTGGATCCACATCGACGACGTCCTCGCGTCGATCCGGTTCATCGAGGAGCACGCCGGCATCGAGGGTCCGGTGAACCTCTCGTCGCCGAACCCGAGCGACAACCGCACCCTCATGGCCGAGCTGCGCCGGACCGTCGGCATGCCGATCGGCCTGCCCGCGACGCGGTGGATGCTGGAGCCCGCGATGTGGGTGCTGCGGAACGAGTCCGAGCTGCTGCTCAAGAGCCGCTGGGTGCTGCCGGAGCGACTTGAGTCCGCCGGCTTCGAGTTCCGCTGGCCCGACCTGCGGCCGGCGCTGGACGACACCGTGGGATCAAGGAGGGCCCATGGGGCGCCCGACGAAGGATGACGCCTACCGGCTCGGTCGCCGGACTTACCTCAACGGCGAGCGGTTCGACCTCGGGCGGATGGCCGACGAGCTCGGGGTGAACCGGGTGACCCTCTATCGCTGGGTCGGCACCAAGGAGCAGATGCTGGTCGACGTCACCTGGCAGCTGACGGACCTGACTCTGCGTCAGGAGTGGGAGAAGGCGAAGGACTCGCCCGGCCCGCGCGTTCCCGCCGTGATCGGAGGGTTCCTGCGAGCGATGTTCTCCTGGCCCGAGGTGCGCCGGTTCAACGAGGAGAACAACGCGTTCCTGATGCGGGTGATGACGACGGCGGAGTACGGGTTCCACGCACGGCTCGTGGGCGCGGTCCGCGGGTACGTCGAGCGTGACGTGGCCGAGGGACGCACGACGGACACGGTTCCCGCGCAGGACCTGGCGTATGCATGCGTGCGCCTCGTGGAGTCCTACGTCTACCTGCCGAGCATCACCGGCGCGCCCCCCGCGCCGGAGGCAGCCCAGCGCGTGCTCGAGGCGCTGCTGCGGCCCTGAGCGCAGGCCGGACCACCAAGGATGCAACAGAACTATTGTCATGTTGCATTCGCGGTCCTATGCTCCTGGCAAACGTGACCTACGCCACAGAGGTGCTCCCATGACCGTGACCCCCGAACGATCCACCTACGCCCTGCCCGGCCGACTCGGCGACGAGTCGCGCGGGCCCCGGACCGACGACCGGTTCCCGCCCGCGATGGTCGAGGCCATGGCGGCCTTCGGCCTCGATGCCGTGGCCGTCCCACCGCCGGTGTCCGCCGACGACGACCTCGAGACCGTCCTGGCCGCGGTCGGCGCCGCCCACGAGGGATTCCAGGCCGTCTACGACTCGATCCCGATCGACCTCCCGGGGGACCGGGACGATGTCGAGACTTCGACCGAGACGATCACCGGTGTCGACGGCAACGAGATCGTGCTGCACATTTTCCGGCCCGCAGGCGTCGACGGCCCGCTGCCCGGTGTCGTCTACACCCACGGCGGCGGGATGACGATCATCAGGACCGACAACCGGCTCCACCGTCGGTGGTGCACCGACATCGCCGCCTCCGGGTGCGTCGTCGTCATGGTCGACTTCCGCAACGCGTGGACCTCCGAGGGCCACCACCCGTTCCCCGCGGGCGTCGAGGACTGCCTCGCGGGCGTGCTGTGGGCCGACGAGAACCGCGAGGCGCTCGGTCTGAGCTGCCTCGTGGTGCAGGGAGAGTCCGGGGGCGGCAACCTGGCCATCGCCACCACGCTCCTCGCGAAGAGTCGCGGCCGGGTCGACGCGATCGACGGCGTCTACGCGTGCATCCCGTACATCAGTGGCGGCTACTCCTGGGACCGCGACCGGCGCATCGCCGAGCTGCCGTCGCTGGTCGAGAACGACGGCTACTTCATCGAGACCGCGGGGATGGCGCTGCTCGTTCGCGCGTACGACCCGACAGGTGAGCACGCCGAGGACCCGCTCGCCTGGCCGTACTTCGCGACCGAGGACGACCTCCGCGGGCTGCCGCCCTTCGTGGTCTCGGTCAACGAGCTCGACCCGCTGCGCGACGAGGGCGTCGCCTTCGCGCGAAAGCTTGCGCGCGCGGGCGTCGACGTCGCGGCCCGGGTCAACCTCGGGCTCATCCACGGCGGCGACGTGATCTTCCGTCAGTGGCTGCCGGGGCCGCAGGAGGCCGCCGTCCGGGACGTCGCGGGGTTCGCCGTCGACCGCGCCCGGCGCAAGGCGGCGGGCGACTAGGGGAAGATCTCGGCCCAGGTGAGCCTGACCGTACGACGAGGGCCGGCGCCCACCTCACCTTCGTGGGATGAGGACGGGGGCCGGCCCGCCGCTTAGCGTCGGGGATCGTCCGGACGTATGGGAGGCCACGGTGAACGTGCTCGCGGCAGTCGGGGCGCTGACTCTCCTCACCGCGGCTGCGGCGGCGCTCATGCTCTTCGCGCGCACCCGGGCGCCCGAGGGCAGCCACTTCTCCGACGGCGACAGGGCCTCAGGTGTCTTCGGCGCCGTCGCCACGGGCTTCTCCGTGCTGCTGGGCTTCCTGATCTTCCTGGGCTTCAGCTCGTACGACGCCTCCCGCCAGGGTGCCGAGACCGAGGCCGTCCTCGTGCTGCAGCAGGCGCAGACCGCGCAGTTCATGGCACCCGCCGTCGCGGCGGACCTCTCGGGCGAGCTCGTCTGCTACGCCCGATCGGTGGCCACCACGGAGTGGGACACCCTGGACGAGGGCCGCCTCGGTGAGCGGGTGAACCCCTGGGGTGCCGAGCTCTTCCTGACCATGGTCGACGTCACGCCAGGGACCGAGACCCAGCAGTCGGCCTACGACCGGTGGATGGACCAGACGGCCGCCCGCGAGGATGCTCGCTTGGCACGGGTGCACGGCGCCGAGGGGATCGTCCCGCTGCCCCTGTGGATCGCGCTGGGCGTGCTCTCGCTGGTCCTCCTGGGATTCATGCTGCTGTTCGCCGACCCGGCCGAGGGGGTGGGAACCCAGGTGGCCCTGATCGGCAGCGTCACCGTGGTCATGGGAGCGCTGGTGCTGCTGCTGATCTTCTTCGACCACCCGCACGGAAGCGGCGTCGGGCGCCTCCAGCCCACCGCGATGGAACGCACCCTGCGCCTGCTCGACACCGAGTTCGAGGTGGCGGACGTCGAGGTGACACCTCCCTGCGACAGGCGCGGCCGGGCGCTGTGAGAGGCGGAAGCCACTCATCCCTTCTGGGTGATGGCCGTCCCCGCTGCGGCGCGGACGATGGACTGCGGAGCGAGGGGAGCAGACCCATGGACGGTGTGCTGTCGACGCGCGGTCCCGTCCGGCTGAACCTCCTGTGCGCTGGCTCCTTCGTCTGTGGCGGCTCGCTCTTCGCCGCCGGTGCGGCCCTGGCACAGCTGGGTCCCGAGGATCCGACCGTCGCCACGGTGACGTACCTCGTCGGCGGGTTCTTCTTCAGCCTCGGCGGCTACCTGTCGGTGCTGCTCGCCGGCCGAGCCCGCTCCCGGGCCCGGCTCAGCGCGGTGGTCCTGTTCGTCGGGACCCTGTTCTTCGCCGTCAGCCTCGTGGCCGCCTTCGCGGACGGACTGACCCCACGTCAGTCGAACGGCTGGATCTGGATCCCCGACATCATCGGCTGCCTCTGCTTCCTCGCATCGGGGCACCTGGCCCTGGTCGACGTCGGCGACGGACGGTGGGTCGTGCGCCCCGGTGTCCTGACGTGGTGGGTCGCGGCCGTGAACCAGCTCGGCTCGGCGTTCTTCTTCCTCGCCGGACTCGCCGCCTTCACCCGCCCCGCGACCGACCAGCTGGTCAACGTGGGGCTCGTCAACTGGGGGACCTTCGCCGGCGCCGTCTGCTTCGTGGGCGGCGCGATCCTCCAGGCCCTCGACACACCCACCTCGAAACGAACGGACGGTCTGGTCACATGACACTCGACGAGAAGCAGGCAGAGTCGCTCTACGGCAATCGCTTCCTGACGGAGCGGGCCCCCGCCACCGTCTTCCCGGCGAGCGGGATGCGTCCGACGGACGCGTTCCGGCTGCTCGAGGAGGACCTGAACCTCGAGGGCGATCCCCAGCGCAACCTCGCCACCTTCGTCACCACCTGGATGGAGCCCGAGGCGCAGCGGATCATCGCCGAGAACCTGCACCGGAACTTCATCGACCACGCTGAGTACCCCATCTCGGCCGAGATCGAGCAGCGGTGCGTGCGCATGCTCGCCGATCTCTTCAACGCGCCGGGGGAGACCACCGGCTGCCGGACACAAGGGTCGTCGGAGGCGATCATGCTCGGCGCCCTGTCGCTCAAGTGGAAGTGGAAGCAGCGTCGGGAGGCCGAGAACGCGTCGACCGATCGCCCGAACCTCGTCTTCGGTGCGGACGTCCACGTCGTCTGGGAGAAGTTCTGCCGGTACTTCGACGTCGAGCCCCGGATCGTCCCGCTCGCCGAGGACAAGTACACGATCGGCCCCGACGACGTGGCGCCGCACCTCGACGAGAACACGATCGGCGTCGTCGGCGTGCTCGGCACGACGTTCACCGGCCACATGGACGACATCGCCGGCATGAACCAGCTGCTCCTGGAAATCAAGTCGGAGCGTGGCCTCGACATCCCGATCCACGTGGACGGTGCCAGCGGCGGTTTCGTGTGGCCGTTCCTCTACCCCGACACCGCCTGGGACTTCCGGCTGGAGCAGGTCAGGTCGATCAACGTCTCCGGGCACAAGTACGGCCTGGTGTACCCCGGCATCGGGTGGCTCGTCTTCCGTGAGACCTCCGACCTGGCCGAGGACCTCGTCTTCTACGAGAACTACCTCGGCAAGACCGACGCGACCTTCACGCTGAACTTCTCGACCGGCGCGTCCATGGTGCTGGCGCAGTACTACAACTTCGTCCGCCTCGGCCGTGACGGCTACACCTACGTCATGCAGCAGATGAAGCAGAACGCCACCGCCCTGGCCGAGAACCTGCGGGCCGGCGGCCGCTTCGAGGTGATCGGTGCCGACCTGGAGCAGCTGCCCCTCGTGGCGTTCCGGCTGCACGGTGACCACGAGGGATACGACGAGTCCGACGTCTCGTGGCAGCTCTCGGCGGAGCGCGGCTGGATGGTGCCGGCCTACACGCTTCCCCCCAACGCCGAGAAGGTGAAGATCATGCGAGCCCTGGTGAAGGAGACGATGAGCCGCGAGCAGGTCGAGCGGCTCACCCAGGACATCGCCGACGCCTGCACCACCCTCGACGCCAAGGGCGGGGCGCACCACCGGGAGCGTCAGCAGACGAAGATCGGCACCGGCTTCTGACTGCGCCGTCAGGAGGCGGTCACGGGAGCCTGGTCCGTGAGGCGGCGCAGCAGCGCTCCCAGCTGCAGGTCGGCGGTCTCGGCGTGCTCCGGGTGCCACTGCACGCCGGTGATCGGGGCGGACTCGTGCACCACCGCCTCGACGACGCCGTCCGCCGCGCGAGCCGCGACGACCAGGCCGGCCGCGACGCGGTCGACCGCCTGGTGGTGGGCACAGCGCACGTCCTGCGACGCGTCCACCGCGGCACCGAGACCGTCGTGCGTCACGGTGACGCGGTTCCGGACGAAGTGGTCGTCGCCCTCCGCGCGGTGCCGGTGCGACGAGTCGAGGTGCTGCACGAGGGTGCCACCCAGGGCGACGTTCAGCACCTGGAGCCCGCGGCAGATCCCGAGCAGCGGCGTTCCCGCGGCGAGACACCGGTGCACCGCGTCGACGTGGGCCCGGTCCGCGTCCGGCTCGTGGTGTCCTGAGCCCGGGTACGTGGAGGGTCCGCCGTAGAACGACGGATCGACGTCCTCGCCGCCCATCAGGACAACCGCGTCGGCCCGGTCGACGAGATCCGCCGTGACTTCGGGACGGACCTCGGCCGAGGCGACCGGCACGACGTCCCACCCGAGCTCCTCGGCCACCCGGAGCGTGGGCGCGTTCAGCGCGTCGAGGGCGACCTGGAACGCGGGGTCGTGGGGTCGCTGGGTGCGCAGGTGCAGCACGGCGAGGAGGGGCCTCGCCGCCGTGGTCGAGCTCGTCACGTCGTCAGCGTAGGCGTGCTGGAGTCCCAGGTGCGGAGCGAGGGGCGATAGGTCAGCTCGACCGTCTGGCCGTCGAAGGTGCGGGTGCCGACCAATTCGAGGTCGAAGTCGGCGGCTCCGCCGAGGACCGGCCGCTCACCGGTCTGACCGGTGATCACGGGGAAGACCGTCAGCTGCACGACGTCCACGAGTCCGGCCGCCAGCAGCGCCCAGTTCAGCGAGAGGCTGCCGTGCGAGCGCAGCGGCACGTCGGACTCCTCCTTCAGCCGCGTCACGACGTCGACGGCGTCGCCCCGGGCCATGGTCGCGTCGACCCAGTCGGCCTGGGGGTCGACGGTGGACGAGACCACCGTCGCGGGCATCCGGCGCATCCGTCCCACCCACGAGTCCTCGATCTCGGGCCAGTCCTGCGACGCGGCGAACATCTCCACGAACTCCCGGAAGGTGGTGCCGCCGAAGACCATGCGCGCCTCGTCGGAGTAGAGCCGATCGCGGTGCTCAACGAACTCGGGCCCCTGCTTGCCCCAGTAGCCGCCCCAGTCGCCCGGCGGTCGGTAGGAGCCGTAGCCGTCGACGCTCGCGAAGACGTCGAAGGTGTAGGTCGCGGTCATGGTGCCTCCGGTGGTGCGTTCCTGCCTCCGAGTGTGCGCCCGGCGCGACCCTCACGGCCAGCCCCGCCTCTGGCAGCATGGTCACGTGCCCCAGCCCCGTGTCGTCGCTGTCAGCCGGGACGACCAGCACCGCTTCAGCAAGGTGCCGGTCGACTCGATCACCCTCGTGGCCGGCCACGGGGTCGAGGGCGATGCCCATGCCGGCGCCTTCGTGAAGCACCGCTCCCGGGTCAAGCGCGACCCCCAGCAGCCGAACCTGCGCCAGGTGCACCTGATCCACGCGGAGCTCTTCGACGAGGCCCTCGCCCAGGGCTACGAGCTCGGTCCCGGGGACCTCGGCGAGAACGTCCTCACCGAGGGCGTCGACCTGCTGGGACTGCCCACCGGGACGCGGCTGGACTTCGGCGGGCCCGTGGTGCGGCTCACCGGGCTGCGCAACCCGTGCGTCCAGATCAACCGGTTCAAGCCCGGGCTGGTCAAGGTCGTGCTGGCGAAGGACGACGGCACACCGGCCGGACGCCCGGTCGGCACCTCGGTGCCCACGGTGATCAGGAAGGCCGGCGTCATGGCGGTGGTGGAGTCCGGCGGCGACGTCGTCCCGGGCCGTCCGATCACCGTCACCCTTCCGGCCGAGCCGCACGCACCACTCGCCCCGGTCTGACTAGTCCTGCACGAGCCGGGCGGGGAACCCGCCCGTGGCGATCGGGCCCCATGACGTCGGCGTGATCCGGATGAGGCTCTTGCCCTGGTCGACCATCGCCCGGCGGTACTCGTCCCAGTCAGGGTGCTCGCCGGAGATGTTCCTGAAGTACTCCACGAAGGCGTCGAGAGCCTCGGGCACGTCGAGGACCTCGGCCGACCCGTCGACCTGGACCCAGGCGTCGTTCCACTCGTCGGACAGGACGACCACGCTGACCCGCGCGTCCCGGCGGGCATTGCGGGTCTTCGCGCGCTCGGGGTAGGTCGAGACCACGAGTCGTCCCGCGTCGTCCACGCCCCCGGTGACCGGGGAGGCCTGGGGCCTCCCGTCGGAGCGATGCGTGATGAGGATGAACCGGTGCCGGGGACGGACGAACTCGAGCAGCTCGTCGAGGCCGACCCGGGTGGTGGTGGCGATGGAGGGCATGGGATCACGCTACGCCCGGGAGATGATGAGGGCGTGTCGGAAGATCCCGTGCTCGCCGCGAGCGCCGTCGTCGTCGAGGAGGGCCGGATCCTGCTGGTCCGCCGCGGCCGTGAGCCGGGCCGCGGGCTGTGGTCGGTGCCGGGCGGCAAGGTCGAGCCGGGGGAGTCGCTCGAGGCCGCCTGCTCCCGCGAGGTGCTCGAGGAGACCGGCCTCACGGTGACGGTCGGCCCCGAGCTCTGGGTCGTCCGGATCCCGACCGGCGACGGTCGCGAGTTCGAGATCCACGACTTCGCCGCGACGGTGACGGGCGGAGCGCTGCGAGCCGGTGACGACGCGGACGAGGCGGCGTGGATCCCGCTCCAGCAGCTCGGCGACCTGCCGCTCGTGGACTCACTCCTCGACCACCTGCGCCGCGCGGGCCTAGGGTCGTGACATCCCGCTCGTCGTCATCGGAGGTGGCCCCATGGCCCCGATCGTCCGTGTCCAGAACTTCATGCTCTCCCGCGACGGGTACGGCAGCGGGGAGGGCCAGAGTCTCGAGCGGCCGTTCGGGCACGCCGATCCGGCGGTCCTCGCCGGCTGGATGCTGGCCACGGCCCACTGGCCGGGCCGGACCGAGCCGGGCGGCACGCGCGGGCTCGACGACTACTTCACCCGCGACTTCGGCAACAACATCGGCGCGGAGATCATGGGCCGCAACAAGTTTGGGCCGCAGCGCGGACCGTGGGAGGACCACGACTGGCAGGGCTGGTGGGGCGACGAGCCGCCGTTCCACACTCCGGTGTTCGTCCTGACCCACCACGAGCGCCCGTCGTTCGCGCTGGGCGACACCACCTTCCACTTCCTGGAGGCCACGCCCGAGGAGGCGCTGGCCCGCGCGATGGAGGCCGCGGACGGCAAGGACGTGCGGATCGGTGGAGGTGTCGCCACGGTGCTCGAGTTCCTCGCGGCCGACCTGATCGACACGCTGCACGTCGTCGTCGTGCCCACCGAGCTCGGTCGCGGCGAGCGCCTGTGGAACGCGCCCGAGGACCTGCTCGACCGCTTCCACCTGGAGCAGGTGCCCAGCCCGAGCGGCGTGGTGCACCACCTGTTCTGGCGCCGCTGAGTCAGCCCGCCCGGGAGATCGTGAAGGCGCACAGGAAGCCGATCGTCGCCAGCAGGCCCACGTAGAGGTGGGTGCGCTCGAAGGCCTCGGGGATCATCGTGTCGGCAACCATCGCCAAGATGGCGCCGGCGGCGCTCGCGGTGATGGCGGCGATCGTGGTGGGCGAGGCCTCGTCGAGCAGGAGGCAGCCGGCCATCGCGGCCAGTCCGCTGGCGACCGCGATCCCGCCCCACACGCCGAACACGTAACGGGCCGACCGGCCGCTGCGCTTCATGCCCGCGGCGCTGGAAAGTCCCTCGGGGAGGTTGGAGACGAAGATGGCCGCCAGCACGGGCACCCCGACCCCGCCGCCGCTCACGAGCGACAGCCCGAGCACCACCGACTCGGGCACGCCGTCGAGCAGGGCGCCGATCGCGATGGCCGTGCCGCTGCCCGCCTGCTCCTGCTCGGACGCCTGCTCGGAGCCGGACCGCTTCCGGTGGCGGGCGCCGTACCGCGCCAGCACGAGGTTCGCCGCGACGTAGACGAGAGCGCCGGCGAGGAAGCCGAGCACGGTGGGCGTGAGCCCACCCAGCTCCTCGGCCTCGTCGACCAGGTCGAAGGCCAGGGCCGAGATCAGCACGCCGGCGCCGAACGCCATGATCGAGGCCACGACGCGGCGCGGCACGTCCACGAACCACGCGACGGCCGCGCCGATGACCAGGGCGCCGCCGGCCAGTAGGCCCCACAGGCCCGCCTCGACCCAGAGCGGCACGTCCATGCCCCGATGATGTCAGCCGGATGGCCCGGGTGAGCCGTTCCGGGCGCATGATGAAACCCACGGACCCGGATCGGAGCCGTATCAGCCGGCGGCGCCGGGCGCTCGTGATCGGTGAGCGAGGAGGTGGACGCATGTCCGTCGACTACTACGTCGCCTGGTGGAACCTGGAGAACCTCTTCGACGAGGAGAAGGCACCCGCGACGCGTCGTACCGAGAAGCTCCGCCGGACGATCGGGAACGACCTGGTGGGCTGGACCCGCACCCTGCGCAACCGCAAGATCGACCAGCTCGCCTCGGTGATCGCCCAGATGAACGGCGGCGCCGGACCCGACCTGCTCGGCGTGTGCGAGGTGGAGAACCGGTTCGTGCTCAACCTCCTCGTGGCCAACCTGGAGAAGCGGCTGCCGGGACGTCACTACGGGATCGCCCACGCCGACACCGACGACGCGCGCGGCATCGACGTCGCGTTCCTGTATGAGACGTCGCTGCTCGAGGTCCCCCCGAACGAGACGTTCTTCCACGTCGTCATGCGCCGCAACGCCACGCGCGAGCTGGTGCAGGTGAACTTCCGCACCACGCACGGCGCCAGGACCTGGACCGTGTTCGGCAATCACTGGCCGTCGCGCAGCGGGGGCCAGTTCGAGTCGGCCGGCTACCGCCACATCGCGGGGGAGACCCTCGCCTACTTCCATGAACGGGTCCTCGAGGTGCACGGACCCGAGACGCCCGTGATCGTCCTCGGCGACTTCAACGACGAGCCCTTCGACGCCTCGCTCGTGCAGCACGCGCTCAGCACCCGCCAGCGCAACCGCGTGACCGGTGCGGAGATCCCGCTGCTGTGGAACCTCGCCTGGCCGGTGGCCGGCGGCAGGTCGGGGCAGCCGGACGGAACGTTCTACTGGCAGAACCAGCCCAACATGCTCGACCAGGTGCTGGTGAACCGCGCGATGACGGGGGAAGGACCCCTGCGGGTGGACGAGGCCTCGGTGGAGATCCTGAGGTTCCCGGGGACGTCCGACGACGGACCGTACCCGCGCCCCGTGCCGTTCGGGGGGATGGGTCACCCGGTGGACGAGAACGGGTTCTCCGACCACTTCCCGCTCGGGATGCGCGTCACCGAGGCCGACTGAGCGGCGTCAGTTCCCCTTGCCCTTCCCCTTGCTCTTGCCCTTTCCGGAGTTGCCCTTCCCGGAGTTGCCCTTGCCGGAGTTGCCGTTGCCACTTCCCGAGGACGAGCCTGCGTCCCCGGAACCGGAGCCGGTCGGCGCGGGGGCCGCCACGGGGGCCACCGCGACCGACAGGGTCACGGTGGAGCCGTCGGGCAGTCGCCCGGACTTGTCGACCGCCACCACCTCGCCGGTGTCTCCGGCACGCGTGACGTCGTCGCGCTCCACGACGAAGCCGCGACTCTCCAGCACCGCGGCCGCCTCGGCGAACGGCTTGCCGATGAGGCTCTTCGCGGAGATCCGCACCTTGCCCGAGGCGACCGACAGTGTGACGGGCGCGCCGTCGGTGCCCTCGGTGCCGGGGGAGGGGGACTGCTCGACCACCTCGCCCTTCGGCGTGCCGGCCACGTCGACGATCTCGGCCCGCGAGGTGAGTCCTTCGTCCTCGATGCGGTCGGCAGCGGCGGCCGCCTGGAGGCCGACGACGTCCGGGATCACCGGGGCGCCACCGAACAGCAGCTCGCGGCCGCCCAGCAGCAGCGCAGCAACCAGCACGGCCACGCCCACGGCGGCGTAGGCACCCACCGGGCGTCGGTGCCGCGTGACGACCGCCTTCTGCGTGGCAGTCGCGAGGGGGACGCTCGTCTCCACGGCCGCGCGTGCGGGCCTCGGCACCTCGAAGGTCGCAGGGAGTTCGATCGAGGTAGCGGCACCGATGGCGGCGGCGCGGCGCGCCACGTCGCCCGCCGTCGCCGGGCGGTCCGCCGGGTCCTTCGCCGTCATCGCGGTGATGAGCTGCTGGACCTCCGCGGGCACGGAGGGATCGAACGGGGGCAGCTCGTCGTGCAGCTGCGCCATCGCCGTGGCGATGTGCGTGTCGCGCCGGAAGGGCGACCGGCCCGTCAGGCAGTGGTAGGCGACCACGCCGAGGGCGTAGACGTCGGACTGAGCCGTCGCGCTCCTGCCGCGCACCTGCTCGGGGCTGATGTAGTCGGTGGTGCCGACGAGGGAGCCCGTGTCGGTCAGGGGCTCGCTCGTGGCGGCCTGCGCGATCCCGAAGTCGACGAGGACCGTCCGCCCGGCCGGAGTCAGCATGATGTTGGCCGGCTTCAGATCGCGGTGGACGATGCCGGCGTCGTGAGCCGCCTGCAGCCCGTCGGCCACCTGCTCCACCACGGACATCACCTGCTCGGGCGGCATCGGGCCGCGCTCCCTCAGCAGCTGGCTCAGGGAGTGCCCCTCGACGTACTGCATGACGATGAACGTGGGCCCGTCCGGCGTGGTGTCGTCCTCGACGTAGTCGAAGACCTGGGCGACGCCGGGATGGTGGATCGACGCGGCGAGATGGGCCTCGCTGCGCATGCGCGCGCGGCCGATGTCGTCGCCGCTCTGGTCGCCGCGCAGCACCTTGACCGCCACGGTCCGCCCGAGCACGGTGTCCGTGGCCCGGTGGACCGCTCCCATCCCACCGGAGCCGACGACCGCGCCCAGCGTGTACCGCTGACTCAGTCGCACATCCATGTCTGAAACCCTAGGACGGCGTCGTCGTACCCGCATGCGGGCGTTGGCGTAGGGTGAGAGCGAACGTGCTCGCGATGCACTTGGGGGGCCGATCTGCGCGGAAAGGCGGTACGCATGACCACGGAGTCGCCGACTGGTCCGGCCTCGCCTGCCGAAGAGCCCGAGCGCTCCGGTCAGCACGACCCGTTCGATCTGGCCCAGACCGTCCTTGCGCTGCACGAGGCCGCTGACAGCGAACAGACGATCGAGCGCATCGCGGACTACTCGCGCTCCGCGATCGCCTGTGACGACGCCGGCGTCATGCTGCTACTCGGTCGCAACCAGATCGACACGGCGGGCGCTACGAGCGACGCTGTCGTCCGGGCCCACGAGCTGCAGATCAAGCTCGACGAAGGACCGTGCCTCGCCGCGCTCGAGCAGAGCGAGACCATCTACAGCGTCGAGGACACGACGACCGACACCCGGTGGCCACGATGGGGCGCCGCCGTCGCCGACTTGGGGTATCGCAGTGTGCTCAGCGTCCCGTTGGCGACGAAGAGCCGTCGGTACGGCTCGCTCAACGTCTACGCGCGTGAGCCGCGGGCCTTCGACGAGGACGACTTGGCCGTCACGATGATCCTCGCCCGTCACGCCTCCGCGTCCCTGGCAGCGAACCTCGACATCGAGGGATTGCGCAAGGCCGTGGACGCCCGCAAGCTCATCGGCATCGCGATGGGCATGATCATGGAGCGCTACGACATCGACGCAGATCGCGCGTTCGACGTGCTCCGTCGGATCTCGCAGACCGAGAACGTCAAGCTGCGCGACGTCGCGCGCCAGGTCGTCGAGCAACGGGGCCTGCCCGGGGCCTGAGCTCACTGGTGGGTCACCAGCAGCGCCGCGCCAGCATCACCAAGCGCTCGCTGAACTATCCTGAGGTCGTGGAGCCACAACGTCCCACGGGTCGCAGGTGGATTCTGGCGGCCGCGACCGGGATGGGGGATTCCTGATGACCGAGACCTACGACCACGTGATCTCCCGGCTCGCGGCGATCCTCGCTTCATTGCAGGACGTCGAGCCCCTCATCGAGCGGCTGTGCGAGGCGGGCCGGCGGATGCTCCGCGCGGATGGGGCCTCGATCGTGCTGCCCGGGGAGTCGGACCTGCGGGTCACCGCCTGCTCCACCGACGAGCTGGCAGCGACGTTCGAGGACCTCCAGACCGTGGTCGGGGAGGGCCCCACGCCCGCCGCCCTGGACTCGGGCGACGTCAGCACCGCCGACATCCTGGACGGCGACGACGAGGCGTGGCCCCTGTTCCACGAGCGCGTTGTCCAGCTGGGCTTCTCGGGCCTGGTCACGTCGGTGCCCCTGATCTTCGAGCACCACACGGTGGGCGTCCTGAGCGTGCACCGGCAGTCGCCCGACCAGATCGAGGCGGGCGTCTACCGCTTCCTGGGCGCGGCGCTGGGCGCCGCGCTCCTCGAGGACCCGGCGAACGCGCTCGGCGGCGGATCCCAGGACGTGGGGTGGTCGTCGCAGGCGAAGGTGCACCAGGCCACGGGCATGGTCATCGCCCAGGTCGGGGTGCGTCCCACGGACGCCATCGCGCTGCTGAAGGCGCAGGCGTTCTCGGCAGGAACCACGTTGCTCGAGGTGGCGGAGCACGTTCTCGAACGCCAGATCAACTTTCGGAACTTCACGGTGGAGGGTGACTGACATGGACGCCAAGGGTGTGCTCGCCGAGCGTCACGGCCTCTCGATGGAGGACGCCTACGACCGGCTGGTCGACGACGCCGCCGAGGCCGGCCGCCCGCTCACCGAGTGGGCCGACGCGCTCATCGCGGAAGTGCAGGGTCGGTCCTGAGCGCTCCGGTCGGTCGCGTCCCCGAGTCCGGTCAGGTGCACTCGGTTCGTGCCGCGCTGAAGTCTCCCCGCCTGCTGCGCACCGAGGTCCTGGCCGGTCTCGTGGTCGCGCTGGCCCTCATCCCCGAGGCGATCTCCTTCTCGATCATCGCGGGCGTGGACCCGCAGGTCGGCCTCTTCGCCTCGTTCACGATGGCCGTGACGGTCGCGATCCTGGGCGGCCGCCCGGCGATGATCTCGGCGGCCACCGGCGCGGTCGCCCTCGTGGTCGCGCCCGTCATGCGCGACCACGGCTTCGACTACCTCATCGCCACTGTCATCCTCGGCGGGCTCATCCAGATCGTGCTGGCGGTGGCCGGCGTCGCGCGGCTCATGCGCTTCATCCCGCGCTCGGTGATGGTCGGCTTCGTCAACTCCCTGGCGATCCTCATCCTCCTGGCGCAGATCCCGCACCTGGTCGACGTCCCGTGGCTGGTCTATCCGATGGTCGCCGCGGGACTGATCGTGATCGTCCTGCTCCCGCGGATCACGAGCGTGGTGCCGGCGCCCCTGGTGGCGATCGTGGTCCTTACGGCGATCACGGTCGTGGCCGCGCTCAACGTGCCGAACGTCGGCGACGAGGGTGAGCTGCCCAGCAGCCTCCCGGCGCTGTTCACCCCCGATGTGCCCTGGACGCTCGAGACCCTGCGGATCATCGCCCCCTACGCGGTGGGGATGGCCCTCGTCGGCCTGATGGAGTCACTCATGACGGCCAAGCTCGTCGACGACATCACCGACACCCACTCGGACAAGACGCGCGAGTCGTGGGGTCAGGGTGTCGCCAACGTGGTCACCGGCCTCTTCGGCGGCATGGGCGGCTGCGCCATGATCGGCCAGACGATGATCAACGTGAAGGCGTCGGGTGCACGCACACGGATCTCCACGTTCCTCGCGGGCGTCTTCCTGCTCGTGCTCGTGGTCGGCTTCGGCGACGCCGTCGCGACGATCCCGATGGCCGCGCTCGTGGCGGTGATGATCATGGTCTCGGTCGGCACGTTCGACTGGCACAGCGTCGCCCCGTCCACCCTGCGCCGGATGCCGCGCAGCGAGACGCTCGTGATGGTGGTGACCGTCGCGGTGGTCGTGGCGACGGAGAACCTCGCGATCGGCGTGGTCGCCGGTGTCGTGGTCGCCTCGGTGCTGTTCGCCCGACGGGTGGCCCACTTCACTGAGGTCGTCGACGTCGCCCAGCCCGATCCGGAGACCCGCGTCTACAAGGTTGTGGGGGAGCTGTTCTTCGCCTCCAGCAACGACCTCGTCTACCAGTTCGACTACGCCGGCGATCCGCCGAACGTCGTCATCGACCTCTCGGAGTCCCACATCTGGGACGCCTCGAGCGTCGCGGCCCTCGACGCGATCGAGACGAAGTACGCGGCCAAGGGCAAGACGGTGACGATCCGCGGCCTCAACGAGGCGAGTCGCGAGCGCCACGGTCGCCTGGCCGGGCACCTCGACGCGGGGGAGTGAGCTCCTAGTCGACCTGACCCCGGCCCACCATCCGCGGGCCGGAGAGCCGTCGCTCGATGCGGTGCGCCTCCCGCTTGAGCGGACGCGCGATGTACTGCCCGAGGATCACCCCCGATGCCAGGGCGAGCGCCGTGGCGAGGGCCGACGCCAGCTCGAGCACGCCGTCCTCGCCCTCGGCGAGCAGGGCCAGCCCACGGTAGACGTCCAGGCCCGGCAGGAGCGGGACGATCGCCGGAACGACGACCACGAGGGGCGGCACCAGGAACCGGCCGGCGACGAGGTGGCAGACCCCGCCGATCACCACCGCAGCGGTCGCTGCGCCCCAGGTGCGCCCGACGTCGGTGGCATTGACCGACAGCAGCACGGCCTGCCCGAGCGCCCCGACCAGGGCGACCGCCACGAGGGCACGCAGCGGGGCGTAGGACGCGTAGGCGAACGCGGCGGCCGCCGTCGCGGCCCCGATCACCGTGGCCCCCACCTCGGCCAGCCCGGACGCGCCGACGACGGTGACGTTGAAGAGATCGACCCCGAGCAGGTCGCCGACCGTCAGGCCCGCTGCGACCCCGGCGATGATGCCCATGGTGTTCAGGAACGCGTCGATGACGCGAGCGGCAGCCGTCACGGGGAATCCGGTGAGCGCGTCCTGCGTGGCACCGAGGATGCCGACGCCCGCCAGCAGCATCACGATGCCGGCCGTGACGACGCGGGACGGGTTCACGTCGAGCGTCGTCGCGGAGGCGCCCACCGCGACCATGGTGGCGACGAAGCCGCCCGCGGCCTGCTGGTAGAACGGCGGGATGCGCTGGGGCGGCAGCAGGCGCTGGGTCGCATCGATGCCGCACGCGGCGATGAACGCGAGCAGGCAGACCAGCGGTCCGCCGCCCAGCGTGAGCGCGATCCCTGCACCCATGAAGCCCCAGCCGACCGTCACGGACCACCGTCTCCGCTGGTGCCCGGTCGAGACGATGCGTGCGACCTGGTCCCGCGCCTCGAGCCGCGTGGTGTCGCCGGCGACCATGGCACTCACGGCCTGGTCGACCTCGATCAGGTCGGCGTAGTCGACGGGGCGCCGGTTCACGCGGCGGACCTGGATCGCGGCGGCCTCGTCCCGGCCGGGCTGGTGGCGCAGGGTGAGGTCGACGAACGTCACGTCCGCCGACACGTTGCGCACCCCGCAGGCGCGGGTGACCTCCAGCATCGTGGCGCTGACGTCAGCGGCCCCCGCCCCCGAGGACAGCAGGACCTCCCCGATCCGCAACGCGAGGTCCAGCGTCTCGTAGACCTCGCGCCGGTCCGTCATGCGAAGCGCTGGAGGAACAGCGCCTCCGACAGGGCCATGGACGCGATCTCGGTCGGGTCGACGCTCTCGTTCGGGGCGTGGATGAGCGCCTGGGGCTCCTCCACGCCCATGAGAACGATCTCCGCCTCGGGGTACAGCTCGGCGAAGACGTTGCACAGCGGGATCGACCCGCCCTGTCCGAGATGCGTCATCTCCACTCCGTACGCCTCCTGCATCGCAGCTGCCAGGGCCCGGTAGGCCGGGCCGTCCGTCGCGGCCTGGAACGGCGATCCCGTGGCCTCGATCTCGACGCTGCAGTGCACCCCCCACGGCGTGGCCGCGTCCAGGTGGGCGACCAGGCGGGACTCGGCCTCCTGCGGCGTGATGCCCGGCGGGATGCGCAGGTTCAGCCGCGCCGACGCCTTCGGCACGATCGCGGCCGCCGAGCCGACCACCGGGGGACAGTCGATGCCCAGGATGGTCAGCGCCGGCCGCGCCCACAGCATGTCGGACACGCTCCCACTGCCGAGCAGCGAGACGCCGTCGAGCACCCCCGCATCGGAGCGGAACTGGGCGTCCGGGTAGGGCGCCCCCGTCCACTCCTGGGTGTTCTCCATCCCGTCGACGACGGTGTCCCCGTCCTCGTCGCGCATGGTCGAGAGCGCCTGCACCAGCGCGGCCAGCGCGTCGGGGGCGGCGCCGCCGAACATGCCGGAGTGCAGCTCGGTGGTCGCCGACTCCATCGTCACCACGACGTTCACCATGCCGCGCAGGCTCACCGTCGCCGCCGGCCGACCCACGGCGGCGTTCCCCGTGTCGCAGACCAGGATGGCGTCGGCCCGGAAGAGCTCGGGGTTGGCCTGCACGAACTCCTCGAGCCCGCCGGTGCCCTGCTCCTCCGACCCCTCCACCACCAGCTTGAGGTTGACCGCGAGGTCGTCGCCCAGGGCGCGCAGCGCGGTCAGGTGCATGAGGATGTTGCCCTTGCAGTCGGCAGTGCCACGGCCGTACCAGCGGCCGTCCACCTCCGTCATCTCGAACGGGGGAGTGCGCCAGGCCTGCTCGTCGACGGGCGGCTGGACGTCGTAGTGGGCGTAGAGCAGGACCGTCGGCGCGTCCGGCCGGGACCCGGCGCGGGACCCGACCACCGCCTGGCTGCCGTCCGCCGTCTCCTCCAGACGTACGTCGAACCCGACCCCGGCGAACCTGTCGCGCACCCAGGCCGCCGCCCGCTCGCACTCCTCGGGCGGGAACTGGCGCGGATCGGCCACGGACGGGATGGCGACGAGCTCGGCCAGCTCGTCGTGCACGTCGCCCATGAGATCGGTGATGCGCTGCTTGAGGTCCATGGCTCAGTCGCCCACGTGGTCGTCGGTCTTCAGGTCGTCCACGAACTCGCGGAACTCGTCCAGCTCGTCGGGGCAGTAGACCTCCATGATGAGCAGCTGTCCCTGCACGGCCCGGCTGTCGGCGATCACCGGGCGCGTGCCCGGTCCCGTCGCGCCGTTCGTCAGCATCGAGTAGAACGTCGCCCGGCGCAGGGCGCTGTTCGGGTCGTCGCACACGGAGCCCCCGTCGTCACCGAGAACGCGCACGATCCTGTCCCGGTCCGGAGTCTGCGCGACCCCGGCCTCCTCGAGCGCCGTGATCAGCTCGTCGGCCCTGTCCTGGGCGCGGTTGCTCTCACGGACGTCCTCGAACAGCAGCACGGCCACGATGGCGGCGCCGGCGAGGAGCACGCAGGCCGTGATGTAGATCCACGACCTCTCCCGTGAGCTCTGGTTCTCGGTGTGGGTGCTCATGACGCGATCACCTCGTCGGGCTCGGGCTGCTTCCACGAGGGCTTGCGGAAGCGGTAGAACAGGAACGGGACGACCAGGCCCAGGCCCAGCGCGCCGCCGCCGACGATCGCGAAGTAGACGCCGGAGTTGCCGGACGCGAACTGCGACGGCGGGATGAAGCCGACGAGCAGTGCCGCCAGCGAGGCCGCGAAGCCGACGCCGCACATGCCGACCAGCATCGGGGCGCGGTAGCCGCGTGGGTGGTCAGGATGCTTGCGTCGCAGCTGGATCGCCGCCACGAACATCAGCAGGTACATGATCAGGTAGACCTGCGTGGTGATGACCGAGAAGATCCAGTAGGCACTGGAGACGTCGGGGATCAGCGCGTAGGCCAGGCCGATCACCGTGGTGACCAGGCCCTGCACGACCAGGATGTTCTGCTGCACGCCGTTCTTGTTCAGCTTCTGCAGGAACGGCGGGAGGTAGCCCTCCTGACGCGAGATCAGCAGCAGGCCCTTCGAGGGGCCGGCGAGCCACGTGAGCATGCCGCCGAGCGACGCCGTGACGAGCATGATGCCGACGATCGGGGTCAGCCACGACCAGCCGAAGTTCGCGAACACCGCGTCGAACGCCTGCATGACGCCGGCGGTGAGCGACAGCTCCTCCGCGGGCACGATCCACGCGATCGCCAGGGCCGGGAGGATGAAGATCGTCAGCACCAGGCCCATGGCCAGGAACATCGACTTCGGGAACTCCTTGCCCGGGTTCTTCAGCGAGCTGACGTGCACCGCGTTCATCTCCATGCCCGAGTAGGACAGGAAGTTGTTCACGATGAGCACGAGGCTCGAGAGCCCCGCCCAGGCCGGCAGCAGGTTGTCCGCCGACATCGGCGCGGCCGACTCGTTGCCCTGGCCGAGGAAGACGACGCCCAGCAGCACCAGCACCACACCGGGCACGAGCGTGCCGATGATGAGGCCACCGCTGGCCAACCCGGCGACGCCCTTCGTGCCGCGCGCGGAGACCCACACGCCCGACCAGTAGACGACGATGATGACGGCCGCGGTCCAGACGCCGCTGCTCGCGAGCGCTGGGTTGAACACGTAGGCCAGGGTGCTGGCCACGAATCCCAACAGGCTCGGATAGTAGAAGATCGTCATCGCGAACTGGCACCACACGGCGAGGAAGCCCATGGGCTTGGAGATTCCCTCGGACACCCACTTGTAGATGCCGCCCTCCCAGCCCGACGCCAGCTCGGCCGAGACCAGCGACGTGGGGAGCAGGAAGACGATCGCGGGCAGCAGGTAGAGGAAGACGCAGGCCAGGCCGTACACGGCCATCGTGGGCGCCGCACGGAGGCTGGCCACCGAGCTGGTCGTCATCATCGCCAGGGCGATCCAGGAGATCCACTGGGTCGTGGTGGCCTTGGCGCGTGCTGCCTTCACGGGAGCACGGTCGGCGGGGATGTCGGCGGTACTCACGGCTCACCCCGGGGCACTGCTGTGGTCGTCATGTTCCGAGTCTCGCGACGCGGGAGCGAGCGTTCCTCACCCCTGGCGGGTGACGTGAGGTCACTCCACGACGGCCAGGGAGCGGTCCGTGGTGTTGAGCCGCCGGCCGCCGGAGGGGGTCACGGTGACGATGTCCTCGATCCGCACGCCGAACCGTCCGGCCAGGTAGACGCCCGGCTCCACCGAGAAGCACATGCCCTCGACGAGAGGCTGCGCCTCGCCCTCGATCATGTAGGGCGGCTCGTGGGTCGTGGTGCCGATGCCGTGACCGGTGCGGTGGATGAACTGCTCGCCGTACCCGGCATCGGTGATCACGCGGCGCGCAGCACGGTCGACGTCCTGGCACGCGACCCCGGGGGCCACCGCCTCGAAGCCCGCCTGCTGGGCCTGGCGGACGACCTCGTGGACCTCCCGCACCAGGTCCGAGGGCTCCCCGACGGACACGGTGCGGCTCGTGTCCGAGCCGTAGCCGTGCATGAGGCCGCCGAAGTCCAGGACGACGGCGTCACCCTCCTCGATCGTCCGGTCGCCCGCCTCGTGGTGCGGGTTGGCGCCGTTCGGACCGGATCCGACGACCGTGAAGTCGACCTGCTCGTGGCCGAAGTCGCGCAGCAGCCGGGCCAGGTCGGCGGCCACCTCGGTCTCCTTCCGTCCGGCGAAACGCACGCTCAGGATCTCCCCGTACGTTGCGTCCGCGGCGGCGCCAGCGGCCTCCAGCCGGGCGAGCTCGGCCTCGTCCTTCACCGCGCGCAGCATCGGCAGCGCCTGCGTGAGGGAGCGGAACGCGACGCGGGGGACCGCGTCCTGCAGCCCGAGCAGGTGCAGTGCCCACGCCGAGTCGGAGATGCCCAGGAGGCTCGACCCGCCGATCAGCGCCCCGGCCTGCGCGAACGGGTCGTCCCCGTCGGCCCAGTCGACGAAGCGCAGGGCACCCGCCCCGTCGGCGCCCTCGGCGTCGGGACGCTCGAGCATCGGGACTATGAGCGTCGGCTCGCGGTCCGCGGTGAGCACCAGCGTGGTGAGTCGCTCGGTGATCGCCGTGGGCCGGTACCCCGTCAGCCAGACGAGCTCGGGGCCCGGCATCACGAGCATCCCATCGAGTCCCGCCCGGTCGGCCTCGTCGACGGCGTGGCGCATCCGTGCGGCGTAGACGTCGGCGGTGAAGGGCTCCGGGGCGGCCGGGACGGTCATCGTCCGGTCCCCACGCCGGCCGTCGCCGAGGTCGGCAGCGTGTGGAGGGCGGCGGCGGCCGAGGCGGCGGCGTCGTCCAGCGTGCCGGCCGGGGGACGGTGCCGCTTCATCACCAGGGCCATGAGGACGCCGAGGAAGCTGAAGATCGCCATCAGCCACGCCGCGCCCGCCAGGCCGGCCGCCAGCGCATCGGCCTGGGCGGCGCCGTCGGCGGTGCGGTTCGCGATCACCGTGCCGTAGATGGTGGCCGCCAGAGCGGTGGCCACCGCGGCGCCGACGTAACGGGCCATGTTGGAGACACCGGAGGCCCCACCCACCTGGCTCTGGGGCACCGAGGCCGTCGCGGCCGACGAGGCCGGGCCGTTCGACAGGCCCATGCCGACCGCGATGAGCACGAGGGGCAGCAGGAACGCCATGTACTTCCAGTCGGCGTCCGTGAAGCCCACGATGACGAAGCCGATCGTGGTGAGGAGGAACCCGACGCCGATGGTCTGCCTACCCCCGAACTTCGCCGCCAGCTTCGGCACGAGCGGTGCGACGACCACCAGGCCGATCGTGGCGGGCAGCGTGGCCAGGCCGGCCTCGAGAGGGCTGAAGTTCAAGGTGGCGGGGTCTTGGAAGTACAGGCTCAGCAGGTACATCAAGCCGTTGATCGTGCCGGCACCGATCAGGATCGCGATCGTCGAGCCGACGAGGACCCGGTTGCGCAGCAGAGCGAGGTCGAGCAGCGGGACGGCGACGCGGCCCTCGACGACGATGAACGCATAGCCCGCGGCGATCGAGAGGGCGAAGCAGCCCAGCGTGGCGGCGGACAGCCAGCCCCAGTCGCCGCTCTTGGTGAACGCGAAGATGAGCGGCGTCAGCGTGGCGGCGATCAGCACCGTGCCGGCGTAGTCGATCGACCGTGGCCGGTCGGGGTCCCGCGACTCGCCCACGGTCAGGAAGGTCAGCACCATGCAGACCACGGCGACGACGGCATCGATCCAGAACAGCCCCTGCCACCCCGTGAAGTCGACGAGGAGTCCGCCGAGGAGGGGTCCGGCCGCCGCGCCCACGGCGGCCGCCGCCCCCCACAGGGACACGGCTCTCAGCTGTTGCTCGCCGTCGTTGGCGACCGACAGCAGGCTCAGGCCACAGGCGAGGATCGTCGCGCCCGCCGCGCCCTGGATGACCCCGCCCGCGATGACCATCCCGCCGGACT
This sequence comes from Aeromicrobium sp. JP4, assembly GCF_054957925.1. Taxonomy (NCBI): domain Bacteria; kingdom Bacillati; phylum Actinomycetota; class Actinomycetes; order Propionibacteriales; family Nocardioidaceae; genus Aeromicrobium; species Aeromicrobium sp. JP4. The sequence continues at coordinate 388,335 of NZ_CM143290.1, forward strand.
GGGCGAGCGCGATCATGACGCAGGAGACCACGAACAGCAGCAGGCCCAGCTGGAAGACGCGCTTGCGGCCGAAGACGTCGCCCAGCGAGCCGGAGGTGACGATCACCGCGGCGCCCACGAGCGAGTAGCCGGTGACCGCCCACTGCAGGTCGGTGACCGACATGCCGGTGTCCTCGGAGATGGCAGGCAGCAGGATGCTGACCGCGGACGTGTTCGCGTTCACCACGAGGGTCGAGATGCAGGTGGCGGCGAGCACTCCGCCTGCGCGGGTGCTCACGGCAGCTCGGTTGTCCATCGGGCTCTCTTCCGTCAGGGTTCGCGGGGCTCGAAGTGCCCCAGGGTGTCGTCCCCGGCCTCCACCACGCCGTAGCTGGACTCGGGGATCGGGTTCCACGCCCCGGCGAGATCGCCGAGCGGCTCCGAGACGACCACGCGCGTCTCGTCGTCGAGGCCGGCGAAGACGGGATTCTCGGGATACAGCTCCCGCAGGGCCGAGAGCGCCGAGCTGACGTAGAGGGTGCGGCTCTGGCCCACCGTCGAGTAGCGGAAGCCCCAGAGCCGTTCGCCGTCGGTGGTCGCGACGGTCATCTGCATCGCGTCCGGCACACCGTGCCGGCGGGCGACGGCCTCGACGAACCCGACCATGCGCTCCACTGCCGCGACGGGATCGTCGCGCAGGCCGAACGTGAGCGCCAGGAAGAACATGACCTCGGAGTCGGTCGACCCGGCCATCGCCGGGTACAGCTCCGGATCGACGGCGAGCACGAGGTCGCGCTTGAGGGTGTGGAAGTCCCGGATGGCCCCGTTGTGCACCCAGAGCCAGCGGTCGTACCGGAACGGGTGGCAGTTGGACTGCTGGACCGGTGTGCCGGTGCTGGCCCGGATGTGGGCCAGGAAGAGTCCCGACGACGTGGAACGTGCGAGCTCGCGCAGGTTCTCGTCCCCCCAGGCCGGCCCGACGCCACGGAAGAGGACGGGCACGTCGTTGCGGCGCGCGCCGGGTAGGGACGGCGAGTCGTCGACGCCGTACCAGCCGATCCCGAAGCCGTCACCGTTCGTGGTCTCCACGCCCATCCGCGAGTGCTGACTCTGGTCGATCAGCGAGTGCACGGGCTTGTAGAGCAGCTCCTCCAACAGGATGGGACTGCCCGAGTACGCCAACCAGCGACACATAGCAGCCTCCTTGGGAACGCCTCGGTCTCCTCGGCAGCGTGTGCCACGGTGGCGGCGTACCGCCTCATCCCACGAGGATGAGGCGGCCTCCGTGGGCGGTATCCACGATGAGTCCATGCTCACGGTCGGCGTGGAGGAGGAGTTCCTGCTCCTCGATCCCGCCGGGGCGGTCGTCGCTGCCGCGACCGACGTCGTGCGCGACGTCGCCGACGACCGGGTGAAGCCCGAGCTGATGACCTACCAGGTCGAGACGGCCACCGACGTGTGCACCGATCTCACGGCGCTCGCGAGCGAGCTGGTCGACCTCCGGCGGCGGGTCGCGTCGGCGTGCGACGCGGTCGGCGTGCGCCTGGCGGCGTTGGGCGTGCCGCCGGTCGGCGAGCCCGGCCTCGAGTTCGTGACGGACTCGCCCCGGTACCGCGACCTCGCCACCCGGTTCCCCGATGCCGCGGCGGTCGCGGGGACGTGTGCCTGCCAGATCCACGTGGGTGTGCCCGACCGCGACCTGGCCGTACGGGTCCTGGCACGGCTGCGGCGGTGGCTGCCGACCCTGTTCTCCCTCGGCACGAACTCCCCGGTGTCGGGCGGCCGCGACACCGGGTGGAGCAGCACCCGGTACGTCCGGCAGCTGAGCTGGCCGACCTTCGGCCCGCCCGGGTCCTGGACCAGCACCGACGCCTACGACGCGTCGGTCGCGGAGCTGGTCGACCACGGTGACGCGCTCGACCTGCGCAGTGTCTACCACCTGGCGCGGCTGTCACCGCGCTACCCGACGATCGAGATCCGCGTCGCGGACACGTGCCTGGACACCGCCGACACCGCGATGCTCGCGGGGATCTGCCGCGCCCTCGTGACGGTCCTGGCCTCCGACATCGAGGCCGGACGACCCGACCTGCCGGTCTCGGACCCGGCGCTGCGGTCGGCCCTGCTGGCCGTCGCGGTGCACGGACGGCCACCCACCACCGGGCCCGAGGAGGTCACCCGCGCCGTCGTGGTCACCCGGCTGCTGCGGACGATCCTGCCGGGCATCGGAAGCTCCGCGGAGACCGACCTCGTGGTGGCGGGGCTCGAGCGCGTCCACCGGTGCGGCACCGGGGCGCAGCGTCAACGGCGGCTCCTCGCATCGACGGGGGACTACAGTCGCTTCGTCGACGCCGTGACGGCGGCCACGATCGGGGACGGAGCGACACGATGACCGAGGACCGCAGGAGCCATGGGAACCGCATGCGGCTGGCCCAGCGCCTCGCCGACCTGCACCCCTCGGGCATGATCCACGGCGCCCTCGTCATGGGTGCGACCCTCGCGTTGCTGAGCCACAAGACGGCGGCCGAGGTGAGCCTGCTCGGCGCCGGTGGCGTCCTGACGATCTACTGGCTGTCCCACGCGTACACGCACGCGCTGGGGCGGGGGATGGACGGGGACCCCGACCACCTGGCGCTGCGACTGGTCCGGAGCACCCGCCACGAGGCGCCGGTGTTCTGGGGCGGGCTGCCCCCACTCGTGGTCTGCGCGGTGGTGCTGGCGCTGGGCGGCGAGGTCGCGACCGCGATGCTGGCCGGCCTGTGGGTCACCGTGGTGCTGATGGCGGGCTACGGCTACCTCGCCGCGCACCAGGCCGGGGTGTCGGGCTGGCGGGCCGGCGCCGAGACAGCGTTCGCCGCGCTGCTGGGCCTGTTCATGGTCGCGCTCAACACCCTGCTGCACTGACCGGTCGGACCGCCGGGAAGGGTCAGGCCCGCGCGGTGCGCCGGCTGCGGAGCACCAGCTTCACGATCTCCTCGATGACCACGAGCGTGGCGGCGAGACCGATGCACGTGCACCACTGCTCGAACGTCATCGCCGTGGTGCCGAAGATGCGCTGGAGGAAGTCCAGCGACGTGATGAGGATGATCGCGATCAGCGCGATGCCGTACCGGCGCAGCTGCGTCACCGCGGGGACGGCGTCGCGGTCGAAGATCGTGTTCTCCTGGTCGCGGCTCAGCAGCGCACCGGCCAGGTGGAACAGCGAGAGCGTCGTCAGCAGCATCGTCGCGCCCAGCAGGGCGTCCTCCCAGTCGGCGCCGATCTGGTAGGCGGCGAGCGATCCGGCCGTCATCACGGCGCCCTGGATGCACAGCCGGATCCAGTTCGCCCGCGACAGCACCGGCGCACCGACGGGTCGCGGCGGGCGGGCCATCAGCCCCCGCGCCGGCTGGTCGAAGCCGAGCGCGATCGCCAGCGGGATGTCCACGACCATGTTCAGCCACAGGATCTGCAGCGGGTTCAGGGGAGCGCCGTCGGCGATACCGATGACTCCGGCGACGAGGAACACCGCGATGTAGGCCACGAGCGTCGACATCTGGAAGCGCAGGTACTTGAGCAGGTTGTCGTACAGCGTGCGGCCGTACGAGACCGCCTCGACGATCGTGGCGAAGTTGTCGTCGGTGAGGATCATGACGGCGGCCTCCTTCGAGACCTCCGTGCCGGTGATCCCCATGGCGACGCCGATGTCGGCCGTCTTCAGCGCGGGAGCGTCGTTGACTCCGTCGCCCGTCATGGCGACGACCTCGCCCTTCTGCTGCAGCATGCGGACGAGTCGCACCTTGTCCTCGGGCGCCACGCGGGCGACCACGCCGATGTCGTCCAGGCGGCCCATCAGCTCCTCGTCCGACATCGCCGCGAACTCCGCCCCGGTCACGGCCTCGCCGGTGATGCCGAGCTCCTTCGCGATCGCCGCCGCGGTGGAAGCGTGGTCACCGGTGATCATCCGCACGCGGATGCCGGCGTCGCGACACTCGGCGATCGCGGCCTTCGCCTCGGCCCGCGGCGGGTCGACGATGCCGACCATCGCGAGCAGCGTCAGGTCGTGCACGTGCTGGATGAGGTCGCCACCGGCGCGCACGACACCCGGATCGAGATCGCGCTGCGCGACGACCATGACCCGCTCGCCGGCAGCGGCGATCCGGTCGTTCGCCTCGAGCGCGAGGTGACGGTTGTCGTCGGTGATCGGCACCACGGATCCGTCCGGACGGCGCAGGGTGGTGGCCCGGTCGATCAGCACGTCCGGGGCGCCCTTGACGTAGCAGCGCACCACGGCCGAGCCGTCGTCCGCGGTCATCTCGTGGAAGGTCGCCATGAACTTGTACTCGGAGTCGAACGGGACCTCGGCGACGCGCGGGTGGGCCGCGCGGGTCTCGGTGATGTCGAGGCCGCCCTTCGCTCCCAGCACGATCAGCGCGCCCTCGGTGGGGTCGCCGATGAGGCTCTCCCCGTCGAGGACCGCGTCGGCGCACAGCACCATCGGCAGCAGGTAGGGGGCGAGGTCGAACGCGCCGCTGCCGACGTGGCTGATCTCGCCCGTGGTCGCGTATCCCTCGCCCGACACGGTGTACCGGTGGTGGCCGGGGATGACGAGCTCGCGCGCCGTCATCTTATTGAGGGTCAGCGTTCCGGTCTTGTCCGAGCAGATCGCCGAGGTCGAGCCCAGCGTCTCCACGGCGGGGAGGCGTTTGACGATGGCGTGGCGGTTGGCGATCTCGCGCGTGCCCATCGAGAGCAGGGCCGTCACGACGGCGGGCAGGCCCGTCGGAATCGCGGCCACCGCCAGCGCGACGCCGGTGATGAACAGGGTGTCGAACGACTCCCCGCGGGCCAGGCCCAGCAGCAGGACGAGCACGAGAGCGATGCCGGCGATGCCCGCGATGATCTTCGACAGCGAGTCGAGCTGCTTCTGCAGAGGCGTCTTGCCGATCGAGGTCCCGGCCAGCAGGTTGGCGATGTGGCCGATCTCGGTGGCCATCCCCGTGGAGGTGACGATGAACTCGCCGCGCCCGCGGGTGACGGCCGTGTTCATGTAGACCATGCAGGTGCGATCACCGAGGGGCACGTCGGTGCCCTCGACCGGGCGGTCGGACTTGCCGACCGGGAGGCTCTCGCCCGTGAGGGCGGCCTCCTCGATCTCCAGCGTCGCGGCCAGGGACACCCGGCCGTCCGCAGGGATGCGGTCGCCGGCCTCGACCAGGACGATGTCGCCAGGGACCAGCTGCTCGGCGTCGACCTCGATCGCGCGATCGTCACGGCGGACCCGGGCGATCGTCTTCATCATCTGCGACAGGGCCTTGACGCTCGCCTCGGCCTTGGCCTCCTGGCGCAGCCCGATGACGGCGTTGAAGACCGTGAGACCCGCGAGCACCACCGTGGTCCCGGTCTCCTGGGTGACGATCTGGTTGATGAGCGCCGCGGCGAGCAGGATCACCTGCATGAAGTCCTGGTACTGCCGCAGGAAGGCCCGCCATCCCGGCTCGGCCGTTCCCTCATCCAACCGGTTCGGGCCGACGCGGTCGAGCCGGGCCGCGGCCTCCTGCTCGCTCAGTCCCGTGGCCGGGACGACGCCCAGCGCCAGCGCCACGCGGGAGGCCTCGGCTCCGACCGGATCGAGGTCGGCGGGCAGCAGGTCGGTCGTCGTGCGCTGATCCGTGGTCATGGGGTCCTCCCGTCGCCGCGAACGAGGTCGCGGGGCTGCACCGTTCGCCCGAGCATGGGGGCGGCGCCTGCCCGGCGCCTCACCCGCGCAGGGTGAGGGCGCCGCGGCAGGACCGGCTACGCGTTGCGCAGCTCGTCACCGTGCACGATGACGGCCCAGATCACCAGGAGGCTGATCGTGACCATCAGGACCGACCAGAACGGGTAGGCGGCCATGAAGGCGAAGTTCACGATGACACTCAGCATGGCCACCAGGACCGCCACGATGCGGGCCCAGGTGGCGCCTGACATCAGCGAGAGGCCCGCGAGCGCGACGATGATGCCCCCGATCAGGTGGGCCCAGCCCCAGGCGGTGTAGTCGGCGTTGACGACGAGGCCGCTGCTGGCGACGACGAAGTACTCGTCCTTGAACAGGGCCACGAGGCCGGTGATCGCGTGCAGGACGCCCAGCAGCAGGAGCATGAACGCGGCGAAGTAGACCCAACCGGCCCAGCCGGAGACGGACGACGGCTGGACGGTCTGGTAGTCGGAGGAGGGGGTGGTGGCGGGCCCGGCGGGCTCTGCGGTGCGGGACATGATGGTGCCTTTCTGGTGAGGCTTCCTCCAGTCTTGGAGCCTGCACGAACCGCCTGCCTCACCCCTCACGGATGATCCGCTCACCGGCCCATGGGCGCTTGCATGTCAGGAAGGACCACACGGCCCCCGGCCGGAAGGTCGCCACCGACGTGACAAGGACGCAGCGACATGACCACAGCGCGCACGACCCCACGCAGCTCCGGGGGAGCAGCCTTCGGCCTCATCGCATTCGCCGCGGTGATGATGATCATCATGGGCATCTTCCACGTCTACATGGGGATCGTGGCCCTCGCGAAGAGCGAGTTCTACGTGAAGGTGCCGGACTACGTCCTCGAGGTCGACGCCTCGACGTGGGGCTGGATCCACCTGATCGCCGGCGTGATCATTGTCCTCGCCGGGTTCGGGATCTTCTCCGGGAAGGGCTGGGCGCGCGGCGTCGGCATCGCCCTGGCGGCCCTCAGCATGCTCGTGAACTTCGCGTTCATCCCGTACTACCCGATCTGGTCGCTGCTCGTGATCGCGATCGACGTGCTGATCATCTGGGCGCTCGTGGACCGGGGGACCGAGTTCGGGCCACGGAACGACTCCTCCCGCGGCCTGATGTGAGGGACGGCAGAACCACGACCGCACGGAGGCCCGCATGAGCATCGATGGCGACCCGGGCTCCCGGGTGTCCGGCCGGACCGTCTCCGGCGTCCTGACGCTCGTCGTCGGTTTGGCTGCGCTCACGATCGTGCTCGGCGGAGTGCACGCCGTCTCCGGCCTGGTCGGACCCGTCTTCCTGGCGTTGGTGCTCACGGTCACCGTGCACCCGATCCGCCGGCGCCTGGAGAGGACCCGGCTGCCCGAGTGGGCGGTCTCACTCGTGATGCTCCTGTCGGCCTACCTGCTCATCGTGCTGATCACCCTGGCGCTGATCGTGTCGGTGGCCCAGCTGGCCGCCCTGCTGCCGCAGTACACCGCCGACATCACCTCGACCATCGACGATGCCCTGTCGGCCCTGGGAAAGCTCGGGGTCGACCAGGAGCAGATCGACCAGGTCGTCAGCGCCATGGACCCGTCGCGGCTCGTCGATCTCGTGGGATCGCTGCTCGCCGGCACGCTCGGTGCCCTGACCGACGTGTTCTTCCTCTTCACGGTCCTGCTGTTCATGGCGTTCGACACCAACGGCGCCCGGGAGAACCTGAGGATCCTCGGGTCGCGCTTCGGCGATCTCGTCGAGGCGTTGGCGCACTTCGCCCGCGGCACGCGCACCTACATGGCGGTGGCGGCGATCTTCGGGCTCATCGTGGCGGTGATCGACGGTGCTGCGCTCTACGCCATCGGGGTGCCCGGCGCCTTCGTGTGGGCCGTCCTGGCCTTCGTCACGAACTTCATCCCGAACATCGGCTTCGTCATCGGCCTCGTCCCACCGGCTGTCATCGCGCTGCTGGAGGACGGGCCGGGCCTCATGCTCGCCGTGATCGCCATCTACTGCGTCGTGAACTTCGTGATCCAGTCGATCATCCAGCCGCGGATCGTGGGGGAGAGCGTCGGACTGTCGCCGACGCTGACGTTCCTGTCGCTCGTCTTCTGGGCCTGGCTGCTCGGGCCGGTCGGGGCGTTGCTGGCGGTTCCGCTCAGCCTCCTGATGAAGGCCCTGCTGGTGGAGGCCGATCCCCGACTGTCGTGGGCGCTGCCGCTGATCTCGGGGCACCCGTCTCCTCGGGACGACGGCGAGCATGAGCCACGGGGCTGACGAAGACGGCTCGCCGCTAGCCGGCGTGCTGGAACGTCGCGTTGACGCGGTCATCAGCCGTCTGCCCGGGTGGGCCAAGGGACCGGTGGACTGGTTCCTCTCGTTGTGGATCGGGCGGACGCTGCTGCGGGTGGCCGGCGCGTGCGTGCGTGTCGAGATCTTCGACCGGGCCATGACGATCGCGGCGCAGTTCTTCAGCTCGATCCTGCCGCTGCTCATCGTCGCGGTGACGTTCCTGGGAGCCGGGTCCGACCAGATCTCCGACGTCATCGGGGCGACGGGATCGTCCGAGGAGCTGATCGACGAGGCCGTGCGTGGCTCGAGCGAGGCCGCCTTCGGGGTGGCCGGCGCGCTGCTCGTCCTGGTCTCGGCCACGAGCCTGTCCCGCGCGCTGACCCGCGCGTTCGCCGTGGTCTGGGAGGTCGACCGGCCACGGATGACCCTGCGTTCGACGTGGCGGTGGTTCGCCGTCGTCATGGTCCTGCTCATGGCCGTGGTCGTCGTGCAGAACCTGACCCAGCGCGCCGGGGTGTTCCCGCCGCGGTTCCTGTGGCCCGCGGCGCTCTCGCTGGCCACCGACGTGCTCGTCGCGGTCTTCGTGCCCTGGGTGCTGCTGGCCGGCCGGGTGGCCGCGCGGTGGATGGTTCCGGGAGCCGTGGTCTTCGGCCTCGTGATGATGGTGGTCCGGCCCGCCGCCGACGTGTGGCTGCCGTGGGCCCTCGACGTCAGCGCCGAGCGGTACGGACCCATCGGCATGGCATTCACGTACCTGGCGTGGCTCTACATCGTGGCCTTCGTCTTCATCGGGACCGCGGTGATCGGCCAGGTGGTCGTGAGCGACCGCGGCCGCGCCGGGATCTGGCTGCGCGGTGACCACGGACTCACCCAGGAAGCATGATGCCCGCCGCCGCGGACACCGCAAGACTCGCTGGAGCGGAAGGAAGATCCCCGATGACCCAGGACACCGTGCAGGAATCCCATGCGCCCCTCGAGCCCCGAAGGCCCGACGACACGTCGCGAGGCCGCTCGGTGGCCGCCGTGCTGTGCCTCGTGCTCGCCGCGGTGCTCACCACGCCCGCGGCGATCGCCTACTGGGGCCAGCGCACGCTGAACGACGCCGAACGGTACGTCGAGACCGTGGGCCCGCTCGTCCAGTCGCCCGAGGTCCAGGAGGTGCTCGCCACCCGGGTGACGACCGCGATCACCGATCAGGTCGACGTCGAGAGCCTGCTCGAACAGGCCTTCGCGGGCCTCGCAGACGAGGCACCGCGGCTCGAGCTCCTGGCAGCGCCCCTCTCCGCCGCTGTCAACGGGGCCATCGAGCGACAGGTCCGCGCGTTCCTGGCGTCCGACGCGTTCGAGGACATCTGGATGCGCCTGAACATCCGCGCGCAGCAGGCGTTCCAGCGGATCCTCGAGGGTCGCGACGGGGGAGCGGTGTCGTTGCAGGGTGACGACGTCGTCCTGGACGTCTCCGAGGTGATCGACGAGGTCAAGGCGCGGCTCGTCGACCGGGGCATCACCTTCGTCGAGAACGCGCCGATCCCCGAGACCGACCGGCAGATCGTGCTGATGGAGGCACCTCGCGTGCAGCAGCTGCGGACGATCTACGCCTTCAGCGATCCGGTGGCGCGCTGGGCGCTGCCGGTCGTCGGTGCCCTGTACCTCGGCGCCATCGTCCTCGCCCGGCGCCGGCCGCGCATGACCGTCGCCGTCGGTGTCGCCATCGCGGTGAACGCGTTCGTGCTGGCGATCGCGCTCGCCATCGGCAAGCAGCTGTTCGCCGACGCACTCGCGGAGACCTCGTTCGGGCCGGCGAGCACCGCGTTCTACGAGACCCTGTCCGCCTACCTCGAGCAGGGGCGCCAGGTCGTCCTGCTGCTCGGCCTGACCCTGGTGGTCGCCGGCTGGTTCGCCGGGACGACCCGCTCCGGGATCGCCGTGCGTCGAGCGGTCGGTGGTGGCCTGGAGCATGCCGGGGCAACGGCGCTGGGGGAGCGCCTGGGTCTCGGCTGGCGGTGGGTCACGGACAACGTCGCGTGGCTCCGGGTCGTGGCCGTCGGCCTCGCCGTGGTCGTGCTCGCCTGGGGCAACGACATCTCACCGGAGCGGTGGTGGTGGTCCCTCGCGCTGGCCCTCGTGCTGCTGGCCGTGCTGCAGGTGCTGGCGGGTGCCGGGCGCGTGGTCAGGCCGCAGGATCCGGCCGCTCGTCCCGGGCCGACAGTCCCCGCTTAGCAGCCGAGGCGAAGATCCTCACGACGGCGCCGAGGACGACGAGGTCGAGGATCATCTGCACGGTGACCGCGATGCGCATCGCCTCGGAGTGCGCCACGATGTCGCCGAAGCCGACCGTGACGAAGGTCGAGACGGTGAAGTAGAGGGCATCGGTGCGGTCGAGCTGCTGGCTGAACGCGTCCGGGTCGCCCAGCGACGCCGAGAGGTACCCGCGGGCGAACATCAGCAGGAAGACCGGGATCGCCAGCGATAGGGCCTCCACGGCACGGATCACCGGAAAATCGGATCGCACGATGATGGGCACCTGGATTGCCACGACCGCGGCGAAGATGCCCAGCGAGGCCAGGAACCAGGGCAGGTCGGTACCGTCCTCGCGCGCCGGCAGCAGGTAGTAGGCCGTGACGAGCACCGTCACGGCCACGACGACCCGCACGGTGGCTCGCCGGACGAGGGCCCAGGCCTCGCGTCGCGCGGGGTCAGGCCGTGGTCGGATCATGGCTCACATCTGAGCGAGGATCCGTGCCTTCTGTGCGGCGAACTCCTCGTCCGTCAGCGTGCCGGCCTCGTGGAGACGGCCCAGGTCGCTCAGCAGGGCGATCGGGTCGTTCGCGGCGGGGGCGGGAGCGGCTTGCGGGGGCGGGGGAGGGGCGGCCTCGTAGGCGGGCTGCGCCTCCGCCGCCCAGCGTGACGCCTGCCGGCGTGACACGCGGTTCGAGACGGCGGTGGCCGTCCCGGCGATGGCCGCCGTTCGGGCGACGCCCCTGATGAGTCCTGGCATGGTCCTGCTCCGTTCGAATGGGTGGGTCGGTGGTGTCAGCTGGCGGCTTCGGCAGCGTCCAGCGCCTCGGCGATGTCGTCCAGCGGGATGAACCCCGCGGCGACCAGTTCGGCGCCACTGCGCCGCAGGGCACTCACGAAGGACGCGGCCCAGCGGTTCTCGTAGAGCAGGACCGCCGCGGCGCTGCCCGGGGTGAGGACGTTGCCCGCCTCGCGGAGGTCGTCCTCGCCCAGCAGGTCCGAGGAGGCTCCCTCGAAGATGGCCAGGTCGAGCTCGCCGTCACCGTCGAGGTCGGCGATCGCCAAGGCGTTGATCGTGCCGTCCTCCGCCTTCATCACGAAGGCCAGGTCCAGGACCCGGATGGTCCCGCGTTCGGTGAGCGCGACCAGCTCGCGCAGGCCCTCGCCGGTCATCTTCGCGCCGGGATACTCCACGACCAGGTAGCCGACCGGTCCCCATTCGACCTCGTCCATGACGATGCCGCCTTCCCTTGTGACTGAAGGACGCGCGGTGGTGCGCGTCCCGATCACGGTAGGAGCCGCGCCCCCACCCGGGCCTCATCCTGCGGGGACGAACCGGGACCCGCACGCGGCGCCGGCCCCATCACGAACTCATCTGGTCGTGACGATGAGGAGCAGTGGTGCGACGGGCCAGACTGCATCCAGGAGAGCACCGGTCTGGAGGTCGGCTCATGACGAAGGAACGCCCGCACAGGCAGGTGTTCGAGGTCCGGATCGAGGGCAGCGTTCCCGACGACGTCCTGCTCGAGCTGACGGACATCCAGGTCGTCACCCGCGAGCTGCGCACCTCGGTGCGCGCCAGCATCCGCGACCAGGCCGAGCTGCACGGCTTCCTCGCGCTCCTGCGCACGTACGGGCTGGAGGTCGTCGAGGTGCGGCGGATCGTCGTCCCCGAGCAGGGCTCCGGCGAGGACCAGACGGAGGGGGAACAGTCATGACCGACCGCGAGGCGCCTGTCATGGAGTTCGAGCTGACGATCGACGGAGGACTGGGTCCCGTCCTGCAGAACGCGCTCGGGCCCGAGTGCGAGACACGCACCCGCACGTACACGACGCTCCTCGCGGAATCGACCACCGACCTCGGGACCCTGATGGCAGCGCTGCACGAGCACGGTCTGCGGATCGAGTCCGTCTTCGTCGTGGGGCCGCCCGCCGCTACTCTCTGAGCATGACTGGAGACCCGGCAGCGTCCGGGGCGGGGGTCAGCCGCAGCACGATCATCGAGGCCGCACGTGCGGGGTCCTACCGGGTCGTCGGAGTAACCGCCCCGGCCGGCTACGGCAAGTCCGTCCTCCTGTCCCAGTGGGCCGCAGCCGAGCGCCGCGTCGTCGCGACCGTGAGGCTCGACCGCTCCGACGATGACGTGGAGCAGCTGCTGGGCGTCCTGGCGACCGCGTTCTTCGACGCGGTGCGCACGCCCGAGTCGTCCCGGACCACCACCGCTCCCGGCGCCTGGGTCGTCGGGGCTCACCGGCTCGCCGCGGCGATGAGCGCCTGTCGCCGACCCTTCGTGCTGTTCATCGACGACGTCCACGTGCTGCGGTCGCCCTCGTGCCAGGAGGTGCTGCGCATGGTGGTCGCGGCGGTGCCCTCGGGGTCGCAGGTCGTCACGGCGAGCCGTCACTCGCAGCCCCACCTGTCGCGGCTGCGGGCCGGCGGAGGCGCCGCGGAGCTCACCAGCGACCAGCTGGCGTTCGGCCCTCGGGAGGCGCGCGCGCTCTGCTCGCACGCGGGCGTCGAGCTCGACCGGGAGGAGGCCGAGCGTCTCGTCGTCGCCACCGAGGGGTGGCCGGCGGGCATCGCCCTCGCCGCGCACGGGGGACTGCCTTCTCCCTCGGCCGTCCGAGGCGACCACCGGGCCATCGCGGACTACTTCGAGGTCGAGGTCCTGGCCCCGCTGACTCCGGCGCTCCGCGAGTTCCTGCAACGGTCCGCGATCCTCGACCGCCTGGGCGGGGGCGTCTGCGATGCCGTTCTCGGGCGCCGGGACTCGGCCGCACGACTGCGCGAGGTCGAGTCCGCCGTCCTGTTCGTCACGCCCGTCGGTCCGGGCCGGAGCTGGTACCGCCATCACCGGCTCTTCCAGCAGTTCCTCGTCGCCGAGCTGCAGCGCGAGGACACCGAGGTCGTCAGGGACCTGCACGGTCGCGCGGCCGACTGGTTCGAGCGGTCCGGAGCCCCGGAGGTCGCCGTCGAGCACCTGCTGGCCACCGACGACCACGACCGCACCGCCGAGCTCGTGGCCGGGATCGCACCCGCCGCGCTGGAGGCGGGTGAGATCGCCACCGTCCAGCACTGGCTCACCGCGCTCGGGGACGAACGGATCGCCGCTCATCCGCGTCTCGCCGCCGTCCAGGGCTGGGTCGCGACCCTCACAGGACGTCCTGCCGCCGCCGAACGGTGGCTGGCCCACCTCGACGGGCAGACCCTCCAGGCAGAACGGGCCCCGGAGGTCGCGATCCTGCGCTCGGCGATGTGCCCCGACGGCCCGGACCGCGCCCTGAAGGATGCCCGACTCGCCGTGCAGGGCTTCGAACGATGGAGTGGCCGGCGCACGGTGGCGCTCGCGCTGTGCGGCGAGGCCCACCTGCTGCTCGGCGAGTCCGACGAGGCCGTGGAGTGCCTGGAGCGGGCAGCGCTCGAAGCGCAGGAGGAAGGCCGCCACGACGTGGTGATGGGGACGCGGGCGACCCTCGCTTGGATCGCGATGGACCGCGGCGCCTGGGACGAGGGCGCCGACGACGTGCGCGGCTGTCTCGCGGCACTCGCGGCGATGCGGTCGGCGCTGCATCCCTGGGCCCTGCTCGCCCACGCTGCGTCAGCGCGGGGGCACCTGCGCCGCGGCGACTCGGCGTCCGCGCTCCGGGACCTCGCGTCGGCGGTCGCCGCGCGAGGGGTGAGCACCTACGCCCGGCCGTTCCCGGCGGTGAAGGGCCGCCTGGAGGCCGCGAAGCTGCTCTGGGCCACGGGGGACCACGCGGGCGCTCGCGCCTTGGTGCGCGAGCTCCACGACATCTTCCGGGAGCGCCCCGACCTGGGTGTCCTGCGTGCCGAGTTCGACGGGTTCATCGAGATGATGCAGGGCGGACCCGAGCCGGGTCGCGACACCGTCACCGCCCCGTTGACACCGGCGGAGCTGCGCGTCCTGCCGTACCTCCAGACGCACCTGACCATCGCCCAGATCGGTGAGCGGCTGTTCGTGTCCCGCAACACGGCGAACTCCGAGATCGCCTCGATCTATCGCAAGCTCGGGGTCTCGAGTCGTGGCGACGCGGTCGCGAGGGCGACCGTGCTCGGCCTGCTCAGCCAGTGACGCACCTCATCAAACCCAGGCATCACACGGGCTTCATACGATTCGTGTGATCTGACGCCGAACCGCGGTCACTAGCGTGCTTGCAGGGGAGGCGAAAGCTATGGTGTCACGTCCTTCGAACGACCCGTCCGATCAAGATCCGCCTCGGTACCCTTCCTCCTACGGGGGCTGGCCCGGGATCCCCGAACGCCCGCGCCAGTTCGTCTCCCGGCCACGACTGCTCGACCGGTTCGACAGCGATCCGGCTGCCCCGCTGACCCTCGTCAGTGCGCCCGCGGGGACGGGCAAGACCGGCCTGGTTGCCGACTGGGCCTCGACCCGCGCGCCCGGACGGCTGGAATGGATCACCTTCGATCCAGGTGACGTGCTGTGGCCGTCGTTCATCGAGGCCCTCGAGCGGCTGGGAATCGTGTCTCCTCCGTCATCACCGCCCTCCGGCGACGCGGGCCTGGATCCACACCTGCGTCGCGACCTGGCCCTCGCGATCGCCTCCGCGTCCGATCCGGTCACCCTCGTGGTCGACGGCTACGAGGTGAGCTCGTCGAGCGTCGCCACCGACCTCGACTTCCTGCTGCGACACTCCGGGCATCGTCTGCGTCTGGTGCTGCTGACCCGGTCCGATCCCGTCCTGCCGCTGTACCGGTACCGGCTGGAAGAGTCGATGACCGAGATCAGGATGGCCGATCTCGCCCTGGACGACACTGAGGCCGCCGGGCTCCTGGGCCAGATGGGCGTGACCCTCACGAGCGAGTCGGTGCACGAGCTCAACGCGCGGACGCGCGGCTGGGTCACCGGCATGCGCTTCGCGGGAAGGCTGCTGCTCGACCACGACGACCCGGACGCCGACATCGGCCAGGTGATGGGGGAGAGCGGCAGCATCGCGGAGTACCTCATGGGCGAGGTCCTGGCCGATCTGTCGTCCCGTGACCTGGACCTGCTGATGGCGCTGAGCGTGCCCGACGTCATCGAGCCGGGGCTGGCTCACACCCTGGCCGGCGACGGCGCCGACCGGGCACTGTCGTCGCTCGCGCACGTGAACGTCTTCCTCGAACCCGTGCCCGACCATCCCGAGCACTACCGCTTCCACCCGTTCCTGCGAGACCTGCTGCGGGCCGAGCTGGGCTACCGGTTGCCGGAGACCTGGACGCTCCTCCAGGGCAGGGCCGCGCGGTGGTACGCCGCGCGGGGGACGCTCGCGACGGCGGCTCGCCACCACGCGTCGATCGAGGCGTGGGAGGACGTCGCCCGACTCGTGGCCGACCACGATGCCTGGGCGGAGCTGCTCCTGGCCGACCCGACCCACCCGCTCGTCCAGGTCATGCTCGCCGTGCCGGCCGACGTCGAGGCACCCGCGGCCGTCCTGGTCCGTGCGACGCTCGCGCTGGCCGAGCGGGACGAGGAGCGGTTCGACGCCGAGATGCTCCGGTTCGCCGTCGAGGGCGGACCGCGTCTGGAACCCGACCTGGAGCGAGCACGCGCACTGCTGCTCGCCCTCCGCGGTCGTGAGATCGCCGACCCGGCCCAGGCACGCGTCCTGGCCGACACCGCGGAGGAGGCGAAGCGGGACCACACGCGTCGCGACTCGGCGCTCGTGCCGCTCGCGCTCGCGACCAAGGGCATCGCCCAGGTCCGTCAGGGGCTCACGGCGGACGCGCGGTTCAGTCTTCGCGCGGGCGCCGTGGCCGCCGATCGCAGTGGCTCGGCGCCGCTGATGGTCGAGTGCCTCGGGCTGCTGGCGCTCGTGTCGTGCTGCGAGGGAGATCTGGGCCCTGCCTCGTCCGCTGCGGCGCACGCGGTCCGTGCGGCCCGCGAGGCCGGCCTCGCCGTCGAGGACCGGTCCGCGGCAGCGGAGATCGCGTTGGCCTGGGTGGCCGTCGAACAGTTCGAGCTGCGCGCCGCCACCGATCACCTCCAGGCAGCCGAGTCCTCGCGCTCCGTCCTGTCCGATCCTGCCTCGCGCACGCTCCTCGAGCTCGTGAGGTCGAGGCTCCGCGCCGCTCAGGGCGATCGAGGTGCCGCCGTCAGTGGCGTCACTGCCGCCCTCGACGGACTCCCGGACGGCGATCGCTGGCTCGCCGCACGCCTGCGTGTCGAGGTCGCCGGGTGGCTCGTCGCGCGGGGCGACGTGCAGGCCGCACAGGACGCGATGGAAGGGCTGGACGACCCCTCGGTCGCCGCTGCCCTTGCGCTCCTGCGGGCGCAGGTGGACCTCGCCGCGGGCCACGACGTGTGCGCGGCGGTCGCGATGGCGGAGGCCCGCGACCCCGCGGGCCCCGTGGCCGTTCGCGTCGCCGCGTCACTCGCTGAGTGCGCGCGGCTGCTGCGCGGCGGAGCCGGGGTGCAAGCGCAGCGAGCGGTGACGGAGGCGCTGGTGCTCGCGCGCCCGATCACCCTCCGGCGGCCCTTCCACGAGGCTCCGGCGCCGGTGCGGCAGCTGGTGCTCCAGGACCGCCAGCTCGCGGCGTCGCACGCCTGGCTGTTCGAGCGGTCCGGCGCGCCGATGAACCGTCCAGCGACCCGACGGCCGTCGGAACCGGTCGAGCGGACCGCGCCGGTGGAACAGCTGACCGAGAAGGAGACGGAGGTCCTGGGCCACCTCGCCGCGCTCCTCACGACGGAGGAGATCGCCGCGGAGATGTACATCTCGGTGAACACCGTGCGGACCCACGTCCGGAACATCCCGCGCAAGCTCGGGGTCTCCCGCCGCAACGCCGCGGTCCGCATCGCGCGGGAGCTCGAACTGCTCCCGCGCTGACTGCCACCCATCCCCGCGGGGTCACCAGATCACTGCCGCGCGAGCACGATGCGCAGCATCTCCTCGGGGGCGAGGTGATGATCCGCGTCCTGGGCGTCCTCGCCGACCGCGATCTCCACCCAGTGCACCTCGCCGCTGAAGTGGTTCGGAACGGGATAGTCGTCGGCCACGAGTGCTCCGTCCTCGCGTCCGACGTCGCACGTGTCGTCCGCGGAGAAGATCATCGCGGCCGTGGCGTCGACCCTGCCCTCGCCGACCTCCTCCCCGTTCACGTACAGGCGAACCGTGCCGCCCTTGCCCAGGCCCGGACCCTCGTAGTCGAATTCCATCCGCACCTGGTGACGCCCGGCGGACAGCCTCGTCTCGCTGCCGACGTAGAAGCGATGGATGCCGAACAGGTTGTAGCAGTACCGCAGGCAGCCGTCCTTCACGTACAGGGTCCAGCCGCCGATGCTGCCACCCTGGGCGATGATCACGCCGTGGGCGTCGTCCTCCACCGTGACCTCGGCCGTGACGGCGTGGGACGCGTTCTTGATGCTGACCACCGAGTGCTCGGAGAGACGTCCCATCCCGGCGTAGAGCCGCTGACGGTTGCCGCGGACGAGCTGGGGCCGGCCGCTCACCTCGGGCGACAGGCGCTCGGCCGCTCGATCGTCCAGCGGCAGCACCTGGTGGCGCACCGCCTCGATCAGGAAGAGTCGTTGCAGCTCGTGCAGCTTCTCGGGGTGCGTCTGTGCCAAATCCTCGCTCTGGGTCCAGTCGGTGTTCGTGTCGTAGAGCTCCCAGACGTCGTCGTCGAAGGCGGGCACGTCCTCGCCGATCAGCAGCCACGGTGTCTTGTGCCGCGTGACGGCGGTCCACCCGCGGTGGTACACCCCGCGGTTGCCGAACATCTCGAAGTACTGGGTCTCGTGCCGGTCCGCGGCGGTCCCGTCGTCGAACGAGTACCGCATGGACACGCCCTCCATCGGCGTCTGCTGCACGCCGTGGACGAAGGTGGGCTCGGCCAGCCCGGCCGCCTCGAGGATGGTCGGGGCGACGTCGATGACGTGGGCGAACTGGGAGCGCACCGCTCCGGCGGCCGTGAACCCGCGCGGCCAGTGCACGATTGCTCCGTTGCGCGTGCCGCCGAAGTGCGAGGCGACTTGCTTGGTCCACTGGTACGGCGTGTCCATCGCGTGGGCCCACCCCACCGAGTAGTGGCTGTAGGAGTCGGGTCCACCGAAGTCCGCCAGCTTCGACATGAGGAACTCCGGTGTCTCCAGCGCGGCCGCACCGTTGAAGTTGATCATCTCGTTGTAGGTGCCGTTCATGGTTCCCTCGGCCGAGGCGCCGTTGTCGCCGATGATGTAGTAGATGAGCGTGTCCTCGAACACCCCGAGGTCCTCGAGCGCGTCCAGGAGCCGGCCGACGTGGTGGTCGGTGAACTCGAGGAAGGCGGCGTAGACCTCCATCTGGCGGCGCAGCACCGGCTTGAGCTCGTCGGGCATCTCGTCCCACGCGGGAATCTCGGCCGGGCGGGGCGTGAGCTGCGCGTCGGCGGGGATGACGCCGATCTGCTTCTGCTGCGCGAAGATCTCCTCGCGCAGGACGTCCCAGCCCGCGTCGAAGCGCCCGGCGTACTTGTCGATCCACTCGGCAGGCACGTGATGAGGAGCATGCGTGGCGCCCGGGGCGAAGTAGGCGAAGAACGGCTTGTCGGGCATGAGCGACTTCTGGCGCCGCATCCACCCGATCGCCTTGTCGGTCATGTCGCCCATGAGGTGGTAGCCGTCCTCAGGAGTGCGGTCGGGCTCCACGGGGGTCGTGCCTTCGTAGAGGGCCGGGTAGAACTGGTGGGCCTCGCCGCCGATGAACCCGTAGAAGTACTCGAAGCCGCTTCCCGTGGGCCAGTTGTCGAACGGGCCGAGCGGGCTCGTCTCCCAGACCGGGACCTCGTGGCACTTCCCGAACTGGGCCGTGGAGTATCCGTTGAGCTTGAGGATCTCCGCCAGGGGCGCACAGGTGTTGGGACGCCGCGAGTCGTAGCCCGGCGCCGACGTGGCGATCTCGGTGATGCCGCCCATCCCGACGGTGTGATGGTTGCGGCCGCTGAGGAGGGCGGCCCTCGTCGGTGAGCACAGGGCCGTCGTGTGGAACCGGTTGTACTTCAGCCCGGCCGAGGCGAGGCGTTCGGCATGGGGCGTCGCGATGACGCCCCCGAAGGCACTCGAGGCACCGAACCCGACGTCGTCGAGCAGCACGACCAGCACGTTCGGCGCGGTGCTGGGCGGGCGGATGGGCCTGATGGGCTCATGGCGCGTGTCCGGGTCCTTGGCGTCGTAGGTGACCAGCCCGACGGGTGCCCGATCCGGGACCGGGAGCACATCGCGTCGCATGGCGTCCTCGTTCGGTTGCATGGGCAGACCCGTTCCGTCGGGGACCACCCGCGTGCGGCGGTCGATGACTGCCATCGTGTCCCCGCAGGACCCGGGTCTCGTCATCCACTTGGGATGATTCGGCGCTCCCGTCGGGCGTCCGAGGATGGCGCACATGACCCACGAAGGCCTCGCGCCCTGCTGCGTCCCGGGACTTCCGGGGGCGTCCTCGACGCGCCGCGACGTCGAGCTGCTCCCACCCATCGTGGGCCGTCGGGGCATGCGACAGGTCAGGGTCCCTGGCGGCGTGACGTCGATGGGCGACCCGTTCGGCGACGGGGATCCGAACGACGGGGAGACGCCCGTCCACCCGGTGCGGCTGCACGACTTCTCGCTGGACGCCACCACCGTGACCAACGACGCCTTCGCGGAGTTCGTCGACGCCACCGGCCATGTCACCGACGCCGAGGACCTGGGGCTGTCGGCGGTGTTCGAGGCGGCGTTCGCGGGCGATGCGCGCGACGTGCTGGGGCGCGCGGCCCACACACCGTGGTGGCTGGTCGTGGAGGGAGCCACCTGGCGTGCACCGGAGGGTCCCGGCTCCGACCTCTCCGACCGTGGCGACCACCCCGTCGTCCAGGTCTCGTGGAACGACGCGCGGGCCTATGCCGCGTGGGCCGGGAAGCGACTGCCGAGCGAGGCCGAGTGGGAGTACGCCGCGCGCGGTGGGACCGAGGGCCGGCGGTACCCGTGGGGGGACGACCTGAACCCGGACGGCGCGTGGAGGTGCAACATCTGGCAGGGCGTCTTCCCGTCGATCAACCACGGTGACGACGGCCACCTGGCCACGGCGCCGGCAGCGGCCTTCGAGCCGAACGGATACGGACTACACCAGATGGTGGGCAACGTCTGGGAGTGGTGTGCCGACTGGTTCGACGCGCACTACTACGAGGAGTCGCCCCCGACCTCGCCGACGGGACCCGTGTCCGGGACGACCCGGGTCATGCGCGGGGGATCCTTCCTGTGCCACGACTCCTACTGCAATCGCTACCGCGTGGCCGCACGCTCGCGCAACACCCCGGACTCGGCGTCCGGCAACCTGGGCTTCCGCTGTGCCAGCCGCGCCGAGGGGTCCGAGTCGCCCTAGAGTCGAGCCGTGAGCCTCTCACTGCCTCCAGTCGGTTTCGGAACGTACAAGCTCAACGGCCTGAGTGGCGTGGACGCGGTCGTCTCCGCGCTGCACACGGGCTACCGCCTGCTGGACTCGGCGATGAACTACGAGAACGAGGGCGCCGTCGGCACCGCCGTCCGCAGCTCCGGCGTCGACCGTGACGAGGTCGTCGTCACCTCGAAGCTGCCCGGTCGGCACCACGCGTACGACCTCGCGGTGACGTCCATCGAGGAGAGCGTCCTGCGCACGGGCCTGGACCACCTCGACCTCCACCTCATCCACTGGCCGAACCCGTCGCGCGACCTCTACGTCGAGGCGTGGCAGGCGCTGGTCGACGCGCAGCAGCGCGGTCTCGTGTTCCACATCGGAGTCTGCAACTTCCTGCCCGAGCACCTCGACCGGCTCGAGCGGGAGACGGGGGTCCTCCCCGCGGTGAACCAGATCGAGCTGCACCCCTACTTCCCGCAGGTCGACGCCCTGGCGCACCACCGGGAGCGAGGGATCGTCACCCAGGCGTGGAGCCCCCTCGGCCGCAAGAGCGACCTGCTCGAGAACCCGGTGGTCGTCGACGTCGCCCGTCAGCACGGGATCACCCCGGCGGAGGCCGTGCTCGCCTGGCACGCCGCCGTGGGCACGGTTCCGTTGCCGAAGGCCTCGTCGGTCGAGCGGCAGCGGCAGAACCTGGCCGCCGTGGAGATCGAGCTCGACCCGGCGGCAGTGGAGCGGCTGACGGCGCTGGGTCGTCCCGACGGGCGCCTGTTCGACGGGGATCCCGCCACCCGCGTCGAGGACTGAACGGTACCCACACCATGACGACGCCACGCGCCGTGATGCTGGTCGTCCTGGCCGCCGTGCTGGTGCGACTGCCGTTCCTCGCGGTCCTGCCCGGACCGGACGAGGCGGGCCTGCTCCTGGTCGGCGGTCAGTGGGGGCGTGGGGACTCGCTGTACGGCGACTTCTGGGTCGACCGGCCTCCGCTCCTGATCGCGTGGGCCGAGCTCGCGGCACGCACCGGGGGAGTCGTGGCCCTGCGCCTCGTGGGTCTGGTGGCGGTCGTCCTGACGGTGGTGGCGTGCGCAGCCGCCGCGGGCCGCCTGGCCGGCCCTCGCGCCGCGCGCTGGGCCGCAGTCACGGCGGCGATCCTCACGGTGAGCCCCTGGCTCGGCGCCGAGCGGGTCAACGGCGAGCTGCTCGCCGCCCCGTGGATCGCCGCGGGAATCTACGCAGCGGTGCGCGCCGTGCAGGAACCCGGACCGCGCTGGGCGCTCGCCACCGGAGCGGCGCTCGCGGGTGCCGTCCTCACGAAGCAGAACCACGCCGACGGCGCGGTCTTCGCACTGGTCCTGCTGGTCCTGACCGTCACGGCGGGAGGTCTCCGAGCCCGCGAGGCCGTGCGACTGGCCGCCTGGGCCCTCGCCGGTGCCGTCCTGCTGGCCGTGACTGCGGTCCTGGCCGCGTGGGCCCGTGGCACGGACCCGGTCCAGCTCTTCGACGCGCTCTTCGCGTTCCGCCTCCGAGCCGCCGACGTGATGGCCAACGAACCTCCGGGCGCCACGGGCGGCCGACCGGCCGAGATGCTGGGCCGCGCCGCACTCGGAGGTCAGCTGATCCTCGTCCTCGGCGTCCTCCTGGCGCCGCTCGCCGACCGCTTCCGGTCACCCGCAGCACTCGCCGCCGCGGCGGCCACCGCGTTCGGCTGCCTCTCGGTGCTCGCCGGTGGGAGCTGGTGGAACCACTACCTCGTCGAGCTGGCCGCACCCGTCGCCGTCGGAACCGGCCTGATCGCGGCTCGCACCAGGATCGTCGTGCCCGTCGTCCTCGGGTACTCCGCGGTGGCCGCGGTGATCGGCGCGATGGTCGTGCTGCCGGCCGTCGACACGGTGGACGGACGCGTCGGGGCCGGCCGGATGATCGCCGCGTCCGCCGAGGTCGGCGACACGGTCGTCAGCGCGTGGGGCCGCCCGGACCTCGTCCTGGCCTCGGGGCTCGACTCTCCCTATGCCCATCTGTGGAGCCTGCCGGTGCGCACCGACGACTCCGCGCTCGAGGAGTTCTCCCGCGTCGTCTCCGGCGACGACGCACCGACGTGGCTCGTGATGAACGGGTCGCTGAAGGGCTGGGGGATCACCAGCGGTGCCGCGGATCGGATCGTCGACCGGAGGTACCGCCGCCTCACCGGCGTCTGCGGACTCGACGTGTTGCTGCGCCGCGACGTCCAGCGGGTCACACCGACCGTGCCGGACGACGTTCGCTGCGAGCCGCCCACGGTGCTGCGCTGACGCGAGTCACGTGTCGAGACGTCGGTCCAGCCACGTCAGGGCGGCCAGGCACACCAGGACCAGCAGGGCGATGCCCGCACAGGCGATCGCCACGTCAGCGCCTCCCGAGGTCGCGACGTCCAGGAACGGGTACGGGTACCAGCCGGTCGTCCACCCGACCACGAGCGTCACCACCAGCCACACGACGGGCCAGGCGAAGGCCACGAGGGTCGCGTGACGATCGATGCGGCCGCGCGGCCCGAACACGACCCAGCCGACGACGGCCAGGGCCGGCACCGCCAGATGCAGCAGGCGATCGGCCACGAGGCTCGCGCCTTCGAGCTCCAGCAGCGGACGCAGCAGGAAGAAGTGCACGAGTCCCGTGACCGTGATGCCCATGACGCCGGCGAGGCGCAGCGCACGCCACCACCGACCGTCGGCCCGAGGGTCGCGCACCAGGGCGAGCACCGACACGAGGACCAGCAGGTTGCTCTGGATCGTGAAGTACGCGGCAAAGCGCGCGAGTCGGACAGGCAGGTCCGGGCGCTCGGTCTCGACCAGGACGGACGCGCCGCTGAAAACCAGTCCCAGCTGGAGGAGCAGTGCCACCAGAGCGGTCGCGGCGGTCAGTCCGTGCCAGGCGCGCGGCAGCGCGACGGATGGTGCGAATCGCGTTGCGTCCACCGGGGGTCCCTCGCTCTCGGTCTGCGGCGCCGAGGCCGAGTGGACCGTCGGTGCTCACGCTTCGGCCCTGAGTCTGGCAAAGCGCCGAGGCAGTCGTGCCTCCGGGATGAGCCCAACCGCATGACGATCCGGGACCGACCACCCATGATGTTCAGGTGACGTCCGAACCCGTGGTCCGCGCGACAGCCCTGACGAGAGTCTTCGACGACCGCGTCGCCGTCTCCGATCTCGACCTCGTCGTGGGGAGGGGTCGGGTGCTCGGTGTCCTCGGGCCGAACGGTTCGGGCAAGTCGACGACCGTGCGGATGCTGACCGGCCTGCTCCGGCCCACCTCGGGCACCGTGGAGCTCTTCGGCGAGGCCGTGACTCCCGAGTCGGCGCCGCGACTGCGTGCGCGGATCGGCGTCCAGACCGAGGCCAATCTCTACCACCGGCTGACCGTCGCGGAGAACCTGCGCACGTGGGGTGCGCTGCACGGACTCGGTCCTTCCGTCACCGAGCGGCGTCTGTCCGAGGTGCTCGAGGTCGTCGGCCTCTCCGACCGCCGTGACAGTCCCGTCGGCTCGCTCAGCAAGGGCCTGCGTCAGAAGGCCAAGATCGCGCGGGCCCTGCTGCCGGGGCCGGAGCTGATCTTCCTCGACGAGCCGACCGCGGGCCTGGACCCCGAAGCGGCCCTCGACGTGCTGGGTCACCTCGCGAAGCTCCGCGCCGACGGGGACACGACGATCGTCCTGTGCACCCACCAGCTGCACGGCTTGGAGCAGCTGTGCGACGACGTGGTCATGCTCGACCGCGGGCGCATCGTGGCGGCGGGCGAGGTCACCGAGCTCGTGGCCTCGCACTGGCCCGACCGCGAGTACGTCATCCGCGTGTCGGAGCGCGAGATCGCCGAGCGGGTCGTCGCCGGGCTCAGGGCGGAGGGAGTCGCCGTGCCCGATCCCGAGAGCACGGCGCCCTCGCTGCACGACCTCTACTTCGCGCTGCTGGCGGGGGAGGAGGCGTGAACGCCGGCCGGGTCCGCGCGCTCGTGACGAAGGACTGGATCGAGCTGCGCCGCAACCGCCAGACCCTCCTGCCCATCGTGATGCTGCCGATCGTCTTCGCGCTGGTGCTGCCCGCCACGCTGATCGCGGCCACGAGCCGCCCCGAGGCCCTGGCACGGCTCGACTTCCTCACCTCCTACCTCGACGGCCTGCCGCCCCACGTGGCCGCCGACCCGACCCGTGCGGTCGTCGAGTACTTCATGGCGCCGATCTTCCTGATGATCCCCGTCGTGATCGCGACGGTGCTGGCCACCGCGGCGTTCGTGGGGGAGAAGGAGCGCGACACGCTCGAGGGCCTGCTCTTCACGCCGCTCACCGACCGCGAGCTCGTGATCGGCAAGATCCTCGTCTCGTGGGGGCCCGCGGTGCTGGTGACCTGGCTGTCCACCGCGCTGTTCACCGTGGTCGTCTCCGCGTCCGCCCGCCCCTGGCAGCACGGCTGGTCCTTCCCGACCGGTACGTGGCTCGCGCTCGTCGGCGTGATCGCCCCGCTGGTGTCGTTCTTCGCCATCGGCTGCATCGTCCTGATCTCGCACCGCGCCTCGACGCTGCAGGGCGCCCAGGCCGTCGCCGGACTGCTCGTGCTGCCCGTGATCATCCTGATCATGTCGCAGGCGGCGGGGGCCCTGGCCTTCGACGGGCGGGTCGTCGTGGTGGTCGGCTTGCTCTCCGTGGTGGGCGATCTCGTGGTCTTCCACCTCGCCGTCCGTCGCTTCGACCGGGACCGCGTGGTCACGCGACTGTGACCCTTTCGTGGTGTGGCATTCCCCACAGGGCCCGCCGGAGGATGGCACCGAAGGCGCGGTAGGGTCGCGGTAATCTCCGGGATCGTGCCGTCGGAAATGTCCGTCGGCACGGGACGGAACATCGACGGGACCGGACCGGCCGGCGGGCTGGTCCAGGAGAGGAACAGGCAGACCGATGGTCGACGTGGACAAGGTCCTGGACGAGGCGGGGTTGAAGAACCCCCACGTCCATGAGTTCGTGAAGCACTGGGCGGGGGTCACCCAGCCCGATCGCATCGAGGTCGTCAGCGCCAGCGATGACGCGCGGCTCCTCCAGGAGGCGCTCGAGGCAGGCGAGCTCGAGCCGGCCGGTGAAGGTCTCTACTACTCGCAGAGCTACCACAAGGACACGGCACGCTCCGAGGAGCGGACGATCGTCGCCACCAGCGACCCGGCGGACCAGGGCGTCTACAACAACTGGCGTCACGCCGACGAGATCAAGCCCGTCGTCATCGGCAACATGACGGGTGCCTCGCAGGGCAAGACGATGTACGTCATCCCCTACCTGATGGCCGCGCCCGGCTCGCCGCTGGAGGCCTACGCCGCCGGCATCGAGCTGACGGACAACCGCAACGTCGTGCTCCAGATGATCCGCATGGCTCGCGTGGGCGTCGACCTGTTCGAGAACCTGAACGACCCCGAGAGCTTCGTGCGCGCCGTGCACGTCACGGGCGACCTGGAGAACCTCGGCCAGGGCACCCCCGACGACAAGCGCTACTTCGTGACCGTCGCCGACGAGCGCACGATCCTGCACTTCGGCTCGTCCTACGGCGGCAACGCGCTGCTGGGCAAGATCGCCCACGGCCTGCGCCAGGCGAACTGGGACGGCTGGGCCTCGCGCAAGTTCCTCGCCGAGCAGTACATGCTCATCGCGATCCAGGACAAGGAGACCGGCAAGAAGTACCACATCGCCGGCGGCTTCCCGAGCGCCTCGGGCAAGACGAACCTCGCCATGATGGTGGCCCCGGGCGTGCTCGGCGACCGCTACTACGTCGAGTTCTTCGGCGACGACATCGCGTGGCTGTGGGTCGGCGACGACGGCAAGCTCTACGGCATGAACCCCGAGTTCGGTGTGTTCGGCGTGGCGATCGACACCAACGCGATCACCAACCCGAACGCGCTCGCCGCGGTCCGCGAGGGCACCGGCGCCATCTTCACCAACACGGCGTACAACGTGAACACCCACGAGACCTGGTGGGAGGGCAAGTCGCCCGACTACCCCGAGGACGTCGAGGGCTGGCGCGACTGGAAGGGCCACCTCATCTCCGAGCGTCCGGCCGACGAGCAGCGCTCGAAGGCCCACGTGTGGGCCCACCCGAACTGCCGCTTCACGTCGACGATGACGAACGTCCCGAATGAGTCGCCCGACTACAACGACCCGGCGGGCGTGCCGATCGACGGCATCATCTACGGCGGCCGTACGCGCGACCGCGAGCCGCTGATCCGCGCGATCGAGGACCCGGCCGAGGGCGTCTACGACGGCCTGACGCTGGGTGCCGAGGCCACCGCCGCGGCCGAGGGCGTGGCCGGCCAGCTGCGCTACGACCCGATGTCGATGCGTCCGTTCCTGGCGCTGCCCGAGGGCCGCTACGCCCAGCACTGGCTCGACATCCTCGACCAGGTCACCGACAAGCCGCTGTTCGCCCACGTGAACTGGTTCCAGCGTGACGCCGACGGCGGCTACCTGTGGCCCGGCTACAGCGAGAACCTGCGCGCCCTGCTGTGGATGATGGACTTCCGCGAGGGCCGTGTCACCGGCACGAAGACCCCCGTCGGCGTCGTCCCCACGAAGGACGAGCTGAACCTCGAGGGCCTGGAGATCGACGACGCCACCCTCGACCAGCTCCTGTCGATCGACGTCGACCGCTGGAAGCAGGAGATCGGCCTGCGCGAGGAGCACCTCAAGCAGTTCGGCGGACTGCCCGAGCGCATCTGGGAGGCGCACCGTCGCGTCGCCCAGGACCTCGACGAGGCCTGACGCACCGAACGGAGGGGCCTCACCGCATTGCGGTGGGGCCCTTTCGTCATGCCGGTCGCGGCCGCTCGGCCCGGACCACCAGCGCGACCCCCACGACGACGATCGCGCCGCCGGTGACGATCGCGCCGGTGAGCGGCTCGGCGAGGATGAGGGCGCCGAGCAGCACCGCGACCACGGGGTTCACGTAGGCGTAGGTCGACACGAGCGAGAGCGGCGCGTTCTGCAGCAGCCACACGTACGCCGAGTAGGCGACGATCGACCCGAACACCACGAGGTACCCCAGCGCGATCCACGACGACGTCGAGGCATCGCCGAAGTCACCCAGGCGCTCTCCGCTCACCGTGCCGATCACCAGGAGCGCGATCGCGGCGGCCAGCATCTCCCACACCGTGGCGACGAACGGGTTCGCCGGCATCGGCATCCGCTGGGACATGAACGAGCCGACCGACCAGCTCAGCGAGGCACCGACGATGATCAGGATCCCGGCGGTCGTGCCGCCGGCGCCGCCACCGGGGAGCACGAGCACGGCGAGACCGACGAATCCGACCAGGACCCCGGCCCACGTGAGCAGCCGCGGGCGGGCGCCACTGGCGAAGCGGAGCAGGATCAGCCAGAGGGGAACCATCGCGACGAGCAGCGCCGCGATCCCCGAGGGCACTGTCCGCTCGCCGAGCACCACGCCGCCGTTGCCGCCGCCGAGCAGGAGGACGCCCACGATGGCCGCTCCCCGCAGCTCCCGCGGGCGGACCCGCAGCACCCGCGGACCCGACCGGAGGGCCAGGAACGTCCCCATCAGCACGGCGGCCGTCAGGAAGCGGGCTCCCGCCGAGATCAGCGGGGGCATGTCCTCGACCACGACCCGGATCCCCAGGTACGTCGATCCCCACGCGACGTAGACCACCCCGAGCGCACACCACAGGGCGGCGGGGGAGACGTCGGCTCGCTGGGTGGTGGTCGGCTGCGTTGTCATGACCGTCCTGTCCTCGTGGTCCTGACATCCATCCAACCGCGACGCTCCGACAGATCTCCAGCGCTTGAGCGCCATCACCCGCAGGGATCCGGCCAAACCTCCGCGACGGTCAGGCGGTCGGCAGCGACCAGGCGTTGCCGCCCTCGGCCTTGAGCCCCAGGGCGCGGGCGCGCTTGGCGACCCAGGCCTGCTCGGCCTTCTTCAGCGAGCCGAGCTCGAAGCGCGTGCCCCAGCCGAAGGGCGAGGTGCCGGGGATGTCGACGAGCGTGCCCTCGGGACCGCGCTGGATCTGGCCCACGATGTCGCGGTACCCGGCACGGAACTCCAGCGGCTCGTCGAACTTGCCGCGGAAGTCTGCCGCGAGGCGCTTGGCCCGCTTGGCCACGTCGCAGCGCAGCATCGTGTCGCCGGTGGCGCACAGGACGCCGCGGGGGACCTGCCCGTTGCTGTAGCCGCCCCAGCCCTTGCCGGCGCCGCTGTTGGTCAGGTACTGAACTAGCACCGGCATCGGGTCGATGAACTTGCCGTCGACCTGGATCTCGAAGTGCAGGTGCGGGCCCGTGGAGTTGCCACGGGAGCCGACCAGGGCGATCTCGTCGCCGGCGTTGACGGTCTGACCGTCCTGCACGAGCACCTTGGAGGAGTGCGCGTAGCGCTCGGCCGTGCCGTCGGGGTGCGACACCGTGACGAGCGTGCCGGCCCAGCCGATCTCCTCCAGCTTCACGACGCCGCCGCGCGAGGCGTAGATCGGGGTGCCGGCGGGTGCGGCGAGGTCCTGGCCGGTGTGGGTGGACTGCCACATGCTGCCGCCCATGCCGAAGCCGGCCGAGATCGAGTACGTGCCCTGCTTGAGCGGGAAGGTCCAGCCCTGGCGAGTGGCCGCGGTGGCCTTCGTGGCGTTGCAGATGGTGGTGGGGGAGGAGGCGGTGCCCTTCGGAGGCGTGTTGCGGCCCGTGCCCAGCGCGGGGCGGGTGATGGCGTAGGGCTTCTCCGGAACGCTCGAGACGCCCACCTGGCCGCGGGTGGCCGGAGCGTCGATCATGCGGCCGCCGCCGATGTAGACGCCCACGTGGTGGATGCCGGAGGCCTTGTTCGCCGAGAAGACCAGGTCGCCCCGGAGCATCTGCGCCTTCCGGACCTTGACCGTGCGGGCGTACAGCTGGGCCGGGGTGCCGCTGAGGTCGTAGCCGCCCTCGACCTGCAGCAGGCCGCCGCAGCTCCAGGCGCCCGAGGCGTTCCTGGCCGCGTAGTCGTCGCCGATCCGGCCGACCAGCGCGTTGATCATGCGGATGGTCTGGGCGGGCAGCACCTCGACGGTGGTGGAGCCGACCGTGGCCCTGCCGACGCCGCGCGTGGCCTTGAGGCGTCCCGCCGGCGGGGCCTTGACGCCGAGCCGGGTCAGCTGCCGGGTGTAGCGCTTCCACGCCGTGGTGGAGGCGGTGTTCCAGGACTCCTGCTCGACGCGGGTCTGGGGCAGGCCCGCGGGCGTGGACGAGGCGCCGAGGCCGAGCTGCTTCGCGATCTTGCCGACCTGCTTGAGCTGACGGGCCGCGCTGGCCTCGGCCTTCTCCGCGATCTTCGTGGCGCGGTCGGCGCGGGCCTGGAGCACCTGGGCCGCGTCGAACGCCCGCTTCGCGTCGCCGAGGTGTCCCTCCTGGGCCTCGGTGACCTGCTCGGTGCTGAAGATCCCGGTGATGAGGTCCTCGGGGTTCTCCGCCGCCGCGAGCGCCGTGAGCTTCTGGGCGAAGGGGTCGCCGCTCGGCGACATCGCGTACTCGACCACCTGCGCCACGTAGGCGCGGGCGATGGTGCGCTGCCGGTCGGCGTCGCGCTGGCGCTCGACGGCTTCCTTGCGGCGGTCCTCGGCCACGCTGAGGTTGGCCTCGTAGCGCAGGGCGAGGGTGGTCAGCTCGGTGACGGCGCTCGGCGCGATCGCGAGCGGATCGGGGACGTCCAGCGAGGGCGTGGAGCCGCTCGGGCCGGTGGTCGGGGACGGCGTGGGGTCGACGGCGTGAGCGGCGGTCGGCAGCGCCAGAGCGGCGAGCGTGACCGTCACTGTCGCGATGACCCGAGTCAGACGCACGTGTGACACCTCCACGGGTGAGTGAACCACGTGCCCCAACCTCCTGTTCACACAATCCCCATCAGTCACTCTGGTCGTGCCATCGACTCTGGTCCCGAAGGGCCAGAAACCCTCCGAACAACCGCCGGATAGGCTGAAGGAGTGCGTCTGACTTCTCTTGTGCTCCTCGTCACTGCGGTCATCCTCGGATGGTCGGTGCCTGCCCGAGCGCACACGTCCCTGATCTCCTCGGACCCCACGGACGGAGCTCGCCTGGAGGCCGTCCCCGAGCGAGTCGTGCTGACCTTCACCGAGAACCTGCGGGAGCCGTCGGAGGTGGGCGTGAGCGTCGACGGGAAGGCCGTCGATGCCGAGGTGCAGGTCGACGGTCCGCGAGTCGTCGTCACGCCGTCGAGTGAAGCACCCGATGGCGCGTACGAGGTCAATTATCGCGTCGTCTCGGTAGATGGCCACCCCATCATCGGAACCACCCGCTTCACGGTCACCGACCCCGACGCCGTCGCCAACGAGGCGCCGGCCGACGAGGGAACCCCCACGACCGTTCCCTCCGAGGAGATCTCGGCCGATCCCGCCGATCCCGCCGAGACCTCGGCCGACGCGAAGGACGACTCGGTGTGGTCCTCGCCGCTGGTGCTCGGCGCCCTCGTGGTCGTCGTGGTGCTCGCCATCGGCGGCGCCACCGTGCTCCGCCGCCGCTCGACGTCGTCCGACGATGACCGTCCCTGACCGCCCGGGTCTCCCGTTCGCCGCTGCGGTCGGCGGCCTGGGCCTGGTCGCGCTCGTCGCTGTCGTCGTCCTGAGCGGCGCCAGCCCGCAGCCCGTGCCCGTGGGCCTGCCCGACCCCGGGCCGGTCGTCGGATGGGCCATCCCGATCTCCCGCTTCCTGTCGAACCTGCTCGCCACCGCCACGGTCGGCTTCCTGCTGGTGGCCGTGGTGCTGCTGCCCTCGGGCGACCGGCTCGAGGGTCTCTCGGTGCAGGCGGTGCGGATCGCGTCGCGCACCGCGTGGGGCTGGCTCGTCGCGTCGCTGGTCTTCTACTGGGCCAACGTCGCCGATCTCTACGCCCGCCCGATGCACGACGTGGGCATCGGCCAGCTGTGGGACTTCGCCTCGGTCTTCGCCACCGGCCGCGGTCTGCTCGCGCAGGCGCTCGCAGCGCTCGTCGTGGCGCTGTGGACCTCCTGGACCTTCTCGGTGCGCCAGCTCGCCATCTGCGTGGGCGTGGCGCTGCTGGGCATCTCCGCGGTCGGGCTCACCGGGCACTCGGCCTCGTCCGGCTCGCACATGCTCGCGACCGCCAGCCTCGTGCTGCACCTGGTCGGCGTCGTGCTGTGGGTGGGCGGCCTGATCGCCCTGGGCTGGGTGGCGCTGCGCCGCAGCCGACGCCTCGAGGACGCCGTGGCCCGCTACTCGACCCTCGCCGCATGGTGCTTCGTCGTGGTCGCGGTCTCGGGCGTGGTGAGCGCCTCGGTCAACCTCGGCTCGCTCGGGGGACTGGACTCCACGTACGGGGTCCTGGTGATCCTGAAGGCCGTCGCGCTCATCGGGCTCGGGGCCATCGGCGTGGCCCAGCGGCGGCGGCTGCGCTCGCGAGGCGCGGGCTTCGCGCGCTTCGCGATCCTCGAGGTCGCCCTGATGACCGTGACGTTCGCGCTGGCGGTAGTCCTCGGCCGCACCGCCACCCCGGTGGGGGAGGACGTGCTCACCACCCCGGCCGAGCTCCTGCTGGGCCGCTCCCTGCCGCCCGAGCCGACGGTGACACGGATCCTGTTCGGCTTCTACCCCGACGGCATCGGCCTGGCCGTGGTCGGCTTCGGCACGGCGCTCTACGTCGCCGGCCTGCTGGTGATGCGCCGTCGCAACGACTCCTGGCCCGTCGGCCGCACGATCAGCTGGTTCCTCGGCCTGACCATCGTCGCGTGGGCGACGTTCGGCGGGCTGGGCCAGTACTCGAGCGTCGCCTTCAGCCTGCACATGGTGTCGCACATGATGCTGTCGATGGTGGCGCCGATCTTCCTGGTGCTCGGCGCCCCGATGACCCTCGCCCTGCGCACGCTGCCCGGCCCCCGCCGCCCCGGCGAGCACTCGCCCCGGTCGCTGCTGCGCGACGCCCTCCACTCGCGGGTCTCCCGCTTCTACACGAACCCGATCGTGGCGGCCGTGATCTTCCTGGGCACGCTCTACGCCGTCTACTACACCGGCCTGTTCGAGTCGATGATGCGCTCGCACACGGGTCACGCCTTCATGGAGCTGCACTTCCTGCTCTCGGGCTTCCTGTTCTACTACGTGATCATCGGCGTGGACCCCTCGCCGGTGAGACTCAGCCCGCTGGCCCGGTTCGGAGTGCTGATGCTCTCGGTGCCGTTCCACGCCTTCTTCTCCGTGGCGCTGATGTCCTCGAACGTCGTCATCGCCGAGTCGTACTACCAGGCGCTCGAGCGTCCCTACCTCACCGATCTGGCCCAGGACCAGTACCTCGGCGGCGGCATCGCCTGGGCGATGGGGGAGATCCCGCTCCTGCTGGTGATCGGCGCGATCTTCGTGCAGTGGTTCCGGTCGGACTCGCGCGAGGCCACCCGGTCGGACCGTGCCGCCGACCGCGACGACGACGCGGCCCTCGAGCAGTACAACGCCTACCTGGCCGGCCTGCGCGACGACGCCTCGCGTCGCTGACGCACCCCGGACACACCACTGCCCGGTCACCTCGCGGTGACCGGGCAGTCGTGTGGTTCGCCCCGACCGGGGCAGCGGGTCAGAAGAGGATCTGGCCGCCGCTGGTGGCCGCGGTGAAGCGCTCCTGGGCGTCGGCCCAGTTCGCGATGTTCCAGAACGCCTTGACGTAGTCGCCCTTGACGTTGAGGTAGTCGAGGTAGAACGCGTGCTCCCACATGTCGAGCTGGGAGATCGGGATCAGCGTCGCCGGGATGTTGGACTGCTGGTCGTAGAGCTGGACGATGACCAGCCGCTGACCCAGCGTGTCCCACGCGGTGATGGCCCAACCCGAGCCCTGGATGCCGAGGGCGACCTGCTCGAACTGCGCCCGGTAGGCGTCGAACGAGCCGAAGTTGTCCTCGATGGCAGCAGACAGCTCACCGGTCGGCTTGTCGCCACCGTCCGGCGAGAGGTTCTTCCAGAAGATGGAGTGGTTGATGTGGCCGCCGAGGTTGAACGCGAGGTTCTTCTCGAGCAGGTTGATCGTGCCGAACTCCTGGACCGAACGCGCTTCCTCGAGCTTCTCGAGGGCGGTGTTGAGGCCGTTGACGTAGTTCTGGTGGTGCTTGCTGTGGTGCAGCTCCATGATCTTGCCGGAGATGTGGGGATCGAGTGCCCCGTAGTCGTAGGGCAGATCGGGCAGGGTGTAGTCGGCCACGCGTCCTCCTGGTCGTTGTGAGTGAAGTCCTCGTTGGGTACAAGCCTCAGTCTGTCAGTTGTGTTCCCCGAGGCAAGGTCGGCCCGGATCGCGGGACCCCCGCCGGTAGGCTGTGGCCGTGGCAGGCAAGCGCGTTCGCCGGATCGAGGGCGAGGAGGAGATCGAGGTCGCTGCGACCTCCGAGGCCGACTCGCGCTCCGAGCGAGCCGATCCCGCCCCCGCCCCGGTGGAACCGTCGCCCGAGGCGCGACCCGAGTCGCTGCCGAAGGCCGCGCAGGAGCCCACGCCCGAGAAGCCCTCGCTCAGCGGCGAGCTGTTCACGGTGCCCAACCTGCTGAGCGCCATCAGGATCCTGCTGGTTCCCGTCTTCCTGTGGCTCGTGCTGGTCCCCGAGGCGGACCTGCTCGCCATCGGCGTGCTCGTCGTCTCGGGCATCACCGACTACCTCGACGGCAAGATCGCCCGCGCCACCGGCAAGACCACCCGGCTCGGCGCGGTCCTGGACCCCGTGGCCGACCGGCTCTACATCCTCGCGGTCGTCGTCGGCCTGGGTCTGCGCGACATCATCCCGTGGTGGCTCGCCGTGATCCTGCCGCTGCGCGACGTGGTGCTGTTCTCCCTCGTGCCGTTCCTGCGCACGCGCGGCTTCAGCGCCCTGCCGGTCCACTTCCTGGGCAAGGCCGCCACCGCAGGACTCCTCTACGCCTTCCCGCTGCTGCTCCTCGGCGACGGTGACGGCGCGGTGGCCAACCTCGCGCGCGTCTTCGGCTGGGCGTTCACCATCTGGGGCGTCAGCCTCTACTGGTGGGCGGGCATCCTGTACGCCGTGCAGGTGCGGCGGCTGCTGGCCTCGACCCCCCGGTCGCGATGAGCGAGCGGACCGACGAGGCCTCCTCCGTCCGGGAGGCCGAGTCGATCCTCGACCGGCTCGCGGCCACGGCGCTCGACGACGACTACTACGCCGCCCACGACACCGCGCCCGGCCAGGTCTCGAAGCTGCTCGCCGGAGTCGCCGTGGCGGTCTTCGCACTCATGATCACCGTGGCCGCCGTCCAGACGCGCATCGACCGCCCGGCCACCGAGGTCGAGCGCAACGCCCTGATCGAGAACATTCGCGTGCGCGAGGACCTGGTCGCGAGCAAGCAGGAGACCGTCGCGGGGCTGCAGGGCGAGATCGCCGACCTCCAGGCCGAGTCCGTCGTCGACGGTCCCGGCACCGAGGCGCTGCGCGTCGCGGCCGGGTCCACGCCGGTCGTCGGCCCGGGCATCGAGCTCACGGTGGAGTCGTCCGCCAACGAGGACCGGCCCGGGGGCGAGCTCTCCGACAGCGACGTCCAGCTCATCGTGAACGGCCTGTGGCTGGCCGGCGCGGAGGCGGTGGCGGTCGGCGGACACCGGCTCACGTCGACGTCGGCGATCCGCTCGGCGGGCGAGGCGATCACCGTGAACTACCGATCGGTCACCGAACCGGTCGTGATCGAGGCGATCGGCGATCAGGAGACCCTCGAGAACCAGTGGGAGCAGGGGCCGTCGGGTCGCTACCTCGCCGCGCGTGCCGAAGCCGATGGCATCAGGTTCGCCGTGCGAGGATCAGACGATGTCGAGCTGCCCGCTGCCCCTGAGGCGCGGCTGAGGGTCTCGGCCGAACCCCTGAGGAGGAGCGCTTCGTGATCCCGGTCATCGGTCTCGTGGTGGGTGTCACGATCGGCCTCGTGCTGCAGCCCACGGTGCCCACCGCGCTCCAGCCCTACGTGCCGATCGCCATCATCGCCGCGCTCGATGCCGTGCTCGGAGCCGCGCGCGCATTCCTCGAGGGTCGCTTCGACGACCGCGTCTTCGTGGTCTCCTTCGTGTCCAACGTGGCCATCGCGTCGCTGATGGTGTTCCTCGGCGACCAGCTGGGCGTGGGCTCGCAGCTGTCCACCGGCGTGATCGTCGTCCTGGGCATCCGGATCTTCGCCAACTCCGCTGCCATCCGCAGGCTGATCTTCCATGCGTGACCTCCGCAGCCGCTCGGCCTGGATCGTGGCGCTCCTCGTGGGCCTGCTGGCCTTCACCATGACGGTGCAGTGGAGCCAGGACGACGAGACCGACGACTTCAGCGGGGTGCGTGGCGTCGAGCTGGCCGAGCTGCTCAAGTCGCTCGACGCGACGAACACGCGCCTGTCGCAGCAGATCGAGACCCTGCGTGCGTCCCGCGACGACCTGCGCGACTCGAGCGAGAGCTCGGCCGAGGCCCGCAAGGCCGCGGTCGAGCGCGCCAACTCCCTGGCGATCCTGGCGGGCACCGTCGGTGCCGAGGGATCGGGCATCGAGATCTCGATCACCGCGCCCGCGGGCGCGGTCACCGCCTCGGTCCTGCTCGACGCGGTGCAGGAGATGCGTGACGCCGGCGCCGAGGTCATCGCCCTGAACGGCGTCGCTCGCGTGGTGGCCCAGACCTGGTTCCTCGACGACGACGCCGGGGTCCGCGTGAGCGGCCGCGTGCTCAAGCCCCCGTACGTGATGGAGGTGATCGGCGACCCCGAGACGCTCGCCGACGCCGTCACCTTCCGCGGCGGGCTCGCCGATCGCGTCGAGAGCCGCGGGGGAGACGTCTCGGTCGAGAAGCGCCAACGCCTGCGTGTGACCGCTGTGGCTGACGCCCCCGAGCCCCAGTACGCTCGACCCGCGAACGACTGATCGCCTGAAGATGGAGGACGACCATGATTCCTGAGGACCTGTTCTACAGCGCCGAGCACGAGTGGGTGCGCGTCGAGGGCGACGTCGCCATCATCGGCATCACCGACTTCGCGCAGGACCAGCTCGGCGACATCGTGTACGTCGACCTGCCCGCCGAGGGCGACTCCGTGGACGGCGGCACCGTCGTCGGCGAGCTGGAGTCCACCAAGTCGGTCTCCGACGTCTTCACGCCGGTCTCCGGCGAGGTCATCGCCCGCAACGACGCGCTCGAGGCGACCCCCGAGGTGATCAACTCCGATCCCTACGGCGAGGGGTGGCTCCTGAAGGTCCGCACGAGCGAGGACGACGTCACGTCGGGCCTGCTCACGGCCGAGGCGTACTCGGCTCTGGTGACCGGCTGACCGGTCGGGTCGCGGGTGTTAGGTTTGGGGTCGAAGGAACTTTGAACCCCCACTTGAGCAAACCTTCAAGCTCTACTTGAGACGGAGTTGATCGCGGTGACGACGCCGGACGGTTTCGATGAGACGAACTTCATCCCGGTCATCGACGCCGACACCGAGGAGATGTCGGCCGGCGACGTGTTCGCGGTCGAGAACCTGCAGGTCGGCAACGCGATGCTCCTCGTGCAGCGCGGCCCCGACGCCGGCTCGCGCTTCCTGCTCGACCAGGACGTCGTCTCGGCCGGCCGCCACCCCTCGAGCGACATCTTCCTCGACGACATCAGCGTCTCCCGCCGTCACGCGACCTTCTCGCGCCGCGGGAGCGGGTACGTCGTCACCGACCTGGGCAGCCTGAACGGCACCTACGTCAACCGCGACCGGATCGACGGGGACATCCCGCTCGCGGGCGGCGACGAGGTCCAGCTCGGCAAGTACCGCCTCATCTACTTTCCCGGCACCGTGGCCTCCGAAGGTGGTCAGTGACCACGAGTGAGGCCGGGCGCGAACCGCTGCTCGGCATCTCCCAGGTGATCGCCGAGCTCTCCGGCGAGTTCCCCGACATCTCGCAGAGCCGCATCCGCTACTACGACGAGCAGGGTCTCGTCGAGCCGCGCCGCACGCCGTCGGGCTACCGCAAGTTCAGCTACGGCGACGTCGAGCGGCTGCGGTTCGTGCTGCGCATGCAGAAGGACCGCTACTGGCCGCTGAGCCACATCCGTCAGGTCCTCGACCAGATGGACTCCGGCGAGGTGCCCGACACCGAGCTGCGCGCCACCCTGCGCGTGCCGCAGGTGACCCTCGCCGCCGACGGCACGCCCACGCCGCAGTCGGTCACCGAGGGCGGCGGGGCCACCCGCATGACCCGCGAGGAGCTGATGGACGCCGCCGGGATCGACGCGCAGACCCTCGACCAGGTCGAGGAGTTCGAGCTGATCCGTCGGCGCCCCAACCAGCGGTACTACGACACCGACGACCTCGTCGTCGCGTCCCTCGTGGGCCAGCTCGCCGAGCTGGGTCTCGAGCCGCGGCACCTGCGCGGCTTCCGCAGCGCCGCCGACCGCGAGCTGGGCCTGCTCGAGCAGGTCGTCCCGCCGGCCACCCGCCAGCAGTCCGGTGCCGCCGCCAACCTCGCCGAGCTGGCCGCGCTCAACGTGCGCCTGCACACGGTGCTCGTGCGCGCCGGCCTGCGTTCCTGACAGGGAGGTCGCCGTGCGCGAACTCGACATCGTCGGAGTCCGGGTGGAGATGCCCACCAACCAGCCGCTGGTGCTGCTTCGCGAACGCGAGGGCACGCGCTACCTGCCGATCTGGGTCGGCGCGATCGAGGCCTCGGCCATCGCGTTCGCCCAGCAGGGCACCGTGGCCCCGCGGCCGCCGACGCACGCCCTGATGGCCTCGATCATCGAGGGCCTCGGCGACGAGCTGACTGAGGTGCGGATCGTCGACGTACGCGACGGAGTCTTCTACGCCGAGCTGGCCTTCGCCGGGGGAGCGGTGGTCGACGCCCGACCGTCCGACTCGATCGCGCTGGCCCTGCGCACGGGGGTCCGGGTGGTGTGTGCCGAGGACGTGCTCGACGTCGCCGGCTTCGCGCAGACGCCCGACGAGGACGAGCAGGTCGAGCAGTTCCGTGAGTTCCTCGACCACGTCGACCCCGAGGACTTCGAGAAGCCTTCAAGTGAGGGTTGAGACTTTTTACCCGCCGACACGCGCGGCGGTGCGTGCGTCGAGAGACTCTCACGTCTAACTTGAGGGTACGCAAGACCACAGTGGTGTGGTTCTCTTGTTGTGGGAGGCCGGTCCACCGGCCGCCAGGAAGGCGTGAACATGATCGAACCTCGTGACGAGGCAGCGGAGGCGCAGGCACACGCCAGCGCCCAGGGCCTGCTGTTCGACGACGACCTCGCGCCCATGCCCCAGGACACGGGGTTCCGCGGTCCGACCGCGTGCAACGCCGCCGGCATCACCTACCGTCAGCTCGACTACTGGGCCCGTACCGGCCTGGTCGAGCCCACGGTCCGCTCGGCCACCGGCTCGGGCACCGCGCGCCTGTACTCCTTCAAGGACATCCTGCTGCTCAAGA
The DNA here is from genome assembly GCF_054957925.1 of Aeromicrobium sp. JP4. Taxonomy (NCBI): domain Bacteria; kingdom Bacillati; phylum Actinomycetota; class Actinomycetes; order Propionibacteriales; family Nocardioidaceae; genus Aeromicrobium; species Aeromicrobium sp. JP4. The sequence continues at coordinate 427,288 of NZ_CM143290.1, forward strand.
TCATCAAGCGTCTCCTCGACGCCGGTGTCTCGCTCCAGCAGATCCGCACCGCGATCGACCACCTCCGCGAGCGCGGCACCGAGGATCTCACGCAGGTCACCCTCATGAGCGACGGCGCCAGCGTCTACGAGTGCCGCTCCGCCACCGAGATCGTCGACCTGCTCCAGGGCGGTCAGGGCGTCTTCGGCATCGCCATCGGCGGTGTGTGGAAGGAGATCGAGGGCTCGCTCCACGAGCTGCCCACCGAGCGCGCCGAGGCCGACGTCCCGGTCGCCGGCGACGAGCTGTCGCAGCGCCGCGCCCGCAAGGCCAACTGACGGACGCTCCGCCCGCCCCGACATCGCTCGGGGTAGGCTGGTCACGCCGTTCGACCCGTACGGGAGAGTCCCGTCCCAGGGCGCCGAAGGGGCAATTCCTCCCCGGAACCTCTCAGGCCACAGGACCGTACGTCACAGGCGACTCTGAAGGCGTGCCACCGGCACGACGACAGAGGGGGAGGGCCTTGTCGTCGAGCCCTCGGAGCCCCGCCCATGTCGCAGTCGGTCCCCACGCCCCAGTCCGCCCGCCAGCCCGCCACCCGCTTCGTCGACCGTCACATCGGTCCGCGCGCGTCCGACCAGGCCGCGATGCTGCAGCGGCTGGGCTACGACAGCCTCGACGCGCTGATGCAGGCCGCGGTGCCGTCGGGCATCCGCTCGGTCCTCGACGGACTGCCGGCGGCCGCGAGCGAGACCGAGGCCACCGCCCGCCTGCGTGAGCTGGCCGACCGCAACACCCCGGGCGTCTCGATGATCGGCCTGGGCTACCACCCCACCACGACCCCGGCGGTCATCCGCCGCAACGTCCTGGAGGATCCCGCCTGGTACACCGCCTACACGCCCTACCAGCCCGAGATCTCCCAGGGCCGACTCGAGGCGCTGCTCGCGTTCCAGACGATGGTGGAGGACCTTGCCGGTCTGCCCACCGCGAACGCGTCGCTGCTGGACGAGGGCACGGCCGCGGCCGAGGCGCTCACCCTCGTGCGCCGCGCCGACCGCAAGCGCACCGACCTGCCGGTCGTGGTCGACGACGGACTCCTGCCCCAGACCCTCGCCGTCCTGCACACGCGGGCCGAGGCGGTCGGGCTGCCGCTCGTGGAGGCCGACCTGCGCGAGGGCCTGCCCGAGGGGGACTTCAGCGGGGTCATCATCGCCTACCAGCGGGCCGACGGCACGGTCATCGACCTGGCGCCCGTGATCGACGCGGTCAAGGCGTCCGGGGCGCTCGCCGTGGTCGTCACCGACCCGCTGGCCCAGGTCCTGCTGCGCTCGCCGGGCAGCCTCGGCGCCGACGTCGTGGTGGGCTCGACCCAGCGCTTCGGCGTCCCGATGTTCTACGGGGGACCGCACGCCGGCTTCATGGCGGTGCGCTCAGGGCTCGAGCGCCACCTGCCCGGACGCCTCGTCGGCGTCTCGGTGGACTCGGCCGGACGTCCGGCCTACCGCCTCGCGCTGCAGACGCGGGAGCAGCACATCCGCCGCGAGAAGGCCACGTCCAACATCTGCACCGCCCAGGTGCTGCTGGCGGTCACGGCCGCGATGTACGCGGTCTACCACGGTGCCGAGGGCCTCCGCGAGATCGCGACGCAGGTGAACGGCCGCGCGTCGCGCCTGGCCGCCGGCCTGCGTGCCGCGGGCGTCGAGGTCGCCTCCGACCGCTTCTTCGACACCGTCACGGCCGTCGTGCCGGGGCGGGCCGCCGAGGTCGTCGCCGCGGCGCGCGAGTCCGAGATCCACCTGTGGCGCTTCGACGACGACCGCGTCGGCATCGCCGTCTCCGAGCCCACGACCGACGCGCACCTCGAGGCCGTGCTCGCGGCGTTCGGCGCCGGGAGCCTGCCACACGAGGCCGACGCCTCGCTCGAGCCGGCCTGGCTGCGCGACGACGAGATCCTGACCCACCCGGTGTTCGTGGAGCACCGCAGCGAGACCCAGATGCTGCGCTACCTGCGCCGGCTCAGCGACCGTGACTACGCGCTCGACCGCGGCATGATCCCGCTGGGCAGCTGCACGATGAAGCTGAACTCCACCACCGAGATGGAGCCGATCAGCTGGCCCGGCTTCGCCGACCTGCACCCGTTCGTGCCGGCGCAGGACGCCGCGGGCATGATCGAGCTGGTCGAGACGCTGGAGTCGTGGCTGGCCACCGTCACGGGCTACGCCGCCGTCTCGGTGCAGCCCAACGCCGGCTCGCAGGGCGAGTTCGCCGGGCTCCTGGCGATCCGCGAGTACCACCGCAGCCGCGGTGAGGAGGCGCGGGACGTCTGCCTCATCCCCAGCTCGGCGCACGGCACCAACGCGGCCTCGGCGGTGATGGCGGGCATGCGCGTCGTGATCGTCAAGGCCACCGACGCCGGAGAGGTCGACCTCGACGACCTGCGCGCGCAGTGCGAGACCCACGCCGACGACCTCGCCGCCATCATGGTGACCTACCCCTCGACGCACGGAGTGTACGAGCACGGCATCAGCGAGCTGTGCGACATCGTCCACGAGCACGGCGGCCAGGTGTACGTCGACGGCGCCAACCTCAACGCGCTGCTGGGCCACGCCCGCCCCGGCGACTTCGGCGGCGACGTGTCGCACCTGAACCTGCACAAGACCTTCTGCATCCCGCACGGCGGCGGTGGACCGGGCGTCGGTCCGGTGGCCGTGGGCGAGCACCTCGTGCCGTTCCTGCCCAAGCACCCCTTCCACCCCGACGCCGACCGCCGGCAGGCCGCGGGCACCATCAGCGCCGCCCCCTACGGCTCGGCGGGCATCCTGCCGATCCCGTTCGCCTACGTGGCGATGATGGGCGCCGACGGCCTCACCGACGCCACGTCGGTGGCCGTGCTCGCGGCCAACTACGTCGCGGCGCGGCTCGGCGAGGCGTTCCCGGTGCTCTACTCGGGCGACCACGGCCTCGTGGCCCACGAGTGCATCCTGGACCTGCGCGAGATCACGAAGAACGCGGGACTGAGCATCGACGACGTCGTCAAGCGCCTCATCGACTACGGGTTCCACGCGCCGACCATGAGCTTCCCGGTGGCCGGCACCCTCATGGTGGAGCCGACCGAGTCCGAGGACCTGGCCGAGCTCGACCGCTTCTGCGAGGCGATGCTGGCGATCCGCTCCGAGATCGACCGAGTCGCGGGGGGGGAGTACGACGCCTCGGACAACCCGCTCGTGAGCGCCCCGCACGCCGCTCACGAGCTGGTGGACTGGACGCACCCGTACCCGGTCGCCGAGGGCGTGTTCCCGGCCGGCACGACGCAGGACAAGTACTGGCCGCCGGTGGGTCGGATCGACAACGCCTACGGCGACCGGAACCTGGTCTGCTCCTGCCCGCCGATCGAGGCGTTCGCCTGATCGGTCCACCAGCGCACCACGCGGTCGACGACGGGTCCGGGGTGCTTCGCCCACAGCACGTGGTGGGTGGAGCCGCCCTCGGGTACGAGGTCGCGGGTGTACTCCCAGCTCGTCAGGGCCGACTTGTCGACAAGTGTCCGTTCGAACCGGTGGGCAGCCGCCTCGATGGAGAAGCCGTCGCCGGCCAGGTGCACGGCCAGTGTCGGCAGCGTGATGCGGCGCTGCACGGGGTAGGGCGGGCGACCGGTGCGGACGACGCGTGCCCACTCGCGCATCAGCGTGCGCGCACCGGGACCGCCGAACCACGGCTTCGGCACGTATCCCCGGACGAGGCCGACCACCGGCACCGTGAGCGCCATCGCCGCGAGCGGCAGCCCGATCCGGGGGTAGTGGCGGAAGTGGGGGAGGGACACGCCCACGAGCACCATCGCGTCGGCCGGACGGGGGCCGATCTGGACCGCACCGCCGAGCTGGCCGCCCAGGCTGTGCCCGAACAGCACGACCGGCCGGTCGGGATGCTCGATCCGGGCCGCATCGATGGCGGCCTGGGTGTCGGCGATCTCGTCGGCGTACGACCAGTCGTGACGACGCGACGCCCGGGGAAGGTCGCGCTCGAAGCCACGCCGGGGCAGGGCGCGCGCCTCCCAGCCGCGTTCGCGGAAGGCCGCCTCGAGGGGGCCGTAGAAGGACGAGGGGACCGCCATCGCGGGCGAGATCAGGACGACCGGGGTGCTCACCCGACCATCCTGCCAGCGTGAAAGACTCACGTCTGACATGCCTGACGCCCTGGTCTACGTGACCTCCGCCGCCGCCCTCGCCGCCGCCGTGTTCGCGGGCTGGCACACGGCGAGGTCGTACCGCTTCAGCAACCCGCTGTTCTACTCCGTCGCGGTGGTCGAGGTCCTGCTCCTGGCCTGCCTCGTCTGGGGGATCGTGGCCGTCACCGGCACCGACCGCGACGTCGAGAGGGCGCTGTACGTGTCGTACCTGGCGACCACCGTGCTCATCCCGCCCGCCTCGGTGCTGTGGGGGATCGGCGACAAGACCCGCTGGGGCACCGGCGTGGTCGCGGTGGCGATGTTCACGGTGTCGGTCATGCTGATCCGTACGCACCAGATCTGGGTGGGACATGGCTGAGCACGACACCGACACACAGCACGGGTTCGGACGCGCCCTCGTGGCGGTCTACGCCGTCTTCGCCGTGGCCGCCACGGCGCGGTCGGTCTACCAGCTCGTGACGAAGGCCGACGAGGCCCCGGTCGCCTATGCGCTGTCGGCCGTCGCCGGTGTCGTCTACGGGATCGCGACGTGGGCGCTGGCCACCGGCAACCGCCGGGTCGCCACCGCGGCGATCGGCTTCGAGCTCGTCGGCGTGCTGGGTGTCGGACTGCTGAGCATCGTGGACTCCGAGCTGTTCCCCGACCAGACGGTGTGGTCGGGCTTCGGCGCCGGCTACGGCTTCGTCCCGCTCGTGCTGCCCTTCGTCGGCCTGTGGTGGCTGCGCCGCACCCGGGGAAGGTGAGAGCCCCGTGCGCTCATACCGCGCGGGGCTGATCCCATTGAAACCCGCCTCGTGCCCGAATCCCGGCAGCGACACGGTCTGATGAGCGATCGTGCGTACGAGTTCCGGTCGGTCTGGGACGTCGCGGAGCCCCCCGAGCGGCTCTGGCGCACCCTGGAGCAGTTCCTGGAGCAGGACGACCCGCTGCCGTGGTGGGAGGCGGTGAGCGTGACCGCCCACCGCGGCGAGGAGATCGATCTCGTCGCGCGCAGCGCCTTCGGCTACCGGCTGCGCTTCACGGTGCACGACCTCGACCTGCAGCCCACCACCACGATGCGGTTCCGCTCGCGCGGCGACCTCGACGGGTCGGCCCACCTCGACTTCGCGCCGGGCCGCGCCGGGCGGACCCTGCTGACCATCGACTGGCACGTGGACACCACCGCGCCGTGGATGCTGCGCTCGGAGCGGGTGCTGCGCCCGGCGTTCGTGCTGGCGCACGGTCTGGTCATGAGGTCGGGAGAGCGGCGACTGAACCGGTGGTTGCGGCAGCGAGGCTGACGACGTCGCCGATCACGGTGATGGCCGGGGCCTGCGCGTGGGCGGCGCGGTCGGCGATCGTGCCGAGGGTGGCGATCGTGGTGCGCTGGTCGGGGGCGAAGCCGCGCTCGACGACGGCAGCGGGCGTGTGCGGGTCGTGCCCCGCCGCAATGAGCTCCTCGGCCGTGGTGCGCAGCCGCTTGACGCCCATCAGGAGCACCAGGGTGTGGTCGCCGCGGCGCGGCAGCTCGCCGACGGCCTCGTGCCCGGTGAGCACCGAGAAGCCGCGCGCGACCCCGCGATGCGTGACGGGGATGCCCGCCGCCGCGGCCACGGCGATCGCCGACGTGACCCCGGGGACCACCTCGACCTCGACCCCGGCTGCGCGGCACGCGAGGAGCTCCTCGCCACCGCGCCCGAAGACGTAGGGGTCGCCGCCCTTGAGCCGCACGACGACCTTGCCCTGCTGGGCGCGGTCGACGAGGAGCTCGTTGATCCGCTCCTGCGGGATGGGGTGGTGGTCGGGCTGCTTGCCGACGTCGATCACCTCGACGTCGGGGGCGAGCTCGGCCAGGACGGACTGCGGGGCGAGGCGGTCGAACACGACGACGTCGGCCTCCGCGAGCAGGCGCCGGCCCCGCGTGGTGAGCAGGCCGGGATCACCGGGGCCGGCGCCGACGAGCGCGACGAGCCCCTTCGCGTGGGTGCGGTGGCGCAGCGGGAGGTCGCCGGTCTGCAGGGCCGTGGCCACCGCGTCGCGCAGGGCTGCGGCGCGGCCGGCGTCGCCACCGCCGCTGACGGCGATCGTGATGTCGTCGACGCGGGCCACCGCGGGGGTCCAGGCCGTGGCGCGCTCCGGGTCGCCGCCCTTGAGGCAGAAGATGCGCGCCGCCTCGGCGTCGTCGGCGACGAGGTCGTCGACCGGCGGGACGTCGGTGGCGGTCTGCACCAGCCAGGCACCGTCGAGGTCGCCCGTGCGGTAGGCCCGCTCGTGCCACGTGATCGTGCCGCGGCCGATCGCCGAGGCGAGCGAGTCCGACACGGCGGGGGAGACCACGTGGACGTCGGCGCCGGCCTCGAGGAGGGAGAAGGCGCGGCGGGTCGCGACGTGACCTCCGCCGACCACGACCACGCGGCGACCGGCGATCCTCAGGCCGAGGGGGAAGGTGCTCACGTGTGCAGGCCGCACTCCGACTTGTCCAGGCCGGCCCAGCGGCCGGCCCGGGGGTCCTCACCGGGCGCCACACGGCGCGTGCAGGGCGCGCAGCCGATCGACGGGTAGCCGTCGTTCAGCAGCGGGTTGAGGATCACGTCGTGCTCGTTCGCGTAGTCGAGGACCTGGTCGAAGGTCCAGTCGGCCAGCGGGTTGATCTTCACCAGGCCGTTCTTCTCGTCCCACGTGACGAAGGGCGTGTCGGCGCGCAGCGGGCTGTCGTCGCGGCGGACGCCGGTGATCCAGGCCTCGTAGCCGCCGAGCGTCTCGGTGAGCGGCTCGACCTTGCGCAACTGGCAGCACAGCGCCGGATCCCGCTCGAAGAGGCGCTCGCCGTACTGGGCGTCCTGCTCAGCGACGCTCTGGCGCGGCATGACGTCGACGATCGTGAGCTGCATCGACGACTCGACCGCGTCACGGGTGCCGACGGTCTCGGCGAAGTGATAGCCCGTCTCGAGGAAGAGCGTGTCGACCCAGGGGATGTGACGTGCGACAACATGCGGCAGCACGGCGTCGGCCATCGAGCAGGCCACGGCGGTCAGGTGCCCGAACTCCTCGGCGACCCACGCCAGCAGGGCATCGGTCTCGCCGTCGGCGAACCGCGTCGAGGCCTGCAACGCGAGGGCACGCAGCTCGTCAGGGGAGCGCCGCGGGCGCTCCGCCCGGGCTGCCAGGTGCTCGCTGCGGTCGCGGTCGTGGGCCAGCTGGCGCTCGCGCCGTTCGGCCAGGGTCGGGCTGCTCACCCCTCCAACCTAGTTCGCCGCCGTGCACGACTCCCACTCGTCCAACATGCGAACATCGCCAACTCACGGCAAGGTGGAGTCGAACCTAACGAAGGGAGTCACCCCCATGTGGGACACCATTTTGTGGATTGCTGCGGTGATCATCGCGATCTTCGGCATCATCCGTCTCGTCCAGCGCGACTTCGTGATGGGCGCAGTGCTCATCGTCATCGCTCTGCTGGTCGGGCCGGGCGGCGTGAGCCTCTTCACGTAACAGACGCCTAAGGTGGCGACATGGTTCGCTATCTCGACATTCATCCCGTCGACCCGCAGCAACGCACCGTCCAACAAGCGGTCGCGTTGCTGCGGGGAGGCGGGATGATCGCTTATCCCACCGACTCGGGCTACGCCCTCGGCGCGCAGGTCGGCAATGCCGACGCCCTGCAGCGCATCCGGTCCATCCGTGGCCTCGACGACAAGCACCACTTCACCCTCGTCTGCCGCGACTTCGCCCAGCTGGGCCAGTTCGTCCACGTGGACAACGCCGTGTTCCGCGCCGTCAAGGCCGCGACCCCCGGCCCCTACACCTTCATTCTTCCCGGCACCCTCGAGGTGCCCAAGCGCCTGCTGCAGGCGAAGAAGAAGACCGTCGGCGTCCGGATCTCCGACCACCGGATCACCCGGGCCCTCGTCGAGGAGCTCGGCGAGCCGATCCTGAGCTCGACGTTGATCCTGCCCGGCGAGACCGAGGCGATGACCCAGGCCTGGCAGATCGGCGAGGAGCTGGGCGACCGCGTGGACGCCATCGTCGACTCCGGCGAGGAGGTCATCGCGCAGCCCACCACGGTCGTCGACCTCTCCGAGGGCTACGCCGAGGTCATCCGCGTCGGCGCAGGCGATCCCACGCCCTTCGAATAGGTCCCGGCCCGGCCGGGTCCTCCGGGGGCTGTGCGAGGCGCTCGCGGGCCCGGGCCGCGCGCCGCTCGTGCCAGGCGGCCGCCTCGACCTCGATGTCGCGCAGCGCGGTGACCACAGGCGGGCCGCCCTGCAGCTGGCGTCGTGCGGCGACGATCCGGCGGTTGAACTCCTCCACGGCCTCGCGCACCGCGCGCTCCGACCTGAGCCCGTCGAGCTCGTCGCGCAGCACCTCGTCATCCTTGCGCAACTGCAGCGCCTCGGGCAGCACGCCCGTGATGTTCTCGCGCTCGATGAACCGCTTCAGCCACCAGTCAGGCTCGGCCGCGGTGTCGATGTGGGGGAGAGGCTTCCCGGCGAGCGGCAGGTCGTCGAACTCGCCGCGCGCCATCGCGGCACGGATCTGCTGGTCGACCCAGAGGGTCTGGTCCTCCGGACGCCGTCGGGGCGGGGGAGGGGAGTCGTCCTCGGACTCGTCCGTACCCGCCGTGTCAGCGTCCGGTTCCAGGCGGTACCGGGCGGCGCGGCGGCGGGCGTCGTCGTTCATCGGCTCAGCGGGGGTTCCTGATCCCCAGCACCTGGTGCGACGTGCAGGCCATGACGAGCGCGATGATCCAGCCCACGACCGTCCATCCCAACAGCAGGTTGAGCCAGAAGATGGCGCCGGTGTTGGACTTGCCGCGCGTGGCGGCGATCGCCCACGGCAGCATGTACCCGGCCGTGGCGATGGCGATGATCCAGCCGAACACCGTCTGGAACGGTCGGCCGCGCTGGTCGGTGATCAGGTCGTTCACGGTCCCAGCCTACGACTGAACGGCCAGTGCCACGAGGATTCGATCGCCCTCCGAGCACCCGGCGGCCTCCCGGACCGACTTCTTGATCGGCAGGATGAACGAGCGCAGCTCCTTGCTGGGGAAGACCGAGGTGTTCCAGGTCTGGGACCCCACGGTCACCTCGACCTTGACCGAGCCGAACCCGGCACGCACGGGAGTGCGGTCGTCGATGTCGTCGGCCACGTCCTCCGGCAGCGTGACGAAGTGCCACGCCCCGTCCTCACGCCAGCGCCACAGCGTCGCCTCGAACTCGTACACGGCACGAGCCTGCCCGATGACGGTGTCAGAAGGCGAACAGGGCGATCGGGTCGCTGGTCGGCTCGGACGTGTCCGGGTCCTCCTCGACCGTCACGCCCGCCGCGGACGCCGTGAGCGCATCGCCCTCGAGCAGGACGGTGTTGTCCGGGCCCTGGGGCATCGTCGCGGCCTTGACCATCTCGTCGCCCTGCTGGAGCCACACCACGTAGGAGTGACCCTCCGGGGCCGCGGGCATGTCGTGGGTGACGAGCACGGCGCGCTTCTCGGCGGCCGAGCGCACCACGGTGGCGCTCGCGCCGTCGTCGAACGTCTGGGTCACCCGCTGTGCCTGCGGGTCCTCCAGGACGCGGTCGGTCGCGGAGAGGACCTGCGAGGTCCCGTCGTTCCACGGCTCGGTGATAGCGACGCCGACGCCGGCGGCCAGGACCACGGCGGACGCGGCGGCCACGAGCAGCAGGCGAGGATCGAAGCGGTGCCGGCGGGAACGCCGGGCCGGCTCGGGCGGGAGCTGACGCACCTCGGTGATGGCGGCGAGCACGGACTGGCGCAGCGCCGGGGGCGGCTCCTCCAGGCTGAGCTCGGTCAGCACGGCCGCCGTCTCGCGGAGGCTGGCCACCTCGGCCTGGCAGGCCTCGCAGCCCGCCATGTGCCGTTCGAAGCTCTCTCGCTCGGCGTCGGTGACGGCGTCGAGAGCATAGGCGCCGGACAGCGCGTGCACGTCGCTCATCTTTCTGCTCCCATCGCGTCACGAAGTCTGATCAGGCCGTCCCGGATGCGGGACTTCGCCGTGCCCACGGGCACGTCCAGCATGGTGGCGACCTCGGTGTGTGTACAACCTCTGAAGTAGGCCAGGTCGATGGCCTCCCTCTGCGTCTCGGTGAGGCCGGCCAGGGCCCGGCGGACGCGCTGGGCGTCCAGCCGGGCCTCGACCATCTCACTCGTCGAATCATGCGCCACCGCGACGTCCCGCAGGACGTGCTGCGTGTCGCGTGCCGTGGCGGCCTCCGCGCTGCGGACCCGATCCACCGCCCGGCGGTGCGCGATCGTCATGAGCCAACTCAGGGCGGACCCGCGAGCGGGGTCGAACCGTGCTGCCTGCCGCCACACCTCGAGGTAGACCTCCTGCGTGACCTCCTCGCTCTGGGCGCGGTCCCGCACGATCCGCCGGACGAGTCCGTGGATGCGCGCGGAGGTCTCGTCGTACAGCGTGGCGAAGGCGGCTTCGTCGCCGCGTCCGCACCGCCTCAGGGTGTCGGCCAGCGCCTCGGGCGGCGACTCTTCGCCGCCCGAGGGCACTGCTCGCAGGTGGTTCACCGGAGTTGTCCCGTCAGTCGCAGGTCAGGGCATCAGGACGGAGTCGACGACGTAGACCTTGGCGTTCGCCGTGTCGACGTTGCCGCAGATCACGGCCGCCTCGCCCACGGTGAACTCCTCGCCGGAACCCTCCACGGTGATCGTGTCACCCGCGAGGGTCTCGTGCTCGCCGGCCACGTCCTCGGGCGCCAGCTGGCCCTCGACGACGTGATGCGTCAGCACCTTGGTCAGCGCGTCCTTGTCGGCCAGCAGGGCGTCCAGGTCGGCGGCGGGGATCTTGGCGAACGCGTCGTCGGTCGGAGCGAACACCGTCAGGGCCTCGGCGCTGTTCAGCGTGTCCACGAGGTCGGCGGCGGTGACGGCCTTGACCAGCGTGGTGAGCAGGGGGTTGTTGGACGCGGCGGTCGCGACCGGGTCGTCGGCCATGCCGTCGACGGAGCCCTCACCCTCGGTGGGGACGGCGGAGCAGCCGGGGCCGAACGGACCGGTCATCGCCTCGGCGGCCATCGACTCGGACGCGGAGGGCGTCGTCGACTCGCTGCTGCTGGAGTCGTCGCCACTGCTGCTGCAGGCGGCCAGACCGACGCACATGAAGGCGGCGGCAGCGGCGGCTGCGGTACGGCGGGGGAGCAAGCGGTTCATGATCGTGCCTCTCATTGGGTGACGAAGTTGTCAGTCATTCGGTGCCGGGGCGCATCCGGATGGGTCGATTCATGTGACCTGGACCACGATCTGCTGGTATCCGCTGGAACCATCGGGAAAAGGCGCCGCTCGCTTCTCGGTCTGGACCTCCCCGTCGAGGCTCTTGGCACGCACGGTGAGCGTGTGGCGGCCGGGCTCGGCGTCCCAGAGCATGTACCACTGGCGCCAGTAGTCCACACCGGCATCGGGGCCGAACTCCGCGGGCTCCCAGTCGCCGTCGTCCACCTTGACCTCGACGGCGCCCACGCCGCGACCCTGAGCCCACGCGACGCCGCCGACGACGACGCGACCCGCGCCGACGGGTTTCAGCGCGGCGGGCGTGTCGATGCGCGACGAGATCTTGATCGGCCCGTCGATGGCCCAGTCGCGGTCGGTCCAGTAGGCCGACTTCTTCTCGTAGGTCGTGACGGTGAGCCGGGTGAGCCACTTCGTGGCGCCGACGTACCCGTAGAGCCCCGGAGTCACCAGGCGGGCCGGGAAGCCGTGGTCGCGGGGGAGCGCCTCACCGTTCATGGCGACCGCCACGATCATGTCCCGGCCGTCCTGGGCGGCCGCCAGGGGAGTGCTGATCGTGAAGCCGTCGACGGCCGTGCTCAGGATCTGGTCGGCACCGGACCGCACCCCCGCCCGCTCGAGCAGATCGGACACCCGGACCCCCAACCAGCGGGCCGCACCGACGTACGGGCCGCCGACCTCGTTGGAGACGCAGGTGAGGGTGATGTCGCACTCGACGAGCGGGAGCTCGAGCAGCTCGTCGAAGGTCAGCTCGTAGGGTCGGTCGACCATGCCGTCGATCCGCAGGGTCCAGGTCTCGTGGTCGACCACGGGGACCGTCAGGTTGATGTCGACGCGGTAGAAGTCGTCGCGGTCCGTGCGGAACGACGAGATGCCGCGGTACTGCGCCTCGAGTCCACGGGGGAGGGGCGGCAGGGGCTTGCGAGCGCGAGGGAACACGATGTTGGTGACGTCGCGGGCGCGCACCGTGAGCCACTGGCCCACCGATCCGACGACCACCGCGGCACCCACGATCGCTCCGGTCCCGATCAGGAGGCGTCGTCGGCCGGGGCCGTCCGCGACCTCGTCGGGCTCGTCGGGCCCAGGGGAGAGCCAGCGCAGGACGACGATGGCGACGATCGCGGTCACGGCGGCTGGCAGCACGTCGACGGGGCGAGCCGCGGGGCGGGCCAGCGCGGCCCAGCCCGCAGCGGCCACGAGCCCGAGCACGACGGCGGCGCCGGCGATGAACGACCGGCGGGCCAGCAGGCCGCCGAGCGCCGCGAGCAGCAGTGTCACGACGAGCACCGTTCCGAGCAGGATCGGCTTGTCGGCGGTGCCGAACCGCTCGATGGCGAACTGCTTGAGGGCTGTCGGTGTCCGGTCGATCACCGCGCTCCCGACGGAGAGCACGGGGGAGGCGGCCGGCGCGATCAGTGCGGCGGCGAGGTGCCCGGCGGCGAGCCCCGCCAGGGCTGCGGTCAGCCCCGAGGTGACTCCCGAGACGGCTTCGTGGCGATTCATGGAAGGGGTTCGTTGCGGAGCGCCGAACGGATGGGACCCGAACATGAGAGCACTCTCATGTTTCGTTCACCTCCGGCTCACTTCGGCTCTGCACGATGGGGTCATCACGTACCGAACGAAGGAGCGCACGATGAAGACCAAGACCCTCGCCCTCGCCCTGACCGGCGGCGTCCTGCTGGCCGGACTGCCCGCGATGGCTTCCGCGGATGACGACGACAACCGCAACATCAGCCGCAAGGGCAGCTTCACGGTGAAGAAGAACCGCGACATCGACGGCAACATCAGCATCCGCAAGGGCAACCTCGTGGTCAACGGCGACGTCGACGGGAACCTCACGGTGCGCCACGGCAACATCATCATCCGCGGTGACGTGGACGGCAACGTCCGCCAGCTCGGTCGCGGCTCCGTCACGGTCACGCCCTCCGGCTCCGTCGACGGCAACATCACCGAGCGCGACAGCGGCAACCTGACCGTCGCGGGCGACGTGGACGGCACGGTCACCGAACTCCACAGCGGCCACGTCCGCATCTACCGCGCGGCGGAGATCGACGGCAGCGTCCGTGAGCGCGGCGCCGGCCACCTGCTGATCTGGCGTGGCGCGGACGTCGAGGGCTCGCTCAGCGAGGGTGGCGCTGGTCGCCTCGTGCGCCGCTGACCGACCTCAGCCCGGAACGGCCCCTGGAGCACCCGCTCCGGGGGCCGTCCGCGTCTCGGGAGGGTCACTCACCCGGAGGCCGGCTTGAGCCGTGCGGCGGGCAGCCACCCGGTGTGGACGACACCGTCCGGCGAGGCCCACGTGCACAGCGCCTCCCAGCCCTTCACCACGGGTCGCCACTCCACGAGCACCCCGGGATACACCGCGGGCGCGTGCTGGACGGTCGACAGGTTGACCCAGACGTGCTGGGGCCGGATGCGAGGCGGGGGAGTCACGGCCGGAGGGTCCAGCGCCGACAAGCGGTCGCCGTACCTCCGGTTGTGACCCATGGGACCACTGTAGAACGGGTGTTCGACGTACGGCCCGTTTGGGCTGTATCAGCGGTCGATGTGGCGTGCCCATGCGAAGCAGAACAGGCCGAACGCCGCGAAACCGGCGCCGACGAGGGCGATCACGACGGGCCCGAACGGCTGGTCCAGCACGGTGAGCAGCGCCTCGTCGATGCCGCCGGACTTGTCCGGCTCGTGGGTGATCGCGGCGTAGCCGAAGAGCGCGGCGACGCCCAGGACCGCGGCACCCTTGGCGACGTAGCCGATCTTGCCCAGCCAGACGTAGGCCGAGCCGACGCGGCCGCTGGCGCCGCCGGCCTCGATGTCCTTGAGGAAGCGCTCGGTCAGACCCTTGTAGATGAGGTAGACACCGACGGCGGCGATCCCGAGGGCCACGAGCCCCACGAGCGCCTGGCCGAGGGGAAGGTCCATCAGCTTGGCGCTGAACGACGCGGTGCCGTCCTTCTTCGAGGAGCTCGACCCGGTGACGACCTTGAAGGCGCTGAACGCGATGACGGCGTACAGGACCGCCTTGCCCAGGCTCGTCACCCGCTTGCGCAGTCGCTTCGGGTCGTCCTCCTGGCGGTGTCCCACCGCGGCCTCGATCGCCTGCCACACCGCGAGCAGCACCATGCCGAGGCCCACGGCCCACACGATCGGCTCGCCGAAGGGCTGCTGGGCGAGCTCACGGACGGCGCCGGTGCTGTCGGCCTTGTTCTCGCGGTCGCCGAACGCGAGCTGGAGGGTGAGCCAGCCCATCATCAGGTGGACGATGCCGAACGCCACCAGTCCGGCACGTGCCACGTAGTCCAGCGCGGGATGGTCGTCCACCGCGCGCGCGGTGGATCTTGCTGATCGGGGGGACATGGCCCGAGCCTAGGGCGTCCGGGACGGCGCGGCCCGTTCACGACGGCCGCGCACGTTCAGGTGCCGAGGATCCGACGCGCGAGGGTCTCGACGAGCGCGTCGACGTCCGCGGTCTCGTCGAGCGGGACGGTCAGACGGTCGAACACCAGGCCGTCGATCGCGTAGTGGAACAGGGCGATGTCCGAAGCGTCACCGGGCAGGCCCATGGACGTGTTGAACTCGACGTCGGCGGCCAGGCCGTCGCGGCGCCAGCTCGTCAGCGCCTCCGCGACATGGGGGCGGCGCGTGGCCTCCAGGCGCAGCTCGAACAGCGCGATCATGACGTCGGACTCCGCCGTCAGCCGGTGGACGATGTCCTTCAGGTAGTCCGTGAACAGGTCGATGCCGGGGGTGCGCCGCGCGAGCTCCGCGTGGATCTCGGGATCGGGGGAGAGGCGCTCGCCGATGCGCACGAGGATCGCGTCGATGATGCCGTCGCGCGAGGCGAAGTAGTTCGACGCCGTGCCCTTCGGCACGCCGGCCTCGAGGTCGATCGCCCGGTGCGTCAGCCCCCGGGAGCCCTGCTGCGAGAGGACTCTCACGGCGGCGTCGGCCAGGAGCGTGCGGCGCTCGACATTGCGGACCATGGCCTCAGGGTATCGCTACCACGACGGGCGTCGTGGTACGTTTCAACCACAACATCCGTAGTGAATGGAGAGATGATGCGCGAGCTCGTCTTCTACGTCGCCGTCTCGATCGACGGCTTCATCGCCGAACCCGACGGTGCCTTCGATGCCTTCCCGGTGACCGGCGATCACGCCGCCGTCCTCACGAGCGACTTCGCGGACGCCGTTCCGTCGGGATTCCTCGAGGCGCTCGGGATCGCGCCGCCACGCACCCGGTTCGACACGGTGATCCAGGGGAGCAGGAGCTACCAGATCGCCCTCGACGAGGGCATTCTGAACCCGTACGCCCACCTACGCGAGTACGTGGCGACCCGCTCGGAGGCCACGCCGCCGGACGGCGTCACCTACACGGCCGACGCGCTGGCCACGATCCGGGAGCTGAAGCAGGAGGACGGCCTGGGCATCTACCTGTGCGGTGGCGGCGAGCTCGCCGGCTCGCTGCTGTCCGAGATCGATCGACTGGTGCTCAAGCGGTATCCGATCGTCCTCGGTGACGGCATCCGCCTGTTCGGCGGCGCCGACCCGACGGTCGCGCCGTTCGACCTCGTCAGCACGCGACGGTTCGAGTCCGGCCTGGTGATCGAGGAGTACCTGCGGTCCACGTGAGGGGAGCCTCTTCCGCGGGCCGCCTCGTGCATAACTGACATAATGTGCATTATCGGACAACCGTGCAGAGCGACGACAGATCTGTCGGAGCGTGATCCTACGGTCGTTCCATGTCCACTCACGAGTACTCCACGCGCCTGGCGTGGAATGGGTCCACGGGCGACGGCTACCGGGCGTACGACCGGACGCACGACGTCGAGCTCGCCGGCGGAACGCTGCCGGTGAGCGCCGATGCCTCGTTCCGCGGCGACGCCAGCATGACGAACCCCGAGCAGCTGCTGCTCGCCGCTGCCAGCTCGTGCCAGCTGCTGTCATTCCTGGCGGTCGCCGCGCTGGCCGAGGTCGAGGTCCTGACCTACGAGGACGACGCGACCGCCGTGATGCCGCAGGCCGCGGAGTCCATGCGCATCACCGAGGTCGTGCTGCGACCCCGGATCACGGCCCGCGACACGGACGAGGCCACCGTGGAGCGGCTGGTCGAGGCGGCGCACCGGCAGTGCTTCATCGCCAACACCCTGAACGCCACTGTCCGCATCGAGCCCACAATCGAGCTGGTCGCGTGATGCGCGACATCGCCGTCGTGGCCCGTGACGGTGCGGCGTCGCTGGAGCGCATCGGTGCGGTCCTGGGGGCCGCCGGCGTCGACCTCCTCGGCGGAGGAATGTGGGAGCGGACGGCGCACTACCTCGTCGCGGATGCTGACGCGGCCGCCCGTGCCCTGGCGGAAGCTGACATCGACGTGATCGCGGTCAGCGAGGTGCTGCTGGTCCCCCTCGAGGCCGACGTCCCCGGCGCGCTCGGACGACTCATGCGACAGCTCGACGTCGCCGGCGTCCGGCTCGACGTCCAGTACACCGATCACGACGGACGCAAGGTCCTCGTCGTCGACGATCGTTCCCGCGCCGCCCGCGCCCTGGGACTGACCGACGGGCCCGACCCTGCCTAGCCTGCCGGCCGCTCGAAGATCGTCTCGAGCCCGTCCACGTCGTCCCACTGCTCGCCGACCTCACGGAAGCCGTACTGGTCGAGCAGCGCCCGGGACGCGAGGTTGTCCGGACTGACCGTCGCGCGAACGACGTCGACCCGCGGTTCCGCGTTCGCGATCGCCAGCATCACCTGGAGGGCCGACCGCGCGTAGCCGCGCCGACGTCGGTCCGGGTCGATCCGGTAGCCGATCTCGACCATGCCGCGCTGGTCCGGCGCCCCGTGGAAGCCCGCCACGCCGACGACGTCGCCGGAGCGACCATCGACGATCAGGCGGGTCACCCATGCGTGGTCGTCAGGACTCACCACGAGCTGGTCACGGCGTATCTCCCAGAGCCACAGGCAGTCGGGTCCCGTGACGTACGACCCGAGCTCCAGCTCGGCGAGCCGCTCGGCCGACTCACCGTCACCGCGCGCGAGCGCGTCCAGCACGGGCAACGGGATCCGTACGAGGCCCACCTCCCGCGGTGACGAGCCGGGGTCCGTCCACGTCGCCTCGATCGACGTCAGGTCTCCGGTCATCCCTGGTCGACCAGGGCCGACCACAGGTGGCCGTCGGGATCGGCGAACGTACCGGTGTAGCCCCAGGGCTGCCGGGTTGCCCCGGTGACGATCTCGGCGCCCGCGGACCGCGCCCGCTCCAGCAGCGCGTCGACGTCGGACTCCGATCGCACCGACAGCGTGAACACGCACTCGTGCTGGTCGGTCGGCGCCACGGGACGGCCGCCGATCGCCCACCCGAATCCCCCGGTCGGCACCAGCATCACGCTCACCGTCTCCGACAGTGCGAGCTGCAGCGGCTCCGGGACGCCATCGTCCGCCAGCTCGCCCGGCGCCTCGAATCCCAGGACGTCGCGGTAGAAGTCGCGCGACCTCGGACGGTCGGCGATGGGCAGGCCGATGACGATGCTGTGCGGAGTCATGAGGTCTAGCGTGGCACTCATGAGCAGTCGACTGGAAGCACTCGTCATCGACGCCAGCGAGCCGGCGAGGCTCGCCACCTTCTGGGGCCAGGTCCTCGGCCGTGAGGTCGTCGACACCCACGATGAGGGGGTGCTCACGCTGCCCTCCCCCGACGCCCTCGGGTTCGCCATCGACATCCAGCCCACGCGGCACCCCAAGACCCTCCCCAACCGGATGCACTTCGACCTCACCAGCGCGTCGTTCGACGACCAGGAGGCGATGGTCGCGCGGGCCGTGGAGCTCGGTGCCCGCCACCTCGACATCGGCCAGGGCGCGGACGCCGAGCACGTCGTCCTCGAGGATCCGGAGGGCAACGAGTTCTGCGTCATCGAGCCCGGCAACAAGTTCCTGGCCGGCTGCGGCACGATCGGCGCCCTGTCGTGCGACGGCACCCGCGAGGTCGGACTGTTCTGGCAGGCGGCCCTGGACTGGCTGCTCGTGTGGGACGAGGACGAGGAGACGGCGATCCAGTCACCTCACGGCGGCACCAAGATCTCGTGGGGCGGTCCCCCGCTGCTGGAGAAGCCACCCAAGAACCGCTGGCACTTCGACCTGCGCCCGACGGGCGACCAGCAGGCCGAGGTCGAGCGACTCGAGCGACTCGGCGCGACCCGCACCGACATCGGTCAGGGCACGGTGGACTGGGTGGTCATGCGCGATCCCGACGACAACGAGTTCTGCGTCCTGTCCTCAGCCAGCCGCAGGTGAGGTCGTGGCGATGAACCGGGCCAGGACGTCGGCGAAGCGGTCGGGGTCGTCGAGGTGCGGGAAGTGCCCGGCGCCCTCGAACAGCTCGACCTGACAGCCCGGCACCGACTCCTGGGCCTTGATCGCGTGCCAGGCGGGGATCATCCGGTCCCTGCTCCCCCAGACCAGCAGCACCGGGATCGGGCCCACGTCCCCGAGGTGGTCGTGCGCGCTGACCGTCTGGCCGCCGGGGTCGACCACCGCACGGGTCGTCGCCAGGAACGCCTTGCGGCTCTCCTTGTCGCCGAGCGACGTGAAGCCGCGCCAGATGGCGCCGACGTCGGCGCCGGGCTTCCAGCCGATCCTGGCCGCAGCGCGCCCGGCGGACTCCACCTTGCCGAGCACCCAGCCGGAGGCGACGACGCTCAGCACGTGTTCCGCGCCCGGCAGCGTCGCGGCGCGCAGCAGCGGGCTCACCTCGCGGCCGAGCCCGCCGCTGGCCACGAGGACGAGACGCTCGACCCGATCGGGGAACAGGTAGTAGAACTGCATCGCGATGCCACCGCCGAGCGAGTGGCCCACCACCGTGACGGTGTCGACACCGAGCCGGTCGAGCAGGTCACGCAGCGTCGCCGCGTGCGAGCTCAGCGAGTAGTCCCCCATCGGCTTCGCCGAGGCGCCGTGCCCGAAGAGGTCCGGGACGATCACCCGCTGGGTGTCGTCGATCCGGTTCACGAGGTGCACCCAGTTGTGCTGGGAGCCCAGGATCCCGTGGATGAACAGGACCACGGGTCCGTCGCCCCGGTCGAGGTACGACAGCTCGTGGCCGTGCAGGACCATCGTCCGCGCTGAGGTGGACACGGGCAGCCTCCTGATCCTCGTCGGGTGTTACTCCACGGTAGCCCCGCCGGGGGTCTCCCGCGGCCCGACCGGCTTGACCCACCGGCTCCACTCCCCCTGCGGCGCATGACCCGCCGCTCGCCAGACCGCGGCTCCTGCCTCGTTCCCGTCCAGGACCATCGCGTCGAGACGGCTCGCGCCGAGATCGATGAGTCGCTCCTCGGCGTGCCGCAGCAGCCGCCGCGCGATGCCGCGTCCCCTCATGTCCCTCCCGACCGCGAGTCGGTAGAGATGCGCCCGCCAGCCGTCCCAGCCCGCGATCACGGTGCCGACGATCCGGTCATCGACATCGGCCACGATCACCGCCGCGGGATCGCGCGCGAGCAGCCGTTCCACCGCGACCTCGGAGTCCTGCGGCCGCGACGCGTTCTTCGCCGATCCGGACCAGAACTCCAGCAGCTCCCCCACGTCGGCAGGTCGTGCGTGACGCAGCACGAGGTCACCGTCGACGATCGTCAGCGGGTGCTCGGCGAACGTCGGGGCGTCGAAACCCTCCAGTTGAGCTCGCACGACCTCGTCGGTGAGCCGGTAGTCGTCCGGACCGGTGTCCCGCCGCTGACGGACGCGGTCCAGCGCTGTCGACATGTCGACCGGCAGGTGGACGGTCTCGGCCACGGCACCGAGGTCCGCGGCGAGCCCGCGGTAGGCGTCCCGCAGCGCGCGCGTCGCGAACGAGAGGTCGACCACGACGTCACGGTCGGCGCGTACCACCTCGGCGAGGCGGGCCTCCAGCTCTTCCTCGATCCCGGGCAAAATCTCGGGCGGCGCCGGCAGCGCCCTCACGCCCTGGCGCCACGTCTCGACGTCGAAGCACAGCCGAACCCAGCCGTCGGCCTCGAGGCGGCGGGCGTACGTGGACTTGCCCGACCCGGCCGCGTCGCACAGGAGGATCACGGCCACGGGCGTCGGGTCCTGTCTGCCGGAAACATGACGAGGGGAAGGCGTTCGCCTTCCCTCCTCAACGTACCGCTCGTCAGTCGGCGGAGCCGAACTTCCGCAGCACCGCGGCCAGCGCCGAGAGCGTCACGACGACCGCACCGTAGACCATCGCGGTGGGCGTGAGGCCGAACTCGCCGACCGCGAACCCGGCGATGACCGCCGGGACACCGAAGGCGACGTAGCTCGCCACGAAGACGGCGGCGAACAGCTCGCCCCGGCGCTCGGGCGGTGCCAACGGCGTGACCGAGCGCATGATGCCCATGAAGGAGGCCCCGAAGCCCGTGCCCGCGAACACGGCGGCCGCGAGGAACCAGGGCAGGCTCCCGGCAGCGAGGGCCACGAGGGTGAGGGCTGTGCCGACAGCGAGAGTGGTGGTGCCGTACAGCGTGACGCGACGGCCGGTCCACCCACGGGCGACGAAGCACATCGCGGCGCCCGCGCCGTTGATCGCGGTGATGGCCAGACCCTGCATGACGTGGCTGTCGCCGCCGAGCTCCTGGGCGACCAAAGGGGCGCCGAGGGAGAGGTAGAAGCCGCTCGTGGCCCACCCGGCGACGAGGGCGGGAAGCGCCCGGAGGAAGGCGGCGCGGGCCTCGGGAGGCACGCCGACGTTCGGTCGGAGCGAGGCCCAGACACCCGATCGCCGGGCCGACGTCTCGGGCGCCACCCACACCAGGAGCGCCATCAGCACGAACACGCCGGTGAGCACGCCGAAGATCGCGGTGAACGGATCCTCGTCCACGTACTCGAGGACGAGACCGGCGATCAGGCCTCCCGCGGCGAGTCCGGCCAGCGGCGTGACCGAGTTCGCGATCGCGCCCCAGCCCGGGTGGCTCACGGGCTGAAGGCCGACGACCGCCGCGGACATCGAGGACATCAGGAGGCCGGCGCCGAATCCCTGGACGATGCGTGCGGTGATGAGAAGACCGACGCTCTCGGCCTGCCAGAACGCGGTCATGCTGACCGCCAGGACGAGGAGTCCGGCGGTCATGACCGGCCGCCGGCCGAGGTGGTCCGACAGGGATCCGGTGAGCAGCAGCGTCACCAGCATCGACACGGCGTAGACCGCGAAGATCAGCGTCATCGTGACCGAGGAGAAGCCGATGCGCTCCTGCAGCACCGGGTAGAACGGTGAGGGAGCGCTGGCGCCGATCAGGAAGACCGTCAGTGCGACCAGGACGACGACGAAGCCCACCTGACGGCGGACCGGGGTCCGTTCGGTGGGAAGCGCTCGCATGATGAGGCCGAGTGTAGGACAGGTCACACCTGGCCCCAGCAGCCCCACCTTCCGACGATCAGGAGCCGACGTAGGCCGCCAGGTGCTCGCCGGTGAGCGTGGCGCGCTGGGCCACGAGGTCGGCCGGGGTGCCCTCGAAGACGATCCGGCCCCCGTCGTGGCCGGCGCCCGGACCCAGGTCGATGATCCAGTCGGCGTGCGCCATCACGGCCTGGTGGTGCTCGATCACGATGACCGACTTGCCGGCCTCGACGAGGCGGTCGAGCAGTCCGAGCAGCTGCTGGACGTCGGCCAGGTGCAGGCCGGAGGTGGGCTCGTCGAGGACGTAGGTGCCGCCCTTCTCCCCCATGTGGGTGGCCAGCTTGATGCGCTGGCGCTCGCCGCCGGACAGGGTGGACAGCGGCTGGCCCAGTGTGAGGTAGCCCAGGCCCACGTCCTCGAGGCGGGCGAGGATCCTCGCGGCGGCGGCGACGTTGACGCCGTCCTTGGCGAAGAACGCGTGCGCCTCGGCCACCGGCATCGCCAGCACCTCGCTGATGTCGCGCCCACCCAGCTTGTACTCGAGCACGGCGGCGTCGAAGCGGCGGCCCTCGCACACCTCGCACGGCGACTCCACGGTGGCCAGGATGCCGAGGTCGGTGAAGACGACGCCGACGCCGTTGCAGTTCGGGCAGGCTCCCTCGGAGTTGGCCGAGAAGAGCGCGGGCTTGACGCCGTTCTCCTTCGCGAACGCCTTGCGGATCGGATCGAGCAGGCCGGTGTAGGTGGCGGGATTGCTGCGTCGCGACCCGCGGATCGCGCCCTGGTCGATCGCGACGACATCGTCGTTCCTGGCGACCGAGCCGTGGATGAGCGAGCTCTTGCCCGACCCGGCGACGCCCGTGACGACCACGAGGACGCCGAGCGGGATGTCGACGTCGACGTCCTGCAGGTTGTGCGAGTTCGCACCGCGCACCTCGAGCTGGCCCGTGGGGGTGCGCACCGAGTCCTTGAGGGAGGCCCGGTCGTCGATGTGGCGCCCCGTGACGGTGTCGCTCGCGCGCAGGCCGTCGAAGGTGCCCTCGAACATGATCTGGCCACCGCCGCTGCCGGCCGCTGGACCGAGGTCGACGACGTGGTCGGCGATCGCGATGGCCTCGGGCTTGTGCTCGACCACCAGGACGGTGTTGCCCTTGTCGCGCAGCTGCAGCAGCAGCTCGTTCATCCGGTCGATGTCGTGCGGGTGCAGCCCCACCGTGGGCTCGTCGAACACGTACGTCACGTCGGTCAGCGACGATCCGAGGTGTCGGATCATCTTGGTGCGCTGGGCCTCGCCGCCGGACAACGTGCCCGCCGGCCGGTCGAGCGACAGGTAGCCCAGGCCGATCTGGACGAACGAGTCGAGCGTGTCGCCCAGCACCGACAGCAGCGGCGCCACCGACGGCTCGTCGAGCTCGCGCACCCAGGCCGCGAGGTCGGTGATCTGCATGGCGCAGGCGTCGGCGATGCTGAGGCCCTTGATCTTCGAGGACCGCGCGCCCTCGTTCAGGCGCGTGCCGTCGCACTCGGGACAGGTCTGGAACGTGATCGCCCGGTCGACGAACGCGCGGATGTGCGGCTGCATCGCCTCGCGGTCCTTCGAGAGCATCGACTTCTGGATCTTCGGGATGAGCCCCTCGAACGTGATGTTGACGCCCTCGACCTTGATCTTGGTCGGCTCCTTGTAGAGCAGGGCGTCGAGCTGCTTCTTCGTGAAGTCCTTGATCGGCTTGTCACCGGGGAAGAAGTCGCCGTTGCGGTAGATCCGGCCGTACCAGCCCTCCATCGAGTAGCCAGGGATCGTCAGGGCGCCCTCGGCGAGCGACTTCGTCTCGTCGTAGAGGGCGGTGAGGTCGAAGTCCGACACCGCTCCCCTGCCCTCGCAGCGCGGGCACATGCCACCGGTGATCGAGAACTCGCGACGCTCCTTCACCGTGCGGCCGCCGGTCTCGAACGAGACGGCGCCCGCGCCGCTGACGGACGCCACGTTGAAGGAGAACGCCTGGGGCGAGCCGACGTGGGGCTCACCGAGGCGGCTGAACAGGATCCGGAGCATCGCGTTCGCGTCGGTGGCCGTGCCGACCGTGGAGCGCGGATCGGAGCCCATGCGCTCCTGGTCGACGAGGATCGCGGTGGTGAGACCGTCGAGGACGTCGACGTCGGGACGGGCCATCGTGGGCATGAAGCCCTGCACGAAGGAGCTGTAGGTCTCGTTGATGAGGCGCTGGGACTCCGCGGCGATGGTGCCGAACACCAAGGAGCTCTTGCCCGAGCCCGAGACGCCGGTGAACACCGTGAGGCGCCGCTTCGGCAGCTCGACGCTGACGTCCTTGAGGTTGTTGACCCTGGCGCCGTGGACGCGGATCAGGTCGTGCGTGTCGGCCGGATGACTCATGCGAAAGGTCCTCTCCTGTTCCCTCGCAGAACCTATACCGTGGCCCGGACGAGATTCGACGAACTTTTTTCGTGGAGGCTGTCGATCTCGGCCAACGCCGTTCGACGTCATGGTGAGAGGACGCAAGGTGCGTCCGACGAGAGGACCGGAATCATGAAGAAGTACATGCTGATCATGCGCACCAACGACGAGGCCCTCGCGGCGTCGAAGGAGATGGACTTCGAGGAGATCATCAACGCGATGGGCGCGTACAACGAGGCGCTCATGAACGCGGGCGTGATGGCCGGGGGCGACGGCCTCTCCGACCCGTCGGAGGGCTTCGTGGTGGACTTCTCCGCCGAGGAGCCGATCGTCACGGACGGTCCCTACGGCGAGACGCACGAGCTGTTCAACGGCTTCTGGGTCCTGCAGGTCGCCTCGCGCGAGGAGGCCGTCGAGTGGGCCAAGCGCTGCCCGCTGGGCCCCGGGTCGAAGCTGGAGGTGCGTCGCATCACCGACGAGTCCGACTTCGAGGACTTCGCCGACAACGAGTACGTGCAGAAGGAGGCCGGCTGGCGCGAGCAGCTCGGCAACGCCTGACATGGACGATCTCGCCGCGACCCTCGATGCCGTCTGGCGCATCGAGGGCCCGCGGGTCGTCGCCACCCTGGCTCGCGTGACCGGCGATCTCTCCGAGGCCGAGGACCTCGCCCAGGACGCGGTCGCCGAGGCGCTGCGCGTCTGGCCCGAGTCGGGCGTGCCCCGCAACCCCGGCGCGTGGCTCACCACGGTGGCCCGGCGCCGGGCAGTCGACGGCTGGCGGCGCAGGGCGGCGCTCGACGAGCGTCATCGGACGATGGCCCACCAGCTCGACCAGGAGGACGACGCGGCGTGGGAGCCGATCGAGGACGACCTGCTGCGCCTCGTCTTCACCGCCTGTCACCCCGTGCTCGCCCGGGAGGCCCAGGTCGCGCTGACCCTGCGCGTCGTGGCCGGACTTTCCACCACGGAGATCGCGCGCCTGCTGCTGTCCACCGTCCCGGCGGTCCAGCAGCGCATCGTCCGCGCCAAGCGGACCCTCAGCGAGGCCCGCGTGCCGTTCGAGGTGCCCGACCACACCGAGTGGTCCACCCGGCTCTCGGCGGTGCTCACCGTGATCTACCTGCTCTACACCGAGGGCTACGCCGCGAGCGCCGGCGACCGCTGGGTCCGCCGCGACCTCGCCCAGGAGGCGCTGCGCCTCGGCCGCGTCGTCAGCCGTCTGCTGCCCCGCGAGCCCGAGATCCACGGGCTGGTCGCGCTGATGGAGCTGCAGTCGTCGCGCTTTGCAGCTCGCACGGACCGCCACGGGGACCCGGTGACGCTGGCCCACCAGGACCGCCGGCTCTGGGACCGGTCGCAGATTGCCCGCGGCGTCGAGGCGCTCGAGCGGGTCGACGGCCTGGGTCGCGGCCGGGGCCCCTACGCGCTGCAGGCCGCCATCGCCGCGTGCCACGCCACGGCGCCGTCGTTCGCCGCCACGGACTGGGAGCGGATCCTGGTGCTCTACGACGCGCTCGCCGCGCTCGTCCCGGGACCCGTCGTCCGGCTGAACCGCGCCGCGGCGCTCTCGATGACCGAGGGCGGCCTGGAGCCCGCGCTGGCCGAGATCGACCGGATCGACGCCGAGGGCACGCTCGCGCGCAGCCACCTCGTCGCCAGCACGCGCGCCGATCTGCTGCTGAGGCTCGGCCGCACCGCGGAGGCACGCGGCCAGTTCATCGCGGCGGCCGAGCTTGCGGGGAACGACCTCGAGCGGGCCTGGCTGCAGGCGCGCGCGGCGTCGCTGGAGTTCGGCTCCCCCTGATCAGGTCCGGTCAGCCACGGTCCATCACGGTGCAGAGGCAGGCCTTGTTGCCCTCGGCGTCCTCCAGCACGACGAAGGACGGCGACTCCGAATCGTCGAAGACGCGCCCGCCCGCGGCCACGCCGGCCTCGATCCGGGACGGCAGCTGGCCCACGGGGATCCAGATGTCGAGGTGGAAGCACATCGGCGGGACCTCGGTGCGCTCCTCGGTGGGCTGGAACCACAGCAGCGGCACCTGGCCGGTGTCGTCGGTGACCTGCTCGCCGTCGTAGGCGTTCGCGTCGCCCGTCAGCATCGCGGCCCAGAACGGGCCGATGGCGTCCTTGTCCTGGGCGTTGAGTGCGATCTCGACGATGGCCAGGCGCGCGGGGTCGGACTCGAACCCCCGCTCCCCCGCCAGGTCGCTGATCGTGCGCGCGAGGTCGAGGTCGCGGTCGGTGATCCCGCCGGAGTCGTGGCTGATCAGCGTGATGTCGACGTGCGTGTAGGTGAGCTTCACGTCCGGGTGGTGGTTCGCCGCCTCGGCCGCGGCACCGATGTCCACGACGAACTCCAGGCCCTGCGCGAAGTCGCCGGTTCGGAACCGGGCGTGCAGGCTGTGGACGAGGGGGCGCCAGTCATCCAGGCCGGCGGCGATGATCGTCGGGACGTCGAGCGTGCTCATGAGGACAGCATCGACCCGGGTCGCGATCAGCGCCAGCCCAGTGCGGGAGCCACGTGCGTCAGCAGGCTCTCGATCACGTGGGCGTTGTAGTCGACCCCGAGCTGGTTCGGGACGGTGAGCAGCAGCGTGTCGGCGGCCGCGATCGCCTCGTCCTCGGCGAGCTCCTTCACCAGCACGTCGGGCTCGGCCGCGTAGGAGCGGCCGAAGCGCGCCGAGCCACCGTCGAGGAAGCCGACCTGGTCGGTGCTGCGCGACTCGTGCCCGAAGTAGGACCGGTCGAGGTCGGACACGAGCGGGAAGATGCTGCGGCTGACCGAGACGCGGGGCTCGCGCTGGTGACCGGCCGCCTTCCACGCGTCGCGGAAGCGCTGGATCTGCTCGGCCTGGAGCTGGTGGAACGGCACGCCCGTGTCCTCGGTGAGCAGCGTCGAGCTCATCAGGTTCATGCCCTGCTCGGCGGTCCACTCGGCGGTCGCGCGCGAGCCGGCGCCCCACCAGATGCGGTCGCGCAGCCCGGGCGAGTGCGGCTCCAGCGGGAGCGGGCCCGGAGGGTTCGGGAACATCGGCCGCGGGTTCGGCTCGGCGAAGCCCTCCCCCTTGAGCACCTCCATGAGCACCTGCGTGTGGCCGCGGGCCATGTCGGCGTCGCTCATGCCTTCGGGCGGCTCGAAGCCGAAGTACCGGTAGCCGGCGACGACCTGCTCCGGTGATCCCCGGCTGATGCCCAGCTGGAGCCTGCCGCCGGAGATGAGGTCGGCGGCGGCGGCGTTCTCGGCGAAGTACAGCGGGTTCTCGTACCTCATGTCGATGACGCCGGTGCCCAGCTCGATGCGGCTCGTGCGCGCGGCCGCGGCGGCGAGCAGCGGGAACGGCGAGGCCAGCTGGCGGGCGAAGTGGTGCACGCGGAAGTACGCGCCGTCGGCGCCCAGCTCCTCGGCCGCGACGGCGAGGTCGATCGACTGCAGGAGCGTGTCCCGGGCCGAGCGGGTCGCCGACTGGGGCGAGTCGGACCAGTGCCCGAACGACAGGAAGCCGATGTTCTTCATGTCGGGGTCAACGCTGCGCGGCGCCAATCATTCCGCGATGAGCTGTCATTCCGCGATGACCAGCAGGTCCCCGATCTCGCAGTCGAGAGCCTCGCAGATCGCGGTGAGGGTGGTGAACCGGATCGCGCGGGCGCGGTCGTTCTTCAGCACCGACAGGTTGACCACCGTGACGCCGACGATCTCGGCCAGGCGCGTGAGCGTCATCCCCCGGTCCGCCAGCAGCTCGTCGAGCCGGCAGTGCACCCGGTGCTCGTCGTCCTCCGGCGGCATCAGACCAGACCTTCGGCGTCCCGCTGCATCCGCTCCCCCGCGTGGAACGCCGCGGCCAGGCTGCCCACGACGATCGCGATGAAGAGGTACATCAGGGAGAACTGCATCGTCACGGAGACGTCGGCGGCCTCGGGCGAGACCGTGGCCAGCGCTCCGTTGCTGGCCATGGTCCTGGCCAGGGAGCTCAGCATCCAGCCCCCGACGATCAGCAACGACGTCGCGGTGACCAATCGGGTGTTGGTCCGGCTGAAGAACACGCCCCCGGCGAGGTTGCGGCACAGCCAGGAGATGCACACCATGACGCCGATGACGGCCAGGGCCGGGACGACCACGGCGGCGATCGCCGAGACGTAGCTGGCCGGTGCCAGGTCCGAGACGCGGATCGTGGCATGGTCCAGGTCGACGCGCACCGGCTCGGTGAGCCCGGTGATCGCGATCGCCTGCTGCTGGCTCTCGAAGTAGACCTCGACCGGGACGTCGCGATTCGGCAGGATCTCCACGACCCGGCGCGCCGCGTCGATCGCCGTGCCCACGATGACCGCGGCCGCGAGGGCCACGGCGAGCCACAGGTCCGAACGGGTGGCGGTGCCGAAGGGCGCTTTCATGGAAGACCTCGCTTCATATCGTTTGTCGATGCTATCGAAACACGATATGTGACCCGCGTCAAACCTCCGCCGCCCCGTGGTCCGTGCCTGACATGATTTCGCCATGGCCGTCACCCGACTCGTCGCCACGACCGACGCCGAGGCGCTCGCCGACGTCCTGCGCCGCAATCGTCGCGCCATGGCCGCACTGGAGCCGAAGCGTCCCGAGGTCTACTTCACCGAGAAGGGACAGCGCGCGATCATCCAGGACGCGCTCCGCCGGTACGAGGAGGGCGTGTCCTTCCCTCGGGTGATCCTCGGCCCCGACGACTCCGTGGTGGGCCGGGTCAACCTCAACGAGATCGTCCGTGGGCCCTCGATGAAGGGCGTGCTGGGCTACTACGTCGACGAGGCGCACCAGGGCCAGGGGCTGGCCAGCGCCGCCGTGGACGAGATCGTGCAGCTCGCGTTCGTGCGGCTCGGCCTCCACCGGATCGAGGCCGGCACGCGCCTGGACAACCACTCCAGCCAGCGCGTCCTGGAGAAGAATGGCTTCGTGCGCTTCGGTGTGGCGCGCGACTACCTGCGCCTGGCGGGGACGTGGCACGACCACGTCCTCTACGAGCGCATCTTCGGCGACTGACCTAGCGTCGGGGCATGAAGACGATCGGCCGGATCCTGCTCGGCGGCATGCTGGCGTTCGCCGGCATCGGCCACCTGACCTTCGCCCGCGACGAGTTCGACGCGCAGGTGCCGAACAGCATCCCCCTCGACGAGGAGTTCGTGGTCGTGGTGTCCGGCGTCGTGGAGATCGCCCTGGGCGCCGCGCTGATGGCGGTCCCCCGGCACCGCCGGGTGATCGGGCTGGTGGCCGCCGCGTTCTTCGTCGCCGTCTTCCCGGGCAACGTCTCGCAGTACCTGAACGGCGTGGACGCCTTCGGTCTCGACAGCGACCGGGCCCGTCTGGCCCGGCTGTTCTTCCAGCCGGTGCTCGTGGTGTGGGCGCTGTGGTCGACCGACGCGCTCGAGCTGGTCAGAGAACGCCGGCGACGCGGAACTGCACGCTGATCCTGGGTCCCACGGCACGCGCGGTCTTGAGGATCGCGTGCTCCCACGTGCGCTGACAGCTGCCGCCCATGACCGAGAGGTCGCCGTGGCCGAGGCTGAATCCGGTCTGCGGGCCTCCCCCGGCGGGCCGGAGGCTGAGCTTGCGCTCGGCACCGAGGGACAGGATGGCCACCATCGTGTCCTCGGTGCGGCTGCGGCCGATGCGGTCGCCGTGCCAGGCGACCGAGTCGTTCCCGTCGCGGTAGAAGCACAGGCCGGCCGTCACGAAGGGCTCGCCGAGCTCGTCGGCGTAGTACGCGGACAGTGCGTCGCGCGCCTCGTCCAGCGCGGGATGGGGCAGCGGGCGCCGGGGGCCGTAGAAGCAGAGCAGCCGGGGAACGTCGACGACGCGCTCGTACATCTCCCGCCGCTCCTCGCGCCAGGGCACTTCCGTGCGCAGCGTCTCGAACAGCTCGTCCGAGCCGCTCACCCATCCGGGCAGCGTGTCGACCCAGGCGCCGTCGGACAGCGGGTGGCGCTGCACGCGGTCAAGCGGGCCCACGCGCACACCGGCGTCACCGTCGAGCAGGGAACCTTGGAACCACATGCCAACACTTTACGCCGCTTCGCCGAACACGTGTTCTCATCAGCCCCGGCGTGTCACGCGTGCACGGCGCCCCAGAACGCCTCGAGGTACTCCGGCGGCTCCGGCGTGCCCAGGCCCTGCCTCGTGAGCAGGACGCCTCCGACGCCCGACACCGGATCGACCCACAGGCTGGTGCCGGTGCCGCCGTCCCAGCCGAAGCGGCCCGCGTGCGAGCCGGGGTACCGCGAGTCGAGGTCCACGCCTACCCCGAGCCCCCAGGTGAGGTTCGGCTCGAGGAACTCCCGGGCCATGGCGCGCGCCGGCGCGACCACGGAGTCGGTGGTGAGCGCCGCGAAGGACGCCCGCGAGATGACCCGTCCACGAGGACCTCGGCCCTCGCGCAGGAGCATCTGGGCGAACTTCGCCAGGTCGCCGGCGCTCGAGAGCAGCCCGGTGGCGCCCGACCGGAACACCGGGACGTTCATGAGCCTCGGGTCGCCCGTGGGAGCCACCTCCACGAAGTCGCCCCGCCGGTTCGGGAACCAGGCAGACGGCACCAGGTCGACGTCGTTCATCGGCACCGCGTAGCCCGTGTGGTCCATGTCGAGGGGCGCGAAGACCTTGTCCCGCAGCAGGAGATCGAGCCGCCGCCGGGTGGCCCTCTCGATGAGCACCGTGAGGACGTCGTAGGAGTACTGATACATCCAGCCCTCCCCCGGCTGGTGCGCCATCGGCAGCGCGCCCGCCAGCTCGGCCCAGCGGTCCGGGCGCACCACGGGAGGCTCCCAGCCCGAACCGAGCTCGCGCGCGTCGAACTCCCGCGCGAGGGGGTCGTCCGGCGCCGCCTTCATGTCCCAGCCGAGCCCGGATCCCATCGCCAGGACGTCTCGCACGGTGGTCGGCCGAGCGGCCGGCACGGTGTCGGTGAGGGCCCCTCCGCGCTCCCGCAGGACGCGACGGTCCGCGAACTCCGGCAGCCAGGCGTCGATCGCGTCGTCGAGGGCGAAGACGCCCTCGTCCACGAGCCGCAGGGCCAGCACGCCGACGATCGGCTTCGTGATCGAGGCGATGCGGAAGATCGTGTCGTGGCCGAGCGGTCCCGCGGACCCGATCTGGACGGTCTGGCGCGGGCCGGAGATCGTGGCCCAGGTGAGGCCGGGGACGGCCATCCGCGTGGCGACGTCGCGCATGGTCCCGGCGACGCGGTCGAGGCTCATCGGGGACTCAGGCGTCCAGCACGCCGGTGCGCGACGTGATGACGGGCTCGCTCGACCAAGGGAAGTTGATCCACTTGTCGGTGCGTCGCCAGGCGTAGTCGGGCGCGAGGATCGTGCGCGGCTTCTCGTAGATGACGGCGGAGCGCACCTCCCCCGCGTGCTCCGAGCAGACACGCGCCACGAGCTCGAGGGTCTTCCCGCTGTCCGCCACGTCGTCGACGACCAGCACCGACAGGTCGTTCAGCTCGGCGAGGTCGAGGAAGGGCGGCAGCAGCGTGGGCTCGTCGCGCGTGGTGCCGACTCCGGTGTAGAACTCGACGTTCATCGTGAACAGGTTCTTGCAGTCCAGCGCGTAGGCCACGGACCCGGCCGGGATCAGCCCGCCGCGGGCGATGCCCAGGACGATGTCGGGCGCGAAGCCGGAGTCGGCCACCGACTGCGCCAGCTCGCGGACCGCCGTGCCGTAGGTGTGCCAGGTCAGGATCTCGCGGTCGTCCATGCGCCCATCGTGGCACGATGACGAACATGGACGTCACCCGTTTCGGGCACGCCGCCGTCCTCGTCGAGGCCGCCGGGACCCGCATCCTCATCGACCCGGGCGCCTTCAGCGTCCCGGCCACCTTCGCGCTGACGGACCTCGATGCCGTCGTCGTCACGCACCAGCACGCCGACCACGTCGACCGCGACCGGATCGGCGATCTCGTCGCGGCGAACCCGCGGGCGAGGCTGCTGGCGGAGCCGGAGACGGCCGCCGAGCTGGACGGCTTCGAGCCCACGGGCGCCGACGCGTCCTTCGAGGTCGGCGGGCTCACCCTCACCGGAGTGGGCTCGCGTCACGCCGAGATCCTGCCCGCGCTCCCCCGGGTCGGGAACGTCGGCGTCCTCGTCACGGCCGAGGGCGAGCCGACGCTGTTCCATCCGGGCGACACGTACGAGTACCGGCCGAGCGGCGTCGACATCCTCGCGCTCCCGCTGTCGGCGCCGTGGGCGAAGGTCAGTGAGACCGTGGAGTTCCTGCGCGCGGTGGCGCCCCGCACCGCCTTCCCGATCCACGACTGCACGATCTCCGAGGTCGCGTACGGGATCTACTGGACCCACGTGGAGGGCCACGGCGGCGTCGCCGACCTCCAGCGGCTCCCCCAGGATGGGGCCCTGGCGCGCTGATCGGCGCGGTGTCGACACTCACACCGTGTCGACACTCACCATGGCCAGACTGGCTTTATCTCACAACTGATATACGCTGGAGCATATGACCCAGAGCGACTCCTACCTCGCCCGGATCGGCACCCTGATCCGCGACGCGCGCCAGCACTCCGGCCTCACCCAGGCACAGCTGGCCACCGAGCTGAAGACCAGCCAGAGTGCCATCAACCGCATCGAGAAGGGCCAGCAGAACCTCACGCTGGACACCTTGGCCCGCATCGGATCGGCCCTGGACTCCGAGCTCGTGAGCGTCGCGCCGGTCGCCGGCCCGAGCCACCTGCGCGTCAAGGGCGGCACCACGCTCTCGGGCAGCATCGACGTCAAGTCGAGCAAGAACGCCGGCGTCGCGCTGCTGTGCGCGGCCCTGCTGAACACCGGCACCACCGTGCTGCGCAAGGTCGCCCGCATCGAGGAGGTCAACCGCCTGCTCGAGGTGCTGGAGTCGATCGGCGTCCGCACCACGTGGCTCAACGAGCAGAACGACCTCCAGCTCGTCGTCCCCGAGCGCCTCGACCTCGCCCGGATGGACGCCGACGCGGCCCGGCGCACCCGCAGCATCATCATGTTCCTCGGCCCGCTGATGCACCGGGTCGACGAGTTCGAGCTGCCCTACGCGGGCGGCTGCGACCTCGGCACCCGCACCGTCGAGCCGCACATGACCGCGCTGCGGCCGTTCGGTCTCAAGGTCCTGGCCACCGAGGGCAGCTACCACGCCTCGGCCGCCCGCGGCGTCTCCCCCGAGCGCCCGATCGTGCTCACCGAGCGCGGCGACACCGTCACCGAGAACGCCCTGCTGGCCGCGGCGCGCTACGAGGGCACCACCGTGATCCGCAACGCGAGCCCGAACTACATGGTCCAGGACCTGTGCTTCTTCCTGGAGCGGCTCGGCGTCCAGATCGAGGGCATCGGCACCACCACGCTGCGCGTCACGGGCAAGCGCGACATCCGCGGCGACGTCGAGTACGCCCCCAGCGAGGACCCGATCGAGGCGATGAGCCTGATCACCGCGGCAATCGTCACCGGCTCGGAGATCACCGTGCGGCGCGTGCCGATCGAGTTCATGGAGATCGAGCTCGCGCTGCTCGAGGAGATGGGCTTCGCCTACGACCGCTCCGCCGAGTACCTCGCCGAGAACGGCCAGACGCGGCTCGTCGACATCACCACCTACCCGTCCACGCTGCGGGCCCCGATCGACAAGATCCACCCGATGCCGTTCCCCGGCCTCAACATCGACAACCTGCCCTTCTTCGCCGTCATCGCGGCGACCGCCGAGGGCCAGACGATGCTGCACGACTGGGTCTACGAGAACCGCGCGATCTACCTGACCGAGCTGAACAAGCTCGGCGGCAAGGTCAAGCTGCTCGATCCGCACCGCGTGCTGATCGACGGCCCCACGCACTGGAGCGGTGCCGAGCTGGTGTGCCCGCCCGCGCTGCGACCCGCGGTGGTCATCCTCATCGCGATGCTCGCGGCCAAGGGCACGTCGGTGCTGCGCAGCGTCTACGTCATCAACCGCGGCTACGAGGACCTGGCGCTGCGGCTCAACGCGCTCGGCGCCGAGATCGAGACCTTCCGCGACATCTGACGCGTTCCGCGCACCTGCCTCCTCCGCCCTCACAGGTGCCCTAGGTTGGTCGCGTGAGGACACCGCCGTACCTCGAGCCGGCCCCGCCGATCGCCTTCGCGCACCGTGGGGGCGCCACCGTCGAGGAGAACCTCGGGATCGAGAACTCGCTCGCCGCGTTCACCCATGCCTACGACCTCGGCTACCGCTACATGGAGACCGACGTGCGCTGCAGCCGCGACGGTGTCGTGTACGCGTGCCACGACGCGAAGCTGGACCGGCTGCTCGGCCGGGACACCGCGATCGCCGACCTGACGTCGGCCGAGATCGACGAGGCGCTGCTCGGCGACCGCGAGCCGATCGTGCGGCTGCAGACCCTCGTCGAGGCGCTTCCCGAGGCCCGCTGGAACATCGACGTCAAGGCCGACGACGCCGTGGACGCCACCACCGACCTGGTCGAGCGGCTCGAGATCCTCGACCGGATCTGCCTCGCGTCGTTCTCCCACGCGCGCCTCGTGCGGATGCGGGCCCGACTCCCCCGGGTCGTCACCTCGGCGTCCTCTCGCGAGGTCGCGCAGATGGTGCTCACCGGGCGCGTCCCGGCGGCGCCCCTGATCTTCCAGGTGCCGGTCCGCCACGGGCGCGCCCGCGTGATGACACCCAGGTTCCTGCGCCGGGCCCACCGCGCCGGCAAGTTCGTCCATGTCTGGACGGTCGACGAGCCCGCCGAGATGCACCGGCTCGCCGACCTCGGGGTCGACGGGATCATGACCGACCGCACCGACCTGCTCCGGCAGGTGCTGCAGGAGCGCGGCCAGTGGAAGGAGCCCGCATGAGCGACGAGATCGTGGCCACCCGGCGTGACCGGGGGCGCGTGGTCGCCTGGGGCCTCTGGGACTGGGGCTCGGCGGCGTTCAACGCCGTGATCGTCACCTTCATCTTCTCGGTCTACCTCGTCGACGGCGTCGGCGACGACGTCCCCGGTCCCTTCCGCGCAGCCACCTGGCTCGGACTCTCGAGCGCCGCCGGGGCCGTGCTGATCGCGGTGATCGCGCCCGCCCTCGGCCGACGGACCGACGCCGGTGGCGCGCGCAAGAAGAGCCTCTTCTGGCTCACCCTCGCGGTCGTCCTCATCACGGCGTCGCTGTTCTTCGTCGAGAACGACTGGCACTTCCTGTGGCTCGGCCTCACGCTCATGGCCGCGGGCTCGGTCATCTTCGAGCTCACCCAGGTCCCCTACTTCGCGATGATGCGCCAGGTCTCCACGCCGGACGACGTCGGGCGGGTCTCCGGCTTCGGTTGGGCCATGGGGTACTTCGGCGGCATCGTACTGCTGCTGATCTGCTACTTCGGCTTCGTCACCGGCGACGGCGACACCCGCGGAATCTTCGGCGTCTCGTCGGAGAACGGGCTCAACATCCGCGTCATCGCCCTCGTCGCTGCCGTGTGGTTCCTGGTCTTCGCCATCCCGCTGTTCCTCAAGGTCCCCGAGCTGCCCGCCACCGCGAACGAGGACTCCGCCAAGGTGGGCATCGTCGACTCGTACCGCGGGATCTGGAACGACGTGACCACGATGTGGCGCGACGACCGCGACACCCTGAAGTTCCTCATCGCGAGCGCCTTCTTCCGCGACGGGCTGGCCGGGGTGTTCGCCTACGGTGCCGTGCTCGCGGTGTCGGTCTACGGGATCACGAAGGACGACGTGATCCTCTTCGGCGTCGCCGCCAACGTGATCTCCGCCGCCGGCGCGCTGCTCGCGGGCCGCTACGACGACCGGATCGGGCCACGCGCGGTGATCGTGTTCTCGCTCGTCTCGATGCTCGTGTGCGGTGTCGTGCTGCTCTTCGTCGAGGGCCCCCGGATGTTCTGGATCTTCGGTCTCGGCCTGTGCCTGTTCGTCGGGCCGGCCCAGTCGGCCTCGCGCACCTACCTCACCCGCATCACCGTGCCGGGCCGCGAGGGCCAGAACTTCGGGCTCTACGCGATGACCGGCCGCGCCGTGTCATTCATGGCTCCGCTGGCGTTCGCCCTGACGATCTGGGCCGGCAACCTCCTGCTGGGCACCACGA
Organism: Aeromicrobium sp. JP4; assembly: GCF_054957925.1. Lineage (NCBI taxonomy): Bacteria > Bacillati > Actinomycetota > Actinomycetes > Propionibacteriales > Nocardioidaceae > Aeromicrobium > Aeromicrobium sp. JP4. The sequence continues at coordinate 463,507 of NZ_CM143290.1, forward strand.
CGGATCGCTGGGGCATCTTCGGCATCATGATCATCCTGGCCCTGGGTCTCCTCCTGCTGCTGCGGGTGCCCGCACACATCGAGGACCGTGCGAGGAGCCTCACGCGCTGACGGGGCGAAACGTCGCTCTCAGGGGAATCTCACGGATCTGGCGTACGTTGGAATGGACGGACACCACCTGAAGGGGGACCGACCATGGCAGAACGAGCCCTGCGCGGAGCGCGGCTGGGAGCCCAGAGCTTCGAGGACGAGCGCGGAGTCGAGATGGCACCGCGGCAGCAGATCGAATACGTGTGCGCCGACGGCCACACGTTCACGGTGACGATGTCGGAAGAGGCCGAGGTTCCGGCCGAGTGGGAAGACCCGAAGACCGGCCAGATGGGACGTCGCGTCGGCGGCGCCGAGCCGGACCGCAAGGAGGAGAAGCCCGTGCGCACGCACTGGGACATGCTCCTCGAGCGGCGTTCGGAGGAAGAGCTGGAGGAGATCCTCACCGAGCGGCTGGAGATGCTGCGCGGTGGCGAGATCGGCCCGCCGCACCTGCACCGCAAGAGCAAGTCGCGGAAGAAGTCCGTCAGCGCCTGAACGGATTCATCCGCTGGAGGCCCCACACGGTGACCCGTGTGAGGGCCTCTTTCACGATGTCGAGGCTCATCTTCGACTGACCGTGCACCCGCTCGACGAAGGTGATGGGCACCTCGGCGACCTCGAGCCCGGCGAGGCGCGTCTGACGGGTCATGTCGATCTGGAAGCAGTAGCCCTGCGACTCCACGGCGTCGAGGTCGATCGCTTCGAGCGTCTCGCGGCGGAAGGCCCGGAAGCCGGCGGTGGCGTCCCTGACGCCGAGGTCGAGCATCAGCCGGGCGTACAGCGACGCCCCGCGCGAGAGCGCCTCGCGACGCTTGGGCCAGTTCACCACCGAGCCGCCGGGCACCCAGCGCGAGCCGAGTGTGAGCGGCGCACCGGCGCGCGCGGAGTCGAGCAGCTTGCCGAGGTCCTCGGGACGGTGGGAGCCGTCGGCGTCCATCTCCACGAGGACGTCGTAATCACGCTCGAGGCCCCACGCGAACCCGGCACGGTAGGCGGCGCCGAGGCCCTCCTTGCCCTGCCGGTGCAGGACGTGCACGCGGGGGTCGGCCTCGGCCAGCTTGTCGGCGATCTCACCGGTGCCGTCGGGCGAGTTGTCGTCGGCGACCAGGATCTCGACCTCGGGCTGCTGCTCCAGGACCCGGTCGGTGATCCAGCCGACGTTGTCCGCCTCGTTGTAGGTCGGGATGATGACCAGCGTCTTCACGGCCGCTCCGTTCGTAACTTCCATTTACCGTGGGCCCATCCTGCCACGGACATGACGTAGATCACCATGGTCCATCCAGATCCCCAGCGCGTGGCGGGCGTCGTGCCGTGCGCGGCCTGCACCTCGGCGACCACGGTGGCGGGCTCCTTGACCGGCGCCCTGCCCTCCACGCGGCCGTGAGGATCGACGATCCCCGAGATGCCGTTGGTGGACGCGACGGTCACCCAGCGTCCCGTCTCGATCGCGCGCAGGCGGGAGATCGCCCACTGCTGCTGCGGCTGCACGCCGCGCCCGAAGTCCATGAAGCTGGCGTTGCTGGTCTGCACGGCCAGCACCTCGGCGCCGAGGTCGACGGCGCCGTGCACCGCGCCGTCGTAGGCGATGTCCCAGCAGATCGTCAGGCCGATCGTGAGGCCGTCGAGCGTCATCGCGCCCGCCTCGTCGCCGGCCACGATGTCGCGCGGGATGTCGCGGTCGAACCGCGGCACGAGCGAGCCCAGCTGGGCGCGGAACGGCACGTACTCGCCGTACGGCACCGGGTACTGCTTCAGGTACAGGTCGTCCCTCGGGCCGTTCTCGTCGACCAGGACCGACGCGTTGTAGGCGGTGTCGTCGGTGGGCCCGTCGAGGATCGCGCCCACCAGGATCGGCGCGCCGAGCCGCCGCGACAGCGCGATGACCTCCTCGCGGGCGTACTCGTTGGAGCGGACGTCGAGGTCGGACCCGTTCTCCGGCCAGATGACCACGTCGACCGGCTGGTCGATCCGCTCGGTCTCGGCCACCTGGAGGCGGAAGATCGCCGCGCGGGGCCACTGCAGGAAGGGCCCCGGGGTGTTGCCCTGGACGACCGCCAAGGTCTTGGTCTCTCCCCCGTCGGCGATGCCGATGGGCAGCACCGCGCCGATGGCCGGGATCGCGATCGCGGCCACCAGCACGAGGGCGCGTCGCTCGGTGACAGCGACCACGAGCAGTCCGGCCAGCAGGGCCATCAGCCACGACGTGGCGGGCAGGGCGACGAGCCGCACCCAGCCCTCGAGCGGCGTGTCGATGGCGGTGTGCGCGAGGCGCCCCCACGGGAACCCGCTCAGCGGGAACGCGCCGCGGACCTGCTCGCCCGCGGTCCACACCGCCGCCGCCCAGACGGGCCAGTACGGCGCCCAGACGGCCACACGCAAGACCCACGTGATCAGGGCCAGGAAGAGCGCCTCGATCGCCACGAGGGTCACCCAGGCCCACGGGTCCACGGCGTTCATCCACCAGATCAGCGGCCCCATGAACGCCAGGCCGAACACGAACCCGACCGCCAGCACCCGGCCCACCGAGTCGTCGCGCAGCGTGCGCACGAGGTACAGGTACCCGGCGACGGTGACCACCATCAGGCCCGGGAGCGCGAGCGGCTCGAAGGCCGCCGCCGACGCGACGCCGAGGAGGGCGGCCGCGAGGAGCCGTCTCACAGCCGGACGAGATCGCGCGAAGTGTCGTTGAGGACCTCGATGCCGTCCTCGGTGCAGACCACGATGTCCTCGATGCGGGCACCCCACTGGCCCTCGACGTAGATCCCCGGCTCGATGGAGAACGCCATCCCGGGCTCGAGCTCGAGGGTGTTCCCCTCGACGATGTAGGGCTCCTCGTGGGTCTCCTGGCCGATGCCGTGGCCGGTGCGGTGGATGAACAGGTGGCCGTAGCCCGCGTCCGCGATGACCTGGCGACCGACGGCGTCGACGGACTCGGCGGTGACGCCCGGACGCGCGTACTCGCGCTGGACCTGCTGGGCGCGCTGGAGCACCGCGAGCATCGCGATGTAGCCCGGGTCGGGCTCGCCGCCGGCGACGTAGTTGCGGGTGGAGTCCGAGCAGTAGCCGGCGGCGGTGGTGCCACCGATGTCGACCACCACCGGCTCGCCCGCCCCGATGACCCGGTCGGAGACCTCGTGGTGGGGCGACGCGCCGTTCGGGCCCGAGCCGACGATCACGAAGTCGACCTGCTCGTGACCCTCCTCGACGATGGCGCGCGCGATGTCGGCCCCGACCTCGCGCTCGGTGCGGCCGGGACGCAGCCACTCCCCCATGCGGGAATGGACGCGGTCGATCGCGGCACCGGCCTCGCGCAGCGCGTCGACCTCCGCGGGCTCCTTGACGGTGCGCAGCGCGGACACCAGCTCGCCGCCGAGCACGAACCCGGACTCGGGCAGCGCCTCCTGGAGGGCGAACACGCGCGAGGCCCACATCTGGTCGTCGACCGCCACCACGTCGGGCGACCCGAGCAGCTCGGCCACGAGCGCGTACGGGTCGTCGGTCTCGGACCAGGTGACGATCGGCATGCTCACGCCCGCGGCCTCGGCGGCCGCGCGCTCGAGGCCGGGCACCACGAGGTGGGAGCCCAGCTGGGTCACCACGAGGCAGGTCAGACGTTCCAGGGGCTTGGCGGCATAGCCGGTCAGGTAACGCAGGTCGGCCCCCGGGGTCACGAGGAGGGCGTCGATGCCCTGGTGTCCGGCGAGCAGGCGGGCGCGGTCGAGGCGTTCAGTCACAGCACGAGGTTACCTAGCGCTCCCGACGATCCTGTGTGAACGTAGGGCCTATCTGCTCCACACCCTTAAGGATCGGGGGATCCATGAAGAAGGCAGTCATCGCCGCATCCGCGGCCATCCTCACGGCAGGACTCGTCACCGCGTCACCCGCAGTGGCCAAGTCCGGCCCGACGGCACCCCAAGGTCAGGCCACCAAGCTGACCAAGGCGGTCACCGTCAACGGCATTCTGAAGCACCTCCGCCAGTTCCAGGCCATCGCGAACGCGAACGGCGGGAACCGGGCGTCCGGCCTCCCCGGCTACGACGCCTCGGCCGCCTACGTGGCGCGCGAGCTGAAGAAGGCCGGCTACGACGTCACGGTCCAGGAGTTCACGTTCCCGTTCTTCCAGGAGCTCACTCCCGCGACGCTCACCGTGGGCGGGGAGTCGATCGAGACCTCCGTGTTCACGTACTCCTCGAGCGGCAGCGTGACCGGACCGATCATCCCGACCAACGACGTCCAGATCCCACCGGGCCCCGAGGCGGGGAGCAGCAACTCGGGCTGTGAGGCGGCCGACTTCGATCCGGCTCCGGCCGAGGACGCGATCGCGCTCGTCCAGCGCGGCACGTGCGACTTCGCCGTGAAGGTCGACAACGCCGTGGCCGCGGGCTACGACGCGGTGCTCGTCTTCAACGAGGGCCAGCCGGGCCGGACCGACGTGGTCGCCGGCACCCTCGGCACGCCGAAGACCGTCCCCGTGTCGGGCCTCAGCTTCGAGCAGGGCGCGGAGTTCGTCGCGGCCGGCACCCCCACGGGCACGCTGACCACCGACGTCGAGTCCGACCTCGAGCGGAGCACCTACAACGTGATCGCGGACGTGCCGCAGTCGGTGCTGAAGAAGATCAAGAACCCGGACCAGGTCGTCGTCGTCGGTGCACACATCGACAGCGTGGCCGAGGGGCCGGGCATCAACGACAACGGCTCCGGCTCAGCCACGACCCTCGAGATCGCCAAGCAGCTGAGCAGCACCGGCGTCTACAAGGGACTCCAGCGTCCTGTTCGCTTCGCCTTCTGGGGTGCGGAAGAACTGAGCCTGCTCGGCGCGGAGCACTACGTCGCCAACCTCCCCGAGGACGAGCTGTCGCGGATCTACGCCAACCTGAACTTCGACATGATCGGCTCGCCGAACTACGCGCGGTTCGTGTACGACGGCGATGGGTCCGACTCGGATCCCGGCCCGGCCGGGTCCGGTGAGATCGAGAAGGTCTTCACGGACTACTTCGACAGCAAGGGTCTGGCCAGCGAGCCCACCGCCTTCGACGGACGGTCGGACTACGGCCCGTTCATCGCGGTCGGCATCCCGGCCGGTGGCCTGTTCACCGGTGCTGAAGGGGTCAAGACGCCCGAGCAGGTCGCGCTCTACGGCGGCACCGCCGGCGTGGCGTACGACAAGTGCTACCACCAGGCGTGTGACGACATGACGAACGTCAACGTCAACGCGTTGAACGAGATGGGCGACGCCGCGGCCTTCGCGGTGGCGACGCTCGGACTCTCCAAGGCCGGTCTCTACCCCGACGGCAGCCGCAAGGCGGCCAAGCAGGGTCAGGCCAAGGTCCGCGGAAAGGTGCCCGGCACCCTCGCTCAGCGCTGATCACCACGTGTCGTCCCCGTCACCGGTCCCGGTGGCGGGGACGACGCACGTTCGCAGCGGTGTCCGTCGGGCGTGCCATCATGACGCCATGTCCTCGCGACTGCTCCTCCTCGACACGGCCAGCCTCTACTTCCGCGCCTTCTACGGCGTGCCCGATTCGATCAGGGCCGCCGACGGGCGGCCCGTGAACGCCGTGCGCGGGATGCTCGACATTCTCGCCACGCTGCAGGACCGGTACGAGCCGGAGGCCGTCGTGGCCGCGTGGGACGACGACTGGCGGCCGGCGTGGCGCGTCGAGCTGCTCGACACGTACAAGACCCACCGCGTCGCCGACCCGGAGGCTGGCATCGAGGAGACGCCCGACCTGTTGGCGCACCAGGTCCCGCTCATCGCCGAGGCGCTCACGCTGGCCGGCGCCACGGTGGTCGGTGCGCCAGAGGCCGAGGCCGACGACGTGATCGGCACCCTCGTGAACCGCTGGGAGACCGGGATCGACGTGGTCACCGGCGACCGCGACCTGTTCCAGCTCGTCGACGACGCCCGCGACGTCCGCGTCCTCTACACGGCGCGAGGTGTCGGCAAGCACGACGTCGTGAACGCCGCGTGGGTCCGCGAGAAGTACGGCGTCGAGCCCCAGCAGTACGTCGACTTCGCGGTGATGCGCGGTGACGCCTCCGACGGGCTGCCCGGCGTCAAGGGCATCGGCGACAAGACCGCCGCGGCGCTGCTGAACGAGTACGCGGACCTCGACGGCATCCGGGCCGCCGCCGCGGATCCGTCGTCCTCCCTGCGCCCACGGATCCGCCAGTCGCTCCTGGACAGCTCGGACTACATCGACGCGGCGGTCCGGGTGGTCACGGTGCGCCCCGACCTCGACCTGGACGATCCCGTGACCGGCGTGATCGACGAGGCCGCCCTGCGTGCCTTCGGCGAGCAGTGGAACGTGGCCGGCCCCGTCGACCGGCTGCTCGCGTCCGTCAGGACGTGACGCTCGAGTAGGCCACCACGCCGGTACGGAGCTCGTCGAGCGCCGACCGCGCGGTGTCGCGCAGCGGTCCCGGGCCGGCCGCGTCGGCGATCTGGGCCACGGTGTCGATGAGCTGCTTCATCGCGCGCACGAAGTCGCCCGCGGCCATCTCGGCCGAGCCCAGCACGAGATCGAGGCTGGTGCCCTCGCACCACATCCAGACCGCGTACGCGAACCCGAAGTCGGGCCGGCGCAGGAACGACAGCCGGTGCTCGCGCTCGAGCTGGTCGAGCTGGAGCCACAGCAGCCCCATCGACTCGGCGGCCTGGGCCACGGCCTTCGTCGGGAAGCGCGGCGGCGGTGCCTCGTCGGAGTTGCGCGCCGCGTACGTGAGCCCGCTCGCGACCGCGGCGAACTCGGCGGGCGACAGGGCGCCCCACACGTCGTGGCGCAGCGACTCGCTGACCACGAGGTCGGACTCGCCGTAGATGCGCTGCAGGCGCCGGCCCTCGGGCGTGACATCGTCGCCGTTCAGGTAGCCGAGCGAGTCCAGCACCTCGCACACGCGGTCGAACTGGCGCGCGACGCTGTTCGTCCGCTGCTCCACGCGGCGGCGCATGCTGTCGGTCTCGCGATCGAGCTTGAGCGCGCGCTCCGCCCAGCGGGCGTGTGCCTCGCGGTCGGGGCACGCGTGACAGGGGTGGTCGCGCAGCTCGCGCCGCAGCTCGGCGATCCGCGGGTCCTCCGCGGTCGGTCCCTCGCGGTACGCCACGGGGTACTCGGCCAGGTGCCCCGCGCGGTTGCGCAGGGACGACGCGAGGTCGCGCCGCGACTGGGCGTCGCGCGGGTTGAACGACTTCGGGATCCGCATCTGCATGAGCGGGTCGACCGGAGTGGGGAAGTCCACGACCGCCAGTCGGCGCGCGTGGCGGTTGGCGGTCAGCACCATCGGGCGCGGGCCCTCGCGGTTGCCGGTGTCGGGATCGAGCACCACGGCCAGCCCGGAGAACTTGCCGGCCGGGACGTTGATGACGTCGCCCCGCTTGAGCCGCGTGAGGGACTCCATCGCCTCCTCGCGCTTGGCGGCGCGGCGCGACTTCGACCCGGCGGACTCCAGCTCGCCGATGCGGCGACGGATGCCCATGTACTCCATGAAGTCGCCGCGCTCGCAGCTGACGGACTCGCGGTAGCCCTCGATCGCCTCGTCGGCCTTGCGCACCTTGCGGGCGAGACCGACGACGGCGCGGTCGGCCTGGAACTGGGCGAACGACATCTCGAGCAGCTCACGGGCCCGGCCGCGACCGACCTGGTGCACGAGGTTGACCGCCATGTTGTACGACGGGCGGAACGAGGAATTGAGCGGATACGTGCGCGTCGAGGCGAGGCCGGCCACGTGGCGCGCGTCCAGGCCGGGCTGCCACAGCACCACGCCGTGGCCCTCGACGTCGATGCCGCGGCGTCCGGCCCGTCCGGTGAGCTGGGTGTACTCCCCCGGCGTGACGTCGACGTGGTTCTCGCCGTTCCACTTCGTGAGCCGGTCGATCACCACGGAGCGTGCGGGCATGTTGATGCCCAGCGCGAGCGTCTCGGTGGCGAACACGACCTTCACGAGGCCGGCGCTGAACAGGTCCTCCACGCACTCCTTGAACGTCGGCAGCATGCCGGCGTGGTGCGCGGCGATGCCGCGTCCGATGCCCTCGCGGAACTCGTGGAACCCCAGGACGGCGAGGTCGTCCTCGGGCAGGTGCGCGCAGGCCGCGTCGACGTGCTCGTGGATCGCCTCGCGCTCCTCCTGGGACGTGAGGATGAGGCGCGCGGCCAGGCACTGCTCGACCGCCGTGGCGCAGCCGGCACGGCTGAAGATGAAGACGATCGCCGGCAGCAGGCCCTCGGACTCCAGCTTGAGGACGATGTCGATGCGGTCGGGCGTGCGGTGGCGGCTGCGCGGGCGGCGACCGCCCTTCTGCGGGCGGCGCGAGCGGTTCTTGGCGAACGCGCGGTTCCACTGCGCGTCGTCGCGGGCCATCTGCTCGAGGGTGTGGTTGACCTCGGTGGAGTTCGGCTCGAACAGGTCGAACATCTTGCGGCCCACCAGCACGTGCTGGTGCAGGGGCACGGGCCGCTTCTCCTCCACGATCGTCACCGTCTCGCCGCGCACCTCGTGCAGCCAGGCGCCGAACTCCTCGACGTTGGAGACGGTGGCCGACAGCGACACGATCGAGACCGACGGGGGCAGGCCGATGATGACCTCCTCCCACACCGCGCCGCGGAACCGGTCGGCGAGGTAGTGGACCTCGTCCATGACGACGTGGCCGAGGTTGGTCAGCGTCGAGGAGCCGGCGTAGATCATGTTGCGCAGCACCTCGGTCGTCATGACGACGATGGGCGCCTCACCGTTGATCGTGTTGTCGCCGGTCAGCAGGCCCACGTTCTCGGCGCCGTACCGGTCGGCGAAGTCGCTGAACTTCTGGTTCGAGAGGGCCTTGATCGGGGTGGTGTAGAAGCACTTGCGCCCCGTGGCCAGCGACAGGTGGACGGCGAACTCGCCGACCAGCGTCTTGCCCGAGCCGGTGGGCGCCGCCACGAGCACGCCGTGGCCGTCCTCGAGGGCCTCGCAGGCACGCACCTGGAAGTCGTCGAGCCCGAACGGGTAGAGGTCCCGGAAGGCTGCGACGTGCGGGTGCTTCTGGTCCTTGCGGAATCGGGCGTACTGCTCGGCCGGGGTGGACATGTCCCCAGCCTACGGAGGATCAGTCGTCGAGGCCTCGGGGAGCGTCGAGTGTCGACGCCTCTTCGTCGTCGACCTGCTCGTCCGAACGACCGCGCCGACGGTCGGTGACGCGCGCGATGATCTCCGAGATGAAGTACAGGACGCTCATCGGGATGGCGAGGAACAGGAACGTCACGGGATCCACGGTGGGCGTGGCGATCGCCGCGAACACGAAGATGCCGATGATGATCCAGGGGCGCGCCCGGATCAGCTGCGCACCGCTCACGGCACCGATGCGGTTGAGGATCACGACCACCACGGGGATCTGCGCGCCGATGCCGAACAGCAGGATCATGCGCGTGGCGAAGCTGAGGTAGTCGGCCCCGTTCAGCAGGTTGGTCCAGCCCTCGGGGGCGAAGCCGACGAGCAGCTCGATCGCCTTCGGGAAGGTCCAGTAGCCGATCCACGCGCCGCCGAGGAACAGCGGCAGGCACGTGGCGGTGAGCAGCAGCGCGGCACGCTTCTCGTGGCGGTGCAGCGCCGGCAGGACGAAGGCCCACAGCTGCCACAGCCACACGGGGCTGGAGAGCACGAGTCCGGCGATGACGCTGGTCTTGAGCTGGAACTGGAACGCGCCACCGATCCCGCTGATGACGAGCTCGGTGTCGATGCCCTCGTCCTCGAGGGTGGGACGGACCTGCTCGTACGGCGCGGTCAGCCAGTCGAGGATCTCGGGATAGAAGTACCAGGCGACGCCGACGCCGACGACGATGGCGGCCAACGCCTTCACCAGGCGGGAGCGCAGCTCGGCGAGGTGGTCGAAGAGCGGCATCTCGCCGCCGGGGGCGGACTCACGTCCGGCCCGACCGAATCCCAGGGCCACCCGGGTCAGCGCGTGGGGTCGTCGCGGCGTTCGGTGGCGGCCGGGTCGATCGTGCGAGGAGTCTCGGCCTGCTTCTCCTCCTGCTCGCTCTCGCGGATCTCGGACTTGAAGATGCGCAGGGCGCGGCCTGAGCCGCGAGCGAGTTCGGGAAGCTTGCGACCGCCGAACAGCAGAATCACGATCCCCAGGATGATGAGGATCTCCGTGGCACCGAGATTGGGCATGTCAGGCTCCTTGATCGGAAGTGACTCCATCGTACGCGGCCAGTGCTGAGCGGGCGGCGTCCCGTACCTCGGAGGAGAACTTCCCCGGCTCCACGACCCGCATCCGCCCGCCCGCGCGCATCACCACGCGGCGCAGCCATGCCGGATCGCTGCCGAACAGCCGCGCCCGCACGGCGCCGTCGGGCCGCTGCTCCACGACGTCCATCCGGTACTGGCCGAGCAGCCAGTCGGCGCCGGGCTCGATCTCGACGAGCACCGAGGGCGTGTGGGGTCCCTGCGGGAAGAGGTCCTCGAGCCGCGTGCGCTCGTCGGCGTCGGTGGTGACCGGCGCGTCGAGCACCGCGGCGGCGACGATGCGGTCCACGCGGAACAGCCGGTCGGCCTCCACCTTGTGGCACCACGCGGAGAGGTAGCGGTGCCCGTCCTGCGTGAAGGCGCGGTGCGGGTCGACCACCCGCTCGGTCTGCTCGTCGCGGGTCTCGTTGGCGTAGACCATGTGCAGCTGGCGCTTGCCGGCCAGCGCCTCGGCCACCGCGGCCTGGACGGCGGGGTCGACCTCGGGCAGCAGGACGTCCACCGGGGTGTCGACCTCGGTCCCGGCGGCCTCAGCGAGCTTCGCCAGCGCCGAGTCGATGAGGGCGGCCTGGTCGCCCGCGGCGGACTGGCGCAGCGTGCGCAGGGCCACCATCAGCGCGGCGGCCTCGCTGCGCGAGATCCGCAGCGGGCGCGCCATGAACTCGGCGTCGCGGATGTAGACGACACCCTCGTCCTGCAGCGCCGTGACGTCGAAGTCGATCAGCTCGCCGTGGTACTCGCCCCAGCCCGTGAGCATCATGATCTCGAGCTCGCGCTGGGCCTGGGCGGGCTTGATCTTGAACTCGCGGGCGAGGTCGGCCAGCGGGATGCCCTGGTTGCTCTGCAGGTACGGCACCATCGCCAGCATCCGGACGACCTGCTTCAGCGACGGGTTCACGCGTGCACCTCCGCGACGGTGCGCAGTCTCGTGACGACGGCGTCGCGCAGCTCGGGCGGCGACACGACGATCGCGTCGGCGCCGTAGGACGCGATCTCGTCGGCGAGGTCGCCGACCACCGCGTAGGCGACCTCGACCTCGTCGGTGGCGTCGTCGAGCCGGTCGACGCGCACGGCGTGACGGCGCAGCGACTGGGCCCGGCCGGCGCTGACCCTCAGGACGGCGGTGGCGTCGGGCTCGGGCGGGTGGAGGGCGCGTGCGACCTTCTTCAGGTCGACGTCGTCGGGCACCTCGTACTCCCCCGGCTCGCCGTCGGGCAGCACGGCCCCGACGATCCGCGACAGCCGGAAGAGGCGCGGTCGCTGGCGGTCGCGGTCGAAGCCGCCCACGTACCAGTGCTCACGGAACGAGGTCATGCTCCACGGCTCGAGGTGGCGCACCGAGGTCTCGCCGCCGGGGCGGCGGTACTCGAACGCGATCGGCATCCGGCGGCCCGTGGCGTCGAAGACGGCATCGAACGCGGGCTCCTCGGCGCGCAAGCGCGCCTCGGTCATCCGCAGGACCGACGGGTCGAAGTCGTGGCCGATCGCCTTGAGCTTGGCCAGCGCCGTGGTGGTCTCGGCGGCCATGCCGGCGTGGTCCCACAGCTGGCCGGCCAGGCCGATCACGGCGGCCTCCTCGACGGTGAGGTCGATCTGGGGCAGCTCCACCTCGGCGCGCAGCAGCCGGTAGCCGGTGACGCCGCCGAGCGCGTCGAACGTGCCCGTCTCGATCTCGAGGCCGAGGTCGCGCAGCTCCTGCTTGTCGCGCTCGAACTTGCGCTCGAACGCCACGTCGTTGTCCTCGCGGTACTCCGCGATGGAGGAACGGATCTGTTCCTTCGTCAGGTACTGGCTGGTGGCCAAGAGGGTGAAGACGAGGTTCATCAACCGTTCGGTCTTCCGCTGGGCCATGAGCGAAAGACTAGCTGGCGTCGAGCAGGTCCACGACGAAGATCAGCGGCCCGTCGGGCTGGCCGTTCTTCTTCGCGTCCTTCCCGTACGCGTCGTCGGACGAGCAGGTGACGACGACGCGGCTGCCGATCGTGTGGCCGGGGATCTGGTCGCTCCAGCACGGGATGGCCGAGCCCTCGGCGATCGAGATCTGGCGCGGGCCCGTGGCCCAGGACTGGTCGAAGACCTTGCCGTCGGGGTACTGCTGGCCGACGTACTGCACGCTGAGCGTGGCGCCCTTGGCGACCTTCTCGCCGCCGCCCATGATCAGGACGGCCGAGTCGGACTTCTTCACCTCGGCGGGCGTCTTCTTGGTCTTGGCGAACTTCGCCGGGCGCTTGTCCTTGTCGTACGTCAGCTTCGGCAGCGAGGCGGGGGCCTTCATGGCCTTGCCGCTGGCCTCGGTGGGCACCTTGGAGACCAGGTCGAAGAGGAACACCATCGTGTCGTCCTTCTCCAGGCCGAGCGAGTCGGCGCTCTGCAGGAGGGACACGCCGTCCTTGGCCGGCACCGAGACGAGGACGCGCGAGCCGATGTCCTGGCCCACGAGCCCCTTGTAGAAGCCCGGCAGCGCCGTCTTCTCGTTCAGGGTGAGCGTCATCGGGGTCTCGTTCTCGAAAGAGTTGTCGAACTCCTTGCCCGTGCGCCCGTTGACCGCGACGTAGTTGATCTTGATCGTGTCGCCGTCGGCCACCTCGTCGCCGCCACCCTCGGAGACGACGCGGGACTCGGTCTTCTCGGTGGTGTAGTCCTGCTCGACCGTGACCTTCGGCGTGCTGCCCTTGGAGACCTCGATCCCGTCGAGGTCGGTGCCGCCGCCACAGCCGGCGAGAACGAAGGATGCGGTGGCCATGGCGGTCACGAGAGCGGTACGACGCACGGTGAGGTTCCTCCTGGGGATCGATGCCGTGGCCACACTAACGGCCGATCCCAAGGAACGTCTGAGAGTCACATGGAGTCGATGAGGCGCTGGACGCGGTCGTCCTCGGAGCGGAACGGGTCCTTGCACAGCACGGTGCGCTGGGCCTGGTCGTTGAGCTTCAGGTGGACCCAGTCCACGGTGAAGTCGCGACGCCGTTCCTGCGCCCTGGCGATGAAGTCACCGCGCAGGCGGGCCCGCGTGGTCTGCGGCGGGACCGACTTGGCGGTGAAGACGTCGAGGTCCTTCGTGACGCGCGCGACCGACCCCTTGCTCTCGAGCAGGTAGAACAGCCCCCGGTCGCGGCGGATGTCGTGGTACGCCAGGTCGAGCTGGGCGATGCGCGGATCGGCCCACGAGAGCCCGCGCTGCGTGCGGTAGCGGTCGAGGAGCCGGTACTTGATGACCCAGTCGATCTCGCGCTCGATGAGGCTGAGGTCCTCGCTCTCCACCGCCTTCAGCGTGCGCTCCCACAGGTCCATCGTGCGATCGATCGTGGGGGTGCGCAGGCCGTTGCGGTCGATGAAGTCGGCGGCCTTGGCGAAGTACTCGGCCTGGATCTCCAGGGCCGAGAGCTCGCGGCCGTTGGCCAGCTGCACCTTGCGTCGTCCGGTCATGTCGTGCGAGATCTCGCGGATCGCCCGGATCGGGTTCTCCAGCGTGAGGTCGCGCATCGTGACGCCGCCCTCGATCATCCGCAGCACGAGGTCGGTGGTGGCCACCTTGAGCATCGTGGTGGTCTCGCTCATGTTCGAGTCGCCCACGATCACGTGCAGCCGGCGGAACCGCTCGGCGTCGGCGTGTGGCTCGTCGCGGGTGTTGATGATCGGCCGCGACCGGGTGGTGGCGCTGGAGACGCCCTCCCAGATGTGCTCGGCGCGCTGGCTGACGCTGAAGACCGTGCCGCGCGGCGTCTGCTGGACCTTGCCCGCGCCGCAGATGATCTGGCGCGAGACGAGGAACGGGATCAGGACGTCGGCCAGGCGGCTGAACTCGCCGCCGCGGCTCACGAGGTAGTTCTCGTGGCAGCCGTAGGAGTTGCCGGCCGAGTCGGTGTTGTTCTTGAACAGGTAGATGTCGCCCTCGACGCCGTCCTCGGCGAGGCGCTGCTGCGCGTCGAGCATGAGGCCCTCGAGGATGCGCTCCCCCGCCCGGTCGTGCGTGACGAGGTCGACGATGTCGTCGCACTCGGGCGTCGCGTACTCGGGGTGGCTGCCGACGTCGAGGTAGAGCCGGGCGCCGTTGCGCAGGAACACGTTGCTGCTGCGCCCCCAGGAGACGACCCGCCGGAACAGGTAGCGCGCGACCTCGTCGGGAGACAGGCGGCGCTGGCCGTGGAACGAGCAGGTGACGCCGTACTCGTTCTCGATCCCGAAGATCCGCCGGTCCATGCCGACAGCCTAGTCCCGCACGCCGCACGTGCACGCGATCCTGGCGGCCGCGGTGTGGTGCCTGCCACATTGGCTCTTCCCAAACGGGTCACGAGAGGCGCACGATGTCAGGAGTCCGTCCACGGGGGCACGGACCACCGGACTTCGGCCCGGTTCTCTGAGGAGCACCATGACCACTTATCGATCTCCGCGCAGGACCGGCCTCTGGCTGGTCGGCGCGACCACGTTGGCGTTGACCGCGTCCGGGCTGGCGTTCAGCTCGAGCTCCGTGTCGGCCGCTCCCCCACCGGCGCCGTCCGGTGGCGCGGCGGCCGTCGCCCCGGGCTACATCAACTACGTCGCACCGCGTGCCGAGATCTCGTCCACCCCCGACCGGGCGGTGGAGCTCAAGGGCAAGCGCGTGTCGAAGCAGTCGGTCCAGAAGCAGCAGAAGGCCCTCATCAAGGCCAAGCAGGTCGACCGCAAGCACAGCCAGGGCAACCCGGTGGCAGCGCGTCAGCTGGCCCGCGTCGAGGCGGAGTCGCTGCGCACGGGCCGCAGTCCCAAGGAGGTCCGGGACCGGCGGTTCAAGCAGGCCAAGAGCACGCAGCAGGCGAAGCTCCTCACGATCCTCGTCGAGTTCAACGAGCAGGCGAACGACGACTTCACCGGCAGCTACGTGCCCGACGGCTACGGCTCGGACACCTGCGTGCCGGGCAACGTGCAGAACGGGCCCACCCACAACCAGATCCCGAACCCGGCGAACAGCGACCTCGAGGACAACAACTCCATGTGGGTGAAGGACTTCTCGCCCGCGCACTACAACGCGATGCTCTACTCGAAGAAGGGCATCACCCAGCGGGTGCGCACCGACCTGCGCGGCCCGGACGGCCGCCGCGGCATCGACATCTCCGGCTACACGATGAAGAACATGTACGAGGAGATGTCCAAGGGCGCGTACACCGTCGGCGGAGCGGCGACGCCATGGGTCACCGTGGACCGCTCCGAGGCGTACTACGGCGCCACGGTCTGCCACCAGGACGAGAACGGCGACTGGGTCTACGGCGCGGTCCAGGACATGCAGGGCCACCCCGACAACCCGCTCGGTGCCGGCCAGCTGCCCATCGACGCGGTGGCGGCGCTCGCGAAGGCGCAGCCGAACTTCCCCTGGGCCGACTACGACACCGAGGACCAGGGCGACACCGACGGCGACGGCAACCTGCTCGAGCCCGACGGCGTGATCGACCACGTGGTCCTGGTGCACGCCGGCGAGGACAAGTCCGGCGGTGGCGGTGCCGAAGGTCCGTACGCGCTCTGGGCGCACTCGTCGGCGGTCGCCGGCGGCGCCCCGGTGCCCGGCACGAACCTGCGGCTGTCGAACTACATCGTCCAGCCCGAGGACTCCGGCGTCGGCGTGTTCGCGCACGAGTACGGCCACGACCTCGGTCTGCCCGATCTGTACGACACCGCCAGTGGCGGCGACTCCGACGTGGACTTCTGGGACCTGATGTCCTCCGGCTCGCACTCGGGCCCGATCTTCCAGTCGATGCCCACCCACATGGGCATCTGGGACAAGTGGATCCTCGGCTGGGCCGATCCCCTCGAGATCGACCCCGGCGACCGCGCCAGGACGGTCAAGGTCGGTCAGACCAGCCGGACGCCCAAGGGCTCCGAGGACGGCATCAAGATCAACCTGCCGGACAAGATCGTCACGCGGGCCACCCCGCACAGCGGCGACAACATGTGGTGGGGCAACAACGACCAGAACTGGGCGATGAACTCGCTGTCGCGCACGATCGACGTGCCCGACGCCGCGGACGCCCGCTTCTGGATGTGGAACAACTACGTCATCGAGCAGGACTGGGACTTCGGCTTTGTCGAGGTCTCCACCGACGGCGGCGCGACGTGGACCCCGCAGAAGGTCTATGACGAGGCCGGCGAGGAGGTCACCACGCCCGACGACTACCCGGATCCCAACGGGAACCTGGCCACCTTCGGCAACCGCAGGTACGGCCTCACCGGGACGAGCGACGGCTGGCGTCACGACTACATCGACCTCAGCGCCTGGGCGGGCGACACCATCCAGGTCCGGCTGATGCAGTCGACCGACGCGGCGTTCACCGAGCGCGGCTGGTTCGCCGACGACTTCTCGGTCACCGGCGGCGGGGCCACCACCTTCACCGACGACGTCGAGAGCGGCCTCAACGGCTGGACCGCCACGATCGACTCGTGGGTGGCCGGTGAGGCACGCGGTGCCGGCTGGGTCATCGACAGCGGCACCACGTCCAACGCGCAGTACTACATGGTGGAGTGGCGCAACCTCGACGGCTTCGACAAGGGCCTGAAGTACGCCTACGACACGACGTACCAGAAGCTCGGCGAGGACGGCGCCTGGAAGGTCGAGAAGATTCGGTACAACGCGCCCGGTGCCCTCGTCTGGTACCGCGACACGTCGTACGGCGACGCCAACCACGTGCTGAACAACCTCACGGACCTGCCCAGCACGGGCGCCAAGGGCGGCCTGCTCATCGTCGACAGCCACTTCGACCCGCTCCGCAGGACTGGGGCGAACGCGGCCAACGACACGAGCACGCTGAAGAACCTGCCCTCGCGTCCGCAGTCGTCGAACGCGGCGTTCAACCTGTTCGGCAGCTACGCCTTCCGTGAGTGCACGACGCAGCCGGACTTCACGAACGAGGCGTGCAACCGGTTCGGCTCGCAGCGCGCGGTCCGGTCGTTCACCGACGACCGGGGCTGGTACCCGGGCATCGAGGTGCGGGGCAGCAGCCTCTTCTACCGCGACGCTGACGCCTCCACGGTGGTGCCGTCGGTGAGCAACGCCCCGTACAGCACGCGGGTCGTCGACGAGAACGGCGCGCCGCGGACGGACCTGTACGGCACGGACGTCGGACTGGCGACGCCGCTCGGCTCGGGCAACCCCGAGGACGACGGCGTCGGCTACGGCACCGGCGTCAGCGTGCAGAAGTCGTTCCGCGGCAACATGGAGGCCCTGCTGAGGATCACGCCGCCCACGGCGCCGTAGCCGAGAGGCGAGCGGGTCTCGATACACCCGCTCGTTCCTCGCGGGCACTCGACCACCGGCAGTCCCGGTGATCGAGTGCCCGGGGTCGTGCCGGCAAGGCGACGAACGGTCTCGATACACACGCTCGTTCCTCGCCGGCGGTCCCGGTGATCGAGTGCCCGGCGAGCGGAGCGAGATGGGTGTATCGAGATCAGGCTGGAGCCGTGCGAGCGTCAGCCGAGGAGCTCGGCGACCTGTGCCTGGCCGAGCCGCTTGAACTTGCGGGGCTGGCTGCGGGTGCGGTCGAGCACCGCGACCTCGAGGTCGTCCGGGGCGATCGTGCGGGCGGGCTCGGTGTCGTTGCCCAGGGCCGTGAGCGCGAGCCGCAGCGCCTCCGCGAGCGGCAGGTCGGGCTGGTAGTGCGCGCCGAGGTGCTCCTCGACCTTGTCGCTCTGGCCGCCCATCACGCCGTAGGAGGGCACGTCGGCCACCGATCCGTCGTAGGTGAGCCGGTAGATCTGGTCGGCGGCGGGCGTGGCGCCCACCTCGGCGACGAAGATCTCCACCTCGTAGGGCTTCTCTCCCCCGCTGGAGAAGATGGTGCCCAGCGTCTGCGCGTACGCGTTGGCCAGTCCGCGGCCCGTGACGTCGCTGCGGTCGTAGGAGTAGCCGCGCATGTCGGCCAGTCGCACGCCGGCGATGCGCAGGTTCTCGAACTCGTTGTAGCGGCCCACGGCGGCGAAGCCGATGCGGTCGTAGATCTCGCTGATCTTGTGCAGCGCGCGCGAGGGGTTCTCGGCGACGAAGACGATGCCGTCGGCGTAGCGGACGACCGCGACGCTGCGGCCCCGGGCGATGCCCTTGCGGGCGAAGTCCGCCCGGTCCTTCATCAGCTGCTCGGGCGAGACGTAGAAGGGGGTGGTCATGGCGCTCCTAGGTCAGCGGGGCGGACGGGCCGTCGGGCGACTGCATGCGCCCGCCGATCACGACGTCGGCGATGGCAGCGGTCTTGGACTCGTCCCACGCGCGGTAGCCGTCGGCGGTGATGACCGAGACCAGCGGGAAGATCCGTCGGGTGAGGTCGGGTCCGCCGGTGGCGGTGTCGTCGTCGGCCGCGTCGTAGAGCGCCTGGATCACGGCGGTGACGGCGTCGGTCTCGGACATGCCCGTGCGGTAGAGCTTCTTCAGCGAGCCGCGGGCGAACGTGGAGCCGGAGCCCACCGAGTGGAAGGTGCGCTCCTCGTTCTTGTTGCCCGTGACGTCGAACGCGAAGATGCGGCCGCACTGCGCCTGGAGGTCGAAGGCCGCGAACAGCGGCACGACCGCGAGCCCCTGCATGGCCATGCCGAGGTTGCCGCGGATGAGTGTGGCGAGCCGGTTGGCCTTGCCGTCGGTGGAGAGCGTCGTGCCCTCGATCTTCTCGTAGTGCTCGAGCTCGACCTGGAACAGCCGCGTCATCTCCACCGCGATGCCGGCGGTGCCCGCGATGCCGACGCAGCTGAACTCGTCGGTCGGGAAGACCTTCTGGATGTCGCGCTGGGCGATGACGTTGCCCATCGTGGCGCGGCGGTCGCCGCCCATCACGACTCCCCCGTCGAACGTGGCGGCGACGATCGTGGTCCCGTGCGTCACGTCGAGCCCGGAGACCGAGCCCACGGCGGCGTTCGGGAGCAGGTCAGGAGCCTGCGTGGCGAGGAACTCGGTGAACGAGGAGGATCCGACGGCGCGGAAGCCTCCATCGAGCATCACTGCCCGCCCTTCTGGACGAAGCTGCGCACGAACTCCTCCGCATTCTCCTCGAGGACGTCGTCGATCTCGTCGAGGATGGAGTCGACGTCGTCGTCGAGCTTCTCCTTGTGCTCGGTGTCGACTGCGGGAGTCTCGACCTGCTCCTCGTCGACGTCGCTCTTGCGGGTCGTCTTGTGCTGTTGCTCGGCCATGTCTCCACCCTATCCACTAGCGGCCCGTGATGGCCCTGAAGAGCTCTGCGGCGGACTCGACGCGTCCGAAGAGTCCGTCGACGTGTTCGGCGGTGCCCTTGAGGGGCTCCATCGTGGGCACCCGCTGCAGCGAGTCGTGCCCCGGCAGGTCGAAGATCACCGAGTCCCACGACGCGGCGGCGATGTCGGACGAGAACCGCTGCAGGCACCGGCCCCGGAAGTAGGCGCGCGTGTCGTGCGGCGGCTCGGTGACGGCCTCCTCGATCGTGGCGTCGTCGAGGAGGCGCTCCATGCGGCCACCGGCCACCAGCCGGTGGTAGAGCCCTCGCTCGGGGCGCACGTCGTGGTACTGCAGGTCGATCAGGTGCAGCTTCGCGTGGTCCCACTCGAGGCCGTCGCGCTCGCGGTACTGCTCCAGCAGCGCCAGCTTGGCCACCCAGTCGAGCTCGCGGACGAGGTTCATGGGGTCGTCGGCCAGGCGCGTGAGGACCGACTCCCACTTCTCCAGCACGTCGAGGGTCTGCGGGTCGTCGTCGCCCTGGCTCTCGACGAACTTCTTGGCGTGCTCGAGGTAGTGGCCCTGCAGGTCGAGGCCGGTGATGGTGCGGCCGTCGGCCAGCTTCACGGCCGTGCGCAGCGTGGGGTCGTAGGAGATCTGGTGCAGGGCGCGTACCGGATCGGCCAGCTCGAGCGGCTCCGGCAGCGCGTCGGCCTCGATCATCGCCAGCACGAGCGAGGCGGTGCCGTGCTTGAGGTAGATGGAGGTCTCCGACAGGTTCGCGTCGCCGATGATCACGTGCAGGCGGCGGTACTTCTTCGGGTCGGCGTGCGGCTCGTCGCGGGTGTTGATGATCGGCCGCTTGAGCGTCGTCTCGAGGCCCACCTCGACCTCGAAGTAGTCCGAGCGCTGGCTGATCTGGAAGGCGTGGACGCTGCCGTCCTGGTGCTGGCCGACCCGGCCCGCGCCGGTGATGATCTGGCGGCCGACGAAGAACGGCGTCAGCTGGCGCACGATCGACAGGAACGGGACGTCGCGGCGCATGAGGTAGTTCTCGTGCGAGCCGTAGGCCGCGCCCTTGTTGTCGACGTTGTTCTTGTAGAGCATGATCGGCGCCACGCCGGGCACCCGGGCCGCCAGCTGGGCGCCGCGCAGCATGACCAGCTCGCCGGCCTTCTCCCAGCGCACCACGTCGAGCGGGCTGGTGACCTCGGGGCTGGAGTACTCGGGGTGCGCGTGGTCGACGTAGAGCCGCGCACCGTTCGTGAGAATGATGTTGGCCAGGCCCATGTCCTCGTCGGTGAGCTGCGACGGGTCGGCCACGTCGCGGCCGAGGTCGAACCCGCGCGCGTCGCGCAGCGGGCTCTCCTCCTCGTAGTCCCACCGGGCCCGGCGGGTGAGCCCGTTGGCCGCGGCGTAGGAGTTGACGACGTGGGTGGCCGCCACCATGGGGTTGGCCAGGGGCTGTCCCTGCACGGCGATGCCGTACTCGACCTCGGACCCTTGCACTCGTCGGACGCTCACGTCTTCACCCTACGCGGCACGGCCCCGCGATCGCGGGTCTCCGAACGCGGCGGACGCGGCCGTCTACGCGGCGCCCGACGCGACGTCGACCATCCACGGCACGCCGTAGCGGTCGGTGCACGTGCCGAACGCGGCCGACCAGAAGGTCGGCTCCAGCGCCATGGTGGTCTCGCCGCCCTCGGCGAGCGCGCCGAAGACCCGCTGCGCCGTCGCCGTGTCGGGGGCCGTGTACGCCACGCTGAAGCCCAGCCGGGGTCCGCCGTCGCCGGTCGGGTCGTCCGAGCCCATGAGCATCCGGTCGCCGAACACCAGCGCCGCGTGCATCACGGAGTCGGGGTCCGACCCGGGCATGCGGCTGTCCTGCGGCACCTCGCTCATGCGGGTGATCGAGAGATCGCCGCCGAGGATGTCGCGGTAGCGCTCGAACGCCTCCGCACAGGTGCCTCCGCTGAAGAACAGGTACGTGTTGATGGCCATGCCGACCTCCGTCGTGTCTCGCGCTTCCGCCCAGTATGCGACGCGAGGCGCTCGACGACCGCTCAGCGCGTCAGAGGATCTTGCCGAGGTGGACCGAGTCGTCGTACTCGGCGTAGAAGCCGAAGGCTGGCACGTCCACGTAGCCCGCCGAGCGGTACAGCGCGATCGCCTCGGGCTGCTCGGTGCCGGTCTCCAGGACGAGGCGCGTGATGCCCTGGCGGGCGGCGCTGCGCTCCAGCTCGTCGAGCACCTGGCGGGAGAGACCCTGCCCGCGGTGGGAGTCGAGGACGAACATGCGCTTGATCTCGCCGTCGGTCTCGCCGTTCGGGCCGCCGCGGCGCCAGCCGCCCATTGCCACGGGGATCTCGTCCACGTAGCCGATGAAGAAGATCCCGTTGGGGTGGTCGAACTCCTCAGGGGCCATCGGCGAGGAGTCGCCCACCTCGCTGGCGTATCGCCGGACGTACTCGGCCTGGACCAGCTCGGTCAGCTTCACGGCGTCCGGGTGGTCGTAGCGGACCACGCGCAGTTCGAGTGTCAGAGGTACTGTCCCGTGTTCGCGACCGTGTCGATCGATCGACCCGGCTCATTGCCGCCCTTGCCCGTGATGAGCGTGCGGATGAAGACGATCCGCTCGCCCTTCTTGCCCGAGATCCGCGCCCAGTCGTCGGGGTTGGTCGTGTTGGGCAGGTCCTCGTTCTCCTTGAACTCGTCGACGCACGCCTGGAGCATGTGCTGGACCCGCAGGCCCTTGCTCTGGTGGTCGAGGAAGTCCTTGATCGCCATCTTCTTCGCGCGATCGACGATGTTCTGGATCATCGCGCCGGAGTTGAAGTCCTTGAAGTACAGGACCTCCTTGTCGCCACCGGCGTAGGTGACCTCGAGGAACTGGTTCTCCTCGCTCTCGGTGTACATCCGCTCGACGGTGCGCTGGATCATCCCGTGGACGCAGGCCGTGCGGTCGCCGCCCCACTCGCGCAGGTCGTCCTCGTGCAGCGGCAGCGTCGTGGTGAGGTACTTGCTGAAGATGTCGCGGGCGGCCTCGGCGTCGGGGCGCTCGATCTTGATCTTCACGTCGAGGCGGCCCGGACGCAGGATCGCCGGGTCGATCATGTCCTCGCGGTTCGAGGCGCCGATGACCAGCACGTTCTCGAGTCCCTCGACGCCGTCGATCTCGCTGAGCAGCTGCGGCACGATCGTGTTCTCGACGTCGGAGGAGACGCCCGAGCCGCGGGTGCGGAACAGGGAGTCCATCTCGTCGAAGAAGACGATGACCGGGGTGCCCTCGCTGGCCTTCTCGCGCGCCCGCTGGAACACGAGGCGGATGTGCCGCTCGGTCTCGCCGACGTACTTGTTCAGCAGCTCGGGGCCCTTGATGTTGAGGAAGTAGGAGCGACCCTCCTCCCCCGTGCGCTCGCTGACCTTCTTGGCCAGGCTCGCCGCGACCGCCTTGGCGATCATCGTCTTGCCGCAGCCGGGCGGGCCGTAGAGCAGGATGCCCTTCGGCGGCTTCAGCTCGTGCTCGACGAAGACCTCGGGGTAGAGATAGGGCAGCTCGACGGCGTCCTTGATGATCTCGACCTGGTTGCCCAGTCCG
This sequence comes from Aeromicrobium sp. JP4, assembly GCF_054957925.1. NCBI lineage: Bacteria > Bacillati > Actinomycetota > Actinomycetes > Propionibacteriales > Nocardioidaceae > Aeromicrobium > Aeromicrobium sp. JP4. The sequence continues at coordinate 486,557 of NZ_CM143290.1, forward strand.
CCGATGCTCGTGTAGTCGATGTCCGGGACCTCCTCGAGGACCAGCTCCTCGACCTCGGACTTCGGGATGCGCTCGTAGACGTAGCCGGCGCGGCTGTCGAGCAGCAGCGAGTCGCCCGCGCGCAGACGCTGGCCCGCGAGGACGTCGGCCAGGCGCACGACCTTCTCCTCGTCGGCATTGCCCAGGACGAGGGCGCGCTCGCCGTCGGCCATGAGCTCCTTGAGCATCACGACCTCGCCGACCTGCTCGAACTCCAGGGCGGCGACGACGTTCATGGCCTCGTTGAGGATGACCTCCTGGCCCTTGCGCAGGCCGGTCTTGTCGACCGCGGGGCTCACGTTGACCCGCAGCTTGCGGCCGCCGGTCATCACGTCGACCGAGTCGTCCTCGTTCAGCTTGAGGAAGGTGCCGAAGCCCGTGGGCGGCTGGGCGAGGCGGTCGACCTCCTCCTTGAGCGCCACGATCTGGTCGCGGGCCTCACGCAGTGTGGACGTGAGGCGCTCGTTCTGGGCGGCCGTGCTGGCCAGGCGCGCCTCGACGTCGGCGAGGCGGGCCTCGGCGTACCTGTCGGTGTACTCGCTACCGGTCATGTGACACCTCCTGGAGGGGTTGCTATGACCCTACCCGGCGACGACGTCCTCACCAGTCCATCTCGGAACGATCGTGTTGCGATCCGGTTGCGTCAGTCCACGTCGGCCGGTCGCGGGCCCACGTAGTCGGGTCCGTAGGCGCCGGGAGCGGGTCGTCGCGTCTTGGGCATCGGCCGCTGCCCGGGGGCGAGTCGGCGGGCCGTGACCAGGAAGGCGGTGTGCCCGTTCATCTTGTGGTTCGGCCGGACCGCCAGGCCCTCGAGGTGCCAGTCGCGCACGAGCGTCTCCCACGCGTGCGGCTCGGTGAAGCCCGCCGACTCGCGCAGCGTCTCGACGAACCGCGACAGCTGCGTGGTGGTGGCGACGTAGCCGCAGACGATGCCGCCGGGCACCAGCCGCTCGAGCGCGAGCGGGATGCAGGTCCAGGGGTCGACCATGTCGAGGATGATGCGGTCGACCTCGGGTCCGTCGGCCGCGTCGCGCAGGTCGCCGACGGTGAGGGTCCAGGTGTCGGGCACGCCGTGGAGCGCCTGCTCCACGTTGGCTCGGGCCTTCTCGGCGAAGTCCTCGCGCAGCTCGTGCGACTCGAGGTGTCCCTCGGGTCCGATCGCGCGCAGCAGGTAGGACGTCAGGCTGCCCGAGCCGGCGCCGGCCTCGATGACGCGTGCGCCGGGGAAGATGTCGGCCTGGACGAGGATCTGCGCCGCGTCCTTGGGGTAGATGATCGCGGCGCCGCGCGGCATCGAGACGACGTACTCGAACAGCAGCGGGCGGAACACCTGGTAGGGGAACTCCAGCGACGTCTCCACGACGATGCCCTCGGGGCGGCCGATGATGTCGTCGTGCCGGACCTGGCCCTTCTTGGTGCTGAACTCCTTGCCGGCGACGAGCTGGATGTTGTGTTTGCGGCCCTTGGGATCGGAGAGGCGGATCCATTCGCCCTCGACGAAGGGGCCGGTGCGTTGGTGGTTCATCCGGCTTCACGATAGGCGCGGTCGACCGAGGACGCGAAGAGGGTTCCCACCACGGTCCCCCGGCCGTCCACCAGCGCGTAGGCGTTCGCGGGGTTCTCGGCCATCGCGACCAGCAAGTCGCGGCCCTTGAGGTCGACCGAGATCGGCACGGCGTCGGTCGGCGGGGGCTCGGGACGCATCAGCTGCTCGGCCCGGAGCGCGCCGATCCGCGCAAGCGCGACACCTTGGCGCAGGGCGTAGGAGGCGCCCTGCCAGAGGAAGAGCGCGACGGCCAGCAGCAGCAGCGCGCGACCGATGGCGAAGGTGTCGTCGCCGAACAGCATCGAGACCGCGATCGCCATGAGGACCAGGGCGGCGGCGCGACCGATCCAGCCGGCGACGCGAACGCCCTTGGCCTCACTGCCCGTGGTGGCCCAGATCAGGGCGCGCAGCACGCGCCCACCGTCGAGCGGCAGGCCCGGCAGCATGTTGAAGACCGCGATCAGCAGGTTGATGAAGCCCACGGACCACAGCACCGAGTAGGTGGCGCCGGAGGTGATCTGCGCGCCCCACAGTGCCGCGAGGCCGAGGACGAAGGAGGCCAGCGGGCCGACGATCGAGGTGACGAGCTCCTGCCATGGGTGGCGCGAGTCGCCCTCGATGCGGGTCTCGCCGCCGAGCAGGTGCAGCTCCACCGAGGAGACGCTCATGCCGAACCACAGGGCCGCCGCGAGGTGCGCCAGCTCGTGCAGGAGCACCGACACGTAGAGGCTCAGGACGAAGACGACCGCGGTCAGGTAGGGGTTGGGTCCCGCGCCGAGGGAGTCGAACTGCGGCGCGAAGACGATCACCAGGATGACGCCCATCACCAGCAAGGAGGGGCGCACGACGATGTCCGCGCCCGCGATGCGCGCGATGCGCCAACCGCCACTCATGGGTACAACCTACTGGCGCCGTGTCGGGCAGCCGGGACTTCGTCCGCAGTCACGGAAGTCGTGTTCACTCCGGTCAACGGTCGGCGAGCCGGGCCAGGTCGGCCACGCTGAGGTGGGTGAGGCTGGTGACGATCGTGCGGCGGGGCGCCTCGGGCACGTTCACGGCGTGCGGCACGGCCACGACGTGACACCCGGCCGCGTTCGCGGACGCGGCACCAGTGCGGGAGTCCTCGATGGCGACGCAGTCGGCGGCCTCGACGCCGAGCAGCCGCGCGGCCGTCAGGTAGGGCTCGGGGTGGGGCTTGCCGTGGGTGACGCTGTCACCCGTGACGACGGCGTCGAACCCGAGGGCCTCGACGACCGGCTCGGCGATGTAGGCGTACGACATGGTGACGAGCGCCTGCGGCACGCCGGCCTCACGGAGCGCGGTGATCAGCTCGACGGCGCCCGGCCGCCAGTCCTGCTTCTCGCGCAGGCCCGCCGCGACCCGCCCGCCGAGCCAGTCGGTGATCTCCTCGGGCGCCATGTCGGACCCGATGCGCCGCTTGATGTAGACGGCCGCCTCGCGCAGGTCGCTGCCCACGAGCGTGAGCGCGTCCTCCTCCGTCCACACGGCGTCGTGCTGCGCGGCGAGCTCGTACTCGCCGTTGATCCACAGGGGCTCGGTGTCGACGATCGTGCCGTCCATGTCCCACAGAACGGCTTTCGGGTGCTTCCAGGGCGCATTCATGCTCTGACCTGCAGTTTCTCGAGAATTGGCGGCACTCAACATGGCTTCAAAACCGTCCGATGCGACTATCCATGCGACTATCCACCCTAGATCGGGGCACCACGGCATAGAAATCCGCCGTGGCGCACGTCCCGCGTCCAGGTGCTTTCAGCACCGCCGGAAGGGTCCCGGCGCACACCTGACGGGTATGACGAACCACACCATCGCAGCCCCGATCCGCACCTGGGCCGAGCTCCTGAACACCGACCGCGAGGTGCTGAACCGCACCGAGGTCGCCACCTTGCTTGACGTCGACCCGCGCACCATCGACCGAGCCATCGAGGACGGCACGATCACCGTCGTCCGCCTCGGCCGTCGCCTGCTCATCCCCCGGCGACCCTTCCTCGCCGCCTTCGGTGTCGACGCGACGAGTCGACCCTCTGCGGAAGTCTCCTGATGAGCCCGCGGGCCAAACCCATCGTCGGGCGCGCTCGTCGCGAGAAGGGCACCGGCTCCATCAGCACGTACCCGACCAAGTCCGGTCCGCGGTGGCGCTACGAGATCCGGGTTCCCGTCGAACCGGGCCACCCTGAGGCCGGCACCCGCACCCATACCTGCGCCGGGTTCGCCAGCTACGAGGACGCCGACGCGGCGCTCACCTTGGTGCGCGCCGACGTGATCCGCAAGATCCCGCAGGCCGTCGGACGCGACACCTTCACTCCACATGCGCGACGCTGGCTCGACGGGCACTGCGTCGGCAACGGCACACGGATGTACATCCAGCGCGTCATCGACGCCATGGACCCCTACATCGGGAGCCTCCAACTGACGGACATCCGCGCCACCGACCTCGCCGCGGCCTACCGCGGACTCGAACGCGGAACGAAGCAGCCTCCATCGGCCAAACGTCACCGCAAGGGACTGGCGACCTCGACCGTCGCCAGGTACGCGAACTGGGTGAACACCGTCTTCCTTGATGCCCTCGATGAGGGACTGATCGTGAAGAATCCAGCCAACTCCGAGCACGCCGGGATGCGTCAGTGAAAAAGCGCCGGTCCTCCATGTCCCCCAGGACAACGGCGGGCAGGCGAAGCGCGTCGGGCGCGATGTCAGGCGTGGCCACCTGCTCCACCATCCCGACCGGCGAAGCGGCCCGGCCGAGAGGGGCCGCGGCGGGTCGCTGATCGGAGCGTCGCGGCTCCGTCGACAGCGCCCACACTCGGTCGCCATGGTGCTCGCTAGTCGCTGCCTCCGCAACTTCCGCCCGTCGCGCGTACAGTTGCGCGCCCTGACCTCGTCCACATCGTCAGGCAGGCACGTCCCGGCTGAGGCGAAGTCCGCGCGCGTCGATGACGATCGGATCGCCCTCGGGGTTCGTGGCGCCGATAAACTCATCTCCCCAGATGTAGAAGTACCGCAGCGCCTCCCGCCGCATGCGACGGGTCTGACGGCGCGCCTTCGGCAGGTACGTGCCGAGGTACGCGAGCGCGCCGTTGACGTGGACCTCGAACGACCGCTCGTCCGAGGTGGCGTTGCGCATTGTCACGACGGAGTCATCCGTCGAGAACTCGGGCTTCCCGTCCAGGATGCCGAGGATCTCGTCGAGCGTGAACGGCCGCTCGGTCGTGTCGCCGGATCCATCCATCACTGCCTGCTCCCGCGCCCCGAACGCTACCGGAAGGCCCTCGCACGGGCGATATTGTGCCGGATTGGCCCATATGTGGGCCGACGCGGTACAAGATCGCCGGACCCGGCGCGGCGACCACCGGCGGGAGCCGGCCTCGCCCACGGCTCGTCCCGGCCTTCCATGAGGTCAGATGGCGTCCCTGCGTTGCTCAGGTGGTGACGACAATCTTCCCGACCTGGGTTCCGGCCTCGAGGTAGCGGTGAGCGTCAACGATGTCATCGAGGGTGAAAGTGCGATCGATGACTGGGCGCAGATCGTTGGAGGCAATGCCGGTGGCGATGTAGTCCACGGCCTGCGCGAGACGCTGCAGGTCATCGGTGATCTCGAAGACGGTGTAAGGGCGGGTGTACACCGGACGCATGCTCGCCAGTCCGGGCAACGGCGTGGGCTGGCCCGACAGCTTCCCGTGAACGAAGAGCACCCCTTCTGGCGCGGTCGCCGCGACCAGTGCTTCGACACCAGGACCAGCGACAGCGTCGAAGACCATGTCTGCGCCGCGTCCACCAGTCAGGTCGAGAATGGACGAAGTGAGGTCGTCTTCCTCAGTAACCAGGACATGCGCAGCGCCCGCCTCCAACAGGCGCTGACTCTTTCCCGGGTCGTTGGTCGTCGTGATGGGTATCGCTCCGACGCGCCGAGCAATCTGGATCGCCGCGAGCCCAACGCTGCTCGAGGCAGCCGTGATCACCACATGTCCGCCGGAACGCAATCGGCCGATGTCCACCAAGGCGCCGTACGCGGTCAAGAACGGCATCCACGTTGCCGCGCCAACGACCGCACTGACGGACGCCGCACGAGGGACCAGCGACGAGGCTGGCACGACGGCTTGCTCGCCGTACATGTGATAGCGGCTCTGGCGGAACAGCGGAATCACGCTGACGGCGTCTCCGACCCTCCAGCTCGTGACGTCTGGGCCGGTTGCGAGGATCCTTCCAGCGCCTTCGTACCCAAGTCCCGTTGGCAGGGCGGCTGCTCTGTCAAGGTAGCGGTCACGTCGGAAGTTGGCCTCCGAGCGGTTCAATCCGATCGCCTCGACGTCAAGCAAGACCTCGCCGGGCCCGGGGGCGCCGAGGTCGTGCTCCTCCAGTTGAAGTACTTCGGGACCACCGAACTCGTGGAAGCGGACGACCTTGGGCATCATTTACCTCTGTTCAACTAAGCGATTTCGACGTTTCAGTCCGTCTGGGCGAGCCAGTCGGGCGCGAGGGTTGGCTGTGAGACGTCAGACCTCCGTGAGGAACTGTGTGCTGTGGAACGAATCCGCCAACGGGATGAGGTGGTCGCGCACGAGGGCCTGGTGAGCCGGGTGCTCAAGGTAGGCGTGGAACGCCTGGGCGTCGGTGAACTCCGAGATCAGCGCGTAGTCGGCGTTCGTCGGCCTTTCTCCGAGATCTCGACCGTGGCGGCTCCGGCGAATCAGGTCGATCTGACCCGGCAGGGCCGCGAGCGCCGCGTCGAACGCCGCCACTTGATCTGGCGCCGCGTCGTCTTTGAACTTGACAGTCACACAGTGGACAACATCAGCCTTCTCCTTGGGGTGTGGGGGTGGGCGTCGCCATCGGCAGTCGATGGCGACGCCCCGTGACTGAGTAACGCGCTCTCAGGAGAGCGCGAAACCGGCGTACCCGTTCAGCACCGAATCGTGGCACTTCTCCAGGTACATCGACAGACCACCGGGGTATGCCAGCAACTCTGTCTTTTGGCCCGGCACGTTGGCGTTCATGTACCAGGAGTTCGCCAGCTTAAACGTCGTGGCGTTGGCCAGGGCGTCCAAGTGCTCGTACCACTCGTCCTCAGCCTCGGGCGTGGCCTCGATGCGCGTCAGGTTGTTGTCGCGCATGTAACTGATGGCGTCGACCACCCAGTCGCCCTCGAGCTCAGCGCACGTGGGGCCGTTGCAGAACGCCGACGGGCTCTGCGGGCCATACACGTACAGGACGTTCGGGAACCCAGCGGTGGCGCGCCCAAGGTACGTGCGTACGCCGTCCTTGAACACGTCGCTGTACCTCTCGCCCTTGGTGGTGCGGATGTCGATATCAGTCAAGCCTCCTGTGAAGGAGTCGAAGCCGGTCGCCAGGACGATCACGTCGAACTCGTGCAGCGTGCCGTCGGCGGTGACGATGCCGTTCTCGGTGACCTTCTCGATCGGGTTCTCGAGGAGGTCGACCAGTTCGACGTTGTCCTGGTTGTACGTCTCGTAGTAGGTGTACTCCAGCGGGCAGCGCTTGGTGCCGAACGGGTACGGCGGGGTCTCGGGGATCAGTTTCTCGGCCAGCTTGGGATCCTTGACTCGAGACAGGGTCTTCTCACGCCAGTAGGCGTAGATCTTGTCTCCCACCTCGCGGTTGAAGAACATGTCGGCGTAACCGCCAAGCCAGATCTGGAGGCCACCCAAGGCCCAGAGCTCGTCCAGCTTGCCGTAGAACTCCTCGTCGGAGATCTCGGCGGTCGGGGTGTAGATCACGTCGTAGTCGATGCCGGAGAATGTCGTCTGACGATATTTGAAACGCTCAGGGTAGGTCTTGCGAAGCTCATCGTTCGCGGCCTGGTCGAGCTTGGTGGAGATCATCGGCAGAGCCGTCGTGGGCGTCCGCTGAAAGACGGTCATGTGCCCGACGTCCGGAGCGATTGTCTGGATGACCTGAACGCCGCTGGCACCGGTCCCGATGACGGCGACCCGCTTGCCGGTGACGTCGTAGCCCTCGGGCCACCGCGAGGTGTGGAACCAGTCGCCCTTGAAGTCGTCGAGGCCGGGAATGTTGGGGTAGAGCGCCTTGGACCCGGTGCCGAGCATCGGCAGGAGGAACCGCGCGCGGGTCAAGAAGGTCTCGCCGGTCTTCTCGTCACGCGTTTCCACAGTCCACTTGGCCTCGTCCTCGTCGAACCGGGCAGCTACGACGCGTGAGTTGCAGCGGAGATCCTTGGCCAAGTCCAGCTTGTCGACGACGAAGCGGAAATACTCCTGGAGCTCCTGCTGGCCGGGATAGACCTCGGACCAGTTCCACTCGCTCCAGATGCGCTCATCGGAGAGCTGGTAGCCCGTGGCCGGGGTGTCGACGCGCGCCCCGGGATACCGGTTCCAGTGCCAGACGCCACCGGCCTCGGAGCCGGCCTCGTAAAGCTTGACGGTGAAGCCGCGCGAACGAAGGTTCTCGAGCTGGTGGACGCCCGCAAAACCGCCGCCGACGACGAGGACGTCGAGCTCTTCGGTCACGGGGCGGGGGTCGGTGAGCAAGGTGTTCACGTGGTGTTCCTTTCGCGACATCGCAGTCCGTTGTGGCTGCTCGGTCGCTGGGGTCGAAGTGTCATTCCGGAGGTGTGGTGCTGGGGGAAGCCGAGCCGCTGGCTCACGTGTCGCGCTCGCTGGTTGTCGCCTGTGGACTGACGCCTGCTCGGATCGCGAACGGCGGAAGACCCCCTGGACCGAAGTCCTCTAGCGATAACTCATGGTGTACGTCTGACATCACAAGAGTGACATGCACCACTAAATGATGTCAAGCATCACTAACAAGATTTCCGTTCCTGCCAAGCTAGCCATCCCAGGCAGTTCGTCGTGTATCACGCCGCGTTGTCACATGCGCGCCCTACTATGCGGTGGACTACGAGCACGAGATTTCGCACGAGCGCAGTTGAGCAGTCCGCTTCTGGGAAATGAGGACTAACAGCGTAGGCACGCACGGCCAAACGCCGACAGGCTCGATGTCATGGGACGCTCACGACATGTCTATTCTCTGAGAGGCGTCGCCGGTGACATCCGAGAACGTAGAACCTAGGCTCCGCCCGGCAGAGCCGCCCAGGACGTGACACGGTTCGGCGGATCAGAGCGCAGCAGGCATCGGCGCCGAAGGAGCCCCGTCCCCCACGATGCGCGGACCCGGGACGGATCAGACGTGAACGACCGCCGTGACGGCTGTCCTGAGCTCGAAGGCGAAAGCGGGCTCGCGGTACAGGTGCGCGATACGCACAAGGTCGTGGACGATGCCCTTGCTGATGTGGACGAGGGTCGACGCTGTCGCCTCGTCGAGATCGTCACGTGTCGCCGATATCCAGCGTTGCCATTCGAGCGTGTTCTCTTCTCGGATGCGGTTGAACCGATCGCGCTCGTCCTCGGGCAGGTAGTGGCTCTCCGTCAAGGAAACGGCCAACAGGTCGATAGCCCGCACTGCCAGCTCGACGTAGCCCTCAACCAGGGCGTCGAACACGTCAGCGTCGCGCGCGGGCCGAGTCAGAGCTCGGGCGAGCTCGAGCGCCTGCCACTCGTAGAAGCGATTGGTCGCCGCGACGAGGATGCCGGCCTTGGTGTCGAAGTACCGGTAGATCGCCGGGCCCACCACCCCGACCTCGGCTCCGATGTCGTCGATACTGACCCCGGCATATCCGTTGCGCTGGAAGGCGCACGCCGCAGCGGAAAGGAGCTGCTCGCGACGCGAGGCGGGCGTCCGGGGGTGCGCGACCGGTTGAACACCCGAGTCCGGGTGGGAACTGCCTGCAACACCGATGACTCGCTCGCACGCCTCAACGAGAACCTTCTTGAGCTTGGCACGAGAAAGGCCGCTGTCGTAGAAGGCAGGGCTGGTCAGGATGCTGACCACCGACCAACTCCGGACCTCCCTGGCGAAGTCGTCGAGGTCGGGGGTCGCTGGTGCAACCACCAGGCGCCCCACCTGTTCGGCAATCCAGCGAGTGCGCTCGCGCACCAGCAAGAAGTCGTCTGGGTCGAGGTGTCGGGCCTCCCGCTGCCACAGCACCGAAAGGCGCCGACTCTCAAGGCCCACCTCAGCGAGCGTCGAGAGACGTTCGCCAACGCTGCCGGGGTTGTCGGCCGCCGCGAGTTGCTCGAGGGTCGTCACCAATCGCTGCTGGTCCTCACGGATCACGTAAGACAGGAGGGCCCGCTTGTTGGCGTAGTGACGATAGAGGGCTCGTGCCGTGATACCGCTCGCTTCGGCGATCTGGTCCATCCTGACCGAGTGATAGCCGTGGGCGGTGAACAGCTCCCGCGCGTTGAGGGCGATCTGTTGCCCGCGATCCCGCGGACGCCGCGTTGAGTCCTTCACGGCAGACGCACCGCTCATCCCGTGGCTCCTCTCGACACTCCCCGGCCCTCCCGCTCAGCCAGCCGGCCGCACATCGCGTTGCAGACCGAACGAGCAGAACAGTACTACGCCTCCGGGGCCGCGCAGCGTCGTGATGCGCGGTGAAATCGCCACGAAGGGCACCCCTGGGGGGAAGTGATCAGTCGAGGGGGCCCCGACACGGTTGCCGGGACCCCCACTCGGTCATCCACCTGGATACTCATGCTCAGGCCGCAGGCGCGCCCTTGCGCCCGACCTTGGCCGTGGCCATCGCGGCCGAGGACTTGCCGACGTGGAACTCCTCCAGCGTCGTGGTGTTACAGGTCATGTAGAGCGTGTCGAGGTTGTCACCGCCGAAGGCACAGGCGACGGACCAGGCGCCGGGGTTGCTCACCTTGTCGGTGATCTCGCCGCCCTCAACGACACGGTAGAAGCCGCTGTCCTCCTCCAGGGTCAGGGCGTTGCCGAACCACACGCCGCCGTCGGCGTCGAGCGCGATACCGTCCGGGTGGTAGGCGTCGTCGAGCTGCGCCCAAGCCCGCTGGTTGCTCAGTGAGCCGTCGGTGGCGATGTCGAAGGCGGTGATCCGGTGGTTCCAGGTCTCGGCGACCAGCAGGACCGAGCCGTTCTGGATCGCCATGCCGTTGGGGAAGAGCAGCTCCCCGCCGACCTGCTCCGCCTTGCCGCTGGGGTCGACGTGGACCAGGCGGGTCGTCTTGGGGTCCTCCTCACCGAGCGCGAACCCGAAGTTGCCCACGTAGGCGTGGCCGGCCTTGGTGACGAGCATGTCGTTGCCGATGCCGCCGGCGAACTGGCTGAAGTCCGCGTGGATGCTCTGTGTGCCGTCGAGCGCAACCTTCAGGACGCACTTGTCGGCCTGGGAGACCACGAGCACCGATCCGTCAGAGAGGAAACCCAGGCCGGAGGGGGCGCCCTCGACCTCGACGACGGTCTGGAAAGAGCCGTCGGCTGCGAACCGCTTGACCGTCTTGGTGAAGAAGTCGCTGGCCCACAGGCTTCCGTCCTGCCAGCGGGGGCCCTCCAGGAACTGGTGGCCGGTGGAGAAGATGCTCAGCTCGTGCTCGTTCATGACATTCCGTTCCGCGACGACCTACAGCCGTCGCTTAGGTGGTTGGGTAGTTCGATCGAAGGGTGGACAAGGTCGATGGGCTGTCGCCCGCGTGATTTGATGCTCGGGAGGACGCCCCTTGCTCAACCCGGTCCTTGGCCAGGTCACGCAACTTGAACTTCTGGATCTTTCCGCTGGTTGTACGGGGCATCTGGTCGAGCACGATCAGGCTCTCGGGAAGCTTCTGTTTGGCGATCTTGCGCTCCAGCAGCCACTCGATGAGTTCGGCAAGCTCCACGGTCGCATCCGGCTCGGGAACGATGACTGCGCAGACCCGCTCGCCCAGCACCGGATCGGGTGAGCCCACGACGGCAACCTCGGCAACCCTGGGGTGGGCGAAGAGGTGGTCCTCGACCTCCTTCGCGCTGAGGTTCTCGCCGCCCCGGATGATGATGTCCTTCTTGCGGCCGGTGATCTCCAGGTGACCCTCAGCGTCGACTCGGCCGAGGTCTCCGGTGCGGAACCAGCCGTCGTCGGTGAACGCGGACTTATTCAACTCGGCGTCGAGGTAGCCGACGAACATCTCGGGCCCTCGTGCGAGCAGTTCGCCCTCCTCCCCGATGCCGAGGTCGTTCTCGTGCTCATCGACGATCCTGATGCGGGCCAGACCGATGGCGCGGCCGTCGGTGTTGGCGCGCTTTTCCAGCGGGTCGGCGGCGCTGCCGCTGGTGGCGGTCGGATACTCGGTCGACCCGTACACCCGCGCGACCATGCAGTCCAACGCGGTCGTGGCGTTGATGATCAGATCCGGCGGGACGTCCGCGCCTCCACACAGGAAGTTCCTCAGCGATGAGACGTCGTAGTCGCCGAGCGACGGGTGGTGCACCAGTCCATGCAGGAACGGTGTGGCTGCGAGCATGAAGTCGCACTGGTGTTCCTGGATCAGTTCCAGGCCGGCCGTGGGCTCCCAGATGTCCAACAGAACGACACCGCTTCGCAGCATCGGCGGCATCTGGATGCCGTACAAGATACCGGTGATGTGCCCCACAGGAGACGGCATGAACACGACGTCGTCCTGGGTCAGGCCGAGCAGCTCGATCATGCTTCGGTTCTCGTAGTCGAGCGTGTTGTGCGTGTGCAACGCGCCCTTCGGGGCCGAGGTCGTCCCGGAGGTGTACAGCAGGAGCACCAGGTCGTTGGCGTCGCGAGTGACCGGCTCAGGCTTGCTGCCGTGGAAGCCGTCGAGGAAGTCCTCGAAGGAGACCTCGTGATCCCGTCGCGCCTCGCCCAGGACCACGACCGTCTGCAACGCCGACAAGCCCGACGAGATCTCCGCGAACATCTCGGGGAAGTCGAAGTTGCGGAACGTCGCTGGGATGAACGCGATCTTGGACTTCGCCTGCTCCAGGGTGAATCGGGTCTCTGAGTGGCGGAAGATCGGCATGATCGGATTGCTGATCGCGCCGATCCGGATCGCGGCAAGATGGACCGCACACGCCTCGGCCCAGTTCGGCAACTGCCACGAGACGACATCGCCGTGTCCGATGCCGTGGCGCTGGAGTGCCGCGCCGAGGGCGTCGACGATGGCGTCGAGCTCTGCGTAGGTCCACGTTCGTCCGCGGTCGACGACAGCGGTGCGGTCGGGGACCGTCCGGGCGGCGTCCGACAGGTAGGCGTCGATGAAGTTGTCCTGCCAGGCCCCCGATGCGGTGGACTCCGCGATGACGTCCCCGTTCAGAATTGTGGTGACCATGGTTCAGACCCTTTCGACCGTCTGTGCGGCCGGCTGGTCCAGCACGAGCGCTCCGACCTTCTCCTCGAGTTCGGTGCTGTCGCCGTACCAGGCCCGCAACGCCAGCGCACGCTTGTAGTACCAGTGGACGTCGGCCTCCGCGGTGAAGCCGATGCCACCATGCACCTGGATCGCGCCTTCGCAGACCGAGACGGCGACGCTTGCGGCATGGGCCTTCAATGCCGCGGCGCTGAGGTCAGCCTCGGCGTCGGGGAGCTCGTCCAACTCGCCGGCCACGGCCTCACAGAAGTTGTGCAGGGAGACCGCATCGGTGTGCATGTCCGCCAGCATGTGCTTGATCGCCTGGAAGGAGCCGATGACCCTTCCGAACTGCTCACGCTGTTTCGCGTACTCGACGGCCAACTCGACGCAGCGGGTGGCAATCCCGCTCAGCTCACAAGCGATGAGCACACGGCTCCACCGCCGGACTCGCGCCAGGACTTCCGGCGCTGTCGCCGCGTCGCCCACCGGAGCCCCCTCGACCCCGTCGAGTGTGACCCGGCTGAAGTTCAGGGCCGGGTCAGCGCTGCCGACAGCCTCGATCCGCACCCCCGGCATCGTCGGCTCGATCAGGTGCAGCAGGGGGCGTCCGTCCCGGTCGGCGACAACAAGGAGGGCCGTCGCCTCACCACCGAAGCGGACCGCCTCGAACGTCCCGTGCAGCCTGCCGTCCACGCTCGTGACCGAGCCGAGTCGTCCCGACCAATGGTCGGTCACGGCAGGATCGAGGAACGCTAGCACCGACCCGTTCTCCACCGCGTCCGTCAAGAGCTTGCGGCCCTCCTCGGAAGCATGCTCGTACACGGTGCCGGGCAAGAGCGAGTTCTCCAGCATCGGGCCGGCGAGAAGGTGACGGCCGTACTGCATGAAGATCGGGCCCAATGCCGACAGCGGAAGCCCGAGCCCACCATGCTCCTCCTCCAAGGCCACGGAAAACGTTCCGAGCTCGGCCAGAGCGGGAACCAGGCTCGAACGCTCGTCGGCCGACGAGAGGATGCGCCGGCGAGTATCAGCGTCGTAGGCGGACCGCAGAAAGTCGTCGACGGTTGCCGCGAGAGAAGCGATGGTGTCGTTGTCAGCCACGGGGAAGTCCTAGAAGTCGCTCGGAGATGATGTTGCGCTGGACCTGCGACGTGCCCCCATAGATCGAGGCTGATCGCGAGTAGAGGTGGTCATGCACCCAACGGTCGGCCTCAAGCCCGAGAGGCGTCGATCCCGCCAGCGCCCGCGACGGGCCAAGCAGCTCGGCGATCGAGCCGAACACGGTCTGCTCGATGCCGTTGAGGAGCAACTTGTCCACGGAGTCCTCGGGAGTCGGAACCTCGCCGGCGTCCAGACGCTTGACAGTCTGGCGGGTCTGGGCGCCCAAGACGCGCAACGCGATCTGCGCCCGTCCGATCGCCCCGCGAACACGCCGCCCGAGGGCGGTCTCCGGCCCCGGCAGGTCACCTTCACGCAAGGCGGCCACGGCATCCTCGAACGCGACCTCGTAGTCGACGCGCCGGCGCACTGTGTAAGCGGCCCGCTCTATGCCCAGCGTGTGCGTGGCCACCGTCCAGCCCTGGTTGAGCTCACCGACCAGATTGCGGCGCGGTACCCGCACCTCGTCGAAGAACACCTCACAGAACTCACGCTCACCGGTCATCTGCTCCAGCGGACGCGGAGTGATCCCCGGTGAACTCATGTCCACCAGGACGTAACTGATACCGGCGTTCTTGTGCACGTCCGGATCGGTGCGCACCAGCAACGCACACCACTGCGACTTGTGCGCCCAGCTCGTCCACACCTTCTGGCCCGAGATCACGAAGTCGTCGCCATCGATCACCGCACGGGTCCGCAACGAGGCAAGGTCGGAGCCTGCATTCGGCTCGGAGAATCCCTGGCACCAGATGTGCTCGCCGGACAACAGCTGGGGCAACAGCTCTTCACGCTGCCACGACTGACCGTGATGGTCGATGGACGGGCCGACCACATCGAGCCCGATGAGCCCGATCGGCATCGGCGCCCGTGCCCGCGCCAACTCCTCGGCGAACACCAGTTGATGCATCGGCGTCAGGCCCTGTCCACCGGCCTCCCGACTCCAACTGATGCCGATCCAGCCGGCGTCGAACAACGTGTGCTGCCACTCGCGAAGCACAGTGAACCGCTCATCCAGGTCCAGCGGCACATGCGGAACGTCGGCCGCGGCCAGCCATTCCCGCGCCAGCGCGCGATAGGCACCCAGGTCCACCGTCGACACGACGTTCACCGCCCCGTGTACACGGGCGTGCGGCGCTCCAAGAATGCGTTGAGCGCCTCCTTGGAGTCCTCGTGACCCGACAGCTCACCGGTCAAGGACTGCTCGAACTCGTAGCCACTCTTCAGATCCATGTACTCGATGGTGTTCAAGCTCTGCTTGGCGAACCGCAACGCGGCCGGGCTGTGCCGCGCCAGCGACTCGGCCAAGGACTGCGCCGTCTCATACAGCTTCTCGTCGGGAACGACATCCACGATCCCCCCATACGGCAGGAGCTTGCCCGCCGGAACCAGATCACCACTCAGGTGCATCAGCCGGACCACGCCCTGAGGCACCATCCGCGACAGGTGCTTCGCTCCACCCATCACACCGACGTTCACCTCCGGGAGCCCGAACCGGGCACTCTCGGCGGCGACCACCAGGTCGCAGGAGGCGGCGATGGCCAGTCCGGTACCGACCGCAGCGCCCTGCACCGCGGCGATGAGCGGCTTGGTGCTGTCATAGATGGAGAAGAACGCCTCACGCACCTCCTTCATCCGTCCCGGCGAGTTCTCCGGGTCCAGGGTCTTGAACTCCTCCACGTCATTGCCGGCGCAGAAGTGCTTGCCCCGACCAGCGAGGACCAAGACCCGCGCCTCCGGCAGGTGCACGTCGACGTTGTCGAAGAACTCCTTGATCTCGAGGTACATCCCCTGGTTCACCGCGTTCGCCGGTGCACGGTTCAACCACACAGTCGCAGTCGCGCCGTGCTCCTGCCATTCGATGAACTCAAACTGCGCCATGTCCTGATCGTCCTGTCTGTGTAGTGCCTGAGCACGAGCGAAGTCTGGGCCACGAACGTACATTGCGACTCATCTACCCGTGCATGAAATCCTCGGTGCTGCATTCGCAATCTAGAGCAGGATGAGAGCGTATGTCAATGACCACTAACATCGATGCCCTTTGATCAGAGCACGATCCCACACATTGCCTCCCGGCCCATGGCTCACGGCCCAAGGCAGGGAGCAGGCGTCCGATCGCCGCTCACGTGCACCAGGCATCTGACGCGACCGCTGCCCGGCAGTGACATCCGACCTGCGTCGTTGTGTCGCTCGCTCGCGTTCGACGAACGGGACTCGTCACGATCTTTGGGTCGTTCCACCCAGCGACTGAGTCCGATCCGTTTCGCCAGGCGAACAAGCGAATCAACTGACAGTTCGCGGACCGACTGCGGCCCGCACTACGCACGAAAGGCGACCGACAACCTCACGGACGGGTTTTCCGGGTCTGAAGCTTTCCCACTCGCCCGGAGGTACGACGAAGCGACGAGAGTCGAGCTGGCGCGAGCTCTCTGCCAGAGTGCAGACCAAGCCGCGAGTAGTCCCCGGTACGTCCCAAGGGAGGGTGAGTGAGGCCAATTCCCGACCATCCGGCGAACGTACGCCGCCACACTGGCGTGCACCTTTGCCCCACGAGCTGAAGAGCGAGAGACCTGCCGTCGGCGACCCGTCCGGGCAGCCGGCCTCCCGCTGCCGCGGCTTCGCGGGGTCCGCTGCACCCGTCTGATCCGCGGGACTGGCGCCGGTCGGCAGAAACGGATCACTCCCCCATCCGGCGCGTGTCGACGCGGCGCGTCGAACGTGTCTGGACGTCCTGTCCGGCCATCCGTCAGACGCAACTGCCCCAGGCTGGCCGTCTCGGCAGTCAGCCCCCTGCCATCGCGCCGGAGCGTGTTCGACGTGCAACACGCGCGGCGCAGCGGACTTTGGCGCTCATGCCGTCCGGCAGGTCAGCGGAATCCCCACTGCTCGGCGTGCCGGAGGCAGATCTCGGTGAGTTCGTCGCGCCGCTCCACGATCGAATCTCGAACGCCGACCACACCGAGTGCGGCGATGGTTCGGCCGCGTTCTCGCAGAGCCACCGACACGCCGTCACCGCGCTCGACGGCCACTCCGGGGGCCGCGCACACGCCGGTGGCCCGGAGCTCGTCAAGGGCGTAGAGGAACTGCTCGACGTAGTCGGCGTCGGCCTCCGGGCGGGAGTTGAGGTAGGCCCAGACGTCGCGCTGCTCACGGTCGGCAAGCAGTAGCCAACCTGCGGAGGTGCGGAGCAGTGAGCGCCGCAAGCGATTCTCCGCCAGGTACGCATACTCTGGTTCGGAGGAGACATGGTCGACATAGAACAGGTCGTCGCCCACCGCGGCGGACAGCGCAGTGGTCAGGCCGGCCTCGGCATGCACCTGCTGCAGTTGCTGGTGGGTGATCGACGTGACCGGAGGGCGTCCCGCGATGACGTTCAGCACGTAGGGCGCTGTGCCGAGCGTGTAGATGTGCTCGCGCTCGTCCAGGTAGCCGGCGGCGACGAGACCGTTGAGCAGTCCGTGCACTGAGCTCACCGGGGCGTCGAGGGCCTTGGCCACGGCAGTGAGAGTGAGGCCGGAGCCGGACCGGGCGACCAGTTCGAGAATGGCCGCAACGCGGTCGATCATGCGGTGACGGGGGCGCACGGGAACCTGCTCGGGCCGTACGGATCCGGGAGTCGCAGGGACGTCAGCCATGGTGACACCCTAACACGCTCGTATATACGTAACGTTCTGCGCTATTGCGTATCTCGATGGATGCTGTGACAATTCAAGCGACGGGGATCCTCCTCAGCGGCGGCGCGTGACACGCGCTCTGAGTGGCCCTTGACACGACCGTGCTGCATCCCGAGCAGCGACTCGGTTGACCAATCGCGCGGGTTCGCCCGGGCAGGACTCATCAGGAGGTCCCATGGGATCGGCTCTCTCGCCACCGACCACGGTGGCGACGGATCAGATGAACGCGTTGCGTGCTGAGGTCCGCGCATTCCTCGCCGAAGAGATCGCCTCGGGTCGACTGACCCCGTGGATCGACACCTGGCTCATCAGGTGGGACGAGGACTTCACCCGCCGCCTGGCCGCGCGCGGCTGGGTCGGCATGACGATTCCGACCGAATACGGGGGCCACGGGCGCACCTTCCTCGAGCGCTTCGTCGTCACCGAGGAACTGCTCTCCGTCGGCGCGCCCGTCGCGGCGCAGTGGGTCGCCGACCGCCAGATCGCGCCGTCGCTCCTGCGATACGGAACGGACGAGCAGAAGCGCGAGTATCTGCCTCGGATCGCCGCCGGCGAGTGCTTCTTCGGAATCGGGATGAGTGAACCCGACTCGGGGTCTGATCTCGCGAGCGTCCGCACCAAGGGCGTGCGGGTGGACGGCGGCTGGTCGATCACCGGAACCAAGGTCTGGACGTCCGGCGCCCATCACGCGGAGGCCTTCTTCGTCCTGTGCCGCACCGAACCCCTGGACACCTCGAACCGCCACGCGGGCTTGAGCCAGTTCATCGTCGATCTGCGCAGTGAGGGCGTTGCCATTCGGCCCATCGTGTCCCTCTCAGGTGATCGACACTTCAACGAGGTCGTCCTGCAGGATGTCTTCGTACCCGACTCGATGGTCTTCGGAGTCCCCGGCAACGGGTGGGAGCAGGTCAACTCGGAACTGGCCTTCGAGCGGAGTGGGCCGGAACGATTCCTGTCCTCGTTCCGCCTGTTCGCCGCGGAGGTCGGCGCGGTCGCGGCGGGTGGGCTTCCCGCCCGTACCGACCTCGGTCGGTCGGTCGCCCGGCTCGCCGGGTTGCACGCACTCAGCCAGAACGTCGCTGGAGCCCTCCAACGCGGCGAACCCGCGGACACGGCCGCCGCCTTGGTCAAGGTGCTCGGCACCATGACGGAGGGCGACATCGTCGATGCCGTCTCGACCCGGCTCGGCGACGAGCTCACGCCCGGTTCCGCCGGCACGAGCAGCGACGCCGCGGTCGAGGAGATCCAGGCCCTCCTGCGCGCGGGCCTGCACCAGCGTCCGGGCTTCACGCTCCGCGGCGGAACGAACGAGATTCTCCGCGGCGTCATCGCGCGGGGATTGGGGATGCGCTGATGACCACCGCTGCGACCACTGACCTCTCCGTCGACGAGGACCTGCAGGCGATGCTCGCCGACGTCGCCTCTGGCTTCTCCGGCCCGGGCGTCCGACCCGACCCCGACGCCGTGTGGTCGACGCTGCAGGAGGTCGGGGTCGCCCGGCTCACCGCGCCCGAGGCCATCGGGGGTAGCGGAGCCGGTTGGATCGAAGCCGCCGCACTCCTGCGTACCACCGCCCGCGCCGGCGTGGCTGTCCCCTACGCGGAGACCGACCTGCTGGCCGGACCCCTTCGGCGCGCCGCAGGGGTCGACGACTCGTCCGACGGCACCACCACTGTCGCGCTGCTCGATCCTGCAGGGACCGCGCACCACGTTCCGTGGGCCGGTGCCACCTCCACCGTCGTGTGCGTGCGTCCCGCCGGCGACGCCTACGAGCTCGCGGACGTGCCGACCAGCCACGTGTCGATCACGCCCCGCGAGGGCATCTCGACGGTTCCGACCGGCTCCGTCGCGTTACGAGACAGCGTTTCATGGTCCCCCGTACCCATCGGGGCCGTTGAGGCGTACGTCCTGCACGGCGCGCTGGCTCGGTCGTTGCAGTGCGTCGGCGCGATGGACGGCATGCTCGCCTTGGCGATCGAGTACACCACCGACCGCAGCCAGTTCGGTCGCTCCCTGTCGAAGTTCCAGTCCGTGCAGAATCTTGTCGTGGACATAGCTGCCGAGTCCGTCCTCGCCCGCGCCGCTGTGGACACCGCTCTTGCCGACGCCCTCGCCAGCGGACTCGACGGCGAGCTCTCCGGGTTCCGCGTCGCGGTCGCGCGGAGCGTCGTCTCGCAGGCCTTGGCCGTGGCGGTGCGCAACGTCCACCAGGTACACGGCGCGATCGGCACCACCCAAGAGCACCATCTGCACAGGTTCACGCTTCCCGCCCTCCAGTGGCGGGGCGAGTTCGGGTCACCGGCGTTCTGGGAAGGCTTCCTCTCGCGGGCGGTCGTCGCCGGCGGCATGGACGGGGCATGGCCCATGATCGCGGAGGGAACCCGTGTCGAGGGCGCCGCACGTCGGTACCTCGACATGGTGTGCCGTACCTCGACGTCGTGATCGCACGATTCGCCGTCCCGAGAGCCAATCCTCCCCGGTCCACGCCGCAGCCGCGCGCGACCGAAGGTGCGCTGGAGCATGCGCCGCGAACGCCGCGCCACCTGGCCGCAACGTCGCGATCGCCCGCGATCCAGCCGAAGCAGTGGTGCCCGCCCCAACGGGGACGGGCACCTCACACTGCTTCGTGACAGAAATCGGCGACCTACCGGCCAGGAACCGACTCGATCTCCGGCGTCAACGCGGCTCTTCCCAGATGAGGGTGTAGGTCGGCCGGGCGCGTCGGTCCGCAGGTAGACGTCGAGGTCTCCCGACGATGGAGGTTCCTACGCCATCCATCCGAAAGACCTCGACGTGACCGACGCTACCCCGCCGGCCGGCTTCGGCCGCCCTGACCTGACCGCCTTCGCGTCTCATCCCAATCGACCCTGACCGAGTCTGCTGACCCCCTCGACGAGAACGCAGCGACATCACAGCCACCCAACCCCGACCGTCCGGGAAGCCGGGACACGTCACATAACCTGTGCTGCGGGCGTGTCGAGTGGGTCGTCCAGGGGCGACGCAGGAGCGTCGACGCGACGTGCTGAGAGGTGATTCCAGTCGAGCACTAGGACACCGGCTACAGGCATGGCGATAGGTCAGGAACGGCGTCGCTCCCTACGCAGGAGGGAGCGCAGAGTCTCGGCGTTCGCGTAGCCGACCCGTAGCGCGATCTCGGCGGAGGTGAGGTCCGTGGTTGCTGAGAGGTGCCGAGCTCGTTCGATGCGAAGCCGTTGGACGAAGCCGAGCGGAGTGAGGTTGAGCGCCGCACGGACTCGTCGTTCGAGGGTGCGCCGGCTGGTGCCGAGCGACTGCGCGACGAAGGCGACGTTGAACGGTTCGTCCAAGCGGGCGCGCACGAGGCGTTCGAACTCGACGACGATCGGGTCCTCGTGCCGGAGATGTTCGTAGGCGACGAAGGCCGCCTGCGACGGACGCTCGTCGATGATGAGGAGCTTGGCGACATGTTGGGCCAGGTCGGGGCTGATCGATCGCACGAGTGAGAGCGCGAGGTCGATGTGGGCGAACGCGGCGCCGGCGGTGACGAGGTTCCCGTCCACGACGACCATGGTGTCGAGATCGAGGGCGACGGTCGGATAGCGCTTCAGGAACTCCGGCCCCAGGAACCAGCTGGTCGTCGCCCGCCGATGATGCATCCGTCCGGTCTCGGCGACGGCGAACACGCCGGTGCACGCCGCGGCGATCCGGGTGGTCGCGTCGTCGAGGCGCCCGAGCGAGGCGATGACCGAACGAGCATCTCGGCTCTGGAGGGCGTCGTTGGTAGCGGCGGCCGTGAGGGTTCCAAGCGCAGGGACGACGACCACGTCGAACTCTCCGGACTCCGACAGCGGGTGGTCAACCGACAGGGTCATCGATGCCGTCGTGGTCACTCGCCGTTTCGGTCCGAGGATGGCGAGTTCGATCGGGTCGATCCGCGGGTCGATATCGCCGCGGGCTCCGTCGGCCACCCGCACGATGTCGATGACCGACGCGACAGCCGAACCGAAGCAGCCGTCGATCGCGATCAGTCCGATACGCATGGCGCGAACGATAGCAATACTGTCGTATACGCCACTCCCCATCGGCCCTCGCTCGTCATACGCTGAACTCGCCCCACGAAGAACCCCGACTTCAAGGAGAACCCCTCATGTCCACACCCGCTTCACTTCCGTATGCCTTCGTCGCCAAGATCGTCGCGGCCGATGGACAGCACGACGCGCTCGCCGATCTGCTCGCCGGCGCTGTCGCGCTCGCCAACGAAGAAGTAGGAACGATTGTCTGGTTCGCGGTCAGGACCCACGCCGACACCTTCTGGATCTTCGATGCATTCCCCGACGAGGCCGCTCGCGACGCCCACGCCAACGGCGCCATCGTCGCAGCCCTGATGGCCAACCAGCACCTCCTCGGCGCAGCACCCGAGATCCTGGCGGCCGACGTCCTCGCGTCCAAGCTCCCGTAGTCCGCCAACGCACGAGACGATCGCGCCCCGCCGAGCCGTCGCCAGGTCGCGACGCAACGCCACGCTGCGTTGCCGAGCGGTGCGAGGCCTATCGGCACACGGACAGGATGCCGGCCGCGAGCGCTCAGCCGGCGAGGGGTCCGTCGCAGAGGAGAGCGACGTCGGTGTCGGGCAGAGCCGTGAGGCCAGCGCATCGCGCGACCACCAGAACCGAACCGCCCCTGCCCTGCGTTTCCGCAGGTCAGGGGCTGTTCGCCGGAGCCGCCTGTCGGAATCGAACCGACGACCTAATCACGTCGGCTTTGGGTCTATCGCTTGATGCGCCCACTGGGCGAACGAGCCGCTGACCTGCGCAAACGCCGAGCGTGGGGGACGCCGCCATCCGGTGGTGACCGACGACGACCGACCAGTACCGACCGTTTCACCGGAGCTTGCGGCGGCGTCGAAGCCGAGCAAGCTCCATTCCTTTAGCTCACCGCGCCCTCCTCCTCGCCGGTCCCGTCGTCGTCGAAGACGTTTCAGGGGTCTTCTCAGATGACGGTGTAGGTCGGCCGGGCGCGTCGTCCGCAGATAGACGTCGAGGTCTCCCGACGACGGAGGTTCCTACGCCATCCATCCGAAAGACCTCGACGTGTCCGACGCTACCCCGCCGGCCGGCTTCGGCCGCCCTGACCTGACCGCCTTCGCTCGACTCGACGGCCTCGGTCTGAGCGTGACCGGACAACGACTTGAACCGGATCGTGCGGTCCTCGCGTGCCGCGTGGTGGAACCAGATCAGTGGTGCCGACGGTGCGGCAGCGAAGGCGCTGCTCGTGACACCGTGATCCGGCGGTTGGCCCACGAGCCGCTGGGCTGGCGACCGACCGAGCTGGAAGTTGTAGTGCGCCGCTACCGCTGTGCCGACTGCGGACACGTGTGGCGCCAAGACACCAGCGCCGCGGCGGAGCCACGCGCGAAGCTCTCGCGCACCGGGCTGCGGTGGGCGCTGGAAAAGATCGTGGTCGCACACCTCACCGTCGCCCGTGTCGCCGAGGGACTCGGGGTCGCGTGGGACACCGCCAACAACGCGGTCCTGGCTGAAGGCAAGCGGCTGCTGATCAACGACCCCACGCGGTTTGAGGGCGTGAAGGTCATTGGCGTCGATGAGCACGTCTGGCGCCACACCAGGCGTGGCGACAAGTACGTCACCGTGATCATCGACCTCACCCCGGTCCGCGATGGCGCCGGCCCAGCAAGGCTGCTGGACATGGTCGAGGGCCGGTCGAAAGCGGCGTTCAAGACCTGGCTCGCCGACCGCGGCGACGCCTTCCGTGACGCGGTCGAGGTGGTCGCGATGGACGGCTTCACCGGGTTCAAGACCGCCGCTGCAGAGGAGATCCCGGACGCGGTCACGGTGATGGATCCCTTCCACGTCGTGCGCCTGGCCGGTGACGCCCTCGACAGGTGCCGGCGCCGGGTCCAACTCGCGATCCACGGGCACCGTGGGTTCAGGGACGACCCGCTCTACAAGTCGCGGCGCACGCTGCACACCGGCGCGGACCTGCTCACCGACAAGCAGAGCGACAGGCTACGCGCGCTGTTCGTTGATGACGCTCACGTCGAGGTCGAGGCGACCTGGGGTGTCTACCAGCGCATGATCGCCGCCTATCGCCACGAGGACCGGCAACGTGGCCGCGAGCTCATGGAGAAGCTGATCACCGACCTCAGCGCCGGCGTCCCCAAGGTGCTCACCGAGCTCACCACCCTGGGCCGGACCCTGAAGAAGCGAGCCGCTGACGTGCTCGCCTACTTCGAACGACCCGGCACCAGCAACGGGCCGACCGAGGCGCTCAACGGACGGCTCGAACACCTGCGCGGCTCCGCACTCGGGTTCCGCAACCTGACCAACTACATCGCCCGAAGCCTGCTCGAGACCGGCGGCTTCAGACCCCAACTCCTACACCCCCGATTGGGATGAGCCGTCAACGCCCCTGGTAGCTGCCGGCGCGCTTGTCGGAGAACGCCGCCAGCGCCTCGCCGTGGTCCTCGGTGTGATGCGCGAGCGCCTGCATGGCAGCCGACAGCTCGAGCAGCGACTCCAGCGACTGGTGCTGGGACTCTCGGAGCAACCTCTTGGCCATGCGTACCGAGTGCGGTGGGTTCTTGGCCACGCGCGCGGCAAGGGCGTTCGCGGCGTCAAGCAGGTTGTCCGGCTCGACGACTCCATTGACCATGCCCCACTCCAGTGCAGTGGCTGCGGACACACGATCGCCGGTGAGCGCCATCTCGGCTGCGCGCATCGGGCCGACGGCCTTGGTCAGCAGCCACGCGCCGCCGTCGCCGGGAATGATCCCCAGCTGGACGAAGCTCTCGGCGAAGAACGCGCGGGTCGAGGCGATCCGCAGGTCACACATCATGGCGAGGTCACACCCAGCGCCGACCGCCGGGCCATTGACCGCGGCGATGACAGGAACCTCGCAGTGGTAGAGCGCGCGAGGGATTTGCTGGATGCCCCTGCGGTAGCCGTCGCGCATCTCGTAGGGGCTGCCGCCGAACATTCCGCGACGATCGATCAGGTCCTTGACATTGCCTCCCGCGGAGAACGCCGTGCCGGCACCGGTGAGCACCACCGCGCGAACCTGATGGTCGGCATTGACAGCGGCAACGCGCTCGCAGAGCGCCTCGACCATCGGGGAGCCGGAGATCGGATTGCGTTCGTCCGGCAGGTTCAACGTCCACGTCTCGACGTGGTCGACGCGCTCGACGAGAAGGATTGAGTCATTCATGAAGTTCGTCCTCTACACAGATTCATTCGGAGAGAGTTCTCCTGGCGTTGATGGCTTCGAGTCCCGCGCCGCCCATCCACTAGTCCGGAAGCGCTCCGGCGGCGCGCAGACGCGCGACCTGGTTCTCGGTCAGGCCGAGCTCGGCAAGCACGTCATCGGCGTCGGCACCGCGTTCGCGGGGCCCGAAGCGCACCGAGCCCGGGGAGCCTGACAGCTTCACGGGTAGGCCGAGCCCTCGATATCCGTCGCGTTCGATCACCATCTCCCGGTGTCGAACCTGCGGAAGGTCGAGGGCTTCGCCGACGTTGTTCACGGCCCCCGAAGGAACACCGGCATGTCGAAGGGTGTCTGCCAAGGCCTCGCGCTCCCAACCAAGGATCAGTTCACGAAGGGCTTCGCGCAGCAGTGCTGCGTTGGCCATCCGGTGGGCATTCGTCGTGAATCGACGATCCTCGGCGAGCCACGGCGCGTCCAACGCGATCGCGAGCGACGCGAACTGGCGGTCGTTGCCGGCACCGATGAAGATCGGTCCGTCACTGCATTGGAACGTCTCGTAAGGGCTGATGGTGGGGTGGGCGACGCCGGTGCGCTCCGGTGGGACACCAGTGGCGAACCACTTACCGGCGTGCGGGTGCAGGATCGACACCGCGTTGTCGAGCAGCGCGAGGTCGACCAGCTGTCCGCGCCCGGTCTCGTGCCGCGCGTGGAGAGCCATGAGAATGCCGTTCACGGCGTTGAGGCCGGTCATGATGTCCACCAGCGGGATACCGATGCGCATCGGCTCGCCGTCCGCCTCGCCATTGATGCTCATGAGCCCCGACAGTGCCTGCAGCACCGCGTCGTACCCTGGCGCGCCACCCAGCGGGCCGTCGGTGCCGTATCCGGTGATTCGGCAATGCACGAGGCGAGGAAACTCCGCGGCGATCACGTGATCGCTCAGCCCCCACTTCTCGAGCGTCCCGGCCTTGAAGTTCTCGATCAGGACGTCGGCATCGGCCAGCATCAGGCGCAGCAGCTGCTGCCCTTCCTCGACTCGCAGGTCGACGCTGATGTTGCGCTTGTTGCGATTGAGCCCGTCGAAGTAGGCGCTGTGACCCTGGGGAACAAATGGCGGGCCCCAAGCGCGGGTCTCGTCACCGGCCGGCGGCTCGACCTTCGTCACGTCTGCGCCGTGGTCGGCGAGCACCTGTGCGCACAACGGGCCCGCGAGGACCCGCGACAGGTCGACGACGCGGAGGTCTGTCAGCGCGCCGGTGCGCGGGGGCAGTTCGGCTGATCCGGAAGGCTCGTCAAAGGCGTTGGGCAACCGGACGTTGATGGTGGACTCACTCACGGAAACTCATTTCGGCGGACATCGGGGGCCGCAACCGGCCCATGGGACGGGTTGGCTCTGCACATCACCAGCTGCTTCAGGCGAGTGGATGGGGAGTGTGGTCGCAGGACCCCTGGAGCATCAGACATAGATGGACTTGTACTCGAGATAGTGATCCAGCGCCTCGGGCCCGAACTCCCGACCGATCCCACTGGCCTTCATTCCACCGAACGGGGATCCCATGTCGAGCGAGTAGTAGTTGATTCCCACGGTGCCGGACCTCATGCGCGACACGACGTCCATGCCACGGTCGTGATCCTGGGTGAAGACGACGCCGCCCAGGCCGAAGGGGGTGTCATTCGCCATCTGAACGGCCTCATCCTCAGACTCGTATGAGATGACCGAGATGACGGGGCCGAAGATCTCCTCCTGCGCGAGGCGGCTGTCATTGCGCACGCCGCGGAAGACGGTCGGCGAGACAAACCATCCCTGCGGCATGCCAACGGGCGATTGAGAGCCACCACGGACGAGCTGGGATCCCTCGGACTCGCCGAGCCGGATGTAGCTCCGTACTCGCTCCCGGTGTCGGTTGCTCACCATCGGTCCCAAAGTGACCGCGTCGTCGAGCGGGTCCCCCAGAACCAAGTCATCCACGTAGGCGGCGAGGACTTCCAGGACCTCATCGGCACGACCACGGGGCACCAGGATCCGAGAGTTGGTGGTGCACGTCTGACCGCCGTTCTTGAACACGGCGTCGTCCAGGCTCTTGGCGAAGACATCCAGGTCGGCATCAGGCAGCACGATCGCTGCGGACTTGCCGCCGAGCTCGAGCGACACCCTCTTGAGGGACCGGCCTGCCGACTCGGCGATCGCCCGCCCCGCGGCCGTCGACCCGGTGAATGCGATCTTGTCGACGTCCGGATGGGCCACGAGGGCCTCTCCCGTGCGAACGCCACCAGCAACGATGTTGAGCACTCCAGGCGGCAGGCCTGCCTCTTCTCCTGCCTCGCCGAAGACGTAGGCGTCGAGGGCAGTCTCCGGGGCGGGCTTCAGGACGATGGTGCACCCGGCGGCGAGTGCAGGTGCGATCTTGGACATCGCCAGCAGTTGAGGATAGTTCCACGCAGTGATGGCGCCGACGACACCGACGGGCTCCTGCCGCACGATGGTCTGACCCTTGTTGCTGGCACGAAGCGTCTCGAACGACCGAGTCTCGGCGGCCTCCGCCATCGCGCGCAGGAAGGCGACCGGACCCGCAGCATTGCTGATGCGTGAAAGAGGCGTGATCGTCCCGTTCTGCTGGCTGACCAAGCGCGCGGTGGAGTCGCCTCGGCGCTCAAGGCTGTCGGCGAGCCGCCGCATGACAGCGGCTCTCTCGTGCGGGGTGCTGCGCCCCCAAGGGCCGGCGAGCGCCGCCCGCGCAGCCTCGACGGCTCGATCGATCTCTGCGGGGCCACCCATGGCGGCAACGCCGAGCGGTCGCTCGGTGGCGGCCTCTTCGATGGTGATCAGCTCCGCGTCATCGGACGCCTGCCACTGACCGTTGATATAGAAATGCCTGCGATCCAGGCCACCGGCGATAGACACGGCTAAACCTTTCCAAGTGTGGTGATGCGTCTCGTCTCTTCAAGCGCTCTGGAGAAGAACGGTCCGGGCTGAGCGGCTGAAGGAGAAGAGCAAGGCGATGGAACCGGTGAGGAGCCGGAACGGACTTCCACAGGGCGCCGTGACGCCATGTCGAAGTCCGCCCCAGCCCTCTTGAGATTCACGAGGACGGACCGCTTCCCGGTGAATCCGGCGCCGGCAGGGCTACTGCGCGACCCCGCGACGATTCACCTGGGCGGTGCGGACGCTGCCGTCCGACTTGCCTTCCCCGAACTGCTCGAGGGTGGTCGCATTGCAGAACATGTACAGCACGTCCAGGTCCGGGCCACCGAACGTGCACGCCACGGACCACGCATCGGGCACGAGCACCACGTCAGTGATCTCACCGGTCTCCTCGACACGATAGAAGCCGCTGTCGGGACCGTCGGTCAGGCCATTGCCGAACCAGACGCCACCCTCGGTGTCCAGTGCGATCCCATCGGGGTGCATGCTCTCGTCGAGCTGTGCCCACACGCGGAAGTTGGTCAAAGAGCCATCGTCGTTCACGTCGAACGCGTCAATCCGGTGTCCGAAGGTCTCCGCCAGGAACAGGGTCCGACGATCCGCACTCAGAGCAGCCCCGTTCGGGAACGTCACGTCTCCATCGACCCTGTGCACCTCCCCCGCGGGCGTCACGTGAGCCAGATTCGTCGGCCGCGGATCTTCAGTCAGGATGTCGAAGCCGAAGTTGCCGACGTAGGCATGACCGGTGGGTGAAACCAGCATGTCATTGGCCATGCCGCCGGCAACCTGCGCGACATCGGCGTGCTCGCTGACGGAGCCGTCTGATGCGACTCGTACGATCTTCTTCTTCGCCGGGTCGAGAAGGACCACGAGGACCGATCCATCCTCGAGGAATCCGAGCCCCGACGGCGACTCCTCGAAAGTCGCGAACGTCGTGTGGTTGCCGTCCGCGTCGAAAGTGAGAACGTGCTTGCCGAAGAAGTCACTGGCCCAGAGGCGGCCATCGTGCCAGCGCGGTGCTTCGAGGTAGCCGTGGCCACGTGAAATGGTCTGCAGTGCCTGGTGCGTCTTCATTGCGTGTTCTTCCGGTAGTCGTGGATACGGCGATTGCCGCTACGGGGTGGGCGCAATCCTGCGCGCGAGTCAGGCATCGAACTGCACCACCGTGTATGAGGCTGCGAATTCGGCGAGCAGCTCCTTGGCGCGGATATGAGCAGGATGTTCGTTGTACTCGGCGTAGCCTGCCCGATCGTTGAACGTGGCGGAGATCCCGTAGTCGCTACTGATCTCGCGCGCACTGGTGTCCTTGCCATGCACATAGCTCAGCAACACGTCGGTGCATTCGGCGGAGAGCTTGTTCAGCGCATCTGCGAAGGCCACGATCGTCGACTCGTCGGTCGGCCGTGCCCAGGAGACTGCGACCAAGTGATGAAACTTCATGCGACCGTCAGCCCCTCAGCGTATCCGGATTCCTTTTCCTTCTGCCAGTACTGCAGGTACGTGGGGATGCCGTTCAGGTACTGAAGCATCTGCATCTTCTTTCCAGGGATGTTTCCCCCGTTGTACCAAGACTTGGCCCTGTTGAAGAGCGCCAAGTCGTCGGTCTCATTGATCTGCGCGGTCCACGCCTCGTCCGCGGCAGCGGTCGACTCGAAACGGGTGTATCCGTTCGACCGAAGGAATTCGAGGAACTCGATCATGACCTCGCCCTGGAGCTCGGCATTGGTGGACCCGTTCCCGAAGGCAGCGGGACTCTGGGGGCCGTAGACGAAGATCGCATTCGGGAACCCGGAGGTGAAGGCCCCCAGGTACGCGTCCACGCCCTCGCTCCACTTGTCACGGAGTGTGACGCCACCGGCGTTCCGCACGTCGATGGAGGTCAGCGCGCCGGTGTTGTTGTCGAAGCCTGTGGCGAGAATGATCATGTCGAACTCGCCGTGCTCCACGCCGTCGGCCGTGCGGATCCCGGTCTCGGTGAACCCCACGAGGGAGTTGCCCTTGGTCGAGACGATCGAGACGTTCGCCTGGTTCATCACGTCGTAATAGTTCTGGTGGAGGGCCGGCCGCTTGGCCCCGAAGGGATGGGGGGCCACCTCAGGCGCCAGCAGGTCTGCCTTGACCGGGTCGGTGATCTGGGGCCTGATCTTGCTCTTCCAGAACTCGTACGTCAGCGCATTCGTCTCCTCGTTGAACAGATAGTCCGAGAAGTTCCCCAACCAGAAGGCGAATCCACCCTTGTTCCACAGGCTCTCGAAGAGGGCATTGCGCTCTTCTTCCGCGGTGGCGACACCGCTTCGAGGGTCGAAGTCGTAGTCGATCGCCGCGTGCGTCTCCCGACTCAAGCCTGCGATATGGGGCATCTCCATTTTGATCGCAGCCTTTGCCTCGTCGTCCAGGTGCTTCTGCTGCATGGGCAGCGAGATGTTGGGCGTGCGCTGGAAGACCGTGAGGTGCTCGACGACGGGGCCTGCCTCCTGCACCACCTGAACGGCGCTCGCCCCAGTTCCGACGATGGCCACCCGCTTGCCCGTCATGTCCAGGTCCTCGCGCCAACGAGCGGTGTGGACGAGCTCTCCTTGGTACGCATCCATATCGGGGATGTTCGGCACGTAGGGCTCCGTGGTCGAGCCGGTGGCGAACACCACGAACCGCGACCGGAACGTAGCTCCGTCCTTCGACTCGAGTGTCCACATCCGCTCACCCTCGTCGAACGTCGCGTTCACGACCTTCGTGTTGAAACGACAGTCCTTGCTCAGGTCCAGCTTCGAGTCGACATAGTCGAAGTAGCTGCGCATTTCCTCGTGGCCGGGGTACAGCTGCGAGAAGTCCCAGTCCTTCCAGAGGAACTCGTCGGTGAACTGATACACCTGCGCGTGGCTGTCGACCCGCGCCCCCGGGTAGCGGTTGAGGCTCCAAGCGCCCCCGAAGCTGCCACTGGCCTCGAGGAGGATCACGGAGAATCCCCGGTCACGGAGATGGCGCAGTTGATAGATGCCACCGAACCCTCCCCCGACGACGACCACGTCGTAGGTGTTGGTTTCTGGAGCCTGTTCCACAGCATTCTCAGGAACGTGCGTTGCGGTCATCGATTCCACCTTTCAAGGCATCGAAATGTGACGGGGTCAGCTCGTTGCTGATCTCCGGCGAGCGAATCGGGGAAGGTCGAGGTTGGGAGACAGAGCCGGTACTTCGGTGTTGTCGGATCTCTCCCGGTGTGTGATCTACACCATAGTCTCGGCGAGCACTATACGCAAGTAGGCAAGGGTTTTCTTATCTACGTAAACTTACGGGGCTCGCGATCGCTCAGCCGCCCGCCCGGTCGGCCTTTGAGCGCTCGCTGTCGTGAGTCGCCCAGCAGGACGAGCCGGACGACCGAGACACCGCAGACGCGGTCGCCAGCTGCGCCATCGAAAAACTCGAGGCATTCAGCGTCGTCGCCTTGTCCGCCGAGCTGGTGCTCGCCATGCTCGGCGGCACTGGCGCTCGATGACTCATTCGATCGCGCGCTCCTGTCGGACGCACTGTCCCCAAGAGGTCCATTGCTGGCGCCGGCACTTTTTCGGTTGCGGGCCACGATCTCCTGAGCCGACGCGGTCCTGGGCACCGGGCGCAATCGTGCTCCTTCTTGATCGATGCTTTCCCTTGGATGGTGATCCAGCGGGTTGGCCGTGGGTGCATCCTCCACTCGCGCGAAGGGCATTCGCTTATCCCGGGTGGACGGGCGCCAACCCGGCGTTTCGAGTCAGCGGCACTTCGCACCGTGGCCAGTTGGCGGCTCTTGACATCTGCTGCCGTACGTATCACCGGAGCGCACAGAGGAGCTCGCTCCGCCGTCCTGCTCGAAAAAAGGAGACGTCGTGAAACCGCGACTGAGCGCGTGTCGTGCGCCCGGAGTCTGAGACGGTTTCACCGGAACGCGAACATGAGGAACAAGCTCCCGACCGCCGCCATCGCCAGGACCACCCGACGCCGCCACGGCGCTCAGTAGCTCTTCAAGGCTGAAGGAGCATGTGGCCCAATCGCGAGCGAGTGCCGCTGGCCGTCGCGTCCCAGCACAAACCCGTTCACGATCTCGCCAGAGTGCCACGGTCTGATTGACACTCGGGGCAGTTCCCCTGGCGTAGGAACCACCAGCACGACCTGAGGATCCCCCCGGCGCATGTGGATCTTGCGACTATCGATGCGACTCATCCACCACATCCCGTCAGGAACCAGAGTGCGGTTCAATGTGTCAGCTCAGCCCCAGCGAGCAGCCAAACCCCCTCTGACCTGCACTGACGTGGATCCAGAAGCCCCCGAGTGTGTCGACCAACGACGCGGAGGTCGTCCATGTCCCACAGGACGGCGGCGGGGAGCAGCGCGCCGTCGCCCGCGATCGTCTCCGCAGAGACGGGTGTGGGGTCGGTGCTCACGAACGGCTCACGGATCTTGCGAGGATCAGGATTCGGCATGCTGACCATTCTTCCTGCGGCACACCTGGCGACGGCGTTCAGATGTCACCGCTTGGCCAACGATCGTGGACCGTGGCCACGGTCGGGTTCGACCGTGGCCACAGTCACCTTCAGATCGCGGCGGCTGCCGGCTCTCGACCGGTCAGTGCGAGCAGGTCGTCCCCGTCGATGCGGTAGGTCTCCCACACGTCCATCTGGTCGCCGCCGTGACTGATGAGGGCGCTGCGCAGGGGGTTGCTGCTGATCACCTGGCCCTCCAGCCGGGTGTAACCCTGGTCAACGGCGAGTCGTGCGAGTTCGGTCATCAGGATCAGACCCGTGCCGTGGCCCCTGGCCTCAGGGTCCACGTAGAAGTCCTCGACGTGGATGCCCGGCGCGGCGTCCCACGTCGAGTACGTGCGGTACCACAGCACCATCCCGGTGACGCGCCCGTCCCGCTCGGCCACATGGGCCCTCAGGGTGGGATCGGTTCCGAAGAGCTGGATGCGAAGGATGGGCCAGGTCATTCGACAAAATTGACCTTCGCCGTGGAAGTCGGCCAAGGCCTGGATCATCTCGGCCAGTTTGGGCACGTCGGTCACCAAGGCCGGACGGACGTGGGTGGACTGGGAGCGGGGGTGATTCCTCATCAGGTGTCCTTTCACGGGACGGAGTAGTTGACTCCATGCTGTGTGTCGGGACATTGCCATCAAGAGTCTGATGAGCCATAGGGGCTGTGCAGCAGTTGGACTCGCAGGACGAAACGTTCGGAGTCCTCGTCTGGCGTGGGCACGCAGATCGTCGTGGCGACGGACGCATCGAGACCCAGGGCAGTCTGCGCTTGGTCGTCGATCAGCAGCTTCGCCTGATCAGCCTCCGCGCGCTTGAACACGGCGACAAAGACCCAGGCCGAGAGTCGTCCCCATCGCACGTCGGGGAACATCATCTCCAGGCGCCGGGCGACGACGAACATGGTCTCGTCCTCACGGGCTTGCGCGTCTGCCGGAAGGACGTCGACGCGGACTGCCGCGTCACCGCGCGTCGTGGCAGCGCGCAGCAGGTCCATGGTCTCGCGCTGATTGAGGGTCTGGGTGGCTGGGTCGTGGCCGGCGAGGCCTCCGGAGATCGACGGGAACGAGGACTGGCTCACGCTGGACCGCACGGGCCGCAGCATCACGACCCAGTCGCTTCGACTCGTCCGCGAGGTGGGGTCGACCTTGTGAATGTGGGCGGAGGTGCGCATTCGCCCGCCCAGAAGGTGGAGGTCGATCGGTTGGCCATCCTCGAACGGAAGGGGACGACCGAGAATCTGCGTTGCGGTGAGGTCGCGTTGTGGCTGCTGTCCCATCAGCTCGATGAGGCGATCGGCTGTTCCGTTCCAGTCCTTCAGCCGGCCCAAGTGATCGAACACGAACAAGAAGACGCCGATGGAGTTGAGCAGACTGTCCGCACGGGCTCTCGAGTTGGTCCAATCGTCGGGGTGGCGCGCCACCCAGACAGCGAAGAGGGCGGCCAGGACGAGCACGAAGTGGGTCTGCTCGCTGGCTGAGACCTCCATCGCGATGATCGCGATGACCAGGACCTGGGACGTGAGTACGAAGATCCGAACGCGACGCTGGGGGTGCCGTTGACGGACGTTCAACGTCAGGATCACGCTCAGCAGCAGGGCGAAGCAGTAGGCCGCGTGGGCGATGAACGGCGCGGTGCGACGGAACTCGGCCGAGGAAAGCTCCGGGTACACCACCAAGCGGACGAACACGATCACCATCGGCTCGACGAAGAACACGATCGTCACCAGGGTGGGTATCGACCATCGACCCGACACGAGGCGCTGGGCAGCCACGAAGGCAGCGGCTGCGGCAGAGGATGCGGCCGCGAGAATGCAGGCGTTCGCGCCGGAGTTGGAGCCGGGCTCGGCGTAGTTCCACGCAGCGCCCACCGACCAGAAGGCCGCTGCAATGCACAGGATCGCGATCGGCCGCGCGGCCGCGGAGGCGCGCACCGACACAAGGAAGCAGGCAGCGACCAGAGCGATGGAGGCTGCAGCCAGATTGGCTCCGATCACCCCGTCATTGTGTCAGGCGGAGCATGTTCAAACGATGGAGCGGCTCACGCAGCACGTCGGGCTCCTTCCACCAGACCCACCGGACGAGATGACGGCGGGGTTCGAGCCGTCAGCACGTCGTCGGGGGTAGCGACGATCGCGAGTACTCGGCGACCCTCCTGGAGGGTTGCTTCACCCTGGGCCTTCCGATGAAGTGGGTCAGCGGGTCCGTCCGCTGACACGGACTGCCTCCGCCGGCGACGAAGCACCGGGCTCGACGCATGCACCGTCACACTCGATCCGGCGTCCCGATCGACGAGGCCATCATCTCCTGCGAGGGAGTCCGCTCAGCGCCAGGCGAACGTCGGCTGCTCCAGATCGTCGACCCGGGTCGGGTCCCCCTCGAGTCCCAGCCGGCGGAACTGGAGCAGGACGGCTGCGGTGGGCGCATGGACGCGGTCGGTGTCACCCAGCGGGATCTGGACCACAGGTCGGTCACTCTCCGGGATGTCCAGGAACCGCGGCGAGTCGCTCCGCAGCAGCTGGTGAAGTCCGACGCGGTAGACCGCGAGCACCTCGTCGGGCGACGGCCGCAGGTCCAGCGGTCCCCCGCCCCAGACCACAACCGGGGTGATCACGTAGCCCGAGCGCGTCGGGTAGTCGTCGAGCAGTCCGAGCACGTCCTCGCGGCCCAGCCTCACGCCGAGCTCCTCGTCCGTCTCCCGGAGCGCCGCCTCGACGGCGTCCTCCCCCTGATCGATCCGACCGCCCGGCAGGGCCCACTGACCCGAATGCGTACGGAGGCGCCCGGAGCGCCGGCTCAGCAGGAAAGCCGCGCCACCGGAGACGTTGTCCATGCGCCCGTCGAGCTCATGCACACCGGGTGCCGCCTCGTCCGCAGCGTCCCGGGGAGGGTCGACCCGGGCCTCGCCAGACGCGGAGTCGACGACGACGACGGCGACCGCCGCGTGGCGCCTGCCTTCGGTGTCGGCAACTCGCCTCTCATGTCCGGCGAGGTGGGAGGCGACCCGTTCGCGGAGCGCGGCGTCGTACGGAACGGGCGTCGGAACAGTGAGGCTCATGGCCCCATTCTCGTGCCTGCGGACAGAAGGGCCTCGAGAACCTCCGCCACCGGTGCGTCCGTGGCTCGACGCCACTGCTCCCCCGCCCAGAGGTTGAGTGCCGAGGAGTCGTCCGCCTCGACCGCGGCGGCACGGAGCGGCCGGGTGAGATGGTGCAGGGCCGGATAGCCACTGGGCGCCGCCTCGTCGTGGTCGAGCACGAAGCGGTTCACCAGCGCTCTCGCCGGTCGGCCCGTGAACGCGCGGGTGAGGGTGGTCGAGGTGTACTGCGGGTCGGCGAGCGCGTTCTTGTGGAGGTCCGAGGCGCCGCTCTCGGGGGCGCGGAGCACCGCGGTCCCCACCCCGACGGCGGACGCTCCCGCAGCCATGGCCGCGTCGACGTCCCCGGGCGTCGCGATGCCACCGGCGGCCACGAGCGGGACGGACACCGCGCCGGCCACCTCCTCGACGAGCTGGGACAAAGGGACGTCGGCGGGCCAGGCGTCGGCGTCCCAGACACCCGAGTGCCCGCCTGCGGCGAAGCCCTGGACCACGAGCGCATCGATGCCCGCCGCCTCCGCACGACGCGCCTCCAGTGGCGACGTCACGGTCTGCACGAGGACCGACCCGGCGCGGTGGAGGGCGTCGAGGACGGCTGCCGACGGGAGCCCGAACGTGAAGCTCACCACCGGGACCGGCTCGGCGACCAGCGCGGCGATCTTGGCGGCCCACGCGTCGTCGTCCTCGCGCAGCGCCACGGGTGCGGCGTCGTGGTGGAGCCGCTCCGCGGTGGGCAGCAAGGAGCGCGCGTAGTCCTCGTAGGCGGCTGCGGTGATCGGGTGCACGTTCGGGACGAAGAGGTTGACGCCGAACAGCTCCGTGCCGGCGTCGCGCACCTCGCGCACCTCGCGCGTCATCGCCTCGGCGCTCTTGTACCCCGCGGCCAGTTGGGCGAAGTGGCCCGTTCGAGCTGCAGCAGCGACGAGGCCGGGCGTCGACGGTCCGCCCGCCATCGGCGCGACCCAGACAGGCTTGCTCCGGTCGAGGGGCGCGGGCAGAGGTCGGGCACGCGCGTGGGACATGGTCGTTCCTCTCGTCCGAGGTGCTCATCGACAGATGAGCAACATCCAACGTAGTCACCGCAGAAGGTGGTCCACGTTTCGGACACCCGTCCCATTGGCGTCAAACTCTCGTAACCTACTGGTGTTTGGACACAACGGACGTCGGAGGCAGGTGGACATGGGGATCGTCGTCGCCTTTGCGCTCGCGGGCGGACTCGCGCAGCTCGTCGACGGCACCCTCGGCATGGGCTTCGGCGTCACGTCGGCCACCGTGCTGCTGTTCATGGGCGTCGCCCCCGTCACGGCGAGTGCCGCCACCCATGCAGCGAAGCTGCCGACGACGCTGATCAGCGGCCTGTCGCACTGGCGCGAGGGCAACGTCGACACGGCGGTCCTGGTCCGCGTCGCGCTGCCGGGCGCGGTAGGCGGCTTCCTGGGCGCCGTCGTGCTCACCAACATCAGCCTCGCCTCGGCGAAGGGCTGGATGTCAGGCCTGCTGGTCTTCTTCGGCCTGGTGATCTTCGCGAGGTTCGGGCTCGGGGTGCGGCTGATCCCGACGCCCAGGAACGGCCACACGGCACGTTGGCTCTCCCCCATCGGACTGCTCGGGGGCTTCGTCGACGCCACCGGTGGCGGCGGCTGGGGCCCGGTCGTGACGCCCAGCCTGATGACCGTCACGCGTCACGAACCGCGCAAGATCGTGGGAACAGCGAATGCCGCCGAGTTCCTGGTGGCCGTCTCCGTCTCGTTCGGATTCCTCACCGGTGCTGCGCAGCACGGCATCCCGTGGCTGCCCGTCATCGGTCTGGCCCTCGGCGGCATCGTCATGGCCCCGATCGCGGCGCGCCTGGCCGGTCGGCTCCCGCATGCCGCGATGGGCACGATGGTCGGCGGCCTGGTGATCCTGGTCAATGGCGTCACGATCTTCGATGCGCTGGGCGGACTGCCGAGCTGGCTCGACGCCGTGCTGATCATGCTCGCTGTCGGCGCCACCGGCACGGTGGCCGCCAAGGCGTGGCGCCGCGAGAGGGACGAACGCAGGGCCGCGGTGCTGGTTCAGGCCTCCTGACCGCCGCTCACGCGCCGGCGTAACAGATAGGTGTCCATCACCCAGCCGCGCGCGGCCCGGGCCTGCGCCCGGCGGGCCGTGATCTCGTCGGCGACCTCGTCGAGCCGCCCGGCAACGAGCTGCTCGTCGGTAGAGCCGAGGTTCGCGCCCCACCAGATCCGCCAGGCCGACGGGTCGGGGAGGTTCCGGCAGGTGAGCGAGCCGTCGAGCATGACGACGAGGTTGTCGCCCTCGGCGGCGTCGTCCAGCAGGCGACGCCCGGTGGTGATGGTGATCGGGCCGCCGATGGTGTTGAGCACGAGCCCGTGCCGCGCGGCGAGCAGCTGGACGCTGCTCAGGCCCGGGACCACCTCGACCGCGACGTCGAAGTTCCCGCGCTCGACGATGCGGTCGGCCAGGCGAATCGCCGAGTCGTACAGCGCGGGGTCGCCCCACACGAGGATCGCGGCGTCACCGGGGTGCTCCAGCAGCGCCTCCTCGAAGGCCACGGCCCGCGCCTCGTGCCAGTCGCGCACGGCGGCCCCGTAGTCGGCCGGGTCGGCACGGTCGCGCTCCGGATCCGGCACGTGGACGATGCGCCACTCCCCCGTCACGTGCCGGTCGCAGATCGCCTCGCGCATCGTGATGAGGTCGGCCGTGCCCGGGTGCTGCTCGGTCTTGTCCGCGACGAGGAAGAAGTCGACCTCGTTCAGGACGCGCGCGGCCTGGGCGGTGACGAGCTCGGGATCCCCCGGGCCGAGGCCGACGAGAGCGAGCCGGCGCGTCACGCGTCGTCCTCGAGGTCGCCCTCGACCTCCAGGTAGACGCGCGCCATCTCGGCCATGACCTCCGGGTCGGGCTCGTCCCACAGGCCGCGGTCGGCCGCCTCGTTGAGCCGCTCGACGATCCCGCGCAGCGCCCACGGGTTCGAGCGGCGCATGAACTCCTGGTTCGTCTCGTCCAGGACGTACTCCTTCGCGAGCGACTCGTACATCCAGTCGTGGACGACGCCGGCCGTGGCGTCGAAGCCGAAGAGGTAGTCGACCGTGGCGGCCAGCTCGAACGCGCCCTTGTAGCCGTGGCGCTGCATCGCCGAGATCCAGCGCGGGTTCACGACGCGCGAGCGGAAGACGCGGTTCGTCTCCTCCTGCAGCGAGCGCGTGCGTACCGCGTCGGGGGTCGTCGAGTCGCCGACGTACGCCTTGGGCTCGGTGCCGGTCAGCGCGCGGACCGTGGCGATCATGCCGCCGTGGTACTGGAAGTAGTCGTCCGAGTCGGCGATGTCGTGCTCGCGCGAGTCGATGTTCTTCGCCGCCACTGCGATCCTGCGGTAGCTCGTCCGCATGTCGTCGCTGGCCGCGACGCCGTCGAGCCCGCGGCCGTACGCGAAGCCGCCCCACGCGGTGTAGACCTCGGCGAGGTCGGCGTCGTCGCGCCACGAGCCGGACTCCACCACCTGGAGGATGCCCGCGCCGTACGAGCCGGGCTTGGAGCCGAAGATGCGCGTCGTCGCGCGGCGCTCGTCGCCATGCTCCGCGAGGTCCTGCCGCGTGTGCGCTCGGACGAAGTTCAGCTCGTCCGGCTCGTCGAGGCCGGCCACGAGCTGGACCGCGTCGTCGAGGATCTCGATGACGTGCGGGAACGCGTCCCGGAAGAACCCCGAGATGCGCACGGTGACGTCGATGCGCGGGCGACCGAGCTCCTCGAGCCCGATGACCTCGAGCCCGTTGACCCGGCGCGACGCCGGGTCCCACGTCGGCCGCACGCCCATCAGCGCGAGCACCTCGGCGATGTCGTCGCCCGACGTGCGCATCGCGGACGTGCCCCAGACGGAGAGGCCCACCGAGCGCGGGTGCTCGCCGGTGTCCTCGAGGTGACGGGTGACGAGCGACTCGGCCATCGCCTGGCCGGTGTCCCAGGCCAGTCGCGACGGCACGGCGCGCGGGTCGACGGTGTAGAAGTTCCGGCCCGTCGGCAGGACGTTCACGAGTCCGCGCAGCGGCGAGCCGGAGGGGCCCGCCTGGACGAAGCCGCCGTCGAGCGCGTGCAGGATGTTCGTCAGCTCGTCGGTCGTGGCCGCGAGGCGCGGCACGACCTGCTCGGCCGCGAAGCGCAGGACGTCGCGGACCACCGGGTCGTCGTGGAGCGTGTCGATCGCCTGCGGATCCCAGCCGGCCTTCTCCATCGCCTCGACGAGGCCACGGGCCTGAGCCTCGACGGCGTCGACCTCGGCCATCGGGGCGTCGTCGGCGAGGCCGAGCGCGGCGCGCAGCCCCGGCAGGGCGCGGTTCTGGCCGCCCCAGACCTGCGTGGCGCGCAGCACCGCGAGGACGAGGTTCACGCGCCCCTCCCCTGCCGGTGCCTGGCCCAGGACGTGCAGGCCGTCGCGGATCTGGACGTCCTTGATCTCGCACAGCCAGCCGTCGACGTGCAGTAGGAAGTCGTCGAACTCCTCGTCGCCGGGTCGTTCCTCGAGGCCGAGGTCGCGGTGCATCTGGGCGGACTGCATGAGGGTCCAGATCTGCTGGCGGATCGCGGGCAGCTTGGGCGGGTCCATCGCGGCGACGTTGGCGTACTCGTCGAGCAGCTGCTCCAGCTTCGCGATGTCGCCGTAGCCCTCGGCCCGCGCCATCGGCGGCACGAGGTGGTCGACGATCGTGGCGTGGGCCCGGCGCTTGGCCTGGGCGCCCTCGCCCGGGTCGTTGACGAGGAACGGGTAGATCAGCGGCATGCTGCCGATCGCTGCGTCGGTGGCGCACGCCGCCGACAGCGCGGCGTTCTTGCCCGGCAGCCACTCCATCGAGCCGTGCTTGCCCAGGTGGACGACCGCGTCGGCACCGAAGCCCTGCTCGAGCCATCGGTAGGCCGCGAGGTAGTGGTGCGACGGGGGCATGTCCGGGTCGTGGTAGATCGCGACCGGGTTCTCGCCGAAGCCGCGCGGCGGCTGGATGAGGATCACGACGTTGCCCGCCCGCAGGGTCGCCAGGACGATGTCGCCGGCGTCATCGACGAACAGCGAGCCGGGCGCCTCGCCCCAGGTCTCCACCATCTCCTCGCGCAGCGCAGCGGGCAGGTGGGCGGTCCACCGGAGGTAGTCGTCGCGGCTGATCCGCACGTGCGACTCGCTCAGCTGGGCCTGGGTCAGCCACTCCTCGTCCTGGCCGCCGGCCTCGATGAGCGCGTGGATCAGGGCGTTGCCCGACGTCGTGTCCGGCTCCTCCCCCTCGACCGGCGGCAGCGGGTCGAGACCCGGGATCGCGCCGGGCTCACCGAGGTCGTAGCCGGCGTCGCGCAGCTGGCGGAGCAGCCGGATGGCCGACACGGGAGTGTCCAGCCCGACGGCGTTGCCGATGCGGCTGTGCTTGGTCGGATAGGCCGACAGCACGAGCGCGACCTTCCGCTCCGCCGGCGGCACGTGGCGCAGCCGGGCGTGGTTCACCGCGATGCCGGCCACGCGGGCGCAGCGCTCGGCGTCGGTGACGTAGCGCGGCAGGCCGTCGGCGTCGACCTCCTTGAAGGAGAACGGCACCGTGATGAGGCGCCCGTCGAACTCCGGGATGGCGATCTGGGTGGCGGAGTCGAGCGGGGTCACGCCGTCGTCGGACGCCTCCCACTCCGCACGGCTGGAGGTGAGTGCGAGCGCCTGGAGGACGGGCACGTCGAGCGCCCGCAAACGCTCGACGTCCCACGACTCGTCGTCCCCGCCGGCGCTCACGGCCGCCGGCTTCGAGCCTCCGGCCGCCAGGACGGTGACGACGATCGCGTCGAGGGCGCCGAGCTCGGCGAAGAGCTCGTCGGCCGCTGCGCGCAGCGACGAGACGTAGATCGGCACCCCGCAGGCCCGATCGGTGGCGTCGATGGCGTCCGCCAGCTCGTGGGCGAAGGCGTGGTTCCCGCTGACCTCGTGGGCCCGGTAGTACAGGATGCCCACCCGCGGCAGGTCGCTCGGCGCGGGCTGGCGGCTCACACCCCACTCCGGCAGCAGCGCCGGCGGCTCGAATCCCTCACCGGTCAGCAGCACCGTGTCGGACAGGAACGCGTGCAGCTGGCGCAGGTTCTCGGTGCCGCCCTCGGCGAGGTAGCGGTGGGCCTCGGCGCAGATGCCGATCGGCACCGTCGACAGCTCCATCAGCGCGGCGTTGGGCGTGCGCTCGCCGCCGAGCACGACGAGCGGCCGGCCGGACTGCCGGATGACCGCTGCTACGTCGCGCACGTCCTCGGGCGATCCGAGCACGCGCAGGACCACGAGATCGGCGTCGGCGGTGAGCTCGTCCCGCCGCTCGTCCGCGACCCGGGCCGGGTTGGCCCAGGTGTAGTCGGCGCCGCTGGCACGGGCCGAGAGCAGGTCGGTGTCCGACGTGGACATGAGGGCGATGCGGGTCATGGGGCTCCTTAGGTGGAGGTGGTCGGGGAGGCGAGATGCAGATCGAGGGTCATGGCTGCCACACCACGGTGAGCGCGCCGGTGATGCGATGGCGCTCGACGAAGGCCTTCACGCCGTAGACGTCGGCGACGAGCTCCTCGGTGATCACCTGGACGGGTGTTCCGGCGGCCACGACGCGGCCGTCGGCGAGGACGACGATCTCGTCGCAGTACGCCGCCGCGAGGTTGAGGTCGTGCAGGGCGGCGACGGCCGTGACCTCCGCGTCGCGCACGAGTCGCAGCACCTCGAGCTGGTGTCGGACGTCGAGGTGGTTGGTCGGCTCGTCGAGCAGCAGGACCTCGGGGTCCTGGGCGAGCGCGCGGGCGATCTGCACCCGCTGCCGTTCGCCGCCGGACAGCGTGGCGTAGGGCTGCTCGAGGCGGTCCAGGACTCCGGTCGCGGCGGCGGCGCGGCGGATGGCCTCGACGTCCCGCTCCCCCACGGGCTGCCAGGAGCGGCGGTGCGGGATGCGACCGAGCTCGATGACGTCGCGCACGAGCGGGTCCGTGTCGGTGGCGGACTCCTGCTCGACCACGCCGACCCGCTGGGCAATCTCGCGGCGCCGCAGGGACGCGAGGTCGTCATCGCCGAGGCGGACGACGCCGGTCGTGGGCGCGCGCAGGCCCGCGAGGAGCCGGAGCAGGCTCGACTTGCCCGAGCCGTTGGGGCCGAGCAGCCCAACCATCGAGCCGGGCGCGGCCGTGATGCTGACGCCGTCGACGATCAGCCGCTCGCGGACGGACCACGAGACGGTGTGAGCGGTGAGGTTCATGCCCGCGCACCCTTCCGCCGGAGCAGGATGAGGGCGAAGGCGGGGACGCCCAGCAGGGCGGTGGCGACGCCGACCGGAAGCTCCTGGGGCGCGATGACGGTGCGAGCCGCGGTGTCGACCCAGACCAGGAACACGGCCCCGCTGATCGCCGCGAGCGGCAGCATGCGCCGGTGGTTGACGCCCACCATCGCCCGCGCGACGTGCGGCAGCACGAGGCCGACGAAGCCGATCGCCCCCGAGGTGCTGACGATGACCGCGGTCGTCAGGGCCGTGACGACGAGCAGGATCAGCCGTGCACGGGCGACGTCGATGCCGAGCGTGGCTGCGCTGTCCTGGCCGAACGCGAACGCGTCGAGCGTCGATGCCAGCAGCAGGCACGCGATCACGGCTCCGACCACGGTCACGCCGACCACCGCGACGTCGGACCAGGAGGCGCTGCCCAGCGACCCGAGCAGCCAGAAGAGGACGCCGCGCGTCTGCTCCGCGTCGGCAGAGGTGAAGACGATGAACGACGTCAGCGCTGAGAACAGCTGGGTGGCCGCGACCCCGG
Organism: Aeromicrobium sp. JP4; assembly: GCF_054957925.1. NCBI lineage: Bacteria > Bacillati > Actinomycetota > Actinomycetes > Propionibacteriales > Nocardioidaceae > Aeromicrobium > Aeromicrobium sp. JP4. Next base: position 529,690 of record NZ_CM143290.1, read on the forward strand.
CGAGGACGACGCGGTCGGTGGTCCCGCCCGCCGCCGCGGCCAGGACGAGCACGAGCAGGAACGCCCCGATGGCGCCGACGAACGCTCCGGCGGCCAGGCCCACCGCACCCGCACCGACCCCGAGGACGACGATCGACACCGCGCCGGTCGAGGCCCCGGAGGACACGCCCAGCACGAACGGATCGGCGAGCGGGTTCCGCAGCAGGGACTGCAGGATCACGCCGCACACCGCCAGCCCGGCACCGCACGCCGCGGCGAGCAGCGTGCGCGGCAGCCGCAGGTCCCAGACGATGCCCTCCTGGATCCGGCTCAGCCCGGACTCGCCCCCGGCCAGTCGCGACCACGCCAGGGACACGACCGACCGCGGACCCACGTCGGAGGGTCCGATCGTGACCGCGATGCAGGCCGAGGCCACCAGCAGGGCCAGTCCTGCGGAGCCCAGGAACCAGGCGCGCCGGGTCGTCGTCACCGTGAGAAGCCGAAGTCGGCCAGTGCGTCGGCGACCTGCTCCAGTCCTTCGACGGTGCGGATCGAGGGGTTCAGGGCGGCGCCGGTGAGGGCGACGTAGCGGCGGTTCCTCACCGCCGTCATCTCCCGGGTGACCGGGTTGGTCTCGAGGAACTCGATCTTGGCCTTCGCCGTCTCGGCCGTCTGGCTCTTGCGGGTGAGGTCGCCGATCACGAGGACGTCGGGGTCGCGCTCCGCGACCGTCTCCCAGCCGATCTGGGGCCACTCGGACTTCGTGTCGTCGAAGACGTTCTTCAGGCCCAGGGCGCGGGTGATGATGCCGGGGCCACCGCAGCAGCCGGCCATGTAGGGCGCCTCGCTGTTGGCGAACCAGTAGAGGACGGTGACCTCCTCGTCCGGCGCCTTCGCGGACGCTGCGGCCACCCGGTCCTGCAGGCTGGCGACGAGCTCCTCGCCCTGCGCCTCGACGTCGAGCAGCCCGGCGAGCTCGGTGACCTCGCGGTAGATCGTGTCGATCTCGAGGACCCCGGTGCGCGCGCCGTCGCCGTCGCCCTCGTTCTCCTTGCCCTCGCACTCGGCGGGCGACAGGTACGTCGGGACGCCGAGCTTCTCGAAGGCGTCCGCCGTGCCGACGCCGCCCTGGCCGAGCACGCTCGCGAACGAGGCGGTGACGAGGTCGGGCTCGGTCTGGAGCACCCGCTCCATCGAGGGCGTGCTGTCCGCGAGTCGCTCGACCTTCGCGTTGTCCTCCTCGAGGCCCTTCATGACGGGATCGGTCCAGGTGGAGGTGCCGGCCATGCGGTCGGCGAGCCCCAGGGACAGCAGGATCTCGGTCGAACCTTGGTTGAGCGACACGATGCGCTCGGGAGGTGCCGTGACGGCGGTGGTGCGGCCGCAGTTCTCGACCTCGCGCGGGTAGCCCGCGGCGGTCTCGGGATCGGGGGTGGCATCGCTGCTCGAGCAGGCGCTCAGCGCGAGCGCGGCACCGACGAGCAGGACGAGGGGACGACGGGATGGAGTACGCACGGACGCGGTCCTTCGAGGTCTGGGGCTCTTTCGCGAAGCCCGGTGGACCAAACGGCGGTCGCCGTGAGGGCCAGCAGGTCTTCGGACTCGGGATCGACCGGACGGAGCGCCTTCCCAGACCTCTCGGTCCAGTGGCTTCGTGCCCCGCCCGTCACCCTCACCGCTGCGCGTCAGTCCCGGACTCTCACCGGGTTCCCTGGCTCATCGCTGAGTTTGACTGGCGCCACGAACGTAGCAGCCCGTCCGCCGGCGCGTCGCCAGGAGGGTGCCTGACACCATGACCGGGTGACCGGACGGACTCGACGCGACCTGTGCCCCGGCCTGCTGCGCCCGTGGATCGCCGACGACGGCGCCCTGATCCGGATCCGCATCCCGGGCGGTGCCGTGTCGGTCGACGCCCTCGGAGGGCTCCTCGACGTCGCCCGGGACCACGGCGACGGCACGGTGCACCTGACCAGCCGTGCCAACCTGCAGGTGCGGGCGATCCCGCACGACGACGGCTGCCTGTCCGACGCCGTCGTGGACGCGGTGATGGCCACGGGCCTCATGCCCTCGACGTCGCACGAGCGCATCCGCAACGTCATGGCGTCGCCGCTCACCGGCCGGTCCGGCGGGCGGGCGGACCTGCGACCCGTCGTCGAGGAGCTCGACCGCCGGCTGTGTGCCGAGCCGGCCCTCGCGGCCCTGGCCGGCCGCTTCATTTTCGTCCTCGACGACGGGCGCGGCGACGTGCTCGACCGGGACCTCGACCTGGGACTCGTCGCCCTCGACGCGGACACCGCCCAGGTCCGTGTCGGCAGCGCATCGTGGGGGCCCGTGGTCCCCCTGCCCGCCGCCCCAGAGGCTCTCGCAGCGCTCGCCTCGCGGTTCGTCGAGCTCGCGGGAGCCCGGGCGAAGTCGCCCTGGCACGTCGACGAGCTCCCCGGCGGCGGCGCGGCCCTGCTCGCCTCACCGTCGCAGCCCCACCCCGGCACCCGGGTGAGCAGCGCTCCCCCGGACCTTGGCAGGATCGAGCAGGTCGACGGCCGCATCGCGTGGCACCTGCCGGTGCCCGACGGCCGGCTCGACGCCCGCCTGTTCGACGAGGTCCGCGCGCACGGAGCGCAGCACCTCGTGGTGACGCCGTGGCGCACCCTGATCGTCCCCGACCTGGAGAACGCATGACTCTCGCCCCACCGTCGCGCCGCTACGACTACGTCACCGACGGCGCCGCGATCTACGTCGACTCCTTCGCCACGATCCGCGCCGAGGCCGACCTGTCGCGCATCCCCGCGGACGCCGAGAAGGTGGCGGTCCGGATGATCCACGCGTGCGGTCAGACCGACCTGACCCGGGACCTCGTGATCCATCCCGGTCTGGTGTCCGCGGCCCGCTCCGCGCTGGAGTCCGGGGCCCCGATCATCACCGACGCGCACATGGTCGCCGCCGGCGTGACGCGGGCCCGGCTGCCGCGCGAGAACGACGTCCTGTGCTTCCTGCGCGACCCCGCCGTCCCGACGCTCGCGAAGGAGTGGGGCACCACGCGGTCGGCCGCCGCGGTGTCGCTCTGGACCGAGCGGCTGGAGGGCGCGGTCGTCGCGTTCGGCAACGCGCCCACGGCGCTGTTCCACCTCCTCGAGACGCTCCGCGACGGAGGTCCGCGGCCGGCCGCGATCATCGGCACGCCGGTGGGCTTCATCGGCGCCGCCGAGTCGAAGCAGGCCCTGATCGACCTCGCGACCGACGATCCGGGCCTCGACGTGCCGTTCCTCGCCGTCACCGGACGCCGGGGCGGATCCGCGATGGCCGCGTCGGCGCTCAACGCCCTGGCCCAGGAGGCGGAGTGAGCGGGCGGCTGTACGGCGTCGGAGTCGGCCCCGGCGACCCCGAGCTGATCACCCTCAAGGCCGCCCGGCTCATCGGCGCGGCCGACGTGATCGTCTTCCACCAGGGCGTGGGCAAGCAGTCGAACGCGCGCCGGATCGCGGCCGACCTGATCCCGGCGGGGGTGGTCGAGGAGGCCCTCGTCTACCCCGTGACGACGCAGACGACCGAGCACCCCGGTGGCTACGCCGGGGCGATGGCCGACTTCTACGCCGAGTGCGCCGAGCGGGTGCGCGCGCACCTGGCGGCCGGCCGCGACGTCGTCGTCCTGGCCGAGGGCGATCCGATGCTCTACGGCTCGTTCATGTACCTGCACGACCGGCTCTCGCCCGACTTCGAGACCCAGGTGGTCGCCGGCGTCCCCGCGTTCGCCGCGGCCACGGCCACCACCGCGCTGCCGCTCGTGCGCCAGACCGACGTGCTGACCGTGCTGCCCGGCACCCTGCCGGAGCCCGAGCTGGCCCGCCGCCTCGCCGACACCGACGGGGCCGTGATCATGAAGCTCGGCCGGACCTTCGCGAAGGTGCGCTCCGCGCTGGAGCAGGCCGGACGCGTCGAGGGCTCCTGGTACGTCGAGCGCGCCTCGATGGACGCCGAGCGCGTGCTGCCCGTGGCGGACGTCGATCCCGAGACGGTCCCCTACTTCTCGATCGTCCTGGTGCCCGGCGACACCCGGCCCGGTGTGGCGCGTTACGACAACCCTGCCGCGGAGGCCGTCGCCCCGGCCGCCGAGGCCGAGGTCGTCGTCGTGGGACTGGGCCCGGGACCGGACCACTGGATCTCGCCCGAGGCCTCGCAGGTGCTGGCCGAGGTCGGTCACGTGATCGGGTACGGGCCCTACGTGCAGCGCGTCCCGCAGCGACCCGGTCTCGTCCGACACGCCTCCGGCAACACGGTCGAGGTCGACCGGGCCCGCGAGGCGCTCGACCTCGCCCTGGCCGGCGAGCGGGTCGCGGTGGTGTCGGGCGGCGACGCCGGGATCTTCGGGATGGCCTCGGCCGTCTTCGAGGCCGCCGAGGACCCGCGCTACGCCGACGTCTCGGTCCGCGTCGTGCCCGGCATCTCGGCCGTGCAGGCCGTCGCCGCCCGCGCCGGCGCGCCGATCGGCGCCGACTTCGCCGTCATGAGCCTCTCGGACCGGCTGAAGCCCTGGGACGTCGTGGTGCGCCGCCTGCGGGCGGTCGCCGAGGCCGACCTGGTCCTGGCGCTCTACAACCCCCGGTCGCGGTCGCGCACCGAGCAGGTGGCACAGGCGAAGGCCGTGCTGCTGGAGCACAAGTCGCCCGGCACCGTCGTGGTCGTCGGTCGCGACGTGGGCCGCGCCGAGGAGAGCCTCACGGTCACGACGCTCGGCGACCTCGATCCCGAGACCGTCGACATGAAGTGCCTGCTGCTGATCGGCGCCTCGTCGACCCGGGTCACGCCGTCCGGACGCGTCTGGAGCCCTCGCTACGTCGAGTGATCAGCCGCGAGCGCGGCGCTCCCGGCTGGCGGCGTAGAGGAACGACTCGCCGCCGCGCACGTCGGGTGCCAGCGCCGGCCCGACGAGGATGACGGCCGCCTGCCGCAGACCGGCCTGCTCCACCTGACCGCCGATGTCGCCCAGCGTGCCGCGCAGCACGAGCTGGTCGGGCTGGGTCGCCTTCGACACCACCACGACGGGGCAGTCCTGGCCGTAGTGCTCGGCCAGCTCGGCGGCCAGCTCGCGCGTGCGGGTGATCCCCAGGTGCAGCGCCAGCGTCGCACCGGTCGCGGCGAAGGCGGCGAGCCGCTCGCCCTCGGGCATGGCGGTCGAGCGGGCCTGGGTGCGGGTCAGCACGACGGACTGAGCGACCTCGGGAACCGTCAGCTCGGCACCCACGATCGCGGCCGCGGCGGCGTAGGCGGGCACCCCGGGCGTCACGTCCCACGGCACCTGCGCGGCGTCGAGCCGACGTGCCTGCTCGTGCACGGCGGAGTACAGCGACGGGTCGCCCGAGCACAGCCGGACGACCTCGAGGCCCTCGGCGTGCGCACTCACGAGGTGCTCCGTGATCTCGTCGAGGTCGAGGTGCTGCGTGTCGACCAGACGGGCGCCCTCGCGGCAGTGCCCCAGCACCTCGGCGTCGAGGTAGGTACCCGCGTAGAGGCACACGTCGGCGGCCTCCAGCAGGCGCACCGCGCGCAGGGTGAGCAGGTCGGCGGCACCGGGGCCGGCCCCGACGAAGTGGACGGTCATGAGTCTCCCTTGGTGACGGACCACTGGCTGACGGCGCGCGCGGGCGTCCAGCCGGTGAAGGATCCGAGCGGCTCGGCCCGCTCGACGTGCAGGCGGACGAGCTCGCCGCCGTGGCGACGGTATCGCTCGAGCAGCACGGCCTCGGTCTCGGCCGTGACGCCGTGGACGACGAGGCGGCCGCCGGGCCGCAGGGCGTCCCAGCAGCTGTCGAGGACCCCGTCGACCGTCGCTCCCCCGCCGACGAACACCGCGTCCGGCCGGTCGAGACCCTCGAGCGCCTCGGGAGCCGAGCCCTCGACGACCTGGAGCGCGGGGACTCCCAGGGCGTCGGCGTTGCCGCGGATGAGCGCGAGGCGGTCGGGTCGTGGCTCGACGGCGATCGCCCGGGCACTGGGCCAGGCGCGCATCCACTCGACGCCGATCGAGCCGCTGCCGGCGCCCACGTCCCACAGCAACTGGCCCGGGGCCGGCGCCAGCCGCGCGAGCGCACTGGCGCGCAGGTCGCGCTTGGTGATCTGGCCGGCGTGCTGGAACGCGTCGTCGGGCAGGACTCCCCCGGCCGCCCAGCCCGGGCCGGAGCCGCGAACCTCCACCGCCAGGACGTTGAGGCGGGGCACGTCGGTGATGTCCCAGGCTCGCGCCGTCGACGTGGCCCGCGACTCGTCGGTGGAGCCGAGGTGGCCCAGCACGACCAGCTCGGAGTCGCCCCAGCCCAGGTCGGCGAGCAGCGTCGCCACGGCCGCAGGAGTGGTCTCGTCGCTCGACAGCACCAGCAACCGCCGCCCGGCTGAGAGCGCAGGGACGACGAGCCGGACATCGCGCCCGACGACGCTGACGACAGTCACCGACTCGGCCGGCCAGCCCATCCGCGCCCGGGCCAGCGCGACCGACGACACCGCCGGGACGACCGTGACCCGCTCCAGACCGAGCAGTTCGAGCAGCGTGGTGCCGATGCCGGACACGAGCGGATCGCCGGACGAGAGGACGACGACCGGCTCGCGCGCCTCGTCCAGCAGGGCGGGGAGCCGTTCACGCAACGGGGAGGGCCATGCGACCCGGTCCTGCCCTGCAACCGCAGGGATCGCGTCGAGGTGACGGCGTCCGCCGAGCAGGGTGGCGGCGGCCCCCACGAGCGACCGTGAGGACTCCGGCAGGCCATCCCAGCCGTCGGCCCCGACTCCGACGACGGTCACGTGCGCATCCATGGTCGAGCACCCTAACCCGCCGGGTCCGCAGGTCGGGCCCCCTGCCCGAGGCCTGCCGGCGGCGTCTAGGGTGTGGTCGAAGGTTCGAGGTGCCCCACGGCCGATGGCCACGGGGAGAATCTGGGAAGCCGGTGAGAATCCGGCACAGGGCCCGCTGCGGTGACTCAGGCACAGACCTGGGAAGTCCGAAGACCGGCCTCGATCCGACCCGCGACGCTGCCCGCGTCGCGGACCGTCATGGCAGATCGAGCGGGAGCCCTACATGCCAACGCAGTACCCCTTTTGTGCCGTCGTCGGCTCCGACGACATGACCCTCGCCCTCACCCTCGTCGCGATCGACCCGCTCATCGGCGGCGTCCTGGTGCGTGGCGAGAAGGGCACCGCCAAGACCACCACCGTGCGCGGACTCGCCGACGTGCTGCCGCCGGTGCGCGCCTACCGGGGTGATCGGTTCTCCATCGATCCGGCGGACCCGACGGCGATCTCGCCCGACGGACCGTTCGACGCCGGGACGCCCGTCGACGAGCGCCCCGTGCGGCTCGTCGAGCTGCCCGTGGGTGCGAGCGACGACCGCGTCACGGGCTCGCTGAAGCTCGACTCGGCGCTGCGCGACGGCGTGGTCGAGTTCGAGCCCGGTCTGCTGGCCCGCGCCCACCGCGGCCTGCTCTACGTCGACGAGGTCAACCTGCTGCACGACCACCTCGTCGACCTGCTGCTGGACGCCGCCGCGACCGGACGGGTGAGCGTCGAGCGCGACGGGGTCTCGGTCGAGCACGCGTCGCGGTTCGTGCTCATCGGCACCATGAACCCCGAGGAGGGTGAGCTGCGCCCGCAGCTGCTCGACCGGTTCGGTCTGACCGTCGAGGTGTCGGCTCCCCGCGAGCCGGCGCTGCGCGTCGAGGTCGTGCGACGCCGCCTCGCGTTCGACGCCGATCCCGCCGGCTTCGCAGCCCGCTGGGCCCAGGAGCAGGACGCGTTGCGCGCCCGCCTCGGTTCCGCCCAAGAGCTGGTGGGTGACGTCGTCCTCGACGACGACTCGCTCACCACGATCGCCGAGATCTGTGCCGCGTTCGACGTCGACGGCCTGCGCGCCGACCTCGTCACCGCCCGCACCGCGGCGGCCCACGCGGCATGGCAGGGGCGCACCCACATCACCCGCGAGGACGTCCGCGTCGCGGCGCGGCTGGCCCTGCCGCACCGCCGTCGCCGGAACCCGTTCGACGAGCCCGGACTCGACGAGGACCGCCTCGACGACCTGCTCGGCGACGACGAGCCCGACCCCGGACCCGACGACGACGGCCCGGGTGGTCCGGACGGCTCCGGCTCGGACTCGCCCCAGGACGGTCCCGAGGACCAGCGCCCCGCTGACGCCCCCGACGCGTCCCCGAACCAGGACGAGCAGCAGCCGCAGCCGGCCGGCGCCGGCTCGGTCGCCGCGGCCGGGGCCCCCACCCGGGCGCGACTGCTCGTGGTCCGCGGCACCGGCGAGGGCCAGTCCGGGCGACGCTCCCGGGCCCGCACGCCACAGGGCCGCGTCGTCGGCCAGCGGCCCGATGCGGCGTCCGGTCGCCTCCACCTTCCCGGCACCATCGCGGCGGCCGCCCCGCATCAGCGGAGCCGCGGCGGACTGGTCGACGGGCGTGGCCTCGCGCTCTCGCCGTCGGACCTGCGCCGCGCCGAGACGGTCGGCCAGGAGTCCAACCTCGTGCTGCTGTGCGTCGACGCCTCGGGCTCGATGGCCGCCCGGCGCCGCATGGAGCAGGTCAAGACCGCCGTGCTCTCGCTGCTGCTCGACGCCTACCGCCGCCGCGACAAGGTCGCCCTCGTGACGTTCCGTCAGCACACCGCCGAGGTGGTCCTGCCGCCCACCGGCTCGGTCGACGTGGCCTCACGCCGCCTCGCCGAGCTGCCGGCCGGCGGTCGCACCCCGCTGGCGGAGGGCCTCGAGCGCTCGGCGGAGATCCTGCGCCGCGAGGCGCTGCGCGACCCGTCCCGGCGCCCGCTGCTGGTCGTGGTCACCGACGGGCGTGCCACCTCGGGCGCCGATGCGCTCGGCCGGGCCCACCGGTCCGCCGCGCATCTGGCCGCCACCGGCCTCGACAGCGTCGTGGTCGACTGCGAGACCGGCCGCTTCCGGCTCGGCCTGGCCGCCCAGCTGGCCGGTCACCTGCGCGCCGACCACGTCCCACTCGGCGAGGTGACGGCCGACGGCCTGACGGATGTGGTCCACGCCGCCACCTCCTCGCGCGAGGGAGCAGCCTGATGCCGCAGGGCAAGCCGCTGACCGTGCCGGACGACGGCCTCACGACGCGGCAGCGACGCAACCGACCCCTGCTGATGGTGCACACCGGCAACGGCAAGGGGAAGTCCACCGCGGCGTTCGGGATGGCGATGCGGGCGTGGAACCAGGGCTGGGACGTCGGGGTCTTCCAGTTCGTGAAGTCGGCGAAGTGGCGCATCGGCGAGCAGACCGTGCTCGAGCGCCTCGCCCGGCTGCACGAGGAGACCGGCGAGGGCGGGCCGATCGAGTGGCACAAGATGGGCTCGGGCTGGTCGTGGAGCCGCAAGGGCGGCACCGAGGCCGACCACGCGGCCGACGCGGCCGAGGGCTGGGCCGAGGTCAAGCGGCGGATCCACGCCGAGCGCCACCGGTTCTACGTCCTCGACGAGTTCACGTACCCCATGCAGTGGGGCTGGGTGGACGTCGACGACGTGGTCGAGACCCTCGGCAACCGGCCGGGCACCCAGCACGTCGTCGTGACGGGCCGCCGCGCCGACCCCAGGCTGGTCGAGGTGGCCGACCTCGTCACCGAGATGCAGCACGTGAAGCACCCGATGGACGTCGGGCAGAAGGGCCAGCGAGGCATCGAGTGGTGAGCCTCCCGCGCCTCGTCGTGGCGGCTCCGGCCTCCGGGCACGGCAAGACCACCGTGGCCACCGGGCTCATGGCGGCGCTGGCCGGACGAGGCCTCGCCGTCTCCGGGCACAAGGTCGGACCCGACTACATCGATCCCGGTTACCACGCGCTCGCCACCGGTCGTCCCGGTCGCAACCTCGACCCGCACCTGACGGATCCGTCGCTCATGGTGCCGCTGCTCCTGCACGGCGCCCGGGTTGCCGACGTGGCGGTGGTCGAGGGGGTGATGGGCCTCTTCGACGGACGGATCGGCGGCGACGGGTTCGCCTCGACGGCCCACGTCGCGACCCTCACGGACTCCCCCGTCGTCCTCGTGGTCGACGTCTCGCACGCCTCGCGCAGCATCGGCGCGGTGGTGCACGGGATGGCGGGCTTCGATCCGACGGTGACCATCGCGGGCGTCATCCTCAACAAGGCCGGATCCCCGCGGCACGCCGCCGAGGCCGCCCGAGCCGTGGAGTCGACCGGCATCCCCGTCCTCGGAGTCCTGCACCGTGACGACGGCGTCAGCGCGCCGTCCCGCCACCTGGGGCTTGTCCCCGCCGAGGAGCGCGACGAGGCCGCCGGGGCGCTGGAGCGTCTGGCCGGCCAGGTCGCGGCGCACGTCGACCTCGATGCCGTCCTCGAGCTGGCACGGCAGGCGCCCACGCTCGACGCGCAGCCGTGGGACCCGGCCGCGCACGTCCGGCCGGGCGGCGCCGACTCCCCCGTCGTGGCCGTGGCCGCGGGGCGGGCGTTCACGTTCCGCTACGCCGAGACCACCGAGCTGCTCGAGGCCGCCGGCTGCACCGTGGTGCCGTTCGACCCGGCGCGTGACGCCCACCTCCCGGCCGGTACCCGCGGCCTCTACCTCGGCGGTGGCTTCCCCGAGGTCCACGCCGCCGCCCTGAGCGCCAACGCCAGCCTGCGGGCCCACCTGCGCGAGGCCGTGCTCGACGGCGTGCCCACCGTGGCCGAGTGCGCGGGCCTGCTCTACCTCTGCCGCAGCGTCGACGGCCACCCGATGGTCGGCGCGCTCGACGCCGACGCCGTGATGACGCCCCGTCTCACGCTCTCCTACCGGCGTCCCGCCCTGGCTTCCGACCAGCTGCTCGGCCCGGTCGGCACGACCGTCACCACGCACGAGTTCCACCGCACGACCGTCACCCCGGTCCACGGCGACCGGCCCGCCTGGACGGTGGACGACCGCGCCGTCGGCTTCTCCGGCCCGACGCTGAGCGCGTCGTACCTCCACGTGCACTGGGCCGGCCACCCCGGCCTGGCCCAGTCGTTCGCGGACGCCATGCACTCCGCCGCTCCGGTCGCCTCGGCTCCGGAAGCCGCTCCTCCCGTCACGGCGACGGGCGCCTCGCTGCCGCCCGTCACGGACCCCCTCCGTCATCACGGCGACGTCGAGGCGTCCGACGGACTGCTGGACCTGGCGGTCAACGTCAGCCGGCTGCCCCGTCCCGCGTGGCTGGAGCAGGCGCTCCGCGACGGCGTGGCCGGATCGGCGTCCTATCCGGAGTCCTCCGCCGCGCACGTCGCGGTGGCACGACGTCACGGTCGTGAGGTCGACGAGGTGCTGGTCACGGCGGGTGCCGCCGAGGCGTTCTCCCTGATCGCCCGCGCGCGCCGGTGGCGGCGACCCGTCGTCGTGCATCCGCAGTTCACCGAGCCGGACGTCGCCCTGCGGGCCGCCGGTCACGTGCCGGGTCACGTCCTGTGCCGCGCCGAGGACGACTTCGCTCTCGACCCGGACGCCGTGCCCGACGACGCCGACCTCGTGGTCGTGGGCAACCCGACGAACCCGACCGGGCGCCTTCATGGGGCGTCGCCGCTGGCGTCCCTGTGCCGGCCGGGCCGCGTCGTCGTCATCGACGAGGCGTTCATGGACTTCGTGCCGGGCGAGCCGCAGACGCTCTCCTCACGAGCCCTGCCCGGCCTGGTGGTCGTCCGGAGCCTGACCAAGCTGTGGTCGATGCCGGGGATCCGCGCCGGCTACGTGGTGGGCGACCCGGCCGTCGTCGCCGACCTGCGCGGCCAGCAGGCGCCTTGGTCCGTCGGCACGCCGGCGCTCCATGCCGTGGTCGCCACGGCGGGTCCCGACGCTGCCGCCGAGGCGGAGCGTCGCGCCCGGCTGGCCGTCCAGCACCGCCGCGTCCTCGTCGACGGACTCGCCGAACTGAGCGTCGACGTGGTGCCCTCGGACGCTCCTTTCGTGCTGGCACGCCTCGGGCGGGGAACGCACGCACGGCTGCGCGGTGCGGGCATCGCGGTCCGACGCGCCGACACCTTCCCCGGCCTCGACGACTCGTGGGCGCGCCTCGCCGTGCGCGAGCCCGAGGCCACCCGTCACCTGCTCACCACGTTGGGAGTCCACGCCGCATGGAACTGAACGTCGCCGGGCGCTCCGTCCTCGTCCTCGATGGCAACGAGACGGTCGTCCCCACCATCGCCGGACTGCTGCGCGAGAACGCGAAGGTCACCGTCGGCGCCCCCACCGTGTGCGCCGCCATCGAGGACCTCGCCCGTCGCGGGCTCGTCGACTGGGTCCCGGAACACGCCGACGAGTCGGCCCACGAGGTGGTGCTGCGCAGCGTGCCGCGCGAGGCCCCGCCGTCCCGGCCGGCGTCGGCCGGACGCGTCACGCTCGTGGGCGCTGGCCCGGGTGACCCCGGCCTGATCACCGTCGCCGGCCGCGCGGCGATCGAGTCGGCCGACGTCGTCGTCGCCGACCGGCTCGCCCCCTGGGAGGCCATCGGGTGGGCGAAGCCCGGTGTCGAGGTCGTCGACGTCTCCAAGATCCCCTACGGCCGCTCCACGAGCCAGGACGAGATCAACCGCGTCCTCATCGAGCACGCCCGCGCCGGTCGCCATGTCGTCCGGCTCAAGGGCGGTGACTCGTTCGTGTTCGGGCGGGGCTTCGAGGAGGTCCAGGCGTGCGCCGCGGCCGGCGTCCCGACCACGGTCGTGCCGGGCGTGACCTCCAGCGTCGCCGGCCCGGGCCTCGGCGGGATCCCGGTGACCCATCGCGGTCTCGTCCAGGGCTTCACCGTCGTCTCGGGTCATGTGCCGCCGGGTCACCCCGACTCGACGCTGGACTACGCCGCGCTCGCCCGCTCCGGCACGACGCTGGTCGTCCTGATGGGGGTGCGGACCCTGCCCGCCATCGTCGAGGCGCTGATCGAGGGTGGGCTCAAAGAGTCGACCCCGTGCGCGCTCGTCTCCGATGCCAGCCTGCCCAGCCAGCGGGTCGTCCGCAGCACCCTGAGGGACGCCGCGGCCGACGCCGCCGCCTCCGGGATCGGTGCCCCCGCGGTCGCCGTCGTGGGCCACGTCGCCGCGCTCGAGCCGTGATCCGGTGGATGCGACACGGCGAGTCCACCTGGAACGCCGAAGGACGCCTCCAGCACCGGAACCCGGCTCCCCCGCTGACCGAGCTCGGCCGAAGCCAGGCTCGCCAGGCCGCTGAGGAGCTGCGCGGCACGACCGTCGACGTCGTGCTCAGCTCTCCCGCGCTGCGCGCACGGCAGACGGCGAGCGTCGTCGCGGACGTCCTCGGGCTCGACGTCGTGGTCGACGACCGGCTCGTCGAGATGGATCACGCCGAGACCGTCGCGCAGGTGAGGCAGCGGGTGCTGTCCCTCGTCGGCGAGCACCCCGGCGAGCTGCTCGCGGTGAGCCACGGGGACACGATCGCCGTGGCGGTGGAGCTGCTGACCGGCGACCCGTGCTCCGTCCCCGCGAACGGCCAGATCCACGTGACGGGCACTCCGTGAGCCGCTCCCTCGCCGCCGGTCTGGCGCTCGGCTTCGTCCTCGACCGTGCCCTGGGCGATCCCGCCCGCTTCCATCCCGTCGCCGGGCTGGGCCGCTGGGCTGCCGCCGTCGAGCGTCACACCTACCGGGACCACCGAGGTGCCGGAGCGCTCCACCACTTCGCCGTCACCGCACCGCTCGTCGGTGCGGCGGTGCTGGCCGAGCGCGCCTGCCGTCGCCCGTGGCAGCGCACCCTGCTGGCCGCCGCGGCGACCTGGGCGGTCGTCGGCGGACGTTCCCTCGTCTGGGAGGGCTCCATCATCGGGGAGCAGCTCGGACGCGACGACCTGCCCGCTGCTCGGGTGCAGGTGACCCACCTCGTGGGCCGCGATCCCAGCCGCCTCGACGCCGACGGGGTCGCCCGCGCGGCCACCGAGTCGCTCGCCGAGAACACGTCGGACGCCGTGGTCGCGCCCCTGCTTTGGGGAGCGGCCCTCGGCGTCCCCGGCCTCGTCGGGTACCGCGCGGTCAACACGCTGGACGCGATGGTCGGCCACCGCTCGGCGCGCTACGAGCGCTTCGGCTGGGCCAGCGCGCGGATCGACGACGTGGCCAACCTCGTCCCGTCACGGGTGTCGGCGGCCCTTGCGGTGGGGCTCGCGCCGCACGTGGGCGGACGTCGGTCGGACGCGCTCCGCGCCTGGGTCCGGGACGCGCGTCACCATCCCAGTCCCAATGCCGGTCCGGTCGAGGCGGCCTTCGCCGGCGCGCTCGGCGTGACACTCGGCGGGATCAACGACTACGCCGGTCGCGTGGAGCACCGGGCCGAGATGGGCGACGGACCCGCGCCCGCGGTCGCGGACCTGCCGCGAGCCACGCGACTCGCCACCGCGGTGGCCTGGGCCGCCGCGGCCCTCAGCGTGGGGCTTGCGCTCGCACCCAGGCCCTGGCGTCACCGGCGTCACCCACGGCCGTGACCCCCTCGGGTCCGGCCGCACGACGCACGATGACCACCGGAACACCGAGCTCGCGCGCCACGTCGAGCTTCGCCTCGGTGTGGTCCCCGCCCGAGTCCTTCGTCACCAGCACGTCGACATCGGCCATGACCTCCCGCTCGTGCTCGAGCGTGTAGGGACCGCGGCTCTGAAGCAGGGTCCAGGCGGCAGGCAGCTCGATCTCCGGCGGGTCGACCACGCGCACGACGCAGGCGTGGTCGCGCAACGGACCGACGAACCGGTGGAGGGACTGCCGTCCGATGGTCAGGAAGGGGCGCCGGCCGAGCGTCGCGGTCACGCGGGCTGCCTCGTCGTGGTCGTCGACCCAGTGCCAGCCCGCCGCCTCGGGACGGCCGGACCAGCCCGGGCGCTCGAGCCGCAGCAGCGGCACGCCCGCGGCGCGGCACGCGGCGGCCGCGTTCGCGCTGATGCCCTCCGCGAACGGATGGGTCGCGTCGACGACGACCTGCACCCGCTCGTCGCGCAGGTGCTCCGTCAGGCCCTCGACGCCGCCGAAGCCACCGACCCGGACGTCACCCACCGGCAGCCGAGGCCGGGCGACACGCCCCGCGAGCGACGTCACGACGGAGTCGCCGTCCTCCACGAGCCGGCCGGCGAGGTCGCGCGCCTCCCGCGTGCCACCGAGCACGAGGACCCTCATGCGTGCGGCCCGATGACCGGGACGGACGGCGCACCCTGCTCGGCGAGGGTGAGCAGGGCGTCGACGTCGAGGTGCTTCTCGGCGAGGTCGCCCAGCAGGTCGAGGCGCGCGTCGCGGGCCGCGGCGAAGTCGACGCCGGACGCGACGAACGAGCCGCCGCGGGCCCGGGCCGCGAGATCGAGGACGGCCGTGCGCAGCTCGTCGGACTCGAGGCTGCCGTGCCACATCGTGCCGAGGACCGCACCGTCCTGCACCCCACCGAGGAAGTCCGTGGCGCCCGCGTCGCGGCTGATCCGGCCGTGGTGGACCTCGTAGCCCGTGGCGGACGCACCCAGCGCCTCGCCACGCGGCAGCCGCAGCGTCTTCTCCGCGGCGAAGGTCGTCTCGACGGGCAGCAGCCCCAGACCGGGGACGCTGGCCGGATCACCGGCCTCGATCCCCTCGGGGTCGTGCACGTGGCGCCCCAGCATCTGAAACCCGCCGCAGATCCCCAGGACCGCGCGCCCCGACTCCGCATGGCGGAGGATCGCCCGGTCGAGGCCGCGCGAGCGCAGCCAGGCCAGGTCGGAGATCGTCGCCCGCGTGCCGGGCAGGACGACCAGGTCCGCGTCGGCGAGGTCGTGGGGATCGGCGGTGAACACGACGTCCACGTCGGGCTCCAAGCCGAGCGCGTCGACGTCGGTGAAGTTGCTGATCCGGGGCAGCCGCACGACGACGACCCGCAGTGCCGCGTCGCTCCCGGTGCGACGGCCTTGCAGGTCGAGGGCGTCCTCGGAGTCGAGCCACACATCAGGGCTCCACGGCAGGGTGCCGAAGACGGGGCGTCCCGCCAGCTGCTCCAGCTGGCGCAGCCCCGGCGCGAGGAGCGACTCGTCCCCCCGGAACTTGTTCACGACGAAGCCGGCCACGAGCGCCTGGTCCTCGGGCTCGAGCAGCGCGACCGTGCCGTAGAACGCCGCGAAAACGCCCCCGCGGTCGATGTCGCCGACCACCACGACGGGCATGTCGGCGTGCCGCGCCAGCCCCATGTTCACGTAGTCGCCGGCCCTCAGGTTGATCTCGGTGGGGCTGCCGGCCCCCTCGGCGACGACGAGGTCGTACCGCGACGCGAGGTCGTCGTACGCGGCGTAGGCCGCGCCGGCCAGGTGCACCCGGCCACCGATGAACTCGCGGCTGCTGATCTCCCCGGCGGGCTCGCCCATCACGACCACGTGGCTGCGACGATCGCCGCCCGGCTTCAGCAGCACGGGGTTCATCGCCGCCTCGGGCTCGGCGCGGGCGGCCAGCGCCTGCACCCACTGCGCCCGGCCGATCTCGGCACCATCGGCGCACACCATCGAGTTGTTCGACATGTTCTGCGCCTTGAACGGCGCCACGCGGACGCCCCGACGGGCGAAGGCGCGGCACAGGGCGCTGGTCACCAGGCTCTTGCCGGCGTCGGAGGTCGTTCCCGCCACCATCAGCCGGGCGGTGCGGCGGGCCTGGGAGTCCACCGGACCAGTATCCCGTCCGCTTCGGTTCCACCATCGCCCGGGCAAGCGTGCCGCACTCTCGCCCTCCCGCGGAACCGGCAGTAGCGTCGGCGGGATGACGAACGTGCGCGAGTTCACGATCGAGGTCCCTGCGGCGACGCTCACCGACCTGCGCGAGCGCCTCGAGCGGACACGGCTCCCGCGACGCGCCGGTGCTGGCTGGGAGGCGGGCACCGACCCGGCGTATCTCGCGGAGTTCGTCTCCTCCTGGGCGCACGACTTCGACTGGCGACTCACCGAACGAGCGGTGAACCGGTTCCCCCAGAGGATCGTGCGGGCGTCGGGCACCGACGTCCACGTGCTGCACGTGCCCGCGCAAGTGACGGATGCGCCGATTCCGCTCGTCCTGACACACGGCTGGCCGAGCTCGTTCCTCGAGTTCCTCCCCCTGATCGGTCCGTTGACCGATCCCACGAGCCACGGTGGCGACCCCGCGGACGCCTTCGACGTGATCATCCCGTCGCTCCCCGGATTCGGATTCTCCGAGCAGCTGCCACACGGGCCGACCGAGCCGTCACGCATCGCGGACCTCTGGGTCGAGGTCGTGGAACAGCTGGGGTACCGGTCCTTCGGCGCGTACGGCGGCGACATCGGCTCCCACGTGACGAACTTCCTCGGAGCGCACCATCCCGAGCGCGTGCTCGGCGTGTTCACCCACCACCCCAACCTCCACCCCCAGCTCGATCCGGCGCGGCCACTCTCCTCGGCCGAGCAGCGATATCTCGAGCAGCGCAGCAGCGACCTCGGTGGTCACGACGACGGCTACGCGGCGATCCAGGCCACGCGGCCGAACTCCCTCTCGGCGGGACTCTCCGACTCCCCCGCCGGCCTCGCCGCTTGGCTGATCGAGAAGTACCGCGAATGGAGTGACTGCGACGGCGACCTGGAGTCGTCCATCGACCGCGGCACCCTGATGAGCATTGCGACCCTGTACTGGGTCACCAACACGATCGGCACCTCGTTCCTGCCCTATCGCGATGACGACTCGACGCCGCCGCTCCCGCCCGTCACCGTTCCGGCGGGGTTGATCCTCACCCCGGAGGACACCGGATATCCGCGGGAGTTCGCCGCCAGGACCTACACCGACATCCGGCTGTGGCGAGGGCCCGAGCGCGGCGGGCACTTCCTCGCCCTCGAACAGCCCGAGCGCCTCGTCCGCGACCTCCGTGACTTCTTCCGGCCGCTCCGCGCGTCAGCGCCGCACAGCGGCTGAGGGCCGGGCGACCACTTCGATCCATCGCGTCGGCGCCTCGATCGGACCCGGACCGAAGTGCCGCGTCAGCGCGTCCTCGGCGATCGCCGTCGCATCCTCGACTTTGAGGGTCTCGTGGTGCTCGATCGCCACCCTCAGCGGAGTGCCCTGGCAGAACGCCCGTGCGGCCTCCGCCGGGGTGGTGCGGCTCGTTCCTTCCACGGCCCGGATGGTGGCGCCCGGCATGCCCGCCTCCTCGAGGTCGTCCCGGATGCGCGGGAGGTGGAAGTAGCCGTGCGGCGTCCGACTCAGGAAGTCCACCGGGTGGTCGGGCGTGGCGGTGACGAGCGCGGCGTGGATGACCCACGGCACCTCGCTGGTCTCGATCCGGTCCCAGACGGTGAAGACGAACGACCCGCCCGGCCTCAGGACGCGGGCTGCCTCCCGGTACCCGTGGACACGGTCGGGGAAGAACATCGCGCCGAACTGGCACGCGACCACGTCGAAGGCTTGGTCGTCGAAGGGCAGGTCCAGCGCATCGGCCTGCTGCCACCTCACCGCCGTGTCCGGGACGGCCGCCGCGGCGGCGTCCAGCATCGGCTGGTTGAGGTCCGTGGCGGTGATCCTCGCGCCGGGACAGCTCCGCAGCAGAGCGGCGGTGAGCGCCCCGGTGCCGGCCGCGGTTTCGAGGACCTCCCCCGGCGCGAGATCTGAGACCACGCGGGCGAGGCTCTCGGCCGGCTCCTCGAAGATCATCGGCACGAGGAGCCGCTGGTAGACCTCCGGAATGCCGCCGCGGAACTGCGCATCCCGCTCCGCCTCCGCGTCGCCCATGTCTGCAACGTACGCCCGTCCCGGCGCACGTTCCAGAGGCGTACGGCGTCCTCAGCGCACCGTGATCTTCAGCGGCTTCGACGCGATCCGGAAGGTGTCGGCGTCACCGCCCCAGATCCACTTGTACGTGTGCTCGCCCTTGGGCTGCTTGTCGAGCGTGTAGATCTTGGACTTTCCGACCTTCACGTACAGGTTCTTGATCCGCTTCCCGTCGCGGTAGAGCGAGAGCCGCAGCGGCTTGTCGCGCCAGAGGTCGAATTCCGCGTCCTTGCCGTAGGTGTTGCCGATCCGGACACCGAAGCGCGCCTCGCCGGGTCCGGCCAGCGGCACCCCGTCCTTCACGTAGCCACGGTCGCGCAGGAACGTCGACCAGTGCACCTTCGTGACCAGCTTCACTCCACGGACGACCGCGCCGGGCTGGGAGATCCTGACCGGCGGGAACTTCACTGTCGGGAGACGGGGCGACCAGTCCTTCGTGCCGGCCAGCGGCACCGATCCGGCCGGCAGCCCGCGCAGGGTGAGGATGCCGCGTTCGTCGGTGAACGCGTCGCGATTCCCCGACAGCGGCCCCGCGGCACCGTCGGCGTAGACGAGGTATTCCGGCAGGCGGTGCCCGGTGGGCGTCATGACCGTCGCGCGAAGCGTTCCCCCGCGCGCCACCGTGAACGTGCCCAACGACGTGGATCCGGCCTGCACCGTCACCGCCACCGGTCCGAGCCAGGTGTACTTCACCGGTGTGAGGTCCCAGTAGTCGAACGACTCCTCCGCCGCCAGGGTGTACTGGCCGGGAACGGCTGCATCGGTGCGGAACTCGCCGGTCGCCGACGTCACGAGGTCGATCGGTGAGGCCGAGCCTTCCGGGTCCAACCTGACCTTCATCCCCTTCACCGGGCCGCCGAGGTCATCGACGATCCGCCCTGTCACGACGGAGTCAGGAGCCTCCGCCACGGCAGGCTGAACCCCTGCTCCCACCAATACCACCGTCATCGAGGCCGCAACGGCCGACGCCATCCAACGCATGGAACCATCCCCCCGAGCCCGACTTTCGTGCTCTCGGTCCCGAGCCTAGGCGGGCGTGTGAGAGATGTCACGGCTGTGGCACCTGGGGAAGAAGCGGGGCTCGCCGAACGTTGCACGTCGCTGTCGCCCCACGCTCGGTCGACCACCCGCAGACGTCTTCACCAGGAGTTTCGTGACCACCACCGCCACCCAGGCACCCCCGGCTCCGAGCACCGACCGCGCGGGGCGCCTCATCGCCCTGCTCGTCGGCTCGGCGTTCGTCGTCATCCTCAACGAGACGATCATGAGCGTCGCCCTGCCCGAGCTGATGCGGGAGTTCGACGTGCCGGCCTCGACGGCCCAGTGGCTCACGACCGCGTTCCTGCTGACCATGGCCGTGGTCATCCCGGTCACGGGCTTCCTGCTGACGCGCTACCCGCTGCGCCGGATCTTCATGGCGGCGATGATCTCCTTCACCGCCGGCACCCTGCTCGCGGCCCTGGCGCCCACCTTCGGGGTCCTGGTCGCGGCGCGATCGATCCAGGCGGTCGGCACGGCGCTGATGATGCCGCTGCTGATCACGACGATCCTCAACCTGGTCCCGGCCGACCGCCGCGGCCGGATGATGGGCACGGTCTCCATCGTCATCTCGGTCGCGCCCGCCGTCGGCCCCACGATCTCGGGCATCGTGCTGGACCAGCTCGACTGGCGCTGGATGTTCTGGCTCGTGCTCCCGATCGCGCTCGTCGCCCTCGGGCTGGGCGCGGCGTGGGTGCGCAACGTCACCGAGCCCATCGACGTGCCGATCGACGCCCTCTCGGTCGTCCTGTCCGCGCTGGCGTTCGGCGGACTGATCTACGGCCTCAGCAGCATCGGCGAGGCCGCCGCGGGCGAGGTCCCGGTCCAGCCGTGGGTCGTGATCGTCATCGGCGCCGTCGCCCTGGTCTTCTTCGTGGCACGTCAGCTCTCGCTGCGCGAGCGGGCCCTGCTGGACCTGCGCACCTTCGCCCACCGCACCTTCACGATCGCGGCCGGTCTGGTCGCGGTCAGCATGATGGCGCTCTTCGGCACCCTGATCCTGCTGCCGATCTACCTGCAGTCGGTGCTCGGTCTGAGCACGCTGGAGACCGGCCTCGTGCTGCTGCCGGGCGGCCTGACGATGGGCCTGCTGGCGCCGTTCGTCGGTCGCCTGTTCGACCAGTACGGTCCGCGCCCGCTCGTGGCGCCGGGAGCGGCGGTCACCTCGGTCGCCCTCTGGTCCATGGCGATGTTCGACACCGGCACGTCGCAGGGCACGGTCGTCGCCGTGCACGTGCTGATGAGCGTCGGCCTGGCGCTCATGTTCACGCCGCTGATGACCTCGGCGCTCGGCTCGCTGCCGCACCACCTGTACTCGCACGGCAGCGCGACCGTCTCCACGCTCCAGCAGGTGGCAGGCGCCGCGGGCACCGCACTCTTCGTCACCGTGATGACCCGCCGGTCCGTCGCCGAGATGGAGTCTGGCGCCTCGGTGGTGGACGCGACGGCCGCCGGTGTCCACGCCGCGCTCTTCTACGGCGGTGCGATCTCCGCGCTGGCCGTCGTGGTGGCGCTGTTCGTCCGCGGCCCGAAGGCGGGCGCGGCAGCCGAGGCTCCGGCAGCCTGAGCCGGGCGTCACGTTCCACTCTGCGGCGGGTCCCGGTTACCGGGTGGGAACTACCGTAGAGTGGACGTCATCGTTCGGAACCTTCCCGAGGCCCAGGCGAGCCCGCCGCCGGCTGAAGGTTCCCAGCATCCATCGCCGATGCCCCGCTGAGGATTTCCACCCATGACCGAGTTCGTTCCGCAGTTCCGCCCCGACGCCACCGACGCCCTCACCGAGGCGATGGCGCGACGGATCCTCGTGCTCGACGGCGCGATGGGAACCGCGATCCAGCGCGACCGCCCCGACGAGGCCGGCTACCGCGGTGATCGCTTCGCCCAGTGGTCGTGCGACGTCCAGGGCAACAATGACCTCCTCACGCTGACCCAGCCCGACATCATCGAGAGCATCCACCGCGAGTACCTCGAGGCGGGCGCGGACATCATCGAGACGAACACGTTCAACGCGAACGCGATCTCCCTGCGCGACTACGACATGGTCGACGTCGCGTACGAGCTGAACTACGCCTCGGCGCGGCTCGCGCGCGCCGCCGCGGACGCCGTCGGGACGCCCGACCACCCGCGCTACGTGGCGGGCGCGCTGGGCCCCACCACGCGCACCGCGTCGATCTCCCCCGACGTCAACGACCCCGGCGCCCGCAACGTCACGTGGGACGAGCTCGTCGACGCCTACCTCACGGCCGCGCGCGGCCTGGTCGACGGCGGCTCCGACCTGCTGATGATCGAGACGATCTTCGACACCCTCAACGCGAAGGCCGCGATCTTCGCGGTCGAGACGCTCTTCGAGGAGACCGGTCGCCGCTGGCCCGTCGTCATCTCGGGCACCATCACCGACGCGTCCGGCCGCACCCTGTCGGGCCAGACCGTCGAGGCGTTCTGGCACTCGATCCGCCACGTGAACCCGCTGCTCGTGGGCCTGAACTGCGCCCTCGGCGCCGACGAGATGCGTCCCTACATCGCCGAGCTCTCGCGCATCGCCGACTGTCACATCTCCTGCTACCCCAACGCCGGCCTGCCCAACGCGTTCGGCGAGTACGACGAGTCGCCCGACCAGACCGCGGCCATCCTGCGCGAGTTCGCCGAGAGTGGCTTCTTCAACGTGGTCGGCGGCTGCTGCGGCACCACCCCCGCGCACATCGGCTCGATCGCCGCCACCGTCGACGGCCTGCACCCGCGCGAGCTGCCCGAGATCGCCCCGGCCCTGCGCCTGTCGGGCCTCGAGCCCCTCACCGTCACCGAGGACTCCCTGTTCGTCAACGTCGGCGAGCGCACGAACATCACCGGCTCGGCCAAGTTCCGCAACCTCATCAAGGCCGAGGACTACCCCGCGGCCCTCGCGGTGGCACTGCAGCAGGTCGAGAACGGCGCGCAGGTCATCGACATCAACATGGACGAGGGCATGATCGACGGCGTCGCCGCGATGGACCGCTTCTGCAAGCTGATCGCGGGCGAGCCCGACATCAGCCGCGTCCCGGTCATGGTCGACTCGTCGAAGTTCGAGGTCATCGAGACCGGCCTGAAGGCCATCCAGGGCAAGTGCATCGTCAACTCGATCTCCCTCAAGGAGGGCGAGGAGCCCTTCGTCGCGCACGCCCGCCTGTGCCGCAAGTACGGCGCCGCGATCGTGGTGATGGGCTTCGACGAGGACGGCCAGGCCGACAACCTCGAGCGCCGCAAGGAGATCAGCCAGCGCGCGTACCGGATCCTGACCGAGGAGGTCGGCTTCCCGGCCGAGGACATCATCTTCGACCCGAACGTGTTCGCGGTCGCCACCGGCATCGAGGAGCACGCCGCGTACGGCCTGGACTTCATCGAGGCCACCCGCTGGATCAAGCAGAACCTGCCGGGCGCCCTCATCTCGGGCGGCGTCTCCAACGTGTCGTTCTCGTTCCGCGGCAACAACGCGGTGCGTGAGGCGATCCACGCAGTCTTCCTGTTCCACGCCATCGAGGCCGGCATGGACATGGGCATCGTCAACGCCGGCGCGCTGGTGCCCTACGACACCGTGCCCACCGAGCTGCGCGACCGCATCGAGGACGTCATCCTCAACCGTCGCGAGGACGCGGCCGAGCGACTGCTGGAGATCGCCTCCGACTACGCCGGCACCGGCGAGAAGGCCGAGGCGGCCACCGAGGAGTGGCGCGACCTGCCCGTCGGCGAGCGCATCACGCACGCCCTCGTCAAGGGCATCGACGCCCACGTCGAGTCCGACACCGAGGAGCTGCGCCAGCTGATCTCCGACCGCGGCGGCCGCCCGATCGAGGTCATCGAGGGCCCGCTCATGGACGGCATGAACGTGGTCGGCGACCTGTTCGGCGCCGGCAAGATGTTCCTGCCCCAGGTCGTGAAGTCGGCGCGAGTCATGAAGAAGGCCGTCGCCTACCTGATCCCCTACATCGAGGCCGAGAAGTCGCCCGACGACGTCAGCAACAGCAACGGCACCGTGATCATGGCCACCGTCAAGGGCGACGTCCACGACATCGGCAAGAACATCGTCGGCGTGGTCCTGCAGTGCAACAACTACGACGTCATCGACCTCGGCGTCATGGTGCCGGCGCAGAAGATCCTCGACGCCGCGCGCGAGCACAACGCCGACGTCATCGGCCTGTCCGGCCTCATCACGCCCTCGCTGGACGAGATGGAGAACTTCGC
This sequence comes from Aeromicrobium sp. JP4, assembly GCF_054957925.1. Taxonomy (NCBI): domain Bacteria; kingdom Bacillati; phylum Actinomycetota; class Actinomycetes; order Propionibacteriales; family Nocardioidaceae; genus Aeromicrobium; species Aeromicrobium sp. JP4. The sequence continues at coordinate 553,633 of NZ_CM143290.1, forward strand.
CGCCGAGATGGCGCGCCAGGAGTTCGACATCCCGCTGCTGATCGGCGGTGCCACCACGTCGCGCGCCCACACGGCCGTCAAGGTCGACCGCAAGTACCCCGGGCCGGTCGTGTGGGTGAAGGACGCGTCGCGCTCGGTGCCCGTCGTGGCCGCGCTGCTGTCGGACGAGCAGCGACCGAAGCTGATGGCCGACATCAAGACCGACTACGACGCGCTCCGCGAGCGTCACGCCTCGCGCGGCGACGCCCGCACGATCCTGCCGCTCGACGCCGCCCGCGCGGGCCAGACCCCGCTCGACTGGTCCGACTACACGCCGCCGGTCCCGGCCCAGCTGGGTGTCCAGGAGTTCGGCCCCTACCCGCTCGGGGAGCTGCGCGAGTACATCGACTGGCAGCCGTTCTTCAACGCGTGGGAGATGAAGGGCTCGTTCCCCGACATCCTCAACTCCCCCACCCACGGCGAGGCGGCGCGCAAGCTCTACGAGGACGCCAACGAGATGCTCGACCGGATGATCGACGAGGACTGGCTCACCGCTCGCGGTGTCGCCGGACTCTTCCCGGCGGCGCGCGAGGGCGACAGCACGATCGTCTACGCCGACGAGTCGCGCACCACCGAGCTGACGCGGTTCCACCACCTGCGCCAGCAGACCGAGCACCGTCCCGGCGTCCCGCACCGCTCGCTGGCCGACTTCGTGGCCCCGGTCGACGCCGGCGTGCCCGACTACGTGGGTGCGTTCGCCGTCACCGCCGGCCTGGGCAGCACCGAGAAGGTCAAGGAGTTCAAGGCCGAGCTCGACGACTACTCCGCGATCATGGTCGAGGCGCTCGCCGACCGGCTGGCCGAGGCGTTCGCCGAGCGGCTGCACGAGCGGGTCCGCACCGAGATCTGGGGCTACTCCCCCGACGAGAAGCTCAGCAACACCGAGCTCATCAAGGAGAAGTACGACGGCATCCGGCCCGCGCCGGGCTACCCCGCCTGCCCCGAGCACACCGAGAAGAGCACCATCTGGTCGCTGCTCGACGTCGAGGCGCGCACGGGCATCGAGCTGACCGAGAGCATGGCCATGTGGCCGGGCGCCTCCGTGAGCGGCCTGTACCTCTCGCACCCGCAGTCGCAGTACTTCGTGCTGGGGCGCATCGGGCGCGACCAGGTGCAGGACTACGCCGAGCGCAAGGGCTGGACCATCGCCGAGGCTGAGCGGTGGCTGTCGCCGAACCTCGGCTACCGAACCGAGGATGAGTAGGCTGAAGGCGTGACCGATGCCGACATCCCCGTCCTGAGGAACCCGTGGATGGTGGCCGCCTTCGAGGGCTGGAACGATGCGGCCGACGCCGCCACGAGCACGGTCGACCACCTGCTCGAGGAGTGGGACGCCGAGATCTTCGCCGAGCTCGACCCCGAGGAGTTCTACGACTTCCAGGCCGTCCGCCCGGTGATCGCTCCGTCGGAGAACGGAAGCCGCGACATCGTGTGGCCCACGCCCACGCTCTACCTGGCCCATCCTCCGGGTCATGACCGCGACGTGCTGCTGCTGCGCGCCGTCGAGCCGAACTACCGCTGGCAGGCGTTCTGCGCCTCGGTGGTCGAGCTGGCCCAGGCCGCCGGCGTCCAGGAGCTGATCACCCTCGGCGCGCTGCTGGCCGACACACCCCACACCCGGCCGGTGCCCGTCACGGGCTCGACGAACGACCCCGTGCTGATGGAGCGCCTGTCGCTCGACCAGTCCCGCTACACCGGGCCGATCGGCATCACCTCGGTGCTGAGCGACGTGGCCGCGCGCGCGGGCCTGGCCACCGCGGGCATCTGGGCCGCCGTGCCGCACTACGTGGCCGAGCCGCCCTGCTACAAGGCCACGCTCGGCCTCTTGGGCGCTCTCGAGGACGCGATCGGCGTCGGCCTGCCGCAGGGCGTCCTGCGTGAGATGTCCGAGGCGTGGCAGCGCGGCGCCGACGAGCTCATGGACCAGGACGAGGACCTGCTCGACTACGTCCGCACGCTGGAGAACGAGCGCGACGCCGGCGACACGCCCGAGGCCTCCGGCGACGCGATCGCCCGCGAGTTCGAGCGCTACCTGCGCCGCCGCGGCAGCGACGACGCCTGACCCCTTCGCGGAGCCGATCTCGCTGCGTCAGAGTGCGATGCCCAGCAGCGCGTCCACCGCGGTGCGCATGACCCGGGGGCCGTCGACGTCGTCGCCGCGGTTCGAGGCCCAGGAGTCGACGGCGGCCAACGCCGCAGGCGCGTTCAGGTCGTTCGACAGCGCGGCACGCAGCTGCTCCACGAGCTCGGCGCCCGACGGGCCGGTCGAGCGGTCGGCCGCGGCGCGCCACGTGGCCAGTCGCGACTCGGCTGTCTCGATCGCGTCGCCGAACCACTCCCAGTCCTCGCGGTAGTGGTGCGCCAGCAGCGCGAGGCGGATCGCCATCGGGTCTCGACCTTCGGCGCGCAGCTTGGAGACGAGCACCAGGTTGCCCTTGGACTTGCTCATCTTCTCGCCCTCGTAGCCGACCATGCCGGCGTGGACGTAGGCGCGCGCGAACGCCTCGCCTGTGGCCGACTCGGCCTCGGCGGCCGACATCTCGTGGTGCGGGAACACCAGGTCGGATCCACCGCCCTGCACGTCGAATGCCGTGCCGAGGTGGTGCAACGCGATCGCCGAGCACTCGATGTGCCAGCCCGGTCGGCCGCGACCCAGCTCGGTGTCCCACGCCGGCTCGCCGGGTCGCTCGGCCTGCCACAGCAGGCAGTCGAGCGGGTCGCGTTTGCTCGGCCGGTCGGGGTCGCCGCCGCGCTCGGGGAAGATCTTGAGCATCGTCTCGGTGTCGAAGCCCGAGACCGTGCCGAAGCCGGCCGCGGACCGCACCTCGAAGTACAGGTCGTCGTCGACCTTGTAGACGGCGCCCGTCTTCTCCAGCCGCTTCACGAGGTCGACCACGAGCGGGATCGACTCGACCGCGCCGACGTAGTGCTCGGGCGGCAGGATGCGCAGCGCGGTCATGTCCTCGCGGAAGAGCTGCGTCTCACGCTCGGCGAGCTGGACCCAGTCGATGCCGGTGGCGGTGGCGCGCTCGAGCAGCGGGTCGTCGACATCGGTGACGTTCTGCGTGTAGTGCACGTCGAGCCCCTGGTCGAGCCACACCCGCTGCAGCAGGTCGAACGCCAGGTAGGTGTTGGCGTGACCCAGGTGCGTGGCGTCGTAGGGCGTGATGCCGCAGACGTAGAGCCGCGCGGCACCCTCGGGCGTGGAGGGGACGACCTCGCGGCGGGCGGTGTCGTGGACGTGGAGCCCTGGTCCCGATCCGAGCCCGGAGTCGGAGAGTCGAGGGATCGGCGGGCGGGACCAACTCTGCATGTCGTCGAGCCTATCGGGACCGTGAAGTCCACAATGAGCAGGTGATCATGGATTGCGCGGTGTATCTCGACGGAGTGCGCGAGGAGACCGACCGCGACCCCGAGACCCTGGACGACACGCTGGCCGACCTGACGGGCCAGGACTTCCTCTGGATCGGCGTCAGCGACCCCACGCACGAGGAGATGGAGCGCCTCGGCGGGGCCCTCGGGCTGCACCCTCTCGCGATCGAGGACACGCTGTCACCGCACCAGCGGCCCCGCGTGGACCGGTTCAGCGACCACCTCTTCCTTTCGCTGCGGATCGTGTCGTACAGCGACGACGACATCACCACCAGCGAGGTCAACATCTGCCTCGGGCACCACTACGTGCTCACCGTCCGCCACGGCGGGCCCCAGCTCTCGGTCGCGCGCCGCCGGGCCGAGTTGGTCCCCGACCGCCTCAAGCAGGGGCCGATCGCCGCCGTGCACGCCGTGGTCGACGCGATCGTGGACCGCTATGAGGACGTCGCCGCCGAGCTGGTGACCGACGTCGAGGAGGTCGAGTCCTCGGTCTTCTCGGCCGACCGCACCCGCGACTCCGCGCGCATCTACCGCCTCAAGCGCGAGACCCTGGAGTTCCGTCACGCCGTGGCTCCCCTGCGCGACCCCATCCTGCGCTTCGCCCAGGTGGCCGACCCCGAGGACCTTCGCCCCTACTTCCGCGACATCGGCGACCATCTCCAGCGCGCCCTCGACGCGATCGACTCGATCGACAGCCTGCTGTCGAACGCGCTGAACGCCCACCTCGCGCAGCTCAGCGTGCAGCAGAACGAGGACATGCGGAAGCTCACCGCCGGCGCCACCCTCTTCGCCATCCCCACCGCCGTCGCCGGGATCTACGGCATGAACTTCGAGCACATGCCAGAGCTGACCTGGACCTACGGCTACCCCGCCTGCCTCGCCGCCATGGGCGGCGCCTGCCTGTACGTCTACCGGCGCTTCAAGAAGTCCGGCTGGCTCTGAGGACGAACAATGATGCTTTGCGCCCCGCTGAGGTACCCAAATGCATCATGCTTCGTCGCCAACCGGCCACCCGGCCCGATCTTGTGGCGGTCTGGCCCCTATATGGGCCGAACCCCCACAAGATCCGTCCGTCAGGCGGCGACGGTGGCGGTGATGACGCCGGCCCACAGCAGGATCAGCACGAGGGACCCCAGCGCGACGCGGTAGATCACGAACGGCTTGTACGAGTGGTTGCTGACGTACTGGAGCAGCCAGTGGATGACCGCGAGGCCAACGACGAACGAGACGACCGTGCCGACGATCGTCGGACCGATGCCGTAGGCGTTCTCGCCGCCGGGGATGTCCTTGAGCTTGTAGACGCCGGCGCCCACGACGGCGGGGATCGCCAGCAGGAACGCGTAGCGGGTGGCCGCCTGGCGCTCGTAACCCAGGAACAGGCCCATCGAGATGGTCGCTCCGGAGCGGGAGACGCCCGGCACGAGCGCGCACGCCTGGGCCAGGCCCAGCAGGATCGCGTCGCGGGTCCTGAGGTCGGCGATGGGCTTGGTCTTGCGCCCGATCCTCTCGGCCAGCCCGAGCACGAGACCGAGGATGATCAGCATGCTGCCGATGAACCACAGGTTCCGGAACTCCCGGTCGATCAGGTCCTCCAGCAGCAGTCCGAGGATCACGATCGGCAGCGAGCCGATGATGATGAACCAGCCCATGCGCCACTCGGGCTGCTGCCGGGCCTGCGCGCTGAAGACGCCGCGCACCCACCCCGACCCGATGGTCCCGATGTCGCGCCAGAAGTAGAGGATCACCGCCAGCTCGGTGCCGATCTGGACCACCGCCGTGTAGGCGGCGCCAGGGTCCTCCCAGCCGAGCAGCTGCGGCACGATCGCCAGGTGCGCACTGCTCGAGATCGGAAGGAATTCGGTCAGGCCCTGGACGATGCCCAGGATCACGGAGCGCAGCAGATCCACCGTGCGAGCCTACACACGAACCTTCAGGGCACCGACTAATCTCGTCGCATGCACGTGCGTCGGCTCGGGAGCTCGGGTCTCCAGGTGTCGCGGCTCGCGCTCGGGACGATGTCCTGGGGTGCGGCGGTCGACGAGTATGCGGCCGAGGAGCAGCTGCGGCTCTTCCTCGATTCCGGCGGCACCCTGCTCGACACGGCCCCCATCTACGGCGACGGCGCGTGCGAGCGGGTCATCGGCGCCCTGCTCGACAAGCACGGCGTGCGCGACGAGATCGTGCTCGCCGGCAAGGCCGGCGTCGTCCGTCGCGACGGCAGGGTCGTCACCGACGGCTCCCTGCGCTCGCTGCTGCGCCAGCTCGACCAGTCGCTGGCCGACCTCGGCACCGACCACCTCGACCTGTGGCAGGTCCACCGCTTCGACGAGTCCGTGCCCGTCGACGAGACGATGGCCGCCCTCGACCAGGCCATGCGCTCGGGCAAGGTGCGCTACGCGGGCATCAGCAACTTCACCGGCTGGCAGACCGTGGCCGCCCAGCACGCGTTCGCGCGGCTCGGCGGCGGGGTGCCGCTGGTCAGCACGCAGGTCGAGTACTCCCTGGTGCGGCGCGAGCCCGAGATCGAGGTCATCCCGGCCGCGCAGCACGCCGGCCTCAGCATCCTGGCGTGGTCGCCGCTCGGCCGCGGCGTCCTCACGGGCAAGTACCGCGGCGGGGTCCCCGCCGACTCACGGGCCGCCGACGCCCGCTGGGAGGCGTTCGTCGCCCCGCACCTGACTCCGTCGAAGGCCCGCGTCGTCGATGCCCTGGCCGCCGCCGCCGAGGGTCTCGGCGTGCCGATCGCGCACGTCGCGCTGGCCTGGCTTCGCGACCAGCCGCTCGTGGCGTCGGCCATCGTCGGCGCCCGCACCACCGCCCAGCTGCAGGAGTCCCTCGGATCGGAGCTGCTGGAGCTCCCCTCCGAGATCGTCGCCGCCCTCAGTGACGTGTCCGAAGGAGTTCGATGATCGAGTACGAGTTCTGGGACGTCTCCATCTCCCGGACCAAGTCCCGCAACGCCGTGTGCCAGTGGCTGACCCAGGCGGCCGAGTTCCAGGGTTGGGAACTCGACCGCCTGCGCAAGGACCCGACGGGTCACCGCACGGTGCGACTGCGGCGCAAGATCATCAGGATGCGCGCCACGGTCTGACCACCTGATCAGCTCGGTTCGTCCGACTCCCCGCGGGTGCGCCGCAGCTCGCGGCCGCGCTTGACGTCGGCCTCGTACTTCTTGCGGTTCTTCTCGATCACGGTCGTGTCCCGGGGAGGCAACTGAATCTCCTCCTCGGCGGGCAGGCCCGCCTGCAGCTCGCGCCCGCGCTCCAGCTCGGCGTCGAGCTCGGCGCCGAAGACCAGCGCCAGGTTCGTGATCCACAGCCACAGCAGGAACACGATGACACCGGCCAGCGAGCCGTAGGTCTTGTCGTAGTTCGAGAAGCTCGCCACGTAGAGCCCGAACAGCGCCGAGGCGATGATCCACGTGACGATCGCCACGACCGCGCCCACGCTGATCCAGCGGAAGCGCGGCTGCTTCACATTGGGCGTGACGTAGTACAGCAGTGCCACGATCAGCACGACGACGAGCAGCATGACCGGCCACTTCGCGATGTTCCAGACCGTCACGGCCGTCTCGCCGATGCCGATCGCCTTGCCCACCGCCTCGGCGGCCGGGCCGGTGAGCACGAGGCTCAGGCCGACGAGTCCCGCGAGGATCACCGTGACGAGCGTCAGCAGCAGCATGATCGGACGCAGCTTCCAGAAGGGCCGGCCCTCGTCGATCTCGTAGATGCGGTTCATGCCTCGCGAGAACGCGTTGACGTACGCCGAGGCCGACCACAGCGCGGCCGCGAGGCCGATGATGAAGCCCAGCCCGGAGCTCTGGCTCTGCCCCAGTTGCATCAGCGTGGGCTCGAGGGTGTCCGCGGCACCCGTGGCGCCCACGTCGCGCAGCACCTGCAGGATCGCGTCGACCGTCTTCTCACTGCTGCCGACGAGACCGACGAGCGACAGCATGGCGAGCACGGCCGGGAACAGCGCCAGCACCGAGTAGTACGTCAGCGCCGCCGCGAGGTCGGTCCCCTGGTCCTCGGAGAACTCCCGCGCGGTCTTGCGCACCACGTAGAGCCACGGTCGCTTCTTCAGGTCCTTCGGCGAACTCGGGGCGTGCTCGCCCCCGGGCTCGGCCGCCATCAGCTGCTCCGGCGCAGCGATCGCAGCACGGCGAAGGCCAGCACGAGGCACGTGACCCCGGCCGCGAGCGAGAGCACCTCCGGCCGCGGCTTGCCGTCGGGATCGATCACGGTCTCCCTCGCGGATGACGTGAACTCGTGCGCCGACTCCTTGGCCCTGCTCTTGACGTCGAACTTCGCCGCCAGCTCGTCGACCGTCTCCGCGAGGTTCTCGCGGGTCTTCTCGACCTCGTCGCGGAGGACTTCGGATTCGTGTGGTTCGGTCATGGGGTCCTCCGGTTAGTGGTCTCGGGCGTGACGGACGGCGTCCACGTCGGCCTTGACGCTCTCGACGGTCGCCTGCGGAACCGGTGCGCCGGCCTCCTGGACGCGCTTCTTGCCCAGGAGTGCCGCGATGCCGGCGATCACGAAGATCACGACGGCGACGATCAGGGCGGCCAGCCAGGCGTCGACGACGAGCGCCAGTGCCAGGATGGCTGCGGCGATCAGCACGCCGAGGCCGTACAGCGCCAGCAGCCCGCCGGCGCCGATGATCCCGGCGCCGACACCTGCCCGCTTGGCCTTGCTGCCGACCTCGATCTGCGCGAGTCGAATCTCGTCGCGCACCAGCGTCTTCAGCTCATCGCTGAGTCTGGAGATCAGCTCCGAGGTCGAGGCCGACGAGTCGCGACCGGACTCGTATTGGCTCATCGCCCGCCGACTCCGCTGTCGAAGCCCGTGCCGCCGGGCGTGCTTCCGCTCGTGCTGCCGCCGGCAGATCCGCTGGTGCTGCTCGTCGAGCCGGTGCTCGAGCCGGAGCCGCTGCTGGACCCGGGCATGTGCTCCTGCGCAGCGTGCTGCACCTTCTCCGTGGCGTCCTTGACCCGCGGGTCCTTCCACAGTCTCTGCGCCTGGCCCACGATCTGGTCGTAGCGCTCTCGTCCCGAACGCGTCCCCAGGACGTATCCGGCTGCCGCACCCACGAGGAACGTCAACTTTCCGGCCATGGTGGCCACCCCACTTTCGTCTGTGTGACTGCTTGCCACCGAGGTGTACCCAGCCGACGCGGGGGTATGCGGCCTAGGCCAGATCGAGGAACTCGTCGAAGACGCGCGTGCCGAACTGGAGCGCGTCGATCGGCACCCGCTCGTCGACTCCGTGGAAGAGGGCCGTGAAGTCGAGATCGCCGGGCAGCCGCAGCGGCGTGAAGCCGTAGGAGGTCATCCCGAGCTTGTGCCAGGCCTTCGCATCGGTGCCGCCCGACATGAGGAAGGGCGCCACGTGCGCCTCGGGGTCGTGCTTGAGCAGCGACACCGTCATCGCGTCGACGAGATCGCCCTCGAAGCCGTACTCCAGCGGGATGTCCTCGTGGTACGGCTCCACCCGGACGCCCTCGCCGACGATGTCCTGCACGCGCGAGACGAAGGTCTCGTGGTGGCCGGGCAGCGGGCGGCCGTCGACGTAGGCGACCGCCTCCCCCGGCACGACGTTGTGCTTGTACCCGGCCTGCGCCATCGTCGCGTTCGTCGAGTTCCTCAGCCCCGACCCGATCATCCGCACCGCGGGACCGAAGTGCTCCAGCAGCTCGTCGGGGGTGCCCTCGAGCCCTGTCAGCTCCCGCACCTTCTCCAGCAGCAGCTGCATCGACGGACCGGGCTCGACCGGCCACTCGTGCTCGCCGATGCGCACGAGCGCGCGGGCGAGGTGCGTGATCGCGTTGTCGTGGTTGCGCATGGAGCCGTGACCCGCCGTGCCCGTGGCCGTGAGCCGCAGCCACGCGATGCCCTTCTCGCCGGACTCCAGCAGGTACAGGCGCTTGCCGTTCACCTCGGTGGAGAAGCCGCCGACCTCGCCGATGGCCTCGGTGCAGCCCTCGAACCACTCGGGGTGCTCGGCGACGAGCCAGTGCGCGCCGAGCTGGCCGCCGGCCTCCTCGTCGGCCGTGAAGACCAGCAGGATCGGGCGGTCGGGGATCCGGCCGTCGCGCTGGCGCTCGCGCACCACTGCCAGCAGGATCGCGTCGAAGTCCTTCATGTCGACCGCGCCACGGCCCACGACGTAGTCGTCGACGATCTCGGCGGCGAACGGGTCGACCGACCAGTCGGCGGCCTGTGCCGGCACGACGTCGAGGTGACCGTGGATCACGAGCCCGGGGCGAGACGAGTCCTGGTTGCCCCAGCGAGCCAGCACCGATGCCCGGCCGGCCTCCGACTCGAGGATGGTGGACTCGATGCCGACCTCGGCGAGGCTCGCGGCGACGTACTCGGCCGCCACCCGCTCCCCCGGCCCGGACGAGTCGCCGAAGTTGGACGTGTCGATCCGGATCAGGTCACGGCAGAGGTCGACGACCTCGTTCTCGGCGGCGGTCATGCCCCCAGCCTAGTCAGGACATGAGGCGGCGGAGCACCGTCGAGACCATGAGCCGCAGCAACTGGCGGACGACCGGGTCCAGCAGCCGCGGGACACCGATCACGGTGACGTCCTCGTCCCACGTGACCACCGAGCCGGAGCCGCTCGGCTCGACCGTGATCGACGCACTCCCGCGGACGACGCGGCCCTGCTTCTGCAGGTCGGCGCGGTGCGGCGGCTCCCACCGCGTGACGTGCATCGGATCGTCGAATCCGACCGGGCCGACCGCGGTCCTGGCGGTGAATCCCTCGGGCGTGATCGTGATCGTCGTGAGGGGCACGCGATGGCGCTCCCAGTCGGTCACGCGGGCGAACGCGTCGACCGCATCGAGGTGTGACGTGTACCTCACTACCGTTCTGGGCATGGGAACAGCGTAGAGTTGAATCCATGTTCAACAAGGGCACCATGCCGTTCACCTCGGTCGCCGACGTCAAGGCGCGCCTCGCCACCGCGGGCTACCTCGCCTCCGACGCCGTCGCCACCACCGTCTTCCTGGCCAGCGAGCTGGGCAAGCCGCTGCTCGTCGAGGGTCCGGCCGGCGTCGGCAAGACCGAGCTCTCGCGCGCCGTCGCGCAGGCCTGCGGCGCCGAGCTCGTCCGCCTCCAGTGCTACGAGGGCGTCGACGAGTCCCGCGCGATCTACGAGTGGAACCACGCCAAGCAGCTGCTGCGCATCTCGGCCGGGCACGACGAGTCCTGGAGCGAGGCGAAGTCGGACATCTTCTCCGAGGAGTTCCTGCTCCCCCGCCCGCTGCTCTCGGCCATCCGCAACGACGGCCCGACGGTGCTGCTGATCGACGAGACCGACAAGGCCGACGTCGAGATCGAGGGCCTGCTGCTCGAGGTGCTCGGCGACTTCCAGATCACGATCCCCGAGCTCGGCACGGTCACGGCCACGCAGCGCCCGTTCGTGGTGCTGACGTCCAACGCCACCCGCGAGCTGTCCGAGGCCCTGCGTCGCCGCTGCCTCTTCCTGCACATCGAGTTCCCCGACGCCGACCTCGAGCGGGACATCGTGGCGCTCAAGGTGCCCGACCTCGACGACGCCCTCACCGACTCGCTCGTCCGCGTCGTGAACGCGCTGCGCGCCATGCCGCTGCGCAAGGCCCCCTCCGTCTCGGAGACGCTCGACTGGGCGCGCACGCTCGTCGCGCTCGGTGCCGACACGCTCACCACCGAGGTCGTCTCCGAGAGCCTGGGCGTCGTGCTGAAGCACCAGGACGACATCGACAAGGCCCGCACCAAGCTGGACCTGGACGCCGTGCTCTCATGAGCGAGCGCCAGCGAGCGATCATGCGACTCCTCAGGTCGATGCGTCCGTACAGTCGTTTCGCCTCGGGCGCAGTGGCATGAGCACCCAGCTCGCGACCCGGCTGGTCGAGTTCGTCGAGGCGCTGCGCGCCAAGGGCGTGAACGCCGGCCCCAGCGAGTCGATCGACGCCGCCGACGTCATGCGCGTGCTGGGGCTCGACGACCGTGACCTCCTCCGTGAGGGGCTCGCCGCCGCACTGGTGCGACGTGGCGGGCAGCGCGACGTCTTCGATCAGACCTTCGACCTGTTCTTCCCGGTCGGCGTTGGCCGGCCCGAGGCCGCGCGCGACGCCGACGAGAACCTCGACGTCCAACAGATCCGCGAGCTCCTCCTCATGGCGCTGCTCGACCGCGACCCCCGCACCCTGGCCCAGATCGCCGAGATCGCCGTCGACGTGCTGGGCGAGGTGGGTCAGCCCGGCACCGACACGGCGGGCTGGTCGGCCTACCAGACGATCGACCGGCTCCAGCCCCAGACGCTGATCGCCGCCGCGATGGCTATGCGCCCCGGTGGAGGCAGCGGCAGCGGCGGCCAGGGCCTGGGCACCCAGTTCACCGACCGCCTCGCGCGTGACGAGGTGCGCCAGGGCGTGGAGGCCTTCCGCGAGATGGTGCAGGCCGAGGCGCGACGACGGTCGGCCGAGCTGCGTGGGCGCGAGCTCGTGGCCCGCCACGCCGTGCGCTCCTCGCGCGACCGCGTCGACTTCCTCAGCGCGAACCGCCAGCAGCTGGAGGAGCTGCGCCGCTCGGTGAAGCCGCTCGCGCGCATCCTCGCCACACGGCTGTCCGCTCGTCGTCGCCGCCGCCGTCGCGGCAAGATCGACATGCGCCGCACCCTGCGCCGCGCGATGGGCACCGGTGGCGTGCCGATGAAGCCCGTCTTCGAGAAGCCCCGTCCGACGCGCCCCGAGCTCGTGCTGCTGTGCGACGTCTCCGGCTCGGTGTCGGGATTCTCGAACTTCACGATGCTGCTCACGCAGGCGCTCAGCGCGCAGTTCAGCAAGATCCGCGTCTTCGCCTTCGTCAACGCGATGGCCGAGGTCACCGAGATCGTGCGCGACGGCGCGGTCTCCGGCGGTGGCGACATCGAGACGCGGATCCGCGCCGAGGCGCGCATCACGAAGTGGCACACCAGCAGCGACTACGGCGAGGCCTTCCTGGACTTCCAGGAGTTCTTCCTGGACGCGGTCGGCCCCCGCACGGCCGTGCTGATCCTCGGCGATGCCCGGAACAACAACCAGAATCCGCGGTTCGACGCGCTCCACGAGATCGCGATGAGGTCGCGCCGGACCTACTGGCTGAACCCCGAGCACCACACCCGGTGGGGCCTGGGCGACTCCGAGGCGCTCGCGTACGCGGAGATCGTCCCGATGCACGAGTGCGCCAACGTGGATCAGCTGACGCACTTCGTGACACGATTGCTTCCTGTCTGAGCGAAGGAGGGGGCCCATGCGCTCGCTGACCCGTCTTGCGGTGCTGCCCGTCCTGGCTCTCGCGCTGGCTGCCTGCGGCTCGTCCGGGGACGACTCCCCCGGCAGCGGCTCGCCCACGTCGGCCACTCCCGCGCCCAGCCGCGGCGTCCCGTCCGGCGTCGAGGAGACGCTCGACTCCCCCGCCGGCGTGGCCGTCGGCGAGGAGGGTCAGATCCACGTGATCACCTACGGCAGCAGCACGAACCCGGCCGTGGTCAACCAGGTCAACGCCGAGGGCCAGAAGGTGGTCGTGCAGGTGAGCCCGGAGGAGGGCCGCCCCGCGACGATGGACTACGTCCCCACCACCTCGACGTTCGAGCTTCCCGAAGGCGTCGACACGGAGGAGCCCGTGACCTTCGTCCTCGGCGCGTTCGGCACCGTGGTCCTCGACGCGATCGAGCCCGGCCAGCAGGCGTGGGTCGAGCGCGCGGAATGACCCGGCTGTCCGCGATTCACGCCGACATCACGACCCTCGAGGTCGACGCCGTCGTGAACGCCGCCAACTCCGCCATGCGCGGCGGGGGCGGGGTGGACGGCGCGATCCACGCCGCGGGCGGTCCGGCGGTGCTCGCCGACTGCATCACGCGGTTCCCCGACGGGCTGCCCACGGGCGACGCCGGCTGGACCACGGCCGGCGACCTCCCCGCCCGCTGGATCATCCACACCGTCGGCCCGAACCGGCACGCGGGTCAGACCGACCCCGCCCTCCTGGAGTCCTGCTACCGCAGGTCCCTCGAGGTCGCGGACGACCTGGGTGCGCGCGAGGTCGCGTTCCCGCTGGTGAGCGCCGGCGTCTACGGCTGGTCGAAGGCGGAGTCGGTGGCGGCGGCCGTGCGCGCGGTCCGCACGACCTCCACGGAGGTGGAGCACGTGATCCTGGTCGGGTACGACGCGGCGGCCCAGCGGGAGATCGAGGCGGCGCTCGCGGCCGCCGGCGAACCGAGTTGACTGATCCCATGGCGACCCGACTGCTGCTGATCGCGGACACCCACCTGCCCAAGCGGGCGAAGCAGCTCCCCGCTCAGGTCTGGGAGGCCGTCGACGAAGCCGACGTCGTGTTCCACGCCGGCGACTGGGTGGACGTCGCCACGCTCGACGACCTCGAGGCGCGCGCGAAGCGGCTCGTCGCGGTGTACGGGAACAACGACCACGGCGAACTGCGGGAGCGCCTGCCGCTGGTGGCCCGGGCCGAGATCGACGGAGTCCGGTTCGCCGTCGTGCACGAGACGGGTGCGTCGAAGGGCCGCGACACCCGGTGCAGCGCCGAGTACCCCGACGTGGACGTCCTCGTGTTCGGGCACAGCCACATCCCGTGGGACACGACCACCGCGACCGGGCTCCGCCTGCTGAACCCCGGCTCCCCCACCGACCGCCGCCGCCAGCCGTTCTGCACGTACATGACGGCGGTCGCCGATGCAGGTGTCCTGAGCGACGTCGAGCTGCACGAGCTGCCACCGAGGACTCCGGCGCGAGCGCGATGACCGCGTTCCTCCTCGTGCCCAGTCCTCTCCTCGGGCCCGCCACCTGGCGGCCGGTGGAGGCCTGGCTGCACGGGAATGGCCATGCGGCCACGGTGGTGGACTTCGGTTCCGAGCCGCGCACGCCAGAGCGAGTGCTCGACGCGGCCGTCCGCGCGGCGCCAGCCGGCCCGGTCACGCTCGTCCCTCACAGCAATGCCGGTCTCTACGCTCCTCAGCTCGCCGCTCTCCTGGACGTGGAGCGCACCGTCCACGTGGACGCCGCCCTGCCTGCCGTCGACGGCGGGCAGACGCGGCTCGCGCCGGAGCAGTTCCTGGACTTCCTGCGCGACCTGGTCGACCCGGACGGGCGCCTGCCCCGGTGGACCGACTGGTGGCCCGACATCGCAGACCTCTTCCCCGACGACATCACCTTCGAGACGGTCGCGGCCGAGCAGCAGCGGCTGCCCCTCTCCTACTTCACGAGCAGCGTGCCGGTCCCCCGAGAGTGGGCCGAGCGCCCGGCGGCGTACCTCGCGTTCGGCGACACGTACGCGGCGGAACTCCGGTTGGCCCAGGAAGCCGGCTGGCCGACGGCGACCCTCGAGGGCGGACACCTCCACCAGCTGGTCGATCCGGGCGCCGTGGGCGCGGCCATCCTGGGGCTGGTCGAACGCAACGATTCTGTCGGTGGCGCCCACTAAGTTGGGTGCATGGACCTCAACCGGGCGATCACCGCAGGCGATGCGGTGCGTCGTGCGCGGGCGATCGCCGAGTTCGAGGAATGGGAGTTCGCCGTCCACTTCCACGCCAAGCGCACCGCCCGAGATCGACCGCACCGACGAGATCCTCCTGTCGAAGGACCTGGCCCGGCGCGCGGTCACCCTGGACATCGCCCAGGCGCTGCATGTCAGCGAGCAGCACGTGTGGGCCCTGGTCCACGAGGCGGCCACGCTCCGCGACAGGGCGCCGCTCGTGTGGGAGTCGTTTCGCGAGGGCGACATCGACGCGGTGCGCGTCTCGGCGATCGCGGCGACGGCGGAGAAGCTGCAGACCTCCGAGGCGCTCTCGGTGCTGGAGCGTTCCGCTCCCGACTATGCGGCCTCCCACACGATCGCCGAGCTGCGGGCCTGGCTGCGCCGGTTCCGTGCGCGGCTCGAGCCGGAGCAGGTGAGCGCCGAGGCCGCGCGCGCCACCGAGGACCGTCGCGTCTCCATCACGCACAACGACGACGGCACGTCCTGGCTCAACGCCCTGCTGCCCACCGGCGTCGCCATCGTCATCGGCGACCGCTTGGGGCGCGCCGCCCGGGCCGTGCCGGCGGTCGACGCGGAGACGGGTGAGAAGGAACGCCGCACCCGCGATCAGAAGCAGGCCGACCAGCTCGTCGAGTGGCTCACCTCCTGCCTTGACCTCGCCCCCGACATGGGCATCCCGGTCACGGACTTCATCGGCCTCACTGGCGGCCCGGGCTTCACCCTCGACGGCGAGGCCGTGGAGACCGCATGGGTTCGTGAGCTCGCCCAGTCCGAGCACACGGTCTTCCGCCGACTGGTCCTCGACTCGATCGGTGAGGTTCTCGACACCACGGTCCTGGCCTACCGGCCACCGGAATCACTGCGGCAGGCACTGAGATGGCGCGACGGAACCTGCCGGGTGGCCGGATGTCGCGCCCCGGTGCACGAGACCGACCTCGACCACGCCAAGGCCTACGACAGCGGCGGCACCACCAGCGGATCCAACCTCCGCTGCCTGTGCCGGAAGCACCACAACATGAAGTCCCACGGTCACCTCGACGACCGCCACCTCGGTGCGCCCACCCGACACATCGAGAACTACCTGCCCGCACCGCCGTTCCTCATCGAGTTCGACATCGTCGTCCCCCGCCGTACGGCCTGACGCGTCGCCGCTGATCGCGAGGTCGGCCGACTGAACGCGACGAGGTGGGTCACGACCGGGCCTCCTGCCCGCTCGCGTCGGTGACCTCCGCAGGGTCCTCGTCGGGCTCCCACCGCAGCAGGTCACCGGGCTGACAGTCGAGCGCCTCGCACAGTGCAGCGAGCGTGGTGAGCCGCACCGCCTTGGCCCGCCCGTTCTTCAGCACCGCCAGGTTCGCCGGAGTGATGCCGATGCGGTCCGCGAGCGTGCCGACCGCCATCTTGCGCCGGGCCAGCATCACGTCGATGTCGACGATGATCGGCATCAGATCACCTCGTCCAGCTCGGACTTGAGGTGCTTGGTCTCGGAGTCCAGTGCGACGGCCTGCGCCAGCAGGGCCCTCATCACGTAGACGACCAGGGCCACTCCGGCCGCGACGAGGGCGAACCCGCAGATCAGGCCGACCAGTCCGGGCGCCACCTCGTCCCCGGGCGTGGCGTGATTGGCGAAGCGCGCCCACACGGCGACGGCGAAGATCAGCACCGCCGTGGCGCTGATGGCGCAGATGACCCCGTCGACGTACCGGAACGCCGCACGCGAGAAGACCGTGCCACGTCGCACCATCGTCAGCAGCCGCCAGATGCAGACCGCGACGACCTGGAGCGTCACCACACCCAGCACCCCGATGATCACGAGCGCGACGCCGGAGGCCGTCGGCTCCTCGTCGGTGTCCCACCACAGCAGGGCCACCATCCCCGCCTGAACCACCACGGATCCCAGCAGCGCGATCGCGATCACCACGCGCAACGTTGCGATAGCCCACTTGCTCATTCTCGACTCCTTTGCGCCGCCTCTTGACCGAAACCTATCGTAACTCGATAGGTCTGGCAATGGCGTCCGGTCACGGGAGGACCCTCAGCTCTTTTTTGGAGCGCACGCTCCTTTAGTCTGGGCGACATGACGATGCTCACGAACCACGACGGACCCGTATGGACGCTCGACCTCGGCGACGACGAGAACCGGTTCTCGCCGGACCTGCTCGCCCAAACCGTGGAGGACCTTCGAGGCCTCGCGGAGGGCACCGAGCCGGCCGTGCTGGTCACGACGGGCACGGGCAAGTTCTTCTCGAACGGTCTCGACCTCGAGTGGCTCTCGCAGCACCCCGACGAGCTGAACGCCTACGTCGACCGGGTGCACGGACTCTTCGCCGCAGTGCTCACGCTGCCCGTCCCCACGATCGCCGCCATCAACGGCCACGCCTTCGGTGCCGGATCGATGCTGGCGATGGCGCACGACTTCCGGGTCATGCATGAGGATCGGGGCTACTTCTGCTTCCCCGAGGTCGACATCCACATCCCGTTCACGGAGGGCATGGCGGCCCTCATCCAGGCGAAGCTCACGCCGTCGGCCGCCGTCGAGTCCATGACCACCGGACGTCGCTACGACGGCCCGGCGGCACAGGCCTCGGGCATCGTGGACGGGGTCGCCCCGCAGGACACGCTCGTCGAGACGGCGGCAGCCCGGGTCGCCCCGCTCGCCGGAAAGGACCGCGCCACCCTGGGCAAGATCAAGCAGGTCATGTTCGCCCCGGCCCTCGAAGCGCTGAAGCCGCGGGCGAGCTGAGGATGGCACGCGGCCGTCCCAGGGAGCACCATCCCGACGTCCTGCTCGACCACGCACGAGCGCTCTGGGTCGAGCACGGCGCGACGGGTGTGACGATGCGCGCCCTGAGCGCCCGTGCCGGTGCCGCCAACGGGGTCATCTACCACGCCTTCGGCTCCCGCGACAACCTGCTGGCGCGGGTCTGGGTGCGCGAGGCGGTGGCGTTCCTGCGCTACCAGCGCGACCTCGTGGAAGCCGCCGTGCGCGCGGACGGACCTCAGGAGGGGATCGCCGTCGCCGCCCTGTCGCTGGCGACCTATGCCCGGACCAACCCCGAGGCCTCCCGCCTCCTGCTCGCCGTCGACGCCACGGACCTCCTCACCGGCAACGTGGGCCCGGACGAGAGGAACGAGGTCGAGCGGCTCCGGCTCGAGCTCGGCGAGCTGATCACGGGTCTCGCCGAGCAGCTCTGGCGGCGCACCGACCGCCGAGCCGTCGCCCTGGTCAGGATCTGCGTCGTCGACCTGCCCGCGAAGCTGCTGCTCAGTGCGGACCGACTCGACAGCACGCTCGCACACCACGCGCTGCGCGAGGCCGTGCGAGGCATCACGAGCGCCGAACCGCCGGCGTGACGGCTCGTCAGGAGGTCAGCGCGTCGGTGAGCAGGGCGACGAGGGTCTCCAGCTGAACGTCGGCCGAGTCGACGACCTCCTCGTCGGAGCCGTCGAGCGCCCGGGCGGCGAGGCCCGCCTTGCTGTCGATGAGCTCGACGATCTTGGTGTCGATCGTCCGCGAGGCGATGATCCGCCACGCGGTGACGGGCTCGTCCTGACCGATGCGGTGCACCCGGTCGATGGCCTGGGTCTGCTCCGCGTCGGTCCAGGACAGCTCGGCGAGCACCATGTCGGAGGCGACCTGCAGGTTCACGCCCACGCCGGCGGCCGACAGCGAGCAGACCACGACGGCCACGTCGGGATCGTTCACGAAGGCGTCGATGCTCTTCTGCCGCGCCGACGGCGTCTGGTTGCCGCGGATCGAGGAGTACCGGATGCCCCGCTTCTCGAAGGTCTTCTCGGCCACGTCCATCACGTCGACGTGCTTGGCGAAGAAGACGACCTTGCCGACGCTGTGCGCCAGCTGCGCGGTGTAGTCGGCGGCAAGTCCGGCCTTCGCCTGGCCGATGCGCCGCATCATCGCGAAGACGTTCTCCTCGGTCTTCGCCGACTCCTCCCGCTCCCGGGCGGCGATCCGACGCACGAGGTCGTGATCGACGTCCTCGGACGACCCGACGGAACCGCGGGTCTCGAGCGCCTGCTCGTACCGCGAGACCAGCCGCTGGACGAGCTCACGCTCGGCAGCGCGGATCGAGCGTCCGGCCTCGTCGTCGAGCTCTACCCGGAGGTCGGCGATGCGCCGGGCCGGGATGTCGGCGGCGACCTCGACCTTGCGGCGGCGGACGATGCCCATGTCGATGACGCGGGAGCGGGCGGCGGGGAAGAAGCCCGGGTCGAGCGGCGTCAGTCCCGTGTCCTCGAGCGCGTGCAGCAGCTCGGGGCGGGGCTTCTTCTCGTCGATCCAGCCCAGGTACTGCCAGATGGCGCGGAAGTCCTCGATGTCGTTGATCAGCGGGGTGCCGGTCAGCGCCATCAGCAACGGGCGCGTGGTGCGGGAGCGGATGCGCTCGGACAGCTGCAGGACGTGCTGCGAGCGCTGCGACGACTTGTTCTTGATGAAGTGCGCCTCGTCGAGGACCATCCCGCGGAACCCTAGGTCGCCGAGCCAGCCGACGTGCCGGTCCAGCACCTCGTAGTTGACGATGACGATGTCGGCGAATCCGTCGATCGTGTCGCCGTCGCCCTGGATGACCGTGGACTTGTGCTGTGGGGTCCACATGGCAGCCTCGCGGGCCCAGTTGGACTTCACGACGCTCGGGACCACCACGAGCAGCGGGTAGGCGTTCGCGGCCTGCGCCGCCAGGAGCGCCTGGGCAGTCTTGCCCAGTCCGGGCTCGTCGGCCAGCAGGAAGGTCCGGTGCCCCTCGGCTGCGGCGGCGACGAGCTCGGCCTGGTGGCGCATCAGCTCCTTGCCGTCCGGCACGGGAACCGGAATCGGGTCGGGCAGGTCCATACAGGCGGCCGAGCCGCTGGAGGCACGCTCGAACGACGAGAGCAGCGGCCCGATCAGCTCCCAGCTGGCCAGGCGACGGGGCGGAGGCGTGCGGCGCTCGACGGTCTCGAACTGTGGCGCGAGGAAGGGGTCGGCCAGCCGGCGGGAGATGACCGACTGGGGAACCACCTGGCGGCCGGCCGCAGGCGCGAGGTCCTCCTCGACCGGCGGCTCCGGTTCGTCGGGGAGCTCGACGCCGGCCGCGACCAGCATGTCGCGCCTGAGCTCCTTGGCCGCATCGGACACCTCGGCGTCCTCGGCGAGCAGCGACAGCAACGTGGAGTCCAGGGCCGCGGTCTTCGCCAGGATCGTCCCGATGCCGTCGAGTCGCTTGAGCTGTTCGGCGCGCTGGGACTCGGTCAGGGTCGTGGCGGTCTTGACGCGCGTACGCTCCTCGCGCGCCAGCAGTGCGACGGTCTGGAACTTCGTCCGGATCGAGGAGTTGGCGCGACTGCGCTGGACGCCCGCCTCGACCTCTCGCACGGCGCGGGCGAGCACCGGGATGATGCCCTCGTTCTCGACGGCACGTCCACCGCGCTGGCTTCGGGATGCGGCCCCGGTGGAGCTTGACCGACTCCGGCCTCGTCTGGCCAAACTTCTCTCCTCTGACTGACGTGCTGACCACTTCTCGGCGGCAGCACCATGGGACCTCTCACGAGGTCACTGCTCGGTCGCCACGCGGCTGACGAACCGAGGGAGCGGCCACCCGAGCAGCCACAGATCTGGGAACCAGATGAGGAGCGAGAGCCGCCGCGCCGCGGTCGGCCGACACCCACTGGTGTCCGTTGTGCCTTCGACCCAGCGCAGACCGGCTGGGCATGGAAGACGCCCTGACAGTGGCAGTTTACCCCGGTGGGCGTCCACATCCCGCGCGGGCACGCGGTGAGCCTCCGAGAGCTTGCGCGACGCTCAGACGCGGTCGTCGAGGCGGAGCAGGCCGAGGTGGGCGGCGCGAACGAGCCGACGCGGGACGCGGTGGATCCGGCCCTCGACCTCGACGGGCACGAGGTCGGCCGGGGTGGCCTTCCACGCCGAGCGGCGGTGACGGGTGTTGCTGCGGGACGTGCGGCGCTTGGGTACGGCCATGGGTGGCTCCTCAGGTAAGTGGTCGGGGTCTGCTCAGGCTGCGCGGCGGATGGGGCCGAGCCAGGACTCGAAGCCGTCCCGTGCCACCTCCCAGTACGGGCCGCGCTCGTGCATCTCGGCATCGGTCAGCACGCACGAGGCGAAGGCACGCTCGAGCTCGTCACGACCGTCGTCGATGCCGACGACGGTGATGCGGGTCAACGGCCGCTGACTGCCCCAGGTCTCGGTGGATCCCACGCTGAGCTGGCCGCCGGCGCCGTCCCACACGCAGACCTGTCCGGGCCGGCTCGGCAGCCAGAAGCACCCGCGGGACCGCCGGGGACCGCCGCCGAGCAGGGCGATCGCCTCCCGGAGCCGATCGGGGTGGAACGGGCGGTCGGACGCGAAGTCCAGCACCCAGGCCGCGTGCAGCTCACGGGTGAGCAGGGCGTCACGACGGACCTCCGTCACCCACGACTCGTTGCGGCGGTGGTCGTGCACGCCCACCTCGAGCGGACGGGCGTCGACCTGGCTGAACGACTCGGCGACGGGGACACCGGGGCGGGCGAGGGCCACGAGGACGTCGCGCTCGTCGTCGTCGAGCCCGTCCCCCACCGCGATGACGTCGGCGTACTCGACCATGGCGCAGGCCACCTCGGCGACCCCGCGGTTGTCGTCGGCACGCACGGGCAGGTCGCGCTCGCTCATGATGTCGCCACCCAGGAGGTCGTCGAGGAGTCTGTCACTGGACAGCGCCACCAACGACGCGGCAATGCGGACGTGGGGCACGTCCTCGGGTGCCCAGCCGATCACGCGGCAGACCTGCACCGCCTCGGCCGTCACGGGCAGCTGGGCGATGATCGTCTCCCAGCGCCCGTCCGCGCCCAGGCGCTCGAGCGTGGGGACGACGTCCTCACGGATCGCGCAGCTCACGCAGGCGTGCTCGACGTCGATCTCGATCCGTTCGACGATGCCGGTCACGTCACTGACGATCCGCCACAGGACCTCGCGCTCCGGATCGACGACGTGCCGCACCGAGACGGCACGAGGCAGGTCCCACTGCAGTGCGATCGCCGCGGCCGCCATGGGCTCCTCCTCGATGCCACTGATCAGGATCACCGGCACGCGGTGGAGCGACGTCATCCCTGCCGCGCCTTCAGTCGAGGATTCTGCTTGTTGATCACGTAGGTGCGACCACGTCGCCGCACGACCTGCGAGCCCGGCTGGTTCTTCAGCGACCTCAGCGAGTTGCGTACCTTCATCGACCCTCTCCTCCTTCGGTGTTCATGCCGTAGCGGCGGCGGAACCGCTCGACCCGGCCCTCGGTGTCGACCACGCGACCACGGCCCGTCCAGAACGGGTGACTCGCGCTGGAGATGTTCACGTCGACGACCGGGTAGGTCACGCCGTCGAGCTCGATGCGCTCATCGCTGGTGAGGGTCGATCGGGTCAGGTACGTCGTGTCCGACGACTTGTCCCGGAAGACCACCGGCTCGTAGCCGGGGTGGATGTCCTTCTTCACTGGCTCCTGCTAACCTCAGTTATTGATAACGATTCTCATTCTACAACATAGGAGGTCACCATGTCGCGCGTCTGTCAGGTCACCGGAGCCCAGCCAGGCTTCGGTCACCATGTCTCCCACTCGCACCGCCGGACGAAGCGGCGCTTCGACGTCAACATCCAGGCGAAGCACTACTGGGTGCCGAGCCTGAGCCGCCGCGTCACGCTGACGCTGAGCGCCCGCGGGATCAAGACGATCGACCGCCGCGGCATCGACGCGGTCGTCACCGATCTGCTGGCGCGAGGGGTGCGGATCTGATGGTCAAGCGAGGCAACGACATCCGCCCGCTCGTCAAGCTCCGCTCGACGGCGGGCACGGGCTACACCTACGTCACCCGCAAGAACCGCCGCAACGATCCCGACCGGATCACGCTGCGCAAGTTCGACCCCCTCGTGCGTCAGCACGTCGACTTCCGAGAGGAACGCTGATGGCCAAGACGTCCAAGATCGTCGCCAACGAACGCCGCAAGGAGGTCGTCGCTCGCCACGCCGCGCGTCGCGCCGAGCTCAAGGAGGCGATCCGCACCGCGTCGGATCCGGCCGAGATTCGCGCCGCAGTGCGGTCGCTGGCGAGACTCCCCCGCGACGCCAGTCCGGTGCGCGTCCGCAAGCGTGACCAGACCGACGGCAGGCCGCGTGGACACATCGGCAAGGCCGGGCTCTCGCGGATCAACTTCCGCAATGCCGCGCACCGCGGCGAGCTGCCCGGGATCACCAAGTCGAGCTGGTGAGCCACTCAGGTGGTCAGCGCGCGCAGGTCGCGCACAGGCCGAAGAGCTCGACCGAGTGCGTCACGTCGGCGAACCGGTGGTCCTCGGCGGCCTTCGCCGCCCAGCGCTCCACGGCGGGTCCGGCGATCTCGATCGTCAGGCCACAGCTGCGGCACACGAGGTGATGGTGGTGGACCTCGCCGCACTTGCGGAACAGCATCTCGCCGTCGCCGTGGCGGAGGACGTCGAGCTCACCGGCCTCGGCCATGACCTGCAGATTGCGGTAGACGGTCGCCAGCCCGACCTTGTCCCCCTGGTCGCGCAGGGCGTCGTGGACCTGCTGCGCGCTGCTGAACGTCGCGCAGTCCTCCATGTACTCGCGCACGAGGCGCCGGGGCCGGCTGTTCCTGCGTCCCGCTTCGTTGGAAACCGCGGGGGCGGTGCGACTGGCCATGAGGCCGAGCCTATCTCGCAGCCCACGTCGGCTTTCTCACACCGAGGCTCCTCGAGGTGCCGTTCCGCCCAATCCCGGTAGACATGAACCATGATCGGATTCCTCGTCGCTGGCCTCATCATCGGAGCGCTCGCTCGACTCATCAAGCCCGGCAAGCAGAACCTCGGCATCCTCGCCACGCTGGCGCTGGGGTTGGTCGGGTCCCTCATCGGCGGCCTGATCGCCCAGTTCTTCGGCACGGGAGACATCTGGGAGCTCAACGTCTTGGGCTTCGTCCTCGCGGTGATCGCTGCCGTCCTGCTCATCGGCGTCGCCGAGGGCCTGGCCGGAAAGCGCAACCACACGCGCGCCTGACCCCATCGACGCATCACCACCATCGCGGCGGGTGGCCTGAGGAGACTCGGGCCACCCGCCGCTCTCGTGTGGCCGAGGTTCCGACCCGGGGTCAGCGGCGCACCGTTGCCGTGTACCGAGACGTCCGCCAGACGGAGGCGTAGCCGGGGAGTCGACCGGCGACCTTGACCCGGATCTTCCGTCCCGCTGCGTTGCGAGGGACGACGAAGGTGGGTCGCGTGGTGCGTCCCACCCGCCGGGCTCCGGCGTACCAGCGGTACTCCAGACGCGTCCCCTTGGTCCAGGTGCCGGTGGACACCTTGAGCCGTGATCCGACCTTCGCCTTGCCGACGATGCGTGGTGTGGGCGCGGTGAGTCGCCCCAACGGCACCGACGTCGACTCCTGCAGGGTGAACTCGCGCTGGTTGCCATCGAATACGTCGACGTCGAGCTGGACTTGCTTCCCTCCCTGCGCCGCGGTCAGGAGGAGCGAAGCACTTCGCGAGACGAGCCGGCCGCCGACGGTCCAGCGGTAGCTGTAGGTCCGCCCGGGCACCTTCTCGCTCAGCGACGCTGACAAGCGGGCCCCGAGCTTCGGCGTGCCGGCGATGCGGAGCACGGGCGAGTGCCGGACGTCGTACTTGACACGCATGGTCTCGCCGGGCGCGGGCCGGAGTGTCAGCTCCTGGTAGTCGTTGTCGATCGTGCTACCGCCGAGCCTGATGGGCAGGCCCGGCTCACCGGCGTGAGGCGTCCAGCCGTCCGCGTTGAACGGGTTGGACTCGTACCCCGCGTAGCGGTAGAAGCTCGGGATGAGGGCGGTCTCCCTCAGATGCATGGCCGCTGACCGCTGCTCGCGGCTCTGCCCTGTCTCGAGAACCAGGAGCACCAGATGCACGAGCCGCACACACAAGTAGGCCACCGCGAAAACCAGAGCCCGATCGGCGAACGCGTCGGGTAACGCGATAGCGGCGACCAGCATCGCTGCCATCGCGGCAATAGTCAGAATCCGTGCCGCCACTCCGGCATCGGCGGTGGTGTTGGTCAACCAGGCAAAGCAGACCCAGGCCCACCACACCGCGGTCAACGCCAACGCGCCTCGACCGAGTCCCAGCCACGAGCCCTCGGTGAGCATCAAGTGGGTCACCTGGGACATCGCGAACACGAAGACCAGGTCGAAGAACAGCTCGAGGGTGTCTGTGGTCCGGTCGTCGGTCTCGGTGCGTGGCTCAGAGGCATTGACATCCATTGATGCCCTCCCGACGGATTGGACGGCGCAGCGGCGTCGTTGCCCGCAGACGATCACCATGATGCTCCAACCGCAAGGCACGCGCGCCGGGAGCCAGCGCATCTCGGCCAGTGACCCACGCAGTCTTGCCCACCGATCCTTTCTCGACTCGGTCAAGAGATGCGGCGTAGCGCGTCGCCGTACGCGTACATTCCCTCGGCGCCCTCGATGGCGAACGTTGTCAGTCGAGCAGCGGACCCGCCCAGCGCCAGTCGTCCTGCGGCCCGAGGTACTCGACCCGGTGCACGTCCTCGTCGTGGTCGCCGTCCCTCGCCCAGGCGAGCGCTGCGGCGTGGTGCTCGAAGTCGCCCTCCTCGACGACGTCACCCATGGCGTCCAGGAACCGGTAGAAGGTCATGTCCCGGGATTCTCTGCACGCGTGCAGCGTGTCAAGATGGGTCGTGACCTACGACCCGAGCGACACCTTCGTGCACGTGCGGGGCGCCAGCGAGCACAACCTGCGCGACGTCGACGTCGACATCCCGCGCGACGCCATGGTCGCCTTCACCGGGGTCTCCGGATCCGGCAAGTCGTCGCTCGCGTTCGGCACGCTGTACGCCGAGGCGCAGCGCCGCTACTTCGAGTCGGTCGCGCCGTACGCCCGCCGGCTGCTTCAACAGGTCGGTGCGCCGCACGTGCAGGAGATCACCGGACTCCCGCCGGCCGTGGCCCTCCAGCAGCGGCGTGGTGCGCCCAGCTCCCGGTCGACGGTCGGCACGATCACGACGCTGTCGAACCTGCTCCGGATGCTCTACTCGCGCTCGGGGACCTACCCGTCGGGTGCCGCGCACCTGGCCGCCGAAGCCTTCTCGCCGAACACCGCCGCCGGTGCCTGCCTGCGCTGCCACGGGCTCGGCGTCGTGCACGACGTGGCCGAGGAGCTCCTCGTCCCGGACCCGTCGCTGAGCATCCGCGACGGCGCGATCGCGGCCTGGCCCGGTGCCTGGCAAGGCGCCAACCTCCGCAGCATCGTGAGTGGTCTCGACATCGACATCGAGAAGCCCTGGAGCAGGCTGAGGAAGAAGGACCGGGACTGGCTGCTCTTCACCGACGAGCAGCCATCGGTGCTGATCAAACCCCAACGGGACCGCATCGACCACGGCTACTACGGGAAGTTCTGGAGCGCCCGCAAGCACGTCATGCACGTGCTCTCCGACTCCACGAGCGAGCGGATGCGCGAACGGGCGCTGCGGTTCGTGCGCAGCGTGGCCTGTCCTGAGTGTCACGGCAGCGGGCTGCGGCCGGAGGCGCTCGCGGTCACCGTTGCCGGGTGCTCCATCGCCGAGGTCAACGCGATGTCGTTCGCCGACGTGGTCGCTGTCCTGCGGCCCGTCGCCGAGCTGCCCGAGGAGACGAACGAGGTGGCGGTACGGATCTGCGCCGACCTGGTCGCGCGCATCGAGGTGCTGCTCGACCTCGGCCTGGGCTACCTCAGCCTCGGGCGCTCCTCGACGACCCTGTCGCCCGGCGAGGCCCAGCGCCTGCGCATCGCGACCCAGCTGCGGTCCGGCCTGTTCGGGGTCATCTACGTGCTGGACGAGCCCTCGGCCGGCCTGCACCCGGCCGATGCCGAGCCCCTGCTCGACGTGCTGGCCCGGCTCAAGGCGTCGGGCAACTCACTCTTCGTGGTCGAGCACGACATGGACGTCGTACGCCGCGCGGACTGGGTCATCGACATCGGGCCGGGCGCCGGGGAGGGCGGTGGTCGGGTGCTCTACAGCGGCCCGGTGGCCGGCCTGGAGGACGTCGAGGAGTCCGCCACGAGCAAGTACCTGTTCGGGCGCGCCGAGCCCCTCGACCACACGCCGCGGTCCCCGCACGGCCACCTGCACCTGCGCGGCGTCTCCCGCCACAACCTCACCGACGTCTCGGTCGACATCCCGCTCCGCGTGCTGACGGCGGTCACCGGCGTCTCCGGGTCGGGGAAGTCGACGCTGGTCACGCAGGTGCTCGCCGAGCTCGTGCGCTGCCATCTGGGCCTGGCGCCCGAGGACCCCGACCAGGCCGACCTCGAGGTCGACGTGGAGGACGCGTCGGGACTCGAGTCGTTCGACCGTCTCGTCCTGGTCGACCAGCGCCCCATCGGGCGTACGCCGCGGTCCAACCTGGCGACGTACACGGGGATGTTCGACGCGGTGCGCAAGCTGTATGCAGCGACGGACGAGGCGAAGGCCCGCGGCTATGGCGCCGGCCGGTTCTCGTTCAACGTCGCCGAGGGCCGGTGCGAGACCTGTCAGGGCGAGGGCTTCGTTGCTGTCGAGCTGTTGTTCCTGCCAGGCACCTACGCGGCGTGCCCGACCTGTCATGGCTCCCGTTACAACGCCGAGACGCTGGAGGTGACCTACGAGGGCAGGACTATCGCCGACGTGCTGGCGATGACGGTCGACGACGCGGCGAGGTTCCTTGCGGACATCCCCGCGGCCTCCCGGAGCCTCGAGACGCTGCGCGAGGTGGGGCTGGGGTACTTGCGGCTGGGCCAACCCGCGACGGAGCTCAGCGGCGGTGAGGCGCAGCGCATCAAGCTGGCCACCGAGCTGCAGCGCGCTCGCCGCGGCCACGCGCTGTACCTGCTCGACGAACCGACGGCGGGCCTCCACCCTGCCGACATCGCCCTGCTGCTGCGACAGCTGCACCTGCTCGTCGAGGCCGGCAACACCGTCGTCCTCGTCGAGCACGACCTCGACACGATCGCCACCGCAGACTGGGTCATCGACCTCGGTCCGGGCGGTGGCGACGCGGGTGGAAGGGTGGTCGCTACCGGCACCCCGACCGACGTCGCCTCGGCCGAGGGCAGTGCCACGGCGCCGTACCTTGCGCGCCGGCTGACTCATCGACCACGAGCAGACTCATGAGCCAGATCCCGAGCATCATCAGCGACTAATTACGCAGCGTCCGACGCCGGCGACGTCGCCTGCCTCATCGCCTGCTGCTCGATCCGCGCCGCAGTCATCGACGAGGGACGCGAGCGAGGGACGCGACGAGATCCACGACTGGCGGGAGGGTACGCCGTGGCGTGGTGCGCGACGTGTGTTCGCCGCGGTCCGGACCGCCTCGCCGACGCCGGCCGCGTCGGTGTTGACCGACAGCAACGCGGGGCCCTTGGAGACCTCCATCCCCGGCGTCTTCGCAGTCGGGGATGTCCGCGCCGGATCGGTCAACGCGTCGCCTCCCATCGGGGAGGGCTCATGATCGGGTCTCGGTCGAACATGCGTCACCAGCGATCTCGCCACATCAAGGAATGCCTCGGCGAACCTGCTCGCACGTCTTCTCGAGGCCTTGTCGAGCTCGTCGGGGTGCACTCGGCGACATGTCCGACAGGCCCTCCGAGACGTAGGGGCCGAGCACTTCGTCGCGCTGAGCGACGCCTCGGCACATGGCGCACAGGTGTGTGCCGGGCGCGAGTTCGAATGCCTGGAAGTTCAACGGACCTCGCCAACTGTGCAGGCGGCCAGTGTTACAACCGCCGGTACCCCGTTGAACAGCGTTGGACCATGCGGGCGGGAGTTGTGCTCTGCACCCAAGTCGCGCCCTGTGACTTCGACCTGCTGTGCCCGTGACTTCCCGGCGACCCGTTGCGATGGTCAGAAGCCGAAACCACCATCACGACGCAACGGAGAAGCGCACATGCCCATCACACTCACATCCGTATCGCTCGAGGACGCGCAGCGCGTGATGGCCGCCGGTCAGGACAAGGCGGCCGACATCGAGTCGCCGAGCAACATCGCCGTGGTCGACGCGGCCGGAAACCTCGTCTCCCATATTCGCATGGACAACGCGTGGCTGGGCAGCGTCGACATCTCGATCAACAAGGCCTTCACGGCGCGAGCATTCGACATCGCCACCAAAGACCTGGCCGAGAGCGCACAGCCCGGCGGGCAGTTCTTCGGCATCCAGGGCTCCAACCAGGGACGGGTGATGATCTTCGCCGGAGGGATCCCGCTCCGCCACGACGGCATTGTCGTCGGGGCCGTAGGGGTGAGTGGAGGCAGCGGCGAGCAGGATCAGGCGGTCGCCGAGGCAGCCGCAGCAGCGTTCTGATCGCCACGACAGTTCGGCCCGTTGTGGTTCCCCCCGAATCGTGGAGGGCTTCTCTATGCGGCTTCCCGGCTGGGGGCCGCGGTGTTCTCGTAGTTGACCGGGCTCATCATGCCCGCTGAGCTGTGCCGGCGCTCGTGGCTGTAGGACCCGTAGCACCACTCCGCCACGACGGCCTGGGCCTGGCGAGTGCTGTCGAACTCGTGGCGTGCGAGAACCTCCCACTCCAGACTCGAGAAGAACGCCTCCGCAGCTGCATTGTCGAAACAAGATCCGACCCGGCCCATCGACTGGCGGACCCCATCGTGACGACTTGGATGCTCTCGTCACCGTCATCGACGGCCGAATCACCGCCCCCGACGCAGGAGTCGCGCTGACCAGCTGACGCAGAAGGGCCTGACGTCGACAGCAAGACCGGGCCAGCGGGCTGACTGCTCAGGCGTACGTCCTGGTTGCGGCCCTCGAGAGCCTCGATGAGGTCGGCTGCCTCCTTGATGCGGCGTACCCGACTCCAAGGCGGCACCTGGGACGTCAACGTGCGGGGCTCGTCGCGAGGTGGGAAACAGTTGCTACCGGGGTGCGGCCCCATCAGGCGTGGGCATGTCCAACACGGTCGATCGACTCAACCGGTGCAGCAAGAATGCGGTGCCGAGTCGGGTCCGGCCGAATCCTTGCAGGGGGTCGAAACCGAGGTCGGCCTTGATGGTGTCACAGCGGGCTTGCAGGGTGCTGTGGTGGACGTTCAGCACGCGGGCTGCCTCGCGCACTGTTTGGGTCGTCACGAGCGCTGCGACCGTTTCCAGTGCCCAGGAGTGCTCAGCGATGGCGGCAAGGTTGTCGGTGAAGTGGTGTTGCGCGTCATCGCCTGCTTCAGCGAGCAGCTCGATCAGACCACCGTAGGCGTCAGCAGCCACCAGAGGTTCGCGTGGCGGGTCGCACAGCCTCAGGGCGACGAGTGCGCTGCGGAACGAGCGGTCGAGTCCGTGGGCGGGAGCAGCGACTCCGAGCCCGCATGGCGAGGCACGCAACGGCTCGTGCTTCTCGGGAACGACGACGACGTGGATCGGGCCGAACCGGGTGCCGATCACGTCCTCAGGTCCAGCAGGGCGGCCTTCCCACACAGCGAAGAGCGGTGCCGCCACCACGCGATAACACCGGGAAGCGACCAGCCCGAGGGCGCTGGCGGCCTTCGACCGTTCCTCGGGAGTGCTGCTCCGTTCGGTGAGGACGCCGAGGTGGCGGCGGTTGTCGAGCTCACGCAGACCGCGGCCCTGGCGAATCCGGATGGCCAGGGCGAGTCGCTCCAGGATGATCGCGTCATTTGTCCAAGGGGCCTCGCCTCGTTCGAGCCACACGGTCATCCCGTCGCCTGCCCGAGCAGTGAGGTCGTCGCGTAGCGACGGGGTCGGCTCACGGTCGAGGAGGCCCTTGGGGGTTACTCGCACCGCCGGGTGTGCGTCGGTCTGCCGGAAGCCGGCCGTACATCCGGCGAGCGAGGCGGCTGCGGCGAGCAGGGCGTGGGTGTTCACGTTGCCCACGATGAGCTCGTCGAAACAAGCGATCACGCGCAGACCCAGGCTCGAACTCGGATCGAGGCGGGCGATCCGGCCCAGAAGCTCCTGCATCTCACCCGTCCTTTCTCGACGTGATGCCCATCATCCACCTAGTCGGCGAGGATCTTCTCGACCCATTCGTTGCGGGTGCGGATCATCGAGCGACCCACGCTGGTGTGCGGGGCGAAGATGTCGCAGGCGTGGAACGCGCCCGACCAGACGTGGAGTTCGGCGTCTCCGCCAGCGCGCCAGATCCGGTTGGCGTAGTCGATGGCCTCGTCACGGAAGATCTCAGCCGCCCCGACGTCGATGAAAGCGGGCGGCAGCCCGCCCAGCTGCCCCGCCCGGGCCGGAGCGGCGTACGGCGAGACATCGTCGCCGCCGCGCTGGTCGCCGAGCAGCGCCTGCCATCCGGTCTGGTTGCTGATGCGGTCCCACACCCCCACACCGTCGAACTGCGATGTCGAGGCCGTGATGAGGCGGTCGTCGAGCATCGGATAGTCCAGGACTTGCCCGCACAACGGTGGTCCGTCACGGTCGCGCGCGGCCAGAGCCAGGCCCGCGGCCAGACCCCCACCGGCGCTGGCGCCCGCCACCAGGAGCCGGTCACGACGAACGCCGAGACTCTCTGCGTTGGATGCGACCCACTCCAGTGCGGCGTACATGTCCTCCCGCGCGAAGGGGTCGGGGAACTCGGGAG
Source organism: Aeromicrobium sp. JP4 (assembly GCF_054957925.1). Taxonomy (NCBI): domain Bacteria; kingdom Bacillati; phylum Actinomycetota; class Actinomycetes; order Propionibacteriales; family Nocardioidaceae; genus Aeromicrobium; species Aeromicrobium sp. JP4. Next base: position 585,145 of record NZ_CM143290.1, read on the forward strand.
CGAGCCGGTAGTCGACGGTGACCAGGGTGACTCCCAAGTCGCTGACCCAGTCCAGAACGAGGTCGAGGCCGCTGAACTTGTCGCCGAACATCAAACCGCCAGAATGTGCATAGAGCACCGTGGGACGGGGTCCGTTCGCGTCGCGGGCGCGCAGCACGGCGGCGGTCAGATCGGCTCCCTGATAGCCCGGAAGCACCACCTCTGTCACGTCGATCCGTCGCTCGTGGAGCACCTCGGTCATGGGCGGTGAGGCGTACGAGACCCGCATGAAGTCGATGAGCTCAGGTGTGATCGTCGGCGGGAACATCCCACCCACGACCGCCAAGCCGGCCCGCAACTCGGCATCGAACCTCGGCCGCGGCACCACCCGTCGCATCTCTCTCCTCCTCTGATCAGCCCGGTCGATCAAACCCCGACGGGGCGGATGCTCGCAGCAAGTCTACGGTCGCGCTCTCGCCAGGTCCCGCCACTTGGCGGGACAAAGATCGCGGATTGCGACGTCGCGTCGGTTGTGATATCCATCACATCACCGCAAGGCTGAGGTGGTATCCCCCAACGAAAGGACAACCATGAGCGAGAACCTCGCTGCCGCAGTCGACGCCGTCGTCCAGAGCGCCTCCCAGGGACCGGTCTCCGGCGAAGGGCGAGTCCCTGGGGTCGTTGCGGGCGTCACCGACCGCAACTCCGACATCTATCTCGGTACCTCGGGTGTGCGGGACCTCTCCTCTGACACCCCCATGACCACCGACACAGTGTTCAACATCTGGTCCACGACCAAGGCGATCACGGGCACCGCCGTCCTGCAGCTCGTCGAGTCGGGCGATCTCGACCTGAGCGCTCCGGCCAAGGAGTACGCGCCCGCGATCGGCGAGTTGCAGGTCATCGAGGGCTTCGACGACGCCGGGCAGCCGATCCTGCGTGCTCCGGCCAGCGACGTCACCACGCACCAACTGCTGACCCACACCGCAGGCTTCGGCTACGACTTCTTCAACGAGAAGTACAAGCGGCTCGCCGAGGAGCACGGTCAGCCCAGTGTCGCCACGTCCAGCCGGGCCGCCCTCACCACGCCACTGCTGTTCGACCCGGGCACCAAGTGGGAGTACGGCAGCAGCATCGATTGGGCCGGCCAGGTCGTCGAGGGGATTACCGGCAAGCGGCTCGGCGAGATCTTCGCTGAGCGGATCTTCGCCCCCCTGGGCATGTCCGACTCCGCGTTCGCTCCCTCGGCGGACCTGCTGGCGCGCAAGGTCCGCCACCACCAGCGTGAGGCGGACGGCACGCTGACGCCGAGCGACTTCGCCGCCCCCACCGAGCCCGAGGTCGACTTCGGTGGCCACGGCCTGTTCTCGACCGTGACCGACTACCTGAAGTTCATCCGCATGTGGCTCAACGAGGGCCGCAGTGCGTCGGGCGAGCAAGTGCTCTCACCTGCGTCGGTCGAACTCGGCTTCCAGAACCAGCTTCCCGACAACCTCCAGGTCACGATGCTGCCCGGCGTGATCCCGTGGCTCTCCAACGACGCCGAGTTCTTCCCCGGGCTCAAGAAGGGATGGTCCTACAGCTTCCAGTACAGCGAGGAGCCGTGGCCGACCGGCCGTCCGGCCGGCGCCATCGGCTGGGCCGGTCTGGCCAACCTGTTCTACTGGATCGACCGCGAGAACGGCTTCGGCGGCTTCTGGGCCACCCAGATCTTCCCCTTCGGGGACGCCCAGTCGTTCACCCGTTTCCTCGAGTTCGAGACCGCTGCCTACCAGGCGATTGCCGGCTGAACTCACCGGGTGAGGGGGGACGGCCCAGAAGCCGGTCGTTGTCGCCACGACGTGCATGCAGCCCAACGGCACCTGAGTCCGGCCCGTGCTCCTGTGGCCGTTCTCGGCCCCCCTCCCCCCTGGTGAGTCGCCCGGCTATGGCCGGTCGAAGGGGACGAGGCGTCGCAATTGGGTGACGTGGGCCGGCTCGAGCTCGGCGATGGAGGAGGCCCCGAGCAGCTTCATCGTGCGCACGATCTCCGTCTCGAGGATCTCGATCGCGCGGTCCACGCCCTGGCGTCCACCCGCCATCAGTCCGTAGAGGTAGGCGCGGCCGATCATGGTGAAGTCCGCTCCGAGCGCCATGCACGCCACGATGTCGGCGCCGTGCATGATCCCGGTGTCGACGCCGATCTCCAGGTCGGCGCCGACTTCGCGCACGACGTCGGGCAGCAGGTGGAACGGGACCGGGGCTCGGTCCAGCTGGCGGCCGCCGTGGTTGGACAGCACGATGCCGTCCACGCCGCGGTCGGCCATCGCGCGTGCGTCCTCGAGGTCCTGCACGCCCTTGACCACGATCCTGCCCGGCCACAGACTGCGGATCACGTCCAGGTCGTCGTAGGAGATCGTCGGGTCCATCGCGGCATCGAGCAGCTCGCCCACGGTGCCGCCGGTGGAGCTGAGCGAGGCGAACTCCAGCTTCGGCGTGGTGAGGAAGTCGTACCACCACCACGGTCGGACGGCCGCGTTGAGCACGGTCTTGAGGGCGATCTGCGGAGGGATGGAGAAGCCGTTGCGCCGGTCGCGCAGGCGAGCGCCGGCGACTGGCGTGTCGACGGTGAAGTGCAGGGTGTCGAACTCGGCCGCGGCCGCCCGGCGCGTCAGGTCATAGGAGATCTCCCGGTCGCGCATCACGTACAACTGGAACCAGTTGCGGCCGTTCGGGTTCGCCGCCTTCACGTCCTCGATCGACGTGGTGCCCAGCGTGGAGAGCGTGAAGGGGATGCCCGCAGCGCCAGCCGCGCCGGCGCCGGCGATCTCCCCCTCCGTCTGCATGAGGCGCGTGAAGCCGGTCGGCGCGATCGCGAACGGCAGTCGCGAGGGACCGCCGAGGATCGTGGTCGACGTGTCCACCGAGACCGCCGGGCGCAGGACGCGCGGGTGGAACTCGACGTCCTCGAACGCCTGCCGTGCCCGCGCCAACGACAGTTCGGTCTCGGCCGCGCCGTCGGTGTAGTCGAAGGCGGCACGCGGCGTCCGCCGCGCCGCGATGCGCCGCAGGTCGTAGATGGTCAGCGCGGCGTCGAGCCGGCGCCGCTTGGCGCTCCAGACCGGCTTCTTGAAGCGCAGGAGGTCGAAGACCTCGCTTGGTCGCGGCAGTTGGCGTTGGACCATGACTTCGCCCTTCCTCTGGGTCACGACGAAGAATAGTTTCGCAGGGTCTGGGTTGCCGCGACGAGCTCGCGCAGGTCCTCGCGCGTGCCCGAGAGCGCGCCGACGGTGCGGGCCTGGACGACGAGGTTGCCGATGGCGGTCGCCTCGACGGGTCCGGCGAGCACCCGGGAGTCCGCTGCGGTCCGCGGTCGCCTGGCACAGAAGGTCGTTGCTGGAGCCACCGCCCACGAGGTGGACGACATCGACCGCGCGACCCGACAGGTCCGCCGCGGCGCCGAGGACCTCGGCGAACCCTTGGGCGATGCTCTCGACGATGCTACGGACGATCGCGGGGACCACCTGCGCCGCCTGCGTGCCCGTGGCGCCGCCGTCGAGCTGGTCGACCGGAAATCGGGGGCGCGGGAGTTTTTCCTCGGTCTCGGTCTCGGTCGACGATCGGCGCGGCGGGCGGATCGCCGCTGAGCACCTCGTCGAGCGAGGCCGCCGGCGCATCGCCGTCATCGGTGGCCCGGGCCGCCTGCGCCAGGTGAAGCACCGCCTGGCGGCCTGGAGGGCGCCCAGCAGGTTGCCGCGGAGCACGACGGGTCTCGGTCGAGTTCGTCGACACCGGCGCGATGGACGTCGAGTCCGGACGAGTAGCGGTCACCGACCTCGTCTCCCTCGGCGCAGTGCAGGCGCTCGCCGCCGCCGCGATCTCGGCCAAAGCGAAAGTCCAGGTCACTCATGGGCGACTTGGACCTCTGAACTGGGGCTGCCAGCGCGTGAGCGGTCATTTGGTCGTGAACTTGGAGATCTCTTCCAACTCCGCGCCAGCCGGGCGACAATCCTCGAAGGCCCTCGTCATGTACCCGGATTGGGTCACGCGGGCTTGCGTTCAAAGCATTCGTCTACTTCAGATCCGGGAGGCCGAGACGATACGAACGTCTCTGATCGCGCCGTCGCCAAGTTCATGCAAGGCTGCTTGGTACGCGACTGAATGATAGGCCGCCTGCGCTGCCTCGACGGACTCGAATCGGATCAGGACCGACCGTTCCGGGATTCCGGCCTCGAAGCACTCGGCGGGAAGACCTCTCGCGAGGAATGTGCCCCCGGCGCGAGTGATGGCAGGTCCGGCCAGCTCGGCGTACGCGGCCAGTCGGTCCGGGTCGAGGATCTCGCGGTAGAGACCGATCCAGTATGCAGTCATGGGTCCACGGTGCCAGCAGAGCGATTTCGCGAAGTGTCCGGATGTGCAACAGACGGTGTTCGCCGCAGGCTCACACGTCCTCGATCCACGAGTCGTAGAAGTCTGGCAGCTGGGAGGCGCGGCCGGCGAAGTCAGGATCGCGCTTCTCGAGAAAGGCTGCGACGCCCTCCTTCCCGTCGCCGACGCTGGTCCAGAACATCGCGAGCGAGTCCACGCGGTGGGCGTCGACCGGATGGGGCAGGGATGCGTTGCGGCGAACCATCTGGCGGGTCAGCGCGACTGCGACGGCGGAGCGTCCCTTTGTCCATGCGTCAGCCACGTCGCGAGCTCGCGCGAGCAGATCCTCGGCGGGGGTCGTCTCGTCGACCAGTCCCACCTCCGCGGCTTGGACCGCCGACAAGATGTCGGCCCTCAGGGTCAGGTCGAGCGCGGCGGACGGTCCGACCAGCCGGGAGAGGTACCACGTCGAGGCCGCCTCGGGAACGATGCCGATGCGCCCGAAGACGAGACCGATCCGTGCACCGTCAGCCATGATCCTGCGGTCCATCGCCAGCGTCATCGTGGCTCCGATGCCGACGGCGGGGCCATTGATGGCCGCGATGACGGGCTTGCGGCAGTCGTGGATGGCGAGGGTCACGCGACCACCCGTGTCCCGCACGTGCGCGATGGCTGGATCCCGGAGGTGAACCATGTCCTTCACATCGGGAGCGAGGGTCTCGTCGAGACCGAACACATTACCCGGCACCGAGAGATCCATCCCGGCGCAGAACGCGCGTCCCTCGCCGGTCACGATGACTGCACGCACGCGGTCATCGTGGTTGACCTCCCGGAACGTCTGCTCGAGCTCGGCCGCCATGGTCACGGTGAAGGCGTTGAGCTCCTCGGGCCGGTTCAACGTCACGACGAGGACTCCATCGCTCACGTCATGGCGCAGGGTCGTGAACGTCACGGCTTCCTCCCTGCGCCGGCGCCGACGGCAGTCGCACGCATGGCGGCGATACCCTCGATCGCCTGGTCCGCCTCGTGGAGGATGTCGGCCACGATATCGGCGCAGGTCTGGACGGAGGAGATCAGGCCTTGGGACTGGCCGGCCCACCACATGCCGTCGTCGACGTCCCCGTCGACCAGCACGCGTTGGCGGCCGCGTGCACCCGAGGCCAGCTCCGCGACATCGGCAAAGGTGGCTCCCGGCTCCGCGCCGCGCCGCGCGATCTCTCGGGACACCCCGTTGCGGGCGACCCTGGCCGTGTTGTTGAACTCACGGAACACCAGCACCGTGGAGCGCTCGTCGTTGGCGACGATCTGCTGTTTGACGTTGTCGTGAACGGGCGCTTCCGCCGAGGCCACGAATCTCGTGCCCATGTTGATCGCGCTGGCGCCGAGCGCCAAGGCGGCCGCAAGACCACCTCCGGTCGCGAAGCCTCCGCTGGCGATGAGTGGGACGTCGACCGCACGTGCGGCCGCCGGAATCAGCACCAATCCAGGGACGTCGTCGTTGCCCGGGTGGCCGGCGCATTCGAAGCCGTCGATGCTGATCGCGTCCACCCCCAACGCCTCCGCCTTCACCGCGTGCCGGACGGCGACGGCCTTGTGGATCACCTTCACACCGGCGGCCTTGAAGGCGGCCACGTGCTCGGCCGGGTTGGCTCCTGCCGTCTCGACGATGCGGATCCCTGAGTCGATGATCGCGTCGCGGTACTCGTCGTACGGCACGGGGGTGATCGTCGGAAGGATCGTGAGGTTCACACCGAAGGGACGGTCGGTCATCGTCCGGCACCGCGCGATCTCCTCGGCGAGCGCCGCCGGGGTCGGCTGTGTGAGAGCCGTGAGAAATCCGAGTGCGCCTGCGTTCGCGACTGCGGAGATCAGGTCCGCCGTGCCCACGGCGGTCATGCCGCCACAGACGATCGGATGCTCGATCCCGAACTCCTCGGTGAACCTGGTGCGGAACAAGGCGAACCTCCTGCGTTGCGGCGTGGACTCCTGCCACTGTGCCGGGAGTTCCACCTCTGCCGGTGTCCGACTTTGCAACGCGTCCGCTCGGTCAGAGCCCCTTCACGAAGCGATCCGTGTCGATCCCGTACTCGCGGACCTTGCGGTAGAGCGTGGAGCGCGCCACGCCGAGCCGGTCGGCCGCTGCCGACTTGTTGCCGCGGCATTCCTCAAGGACCGTGAGAAGCGTGTCCAACTCGGCGCGCTCGAGCGTGGTGCGAGCGCGCGACGACACGCTGTCGCGGTAGCCGGCGGGAAGGTGCTGGAGCCCGATGTCACCGCGCACCGCACGAGCGGCCGCGGACGACAGGACCGATTCGAGCTCGCGGACATTGCTCGGCCACGCCCGTCGGCACAACGCCTGGAGCGTTGCGGCCTGGAGCCGCTGCGGCGACGTCGTGTCGCTCCGCTCGGCCAGGATCGCCCGAGCGATGTCCTCCAGCTCCTCGGTGCGTTGCGCGAGGGGTACGACGTGGAGACGTCGCTTCAGGTGAGCATGAGCGCGACCCGCGGTCGGGCCAGGCTCCTCCGCACCGGTCACGATCAAGTGCCAGCTGTGCTCGTTCGCCTTCTCGATCAGCCCCACGACGCGCGTCATGATCTTGTCCTCGACGGCGTCCAAGTTTCGCAGGATGACGGAGGACCCCGCCTGCAGGGACTTGGCGACGTCTCGCAACGTGGTGACCGCCTCGTGCGAGTCGAGGAGCGACAGGTCCCGTTCGCTGAGTCCACCCCCTGACGACCAGCGCGCGTGGAGACGGCGTGCGGTGTAGCGCTTCCCGACCCCCGGGGCTCCGGTGATCAAGGTGGGGCCCGGTTCGGCGGCAACGAGATCGAGCTCACGATCCAGCAGCTGGCTCGCGTGACCGCGGCCCGATAGCGCGGCGTCGCCCGCGCGAACGATCGGTCTGCGAGGCACCGCACCCCTCACCGTGCCGGCCCGGGTGTCGTCGCGGTCGCGCTTCGGCCGCAGCTCGAGCACGATGCCGACGGTGCGGCGGCCATCATCGAGACGTCGCGCCTTGGCCATGACCTCGGTGGAGTCGGCGAGTTGGACCTCGCCGATGAATTCCTCGTGGGAGCCCAGGCGCAGACACGCCCAGTTCCACAGCAGGGTGTGGTCGGAGGGCTGAATGAGCTTGGTCGCGGCCGGGTTGGCCATCACCAGATCACTGCTCAGGGTGACGACCGCCGAGGATCCGTGCCGCGACGTCCGCAGGAAGTCCTCGAGCAGCGCGCGCTCGTCTCGCGAGGCCATCTCGAAGAGGCGCTGCTCGATCTCGCGGACGGCAGCCGTCACGAGGGGCGCCATCATGTCGTTGACGTCCTCCAGCTTGCAGGTGATGTCCAGGACGCCTTCGACTCGCCGTCCGATCGGGTGCACGATCGGTGTGCCGACGCACGCCAGACTCTGCAGGGACTCGCGGTAGTGCTCAGGGCCCTTGACCACGAAGAGCTTGCGCTCCTCCAGCGCCGTGCCGATGCCGTTCGTTCCGGTCGACTCCTCGGAGTAGGCGAATCCGGCTGCGACGCTGGCGCGATCGAGCTTGTCGCGCAGGGCGTGGCTCCCCGCTCGACGATCGACGATTCGTGCGGTGCTGTCCGCGAGCAGGAGCGTCGCCGGTGAATCGGCGAGCTGCTCGGCAAGTCGCGCCACGACGGGCTCAGCAGCGCGCAGCAGCCGGCTGTCTTCCGGAAGATCCGGCAAGTAGGGGATGTCGTCGTTGTCGGGAGTGATGCCGGTCATCGCACATCGGCGCCAGGACTCTTGGATCTCGCGTCGAATCGTCGGGTTCGCGTCCGCCCGCGCGTCGAGGTCACCGCCGAACGATCGGTCACTTTCCGTCCAAGCGCGTCGCTGATCCCGTGCGTTCATGTCCACTCCTTGCATGCGGCCACTCCGCAGTGGTAGCACGCTCCACCCTAGAAGAGTGATGCACATCACAGTGTCCGAAAACGCTACACCCCCTCCCGTTCCGCCTGGGCCCGGCGCATCGACGCCTTGTCGATCTTGCCCACCGAGGTCTTGGGGACGGCCGCCGCGCGGACGAACTCATCCGGGATCCAGAACTTCGGGAAGCTCCGTTCGAGATGGATCCGCAGCTCCGCGTCGCTCACCTCCCCGTCGGCGACGATCCAGGCGATCGGGCGCTCCACCCACGTGGGGTCCGGCACAGCAATGACGGCCGCTTCGTGAACCTGCGGATGCAGCATCAGCGCGTGCTCGAGCTCGACCGACGAGATCCACTCGCCACCACTCTTGACCAGGTCCTTGTAGCGGTCGCGGATCTGCAACTGCCCGTCCGGGTGGACCACGCACACATCGCCGGTGGCGAGCCACCCGTCCGGGAAAGAGGCCGACGTGTCGTCCTTCGAGAGGTAGTCGCGCGCGACCCACGGCGCGCGCACGCGGAGCTCGCCGGTGGACAGCCCGTCCCACGCGAGCGCGGCGCCCGCGAGGTCGACCACCTCCAGTTCCACCAGGGGAAGCGGCCTGCCCTGGGTCTGGTGCCCGTGGTGGAACGTCGCGATCGGCGACGTCTCGGTCATGCCCCAGCCGTTGACCGTGCCGATCCCGTACTGCTCGTACCAAGCCACCAGATCCGTGGGCGGCGCCTGACCGCCGAGCCACAAGGTCGCCAGACCCGCCAGGTCGTACCGGTCGGGAGCCTCGCGGAAGCGGTCGCGCATCATCGCGGCCACGGTCGGCGCGCCGACGAACCAGGTCGGTCGCTGGTCGGTGATCAGGCTCAGCAATCCCTGGGGGGACGGGTGCGGCCCGGGCAGCACCAGGCGAGCACCCTGGAGCGCACACGCGTACGGCACTCCCCAGCCATTGACGTGCGACATGTTCGTGACCAGGAGATAGCTGTCAGCCTCGTTGACCGCCACTCCCCCGGCCATGCAGATGCCAAGCGTGTGCAGGACCGTGCTGCGGTGGCTGTAGACGACCCCCTTGGGAGGACCCGTCGTACCCGAGGTGAAGCAGATCCCGGAGGCTGCGTCCTCGTCCAACTGCGGCCAGGCACTGATCGGGTCGGCCGCGTCCAGCAGCGCACCCCATTGATGGACGTGAGGTATGCGGCTCTCCGGGACACCATTGCCGATGACGACGAGATGCTCGACCCCGGGCAGGTCGTCCTCGATGCCGGCGAGCACGTCCAGGAGGTCCACGTCGACGAGCAGCACGCGTGAACCGGCAGTCCGGATCGTCGCGGCGACGTGCTGGGTCGACATGCGGTGGTTGACCGTGTGCAGGACCGCACCCATGCCCGGAACCCCGAAGTACGTCGTGAGGTACTCGCGGGTGTTCCACGCCAGCGCCGACACACGGTCACCGGGCTCCACGCCCAGCGCAGCGAGTGCACCTGCCAGTCGGCGTGCGTCGGCCGCGGTCTCGGCCCAGGTGAAGTCCTCGACCGCTCCGTTCGCCGTGACAGCGGAGTTCGTCACTCCACCGAAGACATTCTCCGCCCGCCAGAGCAGGCCGCTGATCAGTAGCGGCTGACTCATCATCAGCCCGTCCATTGGCTTCTCCTTCGATCCTGACGACCATGTTGCCGCCCCGTGGCGACGGAGCTCCAGTCTCGACCGCCGAGCTCGGACCGTGCCGTCCGAATTCGCGACAGCCCTTCCCGCTCCTGTCGCGTATTCGGACAACGCGACGGGCGTGACCTGCGCCACTGTGTGAGACAGAGACGTCCCGAGCACGGGACTCCGAGACGAAGGACCGGGAGTGGACATGGCACAACGCGAACTCCGCACTGTCGCGGAAGGATTCACCTACACCGAGGGCCCCCGCTGGCACGACGGCGAGCTCTGGTTCGTCGACTTCTACACCAAGACGGTCAACAAGGTGACGAAGGAGGGCGCGGTCGAGCAGATCGCCGTCGTCGACGCCCAGCCCTCCGGCCTGGGATGGCTTCCCGACGGCCGCATGCTCGTGGTCTCGATGAAGGACCACCGTGTGCTGCGTCTCGAGCCCGACGGCACCCTCGTCGAGCATGCCGACATCTCATCGCACTGCACGGGCCCGGCCAACGACATGGTCGTCGCTCCGAACGGCAACGCCTACGTCGGGAACTTCGGCTTCGACCTCATGGGCGGTGCTCCCCACGACTTCGCGACCGTCGCCCTCGTGCGCCCCGACGGAACGTCCGAGGTCGTCGCCGACGGGCTCGCCTTCCCCAATGGCATGGTCATCACACCGGACGAGAAGAGACTCATCGTCAACGAGCTGTTCGGCAACCGCGTCTCGCAGTTCGACATCGCCGAGGACGGAACCCTCGGACCCCGCCGCGACTTCGCGGCCTACGGCGACCTGGGCGACGAGAAGGACTGGGAGGTCCGGGTCGGCCATTCCACGATCGTGCCTGACGGACTCGCGCTCGACGCGGATGGCGCCGTGTGGATCGCCGACTGCGTGAACCAGCGGGCGGCTCGCATCGCCGAGGGCGGCGAGATCCTGGACGAGATCAGCACGGCACCGAACGGCGTCTTCGCGGTCGCCCTGGGTGGCGACGATGGGAAGACGCTGTTCCTGTCGATCGCACCCGACTTCGACGAGGCGAAGCGCAGCGCCGCCCGCGAGGCGTATGTCGCGGCCGTCCAGGTCGAGGTGCCTCACGCCGGCACTCCCTGAGGTCGACACTTCGGGCCGGGCACTCGACCGCCGCTTCCAGCGTGCGTGGGTGCCCGGCCCGAGCCATGAGGTCCCACCCGCGACTATGGCTCCACCAGGACCTTCAGCCGCGTCCGCGCTGCCATCTCGGCGTAACCGGACGGCACCCCTTCTAGATCCGTGGTGGAGTCGAACACCAGCCCCGGCTCCACCCGGCCCTCCAGAACGTCCGGGAGGAGCTCGTCGATGTAGACCCGCGCCGGGGCGAGTCCTCCGGTGAGCGTGACGTTCGCGCGCCACATCGTCCCGGGGGGAAGCGGCGCCTGGTCGTACTGCGGGAGCCCCACGCGGCTGATGACGCCGCCCGGCCGCACCACGCCCAGCGCCTGGTCGTACGCGGGCCGGTGGCCGACCGCCTCGAGGACGGCGTGCGTCCCGTGGCCCCCGGTGAGCTCGCGCACCCGCGCGATGCCCTCCTCGCCGCGCTCGGCCACCACGTCCGTGGCGCCGAACCGTCTCCCGAGGTCGGTGCGGCTCCGGTGGCGGCCCATCAGGATGATCTGCTCGGCGCCCAGACGCTTCGCCGACAGGACGGCGAGCAGGCCAACGGCTCCGTCGCCGATGACTGTCGCCGAGCTTCCGGGCGTGACGCGGCCTGTGACGGCAGCATGGTGGCCCGTCGGGTAGACATCGCTGAGCGCCAGCAACGACGGGGTGAGCGATGGGTCGAGGCCCGGTGGAAGTCTGACCAGGTTCGCGTCCGCGAAGGGCACTCGCACGGCTTCGCCCTGGCCACCGTCCATGCCGTCCCGCCCCCACATGCCGCCTCGCGCGCAGGAGGTGGGGAGTCCTTCCCGGCAGAGCGAACATGTTCCGTCGGCGAAGGCGAAAGGCGCCAGGACGACGTCGCCGCAGCCCAGTGACGTCACGGCCGATCCGACCTCCTCGACGACGCCGATGAACTCGTGTCCGATGCGCGCGGGCTCCGTGCCCGCTGGCTTCGCCCCGTAGGGGTGCAGGTCGGATCCGCAGATGCAGGACGCGGTCACGCGCACGACGACATCGGTCGGCTCCGTGATCACGGGATCGGGCACGCATTCGACCCGAACGTCTCCCGCAGCGTGCAGGACGATGGCTCTCATCACATCTTCTTCTCTCAGTCACTCGGCGTGGCAGAGATGGGACGAGGCGCACGGCCTCGCCCCACCCTGCTGAGTCGCTCGTCAGGACAGCTGGTAGTTGCCGTACCCGGCGGCCTTGTCGGCACTCCACTGGTCGAAGTAGCTCTGCAGGCCACCGCAGTAGTTGAGCATCTGCGCCGGCTTTCCGGGGACGTTCGCGCCCCAGTACCAGGACTTCGCCTTCGTGAACATCGAGGCCTCGAACAGCTCGTCCAGGTGCGCGGTCCAGGTCAGCTCGGACTCGCGAGTGTTCTCGAAGCGGGTCACTCCCTTGTCCCGCAGGTGCTGCAGGAGCTCGACGACGATGTCGCCCTGTTCCTCAGCAGAGGTCGGGCCGTTGCAGAAGCCCGAAGGGCTCTGCGGGCCGTAGAGGAACAGCAGGTTCGGGAACCCGGCGGTCGAGAGACCGAAGTTCGTCTCGACCTTCCCGGCCCACTTGTCCTGTAGCTTCGCTCCGTCGGCACCCTCGATGTCGATCGCCATGATGCCGCCGCGATTGTTGTCGAACCCGGTGGCCAGCGCCAGCACGTCGGCCTCGATCAGACCGTTCTTCGTCACCACGCCTTCGAGCACCACTTCGATGATCGGCTCGTCGTTGTGGTCGACGAGATGGACGTTGTCCTGGTTGAACACGTCGAAGTAGTTCTGCTCCAGGGCAGGACGCTTCACGCCGAAGGGATGGATCGGGATCTGCGGGGCGAGCAACTCGGCCTTCACCGGATCCTTCACGCGCTCGTGCACCTTCGCTCGCCAGTAGTCGTAGAAGGTCCGGTTGACCTTCTCGTCGCCCAGCATGTCCCCGAGCGTGCCCAGCCACAGCTCGAAGCCGCCTTGCTCCCAGAGCCTGTCGTACTCGGCGGTGAGCTCCTCGGGCGTCAGGTGGGCACCCATCTTCTCCATGAAGTCGAAGTCGAAACCGGCGAAGGCGCGCGACCTGACCTTGAACCGCCGCGGCAGGTCCGATCGGAAGGCCTCGTTGTCCTCCGGCGTGAGCTGGCGCTGACGCATGGGCAGCGCGAGGTTCGGGGTGCGCTGGAACACCGTCAGTTCCGACGCGACCGGAGCGGCTTCCTGGATGACCTGGACTCCGCTGGCGCCTGTGCCCAGGACGACCACTCGCTTGCCCCTCATGTCCACGCCGCCCTGGGGCCAGCGTGCGGTGTGGTGACACTCGCCGGCGAAGGTGTCGAGCCCCTTGACGTCCGGGTACAGCGGCTTCGATCCGAAGCCCGTCGCGACGATGACGCTCTTCGCCCTCTGAGTCCTGCCGTCCGTGCTGCTCACGGTCCAGGTGCGACTCTCCTCATCCCACCGCGCCTTGTCGACGAACGTGTTGAAGGTGATGTCCCGCCGCAGATCCAGCTTCGAGTCGACGTACCGCATGTACTCGCGAACGCCCTCGTGGCTGGGGAAGAGTTCCGTGAAGTCGAAGTCCTTCCAGAGGTCCTTGTGGGAGAACTGGTAAACCTGCCCGGTCGAGTCCGTTCGGGCGCCGGGGTAGCAGTTCCACCACCAGATCCCTCCGAAGTCGCCCGCCGCGTCCCACACCTTCACCGCGAAGCCACGGTCCCGGAGCTGATCGAGCGCATAGAGTCCTGAGAACCCGCCCCCGACCACCAGAACGTCCAGGACCTCGGTGCCCACGGCAGTCTCTTGGGTCAAAGCCGTCATCGTCTGTCACCTCATCATGTGCTCACCGTCGCCGGCTCTCGGCGGCGGTGGAATCACGTTAGGTACGTCACACCGCGCCCGACTGTCCGACTTCGCTCCACCCCGCGGCCACAGGAGCACGCAGCATCGGGGCGCGGTGTGGCGAATCAGGACGTCCTGATGCACCGCATGGCGTCATCGTGGTGGCGTGACGCGCGGCGTCTTCAAGGTCGGCGTTTCCAAAGCGACGCGACCGAGACGGGAACGAGCTGCGCCACACAGGCGGATGACGCGGCGGGCCTTGCCGGCGCGAACCCTGGGCAACTCGTCGACGATCCCACAACCTCCGGCCGCATCACGGCCCGAGCCGCTCACGTTCTGGCCCAAGTCGGGCTTGCGACGGCACCTTCGGCAACGCCATCGGCACCCGCGCCACCGGTGCGGCCCTCGATACCGGCTGGAGAACGACCCACTGGCTCGAGGCGAACGCCGAGCAGCTCGGTGTCGAGTACCTCATCTGGCAGGGCCGGGTCTGGTCCGTTCAGCGTGCCGCGGAGGGATGGCGGCCGTATGACGGCGACCGCATGTTCGACCCCAGATCAGTCACCGGGGGACACCACGACCACCTGCACGTCACCGTCTCCCGACCGGACCAGCATCATCCGGCTCGTCGGCGCCGTCCTGGCCGAGCAACACGACGAGTGGGCCGAAGGCCGCCGCTACCTCGGACTCGACGTCCTCGCCCGAGCCCAAGCCGTCGACAACTCCACCGCCGAGGAGGTGAGCGAGCACGAGCTTCAGGCACTCACAGCCTGAGCGACACGCCCAACCGAGGGATCAACCTAGTACACCACCCAGCGGACTTGACCCAGGTGAAGGCGCCGCGAGTCTGCTGGCAGCCCCCTTCGACTGGCTAACTGTGGGGTCTGCTGACTAACTGGTGACAGTTCCGGTGAGTCCGCGTGCACTGCCCTTGTGGCCATGCGTATCACGGATCCGCCGCTAAGAACGAGCGTCACCTCGGCTCAAGTGACGCCGGTACGCGCAATGTGGCCCCCTGCGGTCCCCCGCCGGTCCGTACGAGGCGTTCGTGCCATCCAAGGGAGCACATTTGTCTCTTGTCCCGCCACCGAAAAAAGCGAAAACCCCTCCAACTGGAGGGGTTTTCGTGTGTGTCCGAGGGGGGACTTGAACCCCCATGCCCCTAACAGGGCACTAGCACCTCAAGCTAGCGCGTCTACCAATTCCGCCACCCGGACAGGTGTGAACTTCATGCAGCACTGAACTCTAGCAAACCCCTCACGGGGCCATGAAGAAGGCCCCGGGAAGTATGAGTTCCCGGGGCCTTCAGGATCGATGGTGCGTGATGGCTGCCTTCGTTTCCGGTCGCCCGTGAGGTTCTCTCCCACACCTGCATCACCAGGCGTCTGCGTTCGGTTTGCACCGTCCGCGTGGAGGGAATCGGAGCTTCCTTCCCGCTCTCCCGGAGGAGTGCGTAGGTCATTTCTAGGCTACTGTGACCCGCGCCGCAAGTGCTTTTCAGCAGGAGATTCCAGGTATTTTCGCGTCCACAGGTTCTCCACACGCGGGCGCGCTCCGGTCCACAAGCTGTCCACAGGCGTCGTCCACAGCTGTGGATCACAGGACCTGCGCCACGGCGTGGATCACGAGGCCGGCGAGGCCGCCGACGACCGTGCCGTTGATGCGGATGAACTGCAGGTCGCGGCCCACGTGCAACTCGATGCGCTCCGCGGTCTCCTGTCCGTCCCAGCGCTCGACCGTCGCGGAGATGACCGTGGCGATCTCGCCGCCGTAGTGCTCCACCACGTAGGCGGCGGCGTCGCCGGCCCAGCCGTCGATCCGGGCGGCGAGCACCGGGTCGGACTGGAGCCGCTCCCCCAGCCGCTCGATCTCCTCGACGATGCGGCGGCGCAGCACCCCGTCCTCGGCCGCGAGGGCGTCGAGCAGCCCACGGCGGAACGAGTCCCACAGCTTCACGGCCGTCGTCGCCGCCTTCGTCTGCGTGAGGATGCGCTCCTTCAGTCGCTCGGCGCGCTCCATGGCCTCGGGGTCGTGCTGCAGGTCGTGCGCCAGCTCGACGAGCCAGTGGTCCAGCGCCGCCCGTGCGTCGTGCTGGGGATCGTCGCGGATGTCCGCCACCCAGGTCAGCACCTCACGGAACAGGCGCTCGGCGATCATGGTGTTGGCCCACTTGGGCGCCCAGTCCGGGGCGCGGGCGACGATCAGGTCGGTGATGCGGTGGGGATGGCGCTCCAGCCAGCCGTGCAGCTCGTCCAGGCCGAGGTCGACGAGACCAGTGTGGGCGCCCTCGTCGAGGATCTCCCCCAGCAGCTGACCGATGGCCGGGCTCAGCGGCTCCTCGAGCATGCGCGGCACGATGAGCTCGGTCACGACCGCCTGCACGTCCTCCTCCTTGACGCGGCCGAGCAGGTCGGACGCCACGCGAGCGCCCTCGTCCACGAGCCGGTGCGCACGCCCGGGCACCGCGATCCAGTGCCCCACGCGCTCGGCCGGCCCTGCTGCGGCGATGCGGTCGCGGATCACGTCCTCGCGCAGGAAGTTGTCGGCGACGAAGTCCTGGAGGCTCGCGGCCAGCTGGTCCTTCTTCTTCGGGATCAGCGCCGTGTGAGGGATCGGCAGGCCGAGTGGATGACGGAAGAGCGCCGTGACGGCGAACCAGTCGGCGATCGCGCCCACCATGGCCGCCTCGGAAGCGGCGTTCACGTAGCCCCACGCTCCGTCGCGGCCGTGCGTCAGCACGAACACGATCGCCGCGAGCACGAGCAGCGACGTGGCGAGCGTCCGCATCCGCCGCAGCCCGGCGCGCCGCGCTTCGTCGTCGCCCGAGATCGGCAGCACGGGGCTCATCAGATCCGTCATGTCGCCACCCTAGGCAGGATCTCGCCCGGCGATACGATCGAAGCGCCGGTCCGACGGCGGGCCGCACGACGAAGGAGTCGCCATGGCCGGTATCGACGAGCTGCGCACCCTCATCCCCGTGGACCAGATCGCCGAGCGCCTCGGTGTCGACAGGGCCACCGCCCAGCAGGGCATCGACGCGGCGCTCCCGGCACTGCTCGGCGGACTCGACGCGAACGCCAAGGACCCCGCCGGGGCCGCCTCGCTCGGCGGTGCGATCACCACGAAGGACACCTCCCTCATCGACGGCGGCGTCGACGTGGGCGCCATCGACACGGACGACGGGGAGAAGATCGTCAAGAACGTCTTCGGCGAGAAGACCGACGACGTCGCCCAGGCGCTCGGGTCGACGAGCGGGGCCCAGGACGCCGGCCTCGTGAAGAAGCTGCTGCCGATCCTCGCGCCCATCGTCATGGCCTACCTGGCCAAGCGGGTCACCGGAGGCGACCAGAAGGGCTCGGCCGGTGGTGGGATCGAGGACCTGCTCGGAGGCCTCCTCGGCGGTGGGTCCGGCTCCTCCGGCGGTCTCGAGGGTGCCCTCGGCGGCCTCCTCGGGGGGCTGCTCGGCGGCGGCAAGCGCTGAGGGTCCCTAGAATCTGGCCATGACGTTCAACGAGGGCGCGAACCTCGACACCAGCCAGGTCACCGGGGGCGGCAAGGGCGGCGCCATCGTCGGAGGCGGCATCGGCGGCCTGCTGCTGATGCTCCTGGTGGCGTTCCTCGGCGGCAACCCGCTCGACGGCGGCACGTCGTCCGGGTTCGACGTCAACCAGGTGCTCACCGGTGGCAGCGAGTCGGCCTCGATCGACGTGAGCGAGTGCAAGACCGGCGCCGACGCGAACGAGAACGACGTCTGCCGCATCATCGGCACGGTCAACAGTGCCCAGGACTACTGGACCGACGCGCTCCCGGCCGACATCAACCGCCAGTACCGCGAGGCGCAGACGGTGATCTACTCCGGCGCCACCCAGTCGCCGTGCGGCACCGCGTCCAACCAGACCGGCCCGTTCTACTGCCCCTCCGACGAGCGCGTCTACATCGACGCCTCGTTCTTCGACCAGCTCAGCAGCCAGTTCGGCGCCGACGGCGGCAACCTCGCGCAGATGTACGTCGTCGCGCACGAGTACGGCCACCACGTGCAGAACATCCTCGGCATCCTGGCCAAGGGCCAGGACGGCCAGACCGGCCCGCGCAGCGGCGGCGTGCGGATCGAGCTGATGGCCGACTGCTTCGCCGGCGTCTGGGCGAACCACGCCGCCTCCACGCAGGACGCGGAGGGCAACACGCTCATCAAGCCGCTCACGCAGGCCGACATCGACTCGGCGCTGTCGGCGGCCGCGGCCGTGGGCGACGACCACATCCAGGAGGAGCTCGGCGGCGGCCGGGTCAACCAGGACACGTGGACCCACGGCTCGAGCGAGTCGCGCCAGCGCTGGTTCCAGACGGGCTACGAGTCCGGCAACCTGAACTCGTGCGACACCTTCTCCACGAACGACCTGTGACCCCGTGACCCGGCGCCTGCGCGCCGAGGTCTGGATCGTCCTCGGCCTCTCCTTGGGCCAGTCGGCCGTCTACTCGGTCGTCAGTCTCGCGCGCAAGCTCAGCGAGGGCTCGCTGCGCGACTCCACGGCCACCCTCAACCCGTCGCGCGACACCGTCCCGTGGCTGGACCTGACCTACCAGCTGCTGTCGATCGGCTTCGCGCTCGTCCCGGTCGCGCTCGCGCTGTACCTGCTGAGCCTGGACGAGGCTCCCCCCGTGCTGCGACGCCTCGGCCTCGACGGCAGCCGCCCCTGGCGCGACCTGGGGTTCGGCGCGGCGCTCGCCGCCGTGATCGGCCTCCCCGGGCTCGGCGTCTACTTCGGGGGCCGCGCGCTGGGGGTCACGGCCAACATCGTCACGAGTCCTGAAGACCTCTACTGGTGGTCGGTCACGATCCTGGTCCTCTCCGCGCTGCAGAACGCGCTGCTCGAGGAGGTCATCGTCGTCGGCTACCTGATGACCCGCCTCAAGCAGTTCGGCTGGGGCCTGCCCGCGATCATCGCCACCTCGGCCCTGCTGCGCGGCAGCTACCACCTCTACCAGGGCTTCGGGCAGTTCGTCGGCAACGTCGCCATGGGCGTCGTGTTCGCCTGGTGGTTCCACCGCACCGGCCGCGTCATGCCGCTGGTCATCGCCCACACGATCCTCGACGTGGTCGCCTTCGTCGGATACGCCCTCTTCGCCGACGCCATCGGCCTGCGGTGAGAATGGGAGCGATGAAGCTCGAGTTCGATCCCGCCCTCCCGATCGCCGCACGGCACGACGAGATCCGCGACGCCCTGCGCGACCACCAGGTGGTCGTGATCGCCGGCGAGACCGGATCGGGCAAGACGACGCAGCTGCCGAAGATCGCCGCCGAGCTCGGCCGCACGAAGATCGCCCACACCCAGCCCCGACGGATCGCCGCGCGGTCGGTCGCCGCGCGCATCGCGCAGGAGTGCGACGTCGAGCTGGGCGCCGAGGTCGGCTACGCCGTGCGCTTCGACGACAGGTCCGGCGCCGACACCGTGATCCGGCTCGTTACGGACGGGCTGCTGCTGACCGAGCTCCAGCACGACCGGCGGCTCGAGCGCTACGACACGATCATCATCGACGAGGCCCACGAGCGATCCCTGTCGATCGACTTCCTGCTGGGCTACCTGCGCGAGCTGCTGCCGCGTCGTCCCGAGCTGAAGGTCGTCGTCACCTCCGCGACGATCGACGTGGATCGCTTCGCGAACCTCTTCGCCACGCCCGAGCGCCCCGTGCCGATCATCGAGGTGAGCGGACGCACGTACCCCGTGGAGGTCCGCTACCGCCCACTCGACCGCGACGACGACGTGATCGACGGGATCGTCAGCGCCGTCCGCGAGCTGCCCCGCGACGGCGACGTGCTGGTGTTCCTCCCCGGCGAGCGCGACATCCGCGACACCGCGGAGGTGCTCGAGGGCCAGTCGCTGGGCGACGTCGTGCCGCTCTACGGCCGCCTCGCCGCGCACGAGCAGCAGCGCGTCTTCCAGACCGGCCCGCGCCGCCGCATCGTGCTCGCCACGAACGTCGCAGAGACCTCGATCACCGTGCCGGGCATCCGCTACGTCGTCGACCCCGGCCTCGCCCGCATCTCGCGGTTCAGTGCCCGGCTCAAGGTCCAGCGCCTTCCCATCGAGCGCATCTCGCAGGCCAGCGCCGCGCAGCGCGCCGGCCGGTGCGGCCGTGTCGCCGACGGCATCTGCATCCGGCTCTACGACGAGGAGGACTTCGAGTCCCGCCCGGAGTTCACCGACCCCGAGATCCAGCGCACCAACCTCGCCAGCGTCATCCTGCAGATGGCCGCGCTCGACCTGGGCGACATCCGCGACTTCGGCTTCCTCGACTCCCCTGACCACCGCGCCGTGGCCGACGGCCTGGCGCTCCTGCGTGAGCTCGACGCACTGGCGCCGCGCCTCGACGGCACCGACCGACTGACGAAGATCGGCCGCACGATGTCGCGGCTGCCGCTGGACCCACGCCACGCCCGCATGGTGCTTGCTGCCGATCGCCTCGGGGTCCTGCCCGAGGTCCTGGTGATCGTGGCCGGCCTCTCCATCCAGGACGTCCGCGAGCGCCCGCTGGACAAGCAGCAGGCGGCCGACACGCAGCACGCTCGCTTCACCCAGCCCGATTCGGACTTCCTCAGCCTGCTGAAGCTCTGGGACTACCTGCAGGAGCGCCGCGACGAGCTGTCGCACAGCAAGTTCCGGCGCATGTGCCACGACGAGTTCCTGCACTACCTGCGCGTGCGGGAGTGGGCTGACGTCAACTCCCAGCTGCGCCGCACGGCGCGCGAGCTCGGACTCAAGCCCGGCAAGGTCCGCGAGGAGCCCGACGCCGACGCCATCCACCGGGCCCTCCTGCATGGCCTGCTGTCCCACGTCGGCCTGCGCGACGCCGAGACCCGCGACTACCTGGGCGCCCGTGGCGCCCGCTTCTCGATCTTCCCGGGCTCCGGCCTGGCCAGGAAGCCCCCGCGGTGGCTGATGGCCGGCGAGCTGGTCGAGACCTCGCGGCTGTTCGCGCGCGACAACGCCCGCATCGATCCGGTGTGGGTCGAGCAGGCGGCCGGGCACCTGCTGAAGCACCAGTACTCCGAACCTCGCTGGTCGGCGCGCCGTGGCGCCGCCGTGGCCACCCAGCGGTCGACGCTGTACGGCCTGCCGGTCGTCGTCGACCGCACGGTCATGCTCGCCCAGCACGACGCGCCGCTGGCCCGGGAGCTGTTCATCCGGCATGCGCTGGTGGGCGGCGAGTGGCGCACCCACCACCGCTTCTGGCAGCGCAATCAGGACCGCCTCGCGAAGATCGAGGAGCTCGAGGAGCGCGTCCGCACCCGCGGTATCCGGGTGGAGGACGAGACGCTCGTCGACTTCTACGACGCGCGGATCCCCGCCGACATCGTCTCGGTGCGGCACTTCGACGCCTGGTGGAAGAAGCAGCCCGACAAGCGGATCCTCGACTTCACGGACGAGCTCTTCCGTGCCGACGTCGACGCGGACGCCTTCCCCACCTCGTGGACCTCGCAGAGCGAGGACTTCGACGCCGTCCTGGACGTCTCGTACCGGTTCGACCCGCAGGCCGCGGACGACGGCATCACGATCACCGTGCCCGTCGACGACCTGCTGACGATCGACGGAGCGGAGTTCGACTGGGGCGTCCCCGGCCGCCGGCTCGAGCTGGTCACCGAGCTGATCCGCGGGCTGCCCAAGTCCGAACGGCGCCGGTTCGCGCCGGCCGCACAGTCGGCGGAGCGGGTGCTCCCCACGCTCGACACGTCACGCGACCTGCGTACCGAGCTCGGGCGGGCCCTCGAGGTCGAGCCGTCGCTCCTCGACCTGACGGCGCTCCCGGCGCACCTGCGCCCCACGTTCCGCGTCGTCGACGGCACGAAGGAGCTGGCGGCGGGCAAGGACCTCGACGCGCTCCGTCGCGACCTCGAGCCGCGGCTGCGTCGCGACCTGCAGCAGCGCGCCCGCCAGGAGGAGCGCACCGGGATCAAGGACTGGGACTTCGGCACGCTCGAGCCCAGCATCACCGCCGGCCAGGTGACGGGCTTCCCCGCCATCGTCGACGAGGGCTCCAGCGTGGCGCTGCGGGTGCTGCGCACGAAGACCGAGCAGAGGGTCGCCACGATCCGGGGCACCGCGCGGCTCATCGCGCTGTCCACCGGTTCCCCGGTCGGCACGGTCGGGCGCACGCTGTCGCTGCAGGACAAGCTGCTGCTGGCCACCTCGCCCCAGGGCGACGCCGCGGCGGTCATCGAGGAGTCGTGGCTCGCCGCCCTCGACCACCTCGTGGTGCAGCACGGCGGCCCCGTGCGCGACGAGGAGGCCTACCGACGGCTGCGCGATCTCGTACGCGCCGACGCGGTGCCGCTCACGGAGCGCATCGTGCGCCAGGTCATCGGCGCGCTGCAGGCGCTCGGCGACCTCGACCCCGGGAAGGACGAGGCCGGCGAGGACGTGCGCGTGCAGATCTCGTGGCTCGTGCACCCCGGGTTCATCCGCGACATGGGCGCCGAGCAGGTCGGGCGCCTCGCGATCTACCTGCGGGCGGCGGCGAAGCGGCTGACCTCGACCAAGGACCCGGCTCCCGTCTGGGAGCTCGAGGCCCGGTTCCACGAGCAGACGCAGGACCTGCGCCCGTGGCAGCGGCTGGCGCCGCCCGTGCAGCGGGTGCGGTGGATGCTCGAGGAGCTGCGCGTCAGCATCTTCGCGCAGGAGCTTCGCGCCGTCGGGCCGATCTCGGCCCAACGGGTCGCGAAGGCGCTGGACGCCCTCGCGTCACAGCTCTGAAGGGGGTGTCGGCTCAGCCGACGCCGAGCAGGTCGATGACGAAGACCAGCGTGCGACCCGACAGACGGTGTCCGCCGCCGGCGGGACCGTAGGCCAGCTCCGGGGGGGCGATGAGCTTGCGGCGGCCGCCGACCTTCATGCCCGGGATGCCCTGCTGCCAGGCGCCGATCAGCTGCGGCAGCGGGAACTTGGCCGACTGGCCGCGGTCCCAGGAGGAGTCGAACTGCTCGCCGGTCTCGAAGTCCACGCCCACGTAGTGGACGTCGACGACGCCGCCGTTGACGGCCTCTTCGCCCTCACCGATGGTGACGTCCTCGATGACGAGGTCCGTCGGAGCGGGGCCGGGGGTGAAATCGACTTCAGGCTTTTCACTCATGTCTGCCATCCTTGCACGCATGCGCGCGACAGTCCTTCACTCCCCCGGCGACATCCGACTCGACACCCTGCCCGATCCCGACATCGAGGCCGACACCGACGCGATCGTCCGCGTCGTGGCCGCCTGCGTCTGTGGCAGCGACCTGTGGCCCTACCGCGGCCTCAACAAGCCGCAGACCGAGGCGCACCAGATCGGCCACGAGCAGGTGGGCATCGTCGAGCGCGTCGGCACGGACGTCTCCGGCATCTCGGTCGGCGACTTCGTGATCGCGCCGTTCATGTACAGCGACAACACCTGCGCGCACTGCCGCAACGGCGTGCAGACCTCGTGCGTCAACGGCGGCGGCTACGAGGGCTGCCAGGCCGAGCTCGTGCGCGTCCCGCAGGCCGACGGGACCCTGGTGGCCGTTCCGGGTGACGTGGACGACGAGCTCCTCCCGCACCTGCTCGCGCTCACCGACGTCTTCCCCACGGGTCACCACGCGGCCTTCAGCGCCGGCGTGACGGCCGGCTCCACGGTCGCGGTCGTCGGCGACGGCGCGGTCGGCCTGTCGGGCGTGCTGGCCGCCAAGCGGCTCGGCGCCTCCACCGTCGTGGCGATGTCGCGCCACGCCGACCGCCAGGAGCTGGCTCGCCGCTTCGGCGCCGACCACATCGTCGAGACCCGCGGCAAGGAGGGCGCCGCCGAGGTCCGCGAGATCCTCGACGGCATCGGCGCCGACGCCGTGCTCGAGTGCGTGGGCACCGGTGAGTCGATGAAGCAGGCGTTCCTGTCCCTGCGTCCCGGCGGCACCGTCGGCTACGTCGGCGTGCCGCACGGCGTCGAGCTGAACGTCCCGGCGATGTTCGGTCGCAACCAGGCCCTCGCCGGTGGCGTGGCGCCCGTGCGCCGCTACCTCGACGAGCTGGTCCCCGAGGTGCTGTCGGGCGCGCTGCAGCCCGGAGCCGTCTTCGACCAGACGTTCACGCTCGACCAGGTGTCCGACGCCTACCGGGCCATGGACGAGCGGACCGCGATCAAGGCGCTGCTGCGTCCCTGATCGCGGCCCGCCGCGCTCAGCCCTGGGGGCTCACTTCAGCTCGGAGCTGGTGAGCCCCAGCAGCCGTCGGGCGACGATGAGCTGCTGGATCTGCTGCGTGCCCTCGAAGATGTCGAGGATCTTGGAGTCGCGGGCCCACTTCTCCAGGAACTCGGTCTCGCTGTAGCCCAGCGACCCGGCCAGCTCGACGCACTTGAGCGTGATGTCGTTGCCCGAGCGGCCGGCCTTCGCCTTGGCCATCGAGGCCTGCAGCGAGTTGGCCTGGCGGTTGTCGGCCATCCACGCCGCCTCGAGGGTGAGCAGCAGCGCTGCCTCCCAGTCGGCCTCCATCCGCAGGAACTCGGCCACCACGTGCGGCTGCAGCGCCGGCGAGCGGTCGTAGTCGATCGTCAGGCCGGCCTGCTCGATGAGGTCGCGCATGACCTCGAGCGAGGCCCGGGCGCAGCCGACGGCCATGCCCGCGACGAGCGGTCGCGTGTTGTCGAACGTGGCCATCGCGCCGGCGAAGCCCTTGGACGTGTCGATCTCCGGGTCGCCCAGCAGGTTCTCGGCCGGCACGCGGCAGTTGTCGAGCACGATGACCGCGGTGTCCGACGCCCGGATGCCGAGCTTGTGCTCGAGGCGCTCCACCCGGATGCCGGGCAGCGACTTCGGCACGACGAACGACTTCACCGCCGCGCGCCCCAGCGTCTTGTCGAGGGTGGCCCACACGACCACGGAGTCCGACCGGTCGCCCGAGGTGACGAAGATCTTCTCACCGTTCAGGACGTAGTGGTCGCCGTCCTTCGTGGCGGTGGTCCTGATGGCGGCCGAGTCCGAGCCGAAGCTGGGCTCGGTGATCGCCATGGAGGCCCACGTGCCCTTGAAGCGCTCGGCCTGCTCGTCGGTGGCGACCGAGGCGATCGCCGAGTTGCCCAGGCCCTGACGCGGCATCGACAGCAGCAGGCCGACGTCACCCCAGCACATCTCGATCACCGAGAGCACCGACGCCATGTTGGTGGCGTTGCGGACTCCCTGGTCCTTCTTCTTCTCGTCCTTGACGCGGACGCCCGCAGCGCCGGCGCCCGTGCTGTTGCCCGACTCGTTCAGGCCGTCGATCAGCGAGGCCAGGAGGTCGAGCTCCTTGGGGTAACTGTGCTCGGCGAGGTCGTACTTGCGCGAGTTGGCGCGCAGGAACTCGTTGGCGACGTCGTGGGCCTGCTGGACGAAGCCACGGAACTTCTTGGGGGTCTCGAGGTAGATCATGATCTCTCCCGTCCTCAGATGAGGACTGCTCCTTCCATCACGCCGACGGCACGCAGGTCGCGGTACCACCGTTCGACCGGGTGCTCCTTCACGAAGCCGTGGCCGCCCAGCATCTGCACGCCGTCGGTGCCGATCTTCATGCCGTACTCGGTGCTCAGGCGGCGGGCCAGCGCGGTCTCCCGGGCGAACTCGGCGCCGCGCTCGGCGCGCGACGCGGCCTTCAGTGTGACCAGCCGCATGCCCTCGAGCTCGATCGCCATGTCGGCGACGGTGAAGGCCACGGCCTGGCGATGGGCGATCGGCTCGCCGAACGCCTCGCGGGTGGTGACGTACTCCTTGACGTAGTCGAGCACCGACTGCGCCGTGCCGAGCGCGAGCCCGGCCCACGCGAGCCGGGACAGGCGGACCATCTCGCGGTAGTCCTGCGCCGTGCCGAGGATCGCGTCCTCACCGACGTGCACGTCGGTCAGCTGGATCCGCGACAGTCCGGCCGCGCGCAGGCCCATGCCGGGGTCGGCCGCGACGGCAACGCCGTCGGTGTTGGCCTCGACGATCACCATCGACGGGCCGCGGCCCTCGACGTCGGCGGCCACGACGAGCAGCTCGGCCTCGGCACCGCGCACGGCACCGGACTTGAGGCCGTTGAGGACGTAGCCGCCCTCGGCGCGCTTCGCCACCGTGGTCAGCGACAGCGGGTCGAACATCGGCACCGGCTCGGCCACGACGAGCGCGGCGGCCGGCACGTCACCGTCGGTGAACGACGGCAGGTAGGTCTGCTGCTGGCCCTCGGTGCCCCACAGCGAGATCGCGGTGGCCACGGCCGACGGCGCGAGGCAGGCGACGGCCTGTCCCATGTCGCCCTTCGCCAGCGCCTCGGCGACGAGCACGCCGGTGACGGCCGAACGCTGCTCGGCCAGGCCGCCGAGGGACTCGGGGATGTTGAGCAGGCTCAGGCCGAACTCGGAGGTCTGCGCCAGCACCTCCTTGGGCGTGTCGTCGGCGGCCTCGGCCTGCTCGGCACCGGGGCGCAGCACCTCGGCGGCGAACTCGCCGATGACGTCGACCATCATCTGCTGGTCCTCGGTGGGCGTCAGGTCGAACACGCCGGACGGCTGCGTCGCAGCCACGCGGCTGCCCTGCGAGCTGCCCGCCACCTTGGTGAACGTGCGCTGGGCCGCACCGATCGCCTGGAATCCGGCCTTCGTCGAGCCATGCACGGCGCGCTCGGCGAACTTGCGCAGACCGATGCGGTCGAGCGTCTCGGAGGCAGCCAGCTTGTTCAGCGCGCGCAGTCCGTAGGCCATGGGGTCTTTACCCGCCACGTTCACTCCCTCAGTGATTGCAAAAACTGTCGTTTACAGTTTCGCATACCGATGGTATCTGAATTGGGACCCGGTTGCCAGCGGCTGCGCGTGTCGGCCTCTCGATAGGCTGAAGCGTGACCGAAACGCCCTCTGCCGACCAGTCCCGCCCCCTGCCCTCCGGAGGCTCCGTGCGACCCATCACCCGATGGGGCACGCCCGTGATGCATCGGGAGCTGAAGGACGTCACCGCGTTCGACGACGACCTCGCCGTCCTCGTGGCCGACATGGTGGCCACGATGTACGCCGCCGAGGGCGTCGGCCTGGCCGCGAACCAGGTCGGCGAGGACCTCAAGGTCTTCGTGTTCGACTGCCCCGACGCCGACCACCAGCGCATCACCGGAGTCGTCTGCAACCCCGTGCTCCGCCTCCCCGACGGTACCGAGCGCAAGCTCGACGTCGCCGACGAGGGGTGCCTCTCGCTGCCGGGCGCCTTCACCGAGTGCGGCCGCCCCGACCACGCCTGGGTCACGGGCTTCGACCACCACGGCGAACCGGTCGAGTTCGAGGGCACCGGCCTGCTGGCCCGCTGCCTCCAGCACGAGACGGACCACCTCTTCGGCACGGTCTTCGGCGACCGCGTCCCGGAGAAGGCACGCAAGAAGCTCTACAAGCAGCACCAGCAGCTGGCCGACGAGTACGAGGACGACTGGCCGGTCGGCGAGGAGCCCGAGGAGGACTGACCCGGCGACGCGGGACTCAGGGCCGGAACTGCCAGCAGGCGATCGCGGTGGACGCCGCGACGTTGAGCGAGTCGATGCCGGCCGCCATCGGGATGATCACGCGGTGGTCCGACTCGCGCTGCCAGTGCTCGCTGAGGCCCGGGCCCTCGGAGCCGACGATGACGGCCGAGCGCTCCGCGGGCTCGACCGCGTCGATCGGAACGGCGTCGTCGGACAGGGTCATTGCGTACGTCGTGAAGCCGTGCTCGCGCAGCAGTGCGGGGGCCGCGTACCAGTCGTCGATCCGCGCCCAGGGCAGGGAGAACACCGCCCCCATCGCCACCTTGATCGAGCGACGGTAGAGCGGGTCGGCGCACCGCGGTGACAGCAGCACCGCGTCGAAGCCGAGCGCCGCCACGTTGCGCATGATCGCGCCGATGTTGGTGTGGTCGACCAGGTCCTCGGCCACGAGGACGCGACGCGCGGTGGCCAGCACGTCGTGGACGCTGCGCTCGGCCGGCCGGTGCATCGCTGCGAGCGCTCCACGGTGGACGTGGAAGCCGGTGACCCGCTCGATTGACTTCTCGTCCAGCACGTAGGCGGGCGCGTCGGTCGACTCGAGGATGTCCGACAGCGTGCCGAGCCAGCGCGGTGCGAGCAGCAGCGACTTCGGCTCGTGCCCCGCGGCGACCGCCCGCTCGATGACCTTCGTGCCCTCGGCGATGTAGATGCCGCGCTCCTGCTCCACGCTCTGGCGCAGCTGCACGTCGCGCAGGTCGGTGTAGTCGCGGAGCCGCTCGTCGCGGGGGTCGTCGAGTGCGATGAGTTCGGCCACCGCACTAGGTTAGGTGGCATGAGCCTCGACCGACCCGTGACTCCCGATCCGTACCCGCTGCTCCCCTCCGCCGCCTCGTTCACCGTCGTCAGCGACGACGTCACCGACGGCGCCTCGCTGAAGGAGGACCAGGTCAACGCCCACGGCGACACGTCGCCCCACCTGGCGTGGAGTGGCGCACCCGAGGGAACTAAGTCGTTCGTCGTCACCTGCTTCGACCCGGACGCGCCGATCGTGTCGGGCTTCTGGCACTGGGTGGCCGTCGACATCCCGGCCGACGTCACCGAGCTGCCCACGGGCGCCGGCGCGAGCGACGACTCCCTGCCCGGCGACGCCTTCCACGTGCGCAACGACGGCGGCGGCCTGAACTTCATGGGCGCCGCTCCCCCGGAGGGCGACCAGCCGCACCGCTACTTCTTCGTGGTGCACGCCGTCGGCGAGGAGACGCTGGGCGTCGACGCGTCGGCCTCCCCCGCCGTCGTCGGGTTCAACCTCGCGTTCAAGACGCTCGGCCGCGCGATCATCCACGGCACCTGGCAGTGGTGAGGGCGCAGGCCTGACGCTACTTCGCGTAGCTGTCGGCGATGCCGCGGACCTTCTCGACGTAGGCCATCGAGTTGTTGTAGGCGAAGACCGCCTTGACCCAGCCGTCGCCGGCCAGGTCGCGCTCCTTCGCGCACAGGTGTCGCGCGGCGCCCAGGGCCGCGTCGTCGATGTCGTGCGGGTCTGCCCGGCCGTCACCGTCGGCGTCGGCGCCGTACAGCTCCCACGACGACGTCAGGAACTGGAACGGGCCGACGGCGCGGTCCCACTGCTCGTCGCCGTGCAGGGCCGTGGACGCCTCGGTGGCCTCGATGGCCCGGGTGCCGTTCTCGCCGTTGAGGGGCGGGCCGATGATCCTGCGGCTCGACACGCCCGCCGCGTCGAGGCCGGCGCCGCCCAGCGTGCCGTGGGCCGACTCGACCGACCCGACGCCCGCGAGCGTGTTCCAGCGGAGGTTGCACGCGGGCGCGCTCTCACGCTCGCTGATCTCGGTGCGGGCGTAGGCCTGCATCGCCCGCACCGGGATCTGGCGGTCGGCGGCGGTCCGGGTGACCCAGTCCTCGTCGGGCTCGGTCGTGGAGCCGTCGGCCAGCGGGACCTCCTCGGCCTGCTCGGCCGGGGGCCCGCTGATCGGATCGGCGTCGTCCGACCGGCCGACGACCAGCCAGGCCACGACGATCGCCGCCGTGGCCAGCACGGCGGCGCCGAGGACGAGGATCCTGGTTCGGTCCATCCGGCTCAGGCCGTGGGGGGCTGACCGGTCGGCGGATCGTCCTGGGTGGAGATCGGCGACTCGGCCTGCTTGGCGGCCCGGATGGCCTCCTCGACGGCGCTGCTGGTCTCGGCCGGGGCCGTGCTGGCGGTCTCGACGGGCTCGTCGAGGTCGACGCGCTTGTGCGAGCCACCGCCGTCCACGGGGATGGAGCCGACGACGTTGCCGATGG
Organism: Aeromicrobium sp. JP4; assembly: GCF_054957925.1. Lineage (NCBI taxonomy): Bacteria > Bacillati > Actinomycetota > Actinomycetes > Propionibacteriales > Nocardioidaceae > Aeromicrobium > Aeromicrobium sp. JP4. The sequence goes on from NZ_CM143290.1 coordinate 614,712, forward strand.
TGCTCAGGGCCGCGGTGACCTCGGCCGGGATGATCCAGGTCGAGGCGTTGTGGCCCTGCGCGATCTTCGGGAGCGTCTGCAGGTACTGGTAGGACAGCAGCTTCTGGTCGGGGTTGCCGTCGTGGATCGCCTGGAAGACGGTCTCGATCGCGCGGCCCTCGCCCTGCGCGGTCAGGATCGCGGCGGTCTTCTCACCCTCGGCGGTCAGGATCGCCGACTGCTTCTGGCCCTCGGCCGTGAGGATCGCGGCCTGCTTCTGGCCCTCCGCGCTCAGGATGGCCGACTGACGCTCACCCTCCGCCGTGAGGATCGCGGCGCGCTTGTCCCGCTCGGCGCGCATCTGCTTCTCCATCGCGTCGATGATGGTGGGCGGCGGATCGATGCTCTTGAGCTCCACCCGGCTGACCTTGATGCCCCAGCGGCCCGTGGCCGCGTCGAGCTCGGCGCTCAGCGTGCGGTTGATCTGGTCGCGGCTGGTGAGCGCGTGCTCGAGGGTCATGCCGCCGATGATGTTGCGCAGCGTCGTGGTCGTGAGCTGGTGGATGCCCTCGATGTAGTTGACGATCTCGTACGTCGCGGCGACCGGGTTGTTCACCGTGTAGAGGATGACGGTGTCGATCTCGACGGTCAGGTTGTCCTCGGTGATGACGCCCTGCGGCGGGAACGAGACGACCTGCTCACGCTGGTCGACCCGGTACTTCACGCGGTCGAGGAACGGCACGATCAGGTGCGGCCCGGGCGTCAGGGTGGTGCGGTACTTCCCCAGGCGCTCCACGATCCCGGCGAAGTTCTGCGGGATGATCTTCAGGCTCATCGCTGCGGTCACGATCAGCAGGACCACCAGCAGGATGAAGAAGACCAGCATTGCGGATGCGAACATTCAGCTCTCCTTACGGACGACGCGGGCGATCGCACCGTCGATGGCGGCGACGAGCAGCTCGTCGCCCGGTTCGTAGGTCGCCTCGGGATCCACCGGGCGGGCGGTCCAGTGGACGTCACCGATCAGGACACGACCGGCATGGCGGTTCACGACCTCCTCGACGATCGCCAGTTGGCCCACCAGGCCCTGCTGGCCGACGGGCAGCGACGGCCCGTCGTGGACCCGCGCGGCGATCCGCGGGCGGACGAGGGCGAGCAGCGCCACCGAGACGACGCCGAAGATCGCCAGCGGCAGCGCCATCGGCGCACCGGCCGCGGCGGCCACGGCGGCCGCGAAGGCCGCGATGCCGAACATCAGGAAGATCAGCTCGCCGCTGGCCAGCTCGATGAGGCACATGAGGACGCCGAGCGCCGCCCACGTGACCCAGATGTCGTCGCCGAACCAGTCCATGTCGCCTCCTAGTTCGCGCGGCGCCGCGAGGGCGGACGCCGAGCCGAGAATCGTCCCGCGTCGTGCGTGACCTCGAGCCGCTGGCGGAACGCCAGGGAGAGGTTCTGCGACGTGAGCACCTGGTCGATGGGCCCGGACGCCACCACGGAGCCGCCCGACAGCAGGAGCGCGTGCGTGAAGCCGGGGGCGATCTCCTCGAGGTGGTGCGACACCATCACGAGCGAGGGGCCGAACTCGTCGGACGCGAGGGCCTCGAGGCTCTCGACCAAGTCCTCGCGGGCGCCGACGTCCATGCCGGCGGCCGGCTCGTCGAGCAGCACGACCTCGGGATCGGTCATGAGCGAGCGCGCCAGCAGGACGCGCTTCTTCTCGCCCTCGGACAGGGTGCCGAAGGTGCGGTCGGCCAGCGGCGCGATGCCTAGCTCGGCCAGCATCGCCATCGCGCGGCGGTGGTCCTCGTCGTCGTACTCCTCGTTCCAGCGGCCGAGCACGGCGTACGCGGCCGACAGGATGAGGTTGCGCACCGTCTCGTCGGCCGGCACGCGCTCGGCGATCGCGGCGCTGGTGTGGCCGATGCGGGGGCGCAGCTCGAAGACGTCGACGGAGCCGAGTCGCTCGCCCAGGATCTCGGCGGTGCCGGAGGTGGGGTGCATGTTCGCGGACGCGACCTGGAGCAGCGTGGTCTTGCCGGCTCCGTTGGGGCCCACGATGACCCAGTGCTCCCCCGGTTCGGCGCGCCACGAGACGCGGTCCAGGAGAGTCTTGCCCGAGCGCACGATCGTGACGTCGGTCAGGTCGAACACGGCGGTCACACGTCCAACCTATCGGTTCGCCTCAACGTCCTGCCGATACCCTCGACACGATGAGCACGCCAGCCCCGGGCCACGTCCCCACGTTGCACCTGACCGAGCCCACGGTGCTGGTCACCTTCAGCGGTCCCGACCGCTCCGGCGTCTCCACCCGGGTGTTCTCCGCGCTGGACGCGCACGACGTCGAGGTGATCGACGTCGAGCAGCTGGTCGTGCGCGGCCGGCTCGTGCTGAGCGTCCTGGTGACCATCCCCGACGAGGTGCCCGGCTTCGAGGCCGACCTGGCCTCGGTCGGTGCCGACCTGGGCCTGGAGGTCGAGGTCGTCCACGGCACCGGCGACAACCGGCCCCGCAGGATCGGCCGCGCCCAGGTGGTCATCCTCGGCGCACCGCTGATGCCCGACGCCCTGGCGGCCCTGACCGAGGGGATCAACGAGCTCGGCGGCAACATCGACCGCATCGTCCGCATGGCGCGCTACCCCGTCACGGCGATCCGGATGGAGGTCTCGGGCGCCGCGTCGGAGGCCCTGCAATCCGAGCTGGCCGCGATCGGCCACCGGTTTGGCACCGACGTGGCGGTGCAGGAGCACGGCATCCTGCGTCACGCGCAGCGCCTCGTCGTCATGGACGTCGACTCCACGCTGATCCAGGGCGAGGTGATCGAGATGCTCGCGGCGCACGCCGGCTGTGAGGAGGCGGTGGCCCAGGTGACCGAGCGGGCCATGCGCGGCGAGCTCGACTTCGCCGAGTCGCTGCACGAGCGCGTGGCCCAGCTGCGCGGCGTGCCGGCCTCCGCCCTCGACGAGGTCTACCGGGACCTGGAGTTCACGCCCGGCGCGCGCACCATGATCCGCACGCTCAAGCGCCTCGGCTACCGGTTCGCCCTGGTCAGCGGCGGCTTCACACAGATCATCGAGCGGCTCGCGGACGACCTCGGCATCGACTACTTCGCCGCCAACGACCTCGAGGTGCAGGACGGAGCGCTGACCGGCCGGGTCCTCGGGCGCGTGGTCGACCGCGCCGGCAAGGCCGAGGCGCTGCGCCTCTTCGCCGAGCAGGCGGGCATCAACGTGCGCAACACCGTGGCCATCGGCGACGGCGCCAACGACCTCGACATGCTGGCGGCCGCGGGACTGGGCATCGCGTTCAACGCGAAGCCGCTCGTGCGCGACCAGGCGCAGACCTCGGTGAACGTGCCGTACCTCGACGCGATCGTCTACCTCATGGGCATCACGCGCGAGGAGGTCGAGGCGGCCGACGCCGCCGACGCGCCGCCGGCGACCTGACCGGCTGCTACTCGTCGTCCTCGAGGCGGAAGCCCAGCTTCAGGGTGACCTGGTAGTGCGAGACCTTGTCGTCCTCGACCTGGCCCCGAATGCCCACGACCTCGAACCAGTCGAGGTGGCGCAGGGTCTGGGAGGCGCGGGCGATGCCGCTGTCGATGGCCTCGCTGACCCCGACCGGGGACGTTCCGACGATCTCGGTGACACGGTAGGTGCGGTTGCTCATGGGGCCATCGTCCCACCCGGCCGCAGGCCGCGCGCGGGACCCACGGCGTAGACTGGGGACATGGCCCGGCGCGACCCCGAAGAGGTGCACTCGATCACCAGTGCGCGCGAGCCCTTCAGCGCCCAGGTGGACCATCGCGAGCGCAACTACCTCATCTCCATGGCCGTCCGTGTGGCCTGCTTCATCGGCTTCGTCGCCGTCGACCACTGGATCCGCTGGGTGCTCCTCGTGGGCGCGGTGTTCCTGCCCTACGTGGCCGTCGTCATCGGCAACTCGGCGATCCGCAGCTCGGGCGACGGGCCGTCCCCGTTCGGGGTCGACCGCAAGCAGCTGGACCAGTAGGTGCTGCGCTTCCTGGCAAGCCCGCGCTGGATCGGGCTGGCGGTCTTCGTCGTCGTCATGGCGGTCACGTGCTTCATGCTCGGCGGCTGGCAGTACGACCGCTGGGAGCAGCGCAAGGCCGACAACGCCGTCGTCAAGACGAACCTGAAGGCCGACCCGGCGCCCGTCGCCGAGGTCGTCGCCGACGGCTGGGACCCCGACCTCGAGTACCGCGCCGTCACGGCCACCGGCACGTTCGACTCCGCGCACGAGGTCACCGTGCGGTTCGCGCATCGCGACAGCCGGCCGGGCGTGCAGGTCGTCACCCCGCTGCGGCTGGACGACGGCACGGTCGTGCTCGTCGACCGCGGCTGGATCGAGGGTCCGCGCAACGGCGAGGCACCCGAGGACGTCCCGGCGGCCCCCACGGGGCCAGTGACCGTCACGGGATGGCTCCAGCCCGCCAGCACGGCCGACAAGGCGGCGACGACGCCGCGCGACGGGCAGGTGCGAGCCGTCAACGGCGAGCGGTGGGCCGACTTCCTCGGCGCCGAGCCGCTGCCGGGCTTCGTCGCCATGACCTCGCCCGAGCAGGACGGCCTCGAAGGCCCGGCCGAGCCCGACCTGGGCACCGGACCGCACCTGTTCTACTCGATCCAGTGGTACTTCTTCGCCGGGCTGGCCGCGTTCGGCTACTTCTGGTTCGTCCGGGCCGAGCTGATCGAGCGCCGCAAGTCGTCCGTGTCCGTGTAGGTCCCGTGTGTGGTGAGGCCGGTAACACCTTCGTCGCTCTGCCTCACCGCGACGGTCCGCCATGGTGTTGCCGGACCGCTGACCAGCGCAAACGACGGCAGGTGCCACTCACTGTTGCACGGAGGCTCGGTGTCTCCGTAGTGTGCGCGCATGACGCCACGATCACGTCCCGCGGTCCGTTCACTTCTCATCGCCTTCTCGGCCATCGCGGCCATGCTCATCACGTCGGCGCCGGCCCATGCCGCGCCGTCTCGTGCGGCCAAGACGAAGGCCGCCGACCATCGCCTGACGCAGAACCTGGCTGACTTCACCACCGTCGCGAACAAGGCGCGCACGGCACAGGGGACCAGGGCTACGGGCGGGCAGGGACTCGACTGGTCCGCAGACGGCTGCTCGGCTTCGGACGCGGTCGTACTCCCCGCGTGGAAGAGGTTCTTCCGCGCGTCCTGCAATCGTCACGACTTCGGCTACCGCAACCACGGCAGGAACCTTAAGCACGGACTGGCTCTCCGGTCGACGAACGCACAGAAGACGAAGGTCGACACGAGGTTCCTGGCCGACATGAAGTGGCAGTGCGCCAATCGCGGAAAGGACCTCCCGTCCGGAAAGACGATTCTGCACTGCCGCGTCGAAGCCGAGAAGATCTATCGCGGTGTGTCGAAGTCCACGGCCGGCTCGGCAGGACTGTGGGGCAACCCGCAGAACGCGTTCTTCAACTCCGAGTGCACCCCGGGCGCGTTGTGCCTGTTCGACGACAAGAACCAGAAAGACCGCCGCATCACGTTCGGCGGCAAGTCCGGCTACCCCGTCGACTCGACCGCGACGTCCGTGAAGAACCTGGACTCATACGGCTTCGGCGACAAGACCAGCTCCGTCGTGAACAACTCGGCCTACGCCTGGGTGCTCTACGACGACGACAACTTCAAGGATCGCCAGATCTGCGTCCGCGCAGGCCGGACGATCAAGGACCTGAAGGCCGCGGCATTCAAATTCAACGACAAAACCAGTTCGGTCAAGCGGCTCAAGTCCAAGACCTGCTGAATGGGAGTCGGGCGGCGATCACGCCAGGCTGACCAGGTCGGCGTAGGTGTCCGACCAGAGGTCCTCGTCGCCGTCGGGCAGCAGCAGCACGCGGTCGGGCTCGAGCGCCTGCACGGCGCCCTCGTCGTGGGTGACCAGCACGATCGCGCCCTCGTAGGAGCGGATCGCCGCCAGCACCTCCTCGCGCGACGCCGGGTCGAGGTTGTTGGTCGGCTCGTCGAGCAGCAGCACGTTGGCGCTCGAGACGATGAGGCTCGCCAGCGCCAGACGGGTCTTCTCGCCGCCGGAGAGCACGGCCGCCGGCTTGGCGGTGTCGTCGCCGGTGAACAGGAACGAGCCCAGCACGCTGCGCGCCTCGGTGTCGGTGAGGTGCGGCGCCGCGCTCTGCATGTTCTCCAGCACCGAGCGCGAGGTGTCGAGCGTCTCGTGCTCCTGGGCGTAGTAGCCGATCTTGAGGCCGTGGCCCGCGATGATCTCGCCGGTGTCGGCCCGGTCGGCGCCGCCGAGCAGACGCAGCAGCGTGGTCTTGCCCGCACCGTTGAGTCCGAGCACGACGACGCGGCTCCCCCGGTCGATCGCCAGATCGACGTCGGTGAAGATCTCCAGCGACCCGTACGACTTCGACAGTCCCGTGGCCATGAGCGGCGTCTTGCCGCACGGAGCGGGCTTGGGGAAGGCGATCTTGGCGACCTTGTCCACGGCGCGCTCGTCCTCGAGGCCGGCCATCATCTTCTCGGCCCGCTTGAGCATCTGCTGGGCGGCGGTCGCCTTCGAGGCCTTCGCGCGCATCCGGTTGCCCTGGTCGATGAGCCGCTCGGCCTGCTTCACGGCGTTGGCGCGCTCGCGCTTGCGCCGGGCCTCGTCGGCCTCGCGCTGCTTGAGGTAGGGCCGCCAGCCCATGTTGTAGATGTCGATGACGCCGCGGTTGGCGTCGAGGTAGAAGACCTTGTTGACGGTCTCCGCGACGAGGTCGACGTCGTGGCTGATGATCACGAGGCCTCCCGAGAAGCTCTTCAGGAAGCCACGCAGCCACACGATCGAGTCGGCGTCGAGGTGGTTGGTGGGCTCGTCGAGCAGCAGGATGTCGGCGTCGGAGAACAGGATCCGCGCCAGCTCGATACGGCGGCGCTGACCGCCGGACAGGGTGCTCAACGGCTGCTCGAGGACGCGCTCGGGCAGACCCAGCGCGACCGCGATCGTCGCCGCCTCGGACTCGGCCGCGTACCCGCCCCCGGCGCCGAACTCGGCGTCGGCGCGGGAGTAGCGGCGCATCGCGTCCTCGGCGAGCGCCGAGTCCTCCGAGGCCATCTCCTTCTCGGCCTTGCGCATCTTGCGCAGCGCCTCGTCGAGGCCTCGCGCCGACAGGATGCGGTCGCGGGCGGTGACGTTGGGGTCGCCGACGCGCGGGTCCTGCGGCAGGTAGCCGACCGTGCCCGTGCGGGTGATGGTGCCCTCGGCGGGCTCGCCGCCGGCCCCGGCCAGCATCTTGGTCAGGGTGGTCTTGCCGGCGCCGTTGCGGCCGACGAGGCCGATCTTGTCGCCCTTGGCGACCTGGAAGGAGACGTCGGACATCAGGACGCGCGCGCCGAAGCGCAGCTCCACGGAGGAGGCGGTGATCATGGAAGAGCCTTCGTGAGGGATGGACGGGGCGAGGACGCAGGGGTCGAGCAGGTGCTCGCGCGTCACTCCAGCCGGATCATGTCCACCGAGCCAGTCTACGGAGCGATCCCCCGGGCGCGAAATCGTCGCCGCCGTCCGCGCTCCTGCGCACTTTTGGAACGGGATGCACGTTCTGATCGCTCAGAGACGTGCATCCCGTTCCAAAAGTGGTGAGGGGTGGCGGGCGGTCAGCCGATGTTGAAGCCGAGGGCGCGCAACATCTCGCGGCCGTCGTCGGTGATCTTGTCCGGGCCCCACGGCGGCATCCAGACCCACTCGATGCGGAAGTCGTTGACGAGGCCGTCGAGGGCGGCGCGGGTCTGGTCCTCGATGACGTCGGTCAGCGGGCAGGCCGCGGACGTGAGCGTCATCTGCAGGATGGCGTTGCTGTGCTCGTCCACGTGCACGCCGTAGACGAGGCCGAGGTCGACGACGTTGATCCCCAGCTCGGGGTCGACGACGTCCTTCATCGCCTCCTCGACGTCCTCCTGGGTGGTGGCGCCGGGCTGGACGGTCACGTCGGGCAGATCGCTGTGGTCGGTGGTCATGCTTCCTCCTTGGCCGAAGCCTGGGCGACGGCGTCCTTCCAGGCCATCCAGGACAGCAGCGCGCACTTGACGCGCGCGGGGAACTGGGCGACGCCCGCGAAGGCGATCCCGTCCTCGAGCACGTCCTCGTCGGGTTCGACGTGGCCGCGGCCCTGCATGAGCTCCTGGAACGCGTTGAGTGTGGTCAGTGCGTGGTCGACGTCCTTGCCGACCACGAGGTCGTTCAGCACCGAGGCCGAGGCCTGGCTGATGGAGCAGCCCACGGAGTCGTACGAGACGTCGGCCACCGTGTTGCCCTCGAGGTGCACACGGAGCGTGATCTCGTCGCCGCAGGTCGGGTTGACGTGGTGGACCTCGGCCTCGTACGGGTCGCGCAGACCCGCACCGTGGGGGTGCTTGTAGTGGTCCAGGATGATCTCCTGGTACATCGCATCGACGTTCGCTGCGTTCATCTCAGGCTCCGAAGTACGACTGGGTGTGGCGGATCCCCGCGACGAGCGCGTCGATCTCGGCCTCGGTCGTGTACAGGTAGAACGAGGCGCGCGTGGTGGACTGCACGCCGAAGTGCGCGTGCAGCGGCTTCGCGCAGTGGTGACCGGCGCGCACGGCGACGCCCTGCGAGTCGAGCAGCTGCGCCACGTCGTGCGGGTGCACCCCGTCGATCGTGAAGCTGATCGCTCCCCCGCGGTCGACCGGCTCCTTGGGGCCGACGATCGTGACGCCGGTCAGCTCCTTCATCGCGTCCAGCGCGTAGGCGGTGATCCGCTGCTCGTGCGCGGCGACGTTCTCCATGCCGAGGGCGCTGAGGTAGTCCACCGCGGCGCCGAGGCCGACCGACTGCGCGATCGGCGGTGTGCCGGCCTCGAAGCGGTGCGGCGGCGCGGCGAACGTGGTGCGCTCCATCGACACGGTCTCGATCATCTCGCCGCCGCCCAGGAACGGCGGCAGCTCGGCGAGCAGGTCGTAGCGGCCCCACAGCACACCGATGCCCGTGGGACCGACCATCTTGTGGCCCGTGAAGGCGACGAAGTCGGCGCCCAGCGCGGCCACGTCGACCGGCAGCTGCGGCACGGCCTGCGACGCGTCGATGACGACCAGCGCACCCACCTCGTGGGCGCGCCGGACGATCTCGGCGACCGGGTTGATCGTGCCGAGCATGTTCGAGACCCACGTGACCGAGACGACCTTGGTGCGCTCGGTGAGGGTGAGGGAGTCGAGGTCGAGCCGGCCCTCGGGCGTGACGCCGTACCAGCGCAGGTCGGCGCCCGTGCGCTGCGTGAGCAGCTGCCACGGCACGAGGTTGGAGTGGTGCTCCATCTGGGTCACCACGACCTCGTCACCCGCACCCACGCGACCGGCGTCGCCGAGGACGCGTGCCACCAGGTTGAGCGCCTCGGAGGCGTTCTTGGTGAACACGACCTCCTCGCGACGCGGCGCGTTGATGAATCCCGCCACCTTGTCGCGCCCGAGCTCGAACGCCTCGCTGGCCTCCGCACCGAGCTGGTGCATCGCCCGCGCGACGTTCGCGTTGTGCTCGAGGTAGTGACGCTCGATCGCCTCGACGACCTGACGCGGCTTCTGCGACGTGTTGGCACTGTCCAGGTACACGAGAGGGCGGTCCCCCGCCATCGTCCTGGACAGGATGGGGAAGTCCTTGCGGATCGCCTCGACGTCGTAGCCGGTCATGATCAGACGGCCGCCTTGGTGAACTTGTCGTAGCCCTCGGCCTCGAGCAGCTCGGCGAGCTCGCGCCCACCGGTCTCGGCCAGCTTGCCGGCCACGAAGACGTGGACGAAGTCGGGCTCGATGTAGTTCAGGATGCGCGTGTAGTGCGTGATCAGCAGCACGCCGCGGTCACCCTGCGCCGAGTAGCGGTTGACGCCGTCCGAGACGACGCGCAGGGCGTCGATGTCCAGGCCGGAGTCGGTCTCGTCGAGCACCGCGAACTTCGGGTTCAGCAGCTCGAGCTGGGCGATCTCGTGGCGCTTCTTCTCGCCGCCGGAGAAGCCCTCGTTGACCGAGCGCGAGGAGAACGACGGGTCGAGCGTCATCCGCTCGAGCGCCGCGTTGACGTCCTTGACCCACGTGCGCAGCTTGGGGGCCTCGCCGTCGATGGCGGTCTTGGCCGTGCGCAGGAAGTTGGCGACGGAGACGCCCGGGATCTCGACCGGGTACTGCATCGCGAGGAACAGGCCCGCACGCGCGCGCTCGTCGACGCTCAGCTCGAGGATGTTCTGGCCGTCGAGGAGCACCTCGCCCTCGGTGACCTTGTACTTGGGGTGTCCGGCGATCGAGTACGCCAGCGTGGACTTGCCCGAGCCGTTGGGGCCCATGATGGCGTGGACCTCGCCGGAGTTGATGGTCAGGTCGACGCCGCGGAGGATCTCCTTGGCACCGTCCTCGGTGTCGACGGACACGTGGAGGTTCTTGATCTCCAGGGTGCTCATGCTGTTTCTCCTTGGTTCGGGAGGTCGACCCAGACGGTCTCTCCCTCGATCTTGGTCTGGTAGACGGGGACGGGTTCGGTGGCCGGCAGGCCCAGTGCCTTGCCGGTGCGCAGGTCGAAGCGCGACCCGTGCAGGAAGCACTCGATCTCGCAGCCCTCGACGTCGCCGTCGGACAGCGGGATCTCGGCGTGGGAGCACCAGTCCTGGATGGCGTAGACGGTGTCACCGTCGCGCACCAGGGCCAGGTCGTGCCCCTCGAACTCGATGCCCAGCGCCGCGCCCTCGGGGACGTCGGCGAGCTTCGCGACCTCCTTGAAGGTCATTCGGTCACCGCCGCGGGGTTGCCGACCACCGCGGCCAGCTCGTCCTCGATCGCCGACAGGAGGCGCTCCTGCAGGTCCTCGACGCCGATCCGGCGGATGATGTCGTTGAAGAAGCCGTGCACGACGAGGCGCTTGGCCTCCGTGGGGTCGATGCCGCGGCTCTGCAGGTAGAACAGGTGCTCGTCGTCGAAGCGACCGGTCGTGGACGCGTGGCCCGCGCCGGCGATGTCGCCGGTCTCGATCTCGAGGTTCGGCACCGAGTCGGCGCGCGCGCCGTCGGTGAGCACAAGGTTGTCGTTCTGCTCGAACGTGTCGATGCCCTCGGCGACCTTGCGGATCAGGACGTTGCCGATCCACACGGTGTGCGCGTCCTGGCCCTGCAGAGCGCCCTTGTACTCGACGTTGCTGCGGGTGCGGGGCGCCGTGTGGTCGACGAACTGGCGGTGCTCGAGGTGCTGGCCCGCGTCGGCGAAGTAGATGCCGAGCAGGTCGACGCTGCCACCGGGGCCGCGGTAGTCGACGTTGGTCGACGAGCGGACGAGGTCGCCACCGAGGGTGAACTCGAAGAAGCGGACCGCCGCGTCGCGGCCGACGCTGATGCCGTTCTGCACGGCGTGGACGGCGTCGTCCTCCCAGTCGACCAGGTTCACGACGTCGAGCTGGGCACCGTCGCCCACGACGTACGTGACGTTCGTGGCGTAGGTGGCCGAGCCGACGTGGTCGAACGCGATCGTGGCCTTGGAGAACGGCGCCACCTTCACGACGACGTGGCCCCACACGGTCTGCTCGACCGAGGTGCCGCTCAGGCGGATGCGCGCCGGGGCGTCGAGCTCGCCGTCGATCGACAGCAGCGTGGCGCCGCCGGCGTTCTGCACGGCGAGAGCCGCGAGGCGGTCGAGCGGCGCGATGCCGCCGATCGCCTTGGCCTCGTCGGTGGTGATCGTGGTCAGCGTGGCACCGGTGGGGAGCTCGTCCTTCCACTCCAGGCTGGCGTCCGACGGCGTGCCGTCGAGCAGTCCACGCAGCCGCTTGAGCGGCGTGAAGCGCCAGATCTCCTCCAGGCCGGTGGGCTTGGGGTGGGCCTCGACGTCGTACGACGGCTCGGGGTGCAGGTGGCTCTGGACGTGGTCCAACTCCAAGGCGGCGGCCAGCTGGTCGTTGTTTGCACCAGCCATTCGCTCGTCACCCACAACGGGAGTCAACGCGGTCATCCAACAGCCCCTTCCATTTGCAGCTCGATGAGTCGGTTCAGTTCCAGCGCGTACTCCATGGGCAGCTCGCGAGCGATGGGCTCGACGAAGCCGCGGACGATCATCGCCATGGCCTCGTCCTCCTCCATGCCGCGCTGCATGAAGTAGAAGAGCTGGTCGTCGCTGACCTTGGAGACGGTCGCCTCGTGGCCGAGGGTCACGTCGTCCTCGCGGACGTCGACGTACGGGTAGGTGTCCGAGCGGCTGATCTGGTCGACCAGCAGCGCGTCGCACTTGACGGTGCTGGCGGAGCCGTAGGCGCCCTCGTTGACCTGGAGCAGGCCGCGGTAGGACGTGCGGCCGCCGCCACGGGCGACGGACTTGCTCAGGATCGAGCTGGACGTGTTCGGCGCGACGTGCACCATCTTTGCGCCGGTGTCCTGGTACTGGCCCTCGCCGGCGAACGCGATCGACAGCGTCTCGCCCTTGGCCTGCTCGCCCATGAGGTAGACGGCCGGGTACTTCATCGTGACCTTGGAGCCGATGTTGCCGTCGACCCACTCCATCGTGGCGCCGGCCTCGCACGTGGCGCGCTTGGTGACGAGGTTGTAGACGTTGTTCGACCAGTTCTGGATGGTCGTGTAGCGGACGCGGGCGCCCTTCTTCACGATGATCTCCACGACGGCCGAGTGCAGCGAGTCGGTCTTGTAGATCGGCGCGGTGCAGCCCTCGACGTAGTGGATGTAGGAGTCCTCGTCGGCGATGATCAGCGTGCGCTCGAACTGGCCCATGTTCTCGGTGTTGATCCGGAAGTAGGCCTGCAGCGGGATGTCGACGTGGACGCCCTTGGGCACGTAGATGAACGAGCCACCCGACCAGACCGACGTGTTCAGCGCGGCGAACTTGTTGTCGCCGACCGGGATCACGGTGCCGAAGTACTCCTCGAAGAGCTCGGGGTGCTCCTTCAGCGCGGTGTCGGTGTCCAGGAAGATGACGCCCTGCTGCTCCAGGTCCTCGCGGATCTGGTGGTAGACGACCTCGGACTCGTACTGCGCGGCGACGCCGGAGACGAGGCGCTGCTTCTCGGCCTCGGGGATGCCCAGGCGGTCGTACGTGTTCTTGATGTCCTCGGGGAGCTCCTCCCACGTGGTCGCCTGCTTCTCGGTCGACCGGACGAAGTACTTGATGTTGTCGAAGTCGATCGCGTCGAGGTCGGCACCCCACGTGGGCATCGGCTTGCGGTTGAAGAGCTTGAGGCCCTTCAGGCGCAGGTCGAGCATCCACTGGGGCTCGCTCTTCTTGGCCGAGATGTCGCGCACGACGGCCTCGCTGAGGCCGCGCTGCGCGCTGGCTCCGGCGACGTCGGCGTCGTGCCAGCCGAACTCGTAGTTTCCGACATCCTTCAGACCCGGGTTCAGGTCCTCGATCGAGGTCGTGTCGTTCGTGGTCGTCATGACGACTCCCCTTCAGTTGGAGACACAGCGGTGACATGGGTGGACTGGGTGGTGCGGGGCAGGTGCGTGGTGCAGATGCCATCGCCGTGGGCGATGGTCGCCAGGCGCTGGACGTGGGAGCCCAGCAGCTCGGCGAAGACCTCGGTCTCGGCCTCGCACAGCTGGGGAAACTCCTCGGCGACGTGGGCCACCGGGCAGTGGTGCTGGCAGATCTGCTCGCCGAGCGGGGTGGAGCTGGCCGAGGCCGCGAAGCCGTCGTCGGTCAGCGCCCGCGCCAGCACCGAGGCCTGGTCCTCGACCGGGACGTCAGCCAGCAGCCGCTCGTACCGGTTGCGGAACTCGGCCAGCCGGTGACGTGCGAAGTCCATGACGGCGGAGTCGCCGCCGGTGGCGCGCAGGAAGCGCAGCGCGTCGGCGGCCAGGTCGTCGTACGTGTGGGCGAACGTGTCGCGGCCGGCGGCAGTGAGAACGAAGACCCGGGCGGGGCGGCCGCGGCGACGCTGGCCCCGGACGCGCTCCTCGCGCGACTCCACGAGGCCGTGCTCGACGAGGTGCTCGAGGTGGCGACGCACGGCGGCGGGGGTGAGTCCGAGGCGGGTGGCCAGGCTCGTGGCGGTGCTGGGACCGTTCTCCAGGATGCTCTCGGCGACGCGATCGCGCGTGGAGAGGTCGTCGACCGACGACACCTCATGATCCACGCTCACGTATTTCACAACACCATTGTTGCGTTATTGATTCCCCGCATTCAACGAAGGCTCGCCTCAGTGAGCCGCACCTCACTCCCGTCGCGCCCACCGTGTGGGAGACCGGGCGGCGGTTCTTCACTACAATCGTGCCCATGCTTGCAAGGGGGATGCGCATCACGACGTGCGCGATGGCACTGGCCGGGGCGCTGCTGCTGGGCGGTTGCGGTGGCGACGACGGCTCCGACACGCCCGCCACCACGACGCCCACGCCGACCGCCTCCGCGCAGGACGAGGCCGTCGCGGTCCTCGAGGCCTACTGGAACGAGCGCGTCCGGGTCGAGACCTCGGGCGCCTACGACACGGCCGACTTCAGCCGCACCCTGGCCCCCTCGGAGACCGAGCCGATGCTCGCGCGCTACGCGCAGTTCGAGGCCGGGAACTTCCGCCGCACCGGCGAGCCGGAACTGCGGGACTACACCGCCACCGTCGACGGGACCTCCGCGATCGCCACGGTCTGCGTCAATGAGGACAAGTGGGGCGCCGAGGCCGACGGCGAGGTCGTCGAGCCCGAGGCCGCCGGCTGGTACGCCAGCAGCCACCGGCTCGAGCAGACCGACGGCACCTGGCTCATCGTGGGCGAGGCCGACACCCCGAGCGGGATCTCGTGCTGACCCTCGCCCGGCGCACGGGCGCCCTGCTGGCCACCGTCATGGTCACGCTCTTCGTGCTCATGGTCCCGGCCCACGCCGACCCCGTCTGCACCGCCTGGGGCGACACCGATCCCGCGGCCGACGGCCTGCAGTACGGCTGCATCACGTGGTCGGGCGGCAGCGACGATGGAGGCGGCGGCGACGGTGGCGGGGGCGGCACCCCCGCCACGCCCGAGTGCACCTTCTTCGATCTGTGGAACGAGTTCTGCCAGGGCAACCGCGCCTGCTACATGAACGACCCGGCCGCGATCCAGGACATCGAGAAGGCTCGCGAGGACGACCCGAGCCTGAAGGACAAGCCCGAGGATGCGGAGAAGCTCATCTTCACGTCGTGCAAGGAGAACGCCGACGCCGAGGAGATCCGCACCTACTACTGGGACACCGAGTTCGAGATGGTCACGATCCTCGACCGCATCGAGGCGGCCCGCGGCGCCCTGCAGCTACCCACCGTGACCGCGGTGTTCAACCCGCCCACGCGCACGCTGGTGAACCTCGACACCTGGTGGTGGGCCGAGGGCGCCCCCGCCGGCGAGGTCGTGGGCTCCCCCGCCCTCGGCATGCGAGCGATCGCCTCGCCGCGCGGCATGACCGTCAGCGCCGGCGGCCAGACGATCGACTGCCCGCTGGTCACCGCGAAGTCGGACGAGTGCTCGATGACGTTCCGGCGAGCCGGGGACTACCAGGCCACCATGACGATCACGTACGACATCCGCTTCGAGATGGGCGGCCAGGTCATCGACGTCCCGGCCGGCGCCCAGGACCTGCTCACGATCAGCACGACGGCCACGACCGCCGTGCCGGTCCTCGAAGTCCAATCCATCGTCACCGAGGTCGACTGACAGTAGGGTCGCCCCATGGGGGCAGCCGCAGCCGAGGTCGAGGCCGGGGGGCGCGCCGTGCGCGTCTCCAGCCCCGACCGCGTGATCTACGAGAAGACCGACCGCACGCCGGACATCACCAAGCTCGAGGTGGTCCAGTACTACGTGGCCGTCGAGGACGGGTTGATGCGCGCGCTGCGCGAGCGCCCCACCACGCTGGAGCGCTGGCCCAAGGGCGTCCGCGAGGACATGGTGATGGCCACCCGCGCCGACGGCCACGGCGACGCGTTTTACCAGAAGCGCGTCCCCAAGGGCGCTCCCCCGTACCTCGAGACGGTGCGCATCCACTTCCCCTCGGGCCGTCGTGCCGACGAGATCTGCCCCACCGAGATCGCCGTCGCCGCCTGGGCCGCCCACATGGGGACCATCACGTTCCACCCGTGGCCCGTGCGCCGCGCCGACGTCGACCACCCCGACGAGATCCGCATCGATCTCGACCCCCAGCCGGGCACCGACTTCCACGACGCGCAACGGGTCGCGAAGGTGGCCAAGGAGCTGCTCGAGGAGATCGGGATCCGCGGCTTCGCCAAGACCAGCGGCAACCGCGGCGTGCACATCTTCGCGAGGATCGAGCCGAAGTGGACGTTCACCGACGTCCGGCACGCAGCGCTGGCGTTCGGCCGCGAGCTGGAGCGCCGCGACGACGCCGTCACCACCGCCTGGTGGAAGGAGGAGCGGGGTGAGGCGATCTTCGTCGACTTCAACCAGAACGCCCGCGACCGCACCATCGCCAGCGCCTACAGCCTGCGCCCGAAGCCGGGTGCGCCGGTCTCCACACCCCTCACGTGGGACGAGCTGTTCGACGTCGAGGACCCGCGCGACCTGAACCTCACGACCGTTCCCGCGCTGCTGGAGCGACGACCCGACCCGTGGTCGGAGATCGACGACGTCCACCACTCGCTGCAGACCCTCCTCGACTGGTACGACCGGGACGAGGAGAACGGACTCGGCGAGATGCCGTACCCGCCGGACTACCCCAAGATGCCGGGCGAGCCGCGCCGCGTGCAGCCGTCGCGCAAGAAGGCCGACCAGACGGACTGACAACGCAACTGAGGGTTACGTCATGTTCAACCCCGACGTCCGTTCCACTGGCACGGGCCGTCCCGTCGGGCTCCCTCCGGCGGGGCGGTTCGCTACTGTCAGCAGGTGACCCAGAAGCAGGCGCCCGCGGGCTGGTACGACGATCCGGCCGGCGGCGGCGGACGCCGCTACTGGAACGGATCCGCGTGGACCGAACGTGTCGAAGTAGGTCGCTCCGCCGCGACGGAACCTCGCGCCACGGGCTCGCGGCAACGCATTCGCGACGGGTACATGCTGCTCAACGGCCAGGAGGTGCCGATCCGTGGCTCGCTGCCGCACCAGGCACGGGCCGGGATCAGCGGATTCGTCATCGCGGGACTGATCGCCGCCGTGGCCGTCGCCCTGCTGTTCCTCATGAGCACCGTCGCCCGCGACTCCTCGTCCGAGCAGGTTCCCACCGAGGTGGAGACGTTCCAGGTGGAGGACTTCGAGGAGTTCGAGCCCTGGTGAGTCAGATCAGCACGTCGCCGAGGTCGTAGCGCGCGACCTCCTCGAGCTGGTCGTAGGTGCAGGACTCCGGCTCACGGTCGGGGCGCCAGCGCTGGAACCGGCCCATGTGGCGGAAGCGGGCCTGGTCCCCCTCCCCCTCCATGTGCTCATAGGCGACCTCCAGCACCCGCTCGGGGCGCAGCGGCACGAACGACAGGTCCTTCGTGCCCGTCCACCGGCTCTGCCCGCCGGGCAGGCGACCTGACGCCTGGGCCTGCTCGTCGCGCCAGAGGTCCCACGGGTGGGACTCCCCCTCGGCCGGCTCCAGCGGCGCGAGCTCGTCGATGAGCTCCGCGCGACGCGCCTCGGTGAACGAGGCCGCGACGCCCACGTGCTGGAGCCGCCCGTCGTCCGCGTAGATGCCGAGGAGCATCGAGCCCAGCAGCGGCCGCTCGGTGGTCGAGTTCTTGTGGAGCCGGTAGCCGGCGAGCACGACGTCGGCCGTGCGCGCGTGCTTCACCTTGAGCATCGCCCGGCCGTTCGGGACGTAGGCCCCGTCGAGCTGCTTCGCGATCACGCCGTCGAGCCCCGCGCCCTCGAACGTCGTGAACCAGCGCTCGGCCTCCTCGGGGTCGGCGGTCACCCGGGTGACGTGCACCGGCGGCCGTGCAGCCGACAGGGCCTCGACGAGCGCCTCGCGCCGGACCGACAGCGGCTCGTCGAGGAACGAGCGGTCGTCCAGAGCGAGGAGATCGAAGGCCACGAACGAGGCGGGCGTCTCGCGGGCGAGCATGGTGACGCGCGACTCGGCCGGGTGGATCCGGTTGGACAGCAGGTCGAAGCTCAGCCGGCCGTCGCTGGCGATCACGATCTCGCCGTCGAGGACGCAGCGCTCGGGCACGTTCTGCCGGATCGACTCCACGACATCGGGGAAGTAGCGGGTGAGCGACTTGGTCGAACGGCTGGCGATCTCGATCTCGTCGCCGTCGCGGAAGACGATGGCGCGGAAGCCGTCCCACTTCGGCTCGTACAGGTGGCCGTCGGCGTGCGGCACCTGCTTCGCGGACTTGGCGAGCATCGGTGCCAGCGGTGGCATCACGGGCAGGTCCATGGCTTCAACCTGCCACACCTAGAATGTTCTGGTGCCCTCGACGACGACGACTCCCGCCGTGGAGGTTCGCGACCTCGTCATGCGGTACGGCCGCGGCGGCGCGGAGGTCCGCGCGGTCGACGGACTCACCCTGACGGTCGAGCCGGGCACCGTCACGTCGATCCTCGGGCCCAACGGCGCGGGCAAGACCACCACGATCGAGACCTGTGAGGGGTTCCGCCGCCCACAGTCGGGCCGGGTGCGCGTCCTGGGCCTCGACCCGGTGGCCGACGCCACCGAGCTGCGGCCCCGTGTCGGCGTGATGCTGCAGTCCGGCGGCGCCTGGCTGGGTGTCCGCGCCGGCGAGATGCTGCGCCACATGGCCTCGCTCTACGCCGACCCGCTGCCCGTCGAGCCCCTCGTCGAGCGGCTCGGGATGGCGTCGTTCGGCCGCACCTCGTACCGCCGCCTCTCCGGCGGTCAGAAGCAGCGCCTGTCCCTCGCCATGGCGATCGTCGGCCGCCCGGAGCTGGTGTTCCTCGACGAGCCCACGGCCGGGCTCGACCCGCAGTCGCGCCGCGCCACGTGGGACCTCGTCGACGAGCTGCGCCACCACGGCGTGACGACCGTCCTGACGACGCACTACATGGACGAGGCCCAGGAGCTCTCCGACCACGTCCACATCGTCGACGCCGGCCGCGTCATCGCCTCGGGAACGCCCTCCGAGCTCGTGGCCGCCGGTGCCCAGAACACGATCCGCCTGCGTACGCGCGCGGGCCTCGACCGCGACTCCCTGGTCAAGGAGCTGCCCGAGGGCGCCGCCGTGGCCGAGCCCGAGCCCGGCCAGTACGTGCTCACCACGGAGGTCGACCCGGCCGTCCTGCACCGCATCACCGGCTGGTGCGCCGCGCACGACGTCCTGATCGAGTCCGTCCTGGTCGAGCACCAGACCCTCGAGGACCGGTTCCTCGAGCTCACCGGGCGGGAGCTGCGATGACGTCCCTCGACCTCTCCCCCGCGCCGGGCGCGGCCTCGCGCCTGCGCCGCACCTGGGCCCAGACCGCGATGGAGCTGAAGCTCACGGTCCGCAACGGCGAGCAGATGGTGGTCACCTTCGTGATCCCGATCCTGCTGCTCGTCGTGGGCTCGCGATCCGACCGGTTCATCGACAGCGAGCAGCCGCTCGACGTGCTGGCGCCCGGTGTGCTCGCGCTCGCCATCGTCTCGACGTCGTTCACGTCGCTCGCGATCGCGACGGCGTTCGAGCGCCGCTACGGCGTGCTCAAGCGCCTCGGCGCCACTCCCCTGTCCCGCGGCGGACTGCTGGCCGGCAAGGTCGGCGCCGTCGCGATCCTGCAGCTCGCGCAGTTCGCGGTCCTCGGCGGGCTGGCCGTCGCGCTCGGCTGGCGGCCCGAGGCACCCGTGGCCGGCACCTGCTGGCTCCTCGTGCTGGGCCTGCTCGGCACCGTGGCGTTCGGCGGGCTCGGCCTGCTCCTGGCCGGCACCCTGCGCGCCGAGGCGACGCTGGCCCTCGCCAACCTCGTCTACGTGCTGCTCCTGGTCGGCGGAGGCCTGCTGCTCCCGCTCGACCAGTACCCCGAGGCCGTCCGCGGCCTGCTGGCGCTGCTGCCCTCGGGTGCTCTCGGCGAGGGGCTGCGCGACGCGTTCATGACCGGCTCGCCCGGTACGTTCTCCGTGGCGGTGATCGCCGCGTGGGCCGTGGGTGCCGCGGCAGCCGCCGGAAGGTGGTTCCGATGGGAGTGAGTGCGGTCTCTCGACGCACCGTGTCGAGGTCGACGGTCGAGAAGTGGGCGTGGGCCAACCTCGTCGCCAACACCCTGATCATCCTGACGGGTGGGCTGGTGCGGCTGACGGCCTCAGGCCTGGGATGCCCCACGTGGCCCCGGTGCACCGACGAGTCGTTCGTCCCCCACGGCGCCCTCGGCTGGCACGGCGCGATCGAGTTCGGCAACCGCATGCTGACGTACGTCCTGGTCGTCGTCGCCATCGGCGCCGTCGTCGCCACGTGGCGCTGGACCGGCGCCACGCGCACGCAGCTGCGCCTCGTGCTGGGCATCGCGATCGGCATCCCGTTCCAGGGCGTCATCGGCGGCATCACCGTGCTGACCGACCTCAACCCGTGGATCGTCTCGCTGCACCTGATCCTGTCCATGGCGCTGGTCGTCGCGTCCACCGTTTTCCTGGTCTCGCTGCGCGAGACGGAGGGCACGGTGGAACCCCGGGCGGCCTGGGTGGTGCGGGCGGCGTACGTCGTGCTGCTGGCGGCGATCTACCTCGGCACGATCGTGACGGGCAGCGGCCCCCACGCGGGCGATGCCGACGCACCCCGCAACGACCTCGACCCGGCCTGGTGGAGTCGGACCCACGCGATCTCGGTGTGGCTGTTCCTCATCCTGACCGTCGTCGCCATCGTGCTGCTGCGCGACCGCGCGCGCCGCATCGGCCTGCTCGTGCTGGTAGCCGGGCTGGCCCAAGGACTGGTCGGCTACGTGCAGTACTTCACTGATCTGCCGATCGTGCTGGTGGCGACACACCTGGTCGGCGCGGCCGTTCTGCTGGCGGTGACCACGTGGTGGTGGCTGGCGGCCCGGCCCGCCGCATCGTGAGCGTGCCCTCCTCGTCGACCGGATCGCCGGTCGGCACGAACCCGCACCTCTCGTAGAAGGCGATCGCGCCGGCGTTCTGCGCCATGACACGCAGCCGGAGCGGCCGCGTCCCCGTCTCGCGCACGACCGTCTCGACGAGCGCCACGCCAATGCCGCTGCGCCGGGCCTCCGGCGCGACCCACATCGAGATCAGCTCGGGCTCGTCACCGGGTGCCAGCCCGATCATCGCGACGTCCCGGCCGTCCTGCGTCGCCAGGAAGAGACGGCCCGGCGCGGCGATCCTCTCGCGCCAGCGCTCCTCGGTGTCGCCCCCCTCGATCCAGCGGTGCGCGCTGCACGCGAAGGCGGGGGCGTCCTCCTCGAGGGCGCGCAACCGGATCGCACGCCAGCGGGCCCAGTCATCGGGCTCGACGGGCCGGATCGGGGTCGTCACGGCCGGGCGTCGCGGCGCTGCCGGGACTGGCGGTACGCGGAGGTGATCATGACGACCAGGACGGTGCTGACGACCATGCCGAACACGACCATCCCCCAGCCCACGACGAACAGACCCGATTCGTCGTCGGACCAGCTCGTCCAGCAGGCGGCGGCCACGCCGACCACGGCGGAGACGATGACGCCGAGCAGCTCACTGCTGCGTGCGAGCCAACCGGCGGCGATGCCGATCACGATCAGGACGACGACGAGGCCGACCACCTGCAGCACGGAGTAGGTGTCGTTCTTGTCCATCCCGAGGAAGAGCCACCACGCGGCGAACGTGGCGACGGCCGGGAGGATCCAGGAGAGGAAGGCGCGCATGGCTCGAGCCTACGGCGCGTCAGGCGCTCAGCCGATGAAGGGATCGATCGCGGCGGCCACGAACAGCAGCGCCAGGTACGCGTTCGAGAAGTGGAACAGCCGCATCGGCTTGATGATCGACAGCTCCTCGGTCTCGCGGGCGCGGGCCCGCAGGTCGTAGGCCTCCAGCAGGAAGACGATGCCGAGCAGGATCGCCATCGACGGGAAGAACCAGCCCGTGTCGGCGACCGGCCACACCAGCACCGAGGTCAGGACCGTGGCCCACGTGTAGCGGACGATCTGGCGACCGACCTCGGCCGACGGGGCGACCGACGGCAGCATCGGCACGTCGGCGGCGGCGTAGTCCTCGCGGTAGCGCATCGCCAGCGCCCAGAAGTGCGGCGGCGTCCAGAAGAAGACGACCAGGAACAGCAGGATCGGGGTCCACGCCAGCTCGTTCGTGACGGCGGTCCAGCCGATCAGCGGCGGGAAGCAGCCCGCGGCGCCGCCCCACACGATGTTCTGCGTGGTGCGCCGCTTGAGGATCATCGTGTAGCCCACGACGTAGAAGACGTTGGCGGCGAGCGAGAGCGCCGACGAGAGCCAGTTGACCGTCAGGCCGAGCCAGGCGGTCGAGAGCACGCCCAGGATGAGGCCGAACTTCAGCGCGGCCTGCGTGCCCACCTGGTGACGGGGCAGCGGACGGCGCGCCGTGCGACGCATCTTCTGGTCGATGTCGGCGTCGACGACGCAGTTCAGCGCGTTGGCCGACCCGGCCGAGAGCGTGCCGCCGACCAGGGTCGCCACCACGAGCCACAGGTCGGGAACGCCCTGCTGCGCCAGGAACATCACCGGCACGGTGGTGAGCAGCAGCAGCTCGATGATGCGGGGCTTGGTCAGGGCCACGTAGGCGAGCACCACATCGCGGCGACTGGGCCGATCGATTCGGGTGTGCTCGTCGGAGGCATGCGGAGTGACGGTCACATGGCAGAGTCTAATGCCCGACGGATAGGCTCAAGACGCAGACCTCGTTCGACCAACCACGTGACGACCCAGGAGTGCCGCGGTGACCAACGCCCCTCATGCCACTGAACCGACGATCGACTGGTCGGACGTGGACGACCGCGCCGTCAACACGGCGCGACTGCTGGCGGCCGACGCCGTCCAGAAGGCCGGCCACGGCCACCCCGGAACCGCGATGAGCCTGGCGCCCGCCGCGTACCTGATCTACCAGAAGCTGATGCGGCACGATCCCGCCGATCCGTCGTGGATCGGCCGCGACCGGTTCGTGCTGTCGTGCGGCCACTCGAGCCTGACCCAGTACATCCAGCTCTTCCTGTCGGGCTACCCGATGTCGCTCGACGACCTCAAGAGCCTGCGCACGTGGGGCAGCCAGACGCCGGGTCACCCCGAGTACGGCCACACCCCCGGCGTGGAGGTGACCACCGGCCCGCTGGGCCAGGGCGTCGCCAACGCGGTGGGCATGGCGATGGCCGCCCGCCGCGAGCGCGGCCTCTTCGATCCCTTCGCCGGTCCGGGTGAGAGCCCGTTCGACCACGACATCTACGCGATCTGCTCCGACGGCGACCTGCAGGAGGGCGTCTCGGGCGAGGCCTCCTCCCTGGCCGGCCTGCAGGAGCTGGGCAACCTGACGCTGCTGTACGACGACAACAAGATCTCCATCGAGGACGACACCGACGTGGCGTTCACCGAGGACGTCGCGCTGCGCTACGAGGCCTACGGCTGGCACGTGCAGACCGTCGACTGGACCCACGGCGGCGGCGAGTACCGCGAGGACGTGCACGCCCTCGCCGACGCGTTCGCCTCGGCGAAGCTCGTCACCGACCGCCCCAGCCTCATCGTGCTGCGCACGATCATCGCCTGGCCCGCGCCGAACGCGCAGAACACCGGCGCGGCGCACGGCTCGGCGCTCGGGGCCGACGAGATCAAGGCCACCAAGGAGCTGCTCGGCTTCGATCCCGAGGTCGACTTCGCCGTCGACGACGACGTGCTCGAGCACACGCGGGGCGCGATCCAGCGCGGCGCCGACGCCCGCGAGGAGTGGCAGACCCGCTTCGACCTCTGGGTCACGGCCAACGGCGAGCGCAAGACGCTGCTCGACCGCCTGACGTCGCGCGAGCTGCCCGACGGCTGGGACGCCGACCTCCCGGTCTACGAGCCGAACGAGAAGGGCGTCGCCACCCGCGTGGCGTCGGGCGACTTCCTGTCGGCCGCAGCGCCGCACCTGCCCGAGCTGTGGGGCGGCTCGGCCGACCTCGCCGGCTCGAACAACACGACCCCCAAGGACCAGCCGTCCTTCCTGCCGCCGCAGAACTCCACCAAGAAGTTCTCCGGCGACTGGTACGGACGCGTGCTGCACTTCGGCATCCGCGAGCACGCGATGGGCTCGATCATGAACGGCATCGCGCTGCACGGCCCCACCCGGCCGTACGGCGGCACGTTCCTGGTCTTCAGCGACTACATGCGCCCCGCGGTGCGCCTCGCCGCGCTGCAGGAGCTGCCCGTCACCTACGTGTGGACGCACGACTCCATCGGCCTCGGCGAGGACGGGCCGACGCACCAGCCGGTCGAGCACCTCGCCGCGCTGCGGACGATCCCCGGCCTCGACGTCGTCCGCCCGGCCGACGCGAACGAAACCGTGGCCGTCTGGTCCACGATCCTGCAGCGTCACCACCGCCCCGCGGCGCTGGCGCTCAGCCGCCAGAACCTGCCGGTGTTCCCCCGCGACGGCGAGTACGCCGCCGCGTCGGAGGCCGCCAAGGGCGCCTACGTGCTGCTGGACTCCCCCGCCGAGCTGCACCACGCCACGCCCGACGTGGTCATCGTGGCCACCGGCTCGGAGGTGCAGCTCGCGGTCCAGGCGCGCAGCACGCTGGCCGAGCAGGGCATCGGCGCGCGCGTCGTCTCGATGCCGTGCCGCGAGTGGTTCGAGGAGCAGGACCAGGCCTACCGCGACAGCGTCATCCCGCCCCACGTGCGGGCGCGGGTGGTCGTGGAGGCCGGTGTCGCGTTCGGCTGGCGTGACATCGTCGGCGACGCCGGACGGATCGTCTCCCTCGAGCACTTCGGCGCCTCGGCCAACTACAGCGAGCTGTACGAGCGCTTCGGCATCACGGCCGCCTCCACGGCCGATGCGGCGATGGAGTCCATCCAGGCCGCCCAGCACGAGGGGGGCGTGCCGGTCTTCGCCCGACCGACCGGCCCGGTGCTCCCCGACACCACCCACTGACCACCATCTCAGGAGTGATCGACATGACCGAACGACTGAAGGCTCTCAGCGACGCGGGGGTGTCGATCTGGCTCGACGACCTCTCCCGCGAGCGCATCGAGACCGGCAACCTCGCCCAGCTGGTGACCGAGCGTCACGTCGTGGGCGTCACCACCAACCCGACGATCTTCGCGTCCGCTCTCGCCAAGGGTGAGAAGTACGAGAAGCAGGTCGCGGAGCTCAAGGCCTCGGGCGCCGACGTCGACGCCACGGTCTTCGCGATCACGACCAAGGACGTGCGCGACGCGTGCGACATCCTGCGTCCGGTCTACGACGCCACCGACGGCTTCGACGGCCGCGTGTCGATCGAGGTCGAGCCGGGCCTCGCCCGCGACACCGACGGCACGGTCGAGATGGCCGAGCGGCTGTGGAACGAGATCGACCGCCCGAACCTGCTGATCAAGATCCCGGCCACCCGTGAGGGCCTGCCGGCGATCGCCGCGTCGATCGCGAAGGGCATCAGCGTCAACGTCACGCTGATCTTCTCCCTCGAGCGCTACCGCGGCGTGATGGACGCGTACCTCTACGGCCTCGAGCAGGCGGCGGCCGAAGGTCGCGACCTGTCGAAGATCCACTCGGTCGCGTCGTTCTTCGTCAGCCGCGTCGACGCCGAGGTCGACGGCCGGCTTCCCGAGGACAGCCCCTTGCGCGGCAAGGCGGCGCTGGCGAACGCCTGGCTGGCCTACGCGGCCTACGAGGAGGTCTTCGGGTCCGACCGGGCCAAGGAGCTGCTCGCCAAGGGCGCGCACCCGCAGCGGCCCCTGTGGGCCTCCACGGGCGTCAAGGACCCGGCCTACTCCGACACCCTCTACGTGACCGAGCTGGTCGTGCCGGGCACGGTCAACACGATGCCCGAGAAGACGCTCGAGGCCTTCGCCGACCACGGCGAGGTCACCGGCGACACGGTCACCGGCCGCGCCGCCGAGGCCCAGCAGGTGATCGACGACCTCGAGGCTCAGGGCATCTCCTACGACGAGGTCGTCGAGAAGCTCGAGGACGAGGGGCTCCAGAAGTTCGACGACTCGTGGGCCGAGCTCCTCGAGACCGTCCGGGCCGAGCTCGACAAGGCCTGAGCATGACGAACCGGCTCCGCGTCCACCCGCCCCAGCACGAGTCGGTCGACGGTGCCGTCCAGGCGCTCGTCGCGGAACGGTTCGCCTCTCGGCTGTTCGCCGAGGACGGCACCCTCTGGGGTCCCGAGGCGGAGTCCGAGGCGTCCATCCGGCTCTCCTGGGTGACCCTGCACGAGTCCTCGCGCGCGCTCGTCCCCGACATCGAGGCCCTGCGCGACGAGCTCGCCTCCCGCGGCATCACGCGTGTGGTGCTGTGCGGGATGGGCGGCTCGTCCCTCGCGCCCGAGGTCATCTGCGCCGCCGCCGGCGTGTCGCTCGACGTGCTGGACTCCTCGCAGCCCGACATGGTCAGGTCGGCGGTCCACGACCTCGAGAGCACCGTCGTGGTGGTGTCGAGCAAGTCCGGCGGCACCGTCGAGACCGACAGCCAGCGCCGGATCTTCGAGCAGGCGTTCCGCGACGCCGGCCTCGATCCGGCCGGCCACCTCGTGATCGTGACCGACCCGGGCTCGCCCCTCGACGAGGAGGCCACCGCCGCGGGCTACCGCGTCTTCCGAGCCGATCCCCACGTCGGTGGCCGCTACTCGGCGCTGACGGCGTTCGGGCTGGTCCCCAGCGGTCTGGCCGGCGCCGACATCGGGGCGCTGCTCGACCAGGCCGGTGAGGTCGTGCCCTCGCTGAGTGACGACAGCCCCGAGAACGACGGCCTCGAGCTCGGCGCCGCACTCGGCGTCGCCGCCCGCGAGGGAGTCGACAAGGTCGTCCTGTTCGACCACGACGGTCACGGCCTCGGCGACTGGATCGAGCAGCTCGTGGCGGAGTCGACGGGCAAGGACGCCACCGGCATCCTCCCGGTCGTCGCCCAGTCGGCGACCGACCCCACCACGGCCGACGAGTTCGTCGTCCACCTCGGGACAGAGGACGTTCCCGACGCTCCCTGGGCCGCAGCGGTCCACGGCTCGCTCGGTGGACAGTTCCTGATCTGGGAGGTCGCCACGGCCGTCGCCGGACGCCTGCTGTCGATCGACCCGTTCGACCAGCCCGACGTCGAGAGCGCCAAGGCGGCGGCCCGCGAGCTGCTGGGCGGCGACGCCTCGCTCCCCGAGCCCGACCATGCCGGCGAGGTCGCCGACATCTACGGGTCCTCGGCGAAGAGCATCGAGGACGCCATCAGCGAGCTGCTCGGCCGGGTCGGCGAGCGGGAGTACCTCGCGCTGCAGTTCTACCTCGACCGCTGGTCGCTGACGGGGCTGGAGTCGCTGGCGCCGCAGCTCGCGGGACGGCTCGGACGGCCGGTGACGTTCGGCTGGGGGCCACGCTTCCTGCACTCCACCGGCCAGTACCACAAGGGTGGGACCCCGGTCGGAGTCTTCCTGCAGGTCACGTGCGACCCGGCGGAGGACCTCGCCGTGCCCGGGCGGGACTTCACCCTCGGCCAGTTCATCGTGTCGCAGGCCGCCGGTGACGCCCAGGTCCTGCGCGACAAGGGACGCCCGGTCCTGAGGCTGCACCTGCACGACGTCGACGCCGGACTGCGAGCGATCAAGGACGCCCTGGCATGAGCCCCAATCCCCTGCGCGATCCGCGCGACCGCCGTCTGCCGCGCATCGCGGGACCCTGCACCGTCGTGATGTTCGGCGTCACCGGCGACCTCGCGCGCAAGAAGCTCATCCCCGCGATCTACGACCTGGCCAACCGCGGCCTGCTGCCCCCGGGCTTCGGCCTCGTCGGCTTCGCCCGGCGCGACTGGGGCGACGGCACGTTCGCCGCCCTGCTCAAGAAGGCCGCGAAGGCCGGCGCCCGCACCGAGTGGAGCGAGACGGTCTGGAAGCAGCTGGCCGCCGGCATCAAGTTCGTGCCGGGCCAGTTCGACGACGACGACGCGTGGGAGGAGCTCGCCAAGACCCTCACGAAGCTCGACGAGCGGCAGGGCACCGGCGGCAACCACGCCTTCTACCTGTCGATCCCGCCGGGCCTGTTCCCCACGGTCGTGTCCAAGATCGACGAGCACGGCCTGGCCAAGCCCGGCACGGGCTGGCGCCGCGTGGTCATCGAGAAGCCCTTCGGCCACGACCTCGAGTCGGCCAAGGAGCTCAACCAGCTGATCGGCAACGTCTTCGAGGCCGAGTCCGTGTTCCGCATCGACCACTACCTGGGCAAGGAGACGGTCCAGAACATCCTGGCCCTGCGCTTCGCGAACCAGATGTTCGAGCCCGTGTGGAACGCGCAGTACGTGGACCACGTGCAGATCACGATGGCCGAGGACATCGGCATCGGCTCGCGCGCGGGCTACTACGACGGCATCGGCGCCGCCCGCGACGTGATCCAGAACCACCTGCTCCAGCTGCTGGCCCTCGTGGCGATGGAGGAGCCCGTCGCCTTCGACGCCGCGAGCCTGCGCGTCGAGAAGCAGAAGGTCCTGCGCAGCGTGCGGCTCCCGGACGACCTCGACAAGCACACCGCCCACGCCCAGTACGTCGAGGGCTGGGCGGGTGGCCAGCCCGTCGTCGGGTATCTCGAGGAGGAGGGCATCGACTCCAAGTCCCTCACCGAGACCTTCGCGGCGCTGCGCCTCGACATCGAGACGCGTCGCTGGGCCGGGGTCCCGTTCTACCTGCGCACCGGCAAGCGACTCGGCCGGCGCGTCACCGAGGTCGCGGTCGTGTTCAAGAAGGCGCCGCACCTGCCGTTCGAGAGCAACGACGTCACCGAGCTGGGGCACAACGCCCTCGTGATGCGGATCCAGCCCGACGAGGGCGTCACGATGCGGTTCGGCGCGAAGGTGCCCGGCACCACGATGGAGATCCGCGACGTCAACATGGACTTCGTCTACGGCGGCTCGTTCGTCGAGAGCAGCCCCGAGGCGTACGAACGACTCATCCTCGACGTTCTGCTGGGCGACCCGCCGCTGTTCCCGCAGCACCAGGAGGTCGAGCTGTCCTGGCAGATCCTCGACCCGGTGATGGATCACTGGTCCCGCAAGCGCTCGATCGACACGTACCAGGCCGGCACGTGGGGCCCGCAGTCCGCGGTCGACATGCTGGCGCGCGACGGCCGCGTCTGGAGGCGACCCTGATGGACCTGCTACTCGAGGACACGAACGCCGCGGCGGTGGCCAAGGCGCTGACCCGGGGCCGCTCGCTCGCGGGCAGTCCTGCGATGGACATGGTGCTGACCTTCCTCATCGTCACCGACGACGAGAACGTGGCCGAGGCGATGAAGTCGGCCAACGTCCTGCAGCACGAGCACCCCTCCCGCGTCCTGGGCGTGATTCTAGGCGACGGACGGGGCAAGCCGCGCCTCAACGCCCGCGTGCGGGTCGGCGCGGGCTCTCCGGGCGAATCCGTGCTGCTGCGCATGTCCGGCCCGCTCGTGAAGCACGCCGAGTCGGCCGTGCTGCCCCTGCTGCTGCCCGACTCCCCCGTCGTGGTCTGGTGGCCCGGGGTGGGCCCGCTGGAGCCCTCCCTCGATCCCATCGGTCGCCTCGCTCGCCGTCGACTGACCGACTCCGAGCGCACGCCGGCGCCGGTGCAGTGGCTGCACAAGCTCGCGCCCGGCTACGACCCGGGCGACACCGACCTCGCCTGGACCCGGCTCACGCTGTGGCGCGCCCTGCTCGCCGCGGCGCTCGACCAGACCTCGGGCTCGGCGACCGGCGGTCGCATCCTGGCCGACGACATCAACCCGGTCGCCGTCCTGCTCCAGGCGTGGCTCGAGTGCCGCCTCGGCGTGCCGATCGAGTTCGTCGACGACGACTCCGGCTCGCAGATCCAGCGCGTCACCCTGTTCACCGACGTGGGCGACATCGACATCAAGCGCACGAGCGAGATGAGCTGCGAGTTCAGCGTGCCCGGGTCATCGCCACGCGTGGTGCCGATCCGCCGCCGCACGATCCCCGAGCTGCTGGCCGAGGACCTGCGCCGCCTCGACGCGGACGAGATCTACGGCGAGACCCTGCAGCACCTGCACACCGGAAAGGACTGAGGATGATCGAGATCTTCGACAGCGCCGACGACCTGGCGCTGGCGGTGTCGCGCCAGCTCGCGGCTCGCGTGCACGCCGTCGCCACCGCGGGACGCACCCCGCGGATCGTGCTCACCGGTGGGTCCATCGCGACGAAGATCTACGGTCGCGTGTCGAGCGAGAACGCCGACTGGCGCGTGGCCGAGTACTGGTGGGGCGACGAGCGCTTCGTGCCCGAGGGTCACGAGGACCGCAACGACCGTCAGGCTCGCGAGGGCTTCCTCGACCGCCTGGGCATCCCCGACGAGCACGTCCACGCCATGCCGGCGCACGGCTGCGAGCTCTCGATGGTCGAGGCGGCCGACGCCTACGCGAAGACGCTGCCGGAGGACCCGTTCGACGTGGTGCTGCTCGGCGTCGGGCCCGATGCGCACATCGCGTCGCTGTTCCCCGGCCACCCGCAGGTGCACGAGACCGAGCGCCTCGCCGTCGAGGTCTTCGACTCGCCCAAGCCGCCGCCGGAGCGCATCTCGCTGACCTACCGGGCGCTGAACCACACGCGCGCCACCTGGTTCGTGGTCTCGGGCGCCGACAAGGCCGAGGCGGTCGCGAAGGCCATGATCGGCACGCCGATCGACGAGGCGCCCGCCGCCGGCGCGCGCGGGCTCGAGGAGACCGTCTGGTTCCTCGACACCGCCGCCGCCTCCCGCCTGCCTCGCTGAGCAACCGGTGATCGAGTGCCGGCGAGCGCAGCGAGACGGTGTATCGAGATCACGCCGAATGACGAAGGGACCACGGGTGGTTCCGTGGTCCCTTCGTCGTCCGGGTTTCGAGGCTTCGGGCGCTGAGCGCCCTCGCACCTCAACCTCTTCGGGCGAGTCGGCCGCAGAGCGGCCTCGGCCCTCAGAAGATGATCTCGCCGGTCTTGCGCTTGCTGCGCAGGGTGTCGAGGGCTTCCTTGAGGATGTCGGCGGCCTCGGTCTCGGAGCGGCGCTCCTTCACGTAGGCCAGGTGGGTCTTGTACGGCTCGGTCTTGGGCGCGTCGGGCCGGTTGTCCGAGTCCATGCTGGCGGGCATGCCGCACTTCGGGCAGTCCCACTCGACGGGCACCTCGGCCTCGATCGCGAAGTTCAGCGTGACCGAGTGGTCGTTCACGCAGAAGTACGAGATCGCCTGGCGCGGTGCGGCCTCGCCACGCTCGGCCTCGCCCATGGGGCCGGCGCCGATGCGGCTGCCGCGAATCGCTCCGGCGGCCATCAGTTGCTCACCTTCAGCAGCAGGCCGAGGGCGAAGACGCACACGACCCACACCACGGCGGTGCCGACGGTGATGCGATCGAGGTTGCGCTCGGCGACGGACGAGCCGCTCAGCGAGCTGGAGACACCACCGCCGAACATGTCGGACAGACCGCCGCCTCGGCCCTTGTGCATCAGCACGAGGACGATCATGAGCACGCTGCTCAGGGCGAGCAGCACGGAGAACGCGATGACCACGTCTCTCCCTTCGGTCAGGACCCCTGGAGGTCTGGCATGTCGTAGAACCGGGCGATCCCGGCGAACTCCTCCGCGACCAGGCTGGCCCCGCCGACCAACGCTCCGTCGACATCGGGTTTCGCCATGATCGCGGCCACGTTCGCCGCCTTGACCGATCCGCCGTAAAGGATACGGGTCTGGTCGGCCGCTTCGGTACCCCAGGTCTCCCCCAGGCGTCCACGGATGGCCGCGCAGACCTCCTGGGCGTCCTCGGGGGTGGCGACCTCGCCGGTGCCGATGGCCCACACGGGCTCGTACGCGATGACGAGTCCGGCGACCTGCTCGGCCGTGAAGCCGGCCAGCGAGCCGTCGACCTGGGCGAGCGTGTACGCGACGTGCTCACCGGCCTGGCGGACCTCGAGGCCCTCGCCGACGCACACGATCGGCGTCATGCCCGCGGCGAGCGTCTTGGCGGCCTTCTCGTTCACGAGCTGGTCGGACTCGGCGTGGTACTCACGGCGCTCGGAGTGGCCGACGACGACGTACGAGCAGCCGAGCTTCGCCAGCATCGCCGCGGAGATCTCGCCGGTGTACGCGCCACCGTCGTGCGCGGAGACGTCCTGCGCGCCGTAGCCGATCGGCAGCTTGTCGCCGTCGATGAGCGTCTGGACGCTGCGCAGGTCGGTGAAGGGCGGGATCACCACGACCTCGCTCCTGGCGTGGTCGTGCTTCTTGTCCGACAGGGTCCACGCCAGCTTCTGGACGAGGACCACCGCCTCCTGGTGGTTCAGGTTGGACTTCCAGTTGCCCGCCATCAGCGGCGTACGCGTCATGCTGACTCCTCCAGTACGGCCAGTCCGGGCAGGGTCTTGCCCTCGAGGTACTCCAGGCTCGCCCCGCCACCGGTCGAGATGTGGCCGAACTGGGAGTCCTCGAAGCCGAGCTGGCGCACGGCGGCGGCGGAGTCGCCACCACCGACGACCGACAGGCCGTCGACCTCGGTGAGGGCCTGCGCCACGGTGCGGGTGCCGGCCGCGAAGGCCGCCATCTCGAACACGCCCATCGGGCCGTTCCAGAACACCGTCTTCGCGCCGCGGATGACCTCGGCAAACGCGTTCGCCGACTCGGGCCCGATGTCCAGACCCATCTGGTCGTCCGGGATCGCGTCGATCGTGACCGTGGTGGCCGGGGCGTCGGCCGCGAACTCCGGCGCCACGACGACGTCGGTGGGCAGCACGATGGACACGCCGAGCTGCTCGGCCCGATCGAGGTAGCCCTTGGCGACGTCGATCTGGTCCTGCTCCAGCAGCGACTTCCCGACCCCGTGGCCCTGGGCCGCGAGGAACGTGAACACCATGCCGCCGCCGATCACGAGCGTGTCGGCCTTCGTGAGGAGGTGGTCGATGACGCCGAGCTTGTCGGACACCTTGGAGCCGCCCAGGACGACCGCGTAGGGCCGCTCGGGAGACGCCGTGAGCCGCTGCAGGACCTCGACCTCGGCCTGCACGAGGCCGCCCACCGCGGCGGGCAGGCGCTGGGCCACGTCGTAGACACTGGCCTGCTTGCGATGCACCACGCCGAAGCCGTCGGAGACGAAGACGTCGGCCAGGGCCGCCAGCTCGTCGGCGAAGGCGCCGCGCTCGGCGTCGTCCTTGCTGGTCTCGCCGGCGTTGAACCGGACGTTCTCCAGCAGGGCGACCTCGCCGTCCTTGAGCTCCTGCACGGTCCGCTGGGCGTCCACGCCGACGGTGTCGGACGCGAAGCGCACGCTCTCGCCCAGCAGCTCGCTCAGCCGGATCGCGACGGGCGACAGCGAGTACTGCGGGTCGGGCGCGCCCTTGGGCCGACCCAGGTGCGCGGCGACGAGGACGCGGGCGCCCTTCTTCACCAGCTTCTGGATCGTCGGGACGCTGGCCCGCACGCGGCCGTCGTCGGTGATGGTGGCACCGTCGAGGGGCACGTTGAGGTCGCTGCGGACCAGGACGCGCTTGCCCTTCAGGTCGCCCAGGTCGTCGATCGTCTTCACGAGGGAGCTCAGAGCGACTTGCCGACGAGGGATGCCAGGTCGACGAGGCGGTTGGAGTAGCCCCACTCGTTGTCGTACCAGCCGACGACCTTCACGAGGTCGCCCGTGACCTTGGTCAGCGGCGCGTCGAAGATGCACGAGTGCGGGTCGGTGACGATGTCGGTGGAGACGATCGGGTCCTCGTTGTACTTGAGGTACGTCGAGCCCTCGGCGGCCTTGCGGACGATCTCGTTGATCTCCTCGACCGAGGTCTCACGGCTGGCCGTGAAGGTCAGGTCGGTGGCCGAGCCGGTGGGCGTGGGCACGCGCAGCGCGTAGCCGTCGAGCTTGCCCTTCAGCTCGGGCAGCACGAGGCTGACGGCCTTGGCGGCACCGGTGGACGTGGGGACGATGTTCAGCGCGGCGGCGCGGGCACGGCGCAGGTCCTTGTGCGGCGCGTCCTGGAGGTTCTGGTCCTGCGTGTAGGCGTGGATCGTGGTCATCAGGCCACGCTCGATGCCGATGCCGTCGTTGAGGGCCTTGGCCATGGGCGCGAGGCAGTTCGTGGTGCACGAGGCGTTCGAGATGATCGTGTGCGAGGCAGGGTCGTACAGGTCGTCGTTGACGCCCATGACGATCGTGATGTCCTCGTTCTTGGCCGGGGCCGAGATGATGACCTTCTTGGCGCCGCCGTCGATGTGGGCCTTGGCCGCGGTGGCGTCGGTGAAGAAGCCGGTGGACTCCACGACGATGTCGGCGCCCACCGAGGCCCAGTCGAGGTTGGCCGGGTCGCGGTCCTCGAAGGCGACGATCTTCTGGTCGCCCACGTAGATCGCGGTGTCGTCGAAGTTCACGTCAGCGTCGAGGCGACCCAGGATCGAGTCGTACTTGAGCAGGGTGGCGAGCGTCTTGTTGTCGGTCAGGTCGTTGACGGCCACGATCTCGACGTCGACGCCGGCGGCACGCACCGCGCGGAAGAAGTTACGGCCGATGCGGCCGAATCCGTTGATACCTACGCGAACAGTCACGGTTGCTCCTGAGTTGCCGGGTGAAGACTCGATTACGTCCTCACCCTACCGACGTCCCCCGGTCGAATGCACCGGGCGTCGCCCCTCGGGATCGGTCAGCCGTCCGCGTACTGATCGGGGTTGAGCCCCGCCTCGGTGTCCTCGATGCCCAGATCGTGGGCACGCTTGTCCGCCATCGCGAGCAGGCGGCGGATGCGGCCGGCGATCGCGTCCTTCGTCAGCGGCGGATCGTGCAGCTGGCCGAGCTCCTCGAGGCTGGCCTCGCGGTGCTGCACGCGCAGCTCGCCGGCCATGCGCAGGTGGTCGGGGACCTCGTCGGCGAGGATGTCGAGCGCACGCTGGGCGCGAGCCCCCGCCGCGACCGCGGCGCGGGCGGAGCGACGCTGGTTGGCGTCGTCGAAGTTGGCGAGCCGGTTGGCGGTGGCGCGCACCTCGCGGCGCATCCGGCGCTCCTCCCAGGCCAGCAGCGTCTCGTGGGCGCCGAGGCGGGTCAGCAGCGCACCGATGGCCTCGCCGTCGCGGATGACGACGCGGTCGCCGCCACGCACCTCGCGAGCCTTGGCCGAGACGCCGACGCGACGCGCGGCACCGACCATCGCGAGCGCGGCCTCGGGGCCGGGGCAGCCGATCTCCAGTGCTGACGAGCGGCCCGGCTCGGTGAGGGAGCCGCGGGCCAGGAACGCACCGCGCCACGCGGCGACGGCGTCGCACGACGGACCCGAGACGACCTGCGGCGGGAGGCCGCGGACGGGGCGGCCGCCGCCGTCGACGAGGCCGGTCTGGCGGGCGAGGAGCTCGCCGCCCCGGGCGATGCGCACGACGTAGAGCGTGGTCTTGCGGACGCCGGCGCCCTGCTGGACGATGATCTCGCTCTCGTGCCCGTAGACCTCGGCGATCTCCTGGCGCAGCCGGCGGGCGGCGGCGGCGGTGTCGAGCTCGGCCTCGATCACGATCCGGCCCGAGACGATGTGCAGGCCTCCGGAGAAGCGCAGGATCGTGGAGACCTCGGCCTTGCGGCAGCATGCCTTCGTCACCGGGATCCGGGCCACTTCCGCCTTGACCTGTGCCGTCATCGCCATCGCTTCATCAGCCTCCAGTTCCAGCGTCCCGAGATGTCCGCTCGGGCCACTCTATGCCTGTGCTGGTGACGCGGGGGCGAACGTGGTGGCAAAGACCTCGGCCAGCGCGGCCGGATCGTGCTGGCCCGACTGCCCGGCGGCGCGCACGTCGGCCGTCACCAGCCGAGCCCCCAGCCGGGCGGCCCCGCGGGCGAGAGCGTCGACGTCGCGGGCCGCCGACGTGTCGGCCACGACGACGTCGAGGCGCAGGTCGGGAGCGTGGGCCGCGAGGACGTCGAGGTGCTCCTCCGGCGTGAGGTGCTCGGTCTCGCCGGGTTGGGCCACGAGGTTGAGGACCAGGCAGCGGCGGGCCGGCGTGCGCAGCAGGGCCTGGCGCAGCTGCGGCACCAGGAGGGTGGGCATGACGCTGGTGAACCACGAGCCGGGTCCGATCGTGACCCAGTCGGCGGTCTCGAGCGCGGCGACGGCCTGGGGGCAGGCCGGCGGGTCGCCCGGGTCGAGCCGAACCCCCAGGATCCGGCCGGGCGTGGTGGCCACCTCGGCCTGTCCGCGCACCAGCTCGATCCGTTCGGGCGGGCCGAAGTCGACGTCGGCCTCGATGTCGAGCGGCACGTTGGCCATCGGCAGCACGCGTCCCTGCGCGCCCAGCAGCTCCGCGACGAGGTCGAGCCCCGCCACCTGGTCGCGCTCCATGTCCCACAGCGCGGCCAGGAGCAGGTTGCCGACGGGGTGGCCCGCCAGCGGACCGTCTCCCCCGAACCGGTGCTGCAGGACCTCGGCCCACGCGCGGCCCCAGTCGTCGTCTCCGCACAGCGCGGCCAGCGCCATCCTCAGGTCGCCCGGAGGCAGGATGCCGAGCTCGGTGCGCAGACGGCCGGACGAGCCGCCGTTGTCGGCGACCGTGACGATGCCCGTGAGTCGGGTGGTGACCTGGCGCAGGGCCGACAGCGTGGCGGCCAGGCCGTGCCCGCCACCGAGGGCGACGACGGCGGGGCCCCCGGACCGCGCCTGCGTCATTCGCGGCCCAGGTCGCGGTGGACGACGAGCGTGCGGACGTCGCGGGCCCGCAGCCGGTCGGCGAGCGCCTCGGACATCGCCACGCTGCGGTGGCGGCCGCCGGTGCAGCCGATCCCCACGGTGAGGAACAGCTTGTCCTCCTGCAGGAACCCGTTCGTGATCATCGAGAGCAGCTCGACGTAGCGGTCGAGGAACTCCTGCGAGCGCTCCTGCCGGTGCACGTACTCGGCCACCGCGGCGTCCTGGCCGCTGAGGGGACGCAGCTCGTCGACCCAGAACGGGTTGGGCAGGAAGCGCATGTCGGCCACCATGTCGGCGTCGATCGGGATGCCGTACTTGAAGCCGAAGGACACGATCGTGACGTGGAGCCCGCGCTCGTCCTCGACCTCGAAGGCCTGCCGGACCCGGTGGGCCAGCTGGTGGACGTTGAGACGACTGGTGTCGATGACGATGTCGGCACGGCCACGGATGGTGCGCAGCAGCTCGCGCTCGCGCACGAAGCCGTCCATGAGGCGACCCTGGCGGCTCAGCGGGTGCGGCCGACGTGCCGCCTCCTGGCGCCGCACGAGGACCTCGTCGGAGGCCTCGAGGTACAGCGTGCGGACCCTCACGCCGAGGTCCAGGACCGACTCGATCGCGTCGACCAGGCCGAAGAAGAACGTGCGGGAGCGGGAGTCGACCACGACCGCGAGCCGGTCGATGTCCTCAGCCGCGTCGACGGAGGACACCAGCTCGTCGAGCATGCCCGGCGGCAGGTTGTCGACCACGTAGTAGCCCAGCTTCTCCAGCGCCTTGGCCGCGGTGCTGCGGCCCGCGCCGGTCATCCCGGTGACGAGGACGAACTCGGTGAGCTTGGTCATGGTCGGTCTCAGTCCTCCAGGATCTCGCCGGTGGCCATGTTCACGGCCGGCGCCGGCGGTTCTCCCTCGTGGAGCGCCGCCACGATGGATTCTGCCGTAGCGGGGCCGATCCCGGGCACGACCGTGATTTCCTCCACGGTCGCGGTGCGCAGCTTCTTGAGCGAGCCGAAGTGCTTCATCAGCGCACGGCGCCGGCTGTCGCCGAGGCCGGGCACCGGATCGAGCAGGCTCTCGACCATCGACTTGCTGCGCCGCTGGCGGTGGTGCGTGATCGCGAAGCGGTGCGCCTCGTCGCGCACGCGCTGCAGCAGGTAGAGCCCCTCGCTGGTGCGCGGCAGGATCACGGGATCCTCGTCATCGGGAAGCCACACCTCCTCGAGCCGCTTGGCCAGGCCGCAGAGTGCGACGTCCTTGATGCCGAGCGCGTCCATCGCCTGCTTCGCGGCGGCGACCTGCGGCGGACCGCCGTCGACCACGACGAGTGACGGCGCGTAGGCGAACCGGCGCGGCTTGCCCGTCTCGGGATCGATTCCCGGCTCGGCGTCGCCCTGGCGCTCCAGGGCACGCAGGTGATGGGCGAACCGGCGCGTGATGACCTCGTGCATCGCGGCGACGTCGCTCTGGCCCTCGTGGCGCACGGTGAAGCGGCGGTACTCGGACTTGCGCGGCAGGCCGTCCTCGAAGACCACCATCGACGCCACGATCTCGGTGCCCTGGAGGTTCGAGAC
Organism: Aeromicrobium sp. JP4; assembly: GCF_054957925.1. NCBI lineage: Bacteria > Bacillati > Actinomycetota > Actinomycetes > Propionibacteriales > Nocardioidaceae > Aeromicrobium > Aeromicrobium sp. JP4. The sequence continues at coordinate 652,884 of NZ_CM143290.1, forward strand.
GTCGAAGCACTCGATCCGCAGCGGCGGCGACGGGAGGTCGAGGGCCATCTGGATCTCCTCCAGGGCCCGGCTTCGGGTGGTGAGGTCGCCCGAGCGCTTGAGCTTGTGGCGGGCGATCGCCTGCTTCGCGTTCTGCTCGACGGTGTCGAGCAGCGCCCGTTTGTCGCCCCGACGCGGGACGCGGATCGTGACCTTCGCCCCGCGGCGCTCGGTGAGCAGCTCGGCGACCGCCTCGTGGTCGGCGGGCAGCGCCGGGACGAGCACCTCACGCGGGATCGCCGAGGGTACGACGTCGGCGTACAGCGTCATCAGGGCGTTCTGCACGAGCTCGGGCAGCCCGGCGTCGTCGCCCTTGTCGGCGACCCACCCGCGCTGGCCCCGGATGCGACCACCGCGGACGTTGAAGATCTGGACGGCGACCTCGAGCGGGTCGTCGACGAAGCCCAGGACGTCGGCGTCGGTACCGTCGCCCAGGACGACCGACTGCTTCTCCAGGACACGGCGCATGGCCATCAGGTCGTCGCGGTACTTCGCGGCCAGCTCGTACTCCTGCGACGCCGCGGCATCGCGCATGCGCTGCTCGATCCCCCGCTCGAAGCCGGCGGTCTGGCCGCCCATGAACGAGAGGAAGTCGTCGACGATGTCGCGGTGCTCCTCCGGGGAGACGCGCCCGACGCACGGCGCGGAGCACTTCCCGATGTCGCCGAGCAGGCACGGCCGGCCCGCCGCCCTGGCTCGCTTGAAGACTCCGGCGCTGCACGAGCGCATCGGGAACACGCGGAGCAGGGTGTCGACCGTGTCGCGGATCGCCCAGGCGTGCCCGTAGGGGCCGAAGTACCGGACTCCCTTGCGCTGGGCTCCGCGCATCACCAGGACGCGCGGGATCTCCTCGCCCACCGTGACGGCGAGCCACGGGTAGGACTTGTCGTCGCGGTACTTGACGTTGAACCGCGGGTCGTACTCCTTGATCCAGGAGTACTCCAGCGCCAGCGCCTCGACCTCGGTGTTGACGACGGTCCACTCCACCGACGCGGCGGTGGTGACCATCTGGTGCGTGCGCGGGTGCAGGTTGCCGAGGTCCTGGAAGTACGAGCTCAGGCGCGGCCGCAGGCTCTTGGCCTTGCCGACGTAGATGACCCGTCCCTGCTCGTCGCGAAACTTGTAGACGCCCGGACTCGTCGGGATCTCTCCCGGCCGCGGCCGGTAGGTGGACGGATCAGCCACGGTCGCTCCCCCGCCCGCTCATGACAGGAGGGGCTTGAGGAACCGGCCGGTGTGCGAGTCGGGATGTGCCGCCACGTCCTCGGGGGTGCCCTGCGCGACGACCGTGCCGCCGCCGCTTCCGCCCTCGGGGCCCATGTCGATGAGCCAGTCCGAGGCCTTGATGACGTCGAGGTTGTGCTCGATGACGATGACCGAGTTCCCGGTGTCGACGAGACGCTGGAGCACGATGAGGAGCTTGCGGATGTCCTCGAAGTGCAGGCCCGTCGTGGGCTCGTCGAGGACGTAGACGGTGCGGCCGGTGGAGCGCTTCTGCAGCTCGGAGGCCAGCTTCACGCGCTGCGCCTCGCCGCCGGACAGCGTGGGTGCGGGCTGACCCAGGCGCACGTAGCCCAGGCCGACGTCGACCAGGGTGCGCAGGTGGCGAGCGATCGCGGGGATGGCCTCGAAGAACTCGACGCCCTCCTCGATGGGCATGTCGAGCACCTCAGCGATGGTCTTGCCCTTGTAGCGCACCTCGAGCGTCTCGCGGTTGTAGCGGGCGCCGTGGCAGACCTCGCACGGCACGTAGACGTCGGGCAGGAAGTTCATCTCGATCTTGATCGTGCCGTCGCCGTGGCAGGCCTCGCAGCGACCGCCCTTGATGTTGAACGAGAAGCGGCCCTGCTGGTAGCCACGCATCTTCGCCTCAGGCGTCTGCGCGAACAGCTTGCGGACGTGGTCGAAGACGCCGGTGTAGGTGGCCGGGTTGGACCGCGGGGTGCGGCCGATCGGGGACTGGTCGACGTGGATGACCTTGTCGACCTGGTCGGTGCCCTCGATGGTGCGGTGGCGGCCCGGGATCGTGCGCGCCTTGTAGATCTGGCGGGCGAGCGACGTGTAGAGGATGTCGTTCACCAGCGTGGACTTGCCCGAGCCGGAGACGCCCGTGACCGAGACGAGCTGGCCGAGCGGGAAGGCCACGTCGACGTTCTTGAGGTTGTTCTCGCGGGCGCCCTTCACGACGAGCTGGCGGCCCTTGTCGCGGGGACGACGGACCTCGGGAACGGGGATCGACTGGCGACCCGACAGGTAGGCGCCGGTGAGCGAGTCGGGACTGTTGAGCAGGTCCTCGACGGGGCCGGACACGATGACCTGGCCGCCGTGCTCGCCCGCACCGGGGCCGATGTCGACGACCCAGTCCGCGGCGCGCACGGTGTCCTCGTCGTGCTCGACGACGATCAGCGTGTTGCCCAGGTTCTTGAGGCGCACGAGCGTCTCGATGAGGCGGTGGTTGTCGCGCTGGTGCAGGCCGATCGACGGCTCGTCGAGCACGTAGAGGACACCGACGAGGCCGGCGCCGATCTGGGTGGCGAGCCGGATGCGCTGGGCCTCGCCGCCCGACAGCGAGCCGGCGGCGCGATCCAGCGCCAGGTAGTCGAGACCGACGTCGAGCAGGAACCGCAGGCGCTCGTGGATCTCCTTGAGCACGCGCTCGCCGATCTGGCGCTCGCGATCGCTCATCACCAGGTCCTGCAGGAAGTCGGCCGCCTCGGCGATCGACTGGTGGCAGAGCTCGGCGATGTTCTTGGCGCCGAAGCGCTCGGACTCGAGCGTGACGGCCAGGATCACGGGCTTGAGGCGGGTGCCGCCGCACGCGGGGCACGGGACCTCGCGCATGAATCCCTCGAGCCGGTCGCGGCTCGTGTCGGAGTCGGTCTCGGCGTGGCGGCGCTCGACGAACGCCTTCGCGCCCTCGAACTCGGCCCAGTACGACCGCTGGCGGCCGTAGCGGTTCTTGTACTGGACGTGCACCTTCGTGGAGTGCCCGTTCAGCAGCGCGTCCTGGAACTCGGGCTTCAGGTCGGCCCACTTGGTGTCGACGTCGAAGCCGAGCTCGTCGCCGAGCGAGCGCATGAGGCGCAGGAAGTAGTCGGAGACCTGGGTGTAGGTCCACGCCGTGATCGCGCCTTCGGCGAGGGTCTTCTCGGGGTCGGGGACCAGTAGCTCGGCGTCGACCTCCTTGCGCGAGCCGAGGCCGTGGCACTCGGGGCACGCGCCGTAGGGGGCGTTGAAGGAGAACGAGCGCGGCTCGAGCTCGTCGACCTGCAGCGGGTGGTCGTTGGGGCACGCGAGGCGCTCGGAGAAGCGGCGACGGCGCGCCGGGTCCTTCTCGTCGAGGCTGACGTAGTCGATGATCACGATGCCGTCGGCCAGGCCGAGGGCCGTCTCGACGGACTCGGTGAGGCGCTGCTTGGACGAGGGCTTGACCGTGAGGCGGTCGACGACGACCTCGATCGTGTGCTTCTTCTGCTTCGCCAGCTTGGGCGGCTCGTCGGCGAGCATGATCATCTCGCCGTCGACGATCGCGCGGCTGAAGCCGGACTGCTGGAGCTGGCGGAAGAGCTCGAGGTACTCGCCCTTGCGGCCGCGGATCACCGGGGCGAGGACCTGGAAGCGGGTGCCCTCCTCGTCGTCCTGGATGCGGTCGACGATCTGCTGCGGCGTCTGGCGGGCGATGGGCTCGCCGCACGTGGGGCAGTGGGGCCGGCCGGCGCGCGCGTAGAGCAGGCGGAGGTAGTCGTAGACCTCGGTGATCGTGCCGACGGTGGACCGCGGGTTGCGCGAGGTGGACTTCTGGTCGATCGACACCGCGGGCGACAGGCCCTCGATGAAGTCGACGTCCGGCTTGTCCATCTGGCCCAGGAACTGGCGGGCGTACGCCGAGAGCGACTCGACGTAGCGGCGCTGGCCCTCGGCGAAGATGGTGTCGAACGCCAGGGACGACTTGCCCGAGCCCGACAGGCCCGTGAACACGATGAGTGAGTCACGGGGCAGGTCGACGGAGACATCCTTGAGGTTGTGCTCGCGCGCACCCCTCACCACGAGACGATCGTTCACCTGTCCAGCGTACTGAGGTGCCCTGACAGAAACCTCCCGACGAGTAGGGTCGAGGCCATGACGTACACGGGAGAGGTCACGGTCGGCGGCGCGCCCGACACCCGCGAGGCCGGCGACCTGGTGATCACGAAGATCGCCGTGGGACCGATGGCCAACAACGCCTACCTGCTGCGCTGCGCGCTCACCGGCGAGCAGGTGCTGATCGACGCCGCCGACGAGGCCGGGCGGCTCCTGGAGCTGGTCGGCGATCGGGGCCTGGCGCGCGTCATCACGACCCACCGGCACGCCGACCACTGGCAGGCGCTCGCGGAGGTCGTGGCTGCCACGGGCGCCGAGACCGTCGCGGGCGAGGACGACGCGGACGAGCTGCCGGTCGAGGTCGACGTCCGGGTCCGCACGGGCGCTCGGGTGCGGGTTGGCTCGTGCGAGCTCGAGGTGATCGAGGTCGTCGGGCACACGCCCGGCTCCATCGTGCTGGTGTACGACGACCCCGACGGTGTCACCCACCTGTTCACCGGCGACTCCCTGTTCCCCGGCGGCGTCGGCCGCACGTGGTCGCCCGACGACTTCATGCGACTGTGCGGCGAGGTCGAGTCCAAGCTGTTCGCCCGGTTCGACGACGACACGTGGTTCTACCCGGGCCACGGCGACGACTCCACCCTCGGCGCGGAGCGACCGAGCCTGCCGGACTGGCGCGCCCGCGGTTGGTAGCCTGCGGCTGCTCCGCCATGGTTGAGCCGCTTGCGTCATACGAGTCGGTCGCCATGACGACCGCACCGTATGACGTCCCGCGTGGCTGCTAGGCCAGCGTGACGGGGAGCGACTCGATCCCGAAGACGAAGCTGAGCTGGCGGAACTCCAGCTCGGACTCGGGGACGGCCAGGCTGAGGTCCGGGAAGCGGCGCAGCAGCTTCGGCAATGCGATGCGCAGCTCCATGCGGGCCAGCTCGGCGCCGATGCACCGGTGGATGCCGTGGCCGAACGCCAGGTGGCCGCTCGTGGGGATCCGGAGCGGGTCGAAGGCGTCGGCGCCCGCGCCGGCGCTGGACTCGTCGCGGTTGGCGCTGCTCAGGGAGACCAGCAGGACGTCGCCGGCCTTCACCTTCGTCCCGAACAGGTCCATGTCCTGCTTCGCAAAGCGTGGGAACGCGACCTGCACGACGGAGAAGTAGCGCAGCAGCTCCTCGATGACCCGGTCGAGGGTCTCGCGGTTGCCCGATCGCACGAGATCGGCGTAGGCCCGGTCCCGCGAGAGCATGATGGTGCTGAGCGCGATCATCCCTGCGGTGGTCTCGTAGCCACCGGTGAACACGCCGTCGGCGAGTCCCGCGAGGTCGCGGTCGCTGATCAGCTCGCCCTCGTCGCGGATGATCTGGCCGATGAGCCCGGGTCCGGGCTCCTTGCGCTGGCGAGCGACCGCGTCGAAGAGGAACTCGCGCTGCTCGGAGACCGCGCCGAAGGCCGCCGCTCCCCCGTTGGTCGCGTCGAAGCGGGCGCTGCCCAGCTTCGAGAAGGCCTGCGTGTCCTCGTAGTCCAGACCCAGCAGCGCGCAGATCGTGTTGAACGGGATCGGGAACGCGAAGGTCTTCGCAAGGTCGGCGTGGGGGCCGGCCGCCTCGAGGTCGTCGAGCGCCCGGTCGACGATCTGCTCGATCATCGGCTCCAGGCGGGCCAGCCGGCGCATCGTGAACTCCGGCGTGATGATCTTGCGCAGCCGGGTGTGCACGGGCGGGTCGGTGAATCCCAGTCCCCCGATGTCGTCCGACGTCGCGGGTCCGTCGCCGGAGAACAGGTGACGGATGTCGGTGGAGTACGTGTCGCGGGCCGTCATCACCTGGCGCGACTGCTCATATCCCGTGACCAGGTAGGCGGTGAAGTCGAACGGCAGGTCGAGCCGGTGCAGCGGCTCCTCGTGCCGGATGCGGGCCATCTCGGGCACCGGGTCGAGACCGACCCGCTGCAGCGGGGCCTTCGTGGCCTCGGGGATGAAGGAGAAGCTCGCGAGGTCGATGCCGCGCTTGGCGACGTGCCGCCGTGCCAGCGACGACACCACCTTCGCGCGGATTCTCCGCATCAATCTCACCCGCACACGATATCGGTCCCACCTCACGAACCGTGCGCGGTTGCCGTTTCGGGCGCGTGGGACGAAGGTGTAGGCAACCTACGAGGGGGAGCCATGGCGACCAGCACCGATCAGCCCACCGAGCTCAGGCGGGTCCTCGGACCCAAGCTCCTGCTGTTGTTCATCGTCGGGGACATCCTCGGTACGGGCGTCTACGCCCTGACCGGGCAGGTCGCGGCGGAGGTGGGCGGCGCCGCGTGGCTGCCGTTCCTCGTCGCCTTCGGCGTGGCGCTGCTGACGGCGCTCTCCTACCTCGAGCTGGTGACGAAGTACCCGCAGGCCGCCGGTGCCGCGCTGTACGTGCACAAGGCCTTCGGCATCCACCTGTTCACGTTCATGGTGGCCTTCACCGTGATGTGCTCGGGCATCACGTCCGCCTCCACCGCGGCACGCGCGTTCGCGGCGAACCTCGCCGTGGGCTTCGACTGGGAGGCGTCGAACTTCGAGATCATGCTCATCGCGCTCGGATTCATGTTCCTGATCGCGGCCATCAACCTGCGTGGCGTGAGCGAGGGCGTGAAGACCAACGTCGTGCTGACGCTCATCGAGCTCTCGGGCCTGCTCCTGGTGATCATGGTGGGCCTCTGGGCGATCGCGGGCGGCAACGCCGACTGGGGTGCTGTCGTCGCGTTCGAGACACCCGACGACAAGAACGTGTTCCTCGCGGCTACCACCGCCACCTCGCTGGCGTTCTTCGCGATGGTCGGCTTCGAGGACGCCGTCAACATGGCCGAGGAGTGCCACGAGCCGAACCGCATCTTCCCCAAGATCATGCTGACCGGCCTGGGAGTCACCGGCGTGATCTACATCCTCGTGTCGATCTGCGCGGTGGCGATCGTGCCCATCGGGGAGCTCGCCGGGAACGACACCCCGCTGGTCACCGTGGTCGAGCAGGGCGCGCCCGGCGTCCCGATCGACCAGATCCTGCCGTTCATCTCGATGTTCGCCGTCGCGAACTCGGCCCTGATCAACATGCTGATGGCCAGCCGGCTGCTGTACGGCATGGCGAAGCAGGGCATCATCCCCCGGAGCCTGTCGAAGATCAGCAAGCGCCAGACGCCCTGGGCGTCGATCGCCCTGACCACCGGCCTGGCGCTGGGCCTGATCGCCTACGTCTCGAACGCCAGCACCGAGGCGGTCGCCATCCTCGGCGGCACGACGAGCCTGCTGCTGCTGGCCGTCTTCGCCGTCGTCAACACCGCCGTGCTGGTGCTGCGCAAGGACACCGTGGAGCACTCCCACTTCTCGACCCGGGCGCCGATCGCGGTGCTCGGCATCGTGACGTGCGTCTACCTTGTGACGCCGCTGTCGGGCCGGCCGGGTGAGCAGTACGAGATCGCGGGGATCCTGCTGGTGATCGGCCTGGTGCTGTCGGTGCCGATGTACTTCCTCAGCCGTCGCCGGGGCGAGCGGCTGGAGGTCGGGGCGCCGGACGACCTTCCGCCGCACGACATCCCCTGACCCCAGCCGCTCGGTGTCAGTGGCCGCCGCCCACCCGGTCGGGGTACTTGTTGGAGTACCAGAGGCTGGCCACGGCCGTGATCGTGAGCGTCGCGATGATGACGCCCAGGCTCAGCAGGGTGGGCACCTCGGGGATCGGGATCGGGCCGATGTGGTGCACCGGCTCACCGCCGTTGATGAACGGCAGCTCGTTCTCGTGCAGCGCGTGCAGGACGAGCTTGATGCCGATGTAGAACAGCAGGAACGCCAGGCCGTAGGACAGGAACACCAGACGCTGCAGCAGGTCGCCGAGCAGGAAGTACAGCTGGCGCAGGCCCATCAGCGCGAAGACGTTCGCGGTGAAGACGATGTACGGCTCCTGCGTGAGGCCGAAGATCGCCGGGATCGAGTCGAGCGCGAACAGGATGTCGGTGGTGCCGAGCGCGATGATGACCAGCGCCATCGGCGTGATCGCACGACGGCCGTTCTCGCGGACGACCAGCTTGAGGCCGTCCCACTGGTCGCTCATGTTGAAGCGCTTGCGGGCGAACCGGACGACGGCGTTCTCGACGTCCTCGTCCTCGTCGTCGTTCTTCGCCAGTTTGACCGCCGTGTAGAGCAGGAAGGCGCCGAAGATGTAGAAGACCCACGAGAACTCGTTGATCGCCACCGCGCCGAGCGCGATGAAGATGCCGCGGAAGATCAGCGCCAGGATGATGCCGACGAGCAGCGCCTCCTGCTGGTACTTCCGCGGGACGGCGAAGCTGCTCATGATGATGATGAAGATGAACAGGTTGTCGATCGACAGGCTGTACTCGGTGAGCCAGCCGGCGTAGAACTCCACGCCGTACTGACTGCCGTGGAAGCCCCAGACCCACGCGCCGAACGCGATGGCCAGGCCAATGTAGAACGACAGGTAGAGCGCGCACTCCTTCGTGGTGGGCTCGTGCGGCTTGCGGGCGATCACGACGATGTCGAACAGCAGGATGGCGATCGTCACCGCGATGGTGACACCCCACTCGAGCGTGCTGACGTTCACAGGCGTTCCTCTGCTTCTCTCTCCGGGTCATCAAGGACTCGGAGGTCTCTTCCACCGGAATGCAGATGTGGCCGGTCCGGCGCCCCGGGGTGGTCGACGATGACCCCCGTGCTGACGACACGCCGGTGATGGGAATACTCCCCTCCGCGGACCAGTCTGACAGCGCCGCGAAGCCGGCGCCAACTCAGGTGCCGGCGCTCATCATTCCGCGCAGCTCCCGCTTGAGCTCGCCGATCTCGTCGCGCAGGCGCGCCGCGACCTCGAACTGCAGGTCGGCCGCGGCCTGGTGCATCTGCTGGGAGAGCTGGTCGATGAGCGACGCCAGCTCGCCCGAGGGCAGGTCGGCGAGACCCTTCGTGTGCTGGCCCAGCGGGACGGCTGCGCCCTTGCGCTTGTGGTCGCCCGTGGCGGCGAGCAGGGCTCGGGTGTCCTCGTCCTCGCGGGCGAGCATGTCGGTGATGTCGCCGATCTTCTTGCGCAGCGGCTGCGGATCGATGCCGCGCTCGGTGTTGTAGGCGACCTGCTTGGCCCGGCGACGGTTCGTCTCGTCGATCGCCTTCTCCATCGAGTCGGTGATGCGGTCGGCGTACATGATCACCTGACCGGAGACGTTGCGCGCCGCGCGGCCGATCGTCTGGATCAGCGAGCGACCCGAGCGCAGGAAGCCCTCCTTGTCGGCGTCGAGGATCGCCACGAGGCTGACCTCGGGCAGGTCGAGGCCCTCACGCAGCAGGTTGATGCCGACGAGGACGTCGTACTCCCCCATCCGGAGCTCGCGCAGCAGCTCGACGCGGCGCAGCGTGTCGACCTCGCTGTGCAGGTAGCGCGTGCGGATGCCCGCCTCCAGCAGGTAGTCGGTGAGGTCCTCGGACATCTTCTTGGTCAGCGTGGTGACCAGGACGCGCTCGTTCTTGGCGACGCGGTCGTTGATCTCGCCGATGAGGTCGTCGATCTGGCCCTTCGTCGGCTTGACGACGACCTCGGGGTCGATCAGGCCGGTGGGGCGGATGACCTGCTCGACGACGTCACCCTCGACCTTGTTCATCTCGTAGTCGCCCGGCGTGGCCGAGAGGTAGACGGTCTGGCCGATCCGCTGGAGGAACTCGGGCCACTTGAGCGGCCGGTTGTCCATCGCACTGGGCAGCCGGAAGCCGTGCTCGACGAGCGAGCGCTTGCGGCTCATGTCGCCCTCGTACATCGCGCCGATCTGCGGGATCGTGACGTGGGACTCGTCGACGACGAGGACGAAGTCCTTCGGGAAGTAGTCGAGCAGGCAGTTCGGCGCCGATCCCGGCGGCCGTCCGTCCATGTGCAGCGAGTAGTTCTCGATGCCCGAGCAGGTGCCGACCTGCTCCATCATCTCGAGGTCGTACGTGGTGCGCATGCGCAGTCGCTGGGCCTCGAGCAGCTTGTTCTCGCGCTCGAGCACCGCGAGCCGCTCCTCCAGCTCGGCCTTGATGCGCTCGATCGCGCGCACCATGATCTCGGGGCCGGCCGCGTAGTGGGTGGCCGCGCCGACGAAGAGCTCCTGGTCGTCGCTGAGCACCTCGCCGGTGAGCGGGTGCAGGGTCATCAGCCGCTCGATCTCGTCGCCGAAGAACTCCACCCGCACCGCCATCTCCTGGTAGACGGGGAAGATCTCGACGGTGTCGCCCTTGACGCGGAAGGTGCCGCGCGTGGCGCTGACGTCGTTGCGGACGTACTGCGCCTGCACGAGCGTGCGCAGCAGGTGGTCGCGGCCCATCTCGTCGCCGACCTTGAACCCGATCATCCGGTTCAGGTACTCCTGCGCCGAGCCGAGGCCGTAGATGCACGACACGGTGGCCACCACGATGACGTCACGCCGCGTGAGCAGCGACCACGTGGCCGAGTGGCGCAGCCGCTCGACCTCCTCGTTGATCGAGGAGTCCTTCTCGATGTAGGTGTCGCTCTGCGCGATGTACGCCTCGGGCTGGTAGTAGTCGTAGTACGAGACGAAGTACTCGACGGCGTTGTTCGGCAGCAGCTCGCGCAGCTCGTTGGCGAACTGCGCGGCGAGGGTCTTGTTCGGCAGCATCACGAGCATCGGGCGCTGCAGCTGCTCGGCGAGCCAGGCGGTGGTGGCCGTCTTGCCGGTGCCGGTGGCACCCATCAGCACGACGTCGTCGGTGCCACCCTGGATGCGCTGGGTGATCTCGGCGATCGCGGCCGGCTGGTCGCCGGCGGGCTGGTAGTCGGAGACGACCTCGAACGGTGCCACCTGCCGCGTGAGTTCGGAGACGGGTCTCATGCCTTCGAGCCTACGGGCGGACACCGACAGAATCGCGCGGAAGGACCCGCGGGGTGATCACCGCCGGACGCGGTACCGCAGGTACATCAGCCCCGCGGCGCACTCCCGGCTCTCGACGAGCTCGAGGTCGACGTGCTGACGACCGCGCGTGAAGTAGGGGATGCCGCCGCCCACCAGCACCGGGCTGACCCGCAGGCGGTACTCGTCGATGAGGCCGAGGTCGGCGGCCTGCGCCGCCAGCGTGGCCCCGGCGATCGCGATGTCGCCGTCGCCGGGCTCGGCCCTGAGCCGCTCGATCTCCTCCTGCAGCGTGCCGGTGGCCAGCCGCGCCGCGCCCTCCACCTCGGTGAGCGTGCGCGAGAACACGACCTTGGGCAACGGGTTCCACAGCTCCGTCCAGCGGCGCTCCTGGTCCCCCAGGTCCGGGTCCTCGGCGGCGGTCTCCCAGTAGAGCATCGTCTCGTAGATCCGCCGGCCCATGAGGTGGGTGGAGACGCCCTGGATCTCGTCCATCGAGATCTCCATGACGTCGCTGATCTGCTCCTCCGGCGCGCCCCAGTCGAATCCCCCGTCCGGCCCGACGATGTAGCCGTCGAGCGACAGGCCCATCGAGTACGTCACGTCGTGCATCTGACCTCCCCGTCTCGGTGGTCCGACCGTACGACGACGGTCGTCAGTCCGTCGAGCGGTCGGGGGCGATGCCGAGCGTGCGGATCGTGGTGGCGAGGCCGCGGTACTGGCCCACGAGCAGGCACAGCTCGATCGCCTGCGCCTCGTCCCAGTAGGCGCGCAGGCGCCGCCACGTCGCGTCGTCGACGTCGTCCTCGGTCAGCAGCCGGTCGGTGGCCGCGAGCAGCACCTCGTCCGACGGCTTCCACCCGGCGAGGTCGTCGGCACGCACCCGCTCCATCTCGTCGCGCCCGAGGCCGGCCCTGGCACCGAGCCGCACGTGGTGCTGCCGCTCGTACTCGCTGTCGCACCGGTGGGCGACCCGCAGGATCACCAGCTCGGTCTCCCGGCGCGGCAGCCGTCCGCGCAGCATCAGCGCACCGGAGTAGAGCAGCCACGCGCGGAACAGGCCGCGGTTGCGGCCGAGCGTGGTGAACAGGTGGGCGTTCCTGACGCCCGCACCGCGGGACAGCAGACGGCCGAGCAGGTGGTTCACCGGCCCGAGCTGCCGGCGCCCGCCGGGGGTGACGCGCGGCGCCCTCATCGCCTCCCTCCGCTCATCGCCCGGGCCTCGGCGCGCGTCAGCATCCGGTTGAGGTACCGCATCGCCAGTCCGTACCCCCAGGGGAACCAGCGCTGGGCGTAGTGACCGAGCCGGATGTCGCGTGACGTGTAGACCCAGTAGCGCCGTCGCTCGAGGCCCTTGACGATGGCGTCCGCCGCGGCCTCGGGGCTGATCGCGTGGCGGAGGAACCGGTGCTCGATCGCCTGGAACGACGGCGCGGAGCGGTCGACGCCCACGACCTCGAGATCGCGCACCAGCGGTGTCGCGACCGCCCCGGGGCAGACGAGGCTCACGCCGATCCCGTGCCGCCGCAGGTCGAACCGCAGCACCTCCGAGACGCCACGGAGCCCGAACTTGCTGGCGCTGTAGGCCGCGTGCCACGGAAGCCCGAAGATCCCCGCGGCGCTCGAGACGTTGACCACGTGACCTCCGCGGCCCGCCTCGATCATCCCGGGCAGGAAGGACGACATGACGTGGACGGGCCCCATGAGGTTCACGTCGAGGAGCCGGCGCCAGTGCTCCTCCTGGAGCCGGTCGATCGTGCCCCAGATCGAGATGCCGGCGATGTTCAGCAGCACGTCGGGCGATCCCACCTCCTCCCGCACGTCAGCGGCGAAGCGTCGGACCGCGTCGGCGTCGGTGAGGTCGACCGCACGGCTGAGCACGACCTGGCCCCGAGATGCCCTGACCTGCTCCACCGTGCGCTCGAGCCCCACCGGGTCCAGGTCCGTGAGCACCAGACGCGCACCGGCGCGAGCCAGCGCGAGCGCCGTGGCGGCTCCGATCCCGCCGGCTGCACCGGTCACGACACACTGCTTGGTACGTATGTCCAACTTCGCCATGCTGCACACCCTACGTGCTGTGCGTCACATCGCCTTGACGCGCGCGCGGTGCCGGACGTCACTTTCGCGGACGGAGCCGATAAGGTCGTCGGTATGGCCATCGTCGAGCGCAGGGCGCAACGCACGCGCGAGATCCTCGATGCGACCCGCGCCCTGTTCGACGAACGTCGAATGCGGGACGCGCAGATCGAGGACATCGCCCGGGCCGTCGGCATCAACCGCGCGATCATCTACCGCCACTTCACCACGAAGGAAGAGCTCTTCGCGATGACGCTGGTGGACTACCTCAATCAGCTCGAGACCCGTCTGGCCAAGTCCGACGACTCCCGGTTGAGCCCCATCGAGCGGATCGACACGATCACCGTCGAGTTCCTCTCCTACGGCAGCGAGTACCCCGCGTTCGTCGACTGCGCGCAGTCGCTGCTGCGCCACCGCGGCTCCGAGCTGCTCGAGCAGATCAGCCTCGACCGCCTCACCGAGCTGGGCGCCGCGATCAACCGCTGCTTCGACCACATCACCTCGGCCATCCTGGCCGGCAACGCCAGCGGCGACTTCGACGTCAAGGACCCCGAGCTCGTCGCGAACATCATGTACACGCAGGGTCTGGGCATCCTGAACCTCGTCACGTTCCAGCGCTCGATCCGCGAGCTGAACTCGGGCCTGCCGACGATGGAGCACCTGCCCACGACCGAGGTGCTCGACCTCGCGAAGCGCTCGGTGCGCGCCATCGTCGAGATCCAGGACTGACACTCCCCCAACGACGCACACGAAGCGGGGCCGGTGGCTGATGCCACCGGCCCCGCTTCGTTCGTCCGTCGCGTCAGCGCTCGAGGATCGCCACGACGCCCTGGCCGCCGGCGGCGCAGATTGAGATCAGGCCGCGACCCGAGCCCTTCTCCTCCAGCAGCTTGGCGAGGTTGGCGATGATGCGCCCGCCCGTGGCCGCGAACGGGTGCGCCGCGGCGAGCGACGAGCCCTTCACGTTGAGCTTGCTGCGGTCGATCGAGCCCAGCGGGCTGTCGAGGCCGAGGCGGTGCTTGCAGAAGTCCGCGTCCTCCCACGCCGCGAGCGTGGAAAGCACTTGGCCGGCGAACGCCTCGTGGATCTCGTAGAAGTCGAAGTCCTGCAGGGTCAGGCCGTTGCGCTCGAGCATCCGCGGCACCGCGTAGGCCGGAGCCATCAGCAGGCCCTCGCCGCCGTTGACGTAGTCGACCGCGGCCGTCTCGTAGTCGACGAGGAACGCCTTCACGTCCCAGCCGCGACGCGCGGCCTCCTCCTCCGAGGCCAGCAGCGCCACCGAGGCGCCGTCGGACAGCGGCGTGGAGTTGCCGGCGGTCATCGTGGCGGCGTCGCCGAGCTGCTTGCCGAAGACCGGCTTGAGCTTGGCCAGCTTCTCGACCGTGGAGTCGGGGCGCAGGTGGTTGTCGCGCTCCACGCCGTTGAACGGCGAGACGAGGTCGTCCTGCCAGCCCGATTCCCACGCGGCGGCGAGGTTCTGGTGCGAGCGGGCGGCCAGCTCGTCCTGCGCCTCGCGGGTGATGCCCCACTCGTGCGTGGTGAGCGCCTGGTGGTCGCCCATCGACAGGCCGGTGCGCGGCTCGGCGTTGCGCGGCTGGTCTGGGGCCAGGTAGCTCGGGCGGATCTTGGTGAGCAGCTTGACCAGTGCCTTCTTGTCGCCCTTGGCGTTGGCCTGGTTGGCCTGCAGCAGGATCTTGCGCAGCTTGTCGTTGACGGCCAGCGGGGCGTCGGACGTGGTGTCGGTGCCGCCGGCGATGCCGAACTCGATCTTGCCAAGCGCGATCTTGTTCGCGACCTGGAACGCCGCCTGCAGGCCGGTGCCGCAGGCCTGCTGGATGTCGGTGGCGGGCGTGGCGGGCGAGAGCTTGGAGCCGAGGACGACCTCACGCGTGAGGTTGAAGTCGCGCGCGTGCTTCAGGACGGCACCGGCGACGACCTCGCCGGCCCGCTCTCCCTCGAGGCCGAAGCGGTCGACGAGCCCGTCGAGCGCGGCCGTGAGCATCTCCTGGTTGGAGACGCCCGAGTAAACCGAGTTCGAGCGCGCGAACGGGATGCGGTTGCCGCCGATGACGGCGACGCGACGGATGGTGGCGGCGTCCTGGGAGGCGGCCTTGGTGGCCTTCGCGGTCTTCGTGGAGGGCTTGTCAGCCATGCGGAACCTTTCGTCTGCGACCTACGTCGCTTTCCTTTGCCGTGGCGCTGCCGTGCAGGCTAGAGTCACCTTAACGCGTTCAGATACCGATGGTATCCGAGAGATCCGAGAGATAGGACACATCCTGCGATGAGCGACCGTTACAAGTCGATGATCCAGAACCCGATCGGTCAGTTCCTGGTGAAGAACCTGGGCCTGCCGAACCCTCCGGAGCTGGAGCGCTACCGAGGCGGTGCGCTGGTCGACGGTCCCGTCCTGATCGGCGGAGAGGGCCTCGTCGTGGGTTCACTGCCCGGGCTGCTCAAGGGCGCCGGCATCGACACCACCACCGTGCGGGCCGAGGGTCGCCGCTACAAGGGCCTCGTGCTCGACGCCTCCGGGATCGACTCGGCCGCCGGCACCGTGACCCTCCAGGAGTTCTTCACGCCGGTCCTGCGTAGCCTCGCCGGCAGCGCCAAGATCGTCGTGATCGGCCTGCTGCCCGAGCGCGCCGAGACTGTCGGCGCCGCCATCGCGCAGCGCGGCCTGGAGGGCTTCGTCCGCTCGCTCGGCAAGGAGGTCGGCGCGAACGGCAGCACCGCCAACCTCGTGTACGTGACGCCCGAGTCCAAGGACGCCGTGGGCTCGACCCTGCAGTTCCTGCTCTCGGCCAAGTCGGCGTTCGTCGACGGCCAGGTCGTCCGCCTGGGCACCACCGACCTCGCGGAGGCCGACTCCCCCGCCGATCCGACGCGTCCGCTCGCCGGCAAGGTCGCCCTCGTCACGGGTGCCTCCCGCGGCCTGGGCGCAGCGATGGCGCGCACGCTTCACCGCGACGGCGCCACCATCATCGGCCTCGACGTCCCGCCGCTGCAGGAGGACCTCGACGCCCTCATGGCCGAGCTGGGCGGCTCCTCGATCGTCTGCGACATCACCGCCGACGACGCGCCCGAGACGATCGCCGCGGGCCTGGGCGACGGCGTCGACTTCGTGGTCCACAACGCCGGCATCACCCGCGACAAGCGGCTCAGGAACATGAAGGCCGAGAACTGGGCGAAGGTCGTCGACATCAGCGTCGGCGCGCCGGAGCGCATCACGGCCCACCTGCTCGAGCAGAAGCTCATCCGCCCCGGTGGCCGCGTCATCGGCATCTCGTCGATCGCGGGCATTGCCGGGAACAACGGCCAGACGAACTACGGCACGGCCAAGGCCGGCGTCATCGGCTTCGTCCAGGCGCTGGCGCCCCGGGTCGCCGGCGACGGCATCACGGTCAACGCGATCGCCCCGGGCTTCATCGAGACCGACATGGTCCAGACGATGCCGC
The DNA here is from genome assembly GCF_054957925.1 of Aeromicrobium sp. JP4. Taxonomy (NCBI): domain Bacteria; kingdom Bacillati; phylum Actinomycetota; class Actinomycetes; order Propionibacteriales; family Nocardioidaceae; genus Aeromicrobium; species Aeromicrobium sp. JP4. The sequence goes on from NZ_CM143290.1 coordinate 669,404, forward strand.
TGGGCATCCGCGAGGCCGGACGCCGCCTCAGCTCGCTGTCGCAGGGCGGCCAGCCGGTCGACGTCGCCGAGGCGATCGCCTGGTACTGCCACCCCGGCTCGTCGGCGATCTCGGGCAACGTCGTGCGGGTCTGCGGCCAGGGCTTCCTCGGTGCCTGACGTGACCACGCGCACCTTCGACAAGGCGCCCGCGGGCCTGCCGCTGATGCTCAAGGCGGCGCTGCCGGCGATCCCGGTCGTCGGCGGCCTGCCCGGCATCAAGCACGAGCGCGGCGGCCTGCCCGACGTCACCCTGCGGCGCACGCGGGTGGCCACCGACCTGGCGCACCTCGACCGATACAACGAGGTGTGCGGGTTCGCCCGCGCCGAGACCCTCCCGGCCACGTACCCGCACATCGCGGCGCACACGCTGCACCTGAGCCTCATGACGGACACGGCGTTCCCGTTCCCGCCCATGGGCGCGGTGCACCTGCGCAACCGCATCACCCAGCACCGGCCGATCGGTCGCGAGGAGATCTACGACCTCTCGCTGCGGGCCACGGCGGACGACCCGCACCCGAAGGGACGCCTCATCTCGCTGGTCAGCGAGGCCCACGTGGCGGGCGAGCTGGTGTGGGACGAGACCATGACGGTCCTGTTCCGCAGCAGCAAGGGCGGCGACGAGCCCGCAGTGCCCCCGCTGGCGGGCGTGGACGCTCCCGAGGGAGTCGTCCACTGGAAGCTCGGTGGCAACCTCGGACGTCGCTACGGCGCCGTGTCGGGCGACCGGAACCCGATCCACCTCTACCCGTGGACGGCCAAGGCGTTCGGCTTCCCGCGCCAGATCGCGCACGGCATGTGGACGAAGGCGCACAGCCTCGCCGCGCTGCAGAACCGGCTGCCCGACGCCTACACGGTGGACGTCGAGTTCAAGAAGCCGGTCCTGCTGCCCGCCACCGTCGTGTTCGGCACCGAGGCCGAGGGCGCCGTGACGACGTTCGGCGTCCGCGACGCCCGCTCGGCAGCTCCCCACCTCGTGGGGCGCATCACGCCCGCCTGAGCGAACGAAAGGGCCCGCCACACGTGCTGTGTGGCGGGCCCTTTCGTCTCGTCAGCGCTCGTCGCGGGGCTTGGCCGGGCGGATGAGGCCCTCCTGCGCGACCGTGGCGACGAGCGTGCCGTCCTGGGTGAACACGCGGGCCGTGCTGAGGCCGCGGGCACCGGAGGCCGACGGCGACGTCTGGTCGTAGAGCAGCCACTCGTCCACCCGGAACGGCCGGTGGAACCAGACCACGTGGTCGAGGGAGGCCGGCTGCACCTTCGGAGAGCTGATCACGAGGCCGTGCGGCACCAGGGCGGCGCCCAGCAGGCTGAAGTCGCTGTAGTAGGTGAACGCGGCGCGGTGCAGCTCGGGATCGTCCGGCAGAGCGTCGCTCGCGCGGAACCACATGCGCTGCACGACGGGGACGTACGGGCGGGAGGGGTCGTCCTCGGGCCGCGGGTCCCCGACGTAGCGCATGTCGAACCCGCCCCACTCGCGCTTCCACTGCTCGGCGCCGTCCGGGCTGATGTACTTCACCAGGTCGAGCATCGAGGTGGCCTCCTCGGGGCCCGGCGTGGGCGGCAGGACGTCCTGGTGGTCCCAGCCCTCCTCGTCGCGCTGGAACGAGGCGGTCATGTAGAAGATGACCTCGCCGTGCTGACGTGCCGACACCCGGCGCGTGGCGAAGGAGCGGCCGTCGCGCACGCTCTCCACGTCGTAGATGATCGGGATGCTCGGGTCGCCGCCGAGGATGAAGTACGCGTGCAGCGAGTGCAGGTGCTTCCCGTCGGTGACGGTGTGCTGGGCCGCGCTCACGGCCTGACCGGCCACCTGGCCGCCGAAGACGCGCGGCAGGCGCGACTCCTTGGGCTGACCACCGCGGAAGAGGTTGACCTCCAGCTGTTCGATCTGCAGCAGGTCGACGAGTTCGTTCACGGAGGCAGGCACGATCGCGATCCTATCGAAGTCGGCCGGCGTCGCCGGGCCGACGACGGCACGGCGCAGCCGTAACCGTCGTCACAACTTCCGGTGATCGAGTGCCGACGAGCGAAGCGAGGCGGTGTATCGAGATCACGCCAGGCTCGGTCAGCCCTGATCGTCCTTGCGCTGCCTGGCCAGGAACTGCTCCAGCTGGCTCGCGAGCTCGTCTCCGGTCGGGAGGCTGGCGTCGTCGGCGAGCAGCGACTCGGCCGCGCCGCGGCTGAAGATGTCGTACTGCTCCTCCAGGCCGGCCAGCACCTGCTCACCGTCCTGCTCGGCGATCTGCTGCTCGATCTCGGTGATCGACTCGGGCTGGCGGGCCCGGAGGTCCTCGAGGTCGAACTCGAGGCCCAGGCGCAGGCCCACGGCCTCCAGCAGGGCGATCGCGGCGGTCGGGTACTCGATCTGCGCCAGGTAGTGCGGCACGTGCACGACGTAGCCGATCGCGTCGAGCCGGTGCTCGCGCATCCGGAACTCCAGCAGCGACTGCGCGGACGACGGCACCGTGACCTCGGCGTTCCAGAAGTTCTTCCGGTCGACCAGCTCGGGGCGGGTGCCGTGCATCGTCAGCAGCGGCGGCCGCGTGTGCGGCACGCCCATCGGCACGCCACCGAGGCCCACCGTGAGCGGGACGCCCAGCTCGGTGATGACGTCGATCGTCTCGGCCGCGAAGGCCTCCCAGCCGAAGTCGGGCTCGGGACCGGCGAGCAGCAGGTACGGCGTGCCGACGCGGTCGGTGTGACGCGTGAGCTGCAGGACGGGCTCGACGTAGTCGACGTAGTGGTCACGCCGGAACGTGATCGGGGGCCGCCGGGCGCGGTAGTCGAGCATCGAGTCGAGGTCGAACTCGTGCACCACCTCGCCGCCGTCGGTGCGCAGCTGCTCGGCCGCGAGGACCGAGGAGGAGCCCGCGCTCAGGAAGCCGTCGAGGGCGACGATCAGCGGGATCGGGTCGCGCTCGTATTCATCGGAACGTCGTCGTGAGAACCACTTCGGAGTCAACGCCGGTCACCCTCGGGACATTCCCCGAGCCGGGCCAGTGCGTCCTGCGTGATCGACTCGGGGGTCAGGCCGAGGCGGCGCAGGATCACGTCGCGCTTCGCGTGGTCGAGGAACTCCTGCGCGACGGCGTGGATCCGCACCGGCACGTCGAGGCCGCGGTCGCTGACGGCGTGCAGGATCGTGGACCCCACCCCGCCCTGGCGGCCGTTGTCCTCGATCGTCACCACGAGACGGTGGTCGGCGGCGAGGTCGAGCACGGCCGGGTCCAGCGGCTTGATCCAGCGGGGGTCGATCGCCGTCGCGGCCACGCCCTCCTGCTCGAGGCGCTGGGCCACGTCGACCGCCATCGCGGCCATCGTGCCGACGCCGACGACGAGGACCTGGGCGTCGTCGGACCGGTGCAGGACATCGACACCGCCGACGCGGTCGACGGCCTCGAGGTCGGGGGCCACGGGGCCCTTGGCGAAGCGCACCACGCTGGGCGCGTCGTCGATCTCGACGGCCTCGCGCAGCAGCTCGCGCAGTCGGCTGCCGTCACGCGGGGCGGCCAGGTGCAGGCCGGGGACGAGCTGCATGAGGGAGAGGTCCCACATGCCGTTGTGGCTGGCGCCGTCGTCACCCGTGACGCCGGCGCGGTCGAGCACGAAAGTGACGCCCTGGCGGTGCAGGGCCACGTCCATCAGGACCTGGTCGAACGCGCGGTTCAGGAACGTGGCGTACACCGCGACGACCGGGTGCAGGCCGCCCATCGCCATGCCGGCCGCGCTGGTGACGGCGTGCTGCTCGGCGATGCCGACGTCGAGGACGCGATCGGGGAACTTGTCGGCGAAGGCGTCGAGCCCCGTCGGGTACAGCATGGCCGCGGTGATGCCCACGACGTCGGGACGGTCGTCGGCGATGCGCACGATCTCGTCGCGGAAGACGGAGGTCCAGCCCGCGGGCGCGATGCTGATGGCCTCGCCCGTCAGGCGGTCGAACGGGGTCGCCTGGTGCATCTGGTCGTTCTCGTTGGCGACGGCGATGTCGTAGCCGTGGCCCTTCGTGGTGATCGCGTGGACGAGCACGGGACCGCCGAAGTTGCGGGCCGCCGTGAGCGCCTGCTCCATCGCGTGGCGGTCGTGACCGTCGACCGGACCGAGGTACTTGATGCCGAGGTCCTCGAACATGCCCTGCGGCGCGAGGACGTCCTTGAAGCCCTTCTTGATCGCGTGGAGCGCCTCGTAGGCGACCTCGGCGAACTTGGGGCCGGTGGTCATCCGCTCGCGGATGGCGCTCAGGGCCGGCTCGTAGCGCGGGTTGGTGCGGATCTGCGTGAGGCGGTTCGCCAGGCCACCGACGGTGGGCGTGTAGGAGCGTCCGTTGTCGTTGACGACGATCACCACGCGCCGGCAGTTGTCGGCGCAGATGTTGTTGATGGCCTCCCACGCCATGCCGCCGGTGAGCGCGCCGTCGCCGATGACCGCGACGACGTGGTCGTCCTTGCCCTGCACGGCGTTGGCGCGCGCGAGGCCGTCGGCGTACGACAGCGACGTGGAGGCGTGCGAGTTCTCGACCCAGTCGTGGGGCGACTCGGCGTGGCTGGGGTAGCCCGAGAGGCCGCCCTCCTTGCGCAGGTCGCCGAACTGGTCGGCGCGGCCGGTGAGCATCTTGTGGACGTAGGCCTGGTGTCCGGTGTCCCAGACGATCTTGTCGTTCGGGGAGTCGAACACGCGGTGCAGCGCGATCGTCAGCTCGACCACGCCGAGGTTGGGACCGAGGTGCCCACCGTTCGCGGCGACCGACTCGATCAGCAACTCACGGACCTCGGCAGCGAGCCGCGCCAGCGATTCGTCGTCCAGGCGTCGCAGGTCGGCGGGACCGGACACGGAGCTGAGCACTGACGGCATTCCTCCATCGTAACGACGCCCGGCCAGCGAGGCGCCACGACCGGCCGTCAGCCGAGGTCGTGGAAGCGCCCGCGGGCGTGGGCCGTCCCGGTGGAGGCCTCGACGCCGACCTCGTGGACCGTTCCGGTCACGCGCAGCGACCAGCCGATCTCGGTCACCTCGTCCACGGTGAGGCCGCACCACGAGCGGTCCTCGAGTCGGGGTCCCCACGCGGAGTCGGTCCAGCGACCGACGGTGAACATGCCTCCCGGCGCCGGCGCCATGCCGGCGAACACCTCGGCGAGGTAGTCGTCGCCGGGCTGCAGCACGCTGGCCGCGGCGCGGGAGCCCACGTCGAGCGACTCCCCCAGGTCGGAGTCGGGATCGACGAGCAGCTCGATCCGGGGCGGCTCCCCGTCAGCGAGCAGCACCGAGGAGACGGTGAGTCCGACGCGGTCGCGGCCCGCCCCGGCGGCAACGATCGTGACCGGCGCGGGGAGGCGGCCCCGGAGCCGGCGGAAGGCGTCCTTGTCGCGGTCGGCCGGCACGAACGGGTGCTCCGAGTGGATCGTCACTCCCCCATCCCATCATCCGCCGCCGCGCCGGACACCCCGTGACGCAGAACTGCCCGCCACCGGAGCGGTGGCGGGCAGTTCAGACGTCTCGCTCAGTCGAGCAGCGAGCGCAGCACGTACGGCATGATGCCGCCGTTGCGGTAGTAGTTCGCCTCACCGGGGGTGTCGATGCGGACGACGGCGTCGAACTCGACGTCGTCGGCCTTCACCTTGACCGTGCGCGGCGTGGTGCCGTCGTTGAGCTCGGTGATGCCGGTGACCGTGAAGGTCTCCTCACCGGTCAGGCCCAGCGACTCGGCCGTCTCGCCCTCGGGGAACTGCAGGGGCAGGACGCCCATGCCGATGAGGTTCGAGCGGTGGATCCGCTCGTACGACTCGGCGATGACGACCTTGACGCCCAGCAGCGCCGTGCCCTTGGCCGCCCAGTCGCGCGACGAGCCCGAGCCGTACTCCTTGCCCGCCAGGACGACCAGCGGGATGCCGGCCTCCTGGTAGTGCTGCGAGGCGTCGAACACCGAGGTGACCTCGCCGTCGGCGGTGAAGTCGCGGGTGAAGCCGCCCTCGGTGCCGGGCGCGATCTGGTTGCGCAGCCGGATGTTGGCGAACGTGCCGCGGATCATGACCTCGTGGTTGCCGCGGCGCGAGCCGAGCGAGTTGAAGTCGCGCGGCTGCACGCCCTTCTCCATGAGGTACTTGCCGGCGGGGCTGTCCTTCTTGATCGCACCGGCCGGGCTGATGTGGTCGGTGGTGACCGAGTCGCCCAGCTTCAGCAGGACGCGGGCGCCCTCGACGTCGGTGACGGCGTCGGGCTCCAGGCCCATGCCGTCGAAGTACGGCGCCTTGCGGACGTAGGTGGAGTCCTCGTCCCACGCGAACGTGTCACCCTCGGGGGTCGGCAGGTTCTGCCAGCGCTCGTCACCGGCGAAGACGTCGGCGTACTCGCGGCTGAAGGTGTCGGCGTCGATCGAGCTGGCGATGACGTCCTCGACCTCGGCCGGCGACGGCCAGATGTCCTTCATGAAGACGTCGTTGCCGTCCGCGTCCTGACCCAGCGGGTCGTTGAACAGGTCGACGTCCATCGAGCCGGCGAGCGCGTACGCGATGACCAGCGGCGGGGACGCGAGGTAGTTCATCTTGATGTCGGGGTTGATGCGGCCCTCGAAGTTGCGGTTGCCCGAGAGCACCGCGGAGACGGCCAGGTCGCCCTCGTTGACGGCCGCGCTGACCTCGGGGATCAGCGGACCGGAGTTGCCGATGCACGTGGTGCAGCCGTAGCCGACGAGGTTGAAGCCGAGCTTGTCGAGGTAGACGTTCAGGCCCGACTTCTCGTAGTAGTCGGTGACGACCTTCGAGCCCGGCGCCAGCGTGGTCTTGACCCACGGCTTGCGCTGCAGGCCCTTCTCCACGGCCTTCTTGGCCAGCAGGCCGGCGCCGATCATGACCGACGGGTTCGACGTGTTGGTGCACGACGTGATGGCCGCGATCGTGACCGCGCCGTGGTCGACCTCGAACGAGGTGCCGTCCTCGAGCGTGACGCTCTGCGGGTTGCGGACACGCTCGCCCGGGGCACCGGTCGCATGCTCGCTCGGGCCCTCGCCGCCGTTGGCGTACGTGGACGTCTTGGGCGTGTCGGACGCGGGGAAGGAGTCATCGACAGCCTCGTCGTACCCGTTGAGCTGCTGCTCGCTGTGGTCGACGTAGTCGCGCAGCGACGCGCGGAAGGCCGTCTTGCTGTCCGTCAGCGCGATGCGGTCCTGGGGGCGCTTCGGGCCGGCGATCGACGGGACGACGTCCGCGAGGTCGAGCTCGAGGTACTCGCTGTAGCGCGGCTCGTGGTCGGTGTCGTGCCACAGGCCCTGGGCCTTGGCGTACGCCTCGACGAGGGCGATCTCCTCGGCCGAGCGGCCGGTGAGCTCGAGGTACTTCGTGGTCTCGCCGTCGATCGGGAAGACCGCGATGGTGGAGCCGTACTCGGGGCTCATGTTGCCGATCGTGGCGCGGTTGGCCAGCGGGACGGCGCTGACGCCGGGGCCGTAGAACTCGACGAACTTGCCGACGACGCCGTGCTCGCGCAGCTGCTCGGTGATCGTCAGCACGAGGTCCGTGGCGGTGGCGCCCTGCGGCAGCTCGCCGGAGAGCTTGAAGCCGACGACCCGCGGGATCAGCATGCTGATCGGCTGGCCGAGCATCGCGGCCTCGGCCTCGATGCCGCCCACGCCCCAGCCGACGACGCCCAGGCCGTTGACCATCGTGGTGTGCGAGTCGGTGCCGACGCAGGAGTCGGGGTAGGCCACGACGCCGCCGTCGCTGTCGCGGGTGAACACGACGCGGGCGAGCTTCTCGATGTTGACCTGGTGCACGATGCCGGTGCCCGGCGGGACGACGCGGAAGTCGCTGAAGGCGCCTTGGCCCCAGCGGAGGAACTTGTAGCGCTCGCCGTTGCGCTCGTACTCGATCTCGACGTTGCGCTCGAACGCCTCGGGCGTGCCGAAGACGTCGGCGATCACGGAGTGGTCGATGACCATCTCGGCGGGCGCGAGCGGGTTGATCTTGGAGGGGTCGCCACCGAGGTCGGCCATCGCCTCACGCATCGTGGCGAGGTCGACGACGCACGGGACGCCGGTGAAGTCCTGCATGATCACGCGGGCGGGCGTGAACTGGATCTCCTTGCTCGGATCCGCCTTCGGGTCCCACGAGGCGATCGCCTTGATGTCCTCGGCGGTGATGTCCGCGCCGTCCTCGGTGCGCAGGAGCGCCTCGAGCAGGATCTTGAGGCTGAACGGCAGGGAGGCGACGTCGAGTCCCTCGCCCTGGACCGCATCGAGCCGGTAGTAGTCGTAGGACTTCTCCCCGACCGCCAAGGAGTCCTTGGCCTGGAAAGTGTCGACGCTCATGGGCTTCTCCTTCACTGGTGTTCCCATCCTGCCCCCCGTGGGGCCGCCCGGGGGCGTTCAGGATGGCCTAAGTACCAGTTATCTTGATGTCAAGATAAACGATATCAAACGATGTCCGGAAGCGCTCCGCTCAGGTGACCCTCACCTCAGCGCGGCGATGCGCACCAGCAGGGCGCGTCCCTCAGCGACTCGCTTCTCCCACGTGGTACCCACCACGAGCAGGATCAGCCCGGCGATCGCGATGAGGATCCAGCGCTGCAGTCCCAGCGCCGTCGGGCCGACGTTCGCCAGGACCAGCACCAGCAGGACCGCCGCGCCGGCGATGACCGGTGCGCCCCAGCGCAGCACGAGCCCGGCGGCGAGGGAGACGGCGGCGACCAGACCGAGCAGCAGGGCGCGCAGACTGGTCGGGTCCTCCAGCGCCTGGGGCAACGACGGCAGGAAGGCCAGCAGGAGTCCGGGCGTGAGGGCGACCCAGGTGCGGCTCTCCGGGTGGGAGCGCAGGTGCCACCAGCCCGCCACGAGGACGGCCACGGCGAACGGCGCCGTGTACGCCTCGACGGTCTCCACCTCGCTGGCGGCCAGTCGCGCCACCCAGGCGGCGCCGGTGAGTCCGGCGGCGACCCAGCGCAGGTGCGTGCGGTCGTCGTCGAGCAGGCCCACCACGGCCGAGGCGACCGCGCCGATCGTGAGCAGCAGTGAGACCAGGGCCAGGTCGTCGCCCTCGCGGACCACCGTGACGAGCAGGGTCGCGGCGACCACGACCTCCACCGCCGTGCGGTGCCAGGGCAGCTCGTCGAGTGCGAGGGTCAGCAGCAGCAGCCCCGCGGCCACGCCCACGACGATCGGTCCCCACGCACCGGGGCTGACGTCGGCGAGGTCGGCGACCTGCGCGACCGTGGCGACGATCGCGAACGCGGTGAGACCGGCGGCAGCAGCCGAGATCGCGCGACGCGGACCCGGAGGCTCCTCGAGACCCACCACGGCACACACGAGAGCGCCCGCGGCGGCGATCCCCCACGCCCACGCGGTGACGGGTCCTCCGAGGGGCACCACGACCATCGCGAGGGCCACGACGCCCACCGGGACGATCGCGAACCCCCACAGCGCCTTCCGCAGGGCGACCGCGAGCGCGGCACCGACCACGACGAGCACGACGGCGTGCACGAGAAAGGGCAGCGTCGACGAGCCGACCGCCGTGACCACGGCGGCGCCGGCTGCGACGAGCGCGACCGGGACCCGCCACTCCGGCGGAGCGAGCCTCGGCGCCGGCCAGCGCGTCGTGGCGAGCCACGCGGCGATCACGGGAACGGCGACGGCCAGCACCCACCACCCCTCCGTGATGTCGAGCTCGTTGGGGCGCACCCACACGTCGGAGGGCGAGGAGAACCAGCCGGCCTCGTCCGCGCGCTCGGCGTTGGAGAGCGCCACGGCCCCGCACCACAGCAGCGCGGCGGTGCCACCGGCGACCGCCGCCCACCGGGTGCCGAGGGACCAGTCGTCCTCACGGACCACGAACCACGCGAGCAGGGCCACGAGCACCGCGACGGCCGTCAGACCCGCCGCCGACGTGACGACGTCGGCGCTCCACGCCGCACCCTGGGCCGCCACCCCCACCAGGTAGAGCGCAGCGGACACCGCGAAGGCGGTGAGCCAGACGCGGAGGCGGGGCACCACGACGGCCCCGCCCACGGCGAGGGCAGCCAGCACGATGGTCGGCAGCGCCTCGGTCGGACCCAGGACCGGCGACCCGGCCTGCGACGCGTCGATCGCGAGAGCCACGAGCACGACAGCGAGGAGCAGCGAGAGCAGTGCGCTGGGCCACAGCATCCATCGCAGGCCCGTCCGGTGGCCGACGGCGACGACCACCAGCGGCAGCACGAGGGCCGCGGCGGCGGCCCAGAACCAGAGGTCGGCGCCCTCGCCCAGGTCCCCCAGGCGCACCATGACGGCGGGGGCACTGACGTACGGGGCGAGGCCCGCCACCAGCTGCGGGCTGACGAGGCGACGGCCCAGCGGAGCCTCGGCCGACCGGACGATCGCCACCCCCGCACCGACGACCACTCCGGTCCAGAGCACCGAGACCAGCGCGAAGTCGGACCACTCGAGCCCGAAGAGACCCTCGGCCACGGCGGCCAGCAGGTCCACCGTGACGAAGCCGAGGAAGACGGCCCAGAGCGCCTCGGCGGTGTTGTCGAGCCCGCGGCGGGTGGCCCAGCGGGCCGCGAGGCCGACGAGCGCGGTGACCACCAGCAGGACGACCGCCCTCCCGAGGACCCCGAGGGAGCCCCAGGCCACGGTCGCGAAGATGATGCCCGCGACGACCAGGCACACGGCACCGAGGCCGAGCAGGATCGAGCCCGTCGACCACGTGCGAGCCGGCGTCGGCGTCGGCGTCGGGGCGGACGGGAGCGACGTCGTCCCCGCGGCGGGGGTCGTCGCCGCAGCGGCAGCGGGCGTCGTCGCGCCGACCTGCTGGCGGGCACGTCCCTCGGCCACGAGCCGGTCGGCCTCGACGAACAGCCCCCACAGGCGCTGCGCCTCCACGGAGCCGAGGTCGAACCCGCAGCGAGGACAGGTCATCGCTGCGCTGATCATCCCTCGGCAGGCGGGGCAGGCATGGGGGTCGGCGTACGTCACGGGGGTGACTCAACCGGACGGGTCACGCCCGCGCAAGCACCGCGACGCACTCCACGTGGTGCGTCATGGGGAACAGCGCGAAGCCGCGCAGCGACTCCAGCCCGTAGCCCAGCCGGCCGAACGTGGCCAGGTCGCGGGCGAGCGCGGCCGGGTCGCACGCGACGTAGACGATCCGTCGGGGCTCCAGCGCGGCGATGGCCGCGACCGCCTCCTTGGCGCCGGTGCGCGGCGGGTCGAGGACGACGACATCGGCCCGGGCCCCGAGGGTGCCGCGGCGCAGCGCGCGCTCCACGGGCGCGTGGACGACGGCCGCGTTCGGCCGGTCGGCGAGGTTCTTCCCCGCGTCGGCCGAGGCGCGGCGATTGCCCTCGACGCTCACCAGCTCGCCCGGGGCGCAGGCCTCGGCCAGGAACGCCGAGAACAGGCCGGCTCCCGCGTAGAGGTCGAGCACGCGGTCGCCCGGCCGGACGTCGGCGCCGGCGAGGACCGCGTCGACCAGGGTGGCGGCGGACGCGGGGTGCACCTGCCAGAAGCCCGAGCCGCTCACGGCGAACCGGCGTCCCTTGACCTCCTCGACGAGCGTGCCGGTGCCGGCGCGGACCGAGCCGTCGGAGGCCACGACGCCGTCGGCCTGCGCCTCCAGATCGTCGCCGATCGTCGCGTCCGTGACGAGCAGCCGCTGGCCCGTGGACGAGACGATCGTCTCCACGCGCGGCTCGTCCCACAGCTGGCGGCTGACGTCGGGCAGGCCGGGGTGCGCGATCGGGCAGTCCTCCACGGGGATGACGTCGTGGCTGCGGTGCCGCCGCAGGCCCGCCATCCCGTTCTCGGCGACGGACCAGATCACGCGGGTGCGCCAGTCGAGCAGGGGGCCGACCGACTCGACGCAACCGTCCCAGTCGAGTCCGGCGAGCCGCTGGAGCTGTTCGCGGACGACGTCGGTGAGCAGGGTCAGCTGGCCCTCCTCCGAGACGTGCTGGAAGTCGCAGCCACCGCACAGGCCCGGCCTCGCGAGGGGGCACGGAGGCGTGACGCGGTCGGGCGACGCCTCGAGGATCTCGATCGCGTCGGCGCGCAGGAAGCGCTTCGTGCGGTCGGTGACGCGGATCCTCACCACCTCGCCGGGGAGCGCGTGCCGCACGAAGACGACCTGGCCGTCCAGGCGGGCCACGCAGTGGCCGCCGTGGGCGACGGGTCCGACGGTGACCACGGGATCGTCGGTCATCGCTCCTCCCTGCCGATGCCGCGCCGGACGTCGCCGGCCGTCGGGCGCGAGTCGACCGCGGCCATCCGCTTCGCCGAGGCCAGCTGGAACGGCACGCTGACGACGAGCACGCCCGGCACGAAGAGCAGGCGGGCCTTGAGGCGCAGGGCGGTCTGGTTGTGCAGCAGCTGCTCCCACCAGCGGCCGACGACGTACTCGGGGACGTAGACCGTGACGAGGTCGCGCGGGTTCTGCGAGCGCCGCGCCTTCACGTACCGCATGACCGGGCGCACCACCTCGCGGAACGGCGAGTCCAGCACGCGCAGCGGGATCGGCACCCGGAGCTCGTCCCAGCGACGCGTCAGCTCGGCGGTCTCGTCGGGGTCGAGGTCGACCGTGACCGCCTCGAGCGTCCCGGAGCCGGCCAGCCGGGCGTAGGCGATCGCTCGCATCGCCGGCTTGTGCAGCTTGCTGACGAGCACGACGCCGTGGACACGGGCCGGCAGGGCGACGTCGGCTTCATCCACCGCGAGCTCGAGCGCCACGCGGTCGTAGTGGCGGGCGATGGCGCGCATGACCACGAACACGATCACCATCGCCAGGATCGCGATCCAGGCCCCGGCGAGGAACTTGGTGATCAGCACGATCACGAGGACGGTGGCCGTCATCGCCAGGCCGAACGCGTTGACGACGCGCGAGCGCCGCATCCGGTTCCGCTCCCCCGGGTCGGACTCGGTCCGCAGGTGGCGCGTCCAGTGCCGGATCATCCCGAGCTGGCTCAGCGTGAACGAGACGAAGACCCCGACGATGTAGAGCTGGATCAGCTTGGTGACCTCGGCGTCGAACGCCACGATGAGCACGGAGGCGGCCGCCGCGAGGGCCAGGATGCCGTTGCTGAAGGCCAGCCGGTCGCCGCGGGTGTGCAGCTGGCGCGGCAGGAACCCGTCGCGCGCGAGGATCGACCCGAGCACCGGGAAGCCGTTGAACGCGGTGTTCGCCGCGAGCACGAGGATGATGCCCGTGCACGCGATGACGAAGTAGAACAGCGGCGGGACGTCGTGGAAGAGCGCCCCGGCGAGCTGGCCGATCACCGTCTCCTGCTCGTACCCGTCCCCGACCGGCTGACCGTTGAGCAGCAGCTGGTGGGCCGGGTCCTCGACGTAGCGCAGGTTCATCAGGTCGGCCAGCACGATGATGCTCATCAGCATCGCGATCGAGATGGTCCCGAGCAGCAGCAGGGTGGTGGCCGCGTTGCGGCTCTTGGGCTTGCGGAAGGCCGGCACGCCGTTGCTGATCGCCTCGACGCCCGTCAGCGCCGCACAGCCGGACGAGAAGGCGCGGGCGAGCAGGTAGGCCATCGCGATGCCGGAGATCGCGCCGGTGAAGGGCTCCTCCGCCGCGATGTCGTACTTCGCACTCTCGACCTCGGGCAGCGTGCCGAGCGCGTACTCGATGTAGCCCCAGCCGGCCATCAGCGCGATCGCGATCATGAACAGGTAGGTGGGGATCGCGAACGCCCGCCCGGACTCCTTCGTGCCCCGCAGGTTCATGGCGGTCAGCAGCGCCACGAGCCCCACGGCGGTGACGGCCTCGTGACCCTTGAGGAACGGCAGTGCCGCGGCGGCGTTCTGGACACCCGAGGAGATCGAGACCGCGACCGTGAGCACGTAGTCGACCATGAGCGCACTGGCCACGGTGAGACCGGCGTTGCGGCCCAGGTTGACGGTCGCGACCTCGTAGTCGCCACCGCCGCTGGGGTAGGCGCGCACGTTCTGGCGGTACGAGGCGACCACCGTGAGCATGACCACGACGACCGCCAGACCGACCTGCCAGTTGAACGCGTACGCCGTCAGCCCGCCCATCGACAGGGTCAGGAAGATCTCGTCCGGCGCATAGGCCACGGACGACAGAGCATCGCTGGCGAACACCGGCAGCGCGATCCGCTTGGGGAGCAGGGTCTCGCCCATCTGGGAGGTGCGCAGCTTCTGTCCGATGAGAGCGCGCTTGAGCGCCCCGGTCAATCCCACCCGACCGATGCTAGACCCGATCAGCCCGGTGTACCGTCGCCGGTGTGCACATCGTGATCATGGGGTGCGGGCGCGTCGGCGCGTCGCTGGCCCGCAGCTTGGAGTCACGCGGCCACTCGACCTCCGTCATCGACTCGAACCCCGACGCGTTCAGGCGCCTGGGACCCTCGTTCGCCGGGTCCACCGTCACCGGCATGGGCTTCGACCGGGGCGTGCTCGTCTCGGCCGGGATCGAGCAGGCCGACGCCTTCGCCGCGGTGTCCAGCGGCGACAACTCCAACATCATCGCCGCGCGGGTCGCCCGCGAGGTGTTCCGCGTGCCCAACGTCGTGGCGCGCATCTACGACCCTCGACGCGCCGAGGTCTACGAGCGCCTCGGCATCCCCACCGTCGCCACCGTCCCGTGGGCGGCCGACCAGATGCTCCGTCGGCTGCTGCCCGCCGGCTCCGAGCCGGCTTGGCGCGATCCCTCCGGCCGGCTCCGGCTCGACAACGCCTACGCCCCGTTCGCGTGGGTGGGTCGCACCGTGGCGGCGCTCGAGGCGCAGACCGGCGCCCGCGTCGCGTTCATCACGCGCCTGGGCATGGGCCAGCAGATCGCCGGCGACACGGTGATCCAGGAGGGCGACTACCTCAGCATGTTCCTGGTCTCGGAGGAGGCCGACGGCGTGCTCGAGGCACTGGACAACGGGCCCAAGGAGGAGGACTGATGCGCGTCGCGATCGCCGGAGCCGGTGCGGTCGGCCGCTCCGTGGCCCAGGAGCTCGTCGACCACGGTCACCGCGTGCTCCTCATCGACAAGGCCGCCACCTCCATCCGCAGCGACCTCGTGCCCGGAGCCCAGTGGCTGCTGGCCGACGCCTGCGAGATGAGCACGCTGGAGGAAGCCCAACTGCAGACCTGCGACGTGGTCATCGCCGCGACGGGCGACGACAAGGCCAACCTCGTGACGTCGCTGCTGGCCAAGACCGAGTTCGCGGTCCCCCGCACGGTGGCCCGCGTCAACAACCCGAGCAACGAGTGGCTCTACGGCGAGTCGTGGGGCGTCGACGTGGCCGTGTCCACGCCGCGCATCATGGCCGCGCTCGTGGAGGAGGCCGTGTCCGTCGGCGACCTCGTCCGGCTGTTCACCTTCCGCCAGAGCAACACGAACCTCGTCGAGCTCACCGTGCCGGAGGACTCGGCCTACGTCGGCCGTCGCCTCGGCGACATCACGTGGCCCGACGGCGTCGCGCCGGTGGCGATCCTGCGGCTCCAGCAGTCGCTGCTGCCCGAGCCCGACCGCACGGTCGAGGCCGGTGACGAGCTGCTCTTCGTCACCCCCGCCGAGGCGGAGGAGCAGCTCGCGGCCCAGCTGTCGTCGCACGACTGACAGAGCTCAGACCTCGCGGGGCTCGTCTCGCAGGTCGGTCACCGGCGTGCTGTTGCGGCTGAGCAGCCACACCATCGCGGCGAGCGTGGCGATCTGCAGGGGCCAGCCCATGACGACCTTCGAGGTGCCCAGCCAGCCGATCTGGTCGGCCGCGTAGAGCGGGTACTGCACGAGGACGCGCAGGACGCAGGGCAGCGCGAACAGCAGGGTCAGCCGGTTGCACAGGCGGCGCATGCCGGGATCGCGACGCCATCCGCTCGGATCGCCGACCAGGGCGCCGATCATGACGCCGATCGCCGGCCAGCCGATGACCACCGTCGCCACGAGGACGACCGCGTAGCCGGCGTTGTAGAGGATCCCGGGCAGGAACACGTCGCGGGCCTCGCCCGAGCGGGACGCGAACAGCGCAGCGATGCCGATGCCGACGAGCGCGTTGATGACGAACTGGGGGTTCGAGCGCTGGACGACCCGCACGATCAGCAGGACAGCCGTGAGCGCCGAGGCGATGATCAGGCTGAGCCGGAGGTCGCGCGTGGTCAGGTAGCAGAGGGTGAAGGTGATCGTCGGGACGGCGGCCTCGACGATGCCGCGCACGCCGCCGAAGGCCTCGGCCAGGCGCTGGCGCACGACCTGCTCGACGGTGGCGGCGTCGGCGCGGGCCGGTTCGGACGTGCTCATGCGTCGAGCCGGTAGGCCGGGTTGTAGATGACGCGCTCGGTGCCGCGGTGACCGATCCGGCCCGTGGCGATGAGGGAGCGTCCCGCGGAGATCCCCTCGATGCGGCGCCGGCCGAGCCAGATCAGGGTGACCGTTCCCGTGCCGTCGTAGAGCGAGGCCTCCAGCGCCGTGACGTCGCCGACGGGCCGCAGCGTCACGTCCTGCAGGACGCCGTGGACGTCGACGCGCTCGCGCTCGGGCACGTCCTTGATCGCGGCGCACCCCGCGGCCGTGGCGCGGCCGCGCAGCTCGGTGTCCTCCTGGCTCTCGACCGAGAAGCGGTCGAGCCAGCGCGAGACGACGCCTGCCATCTCCGCCTACTCCTCGGGGATGCGCTGGGCGTCGGGCGGCAGGACGATCGGCAGCGACTCGCGCAGCATCCGCGGCTCGTCGCCGCGACGCACGCGCAGGTCGCGCAGGATCTCCATGAAGACGCCGCTGTCGATGGACTCGAGGCCGGCCGCACCCAGGATCGTGGCGCGCAAGACCCAGCGGGGCCCCTCGATGCCGATGAAGCGGGCGGGCTGGACGCCCGCGCTGCCGTCGGGAGCCGTGGCGGGGAACTGGGCCAGCACCTCGGTGCCGAACGGGCCGTCCACCTCGGTGAACGTGCCGCCGCGCTTGTCGACCTCCTCGCGCAGCTCGGCGCGCACGCCGTCCCACGTGCCGCCGCTGCGAGCGCCGGCGAAGGGGCGCAGCTCGACGGCCGAGCCGCCGGAGGTCACGAGGACCGCGGTGACCACGTCGTCCTCCGTGGGCAGCTGCACCTCGATGTCGCCGCGCATCTTGATCAGCAGGCTGCCCAGGTCGACGTACTCGTCGTGGGACTCGTTCGGGCGCTCCGTGACGTCGAACGGTCCGTCGGCCCGGGGGCCGGTGACCTCGACGTTCTCAGGAGCAGCGGGGGCGGGAGCCGCGTCGGCCCCCGCGTTCTTGCGACCCCACATCACAGACTTCCTTCCGTCGATGCCTCGATCGAGGCGTGACCACCCGAGGAACCGTACCCGCCCTCGCCTCGCACGGAGTCCTCGAGACCGTCCACCTCGACGAAGCGCACGTGCTCGACCCGCTGGACGACCAGCTGGGCGATCCGGTCACCGCGTGCGATGCGGACCGGCTCGCGCAGGTCGTGGTTCACCAGGAGAACCTTGACCTCCCCACGGTAACCCGCGTCGATCGTGCCCGGCGTGTTCACGACCGAGAGCCCGTGCCGCAGCGCGAGGCCCGACCGGGGGTGGATGAAGCCGGCGAACCCCTCCGGCAGGGCGATCGCGATGCCCGTGGGCACGAGGGTGCGCTCCCCCGGCGCGAGCTCGAGGTCGACCGTCGAGACGAGGTCGGCGCCGGCGTCGGCGGGGTGGGCGTACGTGGGAAGGGGAACACCGGCGTCGAGCCGGCGGATCTGCACCTCGGTCACGGTGGCGACGATACTGGCGCGAGACCCCATCGGGCACAGTGGACTCGTGAAGACCAACAATGCCCACCATCGTGAGCGTCTCGTGGCGTCCGGCCTGTGGTGGGGCGCCGTCGGCCTCGTCGCCGCGACCATCGGCTGGCTGCTGCTCGTCGCCACCAGCCCCGCGGTCGCCGGCGGTCTCGCGCTCCTCATCCTGGTGGTCGCGGGAGCGGGACTGTGGCGCTACGGCTCGCTGCTGGTCGTCGCGGAGCCCGGCCGGCTCCGCGCGGGGGACGCACACCTCGAGGCGCCCGACCTCGGCGAGGTCGTCGCGCTCGACCCGGCCGCCTGGCGAGCCGCGCTCTCGCGGGCCGGCACCGACCGCGCCTTCCTGCTGACCCGCCCGTGGATCGACCGCGGCGTGCGCGTCGAGGTGGCCGACCCGGCCGACCCGACGCCCTACTGGCTCGTGTCGACCCGGCGTCCCGACGCGCTCACGCGTGCCGTGGGCCACACTGGTCCTGCTCCCGACGAAAGGATCATCGATGGCCCGGAAGCGCGCGACGAAGGCGACGCCTGACCCCGCAACCACCTCGCCTGCCGAGGCGGAGGTCTCCACGGGGCGGGGGCGAGGCGCCTGGCGGGCCCTCGACGCCGGTTCCGCCCTGCTCGCGGCGTCGCTCGCCCCGTACATCTCGAACCTGGCCTGGCGGGCCGTCACGGGTCGCAAGCCGCCGCGCAACACCCGCCACCCCGATCTGAGCACGACCGAGGCCATCGCGTGGGCGGCCATCGGCGGCGCCACGGTGCAGGTCGTCCGCACCGTCGCGCGGCGCGGTGCCGCCACCTACTGGGTGAGGTCCACCGGCGGGCTGCCGCCGGGCATGAGGTCCACGAAGAACACCACGCCCTGAGACGACGACGTCCGGCCCGCCGCGTGAGCGGCGACGCCGGACGTCGTGAGTCGGTGCGCGGACCTCAGTCGGCGCAGTCCTTGCAGATCGCCATGCCGTTCTTCTCGGTGGCCAGCTGACTGCGGTGGTGCACCAGGAAGCAGGACATGCAGGTGAACTCGTCGGACTGCTTGGGCACGACCTTGACCGCGAGCTCCTCGTGCGAGAGGTCGGCGCCGGGGAGCTCGAACGACTCTGCCGCCTCGACCTCGTCCTCGTCGACCTTGCCCGAGTTCTTCTCGTGGCGACGCGCCTTCAGCTCCTCGATGCTGTCCTCGGACTGCTCCTCGTCGGTCTTGCGGGGCGCGTCGTAATCGGTTGCCATCACTTCTCCATGCTCGTTCTCGTGGAACTGTGGTCGTGTTCTTGTGGAACGCGCAGATTCAACCACATGGACCAAATCTGCCCGCACCCGGACGCAATCCCCCTCGTGGCGCCGATGCTCCCACTGCCGGGGCGCCCGCGCCAGTCGTGCGGACGGCTTTTCTCAGAACCCGCAGCGGGCGACGAGATCGAGGAACGGATCGATGCTGCCGGCGGGCGCCGCGACGAGGAGCCGCTCGCTCGGCGAGCCGTCCGGTCCGGTGACCACGAGACCCGCCTCGCGGGCGATCAGGCCGGCCGCCGCGTGGTCCCAGACGTGCAGTCCCTGCTCGACGTAGGCGTCGAGCCGCCCCTCCGCGAGATCGGTGAGGTCGAGCGCCGCGGCGCCGATCCGGCGGATGTCGCGCACGTGCGGCAGCATCGCGCCGACGGCGCGGGCCTGGTGCTCGCGGACCTCAGGGACGTAGTTGAAGCCCGTGGCGACCAGCATCTGGTCCAACGGCAAGACGGGCGGCCCCGTCAGCCGCCGCGGCTCGGCCTCGTCGGTGCGCCAGGCACCCTCGCCCGCCACCGCCTCGTAGGACTCCCCCGTGGCGATGTTCACCACGACGCCGACCTCGTCGGCGCCCTCGACCCGGGCCGCGATCGCCACGGCGTAGCGCGGGATGCCGTAGACGAAGTTCACCGTGCCGTCGATCGGGTCGACCACCCACTCCACACCCGAGGTGCCGGGGACGTCCTGGCCCTCCTCACCCACGAAGGCGTCGTCGGGGCGTGCGGCCAGGATCCTCGCGCGGATCAGCTCCTCGCACGAGCGGTCGATCAGGGTGACCAGGTCGGTGGGGCTCGACTTCGTGCCCGCGATCCCGACGCGTCCCTGCGGGCGGAGGGAGGCGACGTGCTCGACCGCCTCGGCCGCGACCCGGCGGGCGAGGTCGAGCAGCTCGGTCACGCCAGGACCGGCCGCAGCGAGCGCGGGTTGACGCAGCAGTCGCCGGGGCAGGTGTCGGCCTTGGGGCCGAGCTCCCCCCGCACGGGCCGCTCCGGCTTCTCGCCGCGCTCGGCCGCGGCGCGCTCCAGGAGCAGCTCGCGCACCATCGCCGCGTAGCGCGGGTCGGCGTTCGGGCTGGCGGCCCGGGCGAACCGCAGGCCCAGACGCTCGGCCGTGGCCTTCGCCTCGGTGTCGAGGTCGTACACGACCTCCATGTGGTCGGCCACGAAGCCGATCGGGACCAGGACGACCCCGGTGACGCCCTGCTCGGCGAGCTCCTCGAGGTGGTCGTTCACGTCGGGCTCCAGCCACGGCTGGCTGGGCGGACCGGAGCGGGAGCAGTACGCCAGGGACCAGGTCGGCAGGTCGAGGGCATCGGCCACGAGCCCCGCGACCGAGAGGTGCTGGCGCTCGTACAGCCCGCAGCCGGGCCCGCCGCTGGCCTCGTTCATCTGCTCGGGCACCGAGTGCGTCACGAAGACGACGCGGGCGTCCCCGCCCACCTCGGCCAGCGCCGCGCGCGTGTACTCGGTGAACAGGTCCACGAACACGGGGTGGTTGAAGTGGTGCCGCAGGCGGTCCACCCGGATCGGGCGGTCGTGCGAGACCTCGAAGAGGTTCTCGCGGTACTGGCGGCAGCTGCTGTAGGAGGAGTAGGCGCTGGTCATGAAGCAGGCGACCCGCTGGACCCCGTCGGCCTCCATCTGGTCGAACGCGTCAGCCAGGTAGGGGTCCCAGTTGCGGTTGCCCCAGTAGACCGGCAGGTCGATGCCCTGGTCGGCGAGGTCCTGGCGCAGCGCGGCCAGCAGATCGCGGTTGATGTCGTTGATCGGCGACTTCCCGCCGAAGCCGAAGTAGTGCTCGCCGACCTCGACGAGGCGCTCCTTCGGGATGCCCCGGCCCCGTGTCACGTTCTCGAGGAACGGGACCACGTCCTCGGGCTTCTCGGGTCCACCGAAGGAGACCAGCAGGAGGGCGTCGTAGGGGGCAGCGTCCATGCCGCCAGTGTTCCACGGCGCCACACGGCACACCCCTCGGGCGCAGGCCGTCGACAGCCCTCCCCCGGCGCCAGCGTGACGTGGTCCAAGATGAGTCTCGACATGTTCTCCGCCTACCGCACGATCCTCGCCACTCCCGGCGCCCCGGCCTTCACGACCGCCGGCGCGCTCGGACGTCTCCCGCTGTCCATGACGGGACTCGGGATCGTGCTGCTGGTCTCCGGTCGCACCGGTGACTACGCGCCCGCCGGCCTGGTCATGGCGGTCTACGTCGTCACCTCGGCGTTCTTCGCCCCCGTCCAAGGCAGGCTGGCCGACCGCCTGGGGCAGGCCCCCGTCCTCGTCGCGGCGGGCGCCCTGTTCGCGTCCGGCATCGTGATCCTGCTCTCGACGGTGGACATCACGCTCTGGGGTGCTGCCGCGGGCGCGGTGATCGCCGGGCTCGGGGCACCGCAGACCGGGAACATGGTGCGCGCGCGCTGGACCCACGTCCTGCCCGACCGCTCCCGCCTGCAGACCGCGTTCGCCCTGGAGGCGGTGCTCGACGAGGTCGTCTTCATCGTCGGCCCCGTGCTCGTGACGATCCTCACCCTCAGCGTCCTCGACTGGTCCGGGCTCGCCGTGGCCGGTGTCGCCGCGATCGTCGGGGCATGGGGCCTGGCGCTGCAGCGCTCCACCCAGCCACGGCACCGGCCCCAGGCGGACGGTCCCCGCGAGCCGCTCCCCTGGTTCCTGCTCGGCCCACTGGTCGTCGCGGCGTGCGGACTCGGCGTGCTGTTCGGTGCCGCCGAGGTCCTCGTCGTGGCGTTCACGGAGGAGCAGGGACGTCCCGGCGCGGCCGGTGTCGTCCTGGCCATCTTCTCGGCCGGAAGTCTCGCCGCCGGCCTGGTGATCGGGGCCCAGCCGCCCCCGGCCGACCCCGTCCGACGACTCAGGATCTCGACGCTGGGGCTCCTCGTCTTCCTGTCGCCCCTGCCGTTCGCGCCCAACATCGCCCTGCTCGCCATCGGCTTCGGCCTGGCGGGCCTCATGCTCTCGCCGACCCTCATCACGGCGGTGCACCTCGTCGAGCTCACCGTGCCGCAGTCGCGCCTCACCGAGGCGCTCACCTGGACGACCACGGGCATGTCCGCGGGAACCGCGGGCGGCGCAGCCCTCGCCGGCCTCATCGTCGACCGCTGGTCGGCCTCGGCCGGCTTCGTCCTGCCGATCGTGGCGGCGCTGATGACCACCACGGTGGCCATGCTCTACCGGGCTCCGGAGCCCGCCCCGGCCGACTCGCAGGCCTGATCGCGGGACCGTCACGGACCCGGCCCGAAAAGCCATCCGGACCCGGCGCGTCTCCCGGGATCGCCACGGGCATTCACTAGCCTTGAGGTCGGTGGCAGAAGCGACACGGGGAGGCTCGAAACATGCGGGAACTCGCGACCGTGGGACTCAGCGACGACGGGCGATTCCTCGTCGCTCGGGACGCGACCACCGGAGAACGCTTCCGGCTCAGCATCGACCGCCGGCTCACCTCACTGGTTGACCGCACCCCCGTAGGGTCGAGTCGTTCAGGACAGATGGAGATTCCGATGGAGAGTTCGCTCACCCCCCGAGACATCCAGACCCGCATCCGCCGCGGCGAGTCGGTCGAAGAGGTCGCCGAGGCCGCCGGCATCACGGTCGAGCGGGTGCACGGCTTCGCCGTGCCCGTCATCGCCGAGCGCGAGTGGATGGCCCAGTCGGCCCGCGCCACGTCGGTGCGCCGCAAGCACGTCGGCGGCGCCGCCGTCACCCTGGCCGAGCTGGCCGACGCGGCCCTGGCCGAACGCGGCATCGCGCCCGAGAAGGCCGCGTGGGACGCGTTCCGCCGCGAGGACGGTCGCTGGACCGTGCGCGTCGACCTCGAGGACGGCTCCGCGTCGTTCCTCTACGACCCCAAGAGCCGCTACGTCATCGCCGACGACGACGCCGCCCGTGGCCTCGTGGGCGACCTCGCCACCCAGGACCAGCACGACATGGCGCTGGCCGACCTCGTCACGGACGCCCCCGAGGGGTACGGCGGCGCGATCGCCGAGCCGACCGACCACGCTCCGCTGGTGCGCTCCATCAAGGAGGCCCGCGACCGCCGAGCGCTCGAGCAGGCCGTCTTCGAGGAGCCGGCCGAGGAGGTCGTCGAGGACGTGGAGGACCAGGCGCTCGAGGAGCGCATCGCGGTCCCCGACACACCCAAGCCCCGCAAGAAGCACTCGCGCCGCTCCGTCCCGAGCTGGGACGAGATCATGTTCGGCGGCTCCTCGGACTGACCGGGTCTCGACACACGCCGCTCGTTCCTCGCGGCGCGCTCGACCACCGGGATGCGCCTCCGGTGATCGAGTGCCAACCCACGTCTCAACCCGGTCCACCGGGGTGCGACTCCCGTGATCGAGTGCCAACACACGTCTCGACCCGGTCCACCGGGGTGCGACTCCCGTGATCGAGTGCCAACACACGTCTCGACCCGGTCCACCGGGGTGCGACTCCGGTGATCGAGTGCCGACGAGCGGAGCGAGGCGGTGTATCGAGATCAGTCGAACGGCAGGACGTCGGGCGACAGCGCCCCGGCCTTCGCCCGCGCGGCGGTCATCCGCTTGCGGTGGTGCCGGCGGCACAGCACCTCATAGCCGACCTGGGGCGTCGGCCGGTCCGGGTCCTCGACGTCGCCCACGACGATCACCTCGCCCTCGGTGACCATCTCGCCGTCCTCGGTGCGGGCGTTGTGGGTGGCACGGGCGCCGCACCAGCACAGCGCCTCCACCTGCAGCGTCAGCACCCGGTCGGCGATCTCCACGAGCCGCTGCGACCCGCTGAACAGGTGGGTGCGGAAGTCGGTGAGGATGCCGAAGCAGAACACGTCGATCGCCAGCTCGTCGGCCACCTTGGCCAGCTGGTCGACCTGCGCGCTGGTGTAGAACTGCGCCTCGTCGCACACGAGGTAGTCGATCCGGGCTCCCCCGGTCAGCTCTCCGACGACGTCGGCCCAGAAGTCGAGGTCCTCGGCCACCTCGATCGCCGGGGTCGAGAGGCCGAGCCGGCTCGAGAGCGTGGCGGCGCCCGCGCGGTCGTGCGAGGAGTAGATGCGGCCCACCCGGCCGCGGGCGCGGTGGTTGTGGTCGAGCTGGAGCGCCAGCGTGCTCTTGCCCGAGTCCATCGTGCCCGAGTAGAAGACCAGTTCCGCCACGGGTCAGCCCGCCACGAGGACCGGGATGCGTCGCTCCCGGGGGGTGATCGAGCCGTGGAAGCCGCGCAGCAGCAGCTCGACGGAGAAGTCGTCGGAGGCGAAGACGGCGAAGTCGTCGAGCGCAGCCACCACCACGTCGCCGAAGCGAGCGCGGACGGCCGGGTCGATCGGACCGAACCACTCCTCGGCTTCGTCGCGCAGCCGGACCTCCACCCTGTCACCGAGCGCGGAACGCCAGCGGGCGGCGACCTTCGCCTCGGCACCCGAGCGCGTGTGCACGTGACGGAACCGGGCCTCGCCGGCGACCAGCACCACGTCGTCGCGCAGCTTCGGGTGGTCGACGAGGTCGAATCGGCCCTCCATCGGCACGTCCACCATGCCGTGGTCGGCGGTGACGAGCAGGACCACGTCGGGCGGCAGGGCCGCGCGCAGGTCGGCGACGTCGCGGTCGACCTCGACGAGCGCCTTGCGCCACTCGTCGGAGTCGACGCCCGAGCCGTGTCCCGTGTGGTCGACGGCGGACTCGTAGGCGTACACCAGGGCGCGGTCGTCACGCTCGACCGCCTCCACGACGGCCGCGAGCCGGTCCCACGCGTGGCGGACACCCACGAAGGGCACGCCGCGCTGGCTCACGCGCGTGAGGCCGCTCAGCTCGAACCGGGCGTCGTTGACCACGGTGACCGCGATCCCCTCGTCGGCCAGCCGGCTGAGGACCGTGGCATGCGGCTGCCACTGCTCGGGGACGATGCGGTCGTCCCACTTGAGCGTGTTGAGGAAGCGGGACGTGCCCGGGATGCGGCACGTGTAGCCGGCCATGCCGTGCTGTCCGGGAAGCAGGCCCGTACCCAGCGAGGTCAGGCTCACCGAGGTGGTCGAGGGGATCCCCGCCAGCACGTTCTCCACGTTGAGGCACGACGACAGGAACGGCGCCAGGTCGGCGTGCTCGCGCAGCAGGTCGAGTCCGAGACCGTCGACGAGCATCACGACGTAGCGCCGGGACACGGGCAGCCCGAGGACGTCGGTGAAGCCCGGGACGCCGAGGGCGCCGCCCACGGAGGTCATCACCTCGTGGATGCCGGCATGCGGCGCGGTCATCGAGCCTCGGTGACGGTCGTGGCCGCGGTCAGCGCGCGAGCGAACTCCAGCAGGCCCACGACCGCGGCGCCGCCCTCGGCCGCGGCGCTGAGCCGCAGCGAGAAGTCGTCGCCACTGATCGATCCGGTGTAGCCGTGGTCGGCCTCGCACTCGGGATCGTCGCAGCGGGCGGGCTCGAGCTCGACCCGGGCGACGGCGCCCCAGCCGATCGTGAGGAGGGCCTCCTCGAGCTGCTGCGTCTGGGCCGACACCATCCGCGTGACGACGACGCCGGAGACGCGCGACAGCGGCACCGCCTCGACGGACGTGGACGTGTAGGGCTTCGGCAGCAGCGTGTCGCCGGGGTGCTCGTCGGTGTGCGTCAGCAGCAGGCGCGTGGGCGTGAGGACCAGCACCGACATGTGCCGGCGGATCTCCTCGCGGTCGAACGTGGGCTCGTGGTGGACGACGAACGACTCCACGGGCTCGGCCGCCAGTGCGTCCTCGAGCGCTCCCGCGACGATCTCGGGGTAGTACCCGCTGCGCGAGATCGACTCGTAGAGGTCCTTCGTCCGGTCCCTGGTCTGCGTCACCGACCCAGCGTATCCGCCGCTACATCAGGCTGGCTCAGCCGCCGGACGAACCAGTCGCCCCGGCTGTCGGACGAGGGGATCACCTTGGCGCGCGCGCTCAGGGCGGTGTACCCGTCGGGATTGACCAGCACCGGCTCGAGGTCGAGCGAGACGACCTCGGGCAGGTCGTCCTTCAGCGCAGCGAGACGCAGCACGATGTCCTCGAGGGCGGCCACGTCGACCGGCTCGCTGCCGTGGTGCCCGAAGAGCAGGGGCGCGGCACGGATGCCGCTGACCATGGTGCGCGCGTCGACGTCGGTGAGGGGCGGGATGCCGTAGCTGCGGTCCTCGAGCAGCTCGCTCGGCGCACCGGCGATGCCGAACGACACGAGCGGGCCGAAGAGCCGGTCCTCGGTGGCGCGGAAGGCCACCTGGACGCCGGCGGGCGCGGACCGCTGCACGAAGAAGGTGGTGTCGGCCCGGATGCCGCTCCACGTGGTCATCTCGTCCCACGCCTCGGCCATGTCCTGGGCGTCGTGGATCCCGCGCCAGACGTGGGCGAGGTCGGGACGGGCGCGCAGGTGCTCGCTGCCGGCCTTGAGGACGACGTCCCAGCCCAGCTTCTCGCCGGCCGCGATCGCCTCCTCCTTGCTGTGCACGTTCGTCCAGGTCCACAGGTCGATGCCGTAGCAGGACAGCAGGTAGTGGACCTGCTCGGTGGACAGCACGGCGCCGCGCGGGGCGATCGTCAGCACGTCGCGGATGAGGGCCTTCGCGTCGCCCGAGCGGTGCTCGGCGGCCACGTGGTACTCACCGTGGTCGCGCGCGGCCCACTCGGCGTAGTTGACGGCCCGGGCGAGCGCCTTGACCGCCGCCTCGGGCGCGGCGTAGGACGGCACCGAGCCGCGGCCGGCCGAGCCGCCCTCGAGGTCGGGCACCCGCAGCAGCACCGGGATGCCCTTGCTGGCCAGGAACGTGGAGACGATCGGCTTGTCGGACTGCTCGCCGATGGCGGCGAGCACCTGGGCGACGGCATCGCTGTCAGTGGTGATCGGAGGCGTGTAGACCACGACGAGGGCGTCGACGTCGGGACGTGCGAGCGCCGCCTCGATGGCGACCTCGAACTCCTCGGCGCCGGCGGTGGCGCCCAGCGCGATCGGCGGCGCGACCTGCAGGCCCTGCGACTTGGCGGCGTCGGTGACGATCAGGCCGACGGCGTCGGAGTTGCCGACCACCGCGATCCGGTTGCCGCGCGGCAGCGGCTGGTGGGCCAGCAGCTGGGCGACGTCGAACATCTCGTCGAGGTTCTCCACCTGGATGACGCCGGCCTGGCGGAACATCGCGTCGACGGCCTGCTGCGGCGCCGAGCTGCGACGCACGGTGTGGCCGACGGGCACGCCCTGGGTGGACCGGCCCGACTTCACCGCCACGATCGGCTTGACCTCGGAGACGCGGCGGGCGAGGCGCGAGAACTTGCGCGGGTTGCCGATGGACTCGAGGTACAGCAGGACCACGTCGGTGCTGTCGTCCTGCTGCCAGTACTGGAGGAGGTCGTTGCCCGAGACGTCGGCGCGGTTGCCGGCCGAGACGAAGGTGGACAGCCCGAGCCCGCGCGCGGCGACGGTCTCGAGGATGGCCGAGCCGAGGGCTCCGGACTGGCAGAAGAAGCCGGCGCGCCCGGGTGGGGGCATGGTGGCGGACAGCGAGGCGTTGAGCTGCACGTCGGACGCCGTGTTGATGATGCCCAGGCAGTTGGGGCCGATCAGGCGCAGGCCGTGGATGCGGCACGAGTGCAGCAGCTCCTGCTGGCGTGCGCGGCCCTCGGGGCCCTCCTCGGCGAAGCCGGCGGAGATCACGACGAGACCGTGGACGCCCTTCGCGGCGCAGTCCAGGACGACGTCGTTCACGTGCTCGGCCGGGACGGCGACGATCGCGATCTCGACGTCGCCGGGGATGTCGCGCACGGTCGGGTAGGCCGTCAGGCCAGACACGGCCTCGGCCTGGGAGTTCACGGCGTAGACGGTGCCGCCGTAGTCGCCGAGCACGAGGTTGCGCACCATCGCCTGGCCGATCGAGCCCTGGCGACGGCTGGCGCCGACCACGGCCACGCTGCGGGCCCCGAAGATGCGGGCGATCGAGGCGGCCTCGGCCCGCTGCTCGCGCGAGCGCATGACGCCCAGCGCGGAGTCGGTGGGGTTGATCTCGAACGTCAGCCGCTGCACGCCGTCCTCGAGCGTGCCGCTGATCGTGTAGCCCATCTCCCGGAAGACCTGCAGCATCCGGACGTTCTCGGGCAGGACCTCGGCGATGAACTCGGTGAAGCCGCGCTCGCGTCCTGCCTGGGCGAGGTGCTCCAGCAGCAGCTGGCCGATGCCGCGGCCCTGGTGGGCGTCCTCGACGAGGAACGCGACCTCGGCCTCCTCGTCGGAGACGGCGTCATAGCGGCCGACGGCGATGATGTCGTCCTGCTGCGTGACCACGAAGGCCACGCGCCGGTCGTGATCGACGGTGGTGAAGCGCGCCACGTCGCGGTCGGAGAGCCGCGGGTAGGGCGCGAAGAAGCGGAAGTACTTGGACTCGGCGGAGACGCGGTCGTAGAACTCCACGAACCGCGGGGCGTCCTCGGGGACGATGGGGCGGATCTGCGCGACGCGCCCGTCCTTCAGCAGGACATCGGCCTCCCATGCGGGGACCGGGTGGGGCATCAGGCTCGCCATCTCGACCGGTTCGCTGCCACTCACGGGCACAAACCTACCCCGCGAGCGGCGGGTCGGGCGCACCCCCGGCGACGCGGCGCGGGAGAATGGCCCGCGTGAGTGGATCAGGCATCGAGACCGTGGACTTCGAGGAGCACATCCTCGACACCGACGTCGGCGACGAGATGCGCTCGAGCTTCCTCGAGTACGCCTACTCGGTGATCTATGCGCGGGCCCTTCCGGATGCGCGCGACGGGATGAAGCCCGTCCAGCGGCGCATCCTCTACACGATGGACGACATGGGCCTGCGGCCCGACCGGCCCCACGTCAAGAGCGCCCGCCCCGTGGGCGAGGTCATGGGCAAGCTGCACCCGCACGGCGACAGCGCGATCTACGACGCGCTCGTGCGCCTCGTCCAGCCCTGGTCGCTGCGCCTGCCCCTGCTCGACGGTCACGGCAACTTCGGCTCGCCCGACGACCCGCCGGCCGCGATGCGGTACACCGAGATCCGGATGGACCGGTCCGCCGAGGCGATGACCGAGTCGCTCGACGAGGACACGGTCGACTTCAAGCCCAACTACGACGGCCGGCTCCAGGAGCCGACCGTCCTCCCGGCCGCAATACCCCACCTGCTGGTCAACGGCGCATCCGGCATCGCCGTGGGCATGGCCACGAACATCGCGCCGCACAACCTCATCGAGGTCGTGCAGGCGCTGCGCCACCTCATCGCGCACCCCGACGCCGACCTCGACGCGCTCATGCGCTTCGTGCCGGGCCCCGACCTGCCCACCGGCGGCAAGATCGTGGGGCTCGACGGCATCCGCGACGCCTACGTCACGGGCAACGGCTCGTTCAAGATGCGCGCCACGACGCGCGTCGAGAGCGTCACCGCGCGCAAGAAGGGCATCGTCGTCACCGAGCTGCCCTACAACGTGGGCCCCGAGAAGGTCATCGAGTCGATCAAGAAGCTCGTCCAGGCCAAGAAGATCCAGGGCATCTCCGACCTGAAGAACCTCACCGACCGCAAGAACGGCTTGCGCCTGGTCATCGAGATCAAGAACGGCATCGTCCCCGAGGCCCTGCTGGAGCAGCTGTACCGCCAGACCCCGCTGGAGTCCTCCTTCGGCATCAACGCGGTCGCCCTGGTCGACGGCCAGCCGCGCACCCTCGGCCTGCGCGAGATGCTCACGGTCTACCTCGATCACCGCATCGACGTCGTCCGTCGGCGCACCACCTACCGCCGGGGCAAGGCGGCCGACCGGCTGCACCTCGTCGACGGCCTGCTCATCGCGATCCTCGACATCGACGAGGTCATCCAGCTGATCCGCTCGTCGGAGAACCGCGGCGAGGCCCGTGGACGACTGATCTCCGTCTTCGACCTGTCCGAGCTCCAGGCCGACTACATCCTCGACCTGCAGCTGGGTCGCCTCACGAAGTTCTCGCGCCTGGAGCTGGAGCGTGAGGCCGACGAGCTGCGCCGCCAGATCGAGGCGCTCGACGCGATCCTCGCCGACGAGAGCGTGCTGCGGGGCCTGGTCGGCGACGAGCTGGCCCAGATGGCCCAGCAGTTCGGCACCCCGCGACGCACCGTCCTGCTCGAGTCCGCCGGCGTCCCCGCGCCGGCCGCGGCCGGCGGGTCGCTCGAGGTGCCCGACGACCCGTGCTGGGTGCTGCTGTCCTCCACCGGCCTCGTCGCGCGCACGTCCGACGCCGAGCCGCTCGGCGACCACGGCCGCCGGGCCAAGCACGACACCGTCGTCTCGGCCGTCCGCGCCACGGCACGGGGGCAGGTCGGCGTGGTCACGTCGGCCGGCACCGTCCATCGCCTCGACGTCATCGACCTGCCGGCGCTGCCGCCCACCGCCGACTCTCCGCGCCTGCAGGGCGGTGTCCCGCTGGGCGAGCTGCTGAGCCTCGACGGCGACGCGCTGACCCTGATGACCTTCGCCGAGGACGTCCCCGGCCTTGCGTTGGGCACCCGCGACGGCATCGTCAAGAGGGTCAAGCCCGAGCACCTGTCCAACCGCGACTCGTGGGAGCTCATCCGGCTCGACGACGGCGACCGGGTCGTGGGCGCCGTCCCGCTGGTCACGGGCGAGGAGGAGCTCGCGTTCGTCACGTCCGAGGCGCAGCTGCTGCACTTCCCCGCGTCGCTCGTGCGTCCCCAAGGCCGCAGCGGCGGCGGCGTCGCGGGCGTGAAGCTCGGCGCGGGCGCCCACGTCGTCGCGTTCGGCGCCGTCTCCGACGTCGAGTCGGCCCACGTGGTCACCGTCGCCGGCAGCTCCTCCGCCCTTCCGGGGACCCAGGCCGGCTCGGTCAAGGTGTCGCCCTTCTCCGTCTACCCCGGCAAGGGGCGTGGCACCGGCGGCGTGCGCTGCCAGCGGCTGCTCAGCGGCGAGGACGCCCTCGTGTTCGCGTGGGTCGGCGACGGGATGCCCGTCGCGTCCGCCGCGAGCGGCTCACCGGTCGACCTCCCCGAGGTCGTCGAACGGCGCGACGCGTCGGGCACTCCGGTCGGCCAGCCGATCACAGGGGTCTCATCGGCCGCAGCCACGCTGCCGGGCGCGCGAAACGTGCCAGACTGACCAGCGTGTTTTCTCGACTGATGACCGCGACCGTGCTGAGCGGCGCCCTGCTGCTGACCGCCTGCACCGGTGACGACTCCGACTCCGGCGACGCCGCCCAGAGGCTCGACGCGGCCTCCGAGGCCCTCACCGAGGCCGAGTCGTTCGACATCTCCCTGAGCACCAAGGAGCTGCCCAGCGGCACGCGCGGGCTCCTCTCCGCCGAAGGTGTCGGCGACCACTCCCCCGCCTTCGAGGGCGACGTCAAGGTCGTCGCGGGCGGCGCGACGCTGGCCGCCGAGGTCATCTCCGTCGACGGCACGACCTACGCCAAGACCGGCTTCTCGCCCGTGTGGGCCCCGCTCGACCCGGCCACGCTCGGGGCTCCCGATCCGGCGGCGCTCGTGGGCACGGACGCCGACTCGGGCCTCGGCGCCCTGCTGAAGGCCACCACCGAGCCCGAGGTCGAGGACAAGTCGCGCGACGGGGACCTCGTGCTCACCGAGATCAGCGGCGAGCTCCCGGGCGACCGCATCGCGCAGCTCATCCCCACGGCCGACGCCACCGAGGACTTCGACGTCGTCTACCGCCTCACCGACGACGACGAGCTCCACGACGCGAAGATCTCGGGCCCGTTCTACGGCGGCGAGGACGTGACCTACACGCTGCGGCTCTCACCGCGCGACGAGCCCGCCGGCATCGAGGCGCCCTGATCCCGTGCCGATGAGGGAGCTCGCGTCGCGCGGGTTGCTCGCGCTCGCCGCGGTGGCGATCGGCTTCGCCGCGGCCGACACCTACGTCGTCGTGCTGGCCCTGCCCGACATGATGACCGCGGCCGGGCTGACCGTCGCCGACCTCCAGCGCGCGGCGCCCATCATCTCGGGATTCCTGCTGGGCTACGTGGCGGTGCTGCCGCTGATCGGCCGGGTCTCCGACCTGCGCGGCCGGGTCCCCGTGCTGATCGGCTGCCTCGTCGTCTTCGCCATCGGCTCGGTCATCACGGCGGCGGGGTACGACCTGACCTCGATCGTGCTGGGCCGGTTCATCCAGGGCATCGGAGGCGGCGGGCTGATCCCGCCGACGCTGGCCCTCATCGCCGACACGTGGCCGGCTGAGCGCCGCGGCCTGCCGCTGGGCATCGTCGGCGCCGTGCAGGAGCTCGGCAGCGTCGTGGGACCCCTGTGGGGCGCCGCGATCCTGGCGTTCGGCACGTGGCACGACATCTTCTGGGTCAACGCCGCCGTCGGGCTGGTGATCGCGGCCGCCCTGCTGCGCCACCGGCCCCCGCGCGCCGACCGCGGGTGGGACGTGCCCGGACTCGTGCTGGCGCTGCTCACCGGTGGCTGCCTGCTGCTGGTGATGCTCGAGCCGGAGTCCCTGACGACCGGTGTCACCAGCGGCCTGGCGTTCCTCCCGGTCGCGGGCGAGTCGCGATGGCTCACGCCGCTGGCGCTCGTCGCGTACGGCCTCGGCGCGGCGTTCGTCGTCCGCCAGGTGACGACGGCCCGGCCCCTGCTCGCCTGGCGCGAGTGGGGCCAGGTGGCCCGGCAGACAGATCTGTGGGGCGCGGCCGCGCTCACGGTGGCGCTGGGCGCCGTCATCCTCACGTTCGCCAGCGCGGAGCCCGAGCGGGCGGTGCTGGCCGACGACGCGGTCGTCCTGCTGCCCGTCGCCGCGATCGCGCTGGCGCTGTTCGTGTGGCGCGGGCGGCACGCCGCCCATCCGCTGATCCCCCGCGGATCGCTCTCGTCCGCCCCCGCGTGGGGCTCGATCGCCGTCTCGTTCTTCATCGGCTCGGCGCTGATCGCCGCCCTCGTCGACATCCCGTTCTTCGCCCGCCTGACGATTGCGCCCGACGACCAGCTGGAGGCGGCCCTCGTGCTGCTGCGCTTCCTCGTCGCCCTACCGGTGGGCGCGGTGGCTGGTGGCTGGCTGCTGCGCCGCGTGCCGGCCGGACCGCTCACGGCCGCGGCGCTCACCCTCTCGGGAGCCTGCTTCCTGGTGATGGCCTCGTGGGACGCGAAGTCCCTGGAGACCTTCGGGGCCACCGTCGTGCTGGCGGCCTGCGGCCTGGGCTTCGGCCTGGCCATCGCCCCCGTCAATGCCGCGCTGCTCGAGCACACGGCCGCCGAGGTGCACGGACTCGCCAGCGCCCTGCTGGTCGTCGCGCGCATGGTGGGCATGCTCATCGGCATCTCGGCGCTGACCTCCCTCGGCCTGCGCGCCTTCCGGTCGGCGGTCGCGGACATCCCGCCGATCGAGGAGCTCTGCAACGGGGCCACCACCGCCTGCCGCGCCTACAACGGGGCGATGCGCGACGCCGGGATCGCGCAATTGCAGGCCGTCTTCACCGGCGCCGCGGTGGCCGCGTTCATCGCCGCCGCCCTCGCTCTGCTGCTCCTGCGGCGGCGCGCTACTTTTTCCTCATGACGACCGCATTCGACGATCTCCTCGAGGCCAACCGGACGTACGCCCAGACGCACGAGGGAGGTTTCGACGGCATCGCGCAGGCGGGTGTCCTGATGGTCACCTGCATGGACTCGCGCATCGAGCCCCTCGCGATGATCGGCCTCAAGCCCGGCGACGCCAAGATCCTGCGCAACCCCGGCGGCCGCGTGACCGACCAGGTGCTCGTGGCGATCGTGCTCGGCGTGTCCATGCTCAAGGTCGACCGCGTCCTGGTCGTCGAGCACACCCGCTGCGCCATGGCGTCCTCGACCGAGGCCGACGTCAAGGCGAAGATCGGCGACAAGAGCGGCACGGACGCCTCC
The DNA here is from genome assembly GCF_054957925.1 of Aeromicrobium sp. JP4. Classification (NCBI taxonomy): domain Bacteria; kingdom Bacillati; phylum Actinomycetota; class Actinomycetes; order Propionibacteriales; family Nocardioidaceae; genus Aeromicrobium; species Aeromicrobium sp. JP4. The sequence goes on from NZ_CM143290.1 coordinate 703,245, forward strand.
TGGATGACCATCGGCGTGATCGAGGACCAGGAGTCCACCGTGCGCGCCGACGTCAACCGCGTCCGCAGCCACCCGCTCGTCCCCGACTCGGTCGAGGTCGCCGGCTTCATCTACGACGTCGACTCGGGCCTCATGACCCAGGTCGACTGACACCGGCGGTCGAGTGCCCGCGAGGAACGAGCGGGTGTATCGAGACCACTGATCTCGATACACCGTCTCGCTTCGCTCGCCGGCACTCGATCACCGAGCCACGTCAGGCGTCGATGAGCTCGGTGTCGATCTCGTAGGCGCCCTGGATGATGAACTCCTTTCGCGGCGGGACCTCGTTGCCCATGAGCAGCTCGAAGACCTCGGCCGACGCCTCGGCGTCGTCGACGGTGAGGCGGCGCAGGGTGCGGTGCCGCGGGTCCATCGTGGTCTCGGCCAGCTGGTCGGCGTCCATCTCGCCCAGGCCCTTGTAGCGCTGGGGCGCGTCCTTCCAGCGGACGTTGCGCTTCTTCAGCTGCGCCAGCGTCCGCTGGAGCTCGGGGTCGGAGTACGTGTAGATGTACTTGTCCTGCCCCTTCTTGGGCGAGACCAGCTCGATCCGGTGCAGCGGCGGCACGGCGGTGTAGACCCGGCCCGCCTCCACCATCGGCCGCATGTAGCGGAAGAACAGCGTCGCCAGCAGGCAGCGGATGTGCGCGCCGTCGGAGTCGGCGTCGGCCATGAAGATGATCCGGCCGTAGCGCGCCGTGTCGAGGTCGAACGTGCGGCCCGAGCCGGCCCCCACGACCTGGATGATCGACGAGCACTCGGCGTTCTTCAGCATGTCGCCGATGCTGGCCTTCTGGACGTTGAGAATCTTGCCGCGGATCGGCAGCAGCGCCTGGAACTCGGCGTCGCGCGCCGACTTGGCGGTGCCGAGCGCGGAGTCGCCCTCCACGATGAACAGCTCGGAGCGGTCGACGTCGTTGCTGCGGCAGTCGGCCAGCTTCGCGGGCAGCGCGCTCGACTCGAGCGCGTTCTTGCGCCGCTGCGTGTCACGGTGCTGGCGGGCCGCCAGGCGCGTGCGGGACGCCCCGACGACCTTCTCCATCACGAGGCGCGCCTGGGCCTTCTGCGCCGCCTTCGTGGAGGTCAGGAAGGCCTTCAACTCGCGCGCGACGATCTTGTTCACGATGCGCGTGACGGCCGGCGTGCCGAGGACCTCCTTCGTCTGACCCTCGAACTGCGGCTCGGCCAGGTTCACCGTGACCACGGCGGTCAGACCCTCGAGCACGTCGTCCTTGATGACGTCGGGATCGCCGTTCTTGAGCATCCGCGAGTTGCGCAGGACCTCGTTGAAGGTCTTGGTGACACCGCGCTCGAAGCCGGAGACGTGCGTGCCGCCCTTGGGCGTGGCGATGATGTTGACGAACGACTTCACGGTCGTGTCGTAGTCGGTGCCCCACCGCAGCGCGACGTCGACGCCGAGCGTGCGCTCGACGTCCTGGGGCGTCATGTGGCCCTTCGTGTCGAGCACCGGCACGGTCTCGACGAAGGTGTCCTCGCCCTGGACGCGCAGGACCTCGTTGACGGCGGTGTCCGCCGCGAGGAACTCGCAGAACTCCGAGATGCCGCCCTCGTGGAAGAAGTCCTCCTCGCGCACCTCCGCCTCGCGCTCGTCGCGGATCGCGATGCGCAGGCCGGGCACGAGGAACGAGGTCTGGCGGGCGCGGCCGACCAGCTCGTCGTAGGCGAACTTCGCGCCCTTGATGAAGATCTGCGGGTCCGCCCAGTAGCGGACGCGGGTGCCCGTGCGGGACTTCGCGACCTTGCCGATCTTGCGCAGCGTGTTGTCGGGGGTGAAGTCCGCGTCGGCGCCGTCGCCGGCGAAGACGCCGGGGACCCCGCGACGGAAGGACATCGCCCACGTGGCGCCGCCCTTGTCGACCTCGACGTCCAGGCGCGCCGACAGCGCGTTCACGACCGACGCGCCGACGCCGTGCAGGCCGCCGGTGGCGTTGTAGGAGCCGCCACCGAACTTCCCGCCCGCGTGGAGCTTCGTGTAGACGACCTCGACGCCGGTCAGGCCGGTCTTGGGCTCGATGTCGACGGGGACGCCGCGGCCGTCGTCGCGGACCTCGACCGAGCCGTCGGGGTACAGGACGACGGCGATGTGGGAGCCGTGCCCCGTCAGCGCCTCGTCGACCGAGTTGTCGATGATCTCCCAGAGGCAGTGCATGAGCCCACGCGTGTCGGTGGAGCCGATGTACATGCCCGGTCGCTTGCGTACCGCTTCCAGTCCCTCGAGGACGAGCAGATTGCGTGCGTCGTAGGTCGAAATGTCCGGTTCCTCCTCATCGATCCCCCGGCCCCCACGGTATCGAGCCGGCCCCACCCGATCGCACGTGACACGCGGCGTCGGCGCGTCCGACGCGCGTTTGGCGCCGTGAGGGAGTATTCATGGTGATGTTCGACGACAACCGACGAAATGAGGACACCGTGACGGCCACTGCCGAGTTCCCCGCCCTCACCGCTACCGACCGCTGCGATCGTTGCGGCGCGCAGGCCCTGGTCCGCGTCGAACTGCCCTCGGGCACCGACCTGGTCTTCTGCGGTCACCACGCCCGCCAGCACGAGACGCGCCTGCGCGAGATCGCGATCGCCTACCGCGACGAGAGCGACAGCCTGAGCGTCTGAGGGTCCGCCCTCCAGCCGACAGAGAACGGCGCCGAACCCCGAGGGGTTCGGCGCCGTTTCGTCGTCCTCAGTACTTGAAGATGCCGTAGGCCTTCGTCTGGGTGACCGAGCGCCAGTGCTCGACGTAGGAGTCGTACACGTCGGGATCGGTCGTGATGGTCGTGATCTCGTCACTGGCCACCAGGTTCGAGCCCGTGAGGTTCGCCGAGCCGGCCAGGACGACCTTCACGCGAGCGCCCGACTTGGGCCAGATGCCGCCGCTGGGGAGGCGCTCCTCGGGGTTCATCCGGTTCCGCTTCAGCTTGGCGTCGACCAGGATCGTCTTGTCGTGCACCTGGGCGTACGCCGCGTCGACCTCGGTGCGCGACGTCTTCAGGACGTCGAGCACGGGCTTGCAGACGCGCAGCAGCTGGCGGCAGTGCTCGAGGTAGTTCTTCTTCCAGTCGTCCTTGAAGGCCACGACCGAGACACGGCAGCCGGCGTTGTTGAGGGCCGCGAGCTTGTACGCCAGCGCGATGCGGCGGTACTTGAAGCGGTTCTCCATCAGGCGGATGCGGCACTGCTCGTCCGGGACGATCCGGTTGAGCATGTTGAGGATCGGGTCACGACCGTTGGTGGGCGTCGCGCGCAGCGGCGTCACGTGGATCGTGTAGTTCGACAGGTTCGAGTACAGCAGGCCCTTCTTGGCGTACGGGCTGGAGTAGCCGTCGCGGGCGGCCGTGCGGTAGCCGTAGCGCGAGCTGCGCTTGGCGATGTAGCGGCCGTAGTCGCTGCCGACCCGGCGCTCGGCCCACATGTCCTTCCAGACGCCGCGCATCCCGTACCACAGCTTCTTGTCGTTGTAGACGGTGCTGCCGTTGTTGTAGGTGCGCTCGGCGCTGCGGCCGCCGAAGTTCGACGAGCCGGTCCACACGACGCCCTTGGCGCGACGGCCACTGCGGGTGTACGTGTCGCTGACCATAACGATCTTGGAGTGCATGATCGCGCCGTTGACGCGCGAGAGGCAGGCCATGGACTTGCCGTTGGAGCAGATCTTGAACTTGCCGTACTTGGTCCGGTTGAGCTGGCTGCGCAGCTTCTTCGACGCACCCGACTGGTGAGCGTTCGGGTGGATGAACCGCACGTTGACGCCGGCCTTGGCCGCACGGACCAGCTCGCGGCCGACGCGGACCGAGTCCTCCATGCGCGAGTTCGCGGCGTAGACCGAGGTGGCGCGGCGCTGCGCCTTGGACTTGAGCTTGCCCGCCGGCGTCTTGTAGGAGCCGCGGATGAGGCGCTCGAGATCGTTCAGGAGGGTGTAGTCGCGGTTGCGGCCACCCTTGTCGAAGTACGGACGCGCGAAGTTGCCCTCGACCTCGACCGGGTAGGCGGCGCCGTAGGGGCGCTTGCGGACGGCGGCGGCGGCCGGTGCGACGGCCTGCGGCGCGGCCTTCTGGGCCTCGGCGGTCGGTGCCTGGGTGGGGTCCGCCTGCGGCTCGACGGCGGCCGGAGCCGCTGCGGCGCCCTCGGTCTCGTCGGCACCGAACGTGGTGGACGCGGCGACGAGCGGCAGCACGAGCGCACTGAGGGTGGCGACACTCGCGAGTCGAAGTCGATGACTGACGGACACGGTGGAACTCCCCCGAGACGAAAACAAGCGGTCGGAACAGACTAACCCATCGTCATGCGGGGTCGTGGGACCGCGGCGGCGGGGGCGCCGACGGTATAGTCCGGCGGGTGGCGCGCATTCTCCTGAAGGTTCACCACGCGGCGCTGGACCCGGCCGACGCCATCAGCGTCCTCGAGCGCAACCTGATCGGCAACAACGTCGGGAACCTGGCCTTCAGCTTCGCCTCCGAGCGGCTGCTCACCCATCCCGGCGACGACGTCACTGCGGCGCCCACCGGCCCCTGGTTCGCCGATCCCGCGCGGGTGAACCGCGAGTTCGACCACGTCGTCTTCCCCCTCGCGAACCACTTCCGCGCCTCGAACCTCAAGGCGCTGCACCGCCAGGCCGCGGCGATCGAGCAGCTGACCACCCGCTTCACGGTCCTGGGCGTCGGGGCGCAGGCCGACCTCGACGGGAACGCGCCGCGCGACGAGCGTGAGGCCGTGGAGGCCGCCACGCGCCGGTTCGTGCGTGCCGTGCTGGAGCGCGGACCCTCGATCGGCGTCCGGGGCGACTTCACGAAGGAGTACCTGCTCGACCTGGGCTTCGACGACGCCGAGGTCGACGTCATCGGCTGTCCCTCGATGTTCCTCCACGGTCCCGAGCTGCCGTTGCGCCTGCCGGGTTCGGTCGGCGACGACGACCCCATCGCGATCACCATCTCCCCCTACGTCCAGGAGATGGGTCCCATCCTGCAGCAGGGCCTGCGCCGGCACCGACGGCTCACCTACATCGGCCAGGACATCCACACGCTGCGGCTGCTGCTGCGGGGCACTCCCCTCTCCGGCGACGACGCCCGGCTGCCGCTGTCGCCCGAGCACCCGGTGTTCGCGCCCGGCCGCACCGTGTTCCCCCTCAACATCCCGGCGTGGCAGGAGTTCCTCCGTGGCCAGCGCTTCACGTACGGCACGCGCATCCACGGCACGATCGTGTCGCTGATCTCGGGCACGCCGGCGGTCCTGCTCGCCCATGACTCACGCACGCTCGAGCTGGCTCGGTACCACCGGATCCCGTTCGTGCGGCTCGACCAGCACGACCCGGCGGGGATCTCCGTGCCCGAGCTCTTCGCGCAGGCCGACTGGCCGGCACTGGTGGACGGGCACCGCGAGCGGTGGGACACCTACGCCGCGTTCCTCGAGAGGCACGGAGTGCGCCACGGGTTCGGCCCGGACGGCGGGACCGAGCGCTTCGACGCCTCCGTGGCCGCCGTCGCCACCGACCCCGGCTACCCCCCGGTGGTCCGCTCGGACGCCGGCCCGGTCTCCCCCGCCCGGCGCCTCGCTCGTGCCGTGCGCCGCCGCCTGCCCTGACAGCGAGAGGACCCGTCCCGCGGATCCGGCGAGAGCCGCACGACGCACCTCCGCGTTTGGAACACTCGACGCATGAGATGGGACGGGGTCGTCGAGCCGGACTACTTCCAGTTCTACGCGGTGCGAGAAGACGCGGACTGGCCACTGGACGTGTTGGGCGATCACGAGACCTACCGGAACCACCTGTGGACCGACGGCGGGTTCGTGGTGATCAGCACGGCCCGCAAGTTCGGAACGACACCACTGAGTTTGGAGGTCGTGGCGGACGAGCCCGACCCGCCGTCAGAACACTGGCAGCACGTCGCCGAGGTGTCCCTCGTGGGTGACGGCCCCCTCGAGATCCTCAGCTGGCCCGGGGACGATGGCCCGCGTTCGAAGCACGAGATCCCGACGGGACCCGTGCGGCTCCGCGTTCACTGGGGCGGCCTCGTCCCCGACCAGCGCGAGGGCATGGATGATCACGGGAACAGCGACGAGCATCTCTCGCTCCTCGTCTGGTCCGCTCCGGTCGCGCCGTTCGCGGTACTGCGGGACTGGAACTCCTGGCCCTGAGACGCAGTACGGCCCGCGACCGTGAGGTCGCGGGCCGTTCTGCGTGAAGAGGTGACTCAGTCGAGGTAGTCGCGCAGGACCTGCGAGCGCGACGGGTGACGCAGCTTGCTCATCGTCTTGGACTCGATCTGGCGGATGCGCTCGCGCGTGACGCCGTAGACCTTGCCGATCTCGTCGAGCGTCTTGGGCTGGCCGTCGGTGAGGCCGAAGCGCATCGACACAACGCCGGACTCACGCTCGCTGAGCGTGTCCAGGACGGCGTGCAGCTGCTCCTGCAGGAGGGTGAACGACACGGCGTCGGCCGGGACGATGGCCTCGGAGTCCTCGATGAGGTCGCCGAACTCGCTGTCGCCGTCCTCGCCCAGCGGCGTGTGGAGGCTGATCGGCTCACGGCCGTACTTCTGGACCTCGACGACCTTCTCGGGCGTCATGTCCAGCTCGACCGCCAGCTCCTCGGGGGTGGGCTCGCGGCCCAGGTCCTGGAGCATCTGGCGCTGGACGCGGGCCAGCTTGTTGATGACCTCGACCATGTGAACGGGGATGCGGATCGTGCGGGCCTGGTCGGCCATCGCCCGGGTGATCGCCTGGCGGATCCACCACGTGGCGTAGGTCGAGAACTTGAAGCCCTTGGTGTAGTCGAACTTCTCGACGGCGCGGATGAGGCCGAGGTTGCCCTCCTGGATCAGGTCCAGGAACAGCATGCCGCGACCGGTGTAGCGCTTGGCCAGCGAGACGACGAGTCGCAGGTTGGCCTCGAGCAGGTGGTTCTTGGCGCGGCGACCGTCGACGATGATCCAGTCGAGCTCCTCGCGCGTCTTCTCCGTGACGCGCTTGGACTTCGCGAGCTTCTCCTCGGCGAAGAGGCCGGCCTCGATCCGCTTCGCGAGTTCGACCTCCTCGGCGGCGGTCAGCAGCGCGACCTTGCCGATCTGCTTGAGGTAGTCCTTGACCGGGTCGGCGGTGGCGCCGGCGACGGTGACCTGGACCGCGGGCTCGTCGGTGTCGTCGGCCGAGGAGATGGTGAAGCTGGCGCTGGCCTCCTCGTCCTCCTTCAGCGTCGGATCGGTGGCCAGGTCCTTCTCGAAGACCTCGTCGGCGATGTCGGGAAGGACCTTCTTGCCGTCGGCGTCGACGGCCGGCTTGGTCTCGAGCACGTCGGCCAGATCGACCTGGTCCCCCAGCACGACCTCCTTGGCGCCGTTCGCGGCCGCCTTCTTGGCCGGGGCCTTCTTCGCCGGGGCCTTCTTGGCGACGGCCTTCTTCGCGGGCGCCTTCTTCGCGGGCGCCTTCTTCGCGGGCGCTGCCTTCGCGGTCTGGGCGGCTCGAGTCACCGGAACATCAACCTCACAACGTCGTTTCGGGCATGACAATGAGGCCTGCGGTCAACCTCTGGGTCAAGTCTGCCACGCTGCCCGAAACATCCCAGTACCGGTTCACCCCACGGGCCAGGAATGCACCGGTTCGCCGCTGTGCATGTGCTCCGCGTAGCGCCGGGTGAGGGCCCGCATGGAGTCGAAGACGTCGGAGCCGCGCGTGTGGAGGCGGTCGAACTGGGCCGTCATCCACGAGGACCCGTTCTGTCCGGTGACGCAACGGCGCTCGATGATCTGCAGGAACTCGTCGATCACCGCGCCGTCGACGCCGCGGCGCTCGAGCCCGACATGGGCCAGTGGAAGCAGGTGGCGCAGCACGAGCTCGCGGACGGGCACCGTGCCGATGCCGGGCCAGTAGGCCTCGGCATCGATCCCGGCGGAGGCCGCCTCGTGGAAGCCTTCCTCGGCCGCCCGGAACGACAGCTGGCTCCACACCGGGCGGTCCTGCTCGGTCAGCGCCGTCACCAGCCCGTAGAAGAGGGCGGCATTCGCGACGGTGTCCTTCACCGTGGGCCCCGAGGGCAGCAGCCGATTCTCCACGCGCAGGTGAGGCTTGCCGTCGACGACGTCGTAGATCGGGCGGTTCCAGCGCCAGATCGTGCCGTTGTGCAGCCGCAGCTCGGGCAGCGTGGGGATCCGGCCGGCCTCGATCTCGGCCACAGGGTCCTCGTCGTCGACGATCGGCAGCAGCGCCGGGAAGTAGCGCGAGTTCTCCTCGAAGAGGTCGAAGACCGACGTGATCCACCGCTCGCCGAACCACACGCGGGGGCGCACGCCCTGCGCCTTGAGCTCGTCGGTGCGCGTGTCGGTGGCCTGCTCGAACAGCGCGATGCGGGTCTCCTGCCACAGTCGGCGACCCAGGAAGAACGGCGAGTTGGCGCCCACGGCGATCTGGATTCCGGCGATCGCCTGCGCGGCGTTCCACGTGGGTGCGAAGTCGTCGGGCTCGACCTGCAGGTGCAGCTGGGTGCTCGTGCAGGCGGCCTCGGCGATGATCGTGTCGATGGTGGTGCGGAGTCGCTCGACCCCGTTGATGACGAGGTGGATGTCCTCGCCGCGCGCCGTGAGGATCTGGTCGGACAGCAGGTGGTACCGCGGGTTGGACGAGATCGCCTCGCGGGTGAGGTGCTGCGTGTCGAGCGTGGGAAGGATGCCGATCATCATCAGTCCGGTGCCGACGGTCTGGGCCTTCTCCTGGGCGGCGTTCAGGTCGTCGCGCATGCTGTCGGCCATGTCGGCCAGGCCCCGCCCCGCCACGGGCGACGGGGGCACGTTGATCTCGACGTTGAACTGGCCCAGCTCGGTCTGGAAGTCCTCGGCGGCGATGGCGTCGAGCGTCTCGGCGTTGCGCAGCGCCGGGTCGCCGGACTCGTCGACGAGGTTGAACTCGATCTCGATGCCCACGTGCGGGTCGGGCACGGAGAAGTCCTGCTCCCCCAGCATCGCCGCCAGCACGTCGAGGTTCCGGCGCACCTTGGCGCGGTACCTCGCACGGTCCTCGCCGGTGAACTCGCGGGCTTCGACGTCTTGTCCCATGCAGCCAGCCTAGGGCCGATCAGGCGCTCGCATCGGCCGCCGACCACCGGTCAGGATGCAGGCCCGCCTCGAGCGCTCCGTGCAGCAGCACCCCCATGCGGTAGTGCGGCTCCAGCGCGAGGGCCCGCTCGAGCGCGAACCGGGCCCGGACCCCGTCGCCCATCTGCCACGCGGCGAAGCCGGCCAGGCACAGCGAGGCCGGCGCGAAGTCGGCGGCGGCGACCCGCGAGACCGCCGCCCACAGCGCGTACATCGGCATGGCGTTCTGCCGCGTGATGCGCAGCCAGGCCGAGTCGCGCACCTGGCGGCCCGAGACCCGGACGGCCAGCTCCACGAGGTCGCCGTCCGTGAGCCGCTCCTCGGCGAGGAAGCGCTCGGTGAGCCGGGCGACCGTCTCCTGCTCGCGCGACAGGAAGGCGTCCGGGTCGGTCGTGAGCGCGCGGGCCATGAAGCGCTGGAGCACCTCCTCGTGGGCCGCCTCCAGCCAGCGCTGGCGCTGGCCCCGTGCGGGCGCGACGTCGGCGGCCAGGTCGGACCGGTCGCGCGCGATGACCTGCCCCTGCGCGACGGCGTGCACGATCGCCTCGTGGTGGTCGTCGAGCGTGTAGCGCAGACCGTCCTGCGGGTGCCCGGGCAGATCGGCCCAGTAGCGCTCGCCGTCCGCCCAGATGGTCAGCCAGTCCCGGCGCGGCGGGAGCGCATCGCGCAGGGCGAGGGCCATCGTGCGGGCGCGTTCCACGTCGTCGGACAGCGCGAAGAGGAAGAAGCCCTCGTCGCCGTTGCGCAGGAGGTGGCCCGCGAGGTCGGCCGCGAGGTCGTCCTCGGACCCGGCCTCGGGCAGGTCGTGCCGGAGGCTGAACCCGAACCGGCAGTTCGCGCCGGAGACCGCGAGCCCGATCACGCACTCGCGGGGGACGAAGCCGAAGAACGTCGGCAGCGCGTTGAGGAGGTCTTCATGGGTGTGGGCACGGAACACGTCGTCAGGCATGGGACGACCCTCGTGCCGGAGGCGGGTCCGGCTGAACCCCTTGCCGCGTCCCTGTGGACGCACGACGGCGACCTGCCGGTCCTGTGGACGACGGGCGCCGACGCTCCTAGCGGCGCGTGCTCCGCCTCTGGACCACCACGGCGCCGTACGCCACGGCGAGCACGAACACCCCGACCACCAGGGCGACCTGCGCGCTGTCGGCACCCGGGGACACCTCGGGCGGCACCCGGACGGTCATCCGCGGGTCGACCGCGTCGGCCGTCACCTCGAACCTCGGCTCGGACGGCACCGCCTCGGCCACGCCCTCGCACCGCTGCTCGGCGGCCACGGTGACGGACTCCCCCGGCTCCGCCCCGATGCGGGACGTGACCAGGAACTCGGTCGCCTGGGCGGGCGGGAGGCCCGGCCCGGTGAACTCGACGCGACGCCCGTCGAGGACGCGGTCCCAGCCGTCGGGTCCCGTCGCGTCGATCGCGGCCGTGTCCTCGGGAAGCTCGAGCACCAGACCGGTGGTCGTTGCGTCGCACCCGCCCCGGACCGTGACGACGAGGACGGACGTCCCGTCGCCCTGGGGCAGCACCTCGTCGATCGCCACGTCCGCGAGGGCCGGCGCAACCGTGCCGGCCGTCACCGCGATCAGGGCGACCAGCAGCACGAGGGCTCGTGCCGCCGCGTTGCGCGGGCTCATGGGATCTCCACCTCTCCGGACACCACCGGCTCGTCGAAGCGGTTCAGTCGCGCGGACACCGACAGGCGCCACGCGCCCGGCAGCGGCAGGTCGGCACTGGCCTCCCAGTGGCCCGCCCTCGTCCGGGTCAGCGGCCGGTTGATCGGCCCGACCTCGGCCTCCTCGAGGGCGATCTGCAGGCGCGGCGCCTCCTCGAGGTCGACGACGTCGCCGGCCGCGTCGGTGAGCGTCACCTGGATCGCGTTGGTGCCCCGACGCACCGGAGTCACGACCACGTCGACCGTGTGGGACTCCCCCAGCTCGAGCTCGAGGCGCTGCACGGTGGGCGCGTCCTGAGCCACGGTGTCGGACCTGGCCGGTGGCGTCTGGCCGACCAGCGCGCCGGTGGCCACGAGCACCGCGGCGACGACGGCAGCCTCGAAGGAGACGGTGCGGCGGAGCACCTCCGCGGCGGACGCGGCATCGCGTCCGGCGAGCCGGCCGACCAGAACCTGCCGGTTCCAGGCGGCCACCGCGACGACCGGCACGAGCAGCAGCACCTTCACGAGCACCGCTCGGCCGTAGCCGGTCTCCCACAGCGCCGCGAACGACCCGGAGATCCGCCAGAAGAGGACGACTCCGGCGACCGTGAGCGCGACGAGCGAGACCCCGGCGGCGGCCGAGAAGCGGGTGACCGCGGTGGCGCGGTCCTGCACCCGCAGTGCGGGCCCGGCGGCGAGAACGAGGCCCAGGCCCAGCAGACCACCCCACCACAGGGCGGCGGCGCTCACGTGGACGAGGTCGGCCGTGAGGACGAGCCACCACGGGCCGTAGCTGCGGGTGTGTCCGACCGGGAGGAGCGAGGCGACAACCAGGGCGGCGCCCACCGCGGCCAGGACGGGCTCGCGCACGCGGCCCAGCAGCGCCGCGGCGACGCCGGCAGCCAACACGAGCGCGGCGATCCCGGCGGAGGACGCGGCACCGTCGCGCCAGGCCTCGGCGGTCATCACCGACGACAGTGGCCCACCGGACTCCCAGACGGCGGTGAGCGGCATGAGCAGGACCGCGGCGACCACCGCGAGCGCACCGAGGCCGGCCGTCGTGCGCCGGGTGCGCCGCTCGACGGCCGGCTCGCGACGAGCCGCTCCGGGGGCGATGAAGAGGGAGAAGACGACCAGCCCGGCGACTCCGAGGGCGCCGGCGTAACGGAGCGCCTCCACGACGGCTCGCGCGACGACGAGCTCGCGCTCGGTCTGCGTGACCGGGACCCCGATGGCACCGGGGGTGGCTGCGCCGACGGCGAAGGTGAATCCCCCGGTCACGGGATGGGAGTCGGCCGACACGACGCGCCACGTCACGACGTGGGTACCGTCGGGCAAGGGCTTCACGGGCCGGATCCGCAGCACGGTGTCGCGCACGGTGAACTCGGCGGCCTCGGGTTCCCCCGCGGCGTCGAGCACGGCGTTGCCGGAGCCGGCGAGGCTGACCGGCTCGGTCAACGTGACGGTCAGCTCGGCCGGGGACTGCGTGAGCACCTGACCGTCCGCGGGGTTGCTCCCGATGGGCGACGCGTGGCCGAAGGCCGCGACGGGCCACACCAGGAGCAGGAGCAGCCCGGAGAGCACGGCGGCGAGCCGTGCCCTCCGGGCCACCGGGGCGTAGGTCACCCGCGGCTCCGGGTGCGGCCGAGCGCGAGACCGCCCGCTGCGAGGCCGAGGGCGCCGAGCACGACGCCCACCCAGCCGAGGGTGTTCGAACCGGTCCCGGCCTCCTCGTGATCCGCCGCCTCGTCGTCGCCCGTGGCGCCGTTGCCGTGACCGTCGCCCTCGGAGGCCGTGGTCTCGATGAAGGGCGCCGCGTACTCGGGCTCGTCCTGGTCCTCGTCGTACGTCTGGGTCCAGGCGGTCTCACCCTTCTCACACGTCTGGATCACGGGGAAGACGAGCTTGGTGCCCTCTTCCTCCGGCAGCGGCAACTGCAGTGCGACGGTGTCACGCAGGCCGTCCTCCAGCGGGCTCTTCGCCGTGTACACGACCTCGGCCACGCGTTCGGTGTACTCGCCGCCGTCTCCGTTGTCGACCGCGGAGTCGAGCTTCTCGATCTTCTTCTCGATCGTCCAGTTCGGGTTCACCGTGGGCGTGACGGCGATGATCTCCTCGGGCAGCTGGATCGTCAGCCGCGTCGTGGGCGACGCATCGCAGCCGTGACCGACCGAGAAGGTCATGACACTGTACGAGCCCGCCGCCGTCGAGGACGGGGTCACGCTGACGTGGCCCGAGGCCACTGCGGCCGCCGTGACGACGAGGGCCGACGAGGTGAGGGTGAGTGCTGCTGCGCGGGCAGCATGACGTGCAAGGGACATGGTTCTTCTCCTGAGTTCGGGGAGCCGCCCGCGGACAGGCGGCACGAGGTCACCCGCAGGGGCGGGCGACCGGGGCGATGACGACCCAGGAGGCGGGCGGACCGCGCCGCACCACGACGTGCTCGAGGAGGCGGACGCCGGACACGGGTCCGGTCGTCGGGCACGGGAGGGGCACGCGCGCCGGAACCGCACGCGGGCGCCCGAGGCGAAGGACGAAGGTGACGCGCTGCCACCAGGCCCACCAGAGGCGCTCGGCAGCGGCGATGCCGGCAGCGACCAGGACGAGGCCGACCACGTGCGCGACGGCCATCGAAGGACCGGGCACGACCTGGTGACCGTGCACGTAGCCAGTCAGGACGTGGACGGCAACCTGCGGCACCGCGAGCAGGCCAAGCGCCGAGGCGAAGCCGATCCGCCGCGCGGCGGCCCACCACGCCAGCGCTCCCCCGGCCACCACGACCGGGACGACGGCGACGGCCGGCGGGACCCCACCACCGCCCGCCACGTGGGCGGCGACTGCCATGACGATCGCCCACAGGCTCACCGACGCGGCGCGGACGAGGCGCGCGATCGGGGCTCCGGGGGCTGACACGATCGTCATCGTACGGGCCCGCGAACTCGTGGCCCCACTCCGTGACGCGATGTTTACACGGCCGTCACCGCGGGCCCTGCGGAGCGCCTCCGTTCCCCGTGGCGACGGCCCGTTCCGGGATGTCCACCTGCGCTGGAACGGCGAGGGATTCCCATTCGGTGTCTCATTCACCATCGCGACACCTTCACATCCGGAGACCTCTCGTAACGCGCCGGTTCGCGCGACGACCGCCTCCCGAAACGCGTCGGGGACAGATTGAGGGCCGAATCGTCCCCAGCCGAAGGAACTTCCCCGCATGTCAGTCACACGAGTCCTGTCCCACCTCACCGCGGCAGCCGTCGCCTCGTCCGCGCTGGCGCTCCCGGCGACGGCGGTGGCGCAGGACGGCACCGGCGTGATCCGGGGCACCGTCCTGGAGACGGGCCACGTCATCGCACCGGGCATCGACGTGTCGCTCTACCGGTCCACCGGAGAGTTCGTCGGCGCCACCGTCGCGAACTCCGCCGCCGGCGCCTACGAGTTCCGGGGCCTCGAGGCCGGGTCGTACACGCTCTGGTTCGAGAACCAGAACGAAGCGGTCAGCGAGTGGTGGGACAACCAGCCAGACAAGCCGCAGGCGACCCCCATCAGCCTGGCCGACGCCCAGACGTTCGTCGCGAACGCGTACCTCACCCAGATCAGCGAGAACCTCGTCCGGCCGACGATCAGCGGCACCCCGGCCGTCGACTCGGTCCTGACGGCCGCGCGCGGCACCTGGTACCCCACCCAGAACGTCACCTTCAGCCACCAGTGGCTGCGCAACGGCACGCCGATCGAGGGCGCCACGGCGTCCACCTACCGCCTGCGCAACGACGATGCCGGCCGCACCATCTCGGTCGAGGTCATCGCCATGGTCCAGGGCGCCACCGAGAAGGCCACGAGCACCGCGACGGCGCCCGTGACCGGTGGCACCGCACCGGTCCAGCCGATCGCGAACGCGGCGAAGCCGGTCATCACGGGATCCACCGTCGTCGACTCCACCCTGACCGCGACGACGGGCTCGTGGACGCCGTCGGACGCCACCGTGACGCTGCAGTGGCTGCGTGGCGCCACCGTCGTCGGCACCGGGGCCACCTACCGGACGAAGGCCGAGGACATCGGGTCGAGCCTGCGGGTCCGCGCCACCGCCAGCCGGTCCGGCTGGACGCAGGCGGTCGCGGAGTCGGCGGAGTTCGGTCCCGTCACCGCCCCCGCGCCGGTGCTGACGGCGCCCGAGAACCGCGTCCGGCCCACCGTCGCCGGGACCGCCCGGGTCGGCAGCTCGGTCACGGCGGGCACGGGCTCGTGGAGCACGTCGGCCTCCCTCGCGATCCGCTGGACGCGTGACGGCCGGGCCATCCCCGGCGCCACCGCCCGGAGCTACCGACTGACCGCCGCCGATGCCGGCCGGAGGATCGCCGCCGCCGTGACGGCCACCAACGCCGGAGGCTCCGCGACGGCCACGAGCCCCGTGCGCGTCGTCGCCAGGGCCACGTCGCGGATCCGCGTCGGCACCTCGTCGCCTCGCAAGGGCCGCCTGAAGGTCAAGGCCATCGTCTCCTCCGCCGGAGCGCGGACGGGCCGGGTCACCGTGACGGTCAAGGTCGGCGGCCGGACCAAGGTCAAGCGGGCGACGCTCAGCAGGGGCACCCGCACGATCACGGTCACCGGCCTGCGCAAGGGCAGGGCCACGGTCCGCGTGGTCTACGCCGGCGACGCCTCGACCTCCGGCGCCTCCCTCAAGAAGAAGGCCACCGTGCGCTGATCCCCCAGCCCGCGCGGCTCCCCCAGTCCTCGGTCCGCCGTCCCGTCGTCGGCGGACCGAGGGACCGGCTCCCCGACCCGGTCCCGACGACCCGGTGCCTTCCGGTGTCGATCACTTCCAGCCCCACAAGGAGACCATGTGAATGCGTCACAGCGCGTGCCCTGGAGGACACGCAAAGTCGCCGTCGCTGCCCTCGCACTCGGACTGACTGCCGCCGCCACGACCTACGTCATGGCCCAGCAGGACGTCAGCGGCACCGACTCCGGCAACAGCACGAAGTTCAACGTCGTCGGCGACGGAGACCTGCCCACCAAGAAGCCGAAGCTCGGCGAGGACCGCGCCGGGCTCTCCGCCGAGGAGACCGGCTACGCGATCCACGTGGCCTCCACCGACTCGAGCGTCCCCTCGGACGCCACCGACGTCCGCGGCAAGGACGGGCCGGAGTTCCTCTACGCCGACCTGCCCGACCTCAGCGAGGGCCACACCGGCCGCACCGCCGTGGTCGCGCTCTACGACTACACGCACGACGTGACGTACGACCAGGTCGTCGACCTGGAGGCCGGCAAGGTCATCGAGACGAAGAAGTCCGGCACGGCCCAGCCGCCGACCTCCGCCACCGAGGCGGACCTGGCGATGAAGCTGGCCATCGAGTCCGACGCCGATCTGGGCTTCACGACCGAGTTCGAGGAGAACATGGGCGTCCCGCTCATCGATCCCGACCAGGTCGACTACGTCGCCGGCGCCTGGGTCTTCAACAAGACCACGTCCAAGGGCCAGGAGTGCGGCAAGGACCGCTGCGCCCAGCTCATGGTCTCGACCGCGTCCGGGGTGTACCTCAACACCTTCGACTTCGTCGTGAACCTGTCCACCCAGAAGATCGTCCGCACCCAGTGAGCAGGAAGAGAAGTCCGATGCGAATGAAGACACTGACGCGGATCGTCGCCGCCGGCGCCACCGCATTCCTCACCGCGGGGCTCGTGTCGGCCCTGCCCCCGTCGGCAGCCGCCGCCGAGGACTCGCCCCTGGCCTGCGCGGACAGCGCGATCACGAAGGAGCTCGAGAACGGCTCCGCCTGGCGGATGTGTGCGCGCATCCACCCGATCAAGGGCCTCATCCTCGAGCAGATCGAGTTCAAGCCCGCGACCGGCGAGTACGAGTACGCCGGGTACAAGCGGGTCCTGGACCAGCTCAACATCGCCCAGCTGAACGTGCCGTACGACACCGGTCACGTCCAGTACAACGACATCACCTCCTACGGGTTCGGCAAGCAGTACCTGATGACACAGGGCCCCGAGGTCTGCAGCGGCGAGGCGCTCGACGTGGACCAGTCGTTCACGTACAGCGGCCGGCTCGTCGAGCGGACCGTCCCGGGCATCTGCGTGCAGGAGGACCCGATGGGCCTCGTCACGCACGCCCAGGAGACCCAGATCGGCGGCGGCACGCTGTACGCCGACCAGGGCACGGCGCTCGCGGTCTCGTCCATCTCGAAGATCAGCTGGTACGAGTACCAGCAGCGGGTGACGTTCGACGACCACGGCCAGATCGACGTCGGCCTCGGCGCGACGGGCGACATCGCCCCCGGCTGGGCGTCCGACAGCGGCAACGCGTTCTTCGGCAACAACCCGAAGACCGGCTGGCCGCTCTCGGGCAAGTCGTCGGTGACCACCACGACCGGCGGCGAGACCACGACGAAGGAGATCCAGTCGTACGCCGGATCGCACTGGCACAACGCGATGTTCAAGGTCGACTTCGGCATCGACAAGGGCGAGAAGCAGACCGTCGAGCAGTGGGACTTCGCCAGTCCCGGTGCCGGGACGCGGGCCCCGATCGTCGAGGGCACCGGAACGGTCAAGAGCTCGGCGTTCACGTCGATCGAGAACGACGACCACGACGAGCTCAGCTGGTGGCGCGTCCTCAACCCGAACAGCAAGAACAAGGACGGCCACCCCCGCTCCTACGAGATCGTGAACAACAACACGTCGAACGCGCTCATCCCTGACTGGGCACCCTCGGTGACGTTCACGAACTACCGTTCCTGCGAGGAGTACGCGTCGGACAACCTCAACGCGGGCTGCCCGGGCAAGGGCATCCTCGACTACGTGGCGGGTGACACCCACGAGCTGACCGACCCGGTCGCGTGGGTCAACGTCGGGTTCCACCACACGGACAAGGACGAGGACCAGTCGCCGATGCCGATCCACTGGCAGAAGTTCCAGCTGGTGCCGCGTGACTTCTTCGCGCAGAAGCCGACCATCACCGATTCGCGCAAGTGCATCAACGGTCCGTTCTCCTCGGTCAACGCGGTGACCAAGCCGTGCACCCCGGAGAACACGGTCAAGCCGAAGATCAGCGACAAGGCCGACGGCGCCGCCGCGGTCGTGCCGGCGGTCGGCAAGGTCCTGACGTCCAGCACGGGTACGTGGCGCAGCGCCGCGCAGCGGCTGACGTACGCGCACACCTGGTTCCGCAACGGCGAGGCCGTGTCGACCGGTCAGGACTACACCCTGACCGAGGCCGACATGAACGCGTCGATCACGGTCAAGGTGAGCGCGTCCGCCACCGGCTTCCCCACGAACGTCGCGGAGTCCGATGCGCTCGTCTGGGGCACCCCGCCCACGACGGAGCCGACGCCCGAGCCGACGACGGAGCCCACCACGGCCCCGACGACGGCCCCGACGACGAGGCCCACCACGGCCCCGACGCCGCGGCCCGTCGTGAAGTCGACGCCGAAGCTGTCGGTGCGCCTCGCGGCCACGACGGTCAAGCCCGGCCGGACGAACAAGGTCGCCGTCACGGTGACCGCCGGTGGCAAGCCCGCCACCGGCAGGGTGTCGATCACGGTGGACGGCAAGGTGAGGACCCTGACCCTGGTGAAGGGCAAGGCCAACCTGACGTTCACGGCACCGAAGAAGCCCAAGGGCTACGCGGTGAGGGTGTCCTACTCGGGCAGCTCCACCGTGAAGGCGGGCAGCACCTGGGTGAAGCTCACGGTCAAGAAGTGACCTCGAGCTGATCCGACGGACCGGGGCGCCACCCCACGGGCGGCGCCCCGGTCCACCCCCTCCCCCCTCGACTCCCCGACGACGGAGCTCCCATGCGCATCCAGGTCCTCCTGCGAACCGCCGCCCTCACCCTGGCGGCCGCGACCCTCGCCGCCTGCGGCACCGAGCCCCAGCAGGTCGCGCTCGGCGGCACGAAGGCCGCCGACACCGCCGAGCGGCGCGAGACGGTCGAGCGCCCCTGGGGCACCGTCAAGACGTTCCCGCGCCTGCAGAAGGCCGAGCCGCCGAGCGCGGCCGACGTGGTGTTCACGCGCGACATGATCATGCACCACCGCCAGGCGATCGAGCTGGCCGAGAACGTGCGCCGGCACGAGGACCTCGACGACCGGGTCGGCTCGTCGGCGCGGTTCATCATCCAGGACCAGAAGAACGAGATCACGACCATGAAGGCGTGGCTCCGCGCCTGGCAGGACACGACGGGTTCCACGTCGGACGCGCACGACCACGACAGCGACGCGATGCCGGGCATGCTCCCGCAGGCGCGCGTCGACGAGATCACGGAGCTCGATCCCCCCGAGGCGCAGGTCGCGTTCCTGCGAGCGATGATCGAGCACCACGAGGGTGCCGTCACGATGTCGCAGGACTACCTGCCGGAGCAGTCGAACGCGTTCGTCCGCAGCACCGCGACCCACGTCATCAGCGAGCAGACCACCGAGATCAAGTACATGCGGAACTTGCTCGCGCAGTGGTGCGAGACGGACGGACCGGCCACGTGCCCCCGGCCGTGAGCCTGCGCCGGCCCCGCCACCTCGGGTGGTGGGCCGGAGCGGTGGCCGCGGGGATCGTCACCCTGTCCCTTGCGACAGGGCTCGTCGGCCACGCCACGGTCACCTCGCCCTCGATGGCACCGGCGCACGACGCCGGCAGCACCCTGCTGACGACCACCCTCGGCACGAGCCGGCTGGACCGCGGCGACGTCGTCGTGTTCGACATGCCGCGGAGCTGGAGCGACGCCGAGCGTCAGCGACTCGGAGCCGCCCCGGGCGACACGTCGGGCGCCGAGGCGATGATCAAGCGCGTGATCGGCCTCCCGGGCGACCGCGTCACGTGCTGCGCCCCCGGCGGCACCCTGATGCGCAACGGTCGGGTGCTCGACGAGCCGTACCTGGCCGAGCCGCCGGCCGACGTCGCGAACGGCACCTACGACGTCACGGTGCCACCCGGCCACGTGTGGGTGCTGGGCGACAACCGGCGCCGGTCGTTCGACTCCCGCGCGATGCGGGCCCGGCCCGGCGAGTCGGGTTTCCTCCCGCTCTCGAGCGTCAGGGCGCGGGTCCTGCTCGGCTGGCCGTGAGGCCCCGTCCTCCTAGGACTCGTCGGTCGGGTCGAGCGGAGCCACCGCCCCGGCGAGGTTGCGCACCCGCTGCCCCAGGGCGAAGCCGGAGAGGTCGGGACTGCGCACGAGGTACTCCTGCTGCACGAGGTGCTTGAGGATCCGGTAGGCCGTGGCGCGCGGCATGCCGAGGGTCTCGGCGATCTCCCGCGCGGACACCCCGGCCCCCGAGCGGGCCACCTGCTCGAGAATGGCGAAGGCGTTGTCCACGGCTCCGGGCTCGCGCCCGCGAAAGGGCGTGGGCGGCGCCTTCGAGGGCGAGTCGCTGCTCATGGGCCCAGCAGGTCAGTCGTGATCGTCTCGTCGTGGATGCCCATCCGCCGCAGCGCGCGGCGCCGGTGCGAGCGCAGCCACACGAACCACAGCACGCCGCCGGCCAGGGTGGCGGCCGTGAGCACCAGGCCGCCCCGGTCCCCCTGCCGGACGTCCTCGACCGTGTCGAGCGTCGCGAGCGTGATCGTCAGGACGACCGCCAGCGCCGCGACGGCGACAGGGCCAGGCGTGACCTCGTCGATCCGCACGAGGAAGACCGGCAGCGCGAGCGCGACGAGGGCGTACGCCACGATCAGGACCAGCACCGCCGACCGGAGCAGCGTCATCGAGAGCTCGCCGACCTCGCGCCCCAGCAGCAGGGTCACGGTGGCCGGGGCGATCGCGAACGGCGTGACCACGGCCAGCGCCGCGACGGGAGAGCCCCAGCGGGCATGAGCCCGACCGAGTGACGCGGGCAGCGCGCCCTCGCGCGCCAGGGAGAAGATCACCCGGGCGAGCGCGTTCCAGGCACACAGCGCGAGCGCGAGGAACGAGAGCGCCAGCAGGCTGCTGAGGATCGCGTCGGCCACGTGGACGTCGACAGAGTCGGGGAACCAGCGCTGGGCCGGGCCACGCCGGTGGTCGCCCGCCACGAGCGGCGCGTTCGCCGCCAGGAACCCGAGCGCGTAGAGGACGGCCGCGACGAGGACGGCACCCGTCATCGCCCGGGGGACGCTCCAGAACGGTCGCTCGGCCTCCCCAGCGAGGGCGGCGGCGGACTCGAAGCCCACCGTGATCCCCATGACCACCGTCGCGCCGAGCACGATCCGCCCGGGGTCGGCTCCTTCGAGGGAGAGCACGGACGCGGACGGCAGGCCCTCACGCGTGATCGTGAGAGCGACGAGCAGGAGCAGCCCCACCACGAGCGCGGACTCGACCACGAGCGCGAGGCGGGTCGCGACGCGCACGCCGCGCACCGACACGAGCAGGCACACCGCGATCGCGGCGATCCCGATCCACCACTGCGACCATGCGTCCACCGCCACACCGTCCGGGGAGCCTGTCGTGACGGCCTCGCTCGACCGGCGGATCGCCTGCGAGATCCCGAAGGCCACGAGGATCCCGTAGCCGAGCAGCATCGAGGTGCCGACGAGCAGCCCGGCGAACGGCCCCAGTGAGCGCGTCACCCACGTGTACATCGAGCCGGCCGCAGCGATCCGGGTCGCGAACTGGGAGAACACCGCCGCCAGCAGCAGCGCCAGGCCGAAGCCCAGGACCGCGCTCAGCCACGCGCCGGGACCCACGACCCGCATCAGGACGAACGGGACGCTGAGGGCACTCGCCGCCGGAGCGATCACGGCCACGGAGTTGGCCAGCAGGTCCTCGGGGCGCACGGCGCGCCGGTCGAGCCCCACGAGGTCGGACTGGGGGCGCACGTCCGGGACCGACGGCGGGTCGGCGATCGCGCGCGCGAGCGCGCGGGACTCGGAGGGGAACCTCATGATGGCGTCAGGCTAGGGACGACGCGTGTCCTGCCTGTTACGCCTCCGTGTCACCCCGCGAAAGCCGTCGCCGCCGGGCGCCACCGGGGAGAATGGGCACATGCGTCCGACGGCCTCGATCCTGCACCTGGACCTGGACGCGTTCTTCGCCTCGGTCGAGCAGCGGGACAAGCCGTCGCTGCGCGGCAAGCCGGTGATCGTCGGCGGGATCGGCCAGCGGGGCGTGGTCTCGACCGCGTCGTACGAGGCGCGGCGCTTCGGCGTCCGCTCCGCGATGAGCATGGCCGAGGCCCGGTCGCGGTGCCCGCACGCGGCCTTCCTCTCCGGCCGGTTCGACGCGTACCGCGCGGCCTCGTCGATCGTCATGGAGCGCCTGCGACGCCTGTCCCCCGCCGTCGAGCCGCTCTCCCTCGACGAGGCGTTCGTCGACCTGGCGGCGGGCGAGGCGTTCGACCCAGACGCCGTGCCCGAGCTCGTCGCCGAGCTGCGCGCCGACGTCACCCGGCTCACCGAGGGGCTCACCGCCTCGGTGGGCGTCGCGCCGTCGAAGCTCATGGCGAAGATCGCCAGCGAGATCGAGAAGCCCGACGGCTCCTTCATCGTCGCGCCGGGCACCGAGAAGGACCTCCTGGAGCCCATGCCGATCACCGTGATCGCCGGGGTCGGGCCGGCCACCGCGGCCCGGCTGCACCACGTGGGGATCACGCGGGTCGGCGACGTGTGGCGTCACACCGAGGCCGAGCTCGTCGACCTGCTCGGGGCCTCCGCCGGAGCCTCGCTGCACCGGCTGTCCCGCGGCATCGACGACCGCGCGGTCAGCTCGCACCGCGAGAACAAGTCCGTCAGCTCCGAGGACACCTTCGAGACCGACATCGTCGACCGGACCGAGCTGGGGCTGATCTGCGACGCGATGGCCCGCCGCACCGCCGAGCGCCTCCGCCGCGCCGGCCTCTCGGGGCGCACGGTCACCCTCAAGGTGCGGTACCACGACTTCAGCACCCACACGCGGTCCACCAGCCTCCCGGCGCCCACCGACCAGACCCGGACGATCGTGGCCATGGCACGCCGGCTGCTGGACGCCACCGACGTCGGCGGCGGCCTGCGCCTGCTCGGCGTGGGCATCAGCGGACTCGCCGACTGGGTGCAGGACGACCTGTTCGCGCAGGAGGCCGAGCCGGACGCGGACGGCGTGCTCGAGGAGGCGGTGGACGAGACGCCCGAGCCGCAGCGACCGCGCGAGTGGTCCCCGGGAATGGACGTGCACCACGCCGAGCACGGGGACGGCTGGGTGTGGGGCCGCGGAATGGGGCTCGTCACCGTGCGGTTCGAGACGCGCCACACCCCGATCGGCCCCGTCCGGACCCTGCGCGCGGACGACCCCGACCTCGCGCCCGGCCATCGAGAGCCCGTGTCGCACCCGGCCGGTACGGTCGAGGAATGACCGACCCGCGGCCCGCCGTCCCCCGAGCCCCCCGCCGCCCCAGCGAGCGAAAGCACCACGACGACACCGTCGTCGATGCGTACGAGTGGCTGCGCGACAAGGACGATCCGGAGACGATCGCCTACCTCGAGGCCGAGAACGCCTGGGCCGAGGACACCACGGCGCACCTGGCCGACCTGCGCGAGCAGATCTTCACCGAGATCAAGGACCGCACGCTCGAGACCGACATGTCGGTGCCCGTCCGGCACGACCGCTGGTGGTACTACTCGCGCACGGTCGAGGGCCGCCAGTACGCGATCCGCTGCCGCGTCCCGATCGCCGGACCCGAGGACTGGGACCCGCCGGTGGTCGAGCCCGGCGCCGCCCTGCCCGGCGAGGAGGTCCTGCTCGACTCCAACGACGAGGCCGAGGGCCACGAGTTCTTCTCCCTCGGTGCCTTCAGCGTCTCCGACGACGGCGACCTGCTGGCGTGGTCGGTCGACACCCAGGGCGACGAGCGGTACGCGATCCGCGTGCGGCGCCTCTCCACCGGCGAAGTCCTCCAGGACCACATCGAGGGCGCCGCACCGGGCGCCACGTGGTCGGCCGACGGTCGCCACCTCTTCTACGTCACCGTCGACGACGCGTGGCGGCCGCACCGGGTGTGGCGCCACGAGCTCGGCTCGACCGCCGACGACGTGCTCGTCTTCGAGGAGCCCGACGAGCGCTACTTCGTCGGGCTCGGCCGCACCAGCTCCGAGCGCTTCCTCGTGATCGCGGTGGGCTCGAAGGTCACCACCGAGGTCCGCCTCCTCGACGCCACCGACCCCACGGGCGAGTTCGACGTCGTGTGGCCGCGCCGCGAGGGCGTCGACTACTCCGTCGAGCACCTCGTGGTCGGCGGCCGCGACCAGCTGGCGATCCTGCACAACGACGGGGCGATCAACTTCGAGCTCGTGCTGGCGCCGCTCGAAGAGCCCACGGCCACCACCGTGCTCGTGCCGGGCTCGGACGACGTCCGACTCGAGGCCGCCGACGCCTTCGCGCGTCACCTCGTGCTGTCGTACCGGCGCGACGCCACCACCCGGCTGGCCCTCATGCCGATCGGCGACGACGGGATCGGTGAGGCGCAGGAGCTCGACTTCGAGGCCGAGCTCTTCACGTGCGGCCTCGCCGGCAACGCCGAGTGGGACCCGCGCTACCTGCGCATCGGCTACACCTCCTACGTCGAGCCCGCGACCATCTGGGACCTCGACCCCGCCACGGGCGAGCGGATCCTGCGCCGCCGGGCGCCCGTGCTGGGCGACTTCGACCCGGAGGACTACGAGCAGCACCGCGCCTGGGTCCGCGCCGACGACGGAGCGCTGGTGCCGCTCTCGATCGTCTGCCGCAAGGGCACGCCGCGCGACGGCTCCGCCCCCGGCGTGATCTACGGCTACGGCTCCTACGAGATCAGCCTCGACCCCGACTTCTCGATCTCGCGGCTCAGCCTGCTCGACCGCGGGTTCGTGTACGCGGTGGCGCACGTCCGCGGCGGCGGCGAGCTCGGACGCGCCTGGTACGACCAGGGCAAGCAGCTGGCCAAGATGAACACCTTCACCGACTTCGTCGCGTGCGCCCGTCACCTGGCCGACGAGGGCTGGACGTCGGCCGACCGGCTCGTGGCCGAGGGCGGCAGCGCGGGCGGCCTGCTGATGGGCGCGGTGGCGAACCTGGCTCCCGACGCCTTCGCCGGCATCTTCGCCGACGTGCCCTTCGTCGACCCGCTCACCACGATCCTCGACCCCTCCCTGCCCCTCACGGTGATCGAGTGGGACGAGTGGGGCGATCCGCTCCACGACCCGGAGGTCTACGCGTACATGAAGCGGTACGCGCCCTACGAGAACGTCGCCGACGTGCCCTACCCGTCGATCCTCGCGGGCACCTCGCTCAACGACACCCGCGTGCTCTACGTCGAGCCCGCCAAGTGGGTCGCGCGCCTGCGCGAGGTCACCGGGGCCGAGCGGTCGGTGCTGCTGCGCACCGAGATGGCCGCGGGCCACGGCGGGGTCAGCGGGCGGTACGCCGCGTGGCGCCAGCGGGCGTGGGAGCTGGCGTGGATCATCGACACTGCGACGCAGGTCACCCGCGGCATTCCAAGAAACTCCTGAGAACGGAATCCCAGCGCTCCCGCGGTCGTTGTACCGGGTGAAGCCACCGTCAGGAGGATCACCGTGGAAGACCGTGAATTCGAGGGCAAGGACAGCGTCGGCATGTACCTGTCCGAGATCGCGCGCACCCCGCTGCTCGACGCCGAGCGCGAGGTCGAGCTGAGCCGCACGATCGAGGCCGGGCTGTACGCCCGCCACTTGCTCGAGACCGGCCGGATCGGACGTGCGAAGGGCGGCGCCCCGAAGCGCGCCACCCGCGAGGAGCTGGAGTTCATCGCCGAGGAGGGCGACCGCGCCGTGCAGGAGTTCGTCCAGGCGAACCTGCGTCTCGTCGTGTCGATCGCCCGCAAGTACGGGCGTGCCCAGATGCCGATGCTCGACCTCATCCAGGAGGGCAACACCGGCCTCATCCGCGCCGTCGAGAAGTTCGACTACGCGAAGGGCTTCAAGTTCTCGACCTACGCCACGTGGTGGGTCCGCCAGGCGATCACGCGCGGCGTGGCCCAGCAGGCTCGCGTCGTGCGCCTCCCCGTGCACGTCGTAGAGGAGCTCAACCAGGTCTCCGGCGCGCGTCGCAACCTCGAGCGTCAGCTGGGGCACGACCCCGAGCCCGCCGAGATCGCGGCCGAGCTCGGCATGGACGTCGAGCGCGTCATCGACCTGCTCGCCTGGGGCCGTGACCACGTCAGCCTCGACTCCCCCGTGGACGAGGACGGCGACACGAGCCTGGGCGACCTGATCGCTCGTGACAGCACACCCGGCCCCGACCTGGCGATGCTCGACCACGACGCCCGTGACCAGCTGCTCGCGCTCGTCGATCGCCTCGACGCCCGCGAGGCCGACATCGTCAAGGCCCGCTACGGCCTGCTCGACGGTCGTCAGCAGAAGCTCGCCGACATCGGCAAGCGCCACGGCATCTCCGCCGAGCGCGTGCGTCAGGTGGAGCGCCAGGCGATCGCGCGACTGCGAGAGATCGCCGATCCCGAACTGGCCGCCTAGCGGCCATCCCCGGCCCGACGCTGTGCAGCGGCGTCAGGCCCAGCGAGCGCCCGGCTCGACCAGGTCCTTCCAGACCTCGTCGATCCGGGCGCTCAGCTGTTCCCGGGTGCCGGTGTTCTCGATGACGACGTCGGCGGCGGCCCGGCGCGCCTCACGGGAGGCCTGCGCCGCGATGCGGGCCCGGGCGTCGTCCTCGGTCATGCCCCGGTCGGCGACCATGCGGGCGATCTGCACGTCCTCGGGTGCGTCGACGACGATCACCACGTCGCAGGACGCCGCCGCGCCCATCTCGACGAGCAGCGGGTTGTCGTGCACGACGATCGCGTCGCCCGCCTGCTGCTCGCGCAGCGCGGCCAGGTCGCGGATCGCGGGGTGCGTGATCGCCTCGAGGTCCTTCAGCGCCGCCGGATCGGCGAACACGAGCGAGCCCAGGCGCGGCCGGTCGAGCGTGCCGTCGGCGGCGATGACGTCGGCGCCGAACCGCTGCGCGATCAGGTCGAGCGCGGGGCTGCCGGGCTCGACCGCCTCACGGGCCAGCCGGTCGTAGTCGATGATGACGGCACCGAGCTCGGCCAGGCGACCGCTGACGGTGCTCTTGCCCGAGGCGATGCCGCCGGTGAGCCCGACCCGAGGTGCCATCAGCGCAGGCTCAGAGGGTGCCGGCGCTGCCGACGGTGGTGACGTGGACGTGGTCGTAGTGGTTGGCCGTAACGCCACCGCGGTCGCTCATGCCGCGCCATCCCTCGCCGCCGCGATCCACGCTCCAGATCCGCTGCTTGTATATCAGGTAGTCGACTCCGAGCTGGGTCCGATTCGCTTGCAGGAAGGCGGCGAGATCCCAGCCGTACTCCCCCCCGATCATGATGTCGAGCGAGTGCCCGGTGGCGTGCTCACCACGGCCGGCCAGACCGCCGTAGCTGGTGACTTCGGGGAAGCGGGCGCACACGGCGCGGTAGACGCGCACCGTGTCGGGCTGCAGGCCCGACTCGACGCCGGAGCCCCGCAGGCAGGCGGCCGTGGAGATCGCGCCCTCGGTGGGCCCGAGCTTGGGCTCCTCCTCGGCGACGAGCTCGCTGGAGACCCAGCGTGGGAGGTCGTTGTGCATGACCTGGGTCCAGCCGCCGCGGGTCTCGCCCGTGACCTGGAGAGTCTTGCCCTTGGCCACCGTGGCCAGCACCGGCGAGTCGTCGGAGGCGTCGGCACGGACCGGGACGGTCTTCTGTGCGTACAGGGAGCCCTTGACCAGGGCGTCGGCCTCGGCCGCGGACGGCAGGGGCGGACGCTCGGCGCTGCTGCGCGAGGCGCGGGCGGGGGCCGTGCCACCGAGCGACTCGGTGACGATGTCGCCCTGGGCCGCGAGCGATGCGTCAGCGGCGGGGGCGGCGTCGGCCAGGGTGACCGAGGAGGTGCTGAGGGCGGCGACCGCGGCCACGCCGACGGAGGCCACACCGGTCGCGATGGCACCGTGCCGACGGGCACGGACGTACCAAGGGTCGCGGACGACGGGCCTGCGCCGGTGTCCGGGCTTGGGGGTCTGGGTCATCGATACCAATACGGAGTCGGGGGAACGGCCGTTCGCCAGTCAACCATACTGAGCACGCGGATCCCAGCGAGTCCGCCGAACCGCCGCGAGAGGAATGAGCGATGTCACACCCGGCCGAGCCCCTGGCCGTCCCCGCCGACCGGCTGCGGCGCCTTGCCGGGCGCTTCGCCGCCGGCGTCCGGCGCGCCGGCGTGGCCAAGGGCGACCGCGTGGTCGTCAGCCTGCCGAACAGCGTCGAGCTGCTGGCCGCCGTGTGGGGCTGCGTCGCCACGGGACGCATCCCGGTGCCCCTGGACCCGCGCCTGACGCCCCACGAGCGCGAGCCGATCCTGGCCGACGTCTCCCCCGCTCTCGTGCTGGACTCGCTCGTGCGGTTCACCGAGCTGCTTGTGGAGGACCCGGACGAGCTCGACACGTTCCCCCGCTGCCGGCCGATGCACTTCACCTCCGGCACCACCGGGCGCCCCAAGGGCGTGTGGTCGGGGTTCTGGGACGCGGCGGACGCCGAGGCCGCCGTGCTGGAGGAGCGGGACCTCTGGGGATTCGCCGCCTCGGACGTGAACCTCGTGGTCTCGCCGCTCTACCACTCCGCTCCCCTGCGCTTCGCGCTCGGCACCGCACTGGCCGGTGGCTCCGTCGTGGTCCTGCCGGTGTTCACGCCGGAGGCGTTCTGCGAGGCGGTCGAGGCGGTGCGCCCCACGACGATGTTCTGCGTGCCGGCCCACCTGCAGCGGCTGCTCGCTCTCCTGGCGTCCGGGGCCAGCACCGACGTCTCCTCGTTCCGCCTCGTCGCGCACGCCGGGGCACCGTGTCCCGACCCGATCCGCCGCGGGGCCCACGCCCTGTTCGGCACCGACGTGGTCTGGGAGTTCTACGGCTCCACCGAGGGGCAGTTCACCGCGTGTCCGGCCACGGAGTGGGAGCAGCACCCCGGCACCGTGGGCCGCGCGCGACCCGGGCGCGTCATCACCGTGGACGACGAGGGCGAGCTGTGGTGCGCCGTCCCGGCGTGGGGGCGCTTCGAGTACTGGAACGACCCCACCCGCACGGAGCAGGCCTGGCGCCGGACCGAGCACGGCCCGGCGTTCACCGTGGGCGATCTCGGCCGCGTCGACGAGGACGGCTTCGTCCACCTCGACTCGCGTCGCACCGACCTCATCATCAGTGGCGGCGTCAACGTCTATCCCGCCGAGGTCGAGGCCGCCCTCGTGGAGGTGCCCGGCGTGGTCGAGATCGCGGTGTTCGGCCGTCCGGACGAGCGCTGGGGGCAGCGGGTCGTCGCGGCCTACGTGGGCGACGCCACCGAGGGTGACCTCCGGACCACGGCGCAGGAGCGGCTGGCGCCGCCGAAGCGCCCGAAGTCCTACGAGCGAGTCGACGCCCTCCCCCGCACGGCGACGGGCAAGGTCAGGCGCACCGAGCTGTGAGCCCCCTCAGGCCGACTCGACGCACGTGAACGACCGGCGGTAGGCCTGCGGGCTGGTGCCCCGCACGGCGCCGAAGTGGTGGCGCAGGGTCGCGGCGTTGCCGAAGCCCACGCGGTGGGCGATCTGCTCGATCGAGAGCTCGGAGGTCTCCAGCAGCTCCTCCGCCATCGCCACCCGGCGACCGAGCAGCCACTGCCACGGCGTGGTTCCCGTCTCGTCGCGGAACCGGCGGGCGAAGGTGCGCTCGGAGAGGTGGGCGCGCTGGGCCAGGGACGCGACGGTGAGCGGCTCGGCGAGGTGCTGCTGCGCCCAGTCCAGCACGGGTGCCAGCGTCTCGGCCTCGATGGCGGGCATCGGCGCGCGCACGAACTGCGCCTGGCCGCCGTCGCGGTGCGGCGGCACGACGATGCGGCGCGCGGCCGTGGCGGCGACACGGGCGCCGTACCACTGGCGCATCAGGTGCAGGTTCGCGTCGATGCCGCCCGCCGAGCCCGCTCCGGTGACGATGCCGCGGTCCACAACGTAGAGCACGTCGATGTCCAGGTCGGCCTCGGGGAAGCGCTCGGCCAGCTCGGGGCCGTAGCGCCAGTGCGTCGTGCAGCGACGCCCCTCGAGCAGCCCGGCGAAGCCGAGACTGAACGCGGCCGTGCAGGAGGCCATGATCGTGGCTCCGCGCGCGTGGGCGGCGCGCAGGGCCTCGCTGATCCGGGGATCCTCCACGAGGTAGTCGCGCTTGGCTGCCACGGCCACGAGGTCGGCGTTGGCCGCGGCGGACAGGTCGTGGCGCACGACGAAGTCGAACCCGGAGGCGCCCGACACGATGCCCGGCACCGGGGTGCACGCGACGAAGTCGAAGACGGGGTTGTCGTCGTCGGGGTGGTGCGGCTCGGCCCAGACCTCGGCCAGCACGCCCATGCCGAACGGCTCGGCCTGCTCGGGCACGATCATCGCGACCTTGGTCATGGCGCCTCCTGGCGGGATATCGACGGGAACTGGCATTCCTGCCACTGGTGGCAGGATACCACTGATCGCAGGATTGGAGACATGATGATTCTGCTTCTCCTGCTGGCCACGACCGCCGTGCTGATGACGGCGGGGCTGTGGACGACCATCACCCACGACGGACTCGGCGTCCGCCCCGGCCCTCGCAGCCACTCCCGCGACACGTTCGGCGCCTCGTATGACTCCTGACTGTCCGCGTCACCCCGGGAACGGCGAAGGCCCCCGACCATCAGGTCGGGGGCCTTCGTCGTGCTCAGCGGGAGATCACTCGCCGCCGGTCAGCTTCTCACGCAGGGCCTGCAGGGCCTCGTCGGAAGCCAGCGAGCCGCCGGTCTGCTCCTCCTCGGCGGGAGCGGACGTGTACTCGCCCACCTCGCCGGCCTCGAGGTTGGCCTTCTCGGCCTCGGCGACCTGCTTCTTGTGGGCCTCCCAGCGGTCGTGCGCCTCGGCGTACTGACGCTCCCACGTCGCGCGGGCCTCTTCGAAGCCCTCCTGCCATTCGCCCGTCTCGGGATCGAACCCGTCGGGGTAGATGTAGTTGCCCTGCTCGTCGTAGGACGACGCCATGCCGTACAGGGTGGGATCGAAGCTGTCGGCCTCGGCCGCGACCTCGGTCTCGTTGGCCTGCTTCAGCGACAGCGAGATCCGGCGACGCTCGAGGTCGATGTCGATGATCTTGACCATGACCTGGTCGCCGATCTGGACGACCTGCTCGGGGATCTCGACGTGACGCTCGGCGAGCTCGGAGATGTGCACCAGGCCCTCGATGCCCTCCTCGACGCGCACGAACGCACCGAAGGGGACGAGCTTGGTGACCTTGCCCGGGACGATCTGGCCGATCTGGTGGGTCCGGGCGAAGTGCTGCCACGGATCCTCCTGGGTCGCCTTGAGCGACAGCGACACGCGCTCGCGCTCCAGGTCGACCTCGAGCACCTCGACGGTGACCTCGTCGCCGACCTGAACGACCTCGTTCGGGTGGTCGATGTGCTTCCAGGACAGCTCCGAGACGTGCACCAGGCCGTCGACGCCGCCAAGATCGACGAAGGCGCCGAAGTTGACGATCGAGCTGATGACGCCCTTGCGGACCTGGCCCTTCTTGAGCTCGTTGAGGAAGTTCTGGCGCACGGCCGACTGGGTCTGCTCGAGCCACGCACGGCGCGACAGGACCACGTTGTTGCGGTTCTTGTCGAGCTCGATGATCTTCGCCTCGAGCTTCTGGCCGATGTACGGGTCCAGGTCGCGGACGCGACGCATCTCGACGAGCGACGCGGGCAGGAAGCCACGCAGGCCGATGTCCATGATCAGGCCGCCCTTGACGACCTCGATGACGGTGCCCTCGACGACGCCGTCCTCGTCCTTGATCTTCTCGATGTCGCCCCAGGCGCGCTCGTACTGAGCACGCTTCTTGCTCAGGATCAGACGGCCTTCCTTGTCCTCCTTCTGAAGGACGAGGGCCTCGACGGAGTCGCCCACCTGGACGACCTCGTTCGGGTCGACGTCGTGCTTGATCGACAGCTCACGCGAGGGGATGACGCCCTCGGTCTTGTAGCCGATGTCGAGCAGGACCTCGTCGCGGTCCACCTTGACGATGGTGCCGTCGACGATGTCGCCGTCGTTGAAGTACTTGATGGTCTTGTCGATCGCGGCGAGGAAGTCCTCTTCGCTGCCGATGTCGTTGACCGCAACCTGCGGGGCCGCAGAAGGAGTTGCGAGGCCGGAAGTCATGTAGTTGGGCTCCGAATGGATGGAATTGAGTGTGGACAGGATGTTCGCACCGATTCCGGGCATGCCGGAACCAGCGCAACTGTCAGTCTACGACACGGCGGGGGCCCACGTAAAACCGGCGGCTCAGCCGTCGGACGATGCGAACTGCTCGTCGATCCAGGCGGTCCGGCCGGCGATCCAGTCGCGCAGCCGTGCCGTCTCCCTGAGCCAGCCCTCACCGGGCGCGACGCCGGAGTCGGGCTCGCTCGCGAACTGCAGCATCGGGGTCCACGAGCCGATCTCCTCGGGCGCCGCCCACACCAGCTGGCCCGCTCCGCCGTCCTCGCGCGGCGTGAAGTTCGCGGCGGCGCTGTCCAGCAGGCGCACCGACTCGGCGTCGACGTGCCCCGCCAGCGTCGCCAGTGCCGGCGAGGCCTCGCGCCAGCGGTCGCGGACCTGCTCGACGAACCACGGATCGGTGAGCAGGCGGTTGTAGTAGTGGCCGCCCGGCTCCTTCCACAGCTGCGACGGCAGCAGTGCCTGGCGCCAGGCGTCATCGGGGAAGAGCGGGTGGAACAGGCGCCCGATCCACCACCCCGTGGGCCGGTGCAGGTCGCCGGCGTACCCGAGGTCGACCAGGCCCTGCGAGACGTCGTAGTCCCACGGCGGGCCCATGGCGAGGGTGCCGTCGGCGCGCATCACCAGGTAGACACTGTTGCGGAAGCCCGCGTCCAGGTTCTTCGTGAGCTCGTTGACGAGGTACATGGTCACGAAGGAGTCGACGTCGATCCGGTCGCGGTAGCCGTTGTCCGGGAAGCTCTCGTCGTACAGCAGGTCCTCGACCTCCTGGAACGCGTCCTCGACGCGGTTCACGTGCTTCGTCTCACCGGCCTTGAGGAAGACGCGCAGGCCCCGTTCGGTGCGGAACTGCGGATCCGTGTCGTCGTTCGTGTCGGCCTCGAGCAGCGTGTCACCGTCCTGGAGCTCGACGCGGCCGTCCTGGGCCTCGATGCCCTCGCCGAACTGGTAGACCCCGCAGAGCCGGCCGTTGATCCGCAGGTCGACGGACTCGAGCCGCGGCGCCCACGGGACCCCGAGCATCCGGGCCGCCCTCATCGCGAGGTCGTTGCGCAGCATCGACCGGTCGAAGTGGTTGGCCAGCAGGACCCAGTCCTTGCTCGCGGGCATGCCGAGCAGCGACGCCGAGGCGTCGAGCTTGACCTTGTAGGGGCGCTTCCGGGCGATGGACGCCGTGGAGTTGCCCCGCACCCGCAGGCGGGCCGCGACCGACCGGGGCGCGCCTCCGTCGCGGTCGCGGAACGTCATCGTGCCGTTGACGTAGTCGGTCTTGGTCGTGATGACCTCGGTGCAGGGATCGAGGTCGCCCACGCCGCGGATCGTCACCGACAGCTGCGTCACCGCGGGCGCCGGCTCGGGCGTGGGCTCGACGGTCGGCTCGGCGGTGGGCTCCGGATCGGGCTCGTCGAGCGGCTCCTCCGGCTGGGGGTCGCGCGGCGGGGCCGGCAGCGAGGGGACGACCTTCGCGGCGCCGGTCACCCGCGGCGCACCCTTCCACCCGCCGGCGACGACGCGGAACGACCGTCCGCCGAGGTCCCGCTGGGTCCCCACGGCTCCGAAGTCCACACGACCGGCTGCGTTGCCCGCTCGGCCCGCGATGATCGTGCGCCAGGTCCCGCCGTCGAGACGCTGGAGGCTGAGCTTGCGACCCTTCCGGGCCGGTGTCGCCCGGCCGGTCACGGCGACCCGCTCCGACGAGGTCACCACGGACACCGTCGCGGCCGGAGCCGCCGTGCGCACGACGACGCGCTTCGTCGAGAGTGCCTTGTACTTCTTCCCGCGCACCGTGACCTTCGGGACGGTGGCGCGGAGCTCGATGCGACGCGCCGTCGCCACGGTGATGCGGGCGGTTCCGCGGGCGTCGGTGGTGGTACGGACCGACCGCCACGTTCTCCCCTGGCGGTGCTTGAGCACGACCGGACGCTTGACGCGCGTGCCAGTCCTCACCACCACGGAGAAGTTCTCGTCGGGCATCACCGTGGAGCGCGACGCCGTGAGCGACGCAACGGGAGCCGCCTGAGCCGGGGCCGCCACAGCGAGCCCCGCCAGCACCAGAAGACCACTCAGGCCACACAGCAGGGGGCGAAGGGCCCGGGTCATGCGATCGCTCCGATTCAGTCCGAGGTCAGGAACGCGCGAAGGGCCCGTCCGTACGACTCGACGTCGGCCGCCGCCATCACCTCGCGCGCAGAGTGCATCGCGAGCTGGGGGGCTCCGACGTCGATCGTCAGGATACCGGTCCGGGCGGCGCTGATGGGCCCGATCGTGGAGCCGCACGGCAGGTCGGCCCGGTGCACGTAGCGCTGCAGCGGCACGCCGGCGGCCTCGCACGCGGCGGCGAAGATGCCCGCGCCGACCCCGTCGGTGGCGTACCGGAGGTTCTGGTTGACCTTCAGCACCGGGCCGCCGCCGAGCTCGATCCGGTGCAGCGGCTCGTGCTTGTCCGCCTGGTTCGGGTGCGTGGCGTGCGCCATGTCGCCGGAGACGCAGACCGACGCCGCGAACGAGCGGAAGACGTCGTCACGGGTGCCGCCAGCGGCGAGCACGATGCGCTCGAGCACCGAGGACAGCAGCGGCGAGTCGGCGCCGCGCTCGGACGTGCTGCCGACCTCCTCGTGGTCGAAGAGCACCATGACGAGGCGGGCGGAGGGATCGGCCGCCTCCGTGGCACCGAGAAGGGCGTCGAGGGCCGCGGCGCACGTGGCCTGGTTGTCCAGGCGCGGCGCGGCGACCAGCTCGCGGTCGGGACCCGTGCGGCCCGCCGGACGGAGGTCGAAGGTCATGAGGTCGAACCCGGTGACGTCACTCGCGGCGAAGCCGGCCCGCTCCCCCACGACCTCGAGGAACGGCCGGCGGGTCAGCCCCGCGAGCGCGTCGAGGTGGCGCTGACGGTCCACCTTGGAGCCGTCGCGGTCGAGGTGGATCGCCAGCCGCGGCACCCGCAGCAGCGGCTCGTCGACCCGGATCGTGCGCGTGCTGCCGTCGCGCAGCGCGACGCGGCCGGCGATGCCGAGGTCGAGGTCGAGCCACGACTCCAGCAGCGGGCCGCCGTAGGGCTCGAGCGCGACGGTGGCCTGACCCTCGCGCCAGCCGTCGTGGTGCTGCTTCAGGCGCAGGTTGGGACTGTCGGTGTGGGCCCCGACGATGCGGAAGCCGGCATGGGCCGGGGCCTCGGCGCCGGTCGACCACGCCACGAGCGTTCCGCCGGTGACGATGAAGTGGCTCCCGGCGCCGGTGGGCCACGCGTCGCGAGGGTCCACCTGGGTGAAGCCGGCCTCGCGCAGCCGCACGGCCGTTGTCTCGCAGGCGTGGAAGGGCGTCGGCGAGGCGTCGACGAAGGAGATCAGGCGGTCCGCAGCGTGCATGGCGCCACCCTAACGACGGTTGCGGAAGTCCTCGATCGTGGCCTTCAGGCCGATCTCGGCCGTGGTGGACGGCGCCCAGCCCAGGAGCTCGCCCGCCAGCGTGATGTCGGGACGACGGATCTGGGGGTCGTCGACCGGCCGGGGCACATGCACGATCTGCGAGCCGGACTCGGCCAGGTCGCAGATCCACGTGGCGAGGTCGATCATCGAGATCTCCTCGGGGTTGCCGAGGTTGACCGGCCCGGTCGCGGTGGACTCCATCATCGCGACGAGCCCGCCGACCAGGTCGTCGACGTAGCAGATCGAGCGGGTCTGGTGACCGTCGCCGGCCACCGTGATCTCGCGTCCGGTGAGGGCCTGGTGGACGAAGTTCGGGATGGCGCGACCGTCCTCGACGCGCATGCGCGGACCGAAGGTGTTGAAAATGCGGACGATCTTGGTGTCGACGCCGAACTCGCGCCGGTAGGCCGCGGTCATGGCCTCGCCGAAGCGCTTGGCCTCGTCGTAGACCGAGCGCGGGCCGACCGGGTTGACGTGGCCCAGGTACGTCTCGGGCTGGGGGTGCACCTGCGGGTCGCCGTACACCTCGGACGTGGAGGCCAGCAGGTAGCGCGCACCGTGCGCGTGAGCGAGGTCGAGCGTGTTCTTCACGCCCATCGACCCCGTCATCAGCGTGTGGATCGGCAGCCGGTGGTAGTCGACCGGGGAGGCCGGGGAGGCGAGGTTGTAGACCTGGTCGAACGGGCCCTCGATCGCGTCGACGGCGGCGGCGTCGGAGATGTCGGCGTCGACGATCGTGACCTGGTGCGACACGGCGGCGAGGTTCTCGCGCCGACCCGTGCTGAAGTCGTCGACCACGACGACCTCGTGCCCTGCGTCGACGAGGCGCTCCACGAGGTGCGACCCGACGAAACCGGCGCCGCCAGCAACCAACGCGCGCATCCGTGCATCCCTTCGTCGGAGCCCGCCAGGTTTCTACTGGCGAGTAGGACTCAGTTCACAGGGTACCCCGGGATTCAGTCCTGACGAGGGCTCTCGCGATCTTCTCGTCTGACCAGGAGCAACAGGTTCCACGACAGGACCTCGCGCACGACCGGGACGCGCACGATGAACGCGGCCCAGCGCGGCAGGTAGCGCGGACGCGCCGAGACCACGCGGACGCCGGGGGTCCGGTGGGCCCACCGCATCCCCCACGCCACCGACACCTTGAACAGCGTCTCGCCGACACGGTTCTTCGGCGGATGGCCGTGCTTGCGGGTGTACCGGGCGATCGCGCGGCGGCCGCCGAGCCAGTGCCACGGCGACGTCTCGTGACCGCCCCACGGCGACCACCAGTTCGTGTAGGAGAGGAAGACCAGTCCGTCGGGCCGGGCGATCCGCAGCAGCTCGTCGGCCACGACCTGCGGGGAGCGCACGTGCTCCAGCAGGTTCGAGCTGAACACCAGGTCGGCCGAGCCGGAGGCGAACGGAAGGGCAGCGGCGTCCGCCGCCACTCCCCCGTCGGCCAGCGCCGGGACGTCGGGGTCGAGGTCGACCGCCATGTAGCGGGCCCCGCGACGGCGGAACTCCTGGGCGAACTCCATCGGCCCCGCCCCGACGTCGACGACGAGCTTGCCGCGCAGGGACATCTGCTGCTCGACGAGGTCGGCCGAGTCGCGCGCGAGCGTGCCGTAGAAGTGGTCGGGCTCGGTCTGCTCCACGAGGAAGGCGCGGAACAGCCGGACCGAGCGACGCAGGCCGTCGGGACTCATCGGGCCGCCCGGGTGGCCGTGACGACCAGCGTCGGCCGCCAGCGCGGGTGCACCAGCCGCAGCAGCAGCGCCGCGGGAGCCAGGGCCATCGCGACCCAGCGCGTGGCCCGCGAGGCCAGCACCCCGGCCGGGCGGTCGCTCGGACGGAGCCGGCGCACGAGGCTGGCGCCCTCCATCGTGAGGTTGTCGGTGAGCGAGCGGGTGACGCGGACGTCGCGGAAGCCCGCGTCCGCGAGCAGCCGCGTGATGGAGGCCGCCGAGAAGAACCGCACGTGCGTGGGATCCTCCAGCAGCCACCAGGCATCGGAGAACGCGCGCAGGGAGGCGCTGTCGGCCGCGGGGGTCAGGAACAGCACCCGTCCGCCGGGGCGCAGCAGCCGCAGCGCGGCCGCGGCCAGGGCACCGACGTCCTGCACGTGCTCCACGACGTGGACGCCGTAGACGAGGTCGGCCGCCTCGGCCGACGCCGGGACCTCCTCGATCCCGCACGGGTACAGCTCCGCTTGCGCCCGCACCTGCGGATCGACGTCGACACGGAGCTGGTCGGGGTCGCAGCCGGCGACCGGATGGCCCTCGTCGAGGTATCTCCGCAGCATCGCGCCTCCGCCGAAGCCGATCTCGAACACGCGCGCGCCGGGATCCAAAGGGGCGGCGCGGCGCAGCGTGCGCGACGTCAGTGCGAGGCGCACCCGGTCGAGACCGGGGTCCCCGCCGTACGCGACGTCTCGCGGATGCGCCGGAGCGGCCTTCGGATCGCGTTCGATGTGAGAGCATTTCGGACAGGTCTGCAGCACTGAGCGACCGTCCCGCAGGGTCACGGACGTCGTCGGTGTCGAACACACCTCACAGGACATCGGCCACCTCACCCCTCGCATGGACAGGAGAGCACGCTATCAGCGGATTGCGCATCGCCATCCTCAGTTGGCGTGACCTGGAGCATCCCGAGGCCGGAGGCGCCGAGGTGTTCGCCGAGCGGACGGCGGCCACCATGGCCGAGCGCGGCCACGACGTGGTGCTGTTCGCGTCCTCCTTCCCCGGTGGCACGCCGCGGACCGAGCGCCACGGCTTCCGCATCGTGCGGGCCGGCGGGCGGTTCACGGTGTACCCGCGGGGCCTGTGGCACGTGTGGCGCCTCCGCCGCGACTACGACATCGTCATCGACGTCCAGAACGGCGTCCCCTTCTGGACTCCCCTGGTCTTCAGCAAGCCGCTGCTGGCCGTGGTCCACCACGTCCACCGCGAGCAGTGGTTCACCTTCTTCCCCCGCCCCATCTCCTCGGTCGGCTGGTTCCTGGAGTCCCACGTGGCGCCGTTCGTCTACCGCCGCCAGCAGTACGTCACGGTGTCGGAGGCGTCCCGCCGCGAGCTCGCCGCCGTCGGCGTGGATCCTGCCCGTGTCTCGGTGGTCTACAGCGGCAACGAGGCACCCGACCACGTGCTGCAGGAGGAGCCCGAGCCCGAGCGGGGCACGCGCCTCGCGTGCCTGGGCCGCCTCGTCCCGCACAAGCGCGTGGAGCTGGCGATCGACTCCGTGGCCGCCCTGGCCGCCGAGTACCCCGACATCGCGCTGGACGTCATCGGCGGCGGCGACTGGATGGACTCCCTCGTCGAGCACGCGCGACAGGCGGGGGTCAGCGACCGGGTCGTCTTCCACGGCCACGTGAGCGACGACGAGAAGCACGCGCTCCTGGCGGGTGCGGCCGCGCTCGCGATGCCCTCCATCAAGGAGGGCTGGGGCCTGACGATCCTCGAGGCGGGCTACCACGCCGTCCCCACCGTGGCCTTCCGCTACGCCGGTGGCACGCAGGAGTCGGTCCAGGACGGCCACACCGGCCTGCTCGTGGACACCGACGAGGAGTTCATCGCCGGGCTGCGTCGCCTGCTGGTCGACCCGGACGAGCGCGCCAAGCTGGGCGCCGCGGCCCGCGAGTTCGCGCTGCGCTTCGACTGGGACCGCACGGGCCACGAGCTGACCGACCTGGTCGAGCGCGTCGCGCGACCCTGAGACCCTCCCGCGCACACGAGAAGGGCCGCCGCCCCCCGAGGGGGACGGCGGCCCGTCTGTCGGCGCTGCGATGCGTCAGGCGGTGGCGTACGCGTCGTCGTCGCTGTCGACGTCCGAGTTGCGCTGGTTGCGGAACCGGACCGCGAACGCGATGCCCACGACGATGAACAGCACGCCGAGGCCACCGATGGCCAGCGGGAGCCAGGTGCGGACGGCCTTCAGGACGCCGACCTTGGAGCCGTAGTCGTCGATCGTGGCCTGGACCGTCTCGGGCGTGGACGCGCTCACCGTGTCCATGGCGACGACGTCGTCGGCACCGGGCTCGTCGAGCTTGAGCCACTGCTTCTGGGCTTCCTGAATCTTGACCATGACGCCGGTCTCGGGCTCGACCCAGATGGTGCGGTCGTTCTGGTAAGTCCGGGTCGCCTCGACCGAATTGGTGTCCTCGAGACCGAAGATGCCGCGCGGGACCTCACGGATGCCGAACTCGGTCTCGGGGACCGAGCCGGTGAAGCGGTAGGTGTCGATCGAGCCGTCGGTGCCCTCGACCTTCTCGGTGCCCTCGTACTCCATCGTCATGGGCGCCTTGATGGTCGCGTCCCAGTACTCGTAGCTCTTCTTCTGGGTGTTGAACGGGAACTTGATGATCTGGCCCTCGTAGTCGACGGGCTCGCCGTTCTGGGAGTTGCCGGACCACGGCACGGCCTCGCCGGTGAAGCGATCGATCGCGAACGTCTGCTCGAGGAAGTCGATCGGCGGGGCCTGGTCGTTGTTGTCGGTGCTCTGACCCTTGGTGAACACGCCGACGTTGGCGCCGTCGTTCTCGTCGGCGGCCTCCTCGGCCAGGTCAGGATCGCCGATGACGGTTGCGATCGTGGTGATCGCGCCCGAGCCGGGGGCCACGTTGTCGGCGTCGAAGAAGTTCGCGTTGTCGTCGCCGAGGACCTGCTGCGTGTTCTGGTCCAGGGGGACCACGGCGAGCCGGTCGTACGCGTACACCTTCATCGCGACGCCCAGCGTCAGAAGGAACGCTCCGAGCGTCAGGAACGCCACAGCGCCACGAGAAAACTTCCGCACAAGTGCCTCCGAATAGGTCATGCAAAACAGTATTTGTGAGTTACCTCTCGCGAGAGCGTAGCACCACGGAACCGCTCTGGTGCGGATCCCTACTGATGAGTACGTCGGCGATGCGAGCGCTCGCCACGCCGGAGGTTCCGGCGTCGAGCCACGCGACTCCGGCGGCGTGCGCGGCGGCCTCGTCACTGGGCTGGTCCCCCACCATCACGACCCGCTCGGGTCGCGCCCAGGGCGCTCGCTCGAGGGCACGCAGCAGCATTCCCGGGAGCGGCTTGCGGCACGTGCAGGTGCCGGTCTGGTGGGGGCAGACCTCGATCGCGTCGAGCCGGCCGCCGGCCCGGGCGAGCCGTGACACCAGGGCGGTGTGGACCTCGACCAGCTGCGACTCGGTCAGCAGTCCGGTGGCGATCCCGCGCTGGTTCGTGACCAGGACGGTGCGCAGCCCGGCGCGGGTGAGCTGCCCGACGGCGTGGGCGGCGCCGGGCCGCAGCCTGAGCTCGGCCGGAGACGCGATGTAGCCCGGGCGGTGCACGTTGAGCGTGCCGTCGCGGTCGAGCAGCACGAGGTCCCAGGGGACGTCGCGCTCGGGCGGCGGGATCTCGCTGGTGTCACGCCCGAGCAGCGCCTCGGCCGACCACATGGTCAGGACGTCGGCTGCGACAGCACGTCGACCGCCTCGCACCAGGCGTGGGCCCACAGCATGTGGACCTCCTGGATGCGGGGAGTGAAGTCCGACGGGACGTGCAGCACGTGGTCGGCGCGGCCCGGCAGGTCGCCGCCCGACTCGCCGGTGAGTGCGACCGTGATTAGGCCCCGCTCGCGGGCGGCGTCGAGCGCGCGCAGGATGCTGGCACTGCGTCCGCTGGTGGACATCGCGAGGAGCAGGTCGCCGGGACGACCGAGCGACTGCACGCCGCGGACGAACACGTCGTCGAAGCCGTAGTCGTTGCCGACCGCCGTGATCGAGGTGAGCGAGTCCGCGAGGCAGACCGCCGGGAGCGGCGCGCGGTCGAGGATGCACTTGCCCACGAACTCCGCGGCGACGTGGCTGGCGATCGCGGCGCTGCCGCCGTTGCCGGCCACCAGGACCGTGCCGCCTGATCGCAGCGTCTCGACGACGGCACGGCCGGCGGCGTCGACCTGTTCGACCAGGGCCGGCTCCTCGAGGGCGCGAGCCAGGTTGGCCCACGCCTCGATGCCCAGGGTCTGGCGCTGCGCCACGACCTGGGTGATCGCGTCCTCGGACGCGCTGTGCAACTGGTGCCGGACCGTCAACTCTGTCCCCTCCACGTGACCAGACCTTCCCTCGAGAACGTGAACTCCGAGACGCCCAGGCCCATCCGCGTGAGCTCCTCGGCCACGACGTGGCGACGCTCGAACTCGCAGATGAAGACCAGGTGGCCTCCGCCGCCGGCACCGGTGACCTTGCCGCCCAGGGCGCCCAGCTCGAGGGCCTTGGTGATGGCCTGGTCGATGAGGGGCGTCGCGATGCGGTCGGACATCTTGCGCTTCTCGTCCCAGGCGCGGCCGAGCAGGCGTCCCAGCGTGTCGACCTCGCCGCGGACGAGCGCCAGCTTCATCTCGGCGGCGAGCTCCTTCTGGGCGCGCAGGCCCTCCAGTGCGGTCTCCTCGCCACGCTCGTAGCGCGACACCTGGTCGTCGATGATGTGGTCGCTGACGCGCGTGTTGCCGGTGTAGGCCAGCAGCATGTTGTGCTCGAGCTCGTGGATCGTCGAGTCGCGGATGCGCAGCGGGTTGACGACGACCTGGTCGGTGAACTCGATGTAGTTGAACCCGCCGAACGCGGCCGCGTACTGGTCCTGGGCGCCACCGGGGATCTGCAGGTCCTCGCGCTCGAGCCGGTACGCCAGCTCGGCGACCTCGTACTCGGTCAGGTCGAGGCCGAGGTGCTGGGCGACGACGCCGATCACGGCGACCATCACGGCACTCGAGGAGCCCAGGCCCGAGCCGGGCGGGGCGTTGGTGTGGATGAAGAGATCGAAGCCGGTGGCCGAGACGGCGCCGGGGTACTGGCGCAGGCGCGCGATGGTGGCCTTCGGCAGGTCGAGCTGGCCGTCGAGCTCGAGGTCGTCGTCGACGTTGAACCCGACGGAGTAGCCGTAGTCGAGCGACTTGATCGTGACCTGGCCGTCGGCCCGCGGTCGCAGGGTGCAGTAGGAGTACGCCGAGATCGTGGCCGACAGCACGGCGCCGCCCTCACGCTCGGGGAACGGCGCCACGTCGGTGCCACCACCGGCGAACGAGATCCGCAGCGGGGCCCGCGCCCGGAGCACCGGACGGCGCACGTCGGCGGCGCCGGGATCGGTCGACACGGGGTGGGACTGCTGTGTCATCCGTACTAGCCTCCAGAGGTGACGCATCGCCCTGCCGGGCGCAGTGCCACGTCAACCTACCTGATCCGACTCGCTCCCGGAGGGCACATGGGCCACCTGCGTCTCGTCGACGGCCTGCGTGCCGTCGCCGCGGGCCTGGTGCTCGTCTCGCACGTCGGGTTCTGGACCGGGGCGTCCTCGATCGACCTCGTCGGGGGGTTCGTGGCCCGGGGTGACGCCGGTGTGGCGGTGTTCTTCGCGATCTCCGCGTTCCTGCTCCTGCGGCCCGCGATCGCCCGCGGCCTGGACGGGACGGGGCGCGAGGCCGGCGCGACAGCGCGCTACGCCGTCCGCCGCGCCGCCCGCATCCTGCCGGCGTACTGGCTCGCGCTCGCGGGCGTCCTGGCCGCGGCCGTCTGGCTCACCGGAGGGGCGGGTGGTCCGGCGAAGGTCGCCGCGCACGTCCTCGTCCTGCAGGGCTACACCGGCGACTACTACCAGTCGTTCACGCAGAGCTGGAGCCTCACGACCGAGGTCACCTTCTACGTCCTCGTCCCCGTCCTCGGGGGCCTGCTGACGCGGGGGCTGTGGCGCCGCGGTGGCTCCCGCGGCGTCGGGGCGCTCGTCGTCGTCACCGCCGTGGTCGCCACCGGCGGACTCCTCGCCCAGGCCGTGGCCGCCGCGTGGAGCCGAGCGGGTTCCGACGGCGGCGCCGGGGTGCTGGCCACCAGCGTCGTGGGTCACCTCGCCTGGTTCGGCGCGGGAGCCGTGGTGGCGCTGCTCGCGGAAGGCCATCGCCGGGGCGTCGGGCCCCTCGCCACCCGGCCGGTCCTGCTGGCCGTCTGGCGCTCGCGCCCCACGCTCGTGCTGCTCGCCGTGGTGGTCTTCGTCGTGGCCTCGTCACCGCTGGCCGGACCGCGCGACCTCACCCTCCCGACCGCCGGCCAGGCCGTGGCGAAGGAGGCCCTCTACGCGGTGTTCGCCCTGCTCCTGCTGGCGGCGTGCGTGCAGGATCCCCCGCCCGGGACACCGGCGGACACGGTGGCGCGCTGGGGCGTCACGCGCTGGCTCGGCGACATCTCCTACGGCGTCTTCCTCTGGCACGTCGTCGTGCTGCAGGTGCTGTTCGAGGTCACGGGCGCCGAGCTCTTCGCCACCGGCTTCTGGTGGACGCTGTACGCGGTGGCCGGGTTCAGCGTGGCGCTCGCGTCCCTGTCGTGGTGGCTGGTGGAGCGCCCGATCCTGGCCGCGGCGCGCCGTCGAACAGCGCCCGCGCCAGCAGCGAGAGCGTGAACAGGCCCGCCAGCTGACCCATCACCGTGCCGGCCGAGGTGCGGTCGACCACGCCGAGCGCAGCCATGGCCACCGCGCCGACCGCCATCGCCGCGATGGAGACGGGCACGACGAGCCGGCGCGGCAGCACCCACGCCAGCCCCGCGAGCACGAGACCGGCGAGGCCTCCGCACAGGAATCCCAGCGCACCGGTCACGCCCCATCCGATCCTGCGGTCGATCGCGGTCGCGGGTGCCGGCCACCGGTCCCACGGGAGACGGGTGCGCCGCGTGGCGACGAGCGCGCCGAGGAGCAGCAGCAGGGCGACCGGACCGGCCGCGAGGCCCCAG
The DNA here is from genome assembly GCF_054957925.1 of Aeromicrobium sp. JP4. Classification (NCBI taxonomy): domain Bacteria; kingdom Bacillati; phylum Actinomycetota; class Actinomycetes; order Propionibacteriales; family Nocardioidaceae; genus Aeromicrobium; species Aeromicrobium sp. JP4. Next base: position 747,345 of record NZ_CM143290.1, read on the forward strand.
CGGTGCGCGGCCGACGGGGCGAAGTCGATCACGACCTCGCCGGAGAGGGACTCGGGCAGCCGGAAACCCTGCCGCCAGCCGTCGATCGTGACGGGCTCGAGCTCGCGACCCGAGGAGGTCGTCGCGCGCCAGCCCTCGTTGGCGCCCTGCACGAGCGCCAGGACCGCGTCGCCTCCCCCGCTGACCGAGGCGACGATGCGACCCGGCGACTCCTCACGCGCCAGCACCGAGCGTCCGGCGCCGGAGCCGAACTCGGTGGACCCGAGAACCACCCGCTCGACCTGGAGCGCGGCCGGGAGACCGGTGCGGACGTCGACCGTGCCCGGCGCGACGACCGCCTCCGAGCCATCGCACGGCTCGAGGGTCACGGGGTCGCCGTTCACCAGGAGCTGCCGATCCACCGTTCCACCCACTGCCACGGTGAACGTGCCGACGTATACGGGCGAGCAGGGGACGCGGACGGGCCCGGGCGCTCCGATGGCGTCGAGGTCGACCTCGGGAACGGTCCACTCCCCCTCGCCGGCCGTGCGCACAAACGTCAGGGTGACCCGGTCGGCCTCCCCCTCGACGACGCCGCCGGTGCGGGGCAGCATCGTGACGCGCCCGCCGACCGACGCCCGGATCCCGGCGAGGCCGGTGCCCCCGCTGGAGACCCGGCCGATCGTCGTGCTGTCAGGGAGGACGACGTCGACGGTGGCCGCGTCCCGGCCGGCCGGCACCCGCCACGCGGTGGACGGGTCGCCGTCGAAGGCCGCCCCGGGGCGACTCGTCGCGTCGTCGCCGACCCGGTCCTCGGAGGTGAAGCGCGCGGGCGCGTCGAGCAGCGCCTCCAGGTCGGGGCCCGGCCGCGACCGCGCCGTGACCTCGACCGGGACGCGAGACGACGACGTGGACTCGAAGGCCCACCGCGGGGTCGCGGCATCCTCGGCGAGCGGGCTCAGCACGATGCTCGTGCGCCGGGGGTCGACCTCGCCGGGCAGCCTGATCCGCGAGCCCCAGTCCTGGACGCTGCTGCGGACCTCGGCGATCCCCCGCACGACAGCCCGCGGTGCCGTCGGCAGCACGAGCTCGAGTCGCTCGAACTCCTCGGTGCCGAAGTCGGCCGTGCCGCGGCCCGCAGCGAGGTCGACGGTCATGACGCGCGTGGTCCCGTCGGCGCGCCGGGCGCGCAGCGTGACGCTGTCGACCGACGGTGTCGTCGGGGCCGGGACCACGGTGACGCGACCCAGTCGAGACGGCTCGGCCGGCACGAGGGAGAGCCGGCCGTCGGTCTCCTCGTCGGTGAGCCAGGCCGTGGAGGGGTCGCCGTCGAGCGCGGCGGCCGGGCCCGCGTTCGTGCCCGCCCACGCCGCGGCGAACGGGTCGGCCCCCGAGCTGGACGCCTCGACCGACGTGAGGCCGACCCACTCGCGCACGGGCTGGTTGGAGCGATTCCCCGCGGGCGGCAGGTCGCGCGCACCGATCGGCTCGGGTGAGTCGTCCGCGGCGTCGAGCGTGGGGCCGAACGCCAGCTGGGCCGGACGACCGCTGTTGAACTGGCGCCAGCGCAACGAGTCGGTGACGACGTCCGCGTCAGGGGCGGCAGGAGAGATCGTCGTCCACGTCCGCGACGGCAGCCCCAGCGACGTGAGGTCGTCGAGTGCCTCGGGCCCGCCGGAGACCACGACCTGGGCGTCGGCCGCCATCGACTCGACCACCGGCGCCGCCTCCGACCCGACGGTCCACACCGCGAGGTCGCCGAACCGCTCATGCTCGGCGAAGCCCGGCGACCGCTCGAGCGTCTGCTCCACGAGGTCGGCGGGCTGTGCCTGGACGAGGGGCAGCACCCCGTCGCGGACGACGACCCGTGCCACTCCCATCCGGGCGAGGAGGTCGGCCAGGCCCGGTTGGGCCACGCCCGTGGCGGCCACGGCGTCGATCCGGTCGAGCAGGCGCGTCGCTCCCGGGTGACCCAAGGGCGCCGCGGGGCGGACCACCACGGGCGACTCGGCGAGAGCGACGAGCGGCTCGTCGGACGTCTTGCCCCACGTGAACTCTGCGGTGCGCGCCGCCGGCAGCACCAGGGTGGAACCGCCGTCCTGCTCGTGCAGGGCGTCGATCTCCTCGGCGGCCTGACGCCACGTGGCGGGGATCTCCTCGTAGCTGTTGGCGTCGCCACCGCGCCCGGCCCACAGCGCGGTCGGGGACAACAGTGCCGCCGCCAGCACGACCACGACCGCTGCCCTCGGGACCCGGCGCGACCGGTCCAGGCCGTGCGACACCAGCACGGCGACCCCGAGGGTGAGCGGGAGCCGCACGAGCGGGTCGGCCTTGTGGACGTTGCGCAGGGCCGCCCCGGGCCCGTCGAGGAAGGCCCGGACGCCCTCGGCCACCGGGGAGCCCACGACGCCGGCGTGGCCGATCGTCATGAGCAGCGTGCCGAGGAGGGCCGACCCGATGAGGAAGCGGGTGACGTCGCGCCGTTCGCCGTCGCGCGAGAGGACCACGAGGCCCGCCACGCCGGCGCCGGCGACCAGCATCCCGCTCACGATGGCGACGAGGTCCTGGGCCTGCACCCAGCCGGTTTGCCACACCGGATGGGACTCGGCGTCGAGGATGTAGGCGATCCAGTGGTCGGCGCCCCGCAGGACGTTCGGCACCGACGTGACCGCCGTGGTGATCCGGGCGGTCTCGATGAAGTCCAGGAACGGGTAGCCGTAGCGGCCCAGCACGAGCAGCGGCACGACCCACCACGCGGCACCGACCAGCACGGCGACGGACCACGCGACGAGCGCGCGCCCGCGGCGCGCCGCGCGGGGGGCGGTGACGATCACCATCAGGGGCAGGAGGAGCACGACTGCCGAGGCCGTGGCGTTGACGCCGCCGAGCGCGAAGGTCAGCAGGCCCGTGCCCGCGGCCGCGCGGACGAGCACCCGGCGGTCGGTGGCCGGGCGCACCATGGTCCAGGCCGACAGGACGAGCCACGGCGCGACGGCGCCGGGCCAGGCCTCGACCGAGATCTCGGACAGGACGGTGACGACCCGCGGCGCCAGGGCGTAGAGCGCTGCGGCGACGAGGGCGACGTCGGGGCGCAGGCCGACGAGGCGACGCGCGAGGAGGTAGGTGCCGGTGAAGGCCACGACGAGCAGCAGGCTCCACCAGAGTCGCTGGGCGGCCCAGCCGGGGAGGCCGATGGCGTCGGCGAGGCCCATGACCGGACCGAGCGGGAAGAGGTAGCCGTACGCCTGGTTCTGCAGCTCACCGAGGCCGGCGTGGGAGTTCCAGGCGGACAGGGACCGCGCGAGGTAGTCCCACGGGGCGACCGTGAGGTCGAGCTTGGTGTCGGGCTGGGTGCGCCCGGGTGCGACGACCCACGGAAGAATCGCCACCAGCAAAGTGCTGGCGGCGATTCTGACCCGTTGGGCGACGTCGGGCGTCGCGCGGGGTTCGTCGGTGGTGGGGTGGATCACCCCGGATCGATCAGGACTCGTCGTACGCGATGACGGACGAGTGCGTCTGATCCTGCTTGACAGCGGTCTGGCTCGCGACGATGCCCAAGACCGCAAGGATTCCGAGAATGATCCCGGCAGCGCTGCCGCCGATGGTCCAGACTGCGTTCTCGCTCATGTGCCCCTGTTTTCCGTAGTCGAGGAAATACTTATCGGTAGCCTAGCAGCCCTCCGGCGGCTTGTCCCGTGGATGACACACCGGTGGGACAAGGTCCTCAGGCCGCCGGATCGCGGCGTTTCACGGCTCGTGCGACCACTCCGGCGGCGGCCAGCGCGAGGCCCAGCGCCCCCAGCACGAGACCGAGGTGGTCGATCGGCTCCGCGCCCGGCACGGGGGCCAGTCCCTCGTCCCCGAGGTCCCACCACTGCAGCGCCTCGGTGCGGATCCGCAGCTCGGCTCCACCCAGCTGGAGGGCGTTCAGCGTGGGCCCGGGCTGGTCGGTCTGCAGCAGCACATGACGCACGCCGGCCGCCCGCAGCGCAGCGAGGACGTCGCCCTCGGGCGCCGCGAGGGCTCGTGTCACCTCAGCGGCCCGGGGGTCCTCCCCCGCCACCATGCCGTCGCGCAGCGGCAGCGCGTCGTTCACCCGAACGTCCCGCTCGAGCAGGCGGGGCCACGGGTCGAGCACCACACGGTCGTCGTTCCAGTCGTATCGGCGGTACTGGGTCCACGGCAGCACGGCCACGGCTCCGGGCTCGGCCTGCTCGAGGCGCTCTGCCACGAACGTGAAGTCGACGGGCAGGTCGACCGAGCCCCAGCGGCCGCCCCCGGCCCACGCGAGGCCCGGCAGCGTGACCACGGCGACCAGGCCCGTGGCGGCGGCCAGGCCGCCGGCGACCCAGCGGCTCACCCCGCGTCGCGTGGCGGCCGCGCCGAGCCGGGCGGCGCTGAGTCCGACCGCGAGGGAGACCGCCACCATCCACAGCGCGGCGAACTTCTGGCCGTCGCGCACCAGTCCCCCGCCCGGCAGCTGCAGGACGACGAACGACACGAGCTCACGGCCGCCCGGGAGGCCCGCGACGATCGCCGCGACGAGTCCGACCAGCCCGGCCACGGCGGCGCCGAGGTACTCGGGCCGCGACCGAACCCGAGGGTCGGACCAGGCGACGGCGACCGCGACCAGCACGCCCAGCAGGGCGACGCCGGACAGCAGAAGGCTCTGGCGCTCGGCGAACCAGGAGGCCTGGTTCCAGATGCCGCCGCCCGTGAGGACCGAGCCGACCATGCCCCACGGGGTGTCGCCGCGGGCGGCGAAGGCCTCGACGCCAGCCGAGTCGGCCGAGGACGACGCCTGCGACCGCAGGAACGGGAACCACCACGAGGCGGCGACCAGCACCGAGACCGCCATCGCCCAGCCCCACGCGCGCCACGCCCGGGGCCAGCGCGATCCCGCCAGCAGCACGGCGGTGGCGGTGATGACGGCCAGCACCGCACCGGTCGACCCGGAGAGGCCGGCCAGGGCCATCACGACCCCGAGGGTGCCGGTGGGCGACTCGCCGCGGCGCAGCCGCCCGGCCGTGCGCACGACCCAGAACAAGGACGCGTACCCGAGCAGGTAGCCCCAGTGCCCGATCGCGAGCCGCTCGGCGACCCACGGGTTCCAGCACGCCACGAGGGCTCCCGCGACGGCGGCGCTGCGCCCGGGCAGCAGCGACCCGGCGCCGGCGCCGGCCGCCACGAACACGGTCACGAGGAGCAGCTTCTGGACCAGCCAGCCGGGCAGGAAGGTGGACAGGGCCGCGACGACGAGGTCGTTCGGCACGGCGCGCGGAACGGATCCGTCGACGCCCAGGGTCCGCTCTCCGAAGCCCAGCTCCGGCACGAACACCATGTCGTAGTTGAGCTGCAGCCCCGGCAGCAACGCCGGGCCGAGGATCAGGGCGGCGGCCACGAGGCCGGTGGCGGCCCCCACGAACGCGGGGGTCGTGAAGCGCCTCATCAACGCGCCCCGTGCAGGTGTTCCATCTCGGCGAAGGCCTCGCCCATCCGCCGGCACTGCGTGCGCAGGTCGTGGTGCTCGGCGACCCACGCGCGGTTCGCCTCAGCCTGTAACTGACGGCGCACGGGGTCGGAGAGCCAGCCCACCAGCGCGGCGGCCAGCGCCTCGACCTGGTCGGGACCCTCGACGTCGAGCAAGTCGTTGCCCGGCGCGATCGCCTCGTGGTTGCTGCCGCACCGCGTGGTGACGACGGGCAGGCCGCAGGCCTGCGCCTCCACGTAGGCCAGGCCGAACTGCTCCTCCCACTTCCACGTCGGGCGTGGGGCGGTGGTGAACACCGCCGCGCTGCGCAGCAGGTCGCCGACGCCCTTCGCGTCCAGGCCGCCGACCAGGGTGACCCCGCTGCGCGGGTCGTCGGCCGCCGCGCGGACGAGCGGCTCGAGCGGCCCTCGGCCCGCCACGACGAGCTCGGCCTCGGGGATCTGCCGGCGCACCAGCTCCATCGCCGCGAGGATCCGGTCGATGCCCTTGTTCTCGGCGAGCGGGCTGACGAAGACGACCCGCGGGTGCTCGACGATCTCGGCGGCCGGCGTGAAGATCGACGTGTCGACGCCCGGCTTCACGACGCGGATCACGGCGTCGTCGAAGCGGTTCTCCAGCAGGTGGTCGCGCGCCGCGTCGACCATGCACAGCAGCAGCTCGGCCCGACGGCACGACTCCAGCGCCTGGCGGTAGGGCGGGACGCGGTAGAGCGGCTGGCGCGCGAGGTTCTCCCACGTGACGACGGCCTGCAACGGACGCCGGCCCGTGCCCTTCGTGCGCCACTTCGCTGCCTGGCCGGTCACCAGCGAGCACAGCTCCAGCGAGGCGACCCAGTCGAAGTCGGCCGGGTCCTGGTCGCGGAGCTCGTTCACCCACGCGAGCGCACCGGCCTCGATGAACCGCTTGATCGGGCGGCGGTAGGTGCTGGGCACCCACGTGAGGTCGCCGACGGGCTCGTCGCGGGCGAGCGCGGTGACGTGCGTGTCGCCCATGAGCGACATGTAGTAGAGCTCGCGACGCGGCCGCTGGTCGGGCAGGGAGACCCAGAGCAGTTCGCGCGTCACCCCACGATCCTCACACCCCGGCCCGGCGGCGACCCGCACGGGCGCCCCACAGGTACCCGGCCGCCTCCATGACGCGCATGCCCGCCATGCCGAGGGCGTGGACGGGCCGTCGCACGAGAAGGCGCCAGTTCTGCGCGTAGGCCCGCAGCACCCCGCTGCCCTGGTCGGCCATCGCGCTGTCGTGCCGGTCGACGAGCGTCGGCAGGCTCAGCCCGTAGTAGTAGCGCTTCTGCCAGATGTCGCGCAGGGTGAGGCGACCCTCGTCGTGGTCGACGACGACCGGCGCCAGCGCCACGGTGCCGCCCGCGTCGCGGATCCGGAAGCGCAGGTCGGCGTCCTCGGGTCCGGACATCGACTCGTGGAAGCCGTCGGCGAGCATGTCGGCGCGCCGCAGCAGCCGCGGGTTGTGCAGCCACGGGGCGTCGAGGTAGCACTCGCGCTCGAGGGCCCGGCACTCCGTCCAGAAGCCGTCGCCGATCGTGCGCTCGGGCAGCGCCACACCGGTGGCGTCGGTGCGTGCCGCCGTGCGCACCGCGGCGCTCACGGCGTCGGGAGGCAGGTACATGTCGCTGTCGAGCCACAGGATCCAGACGCCCTCGGCCGCGCGGATCCCGCGGTTGCGCTGGGCGCTGCGCTCGGGACCGGCCGTGATGACGACGTCGGCCAGACCCTGCGCGATCTCGTCGGTGCCGTCGGAGCTGTGGTTGTCCACCACGATCAGCTCGACGTACGGGTGGTCCTGGGCGCGGACCGACGCCAGGCATCGCTCGATGGTGCGGCGGTTGTTGCGCGTCGGGACGATCACCGACACCAGCGGCTCAGTCATCGTCCGACCTCCGCGCGAGCAGGACGAGGCTGCCGGCGATCGCGAGCACGAGCCCGGCGGCGGCCACGTGGTGCGGGACGAGGCTCGCCGAGATCACGTCGGCCGACAGCTCGCCGATGCCGTCGTGTCGCGCCTGGACGACCAGCAGGGCCACGACCGACAGGAACGTCAGCGCCGATCCGGCGTACACGAGGCGGCGCGGGTCGACCGGACGCAGCCAGAGGAGCGCGGCCGCGACGAGGGCGCCGGCGAGTCCGCCCCAGCCGAGCAGCAGGCCGGCGCCGACCACGCCCACCCCGGTGAGGGCCGGCGCGGTGGCCCAGCGCGGCCTCAGTCCGGTGGGTCCGGCGACCCCGTCGGGGAGGGCGAACAGGCGGCGGCGCACCAGCGCCGTAACGACGAGAGCGAGCGCCCCGAGCAGGCCGAGACCGCTGGCACCGAGCGCGACGTTAGACCACAGCTGGGGCTTGTAGCGGATGTCGATCGTGGCGGCGGCACCGTCCTCGACGATCCAGCCGGACGAGAAGCCGTCGAGGACCACCGGGGCGCCGAGGTCCTTGCCGTCGGCGGTGGCACCCCAGTTCGGGTTGTGGCTCTGACCGGTGACGACCGCGTAGGGACCGTCGGCGACCTCGACGTCGAGCGTCATGCGCGCATCGCCCTCGCGGGTGATCTCGGAGATGATCGGCGACCCGAACCGCTCCAGCGACTCCCGCGTGTCGCTCAGCTCGAGCGAGTCGAGGACGAACGCGGGGTTGCCGTCGATGGTGTGCTCGCCGGCCTCCAGCCGGGTGGGCTCGCAGCCGACCCAGCGGGTGCCCTGCTGGTCGCTGCGCGCGAGCAGGCTGGTCTGGGGCTTCATCAGCAGGCCCTCGCCGTCGAGGACGGCGACCGGCAGGCAGTGCTCGCCGCCGTCGGCCTCGGGCAGCTCGAGTCCGGTGTCGATCGTGGTGAAGGTGGCGGGCACGCCCCTCGGGTCGCCCGTGATCCCGTCGATGGTCACCCGCACCGCGGAGCCACGGACCGGCCGGTCGAGGTCGATCGTGGTCTCGCCGAGGCCGATCTCGGACTGTGCCACGTCGACTCCGTCGACGCTGACCGTCACGCGGGTGGCGTGGTGCCGGGTCTGCTCGTCGTTGATCGTGGCGGCCTCCTGCACGAGGCGCACCTGGTCGATCCGGCGCGCGTCGCCGCGGATCTCCCACCAGGACCCGCGAGTGGTGCCGCCGGGCACCCAGCCCGTGTCGGCGTCGCCGTCGGCGGCCCGCGACGCGCGGTTGGCCGGGTTGTCGAAGTAGAAGCCGCTGGACTCCGCCTCGACGTCCTTGCCGCGACCCTCGACCCGGTCGTACATCACCTCGACCGGTCCGCTGACGCGGACCTCGGCACTGGTCTCGAAGGCGCGCCGGTCGGGCAGGGTCACCACCCGGTTCAGGGCGCGCTCGGAGTCGTCGTTCGTGGACGGCGTGTTCTGGACGCGCGTCAGCAGCACGTCGAGGGGCGTTCGCGAGAAGCGGAGGCGATCGGAGGAGTCGAGCTCGTCGTAGGTGTTCGACAGGGTCAGCGGGGTGCGACCGGCCACGTGGGCCTGCTTGCCACCCAACCCGATCTCGGCGATGCCCACGAAGTTGAAGCCCTCGCCGCGGGTGGACTCGACCGTGACGGTGACCTCGTCCGCCTCCACTCCCCCGAGTCGCGCCGTGGCCAGCCCGGTCTCGGGCAGGGTGATCGTGTCGCTGCGGCCCCCCGCCGACACGGTGACCTCGTCGATCTGGACGTCGCCGATCGGCAGCTGCGCGATCGGCACCTCGTCCAGCTCGACGGGCTCGTCCAGCGTGGCCACGAGGCGCTGGCCGGCGGCGGTGCCGAAGTCGCCGAAGCGCCAGCCCGTGGTGAGATCACCGTCGACCGCGAAGTCGCCGGTGCCGTAGGGAAGGTCGAAGAACGTGCCGCCCGACCGTGAGGTGGTCACCTTCACGACCGAGTCCACGCGCACGGTCTGGTCGTCCGTGTCGGTGCCGAGGGTGCGGGTGGCACCCGGATCCTGGTCCTCGCGCAGCAGCGGACCCTGTCCCACCGTCAGCCGGTTGGAGATGACGCTGCGCCGCGCGTTCGTGTCGGTCAGGACCATCCGACCGGCGGTGTCGAGGGCGCTGGAGAACTCGTCGGTGGAAAGGTCCTGGGCGTACCGCACGAGGGGCGACGAGTCGAGCAGTCTCGCCTCGGCCAGCGCGGGGAACGCGAAGCCGTCGCCGGCCACGATGACCTGTCCGTCCAGCGGCACGGCGCGGAGGGACTCGCGGGCCCCGCCGACGTCGTAGACCTGGACGGGCGGCAGCAGGTTCTCGCCGTGGAAGAAGGGGTCCTCCATCGCGGGTGACAGGGTGTTCTGGCCGGGGACGCCGAAGTTCTGGCGGCCGAACAGGCCCGGGTCGTTCGCGACGAGCTGGTTCATCTCCGCGGGGCGGGCGCCGCCGGTGTTCTCCCACACGACGTCGTTGCGCAGCAGCACCTGTCCGGCGCCGAGGTAGCGCGCCATCGTGGACACGGCGGCCCCGGTGGACGTGCCGGACTGCGCCGACCCGTCGAGGGCGGAGAGGAAGTTCACGCCGGGCGGGGACGCGTTCGGCGTGGTCTCGGGCACCACCGCGCGACGGTCGAACAGCGCGTTCACGACATCGTCGGGACGCTCCTCGGTCCACCGGTAGAAGGGCCGGACCTGACCGGGCAGGACGAGGACGGAGCCCGGCTGGCTGCTCTCGTCCACCGAGGCGGCCGCCTCGCTCCAGTAGTCGGGGATGTCGATCGGCGAGATGTAGAGGCGACCAGCCAGCGCCGGCAGGGACCACGCCGCGAAGATGCTCGCGGCCACCACCACGACCACCGTGCGCGCCGGGTGCCAGCGCCACACGCGCGGCCCGAGGTGCATCACCGTGATGACGATGCCGATCGTCATCGCAACGGCCAGCACCGCGCCGATCTTGTTGGTCGTGCGGAACGCCGACAGCGCCGGGACCTGGAGGATCTCGCCCAGGAGGCGGCCGAACGGCGACGCCGGCCCGTCCTCGGTCGGGAAGACACCGATCATGACGATCGCGGCGCCGAAGACGGCGACCGACACGAACACCCGGGCGCGAGTGCGCGCCCACGCCAGGGCGGTCAGGCCCAGCGCCGGCCACGCCGCGGTGAGCAGCATGATCAGCGGGCTGACGACGTAGACGGCGTGCTCGGGGACCCACGGCCCGGTGGAGCTGGAGCCGTAGAGCGGCCAGAGGCCGAGGCCGCGCAGCACCTCGGTCAGCGACGAGACCTTGGCGATGCCGGTGAGGGACTCCGAGCCCTCGACGATCTGCGCACCGGTCGTGAGGGCGGCGAACGCCGGGACCAGCCAGTAGAGGGAGAGCAGGACGACGAACAGGGCCGACTTCGCCAGCACGATCAGCGCGTCGAGCCACCGGAGGCCGTCGCTGGCGCGGATGGCCAGGACGACGGGGATGACGGCCAGCAGCTGGAACAGCGGCACGACCGCCACGTTCATGCCGCTCATCGCGAAGAACGTCAGGCCGAACAGGGCCGGCCACGCCCAGCTGGCCGGGCGCCGCAGGCCGTGGACGAGGCACAGCAGCTGCCACGGCAGCAGGGCCAGCGGCAGCGCGATGGCCAGGGTGGCGCCGGCGCTGATCGTGTAGGGATTGGCCAGCAGGAGCACGGCGGCCAGGAGTCCGCCCCAGCGGCCGACCTGCGGCGCGATCGTGCGCGTCAGGCGCGCCGCGCCCCACGCGGCCACCAGCCACAGCACGAAGTGGAAGACCTTGAAGGTCATCTCCGGCGACAGGCCGATCCCCCGCAGCCCGGACAGGACGAGCAGCACCGGGGCCAGCCCGACGTTGAAGTTCGGCGAGCCGAGGTAGGGCGAGGAGGTCCACGACGAGAGGTACTGGCCGAGCATCTGCCAGGGGCGGACGTAGACCTCGGGCTTGATGTCGGTGTAGAAGGTGCCCCAGCCGTTGAGGCCGATGACGAGAGCCAGCGCGAGGATCGCCGAGCCCACCACGAATCGGTAGTGGGTGAACAGACGCACAGGGACTCCCTCAGGGTTCGGCCGCAGCGGCCGCGGGCACAGCGTCGTCCAATATAGCCCGCATCACACATCCTGTTACCGGAGAGTCACGAAGCCGGTAGCCTGAGGGCGCCATGCCCCGCCCGTCATCCCCTTCACGCACGCGTTCGGGCTCCGGAGCGGCCCTCGGCATCACGATGGCGCTGGCCAATCTCCTCAGCTACGTCTTCGTCCTCGTCCTCTCGCGCGCCCTCGGCCCGTCGGACTTCGGCGGCTTCTCCGCGCTCTCGGCCTACGGCATCGTCCTGTCGGTCCCGGCCGGGGCGCTGCAGGTCATCGTCGCGCGCCATGTCGCGGGCGCCACCCACGACTCGCGCGGGGTGCGCACCGCGCTCGGCGTCGGCGTCGCCCTCGCCGCGGCCACGATCGTCGCCGCTCCCCTGCTGTCCAGCGCCTTCCGGCTCGACACGGCCTGGTCCGCGGTCTGGCTCGGCCTGACGCTCGTGCCGATGACGCTCACGGGAGCCTTCCAGGGAATCCTGCTCGGGCGCGACCGGCTCGTCGCGCTGTCCGTGATCTACGTGGCCACGGCGGCCGGCCGCCTGGCCGCCGGCGCCGGGGGTGCGGCGCTGGGCCTCAGCGTGGCCGAGGTCTTCGCGCTGCTGCTCCTCGTCGCGGTCGCCGTCGCCGTGCTCGGCGCCTGGCTGTGCCGCGACGACCTCACGCTCGCCGACGACCGCAGGCTCGGCGGCGAGCTGATCCGCGCCACCATGTCGTTGGGTGCCTTCATCGCGCTGACGAACATCGACGTGACACTCGCCCGGGCGTACCTCGGCGACCACGACTCCGGCGGCTACGCCCTCGCCGCCACGTTCGGCCGCGCGATGGGCTGGGGCACGCAGTTCGTCGCGCTCCTGCTCGTCCCGCGCATGCAGGGCCCACGCGCCGCGCGCTCGTTCCGCCGGTCGCTCGGGCTGATCCTGCTGCTCGGGCTCGTCGGCATCGCGGTCATCGCCGCGGCCCCGGAGTTCTGGGTCGAGCTGGCCGGTGGCGCGGAGTACGCCGAGTTCGGGTCCCTCGCCGTCGCGTGCGTCGCCCTCGGCGTGCTGTGGGCGCTGGTGCAGGTGTCGCTGTTCGCGGAGATGGGCCTCGACAGCCCGTGGCTGGGCCGGTTCACCTGGTGCGTGGTGGCGGCGCAGTGCGCGCTCGTGGTGCTGTGGTTCCACGACACCCCGTACGAGATCGTCGGGGTCAGCGCCGTGGGCGCGACCGCGATCGTGGGTGCGGCGCTCGTGCGCTCGCGGCGCCTGCAGCACGCCTGAGGCGGCGACCGGAGCGCGTACGCCCGACCGCCGCCCCTGAGGACCTCAGTCCTGCTTCTGCTCGATCGCGCGCGAGCGACCCATGATGATGCGGGCGCCGAGCTTCATGACGCCGGGGAACTTCGTGGCGGCCTTCCAGGCGATCCGGTTGAGCCGGTTCTGGACGTGCACCTGGTAGCGGCGCAGCCACTCGTCGCGGCCCTTCAGCACCGTCGGTGCCGTGCGTCGGAACGTGAGCGCGTGCAGGCCGTTGGCCCACCGCGGGTCGTCGTCGGACTTTGCGTCCCACGTGGCGTCGATCGTCCAGCCCGGGTGACGGTCGAGGAAGAGCCGGTGGGCGCGCTGCACGACGGGCCACGTGGCGTCGTCGATCAGGACGAGCGCCTCGTCGGCCAGCAGCGGCTCGACCACAGCCAGCGCGAGGTAGTGCGCCAGCAGCGTGTGCTCGCCGTCGTAGAAGTAGACGCCGACCGGGCGGTCGATGATGCCGGGGACGGCCATCAGCTTGAAGCAGTCGCCCTCGAGCAGGCGGACGTCGGCACCGGCGCCGTACTTCGCCAGGTTGTCCATCAGCTCGGTCCGGGCCTCCTGGCCCGCCATCCCGAACTCGAGGAAGTTCTCCATGGCGTAGAAGACCTTGTCGGCGTTGTCGCGCACCGTGCCGCACATCGAGCGGCCCTTGAAGGTGCCGACCTCGAGGTACGCCTCGTCCGCCGGCATGATCGCCGCGGCCAGGTTGAGCATCGCCAGCTCGTTGGAGGAGGTGAAGCCCGTGACGTCGCCCTTGACCTGGTCCCAGTACGGATCGATCGGATCGGTGTCCTGGGGATCGCCGGGGAAGAGGGAGGGAGCTCGGTCGAAGAATGCGGAGGTGTCCATGGGTGCCTTTCGTGCGGCGATCAGCCTATAGGGAAAGAAGGGGGTTCACGCCCGGGTCTGCCAACGTTCACGGATCGCCGGCGCCAGCCAGGTCCAGACCATCGGGGTGGCCTCGTCGGAGAAGTGCAGCTGGTCGCGGAACATCACGATCCCATGACGCTCGCGGGCGAAACCGCGTTGGCACTCCAGCGCGTCGTAGAGGTCCAGCACGGGGAGCGCGTTGCGCTCGGCCCAGTGGGTGAGCCACGTGTTGATCCGGCGCGGATCGATCACCGTCTCGGCGATTTCCGGCCGCTCGTCGAACCACTCCTCGTCCTCAGCGTCGATCTCGTAGTCCCCGATCGAGTCGGCGCGGCACGGCAGGGTGGCGATCTGCACCTGCTTGACGTCGGCGGAGCGCGCCGAGGCGAGCAGGGCGTCGAGCTGCTCCTCCACCATCTCGCGGTAGCGCGGGTCGTCGACCTCCAGCAGGCTGCCGTCCTCGAGCTGGTGCGGGACGCCCAGCACCGAGCCGACCATCAGCACGAGCACGTCGGCATCGGCGTCTCGCAAGTCGTCCGCGAGGCTCTCGCGACCCTCGCGGCAGTCGGCGGAGATCTGCTCCTGGTTGCGCGGCGTCCAGTGGATCGGCAGCGGCAGCAGGCTGCAGCCCTCGGTGGCCAGGTCGGTGACCTCGAGGTCGGCGAAGGTCCGGTCGGGGAACCCCTGCGCGAGGTAGTGGGCGACGGAGTCGCCGTAGAGTGCGGCGCGCACCGTCTCCCCGGCGGGCGCGTAGGCCGGGGTGCCGTCGACCAGCGCGGGCACGCGTCCCGCGGCGATGTCCTCCTCGACGGTGGGCACGTCGCCCACCCGCACGGCGGCGAACAGCACGGCGACGGTGCTCGCGACGGCGAGCACCCGACCACGGTCGATCCCACCGGTGAGGCGGGCCAGGCCGCCGAGCATCACGGGGACCTCCACGAGGTGGAAGCTCAGGGCGGCCAGCGCCAGGGTCACCAGCGACCCCAGGATCAGCGTGCCTTCGAGCGGCAGCGCCGGCGCGTAGCGGTCGAGCCAGAGCTTGACGGGCCAGTGCCACAGGTAGAGGCCGTAGGTGAGGATGCCGAGGTAGACGAGCGGGGCGACCGTGAAGACGCGCCGGAACAGGCCGGACCCGACCTGCACCGCTCCGGCCAGGCCGATCGCCGTCAGCGCGGCCAGCATGAGCATCCCGCCGGACTCGAACATGAAGGGCGAGAGCGGCGGCACGATGAAGAAGCACACGATCGAGGTCAGCGTGGCCGCCCACGCCCAGAAGGCGGCGACGCGCGGCCGCATGTCGGCCGGCCGGCGCCCGTCGCGGTCGGGACCGACGGCGAACGCCACCGCCATGCCGGCGAGCAGCGCCTGCACGCGGGTGTCGGTGCCGTAGTAGGCATGCGCCTGGGCCTCCGTGGAGCCGACGCCCACCATCGCCGTCCACACGGCCGAGGCGGTGGCCAGCCCGGAGACGATCAGGACCCGGGTGACGCGACGGTGCACGAACCGGATCAGCGCCAGCACGAGGAACGGCGCGACGAGGTAGAACTGCTCCTCCACCGCCAGGGTCCACACGTGGCGCAGGAACGACGGGTTCGCCCACTCCACGAAGTACTGGTCGGCCTGCTGGACCAGCCGCCAGTTCATGACGAAGCCCATCGTGGCGAAGATGTCGCCACGCATCGACCGGCGGGTCGCATGGTCGGCAGCGAGCGCCGCCCACGTCGCGATGACCAGCAGCATGATCGTCAGAGCCGGGAGCAGTCGCCGGGCGCGGCGCCGGAAGAACTGCACGACGTCGATCCGGCCGGAACGCGCGTGCTCCTTGAGCATGATCGTGACGATCACGTAGCCGGAGAAGACGAAGAAGAGGCTGATCCCGACCCACGCGCCTTGCAACGCCTCGATGCCGAAGTGATAGGCCAGCAGCACCACCACGGCTAGCCCGCGCACCCCGTCGAGGGTGGCGCTGCGGGTGCCCTGACTGGTTCTGAGGGAGAAGGTGTTGCTCACCGCGCCGCCTCCCCCGCCTGGTCGCGGACCAGCGGCGCGAGCCAGGTCCAGACCATCGCCGCGGCCTCGTCGTCGAAGTGCAGTCCGTCGCTGAACAAGGTGATGCCGTTGACCTCTCTCACGGGACCGTCCCCGCAGCCCAGGGCCTCGTAGACGTCGACGAGTGGCACGGAGCGGGACTTCGCCCAGGCCCGGACCCACTTGTTCACGACGGTCGGCTCGGCGGTCGCGTGGATGACCTCGGGATGGTCGGCGACGTAGGCCGCTATGCCCGGGATCGTGGCCATCTGGCGCGGGTCACGGCACGGCAGGGTGGCCACCTGCAGCCCGACCTGCGCCTCCGAGGCGTCGTCGCGCAGCCGGTCGAGCGCCTCGATGACCTCACGGCGGAACCGCGGGGAGTCGAGCCAGATGGGGTTGCCGTCGGGATCCTCGTGCGGGATCGTCGCGAACGTCGGCAGCATGACCAGCGCCGTGTCGGCACCGGACTCGCGCAGGTTCGCCGCGAAGTCGCGCTTGGCCGCGCGGCAGCGCTCGTCCTGCTGCAGCTCGCGGTAGGCGATTCGCGACTCGAGCAGGTCGCAGCCGGGCACCGCAAGCGACACCACCGAGAGGTCCTCGTACTGCTCCTGCGGGAATACCTCGGCCAGCCGGTCGGGCAGGGAGTCGCCGAACATCGCGACGTGGGTCGTCTCGTCAGCGGCCTCGTAGGCGGGCTGGTCGGCCTTCAGCGACGGGATGTCACGGCGCGCGACCGTCTCTCCCGTCGCAGGCACCTGCCCGACCACGACGGCCATCACCACGACGGCCGCCGGGCCGGCCACCGCCAGCCACCCCGGCCGTCGCAGCCGCGGCACCAGGCCGCGCAGTCCATGATCGAGGACGGGACGCTCGAGGTAGCGGTAGCTCAGCGCTGCCAGCGCCGTGGTGACGACGCAGCCGACCGCGATCTCCACCGCGGCGGACATCCCCGGCACCTCGCGCTCCAGCCACAGCTTGACCGGCCAGTGGTAGAGGTACAGCCCGTAGCTGCGCTCCCCCAGGTAGGCCAGCGGTCGCCAACCCAGCACCCGGTGCACGGACAGGTCGGGGCGCGCGACGCACGCCCACACCAGCACCGCGACGACGGCCGACTGGACCAGCATCCCGCCCTGCTCGAAGAACAGGGGCGACATCGGGTCCACCAGCACGAGGGCCGCGAGCAGGGCGCCGAGCGACAGCCAGGAGACCGGCTCCAGCACCGCGCGTGACGACGTGCGCATGGCGGCCGGGCCGGCGAGCAGGTACGCCAGCAGGACGCCGACCAGCAGGGACTGCAGGCGGGTGTCGGTGCCGTAGTAGGCGTGTGCCTGGGCGGAGGCCCCGTCGAGCCCGACCTGCGCGGTCCACCACGCCGAGCCGACGGCCAGCAGTGCGAGCACCGCGATCGCGGCTCGGCGCGAGCCGATCCAGGCGAGCGCCGCCAACAGGAGCGGCACCACGACGTAGAACTGCTCCTCGACCGACAGCGTCCACGCGTGGCGCAGCATCGACGCCGAGCCGAACTCGGCGAAGTACTGGTCGGCCTCGGCGATCAGCCGCCAGTTCATGACGAAGCCCAGCGTGGCGACGATGTCGCCCCGCAGCTGGCGGCGCGTGGCGTCGTCGGCCAGCAGCAGCGCCCAGGTGGCGACCACGAGCAGCAGCACGACGAGCGCCGGCAGCAGGCGACGTGCACGTCGGCGGTAGAAGCCGAGGAGGTCGACCCGGCCGAAGCGCTCGCGCTCGGTGATCAGCAGCCGGGCGATGAGAAAGCCCGAGAGCACGAAGAAGACGTTGATCCCGGTCCAGGCGCCGGTCAGCGCCGTCAGCCCGAAGTGGTACGCCATGAAGAGCGCCATGAAGCCGCCGCGGATGCCGTCGAGGGAGGCGACCCGGCGGCGCACCGGCGTCGCCGTCACCGCCACGCCTGCCGTGCCTGCTCGAGCGCCTCGGGCGTGCCGACGTCGAGGAAGGCCGCGTCCTCGCGGTGGGCGCGGACGTCGGCGCTCGCGACCAGCGCGGGGAAGACGTCGACCTCGAGCGACAGCGGCACGGTGGCGGGCAGTCCCAGCAGGACGTCGCCCCGCATCACGTAGGTGCCGGCGTTGACGAGACCCGGGCCGGCCTCGAGCGGCTTCTCGTGGAAGCCCGTGACGCGCGTTCCGGTGTCGTCGAGCGAGACGACGCCGTACGCGCGGGCGTCGGGCACCTCGCGGACGTGGATCGAGCCGGCCGCGCCCGAGCCCTCGAACGCGGCGACCTGCGCGGCGAGGTCGTGCCGCGAGAGCAGGTCGCCGTTGACGACGACCACCGTGTCGTCGGCCCCCACCGTGCGCGCGGCCAGGGCGAGTGCGCCACCGGTGCCGAGCGGCTGGTCCTCGCGGCTGTACGTCAGCCGGGCGCCCCAGCGCTCGCCGGTGCCCAGGGCGTCCTGCACCTGCTGGGCGCCGAACCCCACGGCGACGACGACGTCGGGCACGCCCGCCTCGACGAGCCGGCGGATCTGGTGGGCGACGAGGGGCTGGCCCGCGACCTCGACGAGCGGCTTGGGCAGGTCGCCGACCGCGGCTCGCAGACGGGTCCCGAGACCCCCAGCGAGGACGATCCCACGGCGCACAGACACTGCCCTAACTCTTGGTTACCCGCGCGTACGCACGGCGCTGGTCATAGTAGTATGCGTCACATGCTCGACGACCCTGATGTGCGTTCTCGCCCCGTGCCGAACCTCGGTACGAAGGTCGCGATCCTCGCGGCGATCCCCTTTTTGGCCTACGGGATCTACCTGCTGCTGACGCCCATCACCGACATCCAGACCAGCTCCGGAGCGATCTTCGAGTGCGGATCCGCGCTGCAGCCGCCCTCGGACAAGTTCCAGGAAGGGGTCTGCGGCCCGATCAACACGCAGTACCTCTACCGGGCGATCGCCTCGATCGTCGCCGCGGTCGGCATCGCCGGCGTCGGTGCGGCGCTGTTCGGCTTCAGCCACCAGGTGGAGCGCGCCCGCGGCAGCCGCTCGGAGTACAGCGGCAGCTACGAGTCCGCCTCGGACCACGACCGCTACGACGATCGCGCCGACCGTGCCGACCGTGACGACCGTGACGACCTCGCGGACGGCGGCGCCCGCCGCCGGCTCCTCGAAGACGGCCGCTGAGTCCCGCGGGCCCCGCCCGCTGCCTCATCTCTCATGTCCGCTCCTGTCCCCTCGACGCGCGCGCGGCTGCCCTATCGGCCCGCGCTCGACGGCCTGCGCGCCGTCGCCATCGCCGGCGTGCTCGTCTTCCACCTCGACGAGCGCGCCCTGCCCGGCGGCTGGCTCGGCGTCGACCTGTTCTTCGTCCTCTCGGGCTTCCTGATCACCAACCTGCTCGTCTTCGAGCGCGAGCGGTGGGGCCGGATCAGCGTCGTGCGCTTCTGGGGCGCCCGCATGCGGCGCCTCCTGCCCTCGCTGGTCACGGTGCTGCTCGCCGTGTCCGTGGCGGCCTGGCTCTGGACGGTTCCCGGCCGTCGCACCGCCGTCGCGTGGGACATCGTGTCGTCGCTGTTCTACGTCTCGAACTGGCGCTTCATGCTGGGCGACGAGCAGTACTTCGACCAGCTCTCGATCCCCTCGCCGGTCCGGCACACGTGGTCGCTGTCGATCGAGGAGCAGTTCTACATCGTCTTCCCGCTGCTGCTGATCGCCGTCGGCGTCGTGGTGCGGAAGCGACGCGGCCAGGCCCTGGTCTTCGCCGTCCTGGCGCTCGCGTCGGCCGCCGCCATGGCGAGCGGCTACGCCAACGGCACCGAGATCACGACGCTCTACTACAGCACCCTGACGCGAGCCTTCGAGCTGCTGATCGGCGTGTGCGCGGCGCTGTTCCTGGGGCACGCCGCGTTCCGTGAGCGCCGCTCCCCCGTCCTGACCGACCTCACGGCATGGGCCGGCCTCGCGGTGGTCGTCGCGGCCATGGTGGGGCTCGACTCCGAGTCGGGCATCGTCTTCCGGGGCGGGCTCGTGGTCGTCTGCCTGGCCTCGCTCGTGGCGATCCTCGCGGCGGCCAGCGGCACGAGCGGCACCTTCACCAAGGTCCTCGGCAGTCCGGTCCCCCGCTGGATCGGCCTCATCTCCTATCCCCTCTACCTGTGGCACTGGCCGATCATCGTGTTCGTCCACGAGGGCGTCACCGGCCTCGACGGACTCGCACTCGACGCCGTCCGCGTCGGTCTCTCGGTGCTGCTGGCCTGGGTCACCTACCGGTTCATCGAGGGTCCCGTCCGCGGGCGTCGGCCGTTCTTCGGCTCGGCCCGCGGCTTCTCCCGCGCGGTCGCCGTCGTGGCTGCGCCGCTCGTCGTCGCGAGCGCCTTCGTCGTCGCCCACTCCGAACCGCCGCGGGGCGAGCTCTCGGGCTACGCGCTGAAGCCGGGCCAGAAGCCCCTGGAGCTCACGCCCGATCCGTACACCGCCGAGGAGCGTCGCTCGGCGATGCTGCTCGGCAACTCCATCCCGTACAGCATCTACCGCAACGTGGCCACGCACGAGTTCCGTCAGCTGTCGCTGAGCCAGTCCACCCACCTCGGGTGCGATCCGTTCACGCTCCAGAAGCGGGTCGGCGGGGAGACCACCGAGCCCACCCGCAACTGCCTGGAGTGGCGCGACGAATGGCCCGGCCTCGTCTCCGCCCAGCAGCCCGACGTGCTCCTGTTCTTCGTGCCGCAGACCTTCCTGTCCGACCTCGTGAAGGGAGACGAGGTCGCGAAGTTCGGCTCCCCCGAGCACGAGCGCCTCATCCGTGAGGCCCTCGACGAGGTCGACCGCAAGGGCGGCGACGCGGGCACCCTCGCACTGTCGACCCTCGCCTGCCACGACATCCCGGCGTTCGACAAGGTCGAGATGCAACAGCTGAACGACATCGAGCGGGTCGAGCGCGTCAACGCCATCGCCACCGCGTGGGCCGCCGAGAACGACGTCCCGGTGATCGACTCCTACGCCGCCCTGTGCCCGAACGGGTACCAGCCGCTGCTGGGGAACGACCCGCTCTACGAGGACGGCCTGCACTTCACCAACGAGTCGGCGCCGCACGTGTGGGCCTGGATGATGCCGCAGGTGCTGCGCTTCGCCGATGCCGCCAACGGGGAGGCCTCATGAACCGATCCACCCGCGCCACCGTCTCGAGCGGCTCGATCGTCGCCGTCGGCATGATGGTGATGAACGTCGCCACGTACGGCTTCAACCTGGCCGCCGCACGGCTGCTGGTCCCCGCCGAGTTCGGCGCCCTCACGGCCCTGCTCAGCCTCATCCTGATCGCCAACGTCGTCGCGCTGGCACTCCAGGCATCGATCGCCCGCCGGATCTCGGTGCATCCGGACCACACGGCGCAGATCGTCCTCACCGCGTCCCGCGTGGCGCTGGCGGTCTCGCTCGCGGTCGGGCTCGCGGTGGCGCTGTCCAGCCCGGTGCTCACCCCCGCCTTCTCCTTCGACTCGATGTGGGCGGTCATCTGGTGCGGCGCGATGCTCGTGCCGCTCACGCTCGCCGGTGCCCAGCTCGGCGTCGCGCAGGGCACCGGACGGTGGGGCAAGCTGGCGGCCCTCTACGTCGGCAACGGCCTGGGCCGGCTGTTCGGCGGTGTCGCCGGCGTGCTGATCGAGCCCTCGGCCACGAGCGCGATGATGGGCCTGGCGATCGGCGCGTGGCTGCCCGTCCTGCTGGGCGCCGGTCTGCTCAAGACCAGCGGCACGGGCGACGTGCACAGCCGTCGCCCGCTGGTCTTCGAGACCGTGGCCTCGGCGTCCACCCTGCTCGCCTACTTCGCCTTCAGCAACGTCGACGCGCTGATCGCCCGCGGCGGCTTCGAGGCGCACGACAGCGGTCTGTACGCCTCAGGGCTCATCCTGACGAAGTCCACGCTGTTCCTGCCGCAGTTCGTGAGCGTGGTGTTCTTCCCGAGCCTCGCGCGCGACTCGTCGCACCGCACCCGGCTGCGGGCGGCGGGACTGGTGGCCGTGCTCGGCCTGCTCGTGGTCGCGGGCAGTGCGGTGCTGCCCCAGCTGGCGCTGATCCTGGTGGGAGGCGACCAGTACGGCGAAGTCGCCGACGACCTGTGGCTGTTCGCCCTGTCCGGGACGTTCCTGGCGATCGTCTACCTGCTCGTGTTCGATGCTTTGGCTCGCCGCTCGACCGGGGTGGCCGTGCTGCTGTGGGTGGCGTCGGCGACGGTGTTCTCCGTGGCGTGGTTCTGGTCGATCGGCATCGTCGGACTCGTCGTCACCATGGCGTGCGTCGGTGCCGTGGTCGCCGCCCTGCTGCTGGCCTGGCCCCTGCTGCGACCCGAGCGGGGCCATGACGCCGACGGCGCAGCACTGGCCGAAGACGCAGCGCTCGCCGACGACTCAGTGACCGGCTTCGTGCCAGGTGCGGCCGACGCCGACGGAGACGTCGAGCGGCACTGACAGGTCGGCCGCCGCGGCCATCTCGCGGCGGACGAGTGCGGTGAGCTCGTCGAGCTCGGCCGACGTGGTCTCCAGGACGAGCTCGTCGTGCACCTGGAGCAGCATCCGCGACTCGAGGCCCGCTTCGTCGATCGCGCGCTCCACCTTGAGCATCGCGACCTTGATGATGTCGGCCGCCGAGCCCTGGATCGGGGCGTTGAGCGCCATCCGCTCGGCCATCTCGCGCCGCTGACGGTTGTCGCTCTGCAGGTCGGGCAGGTAGCGCCGGCGTCCCATGATCGTCTCGGTGAAGCCGGTCTGGCGGGCCTCGTCCACCAGACTGCGCAGGTAGTCGCGCACGCCGCCGAACCTCTCGAAGTAGTCGTCCATGAGGCCCTGGGCCTCACCGGTGGAGATCGAGAGCTGCTGGCTCAGGCCGTAGGCCGAGAGACCGTAGGCCAGGCCGTAGTTCATCGCCTTGATCCGTGCGCGCAGCTCGGTGCCGATGTCGTCGGGGTCGCGCTCGAAGACCTTCGCGGCCATCACGGTGTGGAAGTCCTCACCGGAGTTGAACGCCTCGATCAGATCGGCGTCCTCCGAGAGGTCGGCCATGATCCGCATCTCGATCTGGCTGTAGTCGGCGGTGAGGAGGGTCTCGTACCCCTTCCCCACCACGAACGCCTCGCGGATCCGGCGACCCGACGCGGTGCGGATCGGGATGTTCTGCAGGTTCGGGTCGTTGGAGCTGAGCCGCCCGGTGGCCGCGATGGTCTGGGCGTAGGTGGTGTGGATCCGCCCGTCGTCGGAGATCGAGCGGCGCAGGGTCTCCACCGTCTGGCGCAGCTTCGTGACGTCGCGGTGCGCGAGCAGGTGCTCGAGGAACGGGTGCCCGGTCTTGGTGTAGAGCTGCTGCAGCGAGTCGGCGTCGGTCGTGTAGCCCGTCTTGGTGCGCTTGGTCTTCGGCATGCCGAGGTCCTCGAAGAGCACGACCTGCAGCTGCTTGGGCGAGCCGAGGTTGATCTCCTTGCCGCCGATGGACTCGTAGGCGGCGTCGGCCGCCTGCTGGGCCCGCGAGGCGAACTCGGACTCCAGCTCGAGGAGCGCGTCGTCGTCGACGGCGATCCCGGCCTGCTCCATCCGGGCGAGCGTGGACACGAGCGGCAGCTCGACCTCGGCCAGCAGCCGGGTGCCCCCGGCCTGCTCGACCTCCTGGGCGAGGGCGGCGGACAGGTCGAGCGCGGCTCGCGCGCGCAGCATCGCGATCTCGGCGTCGTCGTCGGTGTCCAGCGACAGCTGGCCGCTGTCGGCGGTGTCGTCGCGCAGCTCGCGCTTGAGGTAGCGCACCGAGAGGTCGCCCAGGTCGTACGAGCGCTGGTCGGGTCGTACGAGATAGGCCGAGAGTGCCGTGTCGGCGCGCAGTCCGCGCAGGTGCCATCCCCGCTCGGCCAGGGCCAGCATCGGGCCCTTCGCATCGTGCAGCACCTTGCCGCGCTCAGGGTCGGCCAGCCAGGCCGCGAGAGCCTTGTCGTCCTCGGGCGAGAGCTGCTCGACGTCGATCCAGGCGGCCTCCTCCGGAGAGGCCACGGCCAGGGCGATCACGTCGCCACCGCCACGGCCCCACGATCCCTGGACGTGCAGGCCGACGTCGACCGTGGCGTGCTGCTCGAGCCACGCGGCGACCTCGCCGGGCGCCAGGGCACGGCCGGAGATGGCGAAGCCCGCCTCTGGCTCGACCTCGTCGGTGGTGCCGGGGAACGTGGTGAAGAGCCGCTCGCGCAACGCGGTGAACTCGAGCGAGTCGAAGACCGTGTGGACCTTCTCGCGGTCGAACGCGGTGTCCAGGTGGAGATCGGTCGGCCCGAGCGGGAGGTCGAGGTCGCGGACGAGGGCGTTGAGGCGGCGGTTGCGGATCACCGAGTCGAGGTGGTCGCGCAGCGACTGCCCGGCCTTGCCCGGCACCTCGTCGACGCGGCCGATCAGGGCCTCGAGCGTTCCGTAGGAGTTGATCCACTTGGCGGCTGTCTTCGGACCCACGCCGGGAACCCCCGGCAGGTTGTCGCTGGTCTCGCCGACGAGGGCGGCGATGTCGGGGTAGAACTCGGGCAGCACCCCGTACTTCTCCTGCACGGAGGTGGGCGTCATCCGCGCCAGGTCCGAGACGCCCTTGCGCGGGTAGAGCAGCGTGACCTGCTCGGTGACGAGCTGGAGGGCGTCGCGGTCGCCCGAGCAGACGAGCACCTCCATGCCCGCGGCCTCGGCGCGCGTGGCGAGGGTGGCGATGATGTCGTCGGCCTCGTAGCCGGCCTTGTCGACGTGACGGATGTCCATCGCGTCGAGGACCTCCTTCACCAGCTCGACCTGGCCGCGGAACTCCTCGGGCGACTTCGAGCGGTTCGCCTTGTACTCGGCGTACTCCTCGGTGCGGAACGACTGGCGCGAGAGGTCGAACGCGACGCACACGTGCGTCGGCTGCTCGTCACGCAGGACGTTGATCAGCATCGAGGTGAAGCCGAAGACCGCGTTGGTGCTCTGGCCGGTCGTCGTCGAGAAGTTCTCGACGGGCAGGGCGAAGAAGGCGCGGTAGGCCACCGAATGTCCGTCGATCAGCAGGAGTCGGTCCACGAGACGACCCTAGTCGGCCCCTCCGACAGGTCAGCCGCGGACGGCCGCGCGGCGGCGCAGCGAGCGCCGGACCGCCAGCAGCCGGCCGGTCTCACGAGAGCCGGAGGCCTTGGCCGCGAGCCGGGCGTTGAGCTTGCCGACGGGGATCGCGCGCAGGACCGCGATCTGGTTGAAGCCCAGCTTCGTGAGGTAGCGGTTGGGCTCGCGCGCGTGGGCGGCGGAGGACGCCAGCACGAGCTCGCACTCCTCCTCCTCGGCGTGGGCGGCGACGACCGCCAGCAGGGCGGAGGCGATCGAGCGGCGCCGGTGACTGGGCCGGACCTGCAGGTCGGACACGATCATCACCCGCGACATCGTGATGGGGTTGAGCGTGGCGAGGTCGGCGGCCGCGGCCGCCACCACCTCGCCGCCGACGAGCGCGACCAGGAAGCGCCGGCGGTGCTCGCGGGCGTTGAACTCGATCGCCTCGCGGGCCTCGGCCTCGGAGGGACACCTCCACAGGCCCTGCTGCGTGAACGCCTCGGACCCCTCGTCGCTGACGGCCTCGGCACACGCGGACCACAGATCGATGAGGGACGCTGCGTCGTCGACCTCGACATCTCGGATCTCGACCGGCTGGCGCAATGCCATCGACGTGGAACCTCCGGGCGGGGGACGGACGGGGACGGGCGACAGCCTACGCCCCGAGTCGTCGCCTGGGAATGGCTGGTGACCGCTCGCCAATCGAAACCGAACTGTTACCTAAGGGACCCGCGAGAGCGACGCGCGGAATCGCTGGGATGGCTATGCTCTTCAGGATCGACTTCTGGCGCGCCTGACCCCGGCGCGCAGCCATCGACAGGAGAATGTGTGCGACTGCGAACAGCGGCGCTGCTCTCGGTGATCTTCGCCGGGCTCGTGTTTCTCGCGAACCCGGCGATGGCTGAGACCACGTCCCCCACCCCCGGACCCAGCGCCTCGGCGCCGGCCTCCGATGCCCCCGTGACAGGTCCGGCCATCCGCGTGCGGCTGCTCGACCAGAAGGAGGGCAAGGCCGGCGACAACCCGCCGCCCGTGCCCGACGTCACCGTCACCGTCTCCGACGACTCCGGCACCGAGATCGGCAGCGCCGTCACCAACGAGATGGGCGTCGCCGCTGTGGCGATCCCCGGCAAGGGAAAGTACGAGGTCTCCATCGACGAGTCCACGCTTCCCGCCGGCGTGAAGCTGACCGGCAAGAAGTCGCTCGACGTCACCGTGAACCTCGCCTCGGGCCAGAACGTCGCGTTCCCGCTGAACGGCAAGGTCGTCGAGGCCACGCCGTTCACCGAGCGCCTCGTCGACAGCCTGATCTCGGGCATCAAGTACGGCCTGATCATCGCGCTCGCCGCGATGGGGCTGTCGCTGATCTTCGGCACGACCGGCCTGACGAACTTCTCGCACGGCGAGCTGATCACCTTCGGCGCGATCACGGCCTACTTCCTCAACTCCACGCTCGGGTTGCCGGTGATCGTCGCGGGCCTGCTGACCATCGTGATCGGCGGAATCTTCGGCTGGGGCCAGGACCGGGTGCTGTGGCGACCACTGCGCAGCCGGGGCACCGGCATCATCGCGATGATGATCGTCTCGATCGGCCTCGGACTGCTGCTGCGCAACCTGTACCAGTTCTTCTTCGGCGCGGCGACGCGCTCCTACACCGACTACACGTCGCAGCGGGCGCGTGACTACGGCCTGTTCGACCTGTCGAACAAGGAGATCGCGATCATGGGCATCGCGATCGTGGCCATCGGCATCGTCGCCACGATCATGACCCGCACCCGCCTGGGCAAGGCCATGCGCGCCGTCTCGGACAACCCGGCCCTCTCGGCCTCGTCCGGCATGCGCGTCGACGGCGTGATCTCGTCGGTCTGGATCATGGGCGCGGCGCTCTCGGCGCTCTCGGGCGTCCTGCTGGGCCTCAACAGCCAGGTCAACTTCATGATGGGCTACCAGTTGCTGCTCATGGTGTTCGCCGCCACCGTCCTCGGTGGCCTCGGCACCGTCTGGGGCGCGGTCCTCGGCTCGCTGATCATCGGCATCATCACCGAGGTCGGACCGCTGCTGGGCGTCCCCAGCTCCATCAAGGAGGTGGGCGCGCTGATCGTGCTCATCCTCATCCTGCTCATCAGGCCTCAGGGCATCCTGGGCCGCGCGGAGAGGATCGGCTGACATGGACCTCGGCAACATCATCGATGCGGCGTTCTCCAACGCCTTCGGCCCGCAGGCGATCGTGTTCGCGCTCGCCGCGATCGGCCTCAACATCCACTTCGGCTACACCGGCCTGCTGAACTTCGGCCAGGCCGGCTTCATGGCGGTCGGCGCCTACGGCCTCGCGGTCACGATGGTCCGGCTCGACCTGCCGCTGTTCGTCGGCATCGCGGCCGGCCTGTTCGCGTCGCTCCTGCTGGCCCTGGTGCTCGGTGTACCCACGCTGAGACTCCGGGCCGACTACCTGGCGATCGTCACCATCGCGGCGGCGGAGATCCTGCGCCTCGTGTTCGGTGCCGTCGAGACCAAGGCCGTCTTCGGCGGCTCGAACGGCCTCAACGGCTTCACCGACACGTGGAACAGCCTCAACCCCTACTCGGGCGGCATCGACGTGGGCTTCGCGTCCTGGGGTCCCAACGACCTGTGGGCCATGACGGTCGGCTGGGCCGTCGTCGCGCTGTGCTGCCTCCTCACCTGGGCGCTCATGCGCAGCCCGTGGGGCCGCGTGCTCCGCTCGATCCGCGAGGACGAGGACGCCGTGCGCTCGCTGGGCAAGAACGTCTTCCTCTACAAGATGCAGGCGCTCATGCTCGGCGGCATGATCGGCGGCCTGGGCGGCATCTTCTACGCGCTCAAGCAGGCCTCGGTCGTCCCGTCGGACTACAGCACCAACCTGACGTTCTTCGCCTACACGGCACTGCTCATCGGTGGCGCGGCCCGTGTGCTCGGCCCCGTCGTCGGCTCGATGATCTTCTGGTTCCTCATCAGTGGCCTCGGCGAGTTCTTCAGCCAGGCCACCAGTGGCGTCGACCCGCTGATCCCGGCCTCGGTCATGACCGACACGCAGGCCAGCCTGATCCGCTACATCCTCATGGGCCTCGGCCTCATGCTGCTGATGATCTTCCGACCCCAGGGGATCTTCGGCGACCGAAGGGAGATCGCGCTCGATGACCGTTGACATCACAGGTGCCCGCGAGGCACTCGCCGCCCTGCCCAACGATCCGGGCGTGCGCAAGCCCGACCCGATCGTGGTGGGCGACGACATCACCCGCACGTTCGGCGGACTCAAGGCCGTCGACGTCCAGCACGTCGAGATCCAGCGTGGTGTCATCACCGCACTGATCGGCCCGAACGGCGCCGGCAAGACCACGCTGTTCAACCTGCTCACCGGGTTCGACATCCCCGACAGCGGCTCGTGGGCGTTCAACGACAACTCGTTGGCCAAGGTTCCCGCCTACAAGGTGGCGCGCCTGGGCATGGTGCGCACGTTCCAGCTGACCAAGGTGCTCTCGAAGCTCACGGTCATCGAGAACATGCGCCTCGGCGCCACCGGCCAGCGCGGCGAGAAGTTCTTCCCGTCGATCCTCAAGACGCTGTGGCGCGGCCAGGAGGACGAGATCACCGCTCGCGCGGACGACCTCCTCGCTCGCTTCAAGCTCGATGCCAAGCGTGAGGACTTCGCCGGCTCCCTGTCCGGCGGCCAGCGCAAGCTGCTCGAGATGGCGCGCGCGCTCATGGTCGACCCCGAGCTGATCATGCTCGACGAGCCGATGGCCGGCGTGAACCCGGCGCTCAAGCAGTCGCTGCTGGGGCACGTGAAGTCGCTGCGCGACGAGGGCCGCACGGTCCTGTTCGTCGAGCACGACATGGACATGGTCCGCGACATCTCCGACTGGGTCATCGTCATGGCCCAGGGGCAGATCGTCGCCGAGGGCACGCCGGAGGCCGTGATGGCCGACCAGCGCGTCATCGACGCGTACCTGGGCGCCCACCACGACGAGGACCTCACCGAGCTGGACGAGGATCAGCTCGCACAGCAGGTCGAGGCCGAGATCGAAGCCGAGGAGTCCGACAAATGAGCGACGCGATCCCCACTCCCCAGACGCCGGAGGCCGAGCGCCGCAAGCACATCGAGGGCGCCGACGGCGCCGTCGTGCGCGCGGACAACCTCATCGCCGGCTACCTGCCGGGCGTGAACATCCTCAACGGTGCCGACCTGTACTGCCAGCCCGGCGAGCTGGTCGGCATCATCGGGCCGAACGGCGCCGGCAAGTCCACCTTGCTCAAGGCCCTGTTCGGACTCGTGAAGATCCACTCCGGCACCGTCCTGCTCGGCGGCGAGGAGATCACGAACAAGCGCGCCGACGTCCTGGTCAGCCAGGGCATCGGGTTCGTCCCGCAGACGAACAACGTGTTCCCGAGCCTCACGATCGAGGAGAACCTCGAGATGGGCTGTTACCAGGCCCCCTCGAAGTTCAAGGACCGGTTCGCCTTCGTCACCGACCTGTTCCCGACGCTCGGCCAGCGGGCCAAGCAGCGGGCCGGCTCGCTGTCCGGTGGTGAGCGCCAGATGGTGGCGATGGGCCGCGCGCTCATGATGGAGCCCTCCGTGCTGCTGCTGGACGAGCCCTCCGCGGGCCTGTCCCCTGTCATGCAGGACGAGGTCTTCGTGCAGACCCGCAAGATCAACCAGGCCGGCGTCTCGATCATCATGGTCGAGCAGAACGCTCGTCGCTGCCTGCAGATCTGTGACCGCGGCTACGTCCTGGACCAGGGCACCACGGCCTACAGCGGCACCGGCCGCGAGCTGGCGAACGACCCGAAGGTGATCGAGCTCTACCTCGGCACCCTGGGGCGCCAGGCGGGCTGACACCGCACGCCTCACGCACGACGAGAGCGCCGCTTCCCCTCGGGGAGGCGGCGCTCTCGTGTGTGCTCCTCTCCCCCGGTTCGGGGAAAGGCGAAGGGCCCGGGGCGTTCGCCCCGGGCCCTCCTGTGTGCGGAGAGTGAGTCAGTCGACTCAGATGTCGCCCGCGATGTAGTTGACGGCCTTGTAGCCGCCCTTGGCGTCGTACTCGTAGATGCCGATCGAGGCGGACGTCGGGCTGCCCGTCTCACCGAACTCGATGGGACCGGAGACACCGTCGTAGTCGATGTCCTTGTCATCCTCGAGCAGCGCGACGCAGTCCTTGTAGGTCGTGCACTTCTCGCCACCCTTGGTGATCTCGACGAGCTCGGAGGCGATGGCCTCGCCCGACTCGGTGCCGGCCGCGACGGCCGCGAGGGCCGACGTGATCACGGCGTCGTAGGACTCCGCCGAGTAGGAGTAGTCCTTCAGCTTCGGGTCGACGCCCAGCAGACGCTTCTTGAAGTCGTCCGCCGCCTCGGCGCCGGGGACCGTGCCCTTGACGCCCTGGAGCTCCGGAGCGAAGGACTGGTCCGAGTAGTCCGCGACGTTGCCGTCGACGAAGTACGTGGCGACGTCCTGCGGGCCGACACCCTTGCTGACCAGCTGCGGGACGATCTTCTTCGTCTCGTCGAACGCGATCAGCACGACGGCGTCGGGCTTGGCCGCGGCGACATCGTCGACCTGCGAGTCGTACGAAGGAGCCTTCTCGCCGTAGAACGACGTGACGGCGACCTTGGAGCCGGCGGCCTCGAGGCCCTTCTTGACCTGCTCGGCCAGGGTCTCACCGTAGGAGTCCTGACGCGCGAGGATCGCGACGTTCTGGCGGCCGTCCTCGACCAGCAGGTTGGCCATGACGGCACCCTGCAGGACGTCGGACGGAGCCGTGCGGAAGTAGAGGTCGGGCTCGCCGTACTTGCCGTTGTCGAAGTCGGTCGACGTGTTGGCGGGCGAGTACTGCACCACGCCGGCGGCGAGGATCTTGTCGATGACCGTCATGGAGACGCCCGACGAGGCGGCACCGACGATGACGTCGGACTTGGCCTTGATCAGCTTGTCGGTCTCGGTCGGCGCGATGCCCGAGTCGGTGTCGCCCGAGTCGCCCTTGACGTGGCGCGCGTCCTTGCCCAGGACGCCACCGGCCTCGTTGATCTCCTGGACGGCGAGGTCCACACCCGCGAACTCCGGCGGGCCGAGGAAGGCCAGGCTGCCGGTCTGCGGGAGCAGCGAACCGACGACGAACTCGCCGTCACCCTTCGCTACGGACGTGTCTTTGTCGTCAGAGCTGTCGTCGCCGCCGCCACAGGCAGCGAGGACGAGTGCGCTGGCACTGGCCAGTGCGGCCAGACGGAGCGTCGTGGTGGAGCGCTTCATCAATCCTCCGTGTGAGTTAATCCGAGCACGGGACGGTTCGCCCGGCACGATGTGACCCACAACCTAGTCCTCAGAAGTTTCCAAATCTCGCATGCTGCGTGATTGGGAGGTTTCGTAGTCAACTTGTAACCGTTGCCTCGCGAGGATGCTCAACCCTGCAACGACGGCCCGTTCTCGATGACGGCCTCGGCCACCTGCCGCATCGAGAGCCTCACGTCCATGGCCGTCTT
The DNA here is from genome assembly GCF_054957925.1 of Aeromicrobium sp. JP4. NCBI lineage: Bacteria > Bacillati > Actinomycetota > Actinomycetes > Propionibacteriales > Nocardioidaceae > Aeromicrobium > Aeromicrobium sp. JP4. The sequence goes on from NZ_CM143290.1 coordinate 778,564, forward strand.
CTGGATCCATCGGAACGCCTCCGGCTCGGTCAGTCCGAGGCTTTCCTGGAGCACGGACTTGGCCCGTTCGACCACCTTGCGCGTGGCGAGCTGCTCGTTGAGGTCACCGACCTCGGCCTCGAGGGCGCGCAGCTCCGCGTAGCGACTGCGGGCCATCTCGATCGCCGGGACCAGGTCGGACGCGGTGAACGGCTTCACGAGGTACGCCATCGCGCCGGCCTCGCGCGCCCGGTCGACGAGCTCGCGCTGGCTGAACGCGGTGAGCATGACGACCGGCGCGATGCGCTCGGCCGCGATCTGCGAGGCGGCGGTGATCCCGTCGACGCCGGGCATCTGGACGTCCATCATCACCAGGTCGGGGCGGTGCTCGCGGGCGAGATCGACGGCGACCTGCCCGTCGGCGGCCTCACCGACGACCTCGTAGCCCTGCTCGACGAGCATCTCGGCGAGGTCCATCCGGATGAGGGCTTCGTCCTCGGCGATCACCACACGGGGCGCGGGGGCGGTCGAGCGTTCTGGGTCGGTCACCCCGTAAGGTTATCGGGCACGACGGTGCGCCGAGATGGCGGAATGGTAGACGCGATGGTCTCAAAAACCATTGTCCGAAAGGGCGTGCGGGTTCGAGTCCCGCTCTCGGCACCCTGAGACTGAACTTTCTGCTTTCCGCACCCTGTAGTGACGGATCCTTCGACCTTCGGGTCGCTCCAACGACATCTTGGTACCAAGATGCGTGTCCACAGGGCGACCTCGCCCGGCTCGGCCGTCCACAGGCGAGGCCGCAGCACTCCCCCGGACGACCTCTGCACGCCACGGTCGTCGGCATGGAAGACGTCCTCACGACAGCACAGGCCATCGCACTCCACGGACGGTCCGCCGTCCGCCGTCCGCCACCGAATCGCGACCGGACGATGGCAACGTCCGATCCGCGGCGTGGTCGTCACCCACAGCGGCCCGCTCACGGCGGAACAACGCGAGCGGGCGGTGCTGGCTGCCTGTCCCACGAGCTCGGCGCTCGCAGGGCTGACCGCCGCCACCCGCCTCGGACTCCGGGGCTTCGAGCCGACCGAGGTCCATGTGGTCCTGCCCGCGGGAGCCAAGCGGCCGTCCGCCGATGCGGTGGTGCACTGGGGCACCATGCTGGGCCGGGAGGACGTTCCCGACCACCGCCTTCCTCGCACGACGAGCCTCGAGCGCAGTGTCATCGACGCGGCGAGCTGGGCCGCCACGAAGCAGGCGGCGCGGATGCTGGTCATCGCCGCATTCCAGCAGCGGTTAACCTACGTCCGTCGCATGCGCGACGCGCTGAGCCGAAGGGGCCCGTGCCGTCATCGGGCGGTCATCGTCCAGTCGATCCTCGACGCCGCCGGCGGCATCCAGTCACTGCCGGAACGCGACTTCGAGGCGATCCGCATCCTCGCGGGACTCCCGCGGCCCAGCCGTCAGACCAGGACCGAAGGACGGCACCGCAGGTACTACCTGGACGTGTGGTGGGAGGAGTTCCGCCTCGCCGTGGAGATTCACGGCATCTCACACCTGGCGGTGGAGCAGTGGAGCGACGATCTGCACCGCACCAACGAGCTGGTGATCGACGGCCGGCGCGTGCTCGTGTTCTCGTCGTTCGCCATCCGGCACCAACGGGATCTCGTCATCGACCAGCTGCGGCGTGCTAGCGGCCGGTGACGACGGAACTTGGTACCAAGATGTCGCTGTGACGACCCGAAGGTAGAAAGCTCCGTCCCTCCGGACATGCCGAAGGCCGAAGGATCCGTCCCGTCAGCCGATGGTGGGCGGGGCCTCGTCGGGGTCATAGGCCGCGACGACCCGGTTGATCGCGTCGCCCATCTTGTGCACGCGCAGCGCGTTGGTGGACCCGGGGATTCCCGGAGGGGCACCGGCCACGATGACGACGCGCCGGCCCTGCTCGCAGCGCTGCTGGCCCAGCAGCTCGCGGTCGACCTGCAGCGCGATCTGGTCGGTGTGGCTGATCTCCGGCGTCAGGAACGTCTCGACGCCCCACGTGAGCGCCAGCTGGCTCCTCACGAGCGTGTGCGGCGTGAAGGCCAGGACCGGGATCGACGAGCGGTAGCGCGCCATGCGGCGGGCGGAGTCGCCCGTGGTGGTGAAGGCGATCATCAGGTCGGCCTCGACCGACGCCGCGACCTGCGAGGCGGCCCGGCAGATGATGCCGGTCGTGGTCTTGGGCTCCCACGTGAAGGCGGCCATGCGCGGCAGGCCGTGGTCCTCGGTGGACGCGATGATCCGCGCCATGATGCGCACGGTCTGGATCGGGAAGCGCCCCACGCTGGTCTCGCCCGAGAGCATCACCGCATCGGCACCGTCGAGCACCGCGTTCGCGACGTCGCTGGCCTCGGCGCGGGTGGGCCGCGGTGCCGAGATCATCGACTCGAGCATCTGGGTGGCCACGATGACCGGCTTGGCGTTGCGGCGCGCCTTCTCGATGATGAGCTTCTGCACGATCGGCACGTCCTCGAGCGGCAGCTCGACGCCCAGGTCGCCGCGGGCGACCATGAAGCCGTCGAACGCGTCGACGATCTCGTCGAGGTTGGCCACGGCCTGCGGCTTCTCGATCTTGGCGATGATCGGGCGGTGGATGCCCTCCTCGTCCATGATCGCGCGCACGTCGTCGGCGTCCTCGGCGCTGCGCACGAAGGACAGCGCGATGAAGTCCACGCCCGCGCGCAGCGCCCAGCGCAGGTCGTCGATGTCCTTCTCGCTCATCGCGGGCACGCTGACGTTCACGCCGGGCAGGTTGATGCCCTTGTTGTTGCTGACCTCGCCGGGCACCTCGACCGTGGTGACGACGTCGGTCTCGGTGACCTCGGTGGCGCGCAGGCGCACCTTGCCGTCGTCGATGAGGATCTCGTCGCCGGCCTGGACGTCGCCGGGCAGACCCGAGTACGTCGTCGAGCACTCGTCGCGGACGCCCTCGACGTCGCGCGTGGTGATCGTGAAGCGGTCGCCGAAGTTCAGCTCGTGAGGTCCGTCGGAGAAGCGCCCGAGGCGGATCTTGGGGCCCTGGAGGTCGGCCAGCACGGCGATCGCCTTGCCGGTGGCATCCGCCGCCTGGCGAACGCGTTCGAGTCGCTTGAGCTGTTCGCTCTGCTCCCCGTGGCTCATGTTGAGCCGAGCCACGTCCATGCCGGCTATCGCCAGCTCGAGGATGCGTTCAGCAGTGTCGGTCGCGGGTCCCAGGGTGCAGACGATCTTGGCTCTACGCACATCAGCCACCCTAGTCCTGTCCCGAACCGAACCGCGAGTCACCTGACCCGCGGTTCGGTCGGGATCACACCATCAGCGGTCGCGCGGTGGGCGGAATCGGCGTGGGAAGCGTGGTCGAACCGGTGAGCCAGGCATCCACGCCGGCGGCCGCGCCGCGTCCCTCCGCGATGGCCCACACGATCAGCGACTGTCCGCGACCGGCGTCGCCGGCCACGAAGACGCCCTCGACGCTGGACATGTAGTCCAGGTCGCGCTTGATGTTTCCGCGCTCGTCCAGGTCGACGCCGAGCTGCTCGACGACGCCGCCGGTCTCGGGACCGGTGAAGCCCATGGCGAACAGCACGAGCTGGGCCGGAAGCACCTTCTCGCTGCCCGGCACCTCCTGGAAGCGGCCGTCGACCATCTCGACCTCGGTGATCCGCAGGCCGCTGACGTTGCCGTCCTCGTCGCCCTCGAACTCCTTGGTGGAGACGGCGTAGACCCGCTCGCCACCCTCCTCGTGGGCGGACGCGACCCGGTAGATCATCGGGTACGTCGGCCACGGGTGGGCGTCGGCGCGCTCCTCGCTGGGACGCGGCATGATCTCCAGGCTGGTGACCGAGCGCGCGCCCTGGCGGATCGCGGTGCCGAGGCAGTCGGCGCCGGTGTCGCCGCCGCCGATGATGACGACGTCCTTGCCGGTGGCCAGGATCTGGTCCTCGACCGTCTCGCCCACCGCGACGCGGTTGGCCTGCGGCAGGTAGTCCATCGCCTGGTGGATGCCGGCGAACTCGCGGCCGGGCGCCGGCAGGTCGCGACGAACGGTGGAGCCGATGGCGAGCACGACGGCGTCGTAGCGCTCACGCAGCTGCTGTCCCGTGATCGCCTCGCCCACCGCGACGCCCGTGCGGAAGACCGTGCCCTCGCGCTGCATCTGGTTGATGCGGCGGTCGACGTGCGACTTCTCCATCTTGAACTCGGGGATGCCGTAGCGCAGCAGGCCGCCGGCCTTGTCGTCGCGTTCGTAGACCGCCACGGTGTGGCCGGCGCGCGTCAGCTGCTGCGCGACCGCCAGGCCCGCGGGCCCGGAGCCGACGACGGCCACCGTCTTGCCGGTCAGCCACTCGGGCGTCTCGGGCTTGACGTTGTGCATGTCCCAGGCCTTGTCGATGATCGAGACCTCGACGTTCTTGATGGTGACGGGATCGCGGTTGATCCCCACCACGCAGGCGGTCTCGCACGGCGCCGGGCACAGGCGCCCGGTGAACTCGGGGAAGTTGTTCGTCGCATGCAGGCGATCGATCGCGTCCTCCCAGTCGTCGCGCCAGACCAGGTCGTTCCACTCGGGGATCAGGTTGCCCAGCGGGCAGCCCTGGTGGCAGAACGGGATGCCGCAGTCCATGCAGCGTCCGGCCTGCTCCGAGATGATCGGCAGCAGGGCTCGGCCCGCACCGCCGGGGTACACCTCGTTCCAGTCGTTCACCCGCTCCTCGACCGGGCGGCGCTCGGCCACCTGGCGGGGCGTGGTCATGAAACCTCGGGGATCAGCCACGGGCTGCCACCTCCATCATGCGTGCAGTCGTCTCGTCCTCGGAGAGTCCTTCGGACTCCGCCGAGGCCTTTGCTTCCAGGACCCGCCGGTAGTTGACCGGCATGATCTCGGTGATGCGGGCCAGGCTGGCCGCCCAGTCGCGGAGCAGCTGCTCGGCCACGACCGAGCCCGTCTCCTCGAAGTGGCGGCGCACGATGGCCTCCACCTCGGTGCCGGTGGCCTCCGGCACCGGGCGCAGCTCGACCATCTCGGGGTTGACCACGTCGGGGTCGAGGTCGAGCACGTAGGCCGACCCGCCGCTCATGCCCGCGGCGACGTTGCGTCCCGTGGGGCCGAGGATCACGACGCGGCCGCCGGTCATGTACTCGAGCGCGTGGTCGCCCACGCCCTCGACGACCGCCGTGGCACCGGAGTTGCGGACGCAGAAGCGCTCGCCCACCTTGCCGCGCAGGAAGATCTCGCCGCCGGTGGCACCGAAGCCGATCACGTTGCCGGCGAGGATCTGGGCCTCGGCGGCGAACTGGGACTCACGGGGCGGGCGGACCACGATGCGGCCGCCCGACAGGCCCTTGCCGACGTAGTCGTTGCCGTCACCCTCGAGGCGCAGCGTGATGCCGCGCGGCACGAACGCGCCGAACGACTGGCCCGCCGACCCGAGGAACGTGATGTCGATCGTGTCGTCGGGCAGGCCGGCGCCGCGGTAGCGCTTCGTGACCTCGTGGCCGAGCATCGTGCCGACGGTGCGGTTGACGTTGCGGATCTCGAGCTGGGCCCGGACGGGCTCGCCTTTCTCCAGCGCGTCCCCGGCCAGCGCGATGAGCTCGTTGTCGAGCGCCCGCTCGAGCCCGTGGTCCTGCGAGGTGGTGCGCCGCAGCGAGGCGCCCTCGGGCAGCTCGGGCACGTACAGCACCGGCGACAGGTCCAGCGAGCTGGCCTTCCAGTGGTCGATCGCCTCGCGCACGTCGAGGACCTCGGCATGGCCGACGGCCTCGTCGATGCTGCGGAACCCGAGCTCGGCGAGGATCTCGCGGACCTCCTGCGCGATGAACTCGAAGAAGTTCACGACGTACTCGGCCTTGCCGGAGTACTTCTCGCGCAGCGAGCGGTTCTGCGTGGCGACGCCCACGGGGCAGGTGTCGAGGTGGCAGACGCGCATCATGATGCAGCCCGAGACGACCAGGGGTGCGGTCGCGAAGCCGAACTCCTCGCCGCCGAGCAGCGCCGCGATGACCACGTCGCGCCCGGTCTTGAGCTGGCCGTCGACCTGCACGACGATGCGGTCGCGCAGCCCGTTGAGCAGCAGCGTCTGCTGGGTCTCGGCCAGGCCGAGCTCCCACGGTCCGCCGGCGTGCTTGAGGCTCGTCAGCGGCGACGCGCCGGTGCCACCGTCGTGACCCGAGATCAGCACCACGTCGGCCTTGGCCTTCGAGACACCGGCCGCGACCGTGCCGACGCCGACCTCGGAGACCAGCTTCACGTGGACGCGGGCCGACGGGTTGGCGTTCTTCAGGTCGTGGATCAGCTGCTTGAGATCCTCGATCGAGTAGATGTCATGGTGCGGCGGCGGGCTGATGAGGCCCACGCCCGGCGTCGAGTGACGCGTCTTGGCCACCCACGGGTACACCTTCGGGCCGGGCAGCTGACCGCCCTCGCCCGGCTTGGCGCCCTGGGCCATCTTGATCTGGATGTCGTCGGCGTTCGTGAGGTACTCGCTCGTGACGCCGAAGCGGCCCGACGCGACCTGCTTGATCGCCGAGCGGCGCTCGGGGTCGTAGAGACGCTCGGGGTCCTCGCCGCCCTCACCGGTGTTGGACTTGCCGCCGAGGCGGTTCATCGCGATGGCGAGGGTCTCGTGCGCCTCCTGGCTGATCGAGCCGTAGGACATCGCGCCGGTGGAGAACCGCTTCACGATCTCGGAGATCGGCTCGACCTCGTCGATCGAGATGGGCTGGCGCTCGGCCTTGAACTTCATCAGGCCGCGCAGCGTCATGAGACGGCTCGCCTGGTCGTCGATCTTCTCCGTGTACTGCTTGAAGATGTCGTACCGGCCCGTGCGCGTGGAGTGCTGCAGGCGGAAGACGGTGTCCGGGTCGAAGAGGTGCTCGGGACCCTGACGGCGCCACTGGTACTCGCCGCCGATCTCGAGCTGGCGGCGCGTCCCGGCGATGCCCTTGGTGGGGTAGGCCTTGAGGTGGCGCGCGTGCACCTCCTCGGCGATGACGTCGAGGCCGACGCCGCCGAGCTTGCTCGACGTGCCGGTGAAGTACCGGTCGATGACGTCGCTCGCCAGGCCGACGCACTCGAAGATCTGCGCGCCGGTGTAGGACGAGACGGTCGAGACGCCGATCTTGCTCATCACCTTGAGGACGCCCTTGCCGAGCCCGTAGGCCACGTTGCGCGCCGCCTTGGTGGGGTCGACGCCCTCGACGTAGACGCCCTCACGGGCGAGGTCCTCCGCGGTCTCCAGCGCGAGGTAGGGGTTGACCGCGGTGGCGCCGAAGCCGATGAGCAGGGCCACGTGGTGGACCTCGCGGACGTCGCCGGCCTCGATCAGCAGGCCGGCCTGCGTGCGCAGCCGCTCGCGCACCATGTGGTGGTGCACCGCGCCCGTCAGCAGGAGCGACGGGATCGGGGCCAGGTCGACGTTGGAGTGACGGTCCGACAGCACGATGATGCGCGCGCCACGCTCGACGATCGCCTCCGACACCTCGGCGCAGATCTCGTCGAGACGCTTCGCGAGCGCCTCTCCCCCGCCCAGGACGTCGTAGAGGCCGCGGACGACGTGCACGCTGAAGCCGGGCATGTCGCCGTCGCGGTTCATGTGGCGGATCTTGGCCAGCTCGTCGCTGTCGATCACGGGGAACGGCAGCTGGAGCATGCGGCACGAGGCCGGGCTCGGGTCGAGCAGGTTCTTCTCCGGGCCGATCGTGCCGGCGAGCGAGGTGACGACCTCCTCGCGGATCGCGTCGAGCGGCGGGTTGGTCACCTGCGCGAACAGCTGGCTGAAGTAGTCGAACAGCAGGCGAGGACGCTCGGACAGCGCCGCGATCGGCGTGTCGGTGCCCATCGAGCCGATGGTCTCGGCGCCCGTGCGCGCGATGGGCGCGACGAGCTTGCGCACCTCCTCCTCGGTGTAGCCGAACACCTGCTGGCGGCGGGCGACGGAGGCGTGCGTGTGCACGATGTGCTCGAGGTCGGGCAGGTCCTCGAAGCGGACGAGGCCCGAGTACAGCCACTCCTCGTAGGGCTCCTCGCTCGCGAGCGAGCCCTTGATCTCGTGGTCCTCGACGACGCGGTGCTCGGCGAGGTCGAGCAGGAACATCTTGCCCGGCTCGACACGGCCCTTGCGGGTGATCGTCTTGGGGTCGATGTCCAGCACGCCCGCCTCGGAGGCCAGCACGACGAGGCCGTCCTCGGTGATGACGTATCGGCCGGGGCGCAGGCCGTTGCGGTCCAGCACCGCGCCGATCTGGGTGCCGTCGGTGAAGCAGACGGCCGCGGGGCCGTCCCAGGCCTCCATGACGGTGGAGTGGAACTCGTAGAACGCGCGGCGCGCGGGATCCATCTCGGCGTTGTTCTCCCACGCCTCGGGGATCATCATCATCACCGCGTGCGGCAGCGAGCGACCGCCCAGGTGCAGCAGCTCCAGCACCTCGTCGAGCGAGGCCGTGTCGGAGCCGTCGGGGCTGCAGATCGGGAACAGGCGCGTCAGGTCGCCGGGGATGAGGTCGCTCTCGAGGAGCGCCTCGCGGGCCCTCATCCAGTTGCGGTTGCCGCGGGCGGTGTTGATCTCGCCGTTGTGCGCCAGGTAGCGGAACGGGTGGGCCAGCGGCCAGCTCGGGAACGTGTTGGTGGAGAAGCGGCTGTGGACGATCGCCAGCGCCGACTCCATCCGCTCGTCGAGCAGGTCGGGGAAGAACACGTCGAGCTGCTCGGTCGTGAGCATGCCCTTGTAGACGAGGGTGCGCGCCGACAGCGACGGGAAGTAGACGCCCACCTCGTGGTGCGCGCGCTTGTTGACCGCGAAGGTCAGGCGGTCGAGCTCGATGCCCGCGGCCGAACGGTCGGGGGTCGTGACGAAGAAGAGCTGGAACGCGGGCATCGCGGCGTAGGCCATCGAGCCCAGGATCGAGGGCTCGACCGGGACGTCGCGCCAGCCGAGGACCTCGAGGCCCTCCTCCGCGGCGATGGCCTCGACGTCGGCCTTGGCCGCGGTGACGCGATCGCGCGGCAGGAACGCCATGCCGGCGGCGTAGCGGCCGAGCTCGGGGAGCTCGACGGGGGCGACACCGCGCAGGAACCGGTCAGGGACCTGCATCAGGATGCCGGCGCCGTCACCGGTGTTGGGCTCGCCGCCCACGGCACCACGGTGGTCGAGGTTGCGCAGCGCGGTCAGGCCGTGCTGGACCATCTCGTGGCTGGGGACGCCGGTGAGGGTGGCCACGAAGGCGACGCCGCAGTTGTCGTGCTCGTTGGCGGGGTCGTAGAGGCCTTGCGCCGGGGGCGCGGCCGAGAAGAGAGGACGATCCATGGAGAGAACCTGTCGTCGATGCCATGCGGAAGGAAACTGGGCGAGGACGACATTGGCCTCATCAGCGGATTCAGATTACCTCAAGATTTCGCGCGACCGGAACACCGGGCCCCGCGCCTCAGGCGGGAGCGCAGGCGGGCGCCGGCGGCAGCGGGGCGGGCACCCCGACCGACGGCATCCCCAGGCCCACCGAGCCGGGCGTGACGGAGGTGCGGCCCTGGCGGGCCTCCCAGGCATCGCCCGCGCGGGTGCGGCGCACCTCGATCGGCTCGCCATCGGCGACGAGGTGGTGCGGCGACGCCTTCGTCACCGTGGTCACGACCAGGTCGCCGGGGCGCACGGCGTGGCCGCCCGGGGCGAAGTGCACGAGTCGGTTGTCGCGGGCCCGGCCGCTCATCCGGTGGGTCTCGGCGTCCTTGCGACCGCCCGCCTGGGACTGGTCGGACACCAGCAGCTCGACGACGCGTCCCTCGAGGCGCTGGTTCTCCGACCAGGCGACCTCCGACACCAGCGCGGCGAGGCGCTCGTAGCGCTCCTGGACGACCGCCTTCGGCAGCTGGTCGGGCAGGTCGGCCGCGGGCGTCCCCGGACGCTGCGAGTACTGGAACGTGAACGCGCTGGAGAACCGCGCCTTGCGGACGACGTCCATCGTCTCGAGGAAGTCCTCCTCGGTCTCGCCCGGGAAGCCCACGATGATGTCGGTGGTGATGGAGGCCTCGGGCATCGCCGCGCGGACGCGGTCGAGGATGCCCAGGAAGCGCTCCTTGCGGTACGAGCGGCGCATCGCCTTGAGGATGCGGTCGGAGCCCGACTGCAGCGGCATGTGCAGCTGCGGCATGACGTTGGGCGTCTCGGCCATGGCGGCGATGACGTCGTCGGAGAACGCGGCCGGGTGCGGCGAGGTGAAGCGCACCCGCTCCAGTCCCTCGATCTGGCCGCAGGCGCGCAGCAGCTTGGAGAAGGCCTCGCGGTCGCCGAACTCGACGCCGTAGCTGTTGACGTTCTGGCCCAGCAGCGTGACCTCGACGACGCCCTCGGCGACGAGCGCCTCGATCTCGGCGAGGATGTCGCCCGGGCGGCGGTCGCGCTCCTTGCCGCGCAGGGCCGGGACGATGCAGAACGTGCACGTGTTGTTGCAGCCGACGCTGATCGAGACCCACGCGGCGAACACGGAGTCACGCTTCGTGGGCAGGGTCGACGGGAAGACCTCGAGCGACTCGAGGATCTCGACCTGGGACTCCTCGGCGATGCGGGCGCGCTCCAGCAGCACCGGCAGCGAGCCGATGTTGTGGGTGCCGAAGACGACGTCGACCCACGGCGCCCGCGTGGTGATGGTGTCCTTGTCCTTCTGCGCCAGGCAGCCGCCCACGGCCACCTGCATGCCCGGCTTCTTCGCCTTGAGGCTCGCGACGTGGCCGAGGTTGCCGTACAGCTTGTTGTCGGCGTTCTCGCGCACCGCGCAGGTGTTGAAGACCACGAGGTCCGGGGTCTCCCCCGACGGCGCCGCGGCGTAGCCGGCGGTCTCGAGCAGGCCCGACAGCCGCTCGCTGTCGTGCACGTTCATCTGGCAGCCGTACGTACGGACTTCATAGGTCTTCGTCATGACCGTCCCATGGTACGTGGGCCGCGGCGCCCGACCGGGCCGGCCGCTCGTGCGGCCGGCCGGCTCAGAGCGTCTGCTGGATCTGCTGGAGCCGGGTGATCTCGGCGGACTGCGACGCGGCGACGTCCGCGGCGAAGCCCCGGTTCGTCGTGTCGATGCCGTTGCTCAGTGCCTGGTCCGCCATCGCGAGCGCGCCCTCGTGGTGGGCGATCATGCGGCGGACGAAGAGCCGGTCGAACGCGGCGCCGCGGGCGGCGGCCAGCTCGTCCATCTGCTCGGGCGTGAGCATGCCCTCCATGTGGGCGGCGTGATCGCCCGTCGCCGTCAGCGACGCCTTCGGCAGGTCACGGGTCTCGAGCCAGCCCTGGAGGACGTCGATCTCGCCCTTCTGGGTGTCGCCGATCCGCTGCGCGAAGCCGGCGACCGCGGGATCCTTCGCGTGCTTCGCCGCCAGGGCCGACATCTCCACGGCCTGCTGGTGGTGCGGCACCATCATCTCGACGAACTCGCGATCGACCTCGTTGTACTCGTCCTGCGGGGCCTTGAGGTCGTCCGGGTCGACGGTCTTGCTCGACTCCCCCACCTTGCCGGGCACGTTGACGACCGGGCCGTCCTTCTTCTCCTCCCCCGAGCACGCCGCGGCCACGGTGAGCGTCAGGACGACGCCCACCGTGGCCACAGCTCGACGGACCAAGGTCACCTGGTGACCTTGATCGTCACCTTGATGCTCTCGGGAGCCACCGAGGCACTGCCGCCGTAGGCGACGTTGGCCCGGTAGGTCCCGGCCTTCAACCGCGGCAGGCTGACGGTCGCCTTGCCGTTCTTCAGCATGGCGCCGGCCTTCTTGCCACCCACGGTGACGGTGATCTTGCCGGTCGGCGTGGTGCCGGTGGCGGTGACCTTCACGGTGAGCTTGCCGCCCTTGAGCGCCTTGACCTTCGTGACCGAGGCCGCCTTGACCTTCGCCGTGGCCTTCACCACGCGGAAGGTGACGACCGGGGACGTCGAGGCCTCGGTGCCGGTGGACGCCGGCACGAACGCCGCACGCAGCGCGTGCGTGGCGACCGGGAGGTCACGGGGCAGCTTGACGCTGGCCTTGCCCCCGGACACCTTGACGCCCTTGGCGATGACCGCGCCACCGCGGGTGAACGTCACCGTGCCCTCGGCGCCCTCACCCGTGACCGTGGCGGTCAGGGTGGCGGGGGTCGAACCGAACACCTGCGAGGTCGGGCTGACCGACAGGGCCGTCGTGGTGCTGACGGCGGTCAGCTCCACCGACGCGGCGTACAGCGCATCGTCGAGCTCGGCGTCGCCGCGGACGACGAACCGCTTCGTGCCGGCCGGCTCGGAGGCCTTGACCGACACCGTGAGCGCGACGGCACCCTCGGCGTCGGCGCGGCCCGAGGCCACGACCTTCGCGTCGGCGCCGGTGCTCCAGACGTCCACGTACTCGCCCTCGTCGAACGTGCCGGCGGGAACCGAGACCGTGAAGTCCCGGTCGGTGCCGGCACGGGCGCTCTCCGGCGTGACCGTCGCGGCCGGGAGGTCACCGAACGACGGGACGACCGGCGCGGTCTTCCAGTCCAAGGTGATGGGCTCCTGCGTCGCGGGGTTGCGGACGTCCTGGCGGTGACGGACGGCGTCGGCGAACTCGTCGCCCTTGAGCTTCAGCACGTCGAAGCCGCGACCGATCTCCGAGCCGTACAGGTAGCCGTTGTGGCTGTAGACGGCCCAGTAGCCGCTGAGGGAGATCGGGCCGCTCTCGCCGAGCTGGCCACGATCGAAGTAGCCGATCTCCTTGGGCTTGGTGGCCTCGGTGAAGTCGATCAGCGAGGCGCCGCCCTGGTACCAGCCCTGGATCATGACGTCACGGTCCGGGAGCTGGACGAGGTTGCCCTCGTGACCCACGCAGTTCTCGCGGACCGACTGACGGCGCGGGATCTTGAAGTAGCTGCGCAGCGTCAGCTCGTCGCCCTCGCGGGTGTAGATCGCGTTGGCGCCGCGGTACTGCGGGGTGCCGGGCACGCAGGTGGCCGAGGAGCCGCCACCGAGCTCGTCCTGGAAGACGACCTTGCTCGCGTTGTCGCTGAACTGCGCCGTGTGCCAGAACGCGTAGTTCTCGTCCCGGACGCGCTCGGTGACCGCGGGGTTCAGCGGGTCGGAGATGTCGACCATGACGCCGTCACCCATGCACGCCGCGGCCAGCAGGTCCTTCGCCGGGTAGGCGGTCAGGTCGTGGCAGCCGTTCGTGACCGAGGTGTTGGCGCCGCCGTCGACGCGGTCGGCAGCGGTGAACGCGGGGTTCTCCGCGTCCCACAGCGAGACCTCCTTGGCGATGTGCGCGCCGGCCGGATCGTCGAGGTCGACCTCGATGATCTCGAGCTGCTGGTGAGGAGGCTTGCAGTAGTACGCCGTGGTGGAGACGTCGTACGCGGCGTTGTACAGGTACACGCTGCCGTCATCGCCAGGCTTGGGGACGAGCGTGTGCGTGTGCGAGCCGCAGCGGGTCTTCACGTTGCCCACGTACTGCGGCGAGGCCGGGTTGCTGATGTCGAAGATGCGGATGCCCTCCCACGCGGCGGCGTTCGAGGACGCGACGGCGGCCGCGCCGCACTCCGAGCCGTTGCGCGGCTGGTCGACCGAGAAGAACAGCAGGTCGCCGGCGATCGAGAGGTCGCCCTGGTAGCCGGGGCAGATGGTGTTCGACACGACCTGCGGGGACTCGGGATCGCTGATGTCGTACGCCACGAAGCCGTTGTAGCTGCCCTGGTAGACGTAGTCGCCCTTGAACGCCAGATTCGACATCGTCGCTTGGCCCTCCTGCAGCGGGACGGAGGCGACCTTCTCGACGTTCTCGGTGGACTCCTCCTCACCGGAAGCGAGCGGGGCCCGGGAGAAGTCCATCGGGACGAACGGCACGCCGCCGGGAGCGATGGAGCCGTTGCTCTCGTCCTCGGCGGTGACGTCGGCGCTGGCGCTGCCGTCACCGAGGATGCGAGCCTGCTCGCGCGTTTCGGGAACGAGTGGGTCGGCGGCGACGGCCGGCGCCGCGAGGGCACCGAGGCCCAGCGCGACGAGGGCTGCCGCGCTGAGGGTGCGGCGAAGGTGTACGGATCTCAAGGGAAGTCCTCACGACAGGGATCGAACGTGACGTACGTCTCGTACGCCCGTTGGGGCTGATGTTAGAAGAGTTTTGTTGCCCCGTTGCTACGGGGGACGGCCAAACTTCATTTCAGAGCGGATTCCAGAGAAAATTGGCGCTGAGCCCTCATCACCCGGAGGGGACGTCGGTTGCGATCCGGTTGCGGTGACCCACGGCGCGAGTTCAACGCTTGCGCGCGAGGTGGCGCTGCGGTTGGGTAAGGCGACATGGGAGTCAGCACGGAGCCGATGGTCCACATGACCGGCGTCCAGAAGTGGTTCGGCGACTTGCACGTGCTGCAGGACATCGACTTCGACGTCGCCCCGGGCGAGGTCGTCGTGGTGATCGGACCGTCAGGCTCGGGCAAGTCGACCCTGTGCCGCGCCATCAACCGCCTCGAGCCGATCAACGAGGGCGACATCTCGATCGACGGCGTCCCGCTGCCCGAGGAGGGCAAGGCGCTCGCCCGGCTGCGTGCCGAGGTCGGCATGGTGTTCCAGTCGTTCAACCTGTTCAGCCACAAGACCGTGCTCGAGAACGTCACGCTGGGCCCGATCAAGGTGCTGCGCAAGCCCAAGGCCGAGGCCGAGCAGCGCGCCCGTGAGCTCCTCGACCGCGTCGGGGTCGGCTCGCAGGCCGGCAAGCTGCCGGCCCAGCTGTCGGGCGGCCAGCAGCAGCGCGTCGCGATCGCCCGGGCGCTGGCGATGGATCCCAAGGTCATGCTGTTCGACGAGCCCACCTCCGCACTCGATCCCGAGATGATCAAGGAGGTGCTCGACACGATGGTCGACCTCGCCAGAGGCGGCATGACGATGGTCGTGGTCACCCACGAGATGGGGTTCGCGCGCACCGCCGCCGACCGGGTCGTCTTCATGGCCGACGGGCGCATCGTCGAGGAGAACACTCCCGACGAGTTCTTCACCAACCCGCAGAGCGATCGCGCCAAGGACTTCCTCGGCAAGATCCTCAAGCACTGATTTCACCACGCATGATCCCGAAGGGGGAGGACGAAACATGAAAGCACGAAGGACACGGTTCGCGGCCGTCCTGGCCGCCGGCCTGTTGGCACTGAGCGCCTGCGGCGACGCCGGCAACAGCGATGACGAGGGCTCGGGCCCGGACGTCGAGGTCGAGGACCAGGAGTTCGAGGCCGGCACCCGCATGGCCGAGCTCCAGGAGTCCGGCACCGTCAAGATCGGCGTCAAGTACGACCAGCCCGGTGTGGGATTCAAGACGGCCACCGCGGACACGCCGAGCGGCTTCGACCCCGAGATCGGCAAGATCCTCGCGGCGAAGCTCGGCATCGACGCCGACGACATCGAGTGGGTCGAGTCCGTCTCGGCCAACCGCGAGCCGTTCCTGCAGAACGGCACGGTCGACTTCGTCATCGCCTCGTACTCGATCACCGACGACCGCCGCAAGGTCGTCGGCCAGGCAGGCCCGTACTACGTCACGGGTCAGAGCCTGCTGGTCGCCAAGGACGACGACTCGATCAACGGCCCGGACGACCTGAAGGGCAAGAAGGTCTGCTCGGTCACCGGGTCCACGTCGATCAAGACGGTCGAGGAGGAGTACGGCGCCACGCCGGCCGGCTTCGACACCTACTCCGAGTGCGTCACGCAGCTGGAGAACGGCTCGGTCGACGCCGTCACCACCGACGCCGCGATCCTGCTGGGCTACGCCGCGGAGAACCCCGACAAGCTGAAGGTCGTCGGCGAGCCGTTCTCCGAGGAGCGCTACGGCATCGGCTACAGCAAGGACAGCCCCGAGCTGTGCGAGTTCATCAACGAGAGCCTGACGTCCGCCTTCGAGGACGGCACGTGGGCCGATGCGTTCGACGCGACCCTCGGCAAGGGCGGTGCCGACGCGGGTGACCCGCCGGCGCTGGACGAGTGCGCCTGACGTGACCGACCGACGACGAGGGTGGTGAGACGTGGACTTCTCGTTCTTGCAGGACAGCTGGGAGCTGCTCCTCAAGGGCTTCTGGGTCACGCTGCGGGTCTTCCTGGCCAGCGGTCTCATCGCCCTCGTCCTCGGCACGATCATCGCCGTGGCCCGGGTCAGCCCGGTCCCGGCGATGCGGGTCGTAGGAACCGCGTACGTCACGCTCTTCCGCAACACTCCCCTGCTCCTGCTGCTGTTCATCACCTACTACGGCCTGCCGGCGATGGGGATCGACTTCGGCTTCTTCTGGAACGTCTCGCTGGCGGCCGGGATCTACACCGCCGCGTTCGTCTGTGAGGCGCTGCGGTCAGGCATCAACGGCGTCCCGATGGGCCAGGCCGAGGCCGCGCGAGCGGTGGGCATGCCCTTCACCCTGACGATGACCCAGGTGATCCTCCCCCAGGCGTTCCGCCTGGTCGTCCCGCCGATGGCCAGCGTCTTCATCGCGCTGGTCAAGAACACCTCGCTCGTCGCCGCACTCGGCTTGGCGGACGTCGCGTTCCGCCTCCAAGGTCTGCTGCGCGACTACCCGAGCTCGCGAACCGCGGCGTTCCTGACGATCGCGGCGATGTACATCAGCATCGTCGCGGCGATCTCGCTGCTCGCCTCCTGGGCCGAGCGACGCTGGAAGGTGGTCGCCCGATGAGCACCCTGCTGTTCGACGTTCCCGGACCCCGTGCCCGTCGGCGCAACCGGATCCTCTCGGTGGTGACGGTCGTCGTGGTCGCGGCCTTCCTCGGCTTCGTCCTGTGGCGCTTCGCGTCCACGGGCCAGTTCGCGGCCGATCTGTGGGAGGTCTTCGTCACCCCGGCCTACGTGGAGTTCATCCTCGAGGGCCTGTACTACACGCTCCTGGCCGCAGTGATGGCGATCGCCGGCGCCCTCCTGTTCGGCGTCCTTTTCGGCATCGGCAAGCTGTCGGACCATGCGTGGGTCCGGGTGCCGTGCTGGGTCGTGGTGGAGTTCTTCCGCGCGGTCCCACTGGTCATCCTCATCACCTACCTGTGGGCGCTCTACCGGTTCCAGATCGAGCTGCTCGCACCGCTCGTGATCGGCCTGATCCTCTACAACGGCTCGGTCCTCGCCGAGACGGTCCGAGCCGGCATCAATGCCGTGCCGAAGGGCCAGGTCGAGGCCGCGTACGCCCTGGGCATGCGCAAGAACGCCGTGATGCGCATCGTCCAGCTCCCCCAGGCGATCAAGATCATGACGCCGGCGATCATCAGCCAGTGCATCGTGGCACTGAAGGACACGTCGCTCGGCTACATCATCGTCGCCCCCGGCCTGACGTATGCCGGACGCCAGATCTGGCGTGAGTTCGACAACCACCTCCAGGTCGCGCTGGTGCTCGGCGCCATCTACATCGTGCTCAACCTGGGCCTCGAGCAGCTCGGTCGGTTCGCCCAGCGACGTCTCACCGAGTCGCGCACCGTGGACGCCCACGCGGCCGAGGACAGCGCCGTGCTGGCTTCGCGCTGACCCGGGGCTCACCTCACCGGGGCCCCGGGTCAGAATGCTGCCGTGACACCTGTCTTCTGGCGCGACGTGCGCCTCGTCCCGGTGCGCTCGGCGGCGCCCGGCGAACCCGTCTCCCTGCGGATCGTCGACGGCATGATCGTGGCCGAGGGAACCGACCTGCGGCCCGAGCCCGGCGACCGGGTCGTGGAGGCCGACGGGCGCTGGGCGATCCCCGGGCTGTGGGACCAGCACGTCCACTTCACCCAGTGGGCGCAGACGCGGACGCGCCTCGACGTCTCCTCCGCCCAGGATCCCGCCGAGGCGGTGGAGATCATTCGTGGGCACCTGCCCTCGGTAGGCGAGGGCGACTGGCTCTTCGCCTTCGGGTTCCGGCTGGCCGACTGGACGCGCGAGCCGACCGTCGCCGAGCTCGACGCCGTCACGGGTGACCGGCCCGTCGTGGTCACGAGCGGCGACGCCCACACGGGCTGGCTGAACTCGGCCGCGCTCACGGCGCTCGGCGCGCCGCTCACCGAAGGACCTCTCACCGAGGCGCCGTGGTTCGCGCTGATGGCCGACGTGGTGCAGCGCAACGCCGCCCAGGACGGCGGCCAGTCTGTCGCCGACGCGATGGCGGCCGCAGCGGCGCGCGGCGTCGTGGGCGTCGTGGACTTCGAGTGGGCCGAGCCGCTGTCCACGTGGCGCGAGCGCCTGTCGCAGGGACTGGATGCCCTCTGGGTGCGCTCGGCGGTCTATCCCGAGTACCTCGACGACATGATCGCCGCGGGCCTGCGGACCGGGTCGTCCGTGGCGCCGGACGGACCCGTCACCATTGGGCCGCTGAAGATCATCTCCGACGGGTCCCTGAACACCCGCACGGCGTACTGCCACGAGCCCTACGGAGGCGGCTCCGACCGCGGCGTCCAGAACCACGACCGGGCCGACCTCATCGAGCTGCTCACTCGCGCCCGGTCGGCCGGCTTCCGCGCCGCGGTGCACGCGATCGGTGACGCCGCCGCCCACGAGGCGCTGGCCGCGTTCCGCGCGACCGGGGTCGGCGGCAGCATCGAGCACGCCCAGCTGCTGACCCGCCGCGACATCGAGCAGCTGGCCGAGCTCGGCGTCCGCGCGAGCGTCCAGCCCGCCCACCTCCTCGACGACCGCGACGTCACCGAGCGGCTCTGGGCCGATCGCGCGGATCGCTGCTTCCCGTGGCGGAGGCTGCTCGACGCGGGCGTCGACGTCGTCTTCGGCTCCGACGCGCCCGTCGCTCCCCTCGACCCCTGGATCGCCATGGCAGCGGCCGTGCACCGCTCGGCGGACGAACGGTCCCCGTGGAACCCGGCCGAGGCCATCAGCGCCGCGGAGGCGCTCGCCGCCAGCGTGGACGGCGCCGACACCCTGGCCGTGGGTCAGCGGGCCGACCTCGTGCTGCTTGACCGCGACCCGCTCGAGGCGCGCGGCGACTCGGCCGCCGTCGCGGCCCACCTGCGGGCCGTGCAGGTCGAGGCCACCGTGCGGGCGGGGCGGTTCACGCACGCCTCGGCGAGCCTCAGGCCCTGAGTCACTTCCGGGGTGTCACCCACAGGTGGATCGTGCCCTCGACCGTGACGGTTCCGTCGGCACGGGTGGCCCGGACCGCGATGGGCACCTCCGGACCGCCCGACCAGTCGGCCGGGTCGCTGTCGGCGGTGCAGACGAGGTCGGAGTCGGACTTGGCGAGGTACCGGACCTCCATGCCCTTCGGCAGCCACCGGTGGTCCGGCGGGCAGGTCGCCTCGGCGAGCAGCCCCATCGCCGCCTCGAGGCCGTTGCACGCCGCGATCGCGTGGACCGTGCCGATGTGGTTCTTCGTGGAGCGGCGCAGCGGCACCACGACCTCGCCGTGGTGGGGCGCCATCTCGACGACGCGCAGGTGGGCACTGGCGAAGTACGGCGCCGCCCGGGTGAAGAAGGCGCCGAACACGGCGCGACCCTTCGGGAGGGCCGAGAGCTGGCGGTACACCGCGTAGGTCGAGGGCATGGCGGCCATGTTACTCGACAGTAGGCTCGAAGAGACGTCGCTGGGCCGTGCACACCACGTCGGCCCACGGCGCACCCTCGGGCTGGATCCACAGCCCGGCCACGAAGCCGCACTTGGCCAGCACCCGGATCGAGCGGTGGTTGCGAGCGTCGGGAGCGGCAAGGAAGCGCGGTGCGTCGGGATACTCGGGCACCAGCACGTCGCGACAGAAGCTCCGGATCATCTCGGTGCCCAGTCCTCGGTCGACGAGGTCCGGATCTCCGACCAGGTAGTCGAATGCGACCGCCTCGGGGTCCTGGCAGCGCACCGTGAGGTCGTCGTCGGAGGCCACGACGAAGCTCTGCAGGTAGCCGACCGGCACTCCCCCGAGCTCGGCGATCCACCTGCGCACCGGGTCCTCACCGGTCGGCCGAGGGACGAGGCGTCGACGCGCGTGCTCGACGTCGACGAGCGCCTCGGGGAACCAGGTCAGGACGTGCGGCTCGTTGCGCCATGCCACGACCGCCCCCAGGTCGGCCTCGGCCAGGGGGCGGAACGCGAACACGCTGACAGACTAGGGCGCGGCCGACCTACGTGGACTCGATCGCCACGTGATCGGCGTCGAGCTCGGCGCGGACCACGTCGAAGGCCACCTGCGGCGCGTAGCCCTTGCGGGCGAGCATCGCGGTGAGCCGACGAACCTGGACGGACTGGTCGAGCCCCTGCACGGATCGCAGCTTGCGCTGGACCAGCAGGTGCGCCGCCCGGCGCTCGGCATCGGGGTCGACGTCGTCCAGGACCAGGTCGATGACCTCGGAGGCCACGCCCTTGCGCTGCAGCTCCATCCGCAGGACCGAGCGGGCCAGCCCCTTGGCGCGACTGCGCTGCTCGACCCAGGTGCGGGCGAACCGCTCGTCGTCGACCAGCCCCTCGGACTCGAGCTGGTCGACCACGACGGTGGCCACGTCCTCGGGGAACCTGCGACGCGCGAGCGCGTCGAGCAACTCACCGCGGCTGCGGTCGCGCGCGGCCAGACGATCCATCGCGATCGTCCGGCCCGCGACGATGACCGCCCGCGGATCCGTGTCCGGATCCGTGGGGTCGATCATCAGAAGTCAGCGGCCGAGAGGTCGCCCGCCAGGTCGTCGACCACCGCGGCGGGATCCGCGGCCGGCTCGTCGACCTTCGCCCCGACGCCGAGGTGCTCCTTGATGCGCTTCTCGATCTCGTCGGCGAGGTCGGGGTTGTCGCGCAGGAAGTTGCGGGCGTTCTCCTTGCCCTGGCCGAGCTGGTCGCCCTCGTAGGTGTACCAGGCGCCGGCCTTGCGGACGAAGCCCGCGTCGACGCCGAGATCGATCAGGCTGCCCTCACGGCTGATCCCCTGGCCGTACATGATGTCGAACTCGGCCTGCTTGAACGGCGGCGCGACCTTGTTCTTGACGACCTTGACGCGGGTGCGGTTGCCGACCATGTCGGTGCCGTCCTTGAGCGTCTCGATCCGGCGCACGTCGAGGCGCACGGAGGCGTAGAACTTCAGCGCCTTGCCGCCCGTGGTGGTCTCGGGGCTGCCGAACATCACGCCGATCTTCTCGCGCAGCTGGTTGATGAAGATCGCCGTGGTGCCCGAGCCGTTGATGGCGCCGGTCATCTTGCGCAGCGCCTGGCTCATCAGGCGGGCCTGCAGGCCGACGTGGCTGTCGCCCATCTCACCGTCGATCTCGGCGCGGGGCACGAGTGCGGCGACCGAGTCGATCACGATGATGTCGAGCGCGCCGGAGCGGATCAGCATGTCGGCGATCTCGAGGGCCTGCTCACCGGAGTCGGGCTGGGACACGAGCAGCGCGTCGGTGTCGACACCCAGCTTGCGGGCGTACTCGGGGTCCAGCGCGTGCTCGGCGTCGATGAACGCCGCCACCCCGCCGGCCTTCTGGGCGTTGGCCACCGCGTGCAGGGCGACCGTGGTCTTGCCCGAGGACTCCGGCCCGTAGATCTCGACCACGCGGCCGCGCGGCAGTCCGCCGATGCCCAGCGCGACGTCGAGCGAGACGGCGCCGGTGGGGATGACCTCGATCGGGGCGCGGGCCTGGTCGCCCAGGCGCATCACGGCACCCTTGCCGTACGAGCGGTCGATCTGGGCCAAGGCGTTCTCGATCGCCTTGTCCTTGTTGGCTCGCTCCTTGGCGATG
This sequence comes from Aeromicrobium sp. JP4, assembly GCF_054957925.1. Lineage (NCBI taxonomy): Bacteria > Bacillati > Actinomycetota > Actinomycetes > Propionibacteriales > Nocardioidaceae > Aeromicrobium > Aeromicrobium sp. JP4. The sequence continues at coordinate 800,201 of NZ_CM143290.1, forward strand.
TCCCTGTTCGAGGGGGTGGTGCTGCTCTTGGAAGCCATGCTGCGTCCTTCGTGTCGTCGACCGCTCTGGTCGGGGTGGCGGGCCATCTTCGACGGTAGGCGGACCCACTGACATTAGTGAGCCTCGTCGACTCGCCTGTGGATGAACGCCCGACCTGACCGTCGGCCTGTGGAACGAGCCTAGGCCGAACACCTGTTCGACGGAAGCACGACACGCCGAACAGAGCCCACGGACCCGCCCCAACGAGATGTGCTCCACGTTCCACGTTCGCACAAGGCTCGAAGGTGGGATGCGGAGCACATCTCGGGGCGGGCGGATCCCTACGCGGTCAGCGCCTTGCCGATCGCGTCGACGAAGGCGGGCAGGTCGTCGGGCTTGCGACTCGTGATCAGGTTCCGGTCGACCACCACCGTCTCGTCCACCCAGTCGCCGCCGGCGTTGCTGACGTCGACCGAGAGGCTCGGGAAGCTGGTGAGCCGGCGGCCCTCGACGAGTCCGGCGGACACGAGCAGCCACGGCGCGTGACAGATCGCCGCCACCGGGAGTCCGGACTCCAGGGCCGTGGAGACGATGCCCTGGGCCTTCTCGTCGGTGCGCAGGTGGTCGGCGTTGACCGTGCCGCCGGGCAGCACGATCACGTCGGGCCACTGCTGGTCGAAGCTGTCGAGGGTGCCGTCCACGCGCACGGAGATCGTCTGCTCGGTGTCGCCCTGCATCGCCTGCAGCGAGCCCTCGTGGGGCGCGAAGATCCTCACGTCCGCCCCGGCCGCCTCCAGCTCGTCACGCGGCGTCGTGAGTTCGGATTCCTCGAAGTGGTCGGTCGCAATGATCGCGACACGCTTGCCTGTCAGGTCGGGAAGATTGCTCATCCCACGACGCTAACTCAACGCTCGCGGGCCGGCAGTTCGAGCGTGGCGTGCACGGCGCGCCAGACCCGCTGGGGATCGACGCCGGCGTCGAGCGCCTCGACCGGGGTGCGGCCATCGAGCGCGATGATGGCCTGCTGGCGCGCCCACGAGGCGGCATAGGACGCCCCCAGGGCAGCCTCCATGCGCTGCCAGAACTCGCTGTGCCTCACGCCGCGGAGGCCCGGGCCTCGTCGCGTGCGATGGACGAGACCGTGGCCAGGTCGGCGGCCTCCTCGAGCTCGAGGAGCGAGCTGACGTCGAGCAGCACCTTGCTCAGCGGGACCTCGAGCGCCTGCGCCAGGGCGGCGAGCAGCTCAGAGCTGGCCTCCTTCTGGCCGCGCTCGACCTCGGAGATGTAGCCCAGGCTGATGCGGGCGCGCTCGGAGACGTCGCGCAGGGTCAGGCCCTCGGCGAGACGACGTGCCCGGAGCACGTCACCGATGAGTTCACGCATCGCGGTCATCGCCATCACCTTCCCTTGCCTGCATCAACGTTCGTGGCGCCGTTGTTCTTCCCCAGCCTATAGTGCAGGTCCGCCAGGACGGCGTGGACCGCCGAACGTCGGACATCGTCACGATCGCCGGAGACGTCGAGTCGCCGCGACGTGACGCCGTCGGGGCCCGCGACGGCCACGAAGACCGTGCCCGCGGGCCGGTCCTCGGCGGGGCCGGGACCGGCGACCCCCGTGGTTCCGAGACCCCACGTCGCGTCGAGGCGGGTGCGGGCACCGGCGGCCAGCTGCTCGGCGACCGGCGCGTTCACGGTGCCGTGCTCGGCGATCAGGTCGGGCGCCACGCCGAGCAGACCCGACTTCACGTCGGGCTGGTAGGCCACGACGCCCCCTCGGACGACCCGCGAGGCACCCGGCACGTCGACGAGCGTGGCACACACCAGGCCGCCCGTGAGCGACTCGGCGGTGGCCACCGTGTGCCCTGCCGAGCGCAGGTCGGCCACGAGTGCCGCGACGTCGACCCGGTCGCTCACCGCGAGGCGCCGCCTGCGGGAGTCTGTGCCGCGAGCCGGCGGGCGTCCAGGACGTACTGCACGCCTGTCACGAGGGCGAGGACCAGCGCGGCGGCCATCACGACGTGGGTCAGCGCGAGCATCACGGTGGGAACCGGGCCGTCCCAGATCTCGAACGGCAGGCAGTAGCCCGCGATCGCGACGGACTGCAGGACGGTCTTGAGCTTCCCACCGCGGCCGGCCGGCATGACGAACCCGCGACGGACCATGACGACGCGCATCACGGTGATGCCCCACTCGCGCACGAGCATGAGGACGACCGCGATCCAGAAGACCGTGCCCCAGGGCTGGTCGGTGAAGATGATCGCCAGTCCGATGAACGCCATCCCCGTCAGCGCCTTGTCGGCGATCGGGTCGGCCATCTTGCCGAAGTCGGTGATCAGGTTGTGCTTGCGGGCGATGTCGCCGTCGATCTTGTCGGTGGCCATGAGCACGACGAACGCGGCCCAGGCGGCGATCCGGTAGCCGATGGACTCGCCCCCGTCGTGGAGCAGCAGCCAGCCGAAGACCGGGACACCCAGGATGCGGATGACCGTGAGGACGTTCGGGACGTTCAGGTTGCTCGGCTTGTCGGCCGGGCGAGACGAGTCCATGGGGCTCAGTATGGCTCAGGCAGGTGAGAGCCAGGTCCAGCCGGGCACGTTGCGCGCCACCCAGTACGTCAGGACGACGACGAGCAGCGCCCAGATCCAGGGCGCAGGGATGCGGCTCGGGTGCCACGCGCGACGGCCGAGCAGCCGCAGGCCCCAGGCCACCCAGGCCGCGAGCACGGCGGGCAGCAGCAGCACCGCGAGGGGGTTGCGGTCCCACGCCGTGGCGAGGTCGCCGCGGGTGAGGGCGTGCACGGCGCGCAGGCTCCCGCAGCCGGGACAGTAGAGGTCCGTGACGGCCGGCGAGCCTAGTGGCTCAGCCGACCTGGATGCTGGCCAACACGTCGGCCAGGTCGTCCGGCTTGACCAGGACGTCGCGGGCCTTGGAGCCTTCGCTCGGACCGACCACGCCGCGGCTCTCCAGGATGTCCATGAGCCGGCCTGCCTTGGCGAAGCCGACCCGCAGCTTGCGCTGCAGCATCGAGGTCGAGCCGAACTGCGTGTTCACGACGAGCTCGACGGCCTGGAGCACGAGGTCCATGTCGTCGCCGATGTCGTCGTCCAGCTCGCGCTTGGCCTGCTGGGGAGCGGTGACGTCGTCGCGGTACGACGGCTGCAGCTGCTCCTTGCAGTGGGTGACGATCGTCTCGATCTCGGCCTCGGTGATCCAGGCACCCTGCATGCGCATCGTCTTGTTCGCGCCCATGGGCAGGAACAGTCCGTCACCCTGGCCGACGAGCTTCTCGGCACCGGGCTGGTCGAGGATGACGCGGCTGTCGGCCAGCGAGCTGGTGGCGAACGCCAGGCGGCTCGGCACGTTGGCCTTGATCAGGCCCGTCACGACGTCGACGCTGGGTCGCTGCGTGGCCAGCACGAGGTGGATGCCCGCCGCGCGTGCCAGCTGCGTGATGCGCACGATCGAGTCCTCGACGTCGCGCGGGGCGACCATCATGAGGTCGGCGAGCTCGTCGACGACGACCAGCAGGTACGGGTACGGCGTGAGCACCCGCTCGCTGCCGGGGGGCGCCTGCACCTTGCCCGAGACGACGGCCTTGTTGAAGTCGTCGATGTGGCGGTAGCCGAAGTTGGCGAGGTCGTCGTAGCGCAGGTCCATCTCGCGCACGACCCAGGCCAGCGCCTCGGCGGCCTTCTTCGGGTTGGTGATGATCGGCGTGATGAGGTGCGGGATGCCCTCGTAGGCGTTCAGCTCGACCCGCTTGGGGTCGACCAGGATCATCCGCACCTCGTCGGGCGTGGACCGCATGAGGATCGAGGAGATCATCGAGTTCACGAAGCTCGACTTGCCCGAGCCGGTGGCGCCGGCTACGAGCAGGTGGGGCATCTTCGCGAGGTTGGCCACGACGTAGCCGCCCTCGACGTCCTTGCCCAGGCCGATCACCATCGGGTGGTGGTCGCTGCGGGCCTTGTTCGACCGCAGGACGTCGCCGAGGGAGACCATCTCCTTGTCGACGTTCGGGATCTCGACGCCGATCGCGCTCTTGCCCGGGATCGGCGACAGGATGCGCACCTCGTTGGAGGCCACGGCGTAGGCGATGTTCTTGCTCAGCGCCGTGACCTTCTCCACCTTCACCGCGGGGCCGAGCTCGACCTCGTAGCGGGTGACCGTCGGGCCACGCGTGTACCCGGTGACGGTGGCGTCGATCTGGAACTGCTCGAGCACCTCGGTGAGGCGGCCGACGACCTCGTCCGACGCGGCGGATCGCGCCTTGGGCGGGGTGCCCTCCTTCAGGGCGCTCGGCTCGGGGAGCGTGTAGACGATGTCGCCCGAGAGCGCGAGCTGCTCGGCGCGGACGGGCAGCGGCTCGAGCGGACGCGGATCGGGCTGCGGCTCGGGCTCGGAGAGCACCGGGACGGGCGGCGGGACGGTGACGGGCACCTGCCGGTCGTCGTCGGGGCCGTCCACGAGCGGGTTCTCGAACGGCTCGTCGACCAGCGGCATCGTGCGCGGGTGGCGCTTCTTGACCGGCTCGGGAGTGGCCTCGGCCTCGGGCTGCTTGTCACGGCCGAGGGCACGGTTCACGACGGAGCGCACGCGATCGGGGACGGCGTACAGCGGGGTCGCCGTGACGACGAGGACGCCGAAGACGACGACGAGCACCAGGATCGGGGCGACGACCCACCCGGTCTTGAGCAGGTCGACGAGGATCGCCGAGAAGAGGAAGCCGACCGCTCCCCCGGCCTCGGACATGTCGGGGTCGCTGGGGCGTGGGGTCCCGTGCGCGAGGTGCACGAGGCCGAGGACGCCGCCGACGATGGCTCCCCAGCCGATCGCCTGGCGACCGGCCGGACCGTTGCGGTCGGGGTGGCGCAGGGTGCGCCAGGCGACGACGGCCAGCAGGATCGGGACGGCCCAGGCCAGCACGCCCACCGAGCCCGTGGTGACACGGCGCACGCCGGCACCGAGGCCGCCGGTGACGTCCCACCAGACCGCGGCGGCCGTGACCAGGGCGAGCGCGACCAGTGCGAGGCCGACCCCGTCGCGACGCTGCTCGGCGTCGAGCTCCTTCGCACCGTGGCCGATGCTGCGGGCGATCGCACCCACGACACCGGCGAGTCCCAGCCAGAAGGCGGTGGACGCGCGCATGATGCCGTGCAGGGCAGCACTGAGTGGACCAGGACCCGTGCGGGGGGCCGGCTTGCGCGCAGGTGCTGCCTTGCGCGCCGCGGGCTTCTTGCGGGCCTGGCTGCCGGACGGCCGCTTGCGCGGCGGGGAAGACGTTCGGGTCGCCATGATCGCAAGGCTAAACCAGAACCTGAGACTTCTCACGGACCCACGCCGCTGGCGCAGGCCCGGTCCTCAGATGACCGAGCCGACCTGACCGGGTGCCTCCAGCACCCGCGCGCGCTGCAGGGCCAGTGAGACGAGGCGCGGATCCGGCGCTCCGGCGCCCAGCAGCGGGGCGGTGACGACGTCGGCGCCGAGTCGCCCGATCGCCGACGCGCCCTCCCCCGACGCCAGCGCGTACATCGAGACGACGACCCGGTGACTGTGGGCCCGGGCCACGTCGAGCGCGTCCTCCACCGGGGTGCCGACGCCGTCGACGACGCCCACGTGCACCGGCCCTCCCCACACCGCGCTCAGCAGCCGGGCGGCCTTCGAGACGTCGGCGAGCGCCTTCGACCCGTCGGCCTGGGGCGCCACCATCACGATCGTGTCCGACGGCTTGGCACCCGCCTCGATCAGGCGGCGGACGCCGATCTCGGCCAGCACCCAGTCCGGCCCCATCGCCGGGGCGACGCGCACGAGGGGATCGTCCGCGGCCACCTCGTTCATCAGCTGCGCGGTGGCGCAGTCGTGGTTGAGCAGCAGCGGCACGATGACGCGAGGACCGGAGGTCTCGGCCACCACGTCGGCGAGCAACGGCTGCTGCACGTCGACGAAGGCGTCGACCACCTCGCAGCCCGGCGCATGGCGGCGGATCGCGTTGACGAGCGACGCGAGGGCCGAACGGCCGAGGTGCGACGTCGTCCCGTGCCCGCAGACGATGATCCGAGTGCTCACACGCCCAGCGTGGAGAGGGACTGTTTCACCCGGGTTACGCCGCTGGCGAGGTTGCGTAACGGCTGCCGCAGGCGGCTCTCACGCCTCCAGGACGATGGGGATGATGAGCGGGCGGCGGCGCAGGCGACGGCCCGCGAACGAGCCCAGGACCCGGCGCATGACCTGCTGGAGCGCGGCGGTGTCGCGCGCGCCGTCGGCGAGCGCCTCCTCGAGGGCGGCGACCACCTTCGGCTGGATCGCGTCGAAGACCGAGTCGTCCTCGGCCAGGCCGCGGGCGTGGATCTCGGGACCCGTGACGATCTTGCCGGTGGTGGAGTCGATCACGGCGATGACCGAGATGAAGCCCTCGGCGGCCAGCGTGCGCCGGTCCTTGAGGTCGGAGTCGGTGACGTCGCCGATCGAGGAGCCGTCGACGTAGACGTAGCCCACGTCGTACGCCCCGGCGATCCTGGCGTGACCGTCGACGAGGTCCACGGCGTAGCCGTCCTCGGCGATGATCGTGTTGGGAACGCCCGTCTGCTGCGCGAGTGCCGCGTTGGCGTGCAGGTGGCGGATCTCGCCGTGCACCGGCATCACGTTGGACGGCTGCACGATGTTGTAGCAGTAGAGCAGCTCGCCGGCCGAGGCGTGGCCCGAGACGTGGACGAGCGCGTTGCCCTTGTGCACCACGTTGGCGCCGATCTTGGTGAGGCCGTCGATGACGCGGTAGATCGCGTTCTCGTTGCCCGGGATCAGCGACGACGCGAGCAGGACGGTGTCGCCGGGCTCGAGGTGCACCTGGGGGTGCGTGCGGTTCGCGATGCGCGAGAGGGCGGCCATCGGCTCACCCTGCGAGCCGGTGGACATGAGCACCATCTGCTCCGGCGGGGCGGCGTCGATCTTGTCGACGACCACGCCGTCGGGCACGTTCAGGTAGCCCAGCTCGCGGGCGATCTGCATGTTGCGCACCATCGAGCGACCCACGTAGGCCACTTTGCGGTTGTGCTTCACGGCGGCGTCGAGGACCTGCTGGACGCGGTGGATGTGCGAGGCGAACGACGCGACGATGATGCGCTTCTTGCTGCGCGCGAAGACGGCGTCGATCGCCGGCGTGATCTGCTTCTCGGCCGTGGTGAAGCCGGGCACCTCGGAGTTGGTGGAGTCGGTCAGGAACAGGTCGACGCCGGCCTCGCCGAGCCGCGCGAACGCGCGCAGATCGGTGATGCGGCCGTCGAGCGGCAGCTGATCCATCTTGAAGTCGCCGGTGTGCAGGGCGACGCCGGCCGCGGTCTTGATGGCGACCGCCAAGGCGTCGGGGATCGAGTGGTTGACCGCGACGAACTCGCACTCGAACGGGCCGAACGACTGGACGTCGTTCTCCGAGACGGTGTACGTCGGCACGTCCTTCAGGCGGTGCTCCTTGAGCTTCGGAGCCAGCAGGGCCAGCGTCAGCTTCGAGCCGATCACGGGGATGTTGCCACGCTCGCGCAGGAGGTACGGCACACCACCGATGTGGTCCTCGTGGCCGTGCGTCAGGACCAGGCCAACGATGTCGTCGAGGCGATCGCGGATCGGGCCGAAGTCGGGCAGGATCAGGTCGACGCCGGGGTGGTGCTCCTCGGGGAAGAGCACGCCGCAGTCGACGATCAGCAGCTTGCCGTCGAACTCGAAGACGGTCATGTTGCGACCGATCTCGCCGAGGCCGCCGAGCGGGACGACCCGCATCGCGCCGGGCTCGAGCGGGGGCGGGGTGGGAAGTTCGGTGTGCATATGGCTCATGCGAGCAGACCTGCGTCCTTCAAGGCGGTGCGGATGACCTGGACCTGGTCGTCCGTGGCGGGGGTGAGCGGCAGCCGGACGGCCGCGCTGGGGATGATGCCGAGCTCGACCATGGCCGCCTTCGCGGCGATGGCACCCTGCGTCTGGCCCATGATGGCGGCCGTGAGCGGGAGGATCTCGTTGTCGATCTCGCGGGCGCGCGCCAGGTCCCCGGCGTCGACCGCTTCGATCATCTGCTTGATGTGAGCGCTGGCGACGTGGCCGACGACGCTGACGGTGCCGACCGCGCCGATGGCGAAGAACGGCAGGTTCACGACGTCGTCGCCGGAGTAGATGGCCAGGCGCGAGCTCGCGCGCAGGCGGGCGGCCCGGGCCAGGTCGCCGGAGGCGTCCTTGACGGCCAGGACCGTGCGTCGCGACTCCAGCTCGGCGTAGGTCGCCTCGGAGATCTCGACGCCGGTGCGACCCGGGATGTCGTACAGCATGATCGGCGTGTCACCGGCAGCGTCGATGACGGCGTCGATGTTGGCCAAGATGCCCGACTGGGGCGGCTTGCTGTAGTACGGCGACACGAGCAGCAGCCCGTGGGCGCCGATGCGCACGGCCTGCTCTGCCAGCTCGACGGTGTGGCGGGTGTCGTTCGTGCCGATCCCGGCGACGATCGTTGCCCGGTCGCCCACTGCCTCGAGCACGGCGGCCAGCAGCCGGCCGTCCTCCTCGCCGGTGGTCGTGGGCGACTCGCCGGTGGTGCCGCTGACGACGATGCCGTCGGCTCCGGAGTCGACGAGGTGGGTCGCTAGTGCGGCAGCGGCATCCAGGTCGAGGCCGCCGTCCGGGGTGAACGGGGTGGCCATCGCGATGAGGAGCCGGCCGAACGGAGCGGCCTCGGTCGCCAGCGGAGACGTCATGTTCCGAGGTTACCGTCAACGCGTCGGAGCCCTCGGGCAGGATGAACCGGTGACCGACCACTACCCGCAGGACACCGTCGCGACCCTCGCAGCCGACGGAACGCTGACGCTCCCCGTGACCGACCGCTGGAACACCCCGCTGGGCAAGCCCAACGGCGGCTGGGTGCTGGCCTCCATGCTGCGCACGGCGATGGACCATGCCGACGTCGGCCGCCCGGTGGTGGCCGCGATCACCTACTTCGCCTCCCCCGAGCCCGGCACCACGGCGAGCCTGACCGTCACACCGGTCAAGCTGGGCCGGCGCGTGCAGACGGTCGACGTCGACCTGGCGTGCGAGGGCAAGCCGCTGGCGCGGATGACCGCCAGCTTCGCCCGCGACCACCACGGCCCGACCCAGGAGCTGGGCGTGGCCCCCGTCCTGCCCGACCCCGCCACGCTGCCCGACCCGCGCCGGGGCGACATGCCGGCCGACGGCCTGTTCGGGCGCGTCGAGTACCGGATGGCCCAGGCCCCGGGCTGGTCCCAGGGCAAGCCGTCGGGCGACCCGACGGCCACGTTGTGGCAGCGCCTCGACGGGGGCACCGAGATCGACTGGCCCGCCGTGGGCCTGCTGGTCGACGCCTCTCCGCCGCCGGTGCTCGAACTGGGCCACTTGGTCTCGATGACGGTGCAGCTCACGGTGCACTTCCACCGCCTGCCCGAGCCGGGCTCGTGGGTGGCGTCGCGCTTCACGACCCGCCACCTCGCCGACGGCTTCCACGAGGAGGACGGCGAGCTGTGGGACGACCAGGGCCGCCTCGTGGCCCAGTCGCGTCAGCTCGCGATCCTGCTCTGAGGCCTCACTCCCCCGTGTCGGTCGTGCCCTCGTAGAGGCCGATCACGTTGCCGTCGGGATCCTCGAAGATCGCCCACCAGCTGGTCTCGGAGATGGGGTTCTTCTCCATCACGACGCGCGCGCCGTGCTCCTGTGCTTTGGCGAGCGTCTCGTCGATGGAGTCGACCTCGACGTAGGAGCGCGGCTGGGTGAAGTCGTCCGAGCGGGGCGCGAGGCCGCCGCCGCTGATCTGGTTGGGGGCCTGCCACATCGGGTAGCCCTCGAAGCCGGGGACCTCCGCGATCTGCCAGCCGAAGAGGGTGCCGTAGAAGTCCTGCGCCTTCTTGTAGTCGCCGACCGGGATGTCGATGTGCGTGATGTCACCGTGTGCCATGGGTGTCTCCTGTCCTTTCCGCCAGTGTCGAACGGGGACGGGCGCACGACAAGGGGTTCAGCGGCGCACGTAGGTGGCGATCTCGTAGTCGGGCGTGCCCGGGTGCCGCTGCCGGTCGGTCTCGGTCCAGCGTGCCGGGTCGACGGGCGCGAAGAACGTGTCGCCGGGTGGGCTCAGCGGGACGTGCGTGACGACCATCGTGTCGACGAGGTCACGCGCCAGCGCCTCGTCGAACACCGCCGCGCCGCCGATCAGGAAGACCTCGTCGTCCAGCTCGCGCGCGCGGGCCAGTGCCGTGTCGAGGTCGCCCGCGACGATCACGCTCGGATCACCCGGGTCGAAGTCGGGCTGCCGGGTGAGCACGACGGAGGTGCGGCCCGGGAGCGGCCGGCCGATCGAGGCGTAGGTGGCCCGGCCCATCACGATCGGGTGGCCCCACGTGAGCTCCTTGAACTGGCGCATGTCGCCCGTGCGGGGCCAGGGCATTCCACCGTCGAACCCGATGACGCCGTTCTCGCCCACCGCCACCGCGATCGTGACCGTCATCCCTCAGACCGCGATCGGGGCCTTGATGGCGGCGTGCGAGCGGTAGTCCTCGATCGTGATCGAGTCGAGCGTGAAGTCGTCGATGTCGGTGACCGAGGGGTCGAGACGCAGCGTGGGCAGCGGCAGCGGGTCGCGCGTGAGCTGCTCGCGCGCCTGGTCGAGATGGTTGACGTAGAGGTGGCAGTCTCCTCCCGTCCACACGAACTCGCCGGGCTCGAGGCCGGTGACCTGGGCGACCATCTGGGTCAGCAGCGCGTAGGACGCGATGTTGAACGGGACGCCGAGGAAGACGTCGGCCGAGCGCTGGTAGAGCTGGCAGCTCAGCTTGCCGTCCGCGACGTAGAACTGGAAGAACGCATGGCAGGGCGCCAGCGCCATCGCGTCGAGGTCGGCGACGTTCCAGGCGCTGACGATGTGACGGCGCGAGTTCGGGTCGGCCTTGATGGCCTCGATGACGGCCTTGAGCTGGTCGATGTGCCGACCGTCGGGGGCCGGCCACGAGCGCCACTGGTAGCCGTAGATGGGGCCCAGGTCGCCCTGGTCGTCGGCCCACTCGTCCCAGATCGTGACGCCGTTGTCGCGCAGGTACTGCGTGTTCGTGTCACCGGCGATGAACCACAGCAGCTCGGCGACGACGCTCTTGAGGTGCACCTTCTTGGTGGTGACCACGGGGAAGCCGTCGGCGAGGTCGAAGCGCATCTGGTGCCCGAAGACGCTGCGCGTGCCGGTGCCGGTGCGGTCGCCCTTGGCCACCCCCTCGTCGAGGATCCGGCGGACGAGATCGAGGTAGGCCTGCATGTCGGCAGACTAGCAACGCGTCCCGACAGTCGGGCCCGACCGGCGTGAGATACTGACCGGCGTGCCGGAACCCACCACTCCGACTCCTGCTGACGTGAAGCGATTCGTCGCCCTCCAACTCGGGGTCACCGTCCTGTTCGCCGCGCTCGTCGTCGTCGTGTTCGGAGGTGGGGACGAGCCCGCGGCGCGCTGGTGGGTCGCGCTGGCCCTCTTCGCGCTGGTCCTGGCGGCGGGCGCGTTCGTCTCGCGCGCCTGGTCGCGGCCCGCTCCCCTGGCGGTGGACGACCCCACGCCGCAGGAGACCTCGGTCCGCCGCCTCTCCTCCCACGTCGCCCGCTCGTTCCTCGTCCTGGAGATCCCGCTCGTGCTCTCCGCCGTGCTCGGCCTGGCCGGCCTCATCGGCGGCGCCGTGATGCTCGTGACCGTCGTCGCGGCCCTGGCGGCCCTCGTCTTCGGCACGTGGCCGACGCGGCGCAACGTCGACCGGTTCGCCACCGCGCTGGAGCGCGACGGCGCGAGCTCGGGCCTGCGCGAGGCGTTCGTCCGATGAGCGCCGATCTCTCCGTCCGGCTCGCCTGGCCCGACGACAGCACCGCGATCGCCGCGGTCCAGCACGACCACTGGGTGCGCACGTACACCGGCGCCGTCGACCCGGCCGAGCTCGACGCCCTCGACGAGTCAGTGATGGCGCAGCGCTGGAGCCAGCTCATCAGCGCTCCCCGTGACGCACGCATGCGCACCCTCGTGGCGCTCGAGCGGGCCTCCGTGCGCGGCTTCGCCCTCGTGCACCCGTGCCACGACCCCGACGCCGACCAGGTCCGCGACGCCGAGATCGGCGAGTTCGTCGTCGCCGCCGACCACCAGCGCCTGGGGCACGGCTCCCGGCTGCTGCACGCCTGCGTGGACACCGTCCGGGCCGACGGCTTCGAGCGCGCGGTCTGGTGGGTCTCGCCCACCGACGACGTGCTGCGCTCCTGGCTGGTCGACTCGGGCTGGGACGCCGACGGCGCGCACCGCGAGTTCGCCGGCGCGACCGGTCCGCTCAAGCAGATCCGCCTCCACACGACGCTGACGTGAGCGAGCCCACCACCGACCGCGAGATCATCGCCGACTCCCTCGGAGTGGGGATCGGGGTGGGTCTCTACGGCATCACCTTCGGCGCCCTCGCCACGACCGGCGGCATGTCGGTGTGGCAGGCGTGCGCCCTGTCGTTCCTGGCCTTCACCGGGGCGTCGCAGTTCGCGTTCCTGGGTGTCGTCGCCTCCGGGGGTGCGCCGATGACCGGCGCGCTGACCGCCGTCCTGCTGGGCATCCGCAACACGTTCTACGGCATCACGCTGGCCCCGGTGTTGCGCGTGAAGGGCCTGCGCCGCCTCGCGACCGCCCACATCGTGATCGACGAGTCGACCGCCATGTCCGTGGTGCGGGAGGACCCACGGCAGGGCCGCCTCGGCTTCTACTGGACCGGCCTGACCATCTTCGCGATCTGGAACCTGATGACCCTGATCGGCGCGGTGGCGGGCGAGCGCATCGGCGACCCGCGCGCCATCGGGCTCGACGCAGCGGTCGCCGCGGCCTTCCTCGGCCTGCTGTGGCCGCGCCTGGACTCGACGTCCTCGCGCCTGCTGGCCCTGCTGGCGGCCGCGGTCGCGCTCGGTCTCGTGCCGTTCACGCCGCCTGGCGCCCCGATCATCATCGGGGGCGTCGCGGCGGTCCTGGTGGGGCTGAGGTTCGTTCCCGCGGGAGGTCGCGATGAGTGACCTCTGGTGGGGCGTGCTGGCGGTGGCGGTGGGTTGCTACGCCCTGAAGCTGCTGGGCCTGTCGGTGCCCGACAAGGTCCTCGAGCACCCGCTCACCGAGCGCGCCGCCGGGTTCATCCCGGTGGGCCTGCTCGCGGCGCTGGTGGCCGTGCAGGGCTTCACCGACGGCCAGGAGGTCGTGCTGGACGCCCGCGTCGTCGGGCTCGCGGTGGCCGCCGTGCTGCTGTGGCGCAACGTGTCGTTCCTGCCGATGCTGATCGCCGCGGCCGCGTCCACGGCGCTCGTGCGGCTCATCGCCGGCTGAGGCTCCTCACTCGAGTCCGAGCACCTCGTCGAGCCCGACGGTGACCCCGGTGCGCCCGGGGATCCAGCGCAGCGCCGCCACGACGCCGGGCATGAACGACTCCCGCGTGGACGAGTCGTGACGGATCGTGAAGATCTCGCCCGGATCGCCGAGGACGACCTCCTGCGAGGCGATGAAGCCGCGCGCGCGAACGGCGTGCACCGGGATGCCCTCGACCTTCGCGCCGCGCGCTCCGTCGGGGTCGGTCGTGGTGGCGTCGGGCAGTTCGGCCGAGCCGGCGTCGCGCCGGGCCTGGGCGATGACCTCGGCCGTGCGGACGGCGGTGCCCGAGGGCGCGTCGACCTTGTCGGGGTGGTGCATCTCGATGACCTCGACGGACTCGAAGAACGGCGCGGCCTGGGCCGCGAAGCGCATCATCAGCACCGCGCCGATGGAGAAGTTGGGGACGACCAGCGCACCCACGCCGTCGTGCCCGCCGACGACCTCGCGGAGCTCGGCCACCTTGTCGTCGCCGAAGCCCGAGGTGCCGATGACGACGGAGATCCCGTGCTCGAGGCACCAACGCGCCTGGTCGAAGGCGACGTCGGGGGTCGTGAAGACCAGCACCGCCTCCACGCCGGCCCCCGCGAGCGACTCGAGGTCGTCGCCGACGTCGATCCCCCCCACGAGCTCGAGCCCCTCGGCCGCCTCGATCGCCGCCGCCGACGTCGATCCCATCCGGCCCTTCGCACCCAGTACCGCCACGCGTGTCATGCGCCCGATGCTATCGACCGAGCCTCAGGCCCGTCCGGGGGTCGAAGTGGTGCACCGCCTCGGGGTCGAGGACGGCCAGGTGGGTGGGCGTCCCCTTCACCGGAGGGTTGCGCCAATCGGTGCGCGCCACCACGGGCGTGGTCACGCCGTCGGTGCGTCCGTACAGGTACGCGTCGGAACCCAGCTCCTCGACGACGTCGACCACGATGGGCAGACCCTCGGGCGCGATCGCCAGGTTCTCCGGACGGACCCCCACCACGATCGTGGACGCGCTGGCCCCAATCAGCGCCTCGCGCGGCACCGGAAGGATGGTCGAGCCGAAGGCCACTCCCCCGTCGCTGACGGGCAGCTCCAGCAGGTTCATCGCGGGCGATCCCATGAAGCCGGCGACGAAGAGGTTGACGGGCCGGTCGTACAGCTCGCGGGGGGCTGCGACCTGCTGCAGGACACCGTCCTTCAGCACCGCGACGCGGTCGCCCATCGTCATCGCCTCGACCTGGTCGTGGGTCACGTAGACGGTGGTGGTGCCGAGCCGGCGCTGGAGGGCGGCGAGCTGGGTGCGGGTCTGCACGCGCAGCTTGGCGTCCAGGTTCGACAGCGGCTCGTCCATGAGGAACACCTGCGGCGACCTCACGATCGCGCGGCCCATCGCGACGCGCTGGCGCTGGCCGCCCGAGAGTGCCTTGGGCTTGCGGTCGAGGTAGTCGGTCAGGCCGAGCAGGTCGGCCGCCTCGGCCACCCGTGTGGTGATGTCGGCCTTCGAGACCTTGGCGATCCGCAGCGCGAAGCCCATGTTCTCGGCCACGGTCATGTGCGGGTAGAGCGCGTAGTTCTGGAAGACCATCGCGATGTCGCGCTCCTTAGGCGGAACTCCCGTCACGTCACGGTCGCCGATGAGGATGCGGCCGGCGTCGACGTCCTCCAGGCCCGCGAGCATGCGCAGGGTCGTGGACTTGCCACAGCCGGAGGGGCCCACCAGCACGAGGAACTCCCCGTCGGCCACCTCGAGGTCGATGTGGTCGACGGCCGGGCGCTCCTGGCCGGGGAACAGTCGGGTCGCCCCGTCGAACACGACGCGGCTCATGCGGACTCCCCCGCTCGCAGCTCGGCCGGCAGGACGACCGACCGGACCTCGGCGCCGGGATCGTCGATGCGGTGCGCCAGCACCTCCACCGCCGTGGTGCCCAGCTCGGCGAGGGGCTGGTGGACCGTGGTCAGCACGGGTGTGGAGGCAGCGGCCGCGGGCGAGCCGTCGAAGCCCACCACCGCGACGTCCTCGGGCACCCGGAGTCCACGGCGAGAGAGCTCGCGCAGGGCGCCGAGCGCCATCACGTCGTTCGCGGCGAAGATCGCGTCGAGGTCGGGGCACCGCTCGAGGAGCGACGCCGCTCCGCTGACGCCGCTGGCGTCGCTGAAGTCCCCGGGCTCGACGAGGCGCTCCTCGAACGGCAGCCCGGCCGCGGCCAGTGCCTCGCGGTAGCCGTCGAGGCGGTCGCGTCCGGAGGCCAGGTCCTGCGGGCCCGTGATGCACGCGATGCGCTGACGCCCTCGTCCGACGATGTGGTCCACGGCCTGGCGCGCTCCCCCGAGGTTGTCCACGTCGACGTAGCAGGCGCCCGCGTCACGGGGCCGGCCGACGTGGACGATCGGCAGGTCGGGGCTCTCGGGGAGGCTGAGCGCGTCGTGCATCGACACGACCATGACGCCGTCGACGTGCTGCGGCGTGAGGAACTGGCCGAGCCGGTCGAGGTGCGACTCGTCGGGCACCATCGAGAGCACGAGGCGCCGCGACGTCGCGTCGACGGCGCGCGAGATCCCCCGCACGAGGCCGGCGAAGAACGGCTCGGCGAACACGCGCTCCTCGTCCTCGGCGATGACGAGCGCCACCGTGTCGGTGCGGCGCGTCCTGAGTGCACGCGCCGCCTGGTTGGGCACGTAGCCCAGCTCGCGCACGGCACGCTCGACCGCGTCGCGGGTGTGCGGCGACACGTGCTCCGAGCCGTTGACGACTCGCGACGCCGTGCCGCGCCCCACCCCGGCGAGCCGGGCCACTTCCTCCAACGTCGGCTGGCGGCTGTCAGTCATGCCCTCTCCTTCGTGCTGCTGGTCCGGGCGAGCTCGGCGAACCACCGAGCGCTGGCCTTGGGGGTGCGGACCAAGGTGTCGAAGTCGACGTGGACGATCCCGAAGCGCTTCGCGTACCCCTCCGCCCACTCGAAGTTGTCCAACAGGGACCACGCGAAGTATCCCCGCACGTCGATCCCGGCGTCGACCGCGTCGGCCACCTGCTCGAGGTGCGTGGCGATGAAGTCGATGCGGTCCTGGTCCTGCACCGTCCCATCCACCGACACGGGATCGTCGAACGCGGCGCCGTTCTCGGTGATGTAGATCGGGATCGACGGGTAGTCCGCGCCGACCTGGCGCAGCACCTCGCCGAGCCCGGCGGGGTCGATGTCCCAGCCGGAGGCGGTCTTGGGCCAGACGCGGTCGACGAACCCGACCTCCGAGGCCCCCGGCCACGGCGCGGCCTCGACGACGTGGCGCGAGTAGTAGTTGATGCCCAGGAAGTCCAGCGGCGCGGCGATGACGGCGAGGTCGTCGTCGTGGATCGCGTCGAGTCCCGCCGAGCCGGCCAGATCCTCCAGCACGTCCTGCGGGTAGCGGCCGAGCAGCACCGGGTCGAGGAACCAGCGGTTCATCAGCCCGTCGATGCGGCGGGCCGCGTCGTCGTGGCGCCCCGTGTCGTCGGCCGGCGACACCGCGTAGAGGTTGAGCGTCACGCCGACGCGCGCCTGGGGGCGGCTCTCACGGATCCGCGGCACGGCCAGGCCGTGGGCCAGGTGCAGGTGGTGCGAGGCGGCGATGGCGGCGGCTGGCTCGGTGCGGCCCGGGGCGTGGATCCCGGCGCCGTAGCCCAGGAACGCGGCGCACCACGGCTCGTTCAGCGTGGTCCAGTTCCGCACACGGTCGCCCAGGGCGTCCACGACGATCTCGGCGAAGTCGGCGAAGCGCTCCGCGGTGTCACGCTCGGGCCAGCCGCCCGCGTCCTCGAGGGCCTGCGGCAGGTCCCAGTGGAACAGCGTCGGCCAGGGCTCGATCCCCGCCTCGAGGAGTCCGTCGACGAGGCGGTCGTAGAACGCCAGACCGCGCGGCTCGGCGGGGCCCTTCCCGTCGGGCTGGATCCGCGGCCAGGCCACGGAGAAGCGGTAGGCGCCCAGGCCGAGGTCGCGGACGAGCGCCACGTCCTCCGGCCAGCGGTGGTAGTGGTCCACCGCCACCTCACCGGTGTGCCCCTCGAAGGTGCGCCCGGGGCTCGCGGCGAACGTGTCCCAGATGGAGGGACCGCGGCCGTCCTCGTCCGTGGCTCCCTCGATCTGGTAGGCCGAGGTGGCCACGCCCCAGACGAAGCCGGGGTCGAATCGCTCGTTCAGACCGTTCATGACTTCAAGCCGCCTTCCATGATGCCGCCGACGATCTGGCGGCCGAACACGATGAAGACCACGACGAGCGGCAGGGTTCCCATGAGGGTCCCGGCCATCACCAGCGCCTGGTCGGTGTAGTACCCGCCGGACAGGCGCGAGAGCGCGACCTGCACGGTGGGGTGGTTGATGTCGAGCGCGATGTACGGCCACAGGAAGTCGTTCCAGCGCTCCATGAAGGTCAGCAGCCCGAGCACGGCGGCCGCCGGTCGCAGCGCCGGGAAGACGATCGACCAGAAGATGCGCAGGGTCGACGCGCCGTCGACGCGTGCGGCCTCGATCAGCTCGTCGGGGATGGCCTGGATGGCGTACTGGCGCATGAAGAACACCCCGAACCCGCTGACCAGGAACGGCAGCGTCACCGAGGCCAGCCCGCCCGCGAGGCCGAGCTTCGTCATCAGCATGTACAGCGGGATCAGGCCCAGCTGCACCGGCACCATCATCGTGGCCACCACGACGACCAGGAGCACGTCGCGGCCGCGGAACCTCAGCTTCGCGAAGGCGAATCCGGCCAGTGCCGACGTGACCACCACGGAGACCGTGGCCACCGTGGCGACCACGAGGGTGTTCAGCAGCGCCTTGGCGAACTGGACGTCGTCGTTGGCGAAGACCCGCTCGATGTTGATGGCCAACTGGTCGCCGGGCAGCAGCGGCGGCGGGATGCCGAGGATGTCGCTGTTGGCGCGCGAGGCCATGACGAGCATGAAGTACAGGGGCGCCGCGGACAGCAGCACCACGAAGGTCAGGGTGACGTACATCATCGGGGAGGCGCCGGTGGAGCGCGCGGTGGTGCTCATGTCAGTCCGCCGATCGGATGCGCCGCATCAGCAGCAGGTTGATCGCCGCCACGACGGCGATGATGAGGAAGAGGACCCACGCGATCGTGGAGGCGTACCCGAACCGCTGGCCCGTGAAGGCCTGCTGCACGAGGTACATCGCCACCGTCTGGAACTGGCCGCGGTTGCCGCCGGAGATCGCGTTGGCGCCGGTGTTGAACAGCAACGGCTCGGTGAAGAGCTGGATCCCGCCGATGGTGGCGATGATCGTCACGAAGATCAGGGTGGGGCGCAGCATCGGCACGGTGACCGACCAGAACTGCCGCCAGGCCGAAGCGCCGTCGATCCGGGCCGCCTCGTACAGCTCCTTGGGCACCGACTGCAGTGCCGCGAGGAGGATGAGCGCGTTGTAGCCCGTCCAGCGCCAGTCCACCATCGTCGCGATCGCGAGCCACGAGGACCAGCGGTGGGCGCGCCAGTCGACGTTCTCGATGCCGACGAAGCCCAGCAGCCAGTTCGCGATGCCGTAGTCGCGGGCGAAGATGAGCCCGAAGATGATGCCGACGGCCGCCACCGACGCGACGTTCGGCAGCAGGACGCCCATCCGCCAGGCGGTGCGGCCGCGCAGCGCCGTGTTGAGCATCTGCGCGAGCACCGTGGCGAGCACCAGCTGGGGCACCGTGGCCAGAACGAAGATCCCGAAGGTGTTGACCAGGGCCCGCCAGAACGCCGAGTCGCCGAGCAGCTCGGTGTAGTTGTCGAACCCGATGAACTCGACCTTGCCGGCCAGCAGGGTCCACTCGTGCATCGAGACCCAGGCCGTGTAGACGAGCGGGAACAGGCCGAACACCGCGAAGACGATGAAGTACGGCGAGACGAACGAGAGCCCGGCGCCCTGCTGCCGTGCGAGCCGCTTGCGTGCCATGGCGAGATCCTCTCCGATCAGTGGTCCGGAACGTGGGCAGCCGGTGTCCGCGCCTTGGAGGAACGCGCGGACACCGGCCGCGTCAGGGGTGCGTCAGCGTGCGGCCTTCTCGGCCGCCGCGGATGCGTCGTCCCAGCCCTGGGCGGGCGGGACCTCTCCGTTCTCGACACTGCGCAGTGCGTTCTCCACCGCGTCACGGACGGGAACGTTTTTGGTGCCGAGGTAGACCGGCTCGAGCTGCGAGGCACCGGCCACGAAGAGCTGGCCGATCGGCGCCTCGTTGAAGTAGGCGTTCGTGGCCTCCTTCAACTCCGGCTGGTCGTACAGCGCGGGCAGGGACGGCAGGCGACCCTCGGCGTCGAAGGCCATCATCTGGCCCTCCTCGTTGCTGAGGAACTCGATCAGCTCCAGCGCCATGTCCTGGTGCTCGCTGGAGGTCGGGACCGCCAGCCAGGAGCCGCCCCAGTTGCCGCCGCCACCGGGCACGGTGGCGATGTCCCACTTGCCGGCGTTCTCCTCACCGGACTGGTCCTTGATGTAGCCGGTCATCCAGGCCGGGCAGGCCACCGCGGCGAACGAGCCGTTCTTGAAGCCCGCGTTCCACTCGTCGCTGAAGGCCTTCAGCTGCGCCGACAGGTCGGCCTCGGTCATCTCGACTGCGTAGTCCCACGCGGTTTTGACCGCCGGGTTGGTGTCGAACACCAGCTCGTCGTCGCGGTCGAAGTACGTGTGGTCGCCCTGCTGCATGAGGATCGAGTTGTAGGTGTTCGTCGACGAGTCGATGAAGCCCACCTTGTCGTCCTTGATGCCCGCCTGGAACTTCTTGCCCGTGGCGATGAAGTCGTCCCACGTGGGCCAGAGCTTGCCGACCTCCTCGCGATCGGTGGGCAGGCCCGCCTTCTCGAACAGGTCGCGGCGGTAGCACATCGCCAGGCCGCCGACGTCGGTTCCGTAGCCGATGGTCGTCTTGCCGTCAGCGGTGGTGGCCTTGTCCCAGACCCACGGGAGCCAACGGTCCTTGACGTCGTTGCCGCCCTCGTCCTGGAGGTTGACGAACTTGTCGGGGGCGGCCAGGAACGCCACCGTCTGGCCCTCCTCGATCGCCACCACGTCGCCGGCGTCGCCCCCGGCGGCGATCTGCTGGGTGAGCTTGGTGTTGTACTTGCCGAGGTCGCCCTCGGCGGTCTCGACGATCTTGACGCCCGGGTGGGCCTCCTCGAACTTCTTGTACGCCTCGGTGTACCCGAACTTGCCGAACAGGTTCACCCGCAGGGTGATGTCGTCCCCGTCCTCGCCCGAGTCGCTCCCACCACACGCGGCGAGGCCGCCCAGGGCGATGACTGCGGCAAGTGAGGCGGCGATTCGTCGTGTGTTCACGTCGTGCCTTCCGTCGGTCCCCCACCGGTCATGGGAGCGCTCCCATACAGTGTGGCCTGCGTCACACATGAACGTCAAGAGAAATTTGGGAACGCTCCCATATTCACGTCCACGCCGCTGTCGAGCCCTGTCTCGCCGAACGACGAAGCCCCGCACCAACCGGTGCGGGGCCTCGTGCGGAACGGGTGATCAGGCGTCGGTGGACTCCGCCGCCGCCTCCTGCGTCTCCTCGGACTTGTCCGAGACGGGGATCAGCGAGAGCTTGCCGCGATCGCCGACCTCGGCGATCTCGACCTGGATCTTGTCGCCGACCTTCACGACGTCGTCGACGTTGTTCACGCGCTGGCCGCCGTTGAGCTCGCGCAGCTTGCTGATGTGCAGCAAGCCGTCCTTGCCCGGCAGCAGCGAGATGAACGCGCCGAAGTCGACCGTCTTGACGACGGTGCCGAGGTAGCGCTCGCCGACCTCGGGCATCGTCGGGTTGGCGATCGCGTTGATGGCCTGCTTGGCCGCCTCGGCCGAGTCGCCGTTGTCGGCGCCCACGTAGACGGTGCCGTCGTCGTCGATCGAGATCTTCGCGCCGGTGTCGTCCTGGATCTGGTTGATCATCTTGCCCTTCGGGCCGATGACCTCGCCGATCTTGTCGACCGGGATCTTCACCGTGATGATCCGCGGAGCGTAGGGGCTCATCTCGTCGGGCTCGCTGATGGCCTCGGCCATCACGTCGAGGATCGTCTGGCGGGCGTCGTGCGCCTGCTGCAGCGCACCGGCGAGCACGTCCGCGGGGATGCCGTCGAGCTTGGTGTCCAGCTGCAGCGCGGTCACGAAGTCACGCGTGCCGGCGACCTTGAAGTCCATGTCGCCGAAGGCGTCCTCGGCTCCGAGGATGTCGGTCAGCGTGACGAACTTCTGCTCGCCGTCGACCTCACCGGAGATGAGGCCCATCGCGATGCCGGCGACCGGCGCGCGCAGCGGCACACCGGCGTTCAGCAGGCCCAGGGTGGACGCGCAGACCGAGCCCATCGAGGTGGAGCCGTTGGAGCTGAGCGCCTCGGACACCTGACGGATCGCGTAGGGGAACTCCTCGCGCGAGGGCAGGACGGGCAGCAGGGCCCGGCCGGCCAGGGCGCCGTGGCCGATCTCGCGACGCTTGGGCGAGCCCACGCGTCCGGTCTCACCGGTGGAGAACGGCGGGAAGTTGTAGTTGTGCATGTAGCGACGCGTGGTCTCGGGCGAGAGCGTGTCGAGCTTCTGCTCCAGGTCGAGCATGTTCAGCGTGGTGATGCCCATGATCTGGGTCTCGCCACGCTGGAACAGCGCCGAGCCGTGCACGCGAGGAACGATGCCCACCTCGGCGGACAGGGCACGGATGTCGGCCAGGCCACGGCCGTCGATGCGGACGTTGTCGCGCAGGACGCGATCGCGCACGAGCGACTTGGTGAGCGAGCGCAGCGCGGCGCCGAGCTCCTTCTCGCGGCCCTCGAAGCGCGCACCGAGCTGCTCGATGACGTTGGCCTTGATCTCGGACTCGCGGACCTCGCGGTCGGCCTTGCGGACGATCGTGAGGGCCTCGGCCATGTCGGCCGACGCGATCTCGCGGACGGCCTCGTAGGCGTCGTCCTCGTAGTCGAGGAAGACCGGGAAGTCCTGGACGGGCTTCGCGGCGGCGGAGGCCAGCTCGGCCTGCGCCTCGCACAGCTGGCGGATGAACTTCTTGGCCGCGTCGAGGCCACCGGCCACGATCGACTCGGTGGGCGCCTGGACGCCACCCTGGACGAGCTCCCACGTCTTCTCGGTGGACTCGGCCTCGACCATCATGATCGCGACGTCGTCGCCCGCGATGCGACCCGCGACGACCATGTCGAACACGGCGTCCTCGAGCTGGCTGTGCGTCGGGAACGCGACCCACTGGCCGTCGATCAGGGCGACGCGCGTGGCGCCGACCGGGCCGCTGAAGGGCAGGCCCGAGATCTGCGTGGACGCCGAGGCGGCGTTGATCGCCAGGACGTCGTACGGGGTGTCGGGGTTGAGCGCCAGGACCGTGATGACGACCTGGACCTCGTTGCGCAGACCCTTCTTGAAGGTCGGGCGCAGCGGGCGGTCGATCAGGCGGCACGTGAGGATCGCGTCCTCGGACGGACGTCCCTCACGACGGAAGAACGAGCCCGGGATGCGGCCCGCGGCGTACATGCGCTCCTCGACGTCGATCGTGAGCGGGAAGAAGTCGAAGTGGTCCTTCGGGTGCTTGCCGGCCGTGGTGGCCGAGAGCAGCATCGTGTCGTCGTCCAGGAAGGCCGAGACGGAGCCGGCCGCCTGCTGGGCGAGCAGACCGGTCTCGAGGCGGATGGTGCGGGTGCCGAATCGACCGTTGTCGATCACGGTCTCCACGGAGGTGATGTCGGACATTGATGTCCCTTCTGCAGGGGATGCTCCCCTGCGCTGTCGGGACGAGGTGGCTGCGCCGGCGCGGTCCGCGTTCGGACCCGGGCCGGGCCGGTCTTCGATCGAGGCCCGCGGTCGCCCCAAGGGCTCCGAGGGCCACTACCGAGGACCGAGCAATCGCCGACCTCGTCATGGGTGATTCAGATGCAGTTGTTTCAGGTACAGCGTGGTGATGCGGAACGGGCGGCCACCCCCGAAGGGATGACCGCCCGCGATGTCAGCGGCGCAGGCCGAGTCGCTCGATGAGCGAGCGGTAGCGCTCGATGTCCTCGTTCTGCAGGTAGTTCAGCAGACGGCGACGCTGGCCGACGAGCAGCAGCAGGCCGCGACGGCTGTGGTGGTCGTGCTTGTGCTCCTGCAGGTGTCCGGTCAGGTGCGAGATGCGGCCGGTGAGCAGCGCGATCTGGACCTCCGCGGATCCGGTGTCGCCCTCGCTGGTGGCGTACTCGGCGATGATCTCGCTCTTCGACAGGTTCGCCACCGTGGGGGCAGCAGTCTTCTTCGACACGTTTCTCCTTGGGATGTCCGTTGCACGGCGCGCCCGGGCCTGTTCACCGGGGCACTCTCGTTCCGTGGCCGATCTACGGCAACCATCAGAGTATCAGCGCGGGCCCGCGCGGGGCCAATCGCCGTGCGGGGTCAGGCGAGCAGTGCCGCGCGCGCCTGGGCGACGTCGCGGTGCATCTGCTCGACGAGCGCGTCGAGCGAGTCGTAGGCGACCATCTCGCGCAGTCGCGCGACGAACTCCACGCGCACCCGCTGCCCGTACAGCTCGAGGTCGTCGCGGTCGAGCACGTAGGTCTCCACGCGGCGTCCCACCACGCCCTCGAAGGTGGGATTGGTGCCCACCGACGTGGCTCCCGGCAGCCGCGTGCCGTCGGGCAGCAGCAGCCGGGTGGCGTACACGCCGTCGGGCGGGACCGCGTAGGTGGCGTCGACCGGCACGTTCGCCGTGGGGAACCCGAGCTCGCGGCCGCGGCGGTCGCCCTCGACGACGACGCCCTCGACCTCGTGGGGGCGGCCGAGCAGCTCGGCGGCGAGCTCGACGTCACCCGCGGCGACCGCGGCGCGCACCCGGGTGGACGAGAAGGCCTCCTCGTCGCCGGCGAGCGCGGACTCCTGCGCGACGAAGCCGTGCTCGGCGCCCGAGGCCGCGAGGGTCTCGATCGAGCCGGAGGCACGGCTGCCGTAGCGGAAGCCCTCCCCCACCACGACCGCGCGCGCGTGGCACTGGTCGAGCACGACGGCCTGCACGAACTCGACGGGCGACCAGGAGGCCATCTCCCTGGTGAAGTCCAGGACGCGCACGTGGTCGGCGCCGTGCTGGTGCAGCAGCTCGATGCGACGCTCGAGCGTCGTCAGCCGGGCGGGTGCGCGGTCGGGCGCGAAGATCGCGACGGGGTGAGGATCGAAGGTGATCGCCACCGTGGAGAGGTCGCCGGCCACGGCGCGCGTGGCGGCGAGCAGGGACTGGTGGCCACGGTGGACGCCGTCGAAGTTCCCGATCGTCACGGCCGTCGGCTCGGACACCGAAGTGTCGGGAGCACCGTCGACCGCCTTCCAGATCGCCACGGCGACACTGTGCCACATCAGCCCCGGCCGTCCTCAGGCAGCGACCTTCAACGCGGCGATCGAGTCGTCGGTGCAGGTGTCCCAGAAGCCGCCGACGACGTCCTGGACCTGGCTGAACGACGAGGCCGCGAACAGCACCTCCTGGTAGTGGGTGATGTCGTAGTCGGTCGTGCCCATGTCGGCGAGATCGAGCGGCCGGATCGCCATGTGGCGGAACTCCTCGATCTCCCCCGGGCTGGACAGGATCCCCGCGCCGTAGGCCTTCAACCCGTCGGACTCGTGGACCACGCCGAACTCCAGCGTGAACCAGAAGACCTTGCTGACGAACTCCAGCGCCTCGTCGGACTCCACGCGCCGGGCCGCCGCGCCCGCTGCCTCGTAGAGGTCGGTGAACCGGCGGTCGGCGAGCGTGTTCCCGTGCCCGACGACCTCGTGCAGCACGTCCGGCTCCGGCGTGTAGAGCGGCACCGAGTGGTGGCGCACGTACTGCGTCGCCCAGAATTTCTTGTCGGCGAGCGCGCCGTAGAACTCGCGCAGCGGCACCAGGCCCGCCGCCGGCTGGTAGGCGAAGCCGGTCAGGGGCGCGAGCGCCTCGGACAGCTCGTGGAGCTGGGGCACATGGTCCTCGGCCAGGCCGAACGCCTCCTTGCCGTCGAGGTACTCCTGGCAGGCGTACTCCCGGTGCTTCTCGTGCAGGTCGGCGCACACGACGCGCCAGACCTCGTGCTCGTCGTCCGTGTAGTCGATGAGCGGGGCCGGGTCGCCCGGCCTCCACTGCGCCGCCGCCGTCGCGATGCGGTCGCGCCGCTCGCGGTACTCGGGATCCTCCAGCCCGGGATGCCCCTCCCCCAGCTGCACCGAGACGCTGCCGTCGCCCTTGGTGACGATCGGCGCGAAGTACTGGCCTTCCTCGAACATGTCTCTCCTCCCCGTGGCCGTCAGGCCACGACTCCGTCGACCTCGCCCAGCGGCACGAGTCGTCCGTCGTGGGTGCGGGCCGCGGCCGTGATGGTGACGCGGTCCCCGTCGAGCAGGAACGACCGCTCGCTCCCGTCCTCCAGCTTCAGTGGCTCGGTGCCGTTCCAGGTCAGCTCCAGCAGCGACCCGACCTGGTCGCGCTCCGGGCCGCTGACCGTGCCGGACGCGAACAGGTCGCCGGGGCGCAGCGAGGCGCCGTTGACCGTGAGGTGGGCCAGCATCTGGGCCGGCGTCCAGGCCATGGTCGCGAACGGCGGCCGCGAGACGACCGTGTCGTTGATCGACACCGTCAGCTCGAGGTCGAGGCCGTGGCCCGCGGGGCGCAGGTACTCCTGGAGATCGGCGTGAGGGGCTGGCGGGTCGATCCGGGCGTCGGACAGCGCGGCCCAGGGCACGATCCACGGCGACACCGACGTCGCGAACGACTTGCCCAGGAACGGGCCGAGCGGCACGTACTCCCAGGCCTGGATGTCGCGGGCGGACCAGTCGTTCACGACGCAGACGCCGAAGACGTGCTGCTCGAACGCGTCGACGCCGACCGGCTCGCCGAGCTCGGACCCGGCACCGACCACGAATCCGATCTCGGCCTCGATGTCGAGCTTCGCGCTCGGGCCGAAGGCGATCGTCCCGTCTGCGGTACGCGTCTGCCCGGACGGTCGCCGGACGGGGGTCCCCGAGACCACGACGGTCCCCGCCCTGCCGTGGTATCCGATCGGCAGGTGGTCCCAGTTGGGCGTGAGCGGCTCGCCGTCGGGCCGGAAGATGCGGCCGACGTTCGTCGCGTGGTGGCGCGAGGCGTAGAAGTCGACGTAGTCGGCGACCGTGAACGGCAGCAGCAGCCCCACGTCCTCGGCACGCCGGGTCGCCGGTGACCGAGCGACGTGCTCGAGCAGCGCCGACCGCACCGCCGCCCATGTGTCGGGTCCGGCGGCGAGCAGCTCGTCGAGCGTGCCGGATGTGAACAGGTGCGCGTGGTCCGGCAGCACGTGCGGGGCCAGCGCGGTCACGTCGAGCACGCGCGTGCCCACCCCGACGCCGACGTGCGGCTCGTCGAGGTCGGGCGCCGTGAAGCTGCAGTACGGCAGCGTGCCCGCGGTGAACTCGGTCATCCCAGCAGCCCCAGCGCACACAGGTCGGCCAGCGGCTCGTCGATGCTGCACGTGCCGATCGACCGGAAGAGTCGTCGCGACTCGCCGAGGGTCTCCAGGTCGAGCTCCTCCGCGGCGGACGTCAGCACCGGCGCCGGGTCCTGGCCCCGGGTGGCCGCGACGACCGCGGCCATGACGTTGACGAAGCCGTGGGCTCCGTCGTGCGCGATCGCCGAGTGCAGTCCTGCCGTCAGCTTGAACGCCTTGCCGTGCTCGACGCAGTGCACGATCGCCCCGGCCAGCTCGTCCACCGTCGGCACGTACGCACCACCGCACCGCAGCTTCAGCAGGGCGCCCGGCGGCACGTGGAACCCCGCTCCCCACGGCATCTCGACGGCGATCGAGTGCACCGGCAGGTCGGGCAGCAGCGAGATCGGCCCGCGCAGCTCGGCACCGACGGGCTCGACCGGCGACCCCATCAGCCCTCGGAGGGCGGGTGCCAGCTCCTCCACGGCGCCCACGACGGACACGCGCACCGGTCGTACGGCCGCGTCGAGCACCCCCGGCAGCCGCGGGACGTCGCACACGAGCGGCCCGACGTACGCCGCGTCCGGGGTCGTCTCTCGAGCGAGGTGGTCCTTCACCGCGACGTCCACCGGAGCGTTCCCCGGCGGGAAGACCGCCGCGTCGTCGAACAGCGCCTCGAAGGCAGCCGCCGTCATCCCCGCCCCCACGAGAGGTGGTAGACCCCGTCGTCGACGGCCCGACCGCCCTCGCCCAGCTCGAGCGGGCGGAAGGTGTCGACCATGACCGCGAGCTCGTCGAAGGACTCCGCGCCCAGGCTCGCCTCGATCGCCGAGGGCTGGGGACCGTGCGAGTGACCGCCCGGGTGCACCGAGATCGAGCCCTTGCCGATGCCCGAGCCCTTGCGCGCCTCGTAGTCGCCGTCGACGTAGAACATGATCTCGTCGGAGTCGACGTTCGAGTGGTAGTACGGCACCGGGATGGCCAGCGGGTGGTAGTCGACCTTGCGCGGCACGAAGTTGCAGATGACGAAGTTGTTCCCCTCGAACACCTGGTGCACGGGCGGCGGCTGGTGCACGCGCCCGGTGATCGGCTCGAAGTCGCGCACGTTGAACGCGTAGGGGTAGAGGCAGCCGTCCCAGCCGACCACGTCGAAGGGGTGGCGCGGCACCACGTGCATGGTGCCGGAGAGACCGGCCGGCCCGGAGCCCCGATGCTTCACGTAGACCTCCACCGCGCCCTCGTCGCGCACCTCCGGATCGCTCGGTGCGCGCAGGTCGCGCTCGCAGTACGGCGCGTGCTCGAGCAGCTGCCCGAAGCGCGACAGGTACCGCTTTGGCGGGCCGATGTGGCTGTTCGCCTCGATGCAGTACGCCCTCACCTCGCCGACCGGGACCCAGCGGTGGGTCGTGGCGCGCGGCACCAGCAGGTAGTCGCCGGGACCGAACGGCAGGTGGCCGAACACCGTCTCCAGCACGCCGCTGCCGGACTCGATGAAGACGCACTCGTCGCCCGTGGCGTTGCGGTACAGCGGCGAGACGTGGTCGCCGACGGCGTAGGAGATGCGCACGTCGCCGTTGCCGAGCACGAGCCGGCGCCCCCGCACCAGGTCGCGATCGGCGTCGGTGAACAGGTCGTGCAGCCTGAGGTGCCGCGGCAGCAGCGGCTCGTTGGGCGTCGTGGCCTGGTCGGGCAGGTCCCACGTGCGCGCCTCGACGATCGCCGAGGGCACGCCCACGTGGTAGAGCAGCGACGAGTCCGAGCTGAAGCCCTCCTCGCCCATCAGCTCCTCGCGGTACAGCGAGCCGTCCACAGCGCGGTGCTGGGTGTGGCGCTTCGGCGGGACGAGCCCGGCGCTGCGGTAGTGGGCCATGTGCGGACTCCCTAGAAGTTCCCTCGCCGTGCCTGCTCGCGCTCGATCGCCTCGAACAGCGCCTGGAAGTTGCCCTTGCCGAAGCCCAGCGACCCGTGACGCTCGATCAGCTCGAAGAACACTGTCGGCCGGTCGCCGATCGGCTTGGTGAAGATCTGCAGCAGGTAGCCGTCCTCGTCACGGTCGACGAGGATGCCGCGCTGCTGCAGATCTTCGATCGGGACCCGGACCTCGCCGATGCGCTCGCGCAGGGCCGGGTCGGTGTAGTAGGAGTCCGGCGTCGCGAGGAACTCGATGCCGGCGTCGCGGAGCCAGTCCACGGTGGCGAGGATGTCGTTCGTGGCGAGCGCGAGGTGCTGCGCGCCCGGGCCGCCGTAGAACTCCAGGTACTCGTCGATCTGCGACTTCTTCTTGGCGATCGCCGGCTCGTTGAGCGGGAACTTCACGCGGTGGTTGCCGCTGGCCACGACCTTGCTCATGAGCGCGCTGTACTCGGTGGCGATGTCGTCGCCGACGAACTCGGCCATGTTCGTGAAGCCCATGACGCGGCGGTAGAAGTCGACCCACTCGTCCATGCGGCCGAGCTCGACGTTGCCCACGACGTGGTCGAGCGCCTGGAAGATCCGCTTCGGCGCACCGTCGGGCCGCTTCATCGTGGACGACCGCGCGACGTAGCCGGGCAGGTACGGCCCCGAGTAGCGGCTCCGGTCGATGAGCGAGTGCCTCGTCTCGCCGTAGGTCGCGATGGCGGCCATCCGCACCGTCCCGTGCTCGTCCGTGACGTCGTGCGGCTCCTCGAGGATCGTGGCGCCCTGGGCTCGCGCCTGGTTCACGCAGGTGTCCACGTCGGGCACCTCGAGCGCGATGTCGACGATGCCGTCGCCGTGACGGCGGTGGTGGTCCATGACGGGGCTGTCGGGGTCGACGCCGCCCTTCAGCACGAACCGCACGGCACCGCTCGCCAGGACGTAGGCGTGGTGGTCGCGGTTTCCGGTCTCGGGCCCGGAGTACGCGACGAGGTCCATCGCGTAGGCCGACATGAAGAAGTGGGCGGACTGCGTCGCGTTGCCGACGTTCCACACGATCGCGTCCCAGCCCGTCACGGGGAACGGGTCGGTGGAGGAGTCGTGCTCGACCAGGCCGACCAGCTGCTGGAGCTGCTCGAGGTCGAGGTGCGCGAGGCGCTCGGCATCGGTGAGGTCAAGGCTCATGTGACTCAGGACACACTCATCTGGCCGACTGGGCAACCGGTGCACGCGAAGGTGGTCAGACCTGCCATTTCACACACGAACGCGGGTGTCTGGCTGTGCAGATTGCTACGCTCAGGACATGTTGGACCGATTGGACGTCGCCCTCATCGACGCGATGCACACCCATCCCCGCGTCGGCGACCTCGAGCTGTCGCGCCTGCTGGGGGTCGCCCGCGCCACCGTGGCCTCCCGGCTGCGCAAGATGGAGGAGGCCGGCGTCATCACGGGCTACGCGCCCGACATCGACCTCGCCGCGGCCGGCCACCCCGTGCAGGCGTTCGTCACGCTGCAGATCGTGCAGGGCTCCATCGCCGACGTCACCGACGAGCTGGAGTCGCTGCCGAACGTGCTGGAGGCGTTCATCACGAGCGGCGACGCCGACATCGTCTGCAAGATCGCCGCGACCTCGCACGAGGACCTGAAGGACACCCTGCTCCACATCAGCGGCTCGGGATCGGTCGCACGCACCAGCAGCGTGATCGTGCTGTCCGAGCTCGTCCCGGCCCGGGTGCTGCCGATGCTGCGCAAGGGCGCGGCCGACCCTCCCCCGCGCGCGCCCGCGTTCCGCTGAGACTCTCATCGACCGCTCATTCGGATCCGGTCCGGAACCGGGAGAATGGGACCATGCGCTCCCGCTCCCTCATGATCGCCGGCCTGCTCGGTGCGGTGGTCCTCGCCCTGGGCGCCGTGCTGGCGGGGCGCCTGATGCCCGCGTCGGGCACCGACGGGACGGTCGTGCCCGTCGTCATCACGCCGACCGACGCGGCCACGACGCAGACCCCGGCCACGGAGAAGCCCTCGGCGACGCCGCCGACCACCCCGGCGCCGACCGAGCCCAGCCAGGTGAAGCCCACCCCGAAGTCCGTCGACGACGATGACGATGACGACGACACCCCGGACGACCGTGAGGACGACGACCGCGATGACCGCGATGACGACTGAGTCGCGCGGCCGGAGCCGGGCGTGGTGAGGCGGCCGCGCGTCGCGTTCTCCGTCCGCAGCCGCCTGATCGTCGCGATCGCGGTGCTCGTGGGCGCCGCGCTGCTCGCCGCCGGCGTCGCGATGTGGGTCGTGGAGTCGCGCCGCATCGACCAGAGCATCGACGCGGCGATCGCGCAGGAGTTCGCCGAGTTCCGCGCCGCCACCGCGGCCGACCCGGGCATGGGCGCCGACGCGCAGCTCGAGTCGTTCCTCGCCCGCACGCTGCCCGACGACGGCGAGATCGTCTGGATGTACCCCACCACCGGTGGGCCGAAGTACATCGGCGACTCCGACCGGAACCTGCTGGACTCCCCCCGCTTCTCGGCGCTCGTGGAGGACCTCCGCGCGACCGGCGGCCTGCGCACGTTCGACGCTGCCGGCGCCCGCTACCGCGTGGGAGTCCTGCCGGTGCAGGAGGGCGACCGCACCGCGGCCCTCGTCGTGAGCCGCGACCGCACGCAGGCCCAGGAGCAGCTGAACGACCTGCTCATCACCTACGCGCTCGTCGGCCTGCTCGCGCTGGTCGTCGTCGTGGCGGCGTCGTCCTGGCTCGCGGGCCGCCTGCTGCGGCCGCTGACCCTCCTGCGCGACACCGCCCGGGACATCAGTGCCGGCTCGCTCGACGAGCGCCTGGAGGTGACCGGCCACGACGACCTCACCGACCTGCAGATCACGTTCAACGCGATGCTCGACCGCCTGGAGGCGGCCTTCGCCACGCAGCGCCGCATGCTCGACGACGCCGGCCACGAGCTGCGCACTCCCCTGACCGTCCTGCGCGGGCACCTCGAGGTGATGGCACCGGACGACCCGGCCGACGTCGAGGAGACCCGGGCCCTGCTGCTCGACGAGATCGACCGCATGTCCCGCCTCGTCGACGAGCTGCTGGTGCTGGCCAAGGCGCGCCGCCCCGACTTCATCCGTCTCGAGCCGGTCGACCTGCCCACCCTCGGCGACGGGGTCGCCGCACGGTGCCGGGCGCTGGCCGATCGCGACTGGCGCACCGACCTGTCGGCCGAGGGTGAGGCCCTCCTCGACGGGCAGCGGGTCACGCAGGCCCTCCTGCAGCTCGCCGACAACGCCGCGCGCCACACGCAGGAGGGCGACCTCATCACGATCGGGTCGAAGTCCTCGCCCACGAGTATCGAGTTCTGGGTGTCCGACACGGGGCCCGGCGTGCCGCCCGAGCTGCGCGAGGAGATCTTCGACCGCTTCACCACGACCAGCTCGCACGACGGCTTCGGCCTCGGACTGTCGATCGTGAGCGCGATCGCGGAGGCGCACGGAGGCCGCGTGACCCTCGACGACTCCCCCGCCAGCTCGGGGGCCGTGTTCCGGCTCCGGCTGCCGAGGGAGGAGGATCGGTGACATGAGCCGGATCCTGGTGGTGGAGGACGAGGAGCGCATCGCCTCGTTCGTCGCCAAGGGCCTGAGGTCCGAGGGGTTCACGCCCACCGTCGTCTCCGACGGCATCACGGGCCTCGACTACGCCCTCAGCGGCGAGTTCGACCTCATCGTCCTCGACATCGGCCTGCCCGGCATGGACGGCTACACGGTGCTCGAGCGGCTGCGCGCGGAGCGCTCCACCCTGCCGGTGATCGTCCTGACCGCCCGCGACTCCGTCACCGACACGGTCGCCGCGCTCGAGGGCGGCGCCGCCGACTACATGAGCAAGCCCTTCCGGTTCGCCGAGCTCGTCGCACGGGTGCGGCTGCGGCTGCGCGCCACGGGGCAGACGGTCGTGAACGAGGACCTCGCAGCCGGCGACGTGCGGCTCGACGTGCGCAGCCGTCGCGCGTTCGTCGGTGACCGCGAGGTGGACCTGTCGGCGCGCGAGTTCGCGCTGGCCGAGGTCCTGCTGCGCCACCGCGGACAGGCGCTCTCGCGAGAGCAGCTGCTGTCGCACGTGTGGGGCTACGACTTCGACCCCGGCTCGAACATCGTCGACGTGTACGTCGGCTACCTGCGCAAGAAGCTCGGCCCGGAGCTCGTCACCACGGTGCGTGGCGTCGGCTACCGGGCCGGCTGAGTCAGCGACGCAGGCTGAAGCCAGCGAGCCGCGCCGTGGGCAGCGCCGCCATGAGCGGCTCGATCCGCTCGACGAGGTCGAGCGTGGTCGGCCGCGCGGCCGGATCGAACGCGAGACAGTCCATCACGAGGTCGCGGATCGCCCCGGGCACGAAGTCGGGCATGGGCTTCGGGCGGGCCGTCAGCTGCGGCCAGCGGTCCTCGGAGCCGAAGCGCCAGGCCCGGTGGCCGACCGCGGCGCGGTACAGGGTCGCGCCGATCGACCACACGTCGGCGGCGGGACCGATCGGTCCGTGGGCGAGCGGGTCGCACTGCTCCGGCGGCATGTACTCGTCGCTGCCGACCGGGTAGTCGAGCGCCGCGGCGCTGTCGAGGTCGAGCGTGAGGCTGAGGTCGATGAGCTTCGCCGGCGCGCCCATGATCACGTTGCTGGGCTTCACGTCCAGATGGAGCAGGCCGTTCGTGTGCAGGTAGTGCACGCTCCCGGCGAGCTCGAGGGCGAGCGGCAGCAGCTGGTGGAGCTGCACGGGTCCGTCGCGGAAGATGAGGGACGACAGCGTGGGGCCGTCGAGGTGCTCCTGCACCATGTAGGGACGTTCGGCCGCGTCGTCGAAGTCGTACAGGCGCACGATCGACGGGTGCGCCAGCCCGGCCAGCACGTCGATCTCGCGCAGGGTCGCGCCCACGGCGTCGGCGTCGCCGACCAGCTCGGGGCGCAGGATCTTCACCACGACCGGCGCCAGCCGCGACTCGTCGTAGGCCAGCCAGACCTCGTGGTGCAGTCCCCCACCGAGCTCGGAGAGACCCACCAGCCCCGGCGGCAGGTCTGCCGCCGGGGCGCCGGGCGCGAGGTCGTTCGACATCAGTTCGTGCCGCGCGTCTGGGCGGACTGCTTCGACGCGACCGTCTGACGCGACGGGGCGCTCGGGCGCGTCTGCACCGTCTGACGCGACGGGGCGCTGGCCCGCGACTGCACCGTCTGGCGCGACTGCACCGTGTTCGCCGTCGGGTCGTCCGCGGCACCGGCCTTGGTCTGCGCCGAGACCCGAGTGTTGAGGGTGTTCTGGGTCGGGTCGTCCGTGGGGCCCGTGGTCGGATCGGGATCCGGCGTGGGGTCGTCGGTCACGGTGGTCACGACGCCGGTGCTGGTGTCCTCGCGCTTGACCGGATCGGAGGGCGCCCCGACGGCCGCCTGGGCCACGACGACGCCGCCCGTGGTGAGGGCGATGGTTCCTGCCAGGGCCGCGATGCCCGTACGCACACTGTTCTTCATGAGTCCTCCTCGAGAGTTGATGCCTTCACTCTCGCGACCGCTCGTGAGGCCTCCGTGAGGCGTTCGTGAGAGGACTCTCATGAAGTGCCGATCCCGTGTCGGACGCGCAGTGGGTCAGCCTTCGAGTTGGGTGAGTCGTTCTTCGACGTCGGTGAGGTTGTTGGCGTCGGTGCCGGCGACGCGGTGGAACCAGGTGATGGCTTCGTCTGTGCGTCCGGCGGCGAGGAGGGTGTCGGCGTAGGCGTAGCGCAGGCGGGTGACCCAGTCGGCGCGGCCTTTGGTGGTGAGGGGTTCGGATTCGAGGATTTGGAGGGCGGCGTCGAGGTGTCCGAGGTCGCGGCGGGCGCCGGCGATGACGATGGACAGTTCGGTGTTGCCGGCTTCGTCGAGGTGGGCGCGGATGTCGGGGCGGTCGTATTCGAGGGCTTTTTCGGGGCGTTTGAGGGCGCGTTCGGCGTCGGCCATCATGGGGGCGTAGCTGTGGCGGCCGGTCATGCGTTTGGCGGCGCGGAACTCGGCGAGGGCTTCGGCCCAGTTGCCGC
The DNA here is from genome assembly GCF_054957925.1 of Aeromicrobium sp. JP4. Lineage (NCBI taxonomy): Bacteria > Bacillati > Actinomycetota > Actinomycetes > Propionibacteriales > Nocardioidaceae > Aeromicrobium > Aeromicrobium sp. JP4. The sequence continues at coordinate 834,885 of NZ_CM143290.1, forward strand.
AGGCGTAGGCGGTCTCGCCGGTGGCTTCGCGGACCAGGCCGACGCGCATGGCGCGGGCTCGGGCGGCCAGGGCGTGCTTGTGGGCGAGTTCGGGGTCTTCGTGGAGCAGGACGCCGGCCATGACGAGGTGTCGGGCGACTTTCTCGGCGAGCTTGTCGGGCAGGCCCTGGAGCTCTTGGCGGGCGAACTTGTCGAGGTCCTTGGCGCTGACGTCGTCGGGGATCGCCGGGCCGTCGTAGATCTTCTGGGCGTCGGTGCGGTCGCTGGCGGACTGGCCGCGGCCGGGGCGGTCGGGGCGGTCGTTGCCGCGTCGCGGAGCGCCGCCGGAGCGTCCGGCGGGGCGGCTGCCGCTGTCGGGGCGGCCGCGGCCTGCGCTGGTGGGCTTGCCGCCGCTGCTGGGCTTGCCGCCGCTGCTGGTGGGCTTGCCGCTTTTGGGGCGGTTGGGCTTGCCGCGGCTGTTGCTGCCGCGGTTCTGGGGTCCGGAGTTGCGATGATCGGCCATGATGGGTCCCTTCCCACAAGAGAGCATGCCCTGTTGGGGGCACAAATGCAGCAAGGCCGCTCCCAAAGGGAGCGGCCTCGCGCTAATGATTGTCCGGCGACGTCCTACTCTCCCACACCGTCTCCAGTGCAGTACCATCGGCGCTGAAGGGCTTAACTTCCGGGTTCGGAATGTAACCGGGTGTTTCCCCTTCGCCATGGTCGCCGAAACTCTATGGAGATATCAACAAGCCTTGGCGGCAGACGAGTATCGACCCCAAGGGGTCGTACTCGTGTTGCCTGGCTCCCGATCATATCTCGGGAACCTCACAGTGGACGCGGTAGATCTTTGTAAGAAACAAGCCCTCGGCCTATTAGTACCGGTCAGCTCCATGTGTTGCCACACTTCTACTTCCGGCCTATCAACCCAGTGGTCTGCTGGGGGCCTTACCTGGTTAACCAGTGGGAAACCTCATCTTGAAACATGCTTCCCGCTTAGATGCTTTCAGCGGTTATCACTTCCGAACGTAGCCAACCAGCCGTGCTCTTGGCAGAACAACTGGCACACCAGAGGTTCGTCCACCCCGGTCCTCTCGTACTAGGGGCAGCCTTTCTCAAGTTTCCTACGCGCGCGGCGGATAGGGACCGAACTGTCTCACGACGTTCTAAACCCAGCTCGCGTGCCGCTTTAATGGGCGAACAGCCCAACCCTTGGGACCTGCTACGGCCCCAGGATGCGACGAGCCGACATCGAGGTGCCAAACCATCCCGTCGATATGGACTCTTGGGGAAGATCAGCCTGTTATCCCCGGGGTACCTTTTATCCGTTGAGCGACGCCGCTTCCACATGCCAGCGCCGGATCACTAGTTCCGACTTTCGTCCCTGCTCGAGCTGTCACTCTCACAGTCAAGCTCCCTTGTGCACTTACACTCGAAACCTGATTGCCAACCAGGCTGAGGGAACCTTTGAGCGCCTCCGTTACATTTTAGGAGGCAACCGCCCCAGTTAAACTACCCATCAGGCACTGTCCCTGATCCGGATAACGGACCTAGGTTAGATATCTAGTACGACCAGAGTGGTATTTCAACGATGACTCCACCTGAACTGGCGTCCAAGCTTCACAGTCTCCCACCTATCCTACACAAGTCGAACCAAACACCAATACCAAACTATAGTAAAGGTCCCGGGGTCTTTCCGTCCTGCCGCGCGTAACGAGCATCTTTACTCGTAGTGCAATTTCGCCGAGTTCATGGTTGAGACAGCGCCCAAGTCGTTACTCCATTCGTGCAGGTCGGAACTTACCCGACAAGGAATTTCGCTACCTTAGGATGGTTATAGTTACCACCGCCGTTTACTGGGGCTTAAGTTCTGTGCTTCGCTTGCGCTAACACGTCCCCTTAACCTTCCAGCACCGGGCAGGAGTCAGTCCATATACGGCGTCTTTCGACTTAGCATGGACCTGTGTTTTTAGTAAACAGTCGCTTGGGCCTGGTCTCTGCGGCCTTCAACGCTTCTCAGAGCAAGTCTGATAACGCATCCGGCCCCCCTTCTCCCGAAGTTACGGGGGCATTTTGCCGAGTTCCTTAACCATGATTCTCTCGATCACCTTAGTATTCTCTACTTGACCACCTGAGTCGGTTTGGGGTACGGGCGGCTCTGAATCTCGCTAGATGCTTTTCTCGGCAGCATAGGATCACTCACACTCCACTAAGTGGGTGGCATCGGCTCTCAGACATATGAGTGACGGATTTGCCTATCACTCGTCCTACGACCTTACCCGTGGACTACCATCGCCACGGATGAGCTACCTTCCTGCGTCACACCATCGCTTGCCTACTACCAGATCGGGTCATGCGCTCCGCCTGACCATTGTCTCCGAAGAGACGTTAGGTCAGGTTTCGGGCACTTAGCATCACTGGATTCAGCATGGGCGATTCAGCGCCGGTACGGGAATATCAACCCGTTGTCCATCGACTACGCCTGTCGGCCTCGCCTTAGGTCCCGACTTACCCAGGGAAGATTAGCTTGACCCTGGAACCCTTGGTCATTCGGTGGAGGAGTTTCTCACTCCTCATTCGCTACTCATGCCTGCATTCTCACTCGTGTCGCATCCACGGCTGGGTTACCCCGCCGCTTCGCTCGCGACACGACGCTCCCCTACCGATCCACACGGCTGGACCACGAAGGCCTACCTCATGTGTGAATCCCATAGCTTCGGTGGATTGCTTGAGCCCCGCTAAATTGTCGGCGCGGAATTACTTGACCAGTGAGCTATTACGCACTCTTTCAAGGGTGGCTGCTTCTAAGCCAACCTCCTGGTTGTCTCTGCGACTCCACATCCTTTTCCACTTAGCAATCGCTTTGGGACCTTAGCTGATGGTCTGGGCTGTTTCCCTCTCGACTACGGAGCTTATCCCCCGCAGTCTCACTGCCACGCTCTCACTTACCGGCATTCGGAGTTTGGTTGAGTTCAGTAAGCTTGTAGGCCCCCTAGCCCATCCAGTGCTCTACCTCCGGTAAGAAACGCGTGACGCTGCACCTAAATGCATTTCGGGGAGAACCAGCTATCACGGAGTTTGATTGGCCTTTCACCCCTATCCACAGCTCATCCCCCCAGTTTTTAACCTAGGTGGGTTCGGTCCTCCACGCGGTCTTACCCGCGCTTCAACCTGGCCATGGATAGATCACTCCGCTTCGGGTCTAGATCGTGCAACTCAAGCGCCCTATTCGGACTCGCTTTCGCTACGGCTACGGCACTCGCCTTAACCTTGCTACACAACGCTAACTCGCAGGCTCATTCTTCAAAAGGCACGCTGTCACAGTTCCGAAGAACTGCTCCAACGGATTGTATGCACATGGTTTCAGGTACTATTTCACTCCCCTCCCGGGGTACTTTTCACCTTTCCCTCACGGTACTTGTCCGCTATCGGTCATCGAGGAGTATTTAGGCTTAGCGGGTGGTCCCGCCAGATTCACACCGAATTTCAGGGGTTCGGTGTTACTCGGGATGACGCACAAGAGCCAGGAGTTTACGGTTACGGGGATCTCACCCTCTGTGTCGCGACTTTCCAGTCGGCTTCACCTTCACTCATGGTTTATGACTCTTTGACTGCTCGGCAGAACAATCGGTGCGGTCCCACAACCCCCTGGATGCAACGCCTGCCGGCTATCACACATCCAAGGTTTAGCCTCTTCCGGTTTCGCTCGCCACTACTACCGGAATCACTGTTGTTTTCTCTTCCTGTGGGTACTGAGATGTTTCACTTCCCCACGTTCCCTCCAAACGCCCTATGTGTTCAGGCGCAGGTACTCAGACTTTCCTCTGAGTGGGTTTCCCCATTCGGACATCCCCGGATCACAGCTCGGTTGTCAACTCCCCGGGGCTTTTCGCAGACTCCAACGTCCTTCATCGGCTCTCGATGCCAAGGCATCCACCATGTGCACTTAGTAGCTTGTTGTTACTACAAAGATGCTCGCGTCCACTGTGAAGTTCTCAAAATACGATCGGTCCCGTACTCAAATCCCCGCCTGCTCGATCAAGATCGAGTGGTTCGAGGGGGTGTACGGTCCGAGGAATCCAACATCAAGATGCTGATCCCTCAGGACCCAACAGTGTGCCTGAGTTGTCACCGTGTCCGACCGAGTTTCCACGCTCCAAAGGAGCAGTACTGACGGTCATCCGCCGGCGACAAGCCAAATAGTCGACGTCCACTAGTGAGCTGGACCGCGTCAGACGTTTGCTGACGAACGATCCGCCTGGACCCTGAAGTCCAGTCTCTTATCGAGTGCTCCTTAGAAAGGAGGTGATCCAGCCGCACCTTCCGGTACGGCTACCTTGTTACGACTTCGTCCCAATCGCCAGCCCCACCTTCGACGGCTCCCTCCACAAGGGTTGGGCCACCGGCTTCGGGTGTTGCCGACTTTCATGACGTGACGGGCGGTGTGTACAAGGCCCGGGAACGTATTCACCGCAGCGTTGCTGATCTGCGATTACTAGCGACTCCGACTTCATGGGGTCGAGTTGCAGACCCCAATCCGAACTGAGACCGGCTTTTTGGGATTCGCTCCACCTCGCGGTTTCGCAGCCCTTTGTACCGGCCATTGTAGCATGCTTGAAGCCCTGGACATAAGGGGCATGAAGACTTGACGTCATCCCCACCTTCCTCCGAGTTGACCCCGGCAGTCTCCTATGAGTCCCCACCATAACGTGCTGGCAACATAGGACGAGGGTTGCGCTCGTTGCGGGACTTAACCCAACATCTCACGACACGAGCTGACGACAGCCATGCACCACCTGTATACCGACCACAAGGGGGGCCGTATCTCTACGGCTTTCCGGCATATGTCAAACCCAGGTAAGGTTCTTCGCGTTGCATCGAATTAATCAGCATGCTCCGCCGCTTGTGCGGGCCCCCGTCAATTCCTTTGAGTTTTAGCCTTGCGGCCGTACTCCCCAGGCGGGGCGCTTAATGCGTTAGCTGCGGCACGGAGACCGTGGAAGGTCCCCACACCTAGCGCCCAACGTTTACGGCATGGACTACCAGGGTATCTAATCCTGTTCGCTCCCCATGCTTTCGCTCCTCAGCGTCAGGTAATGCCCAGAGAACCGCCTTCGCCACCGGTGTTCCTCCTGATATCTGCGCATTCCACCGCTACACCAGGAATTCCGTTCTCCCCTGCATACCTCTAGTTTGCCCGTATCGTAAGCACGCTCAGGGTTGAGCCCTGAGTTTTCACTTCCGACGTGACAAACCGCCTACGAGCCCTTTACGCCCAATAATTCCGGACAACGCTCGGACCCTACGTATTACCGCGGCTGCTGGCACGTAGTTGGCCGGTCCTTCTTCTGCAGGTACCGTCACTTTCGCTTCGTCCCTGCTGAAAGAGGTTTACAACCCGAAGGCCGTCATCCCTCACGCGGCGTTGCTGGATCAGGCTTTCGCCCATTGTCCAATATTCCCCACTGCTGCCTCCCGTAGGAGTCTGGGCCGTGTCTCAGTCCCAGTGTGGCCGGTCACCCTCTCAGGCCGGCTACCCGTCGTCGCCTTGGTGAGCCATTACCTCACCAACAAGCTGATAGGCCGCGAGTCCATCCCATTCCGCCGGAGCTTTCCACCACCAGAAGATGCCTTCGGTGGTCGTATTCGGCATTAGCCAGCGTTTCCACTGGTTATTCCGAAGAATGGGGCAGGTTACTCACGTGTTACTCACCCGTTCGCCGCTCGTGTACTCCCGAAGGAGCCTTACCGCTCGACTTGCATGTGTTAAGCACGCCGCCAGCGTTCGTCCTGAGCCAGGATCAAACTCTCCGTTGAAAATCTCCCACACCCAAAGGCATGGTCAACATCTAGAAAAGCTGATTCCTGACAAGTTTTGACTGCTGGACAGTCATTGTTGTCGGAATTGTCCCTGCGGCAACGCGCGACCATGAACCGAAGCCCATCGTCCTTCGTCGCCGCCGGGGTACTACTAATTAATTCGTCGACTTTTGGCACACTGTTGAGTTCTCAAGGATCAGACGCACATCACACACATCACCGTTCCCGGATCCATGCAGAGGCTCCAATTTACATCGCCGTTTTCACCAGGTCAAACCCGGGTCGGTCACGATGCGCGCTACGTTTTCCCGCGGCCAGTTTCCGGACCCCCCAGAGGAGGTTCCTGGCGTTAACCGCTTCGGTCTGCGCTCCGCTGCGCTGTTCGGCGCAACAAGAAGAACACTACCCATACGATCCCAGCGAGGGCAAACCGGGGTCGGGGTGCCCTGCGTCACACCCGAGATTCCGGGCCAAAACGACCACGCCCGCTCCCCCGGGACACGCCGACCGCGCCGGCGCCGGCGTCAGACCAGCGGCCGCCACGGGCTCAGGAGACGCTCGTAGAGCCGGGCGATCGTGGGCCGGTCGCGCCAGGCCTGGACGTCGAGGACCTGGGCGCTCTGGGCGTCGCGCTCGAAGATGCGGCTCATGCCCTCCGCGAGTCCGTCATCGAGGATCTCGAGGTTGATCTCGTAGTTCCCCGTCAGGCTCAGACGGTCGATGTTGGCAGTGCCGATGGTCGACCACTCGCCATCGACCGTCATCGTCTTCGCGTGCACCATGTGGTCGCTGTAGCGCAGGATCTCCACTCCGGCGTCGAGCAGCTGGCCGAAGTAGCCGCGCGCGACGAAGTCGGCGACGACGTGGTTCGAGACCTTCGGGACGAGGATACGCACCTGCACGCCGCGACGGCTGGCGTCGACGAGTCCTTGCAGGATGTTCTTGTCGGGGATGAAGTACGCCTGCGTGATCTCGATGGACTTCGTCGCCCGGTCGATCGCCTCGAGGTACATCCCACGGATCGGGTAGATGAGCTGCCGGGGCACGTTGCGGTGAGCGCGCACGTGCGGGTCCCAGGTGGACTCGGAGAGGGGCGTCATCGACTCGTGCGGACGCACATCGTTCCAGAAGTCGATGAAGGCGTTCTCCAGGTCCCACACCGCCGGACCGGTGACCGCGACGTGGGTGTCGCGCCACTCGTCGGCGTAGAGGCTGCCGATGTTGTAGCCCCCGACGAACCCGATGGCGTCGTCGACCACGAGGATCTTGCGGTGGTTGCGGCCCCAGGCGCGAGGGCTGAAGAACGCCAGCCGGTGCGGCAGGATCGGGTAGCGCATCATGTGCACCCCGTGGCCGAATCGGAAGAACGCGGGCGGCACCACGAGGTTGGCGAAGCCGTCGTAGATCACGCAGACCTCGACGCCGCGGTCGGCCGCGTCGCGCAGGGCGCGGCGGAACCGGCGGCCCATCTCGTCGCCCTTGATGATGTAGGACTCCAGCAGGATCCGCCGGCGCGCGCCGGCGATCGCGGCGAGCATGTCGTCGTACAGCGCCTCCCCCGAGACGTACACCTGCACCTCGTTGCCGCCACCGATCGTGAAGTGCTCGGCCTCGATCCGCGGGAGCGGCTCGGTGCCCTTGCCACGCATCCGCTTGCGGATGGAGGTGGCGGTCATCAGCGAGACGACGGCACCCAGCTGCACCAACAGGCTGCCGATCAGGAAGCGGCGGAACAGGCCGCGTGGGGGTGACGACCGGAAGCGCATGGCGCTCAGCCTAGGTGGTCTCAGACGAAGACGGCGACAGGGCGCGCGCCGGCGCCGGCCGCCTCGTACAGCGCGAGGAAGGAACCGTCGGGGGCGAACATCGCCACCGGGCCCTCGGCCGGGAGGGCAACCGCCGGGAGGGCGCGGCCGAACCGCACGTCGCGGGCCTGGTCCTCGTCGAGGTCCAGGCCGGGGAACGCGGCCCGCGCGGCGTCGTCGAGTCCGACCATGTCGAACGACTGGGCCAGCTGGTCGAGGGTGCGGGCCTGGTCGAGGCCGAAGCCGCCCACGCGCGTGCGGCGCAGGCTGGTGAGGTGTCCGCCGACGCCCAGCGCGCGACCGAGGTCACGCGCGAGGGCACGCACGTACGTGCCGCTCGAGCACACCACGCGCACGTGGGCGAAGGCGCGCTCGCCGGGCTCGAACCCGGTCAGCTCGAAGGTCTCCACCGTCACGGCGCGTGCCTTGAGCTGGACCTCCTCGCCCGACCGCACGCGCGCGTAGGCACGCTTGCCGTCGACCTTGATGGCCGAGACGGCCGAGGGCACCTGCTCGATCGCGCCGGTCAGCGGTGCGATCTCGCGCAGGACGTCGTCGGCGGTGACGGCCGACGCATCGGCCACCGACGTCTCGTCGCCCTGGGCGTCGTCCGTGACGGTCGTGGCACCCAGCGCGATGGTGGCGAGGTACTCCTTGTCGGCGCCGGCCACGTGGCCGAGCAGCCGGGTGGCGCGGTTGACCCCGAGCACGAGCACGCCCGTGGCCATGGGATCGAGCGTGCCGGCGTGGCCGACCTTGCGCGTGCCGGCGAGCCGTCGCGTGCGCGCGACCACGTCGTGCGAGGTCCAGTCGATCGGCTTGTCGACGACGACCAGGCCCGAGGCCGTGGTCGCGGCGCGCCGCTCGCGTTGCTGCGAGTCGGCGTGCCGCGACCCCGGAACCTCACTGCTCAGTGGACTCGTCCTCGTCCTCGCGCTGCTTGTACGGCTCGGGCTCGCCGGCGTACGCGGCGCCCTGGGCCGCCTCGGCGACGCGCGCATCGGACTCGCGGGCCTTGGCCAGCAGGTCCTCGATCTCGCGCGCCGTCTCGGGGACGGAGTCCAGGAAGAACTCCAGGGACGGCGTGTGCCGCGCGCCGAGCTGCTTGCCGACCTCGGAGCGGATCAGGCCCGTGGCGCTGACCAGCGCCGCGGCGGTGTCCTCCCGGGAGCGGCCGTCGCCCATCACGGTGTAGAAGATCGACGCGTGCTGACCGTCACCGGTCAGCCGCACGTCCGTGATGGTGACGAAGCCGAGCCGCGGGTCCTTGACCCGCCGCTCGAGCATCGTCGCCACGATCTCCTTGATGCGATCGGACTTCTTGGCCTGACGAGGGCTTGCCACGGTCAGTCCCGCTTCTTCTCGACCAGCTCGAAGGCCTCGATGGTGTCCCCGACCTTGATGTCGGAGTACGAGACCACGACACCGCACTCGAAGCCCTCGCGGACCTCGGACGCGTCGTCCTTCTCACGGCGCAGCGACAGGACGTCGAGGTTGTCGGCCACGACCGAGCCGTCCCGCACGATGCGAACCTTCGCATTGCGCCGGATGGAGCCGCTGGTGACCATGCAGCCCGCGATGTTGCCGCCCTTGACCTTGCTCGAGCGGAAGATGTCGCGGATCTCGGCGGTACCGAGCTGCTGCTCCTCGTAGATCGGCTTGAGCATGCCCTTGAGGGCCGCCTCGATCTCGTCGATCGCCTGGTAGATGACCGAGTAGTACTTGATCTCGACACCCTCGCGGTCGGCCAGCTCCGTCGCCTTGCCCTGCGGGCGGACGTTGTAGCCGATGATGACCGCGTTGGAGGCCGCCGCCAGGTTGACGTCGGTCTCGGTGATCGCACCGACACCACGGTCGATGACCCGCAGCGAGACCTCGTCGCCGATGTCGATGCCGGCCAGCGAGTCCTCGAGGGCCTCGACCGAACCAGCGCCGTCGCCCTTGAGGATGAGCAGCAGCTCGTCGGCCTCGCCCTTCTCCATCGAGGACATGAAGTCCTCGAGCGTGCGACGACCCGAGCGCTTCGCCAGCAGGGCGTTGCGCTCGCGCGCCTCGCGCTTCTCGGCGATCTGACGGGCGATGCGGTCGTCCTCGACCACCATGAAGTTGTCACCCGCACCGGGCACGGCCGTCAGGCCGAGCACCAGCGCCGGACGCGACGGGGTCGCCTCCTCGATGTTGTCGCCGAACTCGTCGAGCATCGCGCGGACACGGCCGAAGGCCGGACCGGCGACGAGCGAGTCGCCGACGCGCAGCGTGCCGCGCTGGACCAGCACGGTGGCCACGGGGCCACGACCGCGGTCGAGGTGAGCCTCGATCGCGAGGCCCTCGGCCCGCTGGTTCGGGTTGGCGCGCAGGTCGAGCTCCGCGTCCGCGGTGAGCACGATCGACTCGAGCAGGGCATCGAGGCCCAGCTCGGCCTTGGCCGAGACGTCGACGAACATCGTGTCGCCGCCGTACTCCTCGGGCACCAGGCCGTACTCGGTCAGCTGACCGCGGACCTTGGTCGAGTCGGCGCCTTCCTTGTCGATCTTGTTGACCGCGACGACGATCGGCACACCGGCGGCCTTGGCGTGGTTGAGCGCCTCGACCGTCTGCGGCATGACGCCGTCGTCGGCCGCGACCACGAGGATCGCGATGTCGGTCGCCTGGGCACCACGGGCACGCATGGCGGTGAACGCCTCGTGGCCCGGGGTGTCGATGAAGGTGATGCGACGCTCGTTGCCGTCGACCTCGGTGGCGACCTGGTAGGCGCCGATCGACTGCGTGATGCCGCCGGCCTCCTTGGCCGCCACGTTGGCCTTGCGCAGCGCGTCGAGCAGCTTCGTCTTGCCGTGGTCGACGTGACCCATGACGGTGACGACCGGCGGGCGGGCCGCGAGATCCTCCTCGTCGCCCTCGTCCTCGCCGAACTCCAGCGAGAAGGACTCGAGCAGCTCGCGGTCCTCGTCCTCGGGCGAGACGACCTGGACGTCGTAGTTCAGCTCCTCACCGAGCAGCTGCAGCGTCTCGTCGTTGACCGACTGCGTCGCGGTCACCATCTCGCCCATGTGGAACAGCACCTGGACGAGCGATGCCGCGTCGACGCCGACCTTGTCGGCGAAGTCGGTCAGCGAGGCGCCGCGCGCCAGGCGCACGATCTGGCCGTCGCCCTTGCGGACGCGCACGCCGCCGATCGACGGCGCCTGCATCTGGTCGAATTCCTGACGCTTCGCGCGCTTGCTCTTGCGACCACGGCGCACCGGACCACCGGCGCGACCGAAGGCACCCTGGGTGCCGCCGCGCTGGTTGCGACCGGGACCGCCGCCACCGGGGCGACCGCCACCGGGAGGGCCGCTGAAGCCACCGGGACGCGCAGCGCCACCGGCGCCACCGCCGCCACCGGGACGGCCACCGCCGCCGGGCCGACCGGGACCGCCGGCGCGACCGCCGGGACCGGGACGCGCACCGGGGCGCGCGGGACCGACCGACGACTGCTTGGGCATCATCGCGGGGTTGGGGCGAGGCATGCCCGGACGTGCCGGGGCACCGCCCTCACGTGCGGCAGGCGGCCGCGGTGCGCGGTCCTGCTGCATGCCCTGCTTGGACGAGAACGGGTTGTTGCCCGGACGCGCGGCAGGCGTGCGCGGACCGGGACGGGGACCGCCGCCGGTGGGCAGGCCGCCGGCCTGGCCCGGACGGGGAGCCGGCGCCGGAGCGGGACCCGGGCGCGGGCCCGGGGTACGCGTCGGCGCGGGAGCCGCCGCGGCGGGAGCCTCGGGCGCCGGTGCCTCAGGCGCTGCCGGGGCGGGAGCCTCGACGACCTGGGGAGCCGGGGCCGGAGCCTCGGGGGTGGGCGCCTGGGCCGGACCCGGCTTCGGCGCGGTGGGGGCCGACGGGGCGGCCGGCGATGCGGCGACCTCGGCGGACGTGGACTCGGGGGTCTTCTGGGGTGCCTTCGGCGCCGCCGGCTTGGCGGGGGCCTTCTTGGCACCCTTCTTGGCGCCCTGCTCGCGCAGGCGGTCGCCGTGCTCCTCCTTCAGACGGCGCACGACAGGCGCCTCGACGGTGGAGGACGCCGACTTCACGTACTCGCCCATCTCCTTGAGGGTGGACAGGACGACCTTGCTCTCGACACCGAGCTCGCGTGCGAGCTCGTGGACTCTGACAGCCACTCTTCTCCTTCAGGGATCCGGCCCCGAAGGAGGCACGGATCAGTTGTTGACGTACAGGCTCATTGCGCGGTGCATCTTCATTGCGCAGTACTCATCGAGTGCTCATGAGCGTGTGCTCCGATTTCCGTTTCGAGCGGCACCGGTCGGTGCCACAGTGGTCAGGCTCTGCTGTGGGCCTCGGCTCGCACCCAAGCGGCGACGGCGTCGGTGTCGAGGGGACCTTCGAGACGAAGGGCCCTGACGAACGCTCGCCGGTCAAGAGCGAGTTGCAGGCACCGTTCCGCGGGGTGCAGATGCGCACCGCGGCCCGGCCGAGATCCGTCTGGGTCGGGCTCCACGGTGCTTCCCGCGGGGCTCCGACCGGCGACGACTCTCACCAGGGTGGACTTCTCCGCACGCTGACGACAGCCGACGCACGTACGAATCACCACAGTCCAGTCTAGCGGCTCTACCGAGTGGACGCCGAATCGCCACCCGGCGTGGGTGCCGTGTCGGGCCGGATGTCGATGCGCCAACCGGTCAGCTTCGCTGCGAGGCGGGCGTTCTGGCCCTCCTTGCCGATCGCGAGCGACAGCTGGAAGTCGGGGACGACGACGCGCGCCGATCGCGTGGTTTCGTCGACGATCGTGACGCCCTTCACCTGCGCCGGGGACAGCGCGTAGGCGATGAACTCGGCCGGGTTCTCGCTGAAGTCGACGATGTCGATCTTCTCCCCGTGCAGCTCGGTCATGACCGCGCGCACGCGCTGGCCCATCGGGCCGATGCAGGCGCCCTTGGGGTTCACGCCGGCGGCGGTGGCGTGAACGGCGATCTTCGTGCGGTGTCCGGCCTCGCGGGCGATCGCCGCGATCTCGACCGAGCCGTCGGCGATCTCGGGCGACTCGAGAGCGAACAGCAGCTTCACCAGGTTCGGGTGCGTGCGCGACACCTTCACGCGAGGGCCGCGCAGGCCGCGCTCGACCTCGTAGACGTAGGCCTTGATGCGCTCGCCGTGGGCGTACCGCTCCTCGGGGACCCGCTCGTTCAGCGGCAGCACGGCCTCGATCGAGCCGAGGTCGATGAACACGTCGCCGGGCGAGCGGCCCTGCTGGATCACGCCGGAGACGATGTCGCCGACCTTGCCGGAGAACTCGCCGAACTTGCGCTCGTCCTCGACGTCGCGGATCCGCTGCATGATCAGCTGGCGCGCGACGGACGCGGCGAAGCGGCCGAAGTCCTCGGGGGTGTCGTCGAACTCCTCGGTGAACGTGGCGGCGGGCGTCTCGCCGTCCTCGGACGGGGGCGCCTCGAGGCGCTCGCGCGCCCACACCGTGACGTGACCGGTCTTGCGGTCGAGCTCGACCCTCGCGTGCTGCTGGGCACCCGCGGTCTTGTGGTACGCCGAGAGCAGCGCGGTCTCGATCGCGTCGACGACGAGGTCGAAGCCGATCCCCTTCTCGCGCTCCAGCATCCGCAGCGCCGACATGTCGATGTCCATCAGACGTCCTTCCGGTTCAGCTCGATCTGCACGACGGCCTTGACGATCTCGTCGTACGGGAAGCGGGTGGTGTCGCCCTTGACGGCCAGGTCGACCCCGGTGTCGTCGCTGGCGCGGATGCGGGCCTCGAAGCGCTCGCCGTCGACCAGCTCGACCGCGACGACGCGGCCGGCGTTGCGGCGCCAGTGGCGCGGCTCGAGGAGGGGGCGGTCGACGCCGCGCGAGGCGACCTCGAGCGTGTAGCGGCTCTCGCCCATGACGTCGGACTCGTCGAGGGCGGCGGAGACGGCGCGCGTGACCTGGGCGATCGTGTCGATGTCGACGCCACCGTCGCGGTCGACGGCGACCAGCAGGCGGCGGTTCTCGTTCTTGCCGAGAAGCTCGACCTCGTCGAGGTCGAGGCCGAGGGCGGTGACGACGGGTTCGAGGAGACTCGATATCCGGTCCGTGGGGGAAGTGGTCATCGGGTGCTCCTGTTCAGTTGTCTTCCGTACTGCCCCACCCTAGCGAAGAGGTCGCGGTCGGTAGTCTGCGGTCGTGAGCAGCCGACGCGTCGTGATCGCCGCCGCGGGCGGAGCGGCCGTGGGACTGGCGGGACTGTTCGTCACCGACACCTTCGACGACGCCCTGCGCGCGGTCGGCGCGACACCGAAGCCGCTCCCCCGGCCCGAGGACACCTCGCTCATGCGGGCCGTCATCGAGGACCAGCAGCGTGTGCTGGCCGTCGCCCGCGGTGCCGCGAACGCGCCCGCGGTCACGCTGCTCTCCGCGCAGCTGGAGCAGCTGGGCGCGACCCCCGGCACCGGGACGGGCGCCGGTGATCTCGGCGCCGCCCTGCGCACCGCCTCCCGCCACCGGGCCATCGACGCCCGCGCGGCCATCGCGCCGGAGTTCGCCCAGGTGCTCGCGGCGATGTCCGCCGGCCTCGCCCAGGCGGTGACGCTGACGTGAGCACGGCGACCGAGCTGCGCCTCACGCAGCGCTGGCTGGCCCTCGAGCACGAGGCGATCTGGACCTTGGGCCTCGTGGGCGCCCGCGTCCCCGCGCTGGCCGACGCCGCGGAAGACGCGCTCGCGGCCCACTCGACCGTCCGCGACCGCCTCGGCGACGTGGTCCGGGAGCTCGGCGGCTCCCCCGTGGCCACCCAGCCGTCCTACGACGTCCCCGAGCCCACGAACGCGAAGGCGGCTCGCGCCCTGGTGCGCGACGTGGAGGCGCGCATCGCCGCGGCGTGCGTGCGACTCGTCGCCGCCACCGCCGACCAGGCCCGCGACCGAGCGGTACGCGGCCTGCGCGCGGCCGCGGTGGCCGAGGTGCGCTGGGGCGGCGAGCCGCAGCCCTTCCCCGGCCTCGACTGACGTGCCCGGGCGCGTCAGGCGCGGGCGGTGAGGGTGGCGGCGAGCTCGCCCACGGGCACGTCGGTGCGCTCGCCGGTGGCACGGTCCTTGAGCTCGACGACGCCGTCGACCAGGCCCTTGCCCACCACGACGATCGTCGGCACGCCGATCAGCTCGGCGTCCTTGAACTTCACGCCCGGCGACATCTTCGGACGGTCGTCGTAGAGCACGTCGAAGCCGGCCGTCTCGAGGTCGGCGACGATGGCGTCGGCGCCCTCGAACAGCTCGGGCGCCTTGCCCGCGACGACGAGGTGGACGTCGAACGGCGCGACCTCCTTGGGCCAGACGATGCCCGACTCGTCGTACGAGCCCTCGACCACGGCGGCCACGGCGCGCGAGACGCCGACGCCGTAGGAGCCCATCGTGACGGTAACGAGCTTGCCGTTCTCGTCGAGCACCTGCAGGCCGAGCCGCTCGGCGTACTTGCGCCCGAGCTGGAAGATGTGACCCATCTCCATGCCCCGGGCCAGCTCGAGCGGGCCCGAGCCGTCGGGCGCGGGATCGCCCGGACGCACCTCGGCGGCCTCGATCGTGCCGTCGGACGTGAAGTCGCGGCCGGCCACGAGGTCGAAGACGTGGGAGCCGTGCACGTCGGCGCCCGTGATCCAGCTGGAGCCGTCCACGACGCGCGGGTCGGTGAGGTAGCGGATGCCGGTGGCGTTCTCGGTGCCGAGCACGCCGGGGCCGATGTAGCCCTTGGCCAGCGCCGGGTACTTCGCGAACCCGGCGTCGTCGAAGGGCTCGATCTCGGCAGGCGACACCTGGGCCTCGAGCCGCTTCGTGTCGACCTCGCGGTCGCCGGGCAGGCCGATCGCCAGCGGCTCGGTGGAGCCGTCGGGGTGGCGCAGCATCACGAGGACGTTCTTGAGCGTGTCGGCGGCCGTCCACGGACGGTCGTCGCGCGGGAACGCCGCGTTCGCGTGGTCGACGAGGGTCTCGATCGTGGGCGTGTCGGGCGTCAGCTCCGCGTGCGCGGCGGGCAGCCCGTCGAACGCGATCGCGTCGGGTACCACGGTGGTCACGGCCTCGACGTTGGCCGCGTAGCCACCGGGCGAACGGACGAACGTGTCCTCGCCGGTCTCGGAGACGACGAGGAACTCCTCGCTCGCCGAGCCGCCCATCGCACCGGAGTCGGCCTGGACGATCACGTAGTCGAAGCCGAGCCGGTCGAACACGCGGATGTAGGCGGCGCGGTGCGCCTGGTAGGCCTTCTCGAGGCCCTCGTCGGTGACGTCGAACGAGTACGAGTCCTTCATGATGAACTCCCGGCCGCGCAGGATGCCCGCGCGGGGACGCGCCTCGTCGCGGTACTTCGTCTGGATCTGGTAGAGGATCGCGGGCAGGTCCTTGTAGGACGAGAACGTGTCCTTCACCAGCAGGGTGAACATTTCCTCGTGGGTGGGACCGAGCAGCATGTCGTTGCCGCGGCGGTCCTTCAGCCGGAAGAGGTTGTCGCCGTACTCGGTCCAGCGATCGGTGGCCTCGTAGGGGTCGCGCGGCAGCAGCGCCGGGAAGCGCACCTCCTGGCCGCCGATCGCGGCCATCTCCTCACGGACGATCGCCTCGACCTTCGCCAGCACCCGCAGCCCCAGCGGCAGCCACGAGTAGATGCCGGGGGCGACGCGACGCACGTAGCCGGCGCGGACGAGCAGCTTGTGGCTCGGCACCTCGGCATCGGCGGGATCGTCGCGCAGGGTACGGAGGAACAGCTGGCTCATGCGCATGGCACGAGGTTATCGGCTGGGGCACGGGCCGCCGTGGCCGCCCGACGGGTTCAGGAGCGGCCGGAGCGCGCGAGGTTGAGCGCCGCGCGGATCAGCGGCCACTGCAGCGGTAGCCGGGCGACGACGCCCGCCTTGTAGGCCGGGGAGGCGCGGCGGCTGCCGACCACGTCGACCGCCATCTGCACGTTCGCCGGGAACACCGCGGCCAGCAGCCCCGCGGACGCCAGCGCACCGATGCGGCGGGTGGGCGGCGCGATCACGGCCGCCGCGCAGACCAGCTCGGCCACACCGGAGGCCAGCACGAGCTCGCGGTGACGCGGCAGGAAGCGCGGCACGATCCGCTCGAAGACCTCGGGTCGCACGAGGTGGATGACGCCGGACACGGCGAAGGGGACGGCGACGAGCGCCAGGTCGGTGCGGCGGGTCATGGGACCTCTCAGAGCAGGATCGAGGCGAACGTCTCGACGTGGCGGAAGCCGACACGCTGGTACGTGCGGAGGGCCGGGGTGTTGTGGGAGTTGACGTAGAGGGTGACGGCCGGCGCGACGGAGCGGCGCACCTGGCGGATCACCGAGGCGAGGGCCGGGGCGGCGACTCCGGTGCCCCGCAGGTCGGGGTGCACCCAGACCCCCTGGAGCTGGCACCCGGTGTCGGTCGCGGCGCCCACCTCGGTCTTGAACAGCACCGTGCCGTCCTCGATGATCGCGTAGGACCAGCCCATCGTCACCAGCTGGGTGACACGGGCGCGGTAGCCGCTCGGCGAGCCCACCGACTCGGGATGGATCCCGACCTCCTCGGTGAACATGGCCACGCAGGCCGGGTAGAGCGTGTCGACCTGGTCGATCCCGACCGGACGCACTCGCGGGTCGAGCGGGACGTCGCTGTCGTGCTTGAGCACCATGAACGGCTGGTTGGGTCGTGGTGAGCGCGCCGGGCCCCACTCGTGCTTGACCCGGTCCCACAGGGGCAGGACGGCCTTGGCCGGGCCGACAAGCGAGCTGGGCTTGTGGCCGTGGGTCAGGAGCCGGTCGCTGAACGCGTCGATCGCCGCGGGCGTGGCCTGGGCCGGGACGACGTTGGCCCCCACGTGCAGCAGCGAGACGGCCTCGCCGTCCTCGAAGTAGCCCCACAGCTCGGCGCCGAACCAGCGCCGGTCGAGCCGGGTCGAGTCGACGCGATGGCGCACGAACATGTCGACGAGCGGCTCACGATCGAGCACGTCGTGGATGAGATCGAGGTCGGCTCGTCCCAACGGCCTCACGTAGGAGGACGTCGCTGCGGGCGGATCGCAGACCTCGGTCATGGCAAAAGCCTACCCGGGCGTCAGCCGACGGACCGAGGACTTCAGGAGACGGAGACGGACGCCGAGCCGCCGTCGACCGGCTCCATCGTCTCGGCGATGCGCATCGCCTCTTCGATGAGGGTCTCGACGATCTGGCTCTCGGGCACGGTCTTGATGACCTCGCCCTTGACGAAGATCTGGCCCTTGCCGTTGCCGGAAGCGACGCCGAGGTCGGCCTCACGGGCCTCACCGGGACCGTTGACGACGCAGCCCATGACGGCGACGCGCAGCGGCACCTCGAGGCCGTCGAGACCGGCGGTGACCTGCTCGGCCAGCGTGTAGACGTCGACCTGCGCGCGCCCGCACGACGGGCACGAGACGATCTCGAGCTTGCGCGGGCGCAGGTTGAGCGACTGGAGGATCTGGATGCCGACCTTGACCTCCTCGACCGGCGGGGCCGAGAGGGAGACGCGGATCGTGTCGCCGATGCCCTTGCTGAGCAGCGCGCCGAAGGCGGTGGCGCTCTTGATCGTGCCCTGGAAGGCCGGACCCGCCTCGGTGACGCCCAGGTGCAACGGCCAGTCGCCGCGCTCGGAGAGCATCTCGTAGGCGGCCACCATGACGACGGGGTCGTTGTGCTTGACCGAGATCTTGAAGTCGTGGAAGTCGTGCTCCTCGAAGAGCGAGGCCTCCCAGACGGCCGACTCGACGAGCGCCTCGGGCGTGGCCTTGCCGTACTTCTCCAGCAGGCGCTTGTCGAGGGATCCCGCGTTGACGCCGATGCGCAGCGAGACGCCCGCGTCCTTGGCGGCCTTGGCGATCGCGCCGACCTGGTCGTCGAACTTGCGGATGTTGCCCGGGTTGACGCGGACCGCGGCGCAGCCGGCGTCGATCGCGGCGAACACGTACTTGGGCTGGAAGTGGATGTCGGCGATGACCGGGATCTGCGACTTCCTCGCGATCGCGGGCAGGGCCTCGGCATCGTCCTGGCTCGGGCACGCGACGCGCACGATGTCACAGCCGGCGGCGGTCAGCTCGGCGATCTGCTGCAGCGTGGAGTTGATGTCCGACGTCAGCGTGGTGGTCATCGACTGGACCGAGATCGGGGCGTCACCGCCCACGTCGAGCGAGCCCACCTTGATCTTGCGGGTGGGACGGCGAGGGGCGAGCACCGGCGGCGGGGCCTCGGGCATTCCGAGGTCGATGCCGGTCACGAGAGCCTCACCGGATTGACGATGTCGGCATAGATCAGGACCACACCCATGACTATAAGGACGAGCCCAACCCCATAGGCGACCGGCAGCATCTTCGCGACGTCCACGAAGCCCGGATCGGGCCGTCCGCGCAGGCGTGCGAACGTGCGGCGGATCTGCTCCCACAGGGCGCCGGCGATGTGCCCGCCGTCGAGCGGCAGCAGCGGGATCAGGTTGAACAGCCACAGGAAGAGGTTGAGGCTGGCCAGCAGGCTGATGAGGCGCTGGGTGCGCTCGGCCCACGTGGGGTCGTCGTACGTCACGAGCTCACCGGCGACGCGGCTGGCGCCGACGACGCTGACCGGTCCCTCGGCGTCCCGCTCGGCCCCGAAGGCCGCCTTGGCGACGTCGACCATGCGCGCCGGCAGGTGGACCAGCGCGTTCGCCGTGGCGCCGATCATGTCCCCCATCTGGACGACGACGAAGCTCGGGCCCTGCCGCTCGGTGACGAAGGTCGGGGAAACGCCGAGGAAGCCCACGTTCTCGGTGCGATCGGGGTCGTCGACGGCGGCCCGCGCGAGCACCGAGGTGTTCACCGTGACTTCGCGCTCGGCGCCGTCGCGCTCGAACCCGATCGTGGCCTCGCTGTCGCCGTTGCGGCGGATCAGCGTGGTGACCTCGGTCCAGTCGTCGAGCGGCTCGCCGTTGAACGTCGTCAGGACGTCGCCCGGCTCGAGGCCCGCCTGGCGCGCCGGCGTGACGGGGTCGGCATCGGTGCACGCGCGGCCGGCCTCCGCGTCGGTGATCGCGCAGTCGGACACCGCCGAGACCGTGGTGGTGGGCGTGGGCACCCCGAACGCCATGAAGGAGATCGAGAACAGCAGGGTGGCGATGAACAGGTTCACCGTGGGCCCGCCAGCCATGACGATGACCTTCTGCCACCACGGCTTGCGGTAGAACAGGCGGTCCTCGTCGGCCGGGTCGATGTCCTCGTACTCCGCGGCACGGGCGTCGGTGGCCATCTGGGTGAACAGGCCCGTGTTCGAGGAGCGCACGACGAGGTGACCCTCGCGGTCGCGCTCCTCGCGCTCGGGCGGGAGCATGCCGACGAGCTTCACGAAGCCGCCGAGCGGGATGGCCTTGAGGCCGTACTCGGTCTCGCCGCGCTTGACCGACCACAGGGTGCGGCCGAAGCCGACGAAGTACTGCGTGACCTTGATGCCGAACTTCTTGGCGGGCCACATGTGCCCGACCTCGTGCAGCGCGATCGAGGCGGCCACGCCGATGAGGAAGAGGACGACTCCGAGGGCGTACATCATCGGCTGGTCACCTCGGCCCGTGCGGCGACGACCTCGCGAGCGCGAGCTCGGGCGCGGGCGTCGGACTCGAGGACCCGCTCGACCGACAGGTCGCCGGTGGCGGCGTCGGGGTCGGCGAGGTGGTCGTCGACGATCTCGGCGACGGTGTCGACGATGCCAAGGAAGTCGAGGTCGCCGGCCACGAAGGCGTCGACGCAGACCTCGTTGGCGGCGTTGAACACGGCGGGGGCGGTGCGACCGAACTCACCGGCGCGACGGGCGACGCGGATGGCGGGGAAGGCTGTGTCGTCGAGCGGGAAGAACTCCCACGCGGTGGGCGCGCTCCAATCGCAGGGCGGGACTGCGCCGGGAACCCGGCGCGGCCACGCCAGGCCGAGCGCGATCGGCAGCCGCATGTCGGGCGGGGACGCCTGCGCCATCGTGGAGCCGTCGACGAACTCCACCATCGAGTGGACCACCGACGTGGGGTGCACCACGACCTCGATCCGGTCGTAGCCGATCCCGAAGAGCAGATGCGCCTCGATGACCTCGAGGCCCTTGTTGACGAGCGTGGCCGAGTTGATCGTGATCACCGGGCCCATGTCCCACGTGGGGTGCGCCGCCGCCTGCTCGGGCGTGACGTCGCGCAACTCCTCACGGGTGCGGCCGCGGAACGGACCGCCGCTGGCGGTCAGCACGAGACGCCGCACGTCCTCGGGCTCCTCGCCCCGCAGGGCCTGGGCGAGCGCGGAGTGCTCGGAGTCCACCGGCACGAGCTGGCCCGGCTTCGCGGCGTCGAGCACCAGGTCGCCGCCGATGATGAGCGACTCCTTGTTCGCCAGAGCAAGCGTGGCGCCGGTCTCGAGCGCAGCCAGCGTGGGCATCAGTCCGACCGCTCCGGTCATGCCGTTGAGGACCGTGTCGGCGGGCACGCGCGCGGCCTGGACGGCCGCCTCGGGGCCGGTCACGAGCCGGGGCAGGCGGTACTCCCCCGCCGACCAGCCGCGCCGCTGCGCCTCGGCGTAGAGGGCCAGCTGCACGTCCTGCGCGGAGGTGGCGTTGGCGACCGCGACCACCTCGACGCCGAACTCCAGCGCTTGGGACGCCAGGGTCGCCGGATCGGCGCCTCCGGCGGCCAGCGCCACCACGTCGAACCGGTCCGGATTGGCTCGCACCACGTCGAGCGCCTGCGTGCCGATCGACCCGGTGGAGCCCAGGACGACCACCCGCGAACTCATGGGCTCCATTGTGGCACCGGCGGACGAACGCGGGGTCGTCCCCCGCGAACCGGTCAGGTCAGCGTGCCACCGTGCAGGAGGGTGGCCAGCACGTCGCCGTACGCGCGCTCCATCCGCTCGCCGTAGTCGCCCTCGTCGTGCACGGCGGCCGGGGCCGGATCGACGCGGCCGGCGCGCAGGACGAGGTCGAGCTCGTACTCCTCCTCGCCGTCGTGGATCGTGGCCGGATCGCCCTCGATCGCGAACGAGGCGTCGCTCGCGGGCTCGGCGCCCAGACGCACGACGGCGAGCACGCTCACGACCCAGGTGTGCCGGTCGGAGACGGAGAGCCGCACGGGCGCCCCGGCACGCAGGCCGAGGTCGCGGAGCCCACCGGCGAGCGACGCCGACTCGTGCAGCAGCTGCGCGTACGAGAGCGAGCCGGTGGCCGTGACGAGCGCCAGCTCGTCGGCGCGCCCTGCGACGACGTGGGAGTCCAGCGCGCGGAAGGCGATGCTCTGCGGTCGTGCCATCAGATCCCCCTGAAGATCGGGTCGCGCTTCTCGGTGCGGGCCAGGGCCGCCTCCTTGACGTCCTCGCTGGCCCAGACGTCGGCGAAGCTCTGCGTGATGCGCTCGTCGTCGTCGGTCGAGCCGTTGAGGACGAGCTTGTTGTGGGCCAGCGTCAGCGGTGCGAGGCGGGCGATCTCGTGCGCCCACGCGATCGCGTCGTCGAGGGTTCCCGCGCGGTCGGCCAGGCCGCAGTCGAGCGCCTCGTCGCGATCGATCGTGTCGGCGGCGAGCATGACGCGACGGGCGCGCCCGGTGCCGGCGAGGTCGGCCAGCGTGCGGATCGTCCAGGCATCGACCGCCATGCCGTTGCGCGCGGTGGGGACGGCGAACCTGGCCCTCTCGTCCACCACGCGCAGGTCGCACGCGATGGCAAGCTGCGTGCCCGCGCCGATCGCCGGGCCGTTGACGGCCGCGATGATCGGCACCGGCGCCTTCGCGAGGTGGTGCAGCATCCGGTAGAGCGCCTCGATGAACTCGTCACCGTAGACGCCGTCGAGGTCGGCGCCGGCGCAGAAGGCCGACCCCTCCCCCGTCACGACGAGGACACGCGCGCCCTGCTCGACCGCGCCGGTCGCGGCCTCGTGCAGCTCGCGGCACAGCGCCAGGTTGAGGGCGTTGCGCCGGTCGGGCCGGCGCAGGGTCAGCACGACGACGTCGCCGTCGCGCGCGGTGGTCAGCAGGTCGGACATGCGATCCAACCTAGCGAGCGACCACCGCGCCGACGGCTCGGCCTCACTTCACTTCGGTGCGCTGGATCCTCAGGAAGCCGAGCACGCCGGGCAGGACCACCCAGAGGCAGAAGGTGAACGCGAAGCGCAGGTACTCCAGCGCCCCGACGTCGACCGACTCGCCCATGACGGTCTCGCCGGAGATCAGCGGCGTGGCCGCGTAGTTGAAGTCCAGCCACGGCAGCAGGTCGCGCGCCCACTCGAAGATGGCCATCAGGATGGGGTACGCCACGACCGGCAGGATCAGCGCGACGACGTAGAAGCTGGCCACCGCGGCCGGCGTGTTCAGCAGCAGCGACGCGAACGCGAACGCCATCCAGAAGAACGCCAGCTGCAGCACGACGGTCCAGAACAGCTCCTTGCCCGTGAGGTTCCAGACGACGTCGTGGTCGGTGAGCATGCCGTAGAGGACGTTGCCGAGAGCACCGAAGACGGCCGCCAGCACGAGCGTGCCCAGCGCGAGCAGCGTGACGGCGGCGAACTTCGCACCGATGACGCGGCCGCGGTGGGGCTGCAGGCTGAAGGTGGTCAGGTGCGTGCGCTGGCTCCACTCGCTGCTCACGGTGAGGATCGCGAACACCGGCAGCAGGATCGACAGCGGGATGGTCATGATCTGGGCGAAGCCCGAGGCCGTGATCGTCACGTCGTCGTTGAGGGCCAGCACGAGCAGCGTGAGCGCCATGGCCAGGAGCAGGAGCCCGCCGGTGATGATGAACAGCCACAGGCCGCCGCGGGTGTCGAACATCTTGCGCAGCTCGACCCTCACCTCGCGGCCGAAGGGGATCGCGGGGCGGGACAGGTCGATCGTCGACCCGGTCGTGGTGGTGCTCATGACTGGACTCCTTCGGTGGCGATGAGATCGCGCTGGTCTTCGGCGGTGAGCTGCAGGAACATGGCCTCCAGGCCGGCTCCGTCGGCCTCGCGCAGCTCGAGCAGGGGCACCCCGGCCTTCGCGGCGGCCAGGCCGACCTCCTCGGGCGACGCCGGAGAGGTGACCGCGTCGGACGCGACGATCGCCTCCAGCCCGGCGCCCTTCAGGGCCTCGAGCAGGGCGACCTGGTCGCGGGCCCGGACGCGGGATCCCGCGGTCTTCAGCAGCTCGTCCTTCGTGCCGCTGGCGACGATCCGGCCGTGCCCGATGACGATGAGGTCGTCGGCGATGATCTGGATCTCGTGCAGCAGGTGCGACGAGAGCATCACGGTGCCGCCGCGGTTGGCGTACTCGCGCAGCAGCTGGCGCATCCAGTGGATGCCGGCCGGGTCGAGGCCGTTCGCCGGCTCGTCGAGGATGAGGACCTTCGGGTCGCCCAGCAGCGCGTGGGCGATGCCGAGGCGCTGGCGCATGCCGAGCGAGTAGTTGCGGACGCGGCGCTTGGCCTCCTTCGGCGTGAGGCCGACGAGGGCGAGCATCTCGTCGACGCGCGACATGGGCAGGCCCATGGCGCGGGCGCCGATGACGAGCACCTCGCGGCCGGTGCGGCCGCCGTGCTGGGCCGAGGCGTCGAGCAGCACGCCGACCTGCGTGGCGGGGTTCGGGATGTCGGCGTACGCCGAGCCGCCGATGGTGGCGGAGCCGCCGGAGGGGCGGGTCAGGCCGGCGATCATGCGCATCGCCGTGGACTTGCCGGCACCGTTGGGTCCGAGGAACCCGGTGACGCGCCCTGGCCGGCACACGAACGAGACGTCGTCGACGGCGCGGAAGTCGCCGTACGACTTGGACAGACTCTGGACTTCGATCATGGGTCCCACCCTGCCGTGTCCGACCGGCACCAGACAGCCCCCGACACGCTTTTCCTGATAGCCGAAAGTAGGGGGTCGGTGCGTCCGTGGGGCGATGTGGCGCCCGCGGTGGCGGCCCTATCCTGAGGCGGTGACGCCCCCGCCCCCTCCCCTCAGCGTGTGGGGTCACGCGTGGCGCACCGTGCTGGTCCTCTGCATCAGCGCTCTCGCCTGGTGGACCCTGTTCCCGTGGCAGTGGGAGAACGCGCGCTGGTGGTGGTGGCTCGACCTCGCGGTCGGAATCGCCTGCTTCGTGCTCATGTTCTGGCGCCGCCGGTTCCCCGTCACGGTGGCCCTGGTGACGAACGTCGCCAGCGCCTTCGCCACCACCGCGGGCGGTCCGGCGACGCTCGCCCTGTTCTCGCTGTCCACCCGCCGGCGCTGGGGCGAGATCATCCCCGTCAGCGCCGTCACGATGCTCTCGGCCTTCGTCTTCGTGGGCATCGACCCCACGGTCGAGTCGGGCCTGCGCCTGTTCAACGCGGGCTTCGTCGTCGCGATCGTCGGGATCACCGTCGGCTGGGGCATGTACGTGGGGTCGCGGCGTGAGCTGCTAGCGACGCTGCAGGAGCGGGCCGAGCGCGCCGAGTCCGAGCAGAGCGCCCGCGTCTCGCAGGCCCGCACGGCCGAGCGCGCCCGGATCGCCCGCGAGATGCACGACGTCCTCGCCCACCGGATCTCGATGGTGACGATGCACGCCGGCGCCCTGACCTTCCGCGACGACCTCGAGCCCGAGGAGATCAAGCGCACCGCGTCGGTCATCGAGCAGAGCTCACGGCTCGCGCTGATCGAGCTGCGCGAGGTGCTCGGCGTGCTGCGTGACGACGTCGGCGACGGCGCCCCCGAGCCGCCCCAGCCCACGGCCGGCGCCATCGCCGGACTCGTCGCGCAGTTCCGCGACTCCGGCATGAACCTGCAGTACGACGACCGGATCGATCCGGCAACGATCCCCGACCCGATCGGGCGCACTGCCTACCGCGTCGTGCAGGAGGGGCTGACCAACGCGGCGAAGCACGCGCCGCACGCTCGCGTCACGCTGCTGGTGACGGGCGGTGCGGACGACGGACTCGTGATCGAGGTGTCGAACCCCCTGCCGGCCGGTGGCCGATCGCCCGACTTCCCGGAGTCCGGCCTCGGACTGGTGGGCCTGACAGAACGGGCCGAGCTCGCCGGAGGCCGGCTGCATCACGGGACCGTGTCCGGCCACCACGTCCTGAGAGTGTGGTTGCCGTGGAGCGCCTGACCCGAGTCCTGCTGACCGACGACGACCCCCTGGTGCGCGCCGGCCTGGCCCTCATCCTCGGGGGCGCGAAGACGATCGAGGTCGTCGCCGAGGCGGCGAACGGGCGCGAGGCCGTGGCGGCGGTGCGCGAGCAGCCTGTGGACCTGGTGCTGATGGACCTGCGCATGCCCGTGATGGACGGCATCGAGGCGACCCGCGCGATCTCCGCGGAGCCACGGGCGCCGAAGGTCCTGGTGCTCACGACGTTCGACGCCGACGACCACATCGTGCGGGCCCTGGCCGCCGGCGCGGCGGGCTTCCTGCTGAAGGACACCCCTCCCCCGCGGATCGTCGAGGCGATCGAGGCGGTGATGGCCGGTGAGCCGATGCTGTCGCCCGCCGTGACGCAGAACCTCATCCGCCAGGTCACGGCCGACTCGACCGACCACCGCCGGACCGACGCCGAGCGGCTCGTCGCCACGCTGACCGAGCGCGAGCTGGACGTCGCGCGAGCCGTCGGGCACGGTCGGTCGAATGCCGAGATCGCCGGCGAGCTGTTCATGAGCCTGGCCACGGTGAAGGCGCACATCTCGCGGATCTTCGCCAAGCTGGACGCCACCAACCGCGTGCAGGTGGCCATCACGATGCACGACGCCGGCCGCCTCTGAGGCTCGCGCCCGGTCCCCGGCGTCCACTTTTGGAAACGGATGCACGCCACTCGGCGCATCCGGGGTGCATCCCTTTCCACAAGTGGAGAGGGGGCGGGCTACTCGGCGGCGGCGAGCTGGCCGCAGGCGCCGTCGATGTCGGAGCCGCGGGTGTCGCGGACCGTCGTCGGGATGCCCTTGGCCTCGAGGCGGCGGACGAACTCGCGCTCGTCCTCGCGGCGCGAGGCGGTCCACATGGAGCCCGGCGTCGGGTTCAGCGGGATGAGGTTGACGTGCACCCAGCCCCAGTCGCCGTAGGAGTTCAGGACGTCGCCCAGCATGTCGGCGCGCCAGGCCTGGTCGTTGATGTCGCGCATCATCGCGTACTCGATCGAGACGCGGCGCTTCGTCGTCTTCGCGTAGTTCCACGCGGCCTCGACCGTCTCGGCGACGCTGGAGCGGTTGTTGATCGGGACCAGCTCGTTGCGCAGCTCGTCGTCGGGCGCGTGCAGGCTCAGCGCGAGGGTGACCGGGATGCCCTCCTCAGCCAGCTGGCGCATGCGCGGCACGAGGCCCACGGTGGACACGGTGATGTTGCGGGCGCTCATGCCGAGGCCGTCGGGGGCGGGCGCCACCATGCGGCGCACGGCGCCGATGACGGCCTTGTAGTTGGCCATCGGCTCGCCCATGCCCATGAAGACCACGTTCGACAGCCGCCCGGGGCCGCCGGGGATTGCGCCGGAGGACATCTGGTGAGCGGCGTCGACGACCTGGTCGATGATCTCGGCCGTGCTCATGTTGCGCTGGAGGCCGCCCTGGCCGGTGGCGCAGAACGGGCACGCCATGCCGCAACCGGCCTGGCTGGAGACGCAGATCGTCGCGCGGTCGGGGTAGCGCATCAGCACCGACTCGACGAGCGCGTTGTCGAACAGGCGCCACAGCGTCTTGCGGGTGGTGCCCTTGTCGGCCTCGAGCACGCGCACCTGCGACAGCAGCGGCGGCAGCAGGGCTCCGACGATCGCGTCGCGCTCCTTCGCCGGGAGGTCGGTCATCAGCTCGGGATTGCGCTCGTGGCGCGCGTAGTAGTGGTGCGCGACCTGCTTGACGCGGTACGGCTTGAGCCCGAGCTCCTCGGCCGCGGTCTTGCGCTCGTCGCCCGAGAGGTCGGCGAGGTGGCGCGGCGGCTTGCCCCGCCCGCGGGCCGGTGCCATCACGAGGGGCAGCGGCTTCGGATTGACGTCCGCGACATTCACCTCGTTGGCCATGACTCCAGTGTCCCAGATGGCGCCCACCCGCAACGAATCCGCGCGTCGGCGCCTCAGAGCGAGCGGTAGCGCGGCGACAGCGAGGCGACGAACTCGAGCTTGTCCAGCACCGGCCCCGCGATCACGAACGGGTAGAGCGGGTCCTTGCCCATCGAGCGGTTGATCTGGTTCAGCGCGACCGACAGCGGGATCCAGACACCGGTCACCAGGTCGCGGAACGACCGGAACGCCCTCGCATCGACGGTCGTCAGGCCGAAGGACTGCGCGGTCTCGATCGTGTCGGCGATGTGGAGGACGTGAGCGAACGTCTCGGCGAAGTCCTCGAACGGGTGCATCGTCGCGTAGGCGCTGATGTACCGGTCGCGCCACCCCTTCGGGGGCCCCTGGGCGTAGTGACGGTCGAGCGCCGCCTGGTAGTCCTGGCGCTCGTCGCCGAAAAGCTCGCGGGCTCGGTCACGGAGGTCGCCGCGGACCAGCTGCTCCTCGTAGTAGTGGCCCGTCTCGTGGCGGAAGTGGCCCAGCAGGGTGCGGTAGGGCTCGTCGAGGTCACGCCGCAGTCGCTCGCGGTGCACGCTGTCGCCCTCGGCCAGGTCGATCGTGACGATGCCGTTCTGGTGGCCGGTGGTCACCGGCACGTTGGCGCTCGACAGCAGGTCGAAGGCCAAGCCGTTCGCCGGGTCCTCGGCACGCGTGACGATCGGCAGCTCGAGCGCGTCGAGCTCGACGATCAGCCGGCGCTTGGCCGACTCGGCACCCGGGAACGCCCGCATGCCGGCGGGATCGCTGTCCGCCGGGCGCGTACGGGTCAGGGAGCAGTTGAAGCACAGCGTGCCCTCGATGCGCGTGAGCCACGTGCACGAGGACAGCTCACGGTTGCGGCAGAGCCACCAGATGAATCCGTCAGCATCGACGTACCGGCCCTGCTCGTCGACGGGCACGAT
Source organism: Aeromicrobium sp. JP4 (assembly GCF_054957925.1). Taxonomy (NCBI): domain Bacteria; kingdom Bacillati; phylum Actinomycetota; class Actinomycetes; order Propionibacteriales; family Nocardioidaceae; genus Aeromicrobium; species Aeromicrobium sp. JP4. The sequence goes on from NZ_CM143290.1 coordinate 863,385, forward strand.
CGCCTTCTCCTCGCGAGAGAACCCCAGCTTCGTGCCGCAGGAGACGCAGGTGGAGTTCTCGAAGTAGAGGGGGTTGCCGCACTGACGACACTCGAAGGCACGCACGACCCCACCCTTCCCCCGCGGGCGCCGTGGCGCCAGTCCGACACGGCCGCCGAGGCCGAGATCACGCGAGCGGCGCGACGTCCACCTGCACGTCGAGGGTGGACGACCGCGCGTCGGTGTAGATGATGCCCTTCACCGGCGGGACGTCCTTGTAGTCGCGGCCCCACGCCACCGTGACGTAGCGGTCGTCGGCCCAGTGGTCGTTCGTCGGGTCGAGCGCGAGCCAGGAGCCGTCGGGCAGCCACACGGCCGCCCACGCGTGCGAGGCATCGGCACCGACGACGCGCTCCTTGCCCGGGGGCGGCGTCGTGGCGAGGTAGCCGCTGACATAGGCCACGGCCAGTCCGTGCGAGCGCAGGCACGACAGGGTCAGGTGGGCGAAGTCCTGGCAGACCCCGGCCCGCTGCGCGAAGACGTCGTCGATCCGGCTCGTCACGGTGGTCGCGGTCTTGTCGTAGCTGAAGTCGGCGTGGATCCGGTGCATCAGGTCGGTGACCGCCTCACCGACCGGGCGGCCCGGGGTCAGCGACACGGCGGCGTAGTCGCGCGCCTGCTCGGTCTGGTCGACCAGCGTGGACGGCAGCGCGAGGTCGACGGCGCGCCACGCACCCGGCACGTCGGGCCGCTCGGCCGGGCGGGCGAGCTCCCACGGCGTGGCGAGCGCCTCGGGGTCGTGCACCGGAACCTGCACCTCGACCTCGCTCGTGGCGTCCACCACGAGCGTGCGGTGCGGGTCGGTGACCTGGAAGTAGGTGACGGTGTTGCCGTAATAGTCGGTGTCGCGCGAGGTGTCGCCGGGCGTGGGCTCGATCCGCACGTCCACCGACTCGACCTGCTGCCACGACGAGGACCGCGGCACGACGTGCGCCAGGCCGTAGCTGTTCGAGACGTCGTCGTCGTAGGTGTAGGTGGTGCGGTGCCACACGCGGTACCTCATGCGCCCGACCCCACCGTGGCGAAGGCCAGCGAGCGCGGCGTGGGACCGGTGGCGAAGTGCACCTCGGCGACCGCGTCGGACAGCCGCATGAGCTGCTGGGCCGTGGCCTGGGCGAACCGCACGAAGTTCGGCCGGTTCTCGCCGTCGATCGCCATCAGCGCGGCGACGTCGAGCCGGTCGAGCTCCTCCAGCAGGTCGTCGACGAGGCGCTCGGGGCGCGTCGAGCCGCTCGACCCCGGCAGTGTCGCCAGCGAGGCGTCGATGGCGCGCAGGTTGAACAGCAGGGAGCGCGGGTTCGACTCGTCGAGCAGCAGCAGGTCGAGCACGGAGGCGCCCCGGACCACGCCGCGGTGCCGGCGCCGGTGGGTGATGGCGCTCTCGGCGGCCTGGAGGACGGCGTTGTGGACGTTGCGATCGACGTCGATGCCGCGGCGCACCGACAGGGTGGGGCCGATCAGGTGGCACAGCTGCAGGCTGCGCTCGATCCCCCGACCGATCTCCATGAGGTGCCAGCCCTCGTCGCGGACCATGTTCCCGGTGACGCCGTGCAGCGCGAGGATGTCGGTGAGCATGCGGCCGGCGCTCTCGCCGATCTGCCAGCCGTGCGGGTTGGCCGCCAGCGCACCGCGAGCCCGGTCCATCGCGCCGAAGACCCGGAACAGGTCCGGCGAGACCTGGTCGCGCACGCTCTGGGCGATCTCCTTGAGCCGCGCCACCGTCTGCGCGACCGAGCCGGAGCGGCGGGCGTCGAGCAGGATCGAGCGCAGGTCGCCCTCGAAGTCGGCGGGGTCGTGCGATGACGGACTGAGGGACCGCAGCAGTCGCGCGACCACGGTGAGGGTCTGGCCGCCGCTGGAGCCCGGACGGCCCTGGAAGTCCTCCGCCAGCTCGTGCGTGACGATCGCCAGCCGCAGCAGGTCCTCCACCCGCTCGGCGTACCGGCCGAGCCAGAAGAGGTCGTCGAGCACGCGCGGCACGGGGGTCAGCGGAGCGCGGGCGTGGGCGACGGGCGCCGTGTCGAGCAGGCCCTGGTCGGGCTCCTCCGGCGACTCCTTCAGCACCCAGACGTCCTTGCTGGTGCTGATCTCCTCGGGCGAGGTGCCCACGGGCGCGACGGCGGCCAGCCCGCCGATCATCGGGCGGTAGCTGGAGCCGTGCCGCAGCGTGAACGCCCGCAGGGTGACCGCGTGGGGCTGCAGGCGACCCCGGTCGAGCGTGGGCGAGACCGAGACGGCGGCCACCTCCTGGCCGACGTAGCGGTGGGGCTCGGCGGTGATCGCGGCGACGAGATCGGCGCGCGACGTCCCGCCGACCTCGAACGGCGGGTCGATCCGGCGGACGACGAGCTCGTCGAGCCGGTCCAGGAGCTGGTCGCGGCCTTCGGGCGTGCCGGCCCAGACGGTGGGGACGCCGGCCAGTCGCAGCGGCTCGTCGAGCAGCTGCTCGCACATCGCCGACATGAACGGCAGCAGCGCGGCGTTCTCCAGGACGCCCGAGCCGAGGCCGTTGACCACGGTGACGGTGCCGCGACGGACCGCCTCGGTGAGGCCGGTGACGCCGAGCTGCGACTCGCCGCGCAGCTCCAGCGGGTCGCTCCACTCGGCGTCCACGCGGCGCAGTACGACGTCGACGCGCTCCAGGCGGCCGAGCACCCGCATCCAGACGGCGCCGTCGCGCGCGACGAGGTCGCTGCCCTCGACGAGCGGAAAGCCCAGCGCCGTGGCGATGAACGCCTGGTCGTAGGCGGTCTCCGAGGTCGGGCCCGGCGACAGCACCACGATGCGCGGGTTCTCGCGCCCCTGCGGCGCGGACTGGGTCAGGGAGACGCGCAGGGCCTGGAAGAACGGCGCGAGCCGGTGCAGGCCCGCCTCGCGGTAGGCGACCGGGAGCACGCGTGACAGCACGCGGCGGTTCTCCATCGCGAAGCCGATCCCGGAGGGCGCCTGCGTCCGGTCGGCGATGACCTGCCACTCCCCCGTCGGCGTGCGTCCGAGGTCGGTGCCGGTCACGACGAGCTGGCGGCGGTGGTCGGCGCTCGCGCGTGCCACCACCCGCAGGAAGCCGCTGTGGCCGAAGACGATGCTCGGCGGCAGGGTGCCGCTGGAGAGCAGCTCCTGCGGGCCGTAGAGGTCGAGCGAGATCGCGTTGAGCAGCTCGGCCCGCTGGGCCAGGCCCTTCTCGAGCGTGGCCCACTCCTCGGCCGCGATGACCAGCGGCACCGGATCGAGCCGCCACGACCGCTGCTCGCCGCCGGGCGGCGTGTAGACCGCGCCTTCGTCGGCCAGCAGGCGCGCGATCTCGTCACCCACGCGGGTGAGCTCGGGCAGGGTCAGGTCGACCGCCTCGGCCGCGAGCCGCTTCCACGCGTTGCGCAGGGTGCCGTCGGGACTGGCCACCTCGTCGTAGAGGGCGGCCGACTGGCCCAACGCCGGCTGGATCACCGAGGCGGCGTAGTCGCGCAGGACGGTCATGGATCAGACCAGGAGGTACATCACCAGGTACGCCACCGGCGCGACGGCGATGAGCGAGTCGAGCCGGTCCATGAGACCGCCGTGGCCGGGAAGCAGGTCGCCCATGTCCTTGATGCCGAGGTCGCGCTTGATGAGCGACTCGCACAGGTCGCCGAGCGTGGCGAAGCAGACGCCGGCGACACCGAGCACGAGGCCGGCCCACCAGGGGCCCTCGAGGGCGTAGACGACGATCAGGATGCCCGCGGCGACGCTGGCGACCATCGAGCCGGCGAAGCCCTCCCAGGACTTCTTGGGCGAGATCGTGGGCGCCATCGGGTGCTTGCCGAACAGGACGCCCGCGGCGTAGCCGCCGATGTCGGAGGCGATCGTCACGAGGATGAACGCCACGACCCGCCACGTGCCGTCGTCGGGGGCGAGCATGCGCATGACGAACACGCCCATGAGGAACAGGTACGACAGCAGGAAGATGCCCGCGGTGGCGTCGCGGACGAAGCCGTCGCTGCCCGAGCGCAGGCGCCACGCCATCGTGGCGATGACCGTGAGCGCCATGATCGCCGCGGCGGTGTCCATCTCGTCGTAGAACGCCACGACGAGCATCGCGAGGCCGCCGACCAGCACGGGCGGCAGCGGCACGCGGATGCCGGCGGTGGACAGCGCACGGGCGATCTCGATCGCGGCGACCACCAGGGCGACGGCCGCGACCGCGACGAACAGGTCCTTGACCCAGAACAGCGACAGCAGGACCAGGGCGACGAGGCTGACGCCCACCGTGATCGCCGCGCGCAGGTCGCGGCCTGCCCGACCGGTCTTCTTCTCGCCTGCCGCGTCGGGAGTGGGGACCTCAGACGTCAAGGAGCTCTGCCTCTTTGGACTTCAGTGCCTCGTCGATCTCGTCGACGTGCTTCTTCGTCAGTCCGTCGAGGCGCTTCTCCGCACCGGTGTTGTCGTCCTTGCTGATCTCGGAGTCCTTCTCGGCCCGGTCGAGCGCCTGCTTGGCGCTGCGACGCACGCCGCGGACCGCGATGCGGCCGTCCTCGGCCTTGGAGCGGGCGAGCTTGATGTACTCCTTGCGACGCTCCTCGGTGAGCTCGGGCAGCGTCACGCGCAGCACCTTGCCGTCGTCGGACGGGTTGACGCCGAGGTCGGAGTCGCGGATGGCCTTCTCGATCGCGCCCTTGGCGCCCTGGTCGAAGGGCGCGATGATCACGGTGCGGGCCTCGGGGACCTGGAAGCTGGCCAGCTGCTGCAGCGGCGTGGGCGTGCCGTAGTACTCCGCGGTGATCTGGGCGAACATCGCCGGGTGGGCACGTCCGGTCCGGATTCCTTCGAACTCGTCGCGAGTGTGCTCGACCGCCTTCTTCATCCGGGTCTCGGCATCGCGCAGTGTCTCGTCGATCACGTCATGCTCCGTTGCATCGTCGGGGGTGCCCACGCTCACGCGTGGACGAGTGTTCCGATCATCTCACCACGCAGGGCCCGTGTGACCGCACCCTCGTCGTTCATGTTGAACACCATCATGGGCAGCTCGTTCTCCATGCACAGCGCGAAAGCGGCCGCGTCGACGACCTGCAGGTTGCGCTGGAGGGCCTCGTTGAAGGTCAGGCTGTCGAAGCGCTGGGCCTCGGGGTTGCGGCGCGGATCGGAGTCGTAGACCCCGTCGACGCCGTTCTTGCTCATCAGCACGACGTCGGCCTTGATCTCCAGTGCGCGCTGGGCCGAGACCGTGTCGGTGGAGAAGTAGGGCATGCCGGCGCCGGCGCCGAAGATCACGACGCGACCCTTCTCCATGTGGCGGATCGCGCGGCGCGGGATGTACGGCTCGGCGACCTGGGACATCGCGATCGCGGACTGCACGCGCGTCTCGACCCCCTGCTTCTCGATGAAGTCCTGCAGGGCGAGGGCGTTCATGACGGTGCCGAGCATGCCGATGTAGTCGGCGCGCGTGCGCTCCATGCCTCGCTGGCTGAGCTCGGCGCCGCGGAAGAAGTTGCCACCGCCGACGACGATCGCGACCTGGACCCCCTCGCGGACGGCCGTGGCGACCTGGGAGGCGGCATCGTTCACGACATCGGGGTCGATGCCGATCGCACCTCCTCCGAAGACCTCACCGGAGAGCTTGAGGAGTACGCGGCGAGCCATGGGCACCAGATTAGAGGATGGTGGCGGTCCCGGTGCACGCAGCGTCGAGATCGCGGCGGCGGTCCGGAGCGTCCGGGACGGCGCGCCGCCGGGCGCCGGCGGTGCTCCCAGCCCCCTAGTCTTCAGGCATGTCCGAGATCGTCGAGCCGGTCGACCTGGCCCTGGGCCGCCGCCTGAATCCCGACGCGGTCGGCTGGACGCGACGTCCGCTGCACCGCACGGTCCTGCCGTGGACGGGCCGCGCGAAGCGCTGGGAGTACTGGGGCGTCGTCACCCGGCGATTCGTGCTGGGTCTGACGATCGCCGACCTCGACTACGCGAACCTCACGCAGGTCTATGCCTACGACCGGCTGCGCCGCCACGAGGTCAGCCTCGACACCACGAAGCTGGGCCCCCTGCGCCCGGGACTGCCCGACGCGCTGCCGCCGATCACCGCGTCCAGCGGACCACTGACCTTCGCCGACCACGGCCGGGGCACGCGCCTGAGCGTCGACCACGAGCGGGTGAAGGTCGCGCTCGAGGCGGAGGGCGGCGACGACGCGCTCGGGGTCGTCGTGCCGTGGAGCCCGCGGCGCTTCCAGTACACGCTGAAGGACCCGGTCCGGCCTGTCAGCGGCACGATCGAGGTCGACGGTGAGCGCGAGGCCGTGGTGGCCGGCTGGGGCGTGCTCGACCGAGGCCGGGGCATCTGGCCGTACCGCATGACGTGGAACTGGGGCGCCGGCAGCGGCGAGGTCTCCGGGCGCCGGATCGGACTGCAGCTCGGCGGAAAGTGGACCGACGGCACCGGCCAGACCGAGAACGGGCTGTTCGTCGACGGGCGCCTGCACCACTGGATCGACGACCTCCGCTGGGAGTACGACCTCGAGGACCCGGAGTCGACGTGGACCGTCACCGGGCCTGACGTCGAGGCGGTCCTGACGCCCTTCCACCGTCGCGTGGCCTCGACCCAGCTGGGCGTGATCGCCTCACGCACGCACCAGGCCTTCGGGCGCTGGTCGGGATGGGCGCGCGGCGGCAAGGGCGTGGAGTACCGCCTCGACGGCCTCCTCGGCTGGGCCGAGGAGGCGCGCAACCGCTGGTGAGGGTCCGCGTCAGAGCCGCGAGCGGAGCTCGGTCAGCTGCTCGGTGACGCGCGCCTGGGCGGTGCCGCCGCGGCCGTCGCGCGAGGCGATGGAGCCGGCGAGCGTCAGCACCTCGCGCACTCCCCCGGGCTCGGAGGCGTTCGCCAGGTGCGGCGAGATCTGCGCGAAGTCCTCGTCGGAGAGGTCCCACAGCTCGATGCCGCGCTCCTCGCACACCCGGACGCAGGCGCCGGAGAGCTCGTGGGCCACCCGGAACGGGACGCCCTCGCGGACGAGCCACTCGGCCACGTCGGTGGCGAGCGCGAAGCCCTGCGGCGCGAGCTCGGCCATCCGTGCGGTGTTGAACTCGAGCGTGGCGACCATCCCGGTGAACGCGGGCAGCAGGACCTCGAGGGTGTCGATCGAGTCGAAGACCGGCTCCTTGTCCTCCTGGAGGTCGCGGTTGTAGGCCAGCGGCAGAGCCTTCAGCGTGGCGAGCAGCCCCGCCAGGTTGCCGATCAGCCGGCCCGCCTTGCCGCGCGCGAGCTCGGCAATGTCGGGGTTCTTCTTCTGCGGCATGATGCTCGACCCGGTGGAGTACCCGTCGTGCAGCGTGACGAAGTCGAACTCCTTCGTGTTCCAGATGATGATCTCCTCGGCGATCCGCGAGACGTCGACGCCGATCTGGGCGGCGACGAAGGCGAACTCGGCGACGAAGTCGCGCGCGGCGGTGCCGTCGATGGAGTTGGCGGCCGAGCCGGTGAAGCCGAGGTCGGCCGCGACCGCCTCGGGATCGAGACCGAGTGAGGATCCGGCGAGCGCACCCGAGCCGTACGGGGACTCCGAGCCCACGCGGGCGTCCCACTCGCGCAGGCGGTCGAGGTCGCGCACGAGCGGCCAGGCGTGGGCCAGCAGGTGGTGCGACAGGAGTACGGGCTGGGCGTGCTGGAGGTGCGTGCGGCCGGGCATCGGCGCTCCGAGGTGGCGTTCGGCCTGACCCGCGATGGCCTCCACGAGCTCGCGCAGGAGCGACGCGACCTGGCGGGCGTGGTCGCGCAGGTAGGCGCGGAAGAGCGTGGCGACCTGGTCGTTGCGGGAACGGCCCGCGCGCAGGCGGCCCCCGAGGTCGGCGCCGAGGCGCTCCATCAGTCCGCGCTCGAGCGCCGAGTGGACGTCCTCGTCACCGGGCTCGGGGCGGAAGGCGCCCGACCGCACGTCGCCGTCGAGGGCGGCGATGCCGTCCATCATCGAGGCGAGGTCGTCGTTGGTGAGGAGGCCCGCGGTGTGCAGCACGCGGGCGTGCGCCCGCGAGCCGGCCAGGTCGTACGGGGCGAGACGCCAGTCGAAGTGCGTCGACCGCGACAGGGCCGTCAGCTCGGGCGACGGGCCCGAGGCGAACCGGCCGCCCCAGAGCCGGGAGTCGGCGGCCTCGACGTCGGTGGAGCCGGGCACGGCGGGCGTCAGGTCGGGAGAGTCAGTCATCGGTGGGCACCTTACGGGCGAGGGAGGTGAGGTGGGCGGCGAGGGCCTCGCCGCCGGCCGGGTCACGGGCGATCAGCATCACCGTGTCGTCACCGGCGATCGTGCCGAGCGTCTCGCTCATCTGCACGTGGTCGATCGCGGAGGCCAGGAACTGCGCGGCTCCCGGCGGGGTGCGCAGCACCACGAGGTTCGCCGAGGACTGCGCGGAGACGAGCAGCTCGCGGAGCAAGCGCTGCAGCCGGACCTGGGCCGCCGAGGAGTCGGGCGCCGCGCGGACGCTGCGGTCGCCACCCTCCGACGGCACGGCGTAGACGAGGCTGCCGTCGCCCTGGCGCACGCGCACCGCGTCGAGCTCGTCGAGGTCGCGCGACACCGTGGACGCCGTCGCCGTGACCCCGCGCTCGCGCAACAGGTCGACGAGGTCGCCCTGCGAGCGCACGTCGCACGTGCCCAGCAGGTCGGCGATCAGCGCCTGGCGCGCCGCCTTGGTGCCGGGGATCATGACGGTGCCTCGCTGTGGTCTCGATACGCCGCTCGCTGCGCTCGCGAGCTACTCAACCACCGGGACCGTTCCCGTGATCTGGTGGCGAGCGCAGCGAGACGGTGCATCACGACTGCTCCAGGAGCCAGGTGAGGACCGCCTTCTGGGCGTGGACCCGGTTCTCGGCCTCGTCCCACACGACCGACCGCGGGCCGTCGATGACGTCGGCGGCGATCTCCAGGCCGCGGTAGGCCGGCAGGCAGTGCAGCACGATGGCCTCGGGATCGGCCTTCGCCAGCAGCTCGGCGGTGACCGAGTAGTCGCCGAAGAGCGCGACCCGCTCGGCCTTCTCGTCCTCCTGGCCCATCGAGACCCACGTGTCGGTGATGACCACGTCGGCGCCCGCGACGGCGGCGGACGAATCGGCGGTGACGGCGACCGAGCCACCCGTCTCCGCAGCGATCCGCTCGGCGTCGGCGACGATCGCGGGGTCCGGCTGGAACCCCTCGGGGGCGCCGACGCGCACGTGCATGCCCGCGATGGCGCCGCCGAGCAGGTACGAGTGGCCCATGTTGTTGGCGCCGTCGCCGACGTAGGCCACCGCGAGCCCGGCGAGCGCACCCTTGTGCTCGATGACGGTGAGCCAGTCGGCGAGGATCTGGCACGGGTGGAAGTCGTCCGAGAGCGCGTTGACCACCGGCACTCCCGCGTGCTCGGCCATCTGCTCGAGGCCGGCCTGGGCGTAGGTGCGCCACACGACCGCGCTGGCCATCCGGCCCAGCACGCGCGCCGTGTCGGCGATGGGCTCGCCGCGGCCCACCTGCGTGACGCCGGTGTCCATCACCACGGGGTTGCCGCCGAGGTCGGCGATGCCGACGGCGAACGACACCCGCGTGCGGGTGGAGGACTTGTCGAACAGCACGACCACGGACTGCGGCCCGGCCAGCGGACGGCGCGAGTAGGGCTCGGCCTTGAGCTCGGCGGCGAGCGCCAGCACCTCGGCCTGCTCGGCCGGCGTCAGGTCGTCGTCGCGCAGGAAGTGTCTCGTCATGCCAGCACCTCGTCGATGACCGTGGAGAGGGTGCGCACGGCGTCGGCCGCCTCGTCCTCGCTGAGGACCAGCGGCGGCGCGAGCCGGAGCCGGTCGGGCGTGGGCGCGTTGAGGATGAGGCCGGCGTCGAGCGCGGCCTTCTGCACCTCGGCCGCCCGCGGCTCGCTCAGCACGACGCCCCGCAGCAGGCCTCGGCCGGTGACCGACTCCACGCGGGAGCTGCGCAGGAGGCCGTCGGCCAGCTGGTCGCCGCGAGCGCGTGTGGCCTCCAGCAGTCCCTCGGACTCGATCGTCGCGAGGACGGCCAGGGCCGCGGCGGTGGCCACGGGGTTGCCGCCGAAGGTGGTGCCGTGGTTGCCCGGACCGAGCAGGGTGGCCGCGTCACCGAGCGCCACGCAGGCGCCGATCGGGATGCCGCCGCCGAGGCCCTTCGCGAGGGTGACCAGGTCGGGGGTGACGCCGGAGGGCGTGTGACCGAACCAGTCGCCCGTGCGGCCGATGCCCGTCTGCACCTCGTCGAGCCACAGCAGCGCGCCGTGCTCGGTGGTGATGCGTCGGGCCGCGGCGAGGTAGTCGTCCGGGGGCACGATGACGCCGGCCTCGCCCTGGATCGGCTCCAGGATCACCGCCGCCACCGTGTGGTCGACGGCCGCGGCCAGCGCGTCGGCGTCGCCGTACGGCACCCACCGGACGTCGCCGGGCAGCGGCTCGAAGGGCTCGCGGTACGCCGCCTTCGAGGTCAGCGCGAGAGCGCCCATCGTGCGTCCGTGGAACGAGCCCTCGGCCGCCACGATGGTGGTGCGGCCGGTGCGACGGGTGGCCTTGAACGCGGCTTCGTTCGCCTCGGTGCCGGAGTTCGCGAAGAACACGCGGCCCTCGCCGCCGAGCAGTCCGACCAGGCGCTCCGCGAGCTCGACCTGCGGGGCCGAGGCGAAGAAGTTGCTGATGTGCCCGAGCGTCTGCAACTGCTGCGTGACCGCCTCGAGGATCGCCGGGTGACCGTGGCCCAGCGCGTTGACGGCGATGCCCGCGAGCAGGTCGAGGTACTTGTTGCCGTCGGCGTCCCACACGTGGCAGCCCTCGCCGCGGACGAGGATGCGCTGCGGGTCGCCGAACGTGTTCATCACCGCACCGCGGTAGCGCTCGGTCCACTCCGGGCCGCCGAGCCGGGGCTCGCGGCCGTGGATCACGACTCCTTCGGGCAGGTTCACGACGTCTCCTTCGCGCTGGACGTGTAGAGGGCGGAGCGGATCTTGGTCCGCGCACCGGCCAGCACCTGGGTGCCGACGCCCTCGTCGGTGAAGATCTCGAGCAGCACCGAGTGCGGCTCCCGGCCGTCGACGACCGTGGCGCGCTTGACGCCGCCGCGCACCGCGTCGAGGCAGGCGGTCATCTTGGGGATCATCCCGCTGGCCAGCTCGGGCAGGATCGCCTCGAGCGACTCGGGGCTGATCTCGCCGATGACGTCGCTGCTGTTCGGCCAGTCGGCGTAGAGGCCCTCGACGTCGGTGAGCACGAGCAGCTTCTCGGCGCCCAGGGCGACGGCGAGCGCGGAGGCGGCCGTGTCGGCGTTGACGTTCAGCACCTGGCCGTCGGCGTCGGGCGCGACGGTGGAGACCACGGGGATGCGGCCGGCCTCGATGAGGTCGATGACCGCCTCGGGACGCACGCCCACGACCTCGCCCACCAGTCCGACGTCGACGGGCTCGCCGTCGACCAGCGGCATCGTGCGCTGCGCGCGGAACAGGCCGCCGTCCTCGCCGGACAGGCCCACCGCGAGGTCGCCGTGCTGGTTCAGCAGACCGACGAGCTCGGGGCCGACCTGGCCCTTGAGCACCATGCGGACGACCTCGACGGCCTCGGGCGTGGTGACGCGCAGGCCGCCGCGGAACTCCGACTCGATCTGCAGCCGGTCGAGCATCGCGCTGATCTGCGGGCCGCCGCCGTGCACCACGACGGGCTTGAACCCCGCGAGGCGCAGGAAGACGATGTCCTCGGCGAACGCGCGCTTGAGCTTCTCGTCGGTCATGGCGTTGCCGCCGTACTTCACCACCACGATCTTGCCGTGGTACGCCTTCAGCCACGGCAGGGCGTGGGCCAGCGTGGCGGCCTTCGTGGTGGCGGCGGCCCAGTCCTCGGGCGCCCATTCGGTCATGCGGTTGTCGCTCATGGCTTCCTCAGGTCGAGTAGGCGGAGTTCTCGTGGACGTAGGCCTGGGTCAGGTCGTTCGTCCAGATGGTGGCGCTGTGCGTGCCGGCCTTCAGGTCGATCGTGACGGTGACCGATCGCGGCTCGAGGTCGACAAGGTCGATCGACTCCCCCACGCCGGAGTTGCGGCACACCCAGACGTCGTTGACCGCGACGTCGAGGTCGAGCGGATCGAACGCGGCGGTCGTGGTGCCGGCCGACGCCAGGATGCGGCCCCAGTTCGGGTCCTTGCCGAAGATCGCGCACTTGAACAGGTTGCTGCGCGCGACGGAGCGGCCCACCTCCAGCGCGTCGTCCTCGCTCGCGGCGTTGATCGTCGTGATCGCGATCTCGTGGTCGGCGCCCTCGGCGTCGGCCAGCAGCTGGAGCGCGAGGTCACGGCACACCGTGGTGAGGGCCTCGGTGAACTCGGCGGCGTCCGGGGCGACGCCCGAGGCGCCCGAGGACATCAGCAGCACCGTGTCGTTCGTGGACTGGCAGCCGTCCGAGTCGAGCCGGTCGAACGTCAGCGCCGTGGCCGATCGCAGTGCGGTGTCGAGCGTCGTGGAGTCGAGGTCGGCGTCGGTCGTGATGACGACGAGCATCGTGGCGAGCGCCGGCGCCAGCATGCCCGCGCCCTTCGCCATGCCGCCGATCACCCAGCCGTCGCCACCGGCGGTGGCCTGCTTGCTGACGGTGTCGGTGGTCATGATCGCCGTCGCGGCGTCGAGGCCGCCCTCGGGCGACAGCGCGGCCACGGCGGAGTCGACCCCGGCGAGCACCTTCGGCTCGTCGAGGAGGCGACCGATCAGGCCGGTCGAGCAGACCTGCACGTCGATCGCGCCGATGCCCAGGTGCTCCGCCACGCGCTCGGCGGTGCGGTGCGTGGCGGCGAAGCCCTCGGGCCCCGTGTAGCAGTTGGCGCCGCCGGAGTTCAGGACGATCGCGCGGGCGCTGCCGCCCTTGATCGCCTGCTCGCTCCAAATGACGGGGTGCGCCTTGCAGCGGTTCGAGGTGAAGACCGCAGCGGCGGCCGACGACGGTCCCGCGTTGACGACGAGGGAGATGTCGGGCTTCCCCGAGTCCTTGAGGCCCGCGGTGACGCCTGCGGCCCGAAACCCCTGTGCTGCGGTGACGCTCATGGCGCGACTCCGATCGTGGTGAGCATGATCTCGATATGCCGGCTCGTTCCTCGCCGTGCTACTCGATCACCGGGCCGAACGGCGGTCGAGTAGCCGACGAGCGCAGCGAGGCGCGTATCGAGACCCTGGTCGACGGCGATCATGGCGCGACTCCGATCGTGGTGAGGCCCGTGGTCTCGGGAAGCCCCAGCGCGAGGTTCATCGACTGGATCGCGCCACCGGCGGTGCCCTTGACGAGGTTGTCGATGGCCGTGACGGTGACGAGGCGACCGGCGCGCTCGTCCACCGCGAGCTGCACGTGGGCGACGTTCGCGCCCAGCGTGGCGGCCGTGGTGGGCCACTGGCCCTCGGGTAGGAGGTGGATGAAGGGCTCGTCGCCGTAGGCCTTCTCGTAGACGGCCCGGGCGGCGGCATCGTCGACCCCGGGCGCCAGCCGGGCGGTGGCGGTGGCCAGGATGCCGCGGGCCATCGGCACGAGCGTGGGGGTGAACGAGATGGTGACCTCGTCGGCGCCGGCCCGGCCCAGGTTCTGGGCGATCTCGGGGATGTGCCGGTGCGTGCCGCCGACCCCGTAGGGCGAGGCCGAGCCGAGTCCCTCCGAGGCCAGCAGGTGCGGCTTGAGCGCCTTGCCCGCGCCGGAGAAGCCGTTGGCGAGCACCGCGACGAGGTCGGTCGGCTCGACGATCCCGGCGGCCACGGCGGGCTGCAGGCCCAGCGTGACGGCGGTGACGTTGCACCCCGGCACGGCGATGCGACGGACGCCCGCGAGCGCGTCGCGCTGACGCGTCGAGCCGGTGATCAGCTCGGGCATCCCGTACGGCCAGGTGCCCGCGTGGTCACCGCCGTAGTAGGCGGCCCAGTCCTCGGAGCTCTCGAGCCGGTGGTCGGCGCCGCAGTCGATCACCAGGACGTCGTCCGGCAGCTGCGCGGCGACGGCCCCGGAGGCTCCGTGCGGCAGCGCGAGGAACACGACGTCGTGGCCGGCGAGGTTCTCGGCGGTGGTCTCGGCGACGATGCGATCGGCCAGCGGGAGCAGGTGCGGCTGGTGCTGCCCGAACCGCGACCCCGCGCTGGACCCTGCGGTCAGGGCGCCGATCTCGACCTCGGGGTGCGCCAGCAGCAGCCGGAGGACCTCTCCCCCGGCATAGCCCGTGGCACCGGTGACGGCGACCTTGATCATGGCGATCAGTCCGTCCCGAACTCCATGGCGGCCGCGTCGAGCGCGACCTCTTCGTCGCCCTCGACCGCCGGGTTCGCCTCGATGCGCATGGCACCGCCGGCCGGCAGCTCGCCGAACAGCGTGCCGTTCTCGACGAGCACCTGGCCCTGGTCGAGCGGCTGGGCGGCGTACATCTCGAGCTTGGCGCGCGAGTCGGCGATGTCGAGGTTGCGCATCGTCAGCTGGCCGATCCGGTCGGTGGGACCGAAGACGGCGTTCTCGGTGCGCTCCATCGAGAGCTTCTCGGGGTGGTAGGAGAAGTTCGAGCCCTGGGTGTCGAGGATCGTGTAGTCGTCGCCCCGCCGCAGCCGCAGCGTGACCGAGCCGCTCACGAGCGAGGCGATCCAGCGCTGGATCGACTCACGCAGCATCATCGCCTGCGGGTCGAGCCAGCGGCCCTCGTACATGAGCCGGCCCAGGCGACGGCCGTGCGCGTGGTAGTTCGCGACGGTGTCCTCGTTGTGCACCGCGTTCACGAGCCGCTCGTAGGCGATCCAGAGCAGCGCCATGCCCGGCGCCTCGTAGATGCCCCGGCTCTTGGCCTCGATGATGCGGTTCTCGATCTGGTCCGACATGCCGAGGCCGTGCCGGCCGCCGACCGTGTTCGCCTCGTGGACGAGCGCGACCGGGTCGTCGAACCGGGTGCCGTTGATCGCGACCGGGCGGCCCTCCTCGAAGGAGATCGTGACGTCCTCGGAGTCGATGTCGACCGAGGCGTCCCAGAACTTCACGCCCATGATCGGGTCGACGGTCTCCAGCGAGACGTCGAGGTGCTCGAGCGTCTTCGCCTCGTGGGTGGCGCCCCAGATGTTCGCGTCGGTCGAGTACGCCTTCTCCTGGCTGTCGCGGTAGGGCAGTTGGTGCTCCACGAGCCACTGGCTCATCTCGGTGCGGCCGCCCAGCTCGTGCACGAAGTCGGCGTCCAGCCACGGCTTGTAGACGCGCAGCTCGGGGTTGGCCAGCAGGCCGTAGCGGTAGAACCGCTCGATGTCGTTGCCCTTGAAGGTGGAGCCGTCGCCCCAGATGTTGACGCCGTCCTCGTGCATCGCGCGCACGAGCAGCGTGCCGGTGACGGCGCGGCCCAGCGGCGTGGTGTTGAAGTAGGTGCGCCCTGCCGACTTGATGTGGAAGGCGCCGCAGGCCAGCGCGGCCAGGCCCTCGTCGACCAGGGGCCGCTTGCAGTCGATGGCGCGCGCCAGCTCGGCGCCGTACTCCATCGCGCGGCCGGGGACGCCGGAGATGTCCGGCTCGTCGTACTGGCCGAGATCGGCGGTGTAGGTGCAGGGGACGGCACCCTTGTCGCGCATCCACGCGACGGCGACGGACGTGTCGAGTCCGCCGGAGAAGGCGATGCCGACGCGCTCGCCGACGGGGAGACTGGTGAGGACCTTGGACATGCGGAACATTCTTGCACATCTCTGCAATTCCTTGCAGCCGGGGTCCCGTCCCGCTCCCCTAGTATCCGGCCATGGCCCGTCTCGTGCTCCGCCTGGTGACCGCCGTCATCCTGGTGGGCGTCCTGCTCGTCCCCGCCCTCGCGACGATGTCGAACTCCGCGAGCAGCAGCGTGGCCGATCCGGTGACCATATCGTCCTACCGCGCCACCTACGACGTGGACGCGGACGGCACGCTGAACGCCACGGAGACGATCACCGCCGACTTCCCCTGGGGCCGCCACGGGATCTTCCGCTACTGGGACCTGGCCGACCGGGCCGACCACACCGTCCGGTACCGGCCGCGCGACGTGAGCATCCGGCTCGACGGCGACACCGTCGCGGTCAGCCGCTCGTGGGAGCAGGGGCGGCGCTTCCGGGTGGCACGCATCGGCAGCGCCGACCAGTACCTCTCCCCCGGCCCGCACACCTACACGATCAGCTACCGGATCGACGGCGTCCTCGCCCCGAATCCCGAGCGCGTCGCTGACGCCAACGCGAGCTGGACCGGGGGCGACGCGGACCGCTCGGAGTTCGTCTGGCAGGTCGTCGCCGCCGGTTGGAGCATGCCGATCCGCCAGGCCGACCTCACCGTGAACCTGCCGGCCGTCACCGATCGCCTCGAGTGCTCGATCGGCGACGGGCGCCCCTGCACGGTGCAGGGCGAGGGCACCACTGCGCTGCGGATCAGCGCCGCCGACCTGCCGCCGAACACCTCGGTCCTGCTCCGCGCCGCGATGGACCAGCCGGCCCCCGACCGTGCCCAGGTGCCCTGGTCGATCGGCTGGGACCGGCTGTTCGGGACGTCGCTGCGGCCCTTCCTGCTGGCGCTCGCTCTCGCTGCCCTGGCGTTCGCGGTGGGCTACGTGCTCGACCGGCTGTCGCGCGAGCGCCGCCCCGGGCTCCCGGTGATGTTCGAGCCGCCCGCGGGGCTCGGCCCCGTGCAGGCGGCGTACATCGTGGACGAGCGGGTCCCCCGGCGGGCCCTCACGGCGACGCTCCTGCACCTGGCTGAGCAGGGACACGTCACCCTCCACGAGAACGCCGGCAGCTGGACGGTCAAGGGCACCCTCGCGAAGGGCGCCTGGGACGCCCTTGATCCGGTGGCGCGTCACGTCGTGTCGGGGCTCGGGCTGCGCGGCGAGAACGGCCCGACGTTCACGGCGAGCGGCTCCGTCAGCGCGGGCAAGAAGCTGTCCGCCGTGACGTCCGCGATCCCCGGCGTCACCCGGGCGTGGGCGACCACGACCGGTGCGACGGTCCCCGCCCACCGCGAGTGGATGTGGCGGGTGCTGTTCGGCGTCGCCGTCGCGGCCGTCCTCATCGGCACGGTCTTCGGCGTCACCGGGCTCTACCTGCTGCCGTTCGCGGCGTTCGCCGTGGGCGCGGTCGGGGTGCTGATGCCGGGCGCCGGGTCCCGCCGCACCGCGCAGGGCCGCGACCTGTGGTCGCGCGCCGGCGGGTTCGAGCGCTTCCTGGGCACCGACGCCTCGCAGGACCGCTTCGACTTCAGCGGTCGAGAGGATCTGTACATGGCCTACATCCCCTACGCCGTCGCCTTCGGGGTCGCCGACCGCTGGGCCCGCAAGTACGAGGTCGCAACGGGGCAGGCCGCACCGCTGCCGGTCTGGTACGCCGGCGGGGGCCATCACGGCACCTCCGGAAGCGCACTGGGCGGTGACCCGTTCAGCGACTTCGAGCGCGCTGTCGCCAGCTCCATCGGCGCCTACACCGCGAGCCAGGCGTCGTCCTCCTCCGGGAGCAGCGGCGGTGGCGGAGGCGGCGGCGGGTTCAGCGGAGGCGGCGGTGGCGGGGGCGGCGGCGGCTCGTGGTGATCGTCGCGTTCGCGGACGGGCCCGCCGGCCGCGCCAGTAGAGTCTCGACCAGTTCCCGACTTCGGAGGTACCCGTGCTGATCTGGATCATCGTCGCGATCGTCGTGGCCGTCGCGCTGTTCGGGGTCGTCGCGTTCAACCGCCTGCGCACGGCCGACATCGGCGCGCAGGAGGCCCTCGGCGGCATCGACGTGCAGCTGACCCGGCGTGCCGACCTCATCCCGAACCTGGTCAACACGGTGAAGGGCTACGCGGCCCACGAGCGGGGCGTCTTCGAGGAGGTCACCGCGGCCCGCGCCGGCGTGCAGCAGGCCGCCGGCTCCGGCTCGGTGGAGCAGCGCGCCACGGCCGACGCCCGCCTGGAGCGCGCACTCGTCGACGTGATGGCCGTGGCCGAGGCGTACCCCGACCTCAAGGCCTCAGCGAACTTCCAGCAGCTGCAGACCGGGCTGAGCGACACCGAGAACAAGCTGTCGTTCGCCCGCCAGTACTACAACGACGCGGTCCGCGCGCTCAACGAGCTCGTGCGCACGATCCCGTGGATGTTCTTCGCGGGCGTGGCCGGCGTCAAGGAGCGCACCTTCTACGACGCCCCCGCCGGCCAGGAGACGCCGCCCGCCGTGCAGTTCTGACGGATCTCGATACGCCGCTCGCTGCGCTCGCGAGCTACTCGATCACCGGGCCGGGCGGTCGACTAGCGCTCGCGAGCTACTCGATCACCGGGCCGGGCGGTCGACTAGCGCTCGCGAGCTACTCGATCACCGGGCCGGTAGTCGAGCAGCGTCCGCGAGCCACTCGAGCACCGGGCCGGTGGTCGACTAGCGCTCGCGAGTTACTCGAGCACCGGGCCGGTGGTCGAGTAGCTGGGCGAGGAACGAGCCCGCGTATCGAGACCCGAGAGGTCAGACCGCGCGGGTCATCCAGCCGTGGCGGTCCTCGGCGCGACCGTACTGGATGTCGACGAGAGCGGCGCGGATGTCGGCGGTCACCTTGCCCGGCTCGCCCTCGGCGCTGACGACCTCGCCGCCGTCCCATTTGAGCTTGCCGACCGGGGTGACCACGGCGGCCGTGCCGCACGCGAAGACCTCGGTGATCGTGCCGTCGGCCACCCCGTTGCGCCAGTCGTCGATCGAGACCTTGCGCTCGATGACGTCGTGGCCGAGGTCCTGGGCGATGGTCAGGATCGAGTCGCGGGTGATGCCCTCGAGGATCGAGCCGCTCAGCTCGGGCGTGACGATCGACCCGTCGGAGTGGACGAAGTAGAGGTTCATGCCGCCGAGCTCCTCCACCCACTTGTGCTCCACGGAGTCCAGGAACGCGACCTGCGCGCACCCGTGCGAGGCCGCCTCCTGCTGAGGCAGCAGGCTCGCGGCGTAGTTGCCGCCGCACTTGGCCGCACCCGTGCCGCCCGCACCGGCGCGGCTGTACTCGCTGGACAGCCAGATGTCGACCGGCTTCACGCCCTCGGCGAAGTAGGCGCCGGCCGGTGACGCGATCACCGCGTAGGTGACGTGCTGGCTGGGCCGGACGCCGAGGAAGACCTCGGAGGCGAACATGAAGGGCCGCAGGTAGAGGCTGCGCTCCTCGCCGGTGGGCACCCAGTCACGATCGGCCTCGATGAGCGCCTTCACCGAGCCGGTGAACCACTCGACCGGCAGCTGCGGCAGCGCCAGGCGCGCCGCGGACCGCTGCAGGCGGGCCGCGTTCGCCTCGGGACGGAACAGCCACACCGAGCCGTCGGCGTGGGCGTAGGCCTTGAGTCCCTCGAAGATCTCCTGCGCGTAGTGCAGGACCGCGGTGGCGGGGTCGAGCGACAGCGGGCCGTAGGGCACGACGCGGGGGTCGTGCCAGTCCAGCTCGGGCGTCCACTCGGTGAGGAACATGTGATCGGTGAAGTGGTTGCCGAAGCCGGGATCGGCGAGGATCCCGGCGCGCTCGGCGGAGCTGCGCGCGTTCGGATTGGTCTCGATCCGGGGGGTGAACGCGGGGATGGTCATGGCGGACACGATAGTCCTTTCGGTGGTGGAGGGGATGGTCGTCAGGCGACCGATACCGCTCCGGCCACGCGCGACGCGATGGCCTCCCCCACCTCCTGCGTGGACCGCGGCTGACCCGCGCGCGCGGCGATGTCGGCCTCGACCGCCTCGGTGATCCGCTGGGCCTGCTCGGCGTGGCCGAGGTGCTCCAGCAGCAGACCGGCCGACAGGATCGCAGCGGTCGGATCGGCCTTGGACTGGCCGGCGATGTCGGGCGCCGAGCCGTGCACGGGCTCGAACATGCTGGGCGACGTGCGGTCGGGGTTGACGTTGCCGCTCGCGGCCAGGCCGATGCCACCGGTGATGGCGGCGGCCAGGTCGGTGAGGATGTCGCCGAACAGGTTGTCGGTCACGATCACGTCGAAGCGCGCCGGGTCGGTCGCCAGGAAGATCGTGGCGGCGTCGACGTGCAGGTAGTCCACCGTGACCTCGGGGAACTCGGCGGCGACGGCGTCGACCGTGCGGCTCCACAGGTGACCCGCGTGGACGAGCACGTTGTTCTTGTGCACGAGCGTGAGCTTGCGACGCGGGCGCGCCTGGGCGCGGGCGAAGGCGTCGCGGACGACACGCTCCACGCCGAAGGCCGTGTTGAGGCTGACCTCGGTGGCGACCTCCTGGGGCGTGCCGACGCGGATGGCGCCGCCGTTGCCCACGTAGGGACCCTCGGTGCCCTCGCGGACGACGACGAAGTCGATGTCGCCCGGGTCGGCCAGCGGGGTCGGGACGCCGGGGAACAGCTTCGACGGCCGCAGGTTGACGTAGTGGTCCAGCTCGAACCGCAGCCGCAGCAGCAGGCCGCGCTCCAGCACGCCCGAGGGGACGGACGGGTCGCCGACGGCGCCGAGCAGGATCGCGTCGTGCCCGCGAATCTCCTCGAGCACGGAGTCCGGAAGGGTCTCGCCGGTGGCGTGCCACCGGCGGGCACCGAGGTCGTACGCCGTGCGCTCGAACGTGAGTCCGGCGTCCTGCGCGACGACGTCGAGAACCTTCAGGGCCTGGTCGGTGACCTCGGGGCCGATGCCGTCACCGGCAACGACCGCGAGCGAGTAGGAGCTGGTCATGGGTCCATCCTAGAACGGTCGATCTCAGATACTGAAACTCGGGTCTCGCGATCCGGTCATCAGTTGTCCTCCGGCGTCCCGTCGAAATCGGCGTCGTCGCGCAGGTGCGCGGGTCCCCATTCGATGACAGTGGTCGGATCGAACATGAGTGCTCCTCTGAAGTGGCAGTGGTGTGGTCGGTGCGGGATCCGACGGGACCGACGACCCTGCGGGGCCACGTGCTGCGACGGGTGACGTCGATCAGCGTTTCAGAGGAGGAGAACCAGGTCCTGGTCCAGAACATCTGCTGCAGAGTCGTCGAGCCAACGCCGAAACTCCGCGGCAGGTGTGGCCCTAGGAGGTCCTGCCGCGGCAAGCGATGAGTACGAGCTGCTTCCGCATGGCCGCGAGCATACACGGCGATCCGGGCCGCTGTCAGGGGGTCCGGCGTCTCAGCGATCGACCTGGCCCGCCGGGGCGACGATGACGTGGAACACTGGCCCCATGAGCGCACCGGCTGAGGTTCCCGATCTGGTCGCGCGCGCCCTGGACCTCTCCCGGCGTCGAGGCTTCATCACCTCGACCCGCAGCGAGACGGGTCGGCTGCTCGCGACCCTGGCCGCCACGCGCCACGGCACCCTCGCCGAGCTCGGCACCGGATGCGGCGTCGGCTCCGCCTGGCTCTCCAGCGGCGCCCCCAAGGGCGCCCACATCGTCACCGCCGAGCTCGACCCCGGCCTGGCCGAGGACGTGCAGGGCATCTTCCACGACGCCGCGAACGTCGAGGTGACCTGCGGCGACTGGACCGTGCTGGAGCAGTACGCCCCGTTCTCGCTGCTGTTCGTCGACGTCCGCGACGTGATGGCCAGCATCGACGTCCTCGCCGACCTGCTCGAGCCCGGTGGCATCGCGGTGCTCGATGACTTCGTGCCGTCACCCTTCTGGCCGCCGATCGTCGACGGTCAGGTCGACTCCGTGCGCGAGCAGTGGCTCACCGACGAGCGCTTCATCGCCGTCGAGATGCTCATCGACCCGGACGCCAGCCTCATCATCGCCACGCGTCGCTGAACGCGCCACGACGGCTGACCCTTCCCGTCCCCTACTGTCGGCCCAAGAGGGCCGTCGAGGCCCCGACGGAAGGAATCACCATGTCCGATCCGACCCCCACCTACGCCACCACTCCGCGCCACAAGGGTGTCCGCACCGTCGGACTGCTCTCGATCATCGCCGGCATCGTGCTGATCGTCGCCGGGGCCGCCACCTGGTGGGTGGTGACCGACCAGCTCTCCGCGCAGAACATCACGGTGTCCGAGGATGCCGAGTGGTTCGGCGGCGACGAGGTCAACGGCCCCCTCACCGCCTACTCCCAGGCTCAGATCATCGACAAGCACGCCCTCGAGGCCACCGGCGGCAAGACCTACGCCGAGCTGGAGCAGGACGACCCGCTGCGCGAGACGGCGATGAACGCGTCGTTCCTGCGGGCCTCGCTGTTCACCTCCGTCGTGGCCTACGGCGTGGCGCTCTTCGCCGCGGGCATGGGACTGATGTGGATCCTGATGGGCTGGGCGCTCCGCAAGCTCTCGACCTGACCGCGGGTCAGGCCGCGGCCGGCTCGGCGGCCGTGGCCTCGCGGACCTCGAACCACGGCAGGAAGAACTGCACGATCGGTCCGATCGTGAGGGCGTAGAGCACGGTCCCGAGGCCCACGGTGCCGCCGAGCGCGAAGCCGGTGACGAGCACCGCGACCTCCAGTGCCGTGCGGACGATGCGTACGCTCGCGCCCGTCCGGCGGACGATCCCCGTCCACAGGCCGTCGCGCGGACCCGGGCCGAGCCCGGCACCCACGTACATCGCGCCGGCCAGGCCGTTGCCCACCACGCCGGTCACGAGCATCAGCACTCCGAGCGCGAGGGTGGACGCCTCGGGCAGCATCGCCAGCGTGACGTCGGCGGCCACCCCGATCACCAGGACGTTCGCCACGGTGCCGATTCCCGGGCGCTGGCGCAGGGGAATCCAGGCCAGCAGCACCAGGGCGCCCACCACGATCACGACCTGTCCGAACGTGAGGTCGACGTGGTGCGTCACTCCCTCGTGGAAGACGTCCCACGGGTCGAGCCCGAGCCCCGCGCGGACCATCAGCGCCATGGTCGCTCCGTAGAGCCACAGTCCCACCATGAGCTGGACGAGCCGGCGCGTCATCGACGCTCCCCGACGCGTCGGGCGATCGGCGCGTTCGGGATGCGACGCAGGCCGTCGCGCCGAACGGTCCGGACGGTGGCGACGCAGCCCCACGCGGCGAGGGCTAGCAGGAGGATGCACAGGATCACCCTCTCACTGTGCGCCTGATTGGACTTCATTTCCATGGCCAATTCTGACAAAGTGGCTTCATGGTCCCTGCACCGCCCCTGTCCGCGCACCGGCTCGCCGCGATGCTCGGCCCGTCCGAGTCCGGCTCGGGCCCCGCGTACCGCCGTCTCGCCACCCAGATCCGCGGCGCCGTGATGGATGGGCGCATCCCCACCGGGACGACGCTGCCCAGCGAGCGCTCGCTCGCCGAGGCGACCGGACTGAGCCGCACCACGACCACGCGGGCCTACGAGGTGCTGCGGGAGAGCCGGCTCGTCCGCACCCGGCAGGGCTCGGGAACGACGGTCGAGCTCCCGGTCGGGGCGGCGGGCTCCACCAGCATGCTCGCGCGTTCGCCGCGCCACGACGGCATCGCCCTCACCGCTGCCGCCTCCGAGGCGCCCGACGGCTTCGCCGCACTGATCCAGCGGGCGATGACGAGCCTCCCGGCCCTGCTGGCGACCGACGGCTACCTGCCCGACGGCCTCCCCGTGCTGCGTGAGCGCCTCGCCGCCCGCTACACCCGCGAAGGGCTGCCGACCGACCCCGACCAGATCGTCGTGACCACGGGGGCGCAGAGCGCGCTGTCGCTCCTGGTCTCGGTGCTCGTGCGGCCGCGCGACCGCGTCCTGGTGGAGGGCTGCGGGTACCCGCACTCGTTCGATCTCGTGTCGCGCGCCGGTGCGCGCCTGCTGCCGCTCCCGGCCGGGGAGGGCCCGTGGCCTGTCGAGGACATCGCCCGCCTCGCCCCCGCGGCCTCCCTGGCGCTGCTGGTGGTGGACTTCCACAACCCGACCGGGCAGCTCATGCCGTCGGCCACGCGTCGCGAGGTGGCCGGGATCCTCCAGCGCGCGGGCGTCACCACCATCGTCGACGAGACCCTGCGCGACGTGAGTCTCGGTGACACTCCCCTGCCCGAGCACTACGCCGTTCACGACCCCGGCGCCGTCCTCGTGGGATCGGCGGCGAAGTCCCTGTGGGGCGGTCTGCGCATCGGCTGGATCCGCGCCCCGAGGAGCCTGGTCCCCCGGCTCGTGCAGGCGCGGATGATCCGCGACCTCGGTTCGGCCGCGCTGGACCAGCTCGTCATGGCCACGGCGCTGGAGGACGGCGACCTCGACCTGGCGGCCCGGCGGGCCGAGCTGCGCCACCGGCGCGACACCCTCGTCGCCGCGGTGGAGTCCCGGCTGCCCGACTGGTCGATCACACGTCCCGAGGGCGGCCTCACGTGCTGGGCGACCCTCCCGGCCCCGCTCAGCTCGGCGCTCGTGGCGGTCGCCGAGGACGAGGGCCTCACCCTCACGCCGGGCCCACGGTTCTTCGCCACCAGCCCCGCGGCCGGTGAGCGCCGGCTGCGCCTGCCCTACGCCCTCGCGCCCGACATGCTCGAGGACGCCGTGGGGCGCCTGGCCCGCGCGTGGGACCGGGTCACGAGCGGCCAGTCGGGCACGGCACGCGACCCCGACGCGGTCGACCTCATCGCCTGACCCGCGCTCCGTCGAATTGCGGGGTCCCTCCGGACCCCGCAAAGTGCTGTGCAGGCCATCGCCCCGCCGGGGCACGACCCGCGGAGGAGCAGCGCATGGATGTCCTGAGGAAGAAGAGCGTCGACGACGTCATCCACCAGAACGACGAGCTGCCCGAGGGCGCCGCCGAGGAGCACGGCCGGCTCAAGAAGCACCTCGGACCGCTCGACCTCATCGGCTTCGGCATCGGCATCGTCATCGGCACGGGCATCTTCACCCTCACGGGTCTGCAGGCGAAGGAGAACGCCGGCCCGGCCGTGATGATCTCGTTCCTCATCGCCGGAGCCGTCGCCCTGATGGCCGCCCTCTGCTACGCCGAGCTGGCCTCCGCCGTGCCGACGGCCGGCAGCTCGTACACCTACAGCTACACGACGATCGGCGAGATCTTCGCCTGGATCATCGCGTGGGACCTCATCCTCGAGTTCGCCCTGGGATCGGCGGTGGTCGCGCGAGGCTGGTCGGGCTACGTCGCCGGCGTCTTCAACCTCCCGGCGAAGTGGTTCGCGGAGGAGGGCTCCGTCGTGAACGTCGGAGCGATCTTCATCGTCCTGCTGCTGGGCTGGGTCGCCATGCGAGGCATCCGCGAGTCGGCCTGGGTCACCAACGGCCTCGTCGTCATCAAGGTCCTGGTCTGCCTCTTCGTGATCGCGGTGGGAGCGTTCCACGTCAACACCGGCAACCTCGTGCCCTTCGTCCCCGAGTCGCAGCCCCCGGCCGGAGGCTCCTCCAGCAGCCTGCACGCGCCGCTGTGGCAGTTCCTCACGGGCGTCGAGCCGGCGACCTTCGGCATCACGGGCATCTTCGTGGCCGCGGCGGTCGTCTTCTTCGCCTACTCGGGCTTCGAGGCCGTCGCGAACCTCGGCGAGGAGACCCGCAAGCCCGAGCGCGACATGCCGATGGGCCTGCTCGGCACCCTCGCGATCTGCACGGCGCTCTACGTCGGCGTGTGCATCGTGATCACCGGCATGGTGCACTACTCCGACCTGTCGGAGGGTGACGCCGTCGCCGACGTGTTCGACCAGGTGGGCCTGGAGTGGGCGGGCATCCTCATCGGCGTGGCCGCCATCGCGGGCCTGACCTCGGTGATCCTGGTGGACCTGGTCGCCATGCCGCGCATCGGCTTCGCGCTGGCCCGTGACGGGCTGCTGCCGGAGGCCTTCCGCCGCATCCACCCGACGTGGGGCACGCCAGTGCTGATGACGGGGCTGACGGTGGTGGCGGTGGCGCTGCTCGCCGGACTCGTCCCGATCTCGGTGCTCGCTGAGATGGTGAGCATCGGCACGCTCTTCGCGTTCGTCGTGGTGGCCATCGCGGTGATCGTGCTCCGGCGCACCCAGCCCGAGATGAACCGGCCGTTCCGCACGCCGTGGGTGCCGTTCCTGCCCATCGTCACGGTCGCGTCCTGCATCGGCCTGATGGCGAGCCTCAAGGTGGACACCTGGCTGCGCTTCATCGTGTGGCTGCTGCTGGGCTTCGTCGTCTACTTCGCCTACGGCTACCGGCACTCGCGGCTCAACCGTGCCCGCCAGGGTGATCCCGCGTGAGCGTCGTCGTCGGCTTCGGCAGTGACACCCGGAGCCTCGCCGCGCTCGACCTGGCCGCCGAGTTCGCCCGGACCACTGGCGAGGAGCTCGTCATCACGAGCGTCGTCCAGGACAGCTGGGACGCCCTGCGCGACTTCGCCGGCGTGGACGACGAGTGGCGCCGCTCCGTCCGGGACCAGGCGGGTGAGGCGCTGGCGACGGCCCGCGAGCACCTGGGCGACGAGGCCGAGGTGGTGACGGTCTCGCGCACCGCGTCGTCCGTCCCGCAGGCGCTGCTGGACGAGAGCCGTGCCCGCGACGCGCGCCTCGTGGTGGCCGGCTCGGCGTCGCACGGCGCGCTCGGGCGGATCGCCTTCGGCAGCACGAACGGCCGCCTCGCGCACAGCTCGGCCATCCCGGTGGCGCTGGCGCCGCGCGGCTTTCGCGCCAACGAGGGCGGCATCGAGCGGCTGGTCGTGGCGGTCGACCCCACGGCCTCCGACGCCGCGCTGGACGCGCCGATCGCCTCGCTCGCGACCTGGCTCGGGGTGCCCGTGGAGATCGTGACCTTCGCCGTGCGGAGCGGATCGCGGACCGCGTTCGCCGCCTTCTCCGACCAAGGCGTCCGCGAGGCCTGGTCGACGCTCGTGCGCACGCACCAGGAGCAGCTGGCCGACGGCATCCGCAGGCTGGCGCCGGAGACGGACGTCACCACCACGCAGGTCACCTCCGCCGAGCGCTGGTCACTGGCGCTGGAGTCCTTCGAGTGGCGTCCGGGCGACCTGCTGGCGGTCGGGTCGAGCCGTCACGGTCCGGTGGCCCGCGTCTTCATGGGCTCCACCGCGACGCGGATCGTCAACCACAGCCCCGTCCCGGTGATCCTGCTCCCCCGGCCTCGCGCGCAGGCCTCCTGACCCCGAACGCACGAACGCGGCGCCCCGCACCGACGTGAGTCGGACGGGACGCCGCGCTCGGCGACGGGACGAGGCTCAGCGAGCCGCGCTGCCCTCGGTGTAGTCGTCGTCGGCCTGCTTCCACGAGAAGTGCGAGCGCAGGGCCTTGCCGGTGGCCTCGATCGGGTGACCGGCCTCCTTCTCGCGCAGCTCGAGGAACTCCTTGCCGCCGTTGTCCTGGTCGGCGATGAAGCGCTCGGCGAAGGCACCCGACTGGATGTCGCCCAGCACCTGCTCCATGCGCTCCTTCACGCCGGCGTCGATGACGCGCGGACCGGAGACGTAGTCGCCGTACTCGGCGGTGTCGGAGATGCTCCAGCGCTGCTTGGCGATGCCGCCCTCCCACATGAGGTCGACGATGAGCTTGAGCTCGTGCAGCACCTCGAAGTAGGCGATCTCGGGCTGGTAGCCGGCCTCGGTGAGCGTCTCGAAACCGGCCTGGACCAGGTGGGACACGCCGCCGCACAGCACGGCCTGCTCGCCGAAGAGGTCGGTCTCGGTCTCCTCGGTGAACGTGGTCTTGATGACGCCGGCGCGCGTGCCGCCGATGCCCTTCGCGTAGGAGAGGGCGACGTCCCAGGCCTGGCCCGAGGCGTCCTGCTCGACCGCGATGATGTCCGGGATGCCACGGCCGGCGACGAACTCGCGACGCACGGTGTGACCGGGGGCCTTCGGGGCGACCATGATGACGTCGACGCCCTCGGCCGGCTTGATGTAGCCGAAGCGGATGTTGAAGCCGTGGCCGAACACCAGCGTGTCGCCGGCGGTCAGGTTCGGGGCGATCGACTCGGTGTAGACGTGACGCTGGACCTGGTCGGGCGTGAGGATGACGATGACGTCGGACTCCTCGACCGCCTCGGCGACCGGCAGGACGCGCAGGCCCTCGGCCTCGGCCTTCGCCTTGCTCTTGCTGCCCTCGGCCAGGCCGATGCGGACGTCGACGCCCGAGTCGCGCAGGTTGAGCGCGTGGGCGTGACCCTGGCTGCCGTAGCCGATCACCGCCACGTTCTTGCCCTGGATGAGGGACAGGTCGGCGTCGTCGTCGTAGAACAGTTCAGCCACGATGGGGTTCTCCTTGGTTGGGGGTCGAAGGCGCAGGTGCGTGCGCCGGCGCAGTTCTGGGGTGGGCTCAGCCCGCGGCGCTGCCGGGGACGGTGCGCAGCGTGCGGTCGGTGATCGACCGCGAGCCGCGCCCGATCGCGACGCGTCCGGACTGGGCGATCTCACGGATGCCGAAGGGCTCGAGCACGTTGAGCATCGCCGTGAGCTTGCCGGCGTCGCCCGTGGCCTCGATCGTGACCGACTCCTGGGCCACGTCGACGACCTTGGCGCGGAACAGCTGCACGGTCTCGAGGACCTGGCCGCGGGTCTGCTGGTCGGTCTTGACCTTGATCAGCATCAGCTCGCGCTCGACGGCGTTGCCGGAGTCGAGCTCGACGATCTTGAGGACGTTGACCAGCTTGTTGAGCTGCTTCGTGACCTGCTCGAGCGGCAGCTCCTCGACGTTCACGACGATCGTCATGCGCGAGATCTCGGGGATCTCGGTGGGACCGACCGCGAGGGAGTCGATGTTGAAGCCGCGTCGCATGAACAGGCTCGACACGCGAGCCAGGACGCCGGGCGTGTTCTCGACGAGCACGCTGAGGGTGTGTTGGGGCATCAGAGGTCCTCGTCTTCCCATTCGGGGGCGAGATCGCGAGCGATCTTGATGTCGTCGTTGCTGGTGCCGGCGGCGACCATGGGCCAGACCATCGCGTCGCGCTCGACGACGAAGTCGATCACGACGGGCACGTCGTTGATGCTCATCGCCTTGGCGATGACCTCGTCGAGCTCGTCCTCGCTCTCGCACCGCAGGCCGATGCAGCCGTAGGCCTCGGCGAGCTTGACGAAGTCGGGGATCCGGCGGGCGCCGATCGACTCGGGACCGGTGTTCAGGTCGGTGTTGGAGTAGCGGCCCTCGTAGAAGAGGGTCTGCCACTGGCGCACCATGCCGAGCGAGGAGTTGTTGATCACCGCGACCTTGATCGGGATGCCCTCGATCGCGCAGGTGGCCAGCTCCTGGTTGGTCATCTGGAAGCAGCCGTCGCCGTCGATGGCCCACACAACGCGGTCGGGGTCGCCGACCTTGGCGCCCATCGCGGCGGGCACGCCGTAGCCCATCGTGCCGGCGCCGCCGGAGTTGAGCCACTGGCGCGGGCGCTCGTACTGGACGTAGTGCGCGGCCCACATCTGGTGCTGGCCGACGCCCGCGGTGTAGATCGCCTCGGCGCCGGCGGCCGCGTTGATGCGCTCGATCACGGTCTGCGGCGCCAGGCCCTCGGAGGGCTTGTCGTACGCCACCGGGAACTGCGACTTCACGTTGAGGATGTAGTCGCGCCACGCGGTGTAGTCGCCGGTGAGCTCGTCGTCCTGCGACTGCTTCTGCAGGGCGCGGATGAGGTCGGCGATGACCTCGCGGGCGTCGCCCACGATCGGCACGTCGGCGACGCGGTTCTTGCTGATCTCGGCCGGGTCGATGTCGGCGTGGATCACCTTGGCGTCGGGCGCGAACGTGTCGAGGTTGCCGGTGACGCGGTCGTCGAAGCGGGCGCCGAGGGTGATCAGCAGGTCGGAGCGCTGGAGGCCGGCGACCGCGGCCACCGTGCCGTGCATGCCCGGCATGCCCAGGTGCAGCTCGTGGGAGTCGGGGAACGCGCCGCGCGCCATCAGCGTGGTGACGACGGGGATCTGGGTCAGCTCGGCGAGCATCTTGAGCTCGGCCGACGCGTCGGCCTTGATGACGCCGCCGCCGACGTAGAGGATCGGCTTCTTCGCCTCGGCGATGAGGCGGGCGGCCTCGCGGACCTGCTTGTTGTGCGGGCGCGTCGTGGGACGGTAGCCCGGCAGCGCGAGCTCGTGCGGCCACTCGTGGGTGGTGACGGCCTGGAGCGCGTCCTTGGCGACGTCGACCAGCACGGGGCCGGGACGGCCGGTGGAGGCGATGTGGAAGGCCTCGGCCACGACGCGCGGGATCTCGGCCGGGTCGGTCACGAGGAAGCTGTGCTTGGTGATCGGCATCGTGATGCCGCGGATGTCGGCCTCCTGGAAGGCGTCCGAGCCGATGACGCTGCTGGCGACCTGTCCGGTGACGGCGACGATCGGCACCGAGTCGAGGTAGGCGTCGGCGATCGCGGTGACGAGGTTCGTGGCGCCGGGGCCGGAGGTGGCCATGCAGACGCCGACCTTGCCGGTGGCCATCGCGTAGCCCTGCGCGGCGTGACCCGCACCCTGCTCGTGACGGACCAGCACGTGGCGGATCGAGGAGTCGTACAGCGGGTCGTAGGCAGGCAGGATCGCGCCTCCGGGAATCCCGAAGATGACCTCGACCCCGGCCTTTTCCAGCGATCGGACGAGGCTCTGCGCCCCGGTCATCGTCTCCGGTGCCGTCTCGGTCATGGCCCTACCCGTCTCGTCTGCCGGCCACCCCGTGATCGCGGCCGGTGCTCGGTTCCCCATCGTATTCCCTGCTTCTCGTCGTCCATTCACTGCATGAAAAAACCCCCGGCCGTGAGGCGACGAGGGCGAGACGCGCGGCGAAGTGCCGTGCGTCAGTGGACTACGAGAAGCAGCGCGTGCATGGAACCAGTGTGCGCTGCGGACGCGAAGTGGTCAAGTTGTGAGATTCCGTGTCCACCATGCGGACTCGGGTCAGCTCGTGAAGGCAGCGAGAGCAGCCGCTGAGAGGGTCCGGTCGGCGTAGACCAGACGGATGCCGTCGGGAACCTCGCGGTCGGGGCCCCGCCACACCTGCGTCATCCCGGCCCGCTCCGCGGTGCGACGCGACGCCTCGTTGTGCTCCAGCAGGTAGGCCACGATCGGCGCCTCGGGATCGTAGGCCGCGGCTGCCTCGAACGCGGCCCGCACGATCTCCAGCGCGTATCCCTGGCCTTGGTGGTCCGGCGCGAGTCGGTAGTAGAGGTTCCAGGCTCCGGTCGGGCGCAACCGCACTCCCCCGATGCCCACGAGCTCACCGTCGCTGCGCCGTCGCGCCGTCCAATAGCCGAGGCCGTCCCGCTCCCAGTCCGCGGTGTACATCTCGAGGTCGGCACGGGTCCGCTGCTCGTCGGCGTGCACGCCCGAGGGCAGGTGCGTCCAGACCCGCGGGTCCGCGTGCAGCGTGTGGAGCTCGGCGAGATCCGCGAACGACACCGCGGTCAGGTCGAGCCGCTCGGTGGTCAGGTGCGTGAAGTCCATCGGCTCACCAGGGAAAGGGTTCGAAGTCCTTCAGGAAGACGCCGTGGAGGTCGACGCCGTCCTCGCCCTGGACGATCGGATCGTAGACGCGGGCCGCGCCGTCGACGAGGTCGAGCGGGGCCTTGAACCCCTCCTGCGCGAGGCGCTGCTTCGTGACGTGGGGGCGCTCGTCGGTGATCCACCCGGTGTCGACGGCGGTCATCAGGATCTCGTCGGTCTCGAACATCTCGCGCGCGCTGGTGCGGGTGAGCATGTTGAGCGCGGCCTTGGCCATGTTCGTGTGCGGGTGGCCCGGACCCTTGTAGCCGCGGGAGAACTGCCCCTCCATCGCCGAGACGTTGACGACGTACTTGCGGCGGGCGGCCGAGGCGGCCATCGCGGGACGCA
Source organism: Aeromicrobium sp. JP4 (assembly GCF_054957925.1). Taxonomy (NCBI): domain Bacteria; kingdom Bacillati; phylum Actinomycetota; class Actinomycetes; order Propionibacteriales; family Nocardioidaceae; genus Aeromicrobium; species Aeromicrobium sp. JP4. Next base: position 894,974 of record NZ_CM143290.1, read on the forward strand.
GCCGGCTGATCAGGATGAACGGCGCGACGCTGTTGCAGAGCTGGACCTCGAGCAGCTCGAGCGCATCGACCTGGCCGACGTGCTGGACCCAGCTGTTCGTGTCGACGAGGTCGGGCAGCAGGCCTCCGGCGTCGATGCGCTCGAGGTCGGCCGACCCGGCCTCGAGCGCGATCGCGGTGAGCTCCTCGGCCGTGACGGCGTCGCCGGCGAGCGCCGGGTGCGAGCTGACCGAGCCCACAAGCGAGGCCGGGTGGGCGTCGCTGGTGTGGCCGAACGTGATCAGCTCGGGCACGTAGCCCTCGGGCAGCGGCTGCGCCTCGGCGTCGGCGATGGCCTGGTAGGCACCGGGCTGGCGCTTCACCGTCTGGGCGGCGTTGTTGATGAGGATGTCGAGCGGGCCCGACGCCGCGATCTCGTCGGCCAGGCCGATCACCTGGGCGGGGTCGCGCAGGTCGATGCCGACGATCTTGAGGCGGTCGATCCACTGGTCGCTGTCGGGCTGGGCGCTGAAGCGGCGCACCGCGTCGCGCGGGAAGCGCGTGGTGATCGTGAGGTGCGCGCCGTCGCGCAGCAGCCGCAGCGCGATGTACATGCCGATCTTGGCGCGGCCGCCGGTGAGCAGCGCGCGGCGTCCGGTCAGGTCGGTGCGCTGGTCGCGCTTGGCGTGGCTCAGGGCGGCGCACTTCGGGCACAGCTGGTGGTAGAACGCGTCGACCACCGTGTACTTGTCCTTGCAGATGTAGCAGCCGCGAGCCACCTGCAGCACGCCCGCCGACGCACCGCGCGCGGTGGAGACCAGCGGGATGCCGGCGGTCTCGTCGTCGATGCGGCGCGGCGAGCCGGTGGCGGTCAGCGAGACGACCTCGCGGTCGGCTTCGTTGACGGCGTCGCGCTTCGCCCGGCGGCGCTGCTTCTTGACGTCCTTGTAGAACTTGCCGCACGCGCGGCGCAGGGCCACGTAGGCCTCGTCCTCGTCACCGAGGTGCTGCGCCTCGCCCAGCACCTTGAGGGCGGTCGCGAGCTCGTCGTCGGTGAAGTTCGGCACCGAGTGATTCTACGGTGCGGTTCCCCGCCGTCTCGACTGGTCTCGATACGCCGCTCGCTGCGCTCGCGAGCTACTCGACCACCGAGTGCCCGGTGATCAAGTGACGGCGAGCGCAGCCGGCCGGTGATCGAGTGACGGCGAGCGCAGCGAGACGTTGTATCGAGATCACGTACCGCCGCGGGTTAAGCCTCAGCCCGTGACAGCGCCGTGCGCGGCCGAGCTCACCAGCTTGCGGTACTTGGCCAGCACTCCGGAGGTGTACTTCGGCGGGTTGGGCTCCCAGCCGACCTTGCGCTGCTCGAGGTCGGCCTCGTCGATCTCGACGTCGAGGCGCTTGTTCGCCACGTCGAGCGTGATGGGGTCGCCGTCGCGCACGAACGCGATCGGACCGCCGTCGACGGCCTCGGGCGCGACGTGGCCGACACACAGGCCGGTGGTGCCGCCGGAGAAGCGACCGTCGGTCAGCAGCAGGACGTCCTTGCCGAGGCCCGCGCCCTTGATGGCACCGGTGATGGCGAGCATCTCGCGCATGCCGGGGCCGCCCTTGGGGCCCTCGTAGCGGATGACGACGACGTCGCCGGCGACGACGGTGCCGTCCTCCAGCGCGTCCATCGCGGCGCGTTCACCGTCGAACACGCGGGCGGTGCCGCGGAAGACCGACTCGTCGAAGCCGGCGCTCTTGACGACCGCACCCTCGGGGGCGAGGGTGCCGTGCAGGATCGTGAGGCCGCCGGTCTTGTGGATCGGCTTGTCCAGGGGCCGGATGACGTCGCCGTCGAGGCCGAGGTCGATGTGGGCCAGGTTCTCGGCCATCGTCTTGCCGGTGACGGTCATGACGTCGCCGTGCATGAGGCCCGCGTCGAGCAGCGCCTTCATGATGACGGGGATGCCGCCGACCTTGTCGACGTCGTTCATGACGTAGCGGCCGAAGGGCTTGAGGTCGCCCAGGTGCGGGACCTTGTCGCCGACGCGGTTGAAGTCCTCGAGCGTGAGCGGGACGCCGGCCTCGCGGGCGATCGCCAGCAGGTGCAGCACGGCGTTGGTGGAGCCGCCGAGCGCCATGACGACCGTGATGGCGTTCTCGAAGGCCTCGAGCGTCATGATGTCTCGCGCGGTGATGCCCTTGCGGAGCAGCTCGACGACGGCCTCGCCGGACTTGCGGGCGTACTCGTCGCGGCGGCGGTCGGGCGCCGGCGGGGCGGCCGAGCCGGGCAGGCTCATGCCGAGCGCCTCGGCGGCCGAGGCCATCGTGTTGGCGGTGTACATGCCGCCGCAGGCGCCCTCGCCGGGGCAGATCGCCCGCTCGATGCGGTCGACCTCGTCGCGGGTGATGAGGCCCTTCATGCAGGCGCCGACGGCCTCGAAGGCGTCGATGATCGTGACGTCCTTGCCGTCGACGTTGCCCGGCAGGGTGGAGCCGGCGTAGAGGAAGACGCTGGAGAGGTCGAGGCGCGCGGCGGCCATGAGCATGCCGGGCAGGCTCTTGTCGCAGCCGGCGAGCAGCACCGAGCCGTCGAGGCGCTCGGCCGACATGACGACCTCGACCGAGTCGGCGATGACCTCACGGCTGACGAGGGAGAAGTGCATGCCCTCGTGGCCCATGCTGATGCCGTCGGAGACGCTGATCGTGCCGAACTCGAGCGGGTAGCCGCCGCCGGTGTGCACACCCTCCTTGACGGCCTTGGCGAGCCGGTCGAGCGAGAGGTTGCACGGGGTGATCTCGTTCCAGCTGGACGCGACGCCGATCTGGGGCTTCACCCAGTCGTCGTCCCCCATGCCGACCGCGCGGAGCATCCCGCGCGCGGCGGTCTTCTCCAGGCCGTCGGTGACGTCGCGGCTGCGCGGCTTGATGTCGATGTCGGGCGTGTCGGGGGTCTCGGCCATACCGGAATCGTACGACCGGCGGTGAGCACGCCGTCCCGGGGTCAGAACAGCGGCACGAGCGCGAGCGCGAGGAACCAGCTGACGAAGCTGCCGACGAGCACGTACTCGGCCCGCGACCCGTCGCCCTCGTCCTTGGAGATCTCGGGGAAGCGCAGGATGCCCTTGGCGGCGAGGATCGCCGCCACTCCCCCGTAGTTGCCGCCGATCGCGAAGCCGAAGACGAGCACGCGCTCGAGCGGGCCGATGACGCGGCCACCCTTGAGCCGGCGCTCCTCGGCCAGCAGGCCGCGACCGACGCGGTCGAGGACCTCGCGCACCACGGCGTTGGCCGGGCCGATCATCGCCACGGCGGTGACGACTGCCAGGACCATCTCGTCGAGGCTGACCTCGGCCAGCGCAGGCACGTCGAGGTCCTCGTACCAGTCGAGCATCGGGGGCACGTCGCGGTCGATCGCGGGCGAGGCGATGAGCGCCAGCAGCGCGCCGATGCCGGAGACGACCATGCCGGGGATCCGCCACGAGGGAACCGTGCGGGCGCTGGCCCACCAGAGGCCGACGACCGCGGGCAGCCAGCCGGCGCCCGGCCCGTAGCCGAGTCCGTACGCCGCGAGGATGACGATCGCGACCATGGCGACGACCTCGACGACGACCACCCACAGACGGTCGACGTGGCGTAGGTACTCGGCGAGGCAGATCGCGAGCAGCACGAGTGCGAGGAGGGCCATCAGCGCACCAGCTCCACACCGTCGACGACGGCCAGGGCACCGCTGCGGCGCAGCGACTGGGAGACGGCGGAGGCAGAGATGCCCTCGGCCGCGGCGAGCTCGCGCTGGGTGCGGCCCTGGAGCAGTCCCAGCGCCAGCCGGCGCTGTCGGCCGTCGAACCCGCTGACCACCTGGTCGCGAGCCATCAGATACGCGTTCACGGTTCCCCCTTCATGCACCCACGTGCGCAGCCCCGACTGGCGCGCGACACGCTGCTCGACCTCGCCGATCGCGTCGCGCGCGTTCCACCAGGCCGGGCCGTCCTGGGTGAGACCGTACTCGGAGCGACCGACGACTTCGAAGGCGCCGACGCCGATGCCCACGCGGGCGTCCATCTCCTCCGGGAGCGCGAGCCGCACGACGAGTGCGGTGAGCAGCGCGTCGTGCACCGTGGCGTGGGTGGACTGGAACTCGTCGCCGATCGTGGGCGCGGGCCGCTGCTCCGATGGGACGAGCTCGGCCGCGGCGGCCAGGGCGTCGATGAGGCGCTCCTGCGCTTTAGCGCGCGAGGGGGCCTGCCGTGAGGCCACGAGGTCACCGATCAGCGCCACGGTCTGTGAAGGTGACACCTTCATTTCCATGGAATGAAGCATATACCTTCATTATCGAGAAATGAAGCCCTTGACTTCACTCGATGGGCTCGGGGCGCCACGACGGGATGACGTCCGCGGCCTCGACGGGTTCGGGAACCGGCGGCCCGGACGGGTTCCGTTCGACCCACGCGGTGGCCGCCTTGTGGCCGGACTCGAACAGGCTCGTGCGCTGCTCGGGGGTGAGGTCGAAGTCGGTCCAGCGCACGCCCTTCGGCTTGGCGAAGATGCTGCGGTCGATCGCGGCCGGGTCGCTGACGTGGCGCACCTGGGTGGAGTCGACCGTGGTGAAGATCAGGTTCGTCAGCAACGACAGTGGAGACGTGACGGGCTTGGCCTTCGCCCGCTCCCCCGCCGGCGAACTGAGCCGCACGCCGAGGGTGGGCCAGCGGCTCGGCAGCCCGTCGCGTCGGTCGAACAATTCGATCGGGTAGCTGCGCAGGAGCGAGCCGTCGGCCAGCGTCAGGGTGCCGTACTTCGACTTCAACCGGACCGGCTCGAACAGGAACGGGATGGCTGCCGAGGCCCGCACGGCCCGCGCCACCGAGTACTCGTCGGGGTCGTGGCCGTGGGCCGGCAGGTCCCACGGCAGGAACATGGCCCGCTGGCGGGAGAGGTCGCTCGCGGTGACAACGAGGCGGTAGGACTGACCCTGCGGCAGCGCGCTGCCCGGGTCGTCGAAGTAGAGGTCGCCGAAGGTGCGCACCCCGAGATCGCCCAGGACGCCCTTCAGCCACTGCTCCATGTGGCGACCGGGATGCGCCCCGAGGTGGAACATCACGCCCCACGCGTCGGCGGCCCGCGGCCACCACCCCAGCATCGCGCCGCGCTTGCGACGGTCGAGGAAGGCGCTGTAGTCGATCGTGCGCATGATGTCGTCGACGCGACTGAACGGCTCCCCCGCGTGCTGCATCGCCGCCATCACGGCGCCGACCATCGCCCCGGCCGACGACCCGCCGATCCGGGCGAACGTGTAGCCGTGCTCAGCCAGCGCCGTCGCGGCGCCCACGAGGGCGATCCCCTTGACTCCCCCGCCCTCGAGAACGAGGTCGACCGCGCGCGTCTGCTCCACGGTTCGACTCTATGGCGTGGGGGCGGACATGGCTCTGGGGCCGCCGGGAACTCTCAGCTGAGTCTGGTCATTCCGCCCACATAGACGCATGTGCGCAAAATTCCAGTAGGCAGTTGTGGATGCTGACGAGGCGGCGACCAACCGAAGCCCCTCCCCGAGTTGTCTGCGCCGCCGATGTTGCTTTCTCTGCGGCTCAAGGCCCACGCGGACAGACTCTGGGTTATGGACGCGGGTTCAGTGTCGAGGTCGTTAAAAATGGCACGTCCCAAATTGAGGCTGTTGGTAAGACGACGCCTCCTGAGCGGTGCCACGATGAACGCGGCCCGAACTTCAGTTGCCTCCGACTGATGCCTTAGCTTCTTCCATCGTGTCGATGGTTTCAGTCAAACTGTCGTCCTCAAGGACGCTCGGCCGCTGGATGGATATCCCGGCAGTGTCTCGGAGTTTCAGCAAATCGTCGTCCCACGTGTACAGAACGTCGGCCTTGGCGGCGAGAGCGCAGGCGAGTACGGACGCGTCGCCGCCCTTCAATTGATTTGCAATCGCGAGATCAGCGGCGAGGCGAGCGGTGTGGCCGTCCAACTCAACCTCTAGGAACCGCGCCTTCTCTAGCCAATCACGAAACGCAGCAACGTGGACGCTTCGTTCGTTGCGACGCAGGTGGTCGCCACGAACCTTCCCGTTGCCTGCAACCTCGGCGATGACGAGCGTCGGAACTACGAGGCGGTACTTGCCTTCAAGAGCCCTGTTGACGACTCGCTTACTGAACTTCAACCAGGACACGTCGTCCGTTGCGCCCTTGGTGATGATGTTGACGAATACGCAGGCATCTATTGCGACTCGAGACTCATTCGCCATCGCGCTGGCTCCTTATCCAAGAGACGGAGTCCTGGCCGTCTGTCCAGTCGCTGCCAAATAGTCCGACGATCTCGTCCACAGAGTCGGGGCGTCTGCTGTGGGTGAGTGTCTCGAAGTCATCCAGTTTGAGTGAGGATTTGTGACCGTCGAGGTCGCGCCGCAGTTCGCCCCAAGCCCGAATTTCCTCGCCCACGGCCGCGCGGACGCGGTCCTCCATGTTCGCTCGGAAGGTCACGCGCACAGTGCGCTGAGAGGCGTCATCGATGAGACTCACCTCGCGAGTCCCCTTCTTGGACACCCAGCGGTGGACGCGACCCCGAACTGACCCGATGCTGACGTGCGTTCGGTGGGCCACGTTCTTCGCATTGGCGCGGACGGCAGGCGAGACTACGCGCGGTGTGAGGTCGCCAAAGCTGAGTGCGATCCCCTCAGCTCCTGCCGTGTCGTCGGCTTCACCGGTAGTGATTAGGCCGTTGACCATGCCGAGGTTCCAATTGGCAGGAAGAGCTTCCTGAGACTCAAAGATGTCGATGCCCTGCACGATCGTCCGGAACTTGTCGGCAAGCTCCGGATCCGCACCGGCTGGTGCGACCGTGAGGTCAACGCTTCCTGCGTGAAGGTCGGTGATGACCCAGGACTCGATGCCTGCTGACTCTAGGAGTTCGATTAGTCCGGTTACGGCCTTCTGGAGCGCGCGCGGATCGATAGTGCCGTGCCGCCCCTGAATCTGGAGGCGAACTTCACCATCCGCCATAGCGGCATGCCTTCCTCATGCGACGGAGTCTAGGGTCCCGATGGCTCAAATGCTCGGGTTCGAGATAAGCGGCGCCAGCGGCCCGTGGTTTCTCGAGCGCTTCAACTTCGGTCAAGCATGCTGCAAGCCCGTCGACGTGTATCCGCCGGCGTGTAGCGTCCCGCAAGCGGCCGTGCAGCCCTCCGGGCAGCGGCAGGAGACGCCAACTCGTCGCCGTGTGGCAAACCGCAAACGCATGCCGTCGAGAGGCGCTCAGCGCTAAGCTCGAGGACGGCCGTGCAGTCTGGCTTGGGTCTGGCTGCTGGTTCGACTCCAGTGGAGTCGTCGCCTCTGTGCTTCTGGTTGCCGCACTTCTGCTTCTCGACCTCCTAAACGGATTCAAGAACCGTATTGCGAGAGCAGCAAGGACGACGAAGGGAGTGGTGCGTATGACAGATGTCAGCCCTTCGGTCGGTTCGACCCTCTACAACATTGGCTGCGGCTTGTCAGGCGGCATCCTGTCCCAGACCAGACTGCACAGCCAGATCGATGAGGTGAAAGCTCACGCCTGCGAACTCGCACAGCGGCTCCCGTGCGCAGCCATGCACGTCAATCCGCCGCTACCGCGCTAAGTCCCGAACCTACGCATTACCTCGATGGGTACGCGCACCACGCGGACGATTGCGCTACGTTCGCCGATGTTCTCAGTCCAAGACTCGATCGCGTTGATGTCGGCATCGACATCGCCTGCAATCCCCATGATCCCGATCGCGAGTTCAACACCAGGGTGCTTCAGGTACTCCCGTAGGACTGCATGCGCGTCCTTTAACTGACTAGTGAGCTCGGAGCCATCCTTTGCGAACTTCAGCTCGAGTACGACTTTGTTATCAGCCAGACCGAAGTCTGCGGAGCGCTTGGCTCCAGCAACTTTCACAACGAATGGCTCTCGCTCGACCTGCAGGAATGGAGACAGCACAAGTTCAGTCAGATTCTGGAGATCGTATTCCACGGAAATTGTCACATGGGTGCCCTTTCCGCGTTTCGCGTTGCCGTCGGATCGCATTCTTAGGGCCGCTTGCAGGCCGTGCTCGAGGACCTCGACAACGCTCTCAGCGGCAACAAGCAGGTCCTTCTCAAGGAGCGCCGGCAGGCGCCTCGCGACCCCGAGGTTGTCACCACGCAAAGGGACCACCGCGCTTGGCGCAGGCGCCATGGACATCACGTAGTTGATATCAGCACGGAACCGTTGTCGCCCGAGACCGGCCAACCTGACGGAATCCAGGTGCGGATATAGCTCGATCACGTCGAGGTCCGCAGTCTTCAACATGCTTCCATTCACGACACTAAATGCGGATCCGGAGTGCTCGAGCCAAAGATCTAGCGGGGCGTAGTGACGATGCGACTCCCGAAACGCGACCAAGACGTCTCCACTAGTCGGTCCGGTGACAAGGAGGTCAAGGTCAGACCTGACCTTGCCTGGGTACTTCCTACTCCCGAACAGCGCGACTCGTTCTACGGTCGGCACGGCTTTGGCTATGTCGCGCGTGAGTGTGACGAGATCGAGTTCGAAATGCTCCACCCGTAGAACCTATAGGCGCGCATCGTGAGAAAGCAGACGATTCTGGCCGGTCGGACTCTGCCACTTGGTCCCCAGCGCGTCATCCCGCCGCCTGCGGAGGCGCTGAGTCCGGCGCCGGACTAGCGTCGCGCACCCAGAAGCTCGGCGCGTTGGCGGCGGGCGGGCTGAGCGAAGCCAGCCGCCGCGTGGAGCGTTCCATGTCCGACTCGACCGTCTTCCCGTTTCAGCCCATCACCATGACCCCTGCTCAGCTCGCAGCCGTCTCCTTCCTCGCCCGATACTCGGGACGCACGCACAAGCTCTACGCCTACCAGCTCCGGCGCTGGTTCACGTGGTGCGAGAACAACGGACTGGATCCACTCCTCGAGATCCAGCGTGCCCACGTCGAGCTGTACATCTACCAGCTCGGCGAAACCGGCCTGATGGACTCCTCGGTCGTCACGATGATGCACGGCGTCCGCGGCTTCTTCCGGTTCGCACACATCGACGGCCTGATCGCAGCCGACCCGGCCATCTACGCACGCCTTCCCAAGATTCAGCACGACGAGTCCCGCACTCAAGGACTCGACCGGCTCGAGCTCATCCGCTTCCTCCAGGTCGCCCAGACTCTCACGGTGCACCACGGGGCGCTCGCGTTCCTTCTCGGCATCAACGCCCTGCGCGCATCCGAAGCGGCCGCGGTGCGCATAGAGGATTACGCCGACACGCTGCGCGGTCACCGGGTTCTGCGCCTGGTCGGCAAGGGCAACAAGCCTGCCACCATGCCGATCACGATCCCAGTGCTGCGTGTCCTTGAGGCCTGCCGAGGACAGCGATCCGAGGGGCCGCTCGTCCTGAGACCCAGCACGGGGAATCCGATCGACCGCCGAGACGTCTACCGGATGGTCGTGAGGATCGCCAAGGTCGCGGGCATCCCGCGACACATCAGCCCGCACTCGCTGCGTCACGCCGCCATCACCAACGCCCTCGACGCCGGCGTCCCGCTCCGCGACGCGCAGATCTTGGCGCGCCACGCAGACCCACGCACGACCGAGCACTACGACCGAGCCCGCGGAAACCTCGACCGCCACGGCGTCCACTTCCTCACCGCCTACGTCGCCGGAGTGTGAACGTCCTGCGTTCCTCCGCCCGCTATGACGCGGGCACTTCGGATCAGTTCGAGACCCGGGCTCAGTTCACACGGACCCGGCCTCCCGCGACGTCGAGCGGCCACCGATACACACCGAACACCGATGCCTACGGACCTGAAGCGAAAATGCCGAACCACTGGATGGCCGCTGGCCTGCTGGCCTCGACTAGACCCAATCGTGCGCACAGGACCAGGCAGCTGCGGGATGATTGCCCAATGACGACCTCGCCAATTCCCGCAAGCGCCGTGGGGTTGCCACCTGTGCCGACACCCGAGGAATCGGATCAGTACACGCTAGCCCAGTCGAAATTGACTGTCGGGGACTACGTGCCGCGGGCGTCGCACGATGGGACCCCGGCTTCGGGCAAGTGCGAGTGGAGCTCGCACGTCAGCGTCTCGCTAAGCAGGGAGGAGATCGGCGCGCTCGCCTGGGTGCTCATCGACAACTTGATGAAGGCGCGGTTCGGGCCGGCCATCCACCTTTACAAGCTTTGGCGCGACAACACTCTCGCCGGCACCCGCCTCGCCGATTCGGACAGGCGAACCATCGGCGCGTTCGTGGAGCCTGTTTTCGGCCTTCCCGATGCCGAGAAGAGCAAAGACCACCTTCACGGGTACATCGGCGAGTGGCTGTGGCACCTCCTCACCAGGGACAACCCCGCCGTTCGGGACCAACCGGCGCCCAAGGGCGGCGTCACCGACTCCGGGGGGGATGGTTACAGCATCTACGAGAGTGCGAACAGCGAGCTCCGGTTCAGGCTTTGGGAGAGTAAGAAGAACACCGGGAATGGTCCACTCTCGAAAAGCCTAAGGAAGGCCTACGAACAACTCGATAAGAACGGTCCGGTCTACGTCGCCAAGATCGTTGGGGCGTACGCGCCAGCGACCGGCGATGGCGCCGAGGAACTGAACGGTTTCATCGCCGAGATTCCCGACGCCTGGACAGAAGGGGGCGCCATAGCGGGCGTCGGCGTAACCCTGGCAACGCATCAACCCCTGCCAAGCAAGCCGTTCAAGAAGATGGCAGGCAAGTTCCCGCTGCTCGACAAGCCCGGCCAGCTTCGTGGTCTGGCGACAAGCATCGACTGCTACGAAGAGCTGGCCGAAACAGTCCGGAGGTACGCGTGGACCGCGCTCTAGCCGAAGAACACCTCGCAGGCGCCTTCGGTGACGCCGGCCTGAGCCAACTACCCACCGTTGGAGAGCTGACCGACCTCATCGCCGCGCTCGAGATCGAACTTGTCATCGGCGTGACCACTGACGGTTTCAGGACGGACCTTCAGCCGGTGAGGAGGTCAGCTTGGTACCTGCACGGAATCGCCTCGACAGCAGCGTCGGCGCGGTACGCGCTCGAGCAGCGCCGACGCGCGTTCGCAGTGAGCGCCCACGTCCTCGACCTGCTCCTCGAAGACCCGACCTCAACCGACCGCGATCGGCTCACTACTGCGTTCGCAGCCCAGGTCGGGTACCACCGCGCGGACGAGAGCCCCAACGCAGGCGCGATTCGGAGAAGGCTCGACCGCGACCTGCAGCAGACGCCCGGATTCACCGAAAGCGCCGAAGTTGCGCTGCACGCGGGCATCCTATTCCTCGGACTCGACATGGCCGTGCTCAACCAGAGCCTCCGAGCCTGGGCTGAGGAGGCCTCCACGGTCACACGCGGCGCCGAGCTCGCCGACCTGGACGGAACCGTATTCGGCTCCACCCAGCGGATCCTGCGAGGAGTTGCAGACCTCGCCCGTTACTTGCGTGAAGGAGACCTCGAGGCGCTCGGCTCGGCCCGTCAGCACCTCCGGCTTGTCGTCGACATGGCAGTCGGACTCACCGACCTCGACACGCGGTGGGTTGCCGCGCACCTCCTTACGCTGGCAGACGATCTGAGGGTCAGCAGCATCTGGGCCGCCCTACCTCCAGATGTTCCGGACGCGGTCAAGCAAGCGTTCACGCTTGACAAGCAGCCGGTACTGACGCTGTGGCCGCCGCAACGAAGCCTGGTCGCCCACCCAACGATGAGCCCCTTGGCCCAGAGCACGAGCCGGCTGCTGGTATCGGTGCCGACAAGCGCCGGGAAGACACTTCTGGCTCAACTCATCATCTGCGCCCACACGGCTCAAAGCGCCGGCGACGTTTGCTACGTGACTCCGCTGCGCAGTCTGGGCCGCGAGATTCGGCAAGCCCTGAGGTCCCGGCTCCGGTACCTGGACCGCAACCTCGGCGCCGACCTTCCCGACGGGTTCGGTCTCGCCCCGGAGTCGCACATGTCCGAGGGCGGCGGCACGCTCCCCAGAGTCGAGGTGATGACCCCCGAACGCCTCATGAACGCGCTGCGGCAGTCACCGAACGACGTGTTGAGTCGGTTCAGTCTGTTCATCATCGACGAGGTTCACCTGATCGCTGCCTCCGGCGGGCGAGGCCTCCTCCTTGAAGGCCTACTGTCGATGCTCGACGCGAGCGGAGCCCGACTCATTCTGCTCTCGGGCGTTATGGGCAACGCCGCGTCGCTAGCTGCGTGGGCAGCCTCGGACACCGCCGAGGTTCTGTTTACCGATGATTGGCGTGCTCCGCGCCGCCTTCACGTCCTAGCGACGACAGACAAGATCGAAAGCAGCCGCAAGGTCTTCCCCATCCGTGGCGGCTCCGACCAGACTCGCTACGACCTGCGCGCCCGGTTGGCGGTCCGCCCGACCAGCGCGACCGAGCAGCACCTGGTGACCGCAAAATCCACGCCGATCGGCCAACTGTTCATTCGAGCCGACCACACGCGCGTCACCGGCAAGAACAAGACCTCACCCTCATATGCGACCAGCGCGAGAACGGCGACCCTGCTTCTTCAGGCGGGCAGCCTTCTGATGGTGGTAACGCAGCGAGCCACTGCGCGCGATGCAGCAAAGGTGATGGCAGCCGAACTCGAAGACGAGCCGCGAGCGCAAGGCCTGGCCGACGCGCTGGCAGCACGCCTGGGGAACGACCATCCTCTGATCGGCACCGTCCGAAAGGGCGTCGCGTACCACCATGCTGGCTTGCCGGTCGAGGTCCAGGAGGCAGTCGAGGACGGGATCCGCAACGAAACCCTGAAAGCGGTCGTTGCGACCTCTACGCTGACCGACGGGGTAAACCTTCCGGTTCGCACCGTGATGATCGCAACGACCGAGTACGAAGGGCAGGACCCTGGGCAGCGGATGACCCCCGCCCAACTGCTCAACGCGGTCGGGAGGGCCGGCAGAGCTGGGAAGGAATCCGAAGGCTGGATTGTCTTGGCCCTCCAGAAGAACCTCGAACCGTCAGACTTCGCCAAACTGACCCCCGAGCCGGACGATCTAGAAGTCCACTCGACCCTTGCCACCGACTTCGGGCTCGCCGCGCTGGCAGAAGCAGAGGTCTTGGTCGCTCAGACCCAGGACGCGATCCTCCGGCTCCCACCCGACCGAGCCGCCGGCGGTTTTGTCAACTACGTGTGGTTCATCCTGCACACGCTTGAGCTGGTGCCAAGCCTGAACGCCACTCACACCTGGCACGAGCTCATCGGTCGGCTTTTCGCGTTCACGCAGTTGTCTGACGACCTGAAGCAGCGGTGGCTGAATCTTGCGGAGCTTGTCGCAACTCGTTACGCACAGACTCCGGTCGAGTCCCGCCGACGGTGGGCCCAGGCTGGCACAAGCCTCGGCTCGGCAGCGGCAATCGAAGCGGTCGCGACCGCGCTGGCCGATCAAGTCCAAGCGCGTGGCGTCGCCCACACGCTCGGTCTCGACGACACGCTCGACCTGTTGGCCGAGCAGAACGTCTACGCGCAATTTCTTGCCCTGCCTGAAGTCGGCCGGTCGTGGCAGTTCCGGCTGAGTCCCCGCGGACGAACCATCAGCCTGCCTCCCGAGGCCATCGTCCGCGACTGGATCGCCGGCCACGACCTCACAGCCCTCGCCAACGATCACCTGTCGATGGTGCCCGATCCTGCGTTCAGGCTCGAGCAAACGGTCGACGGTATCAGCGAAGGAGTCCAGCACTTCCTGTCATGGACGGTCGGCCTAGTGGTAGCCCAAGCAAACGAGATCCTGACGTCGCGTTTCAGTACCGGCGAACTTCTGCCGACTCTGGCCTCGCACCTTCGCTATGGGGTGGACACACAGTTGGCCGTCGAGCTGCTCATCCGAGACGTCAAGAGCCGGTCCCTGGCCAGAGACCTCGGACGCATTGCAGAGGACACTGGCCTCGACGAGGCGGGCCTACGTGAGTACCTGAGCGAAATGCACATCCAAGGCTGGCGGGCCGAGCTCGGTGCGACACCGACCGACGTGCTCGACCTCCTTCAGTTCGTTCAAGGCGACGATCGGCACAAACTGGGCGAGATGATGTCCACAGGAACGACCACGGCACAGGTCCAACTCGCCGGCACCGCTGAAGCGACAGCGGTTTCCGTGACCGTTGTGCCAACGGCGGATTCTGGCGAGCTCCAAGTGCGAGCGGACAACGGCAGCGTCTTCGGAGTCGTGTCCGCGCGCGACCACGCTGGGGTCGCTGCCGTTCTAGACAGCGGACTACTCCTCGACTTCACCTTGCAGGATTCGACCCTGACGGTTAGACGGGCTGAAGTTGGACAGCTCAGCTTCCTCTGAAGCACATTTCCCCTTGGAAGGCCTTCAAAGCCGCACGTCCGGAGTTGCCGTGATGAGTGCGTCATTCCGCCGCAAATGCCGCTGCACGCGTCGCTTCCATGAATCGCGATCGCGTCAGAACAACGTGCATCGGCCCGACTAGCCGAGCCGATCAGTCGCCGAACTCCGCTTTCATCGCAGCCAGGATGTCGGGCGCAGCCTCGAAGAACTGGTCCTGACCCTCATCGCCAATCTGCAACAGCGCGAGGTCGGTGAACCCAGCGTCGGCGAACGGCCGGACGGCCTCGATCACGGCATCGATGTCGTTGCCGCAAGCCATCTGCTCAGCGACGTCCTCGGGGCGCACGAACTGGCTCGCCGCGTCGAACGCCGAGGGGCCGGGCAGCTCGGCGTTGACCTTCCACCCGCCGGCGAACCAGCGGAACTGCTCGTGGGCTCGGGTCAGCGCCTTGTCCTGGTCGGAGTCCCACGAGATCGGCAGCTGACCAACCTTGCGTGCCGGCTTCTTCGCGGCGGTCGCCTCGTCGAAGTTCTTGACCGCATCGCCGTCGGGCTCGACCGCGATCATGAAGTCGGCCCAGGGAGCGGCGATCTCGATCGACTGGGGGCCACTGACCGCGACGCCGATGGGCACGCGCGTCCCCGGCAGGTCCCAGAGCTTCGCGGAGTCGACCCGGTAGTGGTCGCCGACGAAGTTGACGTAGCCGCCCTCGAGGAGCTCGCTGATGATCTGGAGCGCCTCGGCGAACCGCTCGTGACGAACGTTGACCGGATCCCAGCCCTCGCCGACGACGTGCTCGTTGAGGTTCTCCCCCGCGCCGAGACCGAGTGAGAAGCGGCCCCCACTCAGGACGCCGAGCGTCGCGGCCTGCTGCGCCACGACCGTCGGGTGATAGCGCCCGATCGGGCACGTCACGTAGGTCATCAGCTCCAGCGTCTGCGTCGCGTTGGCGACGGCGCCAAGGGTCACCCACGCGTTCGGGCTGTGACCCTGCTCGTCGAGCCACGGGTTGAAGTGGTCGCTCATGACGGCGAACGGGAACCCCACCTCCTCGGCCTTCTGGGCGTACTTCACCAGCTTCGTGGGCGGGGACTGCTCGCACATGAGGGTGCATCCGATGGAGAGGCTCATGGTGATCGTGTACCCGTGACGGCACGGCTCACTCTCGGCCAGGTGGCGTCGTGAGTGCTGCAGTCCGCTCCCCCATCCCGGCTCACGCTGGTAGACGGACCACCTCAATCCCGACGAGCGGGTCAAGCAACTCGGCACTCGCAGTCTCGTGAAGCGCAGACCTAACGCACTCAAAGTCCGCTCCGAAGTACTGCTCAGGGCGCTTTGAACTTGCTGGATGAGAAGTACAGTCCGAGGGTGATCGTCAGGAAGAACGGCATCATCATCGACGAGGACGGCCCGTGGACCGCCGCCTGCTTCGTACGCACGGGCACCGGATACTCGGAGATCCGACATGGTGTGCACGGAGAGGGGACTCTCTGTGGGCTCCCCGGGAGCGAGATTGACGTCTATCGCAGTCCGTTCTTCGGTTCGAAGGCCAATGACTGCGAAGTTTGTGGCCGGCGCTTGCGTGAACTTGCGGGCTGAGGCACCACCGAAGATCGGCTGATGAATAGTCCGAGCCGCGGCGACTGACACGGCCTCGATCAGATCGCATTTCGGCCTCGTTCCGCAGATGCTCAGACGAGACACTCCTCGACCGTGGACACTTGCGTCATGTTGTCCGGTCCGAGTTGGCACGCGGGCTTCGCCGGAGGAATCGACTTCGACTTCGAGCGGGGAACGTTCTTTGAAGTCGGAACTGATAGAACGCTCCGCGTTCGGAGCGACGAAAGGACTTTCGACCTCGCCCCGACGGGTATGACCGTCCCGGCCATGCCGCCCATCGCTTCGCCCGAGCTGTGGGCGTGGTGGTGCGCAAGCGTTCTCTGCTTCGGCGTCGGAGCTCTGGTGCTTCTCGCGACGTCCGTCGTCGCCGACAACAGTTGGTCTTCGCGGGGGCAGATCGTCACGCTCGTCGCTCTCGCCGTGGCGGCGATCGGGGCGCTCGTCGCGTCCATCAAGATCTGGCGAGAGAGCCGCGAAACCCGGTCTGCACGGGACTCACTTCTTGCCGAGGTCAGGACGCTGACCGGTCTGCCCATCTCCCAGCGGCAGGCACACCGCTTCCTCTCAGCGACGACGCACTACATCGTCTCCGCCGAAGGAACCGCCTGGGCTGTTCACGAGCGCGACCTCTATCGAGGCGGCCGAACGATGTGAGCTTGCAGCATCTCGCTGCTTGCCGACGGGTCAGCTCTCCGTCAGCGCGAAGGTCGCCAGCGCGTGCACCAGCGACTTCCCATCCTGCTCCACCTCGGACTCGCAGATGGTGAGCCTGTCACCGCGCTTGCGAACCTTCGAGGTGACCGTGAGCCGGCCCGGCTTGCCGGGGCGGAGATAAGTGACCGTGAGCTGACTCGTGGCAGGCGTCTCGTCCTCCACGAGGCTGAGGATCGCTGCGCCCATCGTCGTGTCGACCAGGGTGGCGAGCAATCCGCCGTGAACGGTGCCGGCGGCGTTGAGATGCCGGTCATCGACGTCCATGGTCAGCGTCGCCTGTCCGTCGGCTGCTTCCGGCGCATGCGCGCCGATCGTCTCGAGACAGCCGTGGTTGGTGTCAGTCACGTGGTCTCTGTACCCGCTGCCTCCGTGAAGATGCGTCCGCGACGGGGTGGGAAGCGGCACGTCGGGCAGACTGCAGGAGTGTCCGACCCGCTGCGCAGCCTGCTCGCCGCACCGCCCGACCTCCCGGTCACGGCGGGCCTGGCCGCACTCGACGAGGCGCTCCGCAGCCGTGGCGTCGCGGTGGTCCATGCGCCGCCCGGCACCGGCAAGACGACCTTGGTCCCGCCCGCGGTCGCCGGCGTCGTGTCCGGACGGGTCGTCGTCACGCAGCCCAGTCGCATCGCGGCGCGCGCCGCTGCCCGGCGGCTGGCGAGCCTGCTGGGTGAACCGGTCGGCGAGACGGTCGGGTACTCCGTGCGCGGGGACCGGCGCACCAGTCGACGCACGCGGGTCGAGGTGGTCACCACCGGACTGCTGCTCCGGCGGATCCAGCACGATCCCGAGCTCGCGGGCGTTGGCGCCGTCGTCCTCGACGAGGTGCACGAGCGCCACCTCGATGCCGACCTGACCCTGGCGCTGCTGATCGACATCCGGGCGAACCTCCGTGAGGACCTGGCCCTGGTGGCGATGTCCGCCACCATCGAGGCCGAGCGCACGGCCGCGCTGCTCGGCGGCAACGGGCCCGCACCCGTGATCACCGTCCCGGGTGCACTGCACCCGGTGGACACGGTCTGGTGCCCGCTGCCGCCGGGGTCGCGCCGCACCGACGACCGCGGCATCACTCCCGCCTTCCACGACCACGTCGCCGCGACCGTCCGGCGTGCGCTCGCCGAGCACGAGGGAGACGTCCTCGTCTTCGTGCCGGGTGTCGCGGAGGTCGACGCGACCATCCGTCGCCTGTCCGGAGTGGATGCCGACGTGCACGCACTGCACGGTCGCCTGTCCAGCGCCGAGCAGGACCGCGCGCTCACCGAGGGTCCGCGTCGCCGCGTGATCGTCTCGACCGCGGTCGCCGAGTCATCGCTGACGGTGCCCGGCGTGCGGGTCGTGGTGGATGCCGGATTCTCGCGAGAGCCGCGCACCGACCACCGGCGCGGACTCGCCTCGCTGGTCACCGTCGCCGTCAGCCGAGCCGCTGCCGACCAGCGAGCGGGACGCGCCGGCCGGCTGGGACCGGGCGCGGTGCTGCGGTGCTGGTCGAAGGCAGAGCACGCGCACCTGGCCCCTCACCCCGAGCCCGAGATCGCCACCGCCGACCTGACCGCCTTCACCCTCGAGGTGGCGTGCTGGGGAAGTCACGACGTCCGCGAGCTGGCGCTCCTCGACCAGCCGCCGCCGCACGCTCTGTCGGCCGCCCGGCAGGTGCTCGTGGACCTGGGCGCGATCACCGAGGACGGGACCGCCACCCCGCGTGGCCGGGTCATCGCCGGCGTGCCGGTCGACCCCAGGCTCGCACGGGCGCTGATCGACGGGGCTGGGCTCGTCGGCACCAAGCGGGCCGCCGAGGTCGTCGCGATGCTAAGCGAGGACGTTCGTGCTCCCGGTGGAGACCTGGTGGCGGCGCTCCGTGCGCTGCGCGGTGGCCAGCGGTCAGGCTCGTGGCGCACCCAGGTCAAGCGGTTGAAGACCGTCGCGAAGGAACAGGGTGCGAAGGATCAGGGTGCCGGCGGGCACGCCCCAGCCCTGACCGATGACGTGGCGGTGGGGCTCGTCGTCGCCCTCGCCCACCCGGACCGGATCGCGCGCAAGCGCTCCGGCGGGTCGAGCTACCTGATGACGTCGGGGACCGGCGCGGCGTTCGACCAGCGAGATCCGAGCCCCCTGGCCGGCCTGGAGTGGCTCGCGGTCGCCGATGCGGATCGTCGGTCCGGGCAGCGGGAGGCCCGCATGCGGTCGGCGGCCCCGCTCACCGAGGACCTCGCGCTGGAGGCGGCAGGCTCGCTGTGGACCGAGGTGGACGAGGTCGGCTGGTCCGGCGGGCGTGTGCTGGCTCGCCGGCGCACACTGCTCGGCGCAATCGAGCTCGGCTCCGTCCCCCTCAGCGATCCACCGGTGGAGGCCGTGACCGAGGCCATCCGGGAGGCGCTGGAGGGCGAGGGCATCGGCCTTCTCACCTGGTCGGAGGCGGCCACGGCGCTGCGCGCTCGCCTCGACTTCCTGCACCGGGCCCTCGGTGACCCCTGGCCCGACGTGAGCGACGAGGCGCTGACGCAGAACCTCCAGGCGTGGCTGGGGCCGCAGCTCGCGCGGGTACGCTCGGCCCAGCACCTTCGCCGCATCGACGTCGTCGGCGCGCTGCGGGCGTTGCTGCCCTGGCCGCAAGCGGGCCGACTCGACGAGCTGGCTCCCGAGCGGGTGGAGGTGCCAAGCGGATCGATCGTGCGGATCGACTACTCCCAGGAGCAGCCGGTGCTCGCCGTCCGGTTGCAGGAGGTCTTCGGCTGGAAAGACGTGCCGCGTCTCGCGGACGGCAGGGTCCCGATCCTGCTGCACCTCCTCTCCCCCGCCCGGCGCCCGGCCGCCGTCACGGCAGACCTGGAGTCCTTCTGGGACAACGGCTATCCGGGGGTCCGTGCCGACCTGCGCGGGCGCTACCCCAAGCACTCCTGGCCCGACGATCCCCGCAGCGCGCCGGCCACCCGACGGACGAATACGCCTCGCACTCGACGGTGAGGGACGCCATCATCAACCCCATGACCACCGGACACGCCGACAGCCTGCGAGCCCTGTACCAGGCGTTCAACGACCGTGATCTCGACGCCGTCCTCGCGGCGATGGCGCCGGACGTCGACTGGCCGAACGGCTGGGAGGGCGGCCGGCTGTCGGGACGCGACGAGGTGCGGGACTACTGGGAGCGGCAGTGGAGGGAGATCCGCCCGATGACCATCGTGCGACACATCCGCGACCGCTCCGACGGAACCGTCGAAGCACGCGTTCGTCTCGTCGTGCGCGACCCTGCAGGGAACGTCCTGGAGCGCTCCGAGGTGACTCACGTCTATGAGTTCGAGGGACCTCACGTCCGGCGCATGACGCTCGAGCAGTAGAGCGCCGGCAAGCAATCCGGTCATAGACTGCGTCGATGGTGGACCTGGACGCTGTCGAAGACGGGATCTGGACGTTGCTCGCCCCCTACCGGGCTGAGCTCGAGGACGCGACGATCTACGGGATGCCCTCACTGCGCTGGCCCGGCTCTGGCGGTCACGACTACTTCGCCGCCGTGAAGCGGAGCGCGCGCAAGGTGAGCCTCTACGCCGTCGCTGTGGACACGTGGCCGGAGACGCTCGAGGGTTCCTCCGACGAGTTCAGGTCCTTGCGCACCGGCAAGGCGACCTTCTCCTTCACGTCGCTGGAGGGCGAACTCAGGGCGGAGCTGGAGGCGTTCCTGCACCGCCTGTACAAGCCGTACCGCGAGCATCACCACCCTGGCTGACGCCCCAGCGCTCCGTCGCCGTCAGCCGTTGAGGCCGACCCGCCGCACCAGTAGTGTCGCGTCGCCGATCTCGACGGTCTTCCCGTCGCGCTCGACAACGCGCGGACGTTCCTCGACCACCACCGGCTCAAAGCTGCCGTCGAGGGCAGGCAACAGGTCCTCGGCGTGCCACATGGCGCGGAACTGTTCGGCGCTGAGCTGAGCGAAGGTCTCCGACGGGGCGTGCCCGACGACGAGCAGGTGTCCACCGGGCGCGACCGCCATGGCGAGGCGGCGCACGACGTCGACCATCGAGCCTCCGGGGTGCAGGAAGTGGGTGGTCACGAGATCGAACCGGCGACTCCCGGCGTCGAACGTGCGAGCGTCGACCTGCCACCAACTGGTTCGGTCTGCCACGCCCGCCTCCTCCGCGTGCCGGGCGGCACGGTCAAGTCCCTGAGCTGAGAAGTCGGCGCCGGTGACGGTCCATCCCTGCTGCGCCAGCCAGATGACGTCGCCACCCTCACCGCATCCCAGATCCAGCGCAGTGCCGGGGGCCAGTGCGCTCACCTCCGCGACGAGCTGGGGGTTGGGCTGGCCGCTCCAGACCTTCTCGGACCCGGCGTACCGCTTGTCCCAACCGGGCTGCTCGAAGTAGTCCGGGGCGTCCTGCTGGTGGTCATCGTGGTCGTGTGAGTCGGTCATGGTCCCAGCATGGTGCCGCTTCGGAAGCACGGCAAGATTCCTTGCCGTTGTGGCAAAGTGGTCCCATGACCGACCTCTCGGACGACACGAGTCGCGTCCTCGACGGCGTGGGCCCGCGGCTGCGGGCTCTGCGCACCGCACGCGGGGCGACGCTCGCTGATCTCTCCGCCGACACGGGCATCTCGACGAGCACGCTCTCGCGACTCGAGTCCGGGCAGCGAAAGCCGACCCTCGAGCTCCTGCTGGCGCTGTCTCGGGTACACCAGGTGCCGCTCGACGAGCTCGTCGATGCGCCCGAGACCGGCGATCCCCGGGTGCGCGCGAAGCCGATCGTCCGCCACGGGCGGACCTTCATTCCCCTGACGCGTCGGCCCGGCGGAGTGCAAGCCTTCAAGATCGTCATCCCCCCGCACGACCCGCCTGAGCCGTACCGACCTCAGGTCCACGACGGGTACGAGTGGATCTACGTACTCTCAGGTCGACTACACCTTGTCCTGGATCGACGCGAGATCGACCTCGGTCCCGGCGAGGTCGTGGAGTTCGACACCCGCACGCCCCACGTCGTCGCCAACCGTGGCGACATCCCCGCCGAAGTGATCGGCCTGTTCGGCCCCCAGGGCGAACGCATGCACGTCCGCTCCGGACAGTGAGCCATCCGAATCCGCCGCCAGTGGTCGCGCGAACTTCGCCGACCGCGACGGTCGTCGGCTCTACCCCTTGACGCGCTTCGTCTCGTAGGCCCACATCGCGACCTCGACGCGGTTGCGGGCGCCGAGCTTGTTCATCAGCGCGCCGACGTGGGTCTTCACCGTGCTCAGGCTGATGTGCAGCTCATCGGCGATCTCGGCGTTGGTGCGGCCGCGGGCGACGGTGAGCAGCACCTCCTCCTCGCGTTCGGTAAGCGGCTCGATCGGCTGGGCCGGCTCGGAGGTCCGCTCCAGCGCGGCCAGCGTGGTGAGCAGGCGACGGGTGATGTCGGGTGAGATGAGCGCGTCGCCGTTCGCGGCCGCGTGGATCGCCTGGACGAGCAGTTCGGGGCCGGCGTCCTTGAGGAGGAAGCCGCGAGCGCCGGCCTTGAGGGCGCCGTGGATGTACTCGTCGAGGTCGAAGGTCGTGATGATCACGATGGCCATGGGGTCCTCGACGCCGGGCCCGGCGAGCTGACGGGTGGCCTCGACGCCGTCGATGCCGGGCATGCGGATGTCGAAGAGGCAGACGTCGGGACGCAGCTCGCGTGCCACGGCCACCGCCTCGTAACCGTCCGTCGCCTCGCCGATCACCTCGATCCCGGGCTGCGCGTTGAGGATCATGGTGAGCCCGGTGCGGACGAGGAGCTGGTCGTCGGCGACCACCACGCGGATGCTCGCAGAACCGGTCACTGGGGCACCTCACGCGGCAGGGTCGCCTCGACCGTCCAGCCGCCGGCCGGGTCCGGGCCGGCCTCACACGTGCCACCGAGCAGCTTCGCTCGCTCGGCCATGCCGAGCAGGCCGTAGCCCCCGGTGTTCGCGGGGCGGGCCGACTCTCCGTCATCGTGCACACGCAACCGTACGACGCCGGCGTAGCCGGTGACCTCCACCGTGACCGCCGTGGGGTTCAGCGCATGCCGGATCGCGTTGGTGACCGACTCCTGACAGATCCGGTAGACCGCCACCTCCACCGGGAGCGGCAGGCCCGCGAGGTCGCCTCCGCCGTGCACCTGCACCAGTGGGCTCATCCGGGTCAGCTCGTCCAGGTCGCCGATGCCCCGCTGCGGTGCGAAGTCGGCCGGCTCCGCGTCGGCGCCCGCGCCGTCACGCAGCACGCGGACCATCGTGCGCATCTCGTGCAGGGTGCGCGACGCCTCCGCCTCGATCACGGCCAGCGCCTCGACCGCCAGGGTCGGGTCGGTGGCAGCCACCGCCCGTCCTGCCTGGGCCTGGATCGCGATGGCCGACACGTGGTGCGCGACGGTGTCGTGCAGCTCGCGGGCGAGCTCACCGCGCTCCAGGGTCCGGACCTGCTGCACCTCGCGCTGGCGCGCCACCGCGCGGTAGCGCATCGCGGCCCCGAGGGCGAAGGACGCGACCACCACGGTGGTGCCACCGATCAGGTCCCCGAGGGTCTGGCTGGCCGCGAGACCGAAGACGACCGGCACGGCGACGATCGCCGTGCCGATCAGGGCCTCGCGGCCGGAAGCCCAGCGGTAGAGGGAGTACGGGAACAGCAGGACGGCGATCATGGAGTAGAGCCCCGCATCGGGGATGCCGTCGAGGATCATCGGCAGGTGCAGCACCATCGCGCCGCCGAAGCCGACCGTGGTGGCCAGGAGTGGATGGGTGCGCCGCCAGAGCAGGACGGGGATCACCAAGAACGCGACCACCGTGGACAACGGCCGCACCGGTACGTCGGAGCGAAAGATCGCCTCACCTGCGGCCGTGACCAGCAGGGCGCCGACCAGGACCCAGTCCCACCAGACCCGCGCCGGCGGGTCCGGAGCACGAGGCTCGGCAAGTATCGAGCGGATGAAGGCGGGGAGCACCTCCTCAGCCTAGGGATCGGCGACCCTCCTCGTACCGGTCTCGAGCAGGAGCCGCTCCTCGTCCTTTCGGCCGAGGACTCCCCCGTTCCTGCGCCCGATGTGCGTCGCTCGCCGCCGGGCCAGCGTGGAGGCATGTCGAATCTCCTCTACCGGCTCGGCCGGTCCGCTGCCACTCGACCCTGGATCGCCATCGGCGCCTGGGTCGTTCTCGCAGTCGTCGTCGTCACCTCCTCGGTCGCCTTCGGGCGCGATCTCGAGGAGAGCTTCGAGGCACCCGGCCTCGACTCCCACCAGGCCGCCGAGCTGCTCGCCAAGGCTCAGGCCGACGAGGGCGGAGTCACCGCCCACGTCGTGCTCGAGTCCCAGGACGCCGCGGCGCAGCTGCCGCCGGTCGAGGCCGCTCTCGAGACACTCCCCCGTGTGGTCGGGACCAGCAGCGACGTCTCGCCGGACGGCACCATCGCCCTCGTGCGCGTGCAGTACCCAGGGATCGAGCACCTCGACGCCTCCGACCTGGAGAACCTCAAGGACGCCGTTGCCGACCTGCGTGACGACTCGTCGGTGACGCTGGAGACCGGAGGCGACCTGTTCTTCGCGTTCGAGGAGGCGCCGACCGGGCTCGGCGAGGTGGCGGGGATCGTGGTCGCGATGGTCGTCCTGCTGATCGCCTTCGGCTCCTTCGTGGCGATGGGACTGCCGATCGGGATGGCGCTGTTCGGCCTGGTCATCGGCGCCACCTCGATGAAGCTGGTGACGTACCTGGTCGACATCCCGGCGTGGGCCCCGCAGCTCGCGGCCATGGTGGGGCTCGGCGTCGGCATCGACTACGCGCTGTTCATGGTCACCCGGCACCGCGAGAACCTGGCCCTGGGGATGCCGGTCGCCGAGGCGGTCGGCCGGGCGCTGGCCACCGCGGGACAGGCCGTGATCTTCGCCGGCGGCACGGTCGTCGTGGCGATCCTCGGGCTGCTCGTCGCGGGCATCCCGTTCGTGACCGGCGGTGGAATCGCCATCTCCGCGATGGTGCTCGTGATGGTGCTCGCGTCGGTCACCCTGCTGCCGGCACTGCTCGGACTGGTGGGGCACCGGATCAACGGCCGCCGGCGCAGGCCGCACCAGCCGAGCACCGGCTGGTACCGCTGGGGTGCTCACGTGACCCGCAACGCGAAGGCGTACCTCGCCGGCGGAGCGGTCCTCATGGTCGCCCTGGCCACGCCCGTCCTCGCGCTCAACCTGGGCTTCCCCGACGACGGGACCAAGCCCGAGTCGAGGACCGAGCGCCGGGCCTACGACCTCATCGCCGACGGGTTCGGCCCCGGCGCCAACGGACCGCTGGTGATCGCGGTCGACACCTCCCGCGACGTGTCCGTCGTGGCACCGCTGGCCGCTGCGATGGCGGCCGATCCCGGCATCGCCTCGGTCGGCGAGCCGATCATCGATCCCACCGCGGGCGTGGCGACCCTCGTGGCGCAGCCGACCACGTCGCCCCAGGACGAGGCCACCCAGGAGACCGTCGCGAGGCTCCGCAGCGAGGTCATCCCGACGGTGCTCGACGGCACCGAGGCCGCCGCCCACGTCGGCGGTCAGACCGCCACCTTCGCCGACCTCGGCGAGCGGGTGCAGGAGCGCATGCCGCGCTTCGTGGCTGCCGTGCTGGTGCTGTCGTTCCTCCTGCTCACCCTGCTGTTCCGGTCGGTTCTGGTGCCGCTGAAGGCGGTCCTGCTGAACCTGCTGAGCGTCGGCGCGGCGTACGGCGTGCTCGTCATGGTCTTCCAGTGGGGCTGGGCGGCCAGCCTGATCGGCGTGGAGTCGACGGTGCCGATCGTGTCGTTCATCCCGCTGTTCATGTTCGCGATCCTGTTCGGGCTCTCGATGGACTACGAGGTGTTCCTGCTGTCGCGGGTGCGCGAGGAGTACCGGCGCCACGGCGACAACACCCGCGCGGTCATCGCCGGGATCGCCGGGACCGGGCGCACCATCACCGCGGCCGCGCTGATCATGGTGGCGGTCTTCTCGGGCTTCGTCCTGGGCAGCGACCCGGTGGTGAAGATGATGGGAGTCGGACTGGCCACGGCGATCTTCCTCGACGCGACCGTCGTCCGCCTCGTGCTCGTCCCGGCCACGATGAAGCTGCTCGGCGACGCCAACTGGTGGCTGCCGGGGTGGCTGGACCGGCTGCTGCCGGAGCTGGACCACACGTGGGAGGAGACGCCGGCGGAGGAAGCGGCGGGCCTCCAGCCCCGGGTCTCCTAGGACCCGTCGCATCCGGGCTGGGCCTCACGGGAACACCGCGTGGCCCAGCCTGGACCGCGCGCGGGACAAGGATGGCGGCGGCGTACGGCGGATATGGTCGAGGTACCGGGACGCGAACCACACCGAGAAGCGAGCGAGTCCGGAGCCCTCGAACTGCTCGTCCCGATTCGGTGAACTTCCGAGCCCTCCTGGGCGACCATGAGGAGTGACTTGGACGATCACGTTCGTGATGAGGGCGGTGTCGCTCGTACTTGGACTCGCCATCGCGGCGTGCTGGTTGTTCGTCGTCACCGCAGGAATCGTCCATCTCATCCGTGACCCACAGGAGGCCACGCCACCCGCCCTCCTTGCGGTGGCGACCTTCGCGACGATCGGCTGGTTCCGCCGGCGACGCGAGTCGCGAGAGGCAGGCGACGCCTTCCCTCCCGCCGCTGGTTGACGCACGACCGCCGCACGAGTTGGGTTGGACACCAACCAGAGGAGAGCGCCATGGGCCAGGTCGTGATGTACAGCTCGGTGTCGGTGGACGGCTTCATCGCGGACGAGAACGACGAGCCCGGGCCGCTGTTCGACTGGTTGACCAGCGGTGACGTCCCGCTGGACGACAGCGGATTCCTCAAGGTGTCGCAGGCGTCCCATGACTACGTCCGCCCGTACTGGGACCAGATCGGCGTGACGATCGCCGGCCGCCACGTCTTCGACCTGACCGACGGCTGGGACGGGACGCCCCCGAGCGGCATCGAGCACGTGGTCGTCGTGACGCACCGGCCGCCGCCCGAGGGCTGGGACTCCAACGCGCCGTTCCACTTCGTCGACGGCATCGAGGCAGCGGTGGCCAAGGCGCAGGAGCTCGCGGGTGACCGCTGGGTCGAGGTGGCATCGGGCGACGTCGGCGGCCAGGTGCTCGCCGCGGGATTGGTCGACGAGGTGCGGATGGACGTCGTGCCCGTCGTGTTCGGGTCCGGCAAGCGCTACTTCGGGTCGGTCGACGCGCAGCACCTGTTGGAGGACCCGGACGTGGTGATCCAGGGCGAGCGCGTGCTCCACCTGCGCTACCGGGTGCACCGCTGACCGACTCGAACGAGCCGCACGAAGCAGACTGACCGGCCGTCGCTCGGACGTCCGTCCGACGGAGGACCCGTCAGAGCCGGACGGTGTCGTTGTCGCCCAGGTCGGGCTGGGAGTCGGTGACGAGGCCCTTCACGAACTGGACGGCCGCGGCGACCTTGCCCGGGGACTCCCAGTACTCGGCCGTCGAGGCGTCGATGCGCAGCGCGATGTTGTCGGCGTCATCAGGCCCTCCGGACATGAAGGCGCCGGCGGAGGCGTCCCAGAGGTCCTCGACCTTGCCGCGGTTCTGCTCCACGTGTGCGGTGCCGCTGAGCGAGACCCAGCCCGAGTCGCTCGCGTAGGCCACGTTCACGCGCGGGTCCGCCTCGAGCGCTCGCACCTTCTCGCTGCTGCGCTCGGTGAGGAACCACGTGGTGCCGGGGTGCTCGAAGTCCTGCGTGCCCATCGGGGTGGACACGAGGGCGCCCTCCTGCGAGACGTAGGTCAGCACGGCGATCCGGGTGTCGCGCATGATCGCCGTGACGGTCTGGGTCTGGTCGTCATGAGTGGTCATGCTTCGACCCTTGCACCGGGACCGGGTAGGCGCCTCCCGAGGAGAACGCGTTCGCTCAGGCGACCTGGTAGGTCAGGCAGTCCGCCACGTCGGCGCCCGGGCCCACCCGGATCGAGTCCGCGTGACACTCCAGCGCGTCGTTGTGGGTGCAGTCGGTCCGGTGGCACGCGCCGACCATCGCTGTCGCGGTGGGCAGGCCACCGGAGACGCTGATGTCGATGAACGTGCCGCAGCCGGCCTCGGCCCCGGTGATGTTGATCGCCCCGGCGTGGCACTCGTGATCGGCGTTGTACGAGCAGCCTTCGACGGCGCAGTCGTGGACGGGTGGCAGTTCCTGGACGGTCATGGTCGCCTCCATCGGTGGTCCTGCTTCGACGGTACGACGATGCCCCTGTGGTGAGGGAAGACTCAGAACGGCGTGGTCTCGATATGCCGCTCGCTGCGCTCGCGTGCTACTCGACCACCGGCACGTGAGCTGCTCGACCACCGGAACGGTGGTCGAGCAGCTCACGTCAGGACAGCTTCTCCAGGATCAGCTCGCGGACGCGGCCGGCGTCGGCCTGGCCGCGCATCTCCTTCATCACGAACCCGATCAGCGCACCGGCGGCGGCCTGCTTGCCGTCGCGGATCTTCTGTGCCGCGTCCGGGTCGTTGGCGATGGCGCGGTCCACGGCGTCGCCGAGCGCGCCGTCGTCGGAGACGACCTCGAGGCCGCGGGCGGCGACGACCTCCTCGGGCTCACCCTCGCCGGCCAGCACCCCCTCGAAGACCTGACGGGCCAGCTTGTCGTTGATCCGCTTGGCGTCGATGAGGCCCTGGATCTGCGCGACCTGGGCCGGCGTGATCGACAGCGCCGTGACGTCGGTGCCACGCTCGTTGGCGGTGCGGGCCAGCTCGCCCAGCCACCACTTCCGGGCCGCCTGCGGCGTGGCGCCGGCCGCGATGGTCTCGGCGACGAGGTCGAGCGCGCCGGCGCCGACCGTGTCGCGCATGTCGAGGTCGCTGAAGCCCCACTCGGCCTGCAGGCGCTTGCGGCGCTCGGCGGGCGGCTCGGGCAGGGTGCCGCGCAGCTGGTCGACCCAGGCGCGGTCGGGGGCGACCGGAGCGAGGTCCGGCTCGGGGAAGTAGCGGTAATCGTCGGCGTCGGACTTCTCACGACCGGCCGACGTGGAGCCGTCGGACTCGTGGAAGTGACGCGTCTCCTGCACGACCGATCCCCCGGCGTCGAGGATGCCGGCGTGGCGGCCGATCTCGTAGCGCACGGCGCGCTCGACCGACCGGAACGAGTTGACGTTCTTGGTCTCCGAGCGGGTGCCCAGCGTGTCGCTGTCGAGCGGCTTGAGCGAGAGGTTGACGTCGGCGCGCAGCGAGCCCTGGTCCATACGGGCGTCGGAGACGTCGAGCGCGACCATCAGATCACGCAGGTAGTTGACGTAGGCGCGGGCCACGGCCGGTGCCTTGTCGCCGGGGACCTCGATCGTCTTGGTGACGACCTCGATCAACGGGATGCCAGCACGGTTGTAGTCCAGCAGGGAGTACTCGGCGCCGTGGATCCGGCCGGTGCTGCCGCCGACGTGCAGCGACTTGCCCGTGTCCTCCTCCATGTGCGCGCGCTCGATCTCGATGCGGTACGTCTCGCCGTCGACGTCCAGGTCGACGTAGCCCTCGAACGCAATCGGCTCGTCGTACTGCGACGTCTGGAAGTTCTTCGGCATGTCCGGGTAGAAGTAGTTCTTCCGCGCGAAGCGGCACCACTCGGCGATCTCGCAGTTCAGCGCGAGGCCGATCCGGATGGCCGACTCCACGGCCTTGGCGTTCACCACCGGCAGCGCGCCGGGCAGGCCCAGGCACACGGGGCAGATCTGCGTGTTGGGCTCGGCGCCGAACTCGGTGGAGCAGCCGCAGAACATCTTCGAGGCGGTGTTCAGCTCGACGTGGACCTCCAGGCCCATCACCGGCTGGTAGCGGCTGAGCGCCTCGTCGAACGGGACGAGCTTCGTGGCGGTGGTGCTCATCGGGCGACCTCCAACTCGGGGGCGAGTGCGGCGAAGGGGCTGCCGTCGCGCTCGGCGACGAACCGCTCCAGCGCGGCACCGGCGTTGTACAGGCGGTCGTCGGCCATCGCGGGTGCGAGGAACTGCAGGCCCACCGGGAGGCCTTCGGACAGTCCGATCGGCAGCGAGATTCCGGGCACGCCCGCGAGGTTGGCCGGGATCGTCGCGATGTCCTGCGCGTACATGGCCAGCGGGTCGTCGAGCTTCTCCCCCAGCGGCCACGCGACGGCCGGCGAGGTGGGCGAGGCGAGAACGTCGACCTGCTCGAACGCGGCCTCGAAGTCGCGCGCGATGAGCGTACGGACCTTCTGGGCCGAGCCGTAGTACGCGTCGTAGTAGCCGCTGGAGAGGGCGTAGGTGCCCAGGATGATGCGGCGCTTGACCTCGTCGCCGAAGCCGGCGTCGCGCGACGCGGCCATGACCTGCTCAGCGCTGGGGCCGTCCACGCCCTGCGGCGAGACCCGCAGGCCGTACCGCATCGCGTCGAACTTGGCGAGGTTGCTGCTGACCTCGCTCGGCATCACGAGGTAGTACGCGGCGAGGCCGTGCGCGAAGCTCGGGCACGAGACCTCGACGATCTCGGCGCCGGCCTTCGCCAGCAGCTCGATCGACTCCTCGAAGCGCTGGCGCACGCCGGGCTGGAAGCCCTCGCCGGCGAGCTCGCGGATGACACCCACGCGCAGGCCCGAGACGTCGGCGCGACGCGCGGCCTCCACGACCGGCGGGACCGGGAGGTCGAGGCTGGTGGAGTCGCGCGGGTCGTGGCCGGCCATGACCTCGTGCAGGAGCGCGGCGTCGAGCACGGTGCGGGTGACCGGGCCGGCCTGGTCGAGGCTGCTGGCCATCGCGACCAGTCCGTAGCGGGAGACACCGCCGTAGGTGGGCTTGACGCCCACGGTGCCGGTGACGGCGCCTGGCTGGCGGATCGAGCCGCCGGTGTCGGTGCCCACCGCGAGCGGGGCCTCGAACGCGGCGACCGCGGCCGCGGAGCCGCCGCCGGAGCCGCCGGGGATCCGGTTGGTGTCCCACGGATTGCGGGTGGGGCCGTACGCCGAGTGCTCGGTGGAGGAGCCCATCGCGAACTCGTCCATGTTGGTCTTGCCCAGGATCGGCAGACCCGCGGCCTTCAGGCGCGACACGACCGTGGCGTCGTACGGCGGGACCCAGCCCTCGAGCATCTTCGAGCCGCACGTGGTGGGCAGCCCGGTGGTGGTCAGGACGTCCTTGACCGCGATCGGCACGCCGGCGAGGTCGTGCACGGACTCGCCCGCGTCACGGCGGCGGTCGACCTCGGCGGCCGTGGCGAGGGCGCCCTCGGCGTCGACGTGGAGGTAGGCGTGGATCTCACCGTCGACCGCGGCGATGCGGTCGAGGTGCTGCTGCGTGACCTCGACGGAGGTCACCGTGCCGGCGGCGAGCGCGGCGGCGAGGTCGGCCGCGGTCGAACGGGTCAGGTCGCTCATGCTTCTCCGAGGATCTTGGGGACGAGGAAGCGCTGCTCCTCGCTGGCGGGGGCTCCGGCGAGGGCAGCGTCGGGCGTCAGGCTCGGCTGGACCTCGTCGGGACGGAAGACGTTGGTCACCGGGACGGGGTGGCTCATCGCGGGCACGTCGTCGCCGGCGGCCTGCTGGACCACCTGGACGTAGTCGAGGATCGCGGGCAGCTCGGCACCCAGTCGATCGAGTTCGGAGCCGGACAGTTCGATCCGCGCGAGGCTCGCCAGATGGGCGACATCGTCGCGGGAGATCTCGGGTGACGACATGGATTTCATCCTAGTCGGGCGGCCATTCGCGCCCCGCGCCGGTCACGATGGACGAGGATGGCGGCCATGCTCGGCAGGACGGTGGTGCTCGCGCTGGCCTGCTTCGTGCTCGCCGGCTGTGACGCGGCGTCTTCCGGGACCCCCTCGGAGGCCAAGCCGTCGGGGTGCCTGGCCGTCGACATCGTGGGCATCCGAGGACAGGGCCAGTCCCTGGAGGCCAACGACGGGCTCGGCACGGAGGTCTCGCGGATCTCCGCCGCGCTCGCCGACGACCCCGGCCTCGGCGCGGTGCGAACGACGGCCATCCGGCACGCGAGCCGCGTCGGCAGCTGGGACGAGTACGTCGAGGACGTCGGCGACGGTCGTGAGCGGCTCCGCACCCACCTGCGGTCGGTCGCCGCCGACTGCCCTGAGGCGAAGATCGCCGTGGTCGGCTTCAGCCAGGGATCGCAGGTCGCCCGGGAGGAGCTGGCGGCGGACCCTCGCCTCGCCCGGCACGTCGACGTGCTCGTGCTGGTGGGCAGTCCGCTGCGCGATCCCTCCTCGCCGTTCGAGCACGTGGAGCTGACCGGTGGCGTCCCTAGGAGCGGCGGCCGCCTAGGGCCGGGGCCGGACCTCGGCGAGCTGAGCGAGCGGACCGTGGAGGCGTGCATCACCGGCGATGCCGTGTGCGCCGCCGGCAGCTCGCCCGACGACACGATTCACCGGCACGCCTACGAGGATCCGGACGTGGCGCAGGCGATCGCGGACGCCGCCGCCTCCGTTCTGACCGAATGACGCCGGCCGAACGGACCCGCTGGCAGTGACGTTCGAGGGGCCTCCACCGGCGTGTCGACCCCGCACACGTCACTGCCAGCGCTCACCTCAGGCCAGCGCGTCGGGGCCGCCCTCCAGCAGCTGCTTGAACTGCTCCTCGTTGAGGATCCTCAGCCCGAGCTCCTCGGCCTTGGCGGCCTTCGAGCCGGCGTTCTCGCCCACGACGACGTAGTCGGTCTTCTTGCTGACCGAGCCGGAGGCCTTGCCGCCGGCGGCGATGATCGCCTCCTTGACCGAGTCGCGGGTGAAGTCCTCGAGCCCGCCCGTCACCACCACGGTGAGCCCGTCGAGCACTCCCCCGGCCGTCGAGGCCGCGCCCGGGCCGGGGTGGTCGGGGATGGCGAACCGTACGCCGGCCGCCTGCCACTGCTCGACGATCTCGCGGTGCCAGTCGACCTCGAACCACTCGATGAGCGAGTCGGCGATGATCCCGCCGACGCCCTCGACCGCCGCCAGCTCCTCGCGGGAGGCGGCGCGGATGGCCTCGATCGAGCCGAAGTACTGCGCCAGGGCCCGCGCGGCCACCGGACCCACGTGACGGATGTTGAGGGAGACGAGCTGGCGCCACAGGTCCTTCGTCTTTGCCTTCTCCAGCTCGTCGAGAAGGACCTGGGCCTGCTTGGACGCGTCGCCCGTCTTCACCCGGAACGGGGTGCGGACGACCGGCTGGCCGGTCTTCTCGTCGAGCTTGGCCTCGCCGGTCTCGGCGTCGCGCACGGTGACCTCGATCGGCACGAGCTGCTCGAGCGTGAGGGAGAACAGGCCGGCCTCGGAGTCGAGCGGAGCGCCGGTGCCCTGGGTGAGCGCGGCGGCGGTGACCTCGCCCAGCGCCTCGATGTCGAGGGCGCCGCGCGAGCCGACGTGCTCGACCCGGCCGCGCACCTGGGCCGGACACGTGCGCGCGTTCGGGCAGCGCAGGTCCTTGTCGCCCTCCTTCATCGCGCGCAGCGGCGTGCCGCACTCAGGGCAGCCCTCGGGCATGACGAACGCGCGCTCGCTGCCGTCGCGGCGCTCGACCACGGGACCGAGGACCTCGGGGATGACGTCACCGGCCTTGCGCAGCACGACGGTGTCGCCGATGAGGACGCCCTTGGCCTTGACGACGTCCTGGTTGTGCAGGGTGGCCTGGCGCACGACGCTGCCGGCCACGCGGACGGGCTCCATCTGGGCGTACGGGGTGGCGCGGCCCGTGCGGCCGACCGACACGACGATGTCGAGCAGCGTGGTCTGGACCTCCTCGGGCGGGTACTTGTAGGCGATGGCCCACCGCGGCGCGCGGCTGGTCTCGCCGAGCTCGGGGTGCAGCGCCAGCTCGTCGACCTTCACCACGAGGCCGTCGATCTCGTGCTGGAGGGAGTGCCGCTGGCCGCCCAGCTCGGCCACGCGCTCGAGCACGTCGTCGACGTCGTCGAGCACGCGCGTGTTGGGACTGGTGGGCAGGCCCCACCCCTGGAGCAGGTCGTAGACCTCGCTCTGGGCCGAGACCGGCGGGCGCTCCCACGCGCCGATGCCGTGGACGTAGAGGTTCAGCACGGCGATCCGCTCGTTGCCGGCCTCCAGCTCGAGCCCGGACTTCTTGTCGAGCTGCTGGCGCAGGCCGCCGCTGGCGGCGTTGCGCGGGTTGGCGAAGGCCGGGAACCGGCGGGCCGCGCTGGCGGTGGCGCGCTCCTCGGGCACGCCGCGGGCGAGCGACTCGGCCACGGCCCGGTCGCGCAGCTCGGCCTGGAAGGCGTTGAGCCGCTCGAACTCCTCGATGCCGATGAACACCTCGCCACGGACCTCGACGAGAGGCGGGTGACCGTCGCCCGCGAGCCGCTCGGGGATCCCGGCGACCTTGAGCGCGTTGACCGTGACGTCCTCGCCGACGCGTCCGTCTCCGCGCGTGGCGGCCGAGACGAGCACGCCGTCCTCGTAGCGCAGGTTGAGCGCGAGCCCGTCGATCTTGGCCTCGGTGAGCCACCGGACCGGGCGCCCGGCGGCGCGCTGGGTCTTGGCGCACCACTCGCGCAGCTCCTCGGGCGAGAAGACATTGTCGAGGCTCAGCATCCGCTCGGCGTGCTGGATGGGCGGCAGCGCCGTGGCACCGGTGGCCGCACCGACGACCAGCGTGGGCGAGTCCTGGCCCTGGAGCTCGGGGTGGAGCCGCTCGAGCTCCTCCAGCCGGTGCATCCAGCCGTCGTACGTGGCGTCGTCGACCAGCGACGTGTCCTGGCCGTAGTAGGCGTCGCGCGCGCGCTCGATCTGCTCGACGAGCTCGGCCGCCTCGGCGCGGGCGGCCTCGGGCCCGGGATCGTCGTCGGGCACTGCAGTTCCGGGCGCTGTTCCGGGTGTCTCCGCCATGGCGACGAGCCTAGTGCGACCCTCGGACAGTGCCAGGCAGGTGCCGCGCGCGACGTCGAGTTGCCGTGCGCGCTCACCGTTTTAGGGTGCGGAGCATGAGACTTCGCCGCGTGACGACCCGCACCCGGGGCTGGACCCGGCGTCGTGCGGGGCGCGGGTGGACCTACCTGGACGAGCTCGGCGGCACCATCACCGGCGAGGAGCGCGAGCGCATCGAGGCCCTCGTGATCCCTCCGGCGTGGAAGGACGTCTGGATCAGCCCTTGGGCCAACGGCCACCTGCAGGCCACCGGCATCGACGAGGCCGGGCGGACCCAGTACCTCTACCACCCCGACTGGGTGCGGCAGAGGAACCTCGAGAAGTTCGACCGGATCAGCCAGATCGCCCATGAGCTGCCGCGGCTCCGCAAGCTGGTCGCCGACCACATCACCGCGCGCGACGGCTCGCGCGAGCACGCGGCCGCGGTCGCGGTTCGCATGCTCGACTCCGGCTCGTTCCGCGTCGGCAACGACGTCTACGCCAAGCAGGGCAGCTTCGGCCTGACCACCCTCGAACGGCGTCACGTGCGCGCGAAGGGCAACACGCTGGTGTTCACCTTCGTGGGCAAGTCCGGGGTGGAGCACCACGTGGTCCTGGACGACGAGCCGGTCGTGGACGCGGTAAACCGCATGCGGCGGCGACGCGGCGGCGGGCCGCGCCTGCTGGAGTATCTGGCGAACCGGTCGCGCTTCCCGCTGGACTCCTCCGACGTCAACACCTACCTGCGCGAGCAGACGGGCCTGGAGATCAGCGCGAAGGACCTGCGGACGTGGGCCGCCACGGTGCTCGCGGCCGAGGTGCTGGCGCTGTCCGACGAGCCCGGCGACACCAAGGCCTCGCGGGCGCGGGCGGTGCGCGCCGCGTTGACCGAGGTCTCACTGGCCCTGGGCAACACGCCCACCGTGGTGCGCAGCTCGTACGTCGACCCGCGGCTCATCAGCCTCTACGAGTCGGGCACGGTCATCCCGCGACAGTCGTTCGAGGGCGAGATCGACGCGCTCGAGCGCCGCAACGCGATCGAGCGCGAGACCCTGCGGCTGTTGCGCGACGCGGACTGACAGCCTGATCTCGATACACCGTCTCGCTGCGCTCGCCGGCACTCGATCACCGGGCTGCCGGTGATCGAGTAGCAGGGCGAGGAACGAGCCCGCGTATCGAGATCACGCCGAACGCGAAGAGCCCGCGTGTCGGGATCACCCGAAGGAGCGGGCGGCCGTGGCGGCCAGCTCGAGGGCCTGGCGGGCGTCGGCCGGCGATCGCCCGGCGAGGCCGCACGCGGGGGTCACGACGCCGCGGCCGGCGAACGACTCGGGCGCGAAGCCGAGGCGACCCATGAACTCCTCGATCGGGGCAGCGCCCTCGCCGCCGAACCACAGGTCGGTGCCGGCTTCGAAGACCTGCGCCCACACGTCGGAGGGCTCGGCGAGCGAGAGGTCGAACGCGATCGCCTCGAACCCCGCGCCGGCCAGCAGCGACACCGGCACGTCGGGCGCGCAGGTGTGCACGACGGGACGCGCCCCCGCCTCGCGGATGGCCCCGACGACGGGCCGCAGT
The DNA here is from genome assembly GCF_054957925.1 of Aeromicrobium sp. JP4. Classification (NCBI taxonomy): domain Bacteria; kingdom Bacillati; phylum Actinomycetota; class Actinomycetes; order Propionibacteriales; family Nocardioidaceae; genus Aeromicrobium; species Aeromicrobium sp. JP4. The sequence continues at coordinate 930,935 of NZ_CM143290.1, forward strand.
AGCGCGTCGGCCACGGGCGCGTCGATGGAGCGGTGCCGCCCGAACCCGCTGGCCGTGGGAATGCTGCCGGCCAGCACGGCGGTGATGGCGGGTTCGTCCACCTGCACGACGAGGTCGCCGGTGAAGCGACGGCGCAGCTCGGCGAGGTGGTCACCCACCGCCGCACCCAGCGCCTCGGCGAGCTCGCGCCGCGCGCCGTGGTCGGAGACGACCTTGTCCCCTCGGGGTCGCTCCACGGTCGCAGCGAGCGTGAGCGGACCGGTCAGCTGCTGCTTGAGCGTCACCGACTGTCCGGCGAGGAGCTCCTCCAGGACGTCCAGGTCCTGACGCAGGGCCGAACGGGCCCGGCGCTGGTCCATCCCCTCGCCCGGCGCGAGCCGCCAGCCCGCCGGCTGCAGGTCGATCGGCAGGGGCAGGATGCCGAGCGTGCGACCGAGCATCGCCGAGGGTGCCCCGCGGCCGGGCAGCTCGGGGACGAAGACGATCCCGTCGGCGCCGAACGTCTCGACGACGTACCTGGCGACCGGGGTGAACTCGTCGCCCGGCATCGATCCGATCCCCGTGGCGCGCATGCCCACGATCATCCCCCACGCCCCGGTGTGAGAATCATCCGGTGACCGTTCGACCCGCCACGAACCACGACGTCCCCGCCCTCGCGGACCTCGCCGCCCGCACCTTCCCCCTCGCCTGCCCGCCCGGCATGCCCGAGGAGAGCATGGCGGCGTTCATCGCCGAGCACCTCTCGCCCGAGCGGTTCGAGCAGTATCTCGCCGCCGACGAGGCCGAGGTCCTGGTGGCACATGACGACGTGGGCACCCTCACGGGCTACACCCTGACCTTCGCGCGCGAGCCCTACGACGAGCACCTCGCGGCCGTCGTGCGGCAGCGCCCGACCGTGGAGCTCAGCAAGTGCTACGCCGACCCGGCCGCCCACGGCACGGGCGTCGCGACCCGGCTCATGGAGGCGGTCGTGGAGGCCGCCCGCGAGGCCGGAGCAGCGAGCGTGTGGCTCGGGGTGAACGGCCGCAACGCCCGCGCCCAGCGGTTCTACGCCAAGCACGGCTTCGAGGTGGTCGGCGAGCGGCGCTTCGTCGTGGGCGGGCACACCGAGGACGACCTGGTCCTCGAGCGTCAGCTGGCCTGAGCCCCGGCCTGGTCCAGACGGCGCGCCACCGCACGCGCGGCCACGCGGCCGGCCCGGTTGGCGCCGATCGTGGACGCCGACGGGCCGTACCCGACGAGCTGCACGCGCGGATCCGCCACAGCGGTGGTCGAGGTCGAGGTGGTGTCGCCGAGCTGGATCCCGCCGAGCGGAGAGCGGAGCCCGAGCGGGGCGAGGTGCTCGACGTCGGGGCGGAATCCGGTGGCCCACAGGATCACGTCCACGGGCTCGAACGTCCCGTCGGCCCAGCGCACGCCGTCACGCTCGATCCGGCTGAACATCGGTCGTCGCTCGTAGGCACCCAGGCGGGCCGCCTCCTGCTCCTGCGGGCGCAGCATCAGGCCGGTGACGCTGACGACGCTGCGCGGCGGCAGGCCCTGCCGCACCCGCTCCTCGACCAGCGCCACGGCCTCGCGGCCGGCGTCCTGGTCGAACTCGTCGGTGCGCCACACCGGCTCGCGGCGGGTGACCCACAGCGTCTCGGTGAGGGGTCGCAGCATGCCGAGGAACTGCACCGCCGACGCCCCGCCACCGACGACGAGGACCCGGCGCCCCCGGAAGCGCTCGACGTCGCCGAACTCCACCGTGTGCAGCTGCTCACCCGCGAAGTCCTCGCGCCCCGGGTAGTACGGGACGAACGGGCGCCGCCACGTGCCGGTCGCGTTGACGATCGTGCGGGCGTGCCACGTCCGGCCGTCCTCGGCCTCGATCCGCAGCGCCTCGCCCTCGTCGTGCACCGCCCGGACCACCACGGGCCGGACGACGGGCAGGTCGTTGCGCGTCTCGTAGTCGGTGAAGTAGGCCGGCACGAAGGTGTTGGCGGCCTCGGGCCCGTGGGTCGCCGGAAGCGGCGCGTCGGGCAGGTCGGCGACGCCGTGCACGTCGGACATCGTCAGTGCGTCCCAGCGGTGCTGCCACGCGCCGCCCGGTCGCGCGTTCGCGTCGAGGACGAGGTGGCTCACGCCGAGGCGGTGGAGGTGGAACGAGGTCGACAGCCCGGCCTGACCGGCTCCGATGACGATGCTGTCCCACACGCTCGGGTCAACGTCGCCGGGACCGCGCGGATTCCCTCAGGCGGCGACGGTACGGCTGGTGCGCGCGATCGTGGCCGAGCCGACGACGCGCGTGCCCTCGTAGATCACGCAGGCCTGGCCCGGGGCGATGCCCGTGGCGGGGTCGGCCAGCTCGACCCGGACGACGTCGCCGTCCACCGTGACCGTGGCCCGGTGCTCGTCGCCGTGGGCGCGCAGCTGCACGGTGCACGCCAGCGGGCCGACGGGCGGCTCGTCGCACCACAGCGGCTTGATCCCCTCGATCGCGTCGATGGCGAGGTGCTCGCGCGGGCCGACCGTGACGGTGCCGGACACGGGCTCGATGTCGAGCACGAAGCGCGGCTTGCCGTCGGCTGCCGGGACACCGAGCCGCAGGCCCTTGCGCTGGCCGATCGTGAACGCGTAGGCACCGTCGTGCGCGCCGACCTCGGCACCCGTCTCGTCCACGATCGGGCCGGGCCGCGGACCGAGCTTGTCGGCGAGCCAGCCGGCGTTGTCGCCGTCGGAGATGAAGCAGATGTCGTGGCTGTCGGGCTTGTTCGCCACCTGCAGCCCGCGGCGCGCCGCCTCCTCGCGCACGAGGGACTTCGGGTCGTCGCCGAGCGGGAAGACCGAGCGGGCGAGCTGGTCCTGCGTGAGGACGCCGAGCACGTAGGACTGGTCCTTGCCGTGGTCGACCGCGCGGTGCAGCTCCACGACCTCGCCGGCGGTGCCCTCGGACGTCACGAGGCGCGCGTAGTGGCCGGTGACCACGCCGTCGAAGCCCAGCGCGACGGCGCGCTCGAGCACGGCGGCGAACTTGATCTTCTCGTTGCAGCGCAGGCACGGGTTGGGCGTGCGGCCGGCGGTGTACTCGGCGATGAAGTCGTCCACGACCTCGTCGGCGAACTCGTCGCTCATGTCCCACACGAAGAACGGGATCCCGATCGCGTCGGCGGCCCGGCGGGCGTCGCCGGCGTCCTCGATCGAGCAGCAGCCGCGGGCACCGGTGCGGTAGGACTTCGGGTTGCGGCTGAGTGCGAGATGCACGCCCGTGACGTCGTGGCCCGCGTCGACGGCGCGTGCGGCCGCCACGGCCGAGTCGACGCCGCCGGACATCGCGGCGATGAGCCTCATCGGGTGCGGCTCCGGACGAGTCCGGCGGTGCGGGCCCGCTCGTGCACGGCCGGCAGCACCTCGATCAGGCGATCGACGTCGGCCTCGGTGGACGTGTGCCCCAGGCTGAAGCGCAGCGAGCCGCGGGCGGCGGCGTCGTCGAAGCCCATGGCGAGCAGCACGTGGCTGGGCTGCGGCACGCCGGCCTGGCACGCCGAGCCGGTGGAGACCTCGATGCCCTGCGCGTCGAGCAGCATCAGGAGGGCGTCGCCCTCGCAGCCGGGGAACGTCACGTGGGCGATGTTCGGCAGCCGGTGGGCGGGCCCGGGCAGCGGGTCGCCGTTGACGACGGCCTCGGGGACGACGCGGGCGATGCCCTCGACCAGCCGCGTGCGCAGTGCCTCGATGCGGGTCGCGTTCTCGGCCTGGCGCTGCACCGTGAGCTCGAGCGCGGTGGCGAAGCCGGCGATGAGCGCCACGCCCACCGTGCCCGAGCGCAGGTCGCGCTCCTGGCCACCGCCGTGCAGCAGCGGCGTCGCCTCAACCTCGCGCCGGATCACCAGCGCGCCGACGCCGACGGGGCCGCCGAGCTTGTGCGCGGTGACGGTCATCGCGTCGAGGTCGGTGGCGGCGAAGTCGAGCGGCAGGTAGCCCGCGGCCTGGACGGCGTCGGAGTGCACCGGGATGCCGTACTGGCGCGCGATCTCGACGACCTCGGCGACGGGCTGGATCGTGCCCATCTCGTTGTTGGCCCACATGGTGGTGATCGCCGTGACGTCCTCGGGACTCGACTCGATGGACTCGCGCAGCGCGTCGATGCGCACGCGGCCCTGGCGGTCGACGGGCGTGACGTCGATGCGGGCGCCCTCGTGCGCGGCGAGCCACGTGACCGGGTCGAGCAGGGCGTGGTGCTCGATCGAGCTGAAGACGACGCGGTCGCGGCGCGGATCGGCCGAGCGGCGCGACCAGTAGAGCCCCTTGATCGCGAGGTTGTTGGCCTCGGTGCCGCCCGAGCAGAACACGACCTCGCTGGGGCGGGCGCCCAGGCGCTCGGCGATCGACTCGCGCGACTCCTCCACGACGCGGCGGGCACGGCGGCCGGCCTCGTGCAGGCTCGACGGGTTGCCGGTGCGCTGCAGCTCGTCGTGCATCACCTCAACGGCCTCGGGCCACATCGTGGTGGTGGCCGCGTGGTCGAGGTAGACGCGATCGGGGGTCGGGGTCATCGTCTCCAGCGTAATGGGGCCGCACGAGAGCCGCCCCGGGCCGTCGGGGTCGGGGCCTGCGTGATCTCGATACGCCGCTCGCTGCGCTCGCGAGCTACTCGATCACCGGCCGGTGGTCCGAGTGGCACGGCGAGGAACGAGCCGGCCGTATCGAGACCACGCCGTCACGCGACTGATCTCGATACGCCGCTCGCTGCGCTCACGAGCTACTCGATCACCGAGCTTCGGCGTCAGGAGACCTGCGACCCGCCCTGGGGCAGCAGCTCGTCGACGAGCGTGGCGGTCGTGTGATCCATCGGCTCCCCGTCGAGCGCGACCAGGAGCTGCTCGACCGCGGCGGCGACGCCGGCGGTGCCGCCGGTCTCGTGACGGGCGCGCAGGATGATCCGCCAGGCCTCCTCGTGCGTCGGGTAGATCCGCAGGATCGCGCCGGCCGCAGCCGCCGAGCCGGCCGGGTCGCGGCCGTCCTGCAGCAGGGTCGCCAGGCGCAGCGCCGCGTCGATCACGAGCTCGCCGACGGTGCGCGACAGGCCGAGCGTGGCCGACCAGGCGTAGCGTCCGCGCGGGGCGTCCTCGAAGGCCGGACCACGCACGAGCTTGAGCGCCCGGCGCAGCAGGTCGATCTCGTCGCGCGGGAACTCGGCCCGGCGGCTCGCGATCACCAGGTGGCGGAACGCGTCCCAGTCGCACACGACGTCGGGGCCCAGGGACAGGCGGCCGTCAAGGCTCTCGCGCACGCGGTGGTGCCCCTCGCGGTCGGAGCCGAGCCACACGCGAGCGCGCTCGATGTTGGCGTCGCGCACCTCGGGCGTGACGCCGAGCGGCCACACGGCGCCGGCCAGCACGGTCGGGTGGACGCCCTCGGGGTGCAGCGCCAGGAAGGCGATGATCTCGGTGAGCACGGTGGCGCGACGCTCGGCCTGCTCGCCCGGGCCGTCGACGATCACGGAGCCGAGGATGCCGACCCGGCTGGTGGCGGTGAGCCACGCCGCGTCGTCGGCGTCGCGGCGCGGCAGGCTGATCGCGACGCGGTCGCTGTCGTCACCCGGGCGCGTGGTGAGGCCGGCCGACGCGAACAGCGCGGCCACGGACTCGGCGTGGTGCGAGCCGATGCGGTTGGCGGTGACGGCCAGGCCGAGCTGCGGGACGTGCAGCGTGCCGTGCTCGTCGACGTGCAGGCGCCAGCGCGCGGCGTCGTGGTCGCCGACCGCGATCGCGGCCGTGCCGGGGTTCGCACCCGCGACGCCGGCGAGGCGCTCCAGCGCGAAGCCCGGCGAGGAGGTGCCGACGGCCAGCAGGGTGAGCGCGTCCTCGCGACGGCGTCCGGTGAGGACGTCGTCGGCGCGGGAGGCCTCGAGCTCGGACGCCGCGGTCTCGACGTCGGGGACGAGCGTGACCCGCTCGGCGACCGAGGCGACGGCGGCAGGCAGGCCCGTGGCCAGGACCCGGACCGAGCGCGACCACGGGCTGACCGCGGCCTGCAGGACCAGGGACGTGATGACCTCGGCGCTGACGTGCAGGTCGCCGCCCACCGTGATGAGGCCGCCGGACGACGCGAGGTCGACGAGGACGTCGCGGCCCTCGGTGTCGACGCCCAGGCTGACCAGCGACGGGTAGGCGGGCTCGACGTCCTCGGGGGCCTCGAGCGTGGCGAGGTCCTCGGCGAGGCGCCAGACGGCACCGTCCTCGAGCGCCTCCCAACCCTCGACCGCCTCGGGAACGGCGGGCGCGAGGTGCAGCACGACCTCGTCGTGTCCGACGACCGCGGCGTAGGCCGACGGGACGTCGACGCCCGCGTGCGCGCAGGCGTGGGTGAGGTGGCGCAGCGCGGTCTGCAGCGACGCGGCGCGCTCGTGGTCGGCGGCCAGGCGCAGGTCGGCCTCGGTCTCGCGCGCGGCCTCGTCGGGCTCGCCACCGGGCCGGCGACGACGCGCCACGGCGAGCGCGGCGAGCAGGCCGCTGGCCAGCAGGCCGGCGCCCATCCACCACGCGGTGGACTCGGGAGCCTGGGCGGTGGAGTCGGACTCCACTCCCCCGGCACCGGAGGCACTGCTGCTGCCACCGCCGCCCTGCGAGCCCGCAGGGGCCGGGGTGACGGGAGCCTGCTCGACCGGCATGCGGTCGACGCCGACGGCGTCGCCGGGCATGGCCAGCTGCCAGCCGGGCTGGATCAGGCGGGCGAGCTCGAGCTTGCGGCCGTCGAGCTGGACCTTGTCCTTGTTGAGCTCGTAGATCTCCTTGTAGCGGAAGCCATCGCCCAGGTGGCGCTCGGCGATGTCCCAGAGGTTGTCGTGGTAGCCGTCCTTGGGCGCCTTCACGGTGTAGACGAGCTCGCCCTCGAGGCGGTTCTCGATCTTGTCGGCGACGGTGGGCTTCTCCTCCGGCGCCGGCGTCACGGCCTCCACGACGGCGGTGGCCACCGCGCCGGTCTGGGGCGCGATGTCGGACTCGGACGGGCCCGAGGCGTTCGCCGCCGGGCCGGCCACCAGGCCGGTCACCAGCAGGCCGCCGATGAGGGCACGCGCGAGGTGCTGCAGCGGCCCGGCGAACGGCACCGTGCGGGCCAGTCCACCGCGGCGGGTGGCGATGACCTCGAGCACGACACAGATGACGAAGACGAGCCAGATCAGCCACACGATGCCGACGAGCACCGACACGAGGTCCTCGGGACTCAGCTGGCGGGCGAGGTCGCGCAGGCTCGGCAGCTCGGTGGGGATCGGCGGCGCGCCGCCGAGCAGCAGCAGCGCGACGGGGAGGCCGACGAGCAGCGCCACGAGGGCGAGCGCCGAGCCGGCCCGCGCGGCAGCGGAGGAGGACTCCTCCACCGGGGCGGGCGCGAGCGACTCGAACCGGCTCGCGTCCGGTGTGGTCGTGGGTTCAGTCATGGGTGGCTCCTCGTCGAGGTCATGAGGTGGCGGCCGTCGCGGTGGCTCGCGCCGTGACCGGGTATTCGTTGATGCCGATGAGCTTCAGGAACGTGGTCTCGCTCGTGTCCCGCACCTCGATCGCGACCGTGTTGGCGTTGACCGTGATGGAGAACTGGGCGGCGGGGTAGCCGCGCGCGCTGAGGAAGTCCTGCGCGTACAGCCGGGCGAGGCCCGGGTCGACCGCGAGCGATCCACCGCCGCGCAGCTGGTCGACGTTCACCGCGTTGGCGCCGGCACGGGCCGCCTGCTCGGCGTCGTCCGCGACGCGCATCCGGGCGTTGATGCCCATGCCGCCGTCGACCACCAGACCGGCGCACAGCATCAGCACGAGCGACATGCTCAGCACGAAGATGGTGGCTCCGCCCTGCTCTCTCCTGCTCATCCGAACCTCCGGTAGCGGTCGATGGGGGCGCTGCTGCTGGCCTCGAAGTCATCGCTGCCGTTCAGCCCGATGAATCCCAGTCCGTTGTTCGAGACACGGCACCGCACCGACACCTCGACGACGCCGCCGGCCTCGAACGAGCCGGTGATGTCGGACACCACGCACTCGGAGAACCGGTCGTCCACGTCGCTGGCGTTGGCCGCGGCGTAGGCCGCCGAGAACGCCTCGGACTGGCTGCGCTCGAACGAAGCGGCCCGGGCGGCGTCGCGCGCCGCCGACTCGATGTCGGCGCGGACGGCCACGTAGCGGCCGCCGGCCAGCACCAGCATGAGGAACATCACGAGGATCGGCACCATCAGCACGACCTCGACGGACATCGAGCCGCGCTCGCGCTCTCGTAGCCGGCCGATCACGGCACGTCCTCCTCGAACTCCTCGATCCGGCCCCGCGCGACTTCCTCCACGCGCGGCGAGCCGATGAAGGGCAGCAGCTGGTTGGCCCGGCCCGAGACGGTGGCGCGCATGAAGTCGCCGTCCCGGACCACCGTGACCTGCGGACCGCGCAGGACACCGCGCCCCAGGGTCTGGGCCGAGGAGATCCCCTTCGCGCGACCCTGGTCGGCGTCGCCGGTGACGCGGGCGACGCGGGAGGCCTCGCGGGCCGACGCGCTCGCCGACTGCTTCGCCAGGTAGGTCAGCGCGAACTGGATCGTGATGATCATCGCGATCATGAGCAGGGGCGTGTAGAGGACCAGCTCGATCGCGCTGGCCCCCCGCTCGTCCCGTGCCCGAGAACGCATCAGATCAGGGGTTCTGGATGTTGTTGCCGATTTCGTTGGCCTCGCCCTGGAGCGCCTGGGTGAGGATGACGCCGATGATGCCGCAGACCGTGACGAGCACGGCGGCGATGACGACCCATTCGACGGCGGACGCGCCCTCTTCGCGACGCGCCTTGTCCAGGCGGCCACCGAGCATCGTGACGAGGTAACCGAGTGCGGGGTTCAACATGTGCTTCTCCTTCGGTGCGGTGGTTTCAGAGCCCGGCGATGCCAGACAGCGCCGGGTAGATCAGGAAGACGAGGAAGCCGGCGGCCAGCAGCAGCTGTGCGACCAGCATGGACTGGGAGCGCTCCTGGGCGCGACCCTCGGAGTCGGCCAGCTCGCGCTGGCGCATGGACGAGGCGCGGGCGGTGAGCGAGTCGCGCACCTTGGCGCCGTCCTCCGCGACGAGGGCGAGGGCGGCGGCGAGGTCGCGGAGCTCCTCGACCTTCATGTCGTCGCCGAGGCGACCGAGCGCGGCCCACGGCGTGATGCCCTGGAGCCGGGCGTTCTCGATGGTCTCGCGCAGGCGGACCATGCCCCAGCCCTGGCTGACGCCCGCGGCGGCCGAGAGTGCCTCGGGAACGCCGCGGCCACCGGCGAGGTTCATCGACACGAGGTCGAGGAACGCGCTGACGACATGGCGGAAGTCGCGACGACGGTCGGTGGCCTCGGAGTGCAGCTGCAGCTGGGCGAGCACGGCGCCGCCGAGCGCGCCCAGGATCGCCAGCCACAACGGCAGCACGGGGCTCACCCAGCCGGCCACCATGAACGGCGACAGCATGAGGGCGGGCGCGAAGGCGCCGACGATCGCCGCCACGAGGGTCGAGCCCAGGTGGCTCTCGACCGAGCGGTCGACGACGGCCAGGTCGGACCGGATGCTCGCCGGCAGCTCGATGCCGCGATCGTTCAGGAAGGCCGTGGCGGCCGTGCCGAATCGCAGGGTGCGCGACTCGTCCTCGTCGAGCGAGGCCTGCGAGGGGCGCACGCCGCCGCGCCGGCGCTGGACGTCGAGCCGTGCCAGCTCGGACGCGGCGGTGGCGCTGAAGGAGGGCGAGCGGCTGAAGAGCAGCCAGACACCGGCACCGGCGAGGGCCCCGGCGATGAGGATGAGGATCACGACGCCTCCTTCGACAGCAGGAAGCGCTCGGGCGTCTCGAACTCCGACAGGCGGCGCATCCAGATGAAGCCGGCGGCGAACAGGCCGATCACGACGAGCAGCACGATCTGGCCGATCGGCGTGGAGTACGGCTCGACGTAGCTGCGGTTGAAGATCGACAGGAACAGCACGAACGCGACCGTGATGCCCATGACGATCTGGACGCTGCGTCGCGTGCTGGAGCGGCTGGCCGCGATGCGGCGACGCATGTCGAGGTCGGCGCGGGCCGACTTCGCCAGCGAGGTCAGGACCTCGCGCAGGCCCGGGCCGCGCAACCGCGCGTTGAGGATCAGGGTGGCCACGATGAGGTCGGCGCTGGGGTCGTCGATGTCGTCGGCGAAGCCCTGCAGCGCCGTCGAGAGCGACGTGCGCACGCGCAGCCGGTCGGTGAGCCGGATCAGGGCGGGCTTGATCGCGGGCGACGCCGCGTAGGCGGTGGCGGGGATGGCCTGCTCGAGGCCGACCGCACCGGCGATCGTGTCGCGCAGGGACTCGGTCCAGGCCGCGAGGCCCTCGAGCTTGGCCATCGCGCGCTTCTCACTGGCCAGGCCACCGAAGAGCATCGGCGCGAACCACACCAGGGCGCCGACCGAGATGGCCAGGACAGGCCACCCGGTGAGCAGCAGGATGACGAGGCCGGCGGCACCGCCGAGCAGCGCACGGCGGGCGCTGCCCTGCACGCGGTCGCGCAGGGAGACGCCGGGGCGACGGGGCGCCGGCTCGTCGTACTCGGACATGCCGACCACGACGAGCAGGATCCCGGCGCCGATCACGGCGCCGAGGAGCGTCACCATCAGCGCGAGGGAGATCATCAGAACGCCTGACCCTCGTAGGCGTTGGGCCGGTAGCCGTGCATCTGCAGATCCTCGATGCAGCTGACCGCCGCGGCCGCGTGGGCCACGCCGTCGGGACCCTCGGCGAAGACCTCGCTGGAGAGCACGCGACCGTCGACGCCGTTGACCTCACGCACCGACGTGATGACACGGCGCAGGCCGCCACCGCTCTGGAACTCGTTGCGGCGCTCGACGAAGATGACGAAGTCGATCGCGCCGGCGATCAGCATCATCGTGGCGTCGGCGGGCAGGCGCTCCGCGGACTGGATCGCGTAGGTGCAGATGCGGTTGAACACCTCGAGCGAGGAGTTCGCGTGGATCGTAGACAGCGACCCGTCGTTGCCCTGGCTCATCGCGTTGAGCATCGTGACGATCTCGTCGCCCAGGACCTCGCCGACGATGACGCGGCTGGGGTTCATGCGCAGCGAGCGGCGCACCAGCTCGGACATGTGGATCGCGCCCTGGCCCTCGGAGTTCGGCAGCCGCTCCTCGAACGCGACGACGTTCGGGTGCAGGTCGGGGAACTCCCCCAGGCCGAGCTCGAGCGCGCGCTCGACGGTGATGAGGCGCTCCTGCGGCTGGATCTCGTTGGCGAGCGCCCGCAGCAGCGTGGTCTTTCCGGCGTTCGTCGCGCCCGCGATCATGATGTTCTTGCGCGCGGCGATCGCGGCGGACAGGAACGACGCGAGCTCGGGCGTCATCGTGCCGCTCTCGACGAGCATGTCCAGCGACACCCGGGCCAGTCGCGCGCGACGGATCGACAGCGACGGTCGCGGCGTGACGCCCATGACCGCCGACAGGCGGCTGCCGTCGGGCAGGCGCAGGTCGAGCTGCGGGTTGGCCGTGTCGAACGGACGGCTGGTCAGGCCGGAGTAGGCACCGAGGACCTGCACGAGCTCGACGAGCTCGTCGTCGCTCTCGGCGACGGGAGGCATGCGTCGCTCCTCGCCGTTGGCGTACCCGACGAAGACGTTGTCGTACCCGTTGATGTCGATGTTCTCGACCTCGGGATCGTCCAGCAGCGGCTGGAGCCGACCGACGCCGTACAGCGCGGCGTGGATGCCGTCGGCCAGCTCGGCCTCCTCGGCACCCGAGAGCGGCGCGCGACCGGCGGCGATCTCCTGACGGGCGTAGGACTCCAGGACGCGCGCGATGATGGCGCGCGCGAACTGGCGCTCGTCCTCGGACGACATCTGGGGCAGGCCGGCGGCCGCGTCCTCACGACGCTGGCGGGCGAGCGCGTCGGCGACTTCCTCGCGCAGGGTGCGCAACAGCTGCTGGTCCATCAGATCTCCTGCGCGACGGCGGACGGGGTGGCCAGCGCTCGGACCCGGGGCACCAGGTCGACGAGGGACCGCGAGAACAGGGAGCGCAGCACGGCGCGCGACGGCGAGGCGGCGCCCCGCGCGACGACCTTGGGGTCGAAGGCGATCGTGCCGAGCATCGTGACGTCGAGCTCGGAGGCGGCCAGCAGGCGGCCGATGTCGTCGACCGCGCGCTTGTCGCGGGGGTCACCGACCACGGCGACGCCGACCGGGGTGGAGCCGGGACGGCCCAGCGCCCACGGCTCGCGCACGGTGGCGAGGCGGTCGCGCAGGTGAGCGACGGCGGCGATCTCGGAGCGGACGACGAACACCACGGCGTCGGAGCCCTCCACGACGGGGCCAGCCGGCGAACCCGCGATGAAGCGACCTGCGTCGGCCAGGACGTCGCCGCCCCGGTGCGCTCGCAGCGTGCGCTGCAGGTGGGGCCAGGCCGGGCCGAGGCTCTGGGCCTGGCGGGGTCCGGAGGCGCCCACGAGCACCTCGATGCCGTGCTTGGTCTCCTGGAGGTGGTCGACCAGGTCGACCTCGTCGCCCGCACGCACCGCGGCGCCGAGCGAGACCAGGCCGCGCTGCTCGTCGAGCGCGTTGTCGTCGACGTCGCGCTCGCGGATGGCGACGTCGCCGCCGACCGGGTCGAGGTCGGCGACCACGACGGGGTTGGGCCAGCGCGCGGCCAGCCCCATGACCGCCGTGCTGACGCCCGGCGACCCCTTCGCCGAGATGAAGCTGATGACGGTCATCGCGCCACCGCCACGGAAAGGGCACGGTAGGCCGATGACGCGATGTGAAGCGTGGAATCGTTCACTCGCTGGCGCTCGCTCATCGCGTGGCACCCGCCAGGCTGCGGAGCCGATCGGTGTCGGTCACCGCCACCCCGCGGTCGACCAGGGACATGCCGATGCGGTTGTTGCCGGCCGCGTCGACGATCGCGTCGGCGACCTCGAGCGGGACGAGCAGCGTGGCCGCGGAGCCCTCCGAGTCGCTGCCGCCGCCGAGGACGCCGCCACCACTGGAGGAGACCGGGGGCCGGATCACGAGGGCGAGTGCGAGGGGCTGGCTCGGACGATCGCCCTCACCGATGCGGACGACGCGGACGAGGTCGCCGGAGTCGAGGTCGTCGGGCACGCGGCCCTCGACCAGGGGCACGCCGACCTCGGCGCGCTGACCACCGCTGAGCGGGTTGGTGCGCACGAGCATCGACGTGTCGAGGAGCTGGCCCTCGTTGAGCGGCACGCGGGTGTAGGTGCCGAGCACGGTCGACTCGGCGCCGGCCGGGACGATGAGGTCCGACTCGGTGGCGACATTGGTCTCGCCGAGCATGTCGCGGGTGAGCTCGGTGCCGGCCGGGATGTCGGACTTCACCACGAGGACCGGCTCGCGCGAGTCCATCCGCAGCGCCAGCAGGCCGGCGAGCGCGGCACCGCCGAGGATCAGCAGGACGCCGAGGAGGGCGACGGCGGGGCGACGGCGACGCGGAGGCGTGGGGCGCGAGCCCGCGGGCGCGGCCCGTCCTCCGACACCGCGCGCGGTGCGGGCACGCTGACGGTCCTGGACCGCATCTCCGACCGAATCGGTACTGGTGCGCATCGCCATGGAACGGCTCCCCCTTGCAGACGTAGGTGCGTCCTGGGATGGGCCGAGACGTGCTCCCTCGCGCAGCCCCCCGCAGGAACCACCACAGTCTAGCCCCACGTGACCATCTCGTCCTGCCAGGTGACGCACGGCACGCGCGGGCGCTTCGCGCGCTCCGCCCGGCCCGTGGCGCGGGACCCTCTACGCTGAGCCCCATGCGCTTGCTCGTCACGGCCGAGGCGGCATCGTCGGGGGAGGTCCGCGATGCCATCGTGGCCTATTCGGCCGCCAGCACGGTCGGTGACCTCGAGTCCGTGCTGCAGCAGCTCTTCGGGATGCGCCGCCCCCACGCCGACGTCGCCGACGTCATCGACCTCGACAGCCGTCGGGGCGTCGAGCGCAGCGGACCGGGGGTCTTCCTCGGGTCGCGCCGCCTCGATCCCGACGCCACCCTGGCCACCGCCGGGATCCGCCACGGGGTGATCGTCGGCCTCGGCGGACCCAGCCGCCATCGCGAGCGCGAGCCGCAGGGCCTGGTGGAGGTTCGCGTCAGCTCCGGCCGGGGCGCCGGGCGGGTCCACCGCCTCGGCATCGGCACGTGGACGATCGGCTCGGCCAGCCACTGCGCGATCCGGGTCCAGGACGCCCCCGACGTGGCGGCCCGGCTCGAGGTCGACGCGCAGGGTCGCGTCGTGGTCACGGCCGACGAGTCCGCCCGCGACCTCACGGTGGCCATCCCCGAGCGCCGCGAGCCGCCCACCGAGCCGATCGTGCTGCAGGCCAGCGTGGCCACCCGCCAGCAGCGTCGCTTCCGTCGGCGCAAGCCCGGCCTGAGCGCCCTGGAGCAGGGCCGCCAGGTCGACCCCACCGCTCCCCTGCCGCTCGTCCGCCTCGACCGCGAGCCGGTCACGGCGTCGGTCGTCTGGAAGGAGGGCGCCGTCCTCGGCGTCGCCGACGTGCTCTTCGAGCTTGGCTCGGTCAGCGCGCCGGATGCCTCCCTCTCCCCGTCGGCCACCGGCCCGGAGCTGGACTACAACCGCCCGCCGCGGCTGCACCCGCCGGCGCGCACGCGCGAGTTCTCGCTGCCCACCGAGCCGAAGAAGCCCGAGAAGGCGCCCATCCCGATGGTGATGATGCTGTCGCCGCTGCTGATGAGTGGCTTCATGTACTGGCGCACCGGCTCCATCTACTCGCTGATGTTCATGATCCTGATGCCGCTCATGATGCTGCTGAACGCGTCCGGCACGCGCCGCCAGCAGAAGGCGCGCTACCAGGAGCAGCTCGCGGAGTTCCACCGCCGGCGTGCCGACGTGGAGAAGGCCGCCGTCACCTCGCTGGCCGACGAGCGCGGGCAGCGTCGCTCCATCTACCCCGACCCGGCCTCGGTGCTGCTGTTCGCCACCGGCCCGCGGGCGCGCCTGTGGGAGCGCCGTCGCTGGGACCCCGACTTCCTGGAGCTGCGGCTCGGCACGAGCGACCTGCCGTCCGACGTCGTCGTGAAGGACTCCACCCGCGAGCAGCACGAGGGACCGCTGCGCTGGACCGCGCCGGACGTCCCCGTCATCGTGCCGCTGGCGCCCACCGCGGTGCTGGGCGTGTGCGGCCCGTCCGACCAGTGCCTCTCGACGACCTCGTGGCTCATCGCCCAGGTCGCCGCCCTGCACTCCCCCACCGACGCCTCGGTCTGGATCTTCACCGACCGCACGAACGCGACGGCCTGGGAGTGGACGAAGTGGCTCCCGCACGCCCGCACCAGCGAGGACCACCCGCGGGCCGCACGCCTGGCCCTCGACGAGGAGGACCGGGCGTCGATGATCTCCGAGCTCACGGGGCTGGTTGACCGGCGCAAGGAGCTCGACACCGACGAGCGCGAGGCCCTGCCCTCGGTGGTGGTCGTCCTCGACGGAGCGCGCGAGCTGCGCATGGCTCCCGGCATGACGTCGCTGCTGAAGTCGGGAGCGTTCGTCCACGTCTACTTCATCTGCCTCGACCGCACCCCGCGTGAGCTGCCCGAGGAGTGCCGCGCCGTGGTGGAGCTGCACGGCGACCTGCTCGACCTCGAGACCACGGCCGAGCGTCACATCGACGGCGTCCGCCGCGACGTGGTGGACGGCGTCTGGCTCGAGCGGCTCGGTCGCGCGCTCGCGCCCATCCGCGACGTCAGCACCGAGGACCTCAGCTCGAGCCTGCCGGCCGCCAGCCGGCTGCTCGACGTCCTCGGCCTGGACGCTCCCTCCGGCAAGGACCTCGTCCGCGTCTGGTCCGGCGGCGGCCGCACCACCAAGGCCGTGATCGGCGAGGGGCTCGACGGACCGTTCCGGATCGACGTGCGCGCCGACGGCCCGCACGGCCTCATCGCCGGCACCACCGGCTCGGGCAAGTCCGAGCTGCTGCAGACCATCATCGCGTCGCTGGCCGTGGGCAACCGTCCCGACGAGTTCAACTTCGTCCTGATCGACTACAAGGGCGGCGCGGCGTTCATGGACTGCCAGCACCTGCCCCACACCGTCGGCATGGTCACCGACCTCGACGGCCACCTGACCACCCGGGCGCTCGAGTCGCTCGGTGCCGAGCTGCGGCATCGCGAGCACCAGCTGGCCGACGCGGCCGCGAAGGACATCGAGGACTACCTCGCGGCGCGCCAGCCCGGCGACGAGCCGATGCCACGGCTGCTCATCATCATCGACGAGTTCGCGGCCCTCGTGGCCGAGCTGCCCGACTTCGTCACCGGCCTGGTCGACGTCGCCCGACGCGGCCGCTCGCTCGGCGTGCACCTGATCCTGGCCACCCAGCGCCCCGCCGGCGTGGTCAACGCCGAGATCAAGTCGAACACCAACCTGCGCATCGCCCTGCGCGTCACCGACGCGAACGACTCGGACGACGTGATCGAGTCTAAGGTCGCCGCGGAGATCCCCAAGTCCTTCCCCGGCCGGGCGTACGCGCGACTGGGGCACTCGTCCCTGACGCCGTTCCAGAGCTCGCGCGTCGGAGGCCGGCCGGTCGGCACCGAGCGTGCCGAGCTGCGCACCCGCGGGTTCGGCGTCGAGGAGCTGGTGGCGCCCCCGAAGGCGGCCGGCTCCGACGAGGAGGACGTGTCGATCCCCACCGACCTCGCGACCCTCGTGGGCGCGGTGCGCGAGGCGAACGACCTGATCGGCCTCGAGCCGATGCGCAAGCCGTGGCTGCCGCCGCTGCCCGAGACGCTGACCCTCGACGACCTCCCGGTCGAGCCCGCCCCCGACATCGGCGCCCTCCCCGACATCCCGCCGATCGTGTTCGGGCGCGGCGACCTGCCCCACCTGCAGCAGCAGGAGGTCGCGAGCTGGGACCTCCAGCGCGCGGGGCACCTCGTGATCGCGGGCCAGTCCCGCTCGGGTCGCTCGTGGTCGCTGCGTGCCATCGCCGCGGCGATCGCCCGCCAGACCGCTCCCACCGACGTGCACGTCTTCGGCATCGACGCCGGCAACAACGCGCTGCTCCCCCTGGTCTCGCTGCCTCACGTGGGCGCCGTCGTCACCCGCACCCAGACCGACCGCATCTTCCGGCTGTTCGACCACCTCGGGCGTGAGCTGACCCGGCGCCAGCAGGTGCTGGCCGAGCAGGGATTCGCCGACATCGCCGAGCAGCGTGCCGCGGTCGACGGCGCCGAGCGGATGCCCTACCTCGTCGTCCTGCTCGACCGCCTCGAGGGCTTCACCACGGCCTTCGAGTCCGTCGACGGCGGCGTGCTGCTGGAGCGGCTCGTGGGCCTGCTCCAGGAGGGCGTCGGCGCGGGCATCCGGGTCGTCATCGGCGCCGACCGCTCGGGCATCCTCGGGCGCTACTCGCTGCTCGTCGACGACCGGATCGTGCTGTCGATGAGCGACCCGTCGGACTACTCCGTCGTGGGCCTGCCGACCAAGCAGGTGCCCTCCCACATCCCGCCGGGCCGCGGCTTCCGGGCCGGCGAGCGGCCGCAGGAGGTCCAGTTCGCGATGATCGACGCCTCCGGCGAGGGCACCGCCCAGGTGCGGGCGATCCACGAGCTCGGACGCGCCGTCGCCGAGCGCTACGGCGACCTCCCGCGCGGCCTGCGTCCGCACCGCATCGACGAGCTGCCCGTGGCCATCGGCCTCGACGAGGCGCTGACGATGGAGCCGTCCGAGGCCGCGCTGAGCCCGAGCTTCATCCCCGTGGGCGTCGGTGGCGACACCCTCGCCCTCGAGGGCTTCGACCCGCTGTCCACCGGCCCGGGCTTCCTGGTGGCCGGTCCCCCGCGCTCGGGGCGCAGCTCGACCCTCGTCGTGCCGATCAGCCAGCACCTCGCGCACCGTCGGGACGTCCTCGTCATCGCGCCCCGCCGCTCACCGCTGCGCGACCTCGACGACCGACGCCTGCAGCTGTTCACGGGCTCCGAGCCGATCGAGGAGATCCGCGAGGGGATCTCGCGCCTGCGCACCCAGCACCTGATCGTCGTCGACGACTTCGAGGTCCTGGGCGCCGACTCGCCGGTGGGCCAGCTGCTCGGCGAGACCTACGGCGCGATGCGCGACACCGCCAACGCCATGATCATCGCCGGTGGCATCGACGAGCTCGGTTCGGTCTACCGCGGCCTGCCGTCCGACCTCAAGCGCGGCCGCACCGGCCTGATCCTGTCGCCGCGAGCCTCGAACGACGGCGACGTCCTCAACGCCCGCCTGCCCCGCTCGGTCGGCGCCTCGGTCCCGCCCGGCCGTGGACTCCTCGTCACCCCCACGGGCTACCGCTGGGTCCAGGTCCCGAAGGCCTGACCGCCGCTGTGGCCCCGGGAGGGGCAGGGCTCAGCGCAGCCCGAGGGGGCGCTGGAGGGCCAGCTGGATGAGGCGTTCCACCAGCTCGGGGTAGTCCACACCCGAGGCCTGCCAGAGCTTGGGGAACATCGAGAAGGGCGTGAAGCCCGGCATCGTGTTGATCTCGTTGATCACGAGGCCGCCGCCGACGCTGCTGGTCAGGAAGAAGTCCACGCGGGCCAGGCCCTCGCAGCCGATGGCGTCGAACGCCTGCAGCGCGTACTCGCGGATGCGCTGGCGCACCGTCTCGGGGAGGTCGGCCGGGACGACGTTCGTGCTGGTGCCGTCGAGGTACTTGGCCTCGAAGTCGTAGTACTCGTGATCGGTGTCGGCGGCCACGACGATCTCGCCGACCTCGCTGGCGAGGGGCATGCCGCGCTCGTCCTGGATGACGGCGCACTCCACCTCGCGCTTGTCGTGCGCGGCGGCCTCGACGATGACCTTCGGGTCGAACTTCCGCGCGGCCAGGACGGCGTCCTCGAGCTGGGCCCAGTCGTGCACGGGCGTCACGCCCGAGCTGGAGCCGGCCCGCGCGGGCTTGACGAAGACCGGCAGCCCCAGCGCGTGGATGCGCGCCTCGGCGCGGTCGCGCTTGGCGTCCCACTCCCACGGCTGGATCGTCACGTAGGGCAGCTGCGGGAGTCCGGCGGCCGAGAAGACGGTCTTGGTGAACGGCTTGTCCATGCCCACGGCGCTGGCCATGACGCCGGCGCCGACGTAGCGGACGCCGGCCAGCTCGAAGAGGCCCTGGATCGTGCCGTCCTCGCCCCACGGGCCGTGCAGGAGGGGGAACACGACGTCGACCTCGCGGACGCGGTCCCAGGAGAACGGCGGGAATCCGTCGCGGACGGAGGGAAGGGCACCCGGCTCGAGGTCGTCCCAGACCGCGGTCTCCTCGACCCAGCGGCCGTCGGGGGTGATCCCGACGGGAACGACGTCATAGCGGTCGCGGTCGATCACGGCGAGGACCTCGCGCGCGGTCAGGCACGAGACGCCGTGCTCGCTGGACTGGCCTCCGAAGACGACGGCGATCGTGGTGCGCACCGGCTCGACTCTACCCGCCTGTGACACTGGAACCATGCAGCCCGACACCGTGACCGTCATCGCAGGTCGCCCGGCCAAGCAGCCCGGCGCGCCGCTCAACGCCCCCATCACCCTCGCGAGCGCCTTCGTGCCCGGCGGCTCGTCCGAGTACGGCCGGCACGGCAATCCGGCCTACGAGGCGTTCGAGGCGGTGCTCGGCGAGCTCGAGGGCGGACGGGCCCTGGCCTTCGCCTCGGGCATCGCGACGTCCGCCGCCACGCTCGGGCTCCTCGAGCCCGGTGCCGTGGTGGTGCTGCCGCGGCACGGCTACAACGGCACCACGAGCCTCGTCGAGAGCGGGCCCTACGAGGTGCGCCTCATCGACCCGTCCGACACCGAGGGCAGCATCGAGGCCTTCGCCGGGGCCGACCTCGTGTGGCTGGAGTCGCCGACCAACCCCGCGATGGAGGTGGGCGACCTCCCCACCCTGGTGGCCGCCGCGAAGGAGGCCGGCGCCCTCGTCGCGGTCGACAACACCTTCCGCACTCCCCTGCGCGACCAGCCGCTCTCGTACGGCGCCGACATCGTGTGCCACTCCGCCTCCAAGCTGCTCGGCGGTCACAGCGACCTCGTGCTGGGCGTCCTGGCCACGCGCGACGACGCCCTGTTCGAGCGGCTGCTCACGCACCGCTCGCTGCACGGCGCGATCCCGGGAGCCCTCGAGTGCTTCCTGGCGGCGCGCGGCATCCGCACGCTGGCCGTGCGACTGGATCGCGCGGAGTCGAGTGCCGCCCTGATCGCCGACCGGCTGAAGGCGCACCCGGCGGTGGCGGAGGTCCGCTACCCCGGCTTCGGCTCGATGGTGTGCTTCGTCGTCGACGACGCCGAGCACGCCCAGCGCGCCACGGAGTCCAGCCGGATCATCAGCCACGCCACGAGCCTGGGCGGCGTGGAGTCCACGTGGGAGCGGCGCCGCCGCTTCCCGGCCGAGCCCGAGACCATCCCCGCCGGGCTCATCCGCCTGAGCGTCGGCATCGAGGCCGTCGAGGACCTCTGGTCCGACATCGAGGCCGCCCTGGGCTGAGCCCGGGCGGAGGGTCAGCGGGTCTCGGGCTTGGCCGAGCGGCTGATGAGGGCGTTGACGAGCTCGGTGGGCGTCATGTTGCCGTCGACGAGCGCGCGGACGTGCTCGACGATCGGCATCTCGACCCCGTGCATCGCCGACAGCTCGGCCACGGAGACGCAGGACTTCACGCCCTCGGCGACCTGGCGCGTCTGCGACGTGATCTCCTCCACGGTCATGCCGCGGCCGAGCTTCTCGCCGAAGGTGCGGTTGCGCGACAGCGGCGACGAGCACGTGGCCACGAGGTCACCGAGGCCGGCCAGGCCCATGAAGGTCATCGGGTCGGCACCCATCGCCATGCCGAGGCGAGCGGTCTCGGCCAGCCCGCGCGTGATGACGGACGCCTTGGTGTTGTCGCCGAAGCCCAGCCCGTCGCAGACGCCGACCGCGAGGCCGATGATGTTCTTGACCGTGCCGCCGAGCTCGCAGCCCACGAGGTCGGTGTTCGTGTAGGGGCGGAACGCCGGCGTGTGCAGGTACTTCTGCAGCTGGAGCGCGACGGACTCGTCCTCGCACGCGACCACCGCAGCGGCCGGCTCGCGGCGCGCGATCTCCTTGGCGAGGTTCGGGCCGGTGATGACGGCGATCCGCTCGGGCCCCGCACCGGTGGCCTCGGCGATGACCTCGCTCATCCGCATGTGCGAGCCCAGCTCCACGCCCTTCATGAGGCTCACCATCACGGCCGACGGCTCGATCAGGTGGCCCCACGACTCGAGGTTCGCGCGCAGCGTCTGGGACGGCACGGCCAGCACCACGATGGCCGCGTCGGCCAGCGCCTCGGCAGGGTCGGTGGTGGCGCGGATCGTTCCCGGCAGCTCCTGGCCCGGGAGGTACTCGGTGTTCTCGTGGCGTTCGTTGATGTTGGCGCACGTCTCGTCGCGACGACCCCACAGGTGGACGTCGTGGCCGGCGTCGGCCAGCACGATCGAGAAGGCGGTGCCCCAGGACCCGGCTCCCATGACTGCTGCAGTGACCATCAGCTCTCCTCGTATCGGGTCTTGGGCTTCTTGAGCGTGCGCACGTCGATCCGCGGAGTCGTGGGCGACTCGCCGCGGATCTGCGCCTGCAGCGCGGTGATCGCGTCCATGAGGCGCTCGGTGGCCGCGTGGATCTGGTCCTGCGTGGGACTCTCGCCCAGGTCGGAGAGGTCGATCGGGGCACCCACCCGCACGTGGATCGTCTTGCGCGGGAAGGGCCGGAACTCGCGGCGGTAGGGCCACATGATGTCCTGCGGGCCCCATTGCGCCACGGGTACCAACGGCACACCGGCGGCGTGCGCGGTGCGGACGGCACCGTCGCGACCCGACATCGGCCACGCGGCGGGATCGCGAGTCATCGTGCCCTCGGGGTAGATGGCGATGATCGAGCCGGACTCCACCGCGTCGATCGCAGCGCGCAGCGAGTCGGCGGCCGCGCCGGTGCCCCGGTAGACCGGGATCTGCTCGGCCTTGCGCAGCAGCCGGCCGATCACCGGCACGGCGAACAGCGGGTCCTTGACCAGGAAGCGCGGCGGGATGTCGTGGTCTACGAGCCAGTGCCCGAAGAGGAACGGGTCGAGGTACGACAGGTGGTTGGGTGCCAGCACGAACCCGCCCGAGGTGGGCAGGTGCTCGTCACCGCGCCAGTCGCGCTTCGTGACCACCATGAACAGCGGGCGAAGCACCCACACGACGACCCGGAGCACGGTGGGCAACGGGCGGGTGCGGGACATGGGATGACCCTAGTACGCCAGGGAGGCCGCGCCGGGCAGGCGTCAGAGGGTCGCGGGCTTGAAGCTCGGGCGGCGGGACTCGTAGGCCGAGATGTCATCGGCGTGACCCAGCGTGATGCCGATGTCGTCGAGGCCCTCGAGCAGGCGCCAGCGGGTGTAGTCGTCGATCGTGAACGAGTCCTCGATGCGGTCGACGCCCTCGCCGGCCGAGACCGTGCGGGACTCCAGGTCGACCGAGATCTCGGCGCCCGGGTTGGCCTCGAGGTACGCCCACAGGGCGGCGACGACCTTCTCGTCGACCTGGGCCGCGAGCAGCCCCGCCTTGCCCGAGTTGCCCCGGAAGATGTCGCCGAAGCGCGGGCTGATGATGACCTTGAAGCCGTAGTTCTGCAGCGCCCAGACGGCGTGCTCACGCGACGAGCCGGTGCCGAAGTCCGGGCCGGCCACGAGCACGGTGGCGTTCTCGTACGCCGGCTGGTTCAGGACGAACTCCGGGTCGCTGCGCCACGCGGCGAACAGGCCGTCCTCGAAGCCCGTGCGGGTGACGCGCTTGAGGTAGACCGCGGGGATGATCTGGTCGGTGTCGACGTTGCTGCGGCGCAGCGGCGCGCCGACTCCGGTGTGGGAGATGAACTTGTCCATGGTGATCGTCCTCAGAGCTCGGCGGGCGAGGCCAGGTGGCCGGTGACTGCGGTGGCGACGGCGACGTCGGGCGAGACCAGGTGCGTGCGGCCACCCTTGCCCTGACGGCCCTCGAAGTTGCGGTTGGAGGTGGAGGCGCTGCGCTCGCCCGGCGTGAGCTGGTCGGGGTTCATGCCCAGGCACATCGAGCAGCCTGCGCCGCGCCACTCGGCGCCGGCCTCCTTGAAGACGACGTCGAGGCCCTCCTCCTCGGCCTGCAGGCGCACGCGCACCGAGCCGGGGACGACGAGCATGCGGGTGCCGTCGGCAACCTTCCTGCCCTTGATCAGCTCGGCGGCACGACGCAGGTCGCTGATGCGGCCGTTGGTGCAGGAGCCGACGAAGACCGTGTCCACGGTGATGTCGCGCATCGGCGTGCCGGCCTCGAGGCCCATGTAGCGCAGGGCGTTCTCGGCGGCCTCGCGCTCGTCGGCATCCTCGAAGTCGGACGGGGTCGGGACCAGGCCGGACAGCGCCACGCCCTGGCCGGGGTTGGTGCCCCACGTGACCCACGGGGTGACCTTCGAGGCGTCGATCGTGACGACCTTGTCGAAGTGCGCGTCGTCGTCGGTGACCAGGCTGGTCCAGTACGCGACGGCGGCGTCCCAGTCGGCACCCTGCGGGGCGTGGGGGCGACCCTCGATGTAGTCGAACGTGGTCTGGTCCGGAGCGATGAGGCCGGCCTTCGCGCCCCACTCGATACTCATGTTGCAGATCGTCATGCGCTCCTCCATCGAGAGCGCGCGGATCGCCTCGCCCCGGTACTCCACGATGTAGCCCTGGCCGCCGCCGGTGGACTCCTGCGTGATGAGCGCGAGGATCAGGTCCTTGGCGGTGGAGCCCGGGGGCAGCTCGCCGACGACGTCGACGGCCATCATCTTGGGCTTGGCCTGCGACAGCGACTGGGTGGCCAGGACGTGCTCGACCTCGCTGGTGCCGATGCCGAAGGCGATCGAGCCGAAGGCGCCGTGCGTGGAGGTGTGCGAGTCGCCGCACACGATCGTCATGCCCGGCTGGGTCAGGCCCAGCTGCGGGCCGACGACGTGGACGATGCCCTGCTCGATGTCGCCCATGGGGTGCAGCCGGACGCCGAACTCCTTGGCGTTGCGACGCAGCGTCTCGACCTGCGTGCGCGACACCGGGTCGGCGATCGGCTTGTCGAGATCCGTGGTCGGGATGTTGTGGTCCTCGGTGGCGAGGGTGAGGTCAGCACGACGCACCTGGCGGCCGGAGAGGCGCAGTCCGTCGAACGCCTGCGGACTGGTGACCTCGTGGAGGAGGTGCAGGTCGATGAACAGCAGGTCCGGTTCACCCGGCGCGGAACGAACGACGTGGTCGTCCCAGATCTTCTCGGCGAGCGTCTTGCCCATGATTCTCTCCAACTTCGGGGGTTGCGTCTCACAATGCGATACGGCAGTATCAAGACATGGACAACTCTAGCGGAGTCGGCGTTCTCGACAAAGCGGCCCTCGTGCTGGCGGCGCTGGAGCCGGGGCCGGCGACGCTGGCCGGCCTGGTGACCGCCACCGGCCTGGCGCGGCCCACGGCCCACCGCCTCGCGGTCGCCCTGGAGCACCACCGCCTCGTCGCGCGCGACATGCAGGGTCGCTTCATCCTAGGCCCGCGCCTGTCCGAGCTGGCCGCCGCTGCGGGCGAGGACCGCCTGCTCGCGGCCGCCGGCCCCGTGCTGGCCCGCCTGCGCGACATCACGGGCGAGTCCGCCCAGCTCTTCCGCCGCCAGGGCGACCACCGCGTGTGCGTCTCGGCCGCGGATCGGCCCACAGGCCTGCGCGACTCGATCCCCGTGGGCAGCCAGCTGACGATGTCCGGAGGCTCCGCCGCCCAGGTGCTGCTCGCATGGGAGGACCCCGAGCGGATGAACAAGGGCCTGATGAAGGCCACCTTCTCCGCCGCCGAGCTGTCGGCCGTGCGCAAGCGCGGCTGGGCCCAGAGCGTCGGCGAGCGCGAGCCGGGCGTGGGCTCGGTCTCGGCCCCGGTCCGCTCCCCCAGCGGCAAGGTCGTCGCCGCCGTGTCCGTGTCGGGGCCCCTCGAGCGGCTCACCCGCCAGCCCGGCCGCATGCACGCGCCGGCCGTCGTGGCCGCCGCCGAGCGGCTCTCGCAGAACCTGCGCCGCTGACGCCTCAGAACAGCCCGGGGCGCTCCAGCTCGAGCAGGGTCGTCTTGCGGTCGAGACCGCCGGCGTAGCCCGTGAGCTTCCCGTTCGACCCGATGACGCGGTGGCACGGGACCACGATGGGGATCGGGTTGGCGCCGTTGGCCGCGCCCACGGCACGGGAGATGCCGAGCTCGTATCCGAGGTCGGTCGCGATCTGCCCGTACGTGACCGTCTCGCCGTAGGGGATGGTGCGCAGGTACGCCCACACCTTTTTCTGGAACTCCGTGCCGTCGGCGGCCACGGGCAGGTCGAACTCGTGGCGCTCGCCGGCGAAGTACTCGCCCAGCTGGCGCTCGACCTCGTCGAGCAGCGGGTCCTCGACGCGCTCCCCCCGGACCTCGGCCCCGAAGTCGATCGCCGTGAGCAACCCGGCGTCGACGTGCAGTCGCAGGCCCCCGATGGGCGTGTCCATCCAGCGTGTCTTCATGCCACTCTCCAAAGATGCAGTGAGGCGTACGACCGCCAGGGTCGCCACCGTTCGGTTCGCGTCCGTTCCAGACCCTCGCGCGCGAGGACGCGGCGCAGCACGAGGTCGGTCTCGAGCAGGACGTCGGGGTCCCCGAGGGCCCGCATCCTGACGTAGTCGGCGGTCCAGGGACCGATGCCCCGGATCGCGAGCAGGCGGGCTCGGGCGGCCTCGCGGTCGGCGCCCGGGTGCAGGTCGAGCTCGCCGGAGGCCACGGCGTGCGCGACGGCGAGGATGGCGCCGGCCCGGCCGCGCGGCATCGCGAACTCCTCGGGAGCGGCCTCGGCCACCGACTCGGCCGTGGCGAACGCGTGGGTGAGGCCGTGGCGTCGCGCGAGCTCGAGGTCGACCTCAGTGCCGCGCGACCGCGCGACCCGGCCCAGGATCGTGCGGGCTCCAGCCACGGACACCTGCTGACCCACGATCGCGCGCATCACCATCTCGAAGCCGTCGACCTGGCCGGGCAGGCGCATGCCGGGCGCCTCGCGGACGAGGCCGGCGAGCAGCGGATCGGCCGCGAGGGCCTCGTCGATCGCGACGGGGTCGGCGTCGAGGTCGAGCAGCCGGCGGCACCGCTGCACCGCCGGCGCCAGGTCGCGCAGGTCGGTGAGCTCGAGCTCGGCCGAGACGCTGTCGTCGCCGAGCGTCAGCTCGACCGCGCCGACGCCGTGGGGCAGGTTCAGCACGCGCGCGTAGGTGCGACCGTCGACGGCTTCGACGCCCTCGATCGCCCGCGGGGTGAACCAGTCGAGCAGCGCGTCGGCGTGGAACGGCGGCCGCAGGGCGAGCTCGAGCCGGAGCCGTCCGGCTCCGGGGTGCGCGGCCCGGCGCGAGCGCGACCTCACCTCGCGCGGGGTGAGGTCGAACGACTCGCGGATGGAGTCGTTGAACTGGCGCACCGACCCGTAGCCCGCCGCGAAGGCGACGTCGGCCGCCCGCATCGTGGTGGTCTCGAGCAGGATGCGTGCCGTGCGTGCCCGGTTGCTGCGCGCGATCGCCTGGGGCCCGGCACCGAGCTCGGTGGTGACGAGCCGGTTCACCTGCCGCTCGCTGTAGCCGAGCCGGCCGGCGAGTCCACTCACTCCCTCACGCTCGACCACCCCGTCGCCGATCAGGCGTACGGCGCGGGCGACCACGTCGGCCCGGGCGTTCCACTCGGGCGAGCCGGGCGTGCTGTCGGGCCGGCAGCGGCGGCAGGCGCGGTAGCCGGACCGCTCCGCCGCCGCGGCCGAGGGGTAGAAGGTGACGTTCGCCTGACGCGGGGTCATCGCCGGGCACGAGGGCCGGCAGTAGATCCCCGTGGTGCGCACCGCCGTGTAGAAGACGCCGTCGAACCGCGCGTCGCGCGCACTCACGGCGCGGTAGCAGTCGTTCGGGTCCATGACTCCATCCTGACCTACGCACCTGACCAGTTCTCGCGGAAATCGGACACGACCGTCAGCCCTCTCACCCGGCTCGGGCGAGGGCGACGTCGTGGCGATGTTCGTGGCGGTGGCACGCGGAGCAGAGTCCGACGAGGTTCGCGAGGTCAGTGGGGCCTCCGTCCGACCATCGCTGTCGGTGGTGCACGTGGTCGACGGTGTTCCGGCAGTGCTCGGTGGCACAGCGCCCGTCCTGCTGGATCCAGACCGCGTGACGCTGCTTCGGCGTGGCGTCGCGGTGGCGACGACCGACGTCGAGGACCGACCGGTTCGGCCCGATCCGATCGACGAGGACCGGAATGAGGTCGGCACCGCACGTCAGGTGGGCCAGCAGGTTGGCGCCGATGTGGCCGAAGCCCTCCAGGACCGCCGGCTGGTCGGGCTCGAAGGCGCCGCGCGTCCCGGGCGCGAGCGCCCGCTGCAGGCTGCCTGCATCGACGAGCACGTGGATCTGCGGCCGGACCGTGCCGTCGGTGGGCAGACCCTCGGCGAGGACCCGGGTGAGCAGGTGGTCGAGCCCGTCGATGCGACGCTCGGACGCCGACCGGCGGTCGCCTCC
This sequence comes from Aeromicrobium sp. JP4, assembly GCF_054957925.1. NCBI lineage: Bacteria > Bacillati > Actinomycetota > Actinomycetes > Propionibacteriales > Nocardioidaceae > Aeromicrobium > Aeromicrobium sp. JP4. The sequence continues at coordinate 958,454 of NZ_CM143290.1, forward strand.
CTCGCGCGGGGTCGAGACGCCGTCGAGGACCGCCTTCAGCTTCGCGCCGACGTCGATCGGCAGGAAGCCGGTGACGTGCCACCCGTCGGGGAGCGCATTGAGGCTGAGGTGTGCCTTGTCGGCACCGGCGATCCAGGCGTCGTCGAGCTCCTCGGCGTGGACGATCGACCGGAGCCGGTCGACGAGCGACTTCACCCGGGACGGCGGATGCACCTCGGACACGGCCACGAGATGGGCCTCGATCCGGCGGACCTCCACCTCGTCGACGTGGGCGAGGGCGAACGAGAAGCGCGCCACGTGGTCGGCCGAGATGCGACCCGCACGAGCCGACTCACCGACGAGCGGCAGCTCACGCATGGTGGCGGCCGCGCGGATCAGCTGGCGTGTGCGCCGCGCGTCCTGGCGCAGCTCGCGCCGTGCCCAAGTGGCCGCGCTGGACGCGTCCTCCGCGACGTACGCCTTCGTCCGCTCGATCTCCTCGAGCCGCTCGGCCAGGGCGGCCTCGGCCGCGTCGCGCAGTGCCGCCAGCGCTCGTGCCTCGTCGTGGACCGACGAGGTCACCGACCGCAGGACGGACCCGCAGTGGCCCATGGCCGCGCTGACGCCGTCATCCCCCGAAGACATGCCTGAATCGTACCGCACATCCGTTCGATCTTCTTCGGTTTTCCACCGTCATTTCAGGTTGACGACGAGGCTTATGGCCCACGCAGGCAGACCGACCTCTCGCGCCCCCGTGAGCACTCTGGCAGGCTCGCAGGAGAACCCCCGAAGCAAGGAGACAGCCGTGCAGCAGGTCAAGGGCGTCATCGCTCGAGCGAAGGACGCACCGGTCGAACTGGTCACCATCAACGTTCCCGATCCCGGCCCGGGCGAGGCGGTGGTGACGATCCAGGCCTGCGGCGTCTGCCACACCGACCTGCACTACCGCCAGGGCGGCATCAACGACGAGTTCCCGTTCCTGCTCGGCCACGAGGCGGCGGGCATCGTCGAGGCCGTCGGCGACGGCGTCACCGAGGTCGCGCCGGGCGACTTCGTCGTCCTCAACTGGCGCGCCGTGTGCGGCGAGTGTCGCGCCTGCAAGCGCGGCGACCTGCAGTACTGCTTCGCCACCCACAACGCCAAGCAGAAGATGACGCTCGAGGACGGCACCGAACTCTCCCCCGCCCTGGGCATCGGCGCGTTCATCGAGAAGACGCTCGTCGCGGCGGGGCAGTGCACCAAGGTCGATCCCGACGCACGTCCCGCGGCGGCCGGCCTGCTGGGCTGCGGCGTGATGGCCGGCATCGGTGCGGCGATCAACACCGGAGCCCTGACGCGCGGCCGGTCCGCCGCCGTCATCGGCTGCGGCGGCGTGGGCGTCGCCGCGGTGGCGGGTGCCGCACTGGCCGGAGCCAGCCCGATCATCGCCGTCGACATCGATCCCGCGAAGCTCGAGGCGGCGCGGAAGATGGGCGCGACCCACACGGTCGACTCGTCGCAGACCGATCCGGTCGAGGAGATCAAGCGCATCTGCGCCGAGACCTCCGAGGGCGCCGAGGGCGCCGACGTGGTGATCGAGGCCGTGGGACGCCCCGAGACGTGGAAGCAGGCGTTCTACGCCCGCGACCTCGCGGGCACCGTGGTCCTCGTCGGCGTCCCGACGCCGGACATGAAGGTGCCCGAGCTGCCCCTCATCGACGTCTTCGGACGCGGCGGCGCGCTCAAGTCGAGCTGGTACGGCGACTGCCTGCCCAGCCGCGACTTCCCCATGCTGATCGACCTCTACCGCCAGGGTCGCCTCGACCTCGACGCGTTCGTCACCGAGGAGATCGGCATCGAGGACGTGGAGGCGGCGTTCGAGAAGATGCACCAGGGCGACGTGCTGCGCTCGGTGGTGGTCCTCTGATGGCCGCGCGCATCGACTACGGAGTCGTCTCCGGCACGTTCAGCCTCGACGGCGAGACCCACGACGTCGACAACAACGTGTGGATCGTCGGCGACGACACCGAGTGCCTCGTGATCGACGCCCCGCACGACGTCGAGGCGATCCTGCACCTCATCGGGCGGCGGAAGGTCCTCGCGATCGTGCTGACGCACGCGCACGACGACCACTGCCGCATCGCGCCGGAGCTGCGCGAGCGCACCGGCGCGCCGATCTGGCTGAACCCCGAGGACCGACCGCTGTGGGAGCTGACGCACCCCGGTGAGTCGTGGGACCGCGACCTCGTCGACGGCACCGAGCTCACCGTGGGCGGCACCACGCTCACGGCGATCCACACGCCCGGGCACGCGCCGGGCGCGACGTGCCTGGTCTCCCAGGAGCTGGGCTGCGTCTTCACCGGCGACACCCTGTTCAACGGCGGACCCGGCGCGACCGGCCGCTCCTACAGCGACGCCGACGTGATCCGCTCCTCGATCGCCGAGCGGCTGTTCACGCTGCCGCCGGAGACGGTGGTGCACACGGGCCACGGTCCCGACACCACGATCGGTGCGGAGCGCGACCGGGCCTAGGCGTCTCGCGCTGCCTGATCTCGATACGCCGCTCGCTGCGCTCGCGTGCTACTCGATCACCGGGGGCGCCCGCCACTCGATCACCGGGTGTGCCAGCCCGGTGGTCGAGTGCCCTCGAGGAACGAGAGGGTGTATCGAGACCATCACGCCGCTGCCCCTAACCTGAGCGGGTGAACGCGCGCGTCGGGCTGCTGCAGGTGTGCGCGGCGGGCGTGCTGTGGGGCACCGGCGGCCTGGTCGTGACGGTGCTGCACGAGCGCGACGGCGTCGGCGCCATGACCGTCAGCGCCTGGCGGATGCTCATCGCCGCGGTGGCTCTCGTCGCGTTCGTCCTGCTGACGGGCCGCGCCCTCGCGGTCCGCGACACGATGCGCTCGCACCCGGTGACCGCGATCGTCATCGGCTGCGGCACGGCGATCTACCAGGGGCTGTACTTCGTCTCGGTCCTGATGGTCGGGGTGAGCGTCGCCACCGTGGTCTCGCTCGGACTCGCGCCCGTCCTGGCCGCCACGTGGGAGCACCTGCGCGCCGGGACCCGGCCCACCCTCCGCGACGTCGCGGTCCTCGCAGCCGCGCTCACCGGGCTCGTCCTGATCAGCGTCACCGCCGGGCACGGCACCCCCGCGCCTGCCGACCGCCCGGCGCTGGGCCTGGTCCTGGCGGTGGCGGCGGGCGCCACGTACGCCGCGACCACCGTCCTGGGCCACGTGCTCGCCCCACGGCTCGAGCCGGTCGCGCTCACCACCTGCGCGACGGGGGCGGGCGCCGTCCTGCTGGCACCGTTCCTCGTGGTCGCGGCCGCCTCGGGCGAGCCCGTCGCGGGCACCTCCCCCACGTCGATGGCGCTGCTGCTCTACCTGGGCATCGCCACGATGGCCCTGTCGTACGGACTCCTCTACGCCGGGCTCCGCACGACGTCGGGCTCGGCGGCGACCGTGGCCACCCTCGTGGAGCCGATCTCCGCCGCCGCCCTGGCCGCGGTGCTGCTCGACGAGCGACTCGGCGCCGCAGGCCTGGTCGGAGCCGCGCTCATCCTGTGCGCCGTGGTCGCGCTGCGCCCCGAGGACGAGCAACCCGTGGCGGTCTGACCGTTACTCGGCCACGGCCAGCTGGCCGAACACGCTGCGGTGGAAGAGCAGCGGCCCACCGTCGACGCGGTGATCCACGGCGTGCAGCTCCAGCAGCACCAGGATGTGGTCGCCGGCCGGCACCTCGCGATGGATCGTGGTGTCGAACGTGGCCATCCCGTCGTCGATGAAGATCGCTCCCTCTGGACTGACGCTGTAGTCGATCCCCTCGAAGCGGTGCTCCACCGGCCCGGCGAGCTGGCGGCACAGCGGTCCGTGGTGGCTCGCGAGCACCGTCACCCCCAACCGGTCCGCGCGACTCAGGTCGGGCCACGTCTTCGACGTCGCGGCCAGGTTGATCGACACGAGCGGCGGATCGAGGCTGACGCTGGTGAAGCTGCTGGCGGCCAGGCCGACGGGGGCACCGTCGACCTCGGCCGCCACCACCACCACGCCCGTCGGGAAGTTCCCGAAGGCCGAGCGCAGCCGTCCCGGATCGAGGTCCTGGTTCGTGGGGAAGAACGCGGTCATGCCGCCGCCTGCAGCACCGAGCGCACCCAAGGCCGCGTCGCGTCCAGCCACGGGTCGTAGGCGGCCGCGTCGCCGTACTGCGAGTCGAGCACGAACAGGCCCCGCCCGGGGACCGTGGCCCCCAGCTCGGTCAGGACGGGCCGCAGCGTGAGCTCGGGCGCCAGCGCGTGGGCCGGCCCGGCGCCGAGCAGCAACGGCACGGCCAGCCCACGCAGTCCGGTGCCACCGGCGAACCGGTCGAGGAACACCTTGAGCAGCCCGGTGTAGGTGCCCTTGTAGGTCGGCGACGCCACGACGACGAGGTCGGCCCGACCGACCTGGCCGACCAGCTCGGCGACCTCGGTCGAACTCCAGTCGAGGACGGCTGGGCCGAGCGTGGCCAGGTCGACCACGAGGTCCGGGTCGGCCCCGGACAGCTCGCGGGCCACGTAGGTCGCGGCGGCCAGGGTGCGCGACGCCGGCTTCGGGTTGCCGACCACGACCGCGGTGCTGACGGACGACACTCCTTCGAGTTCAGACAACGTGGGCCTCCTCGTTCGCGTCAGCACCGTACAGCGACTCCGGGCGGGCGAGACCGAAGTGGTCGCGCAGGGTGGAGCCGGTGTACTCGGTGCGGAAGAGGCCGCGGTCCTGCAGGATCGGGACGACCTTCTGCGTGAACTCCTGGAGCAGCTGCGGGTACAGCGGCGGCATCACGTTGAAGCCGTCCGCGGCACCGTTCTGGAACCACTCGGTGATGATGTCCGCGACCTCGGTCGGGGTGCCGGCGACGACGTTGTGGCCCCGAGCCCCCGCGAGCCGGTGCAGCAGCCCGCGCAGCGTCGGACGGTCGCGCTCGACGATGTTGGCGATCACCTGGAGGCGACTGCGGTTGTTGTCGAGCACGTCCCCGGCCTGCCCGAAGACCTCCACCGGAACGGGCTCGTCGAGCTCGAGGTGGGCCAGCGAGACGCCGGCCAGCCCCTCGAGCTGCGCGATGCCGTAGGCCGGGACGGTCAGCGAGTTGACGTACCGGTGGAGCTCCTCGGCCTCGGCGCGCGTGTCGGCGACGAACGGGCTGATGCCGGGCAGGATCTTGACGTCCTCGGGCGAGCGGCCGAACGCGACGGCGCGCGACTTGATGTCGGCGTAGAAGGCCTGCGCGTCCTCGATGGTCTGGTGGGCCGTGAAGATCGCCTCGGCGTTGCGGCCCGCGAAGGCGCGTCCGTCGTTCGACGAGCCGGCCTGGACGTAGACCGGGCGACCCTGCGGCGAGCGCGGCTGCGACAGGGGTCCCTCGATCTGGAAGTGGTTGCCCACGTGGTGGATCGCGTGGACCTTCTCCCGGTCGAAGAACCGGCCCGACTCACGGTCGGCGAGGATCGCGTCGTCCTCCCAGCTGTCCCAGAGCTTGGTGACGACGTCGATGAACTCCTGGGCGCGGACGTAGCGCTCGGAGGCGCTGGGCAGCTCCGACAGGCTGAAGTTCCGCGCCACCGCCTCGGACTGGGTGGTGACGATGTTCCAGCCGGCACGGCCCTTCGAGATCGTGTCGAGCGAGGAGAACAACCGGGCCAGGTTGTACGGGTCGTAGAAGGTGGTCGACGCGGTGGCGATCAGGCCGATCCGCTCCGTCCGCGCGGCGATGGCGGCGAGCCGCGTGATCGGCTCGAGGTGCCCTGCCGGGCGGAAGGGCGTGGCGCCCCACAGGCCCGGGGCGTCGGCGAAGAAGATCGCGTCGAGCTTCGCCTCCTCGGCGATCTGGGCGTTGCGGGTGTCGAAGTCGATGTCGTGGATCCGGTCGATGGCCGAGTCGGGGTGGCGCCACGAGGCCTCGTGGTGGCCGGTGTCGTGGAGGAAGGCGTTGAGGCTGAGCTGGCGGGTCATGGTGTCTCTCTTTCGAAGGTCAGGCGGCGCGCCACTGGGAGAAGCGGCGCTCGAGGGCGACGAGTCCGTAGTTGACGGCCACGCCGAGGAGGGAGGTGGTGAGGATGGCGGCGTACATCTTCGGGATCAGGAAGTTGTACTGCGCGTAGTTGATGAGGAAGCCCAGGCCCGCGTTCGCGCCGATCATCTCGGCGGCGATGAGGACCAGGATCGCCGCGGCACCCGAGATCCGGATGCCGGTGAAGATCGTGGGCACGGCGGCGGGGAACGCCACCTTGCGGAACGTCGCGACCGGCGAGAGGCCGAGCACGCGTGCCGAGCGCAGCAGCTGGGCGTCCACGCTGGCCACCCCCGCGATCGTTGACAGCAGGATCGGGAAGAAGCACGCGTAGAGCACGATCGCGATCTTCGACGTCTCCCCCAGGCCCAGCAGGAGGATGAACACGGGCAGGATCGCCAGCGCCGCGGTGTTGCGGAACAGCTCCAGGGACGGGGTGAAGAACTCGCGGACCGGCCGGTACCAGGCGATGGCCGCACCCAGCGGAATGGCCAGGACGATCGCCAGCGAGAACCCGACGACGGACCGCTTGAGGCTGGCCGAGACGTGCCTCCACAGCTCGCCGTCGAGGACCATCGACCACCACTCCTGCAGCACGACGTGCAGCGGCGGGATCGAGTACGGATCCACCAGGCCCCATCGCGGAGCGAACTCCCAGACCAGGGCGAGCGCCACGAGTCCGGCGGCGCCGCGCGTGACGGCGACCGTGCGCGTACGGCGCAGCGATGCGCCCTTCGCGCGGGCGGCCTCCTCCTGACGCGGGTTCGGCCGGGCCTGCGTCTTCTCGGTGAGCAGGTCAGACATGGGCGAGCTCCTTCGCGGTGGACCGCTCGCGCAGGAGCGACCAGATGTGGTGCCGGTGCGCGGCGAACTCGGGCGTCGCCCGGACGTCCTCGTCCTGGGCGAGCGACCGGTCGAGGTCGACCGTGACGATCTCCTTGATCCGCCCCGGGCGCCCGCTCATGACGGCGACCCGCTGGCCGAGGAAGACCGCCTCCTCGATGTCGTGCGTGATGAACACGACCGTGGTGCCCGTGTGCTGCCAGATCCGGACCAGCTCCTCCTGGAGCCGCTCGCGGGTCTGGGCGTCGAGCGCGCCGAACGGCTCGTCCATCAGCAGCACCTGCGGCTGGTAGGACAGGCTGCGCGCGATGGCCACCCGCTGCTTCATCCCGCCGGACAGCTCGTGCGGGTAGCGGCCCGCGAACTCGCTCAGTCCGACGAGGTCGAGGTACTCGCGAGCGGTCGCGGCACGCTGCGCCTTCGACAGTCCGCCCTTGGCCTCGAGCGCGAACTCGATGTTCGCCTGGGCACTGCGCCACGGCAGCAGGGTGTACTGCTGGAAGACGACGCTGCGGTCCAGGCCGGGGCCCGTGATGGGGGTCCCGTCGACCGTGATGGAGCCCGAGGTCGGCGCGGAGAGCCCCGAGATCAGGTCGAGCACGGTGGACTTGCCGCAGCCCGACGGCCCGACGAGGGTCAGGAACTCCCCCGCTCGGATGTCCAGGTCGAGCCCGTCGAGCGCGACGAACTCGCGCAGCTTCTTGTCCTCGTCGCCACGGACCCAGAAGGTCTGGCCGACGTTCCTCAGTTCGATGCGTGAACTCATGGCTGCCTCCTCAGGCGTTCGGGTTGAGCTCGTTGGTGTAGACGTCCTTGACGTCGATGTCCTCGGCGTCGATGTCGCCACGGCTGTCGAGCCAGTCGACCCAGCGCTGGATGTCCTCGTCCGTGATGACGGGCTTGGCGTCGATGCCGAGCGTGCCGGGGAAGTTGGCCCTGATCGGCTCGATGTAGTCGCCGTAGCCCTCCTCCTCCAGGTACGGGAAGTAGACGTCGAAGACCTCCTGCTTGTCGTGGGTCTCGAGGAACTCGATCGCCGCGGCGACGCCCTCGACGATCTGGCGCGAGGTCTTCGGGTTCTTCTCGATGAACTCCTCGCGCAGGGTGATGCCGCCGCCCGCGTACGGCTCGCCGACGACGTCGATGTCGCGCACGAGCGTGCGGAGGGGGTACTGCGCCTCGGTCTGCTTCTTGGCGGTGAAGCTCAGGACGGCCGCGTCGACCTTGCCGCTGCCGAGCGCCTCGGGCGTGTTGAGCGGCGGCAGCGGGACGAGCGTGATCTTGTCCTGCTCGGCCTGGCTGAGGCCCTCCTGCTCGAACCAGGTGTCGAGCACCGCCTCCTGGTTCGCGCCGAGCGTGTTGACGGCGATCTTCCTGCCGACGAGGTCACGGGCGGTCCGAATGTCCGACTTCTCCAGGACGGAGACGGCCGAGTTCGTCGCCTCGTTCGATCCGTAGAACGGGATGACGGCCTTGATGGGCGCCCCCGTGGCGACGAGCTGGGCGATCGCGCCGTAGAAGGCGGAGCCGCCCACGTCGGTCTGGTCGGACACGAGTGCCTGGAGGGCCTGCGGGCCGCCGGTGATGTCACCGACCCTTTTGAGCGTGAGTCCCTCGAACTCGCCGAGGGCGTCCGCGAGCAGGAAGGCGTCCACGGCTCCGGCGTAGCTCTGGTACCGGATCGTGGTCTCCTCCTGCCCCGAGTCCGCGCCGGCGCTGCCACAGGCGCCGAGGCCCATCGCGGCGAGTGAAGCGGCCACGGTGACGACCAGGGTGCGGGTGAAGCGTGGGGTTCGGACGTGATTCATGCGGGTGCCTTCTTCTCGTGAGGGGCGCTGTTGCGTGACGACGACGCTACGAATCCGGGCACCGCCGACCGCCTCGTCTCACGACGCGGGAGATCACCCGACAGGCGCTGCCGTTCACGTAGCCTCACCGGTCAACGGGGAGGTGAGCATGCGACTGGAGCAGCTCGAATACGTCAGGGCGGTCAGCGAGCAGGGCTCGTTGCGGCGCGCCGGGGAGCACCTGCACGTCTCGCTCCCGGCGCTCAGCGAGGCGGTCACGAAGCTCGAGCGCGAGCTGGGCGTCACCCTGGTCGACCGGCACCGCTCGGGCACGCGGATCAACGGCACCGGCCAGGAGCTCCTCCCCCGCATCCTCGAGGTCCTCGACGCCGCCGACCGCCTGCGCGCTGCCGCGCGGGGCGAGTCGCAGTTCCACCGCCCGACCCGGGTCGGCAGCGTCTACTTCGGCGTCACGTCGATCGTGCTGCCCGCGATGCGCAGCCGCGAGCTCGAGGACGAGCACACCTCCGTCGACCTGCGCCAGCTGCGCCACGGCGAGGTCCGCGACGGCCTGCGCGACGGGTCGCTCGACATCGGGCTGGTCACGCTGCTCCCCGGCGACGACGTGCACCCCGACCTCGTCGCCACCGAGCTCTTCCACGGCCGGCCGATGGCGGTGCTGCCGGGCGACCACCCGCTCGCGGAGCGGCCGACGGTCACCGTCGACGACCTGCGACAGGAGGTCTTCGTGGGCGCGCGGGCCGGGTACCTCATGCACCGCGTCGCACACCGCGTCTTCGGCGACTCACCGCCCCTGAAGTGGCACACCGCCGACAGCGCCGATGTCTGCAAGCAGATGGTCTCGTCCGGCATCGGCGTCTCGCTCATGCCCGACTTCACGCTGCTCGACGACCCGCTCGAGACGCGTGGCGCCATCGAGTTCCGGCCCATCGACGACGAGGGCACCGTGATCCGGATGGCGATCCTGAGGCGACGGGGCGTGCGGCCGACGAAGGCGGCCCAGGACCTGTTCGACCTCCTCGTGCACCACGGCTCCCGCCGGGTCAGCGCGCGCGCCTGAGGTCCACGCGGCACCGATCTTGTACCGGTTCAGCCCATATCCGGGCTGAACCGGTACAAGATCCGTGCGTCGGGGGTCGCCTGACCCGCGAGCGTCAGCGGCGGTCGCGCGCGTTCATCTGCGTCACCGTGGCCCACAGGACGACGACGTTGAAGACGATGATGACGACCGACCACCACGGGTAGTAGGGCATCCACGCGAAGGACACGATCGCGCCGATCGCCGCGAGCCCCGCGCCGGTCAGGACGGCCCACGGCTTGCCCAGCAGGAGACACACGCCGACGGCGATCGCGAGGCCGCCGATGACGAGGTGGATCCAGCCCCACCCCGTGACGCTCAGCTGGTAGACGTACTCCTGCCCGGCCACGAACAGGTCGTCCTTCGCCAGGGCCGAGATCGCGGCCAGGACCTGGAACACGCCGACCGTCGCCAGCATCGCGCCCGCGAAGCCGATCACGCCGGACGAGATCGCGGCCTCCCGCTCGGTGGGCTTGGGGGCTCGGTAGTCGCTCATCTGCACTCCTCCATCTGTCGTCCGTGGAACTCTCGCACCACGACGAGCCCGCGGACTCGTCCGGCAGGGGTGAGTCCCGGCAGGCACCGGGAAACGGTCATGACCCGACGGGCCCGGAGAGCGGCCGCGGCGTCGCGCTGGTGGAGCCCGGCCTGACCCAGGCCGCGTTGTCAGTGGTGAGCGCTGCGCCGCAGGAGCTGCACGACTCGCCCTGCGTGCTCTCCTGCCCGCAGCTGCGGCAGATGACGCGCAGGCGGCCCGACGCCTCGGCAGGCGGATCGTGCTTCTCGGCCCAGAGGGCATAGGCGTGGAGCACCGGCAGTGCGTCCGCGCCGGCCTCGGTGAGTCGGTAGTCGTACCTCGGCCTCGGACCCTCACGGTAGGCCTCGCGCACGATGAGACCGGCCTCGACCATGTCGGCGAGGCGCTTGGTGAGCACGTTGTCGGCGGCCCCGGTGCGGTCGCGCAGCTCGTCGAAGCGGGTGGCCCCCGCGAACAGCTCGCGCAGGACGAGCAGAACCCAGGGGTCGCCGAGGACGTGGATCCCCCGTGCCATCGGGCACGCCTTGCCTGACCAGTCCGAGCGCAGCGCCACGAGCCCTCACCTTCCTTCGCCGACGATGCTACTCACTTGCTTCAAGCAAGTCACCCTTCTAGGCTGCCACCGTGACCGACTCCCTGCGCGCCAGCCCCCGCTCCGGCGGCACCTTCCTGCCCGCCGTCGCCGTCAGCTGCGCGGCCGTGCTCATCGCGATGGACCTGTTCGTCATCAACCTCGCCTTCGAGGCCATCAGCTCGGACTTCCCGGAAGCGGCTCCCCAGACGATGTCGTGGGTGATCAATGCGTATGCGGTGGTCTTCGCCGCACTCCTCGTTCCGGCCGGCCGCTTGGCCGACAAGTACGGGCGGCGGAAGCTCTTCCGGCTGGGGCTCACCGTCTTCGCCGTCGGGGCCCTCGGCGCCGCGCTCTCGGGCGACGTGTTCGTGCTCATCGCGGCACGCGGGCTGCAGGGCATGGGGGCAGCCCTCTTCGTCCCGACGGGACTGGCCCTGCTGCTGGCCTCGTCCCCCGTCTCGCGTCACACGGCGATGCTGGGGGTGTGGACCGCCGTGGGGTCGGTGGCCGCCGCGGGAGGTCCCATCCTGGGTGGCGCGCTGACGCAGGTGGACTGGCGGTGGATCTTCCTCATCAGCATTCCGGTCATCCTCGTCGCGCTGGCCACGTCCGTCACCCTGACGGAGACCCCGAGGAAGGAGACGCGGGTGCCCGACCTGGCGGGCTCGGCGCTCCTCGCCCTGAGTGTCGGCACACTGGTCGCGGGCCTGTCGTACGTCAGGGACCGCGGCCTGACCGACCCCGGTCTCCTGGCGTTGTTCGCGGTCTCCGCCATCGCGCTGGCCTGGTTCACGCGCCGGTGCCTGACGCAGCCCGTGCCGGCCCTGGACCTCAGCGTGTTCAAGGATTCGACGTTCGCCTGGGCGACGTTCGGCATCGCGACCTACTTCGTCGGCTTCGCGATCCTGCTGCTCGGGGGCAGCCTCATGCTGACCCGCGTCTGGGCCCTGGATCCCCTGACCGCCGGCCTGATCTTCTCGCTCGGGCCACTCACGGCGGGGGTCACCGCCGTGGCGATGGGCCGCACGGACATGTCCCCGCGGCTGTTGGCCGCCGTGGGCGGCCTGCTGCTCGCGCTGTCCGGCCTCCTGTGGCTCTTCCTCCTCGACTCGCAGACGACCTCCCTTCCAGTCTTCTTCGCGGGCATGGTCGTCTCCGGGCTTGGCGCAGGCTCCGGACAGGTCGGCTTCCTCGCGGCCGGGACGAGCCGCTTGGAGTCCTCGGAATTCGCCGCGGGGACGGGGATCATCAACACCGCACGTCAGGTCGGCTCTGCCCTGGGCGTCTCGATCCTGGTCGCGATCACGGGCGCGAGCGTGCTGGTCGACGACTTCAGCGGGGCGTGGCTCGCCGTCACCGTCTCGAGCCTCGTGGCAGCGAGCACGACGGTGTGCATGCGTCCGGCGCGCGACCCCGACACCCTCAGCGTCTAGGCGGACGCGTCAGCGCGCGCTTGTGACCGACGGAGCCAACTCGAGATCCGGCGCGATCTCGCCGAGGAGGTCGCGGACCCGCGTGTCGAGGTCGGCGATGATCCGGAGCACGGTCGCCTCGTTCTGGCCGCCCGGGTCCTCGACCGGCCAGTCGCGGTACGTGACCCCGGGGACGTACGGGCACTCCTCGCCGCAGCCGAGCGTGATCGCCAGATCGCTCGCGGCGATCATGTCCCGCGTCAGGTGCTTGGGGTGCTCGCGCGAGGTGTCGAGGCCGAGCTGCTCAAGCGCGGCGGCGACCTCGGGGTGCACGTGCTCGCCCGGCTGCGTGCCCGCCGACAGGGCGATGACGCGCCCTCGCGCGTAGTGCTCGGTCAGCAGGCGCGCCGCCACCGAGCGGCCGCCGTTGCGGACGCAGGCGAAGACGACCTGGGGCTGATGGGGTGCGTTCATGGGGTGACTCCTGCTCGGGTGTCGGGAAAGAAGCGGCGCGCCCAGAGGCTGACGTAGACGAGTCCGACGAGGACGGGAACCTCGATCAGCGGACCGACCACGCCGGCCAGCGCCTGGCCGCTCGTGGCGCCGTAGACCGCGATGGCCACGGCGATGGCGAGCTCGAAGTTGTTGCCGGCGGCCGTGAACGCAATCGTGGTCGAGCGGGCGTAGCCCAGCCCCGCGAGGCGCGCGAGCCACAGCGAGCCCGCCCACATGATCGCGAAGTACAGCACGAGCGGGACCGCGATCCGGGCGACGTCGAGCGGCTGCCGGGTGATCTGGTCGCCCTGGAGCGCGAACAGCAGGACGATCGTGAACAGCAGGCCGTACAGCGCCCACGGCCCCAGCCTCGGCAGGAAGCGCTCCTCGTACCACTCGCGCCCGCGGCGGCGCTCGCCCACGACGCGGGTCAGGTACCCGGCCGCCAGCGGGATGCCCAGGAACACCAGCACACTCCCGGCGATCTGCCACGGCGAGACGTCCAGGCCCGTGGAGGACAGGCCCAGCCAGCCCGGAAGCAGGTCGAGGTAGAACCAGCCCAGCAGCGCGAAGGCGAACACCTGGAACACCGAGTTGACCGCCACGAGGACCGCCGCCGCCTCCCGGTCGCCGCATGCGAGGTCGTTCCAGATGATCACCATCGCGATGCAGCGGGCGAGCCCCACGATGATCAGTCCGGTGCGGTACTCCGGCAGGTCGGGCAGCAGGAGCCACGCGAGCGCGAACATCAGCGCCGGCCCGATCAGCCAGTTGAGGACCAGCGACAGCACCATCGTGCGGGTGTCGCGGGCGACCGCGCCGACCTCGTCGTACCGGACCTTGGCCAGCACGGGGTACATCATCACCAGCAGGCCCACGGCGATCGGCAGCGAGACCGAGCCGACCGTCACCGCGTCGAGCGCGGTCGCCACGCCGGGGACGGCCCGGCCGAGGACCAGCCCCGCGAGCATCGCCAGGCCGATCCACACCGGCAGGAAGCGATCGAGCGTCGAGAGCCGCTGCCCGACGGGTGCGTCCACCGTCATGCGGTCGGCTTCGTGGCGCGGACGATGGCGCCGTGCATGCCGGGCACGGCCTCGTGGGTGAACTCCACCTCGGCGTCGACGAATCCGGCCGCGGCGAGCCCCTCGAGGTACTCCGAGCGCGACAGCGCGCCCGCGATGCAGCCGACGTACGAGCCGCGATCGGCCCGCGCGGCGGCGTCGAGGTGGTCCTCGGCGACGACGTCGGAGATCCCGATCCGGCCGCCGGGCACCAGCACGCGGTACATCTCGGCGATCACCTTCGGCTTGTCGACCGACAGGTTGATGACACAGTTCGAGATCACCACGTCGACCGACGCGTCGGGCAGCGGCACGTCCTCGATGGTGCCCTTGAGGAACTCCACGTTGGTCGCGCCGGCCTTGGTGGCGTTCTCGCGGGCCAGGTCGAGCATCTCGTCGGTCATGTCCACGCCGTAGGCGAATCCGGACTCCCCCACGCGGCGGGCCGAGAGCAGCACGTCGATGCCGCCACCGGAGCCCAGGTCGAGCACGCGCTCCCCCTCCGCGAGGGCGGCGACGGCCGTGGGGTTGCCGCAGCCGAGGCTGGCCGCGACCGCCTCCGCCGGCAGCTCCTGCTGCTGGTCGCTGTCGTAGAGCACCGCGCCGAAGGACTCGTCGACGTCCGCGGCTCCGCCGCAGCACGACGAGCCACCACAGGCGTCTCCCTCGACCTTCAGAGTGGCCTTGGCGTACCGGGCGCGCACCTCCTCCTGGACGTCCTGCGGGGACTTCTGCGTGGTGGTCATGACGGCTCCTCTGGCTCAGTGCATCCACGATCATATAGGCGGATGTCGATGTATCGAGATTCATCGATGTATCGACGTTTGTCAATACGTCTGGCAGAATGAGTCCATGACCACCCGCACGACGCTTCCCCTGGCCGACGAGACTGCCTGCTGCTCCCCCGTCACGGGCGGCGTGCTCGATGTCGAGGAGGCCCAGCGGCTGGCGCGGATGTTCAAGGCGCTCGGCGACCCCACCCGCGTCCGGCTGCTGTCGATCATCGCGGCCGGAGCGGACCGCGAGGCGTGCATCTGCGACCTGACGGAGCCGGTCGGTCTCTCCCAGCCCACGGTGTCGCACCACATGAAGCAGCTCGTCGACGCCGGCCTCGTGACGCGCGAGCAGCGTGGCCGCTGGGCCTTCTACCGGGTCGTCGACGAGACCCTCGCGTCGCTCGGCGCCGCCCTCACTCCCTGAAGGCCCGGTCGCCCGAGCGCTAGTCGGACGGAGGACTGGCCGACGGACTCGCGGTGACGGAAGTGCGGCTCGGCGACTCCTCGTCTTCCTCCTGCGCCTCGGCGATCGCCTTCTCCAGCGCCGCGACCGTGGCCGCGTCGACGGTGCCGGTCGACTCGACGCCCAGCTCGTCCTGGAAGTCCTCGAGGGCGTCGGTCAGCTCGGGTGTCCACTCACCGTCGACCGGCCCGTCCCAGAAGCCGGCGAGCCTGAGGGTCTGCTGGAGCGCGGCCGTGGACGCGGTGTCCTCCTGGGCGCTCGCCCCGCCCTGCGCGGCGAGGTCGGCCTGGAGCGCAGCGGCCGTCGCCTTGTCGACGACTCCGGTGACCGGTAGCTCGCTGGCCTGCTGCAGGGCCTTGACGGCGTCGACCGTCGACGGACCGTAGACGCCGTCGACCTCGCCGTCGAAGTAGCCCGCGTCGGACAACGACTGCTGCAACGCCACGGCGTACTCGCGGACCGCGGACTCGGCCTGCACCGCCTGCTCGTCGCCGAGGCAGCCGGCATCGGCGAAGAGCCGCAGCCACGACATCTCGAGAGCCACGGCGGCGGCGTTGAACTGCTGCGAGGCCTGCGACAGCGGGGTCGCGTCGGTGATGCCCTCCTGCGCGGTGGCGAACTGCTTCTCGGCCTGCTCGACGCGGTCGACCGTCGCCGCGGGCGCCAACGGCTCGGGGCTGCTCGGCGCCGGGGCCGTGGTCTCGGCGGACGGGTCCTTCGCGAGCGCCAGGGCCACCTCGGCCTCGGCCAGCTCCTGCCTCGCATCCGCGACGGCCAGCTGGGCCTCGACGGCCGTCTCCGCCGCCTCCATCGCCTCGTCGCGCGGCTTCTCGAGCTCCACGCCGGCGTCCCGGACGTCGCCGACGGTGGTGGTGGTCTCGGTGAGCACGTCGCCGTAGCGGTCGAGCGAGGTGACGTAGTCCTCGCTCGCCCCGCAGAACTCCTCCGACTTCTCCTCGAAGTCGGCCTTGGCGTCGTCGAGGGCCTTCTCCTTGGCCTGGACGTGAGCCTCTGCGGCCTTCACCGGATCGTCGGCCTCCCCCTCGCCACAGCCCGCCAGGGCGAGCATCAGCGCGGCCGCCGCGAGTGCCGCGGGCGCTCGGAGCAAGTGGGCGTCTCGTCGTCTCGCGACTCGTGGCATGGCGGGCCTCCTGGCTTCCGCGGTCAACGTAGCGGGCTCCTCGACCGTCGACAACGGCCTTTGTGGGTGAGGAATCCGACCCGGGTCGTGGACTAGCGTCGTGACTCCGCGCTCCATCCACCCGAGGAGAACCCATGTCAGAGAACCAGAACGCCGACGCCGAGACCACGAGCGAGACCGAGGTCGTCGCCGCGGCCGTCACCGATGGCGCGTACACGCTCTTCATCGCGGACTTCGCCGACACCAGCACCGCCTGGCAGGCCTACGAGTCGCTCAAGGCCGCCGAGGACGGTCGTTCCGTGGAGCTCGAGGGAGTCATCGTCGTGAAGCGGGAGGCCGACGGAAAGCTCGAGATCCAGAAGGCCACCGACCACAGCACGCGCCGCGGCCTCACGTGGGGACTCGTCGGCGGCGTGGCCCTGGGCCTGGTCTTCCCGCCGTCGATCCTCGGCAGTGCTGCCGCCGTGGGCGCCATGGGCGCGGCGGTGGGCAAGGCCCGTCAGCTCCGCAACCGCAGCGAGCTGTCCGACGAGCTGGAGGCCGCCATCGAGCCGGGACATTCAGGCATCGTGGCCCTCGTCTCGGACCCCGGCGCCGTCGAGATCCGCAAGGCGCTCGCGCTGGCCGACGCCATCGTCGAGTCCGCGGTCGACGACGTGGCGGCCCGCGACATCAAGGCCGCGGCGAAGGAGGCCGAGTCCGACTCGGAGAGCGAGAAGGCCTGAGACGGGACTGCCTGACCAGCGTGACGAGGTGGGAGCCTCCGCCCATGTTCAGAGGCTCTCGTAGTACTCGCACGCTTCGTCGGCCACTTCCTGCGCGGTGGATGCGGTCAGCAGGCCCAGCGTTTCGGGATCGGGGTACAGCCACGTCCCCTCGGCCAGTCCTTCGAGATCGGCACGGGTGAAGGTGGTGTCCTCGGTGTTGAGCTGGTCGCCATAGGCCCCGACGTCGTAGGGAACGCCTGGCTGGAGCTCCGAGATCTTGTCGACCCAGGACCCGGACCACTCCGCGCCGGGGTTCGACGGGCTGAGCTCGACCACTCCGTCAGGCGCGTGAGTCCGAACCAGTCGCCCGAGGGTGTCGACCTTCCCGCTGTCGATCTCTGACACGTCGTGCAAGGTGACTCGCTCGGCTCGCCCACCTTCACAGGGCACGATCAGCAGCTCCATGCCCGAACCGATCCGAGAGACAGCCACCACGCCGTTGGTCTCCGCTGAGCACGCGGACAGGAGGAATGTCATGCCAAGCGTGGCGATGAACGTGCCAACAACCGGACTCCGACGCAAGCGAATCGCATGGTTCATCGCAGGGCCTCCCTCACAGCTGAGATCCGGTAGCGCAAACCTTCCAGCACCCGCATGCTCAGCGCAGCAGGATGCGGATATCGAGACGTGAGCATCCGTATCCGGGCTTGAGTGTGTGGCACCGGGCTCCTGGCCGGACATGAAAAAGGCCCCCGATCCGAGGATCGGGGGCCTTTTCGCTGGTAGCCCCGACGGGATTCGAACCCGCGCTACCGCCTTGAGAGTTCGTTCAAGGAGTGTAGGAACGACGTTGAAAAGTGACGTTTGCGCAGGTCAGAGGCACTTTCGAAGATCGGAGGTCATTGACGGAATCGAGTGATTTCGTGGCCCCGTGTGGCCCCAGTGTGGCCCCAGCGCGTTGCACTGTGCTGCTTCGGATCGCATGCTCAGAAGTCCTCCGGGCGAATGCCAATCCGCTCCCTCTCAGAGGGGACGAGCTCCGCGGCTACCCAGTCGATGCCATACCGATCGCCATCGAGCTCGATGAAGCCATCCAGCATCTCCGCCACATACGTCCACGGCGGATACTCCTCGATTTTTGTCTCCTTCTCGCCAGATTGCCACACGATCACGAACCACACCCATGGTTGCTTGGTCCTGGGCGCGAATGGCGTGACGAAGGACCAGACCTCGCTCGCAACGTGGCCGGCGAACTCGCCGTCGCGCGAAAGGACGGCGAGCCCACCATCGAACACTGCAAGGTCGGGTGGCACAACGAACTCTCGTGGTTGGCGGCTTCGACCGAACCCAAACATCATGACCCTCCTAGATCGTCGTCACACCCGCTTGGGATGCCTCACCGGCGCGGGTACAACTCGGTCTGCCCCCCCTTCCGCCGGACCCGAGGTCTGTGCCACTCACAAGCGTGCCGGCCCGGTCCCGTGCATTCATCTGTCGAGCCACTTCGGCCATCGGGGCCAGCGCGCTGCCCACTCGCCTTGCCAGTACTCATTGACGAACGCCGAAGGATCAGAGCCATCTGAATCGAAGCCCTGGTCGGCAGCGTAGGTGGCCAAGCTCCGCCTTCAAGCCAGCCAAGTCGTAGCTACCCGTCGGCATGAGGCGCACGATCCATCCGTACTCATTCACCTCAGGGCGAATCATCTCCCCGTCCAACCGATAGAACGTGCCCCACAACCCGTCGACCACATCGGTCGCCTCCAGGTAGCCCTGCGCGGGCTCAAAGTCCGTGAACACACAGATCCAACCGTCATCAAGCGCCTTGGCGATGACGGCCTCATCGCGATTCACCGGCGGCATCTGGTCCTCCTTAGGGTCAAAGCCGCGCCCGTCGCGATCAGAAGTGCAACATCGCCGCTTAGCGATCCGCGGACACGCGCCTCGTCACGAAATGGTCAGCAGGGATCTAGCCGGCAGCCAACTCGAGAACGAGCACGACGGCGCCCGCAGCGAGTGCGGCGATACCGACGTTTCTAAACCCGGGTCTCGCATCTCGAAGCCTTCCCACGGCCAAAATGACCAACCCCACCCCAATCAAGACGAACCCAGATGTCATGAGTACCCCTTACTCGAACAACGCGCAGGCACGACGGGTCGGAACACTCGCGGAAAGCGAGTGGTGCAACTGGCCTTCGATGTCGCGGTCCAGCGTGACGCCCTCAGCCGCCAGCGCGGCGCGGAACGAAGCAATTCGAAACTCCTGAGGCTGGCCCAAGGCGCGCTTGTACGCCGATCGGGCCGCCTTTGCGTCGGGGTGCCGCGTGAGTTTCCCGAGCACCCATTCGCCCAAGAACTCTAAGAAAGTCGATATCACTGGTGTGCCTCTCCAACGGAGAACCATACCGACCACCACCGGCGCATCAGCGAGAGACGGACTGAGATCGGGACTGTCCGGCCTTCGGTTGACACCAATGGTTGACAGTTTTCAGGCCGCGTCAGCGGCCAGGTAGATGGTCTCAAACTCGATCGGTGTGAGCTTGCCCAGCCGGCGTTGACGTCGCTTGCGGTGGTATTTGGTCTCGATCCAGGTCACCATCGCGAGGCGCAGCTCTTCGCGGGTCTGCCACCGCTGAGTGTTCAGCACGTTCTTCTGCAGCAGCGAAAAGAACCTCTCCATCGCGGCGTTGTCGCCGCAGGCCCCGACTCGGCCCATCGACCCGACCAGATCGTGGGACCTCAGGACGCGGACGAACTTCTTCGACCTGAACTGCTTGGGTTCAACCAGTCGATGCAACACCGGGTTGTTGAAGCGAGCGTAGTTGCTCATCGAACACCTCGGCAGGTGTCTTCCACCCAAGGATCTTGCGGGGCCGGTTGTTGAGCGCGTGAGCGACGGCCTCGAGGTCCTCGGCGGACCAACGCGACAGGTCCGTGCCTTTGGGGAAGTATTGGCGCAGCAGGCCGTTGGTGTTCTCGTTGCTCGGCCGCTGCCACGGCGAGTGGGGGTCGGCGAAGAACACCTTCGTGCCGGTCTCCAACGCGAACTGCGCGTGACCCGAGAGCTCCTTGCCGCGATCCCAGGTCAGGGTCTTGCGCAGCTGCTCGGGCAGCTTGGTGATCGACGCACTCAGCGCCGCGTTCATCGCTACGGCCCCGTAGCCGCCGAGCGATGGACCGTTCTTCACGTAGGGCTTCTCGCCCCAGCCCTCCATGCGTGGCAGGTGGACCAGGACCGTTGAGCGGCTGCTGCGCTCAACGATCGTCCCGATCGCCGACCGGCCAGTGCCGATGATCAGGTCACCCTCCCAGTGACCTGGGACGGCGCGGTCTTCGGCTTCAGCGGGGCGTTCGCTGAGAACCACATCGGCCGTGACATGCCCACCGGGCTTGTTCTGCGATCGGGCCCTCGGCTGACGTAGCGCACGTCCGGTGCGCAGACACGTGACCAGCTCGCGCTTGAGCGCACCACGGCCCTCAATGAACAGCGACTGGTAGATCGCCTCGTGGCTGATGCGCATGGACTCATCATCGGGGAAGTCGACCTTCAACCGCTGTGCGATTTGCTCCGGGCTCCAGGCCAGCGACCAACGCCGGTCGGCACGGTGCGGCTTGTTCAGCCCCTTCCAGGGGGCCGGTGTGGGGCCAGTGACGATCGTGCCGTCGGGCCGGCGAACGTTGCCGGCGAGCCGATCTTGGACATACTCCCGCAGTTGCGGGTTCTCGAGCAGCTTCGCGGTCTTGGGGCGCTTGGCCGCCTGCTGTGCCTTCCACTGCGCCACGGTGGCCCGGTACTCCTGCTTCCCCCCACGAGTCGCAGCGTTGCGCCGCAGCTCGCGTGAGACCGTTCCGGGATCACGCCCGATCGCGCGGGCGATCTCGCGAACGCCCTTGTCCTGGGCGTGCAGGATGGCGATCTCCTCACGTTCCTCGAAGCTCAGATAGCGGCCGGTGGGCTCGGCCAGCGAAATGGGCGGCATGCCGCCAGCGTGGCGAAACCAGCGGGTCCCGACCGGCACTGACACACCGACCGCCAGTGCCGCTTCTGCCGACGTGATGCCCGTGGCGATCAGCCGCCAGAATTGCCGTTGCACCGCTCGGGATGGGTCAGGACGCCCGGGCGAGCGCATCGCTGGCCGCAGCGCCCGGTCCGCACGCCACTGCCGGCGAAGCTCCTCTGGCGCGTCGCTGGTCTTTTTGCTCCAGTCCGCTGTCGCCATGCTCGAACACCTCCACGACGAGGTGTTGCGACGACCGATTGAATCCGCCCTGGCTGCCTCTGTCGGAGTGAACGATCGTGCCGGACGGGTCTCGCAGAGTGATCGCGTTGCGCAGCGCTGAGACCGCCACCGACGCCTTCATCCGAGAGTCGATCGAGTAGCCGACGATCCGACCGGAGTAGCAGCCCTTGATCCCACACAAGTAGAGCTTGCACTCGCCCGTGTGGTGCTCGGTGATGTCGGTCAGCCACTTCTCGTTCGGCCTGCTCGCGGAGAAGTCCCGCCTCGGCCGGCCGTGATGGTCGATCGTTGCGAGCAGATCGTCATGAACCGGCGGTCCTGCTTTGCGGTTCGGGCCACGCTTCTTGGAATGGTTCGAGAAAATCCCCTGGATCGAGCACAACCGCCACACACGGTTCTCACACGCGATGAAGCCCTGGTCGGCGAGCTCGTCGGCGATGAAGCGATACCCGAACCCCGGATCCTCGGCATGGGCGTCGAACGCGGCGTTGATCAGGTGCGCGTCGTCCCAGTCCCGCTGACAGAACGGCTCAGCGAGCCACTGGTAATAGCCCTGCCGAGACAGTTTGAGGACCCCACACGCCACCGCGACCGGCACCCTGATCGGGGCACCGTTCGCGGCCATCTCGCGAACGAGTGGGAAGACTATTTTCCCGGCGGATTGGCCTGAGACAGATATGCAGCCGCACGGCGCAGGACCTCGTTCTCCTGCTCGAGCAGACGGATCCGTTTGCGGGCCTCGCGCAGCTCGACGCCCTCAGAGGCAGTGACACCAGGACGTTTGCCGTCCTCGATATCGGCCAGCTTCAGCCAGCGTTGAAGACACGACTCGGAGACACCGAAGTCCTTCGCGACTTGAGCGATTGACGCCTCACCCTTGGGGGCGACCGCGACCACGTCATTGCGGAACTCGATGGGAAACGCTTTCGGCACGTGAACATCCTTCCAGCAAGGATCGAAATCCTCACAAGTCAGATATCAACCAGACTCTGGGCAGTCCCGAACGGCACAGATTGGAGGCGGTGGACGGCCGGACTGACAGCGCGCCCGGACACGACAAAGCCCCTGCTCTGCGGACTTCTGCAGGTCAGGGGCTTTCTCGTTCTGGTGCGCGTACTGAGAACTTACTCGAAACAGGCTCACCTCACCGCGACGTGGGCTCAGCGCCGTCGAAGCCAGCAAGCAGACCCGAGTCGAGGCGCTGCGACCGAGACGCCGATCGCAGCGCCTCGTCCACCGATTCGATCCCGTCACGCTCGACCTCATCGTCCATCCCTACCTGTCCGGCATGGGCATGAAGACCGTGGCCGCCGATTTCGGCATCTCTGATTGGGCTGTGCGCGCATTGCTGAAGGAGCGAGGACTCCGAACTAGACGCCCCGGATCGAGCTCCTAGCGCCAGCATTCTCGTCACCAAGACTCAGTCCACGTCCGGAAACTCGCGCGCACACGCGTGACACACGCCTCCCAGGTGCAACGAATGCGTCAGTCGACAATGCCGAACCGGACGGGATCAACATCGCCGGTGGCGGACGGTTCGCTAATCCTCGAGGCGGACAATCAGATATCGGTCACCGATCTCTGACCGCAGCCGAGACACGAGCCGATCTGCTCGAGCCTCCATGTCAGGCGGGAGGTCATTATCCTCGTTTTCATCGGCGTCGCACATGACTGAACCCCAATCAGAGAGATCGGCTATGAGCTCGTCACTCAGTCCCAGATGGTTGCGTAGCCACGCAGGTTCTTGACCGACCAGGCCGTCGTCCATCCACAGCGGTACACGAACGCTGAAATCCCAAAAGAATCGGATAGTAGGCCTGCGGTCCATCGATGCTCCCTTACTCAGAACTCCTCACCGCGCCCGACACAATAGTCACGATCCTTTGGCGGGAAAGATGTCATGATCCTGACCCCGGTCTGTCCAAGAATGACGACGATATCCTGCTTAGTGACGGTACCGTTCGGAGCCTTGAAGGAGAATCGATGCTGATAGCAGTACCGCTTACTACTTTGCACTGTCCGGACGTCCGGAGCCTTTAGCGTCCATCCAATGGCCCAGTGCATCCAGTTACCCCAATTGCGGCCATCGAGCTCCATCTCCGCCCATTGGTCGAACTCGTACTTGTGCTTATCTCGAATGTGCCGGATCCCAAATTTGCTTTCATCCGGAGTCGAGGTCCGTTTACCGCAGTACATCTTCGCGTACTTCCCTTGCATACGCGAGTGAGCGTTGGATCGCTTGTATTTTCGGACAATCTTGTACTTATTCGCTGTGCTCGAGTCAGATCCGCAAACCGCATCCCAGAATCCACCTCCCACAGACTGTGGCGTAGCAAAGCCTGTGAAGTCATCCTCCAACTGGGGCTCGAAGGTGACCTCGTTGCCAAGCTCGTCCGTCGTCGTTATCACGTAGTCTTCTTGCGAGTCCGAGGGCGGAACAACGAGAGGGACAGCTGCCGACGGCTCGATCTCGTCATCTGAGTCGGTCGGCTCGTAGAGGTCTGGAGCCAAGAACCAGCCTTGGGCAGTGAGGATGACGTGGACGTTGCCGGTGGTGTTGTTTCTCAGCATCACGGTGCCATCGATAGAGAGTTCGACGATGCTGGTGGAGTACTCCGGCTCTCCGGTAAAGGTGCCGTACCAAGAAACGTTCGACGTGCCGTTGGAGTTCTCGAGGTCGGCGTTGTAGACCGACAGTGATCCCTGAGCGGTCCAATCCAACGCGGTCACGGTCAAGGCGACCGAGCCGGCGGTACCGTCTTCGGGGACTCCCCCGAGGCCCGCGATCTGGACCTCCCGTTCCTCGCCGGGCTCGATGATCCCATCCCCGCCATAGGACGGCCGCGAGTCGTAGATGTGAGTCTGCACGACCGGAGTGAACCCGCCCCCGGACTCACCAGCACCGGTGAAGTAGCCCTGCACATCGATGATCACGTCCCCAACCCCGTCACGGAGCTTGATCCCAATCTTGCCTGCGTTCGTCTCGCCAGTGCCGAGCTTGATGGTCATGCCGGTGTCGTTGGATTCCCCCGCCTCGTAGCTCACCGTGGTCACCCCGCCCGACATCGTCGACCCCGCCGCCTGGATCCACGCCGCACCATCAACACTGGTGTTGACCACCCGCACGTTCGCGAACACCGCCGTCGCATCAGCCGGAATATCAGCCAGCCCGGCAATCTGAGCCGTGTGCGTGACCCCCGAATTCAGCTTCGCCTGCGGCAGACCGGTGCCAGTGTGCGTCCCCACCAGCCGCGTCGGAGTGATCGGTACGAAGCCACCCGCCTGTCCCTCAGCGTTCTCCGTCGTGAAGTAGCCCTGCACATCCAAATTGAACCCGACCGGCTGATCGCGCGTCGCGACCGTGACCGTCCCAGCCGCCGAAGGCTGCACGATCGCCGTGTTCGTCCCAACACCCGCGTCATCACCAACCGCCAACACCGAACCAGTCGACTCGTTAGCAGTTCGACGCAGGTACACGTTCGTGATCCCCGTCGTCGACACCGCGGAGATGTCCAACACCACCGCAGAAACCCCTGTTGTCGGGATCCCGGCGACGCCGGTTACCTGGACAGTCTTCGGAGCCGCGGGCGTTGCTTTCTTTGCCGCAATTCCGCCCCACTCATACAACCGCGTAGGCGTCACCGGGACGAACGTGCCGCCGGCCAATGCACCTGTCGTCTCCTCGGCTTGAGCCGACGTCGACACCGCGGCGGCAAGCCCAGCGAAAACTCCGATCGTGGTCAACCAGACCACAAGACGACGAACCAGCACGAGCAGCTCCCTCGAATCAATCCCCGACTCGACGTCGGGGTCACCGCAGTTTGCCACCCGTGACACCGCTGTGAGTGCGAGATCGAAAAAGAGCGGTCCAGATTTGCATCGATCGCCGGTCACCGGACCGAGCGACATAGAACCAAGAACGCAAAGCCCTGGCTTCGGTCTATTGTCGTCGGGTCCGGGACTTAGAGCGTGCCGCGCTTGGCGCGGCGGATGTCGGGAGCCGGCAGCACCTCGGGATGGTCTCGTTGACGTCCAACGGGACGAGTTTGCCCAGGGACGACCCACGCGAACTGCGCTCGCACCGGGCACACTTCGGTCGTCGACGGCGCTCGTTCGACACACCGACGTACACGGAGTAGCGACCCTGCGCTTCATGCTGGCTGCCGTTGACCGTCGTCGACTGTTTGACGCACGCGGTTTTCCCGCCGTTTCCAGACGAAACTGGTCACTTTCAAGCGTTCCATTTCGTGCGGCACGCATGCTACGAAGGACGTACACGGGTCGCCCCTTTTGGGGCGGCCCGGAGTGCGTTCCAAGGGCGAATGGTTGGCGGTGATGGACTGTGCGTGGTGGCGTGAAGATGTATCGGGGCGCGGCAGCCGCAGCGCGCCGATACGTCGAGGCGGACCACTCGCGCGCGGACGACTATTACCTCGCGGAGGGAACTGGGCTGGCCGAGCGCTACGTGGCCACGCCGGGCGGCATCATTCGGGCTGGTGACCTCAATGGTGACGCCTACGAAGCGTGGGTGGCCGGCCAAAACCCGGACACGGGCGAACCGCGCGGCAGGTTGCGCAACGACGCCAACGCCGTGCGGTTCGTCGAGGTGGCTGTAAATGGTCCGAAGACATGGTCGTTGGCGGCGGCACTGTCGCCCGAGGTCGCAGAGGCGTATGACGCAGCGTTGGGTCGGGCGGCGGGCGAGATCATCGGCTGGCTGGCCGAGCACGCCACGACCCGCGTCGGCCCGCGGGGACGTCAGGTGCAGGTGCCGGTCGAGCGGATCGAAGCGGCGATGGTCCGGCACTACACCTCTCGAGCGGGCGACCCGCACCGTCACCTCCACTTGCAGATCAACGCGCGAGTGTTCGCCGAGGAAAAGTGGCGTGGCCTGCACACGGTCGGGGTGCGCGACTCGATCGACGCGATCAACGGAATCGGCCACGCGACGGTCATGTGCGATCCCGGTTTCCGGACTGCACTTGCTCAGCACGGCTTCACCTTGGACGACGCTGGTGAGGTGGTCGAACTGCGTCCGTTCGCTGGGGCCTTCTCCGCACGGGCACGGCAGATCGGGCAGAACATCGCCCGCTACGAGTCCGACTGGCGTGCCGCCCACCCCGGCGAAGAGCCGGGACGGCGATTGATCAGGTCATGGGACGCACGTGCGTGGGCCCAGGCCCGGCCGGACAAGTCGACCGCAACCGACGGGGCGGTGCTGGTCGATGAGTGGGCCAGCGAATTGTGCCGGCTTGGCTATCGGCCTCGGACCGAGGCGCCACTCGCCCTGAGGCGTCCGGGCGAGCTCGACCGGGATGGCGTCATCGAGACGGTGCTGTCGCGGCTGGGTGCGAAGCGGTCCGGCTGGAACGCCGCCGATGTGCGCGGCGAAGTCGAGCAACTCCTCGCACGCGAGCAGGTCGTCACCCCGGGGCTGGTTCGCCGTGAGCTGGCCGAGGACCTGACCGCCCGAGTGGTGACGGCGTGCGTGACGCTGATCGACGAGGCCGGCACTCCCGAGCATGTCCGCGCGCTCACCTCGGCCGAGGTGCTCCGCGTCGAGGCCGCCATCACCTCAGGCCTCGCCACTCGCGCATTGAAGGTCGGCTTACCGACTGACTTCAGCGGTGGCGAGTGGCTCGACCCAGCCCAAGCCCGCACCGTCCGAGGTCTGGCCGGGAGCCACCGGTTGGTGGTGGTCGAGGGCGCGGCCGGGTCAGGGAAGACCAAGACGCTGGCAGCCGCGAGGCAGCTCGTCGAATCCCGCGGCCACCGGATGGTGGTGGTGACGCCGACGTTGAAGGCCGCTCAGGTCGCCTCGAGGGAGACCGGCGCGGCCGCGTTCTCGGTCGCGTGGCTGGTCCATCAGCACGGCCACCGGTGGGACGAGGACGGCCAGTGGACCCGTACCGCGGCCACCCCACGCGCCGACGCGGCGCTGCGGCCTGGGGACCTGTTGCTGGTCGACGAGGCCGGCATGCTCGACCAGGACACCGCACGCGCACTGCTCGCGGTGGCCGACGAGGCAGGGGCGCGGATTGCGTTCGTGGGTGACCGACACCAGTTGCCCGCGGTCGGTCGAGGCGGGGTTCTCGACCTGGCCATCGACCACGCCCATCCGACCGCTCGGCTGACGTTGGACACGGTCCACCGGTTCTCTGATCCGACGTACGCCCAACTGTCCTTGGCGATGCGTGCGGGATCCGATCCAGAGGCGGTGTTCGACCGACTCTGCGCACGGGGCCAGATCCGCCTGCACAGCGACGAGGAGTCCCGGACCAAGGCGTTGGTCGACGCGGCCGCAGGCGGGGCGCTGGTCATGGCCGACGACCGCCAGAGCGTGACCGCGTTGAACTGGGAGATCACCCGGGCGCTGGTGTCGAACCATCGAATCGGCGGCGACAACCGCTTTCTCACCGTCGGCGCCCACGGTGAGATGGTGTTCGTCGGCAGCCGGATCGCGACCAGGCGCAACGACCGTGACCTCAAGGTGGCGAATCGCGACGCGTGGACCGTCACCGCGCTTGGTGGTGACGGGAGTCTACGAATTGTCAGCGACGCCGGCACCCGGACTCTGCCCGCGTCCTACGTGCGCGAGTTCGTCGAACTCGCCCACGCCACCACCGTCCATGGCGCGCAAGGGACGACCGTCCCGTCAGCTCACTTCTCGGTCGGGGACTCCACGAAAGCGATGGCCGCCTACGTGGCGATGACTCGCGGCCGGCACATCAACGTCTCCCACCTCATCGCCGATGATCCCGCGCAGGCCCGGCAGCAGTGGGTCGAGATGTTCGGACGCGAGCAGGCCGACCTCGGTCCCGCCCACGCGGCGAAGCAGGCGGCGGCCGAGGCCGCGAAGTACGACCACCCACGCCCTCACGACCGCCAGACACGCGATCGTGAAGTCCGGCGAACACTCGAGCAGCGGCGGTACGCAGGGATGGGAGGGCCGCCCGGTCCCGACCTTGGGCTCTGACTAGCGCCGAGGCTCAACGCCCCAGGCGGTCAGGGGCCTCGGTAGATGGTCGACCGGTGCTCGATGCGGCCGATCAGCAGGCAGTGGTCGTCGTCGAGAATCCTCAAGGTCACGCGGTAGTCACCGCGCCGGGCGACCGACCAGCCTTCGAGCTCGTAGCGCAGCGGCTTCGTCATCCGGTACGGGTCTTGGGGCAGGGTTCCGGTGCAGAACTCCACCACGGCGACGGCGATCTTGTGCGGAAGTCGATCCAGAGTCCGCACCGCGGCAGCCGAGAACTCGACCCGCCACGGCTCATCGGTCATCGAGCGAACCGGTCGCGCACGTCCTCCCCGGCGACGGTCTGACCGGCCTCATAGTCCCGCTGAGCCTGCTTCAGGTCCTCGACCAGTCCAGGCGTCGACAGCGCGTGGATCGTCTCGTGCAACGACTCCAAGTCGTCGGCGGACATCAGCACGGCCGCCTCGCGCCCATGCTTGGTGATCCGGATGATCTCGTGGGTGCTGTCGGCCTCGTCAACCAAGGCGGAAAGCCGGTCCTTGGCCTCACTGAGCGGTACGGTTCGCATGACTCGATAGTAGCCCAACTTCTGGCCATTCCGTCGATCGCGGTATCGCCAGATCAGAACGGCGACACGAACGCCGAAACGAGGGCCTGGCGAAGATGTTCCCGAACAGGGGGTGTTCGGGGGTGTTCGCGTGGCGAGCTCGGCAGATTTCTTCAACATTTTTGCGAACGGCCTCTGACCTGCGCGAACGCCGTGCGGACGCCCCTCTCCCGGACCGGGTGTTCGGGGGTGTTCGCAGGGGGTGTCCGCGATTTCGGGTGTACGGCTGACTCATGGATGACGGAACGCGGGTGGGAGAGGTTGGTCGCAGCAGAGCACCGATAACTCTCTCCAGCCCGTGTTGGCCATACGAGACCGCGGTCCGAATCGAAGGAGAAGAACCATGACCATCAACGAGATCGACCTCCACGACGGGGACGAACTGTGGAGCATCGACGAGGTCGCCGCCGTGGTGCGGGTACCCGTCGCGACGCTGCGCTACTGGCGCCACCTCGGCCAAGGCCCCACTGGGTTCCGCGTGGGCCGGTGCGTCCGCTACTGGAAGAGCGAAGTCATGTCCTGGCTTCATCAACAGGCTCAGGCCGGCGCCCGAGATATCCACAACCACCCGCGCTTGCCTTGAATCCCTCACCGACGTCACCTCACCGTCAGGGCAGGAGGATCACATGGCCACCATCGAGAAGCGGATCCGCAATGGCGAGACCAGCTACCGCGCCCGCTACCGCACTCCCGCCGGTGTGCAGCGCAGCAAGGTCTTCGCCCGCAAGATCGACGCCGAGCGGTTCCTGACGACCGTCGAGGCGGCCAAGCTCACCGGCGCGTTCATCGACCCGGCGCTGTCGAAGGCGACCGTCCGCGAGTGGGCGCACCAGTGGCTCGACGGTCAAGCACACGTCAAACCCACCACCTACGCCCGCTACGAGGGCATCGTCCGCAAACACCTCGACCCTGTCTGGGGACACGTCCCCCTCGGCAAGGTCACCCACTCCGACGTCCAGGCGTGGATCACCGCGGTGTCCAAGACCCACTCGCCCTCATCAGTGCGCAAGATGCACCGCGTCCTGTCGCTCGTGCTCGACATGGCCGTCAAGGACGGGCGCTTGGTTCGCAATGTCGCCAAGGGCGTCAACCTGCCCCGTCCGATCAAGCACGAGCACCGCTACCTCACCCACGCCCAGGTCGATGCGCTCGCCGAGGCGATCGCCCACCCCGCCGACGTGTCGAAGCACGTCCCGCTGGCCGACCGCCAGAGGGACACCTACAGGCTCATCGTGCTGTTCCTCGCCTACACCGGGCTGCGATGGGGAGAGATGGCCGCGCTGCGGGTCGGACGGCTCCAGACTGCGCGCCGGCGTGCCGTGATTGTCGAGTCGGTCACTCCTGTTGCCGGTCAAGGACTCGTCTGGGGCACGCCGAAGACCCACCAGCGGCGCGAAGTGCCCATCCCGCGATTCCTGCTCGCCGACCTCGAGACTCACGTCCGTGGCAAGACGTCGGACCAACTGGTGTTCACCGGCGTGCGCGGTGGCGAAGTCCTTCGCGTCTCCACGTTCAGCACCGCCCTGGCGACCGCCGCAGAAGAGATTGGCGTGCCCGGACTCCACCCTCACGAGCTACGCCACACCGCGGCTTCCCTGGCCATCGCCGCCGGCGCCGATGTCAAGGTTGTCCAGCAGATGCTCGGCCACGCCTCCGCCACGATGACCATGGACACCTACGGCCACCTCTTCGAAGACCGGCTCGACGAGATCAGCGACGCCATGGACGCCGCACGGGAGGCGAACAGGTATCGCCTCGCCAGCGCCGCTCAGCTCGGTGTCTCTGAACCAAACTCCCCTGGCAGCGAAGATCGCCGCTGAGCACCCGCGACACGGGAACATCTGCCGTCAAGTGCTTAGACGGCTTCATCCTGCACGGCAGACTTTCAGCCCATGAGCGGTTTTCGAAACAACCGATTGAGTTTGACGACCGCAAGTCCCATCGTGACCGTGGTCGTTGCTATTTCCCAGTTGGCTCTTCTCGCGGCGCTGGCTTGGCTGTGGAGCACAGGTGTCACGGACGCCACTGCGACGAACGTCGACTGGGGTTTCGTTTTGTTGGCAACCGGAACGCCTGTCGCCCTCGTGCTGTCTAGCTGGGTCGGCCGAAGGCGCCAAGAGCGAACCTGCCCGAGGGAGCCGGAGGCGACGCGCGTGATCGCACTTGTCACGCAGCGGGTGACGCTCGGACTCACAGGTCTGACTCTCATCGTCGCCCCGTTCGTCATCTTCGGTGCCCTGGTCTTTGGCCCGATGGGTTGAACAACTCCCAAGGTGACTCTTCGAGTACCGCGAACCGATCTCAGACCGCGTACCCGAAGCCGTCACCGACGCGCGCTGGGTTGCCATGGCCAAGGTTCAACGTTTCCCTTGAGCCAAGAACGTAAGAGTGTATGCGACAGCAATGCCTCTATGAACATGTTCGAGAACGAGACGAACGCGGCAACTGAGTAGACGTGACCGCTCCGGCCGAGAAGTCGCATGCACGACCCAAGGGGCACGTAGATGGCCCAGCTGACAGCGGCGAGGCAGAATCCAAGAGCCTGCAAGAGATCGCGGATCATGGCACTCACTACGACCCCGTAGATGAACGCTCCGCAGGTCATTCGGATCCGGCCCCCCAGCCTTCGGAGAAAACCCACAGCACGCCCCTCAGTTGTCTGTCGGGCCCAGAGAACGCGGGCCAGCATGGGAAACGTATCGAACGATGTGGCCCCAGTGTGGCCCCAGCACTTCGGCGCGGGAATGAGAAACGGCCCGTGCTTCCAGGTAAACCCTGGAATCACGGGCCGTTCTTGCTGGTAGCCCCGACGGGATTCGAACCCGCGCTACCGCCTTGAGAGGGCGACGTGCTAGGCCGCTACACAACGGGGCCAGCGATGAGAAACGCTACCAGATCGACTCCAGTGCGTCCTCGCTGGGGTACTAGGACTCGAACCTAGAATGGCGGTACCAGAAACCGCTGTGTTGCCAATTACACCATACCCCATGGGGGTATCGGATCCCTGCCTCGCGGCAGCGCTCCGAACCAAGAGATGACTTTACCGGACACCTCCCCGACTGCCCAAACCGGGGAGGCCGAGTCCTCAGAGCACCGCGTCCAGACGGGCCAGAGAAGCCTCGCGTCCCAGCAGTTCCATGGACTCGAACAGCGGCGGGGAGATGCGCCGGCCGGTCACGGCGACGCGCACGGGGCCGAACGCGAGACGCGGCTTGAGCCCGCGCTCCTCGACCAGGGCCTGGCGCAGGGCAGCCTCGATGGACTCGGTGGTCCACTCCCCCAGCCCGGCGAGCGCCTCGCGGGCCGCCTTGGCGACCTCGAGCCCGTCCTCGTTGAGCTGCTTGGCGGCGTCGTCGGGGTCGACGGCGAACTCCTCGCCGGCGAACAGGAACGCGAGCATCTCGGCGGCCTCGGTCAGCAGGTTGCTGCGCTCCTGCACGAGCGGCGCCGCCTGCGCGACGAGGTCGGCGTCGACACCTTCGGGCAGGTACGGCAGCAGCCGCCGCACGAACTCCTCGGGCGACAGCAGGCGCACGTGGTCGCCGTTGATCGCCTCGCACTTCTTCAGGTCGAAGCGAGCGGGGTTCGGGTTGACCCGCTCCACCTCGAACGCGGCCACCATCTCCTCGAGGGAGAAGATGTCGCGGTCCTCGGCGATCGACCAGCCCAGCAGCGCGAGGTAGTTCAGCAGTCCCTCGGGCAGGAAGCCCTGGTCGCGGTAGCCGAGCAGGTTCGACTCGGGATCGCGCTTCGAGAGCTTCTTGTTGCCCGAGCCCATGACGTACGGCAGGTGGCCGAAACGCGGGGTGAAGCCTGAGCCCACGCCGATCTCCGCGAACGCCTCGTACAGCGCCATCTGGCGCGGGGTGGACGACAGGATGTCCTCGCCGCGCAGCACGTGGGTGATCCCCATGAGCGCGTCGTCGACGGGGTTCGTCAGCGTGTACAGCGGCTGGCCGTTCGCGCGGACGATGACGAAGTCCTGCACGTTCTCGGCGCCGAAGGTGATCTCCCCGCGCACGAGGTCGTCGAAGGTCCAGTCGCGCTCGGGCATCTTGAAGCGGATGACCGCCTGGCGGCCCTCGGCCTCGTAGGCCGCCTGCTGCTCGGGCGTGAGGTCGCGGTGCAGGCCGTCGTAGCCGCTCGGGCGGCCGGCGGCGCGCGCCGCGTTGCGGCGCTCCTCCAGCTCCTCGGCGGTGTCGTAGGCCCTGTACGCGAAGCCCGCGTCCATCAGGCGCTGCGCGACGTCGGCGTAGACGTCCATGCGCTGGCTCTGGCGGTAGGGGCCGTTCGGGCCGCCGACCTCGACGCCCTCGTCCCAGTCCAGGCCCAGCCACCGCATGACGTCGAGCAGCAGGTCGTAGGACTCCTGCGAGTCACGGCTGGCGTCGGTGTCCTCGATGCGGAACACGAAGCGACCGCCATGGTGGCGGGCGAAGGCCCAGCTGAACAGCGCGGTGCGTGCCATCCCCACGTGCGGGTTGCCGGTCGGGGACGGGCAGAACCGGGCGACCACGTCGCTGCCGGTCGCGGTCGTCCAACGGGTCTCAGTCATCTGCCACCACCGGGTTCGTCAGGGTGCCCAGGCCGTCGATCGTCACGGCCACGTGGTCGCCGGCCTGCATGGGGCCGACGCCGTCGGGCGTGCCGGTGAGGACGACGTCGCCTGGCAGGAGGGTCATGAAGCTGGTCACGTACTGCAGGATCGTCGTCACGTCGAAGACCATGTCCGACGTGCGGCCGTCCTGCTTGGTCTCGCCGTTGAGCGTCGTGCGCACACGGACGTCGGACGGGTCGAAGTCGGTCTCGATCCACGGCCCGAGCGGGCAGAACGTGTCGAAGCCCTTCGCGCGGGCCCACTGGCCGTCCTTGGCCTGCAGGTCGCGCGCCGTGACGTCGTTCGCAACGGTGTAGCCGTAGATCACCTTCGGGGCGTCCTCCGCCGTCAGGTTGCGGCAGATCCGCCCGATCACGATCGCGAGCTCGCCCTCGAAGTGCACGTTCTGCGACTGCTTCGGGTAGAAGATCGGCTCGCCGGGGCCGATCACCGAGGTGTTCGGCTTGAGGAAGATCAGCGGCTCCTCGGGCACGTCACCGCCCATCTCGGCGGCGTGCGCGACGTAGTTCTTGCCGACGCACACCACCTTGCTGCGCGGGATGACCGGCGCCAGCAGGCGGACGTCCTCGAGCGCCAGCTTCTCGCCGGTCAGCTCCAGCGGAGCGTAGAGGGGGTCTCCCTTGAGGGGAGCGATGATGGGGGTGTCGCCATCGGCACCGACGACCCCGTAACGGGGGTCGTCGTCGCCGGCGAATCGGGCCACGCGCATGGGCTCCAGACTACGGTGCCTCGCTCGGTCCGGCGGACTCGACCGCCTCGGCTGCGAGGAACCGCACGACGCTCGACCCGGCCACCAGCCCGGCGGCCGCGGCGAGCAGCACCGAGGCCATCGGCATGGGCAGCTGCTCGACGTGCGCCAGGTCCCCTGCCGCGAACACGCGCGGACGGCTGGTCTGGCCGAGCACGTCGATCCGCACGCAGCCCGACGGCAGCATCTCGAGGCCGAGCTGCTCCGCGAACGGCGCCGACTGGGCGAAGCTCGGGTGCAGGAACAGTCCGGCCACGGCGACCGGGTCCGCGGCGGCGCGGTGGACGAGGACGCCGTCGCCGGTGCGCTCGACCTTGGTCACCTCTCCGTCACCGAAGTGCACCACCTCCGAGCCGATCGGGCTGAGCATCTGGGTCATCATCGGGACGTGAGGGCCGTCCCCGACCAGGCCGATGACCCGCCCGGCGAGCTCGTGACCATGGCAGAAGGGGCAGGCCGCGACCTCCTTGCCCCACGTCTCCTCCAGGCCGGGAATGTCGGCCAGGTCGTCCCTCAGGCCGGTCGCGAGGACGACCGTGCGTGCCTCGATCGGGCCGCCGTCGGTCTCGGCGACGAAGCCGTCGCCCTCCTCGCGCACGCTGTGGACGGTCGTCTCGCGCAGCTCGACCGTGTCGTACTCGGCGAGGTCCTCGCGGGCGAGGCGACGGATCTCCTCGGGCGCGCGACCGTCGTGGGTCAGGAAGTTGTGGGCGTGCTCGACCGTGCCGTTGCGGTAGCGGCCCGAGTCGACCAGGGCGACCGTGCGGTGCATGCGGCCGAGGGACAGTGCGGCCTGCAGGCCCGCCGGGCCGCCGCCGATCACGAGTGCGTCGTACATGGTGTTCCTCTCTCGAAATGGAATAACGAGACGAGCGTGCGACTTCAGGTCAACATGAAGTCAAGTCAGTCGATCGGGGACGTCGCCGCGCGGTTCGGGATCGAGACCCACGTGCTGCGGCACTGGGAGGACGTGGGCCTGCTGCGGCCGGCCCGCGACAGCGCCGACCGCCGTCGCTACGGCGACGACGACCTCGTACGCATCGCCGTCATCCTGCGCAGCAAGGCGGCCGGGATGTCGCTCGAGCAGATCGCGGTGCTGCTCGACGAGGAGGCCCCGTCACGGCACGAGGTGCTCGAGTCGCACATCGCCGACCTCGACCGGCGCATGCGCGAGATGGAGCGGTCGCGCGAGATGACCGAGCACGCCCTGCGGTGCCGCTCGCACGACATCACGCAGTGCCCGCGGTTCCAGGGATTCATCTCCGACGTGTTGGCCGGCACGACCCCCTGGTCGCTCGACGGCCCCGCCACCGCCTGAGCTCAGGCGGAGCCGTAGCGGCGCTGGCGCGTGGCGTACTCCTCGACCGCGGCCCACAGGGCCCGGCGGTCGACGTCGGGCCAGGCGATGTCGCTGAAGACGAGCTCGGCGTAGGCCGCCTGCCACGGCAGGAAGTTGCTCGTCCGCTGCTCGCCGGAGGTGCGCCAGAACAGGTCGACGTCGGGCATCCACGGCTCGTCGAGGTAGCGCGCGAAGGTGGCCTCGGTGATCTTCTCCGGATTGAGGCGCCCCGCCTTCACGTCGCGGGCGAGCGCGGCCGCGGCGTCGGCGATCTCCGCTCGACCGCCGTAGTTGACGCACATCGTCAGGGTGCAGACGGTGTTGTGCTTCGTCAGCTCCTCGGCATCCTCGAGCTCACGGATGACGCTGCGCCACAGCCGGGGGCGACGCCCGGCCCAGCGCACGCGGACGCCCAGCTCGTGCATCTCGTCGCGGCGTCGGCGGATCACGTCGCGGTTGAAGCCCATGAGGAACTTGACCTCCTCGGGCGACCGCTTCCAGTTCTCGGTGCTGAACGCGTAGGCGCTGACGGCCTTCACGCCGACCTCGATGGCGCCCTCGACCACGTCGAACAGCGCGGCCTCGCCGGCCTTGTGGCCCTCGGTGCGCGGCAGCCCGCGCTCCTGCGCCCAGCGGCCGTTGCCGTCCATCACGATGGCGACGTGCTGCGGCACCTGGCCGGGGGCGAGGCGCGGGGCGGTGGCACCCGAGGGGTGCGGGGTGGGGTTTCGGGGCATCAGCGGTCCACGTGAGCCAGGGAGCGCAGTCCGCGCTCGAGGTGCCAGGACAGGTAGTTGGCGACCATGCCGCCGGCCTCGCGGCGCGAGCGGTCGTCGGCCAGCCCGACCGCCGTCCAGTCGCCCACCAGCAGGGCGGCCAGCAGCGCGACCGTGGTGGCCGACGGCACCGACGAGCCGGGCACGCGGCACGCGTCGCACAGCATCCCGCCGGAGCCGGCGTGGAAGTGCCGGTGCGGACCCTCCAGGCCGCAGCGCGCGCAGCCGTCGAACGACGGCGCGTAGCCCGCGATCGCGAGCGACCGCAGCTGGAACGAGTCGAGCAGGACGTCGGGCGGCTGGCGGTGCTCGGTCAACGCGCGAAGTGCCCCGACGAGCAGGTGGTACTGCGGCACGGAGGGCTCGGCGGTGTCGGCGACGAGGCGCTCGGCGGTCTCCAGCATCGCCGTGCCCGCGGTGTAGGCGGCGTAGTCGGCACCGAGGTGCGAGGCGAACGGGTCGATCGTGACGACCTGGGCGATGACGTCGAGCGAGCGGCCCTCGGCGAACTGCACGTCGACGTGCATGAAGGGCTCGAGGCGGCCACCGAAGCGGCTGGAGGTCTTGCGCACCCCGCGACCCACGGCCCTCACGACACCGCGACCGCGGGTGAGCATCGTGACGATGCGGTCGGCCTCGCCCAGCTTCTGGGTGCGCAGGACGACACCGGAGTCGCGATAGGTGCCCACCGCTCCATTCTGCCCCAGTCGCGGTCGGTCGCCGGTGTGGCACGCTCGGATCCATGGACCTGAGCGATCGCCCGCGCGCCCACCTCGGCGTGTGGCCCACTCCCCTGCACGACGTCGACGGGCTGTGGATGAAGCGGGAGGACCTCAGCGGCTTCGGCTTCGGTGGCAACAAGGTGCGCAAGCTCGAGTTCCTGCTGGGCGCGGCGATCGCGCGCGGCCAGAGTCGGGTGGTCACGTTCGGCGCCCTGCAGTCGAACCACGTGCGCGCCACCGCCGCGGCGTGCGCCCGGCTGGGTCTGAGGCTCGAGGCCGTCGCCGTGCAGGCGGTGCCGCGCACCGACGACGACTACACGGCGTCGGGCAACGCCTTCCTCACCGAGCTGTACGGAGCCACGCGCCACGTGGTGCCCGACGACGAGGCCGCGAGCGCCCTGGCACTCGAGCTGATGGCCGAGCACGGTGACGACCTCGCCGTGGTGCTGCCGGGCGGATCCGACCGCATCGGCACGCTCGGCCACGTGGACTCCGCGCTCGAGCTCTACGGCCAGCTGGAGTTCGACCCGCACGAGGTCGTGGTCGCCGCCTCCACGTGCGGCACGATGGCGGGCCTGGTGATCGGCCTGGCCGCGGCCGAGGTGGACACCGTGGTGCGCGGCGTGTGCGTCTACCACTCGCGCGAGCAGACCGAGGCCGCGCTGCGCGACCTGCTGACGCAGACGTGCGACGAGCTCGGCGTGCCCGTGCCCGACGACGACCGCTGGGTGCTCGACGACTCGCAGTTCGGCGACGGCTACGGCATTCCGTCGGAGGCCGGACTGCGGCAGATCCGCCGCCTCGCCACGACCACCGGGATCGCCCTGGACCTCGTGTACACGGCCAAGGCCTACGCGGCGCTCCCGAGCGATCCGGAGCTGCGCCGCCGCACGGTGTTCATGCACACCGGCGGCGGACCGTCCCTGTTCGCCTACCGCACCGACCTGGTCTGAGGACTCAGCCGAAGTCGACGCCCTGTGCCAGCGGCAGCTCGGTGGAGTAGTTGATCGTGTTCGTCGTGCGGCGCATGTAGTTCCGCCACGCGTCCGAGCCGGACTCGCGGCCGCCGCCGGTGTCCTTCTCGCCACCGAACGCACCGCCGATCTCGGCGCCCGAGGTGCCGATGTTGACGTTCGCGATGCCGCAGTCCGAGCCCGTCGCCGAGACGAAGAGCTCCGCCTCCCGGACGTCCATCGTGAAGATCGCGCTCGAGAGGCCCTGGTCGACGGCGTTGTGCAGCGCGATGGCCTCGTCGAGGTCGCGGTAGGTCAGCACGTACAGCAGCGGCGCGAACGTCTCGGTGCGCACGATCTCGGTCTGCTCGGGCATGTCGACGATCGCGGGGTGCACGTAGTGGCCGCCCTCGAGGCCCTCGGCCCGCGTGCCGCCGGTGAGCACGGTGCCGCCGTCGGAGCGGACCTGGTCGAGCGCCTTCTCGAACCCGGTCGCGGCGGAGCCGTCGACCAGCGGGCCGACGAGCGTGCCGGAGTCCAGGGGCGAGCCGATCGGCAGGGTCTCGTAGGCCGCGACGAGCCGCTGGAGCAGCTCGTCCTTGACCGACTCGTGCACGATCACGCGACGCAGCGAGGTGCAGCGCTGGCCGGCGGTGCCGACGGCGGAGAACACGATGCCGCGCACCGCGAGGTCGAGGTCGGCGGTGGGCGCGATGATCGCGGCGTTGTTGCCGCCGAGCTCGAGCAGGGTGCGACCGAGGCGGGCGGCCACGCGGGGCGCGACCTGCTTGCCCATCCGGGTGGAGCCGGTGGCCGAGACGAGCGGCACGCGCGGGTCGTCGACGAGGGCCTCACCCACCTCGCGGGCACCCACGACGACCTGGAGCAGGCCCTCCGGGGCGCCGGCGCGACGCGCGGCCTCGTCCGCGATCGCGCGGCAGGCCAGGGCCGTCAGCACGGTCTTCTCCGACGGCTTCCACACGACGCTGTCGCCGCACACGAAGGCGAGCGCCGCGTTCCACGACCAGACCGCGACCGGGAAGTTGAAGGCGCTGATGACGCCGACGACGCCCAGCGGGTGCCACTGCTCCATCATCCGGTGGCCCGGTCGCTCGCTGGCGATCGTCAGGCCGTGCAGCTGGCGCGACAGGCCCACGGCCAGGTCGCAGATGTCGATCATCTCCTGGACCTCGCCCTGGCCCTCGGACAGGATCTTCCCGGCCTCGATGGTGACGAGCGCGCCGAGGTCGTCCTTGTGCTCGCGCAGCAGGTTGCCCAGCTCGCGCACGAAGGCGCCGCGGGCGGGAGCCGGCACGGTGCGCCACTGCTCGAACGCGGCGTGGGCCAGGCCCACCTTCTCGCCCACCGAGGCGGCGGTGTCGGCCTGGAGGCGGCCCAGCTCGGAGCCGTCGATCGGCGTGCGGCAGACGATGTCGCCCTCGGCGTCGAAGCCGACGGGCGCCCCGATCCGCTCGAAGATGCTCGTGACGTGTGCTGCGATGGTCATGCGTCGATCTTTCCGTGGGTGTCGAAGAGGCTGCCGGATCGGGTGGCGAGCAGGTCGTCCAGGGAGATGTCCTCCTGGCGGACGAAGCCCTTGGACGGGAGCTTGCCGGCGGCGACGAGCTCGACGACGGCGACCGCACTGGCGGCGGTCGTCCAGCTGATGGCGCGCCACGTCTGGCCGTCGATGTCGAGCGGCCGGTAGGCGCGCACGTGGTTGCGGCGGAACGGCTGCCCGGTGTGGATGCCCTCGACCGCGGCGTGCAGGTAGACGACGTCGTCGTTCACGGGCGGCTTCGCGTCGACGAGGATCCGGCCGACCAGCTCGCGCTCGTCGCGCAGGTTCAGCTCCTCGAAGAGGAAGTGCATCTGACGGAAGTGCCCCGGGTAGCGCATCGTCTTGTAGTCGAGGCGCTGCACGCGACCCTCGTAGCTCTGGCACATCGTGCCGAGACCGCCGGAGGTCAGCGCGGCCTCCAGCTCGATGCCCCCGATCACCACGCGCTCCTTCTCGGTCATCGCGGGCACGAAGCGGCGCTCGCCCGAGCGCAGCACCTCGCAGTCGTTGAGGTACTCGTTGACGACGCCCTCGGCCGACCAGTTGAACGCGTAGCCGAGCAGGCCCGTGGGGTTCTGCGGCAGCGCGCCGACCTTCAGCTCGATGCTGCGGATCGAGTCGAACGAGGCGGCCAGGCTGGCGCCGACGATGCCGATCAGGCCGGGCGCCAGGCCGCACTGCGGCACGAAGGCGCTGTCGGGGCGGTCCTTGGACAGCTCGATGACGCGGTTCGTGGTGGGCACGTCCTCGGTGAGGTCGAAGTAGTGCACGCCGGTGTCGTGCGCGGCCTCGGCCACGGCGATGTTCAGGTGGTACGGCAGGCACGACACGACGGCGTCCACCTCGCGCAGGGCCTCGCGCAGCGCACTCGCGTCCGCGACGTCCATCACCCGGGTCTGCAGGTTCGGCACCTCGCGCTCGCGCGAGTCGAATCCCACCACTTTGAACTCGGCGCGACCCAGCAGGTGCGCGACGAGCTCTCCGACCTTGCCGAGTCCGAACACGGCGACGCTCTCGATCCTCACCACCCCATCGTCTGCCTGATGCGGCAGACTGTCCAGCGTAAGTTCTTCTAAAGCATTCCCAGGAGTCGACCATGCGCGACCTGCCCGATCCGAACCGGCTGCGCCTGCTCGTGGACGTGGCCCACCACGGATCGATCGCCGGTGCCGCGCGCGCCAACGGCATCACCGCCTCCGCGGTCTCGCAGCAGATCACCACGCTGGAGCGCGAGTGCGGCGTCCCGCTGCTGGAGCGGCTCCCCCGCGGCGTCGCACTGACCGCCGCGGGCGAGGTCCTGGCCGAGCGCGGACGCGGCCTCGTCCGGCTGCTCGAGGCGACCCGTCGCGACATCGACGGGTTCGACGACCACCTCGTCGGGCGGGTCCGGATCGGGACCATCGCCTCGGCGGCCCAGGCGCTCGTGCTGCCGGCGCTCGCGCACCTGCGGCGCCTGCACCCCGACATCGACGCGATCGTCACGGTGGCCGAGCCGCACTCGAGCCTCGCCGCCCTGCACGAGGGACGCATGGACCTCGCCCTGGTCGACGTCTACGAGCACGCGCCGATGCCCATCCCGCCCCGGGTCTCGGCGACCACCGTGCACCGCGAGCCGCTCGTGCTGATCGGGCGTGAGCCGTTCCCGGAGGGCACCACCCTCTCGGACCTCGCTGACGCACCGTGGGTGATGCCGCCACCGGAGGCTGCGTGCGGTCAGTCGGTGCGCTACGCCTGCCGCCAGGCCGGTTTCGAGCCGCAGGTGCGCTGGGAGACCGACGACCTCCAGCTGCTCTCGCGCGCCGTCGCGGCAGGGCAGGGGGTCACGCTGCTGCCCCAGCTGGCGATCGACGTCGACCGGCCGGGCCTGCACACCGCGATCCCGGCCGGGGTGCGGCTCGGGCGGGAGATCCGCGCGGCCGTGCGCTCGGGCGAGCGCAACCGGCCGCTGCTCAAGGCCGTCACCGAGGCCCTGCAGTCGGCCTGACCGGCTATCTCAGCCAACTTTCGTGACGCCTTCCGCCACTTTGTGACGCCGTTCGGCCCGGGGCGACGGCCCGAGCCGAAAGGTGTCACAAAAGTCGGGTGACGGGTCAGGCCTTCTCGAGCGCGCGGACGATGCCGGTGTACCCCTGAGCCCTCGCGTGGTCCAGCGCGGTGCGCCCGTTCCTGTCCTCGATGCCGACGTCGACCCCCGCCTCGACGAGCGTCGTGACGATGTCGAAGTAGGGCTTCGAGCCGTCGCCGAGGATCACGGCCTCGAGGAGCGCGGTCCAGCCGAGGTCGTTCACGTGATCCAGGTCGACGTCCGTCTTCACGACACGGCGGATGTAGTCGGCATGGCCGCGCTCGCCCGCGGGGATCGGCGACAGGCCTCCGTACCGGTTCTTGATCGTCAGGTCGGGCCGGGCCGGCAGAAGTGCCTCGAGCATCGCGACGCTGCCCGTCACGCCCGTCACCAGCCACGGCGTGTCGTGCTGGTGGTCGAGGGCGTCGGGGTCGGCGCCCAGCGCCACCAGCAGCCGGGCGACGTCCACGTGGTCGTGGGTGGCCGCCAGCAGCAGCGGCGTCTGCCTCAGCTCGTTGCGCGCCTCGAGGTCGGCGCCGGCGCGCAGTGCGAGCGCGGCCGCGTTCGCGTCACCCTCCCGAGCCGCCGCGAGGAGGCGACGGTCGGCGACCTCGCGGCCGACCTCCTGGGCCCGCGCCGCCGCCCGCAGGAGCCGCGCCTGCGACTCCAGGCCGCCCCGCTCGGCGAGCTGGACCGGCGTCAGGCCGTCCCTCCGCGACGCGATCCGCACGTCAGCACCGCCAGCGACGAGGACCCGCACGGTGTCCGCGTACGCTCCGGTGCGCTCGGACTTGGCGAAGACGAGCGCCTCGTGGAGTCCCACCCAGCCGAGATTGTTGACGTGATCGGGGTCGACGCCCTCACGGATCAGGCGCCCGACGATGCCCGCGTGCCCCCGCTCGCTCGCGCGGATCAGTCCGGTGCCCTCGAACGAGTCGAGGCTCTTCACATCGGCACCGTGACGCAACGTCAGGTCGAGCAGCGCGCGGTGGCCCTCGCTCGTCGCGATGAGGTACGCGCTCTGGACGGTGTCGTCCTTGGCGTTGACGTCGGCTCCGGCGGCGACGAGGCGTCGGGCGGTCGCCACGTCGTTGTCCCACGCCGCGGCGATGAGCCGGGCGTCGAGCTCGGCCTGGTCGAGGTCCATGAAGGGGTTCTCCTCCGTCGGGGTCGGGGTGGTGCTGGGCGGGGTGGTGCTCGGCGCCGCGGTGCTCGGCGCGGTGCTGGCGGCTGCGGACCGCTCGGGCTGCGACCGGTCGGTCGACTCGCAGCCGACGAGCAGGAGCGCCACGGACGCGGAGGCCACCACCAGCGGCACCCGTCGCGCCCTCACGACGGGGAGCCTTCCGCCCGCAGGGCGTTCTCGATCGTGGTCCGTACGTGGTCCTCGGTGATCTGCTGGGCGCGGACACGGTCACCGCCGGCGATCGCCTCGAACAGCTCGACGTGCTCGGCGTGGATGGGCGCCGGATCGGAGTGCTGCGCCAACAGCCAGCGTCGCCGCTGCGACACGATCGCGAGCACCTCGTGGGCCATCGTTCCCTCGCCGAGCGAGGCCAGGACGTCGTGGAAGCGGCTGTTCGCCGCCACGGCGGCCTCGACGTCGCCGCGGTCGATCGCGATCCGCGCCTCGTCGAGAACGGCCCTCAGCGGTGCCAGGCCCTCGGCGGTGACGCCCTCGACGACGTGCCCGACCAGGACCCGCTCCAGGGCGGCACCGACCCCGGCGAGCTCGGCGATCTCGCGGGCGTCGTAGGTGCGCACGGCGATGCCGCGGGTGTCACGGTCGACCGCGAAGCCCTCGAGGACGAGCGCCTGGAGCGCCTCGCGGACCGGAATCCGCGACACCCCGAGGTCCGCGGCGATCGTGCGCTCGACGAGGCGACTGCCCGGGGCGTAGGCCCCGTCGACGATGCGGTCGCGGATCCGGTCGCGGACGTCGTCACGCAGCGGGCGGTACGGAGCGGGGGCCGTTGGCATACCAAAACGGTATACCAACGGCCCCAGTCGTCCGGCGGTCGAGCCTCAGTGCGAGGGGATGGTGGTGGCCTCGGCGCGGTTGGCGGCGCAGACCACGGCCCGCAGCGACGCGGTGACGATGTTCTCGTGGATGCCGACGCCCCACACGACCTCGCCGGCGATCTCGCACTCGACGTAGGCCGCGGCCTGGGCGTCGCCACCGGAGCTGAGCGCGTGCTCGCTGTAGTCGAGGACGCGGATGTCGGCACCGGCCTGACGCATGCCGTCGACGAACGCCGCGACCGGACCGTTGCCCTCACCCTTGAACGAGCGCTCCTCGCCGCGGACGACGAGGTCGACGACCTGCTCGTCGCGGCCGTCCTCGGTGGTGACCGAGCTGAACTTGTTCAGCGCGTACGGCTCGTCGCGCTCCAGGTACTCGCGCGTGAACGCGCCCCAGATCTGGTCGGGCTGAATCTCGCCGGCCTCGCCCTCGCTCATCGACTGGATGGCCCGGCTGAACTCGATCTGCAGGCGGCGCGGCAGGTCGAGCTGGTGCTCGGTCTTCATGATGTACGCGACGCCGCCCTTGCCGGACTGGCTGTTGACGCGAATGACGGCCTCGTACGTGCGGCCGACGTCGTGCGGGTCGATCGGCAGGTAGGGCGCCTCCCACGGCAGCTCGGACACCGGCACGCCCCGCTCGGCCGCGATGCGGTCGAGGTCCTCCAGGCCCTTCTTGATGGCGTCCTGGTGGGAGCCGCTGAAGGCCGTGTAGACCAGGTCGCCCGCGTAGGGGTGGCGCGGGTGGACCGGCAGGTTGGTGCAGTACTCGACGGTGCGGCGCACCTCGTCGATGTCGGAGAAGTCGATCTGCGGATCGATGCCCTGGCTGAACAGGTTCATGCCCAGCGTCACCAGGTCGACGTTGCCCGTGCGCTCGCCGTGACCGAACAGGCAGCCCTCGACGCGGTCGGCGCCGGCCATCATCGCCAGCTCGGTGGCGGCGACGGCGGTGCCGCGGTCGTTGTGCGGGTGCAGCGAGATCGCCACGGCGTCGCGGCGGCTGATGTGGCGGCTGAACCACTCGATCTGGTCCGCGTACGTGTTCGGCGTGGCCATCTCGACCGTCGCGGGCAGGTTCAGGATGATCTCGCGGTCGCCCTCGGGCTGCCACACGTCCATGACCGCCTCGGAGACCTCGAGGCTGAACTCCAGCTCGGCGCCGGTGAAGATCTCGGGGCTGTACTGGTAGCCGAACGCGGTGTCGCCCAGCAGCTGCTCGGCGTACTTCATCACCATCTCGGTGCCGCGGGTGGCGATCGCGCGGCACTCGTCGCGGTCGACGTTGAAGACCACGCGGCGGAACAGCGGCGCCACGGCGTTGTACAGGTGGACATTCGCGCGCGGCGCGCCGACCAGCGACTCGACGGTGCGCTCGATCAGGTCCT
This sequence comes from Aeromicrobium sp. JP4, assembly GCF_054957925.1. Taxonomy (NCBI): domain Bacteria; kingdom Bacillati; phylum Actinomycetota; class Actinomycetes; order Propionibacteriales; family Nocardioidaceae; genus Aeromicrobium; species Aeromicrobium sp. JP4. Next base: position 1,003,378 of record NZ_CM143290.1, read on the forward strand.
CGCGGGCCTGGGTCAGCACCGAGATCGTGACGTCCTCGGGCACCGCGTCGCCCTCGATCAGGGAGCGGACGAAGTCGAAGTCGGTCTGGCTGGCCGACGGGAAGCCGACCTCGATCTCCTTGTAGCCCATGCGCACGAGCAGGTCGAACATGCGGCGCTTGCGGGCGGGGGTCATCGGGTCGATCAGCGCCTGGTTGCCGTCGCGCAGGTCGGTGGAGAGCCAGCGCGGGGCCTGCGTGACCTGCTGGCTCGGCCACCTGCGGTCGGGCAGGTCGATCGGGGCGAAGGGCTGGTAGCGGCCGAACGGCATCGGCGACGGCTGCTGGGGCGAGACGGGGTTGCTGTTCATGTGGAGGTCTTCCTCGGATGGCTCGGAGAGCGATTCAGCGGCCGGTCATGACTGACTCCGCGCCGAGGGGTCCGACCTTCAGAGGACCTCGACGCGGCGGCGAAGGAGGAGGTTCGCGATCCGCATGATGGGACCAGCGTATCACCGGCTGGCGGGGGCGATTCTCGTGCTCGGTGGCTAGGGTCGGAGCATGCCCGACGACGCGCACGCCACGACCGGTTCGTACGTCAAGGCCGGAGCTGCCTTCGACCGCGACATGAACTACATCCCCGACCGCATCACGCGCACCGGCGGAGCGCCGCTGGACGACCGCGCCGGCACCGGGAAGCCGCCGGTGGAGGACTCGCCCACGTGGCCCGTCGAGCCGGGCCGCTACCGCCTGGTCGCGGCCAAGGCGTGCCCGTGGGCGACGCGCGCGCTGATCGTGCGCGACCTGCTCGGCCTGCAGGACGTCCTCAGTGCCGGGCTGCCCGGGCCCACCCACGACTCCCGGAGCTGGACCTTCGACCTCGACCCCGGGGGCGTCGACCCGGTCCTGGGCATCGAGCGTCTCCAGCAGGCGTACTTCGCCCGCTACCCCGGCTACCCGCGCGGCATCACGGTGCCCGCGATCGTCGAGATCGCCTCGGGCCAGGTCGTGACGAACGACTTCCCCTGGATCACGCACGACCTGTTCTTCGAGTGGCGCGACCACCACTCCCCCGACGCGCCCGACCTGTGGCCCGCCGACGTGCGCGACGAGATGGAGGACGTCATGCAGCGGGTGTTCACCGAGGTGAACAACGGCGTCTACCGTTGCGGCTTCGCCGGCTCGCAGGAGGCGTACGAGGCGGCCTACGACCGGTTGTGGGCGACGATGGACTGGCTCGAGGACCGCCTGAAGGACCGCCGCTACCTCATGGGCGAGTCGATCACCGAGGCCGACGTGCGCCTGTTCACGACGCTGGCGCGGTTCGACACGGTCTACCACGGTCACTTCAAGTGCAACCGGAACCAGCTGACGGAGATGCCGAACCTGTGGCGGTACGCGCGCGACCTCTACGCGCACCCCGCGTTCGGCGGCAACACCGACTTCGAGCAGATCAAGCAGCACTACTACGTGGTGCAGACCGACATCAACCCCACGCAGATCGTCCCGAAGGGGCCGGACACCTCGATCTGGGGCTGATCCTCACCTGAGCAGCGAGCGCGGGGCGAGCCGGGCCCACCACCGGGCGCGCCGGCTGCTCGCGGCCCGGAGCGAGTCGACCACCCGCTGCGCCTCGTCCACACGCGAGGCCCCGGGCGCGCTCACGGCGTAGCGGTCGCGCTCCACCTGGTCCACCAGGTCGACGAGGTCGGTGCCGCCGACGCCGTAGGTCTCGAGCCGCCCGGCGAAGACGCGGGGAGTCTCGGAGGGATCAAGTCCGATGCCGAGGTCGCGCGCGGTGTCGGACACCTCGCTCCACAGCGGCTCGCTCGACGCCTGACCGGCACTCCAGCGACGCCGGCGACGGAGCTGGCGCACCACGCCGGGCACCGCGCCGAGCACCGCGACCGTGGCGATGGCGAGCAGGGCGGGCCGCCACGGCGTGCCGCTGCTCGTCTGCGCCTGCGCCGCGGTCTCGTCGTCCTGGGCGTTCAGCTCGCGGTCCTCGCGCGACTGCTGCTCGGGCACCTCGGAGTCCTCGCCCGAGCCACCCGACGAGTCGATCTCCTCGGCGAACTCGGTCGGCTCGCCGATGCCGGGAGTGGCGTCGAACGCGATCCAGCCGATGTCGCGGAAGTACACCTCGGTCCAGGCGTGCAGGTCGTCGGAGTCGACGCCGAACGTGGCGCCGTCCACGGTGCGGCCGAGCAGGCTGTCACCGGGTGCGTAGCCGACCGCGACGCGCGTGGGCACGTCGAGCACGCGCCCCATCACCGCGAGGGTCGAGGCGAAGTGCACGCAGTAGCCCGTCTGCTGCCGCAGGAACTCCCCCATGACGTCGAGACCGTTGCCGTCGTAGCCGTCCTCCACCGGGGCTCTGACGGAGTACGAGAACTCGGTGCGGAGCCAGTCCTGCAGCTCGACCATCCGGTCGTAGTCGTTGTCGGCGCCGCCCGCCTTCTGGCGCGCGAGCCGCGTGACGATCTCGGGCACCTCCTGCGGCAGCGAGCGGTAGGAGTCGAGGGAGCGGCCCGCGTAGCCCGCCTCACGGATCTGGTCGGCGGTCGGGAGCCGTTCCAGGCTGGTAACGGTGTAGGTCTGGTCCTCGGTGGTCGTGCGGTTCTGGCCGCGCACCGTGCTGCCGTCGCGGAGCCACTGCCAGTCGCCCTCGAGCCCACGGATCCGCGTGGCCGGGTACGGCACGGGCAGGAAGCTCGACCGCAGGCTCTCGATACGGATGCTCGTCGTCTTCTCCTGCGTCTCGATCTCCTCGTCGAGGTCGTCGACGCCTTCCACGTCGAGGTCGCTCTGCACGGGACTCGGGCTCCAGGTGCGGCCGTTGAACTGCCGCAACGTGGCCACCTTCAGGTACTCCCCAGTCGTGCCCTCGGTCGAGTACGACAGGACCCGGCGCGGCTGCTGCTGGCGCAGGTTGCGGCCCAGCTCGATCATCGGGTTGATGCCGGTGCCGAACACCTGGCTCTCGGCCACCCCGAAGTCGCTCGACGTGGGCTCGATGTCCGGGCCCATCACCGGGACCGCGAGCGCCACGGCCAGCGCCCCGGCGCCCGTGAGCGCGGCGGCGCCGCTGGGGATCGCGCCCACGTGTGGGGACTCCGACCACCACAGCCACAGCCACGCGATCGCGGTGCCCGCGAAGATCCACCACGGCGGCATCTCCATCGCGATGACGCTGGGCACCACGAGCATCGTCGCCCAGAGCAGACCGAGCAGCGGCACCCTCCACACCTGCCGCGCCACCGCGTCGGCCAGCACGAAGATCACCAGGTAGGACACCGCCACGAGCAGGACCACCGGATCGGGCGGCACGATGGGCGCGACCTCCTCCACGATCACGGTGCGGGCCTCGCCCAGGAGGTCGAACAGCTCGGCGAGCGACGACGGGGTCGGCAGGCCGAGGATCGTGGTGCCGGGCGCGAACGTCCAGACGAGCCCGACCACCGCCGCAAGTGCGCCGGCGGGGGTCGCCCAGGTCGGCGCCCACATCCGGACCGTCGCCGTCACGGCCGCGACGGGCACGAGCAGCGACAGCACGACGACGACCCACCGAACACCCTCGAAGAGCGGCGCGAAGCCACCGAGCAGGATCACCGTGGCGGCCAGCACGACGAGCGTGTCGGTCAGCTCCTCCATGCGCTCGCGCCTCATGACGACGCCACCCCGGTGGCGGCCAGCCAGGCCTGCTCGAGCCCGTCGCCGGCGTCCCGCGCGACGACGTGCCACCCAGCGGCCGCGAGGACGTCGCGTCCACCCTCGGTGGTCCCGCGGGCGACGAAGGCGATCGTGTCGCGCGACGGGACGGCGTCGAGGAGCCGGGCGGCGGACGTGGTGTCGAGCGATCCGGTCATCACGAACGTGGTCCGCTCGCGCGCGGGGATGACCAGCGGCGTCGAGTCGGTCTCGGCCAGCGCCAGCACCACGAGGGCGTCCTGCAGGCCGTGCCCCGATTCCAGCGACACGGACTGTGCGCCGGTCGCGAGGTCGACGTCGAAGCCGCGCGTGCCGTAGTGCGCGACGACCGAGGCGGCCGCCGAGATGCTCCACTCGAAGCCCGCCTGGTCGTGGACCCGCGGGTCGGCGTCGAGCACGACGAGCACGCTGGGGCGCAGCTCGGACTCCTCCTGCCGGACCATCGGCTCGCCGTGGTGCGCGGTCGCCTTCCAGTGCCAGCGCTTCAGCGCGTCGCCGGGCAGGTAGGGGCGCGCGATCACGTCGTCCTGGCCCAGTCCGGAGGTGGGGTGCAGCCGGGTGGCGCCGTCGGTGGCTCCTGCCGGGCCCACGCGGACGTCGAGCGGGCTGCGGCGGGGCAGGACGATGAAGCGGTCGCGGTCGCTGGTGCTCAGCGAGCGCTGCACGAGGCCGAACGCGTCGCCCACGATGACCGAGAAGGGACCGAGCTCGTGGCTGCCCCGACGGCGGCCCCGCACCTCGTACCCGACCGTGGCGTACGGGCCGTCGGTGACCGGGACCGTGCCCGTGGCCTCGCCCAGCACGGTGCTCGGGAGACGGTCGCGCCAGTGACCCGCCACGACCGGGACCCCGGAGCGCACGCCGACCCGGATCTCGACCTCCACGACCTCGTCGGGCTCGACGATCGCCGGCACCACGGTGCGCGTGAGGTCGAGACGGGGACGGGCCAGGAGCGCCAGGACGACCGCCACGGCCACGAGTCCGGCACACAGACCCGTGACGTACAGGAGGGCGGGGATGCCGGCGATGGCGGCCAGCAGGAGGCTCACCACCGCGGCCGCGATCAACGCGACGGAGCGTCCGGTGAGCCACATGGTCAGACCGGGACCCGGCGCAGGACGTCGGCCACGATCTCGTCCGAGCTCCCACCGCCGCGGAGGGGGACGAGGCGGTGGCTGAGCACCACCGGGGCGAGCTCGACGACGTCGTCGGGCAGGACGAACTCGCGGTCGCGGACCGCCGCGAGGGCCTTGGCCGCACGGACGAGCTGGAGCGTGGCGCGCGGGCTCGCACCGAGCCGCAGGTCGCCGGACTCGCGCGTGGCGCGGGCGAGGGCGACGACGTAGCGCTCGACGGACTCGGCCACGTGGATGCTTCGTGCGTGGGTGACCATCTGCTGGAGGTCGTCGACGAGGATCACCGGCTCGAGCAGCGCGGCGGGGTCCCTGACGTCACGGTCGCGCAGCATCGCCAGCTCGGCCTCGACGTCGGGGTAGCCCAGCGAGATGCGCGCCATGAACCGGTCGCGCTGCGCCTCCGGGAGGATGTACGTCCCCTCCATCTCGAAGGGGTTCTGAGTGGCCACGACCATGAACGGTGCGGGCAGCGGGTACGTGGTGCCGTCGACCGAGACCTGCCGCTCCTCCATCGCCTCGAGCAGCGCGGACTGGGTCTTCGGCGAGGCGCGGTTGATCTCGTCGCCGAGCACGATGTTCGCGAACACCGCTCCGGGCTTGAACTCGAACTCCGACCTGGCCTGGTTGAACACCGAGACGCCGGTGACGTCGGACGGCAGCAGGTCGGGCGTGAACTGGATGCGGCGCACCGACCCGTCGACCGATCGCGCCAGCGCCCGGGCGAGCGCGGTCTTGCCGACGCCGGGGACGTCCTCGATCAGCAGGTGACCCTCCGCGAGCATCACCACGAGGGCGGTCTCGATCGCGTGCTCCTTGCCGTCGATCACCTTGGCGACGTTGTCGAGCACGGACTGAGCAGCCGCGGCGAAGTCCATGGCCCGATCCTAGGCATACCGAGCAATATCGGACACGCGAACGGAACGACCCGGCGATACCGTGACGCCATGCCCCGCCTGCTCGTCGTCCAGCACTGCCCCACCCCTCGACTGGCCGAGCTCGGCGACGCCGTGCTTGCCGGCGCGCGCGACGACGCGATCGAGGGCGTCGAGGTCGTGGTCCGCCAGGCCTTGGAGGCGACGGTCGAGGACGTGCTCTCCGCGGACGGCTACGTCCTCGGGACCTCGGCGAACCTGGGCTACATCTCGGGCGCGCTCAAGCACTTCTTCGACACCGTCTACAACGACGTGCGCGAGCCCACCGCGAAGCGGCCGTTCTCGTACTGGATCCGCGGCGGCTACGACACGATCGGCGCCGAGCGCGCCATGGAGTCGATCACCACGGGCCTGCAGTGGTCGCTCGCCGCGCCGCCGCTGGTGTTCACCGGCGACGTCGAGCCGCACCTGGAGGCGGCCACCGAGCTCGGCGGCACGCTCGCGGCGCTGCTCATGTGACCGGTGGTTGAGTAGCAGGCGAGGAACGAGCCGCATGTCGAAACCACCGGTCTCAGCGGCTCAGCCAGTCGCGCAGCCGCTCCAGCGGCCAGGTCGTGACGATCCGGTCGGGGTCGAGTCCGCGCGCCGCCGCGCGCTCGGCGCCATGGTCGAGGAAGTCCAGCTGACCCGGCGCGTGCGCGTCGGTGTCGATCGAGAACAGGCAGCCGAGCTCGTTCGCCAGGTCGATGAGCTCGTCGGGCGGGTCCTGCCGCTCGGTGCGCGAGTTGATTTCGACGGCGACGCCGTGGTCGGCGCACGCGCGGAAGACCTGCTCGGCGTCGAACTGCGACTGCTTGCGCGTGCCGCGGGAGCCCTCGACGAGACGGCCGGTGCAGTGCCCCAGGACGTCGGTGTGCGGGTTCGATACGGCGGCCACCATCCGACGCGTCATCGCGGCGGAGTCCATCCGCAGCTTCGAGTGCACGCTCGCGACCACCACGTCGAGCCGTCCGAGGAGGTCGTCGTCCTGGTCGAGCCCGCCGTCGTCCAGGATGTCGACCTCGATGCCGGTCAGCAGGGTCACGCCGGGGTCGCTCACGTTCACGTCGGCGATGACCTCGAGCTGCACCTCCAGCCGCTCGCGACTCAGCCCGTTCGCGACCGTGAGGCGCGGTGAGTGGTCGGTGATCGCCTGGTACTCCCGGCCACGCCAGGCGGCGGCGCGGGCCATCTCGTCGATCGGGCTGCCACCGTCGGACCAGTCGGTGTGGCTGTGCAGGTCGCCGCGCAGCAGCGCCCGCAGTTCGGCACCGCCCTCGGCGAGCGGCTCGGTGTTGCGCTCGCGGAGGTCGGCCAGGTACGCGGGGACCTCGCCTGCGAGAGACTGCTCCACGACCGTGATGGTGCGCGGGCCGAGCCCCTTCATCCGGGCGAGCGCGCCGGCGCCGGCGCGCTCAGCGACGTCCTCGGCGGTCAGGTCGGCCAGCGCGGCGGCGGCCTTCCTGAACGCCTCGACCCGGTAGCTGGACGCGCGCTCACGCTCCAACCAGAACGCGGTCTCGCGCAGCGCCTCGACGGGGTCCACTCCCCCATCGTGCAAGAGATGGGCCCGGGTCACCAGACCAGGGAGGCGGCGATGACGAACATGACCAGGCCGATCAGCAGGTCGAGCACCTGCCACGCGCGCGGCCGGGCCAGCAACGGCGCCAGGCGCGTGGCCCCGAAGCCCAGCGCGGAGAACCACGCGACGCTGCCCACCGAGGCCCCCGCCCCGAACCACCAGCGACCCACCGGACCGTGCGTCTGCGCTATCGAGCCGAGCAGCACCACGGTGTCGAGGTAGACGTGTGGGTTGAGCCACGTGAGCGCCAGCGCCTGCAGCGCGATGGTGCGGACCGTGCCGGCCGCCCGTCCGGTGGCCTCGAGCTGTTCGGGCCGGAACGCGCGGCGGATCGATCCGATCCCGTACCAGACCAGGAAGGCGACGCCGAGCCACGTGACGACGTCGATCACCCAGCCGGCGCGGTCGACGATCTCGCCGATGCCGGCGACTCCCGCCAGGATCAGCACGAGGTCGGAGACCGCGCAGATCGCGACCACGACCGCCACGTGGGCGCGCCGGATCCCCTGCCGGAGGACGAAGGCGTTCTGCGCGCCGATCACGACGATGAGGGACAGACCGGTCACCATGCCGGTCAGGAAGGGGTTCACCACCCTTCGACCGTAGGTTCCGCGCCAGATGAAGTCCAACGAATGTTTCTGCATGACGTGAAGGAATGCTTAACTGGCTCGATGGACCTCTCCCCCGCCCAGCTCGCCGCCTTGGTCGCGATCGCCGACACCGGCTCGTTCGAGGCCGCCGCCGCGCGGCTCCACGTGACGCCGAGCGCGATCAGCCAGCGGATCCGTGCCCTCGAGAGCTCGGTCGGACGAGTGCTGGTGGGCCGCGGCACGCCCTGCGTGCCCACCGACGCCGGAGCGGACCTCGTCCGCCTCGGCCGCCAGCTCGAGCTGGTCTTCGCCGAGGCGTGGGACGAGGGCCCCACCGACCTCGCCCTGGCCGTGAACGCCGACTCGCTGGCCACGTGGTTCCGGCCCGTGCTTTCGGAGGTGGCCACGTGGGAGGGCGTCGCGCTGCGCCTGCGCGTGGAGGACGAGGGCCACAGTCACGACCTGCTGCGTCGCGGCGAGGTGGTGGCCGCGGTGACCAGCGACCCGTCCCCGGTCCAGGGCTGCTCGGTCACCCCGCTCGGCGCGATGCGCTACCTCCCGGTCGCTCATCCGCGACTGCTCGGACCCGGCGGACGTCCCGACTGGTCGGCCATGCCGATGGTGGTGTTCAACGCCAAGGACCGCCTCCAGCACGAGCAGCTGCGCCGGCACACCGACACCGATCCGGCCGTCGTCCACGAGGTCCCCTCGTCCGACGACTTCCGCGCGGCCGTCGAGGCCGGGCTCGGCTGGGGCCTGCTGCCCGAGACACAGGCCCGAGCCGCCCTCGACGACGCCCGGCTGGTCCGGCTCGGCCGCTCGGTGACCCTGGTGGCGCTCTACTGGCAGCGCTGGAAGCTGGACTCCCCGCTGCTCGACCGGCTCAGTGGGACGCTGCAGACACACGCTCCTCGGTGACGGCGAAGTCGGCGGCTCCCGCGGCCAGTGCAGCGAGGAAGTCCGTGGCGTCGGGCTCGGCCGCCACGCTTCGGCGCCACTTCCAGCGCGCCGTCGGGGTCTCGCCGACCGCCTACCGCGCGACCTTCCGCGTGGCGTGACGCCTCTGGAGGACCGCGTCTCGCCATGCGGGAATATCAGTCTGATTCAGCCGTAGTTCGAACGCACGTACTACGCTTTCGTCATGTTCAGGGCCCGGACCGACGACGAGGCGTTCGCTGACGTTCGTCGCGAGCAGGCACGAGCCGAGTACGCCACGTGGAATCTCGTCCTGAACCACTTCGAGCGGGCGACGAAGCTGGTGGACGCCGCCGATCAGGCACCGGTGTCCAAGCAGCACGGCCGCAGCGCAGTGGTGCTCGACATGGCGCAGCAGCTTGCCATCTCGGAGCAGCGCACGTGGGGCATCCTCCACGAGGCGCGCACCCTCCGCGATCGCACGCCGCGCGTCTGGACCACGTTCCGCGTCGGACGCATCGATGCTGCGAAGGCCGGCACGATCGCCGCCCTCGTCGAGAAGCTCCGCACGCCCGAGGCCGTCGCGGCGGTCGACCACGCGGCCGTCGAGTACGCAGAGTCCCACACGGTCGGCGAGCTGCGGTCGTGGCTCCGGCGCCTCCGTGCGCGGCTCGAGCCCGAGCAGGTGGAGACCGAGGCCGCTCGCGCCACCGAGGAGCGCCGCGTCAACGTCGTCCATCTCGACGACGGCACGTCATGGCTGAACGCGCTCCTGCCCACCGGAGTCGCCGTGGCGGTCGCCGACCGTCTGACGCGCGCCGCGCGGGCTCTCCCGGCCATCGACGGTGAGACGGGCGAGCGCGACCGTCGCACGCGCGACCAGAAGCAGGCCGACCTGCTCGCGCACTGGCTCACCTCCTGCACCGGCACCGAGACCGAGATCCACGCCGAGATCGCGATCAGCATCGCCGCCACCGACCTCATCGGGCTCACCGACGGACCTGGCCTCACGCTGGACGGCGAGCCGGTGAGCAGCGAGTGGGCCCGCGAGCTCGCCCAGTCCGAGCACACGGAGTTCCGGCGTCTCGTCCTCGATCCGGTCGGACGGGTGGTGGACACGACGGTCCTGGCGTACCGGCCACCGCAGTCACTGAGGGAGGCGTTGCGGTGGCGCGACGGCACCTGCCGGGTGGCCGGCTGCCGGACCCCGGCGCGCAGCACCGACCTCGACCACGAGCTCGCGTACGACCGCGGCGGCACCACGTCGGCGGACAACCTGCGCTGCCTGTGCCGACGGCACCACAACATGAAGTCCCACGGACACCTCGACGACCGGCACCTCGACCGGGCGATGGAGCACGTCGAGCGCTACCGCGTGGCCTAGAAGCCGAGCTTGCGCAGCTGGCGCGGGTCGCGCTGCCAGTCCTTGGCGACCTTCACGTGCAGGTCCAGGTGCACCGGCGTGCCCAGCAGGCGCTCGATCTGGCCGCGCGAGTCGATGCCGATCTGCTTGAGCCGCGAGCCCTTCTTGCCGATGATGATGCCCTTCTGGCTGTCGCGCTCCACGTAGACGTTGGCGCGCACGTCGAGCAGCGGCTTCTCGGCGGGCCGGTCCTCGCGGGGCACGACCTCCTCGACCACCACGGCGAGCGAGTGCGGCAGCTCGTCGTGCACGCCCTCGAGCGCGGCCTCGCGGATGATCTCCGCGATCAGCGTCTCCTCGGGCTCGTCGGTGAGCTGACCCTCGGGGTACAGCGGCGGTCCGGCCGGCAGGGTGTCGATCAGCAGCGAGGCCAGCAGGTCGACCTGCTCACCCGCCACGGCCGAGACGGGCACGACCTCGCGCCATGTCAGCCCGGCCTCCTCGCCGGCGGCGGCGATGTCCATGAGGTGCTCCGCCAGGCGGGCCGGGGTCACGAGGTCGGTCTTGGTCGCGATCGCGAAGACCGGCTTGCGGCGCAGCGCGGCGATCTCCTTGATGAGGTACCGGTCGCCCGGGCCGATCTTCTCGTTCGCCGGCAGGCACATGCCGACGGTGTCGACCTCCGCCCACGTGGTGCGGACCAGGTCGTTCAGGCGCTGGCCCAGCAGCGTGCGCGGCTTGTGCAGGCCGGGCGTGTCCACGAGGACGAGCTGGGCGTCGTCGCGGTGGACGAGACCGCGGATGACGTGGCGGGTGGTCTGGGGGCGCGAGGAGGTGATGGCCACCTTGCCGCCCACGAGGGCGTTGGTCAGCGTGGACTTGCCGGCGTTGGGGCGGCCGACGAAGCAGGCGAAGCCCGAGCGGAATCCCTCGGGGGTGCTCATGTGGACAGCACCGTGTCGACGGCACCGGCCGGGTCGGCGACCACCACGGTGACGCCCGCGCCGCCGAACTCGATCACCGAGTCGAGGCCGACCGGGACGTCACCCTCGGTCACCAGCGCGGCCGCCTCGAGGCCCTTGGCCCCGGACGAGACCGCCATCGCGACGGCGAGGTCGAGGGCCGAGACGCGCAGCGTGTCGAGGTGGACCGTGGCCGACGTGTACGTGCGCCCGTCGAGGTCGCGCACGGCAGCTCCCTGCGCCACGCCGAGACGGGCACGAGAGGTCCGGGCGAGCGTCACGAGCTTGGCGTCCTCGGGGGTCAGGTCCATGCGACGAATGTACCGGCCGGGCTCAGGCGTCGGCCGTGACGTCCAGCGGCTCGACCCGCGAGACGACGACGCGGCCGATGCGGTTGCGGCGGCCCTGCGGGGCCTGGGCCTCGAGGCGCAGGCCGTCGACCTCGACGACCGAGCCCGGGATGGGCACCGTGCCCAGGTGCTTGGCCATGAGGCCGCCCACGGAGTCGACGTCCTCGTCCTCCACGGGGATGCCGAAGAGCTCCTCGAGGTCGTCGACGTCGAAGCGTGCGCTGACCCGCCAGGCGCCGTCGGACAGCTGCTCGCGCTCGTCGGGCTCGTCGTCGTACTCGTCGGTGATCTCGCCGACGATCTCCTCGAGGATGTCCTCGATCGTCACCATGCCGGCGGTGCCGCCGAACTCGTCGATGACGATCGCCACGTGCGTGCCCTGCGCCTGCATCTCGCGCAGCAGGTCGTCGGCGTGCTTCGTGTCGGGCACGTAGACGCAGGGGCGGCAGATCGACTCGACCTTCTCGGTGGTCTCGGCCGCGTGGTTGTCGAAGACACGCTTGGTGATGTCCTTCAGGTACGCCATGCCGATGACGTCGTCCAGGTTCTCGCCGATGACCGGGATGCGGGAGTAGCCGCTGCGCAGGCCCAGCGACATCGCCTGGCGCAGGGTCTTGTGCCGCTCGATGTAGACCAGGTCGGGGCGCGGCACCATCACCTCGCGCACGATCGTGTCGCCGAGCTCGAACACCGACTGGATCATCTTCGACTCGTCGGACTCGATGACCGAGCTGGCGGCGGCGAGGTCGACCAGCTCGCGGACCTCGACCTCGGAGGCGAAGGGTCCCTCGGCGAAGCCGCGGCCGGGGGTCAGGGCGTTGCCCAGGAAGATCAGGAGGCGCGGCACGGGGCCGAGCAGCACGGTCAGCCAGATGACGGGCGCGGCGGACGCGACGGCGATGCTCTCGGAGTGCTGACGGCCGAGGGTGCGCGGACCGACGCCGATCACGACGAACGACACGACCGACATGACACCGGCCGCGATCAGCACGTTCTGCCAGTAGCCGGCGACCTCGTCGGCCACGATCGCCGCGACCAGCACGATGCCGGTGGTCTCGGCGACGATGCGCAGCAGCAGGACGGAGTTCAGGTACGGCGCGGGGTCCTCGAGGATCCTCACGAGCCGCTTGGCGCCGCCGACGCCGGCCTCGGTCAGCTCGTCGGCGCGCGCCTTGGAGAAGGTGGAGATGGCGGCTTCCACGGCGACGAGCACACCCGCCAGCACGACCAGGAAGACCGCCAGGAGTATGGCTGGGCCACTCATCCGGGAATCACTGCTCCCGCAGGGCCGGGTCGGCCCACTCGAGCAGCAGTCGGCCCTGGATGCCGAACATCTCGGCGTGCTCCTCGGGCTCGGCGTGGTCGTAGCCCAGCAGGTGCAGGATGCCGTGGACGGTGAGCAGCGCCATCTCGTCGTCGCGCTCGTGGCCGGCGGCGGGGGCCTGCTGCTCGGCGACCTGCGGGCACAGGGCGATGTCGCCGAGGTAGCCCGCGTCGAGCTCCTCGTCCTCGCGGCCGGGAGTCAGCTCGTCCATCGGGAACGACAGCACGTCGGTGGGCCCCTGCTTGCCCATCCACTCGCGATTCAGGACGGAGATCGTGTCGACGTCGACGAGCCGCAGCGTCATCTCGGTCTGGGGGTGCAGCCGCATCCGCCGCATCACGAAGCGGCACAGCGAGGTGAGCGAGGCGACGTCGACGTCGACCCCGGACTCATTGAGGACGTCGACGGTCATGCGCTCCCCCCGCGACCTCGGAGCGAGCGCGCCCGTTCGCCTCGTAGTCGTCGTACGCAGCCACGATGCGGCCCACCAGCTTGTGGCGGACGACGTCGTGGCTGGTCAGGCGGCTGAAGTGCACGTCGCGGACCTCGTCGAGGATCTGCTGCACCACCCGCAGGCCGCTGGTGGCGCCGCCGGGCAGGTCGACCTGGGTGACGTCGCCCGTGACCACCATCTTCGAGCCGAAGCCGAGACGGGTGAGGAACATCTTCATCTGCTCGGCGGTGGTGTTCTGCGCCTCGTCGAGGATGATGAACGCGTCGTTGAGCGTGCGGCCGCGCATGTACGCCAGCGGCGCCACCTCGATGACGCCCGACGTCAGCAGCTTCGGGATCGACTCGGGGTCGAGCATGTCGTGCAGCGCGTCGTACAGCGGGCGCAGGTACGGGTCGATCTTCTCGCTGAGGGTGCCCGGCAGGTAGCCGAGCCGCTCGCCGGCCTCGACGGCCGGGCGGGTCAGGATGATCCGGGTGACCTCCTTGGCCTGGAGGGCCTGGACGGCCTTGGCCATCGCGAGGTAGGTCTTGCCGGTGCCGGCCGGGCCGATACCGAACACGATCGTGTGCTCGTCGATCGCGTCGACGTACTTCTTCTGGTTGAGCGTCTTGGGCCGGATCGTGCGCCCGCGGCTGGACAGGATGTTGAGGCTCAGCACGTCGGCCGGGCGCTCCTGCGTCTCGGTGCGGAGCATGCCGATGCTGCGCTCCACGGTCTCGGCGCTGAGCGCCTGACCCGTGCGCAGGATCGTCACGAGCTCGTCGAGGAGTCGCTCGACCAGGGCGGCCTCGGAGGGCTCGCCCGTGATCGTGACCTCGTTCCCGCGCGCATGGATCTTCGCCTCGAAGGCGGACTCCATGAGGCGCAGGAACTCGTCGGCGGGCCCGAACAGGGAGACCAGGGGCACGGACGCGGGAATCGTCACCGTGTGTCGTGGCTGTGCAGTGTCGTCAGTCATACCCCTCCAGCGTAGCGTCAGGCCAGGAACAGCTTCGAGACGTCGACGCCGGCCAGCACGTGCACGTGCGCGTGGAAGACGGTCTGTCCCGCGTTCTCCCCGGTGTTGAACACCAGGTTGTAGTCCTCGTACCCCTCCTGCGAGGCCACCACACGCGTCTGGGCCAGCAGCTCGGCCGCGACGGCGGGCTCCGCCGAGGCGAGGGACGCCGCGTCGCGCTCGTGCACCTTCGGCACGACGAGCACGTGCACCGGCGCCTTCGGGTTGATGTCCCGGAACGCGATCGTGTGCTCGGACTCGGCGACGACGTCGGCCGGGATCTCGCCCGCGACGATCTTGCAGAAGATGCAGTCAGCAGCCATGCGCCGACTCTAGCGACCGGCTCACTTGAAGGCGTCGCGGATGCGGCCGAAGACGCCGGAGCGCGAGTTGTGACCCACGACCGGGTCGACGTGCTCCTCGCCGCGCGCGGCGGCGAGCCTCTCGAGCAGCTCGCGCTGCTCGGCGTCGAGCTCGCGCGGGGTCTCCACCACGACGTGCACGGTGAGGTCGCCGCGACCCGAGCCGCGCAGGCGCGGGACGCCGAAGCCACGGGCCACCACGGTCTCGCCCGACTGGGTGCCCGGCGGCACCTCGATCGGGACGGAGCGCTCGGCGTCGTCGACCTCGTCGCGCTCCGCGTCGAGGGTGGGCAGGTCGATGCGGGTGCCCAGCGCGGCAGCGGTCATCGGGACCGTGATCTGGCACGCGAGGGCGTCGCCCTGGCGCGTGAAGACGGGGTGGCGGGCCACCTTGACCTCGATGTAGAGGTCGCCGGCCGGGCCACCGCCCGCGCCGACCTCGCCCTCGCCGGCGAGCTGGATCCGGTTCCCGTCGTCGACGCCGGCGGGCACGTTGACCTGCAGGCTGCGGCGCGAGCGGACGCGGCCCTCGCCGTTGCACTCGCGGCAGGGGTCGGGGATGACCGTGCCGTAGCCGTGGCACGTGGGGCACGGACGCGAGGTGCGGATGTCGCCGAGCAGCGAGCGCTGGACGTGGTGGACGTTGCCGTGGCCGTGGCAGGTGCCGCACGTGACCGGCTCGGAGCCCTCGTTCGCGCCGGTGCCGTCGCAGACCTCACAGGTCACCGCGGTGTCGACCTTGATCTCGCGGCTGACGCCGAACGCGGCCTCCGCGAGGGAGATCGACAGGCGCAGCAGCGCATCCTGGCCGCGCTGCACGCGCGGGCGCGGGCCGCGCGAGGACGTCTGGCCGAAGAACGCATCCATGATGTCGTCGAAGCTGAAGCCCTGGCCGAAGCCGCCGCCCATGCCGCCACCGGCGGACAGCGGGTCGCCGCCACGGTCGTAGACGGCGCGCTTCTGCGGGTCGGACAGCACCTCGTAGGCCGTGGTGACCTCCTTGAAGCGCTCGGACGCGTCGGGGGCGTCGTTGACGTCCGGGTGCAGCTGGCGGGCCAGCCGGCGGTACGCCTTCTTCAGCTCCTCCGGGGTCGCCTCGCGGGACACGCCCAGCAGTTCGTAGTAGTCCAAGGTCTCTTTCTCTCTCGCAATTCCTGGGGTGGATCGCTCAGCCGTCGGCGAGGATCCGCCCGACGTAGCGGGCGACGGCGCCGACGGCGGCCATCGTGGCGGGGTAGTCCATGCGCGTCGGTCCCATGGTGCCCAGTTGGGCGAAGCTCTCGCCGTCGGGTCCGTAGTTGCTGGACACGACGGCCGTGCCCGACAGGTCGTCGCGGCCCGTCTCGCGCCCGATCCGCACGTGCGGTCCGACCGTGGCCTCACCGAGCAGGTGCAGCAGCACGACCTGCTCCTCCATCGCCTCCAGCACGGGACGGATCGCGGTGTCGAAGTCAGCGCCGAAGCGCGCGAGGTTCGCCGTGCCGCCGACCGCCACGCGCTCGTCGGAGCGCTCGTTGGAGAACGTGTTCGCCAGGGTCGTGACGATCGAGGTGACGACCGGGCGGTCGTCGGTGGCGAACGTGTCGATCAGCTCGGCCAGCCGCAGCGAGGCCTCGGGCAGCCGCTCGCCCAGCGTGGCGCGGACGATGCGCGACTTGAGGTCGCTCAGCAGGCCCTCGCCGGGGGTCTGCGCGAGCTCGACGATGCGCTGCTCGACGCGGCCGCTGCTGGTGATCACGACGATCAGCACGCGCGAGCCCTCGAGCGCGACGAGCTCCACGTGACGGACGGTGGAGCGCGTGAGCGACGGGTACTGGACGATCGCGACCTGGTTCGTCAGCTGCGCGAGGATCTTCACGCTGCGCATGACGATGTCGTCGACGTCGATGGCGCCCGAGAGGAACGTCTCGATGGCGCGGCGCTCGGCGACCGAGAGCGCCTTGACCTCGGCCAGCCGGTCGACGAACATCCGGTAGCCCTTGTCGGTGGGGATCCGGCCGGCGCTGGTGTGCGGCGCCGTGAGGTAGCCCTCGTCCTCGAGGGCCGCCATGTCGTTGCGGATCGTGGCCGACGAGACGCCGAGGCGGTGACGCTCGACGAGCGCCTTGGAGCCGACGGGCTCCTGCGTGGCGACGTAGTCCTCGACGATGGCTCGCAGGACGTTGAGCCGACGGTCCTCGATCACGCTGTCACCTCCCACGCTGCTGGCACTCGAACCTGACCAGTGCCAGTCTACCGAGGTCGTCGAGGGCGGTGCGCCTGCGCGGAGGCCGCCGGGCGGCATGGCAACCTGTCGGGGTGAGTGAGGTCTCCGTACGCCCCGACGGCGCGATCGAGGTCGCCGACGGCGGCCAGGTGCTCGTGTACACCCCCTACGCCGTGACGGCCGCCGACGGGACCACCGTCGCGCACGAGTCGCGCGGCGGGACGATGGCCGCGGTCTGGGCGAGTGCCGTGGGCGAGGCCTTCGTCGAGGTCAGCCACCTCGGCCACGGCCCGGAGGGCGGCGAGCTGGTCATGGTGGTCACCCGGCCCGGCCACTCCCCCGACGTCGCGCTGGGCGCACTCGTCACCGACGAGATCCCCGCCACCGTGCCCGAGAGCTGGCCCGCGGCGGTCGACCTGGCGATCGGGCTGATCGTGCACGACACCCTCGACAGCGGCACCAAGGACGACGTCGAGGACTTCCACCAGCGACTCCTGGGAGTGTGGTTCGGCCATGGCTGACCGCTACGGCTCCGACGTCCTCTCCGGCGACTGGCGCCGGCCCGCCCGCGGCCGCTCCACCGAGGTGGCTGCCGACACCGGCCTCGTCGTGGAGGAGGCCTCCACGGGCTTCGTCGGCGAGATCATGCGCGTCGAGCGCGACCTCGGCACGGTCCAGCTCGAGGACCGGCGCCTGCGACGCAAGGTCTTCCCGCTCGGCCCCGGCTTCCTCTTGGAGGGCAAGCCGGTCGTGCTGGTCGCCCCCACGCCGAAGGGGAAGGCCGCGCCCACCCGCACCGCCTCGGGCTCGCGGATCGCCGCCGACACCCGGGCGAAGGTCGCGCTGCCCAGCCGGATCTACGTCGAGGGCCGCCACGACGCCGAGCTCGTCGAGAAGGTCTGGGGCGACGACCTGCGCGCCGAGGGCGTGGCCGTGGAGTACCTCAACGGCATCGACGACCTGGCGGCGATCGTCCGCGACTTCTCCCCCGGTCCGAAGCGCCGGCTCGGCGTGCTCGTCGACCACCTGGTGCCCGGATCGAAGGAGCAGCGTCTCGCCGACGAGGTCGCGCACGTGCCGCACCTGCTCGTGGTCGGGCACCCCTACGTCGACGTCTGGCAGTCGATCAAGCCGCAGCGGCTCGGCATGGACGCCTGGCCGACGATCCCGCGGAGCATCGAGTGGAAGCGCGGCATCTGCGCCCACCTGGGCTGGCCGCACGACGACCAGGCCGACATCGCGCGGGCCTGGAAGGCGATCCTCGGCCGGGTCGACTCCTGGACCGACCTCGAGCCCGCGTTCCTGGGCCGGGTCGAGGAGCTCATCGACTTCGTCACCTCGCCCTGAGCAGCTGCAGCTTCCACAGCCCCACGGAGAGCAGCCCCAGCACGAGCGGCCCCGCGATCGTGATCGTGCGCCAGATCACGAAGCCCGCCACGAGCTCGGCCTCGTCCGCGCCGGCCTCGATCGCCAGCAGGGTCGCGACGACGACCGCGTCGAGGATGCCGAGCCCCGAGAAGGGGAACAGCGTCAGCGGGTAGGCGACGAGGAAGGCCACGAGCACCTCGATGGCGGGAACCTCCGACGTGGTGACCCCGACGAACCGCAGCGACGCGACGATCAGCGTCGCATCGACGACGACCATCGCCACGAGGGCGAGTACCGAGCGCGGCAGTGCCCACGGGACGCGGTCGACGACGCGCCCGCGGAAGTCCGCCGCCCAGGCAGCCCACGCCTCGGGGTCGACCCCGTGGCGCATCCGTCCGACGAACCGTGCCAGCCGGCGGGCGAAACCCACCGTGAACGCCTCGCCGCGGAACGCCAGCCACACGACGGCCAGGAGTGCGGCACTCACCGAACCGCTCAGGACGGCGGGGACGAACTCGCCGAGGTAGAACGTGCCGAGGCCGAGCATCAGCGCGATCCCCAGCAGCGGCGCGCCGAATCGCACCACGTAGAACGTCACGGTGTTCATGACGGTGCCGGCCAGGCCCGCCGGCGCCGGGATCCCCCAGGACCCGAACATCGCCAGCCGCAGCACGACGTCGGAGGGCGGAGGGGCGACCGTGGTCATCAGGATGGCCGCCTGGTCGTTCTGCATGGCCCTGATCGGCGGACACCCCGGGATGAACAGGGCGAGCGGCAGGGCATTGAGGAACTGGCGCACCAGCAGCCCGATCACGAGGACGGCGAACTGCCACGGCGCGAGCTGGGCGATCGCGGTGCGGACCTGCTCCCAGTCGATGTCGCCCAGCAGCCCGCGGATCACCACGACGATGACCGTCAGCAGGACCGCGACCAGGCCGAGCCGCACCCAGCGTCGGCGCGCTCCTGACTCCTCAGGCATCGAGCGGGTCGCGGATGATCGGGCACGTCATGCAGTGCCCGCCCCCGCGGCCGCGGCCGAGCTCGGCTCCGACGATCTCGATCACCTCGATGCCGGCCTTGCGCAGCAGCGAGTTCGTGTGGGTGTTGCGGTCGTAGGCGATGACGACGCCCGGCTCGAGCGCGACGAGGTTGTTGCCGCTGTCCCACTGCTGGCGCTCGGTGTCGTACTCGCTGCCGCCGGTCTCGACGATCTGGAACTTCTCGACCCCGAGCGCCTCGGCGACGACGTCCACGAACAGCGCGTCCTCGTGGTCGATGACCTCGATGCCGGGCAGTCCCTCGCCGGGCAGGATCGTGAACGCGTGGATTGTGTTGACGATCTCGGGGTAGATCGTGACGACGTCGCGGTCGGCGAACGTGAAGACGGTGTCGAGGTGCATGGCGGCGCGCAGCTTCGGCATGCCGGCGACGATGACCTTCTCGGCCGCACCCTGGTCGAACAGGGCCTTCGCCAGCTGGGTGATGCCCTGGCGCGACGAGCGCTCGCTCATCCCGACCAGCACGACGCCGTTGCCCGGGACGAGCACGTCACCGCCCTCGACCGTGGCGGTCCCCCAGTTCTCCTCGGGGTCGCCCCACCAGACCTTCGACCCGGCGAACTCGGGGTGGAACTCGTAGATGGCCTTCATCAGGAGCGTCTCGTCCTTGCGGGCCGCCCAGTACAGCGGGTTCAGCGTCAGGCCGCCGTGTACCCAGCACGTGGTGTCGCGCGTGTACAGCGTGTTCGGCAGCGGAGGCATGAGGTACTCGTGGCCGCCGTGCGCCTCGCGGACGAGGGCGCGGTAGCCCGGCGCCAGCTCGCGCGGGAGGTCACGGGTGGACAGGCCGCCGATGAGGAACTTCGTCAGCTCGTCGGCCGGCAGCTCGTCGAGGTAGCCGCGGGTCTCCTCCACGAGGCCGATGCCGACCTCGTTCGCCACGATCTTGCGGTCGAGCAGCCAGGCTCGCGCGGTGCGGTCGGCCATCGTCGCGGAGAGCACGTCGTGCAGCTCGACCACGTCGATCTCGCGCTCGCGCATCTTGTCGACGAAGTCCAGGTGGTCGCGCTGGGCGTTCTGCACCCACAGGACGTCGTCGAACAGCAGGTCGTCGCAGTTCGAGGGCGTCAGCCGCTCGTGCGCCAGTCCGGGCGCGCAGACGAGCACCTTGCGGAGGCGGCCGACTTCGGAGTGGACGCCGTAGGCGTCGGAGGGCTGCGTCATGAGACTCCTTCGGGACGTGGGATCACACGGTGATCCCGCCGGTGAGCAGTTGGTAGAGGGCGACCACCGCACCGATGGCGATGACCACGAACAACGCCAGCTCGGCCGGGGTGAACACCCGCAGGCGGCGCTCGCGGCGCGCGACGACGAACAGCACCGCGGCGGGCGCGTAGACCAGGCACGAGAGCAGCAGGAACTCCAGCCCCGCCGCGATGAACAGGAAGATCGCGTACGCGGAGGCGACGGCGGCGAACACCAGGTGCTTGCGCCGCTCGGCGGAGTCCTCCGCCTCGTACGTCTCGCCGCTCAGTGCGAGCTTCAGCGCGTACGCCGCCGCCAGCAGGTAGGGCACGAGCGCGAGACTCGTGGTGAGGTCCAGCATGAAGTCCAACGAGTCCTCGATGAACAGCGTCAGGGCCAGCAGCACCTGAACGCCGATCGACGTCGCGACCAGCGCGGCGATGGGGGTGCCCGCAGCGTTCTCCCGACCGAGGAACCTGGGCATGTCGTCGCTGCGGGCCGGGATGAACACGACCTCCGCCGCCATCAGCGTCCACGCCAGGTAGGCACCGAGCACCGACACGATGACGCCGATGCTGATGAACCACTTGCCCCACGGGCCGACGGCCTGCTCGAACAGCCCGATCATCGACGGCTGAGGGGTCCCCACGATCTCTGCCTGGCTGAAGGCGCCGTAGGAGACCATGGTCACGAGCGAGAAGATCGCGAGGACGCTGAGGAACCCCAGCACCGTCGCGCGGCCGACGTCCTCGCGTCGCTGCGCGTAGCGGGAGTAGACGCTGGCGCCCTCGATCCCGATGAACACGAAGGTCGTGATGATCATCGTGTTCTTGACCTGCTCGGTGAGGGTGCCCAGATCGTCGTAGGCGAAGAAGTTGTCGCTGAAGACGCCTGCGTCGAACTGGAAGCCCAGCACGACGATGAACGTCAGGATCGGGATGACCTTGCAGATCGTGACGATCCGGTTGATGACCGCCGCGTCACGCACGCCCCGGGCGATGAGGTAGTGGAACACCCACACGCCCATGGTCGACACCGCCACGGCCAGCAGCGTGTCGCCCTCCCCGAACTCGGGGAAGAAGAAGCCGATCGTCGCCGTGATGAAGATCCAGTAGAACGCGTTGCCCGCCATCGTGCTGGCCCAGAAGCCCACGGCGGAGTTGAAGCCGGCGTAGTCCCCGAAGCCCGCCTTGGCGTAGATGAACACGCCGGAGTCCAGCTCGGGCTTGCGGATCGCGAGGGTCTGGAAGCAGAACGCGAGCATGAGCATCCCGGTGCCGGCGACGGTCCACGCGATCAGCGCACCGGCGACGCCGGTGGCCGTGCCGAAGCGGGCCGGGAGCCCAAAGACGCCGGCGCCCACCATGGACCCGATGACCATGGCCGTGAGGACCGGGCGGCTGACCTTGCCGGTCGACCCGCCCTGGGCGGTGGTGACCTCCGTGTCCCCCATGCGCTGAACGTAGCGCAGCGCGACGTCCGCCGAACAGGTCTCACTCGCCGCCGACGGCCTCCAGGACCACGCGGTCGGCCATCAGCCGACCTGAACGTGTGAGCACGACGCGGTCCCCGAGCGGCTCGAGCCAGCCCGCCTGGATGAAGCGGTCGACGTCGCCGAGCAGCGCCGGCTCGATCCCCTCGGCCAGCCGGATGCGCAGCATCACGTCCTCGAGGTGCCGGGCCTGCGCATCGGGCCGCTCGCCGTCGGCGCGCGGCGAGTTCCCCGCGGCGAGGCGCTGGGCGTAGGCGGCGGGGTGCTTGACGTTCCACCAGCGCTCGCCGTCGACGAAGGAGTGGGCGCCCGGGCCGACGCCCCACCACTCGCCGCCGTTCCAGTAGCCCACGTTGTGACGACACTGCGCCGCCTCGTCGCGAGCCCAGTTCGACAGCTCGTACCAGCTCAGGCCGGCCGCCTCGAGCAGGTCGTCGGCGAGCAGGTACTTGTCGGCGGTCTCGTCGTCGTCGGGCATGACCACCTCGCCGCGGCGCACCTTGCGCGCGAACGCGGTGCCGGCCTCGACGATCAGGGCGTAGGCGCTGATGTGGTCGGGCTCCATCTCCAGGGCCGACTCGACGGTGTGGCGCCAGTCGTCCATCGACTCCGACGGCGTGCCGTAGATCAGGTCGAGGCTGACCTGCTCGAAGCCGGCCTCGCGGGCCCACGCCACGGCCTGCGGGACGCGCTCGGGATCGTGGGTGCGGTCGAGCACCGAGAGCACGTGCCGCACGGCCGACTGCATGCCGAAGGAGATCCGGGTGAACCCGCCCTCGCGCAGCTCGGCCAACGACTGCGGAGAGACGCTGTCGGGGTTGGCCTCGGTGGTGACCTCGGCGCCCGGTGCGAGCCCGAGGCGGTCGTCGACGGAGCGCAGGAATCGCACGAGGTCGCTCGCGGCCACCTGCGACGGCGTGCCGCCGCCCACGAACACCGTGTCCACGGTGCGCTCGGGCACGAGGGCCAGCTCGCTCAACGCCGCCTCGATGTAGGTCGACCGGGAGGCGCCGACGACGTCCGGCCCGCCGAGCTCGTCGGCGGTGTACGTGTTGAAGTCGCAGTAGCCGCACCGCACGGAGCAGAACGGCACGTGCAGGTAGATGCCGAACGCCACGTCCCCAGCGTACGGGGCGGTCCCGCGGTCAGGCCCCGGCGTAGAACCCGTCGAGGACGTCGGAGTAGCGGTCCTCCACGACGCGCCGCTTCACCTTCATGCTCGGCGTGATCTCACCGGACTCGATCGACAGGTCGTGGTCCAGCACGGCCCACTTCTTGATCGTCTCCCACGGGTTGAGCTTGGCGTTGAGCTCCTCGATGTCCTGCGCGATCTGCTGCTGGATCCCCGGCGAGGAGACGATCTCCTGGTAGGACTTGCCCTCCATGCCGTGATTTGCGGCCCAGGCGTCGACCGCGTCGGGGTCGAGCGTGATGAGCGCCGAGCAGAACTTGCGGTCGTTCCCGTGGACCACCATCTGGCTGGCCAGCGGGCAGACCGCCTTGAACGCGCCCTCGATGTGCGACGGCGCGACGTACTTGCCGCCCGACGTCTTGAACAGGTCCTTCTTGCGGTCGGTGATGCGCAGGTAGCCGTCGGCGTCGAACTCGCCGATGTCGCCCGTGGCGAGCCAGCCGTCGTCGACCAGCGCGGAGGCGGACTCGGAGTCGAGGTTGTGGTAGCCGCGCATGACGCCGGGGCCCTTGATGAGGATCTCGCCGTCGGTCGCGATCTTGACCTCGGTGCCCGGGAAGGGTCGACCGACGGTGCCGATGCGGTAGTCGTCGGGGTGACCGACCACGGCACCGGCCGAGGTCTCGGTCAGGCCGTAGCCCTCGAGCACCAGGATGCCCGCGGCATGGAACCACTCGGCGATGTCGGTGGACAGCGCCGCGGCACCGGAGATGAAGAAGCGGACCCGGCCGCCGAAGCGGTCGCGGACCTTGGAGAAGACCAGCTTGTCGGCGACGGCGTGCTGCGCCTTGAGCGGCAGCGGCACGGGCTTGCCGGCCCGCTCGAGGCGCGACTTCTGCAGGCCGACGCGCTCGGCCCAGTGGAAGAGCTTGAGCTTGGCGCCACCCTCCTCCTCCATCATGCCGACGATGCGGCCGTAGGCCTTCTCGAAGATGCGCGGCGCGGCGCCCATGAAGGTGGGCCTCACGACGGCGAGGTTCTCCACGATCTTCGGCACGCGGCCGTCGACCGCGCACGGGAACCCGACGGCGAGCTGCGTCGTGAGCAGCACCTTGCCGAACGAGTGCGCCATGGGCAGCCAGCGGTATTCGAGGTCGTCGATCGTGAGCAGGCCCGGCGCGGCGACGGCGGCACCCTCGTAGGTCCAGCAGTCGTGGACGAGGCGGACGCCCTTGGGTCGTCCGGTGGTGCCTGACGTGTAGATCAGGGTGGCCAGCGACTCCGGTCCGGTCGCGGCGATGCGCTCCTGCACGACGCCCGGGTGGTCGGCGAGGTACTTCTCGCCCTGGGCGAGGAGGTCGTCGAGCGAGATCACCCAGTCGCCGTCGGTCTCGCCCTCGAAGGCGACGACCTTCATGACCTGCGGCAGCTCGGATCGGCCGTCGCGCAGCTTCGCGACCTGGGCGTCGTCCTCGGCGAACACGACGCGACTGTCGGAGTCGGACAGGATGTAGACGACGTCAGGAGTGACGGTGCTCGGGTAGACCGTGGTGGTCGCCGCGCCGGCGGAGTTGATCGCCAGGTCGGCCAGGATCCACTCGATGCGGGTGCCGGACGCGATCGCGACCCGCTCCTCGGGCTCGATGCCCAGCGCGACGAGGCCCGCCGCGAGCTTCGAGACCTGCTCGCCGGCCTGGTTCCAGGTCAGCGAGTGCCAGCTCTCGTCGGCATCGGGGTAGCGGAACGCCTCGCGAGGCCCGGAGGCCTCGACGCGGCCGAAGAACAACTCGCCGACGTTGCGAGCGCGGTTCTGGACGATCAAGAGCTGGTCGGCTTCGGAAACAGCCATTGGAGTTCTCCCAGGGACGGATGGCAAGCGTGTGATGCAGGTCACCCTATACGTGCGGAGGGCCCCGTTACCGCTCAGTCACGAAATCACCCCGGGCGCGGCACCGCCCACCCTGTGCGGGCAGCGGAGCGGCGGGCGAGCGGCTCAGCTCTGCTTGGTGTCGCCGGTGGAGAGCGCGGCGATGAAGGCCTCCTGGGGGACCTCGACGCGGCCGACCATCTTCATGCGCTTCTTGCCCTCCTTCTGCTTCTCCAGCAGCTTGCGCTTGCGGCTGATGTCGCCGCCGTAACACTTGGCGAGCACGTCCTTGCGGATCGCGCGGATGTTCTCGCGGGCGATGATCCGCGCGCCGATGGCGGCCTGGATCGGCACCTCGAACTGCTGGCGCGGGATGAGCTCCTTGAGCTTGCCGGCCAGGGCGACGCCGTACGAGTACGCGCTGTCGCGGTGCACGATCGCGCTGAAGGCGTCCACGGGCTCGCCCTGGAGCAGGATGTCGACCTTCACGAGGTCGGCGGCCTGCTCGCCGGACAGCTCGTAGTTGAGCGAGGCGTAGCCCTTCGTGCGCGACTTCAGCGCGTCGAAGAAGTCGAACATGATCTCGCCCATGGGCAGCGTGTAGCGGATCTCGACGCGGTCGTCGGAGAGGTAGTCCATGCCGCCGAGCTGGCCGCGCCGCGCCTGGCACAGCTCCATGATCGTGCCGATGTAGTCCGACGGCGCGAGGATCGTGGCGGACACGATGGGCTCGTAGACCTCGGAGATCTTGCCGGCGTTCGGGTACTCGCTCGGATTCGTGACGGTGTGCTCACTGCCGTCCTCGAGCTTCACCCGGTAGACGACGTTCGGCGCGGTCGAGATGAGGTCGAGGTTGAACTCGCGCTCGAGCCGCTCGCGCACGATCTCGAGGTGCAGCAGGCCCAGGAAGCCGATGCGGAAGCCGAAGCCGAGCGCGCCGGAGGACTCGGGCTCGTAGACGAGCGCGGCGTCGTTGAGCTGGAGCTTCTCCAGCGCGTCGCGCAGGGTGGCGAAGTCGTCGCCGTCGATCGGGTACAGGCCGGAGAACACCATCGGGTTCGGGTGCTGGTAGCCGCCCAGCGGCTCGGCGGCGGGCTTGGTGGCCGAGGTCACCGTGTCGCCCACGCGGCTCTGGCGGACCTCCTTCACCCCGGTGATGAGGTAGCCGACCTCGCCGACGCCGAGGTGGTCGGCCTTGACGGGCTCGGGGCTGATGACGCCGACCTCGAGCATCTCGTGCACCGCGCCGGTGGACATCATCTTGATCCGGTCGCGGTGGCTGAGCTTGCCGTCGATCACGCGGACGTAGGTGACGACGCCGCGGTACGTGTCGTAGACGGAGTCGAAGATCAGCGCGCGCGGCGGACCGTCGGGGTCGCCCTGGGGCGGCGGCACCTCGTCGACGATGAGGTTCAGCAGCGCCTCGACGCCCTGGCCCGTCTTGGCCGAGACGCGCAGCACGTCGTCGGGCTCGCCACCGATGATCCCGGCGATCTCCGCGGCGTACTTCTCCGGCTGCGCGCCGGGCAGGTCGATCTTGTTGAGCACGGGAATGATGTGCAGGTCCGCGTCCATCGCCAGGTAGAGGTTCGCCAGCGTCTGGGCCTCGATGCCCTGAGCGGCGTCGACCAGCAGGATCGCGCCCTCGCACGCCTCCAGGGACCGGCTCACCTCGTACGTGAAGTCCACGTGCCCGGGGGTGTCGATCATGTTGAGGATGTAGGTCGTGCCGTCGTCGTCACCGTCGGACTTGGTGAACGGCATCCGCACGGCCTGGCTCTTGATCGTGATGCCACGCTCGCGCTCGATGTCCATCCGGTCGAGGTACTGCGCGCGGGCGGCGCGCGCATCGACGACGCCGGTGAGCTGGAGCATCCGGTCGGCGAGGGTCGACTTGCCGTGGTCGATGTGCGCGATGATGCAGAAGTTCCGCAGCAGTTCGGGCGGAGTCGACCCCACGGTGGGGGCAGGAGTGGAGCGCGTCATGGTGAGGTCCATTGTCCACGACCCGGGCACAGGTCGTGACCAGCGATCATCGCCAGGCGTATGCGATGACGACGTTGACCACGACCAGGGCTGCGACGACGTGGCCCCAGGGGTTCGGGGCGGGCAGCTTCTGCTTCATGAACGCGAGCGCCGTGGCGACCGCCGCGATGACGAGCTTGACGCCGACCTTGGCGTTGTTCGGGTCGTGCACGGCCTCGCTGGCCGAGCCGATCCCGGTGAGCACGATGCCGATCACCAGGGCCGTGGCGACGGCGTGCGCCATGCCCTTGGGGACCCGCGGGGCGCGGAGCGACATGGCCCACAGGACGAGGGCCGCGACCCAGCACGCGATGTGGACCCAGACGAGGATGTCGTAGAAGAGCTGCACGACCCGAGCGTACGAGACGGAGCGGATTTGAGGACCGGGTGCTCCCGCTGGTAGCATTGACGATTGCGTGTCCAGCCCACCGTACGACGGGCTCGGACGCGACCAAGACTTCTCATCACCGGAACGACGAAAGAAAAGGTTTGCCGTGGCGAACATCAAGTCGCAGATCAAGCGCAACCGGCAGAACGAGGCCGCGCGCGAGCGCAACAAGTCCGTGCGCTCCGCGCTGAAGACCGCCGTTCGCCGCTTCCAGGAGGCCGTCGAGGCCGGCAACACCGACGAGGCCAAGACCCTCGCCGCCGACACCGCGAAGAAGCTCGACAAGGCTGCTTCCAAGGGTGTCATCCACAAGAACCAGGCCGCGAACCGCAAGTCCGCGATCGCCAAGAAGGCCGCCTCGCTCTGATCTTCACGACAACGCCCCGCACCTGATGGTGCGGGGCGTTTTCGCGTTGCCTACGACGTGCGGGCGCGAGCCACGGCGATGTCGATGATCATCCGCTCGACGGCGTGGCCGGGCTCGGCGGAGCCGCCCTTGACCTGCAGGTCGGCGTGGGCGACGGCGTCGAGCGCCTGGCGCAGCGAGGCCTCGCTCCAGCCGCGGGCGCTCTGGCGCAGCGAGCGAATCTTGAACGGCGGTGCGCCCACCTCGCGCGCCAGGTCGGCGTCGCGCAGGCCGGGATCGGCGGTGGCGACCCGGGCCAACTGGCGCAGCCCCGAGGCGAGCGCGGCGGTGATCAGCAGCGGGGCGACCTTGGCGGACTCGGCCCACCGCGCCCGCTCGAGCGCGAGGTCGAGCCGGCCGTCGAGGGCGGCGTCGGCGATCTCGTAGCCGCGGACCTCGGCTCGGCCGCCGAAGTAGCGGCCGACCACGGTGGCGTCGAGCCGCTCCCCCTCGGCCAGAGTGGTGACGAGCTGGTCGACCGCGGCCGCGAGCGACCGCAGGTCGGAGCCCACGGCCGCGACGAGCAGGGCGGCGCCCTCGTCGTCGATGGCGCGCCCTTGCGAGCGGGCCTCCTGACGCACCCACGCGATGAGGTCGCGCTCGTACTTCGGCGCCTGCTGGGCGACCTCGGAGACGGCTGCAGTCTTGCGCAGCTTGTCGAGCAGGCCCTTGCCCTTGGCTCCCCCGCCGTGCACGAGCACGACGGCGGTGTCGTCGGACGGCGACGCGGCGTACTGGAGCAGCTCTCCGGCGACCTGCTCGCCGAGATCCTGTAGATCCGTGAGGACCACCGCGGTGGCCTGGCTGAACAGCGAGGCGCTGGTGAGGGCCGTGAACTCGCCGGGAGCCAGGGCCGAGGCGGCCGTCTCGGCGATCTCGGCCTCGGGAGCGGCTTCGCGGACCTGGGCCACGGCCTGGCGCTTGGCGCGGTCGGAGAGGAACTCGGAGTTGCCGGTGACCAGCAGGATCTTGCCGAACGGGTTCGCCACGTCCCGAGAATAGGTCACCGGGCCGACACGACGAGGCGCCCGTCGCGATCGAGGACGGCGATCGTGCCGGAGGTGTCGGTGCGCCACACCGCGACCCGCTGACGCGCGAGGTCGTCGAGCACCGCGGAGGTCGGGTGCCCGTGCGGGTTGTCCGCCCCGACGCCGACCAGCGCGACCGACGGACCGACCCGTTCGAGCAGTCCCTCCCAGCGGTCTGCGCTGCCATGGTGCGCCACCTTGAGGACGTCGGCGGACAGGTCGGCGTTGAGCCGGCCGAGGCCACGCTGCGCCTCCTCCCCCAGGTCGCCGGTGAACAGGATCCGGTGTCCGCGCACGGTGGCCCGCACCACCACGCTCGCGTCGTTGCGCGCCTCGGGCGTCACACGGCCGGTGTCGGCCCGCGGCCAGAGCACCTCGAGGCCGACGTCACCCACCTTCACGTGCTGGCCCGCGAGCAGCCGGATCCGACGCGCGGCGGGCACCGAGGGACCGCCGGACGGGCCGTCGGCGAGCACGGCGACCTCACGGCCGCGCACCGCCCCACGCCAGCCGTCGACGTGGTCGGCGTCGCCGTGGGTGAACAGCAGCAGGGCGATGCGGTCGATCTCGAGCTCGGTCAGGCAGCGGCGGATGGGGCCGGGCTCCTGGCCGACGTCGATCACGATCGCCTCCCCCGGCGCTGTGGGCACGACGAACCCGTCGCCCTGCCCGACGTCGCACGCCACGACCACCACGTCGCGCGGCGGCCAGCCGGGGGTCGGCGTGCGCACGATCGCGATCAGCAGCCCGAGGGTCATGCCGACCGCGAGCGCAGGGCGGCGCAGCAGCCCCCACACGCCCCACCCGACCATCGGCGTGACGGGGATCAGCGTCCACCACGGCCAGGGCCACGTGATCGCGGCGCCCGGTGCGGAGGCACCGAGACGGGCCACCCGGACGATCACCGAGGCCGCCGCCCAGGCGACCGTGCCGGGCACCGGGGCGAGGGCGGGCGCCACGAGATCGATCAGTCCTGCGGCGAGTCCCGCGACCGTGGCCGGCGCGACCGCGGGCGCGACGACGATGTTCGCGAAGACGGCCACCATCGAGATCTCGCCGCTCAGCGACGTGACGACCGGGAGGCACGCGAGGTGTGCCGCGATCGGCACCGCCACGGCGGTGGCGACGGGCAGCGGGAGCCAGTGCAGCCGGCGGGTCAGCACCGGCGTGAGCGCGATGATGCCCGCCGTGGCCGAGACCGAGAGGACGAAGCCGGGCCGGGTGGCCAGCCACGGGTCCAGCACCACCAGCGCCACGACCGACCACGCCAGGGCTCGCAGTCCGGCACCGCGGCTGCCGACGAGGAGCCCCGCGAGGGCGACCGAGCCCATCACCGCCGCGCGCTGGACGCTGGGTTCGGGTCGCGCGACGACCACGAACGCCACGACGGTCAGCGCGCCGGCCACGAGCACGACGCGACGCGACGCCCCGACAGCGCGCAGGCCCAGCAGCACGATGCCCAGCACGATCGTCAGGTTCGCGCCGGACACAGCGAGCAGGTGGGTCAGGCCCGTGGTCGCGAACTCCTCACGCGTGCGGTCGGAGAGGCCCGACTCGTCCCCCGCGACGAGCGCGGGCACCAGCGCCGCGGCCTGGTCGTCGCGGTGGTCGACACCGTCACGGACGCCTTCGCGCACCACCTCGCTCCACCGCCACCACCACGGACCGGCGCCCGCCGGGCGCCAGTCGTGCACCCGCAGCACGGCCGCCTCGTCGCTGTCGTCCGAAGGCTGGAGCCCGGCACGGACCGTCAGCCGCGTCCCGGTGACGAAGCGCTCGGAACCCTCCACGAAGGCCGTCGCCCGGACCCGGACGCGCCAGGTCCGGCCGCGCGACTCCACGACGCGCACGGTCACCGGCACGACCGTCCCCGCGCGGCCGGCACCTGCGAACAGCCGCCCGTCCTCGCGGACGTGCACCTCCGCCCGCACCGTCGCCCCGCGCTCGGCCAGGTGGGTCACCGGGGAGGACTCGACGGCCGTCACGCGCCATCCGCACGTGGCCGCGACCACGACGAGGACCGCCGCGGGAAAGGCCAACAAGGGCCGGCGCCAGCCCCAGGCGAGCACCACCACGGCGACCACGGCCACGACGAGCGACGCAGCGACCGGGGCTCGGGTCAGAGCTGCTGCGGTCGCCCAGGCCGCGAGAGCGGCCGGGACGACGCGCAGGTCAGACCGAGACCCGGTCACGCAGGTCGGCCAGGGTCGCCTCGCCGATCCCCTTGACGTCCAGAAGGTCGTCGACGGAGCGGAACGGACCGTTCTCCTCGCGCCATGCGACGATCGCCTCGGCCGTCACCGGTCCGACGCCGGGCAGCGAGTCCAGAGCCACGAGGTCGGCGGAGTTGAGGTTCACGACAGCGTCCGCCGGCCCCGAAGCGCCCGAGGCTCCCCCGGCCGGCGCGGCGGCCGGGGCACCGACCACCACCTGCTCCCCGTCGGTGAGCACGCGAGCGAGGTTGAGGGACGCCGTGTCGACCTTGCCCTTGGTCCCGCCCGCGGCCTTGATCGCCTCGTGCACGCGCGACCCCGGCGGCAGCGTGACGATGCCGGGGCGGCGCACTCGGCCTGCGACGTCGACCACGAGCGTGCCCGCCGTGGCTCCCGCGGACGGCTCGCTGCCGGCGACCTCCACCCCCGAGGACGCCGGAACCGTGACCTCGTGGGGCCGCCCCGCCAGCAGCCACCACACGACGAGGACCGCCGCGGCGCCGCCCACGACGGCTGCGAACCGCACGTGGCCGGGCCGCAGCAGGCGTCGGGAGAGGTCGGGCCTGCGCCGTCGCCCGGGCGGTGGCCGGTCAGGATCGGGAAGCGTGGCGTCGAAGGTCGCGGCCAGCTCGGCGAGGCGCTGCCGTGCGACCTGGGCGCGGGTCTCGGGCGGGACGGGGGCCATGTCGCGACCCTAGGAACGCCCCGCGGGCGGCGGAACCACCTGCGCACGGCCTGTGGACCGCCGGTCCCGCGGCGGTGGTCCTGTGGACGGTCAGCGGGCGCTGACGGTGACCGCGATCATCCCGGGTCCGACGTGGGCCCCGATGTCGGCACCCACCTCGTCCACGCCGATCTCGGCGCGGTCCAGCCGCTGCGCGAGGGAGTGGGCCACCCCCACCGCCACCGGCTCGCTGGCCAGGTGCAGCACGCCGATGTCGTAGTCCCCGGGGTAGGTGCCCACCGTCTCGACGGCGAGCGTGACGAGTCGGGCCAGTGCCTTGGACGACGTGCGCACCTTCTCCAGCGGCGTCACCTCGCCGTCCTCCAGGGTGAGGATGGGCTTGACCGCCAGCGCGGACCCGATGAGCGCCGCGGCCCGGCCGATGCGGCCGCCGCGGCGCAGGTACTCCAGCGTGTCGACGTAGAGCAGGACGCGGGCCGAGCGGGCCGAGGCGACGGCGGCGGCCTCCACCTGCTCGGCGGTGCCGCCGGCGTCGCGCGCGCGGGCGGCGGCGCCCGCCGCGAACCCGGTGGCCAGTCCCGCCTGCATCGTGTCGACGACGCGGACGGGGACGTCGACCCGGTCGGCCGCGAGCCGGGCCGCGTCGACGGTGCCGGAGACCTTCGAGCTGATGTGGACCGACACGATCTCGTCGACGCCGGTGGACGCGAGGGCACGGTAGACGGCCTGGAACGTCTCGGGCGACGGCCGCGAGGTGCTCACCGGAACGGACTCGGTGAGCGCGTCGGCGATCATCTGGGACGTCACGTCGACGCCCTCGGTGTAGACCCGGGCGCCGATGATGACCGTGGTGGGCACGACCGTGATCCCCTCGCGTGCCGCGTCGTCGGGATCCAACGACGCGGTGGAGTCGGTCACGACGGCCACGGTCATGCCGAAACCCTACCCAGCGGGGTCGCGCCGGTCGTCAGTAGACGTCCTTGGCGTAGCGGCCCTCCTCGGCCAGCCCCGCGAGCCAGTCGCGCGCACCGTCCCGGGACAGGCCCCCGTGGCGCTCGGCCAGGTGCAGCAGCGTGGCCTCGACGTCCTTGGCCATGTGCACGCGATCGCCGCACACGTAGAGGTGGGCGCCCTCGTCGAGCCAGCGCCACAGCTCGGGGCCCTGCTCGCGCATCCGGTCCTGCACGTAGACCCGCCGGTCCTGGTCGCGCGAGAACGCCGTGTCGAGCCGCGTCAGCACGCCGTCGCGCCGCAGCGACTCGAGCTCGTCGCGGTAGAGGAAGTCCGAGCTCGCGTTCCGGTCGCCGAAGAACAGCCAGTTCGGACCGGGCTCGCCGGCGAGCGCCCGATGCTGGAGGAACCCGCGGAACGGCGCGATGCCCGTGCCGGGGCCGATCATGATGGCGGCTGCGTCCGGGTCGCCCGGCGGCCAGAAGTGGCGCTGGCGCTGCACGTGGATGCTGACGTCCTGCTCCCCCGCCCGGTCGGCGAGGTGGCTGGAGCAGATGCCGTGGCGCCACAGGCCGTGCACGCGGTGCCGGACGACCGAGACGGTCACCTGCACCTCACGCGGGTCCTCGAGCGGGCTGGACGAGATCGAGTACTGCCGTGGGGTGAGCGGGCCGAGGACGGTGAGCCACTGGTCGAGTCGCGCCAGCGTGGGGTGGTCGTGCAGCAGGTCGACGATCTGCCGCCCCCACGCCCACTCCTGCACCGCGAGCCGGTCGTCTGGGTCGGGCAGCCCACTGAGGCCGCCGCGATGGCGGTCGATGACCAGGCGCACGACGGCCGGGGTGATCGTGACCGGGTCGTACCGCTCGGCGAGCGCGTCGGCGAGGCGCACCGGCTCGCCGTCGGACTCCAGCAGGGCGTCGCCGTCCAGACCGGTGAGCGTCAGCCAGGCGTCCACGTAGGCCGGGTCCACGCGTGGCGCCACCGCGAGGGCGTCGCCCGGCTCGTACTCGAGCGTGCCCTCGGGGAGGTGGAAGCCGAACCGGCGCACCTCCTTGGACGACTCGGGAGTGGTCAGCAGCTCGTTGCGTGTCATCCGCGTGACCAGGGGCCGGTTGCGCCCGTACGCCGGGGTGTCGGGCTCGGCGACCGTGATCGTGTCGACGGCGCCCAGCGCCCGCCCGACGGAGTCGAGCCAGTCCGAGGCCGGCGCGTCGAAGGCCGGCTCGCAGTCGACGCGTGCGGCGAGGCGCTCGGCACCGAGGTCGGCCAGCCGCTCGTCGAGGCGCCGCCCGAACCCGCAGAAGTCGGCGTACGTGGAGTCGCCGAAGGCCAGCACGCTGTAGCGCAGGCCGGCGAGGCGTGGCGCGTCCGCGAGGAGGCGCCAGAACGCCGCCGCCTCCGTGGGCGGGTCGCCGTCACCGGTCGTGCTCGTGACGAACAGGACCGTGCCGGTGAGGTCCTCGGGACGGACGCCGGCGAGCGAGCGGTGGACGGCGGTGACGCCCCGTCCGGACAGGAGTCGGACCAGCTCCGGGGCGTGGTCCTCGACCCGGCCCGTCTGCGACGCGGTGAGGATCGTGACGTCGGCGGACGCCTCCTGTGCATCGGGCGCGACGGCGGCGAGCACCTCGGCGAACCACGCGCGAACCTCCGGCGCGACCGGCGCCGACGGAGGCAGCGTCGGCGCGCGGTGCGTCATCGCGGCCAGGTAGCCGGCGAGCCAGGCCGTCTCCAGCTCGGACGGCTCCGCGCCGGCCGGGGGCGCGACGGGCAGCCGGATCGGCGCGCGCTCCAGGCGCACGGCGCAGGCCTTGAACTCCGGTTGCAGCGAGTCGGGGTCGACCGCGTCGTTCGTGACCGCGTTGACCGCCAGCCCCTCCCCCGTCATCTCGCCCCAGTGCATCGGTGCGAAGCACGTGCCGGGCAGCACGCGGTCGGTGACGACGGCCGGCAGCACCGCCTCACCGCGCCGCGAGACGATCCGCACCGACGAGCCCTCGCCGATCCCGAGGACCGCGGCGTCGTCGGGGTGGACCTCGACGAAGGGGTCGGGGTTGAGCCGGTTGAGCCGCGGGACCTTGCCGGTCTTGGTCATCGTGTGCCACTGGTGCGGCAGCCGGCCGGTATTGAGCACCACGGGGAAGTCGTCGTCGGGCAGCTCGGCCGGCGGCAGGTGCGGCCGGGCATGGAACACGGCACGCCCGTCTGGCATCGGGAACGCGATCCCGCCGTCGCCGACGTAGCGAACGGGATTACGACGCTCTCCGCCCGGCGGGCACGGCCACTGCAGCGGGCCCTCCCGCAGACGCTCGTAGGTCGCTCCGCGCAGGTCGTACCCGGTGGTCGGGTTGGCGAACGCGCGGATCTCCTCGAACACCTCCTCGGCGCTGTCGAAGGCGAAGGCCTCCCCGAAGCCGAGCCGCGTCGCGATGTCCGCGATGAGCCTCCAGTCGGGGCGGGCGTCGCCCGGCGGCGGCCCGGCCGGCCGGCACAGGGTGAGGTTGCGCTCGGAGTTCACCATGACGCCCTCAGCCTCGGTCCAGAGCGCGGCCGGCAGCGCGACGTCGGCGTGGGTGAGCGTCTCGTTCTCGGCGTAGGCGTCCTGCACCACCACGAGGTCGGCCGCGGCGAGCCCCTCCAGGACGGTGGACCGGTTCGCGACGGAGTGCGCGGGGTTGGTGCAGATGATCCACGCGGCCCGCACGTCGCCGGCCGCCAGCTGCTCGAAGAGGTCGATCGTGCCGCGACCCACCTCGTCGCGGATCGTGCCGGGCGCCAGGCCCCACACGTCCTCGCAGAACGCACGGTCGGCGGCCGAGACCACCGAGCGCTGCCCCGGCAGGCCGGGACCCATGTAGCCCATCTCGCGGCCGCCCATCGCGTTCGGCTGGCCCGTCAGCGAGAAGGGGCCCGAGCCCGGACGGCAGATCGCTCCGGTCGCCAGGTGCAGGTTGCAGATCGCGTTGGTGTTCCAGGTGCCGTGCGTGGACTGGTTGAGGCCCATGGTCCAGCAGGTCATCCAGTCGCCCGCCTCGGCGATCCAGCCGGCGACCGTCCGCAGGTCGTCGGCGGCGATGCCGGTCGTGGCGGCGACGTTGTCGGGCGAGTAGTCGGCCAGCATCGCCTCGACGTCGTCCCAGCCGCGGGTGTGCCGGTCGACGAACTCGCGGTCGACGGCACCGGCCTCCACCAGCAGGTGCAGCAGGCCGTTGAGGAAGGCCAGGTCGGTGCCGGGTCGGATCTGGCAGAAGAGGTCGGCCTTCTCGGCGGTCGCCGTGCGCCGGGGATCGACGACGACGAGGCGCGCACCGGCCTTGACCCGCTCCATCATCCGCAGGAACAGGATCGGGTGGGCGTCGGCCATGTTCGAGCCGATCACCAGGAACAGGTCGGCGTGGTCGAAGTCGTCGTAGGAGCCGGGCGGGCCGTCGGCGCCCAGCGACTGCTTGTAACCGGTGCCCGCGCTGGCCATGCACAGCCGCGAGTTCGACTCGATGTTGACGGTGCGCAGGTAGCCCTTGGCGAGCTTGGTGGCGAGGTACTGAGCCTCCAGCGACATCTGGCCCGAGACGTAGAGGGCCACCGCGTCGGGTCCGTGCTCGTCGATCACGGCACGGAACCGGGTGGCGGCCTCGTCGAGTGCTGCCTCGATGCCGACCTCCACCCGCTCGGACCCACGGTCGGAGCGCACCGAGGCCTTCTCCATGCGTCCCGGGGCGGCGAGCAGGTCGGCGGTGGTGGCGCCCTTCGTGCAGAGCCGTCCGGCGTTGGCGGGGTGGCTCGCCGTGCCCACGGCACCGGTGACCCGCACGGTGTCGTGACGCCGCTCGACCTGGAGCGTCAGGCCGCACCCGACGCCGCAGTAGCCGCAGACGGTGTCGACCACCGTCACACCGCGGTCGCGAGGTCGTGGGCGCAGGCGGCGGCGTACCGCTCCAGCACGAGGGACACCAGCCGCTCGTCGGGCCGGCGCTCGTCGAGCAGGGGGGCCGTGACGACGTCGGCCCCGGCCCGGCCGAGAGCGTCGTGGAAGTGACCGGGCGCGAGCAGGTGGCTGGCGACCAGCACCCGCCGGCCCGGACGCCGCACGCCGGCAACGACGTCGGCCAGCGGCGTGCCGCAGTGGCCCACGTGGCCGAGCTCGACGCGGCGGCCGAGCCGGAACGACAGTTCGGCCGCCGTCGCGCGGAGGTCGGCCAGGGCCCGCGGATCGCTGGACGCCGAGGCGCCCAGCACCACGCTGTCGTCGGGTCGCAGGCCCTCGTCGTGCAGGCGCGACACGAGCGTCCGCGTGATGGCAGCGTGCGGCCCCAGCGGCGCGGCAGCGACGTGGCCGGGACGCCTCGCGACGACGCCCGCGATGTCGTGGTGCACGTGGTAGCCGGCCGAGAGCAGCAGCGGCACGACGACGGCCTCGCGGTCGGCCACCGACTCGGCGACCGTGGGGAGGGCCGGCTCCTGGACGTCGACCCACGTGTCGAGCACCTCCACGGAGGGCAGCGCGGTGCGCACGGCCTCGACGAGGGCGGCCACCGCGGCCGCTCCGCGGGCCGAGCGGGTGCCGTGACTGCAGGCGATCAGGACGGGCTGCGACGCGATCCTCATGCGATGTCCTCCCGGTGGAGCGGTTCGAGGCGGTAGCCGCGCTTGACGACGGTCTTGACGAGGCTGCGGTCGCCGAGGGCCTCCCGGAGGCGCCCGACGGCGACGTCGGCGGCGTGGTGGTCGTCGGTGGCGCGGGGCAGCACCGACAGCACCTGGTCGCGGGTGAAGACGGCGCCGGGGTCGGACGCCAGCAGCCGCAGGACGGCCAGCCCGGCGGGCGGGAGCGGCAGCACCGCATGGTCGACGGTGGCGGCGGTGGCGTGCAGGCGCAGCCGGCCGGTGGCGACGTCGACGCCGAGGTCGTCGCCACCGAAGTGCAGGACCACCGACCTCACGAGGGCGCCGAGACGCCCGCGATCGGGCACGAGCGGCTCGAAGCCCGCGACGACGAGGGGCTCGGCCGTGACCGGTCCGACGGCGGCGAGCACGAGCCGCCCCTCGCGCGCCAGCTCCAGCAGGGCGGCGCGCTTGCCGAGGTCGCGAACGACGGACAGCCAGGCGCTCGCGCCGGGGGCGGAGGTGAAGACGATCGCGTCGAAGCCGCCGCACGCGGCGTCGCGCACCGACCGCTCGACGGCCTCGGGGTCCGGCGGCGGGCCCCAGCGGTAGACCACGAGGGGCACCGTGGACGCGCCGGCCGCCGTGACCGCCGACTCCAGCCCGTCGTCGCCGGCGCCGTGGTGCTGCACCGCGATCCGCATCCCGTCGACGCCCTCGGCCACGAGGTACTCGGCCATCTCGCGCGACGTCTCGGACTCGGCGACCCAGTCCGCCACGAGTCCCGAGGCCTGGATGGCGCCCCGGGCCTTGGGCCCCCGCGCGACGATCCGCGCCGCCGCCAGGACCTCGAGCAGCGGCTCGAGCAGGTCGACCGACTCGGCCGTCTCCAGCCAGCTGCGGAACCCGATGCCGGTCGTGACGACCACGACGTCCGGTGGGTCGGCGATGAGCTCCTGCGTGCGCCGCACGAGCGTGTCCTCGTCGATGTGCGCCTCGACCCCGAGGGTCGCGGCGATGTGCACCTGCGCGCCACGTCGGACGAGCGCGCTGGCCAGGTCGGTGGCGCGGCGCTGGGCGGTGACGAGGATGCGGGTCCCGGCGAGCACCGGCCCGTGAGGGGTCACGCCTCGCCCCGTCTCAGCCACACGACGTCGTCGACCACCCGCACGTCCCAGTGGCCCAGCGAGACCTCCGGGTCGTCGAGGCAGACGCCGGTGCGCAGGTCGAACACCTGCTTGTGCAGGGGCGACGCGACCGTGGGCACGTCGCCCCGCGACCCGACGAGACCGCGGGCGATGACGTTCGAGCCCGTGAACGGATCGCGGTGGCCCACCGCGAGGATCTCGCCGTCACCGAGGCGGAAGAGCGCCACCTGCTCGCCGTTCACCAGCGCCGCCGCGCCGCGGTCGACCCAGAGGCGGTCGATCGTGCACACCGCCGTCCACGCGCTCTCCGACACCGCCGCCGCGCTCATGTCACTGCCTCCGTCCGCACGGGCAGCGTGCCGCCGGCGATGACGACGGGGTCGGCGGGCCGGCGCTGGCCCCGCTCCTCGACGTAGGACAGGTCGGGATCGGGAGTGTCCGGCGCGTTGACGAAGGAGCCGAACTGGGCCAGCTTCTCCGGGTCGGCCAGGGTCTGCGCCCACTCGTCGGCGTAGTTCTCGACGTGCTCGGCCATCTGCGCGTCCAGCTCCTCCCCGATGCCCAGCGAGTCGTGCAGGACGACGTCACGCACGTGCTCGATGCCGCCCTCGATCGACTCGATCCAGGGCGCCGTCCGCTGCAGCCGGTCGGCCGTGCGCACGTAGTAGAGCAGGAATCGGTCGATGGCCCGGATCAGCTCCTCGGTGGTGAGATCCTCCGCGAAGAGCTGCGCGTGGCGGGGCGTGAAGCCGCCGTTGCCGCCGACGTACATGTTCCAGCCGTGGTCGGTGGCGATCACGCCGACGTCCTTGCCTCGGGCCTCGGCACACTCGCGGGCGCAGCCCGAGACGCCGAGCTTGATCTTGTGCGGCGAGCGCAGGCCGCGGTAGCGCAGCTCGAGCTCGACGGCCAGGCCGACGGAGTCCTGCACGCCGTACCGGCACCAGGTCTGGCCGACGCACGACTTCACGGTGCGCAGGCTCTTGCCGTACGCGTGACCCGACTCGAAGCCTG
This sequence comes from Aeromicrobium sp. JP4, assembly GCF_054957925.1. NCBI lineage: Bacteria > Bacillati > Actinomycetota > Actinomycetes > Propionibacteriales > Nocardioidaceae > Aeromicrobium > Aeromicrobium sp. JP4. The sequence goes on from NZ_CM143290.1 coordinate 1,042,784, forward strand.
CGTCCACGAGACGCTTCCAGATCGCCGGCAGCTGGTCGATGCGAGCGCCGAAGAGGTCGATCCGCTGGCCGCCGGTGATCTTCGTGTAGAGCCCGAAGTCGGCGGCGACCTGACCGATGACGATGAGCCCCTCGGGCGTGACCTCGCCGCCGGGGATGCGCGGCACGACCGAGTAGGTGCCGTCCTTCTGCAGGTTCGCCATGACGTGGTCGTTGGTGTCCTGCAGGCGCGCGTTCTCGCGGTCCAGCACGTGGCCGCGACCCAGCGTCGACAGGATCGAGGCGGCGACGGGGCGGCAGATGTCGCAGCCCTGGCCGCGGCCGTGCTTGGCGATCAGCTCGCTGAAGGAGCCGATGCCGGTCATGCGGGCGACCTCGTACAGCTCGGCGCGGCTCAGGTCGAAGTGCTCGCACAGCGCGTTGCTGACGGCGATGCCCTGCGACTCGAGCTCGGCGTTGACGATCTGCTTCACCAGCGGCACGCACGAGCCGCAGCTGGTGCCGGCCTTCGTGCACGCCTTCACGCCGGCGAGGTCGGTGCACTCACCGCCGCTGATCGCGCACCGGATCGAGCCGGCCGACACGTTGTTGCAGGAGCAGACGGTGGCCGTGTCGGGCAGCGCGCCCGTGGAGGGCGGCTCGACGCCGTCGGGCATGAGCCAGGCCGCGGGATCGCTGCCGAGCTCGGCGTCGACCATCGGGCGCAGGCTCGTGTAGGCCGAGGCGTCGCCGACGAGCATGCCGCCGAGCAGCGTGGAGGCGTCGTCGCTCATCACGAGCTTCTTGTAGACGCCGGCGAGCGGGTCGGCGTAGACCACCTCGAGGCTGCCGCCCTTCGCGGCGAAGGCGTCGCCGAAGCTGGCGACGTCGACGCCCATCAGCTTGAGCTTGGTGGACAGGTCGGCGCCGGTGAAGGCGGCCGAGCCACCGAGCAGCCGGTCGGCCACGACCTCCGCCATCGTGTAGCCCGGGCCCACCAGGCCCCAGACGCGGTCGGCGATGCAGGCGACCTCGCCGATGGCCCAGATGTGCTCGTCGCTGGTGCGGCAGGCCGGGTCGGCCATGACACCACCGCGCGGGTGCACCTCGAGCCCGGCCTCGCGGGCGAGCTCGTCGCGGGGCCGCACGCCGGTGGCGAAGACGACGACGTCGGCCGGGATGGTCTCGCCGTCGGCGAAGGTCATCCGGCCGACCTTCTTCGTGCCGCGACCGGTGCGCACGGACTTCGTCGCGGTGGAGGTGCGCACCTCGACGCCGAGGCCCTCGATGAGGCGGCGCAGCGCCTGTCCCCCGGCGAGGTCGAGCTGCACGGGCATGAGGCGGTCGGCGAACTCGACGACCGTGCACTCCGCACCCAGCTCGCGCAGGGCGCCGGCGGCCTCGAGGCCCAGCAGGCCGCCGCCGATGACGACGCCACGGGCCGGGTGACCGAGCTGCTCGCCGCGGTCACGCACCCAGGTGCGCAGCTCGGTGACGTCGTCGACCGTGCGGTAGACGAAGCAGCCCGGCAGGTCGGCACCGTCGATCGGCGGCACCGCGGCGTACGAGCCGGTGGCCAGCACGAGCTCGTCGTAGTGCTCCTCGCGACCGTGCACCGTGACCGTGCGGGACTCACGGTCGATGCCCCTGACCTGGGCATGACGGTGCAGGCGGACGCCCGGCGTGCGCCACAGGCCCTGGTCGCCGAGCAGCAGGTCGTCGGGGTCGGCGACCGTGAAGAAGGAGGTGAGCGCCACGCGGTCGTACGGCGGGCGGCTCTCCTCCCCGAACACGTCGATGTCCCACTGCGCGGTGGCGCCGCGCTCGACGAGTGCCTCGACCAGGCGGCGCGCGACCATGCCGGCGCCGACGACGATGAGTCTCTTGCGTGTCATGCATCCAGCCTCGGTGCCGCAGGTTTCCGACCCGAGATGTGGATGTAACAAACAATGACATCGGTCTCACACCCGGACGGGACGGCCTGTGAGGAGAACGTTCCCGCCCGGTTACCCGAAGGAGCGCGTGGGTGAAATGCGGCGTTCCTAGCGTCGTGGCGTCCGACCCGACCCGCGTCAGGAGTCCTGATGACCACCGTGAAGACCGACCTGCAGACCTCGACACTCGTCCACCGCCCCGGCCGCTGGATCGACGGCTGGAACCCCGAGGACACCGACCAGTGGGAGGGCGAGGGACGCGCGATCGCCCGCCGCAATCTCGCCGTCTCGGTCTTCGCCGAGTTCTTCGGCTTCATGATGCTCGGTGTGTGGAGCGTGGTGGTGCCCAACCTCGGCGCGGCCGGCTTCGCCTACACGACCGACCAGCTCTACTGGCTGATCGCCCTGCCCGGACTCACCGGCGCGGCCATGCGCGTGCTCTACACGTTCATGGTCCCGGTGTTCGGCGGGCGCAACTGGACGGTGATCTCGGCACTGCTGCTGCTCATCCCCTCGCTCGGGCTGGCGTGGGCCGTCAGCGACCCGACGACCTCGTTCGGCGTCATGCTCCTGGTGGCGTCGCTCGCGGGTCTCGGCGGTGGCAACTTCGCCTCGTCGATGGTCAACATCTCGTTCTTCTACCCGCAGCGCGAGAAGGGCAAGGCGCTCGGCATCAACGCCGCCGGCGGCAACCTCGGCACCGGCATCGTGCAGCTGGTCGTGCCGCTCATCATCACGTCGGGCGCGGGCATCGCGCTCGAGCGCGCCGGCCTGATCTTCGTGCCCGCCGCGATCCTGTCGGCGCTCGCGGCGTTCGTGCTCATGAACAACCTGTCGAACGCGAAGTCGGACCTGCGCAGCTACGCGCTCGCCGTGAAGAACCACCACACCTGGGTGATCTCGTTCCTGTACATCGGCACGTTCGGCTCGTTCCTGGGCTTCTCGCTGACGTTCCCCACGCTCATGAAGGCGATGCACCCGGACGTGCCGATCGCGGTGGCGTTCCTCGGCGCGGCCACCGGCGCCCTGACCCGGCCCTTCGGCGGTGCGCTGGCCGACCGGTTCGGCGGCACCCGCGTGACGATGGGCTCGTACCTGGCCATGGGCGTCGGCGTCGTCGGTCTGGTGCTCACCGTCGAGGAGGCCGGCTTCGGGCTCTTCCTGGGACTGTTCCTGCTGCTGTTCGCCGCCGCGGGCATCGGCAACGGCTCGGTCTACCGGATGATCCCGATCGCGTTCCTCATCGGCGCCGACGACGACGCCGCGAAGGCGCGCGCGCACCGGGCGGCGGCCGGCTGCATCGGCATCGCGGGCGCCGTCGGTGCCCTGGGCTCGTTCTTCGTCCCCCGGACGTTCGCCGAGCTGGGCATCACCGGCGGCCTGTGGGCCTTCGCCGGGGTGTACGCCGTGATGCTGGTCGTGGCCTGGGGCGTCTACGCCCGGCCCGGCACCGAGACGGCCGCGGCGCGGGTCTGAGGCGGTCGGATCACCCGGTGGTGACGTCGCGGCGCCGGAACGCCCACAGGCCCACCGCCACGAGGGCCGCCGCCAGGACGATCTCGACCAGCGCCGGGACCGGGTCGAACCTTTCGACCGGCACCTCGGGCAGGTGCGTGAACGGCGAGAGCGAGTCGACCCAGTCCGGCAGCCGCAGCGTCTCTCCGAGCATGACATGGAGGGCGACGAACGCCACGACCGCCCACGCCAGCAGGGCGCGGTGCGGCCACAGCCCGAAGAGGGCGACGGCGAGCGCGGCCACGACGAGCACGCCCGGCAGGTAGCTCACCTGCCCGCCCACCTGCTCCACGATCCGGTCCCACTCCCCCAGGCCGACCGCGTAGCCCACGGCGAGGCCCAGACCCATCAGCAGCGAGAGGAGCAGTGCACCGACGAACGCGACCGAGACGGCGGCGGCCATCCACGAGACCCGCCGGACACCGGTGGCCAGCACCAGCTCCGCGCGGCCGGACTCCTCCTCCGCGCGGAGCCGGAGCACCGACGTGACCGCGAAGCCGCAGGAGACGACCGCCATGAACAGGAAGATGTAGCGCAGGAACGCGTCGATGAGCTGCTCCTCGACGTCGGGTGAGGCTCCGATGACCTCGGCGATGTCGGGGTTCGAGGCGACCAGGTCCGGGATGGTCGGGATGACCGCGCCGTAGAGGAGTCCGAGTGCCGTCACTCCGATGGCCCAGCCGATGACCAGCCCACGCTGGAGGCGAAGGGCCAGGCCCAGCGGCGTGCTGAGGAACCGGGACGCGCGCGGCCGCCCGGGGCGATCCGGCAGCACGCCACCCGCGAAGTCGCGACGGACGGTGAGCCGGCCAGCCACGACGAGCAGCGCGGCCGTCAGCAGCACCAGGGGCACGGCAGGCCACCACTGCTCGTCGCCGAAGGCGTCCATGCGCTGCGCCCACCCGAAGGGCGAGGCCCAGACGAGTGCGTTGTCCTGCATCGCTCCCAGGCCCCGGACCAGGTAGCCCACCGCGATCGCCGCCCCGGTCAGCGCGAGGGCGCCCCGCGCCGACGTCGAGATCTGCACGGCGACCAGCGTGACGGCGACGTAGGCGAGTCCGAGCAGCGTCAGGCCCGCGCCGTAGGTCAGGCTGCCCACGGGATCCAGGTCCACCGCGAGCATCGCGACGGTCGTGACGAGGCCGATCAGGAGCGCCGCCGACACGCCGTACAGCAGACCCGCGAGCGTCGCGGCGTGGCGGCCCACCACCGTCGAGCGGACCAGCTCGGCACGACCGGTCTCCTCCTCGGCCCGGGTGTGGCGCACCACCAGGAACATCACCATGAGGCAGATGCCCAGCTGCGCGACCTGTGAGATCTCGTTGGCGACGATGCCGCCGAGGGTGTCGATCCCGGCCTGGCGACCGGACATGAGGAAGCTGACCGGACTCGCCCCGACCGCGCTCGCGTACCCGGCGATCTTCTCGGGGGTGTCGTAGATCGACGGGACGGCCACCGCGCTGGCCGCGATCGTGCCTCCGAGGCCGATGATCCACAGCGGCAGGATGAGCCGGCACGTCGCAGGACGAGCCTGACGAGATGTCGAGTCCCCGTGAAGGGGGAGCTCACGACGTCACCTCCTCGCCGTACTGACGCAGGAAGAGCTCCTCCAGCGTCGGCGGATGGGCCGCGAGCGAGAGCACGCCGAGGGGTGCCAGCGCCTGCACGGCGTCGTCGAGGTGGGCCGATTCGACGTCGAACGTGACCCGCGTGCCGTCGAACCGGGGATGGTGCACCCCCTCCACCTCCGCGATGAGCGCGGCGGGCCGCGCGGTTTCCGCGATGACCGTCGTCCGGGTCAGGTGCCGGAGCTCGGCGAGCGAGCCGCTCTGCACCACGCGACCGGCCCGGATGATGCTGATCCGGTCGGACAGCGCCTCCGCCTCGGCGAGGATGTGCGAGCTGAGCAGCACGGTGGCGCCCTCGCCCTTCAGCTCGAGCACGGCCCGCTGGAACTCCGCCTCCATGAGGGGATCGAGCCCGGACGTCGGCTCGTCCAGCAGGTACAGCTCGGCCCGGCTCGCCAGGGCGGCGATCAGCGCCACCTTCTGCCGGTTCCCCTTGGAGTAGGTGCGGTTCTTCTTGCTGGGATCGAACTCGAACCGATCGATCATCTCTGCACGACGCGCCTCGTCCAGGCCGCCGCGCATCCGCGCGAGCACGTCGATGACCTCGCCGCCGGTGAGGCCGGGCCACAGGGCCACGTCGCCGGGAACGTACGCGATCCGGCGGTGGAGCTCCGCCGCCTCGTCCCACGGGTCTCCACCGAGCAGCCTCGCCGTGCCGGAATCGGCCTTCAGCAGCCCGAGGAGGACACGGATCGTGGTCGACTTGCCCGCGCCGTTCGGCCCCAGGAAGCCATGGACCTCCCCGACCTCGACCGACAGATCGACACCGTCCAGGGCGCGCACGGCACCGAAGGTCTTGACGACGTTGCTCAGCTCGATGGCGGTCACCCGCTCATCGTGGCACGCGAGAGTCCTCCTCCAGCAGGCTCAGACGACGACGCTGACCAGCTTCGGCGCGCGGACGATGACCTTGCGGATCTCCTGGTCGCCGATGGTGCGCACGACGTTGGGCTCGGCCAGCGCGAGGGCCGTGAGGTCCTCGTCGCTGATGTCGGCGGGGACCTCCAGCTTGCCGCGGACCTTGCCCTGGATCTGCACGACGCACGTGACCAGGTCCTCGACGAGGTACTGCTCGTCGGCGACGGGCCAGGCCTCGTACGTGAGCGTCTCCTCGTGGCCCAGGCGGGACCACAGCTCCTCGGCCAGGTGCGGGGCGACGGGCGCCAGCATCAGCACGAGCGGCTCGAGGACCGACCGCGAGCGCACCGACTCCTTGGTGAGGTGGTTCGTCAGCTCGATGAGCTTGGCGATCGCGGTGTTGAACCGCAGCTCGCCCATGTCCTCGGTGACGCCGGCGATCGCCTGGTGCAGCGCACGCAGCGCCGCGGTGTCGGGCTCGGTGTCGTCGGCGACGACCTCGCCGGTCTCCTCGTCGACGACGAGGCGCCAGACGCGCTGCAGGAAGCGCTGCGCACCCACCACGGCGCGGGTCTCCCACGGACGCGAGACGTCCAGCGGGCCCATGCTCATCTCGTACACGCGGAACGTGTCGGCGCCGTAGGCGTCGTACATGTCGTCGGGCGTGACGATGTTCTTGAGGCTCTTGCCCATCTTCCCGTACTCGCGGTTGACCGCCCGGCCCTCGAAGAACCAGCCGCCGTCGCGCTCCTCGACCTCGTCGGCCGGAACGTAGGTGCCCCGCTCGTCGGTGAAGGCGTACGCCTGGATGTAGCCCTGGTTGAACAGGCGGTGGAACGGCTCCTCGCTGCTGACGTGACCGAGGTCGAACATCGCCTTGTGCCAGAAGCGCGCGTAGAGCAGGTGCAGGACGGCGTGCTCGACGCCGCCGACGTACAGGTCGACACCGCCGGTGCCGCCGGGCGTCTTCGGACCGAGCCAGTAGCGCTCGTTCGTCGGGTCGGCGAGCACCTCGCTGTTGTGGGGATCGGTGTAGCGCAGCTCGTACCAGCTGGAGCCCGCCCAGTTCGGCATCGTGTTGGTCTCGCGGCGGTACCGCTTCGGGCCGTCGCCGAGGTCGAGCTCGACCTCGACCCACTCGGGCACGCGCGCCAGCGGCGGCTCGGGCTCGCTCTCGGCGTCGTCGGGCTCGAACGTCTTGGGCGAGTAGTCGGGCACCTCGGGCAGCTCGACCGGCAGCATCGAGTCGGGCAGCGCGATCGCGTGGCCGGCCTCGTCGTAGACGATCGGGAACGGCTCGCCCCAGTAGCGCTGACGGCTGAACAGCCAGTCGCGCAGGCGGTAGGTGGTGGTGCCCTCGCCGAGGCCGCGCTGCTCCAGCCACGCGATGATCGCGACCTTCGCATCGTCGACGGCCAGGCCGTCCAGGATGACGCCCTCGTCGCCGAAGACGTCGGTGTTGTCGGAGTTGATCGCGACGCCCGCGCCGGTCCACGGCAGGACCTCGTCCTCGGGCGCCTGCACGACCGGGACGATCCGCAGGCTCAGCTCGGTGGCGAACTCGAAGTCGCGAGCGTCGTGGCCGGGGACGGCCATGATGGCTCCGGTGCCGTAGCCCATCAGGACGTAGTCGGCGACGAACACCGGGACGGCCTCGCCGTTCACCGGGTTGGTCGCGAAGGAGCCGGTGAAGACGCCGGTCTTCTCCTTGTTCTCCTGGCGCTCGACGTCGGACTTCGCCGCGGCGGTGCGCCGGTACCGGTCGATCGCCGAGACGGGGTCGGGGGCTCCGGCGGTCCAGCGCTCGTCGACGGCCTCGGGCCACGTCTCGGCGGCCAGCTCGTCGACCAGCGGGTGCTCGGGCGCCAGCACCACGTAGGTCGCGCCGAATAGCGTGTCGGGACGGGTCGTGAACACCTCGATGGGGCCGGCGGCGGACTCGAAGCGCACCTTCGCTCCGTGCGAGCGGCCGATCCAGTTGCGCTGCATGAGCTTGACCGGCTCGGGCCAGTCGACCCGGTCGAGGTCGTCGATCAGGCGGTCGGCGTAGGCCGTGATCCGCATCTTCCACTGGCGCAGGCTGCGCTTGAAGACGGGGAAGTTGCCACGTTCGCTGCGACCGTCGGCGGTGACCTCCTCGTTCGCCAGCACGGTGCCCAGGCCCGGGCACCAGTTCACGGGCGACTCGCTGATGTAGGCCAGGCGGTGCTGGTCGATGACCTCGGGGTCGTCGGTGCCCAGCACCTGGATCAGCTCGGCGATGGGCCGGGCCTTGCCCTGCTCGGGGTCGTACCAGGAGTTGAAGATCTGCAGGAAGATCCACTGCGTCCAGCGCATGAACTCGGGCTCGATCGTGGCGAACGAGCGGCGCTCGTCGTGGGCCAGACCGAGGCGGCGCAGCTGGCGCCGCATGTTCGCGATGTTCTCCAGCGTCGTCTCGCGCGGGTGGCGGCCGGTCTGGACGGCGTAGATCTCGGCGGGCAGGCCGAACGCGTCGTAGCCCAGCGCGTGCAGCACGTTGTCGCCCTGCATGCGGCGGAAGCGGCCGACGACGTCGGTGGCGATGTAGCCCAGCGGGTGACCGACGTGCAGGCCCGCGCCCGAGGGGTACGGGAACATGTCCATCAGGAAGTACTTGGAGCCGCCCGCGTTGTGCCGGCCGTCGTCGGCGGCGAGGTCGCCGACCGGGTTCGGCGCCTCGAAGGTGCCCTCGGCCTCCCAGCGGTCCTGCCACGCGGTCTCGATGCGGCCGGCGTACTCGCTGGTGTACCGGTGCGCCGCAGTGTCGGGTGCCGCACCCTCCGGGGTCTGGTAGTTCACCGGTCAACACTATCCGGCGACCGGACCCACCCGGCGCACCGGCGGTCGCCGCATCGTCGAGGCCCCAGCGATCACTACGTCAGCTTGGCCCGCGCCTCGCGGCGCACGGGCGCGGGAAGCCGGTCGCCGAGCCGATCGAGGAAGGCGCGCACCTCCTCCGGCGCGACGGCGCCCGCGTGCTTGAGCGCGATGCCGACGGGCTTGGAGACGGTCGGGTCGGGATCGTCGGCGAGCAGCTCGGCCAGACGCAGGAGGTCGGCGATGCCCGCGGGGTGCGCCGGGCGCGTGTACGCCAGCGGCGCCGTCATCGCCGTGCGACGACGCAGGGGATCGGGCGACGCGGCCAGCGCGAACAGCGGCTCCCTCGAGCGGTCGCGCAGGAACTGACCGACCACGCGCGGAGCGGCCCGGTCGACCATGTCCCACGAGTCGATCGCGTCGTGCCGGGCCAGGTACAGGTCGTGGCGCTCCTCGCGCTCCGCGTCCGTGACGCCCCGGCGCCGCACCTGGAAGTCGAGGACGCAGAAGGCCGCCAGCCGCGGCTCGTACTCGGGCTCGTCGAGCAGGCGGCCGACCTCGGCCAGCGACATGGCGCTGTGGCGCTTGGCGAGGTCGAAGACCGTCCCCATCCGCACGCCCAGGACCTCGGCGCCACCGCGGTAGTGCCGTTGCGGGTGCGCGGAGGAGTCCGCGGCATCGCGCAGGTCGCGCAGGAGGTCGGCCGCGGTCGAGGTCAACGGACTCACCCGGCGCCCGGGACTACTCGTTCCGCAGCGCGCAGAACGTCTCGACCTTGCGCGTGGGACCGGAGACGATGAGCTCGTCCGACGCGGCGATCGAGGTCTCGGGCCGCGCGTAGGTGAAGTCCTCGCCCCGACGCTTCACACCGACGACGGTGACGCCGAACCTGGCCCGCAGCTGGGACTCCAGCAGCGTGCGGCCGGCCGCCAGCTTCGGCGCTCGCGTGCGGGCGATCGAGAAGCCGTCGTCGAACTCGATGTAGTCGATCATCGCGCCGGTGACCATGTGGGCCACCCGCTCCCCCATCGCCGACTCGGGACGCACGACGTGCGTGGCGCCGACGCGCTCGAGGATCCGGGCGTGCTTGGCGTTGATGGCCTTGGCCCACACCTCCGAGACGCCCAGCTCGACGAGGCTCAGCACGGTCAGGACGCTGGCCTCGATGTCGGTGCCGATGCCCACGACGGCGCGGTCGAACTGCTCCGCGCCGATCTGGCGCAGGGCCTCGGTGTCGGTGGTGTCGGCCGAGACGACGTGGGTGAACTCGCTGGCGAAGCGCTGCACCAACTGGGGGTCCTCGTCGACGCCCAGGACGTCGTGGCCGAGCCGGACCAGCGACCGCGCGACGGCGGAGCCGAACCGGCCGAGTCCCACGACGAGGACGGGCGCGGTGAGGGGGTCGTTGTTAGCCAATGATCGGTTGCTCCTCGGGAAGGTGATACCTGGATTGGCGCCGCCTCAGCACGAACGCGGAGGCTGCCGTAATGGTGCCCACTCGGCCGATGAACATCAAGACGATGAGCACCAGCTGGCCGGGGATGTTGAGTTCGGGGGTCAGACCCGTGGACAGTCCCACGGTGCCGAAGGCGGAGGCGGACTCGAACAGTCCGTCCGCGAGCGGGACGCCGGCCAGGATCATGAGCGCCATCGATCCGCCCGTCACCAGGCCCACGGCGATGAGCGCGATGCTCAGCGCGGTGCGGATCGTGCGCGGGTTGATCGCCCGCGACCCGATGCGCACCTGGTCCTCACCGCGCAGCTCGGCCAGGATCACGTAGGCCAGCAGCAGGAACGTCGTGATCTTGATGCCGCCGGCGGTCGAGGCGCTGCCCGCGCCGATGAACATCATGATGATCGCCATGAAGAGCGTGACCGGCTCGACCGCGCCCCAGTCGAAGCTGGCCAGGCCGCCGGAGCGGGTCATGATGCCGCCCTCGATGCCGGTGACCAGCTTGTCGATCGGGCTGAGGTCGCCGATCGTGGCGGCGTTGTTCCACTCGACGACGACGAACATCGTCGAGGCGATGGCCAGCAGCAGCAGGGAGCCCCAGATCGTGAGGCGCGTGTGGATCGTCCACGTCTTCGGCGAGCGCCACTCCTGGTAGAGCTCGGCCAGGACCGGGAAGCCCAGGCCTCCGGCGAAGACGGCCACCGAGACCGGCAGGATCACCGCGAAGTCGCCGGCGTAGCTGGTGAGGCTGTCGGGGTGCAGCGAGAAGCCGGCGTTGTTGAACGCCATCACGGCGTCGAACACGCCGTGCCAGAGGGACTCGGCGAACGAGTCGAAGTAGCCGGTGGCGTACCGCCACGTGAGGATCGCCGCGGTGACGCCCTGGAAGAGCAGGGTCGTGATGGCCACGCGCTTGAACAGCGGACCCACGTCGCCGAGGCTCACGACGTGCATGTCGGTCTGGGCCGCCAGCCGGGTGCGCAGGCCGAGACGCCCGCCCACGAACAGGCCCAGGACCGTGGTCATCGCGATGATGCCGATGCCGCCGATCTCGACGAGAACCAGGATGATCGCCTGCCCGATGATCGACCAGTAGGTGCCCGTGTCGACCGTCGCCAGGCCCGTGACCGTGACCGCCGAGGTGGACGTGAAGAACGCGTCCATGAACGAGGGGTCGGCCTCGCCCTCGCGGGCGAACGGCAGCAGCAGCAGGAGGGTGCCGGCCAGGATGAGGGTCAGGAAGGCCAGCGGCAGCAATCGCACGGGATGGGCGATCGACGCCGGGAGGCGAAAACGGCGACGTCCCCAAGGCACGCCCCGACGGTACACCGGCCACAACCGTCACACGCGGTAGATTGCCGCCCATGGCTTCCCCGGCGCGTTTCGTGCGTTCTCTCGTCGCGCGGCTGGGTCACAGCAGCGAGCTGCCGGGCCTGTTGCTGGTCAACGGCACGATCCTGCTGGCGCTGCTGCTCGTCGTCCTCGACCTCGACCTGGCCGCCGCGATCGCGCTGATCGTCTCGGTCGTCTCCGAGTGGCTCCTCGAGCGCCGCTCGCCCCTGTCGTCGATGCTGCTGCGCCAGGCGTCGGCCGGGCCTCCCCTGCGCTTCGCCCTGCGCGTCATCGTGGCGGCCACCGCCGCCTCGCAGTTCGCCGACGACACGGCGTTGCACGCCTTCCTGCTCGTCACGCTGCTCATCGTCACGGGCCTGTGCGCGCGGGCCCTGCACGCCGAGTACCGGCGGATCGGGCCCCTCAAGCCGATGCGCACCCGCCACATCCCGGGCGACACGTACATCGCCGAGGAGCCCCGCAGCCGTCCCGTGCTCGTGACGCTCGTCCAACTGGCGGCCCTCGCGCCGGCCATCCTCGGCGCCCCGTGGTGGATCGTGCTGTCCTCCGGAGTGGCCGCCTTCGCGGTCCTGGCCGCCGCGACCGTGCCCGACGTGCTCGCCAGCTGGCGGATGCGCACGGCCAAGCGCGCCACGGGCTTCACGCCGCAGCTGTCGGCCGTCCAGAAGTTCCTGGACGAGTACCGGCCCGAGGTGGTCGTCCACCTCTCCGGCCCCGACACCGCGGCCTACCAGATCAACACCTGGATCGAGGCCCTCGAGAGTCTCGACCAGCGGGTCTTCGTGGTGCTGCGCGACCATCCCCTCTTCGAGCGGATGGCGTCCTCGTCGCTGCCCACGCTGTCGCTGCCGGCGCCGGGCGAGCTGCTGATGCTCGACTTCTCCATGGTCAAGGTGGCGCTCTACCCCAGCAACACCGGCAACAACATCCACCTGCTGCGCCTGCCCACGATGATGAGTGCGTTCATCGGCCACGGCGACAGCGACAAGAGCGCCTCCAACAACCCGTTCTCGCGCGTCTACGACGAGCTGTGGGTCGCCGGCGAGGCCGGCGCCGACCGCTACCGGCGCTCGGGCATGCACATCCCCGAGGACCAGTACCGGTTCGTCGGCCGCCCCCAGGTGCACGCGATCGAGCGCACGCCCCGCGTCGGCGAGGCCGAGATCCCCACGGTGCTCTACGCCCCCACGTGGGAGGGCGTGAACCAGCACCAGGAGTACTCCTCGCTGCGCGCCATCGGCGTCCAGCTGATCGACGCGCTGCTGGCCGACGGGTCGGTGCGCGTGGTCTACAAGCCGCACCCGTTCACCGGCCAGCGCGACGCCAAGTACCGCATCGCGCACGCCGTGATCTCGCGCCGCCTCGACGACGCCAAGGCGCGCACCGGCATCGACCACCGCGTGGTCACCAGTGGGTCGCTGACCGGCTGGATGAACCAGTCCACCGCCCTGGTGAGCGACATCTCGAGCGTGCTCTCGGACTGGCTCGCGGGCGAGAAGCCCTACGCCGTGTTCAACCACGCGGGCGTCTCGACCAGGCAGTTCCGCGAGGACTACCCCTCCAGCGCCGCCGCCACGCTGCTCGGCAGCCACGCCCAGGGCATGGACGAGTTCCTCGACGTGATCACCGGACGCGGCCCCGACCAGCTGGCCGAGTACCGCTCGAAGCTCGCGACCTACCTGCTCGGCCCGCCGGAGCAGCGCTCGCTCGAGGCGTTCCGCGAGGCCGTCACGGCCTTCGTCCAGCGTTCGGACGCCGAGCGCTCGATCTACCGCTGAGCAGCAGGAGCAGCAGTCCCGCGGCGGTGGCCAGCGCCCCGCCCGCGAGGATCGCGGCGCCCGGGCCGCCCGCGTCGGCCAGGCCGGTGCCTCCCCCGCCGCCGCCCGAACTCCAGTAGTAGTCCGAGCCGGGTCCCTGCTCGTCCCCGCCGGAGCCGACGTCCGTCGACTCGGTGGTGGGCTCGGTCGTCGGCTCCGTGGTGGGCTCGGTCGTCGGCTCCGTGGTGGGCTCGGTCGTCGGCTCCGTGGTCGGCTCCGTCGTCGGCTCCGTGGACGGCTCGCTGGTCGGCTGCGTTCCTGACTCGCAGTCGATGACGCCCTGGAAGGGGAAGTCGTGCACCTCCCGGACATCACGGCCCGCGAAGCTGAGGTGGTCGAAGCTCCGCGCGATCACGTTGCCCTCGATGTTGCCGTGGGCGAACCAGTCGAGGTCGGCGCGCGGCGCATAGATCGTGCCCTCCAGCGAGTCCGAGTTCTCGATCTCCAGGGCAGTGGCGTCCGGGAAGTTCCACAGCATGTACCGCGCGTTCGCGCTCGAGACACCGGCGAGGTTCGGCATGCTGCCGTTGAAGTTCCCGGTCACGTTGATCAGGAGAGTCGTGCCGGGCCCCGGCCGCGGCTCGTTGAACGTCAGGCTCGTCAGCCCGTCGAGCTCGGCGGCCGTCACGTTGAGCACGTTCGTCGTCCCAGCCGTGAGGGACAGATATGCCTGCGTCCCCGATGGGACGGGCCGCACGAGCTGGGTCCCGTCGGCCGATGTGAGAGCGACGGTGTTGGCGCACTGCCCCATCTCCGTCGACAGCGTCCTGTACTGCGAGAACGCCGCGTCGAAGTTGACCTCGGGCACCGGCTGGGTGAACTCGGCGACCGTCTGCGCCGTCTGGACCTCGAGCCTGGGGATGTAGTCGGCGGCCTCCCCCGGCGGCACGGCGACGGCGCCCGGGCCGCCGACGAAGGCGTCGTAGGTGGTGTCGTCCATCACGCGGGCCTGACCGCCCATGATCCGCAGAATCGATCCTGAGCCGGCCTGCGGGAAGTTCAACCCGCCGCCGACGTAGAGCGCGACGTTCTGGGGCGTCGGAGAGGAGGCGGGACGCATGACGTTGTAGTTGCGGCGGAAGGTCACGTCGCCACCGACGGCCATCGTGCCCTCGGACTCGTCGGCCTCGAGGATGACGTCGTTCTCGACGAACACGAGGAAGCCGGCGTTGGCAGGATCGGCGATGTCGATCAGCACCGGGTTGACCGGGCCGACAGCCCAGGCGGGAGGCGAGACCACCAGGCCCGCGCCGGCCGCCGCCGCCAGCATCCCGGCGACGGTGAGTGCCCGACCCGCGGTGCGCAACCCCACTCGATCACCTTAGGTCGGATTCACTGATCCGTCAGGCGGGCCGATAGCCTGTCGTGGTGAGTTCGACGACCGGCACCCTGGCGATCGCCATCGTCACGTTCAACCGCTCCGCACTGCTCGACGAGCTGCTGCAGAGCGCCTCGACGATGACGACACCCCCTGATCGCATCATCGTCGTCGACAACGCCAGCACCGACGACACGCAGGAGGTCGTCACCGCGTGGGAGGCGAAGTTCCCTCCCGGCCTGCTCGTGAACCACCGCATGGAGACCAACACCGGCGGCGCCGGCGGCTTCAGCGAGGGCACCAAGGTCGCGCTCGAGCTCGGCGCCGAGTGGGTCTGGCTGATGGACGACGACGTCGAGATCCTGCCCGACGCGCTCGAGCGGTTTGCCCCGTGGATGGCGCGGTTCAAGGTCATCCACGGCCGCCGCTACGACGTCGACGGCACCCCCTTCTACTGGCAGGCGAAGTTCAACCAGTGGCTCGGCGTGCCGCTGCCCTACTCGGTGAAGACGTTCAACACCGACGGCTACGCCGTGACCAACTCCGGCACCTTCGAGGGCATGCTCGTGCACGCCGACGTGGTCCGCCGCATCGGCCTGCCCGACCCGCGCTTCTTCATCTCCTGGGACGACGCGATCTACGCGTGGCTGGCCTCCCTGGAGACCGAGGTCGTCTACGTGGACGAGTTCGTGCTGCAGAAGAAGCGCGAGCAGAAGCAGGTCAGCCTCGGCGTGCGCCACCTCAACGACTCCAGCCCGCTGGCGAAGTACCACGTGATGCGCAACCGGGCCTACGTCGGCCGCTACTTCGACGAGCACGGCCACCTGAGCCGGCCCGGCTTCGCCCTGGGCACCGCGCTGACCTTCGCCAAGGAGATCGTGCGGCTCGTGGTCGTCGAGCGCTCCTTCCGCGGCTTCTCCTCACTCGTGAAGGGCTGGCGCGACGGCCGCAGGATCTGGGCCGACCGCACGTGGCAGCCGATGCCCGCGCTGGAAGGCGGCCGCGATGACTGACGTCCTCGTCGTCGGGTCGGGCTTCTTCGGGCTCACCGTGGCCGAGCAGCTGGCCAACGATCCCGGGCTCAAGGTCCACGTGATCGACCGCCGCTCGCACCTGGGCGGCAACGCCTACAGCGAGGCCGAGCCCACCACCGGCATCGAGGTGCACCGCTACGGCGCGCACCTGTTCCACACCTCGAACGAGCGGGTCTGGGACTACGCCAACCGCTTCACGACCTTCACCGGCTACCGCCACCACGTCTACTCGACGTACCGCGGCGAGGTGTTCCCGCTGCCGATCAACCTCGGCACCATCAACCAGTTCACCCGCTCGGCGATGGGTCCGGACGAGGCGCGCGCGTGGGTCGCCGAGCAGGCCGGCGCCGCGCTGTCGGGCGGTGCCGCGGCGGCCCAGAACCTGGAGGAGAAGGCGATCAGCCTGATCGGCCGCCCCCTCTACGAGGCGTTCATCAAGGGCTACACCGCCAAGCAGTGGCAGACCGATCCCACCGAGCTGTCGGCGGACATCATCACCCGGCTGCCGGTGCGGTACACCTACGACAACCGCTACTTCAACGACCGCTACGAGGGCCTGCCCACCGACGGCTACACGGCGTGGCTCGAGCGGATGGCCGACCACCCGAACATCACGATCAGCCTCGACACCGACTTCTTCGACGAGAGCCAGCCCTACAACAAGGCCGCCACGGTCGGGCAGCTGCCGATCGTCTACACCGGCCCGCTCGACCGGTACTTCGACCACGCGCACGGCCCGCTCGGCTGGCGCACCCTGGACTTCGAGTCCGAGGTGCTGCCGATCGGCGACTTCCAGGGCACGCCGGTGATGAACTACGCCGACACCGACATCCCCTACACGCGGATCCACGAGTTCCGGCACTTCCACCCCGAGCGCGACTACCCGTCGGACGCCACGGTGATCATGCGCGAGTTCAGCCGCTTCGCGAACGCCGGCACCGACGACGAGCCCTACTACCCCGTGAACACCTCGGACGACCGCACGGCCCTGAAGGCCTACCGCGAGCTGACCGAGCAGGAGTCGCAGGTGCACTTCGGCGGTCGTCTCGGCACCTACCAGTACCTCGACATGCACATGGCGATCGCGTCGGCACTGTCCATGGTCGACAACGTCCTGCGGCCGGGGCTCGTCCGTGGCTGACTCGCGGGCTGGGATCGTTCCCCGGCTCCGCCAGTGGGCGATCGGGCGGCTGCGCCGCTCGCGCTTCCTGCCCGTCGGCATGCCCGACAAGCGCACCGACGAGGACCGCCTGGGTCGCGCGTTCACGCAGTCGGTCCTGGTCTACTTCCCCAACGGCGCCGACGCGCTCTACCAGCTGCGTCCGTGGTTCGCGGCGCTGAAGGCGCTCGACGCCGCGCACGGCGTGGTGGCCGTGTTCAAGGACTCGCGCACCGCCGCGCTCGTGCGGGCCGAGTCGGGCCTCGACTGCGTGACCCTGGCCCGCTACGGCCAGCTGGACGAGATCCTGGCCCTCAGCGACGTGAAGCTCGCGCTGTACGTGAACCACGACCCGATCAACTTCGAGTGCCTGCGCTTCACGTCGCTCGTGCACGTGTACCTGGGCCACGGCGACAGCGACAAGGGCGTCTCGGTGTCGAACCAGGTGAAGGCCTACGACTTCTGCTTCCTCGCCGGTCAGGCCGCGCTCGACCGCACGAGCGCCGGCGTGATGCTCTACGACGCGTCGGCCCGCTCGGTGCTGATCGGCCAGCCGCAGCTCGACGCTCCCGCGCCGGAGCCGCAGCCCGACCCGTCGCGGTCGACGGTCCTCTACGCGCCCACCTGGGAGGCGTCGCAGCCGTCGGTCTCGTACGGCTCGCTGCTGACCCACGGGTCCGCGGTCCTCGACGCCCTCGCGGGCACCCACCGCGTGATCTACCGCCCGCACCCGCTGAACGGCGTCATCGACCCGGCCTACGGCGAGGCCGACGCCGCGATCCGCGCCCGCGCCGACCGCGTGGACACCGACGTGCCGCTCGAGCAGTCGTTCGCGGACGCCGACCTGCTGATCACCGACGTCTCGGCGGTGACCCTCAACTGGCTGCCGACCGGCAAGCCGGTGCTCGTGTGCCGCCCCCGTGTGCCCGTGCCGCCGTCGCGCCTCATGGACACCCTGCCGCTGCTGGACGAGGACGCCGACGTGGCCGCGCTCGTGGCGCAGCACCTCTCGACCGACCCGAGCGCGGCGGCCCGCCGCGACCTCATCGAGTACTACCTCGGCGACACGTCGCCCGGCGCCGCCACCGAGCGGTTCCTGCAGGCCTGCTCCGGCGCGATGGACCTGCGCGACCGCGCCTGGGCCGAGCACCGCCGGCTGGGCGCGACCGGCCCCTGACGGGACGCGCGCTTCGTCCTTCGGGACATCTGGGTACCCAGATGCGTCACCGTGGGCGATCCTGACCGTATGAGCGACGAGCGGCTGGGCCCCGACGACGGGCCCTTCTTCCACGGCACGAAGGCGGTCCTCTCCCCCGGCGACCTGCTCGAGCCGGGTCGCAGGGCGAACTTCGGTGAGAACCGCACCGCCGGCCACATCTACTTCACAGGCACCCTGGACGCCGCGACGTGGGGCGCCGAGCTCTCGGTGGGTGAGGGCCGCGGCCACATCTACCGGGTGGAGCCGACCGGGCCCTTCGAGGACGACCCGAACCTCACCGACAAGAAGTTCCCGGGGAACCCCACCCGCTCCTACCGCAGCAAGGAGCCGATCCGCGTGGTCGAGGAGGTCGTCGGGTGGGAGCCCCATCCGCCGGAGGTCCTCCAGCACATGCTCGACAGCCTCGCCGCCATGAAGGAGCGGGGCGAGGTCGTCATCGACGACTGAGGCCCTGACGCGGCACCAGCAACGCGACGAGAGCACCCGCGAACGCGGCACCCGCGCCGATGACGAAGCACAGCTGGAACGCGCCCTTGTCGGGGATCGCGTAGCCCCCGAAGTCCACCGTCCGGCTCGTCAGCACGGCCGCCATGACGGCACCGGCGATCGTGGTGCCGACCGAGCGCATCAGGGCGTTGAGACCGACGCCGGAGCCCGACTCGGACTCCGGAACGTTGTCCAGGATCAGCGTGGGCATGGCCGCGTAGCCGATGCCGACACCGGCGCAGGCGACCAGCGAGCCGAGCATGAGCTCCCACGGCGCGTTCATCAGGAACAGCGTCACGAGGTAGCCGACCGCCAGGACCGTGGCGCCGATCGACAGTGTGAGGCGGGCGCCGATCGAGGTGATCAGCCGGCTCGAGACGGGGGCGAAGAACATCATCATCAGGCCACCGGGCGCCATCCACAGGCCCGCTTGGAGGATCGTCTGGCCCAGCCCGAAGCCGGTCTCCTCGGGCAGCTGCAGCAGCTGCGGCAGCACGATGGACTGCGCCATCATGCCGAAGCCGATCAGGACGGCCGCGAGGTTCGTGAACAGCACGGGCGGATGGGCGCTCGTACGCAGGTCCACGAGCGGGTCGTGGTGGCGCAGCTCGAACCAGCCCCACAGCAGCAGGACGACGACGCCACCGACGATCGCGCCGATCGTGCGACCGTCCGACCAGCCCCACTCGCTGCCCTTGCTGACGCCGACCAGCGCCGACACCAGGCCGATGGCCAGTCCGATGACACCGACGACGTCGATGCGGGCGGGGTGCGCGTCGTGGACGCTCGGGACGACGACGAGGGTCGCGACGAGGATGACCGCGGCGAGCACGGACGAGAACCAGAACAGCGCGTGCCACGAGTAGTCCTGGGCGATCCACGCGGCCAGCGGCAGGCCGAGGGCGCCGCCGACGCCGAGCGTGGCACTGACGGCCGCGACGGCGGTGGCGCGCTTCTCGGGTGGGGCGACCTCGCGCACCATGCTGATCGCGACGGGGATGTAGCCCATCGCCATGCCCTGGAGCGCGCGGCCGACGAGGAACGGCGCGAGCGAGCTCGACATCGCGGCGACCACGGAGCCGGCCACGAGGATCCCCGCCGAGACGACCATGATCTTCTTCTTGCCGTACATGTCGGCGAGGCGCCCGGTGACGGGCATCGTCACCGCGGCCGCGAGCAGGGTGGCTGTGACGGCCCAGGACGCGTTGCCCGGCTCCGTGCCGAGGAGCCGCGGGAGGTCGCTCTGGATCGGGATGACGAGCGACTGCATGAGCGCGCCGGCGAGACTGCCGAAGCACAGCACGAGGATGACGGCGATCGGCGAGAAGCGGGTCTCGACGCGCTCGTCGACGACGGAAGGAGAGGGCATGGGCGGGTCCTGTCGGGAACAGCGATGTGTAACCTACACATTCGACTTGTGTAGACTACACATGACGTCCGTTCCCCGACCACCGGAGCCAGCATGACCTCCATCACCGAGGCCGCCCGGGCCAACCCCGCCTGGTCCGCGCTCACCGCGATCTCGCGACTCGAGCGGGGCCAGCGGGCGGTCGTCGGGCCGCGCGGGCACGCCGACCAGCGGCTGCTGTGGATGTTCTCCGACGGCCGGCCGCGGACCCTGCGGGAGATCGCGGACGAGCTCGGGCTCGAGCAGTCCACCGTGAACCGGCAGGCGAACGCCGCCCTCAAGGCCGGGCTGCTGGAGCGGTCCCGGGAGCCGGGCCAGAGCGCGTGGCACTTCGTGGCCAACGAGAGCGCTCTCGCGGAGTTCGCCCGCGATCTCGACCGGCACCTCGGTCTGCTGGACCGCGCCCTGGACGCCCTCCCCCGCTCCGAGCGCGCCCGGTTCCTCGAGCAGTTCGGCACGTTCGCCGACGCGTTCGTCGAGGCTGCTGCCGAGGCCTGATCGGGGCCTAGGATCGGCGCATGCACCGGATCTTCACGACGAGCGTCGCCTCGGTCTACCCCCACTACGTCACGAAGGTCGAGAAGAAGGGTCGCACGAAGGCCGAGCTCGACCGGGTCATCGAGTGGCTGACCGGCTTCGACGAGAGCACCCTGCAGAAGCACCTCGATGCCGGGACGACGTTCGAGGACTTCTTCGCGCAGGCCGACCTCAACCTGAACGCCTCCCTCATCACGGGCGTCGTGTGCCACGTGCGAGTCGAGGAGGTCGAGGACCCGTTGATGCAGAAGATCCGCTACCTCGACAAGCTGGTCGACGAGCTCGCCAAGGGCAAGTCGATGGAGAAGGTCCTGCGCGGCTGAACGGTCAGCGGGGCGCCCAGCGCGGGTCGCGCCCGGCCCGCGCCACCAGGCGATCGAGGACGGGGGCGTCGTCCGGCACGGTGACGGCCGGACCGAACAGCCCCGGCGTTCCCGCCGGGTCGAACTGCTGCACGAACTCCAGGCACGCGGCCGCCGTCGCGTCGTCGAGGACGTACTCCTGACCGGTGGCACGGGCGAGGTCCCAGCCGTGCAGCACCACCTCGTCGAGCGCGACCCTCCCGGCGACGTCGCCCGGCAGGTCGACACCACCGGCCCGCGTCATGCCCTCCCACGCCGCGGGCTCGCGCCAGGCCAGCAGCAGCCGCTCCAGGTGACCCTCCAGCTCCGAGCGCCAGCCGTCCTCCACGGTCGGAGACGCCCCGGGATCCGGCGCGGTGTCGGTCAGCGGCCCGAGCTCCTTGTCGGCGGCCGCGCGGAACGCCTGCGACAGTCCGTCGACGTGGTGGAGCATCTGACCCACGGACACGCCCTCACACGGGGTCTCGTGATCGAGGTGCTCGTCCTCGATGCCCCGGACGGTCGCGAGGAGGGCCTGGGCCGCGGGTTGCAGGTCGACGGTGCTCATCACCTGAGTGTCGTCGCGGCTCGCTCGCCGCGGAACCCCCTCACGGTGGACAGACGCGGCATCATGGATGGGCGGCGCGTGCGCGGCGCGGAACGGAGGTCCCCCATGACGAACGAGACACTCGAGCGACTCGAGGCCGAACGCGAGCGGACCCGGGGCCAGCTGCACGGCCTCATGAAGGACTTCGACCAGGTCGTCGAGGCCTCCCTGGACTCCAACGCCGACGACGAGCACGACCCCGACGGGTCCACCGTCGCGTTCGAGCGCTCGCAGGTCGACTCGATGCTGCAGCAGACCCGCCAGCACCTGGTCGAGATCGACGCCGCCATGGAGCGGGTCGCCGCCGGCACGTACGGCACCTGCGAGTCGTGCGGCCGGCAGATCGCCGCGGCGCGGCTGGGGGCTCGCCCGGTCGCCCGGCTCTGCATCGACTGCGCCTCGGCGAAGGAGGGTCAGCGATGACGTGGCCGCGGGTCGACGGGATGCGGGGACTCGAGCTGGGCTCCCCCGGTGAGCTGCGCGCCCGCCTGAACGGGCTCGTCCTGGCCGGGAAGAAGCGCGCGACCGCGGGCATCCTGGCGGAGTACGAGGTGGAGCAGGAGGAGCTCGAGCACATCGGCGAGCGGCTCGCCCTGCTGGACGACGACGAGAACCGCATCGGGACCGTGGAGGTCACCGGGCTCTCGATCCACCCCTTCATCGAGGTGCCGTGGGAGTTCGCCGCCGCCGAGGGCGAGGGCGACGCAGACCTCGACGAGTGGCGAGCCGGCCACCGCGGCTTCTGGGCGACCGCCGGATCACCGGTCGAGGACGACACCCCGATCGTGTGCATCCGGTTCACCCTGGTCGACGTGGTCGAGCCCGGCGACTGAGCCGCCTCCGGACGCAACGGTGCCCCGGTCTTCCGACCGGGGCACCGTCACCTCCCCATGCTGTGGGGCGGTCGCGTCGCTCGCTCGTTACAGCGTGCGTCGCCGTCCGCTCCACAGGATCGCTCCACCCGCCCCGAAGAGGGCGAGCATCAGCGCCACGAGCCCGAGGCCGATGCTGGTGCCGGTCCTGGACAGCTGTCCGTCCGACGCCTCGGCGGGCTCGCTCGGGTCGGATCCCCCAGAACCCGACCCGTCGGACACCGCAGGGTCGTCACCCTCCGGGTCCCCCGTCTCCTCCCCCGTGCCGATGTCCATCGGCGGGGTCTTCACGACGACACCGGCGTCCCACGTGGGGTCGATGCCCTGCGTCGCGGTGATCTCGCGGTGCTCGTAGTCGCCTTGAAGGGCGGCGTTCGAGTCGTCGAGGACGATCACCACGGTGAGGCCGTTCGCCGGGTCCGCATCGGAGTCGAGGGCGTCGTCGCCCCCGGCGTCCCGCTGCGTGAACTCGTACGTCCGCTGCTGCTCGGGCGTGAGCGTGAAGCGCACCCGGTAGGTGCCCGCCGCGAGCTCGTCGAACGCGTACCGGCCGTCGCGGTCCGTCGTGGTGGTCGCCAGGACGGCGCCGTCCTCGTCGAGCAGCTCGACGGTGACACCGGGCAGCGACTTCTCGCCGGAGCCCTGGATGCCGTCCTTGTCCGTGTCGATCCAAACGCGGTCGCCGATCGCGTACGACTTCGTCACGAACCCGAAGTCGAGCGTCGGGTCACGGTCGCCGTCCTGGTGCAGCTCGCCGGGGACCGTCGCGGCCTCCCACGTGGACGAGTCGAGCACGCGGTCGCCCTCGCCGGCCTTGGTCGGCACGTAGGGCTTCAACGCCTCCGCCGACGCGTCGCGGTCGATCCGCACGGTGTACGTCCCGTCGCCGGTCAGCGCGGGCAGGTGGTCGAAGGTGTACGCACCGTCAGCACCCGTCGTGACGGGGCCGACCGGCTGGCCGAACACGTCCACCACGGGCTTGCCGTCGGGTCCGACGACCTCGAGGACGACGCCCTCGATGCCCGGCTCGCCGTCGTCCTGGCGGCCGTCGCGGTCAGAGTCCACCCACACGAAGTCGCCGACGGAGACCGAGCGCAGGGGCACGATCTCGGCGAACGTGTCGCCGATCCGGTTGACGATCGGGGCCGAGGCGTCGTTGACCTTCACGGCCACGTAGGCCGCGAGCGAGCCACCCGCCTCCAGGCGGGTGCCGTCCTTCTGCCTGATCGTGACGGACTCGCTGCCCGCGTCGTAGGACGCGACCAGGTTGCCGCCGATGTCGACCGGTCCGGTGCTGGGATCGGCGCCGGTGGCTCGGTCCGCCTCGTCGACGAACCCGAGGAAGTCGACCGCGCCGGGCAGCTGGTCCACGACAGGCAGGATCGCGACCTGGTCGTAGCTGCCGTGCGGGATGAACTCGATCCGGTAGACGTAGCGGTCCTGGACGAGCGAGCCCGATCCGTCCATCTGCGCCGAGATCGACTCGGTCCACTCCTGCGCCACGTTGTCCCAGATCCGCTTGCGGACCTCGGCCTCGTCGCCGTAGGAGGTGGCCTCGCTGACGGTGTCGGACCAGTGCAGCGGGACGCCGTCCAGGCCGAACAGCGTGGCCTTGTTCCGGATCGTCTTCGTCTCCTTGCCGACGAACTCCTTCGTGGTCAGCGCGATCGTGACCTGGAGGCGCTTGTCGGCTCCGCGGGCGCTGACGACGGCGTCGCCGGCGCTGCTCAGCTCGATGACGAGGTCGTCGTCGGCGTTCGTCCGGAGCTCGAAGTGCGAGGCGTCGAGCGCGACGCCGTCGTAGGTCCCCTTGACCGTCACGCCGGAGAGGTCGCCCAGGTCGTACACGTCGGTGTCGACGTGATCGACGATGCGGCTGTGGCGGACGTCGATGCCCTTGCCGGCGGCGACCGTGAACGTGTAGTCGACCGTGACGGACTCGCCCGGCTCGACCGACTGCTGACGCGCGGCGCCGGTCTTGGTGAACACGCTCGGGTCGTTGACCCCGCCCGTCGTGTCGGGCAGCGCGACCACCGTGACGTCGCGCGTCACGGAGTGCGGGTTGCCGTCGCGGTAGTGGAAGTCGGCCACGTTGCGCCAGCGGTACGGCGTCGCGTCCTTGATGGTCGTGCTGCCGGCGACGGCGAGGCCGTCGACGGTGGTGAGCTGCGCCTTCACCGCGATCAAGGCGTTCGTGGTCGCGTCCTTGCCGACGTTGACGAGCAGCCGCTGTCCGTCCACGCAGTACTGGCCGACGAACGCGTCACCGGCAAAAGCGGCCGCGCTCGTGGGGCAGGTCTCGGCCTTCGTCAGGCTGATGCCGGTGGAGGTGAGGAAGTCGGCCGCGTCGGTGCGCCACGACGCCTGGGTGGGCAGCGTGTCGCTGATGACCACGTTGCGGCCCAGGACCTTGTTCGGGTTGCTGCCGTCCCAGCCGCGCAGGTCGGCCTTGAGCGTGTAGGTGAGGTCGGCCCGAGGCGTGAGGTTGCCTGCCTCGTCCGTGACGATGTTCTTGGTGCTCCAGGCGGCCGTCTTGCCGAAGAGCGCACCCACGTTGGGTCCGGGGTTCGGGTTCGCCACGGAGTGCCGCAGGCGGACGCCCGCCTCGCGCACGACCGAGGCCGAACCGAAGCTCGCCGTGTTCGTCAGGACGGTCTCGAACTGGCCGTAGCCGCCCGAGAACCGGTCGTACTGCGCCTGCAGGAGAGCCTCGATCGCCGCCACGTCGGTGACCTCCGCCCGGTAGGTGATCGCGAGGATCGACGGGCCGGGCAGGTCGACATCGCCTCTGAACTGCTGACCGGCGACGGTCGGGGCGAACGTGAACGGTGTGGTCTTCCGGTTCAGTCCGGCGGCGTCCCAGCTGGTCAGCTGACCGCCGAAGGAGCCCGCCACGTAGCCGAGACCCGCGGGCAGCCGGTCGGCGATCTCGAAGTCGTCGCGCGCCTCGGGCGAGTTGACCCGCAGCGTGTAGGTGAGGTCCTGGTCCACGATCTCGGGCTTGAGCCTCACCCGGCCGTCGACGACCGTCACGAAGCTGTCGAGGTTGCCCGGGGCCACACCCTTCGAGAAGCCCTCGGAGACATTCGCGAACTCGTCGCCCGAGTCGCGGACGATGACCTCGATCGAGCTCTCCTGGCCGTCCACCTTCCAGACGATGGTGTCCTCGGTGCTGCCGTCGACCTGGTTCACGGTGAACTTCAGGTCGAAGACGCCCTGGTTCACGCCGCTCGGCCACGGATCCTTGAAGGTGATGGCGACCTTGTTGCCGTCCTGGCGGACCGACTCGATCGCCGTGTTGGCGGCCAGGACGCCGGTGACCTTCACGTTCGGACCGAGCTCGAAGTCCACCGTCGCGCCGGGCTGGACCTGGGTGTCGTACTGCACTCGCAGGGTCAGCTCGTCACCCTCGTCGACGACCTCGGTGCCGTGGTACGTGGCGCCGTTGAGCAACAGATTCGACGTGATCCCCGAGGTCGCCGCGACCGCGGGAAGTGCCAGCACGGTCAGCAGCAGCGCCAGTGCCGCCACGAGCGCGACCCGAGCGGCCGACAGTGTTCGTCTCATCGATGTGTTTCCTTCGTGGTGGAGCTTCTCGTCCCCGAGAACGCGAACGTCTGAACGTCTACTGGAGTGACGGGAGCGAAAATCTCGCGCCAAAAAGCACGCAACGTGTCCCTGTTCACATTGGGACGAAACGAGACATTTGTTCCGGGTGGTGTCGTAACGTGGCGGCCGAAGGGGAGGCGGAGCAGGGCCGGGACACGGACCGCTCCACGAGGCGATGACGGATCAGGAAACGCTCGCCGCGCCACCTGACACCGAGCTGGTGGAAGGGGTGCGGTCCGGGGACGAGCACGCGATGGCGCAGCTGTACGAGCGCCACCGCGCGGACGCGCTGCGCGTGGCCAGGATCGTCAGCCAGGACACCGACGCCGACGACCTCGCCGCCGAGGCGTTCGCGCGCGTGATCACCAAGATCACCG
Organism: Aeromicrobium sp. JP4; assembly: GCF_054957925.1. Taxonomy (NCBI): domain Bacteria; kingdom Bacillati; phylum Actinomycetota; class Actinomycetes; order Propionibacteriales; family Nocardioidaceae; genus Aeromicrobium; species Aeromicrobium sp. JP4. The sequence goes on from NZ_CM143290.1 coordinate 1,069,125, forward strand.
AGGGCGGCGGCCCCACGTCGGGCTTCCGGCCCTACCTCCACACGGTCATCCGCAACCTGAACATCGAGCGCCGTCGGCAGGCGGGCCGCGAGCAGGCCGCGTCCGACAAGCCGTGGCTCCTCGACTCGACCGACGAAGCCGAGCCCGAGGTCTTCGACGAGGTCGACGCCGACCGCGCGGCGCGCGCCCTTCGCTCGCTGCCCGACAACTGGCAGCAGCTGCTGTGGAAGCTCGACGTCCAGGGCAGCAAGCCGGCCGAGGTCGCCCGTGAGCTGGAGATCCCCGTCGCCTCGGTCTCGAGCACCGTCTACCGTGCGCGCGAGGGCCTGCGCGTGGCGTACCTCGACCAGCACGTCCCGCGCGCCGACGACGGTCAGTGCGCGTGGACGCGCGCACGCCTCAGCCGCCTCGCCCGGGGCAGCCTGACGTCGCGGGCGACCGCGAAGGTCCACCTCCACCTCAACCAGTGCGCCGAGTGCGCCGCGCTCTACGACGACCTCCACCGGCTCAACACGAAGCTGGGCGCCTTCGTCTGGCCCCTCGTGCTCGCGGGTGGCGTCTCCGCCGGTGGGTTCCCGTGGTCGGTCGGCGCCGCCGCTTCGCCCACGCCCTCGGGCCAGTCGTCCGGTGTGGGTGGCGGTGCGGGGGCGAGCATCGGCACGAGCGTCGGCGGAGTCGTCGCGGGTGCACCCGTGGCCGCGGTCGCCGCGGGGATCGTGGGCCTCGTCGCCGTCGTGGCGGCCGGTGTTCTCTGGCTGACCAGCAGCTCGGCCGAGCCGTCCCCGCCCCGGGTCGCGACGCCTGCGCTCGCACCGGTGGACCAGGAGCGCCCAGCGAAGCCGGAGGTCCTCCCGACGGACGGACCCCAGGCGCTGCTCGCGACGCCGCTCGGCGTGACTCAGCTGCCGTCCGATGGCGATCCGACGACGTCCGCGCCCACCAATCCGCCTCCGTCGGACGAGCCGGCGCCGGAGACCAGCCCCGAGCCCACGCCGGAGCCCTCGCCCCAGCCGACGGAGCCCCAGCCGACCGAGCCGGAGCCCACGGAGGAGCCGCCGGTCGAGCCGGTCGACCTCGGTGTCGGCGAGCCCACCGTGGTGGCGACGGGCGAGGAGCTCTACTGGGAGCTGACCGTCCCGATCCTCGCCCAGGAGGGCGCGGCGGCCGAGTCGTTCACGCTGAGCGTCGACCTGACCATGAACGACGTGACCGGATTCGTGGAGCGGCGCTCGGCCGGGTGGAGCTGCGGCCCCATCGAGGAGGGCGGCTCGAACGGCGACCCGTACTTCTTCGACACCGTGACGTGCGACTACACGTACCAGCCGGGTCAGGCCGTGACGCCGCTGCAGCTCGTGCTCATGGCCGTCGAGCCCTCGGGAACCGCCACCGTCCGCGGCGCCGGCAACGCCGACCCCGACGCCTCGTCGGACTCGCGCCAGTTCTGACCGGCGGCGTCAGCCCCGCGTCGCCCCCAAGCCCCCCGACCCAACTTTTGTGACGCTGCTCGGCCGTCAGAGCTCACACAGAGCGAATCGCGTCACAAAAGTTGGGTCGGGGGTGAGCGCGCCGAGTCGGTCGGGTCAGCGGAGGGGCTGACCCGCCTCCCGTTGGTCCTCACCCAGGGCGGCCATGACGCCGATCAACTCCTCCTGGAGCTTCGGGCCGAGCTCGCCCCACCCCTTCTCGTAGCCGTAGAGGTCGCGCAGGGACTCCGATGAGCGCTGGCCGTCGAGGATGTCGATGTCGTCGGCGGTCATCATCCCCGGGTGCACCACGCCCACGGCCTCGGAGACCTTGAGCAGGTCGCGGCGCAGGGCCAGGACGTAGCTGGCGAGCCGGTCCTTCTTCGACGTCGGGTCCAGCCCGCGGGTGTAGCGCGGGTTCTGCGTCGCGACGCCGACCGGGCAGTGGTCGGTGTGGCACTTCTGGGCCTGGATGCAGCCGATCGACAGCATCGCCTCGCGACCGACGTTGACCATGTCGGCGCCCAGCGCGAAGGCCACCAGCGCGTTCTCGGTGAGGCCGAGCTTGCCCGCGCCGATGAACGTGAGGTCGTCGGTCAGCCCCGCCACCGCGAAGCGCTTGTAGACCTCGGTGAACGCGATCCGGAACGGGTAGGCGACCGAGTCCGCGAAGATCATCGGCGCCGCGCCCGTGCCGCCCTCGCCGCCGTCGATGTTGACGAAGTCGACCCCGCGCTCACGGGGTCCCATGAGCTCGATGAGCTCGTCCCAGAACTCCATGTTCCCGACCGCCGACTTGATGCCCACCGGGAGTCCCGTGGCGTCGGCGACGGTCTCGACGAAGTCGAGCATCGAGTCCACGTCGTCGAAGGCGGTGTGGCGGCTCGGCGAGGCGCAGTCCACCCCCTCGGGGATGCCGCGGATCTCGGCGATCGTCCGGTCGACCTTGGCGCCCGGGAGCATGCCGCCGAGGCCGGGCTTGGCCCCCTGCGAGAGCTTGATCTCGATGGCGCGCACCGGGGCCGACTGCACGAGGTCGACGAGCCGGCCGAGGTCGAACCGCCCCTGCTCGTCGCGGCAGCCGAAGTAGGCAGTGCCGATCTGGAAGACGAGGTCGCCGCCGTGACGGTGCGCCGGCGCGATCGACCCCTCCCCCGTGTTCTGCATGCACCCGGCGATGGCCGCGCCCGCGTTGAGCGCCTGGATGGCGGGTGCGGAGAGGGCGCCGAAGCTCATCCCCGAGATGTTGACCACCGAGGCGGGACGGAAGGCGTGCCGCCGGCCGCGTGGCCCACCGAGCACCTTCGCGGAGGGCAGCGGCATCCCCTCGCTGCCGTGCGGCGCGGTGGTGGCGCCGGGGCCGGAGAACGTGCGGTGCTTGATGATCGGGTAGCCGACGACGCGCTCGATGTCGTTGTCGGTGCCGAACCCGAAGTAGCTGTTCTCGCCCTTGGCGCTGGCGTAGACCCAGCGCCGCTGGTCACGCGAGAACGGGCGCTCCTCGTCGTTGCTCGTGACGATGTACTGGCGCAGCTCGGGACCGACCGTCTCGACCCAGTAGCGGAAGTGTCCGAGGACGGGGAAGTTGCGCAGGATCGCGTGCTTCTTCTGCGTGAGGTCGTAGGCGACCACGCCGCCGAGAGCGGCGGCCGCCAGCCCCGCGAGACCCGCACCCGCCCGTGTGACTGGTTCCATCCCTCAGGTCTAACCCCCCGCGTGCCCGCTGTCGACTCGACCGGGAAGCGGCGTCAGTCCTCGTCGACGGGCTCGCCGGTCGGGTCGTCCTGCCGGACGTCGAGGTGGGCGCCGCCCACGGGACCCTCGGGCCAGCCCACGAGGGTCCATCCGTTCCGCGGATCGCCCTGGACCTCGACCAGGCCCGTGTTCGGCAGCGGCGACCGCTCGACGAAGTCGACGTCGATCCCTCCCACCCTCGCGCTGGTCCACGCGCGGATGGCGGCACCGTGCGACACGGCCAGCACCGTCTCGGCGCCCGATCGCGCGATGTCGGCGATCGCGGCGTCGTAGCGGTCGAGGAACTCGTGCCCGTCCTCGCCGCCGGGCATCCGCGCCGCCAGCCGTCCCCGCGCCCAGGCGAAGGCCGTGTGGAGGTAGGTCAGGTGGGCGTCGTGGTGACCGGCCATCTCGAGGTCGCCCGCGCCGATCTCACGCAGGCCCTCCAGCGAGGTCGGCTCGAGCGAGCTGGCCGCCGCCAGCGGCGTGGCCGTCAGGGTCGTGCGCCGCAGGTTCGAGACGAAAACGGCGTCGATCGCTCGCTCACCGAGGGCATCCGGGACGGCCTCGGCCTGACGGATTCCCAACGGGGTCAGCTCGGCACCCGGCGCCGCGGTGTCGAGCAGCCCGCGCACGTTGGACGGCGTCTGGCCGTGGCGCAGCAGCAGGAGTCGCATGGCTCCACCCTGTCACCCGCCACCTGCCACTTTTGGAACGGGATCGACGTGCGGAGCGCCCCGCGAGGTTGATTCCGTTCCAAAAGTGGCGAGGGCGGCGCTGGACTAGACCTTCGCGCGGCCGCTGTCGACGTGCTCGGGAACGATGCCGCCGTCGGGGGCGCCGGGCCCGTGGCGCAGCTCGAGGTCACGCCCTCGCAACCGCTCGCCACAGTCAGAGCACGTGAGCTCGGCGTGGGCGACGTGGCCGCACGTGGCATGGACGATCTCCACCGGAGCGCCCTCGGGAGCGAGCCAGCGGTCGCCCCACTGGCGCAGCATCGTGATGACGGGCCACAGGTCGCGGCCCTTCTGCGTGAGGACGTACTCGAACCGCGGCGGCCGCTCCGAGTACTGCACCTCCTCGAGGATCCCGTGCTCCACCAGCGTCTGGAGCCGGGCGGACAGGACGTTCCGGGCGATGCCCAGGCGCGACTGGAACTGCTCGAACCGGGTCACGCCCATGAGGGCATCGCGCAGGATGAGCGGGGTCCACCACTCGCCGATCACCTCGAGGCTCTGGGCGATCGAACAGTTCATCTCGGAGAAGCTGCTGCGGCGCATGACCCCAGCCTAGTCGGTTGCGTCATGCAACGCACTAGGTCTACAGTCCGTTTCGTGACACAACTGACCACGCGGACGACCTCGCCCCGCGCCGTGATGGCGGTCGTCGCCGTGGGCGTGCTGCTGTCCGGATTCGACCTGTTCATCGTCAACGTCGCGCTGAACGACATCGCCGCCTCGATCGGCGAGAGCGACCTCGCGAACCTGTCGTGGATCCTGAACGCCTACGCGATCACCTTCGCCGCACTGCTCGTGCCGGCCGGGCGGATCAGCGATCTCATCGGCAGCAAGAACGGGTTCCTGGCCGGCCTCCTGGTGTTCACGCTCGCGTCCGCCGCGTGCGCGTTCAGCCCCGACCTCGGCACGCTCGTGGCGTTCCGGATCGTGCAGGCCGCGGGCGCGGCCCTCATGATCCCCTCGTCGCTGGGCCTGGTGCTGACCTCCTTCCCGGCCGAGAGCCGCGCGGGCGCGGTGCGGCTGTGGGCCGGTCTCGGCGGCGTCGGCGCCGCGCTCGGCCCCGTGGTCGGAGGCGTCCTCGTGCAGGCCGACTGGCGGTGGATCTTCCTGGTCAACGTCCCGCTGGGCATCGCGGCGGCGGTCGTCGGCTGGCGCGTGCTGCCCGCCACCACCGGGCATCCCGGCCGGCGCCCGGGCCTCGTCGGAGCCCTGCTCCTGGTGACCACCGTCGCCACTCTCGTCCTCCTCCTGGTCGACGGCTCCGAGTGGGGCTGGACCTCCACGCGGACCCTGACGGTCGCCGCGATCGTGGTGCTCGGGATCGCGCTCAACGCGTGGGCCGTGGCGCGGTCCGCGGACCCGATCGTGAGCCTCACCCTGCTCCGGGCCCCGCACTTCGCCTCGATGAGCCTCACCCTCCTGGCGTTCCACGTGGCGTTCGGCGCCATGCTGCTGTCCGTCGTGCTGTGGCTGCAGGACGTGTGGGGCCTCTCCGCGCTCCAGACCGGCCTGGGCATCGCGCCCGGTCCGCTCCTGGTGCCCTTCGTGGCGGTGTACGGCGCCCGGTTCGTGTCGACGATCGGCCCCCGGGCCGCGATCGCGCTCGGCACGGTCGTGTTCGCCGTGGGCGTGGCGTCGTGGGCGGTGCTCGCCGGCCCCTCCACCTTGTACGCCGCGACGATCCTCCCCGGCATGCTGCTCACCGGCGTCGGCGTCGGACTGGTCGTGCCGTCGTCCATGGTGCTGGGCTGCAGCGCGCTGCCACCGGACCAGAGCAGCACCGGCTCGGCCGTCCTGCAGACCGCGCGCCAGGTCGGCATCGCGGTGGGCGTCGCCGCCCTCGTCGCCGTCCTCACGGCGCAACCGGCGGGTGCCGACGCCTTCGCGGTCGCCTGGTGGATGACCGCCGGCTTCGCCCTCGCGGCGAGCCTCACCGCGATCGGACGGCCCACGCGATGACCGCCGTGATCGCCGACGTGCTCGACGGCGCGCACGACATCGACCTCCAGCCGTTCAACGGGTTCGGCGGTCTGCAGGGCGGGGTCGTCGCAGCGATCATGCTGCGCGAGATGCGCGCCGTGGCGTCGCCCGACCTCGTCCCCATCGAGCTGACCGCGCACGTCGTGCGACCCGTCACCGAGCGCCTTCGGGTGCGGCCCGAGCTGACGCACGACGGGCGCTCCACGAAGCTCACCAGCGCGACGGCCACGTCAGGCGGCAAGACCGCAGCGGTGGCCACCGCGGTGCTCGCGGCTCCGCGCCGTCCGGACGTGCCGACGGATCCGGGGCGCCCACCCGTCGTGGACTTCCCGCTCGAGGAGGCGCGACGCTTCGTGGTGCCGCCCGAGTTCGTGCCGATCAGCACCCGGATCGAGATCCGGCCCGCCACTGCTCCCCTGCCGTTCTCCGGCTCCTCGGAGCCGAACCTGAGCGCGTGGATCCGCATCAACGAACGCGTCGAGGACCCGTGGGAGCGGCTGCTCATCCTCTCCGACGCCCTGGCCCCGTCGTTCGCGGCGGTCGTCAGCGAGATGCGCCGGATCCCCACCGTGCGCACCACCGTCCGGTTCACGCCCGAGGTGGCCACCGAGGAGGTGGACTGGGTGCTCGTCGACTCCACCACGGTCGACGCGAGCGGCGACGGCTGGCTCACCGAGGACATCCGCATCTGGACCCCCGACGGCGTGCCGCTGGCGACGTCGTCGCAGCTGCGAACCCTCCGCTAGCGGGTCCACCGCGGACTAGGCTCGCGGGCGTGAGCACGCGTGACTCGTTCGGCTTCGCCGCGATCGTCGGAAGTCTCGCCGGCGCGGCCCTCGCCTCCCGGCGCGGCACCCGTGCGGTCGTGGCCTCCTCGATGGCCGGAGGAGCCGCACTCGCGGCGTCCGAGGCCGTCGCCCGCGCCCGCCAGGGCAAGGACGAGATCCCGGCGCTGTGGCAGCGGATCGCCGTGAGCGCGGCGCTCGCCGCCCCGCTCGGCTCGGCCGCGGAGCGCGCGGGAGCCGGACCGAGGACGATCGGCACGGTCACCGGTGCCGCGATCGGCGCACTCGGCCTGCGACCGCAGAAGGTGGTGATGGGCCCCGTCGTCGGCGCGGCAATGGGCCAGGCCCTGCACCGCGGAGGGGCCTCCGGGGCACTGGCGGCCGCCGTGACGGTCGTGGCCCAGCGCAGCCTCTCGGCTCTGATCTTCCGCGACCCGCAGGTGAGCCTGCTGGCCGAGCGCGCCCGCGCCGCCGACCTGCCGTTCGTGGTCCCGCGTCCTGCCCGGTCGAGGTTCGTCGGCACCGACTACGTCCGGGCCCTCGCCGAGGAGCTCGGCGGGACCTACACGGCGGACCACCCCGACACGGGCATCGTCGCCTCGCTCGATGCCCTGGCCGGCCCCGACTTCGACCCGCAGCACGTCGATCCGCTCGTGCGGGAGTTCTACGAGCACACCACCCGGTTCGCGCTCGACATCGTCCCGCGGTGGCGCGCCTGGGTCCGGCCCGGCTACCTGCTCTACCGCCGCCTGGTCGCGCGGCCGCTGGGCCAGGCCAGCATGCCGATGAACCAGCGCGAGGCCCAGCGCGGCATCCGCAGCCGCATCGACACGATCTCGGGCGTGGACGGCACCGTGTCCGTCCGCGGCTGGATCCGGTCGTTCGCCGACGACGACGAGCCGATCATGCTCGGCATCTACACGACCTACGCGCACGAGGGAGCGGGCTACGTCAGCGTCGGCTTCCCCCTGCCCGAGGGCAGCTTCACCGCCACCCTGCGTCCCCGCACACGACCCGACGGGGGCCTCGCCCTCACCAGCCGCGTCGACGACGGCCAGGCCGGGCACTACCTGTCCTACGTCGACACCGCCGCCGACGAGCTGACCACCCTGTCGGTGCCGGGCTTCGAGGAGGAGCTCGACGTCTTCGTCCGCGACGGCGCCCTGCGCGCCGAGCACGCGTTCCGGCTCTTCGGGTTCGGCTTCCTCGTCCTGGACTACCGGATCACCCGGAGGTCCTGATGGGCCGTTGACGCCGTGCTCGCGCGGGCGCACGGTGAACGTATGAGCACCCAGCTCGACGTGGACTACCTCGTGGTGGGCGCCGGCGCCATGGGGATGGCGTTCACCGACGCCCTGGTCGACCACGCCGACGCCCGCGTCGCCCTCGTCGACCGGCGGCACGCCGCCGGCGGTCACTGGCTCGAGGCGTACCCGTTCGTCCGGCTGCACCAGGCCTCCGCGTTCTACGGCGTCGCGTCCACCCTGCTCGGCGGCGGGCGGCTCCAGGAGAGCGGACCCGAGCGGGGCCTGCAGGAGCGCGCGACCCGCAACGAGATCTGCGGCTACTTCGAGTCGGTGCTGACGACGCTGACCGAATCTGGCCGGGTGGACCTCCTGTCCGGCTGCGAGTACGTCGGCGACCGCACGGTGGTGTCGCTGGTCTCCCGGGAACGGTTCGGCGTGCCCGAGCACTGCCGGATCGTTGACGCCCACTACCTGGCCCCGAGCATCCCCGCGGAGCAGCCGCCACCCTTCGCCGTCGAGGACGGAGCGCACGTGATCGCGGTCAACGACCTCGCCCGTCTCGAGGAGGCGCCGAGCGAGTACGTCATCGCCGGGGCGGGCAAGACCGCGACGGACGCCTGTATCTGGCTGCTGGCCCACGGTGTGGACCCCGATCGGATCACGTGGGTGCGTCCGCGCGATCCCTGGCTGTTCGACCGTGCCGTGATCCAGCCCGAGCCGGCGATCTTCCTGGGCATGGTCGCCGACCTCATGGAGACCGCCCGCGAGGCGGCATCGCCCGGGGACCTCTTCCTGCGCCTGGAGGACGCCGGGATCATGCTGCGGATCGACCGCGACGTGGCGCCCACGATGGCGAAGTGCCCCACGCTCGGCCGGTGGGAGCTGGAGCAGCTGCGCACGCTCGAGCACGTCGTCCGCCACGGCCACCTCAGATCGGTCGGCCGCGGGCGCCTCGACTTCGCCGACGCCTCCGTGCAGGTGGCGCCCGACGCCCTGGTCGTCCACTGCGCCGCGGACGGCCTCAAGTACCCGCCGCTCGTGCCGATCTGGGGCCCCGACGCGATCACGCTGCAGCCCATCCGCGCCGGCTTCCCGTGCTTCGGCGCGGCGCTCGCCGGCTACGTCGAGGCGACCCGCGACGACGACGCGGCGAAGAACCGGCTCTGCGCCCCGACTCCGTACGGCGACTCGATGCGCCAGTGGATCGCGATGACGGTCCTGGGCGGCCGCTCCGCCGCCGCGGCGACCTCGGAGGCCGACGTGAAGGCGTGGTCGAACGGGGTCGCCCTCAACCCCGCGCGCATCCCCGAGGGGTATTCGTCAGCAGCCCTGGACGACGCGCGCGAGCGCCTCGCGGCGCACGGTGTCCCGGGGATGCAACGCCTCGCCCAGCTGGTGTGACGACGCCCGCCGGCTCAGTAGCGCACGCGGTCGGCGCGGGCGAGCCACGCCGCGAACGGACGCGACGCGGCCTCCGTGCGTGCGCTGACCACGGGGACGCCCCACGTGGCGCGTTCCCGGGCGAACAGCTCGTAGAACTCCCGGTCGTCGAATCCCCCGTCGGCGGCGTCGTCGCGATCGGCGGCGTACACGACCCGGTCGACGCGTGCCCACAGCGACGCCGCGAGGCACATCGGGCACGGCTCGCACGACGCGTACAGCGTGAGCCCGGCCAGGGAGAAGTCGCCGAGCGCCCGGCCCGCCGCACGGATGGCGACGACCTCGGCGTGGGCGGTGGGGTCGAAGTCGCGCGTGACCCGGTTCTGGCCCGTGGCGACGACCTCGCCGTCACGCACCAGGAGGGCGGCGAACGGACCGCCGCCGGCCTCGACGTTCTCGACGGCGAGATCGATCGTCATGCTCAGCCAGCGCGCGTCCTCCGGGTCCGTCATGGGGCGAGCGTAAACGCTGTTCAACGCCGCTGAGTCCCTCCGGGTCCACAATGGCCAGTAGGGGCCTGTCAGCCCGACGGGTCGTGGCTCCCGGAAGGAACCGTGAGATGGCGAAATTTCTGATCTCGTTCGTCGAGGGTGCGATGCGGGTTCCCGAGGCCGACCTGCCCGAGGTGGTGAAGGCCGCTCACGCCGTGGTGGACGAGGCCAAGGACGCCGGCGTCTGGATCCTCGGCGGCGGCCTGAAGAACCACTCCGAGGCCACCGTCGTCACGCCCGAGCGCACCCTCGTCGACGGTCCCGAGCCCTCCGCGAACGGCGCCATCGCCGGTTTCGCGCTCATCGAGGTGCGGACGTACGAGGAGGCCCTGGAGTGGGCCGCCGAGATCGCGGCGGCCTGCCGGTGCGACCAAGAGGTGCGCGAGCTCCTGCCGAGCGCCCGGACCTGACCGGGTCGAGGTCGACGTCCTCGAACTCCATCTCGACGTACGTGAACCAGCCCCGCGGGTCGCGCCACCGACCCACTCCCGAGGAGACCACGTGGTGGCCCTCGTCGTCGGTGTGGCCGGCGAGCGGGGTCGACCAGGTCTGGGGGATGAACGCCGTCCCGTCGTCCGAAGCCCTGAAGCGGTCGTCGGACACGAAGTTGACGAGCCGGTCCCCGTCGAACGTGAGCACCGCCGTCACCGTCTGCCGCCCGTTCGTGAAGACGCCGCGCACCTGACGGTCGTCGACCTGGGTCCACCGGATCGGCGCGCCGACGATCGCGCCCGGCGCCAGCACCACGAGGTCGTTGAAGACCGTGACCGTCTCCCCCTGGTCGAGCTCGGGCCCTGAGGCGTCGAGCACCGTGGCCACCGAGAGCACCTTGGCCCGCATCGACGCCCGCGCCCCGGCGTAGCTGTGCAGCACGAGCACCGGCAGCGTGTACCGGCTGGCCTCCATGAGGAAGATGCGGCGCGGATCGGACCCGAACGTGTTGACCTGCTTGCCGGTGAAGTCCATCCACGGCGCGTCCGGGCCGGTGCGGATGCGACCGGTGAAGTCGGCCCGCACGCTCGTGGGGCGCGGCCGGCCGACGGCACCCGCGCTGCGGACGTAGGCCGCCACGGGCGCGGGCAGCGCGTCGAGGTCCTCCTCCGTGATCACCGGAGCGAGGGAGTCCGCCTGGGCGAGCGCCTCCTCCACCTGGTGGTGCCACTGCGCGTGGAAGCTGAACGGGCCACGCAGCAGGAACGAGTACGCGGCCACCACCAGCAGGAAGGCATTGACCACGGTGCCGGAGCCCGAGACGTCCCACGACGTCATGATCGCGACCTGCGAGACCACCGCCGCGACCACCGCCAGCAGCCACCAGCCCACCACGCGTCCGAGGGCGGCGAAGAGGGCCGTGACCAGCAGCAGCATCGCGGCGACGAGCCACAGCAGCCCCAGTCCGGTGGACTTCTCGAGGGTGGGATCCTCGGCCCACCCGAATCTCTCGGCGGCCGCCAGGAGGTGAATCAGGCCGTGGACGGTCACCAGCGCCACGACGGTCCACCGAAGGAGATTCGTCATCGAGATCACTCCCTTCCTCCACTGTCCTCCCGCAGCGGGTCACCCGCCACCGATCGCGCACCCTGTACAGCCGGGCTCCCGTCCACGACGATCGACGGGAGGACGAGAGGAGGACCGATGCCCCACTCCCCCACGTCCGGAGAGCCGGCGATCGTCGTCGACGGACTCGTCAAGCGCTTCGGTTCGTTCCCGGCACTCGACGGACTCGACCTGAGCGTCGCCACTGGGGAAGTCCACGGCTTCCTCGGCCCGAACGGAGCCGGCAAGTCCACCACGATCCGCGTCCTGCTCGGCCTGCTGCGCGCGAGCTCGGGCACCGTGCGCCTGCTCGACGGCGATCCGTGGCGCGACGTGGTCACCCTGCACCGCCGGCTCGCGTACGTGCCCGGCGACGTCGTGCTGTGGCCGGGGCTGTCGGGCGGCGAGGCGATCGACCTGCTCGGCAACCTGCGCGGCGGCCTGGACGAGCGACGACGCGCGCACCTGCTCGAGCGCTTCGAGCTGGACCCCACGAAGAAGGGACGTCAGTACTCCAAGGGCAACCGGCAGAAGGTGGCCATCGTGGCGGCGCTCGCGGCCGACGTCGAGCTGCTGATCCTCGACGAGCCGACGTCCGGCCTCGACCCGCTCATGGAGGCGGTGTTCCAGGACGAGATCGCGCAGGAGAAGGCGCGCGGCCGCACGATCCTGCTGTCGAGCCACATCATGAGCGAGGTCGAGGCACTCGCCGACCGCGTGAGCATCATCCGCGCCGGGCGGGTCGTCCAGACCGGGACGCTCGACGACCTCCGCGGGCAGACGCGTCTCACGATCAGCGCCACGCTGTCGAGCGTGCCGCACGAGCGGCTCGATGTCCTCCACGACGTTCACCTCGACGAGCACCAACGATTGACCGCCACGGTCGAGCCGGCCCGCATCAACGAGGCGATGGCCGCACTGACCGAGCTCGGGATGACGGCGCTGACGGTGTCGCCCGCATCGCTCGAGGACCTGTTCCTGCGGCAGTACGGCGACACCGGTGAGGACGCCCGATGACGACCGCCGTCAGGACTTCGCCGCTGACCGGGACCGGGACGCTGCTCAAGGTCTCGCTGCACCAGGACGCCCGCCTCATCGCGCCGTGGGTCGTGCTGATCTCGGTGCTGTCGGCGTCGTCGATCCTGGCCTATGCGTGGGTGTTCCCCGACGCCGACGACCGTCGCGCGCTGGCGGCCACACTCGGGTCGAACCCCGCCCTGTCACTCGTCTTCGGCCCGGCACGCGACCTGATGACGGCCGACGGGTTCAACGCCTGGCGTGCCGGCCAGCTGGGCGCGTTCTTCGCCGGGCTGATGGCGATCCTCATCGTGGTGCGCAACAGCCGCGCCAACGAGGACTCCGGGCAGGCCGAGCTCATCGCGTCCGGGGTGATCGCGCGTCACTCCCGACTCGCCGTCGCCGTGCTCATGGCCGCCATCGCCGCCGTCGCGCTGGGCGTGTTCTGCTTCGTCGTCACGCTGCTCTGCGGTGGTGGTGTGGTGCCGACCCTGATCCTCTCGGCCAGCTTCACCGTGTCGGCGCTGATGTTCGCGAGCGTCGCGGCGGTGACGTCGCAGCTCGCCTCCGAGGCGCGGACGGCGAGCAGCATGGCGGTGGGCACGCTCGGCGTCCTCTACGTCCTGCGCGGCTACATCGACTCGAGCGACTTCCCCGACTGGGTCACGTGGCTCACGCCGCTCGGGTGGCTCGAGGAGACCCGGCCCGCCACGGAGAACGACCCGTGGCCGCTGCTGCTGGCACTGGTCTTCGCCGTGCTGCTCGTCCTCGCGGCGTTCGTCCTGCAGGGACACCGGGACTTCGGCCAGGGCATGGTCGCCACCCGACCCGGCCCGGCACGCGCCGGGCTCGCCGGCAGCGCGTGGGGTCTGGCCTTCAGGCTCCACCGCGGCCTGCTCGCTGCCTGGTTGATCGGCTTCGCCGGGCTGGGCCTGCTCTTCGGCACCATCGCCACCTCGATCGGCGACCTCATCGCCGAGAACCCGGCCGTCGGCGTCGTGCTCGCCGCGAGCGGCGTGGGCAGCCTGACCTTCGCGTTCCTCCTGACGATCCTGCAGATCATCGCGATCATCGCCGCCGCCATGGGCGTGCAGGTCGTGCTGCGGATCCATGCCGAGGAGACGGACGTCCGGGTCGACCCGCTGCTGGCCACGCCGCTGCGGCGGCCGACCTACCTGGCCAGCAACGCGCTCGTGGCGTTCGGCTCCACGGCCGTGGCGATGCTGGTCGCGGGCACCACGCTCGGCCTCGTCGCCTCGGCGGAGGACGAGACCGTGGAGTTCGTCGACGTGGTGGCGCAGGCCGCCGCGACGATCCCGGGCGTGTGGGTGCTGGTCGCGCTCGCGCTCGCCGTGGTGGGCGCGGCACCGTCGAAGCGCCTCGTCGGCTGGCTCGGCGTGGTGGCCACCTTCGGCCTCACCATCCTCGGCCCGACGTTCAACCTGTGGGACTGGGTGCTCGACATCAGCCCGCTGCGCCACGTCCCCGACGTGACGTCCGCGTCGCCGGAGTGGAGCGGCCTGGCCTGGCTCGTCGGCTTCATCGCCGTGTTCACCACCATCGGCTTCGCCGGCTTCCGCCGGCGTGACATCGACAGCACCTGACAGGAGAGTCCATGCCCTTCCTCGGCCGGTTCCCCGCCCTTCCCCGGGTCCTCAACCCGTACATGCTGCCGCTCGCGAGAAAGGTGCCCCCGCTGGTGGTGCTGCGGCACTTCGGCCGGCGCACCGGCCGCACGTTCGAGGCGCCGGTGCTGGCCTTCGCCACGGGTCGGGGCCACATCGTGGCGCTCACCTACGGGCACGACCCGAACTGGGCGCTCAACCTGCTCGCAGCAGGCCAGGGTGAGATGGTCCGCGCCGGACGCAGGTACGTGATCTCCGACCCGCGCAGGCGCACCGACGCCCACGCCGACGTGCCCGCGCCTATCGCCGCGATCCTGCGCGCCATGGACGTCCACGACTTCCTCGAGTTCACGACGACTCCGCTCTGATCGGTCACATCCGGCACGTCCCGATCGTCAACGGGGTGAACGAACGAGATGGAAGGGTGGACGCCGTGGAGCAGACCGAACAGTTCGAGGCGGAGCGACCACGCCTCGTCGCGGTCGCCGGGCGCGTGCTCGGCGACCCGGCCGAGGCGCAGGACATCGTCCAGCAGGCGTGGCTGCGCCTGCACCGCAACGAGACCCCGATCGACGACCTGCCCGCCTGGCTGACCACCGTCACCACGCGGCTCTGCCTCGACCGGCTGAAGTCCCGCACCCCGGTGCCGTGGGAGGACGTCGACCCCGGCGAGACCGAGGGCGACCCGGCCGACGACGTCGCTCTGGCCGACACCGTCGGGATCGCGCTCAGCGTCGTGCTCGAGCGGCTGGCCCCGCGCGAGCGGGTCGCCTTCGTGCTGCACGACAGCTTCGGCTTCGAGTTCGGCACGATCGCCGCGGTCCTGGACACCACGCCGGCGGCGGCGCGCAAGCTCGCCTCGCGCGCCCGCGCCAAGGTGACCCAGCCGCGGCCCGAGGACAGCCTCACCGACTGGGAGGTCGTGGACGCGTTCATGGCCGCGGCGAGGAACGGCGAGTTCGACCGCCTGCTGCAGCTGCTGGCGCCCGACGCGCTCGTCTCGGCGGACGACGCGGCGATCCTGGTCGGCACGCCCGAGCGCATCGAGGGGCGCGGCGAGGTGGCCGCGTTCTTCAACGGCAGCGCCCACGCGGCCCTGCCCGTCTTCGTCGAGGACCGGCCCGGCACCGCGTGGTTCCTCAAGGGAGCCGCGCAGGTCGTCTTCGACTTCACCGTCCGCGACGGCCTCGTGCAGGCCATCACGTTCCGCGCCGCCCCCGAGGTGCTGGAGACGGTGCAGCGCCGCGACGGCGCAGATCCCCGGGGCTGATCGGTCACACCGACGCCCTCCCACTCGTCAGACAGATGAAGGCCCAACGAAGGAGAACACCATGAAGACCATGACCTGCCGCGACCTCGGCGGACCCTGCGACCACGCCCACCGCGGCGAGGACGCCGACGCCGTGATCAATGCCCAGGACAAGCACCTGAAGGCCGCCGAGAAGGCCGGTGACGCCACTCACCAGGAGGCGCGCGACGCCATGAAGGGGCGTTGGCGCCACCCGAAGAAGTCGCTCGGTTGGTACAACGACATGAAGAAGAAGTTCGCCGAGCTGCCCGAGGACTGACGCGGGTCACGCAGTCACGATCTCGGACTCGCCCGGGAGGGTGGGGCCGTCCGGCCCTCGGAACGCCAGCGGCAGTCCCCTGGCCACGTTCCACTCGAGGCTGTCCGTCACCTGGAGGTGCACGTGCGGCTGGGTGCTGTTGCCCGAGTTGCCGCAGGCGCCCACCGCGCGGCCCTCGACGACCTCGTCACCGGCGGCCACCCGTACCGACCCCTGCCGCAGGTGCGCGAGCAGGACGAACGGTCCACCCTCCCCCACCGCGATCACCAGGTGGTTGCCGGCGATCGCCGCGGCACCGCCCCGCACGCGCCGCGCCTGCGTGAGGGCATACCCGAGCAGCGTCGGCGCGGACCGTCGCGCCTCGTGGTCGGGCTCGCCGTCGTGGGCGATCACCACACGACCCGAGCACGGCGCCAGGATCGGGCGGCCGAACCCGACGAAGCCCTCGGGAGGCTCGGTGGCCACCGCCGCGCGCCAGCTCCACGGCGCGGACCTGCCCCGCTCGTCCACCGCGATGAAGTCGATCGCGTAGGTCGTCCCCATCAGGTGGGTGCCGTGGCTCGGCACGCGCCGCGCGGGGCTGTTGCGGGCCAGCCACCGGCCGGTGAAGGGATACGCCAGCTCGATGGGCGCGACCTGACCGTCCGTCATGACTTCCACTCTGGCACCTGGCGCGTGCACCATGAGGCATGCCGAGTGCCTTCGACGACGACTTCGACGGGCCGGGCCTCGACCGATCGGCCTGGCTCCCCCACTACCTCCCGGCGTGGAGCTCGCTCGCGACCACCGCGGCGGACTTCGAGGTCGCTGACTCCTGCCTGACCCTGCGCATCGGGCCTGACCAGGGTCTGTGGTGCGCCGACGACCACCGGCCGGCGCTGCGCGTCTCGGGCGTGCAGACCGGTAACCACTCGGGGCCCGTCGGCAGCACGATCGGCCAGCAGCCGTTCCGCGAGGGCCTGACGGTGCGGGAGGAGCAGGAGACGTTCTGGGGCTGGACCCCGAGGCTCGCGTCGCTCGAGGTGGTGGCGCGGATGGACCTGTCGCCGCGCTCGATGGCCTCGTGCTGGCTCGTGGGCCGCGAGCTCGACCCCCGCGAGTCGTCCGAGATCTGCCTGTTCGAGGTCTTCGGCGACACGCTCCAGGCGGGCTCCGCGGAGGTGGGCGCCGGTCTGCACGCCTTCCGCGACCCTGACGTTCCCGAGGACTTCGCGACGACGCGGCTGCCGATCGACGTCACCGAGTTCCACACGTACGCCTTCGACTGGACCACCGACGAGGTCCGCTTCTCGGTCGACGGCGAGCCGCTGCGCACCTGTGCAAGCCCGCCGGCCTACCCGATGCAGGTGATCCTCGCGGTCTTCGACTTCCCCGAGCGCGCGCCCGGCGCCGACCCCGATCACGTGCCCACGCTCGTCGTCGACCGCATCCGCGAGACGGCCTGACACGACAACGAGAACCGGGCTACTCCCCGACAGGCTCACCGGCGAGCTCGGCCACGATGTCGAGGTGCCCGAGGTGGCGCGCGTACTCCTGGATGAGGTGGAGCAGGACGCGTTCGAGCGTGGCGGGCTCCCCTCTCCAGTGCGGCCCGGGGCGGCCGACGTCGGCCAGGTCGTGGGCCGCGATCACGGCTCGGCTGCGTGCACCTTGCGTCGCCAGCGCAGCGATGACGTCCTCGGTGGCCTCATCCGGTGCCACGTGCCAGGGCTGGTCCCGCTCGTGGTGGAGTCGGTCACCCCACGGCGCGTCGACCTCGCGGCCCTCGAAGGACCATTCCAGCCAGCGCAGCTCCACGAACGTGAGGTGTTTGACGAGTTCGATCGGGGTCCACCCGGACGACAGACGGCTGCGTCGTCGCTCGTCCTCGTCGAGACCCTCGGTCTTCGCCATCACACGGTCCCGGAAGTAGTCGAGGTAGCGGATCAGGACATCCGCTCGTGAGTCGGCGGGGAGGGACGGGCCCGGGAATTCAGCTTCCACCCGTCCACGATGACACGCCCGAGCCCGCCTCGTGCGCCATCCGCCGCAGCGTCGTCAGCACGGGCTCGTAGAGCAGGGTGCCGACGATGAGCTTCTCCGCGGCGACGATCGGATCGGTCTCGCTGGCGACCCGTGGGACGTCTACGGCCGCCACGGTCGCGGCGGCCTCGGCGTAGGCGTCCAGCACCTCGTCGGTCGCCGGGAAGTCGAGCTCGTCGACGGTGTCGAGCGCGGCCGCAAGGGTTCGGCGGTGCGGGCTGTCGGGCTCGAGGTCCCAGCCGCGCCGGGCGAGCAGGGCATCCACCTGCCGCCGCGACTCATCGGACGGCTCGTCCTGCACGGGCGCCGACAGGTGCCACTGCGTCACGCCGCGCGCCTCGTGCAGCGATCCGGACGCGTCAAGCGCGGCGACCACGGCGCGGACCTCGTCGAGCGCCAGCCCGGCCACATCAGTGAGGGCGCGGACCAGGCGCAACCGCCGCAGGTGCGACTCGTCGTAGCGCGCCCACGTGGCGCCCTCCGTGGCGCCGGGTGGGACGAGACCCGCTCGGAGGTAGTACTTGATCGTCGCGGTCGGCAGCCCGCTGCGTGCGGAGAGTTCGGCGAGGCGCATGACGACATCTTGACAGATGGGATAGTCAAGGTCTCCAATAAATGGGATAGTTCCACTATCCGAACATTGGAGTCCCCATGGAACCCCTGCTCTCCGACGCCTCCCGTCAACTGGCCGGCATCCTCTTCCTCGCGCTCGTGACCGTCGAGACGGGCGGCCTCTACATGGTCCGCATCGTCACGGGTCGCGAGCGCGCCACACCGTTCCAGGAGAAGTTCGCCCGCGCCGGTCACGCGCACGCCGGCGTGCTGCTGGTGCTCGCGCTGGTCTGCCAGCCGTTCGTCGACGCCACCGAGCTCACCGGCATCTGGGAGTGGCTCGCGCGCACCGGCGTCGCGGTGTCGGCACTGCTCATGCCGGGCGGCTTCTTCTTCGCCTCGATGGGCCGCGGTCGCACCGAGCCGAACCGGCTGATCCTTCTCGTCTTCGCCGGTGGCCTCCTGCTGGCGGTCAGTCTCGCCACCCTCGGCGTCGGGTTGCTGACGGCCTGAACCCGGGCGCTCTGAACTGGATGGTGCTTCCCGCGTTGACTCGCGTCCTGTCGGGGTACTTCGTGGGAGGTCCTTCAGGACCGGTGCGGTGGGGGCGCTACTCAGGGAGGCAGCGCCCTCACCTGCACCTCTCCGAGGGCATGGGTCTGTCCAAGTGGCCGAGGTCGCGCCACACTGGGGCTGAGCGCTCCGGGGGAGACACGATGGATGTCAACACGTTCTACGCGGTCTTCTCCGCCACCTGCTTCACGCTGGTCGGGCTGTGGTGGGGCGTGACGCTGCGCGACACCAGTTGGGTGGGCGACCCGGTCCGCCGCCGCGCGATCGGCGGGGTCTACCTCGCGTTCCTGCTGCCGGCACTGATGGGACTGTTCGCGCAGGTCGGCGGCGTGGAGCAGCCCGCCATCTGGAGGGTCAGCTTCATCGTCATCGCCGCGGCCGGCTGCCTGGCGACGGTGCGGCTGCTCACCTCCGACCACGAGCCCGCCCTCACCGCGATCCGGGCCGGCTCCATTGCCGTCTACGTGCTGGTGGCGCTCATGGGTGTCTTCCCCGGCGCCGCCGACCTCGTGGGCCTGCGCCCGATCCAGGCCGAGGCGCTCCTGCTCGTCCTCCTGGTCGCACTCGGGCACGCCCTTGTGTGGCACCACCTGGTGCACGACACGGCGACGAGTTCGGCCTAGGCGGTCGCGGTCCGGTTCCGGACCTCGCGCTCCATCCGCTTCTCGTGACGCTCGCGCCCCTTGATCGCCTCGAGCTCGCGACTCTTCGGCGGCGCCTTCGTCACGAGGTCGTCGAGCAGCCGCCGCGTCGCCTCCGCGATCTCGTCGATCGCCCGCTCGAACGCCTCCGCGTTGGCCTGCGAGGGCCGCGTCGACCCGCTGACCTTCCGCACGAACTGCAGCGCGGCCTCGCGCACCTCGTCATCGGTCGTCGCGGGCTCGAAGTTGTGGAGCACCCTGATGTTTCGGCACATGCTCCGACGGTAACCCCGACTCCCGATCATTGCAGGCACGCACGTTCCTCCTGGAAGGTGAGCGACGTCAGGATTCGTTCGACCTTCGAATAAAGGCAACGATTTTCCTGATCTGAGCTGAGAGTTCAGCACTCATGGGCGTCAATTCGTCCCATCGAGCGACAACTTCGCGGGCTACGGCAGACTTGCTCGCCTTGATGCCCACGTTTGCGAGGGGATTCTCATATTGCTCCCCCGCCCACCGGGGTTTGGCCGCCGGGTGCACTTTCAGCAAGCTCTCATTAAGAAGTTCGTGAGGCACGTAGTTCTCTATCGTGTAGCCCTTGCTGACCCAGATGCCGGCACCAGCATCCATTTCCGCGATTAGCCGTTGCTTGGTGACATTTACGCGTTGACGCGGCTTTTTCTTGTCGGAGTCCAGCACGAGGTACATGTTTTGGTTTAAGCGTCGAAGGGAGATGAACTGCTCGACCGCGCGAACGGAGAGATCGGGATTAAGCCCGGAGAGGTGACTCATCAATGCGCCACCAAAGAACATAATTGAGTAGTCGACGTGTTCAGAAAGCTCGGGCGCGAGGATCGAGATCCAGTGACGGATGTACGTACGGTCAGACGGTCCTTCGACCCAGATCACCGCGTTTGACTGGAGAAGGTCCGAAGCTTGATAACCCAAATCATCACATATTCCAAAGCGTTCGCTCGCCGACGTTGCGAGCGCAACCTCAGTTCGGCCTACTTCCTTGGTGAGGTGGAAGATGCATGCATCGTCGTGATCCAACATGTGTGCCGAGTGGGTAGCGATTAGAAATTGATTGTTGTGTTGCTGAGCAAGATGCCTGACTAACTTCCGTTGCAGCCGCGGGTGTAGATAGACCTCCGGCTCCTCCATCAGAATGAGCGCCTCTGGCATTAGTGCCACGGCCGCCGCAAGAATGACCACTTGTTCGACTCCAGAACCCATGCTCGAGAGCGGGAGCAGCATTCCTCCCTGCCGAATGAGGATCTGACTAGCGTCGTGTGGGATCTCAATAGCCACCTGCTCGTCCTCAAGCACAGTTCGAACGAAGCGCTCGACGTCCTCGAAGGCGAGACGTTCTGACGCAAGTTCAAGTGTTGGATCCTTGAGTCTCTGCAGGCCACGGACTATCCCAGACCCATCCGGGCCAAGGCTGGCGCCCTCTCGAACCTGGCGGGACGCTGGGACGAACGCAACCTTCGGCACTAGATCGACGAAGTTCAGGTGATTGACAATTCGCTGTAGGTCGTCGGTCTCACCTCCGCCTCCTTGATGAGTCAACGCTGACGAAATCTCAGAAAGCGACTGCCGCGACATCCCCCTCTGAGCCTCCGCCAACAGCGACTCCCGCAGCCCCAGACCGCGGGACGTAAGTTCGTATGGGACCCAGATTGAACCGTCCCCGAAGCGATTCATCGCAGAGTTGGCGAAGGCCTGCCAGAGATGATCTGGAACACCGCGGTCGCTAAGTCGTTGCTGAAGTCGATCCTCAGTGCACTCTACGAAGACCGCTATGGGCTGCGCCTCAGCAGCCCCGTAGTAGTCGATTGCTTCGATTGCGTGTTCCTCAGTGGGCGCGAGTCGAAGGAGTAGCCGAAGCACGTTCGACTTGCCCGAGTTGTTGCGCCCGGCCAGGAAGTTCACGCTCCCAAGACCGCTGAAGAACTGTGGAGCCTCCTGCGAAAAACTGCGAAATCCTGCGGTTCCGATTCCGGTGAGAAGCTCCACGGGACAAACTCTCTCAGATTTGGGGCCACCGAATGGAAACTTCGACGGGCCGTATGCGAGAGGCGGGCGAGTCCCACCAGCAGTGCGCGGCCGGCGCATCGCGGGAAGTTGTCGCATTCCACAACCGCGGCGATAGTGCAGTCATGACTCTGCTGCGTCGTGCCCTCGGATCCATACAGCACGCGTACCGGGCCAGCGGGGCGGACCGGCCGTTCGGGGATCCGCTGCCTGCGCACGGGGTTGCGATGGAGGGCTACTTCTGGCGGTTCACCGATCCCGCATCTGGACGCGTGGTGATCGCGCTCAACGGGGTGAACCGGGCGGCCGACGGGACGTGGTCGACGCTCGGGCTCGCGGCGCACCCGAACGGCTTCCTCCACACCACGACCCACCCCGAGGGCCAAGCCGACGAACACGAGCTGGGCGTGACCTCGGGCGACGTGTTCCGCGGCACCACCGACAGCCTGCGGGTCGACCTCGCGCCCAACGCGCGACTCGACGTCCGGATCACGAACCCCGTGCCCTGGCCGCGGCGCAGCTTCGGCGGGTCGAGCATCTTCCAGTCGGTCCCCGGGCTCAACCAGTACTGGCACCCGTGGCTGCTCGGCGGGTCCGCGCACGGCACGGCCGTGGTCGGCGACGAGACCTGGGAGCTCGACGGCTGGTCGGTCTACGCGGAGAAGAACTGGGGCAAGGGCGGGTTCCCCGACTCGTGGTGGTGGGGCCAGGCGCAGGGTTTCGCCGACCCGACGGTGTGCGTCGCGTTCGCCGGCGGCGAGGTCACCGCGGGGCCGCTGCGCACCACCGTCACGGCCGTGGTCGTGCGGCTGCCCGACGGCTCGGTGATCCGCCTCGGCGACCCGGTCGTCTCACCGGTCCACGCGGAGGTCACCGACGAGCGCTGGTCCCTCCACGGCCGCAGCGCGCGGTGGCGCATCGACATCGAGGGATCGGGCAGCCTCGCCAGTGCCCACGTGCTGCCGGTGCCGCTCCCCCTCGAACGGCGCAACGTGCCCGGCGCGATCGAGCACCTCGGCGCGCACATGCGCGTCACGGTGCGGCACCGGGGCAGCGTCGTGTGGGAGGGCGAGTCACACGTCGCCGCGCTCGAGCACGGCGGCATCGACCGGGCGCGCGCCGAGGTCACGCGCCGGGGTCACGGGCCGGACGCCGAGGACGCTCCCCCGACGTCCCGCCCGCTCCCCTGACGGCTCAGAGCGCGGTGACGACCTGCTCGTGCTCGAGGCGCGGCAGGCGGTCGAACCAGGCGTTCTCGCCGGGGTGGCCGATGTTCACGACGACCATCGACTTGTAGCCGGTGCCGGCCAGCAGGTCCTCGTCGATGCCGGCGGCGTCGAACCCGGTCATCGGGCCCGCGGCCAGGCCGGCGGCGCGCACGCCCATCACGAAGTAGCCCACCTGGATGGCGGCGTTGAAGCGCGCGGTGGCCTCACGGGCGTCCGCGTCCGGGAACCAGTCCTTGGCGCCCTCCGCGTGCGGGAAGACGGTGGGCAGGTGCTCGTTGAAGTTCGTGTCGGCGGCCAGCACGGCCACCAGCGGCGCGGACGCCGTCTTGTCGCGGTTGCCGTCCGCCATGTGCTTGAGCAGACGCGAGCGCGCCTCGTCGCTGCGGATCAGCACGACGCGCAGGGGCTGGCAGTTCATCGCGGTCGGCCCGAACTTCACGAGGTCCTGGATGGCCGCGACCTGCTCGTCGGTCACCGGCTCGTCGGTGAAGGAGTTGGCGGTGCGGGCCTCACGGAACAGCAGGTCCTGGGCTTCGGGGGACAGTCGCAGAGAATTGTTCACATTTCAACTAACGCGCCACGCCGAGCCGAGGATTCCACGTCCGGAGCGTGTCTCCGCTCACGTCGAGGGCTGCGAGGATGACGTCATGGACCCCAGCCCGAAGCTGTCGTCGCGTCTCGCGGAGGTCCTCGACGTGCTGCCGCTGCGGCCCGGGCGGCGCGTCCTCGAGATCGGCGGAGCGCCCGGCCCCCTCGCCCGCGCCATCGCCGAGCGCGTGGCGCCGACCGGGTTCGTCCTCGTCGTCGACCGGTCCGAACGCGGCACCGCGGCCACCGAACGGGCCTGCGCAGCCGAGATCCGCGACGGTCTGCTGGGCGTCAGGTGCTCACCCGTGGAGGCGTTCGCTCTCGAGCCCGGCGAGCCCCCGTACGACCTCGCTGTCGCCAACCGCGTGGGCGCCTTCGACGGACGCCAGCCCGCCGTCGCAGCAGCCGCCCTCGAGGCGATCACCGCGGCGACGGTCCCCGGCGCGCCGTTCTACGTCGACGGCCGGGTCTGGGCGTGACCGCTTCGGGCATCCCCGTCTCAGTCAGCTCAGGCCCAGCGGAGGTTCCTCGGATGAAGCCCCTCCACCCAGCTCCATCGCCTCGCGCGCGATCGGCGGCGGGGCGTGGAAGTCGAAGGCGCGGAACAGCACGGCGTGCGCGACGCCCACCCGCCGTCCCTGCATCTTGGTGATGCCCGTGATCATGGGTCGCGGCGGCGGGTGCCCCTCGATGCCCGCGAGGTACTGACCGTGCGCCTCGAGCGACGCGATCCCCTTCTCGAGGGGCTCCCCCGTGACGTCGACGCCGTGAGTCGGCGCCGAGTCGCCGGAGACGAGGAGCCAGCGCGGCGACCACGGCTCGAGCCCCTCCGAGAGCAGCTCGGGGAACACCCACCGGTTGCCGGCGTCGCGCAGCGCGTCGAGGGCCGCCAGTCCGGCGACGCGGTGGTCGGCCTGGTTCAGCCCGGCCACGAACTCGACCTCCCACGAGCCCACCAGCACCGCGTCGGGCCGGAAACGCCGAATCGCGATCGAGATGTCCCGGCGCATCGCCAGTGAGTACTCGAGGATCCCGTCGGGATAGTCGAGGAACTGGACGTCCGAGACGCCCACGATCTTCGACGCCTCGATCTGCTCTTTCTGGCGCAGCTCGGCCGTCTCCTTCGGCGACAGCGCGTCCATGCCGGCCTCGCCGCGGGTCAGCAGCAGGTAGGCGACGTCGACGCCCTCGCTCGTCCACCGCGCGACCGCGGACGACGTGCCGTACTCGACGTCGTCGGGGTGCGCGACGACGCACAGGACGCGCTCGAAGGCATCGGACGGGAGGGGTGGAAGCAGCTCATCGGCGCTCATCCTCGGAGCGTACGCCCGGCCGGGGCCGATGAGACAGGCTCACGGACGGACGACGACCCGCCCCAGCGCCCGCCCCGACATGAGGTGGCGCAGCGCGTCGGGCGCCTGCTCGAGCGGGAACGTGCGGTCGACCACCACGCGCAGCTGCCCCGTCTCCATGAGCTGCGTCAGCGTGCCCATCAGCTCGCGCTTGTCCGGGGAGGCGAACGACGGGCCGCGCAGCTGGGGGTTGACCGCGGAGCGCGCCATGAGCCCGAGCTGGAGCGGGATGCCGCCGAGCCAGTGGTGTCCGCCCGCACCGAACGCGTCGTGGCCGATGAGGAGGTAGCGACCATGCGGGTCGAGCACGCGGCGCACCTCCCGGAACGGATGGTTGCCCGGCACGTCGAAGATGACGTCCCAGCGGTCGCCGCTGCGGGTGAAGTCCTCGGCGGTGTAGTCGATCACGCGGTCGGCGCCGAGCGAGCGGACCAGGTCGAGCTTGCTCGTGTGCTCGACGGCCGTGACCTCTGCGCCGTAGGCCTTGGCGAGCTGCACCGCGATCGCGCCCACTCCCCCGCCGGCCCCGTTGACCAGCACCCGCGACCCCGCCGGCACCCACCGCTGCGGGAGGTTGTTGAGGGCGATGAGGCCGGCCGTCGGCACCGCGGAGGCCTCCTCGAACGTGACACCGGAGGGCTGGTGCGCGAGCCCCACCTCGGGCGCGGTCGCGAACTCGGCCCAGGCGCCGCCGTTGCGCCACTGCACGCCGCGGATCGTCTCGCCGAACACCTCGTCGCCGGGCTGGAACCGGGTGACCTCACGGCCCACGGACTCGACCACGCCCGCGACGTCGGTGCCCGGCACCTGCTGGCGCGGACGCCGGACCCCGGAGCCCATGAGTCGCAGCACGGCGGGCTGCCCGGCCACGACGTGCCACACGTCCGGGTGCACCGACGCGGCCCGCACCCGGACCAGCACCTCGTCGTCAGCGGGCTCCGGGCGAGCGATCTCCCCCACCTGCAGGTCGTCGACGGACCCGTAGTGGGTCTGCAGGACGGCTCTCATGCTCGGCACGGTAGTGGACGGCGGGTCCGTAGTCTGAGCGCCAACCGGTTCCGACCCATGGGAGTGCGCATGACCGACGTCTGGCCGATCGTCCACGCCGAGCGCGATGCGCTGATCGCCGATCTGGAGCAGCTGCCCGCCGCCGCGTGGGACACCCCGTCGCTGTGCGCCGCGTGGACGGTGCACGACGTCGTCGCGCACCTGGTGGACACGGCGCTCACCACGCGCGTCGGCTTCGTCGCCGGACTCGCGCGGGCACGGTTCGACTTCGACCGCCAGAACGATCGGGGTGTCCAGCGACACCGCGGCGCGACTCCCGCGGAGACCTTCCAAGCGCTCCGCTCCGTCGCCCGGCGCACGACCACGCCGCCGGCACCGCTCGACAGCCGGCTCGTGGAGGCGATCGTCCACGGCGAGGACATCCGGCGGCCGCTCGGCATCGCGCACACCTACCCGCTCGAGGCCGTCGAGCGGGCGATCCGCCTCCAGGCCCGCACACCACGGTCGTTCGGTGGCGGGAAGGAGCTCCTCACGCACGCGCGCCTCACGGCGACGGACTCGGACGTCGCGATCGGCGACGGCCTCGAGGTGCGTGGCCTGGCGCTGTCCCTCCTGCTCGTGCTGACGGGACGGACGATCGCGCTCGACGACCTCGAGGGCCCGGGGCTGGAGCCGCTGACCGCGGCGCTCGGCTGACCGTCACCCGACCTCGTTCGCCAGGCGCAGAACCGCGTCGGCGACGGGCGCTCCGAACATGACGGAGTCGTTGTGGTCGGCCGTCAGCACGACGCGCTCGAACAGCGCCGGCGCCTCGTCCGCGACCTGCTCGCTGAGCGCGGTGGGGACGATCGAGTCGCGGTTCCCGTAGATCACCGTGACGGGGACGTCGCTGTCCGCCAGGTGCTCGCTCACCGGGAACCGGTCACGCAGCAGCAGGCGCACCGGCAGCCAGGGATAGTGGTGCGCCCCGACGTCGGCGAGCTCCGTGAACGGCGACCGAAGCACCACGCCCGCCGGAGGCCTCCTGGCCTGGAGCGCCGCCACGACGCCGGTGCCGAGCGACTCGCCGAAGTGGATGGTCCGCTCGGGCGGGTAGCCGAGCTCCTCCAGCGCAGCCGCGGCGGCGTCCGCGTCGGCGGCGAGCCCCGACTCGCTCGGCCGGCCCGGGTTGCCGCCGTAGCCGCGGTAGTCCATCAGCAGGACCGCGAGCCCCCGACGGCTCAGCTCCTTCGCGAACTCGGCACGGCTCAGCCGGTTCCCACCGTTGCCCGGAGCGACGAGGACCGCCAGGCCTGTGTCCGTCGCCTCCGCCGCCGGGACGAACCAGGCTCCGAGGTCGAGCCCGTCCTCCGTGCGGAGGGTGACGTCACGAGCGCCGTCGACGACCTCCGCGGCCGACGGCACCGGCTCGGAGTCGGGGAAGTAAATCAGCTGGCGCTGCAGGAACCACACGGCGAGCACCCCCGTCCCGACGATCAGCAGCGTCACGAGAAGGACCACCATCAGCCTCCTGCTCAGCGGCGAGGTCATCCCTCATGCTCGCGGCCGGACCCGGCAGGGGCAACCGCGCGACCGAACAGCTGGGGAACCGGACGGAAAGTTGAGTCGCTGAGGCCCATATGTGGGCCGAATCGACCCATCGTTCGGACGGCCGGGTCAGTGCGCGGGTCGCGAGGCCAGGGTGGCCGTGTCGGTGTTCGCGCCGCACACCACGACCGCGACGCGCTCGCCGGGCCGCGGCACGTACCGCCCGGAGTGCAGCGCCGCGTAGGCCGCGGCGGCGCCGTGCTCGGACGGCACGCGGAACTCGTCCCACAGCGCCGACCGGGCCGCGACGATCTCGTCGTCGGTGACCATGACCGGAACCGGCGCCTCGGCCTCGACCGCCGCGAACGCGAGGTCGCCGAGGCGGCGCGCGCCCAGCGAGTCGGACGCCACTCCCGAGACGGACACGTCGACCGGCCCGCCGGCCTCCATCGCGCGGTGCAGCGTGGGGCACAGCTCGGGCTCGACCGCGACCACCCGGGCCCGGCCGCGCGCCGAGGCCGCGACGCCGGCGAACAGCCCGCCGCCCCCGACCGCGACGACGATCGTGTCGATCGACGGCTCGTCCTCGAGGATCTCCTCGGCCAGCGTCCCGGCACCCGCCGCGACCTCGACCTGGTCGTAGGCGTGCGCGAGCACGGCCCCCGACTGCTCCGCGAAGTCGACGGACGCCCGGTACGCCTCGGCGAACTCACTGCCGACCCGCCGCACCTCGGCCCCGTACGCGGCGATGCGGTCGACCTTCACCTGGGGCGCCGACTCGGGCACGAAGACGGTGGCCTTGAGGCCCAGCTCGCGGGCCGCGAAGGCCTGCGCCAGCCCGGCGTTCCCGCCCGAGGCAACGACGATGCCGGCCTCGGTGATCTCCCCTGCCTCGACGCCGGCGAGCTGCCGGTTGAACGCCCCGCGCGTCTTGAACACACCGCAGTGCTGGAGTTGCTCGAGCTTCAGCCACAGCGAACCGTCGGCGGACGCCCGCCACAACGGCGTGCGCCGCACGCGGCCCTCGATGCGCTCCGCTGCTGCCTGCACGTCCTGCCTGGTGACCGTCACCGGTCCAGTATCGCGACCGGCCACGAGGCGATCAGAGGGAGTCGAGGACGACGGGGTCCTCGCACGCGCGCGCCCACGCCGCGATCCTCGCGCGGATCTCGCGACCCAGCAGCCATTGGCCGATCGGCTCAGCCACGAAGCGCAGCCACGACGGGCGCACCGAGTAGGTGTACTTCCAGACGGCGCGCGTGCCGTCGCGCCCGTCCCGGACGTCGGGCACGAACCGCCAGCCGCCGCCGAACGACGCGAAGAACCAGGGGCCGGTCACCATCGTCATGCCCACCGAGGTCGGTGGGCGGTACGAGACGTACTCCGAGACCATCCGCGGTCCGACTCGGGCGCGCGTGTGCGTGCGCACGCCCTTCGCAGGACGGTCGGCGTCGATCAGGTGCTGCTCACGGATGAACGGGTCCCAGCGCATCCGGACGGCGCCCGTGGTCTGTGAGACCGCGAACGCCGTGTCGGGCGGGACCGGGACCCACGCCTCCGCCGTGACCTGGGGCATCGAGCCTCAGTGACCCCCGCCGATGGCCGCCGGTCCGGCCTCGCGACGGATGTCGATGACATGGCCGGTCATGGAGGCGACCAGCACGTCGAGCGAGCGGCGGGCGACCTCCTCCGACGACAGCAGCGTGCCCTCGGGCTCCTCGCCGAACGCCTTGGTGCGCATCGGGGTGCCGGTGCGCTCGGGATTCACGCAGTTCACGCGCACCTCGCCGGCCCACTCGTCGGCCAGCGCCTGGGTGAGATTCACGGTGGCGGCCTTCGCCGACGAGTACAGCGAGTAGCCCTTGCGGCCGCGCGTGTACGACGAGGACGTGAAGAGCAGCAGCGAGCCGTTCGAGTCGGCCAGCAGCGGCCGGAACTCCTGCGCGATGAAGATCGGCGCGAGGTAGTTGATCTCGGTGGCGGCCCAGATCGTCTCCTCCGACGTGTCCGCGAGGTCGCCGATCGGCAGGACGCCCGCGGTGTTCACGACGTAGTCGACGCGCCCGGCCTTCTCGATGACCTCACGGGCCGCCTCGGCGACGTCCTCACGGCGGTCGACGTGCGTGCCCGTGGACGAGCGCGAGAACGCGAACACCTGGGCGCCGTACGACTCGGCCAGCTTCGCGATGTCGCCGCCGATCCCGTAGGAGCCGCCGAACACGACCATCGTCTTGCCCTCGAGCGCGGCCCGGTACCCCTCGTCGTCGAGCTCCTCCGGCGTCTCGGCCGAGGCCAGCTGGAAGAGCTTGTCGGCGATGTAGACGTCGATCGGCTCGGTGACCTTCATGTTCCGCTCGTGCCCCTGGACGACCGCGATCGGCACGTCGGGGCGGTAGCGCAGCACGACGGTGCAATCGTCGGTGGCGGTGAAGTCGGGGTCCTGCCAGGCCTTCTCGTAGGCGTCGCGGATGATCGACGCGCGGAACGCCTGCGGGGTCTGGCCGCGGCGCAGCAGGTCGCGGCGCAGCACGTCGGAGATCGTGTCGAGGTCGCCGGAGCGCTCGTCGTGCACCTGCACCACGGTGTCGGCCGACGGGATCGCCGTGTCGACGGCCTCGTACGTGCCGAGCGCCTCGACGACGTCGGTGATGATCTTCTGCGACACGAGCGGGCGGACGGCGTCGTGGAAGAGGACGTTGCACTCGTCCTCGCCGAGCGCCTTCAGCGCCAGGCTGGTGGTCTCGTTGCGGGTCGAGCCGCCCTCGAGGACCTGCGTGACCTTCGGGTACGCGCCGTCGCGGACGATTGCGTGCACCGGATCGAGGTGGCCCTGCGCCATCAGGATGATGATCTCGTCGACCGAGTCGGCGGCCTGGAACACGGAGATCGTGTGCTCGAGGATCGTCTTGCCGGCGATCTTGATGAGCTGCTTCGGGATGGCCAGACCCACCCGGGTCCCGGTGCCACCGGCGAGGATCACGGCCACGTTGCGCAATTCGGTCACCCGTCGAGGCTACCGGTGAGGCGTCACGGGATCTCGGTACACCGTCTCGCTGCGCTCGCCGGCACTCGATCACCGGCGGCCGAGGGCCATATCGAGACCATGGGCACGGAGCCGGTGGTCGAGTAGCTCACGAGCGCAGCGAGGGGCGTATCGAGACCACGGCCACGGAGCCGTTGGTCGAGTAGCTCACGAGCGCAGCGAGGGGCGTATCGAGACCATGCTCAGGCGCCGGGGCGGATGACCGCGTCCTGCTGCTGCTTCTTCCAGGCGCGGAAGCCCTCCTCGGTCTCGCCGCAGCGCCAGTAGGCCGAGACGGAGATGTCGGGGCGGGCCACGCGCCCGTCCATCAGGTAGGGCCGCACGGACTTCAGCAGCGCCGACTCCCCGTGCACGAAGGCCTGCACCCGACCCTCGGGCCACGCCCACGCGCGCACCGCCTGGTCGAGCAGCGTGGTGGAGCCGGGCGCGTCGCCGTCGCGGTACAGCCAGTTCACGTCGACGCTCGCCGGGCTGGGCAGGTCGATCTCGTGCCCGGGTCCGTCGACCTCGATGAAGGCCGTAGCGGCGGCATCGGGCTCGAGCGCCTCGATCGACGCGGCGATCGCCGGCAGCGCCGCCTCGTCGCCCACGAAGAGGTGGTGGTCGGCGTCGGGGCTGGGTCGGTAGGCACCACCGGGGCCGCGGAACCGCAGCGTGTCCCCGGGCTTGGCGCGCAGCGCCCACGGGCCGGCCAGGCCCTCGGTGCCGTGCGTGACGAAGTCGATCGCGAGCTCGCCGGCCGCGGCGTCGACCCACCGCACCGTGTAGGTGCGCAGCACCGTGTCGTCACCATCGGCGAAGACGAGCTTGACGTAGGTGTCGGTCGACTCCAGGTGGTGCGCGAGGTACTCCTCGAACGCGGGACCGCCGAGCACCACGCGGCGCAGTCGCGGCGCCAGGTCCTCGGTGCGACGAACGATCAGTTCAACCTCGGTCTTCTGAGCCACGCTGTGTAGCCTAAACCGCGTGACCAACGGCCTCGATCCATCGACCTTCGACTCCCAGATCCGCCCCCAGGACGACTTGTTCCGACACGTGAACGGGCCGTGGCTGCGCGAGACGCCGATCAAGCCCGACCGGGCCACCGCGGGAGGGTTCGTCGATCTGGTCGACGAGGCCGAGATCCTGGTCCGCTCGATCGTCGAGAAGGCCGCCGCCAAGCCGCAGGACGACGAGCAGCGCAAGATCGGCGACCTCTTCGCCAGCTTCATGGACACCGAGCGCATCGAGCAGCTCGGCGCCGCACCGCTGGCCGACGACCTCGCCCGCATCGACGCGATCGACTCGGTGCCCTCACTGGTCCGCACCCTCGGCACGCTGGAGCGCGAGGGCGTCAACAGCATCATCGGCCTCTACATCGCCCCCGACCGTGGGAACCCCGACCGCTACGTCACGCACGTCGTGCAGGCCGGCATCGGGCTGCCCGACGAGTCGTACTACCGCGACGAGCAGTTCGCCGACGTCCGCGATGCCTACCGCGACCACATCGCCACGATGCTCGAGCTCGCCGGCCTCTCCGACGCCAGCGAGCGCGCCGACCGCGTGCTCGATCTCGAGACCCGCATCGCGTCGCACCACTGGGACCGCGTCGCCGTGCGCGACGCCCAGAAGACCTACAACCTCAAGACCCTCGATGAGCTCGGCGCGCTGACGCCCGCGTTCGACTGGCGCGCCTGGGCCGAGGCGGCCGGCATCGAGCAGGCCGTGCTGGCCGAGGCGGTCGTCTCGCAGCCGTCCTACCTCGAGGGCCTCCAGACCCTCCTCTCCGACGACGTCCTGCCCGCGTGGCAGGACTGGCTGCGCTGGCAGCTGGTGCACGGCGCGGCGCCGTTCCTGTCCGACGACTTCGTCGAGGAGAACTTCGCGTTCTACGGCAAGACCCTCCAGGGCACCGACGAGCTGCGCCCGCGGTGGAAGCGTGCCATCGGCTTCGTCGAGGGCTCGATGGGCGAGGCCGTCGGCAAGATCTACGTCCGCACCGAGTACCCCGCCGAGGCGAAGTCGCGCATGGAGGAGCTCATCGCGAACCTGCTCGAGGCCTACCGGATCAGCATCCGCGAGCTGCCCTGGATGAGCGACGAGACCAAGCAGCGCGCCCTGGCCAAGCTGGACGCGTTCACCCCGAAGATCGGGCACCCCGAGAGCTTCAAGGACTACGAGGCGCTCGAGACCGACCCGACCGACCTGGTCGGCAACGCCCGCCGGGCGCAGTCGGTGGCGATGGACCGCGAGCTGGCCAAGATCGGCCAGCCGATCGACCGCGACGAGTGGTACATGACGCCGCAGACGGTCAACGCCTACTACAACCCGACGATGAACGAGATCGTCTTCCCCGCCGCCATCCTGCAGCCGCCGTTCTTCGACGCGCAGGCCGACGACGCGGTGAACTACGGCGCGATCGGCTCGGTCATCGGCCACGAGATCGGCCACGGCTTCGACGACCAGGGCTCGCAGTACGACGGCACCGGCGCGCTGAGCAACTGGTGGACCGACGAGGACCGCGCGGCCTTCGACGCCCTCGCCGCGCGGATCATCGCGCAGTACGACGACCTCAGCCCCGAGAACGCCGACGGCCAGACGGTCAACGGCGCGCTCACGATCGGCGAGAACATCGGCGACCTCGGCGGCCTGGGCATCGCCCACCTCGCGTTCCGGCTGGCGCAGCAGGACAAGCCCGCGGAGCCCATCGACGGGCTCACCCCCGACCAGCGCTTCTTCCTGGCGTGGGCGCGCGCGTGGCAGGGCAAGGTGCGCCCGGCCGAGACGATCCGCCGCCTCACGGTCGACCCGCACTCGCCGCCGGAGTTCCGCTGCAACCAGGTCGTCAGCAACATCGACGCCTTCTACGAGGCCTTCGACGTGACGCCGGACGACGCCCTGTGGCTCGACCCGGCCGAGCGCGTCACGATCTGGGCCTGAGGTGACCTGGCCCGCGCAGCGCCGCACCGTCGGCACGCTGGCCCTCGCCCAGGTGGTCGGCGGCATCGGCAACGGTGCCGGGCTCGCGGTCGGTGCCCTGCTGATCGAGGACGTCACGGGCTCGGCCGGCTGGGCCGGTCTCTCCGTCGTCGCGATGACGCTGGGCGCCGCCGGCTTCACCATTCCGCTGTCGAACTTTGCGGTGCACCGTGGGCGCCGGCCCGCGCTGACGGCCGGCTGGCTGGGTGGTGCCCTGGGTGCCGTCACGGTCGTCATCGGTGCCGAGCTGGCCTCGCTGCCGCTGCTGCTGCTCGGGTTTCTGCTGTTCGGCTCCAGCACGGCGGCCAACCTCCAGTCGAGGTTCGCCGCCGCCGATCGTGCCGAGCCCGCAGCCGTGGGCCGCTCGATCTCGCTCGTCGTGTGGGCCACCACCATCGGATCGGTGGCCGGCCCGAACCTCACGGGTCCGGGTGCCTCCGTGGCCCGCGCCCTCGGCATCCCCGAGCTCGCCGGTCCGCAGGTGTTCTCCGCCGTCGCGTTCACGGGCGCCGGGCTGCTGACGTGGTTGCTGCTGCGACCCGATCCGCTCGACCGTCGCGACGCCGCCGCCCCGCCCCCGCCGCGGATCGCCGCCGCACTCCCCCACGTCCGCGGCACCACCGCCGTCGCGATCGCCTCGGTGGCCCTGTCGCACGCGGTCATGGTGGCGGTCATGGCGCTCACCCCGGTGCACATGTCGGGCCACGGCGCCTCGCTGTCGATCATCGGCTTCACCATCAGCCTGCACATCGCGGGCATGTTCGCCCTCTCGCCCCTCTTCGGCTGGATGACCGACCGCTGGGGTGCCGAGCCCACGATCCTGATGGGCCAGGCGGTACTGATCCTCGCGTGCGGCATCGCCGGCACGGCCGGGGAGTCCAACGTGCAGATCACGGTCGGCCTGGTGCTGCTGGGCGTCGGCTGGTCGATGTCGGTCATCGCGGGCGCCGCCCTGCTCACGCGCAGCGTCGACGCCGAGGTCAGGCCTCTTGTCCAGGGGTTCAGCGACCTGACGATGAACCTCGCCGGCGCGGCCGGTGGACTCGTGGCCGGCGTGGTGGTGGCGCTGTGGAGCTTCGGTGCGCTGAGCGGCGTGGCGGCCCTGCTGACGCTGCCGGTCGTCGCGGCGATCCTGATGGCCTCGCGACCGCCGGCCCGCAGTCTCACCTGACGAGAAGGCCCAACATTTTCGGCCCGTTTGTCGAACACCCGTTCTAGACTGGTCGACATGACCTCGCCCGCAGCAGACGCCTTCATCGAGGTGCGGCGTGCGCGGGCACGGGCGGAGTTCGCGGAGTGGAACCTCGTGCTCACGCATCGTGAGCGGGAGATCCGCAGGATCGACTCCGGTGACGAGGTGCCGCTCGGCAAGGAGCTCGCGCGGCGCGGGATCGCGCTCGAGATCGCTCAGCTGCTCGGCATCACCGAGAACTCGGTCTGGCGGATCGTCGTGCAGGGCGAGGAGGTCCGCGACCGCACTCCCGCCGTCTGGGACGCGTTCCGCGACGGCGTGCTCGATGCGCGCCGCGTCGGCCTCATCGCCGACACCGTGGCGAAGCTCCGCTCCCCCGAGGCGATCGAGGCCCTCGACCAGACGGCCGTCGGATACGCGGCCGAGCACACGCCGGGTGAGCTGCGCAGTTGGCTGAAGCGGCTGCGGGCCCGGCTCGAGCCCGAGCAGTTCGAGGACGAGGCGGCTCGCGCCACCGAGCAGCGCCAGGTCGAGATCTCCCACAACGACGACGGCACCTCCTGGCTCAGCGCACTGCTGCCCACCGGCGTCGCCGTCGCCGTGGGCAACCGCCTGCGTGCCGCGGCCAAGGCGCTACCCAAGATCGACCCCGAGACCGGCGAGCGCGACCGTCGCACCCGCGACCAGAAGCAGGCCGACCTCGTCGCCCACTGGCTCACGTGCAGCGAGGGCACCTCCACCGACATCCGGGCCGAGGTCGCCATCACGATCGACGCCACCGACCTGATCGGCCTCACCACCGGCGCCGGATTCACCCGCGGCGACCGCGAGCCGGTCCCCGCGCAGTGGGCGCGCGAGCTCGTCACCAGCGAGCACACTCTCCTGCGCCGGCTCGTGCTCGACCCGCTCGGGAACGTCATGGACACCACGAAGCTCGGCTACCAGCCCAGCGACTCACTGCGCGAGGCACTGCGCTGGCGCGACGGCACCTGTCGGGTCGCCGGATGTCAGGCCGACATCAGGGAAACCGACCTCGACCACGAGCTGGCGTACGACCGCGGCGGCACCACCTCCGCCGAGAACCTGAGATCGCTGTGCCGCCGGCACCACAACATGAAGTCCCACGACCACCTCGACCGGCGCCACCTCAGGCCCCCGGTGCAGTTCGCCGAGTCCTACCTGCGGGGTGCTCCCGTGGTCTATCGCGCCACTAGGCTCGCCGCGTGACCGATCAGATCAGGTTCGTGCTCTCCGAGTCCGACATGCCTACGCACTGGTACAACATCGTCCCGGACTTCCCCACGCCGCCGCCTCCGCCGCTGCACCCCGGAACGCACCAGCCGGTCGGCCCCGACGACCTCGCCGCGCTGTTCCCGCCCGAGCTGATCGCGCAGGAGGTCACCTCCGAGCGCTTCGTCGAGATCCCCGAGCCGGTCCGCGACGTGTACCGCCAGTACCGGCCGTCGCCGCTCGTGCGCGCCCGTCGCTGGGAGAAGGCCCTCGGCACGTCCGCCCGGATCTACTACAAGTACGAGGGCGTCTCGCCGGCCGGCTCGCACAAGACCAACACGTCCGTGCCGCAGGTCTACTACAACGCGATCCACGGCATCAAGCGACTGACCACCGAGACCGGAGCCGGTCAGTGGGGCACCGCGCTGGCCTATGCCTGCTCGCTGTTCGGGCTCGAGTGCGAGGTCTGGCAGGTCGGCGCCTCGTTCGACACCAAGCCGCAGCGCCGCACGCTGATCGAGGTCTTCGGCGGCAAGGTCCACCGCTCCCCCAGCCGCCTGACGGAGTTCGGGCGCTCCCTGCCCGAGGACCACACCGGCTCGCTCGGCATCGCGATCAGCGAGGCCGTCGAGGTCGCCGCCCAGGACGAGACCATCAAGTACGCGCTGGGCTCGGTCCTCAACCACGTGCTGCTGCACCAGACGATCATCGGTGAGGAGGCGCTCAAGCAGCTCGCCATGGCCGGCGAGTCCGGTGCCGACCTGGTGATCGGCTGCGCCGGCGGCGGCTCGAACTTCGCCGGCCTCACCTTCCCGTTCCTGCGCGAGAAGCTGGCCGGGAACCAGTCCCCGCGGATCCTGGCCGTCGAGCCGTCCTCGTGCCCGACCCTGACCCGCGGCGAGTACCGGTACGACTTCGGCGACACGGGTGGCATGACCCCGCTGATGAAGATGTACACGCTCGGCCACGACTTCGTGCCCTCGCCGATCCACGCCGGTGGCCTGCGCTATCACGCGATGGCGCCGCTGGTCTCCCATGCCGTGCACGAAGGACTCGTCGAGGCGGTGGCGCTGCACCAGAGCGAGTGCTTCGACAGCGCGGTCGAGTTCGCGCGCACCGAGGGCATCGTGCCCGCGCCAGAGTCGTCCCACGCGCTGGCCCAGGCGCGCCGTGGCGCGCTGGAGGCCACGGAGCAGGGCACCGAGCCTGTCATCGTCGTGGGCCTGTCGGGCCACGGCCTGCTCGAGCTGGGCGCCTACGACTCGTACCTCAACGGTCGCCTCGAGGACGATCCGCTGTCGGACGCGGACCTGCAGGCGGCGCTGGCCAACGTCCCCGTCATCTGATGTCATTCGACGCATGACGATCGAGGTTCGTCCGGCCACGAAGTTCGACGACGTCCGCACGATGGTGGGGCCCAAGCGGCCCGATGCCGAGTCGTGCTGGTGCCTCAGCTATCGCGTCCCGGGGAAGGTCAACCGTGAGCTGCACCGCGAGGCGCGCGGCGAGTACGTCCGCGAGCTGATGCAGCAGGGCCCGCCCGGCGTCCTGGCGTACGACGGTGACGAGGTGGTCGGCTGGGCCGCGATCCACCCGCGTGCGGACACCTCGTTCGCGACGAACCGCAAGATCCCCCACGTCGACGACCTCGGCGTCTGGAGCCTGTGGTGTATGCGCGTGCGTCCCGGGCACCGGGGACAGGGCATCGCGCACCACCTCATCGAGGGCGCCGTGGAGTATGCCCGTTCCCAGGGGGCGCCGGCCGTGGAGGCCTACCCCGTCGACAACGACGGGGCCAAGGTCGACCTGACGATGGCCTACGTCGGCACGCGCGCGTTGTTCGAGCGAGCCGGCTTCACCAAGGCCGCCGACACGGACTCCGTGCTCAACCGGTTCCCGCGGGTGCTGATGCGGCTCAGCCTGTCCTGAGACGGGATCAGCGAGTCCGCAGCACGTCCTCCGGCACGGGGAAC
Source organism: Aeromicrobium sp. JP4 (assembly GCF_054957925.1). NCBI lineage: Bacteria > Bacillati > Actinomycetota > Actinomycetes > Propionibacteriales > Nocardioidaceae > Aeromicrobium > Aeromicrobium sp. JP4. The sequence goes on from NZ_CM143290.1 coordinate 1,106,673, forward strand.
GGGAGGACGTGGGTCGCGGGATCGGCACCGATCACTGAAGCGCCGCCGAACTCGTCCTCCACGACCGTGACCTGCTCGGTCGTGGCCTCACCGATGCGCACGGTCAGGTGATCGCCCTCGGGCGTCGTCAGCGTGTACTGGTCGGCCAGGTAGCCGATGCCCCGCTCGTCGAGCGCCTGCTCGGCCTCGTGCCAGTCGACGCCCGGGGGCGTGGCGCGGCGGCCGAGGAGGTCGAACGCGGCGATGTCGTCACCGTCGAGCTCGATCCACCCGACCACCTCGCCGTCAGCGCGGCGGTGCGGGATCCATCCTTCGGGCAGCATGCGCCAACCCTGTCAGAGATCCGTCGACCATCTCCAGCACTCGGTCGCAGTGCTCGAGGACGTCGTGGTCGTGGGTCACCATGACCACGGCGACGTTCGCGTCGCGAGCGCGATCGGCGAGCAGCTGCACGACCTCGTGACTGCGGCGCCGGTCGAGCGCCGCCGTGGGCTCGTCGACCAGCAGGAGGCTCGGATCGTTCACCAGGGCACGAGCGATGCCCACGCGCTGGCGCTCGCCGCCGGACAGGTGGCCCGGGCGGTGCTTCGCGCGATGGGCCATGCCCACCGCGTCGAGCACGGCCGTCGGGTCGACCCGGCGGCTTCCGGCGAGCCGACCCGCCAGCCGCACCTGGTCGGCGGCCGTGAGCGCGGGCAGCAGGTTGCCCGACTGGAAGACGAAGCCGACGTGCGCCAGCCGGAAGCGCGCGGCGGCGCCCTTCGAGAGGGTGGCCAGATCGGTGCCGTGGACGCGGACCGAGCCCGAGTCCGGGTGGGACAGCGCACCCGCAACGGCCAGCAGCGAGGACTTGCCCGAGCCCGACGGGCCGACGATCGCGACGAACTCACCGGGCTGCACGGTCAGCGAGACCGCGTCGAGGGCGCGGACGCGCGAGTCGCCGTCGCCAAGCTCCAAGGTGGCGTCGACGATCTCCAGGGCGGGGGTGTGGGTGTTCATCGACGGCCTCCCAGCGCGGCGAGTGGATCGATCCGGGTGATGCGCAGGACGGAGACGGCGGCGCCGAGCAGACCCAGCACGATGGTCAGCGCGGAAGCGACGGCGATCGGTCCGGCCTCGAGCTCGAACGGCATGGTGTCCGGCATGACGGCGCCCATCGCGACTCCGGCCGCGACTCCGATGCCGGTGAAGACCAGAAGGACGACGGTCGCCTGAGCGAGGCTGTCGCGCAGCAGGTAGCGGCTGGACGCGCCCATCGCTCGCAGCACGGCGAGGTCGCCGGCGCGCTGGATCGTCCAGACGGTGAAGAAGGCGCCCACGACGAGCGCGCAGATCACGTAGAGGAAGACCTGGATCATGCTGAGGGTCATCGTCTCGGCCTCGTAGCCCGGCGAGGCGTTGAACGACTCGGTGAGCGTCATGCTCGTCGTCCCGGCGGCGCGGTCGGCTGCGGCGAGGTCGACCTCCGCGCCGTCCTGCGCCTGCACGGCGATGGCGCTGAACAGGGGGTAGTCCGCGGCGGCGGTGGTGGCCTGCGTGGGCGGGCCGGGCTGCACGGAGTTCGAGGCGATGAGCTGCCAGGTCTCCAGCGGCAGGTACGCCACGTCGACGTGGCCGAAGGTGGCCTGGCCCTCGGTGAAGCCGACGACGGTCAGCTCCACGTCGATCCGGTCGAGCGTCACGACGGTGCCGATCTCGACCCCGTCGTCGGCGAGCGTCTCGGACACGACGATCCCGTTCACGCCGGCGATGCCGTCACCGCTCGACGTGGCCGGAGCCAGGAAGCCGTCCGGGTCGACGCCGAAGAGCGTGAGGTCGACCTGCTTCCCCGCATCGGTCGTGCTGTTGACGATGCTCACACCCAGCGGCTCGGCGGCCTCGACGCCGTCGGCGTCACGCCACGGGGCGAGCTGGTCGGGCTCGATGATCGAGCGGCTGAACGCGTTGTCCTTCATCGTCCCCTCGTCGAAGGCGAACGCGGTGACCGGCATGGCCTTCAGCCCGGAGACGCCGTCGTTGACGAGTCCGGTGGACAGTCCGGAGAGCAGGACGACGAGCACGGAGATCAGCGAGATCACCGCACCCATCAGGGCGAATCGGCCACGGGCGAACCGCAGCTCGCGCAGCGCTAGGAACATGCACATCCCTCGGGGTCAGAACGTCCCGACACTGTGTCGGGAAGATACCGACAGTGTGTCAGACGCTCCCAACGCGTCAGTCCCGGGGCAGTCCCGTCGTGAGCATCGCGAACACGTCGTCGGCGGTCGTCCCGGCATCGGCGCCGTGCTCGATGAGCTGGACCCCCGACCCGAGCGCACCCTGGACGAGATGGACGAAGCGGTCCGGGATCCCGAGCTCCGCAAGGACCTCGGCGACCGGCCGCATGAGCGCGTCGTGCAGGACCATGAGGTCGTCGAAGCGCGTCGGCGAGAGATCGGCCTGGCGGAGCGCACCGGCGAGGCCATGGTGGCCGTCTGCGGTCATCCGCATCGTGGCGTCGACGAGGGCGCGCAGGCGCGGGAGGCCCGGCTCGACCTGCGCCATCGACTCGTCGAGGCCCCGGTTCCACCGGTCGAACGCCTCGATCGCCACGGCGACGAGCAGGTCGTCCTTCGACGGGAAGTAGTCGTAGAAGCTCGACCGCGACATCCCGGCGCGCTCGGTGACGGTGCCCGGCTTGATCCCCGCGATGCCGTCCTCCCGCAGGACGTCCTCGGCGGCGCGCACCAGCGCGGCGCGTTGCGCCTCGCGGTGCGCGCCGACCGTGGGCGCGGAGATCTTGGGCATCAGCCCATTATGGCCTGACGGTGACCGCGGTTCGTGCCGAAGTCGAGCCCTTCGTCTGGGCCGAGCCGAGGTAGACCGCGCGGATCCGCTGGCTGGAGCGGAGCTTCACCGTCGCAACGGCCTTGCCGTTCGTCAGCCGCACCGTCTTCAGGACCTTCGAGCCCGCCATGAAGCGCACCTTGCCGGTGGGCTGGTGACCCGCCGCGCGGACCGTCGCGACCACCTTGACGGGCTTCAAGCGCTTCACCGCTCGCTTGACCGCGAGGGAGGTGCGGCTCGAGGTCTTCACGACGGTGACGGCCACCGGCGTGCTGGTCGAGGCCGCCGCCAGCGCAGACCCGGTGAACCGTGCCGTCAGGCTGTGGCGCCCGACCGCAAGCCTCGGCAGCGTGACGGTGGCCTTGCCACCGGCGACCTTGGCGCGAGCGACGACCTTCGCGCCGTCGCGCAGCTCGACCGCGCCCGCAGGCGCTCCCCCGACCGAGACCGTCGCGGTGATCCGCTGCGCGTACTCGGCCCGCGAGGCCGAGAGTCGCAGGCCCGTCGTCGTGGCGACCTCCTGCTTGAACGCGTCGGCCGCCTTTCCGAGCCGCAGGAACACGGTCTCGCCCGTGGCGTCCTTGAGCCCGTCGTTGTCGGTGACGCCGTACAGCTGGCCGTCCGCCGCGATCGTGAAGCCCTCGAGCTTCTCCTGCGTCCAGCCCTGTGTCTCCCGCAGGTGCGGGAGGACGTCGATCGCGAGGCGCTTGTCCAGGATCGGCAACTCCTCGGCGGAGTCCTTCGGGATCGTCACGGTGTAGATGCGCTTGTTGCGCGCAGCCGGGCCGTTCAGCTTGTCGCGCTCGATGACCGCGAACGTGTCGGCGTCGATCGCCGTGATCTCGGACAGGCCGACCCAGTCGCCACTGCCGCGCAGCGGGTTCTCGAGCTCGTAGCCGAACCAGTGGAAGCTCTGGTCCGCGACGTCGTAGCGGCCGATCCGCGCGACGTCCTCACCCGTGAGCGGGCGCTGGAGGGCGAACCAGACGTGCTCCCCGGCGGCGTCGGTCGTGGCGGTGACGCCCTCGAGGCCCCACTTGCCGAGCTTGGCCGTGATGTCGGCGGGCAGGCTCACGCGCTCCTGCACCGCGCCGGCGTCGTCGGTGCGCACGAGCACGTTCGCGGGGCCGGTGGCGCCCTCCGAGGCCAGCCAGAAGCCGCCCTGCGGACGCTTGAACAGGCCCTCGATGTCGAGCGGCGCGGGCGCCCCGCCCTCGGTCACGGCCACCGTGTCGGTGATGCGCGCCGGGGAGGCGGAGACGTCGACCCGGTAGAGGGTGCCGTTCTTGACCACCGTGTCGGCGGCGGTCCACAGCGTGCTCGCGTCGGTGGGATCGGCGGTCAGCGCGCCGAGCGCCTGCCAGCCGATCGGGTCGCCGCCCTTGTCCTCGGAGACGATCGACGGGAAGGTCGCCTTCCCGGGCTTCCATGCGTAGAGCCCGACCGTGGCGCGCACGGAGACGCTCGCGTCATCGGTCTCGCTGGAGACGGCGAACAGGCCGCGCGACGGGATCGGCAGCAGGCCCTCGGGTCCGTTGGTCGTCGGCATCACCTGGACGAACTCCGGCTTCGCAGGGTCGCGCATGTCGTAGACGGCGACGAAGTTGCTGCGCTCGGAGCCGACGAAGGCGTACTTGGTGCCGTCGAACTCGGCGACCGCCAGGCCCTCGGGCTCGGAGCCCTTCTTCGCGGCGCGATCGTCGTTGTACAGGCCGTGCTTCACGGCGAGGCGCTCGAAGGTGTTGCCGGCGTCCCACACGACGTCGCCATCGGTGTCGAACACGGTCCAGCCACGGCTCCCGCCCTTCCAGTCGCCCTCGTTCGCGGTGGCCAGGTGGTCGTCGTCGATCCACGCGATCGCGTCGGGCTCACGCACGACCGACGGCAGCGAGTCGGTCAGCGAGATCTTTCCGTCCTTCTTCGCGTCGATGCCCGTGAGGTCGACCGAGCCCGCACTGAAGGCCTTCGTGACCTCGCCGGTGGCGGTGTCGATCAGGACGATCCCGTTGTTCTCCTGCAGGGTCACGGCGAGCGTGCCCTTGCCGTTGATCGAGACGTACTCGGGCTCGGGGTCGGTCGGCTCGGCGATCCCGGCCGCCGCCAGCGTGTCCGCGTCGAGGTCGACGCGGCGCAGGCTCCAGTCGGCGGGGCCGCCCTCGAGGTCGAGCAGCTGCACGAAGCCGCCCGGGGCCTGCGGCAGGTCGCCCTTCGCGCGGCCGGCGGGGGTGAAGTCCTCGTCGCGCTGGTTCTCGATCGCGATGGCCGCGACGGACTTCTTGGCGTCGAGGGCGATCGAGTCGGGCTGACCGGCCAGGTCGATGCTCCGGACGCGGACGCCGTCGGACAGCCGCACGACGTCCAGGCGGCCGCTCGGCTCGGTGAAGGACGCCGAGGTGTCCACGACGACCAGGACGTACTTCCCGACGATGCTCACCGAGGTGGGCTGGTCGTCGGCGTCGCCGAGCTCCTCCAGTGACAGCGAGCCGTCACCGCGCGGGTTCGAGGGGTCGCTGATGTCGAGGAAGCCGATGCGCTTGCCGAGGGCGTCGGTGTAGACGAGCGTCCTGCCGTCGTCGGACACCGCGGAGATCTCGGCGACGGTCTCGGCCGAGGCCGGCGTGCCCGGGGGCACGTTCTGGAACACCGGGTAGGTCGCGAGGCGGTGGAACGACTTCTCGGGGGCCGCGTCGGCGACCGAGGTGGACAGGAGCGGGAGGGCCGTGGCCAGCACGGCGGCGCCGGCGAGGGCTGCGAGGGAACGTGACACGGGCGTCACTGTGTCGGCCTCGCGCCAACGCCGGGCCGCCCCCGGCTGAACGTCGCGTGAACTCAGCGTTGACGCTCAGGCGGCGCCATGTCGCCGCCGGGCCCGCCCTCGGGACCTCCCCCGCCGCGTCCGCCCTGCATCCCGCCCCCGGTGCTCTCGCCGGCGGTGACGGAGGCGACCTCCTCGCCGTCGACCTGCACCGTGTAGGACGCGCCGGTCTCGATGTCGTCGCCGGCGACCAGGAGGTTCCCGGCGGCCTTCGCCAGCGTGTGCGTCGCGACCTCGTTTCCGTCCGCGTCGAGCACGGTGACCGTCGCGCCGGCCGCTGCAGTGCCCAGACTCGCCTGCAGCCAACCCTGCTTCGAGCTCTCCGTCGGGGCCTCGGCCATCCCACCGCTGCCGACCGCGAGCAGGGAGCCACCTTGGACGACGGTGCCCCCTGCGGCGTCGAGCGCGCCGTTGCCGTCCCGAGTGGGACCGTCGACGACGACGGTTCCACCGGTGATCGTGGTCGTCCCGTTGGAGTCCAGACCGTCGCCCTCGGCGTCGACCGTGACCGTGCCACCCGAGATCACCAGCTCGACCCCGTCCTCGGCCGCCATCGACTCTCCCGATCCGCTGGACGCATTGATCCCGTCGTCGGTCGCCGTGAGGTCCACCGTGCCGTCGGTGATGCTGACGACCGTGCCCTGGACGGCCTCCTCGGACTCGTCGACGACGACGTCACCGCCGGAGATCGCGACCACCGCGCCTGCGTTGAGGCCCTTCGGCGAGGGGTCCTCCTCGGTCGACGGCGCCGTCGCGGTGACGTCCAGCGAGCCCGATGCCACCAGCACGTCCGTGGTGGCCGAGACCCCGTCGTCGCCGACGTCCGCGGTCACCGCGGCACCGTCGAGCAGGACGTACCCCGTGCCCGCGTCGGTGTCGTCGTCGGACTTCAGCCCGTCGCCCCCGGCCGTGATCGAGATCCTCCCACCGTCGAGTGCCAGGTAGTCCTTGCCGCGGATGCCGTCGTCGCCAGCCTCGACACTGATCTCGCCACCCAGCACGACGAGGCCGTCCTTGGCCGTGATCCCGTCGGCTGCCTGTGAGGTCACGGTCAACGCGCCGTCACCCGCGATCGTGAGGTCGTCCGAGGACCACAGCGTCGCGTTCGCGGCGTCCTCCTCCTCGTCGTCGGCCGCGGAGTCCGCGCCGTCGGCGAGCGTGTTCTGCGACCCCTCGGCGAGGACGACGGTCGTCTCATCCGCCTGCGTGACCACCAGCGGCGAGTCGGCCTCCGAGGTGATGCCGACGCCGTCGAGCACCAGCTTCACCTCACCGTCGCCCTCACTGGCGACCACGACCTGGCCGTCGTCGAGCGAGCCCGTGAGGACGTACGTCCCCGCCGCGCCGATCGTCACGGTGTCGCCGTCAATCGCCACAGCAGCGTCGTCCGACGTCGTGGACGCGCCGTCGGCCAGCGTGATGCTGATCGCGCTCGCCGCGTCGTACTGCGCGGCGTCCTCGGCGTCGTCGCGGTTCGCGTGCGGGGCGACGTTGTCGGCGAGGGCCTGCTGGGCCGTCACGGCCCCGGTCGTCACGTCCTGCGACGCCTCGTCACCACCTCCGCAGGCAGCGAGCAGCAGCAGTCCGGCGGCGGCGGTGGACGCCGCGACGCGACGCTTCCAGTTCGGGGTGGTCATCGGATCTCCTTGAGGGTTCGCGCCCACTTCAGGGGCGGCAGGTCGGGGTCGAGCGCGGCCAGACCGACCGCGAACTTCGAGAGGGTGGTGGGTCGGTGCCCGCGACGCCAGAGCAGCCGGTCGAACGCCGACGGGCTGGAGCGGCTCTTGGTCTCGACGATCGCCAGGCCGGGCCGGTGGAGGCGAGTCCCGCGACACGCGCGTTCGTCGGTCCACCCGAGGTCGAGGTCGATCGTCACGCGGCTCCCGTCGGGCAGCAGCAGCGTTCGCCGGCGGTACGAGGTCACGACCACGGGCTCCAGATCGGCGGCGCGCACGCCGGTGACTCCGCCTCGCGCCAGGGCCGCGTCGACGAACGTCCGGGCCTCGAGCCCGAGCGGCACCCGTCCCGGATCGGGGTGCTCGATCCGCTCCTTGGCGGTCGTGCCTCGTGGACCGGGCACCTTCACCTCGAGCCAGCAGGTACCCGTGTCCTCGTAGGCGCGCGACCGGACCTTGAACCGGCGGCGCCGGCCGCGGCCGGCCAGGTGGTAGGCGGCCAGGTCCGGGGTGTCGAGGTACGTCGAGCGGTAGGCGAACGTCCGGAGACCGTCGATCTCCAGCTCGCGCGTGCCGGCGGGAGCGTCCTCCAGCAGTTCCTCCACGGCATCGGCCGGCACGAGGTACTTGCGGTCGACACGCGTCAGCAGCGCCGCGTCCTGCACCAGCTCGGCGAGCCCGACCGGCTCCAGCCGCTGGGCCACGAGGGTCATCGGGAGCCGCCCAGGCCACGAACGACGAGCGTCGTCGTGTCGTTGACGAGATCGGTCCGGCGCACCTCGATCTTCCCCGGCTCGGCGCCCAGGAGGACGGTGAGGTGGGAGGCCAGCTCCGACGGGTCGGTGATCGCCCGGTCGATGACGAGCTCCTGACCGCCACCACCACCCGCGAGCCGCTGGTGGTCACCGATCCACAGCACCGCCAGCAGCGCCACCATCAGACCCGGCGCGAGCCAGGAGTCGGCCGGGGCCAGTCCTCCCAGCAGGCCGAGTGCCAGAGCGACGAAGTAGTAGGCGACCTCGCGCTGCGAGAGCTCCTCCGAGCGCAGCCGGATGATCGACAGCACGCCGAAGATCCCGAGACCGAGTCCGGCACTCACGCCACTCGAGGACAGCACGGCGGCGACGGCGAGGACGCCGACGTTGACCGCGAGGTAGGCCACCACCAGCTCGCGACGGCCGCCGCGCGGCAGGAACAGGACGAAGACCATCACGGTGATGGCGACGAGATCGGCTGCGTAGCCCAGGTACGAGTTCATGTGAACAGCACACCAACGCAGCGTCAGCGGTCGGTGTGGCTCGCTTGTGGGCCGGCTGTGGACGCCGGGGACGACTCAGGGGACGAGGACGATCTTTCCCCGCACGGCCCCACGCTCGCTGATCCGGTGCGCCTCGACGACGTCGTCCAGCGGCATGACCCGCCCGATCTCGACCTCGAACGCGCCGGCGGCGACGAGAGGCAGCACGGCCGCGACAGCCTCGTCGCGCCATCCCTGCTGCTCGGGGGTCAGCGGCTCGGGCGAGCCGCCGGACCAGGCCTGCAGGCCGAGCTCGTGGTACTGCGCGCCCTGCACGATCGTGCCGATCCGCGTGTGGTCGACCAGCTCCATGCTCGTCGCGAGCGCCTCCTCGGTGCCGGCGCAGTCGAGCGAGACCGTGAAGCCCTCGGGCGCGGCCTCCCGCAGCCGGTCCAGCAGACCCTCGCCGTAGGCGACCGGCACGGCGCCCAGTTCGCGCAGGCGCTCGTGGTTGCGCTCCCCCGCCGTAGCGACGATCTCGGCCCCGAAGGAGCGCGCCAGCTGGATGACGGCCTGGCCGACGCTTCCGGAACCGCCGTGCAGGAGCAGCCGGTCGCCCGTCTCGACGCCGAGCGACCGCAGCACCTGGTAGGCCGTGGAGACCGGCACGCCCAGCGCGGCGGCGACCTCGAAGTCCACGCCGGAGGGCAGAGCGGTGAGGTTCCCCGGGGACGCCACGACGTGGGTCGCGTAGGTGCCCTGCGTGTTCTGCACGACCACGGCGTCACCGACGCCGCAGCCGTCGACGCCCGGCCCGACGGCCGAGATGACGCCCGCGCCGTCGAAGCCTGCTCGGCGCGGCTCGTCGAACGGCGGCGACGGCCGGATGCCCGCCCGCAGCTTGATGTCGATCGGATTCACGCCCGCGGCCCGTACCTCGACGACCACCGTGCCTTCGCCGGGGGTGGGCTCAGGGCCTTCGTGCAGCTCGAGGACCTCGGGTCCGCCGGTCTGCGAGTACGTCACGTAGCGCGCCATGGGGCAAGTCTGTCGCACTGGACATGAGAAGAGGCCGACCCGGCGGGTCGGCCTCTGTCCGGTGGAGCATAGGAGATTCGAACTCCTGACCTCTTCCATGCCATGGAAGCGCGCTACCAACTGCGCCAATGCCCCGCTAACAACCTCGACAAGATTACCTGCTCGCCCCCGACTTCCCCAAACCGGGGTCGGGTTCGTCCGCCTCGTCGTCGGACATGACCGGCTCGGGCAGCGATCCGGAGTTCCATTCCGCCAGCCGCCACTGCGACATGTCCTCCCACCGGGCCTCCTGCAGCACCGACCAGTGGCAGTTCGACAGGCCGCCGAACTGGCGCCACGACTGCTCGGCGATCCCGAGGAAGGTGAGCGCGCCGGTGCGCAGGACGGCACCGTGGGCGACCACGACGAGCGTCTCGCCGAGCGGCAGCTGCTCGATGTGCTCGCGCAGGGCCTCGTCGAGGCGGGCGCCCGCCTGGGCGTGCGTCTCGGCACCCTCGATGCGGGTCTCGTCGCCGTCGGCCCAGGCCTGCATCTCCGTGGGGAAGCGCTCCCACGACTCGCGCCACGTCAGGCCCTCGCGGGCGCCGAACGCCAGCTCGCGCAGCCGCGGGTCGAGCTCGACCTCCAGACCGGTACGTGCCGCGAGCGCCCGCGCGGTGTCCGCGGCGCGCGACAGGTCGGAGCTGACGATGCGGGCGGGCTGCAGCGACGCGAGGCGCGCGGCGGCCTCCTCGGCCTGCTGGCGCCCCACCTCGTCGAGCGGGATGTCGGTCTGGCCCTGGACGCGGCCGGCGACGTTCCACTCGGTGCGCCCGTGGCGCCACAGGATGACCCGGCGACCCGGGTTCGAACCGGGCTTCACGGCAGCTTCAGGTCGATGGTCGGGCAGTCGCTCCACAGCCGCTCGAGGGCGTAGAACGCGCGCTCCTCGGAGTGCTGCACGTGCACGACGATGTCGCCGTAGTCCATGAGGATCCAGCGCGACTCGCGCTGACCCTCGCGGCGGATGGTCCTGGCGCCGATCTCGAGCAGCTTCTTCTCGATCTCGTCCTTCACGGCGTTCATCTGCGGCTGGTTCGCGGCAGAGCACAGCAGGAAGACGTCGGTGATGGCCAGCTGCTCCGAGACGTCGAAGGCGATGATGTCGGCCGCCTGCTTGTCGGCGGCGGCGAGTGCAGCGGCCCGCGTCAGTTCGATCGCGCGATCGGTGGCGGTCATGAGGGGTCCTTCGGTGGGTCGTGGGGTTGGTAGAGGCGGTGCTTGCCGATGTACTGGACGACGCCGTCCGGCACGAGGTACCAGACCGGCTCGCCGCCGTGCACCCGTGCGCGGCAGTCGGTGGAGCTGATCGCCAGGGCGGGGATCTCCACCAGGGTGACCCGCTCCCTGGGCAGTCCCTCGAGCGTGGACTCGTCCATCTCGTGCCCGGGACGGGTACAGCCGACGAAGTGCGCCAGCTCGAACAGCTCGGCGTGGTCGCGCCAGGTCAGGATCGCGGCCATCGCGTCGGCGCCGGTGATGAAGTACAGGTCGTCGTCGGGGTACCGTGCGGCGAGCTCGCGCAGGGTGTCGATCGTGTAGGTGAGGCCGGGGCGGTCGATGTCGACCCGGCTCACGGTGAACCGCGGGTTGGCCGCCGTGGCGATGACGGTCATGAGGTAACGGTCCTCGGTGGGCGAGACCTGGCGCTCGGACTTCTGCCAGGGCTGGCCCGTGGGGACGAAGACGACCTCGTCGAGGTCGAACCACGACTGCACCTCGCTGGCGGCAACGAGGTGTCCGTGGTGGATGGGATCGAACGTGCCGCCCATCACGCCGATGCGGCGGCGACGGTCGGTCATGCTCAGGTGTGCTCGCGACCCAATCCGAAGAGGAAGGTGATGAGCAGCAGCACCATCAGGATCCCGAGGGCGATGCCGCCGATGATCCAGGGGTTGATGGCGGCCTCGCCGTGGTGGGCCGCTTCCTCGGCGGCCAGCATCAGATCGAGCATGGGCGACAATCTATCAGCGCGTCTGACCCGTGCCGGTCACCACGTACGTGGTGGTGGTCATCTCGGTCAGTCCCATCGGTCCGCGGGCGTGCAGCTTCTGGGTCGAGATGCCGATCTCGGCACCGAATCCGAACTCGCCGCCGTCGGTGAACCGGGTGGACGCGTTGACCATGACGGCCGCCGAGTCGACGCCCATCGTGAAGCGGCGAGCAGCCTCCAGCGATCGCGTGACGACGGCCTCGGTGTGGCCCGAGCTGTAGCGGCGGACGTGGTCGATCGCCTCGTCGACCGAGTCGACGACCCGCGCCGAGATCTGGGCGTCGAGGTACTCGGTGGCGTAGTCGTCCTCGGTGGCCGCGTCGACGCCGTCGAACGCACGGAAGGCCTCGTCGCCGTGGATCGAGACGCCGCGGTGCTGGAGCTCCTTCACGACGCGCGGCAGGAACTCGTCGGCCACCGCACGGTGCACGAGCAGCGACTCGGCCGCGTTGCACACGCTGTTGCGCTGGGTCTTGGAGTTCAGGACGATGTCCAGCGCCATGTCGAGGTCGGCTTCGGCGTCGACGTAGACGTGCACGTTGCCGGTGCCGGTCTCGATGACCGGCACGGTGGACTGCTCGACGACCGTGCGGATCAGGCCGGCTCCCCCGCGCGGGATCACCAGGTCGACGAGACCGCGGGCGGTCATCAGGTCGGTCGACGTGCTGCGGTCCTCGGCGCTGATGGCCTGGATCGCGTCGGCCGGCAGGCCCGCCGAGGCCACGGCGTCGCGCATGATCTCCACGATCACGGCGTTCGACCGGCGGGCCGAGCGGGAGCCGCGCAGCAGCGACGCGCTGCCGGCCTTGAGGCAGATCGCGGCGGCGTCGGCCGTGACGTTGGGACGACCCTCGTAGATCATCCCGATGACGCCCATGGGGACGCGGATCTGCTGCAGCTGCAGGCCGTTCGGCAGTGTGGAGCCGCGCACGACCTCGCCGATCGGATCGGGCAGTGCCGCGATGGCGCGCACGCCCTGGGCGAAGGCGGCGACGCGGTCGGCGTCGAGCGCCAGCCGGTCGATCACGTTCTCCGGGGTCCCCTCGGCCCTCGCCTCCGCCACGTCGTCGCGGTTCGCGGCGACGATGCGGTCGGTGCCGGCGACGAGCGCCTCGGCCATCGCGGTCAGTGCCGCGTCCTTGTCCTTGCGCGTCGCGAGTGCCAGCACGCGCGCGGCGTCACGCGCGCGGAGAGCGGCCTCGCGGACCTCGGTACCCATGCGGCGAGTCTAGTTCGACCGCTCACCCCACCGCGGCGAGGATCTCCTTGACGTAGGCCGCGGAGCGCTCCGAGCCGATGATGCCCGGAGCCATCTTGTTCATGACGTAGGAGATCGTCAGGCCGCGGTCCGGGAACATCACCGTCAGGGATCCGCCCCAGCCGCCCCAGAAGCAGATCCTCCCCTCGGGGATGTAGGGCAGGGTCGCCGGCTCGGGCAGCGCGAACCCGATGCCGAACCGGAGCGGCACGCCGAGCACGAGGTCAACGTTCCGCGACTGCTCGCGGAAGATCACGTCGATGGTCGCGGGTGAGAGCAGCCGCACCCCGTCGACCTCTCCCCCGCGCGAGACCACGGAGAAGGTCCGGGCCAGCGCCCGCGCGTTCGTGTGCGCGTTCAGGGCGCCGAGCTCGGCGCGACGCCACGCGGTGGTGTTCGCGGCGGCCGCGTCCGCGATCGGCCCCATGAACGTGCGGGCCATCGGCGACTCGAGATCGATCTGCGAGAAGTCGATCGGCAGCGGCGGGGGCGGCACGATCTCGGCGACGCGGTCGTCGTCCTGCTCCTGCGCGCCGATCTGCAGGTCGGTGCCGAGCGGGCCGGCGATCTCCTCGGCGACGTACTGCGTGAGGGTCCGCCCGGTCACCCGCCGGACGATCTCACCGAGCAGGTGGCCCTGGTTCATGGCGTGGTAGCCCGAGGCCGTGCCCGGCTCCCACCACGGCTCCTGCGCGGCCAGCCGCGCGGTCGACTCCTCGCGGTCGTACATGTCCTCCACGACGAAGGGCTGGTCCCAGCCGGAGACGCCCGAGGTGTGCGACATGACGTGGCGCACCAGCACGTGCTCCTTGCCGTTCTTGGCGAACTCGGGCCAGTAGGTGGCCACGGGCTCGTCCACGTCGACGAGTCCGCGCTCGACCAGCGTCAGCATCGCCAGCGCGGTGACCTCCTTGGTGGTCGACCAGACGTTGACGATCGTGTCCCGCTCCCACGCGCGGGTGCGGGCGACGTCGGCGTGCCCACCCCACACGTCGACGAGCGTCTCGCCGTCGAGGTCGACCGCGATCGCGGCACCGAGCTCCTCACCCGACTCCAGATTGGCGGCGAAGACCTCGCGCAGCCGGTCGAATCGCGGGTCGGTGTCTCCGTGAACGGTCATGTCTCTCTCCTTCATCCGGTCACCCCAGGAGGGCGACGAAAACTCGGTACGCCGCATCGGCGTCGGGGGCTGCCCCGGTGATCAAGTCGGCGTAGATGAACGACTCCGCGACGCGGACCACCACGAAGGCCAGGGCGTCGGGCGCCAGGTCCACCGGTCCTGGCGGCTCGCTCGCGATCAGCCCGGTCACGAGCGCGAGCATGCGCCCCTGCGTCGGCAGCTCGGCAGTGGTGAGGATCCGCAGGGCCCGCGCCGGATCGCGGTGCAGGAACTCGCGGAACCACGGCTCGTCGATCAGCAACCGCACGTAGGCCCGCAGGACGCGGGCGGCGCGGTGCGGCGTGCCGGGCGGGTACGCCTCGACGGAGGCAGGCCACGCGAGCTTCTCGGTGGTCTCCCAGAGCGCCTCGGCGATGAGGCGGTCACGACGGCCCACGCGGCGGAAGACGGTGCTGCGGTCCACCCCGACCTCGGCCGCCACACGTCCGACGTCCACGGGCTCGCCGGCGATCAGCGCGTGGCGGGCCGCGCGCACGATGGCCTGCGTCGTGTGATCCACGTCACGCATCCTGCCCCATGGGCGGCGCGCGTGCAATGTTTTTCAGATTTGGTGCATCAGGCCGGGGGCAACGGCACCGCCAGCGTCGGGTCCGTCGGGGGCACGTGCACGGTCTCGCCGGTCCACTGGGCGATGGCGATCCGGTACTCGGGCGAGTGCTGGTAGCCACCGTGGGTCATCACGAGCGACCCGGGATCCCCCGACCCGTTCGGGCGCACCTCGAGCGTCGGCCTGTCGTAGACCGGGTCGTCGCAGTCGGAGTAGACGCGATACCCCAGCGGGTCGCCGCGCCGGAACAGGTTCACCCAGTGCTCGGGTCGGGCCAGCAGGAACCGCAGCCCGGTGACGGCCGGCTCACCGCCCGGCCTCCCGTCCGGGACGTCGGGCCAGGCCTCGCGAAGCCCCGTCGCTCCCGGCGTCGGGACGTAGCCCAGCGCGTCGGGTCCGGCCGCGGCAGGGAAGACCCGGCCGTAGATGGCGCGCACCTGGCTGCCGTAGGTGAGCAGCCTCAGCTGCTTCGCCCGGCCGTTGAGCCGGCAGGCCACCGCCACGCAGATCAGCGAGCCCTGGCTGTGTCCCGACAGCACCACGGCGCTCGAGTCGTCGTCCCCCAGCGCCCAGCGGGCCCGCGCCGTGATCTCGGGGACGACGCGCTCGGCGTAGCAGGGCGGCGCGAAGGGATGGGCCGCCCGCGGCCAGAAGGTCGTGACGTCCCACAGGATGCCCACGTTGCGACGGGCCGTGGGTGAGCGCCGCACCCGCGCGCCGGCCATCATCAGTCCGATGCTGCCCAGCAGGGCGATGTAGAGCGAGATCGTGGCGACGTCCCGCAGCCCCGGGTACACCGACCACGGGGCTCGCCCGCCCGAGGAGAGCGCCAGCGTCGTCAGTGCCAGAGCCGTCGTCAGCGTGCCCGAGCCGTCGAGCAGGCGCTCGACCCGGTGGGCCAGCCCGGCCGCGACCCGAGCGTCCGTGACGCCGTCGCGGTCCTGCGAGGGAACCTCGGGATCGTCGCCGAGGACGAGGTCGCGGATGGCCGGTGCGGCCTTCGTCCGGTAGAGCACCACCATCACCGCGGTCAGCACACCGCCGAGGACGAGCATCGACGACAGCATGAGCGGGGTCCACACCAGCACCTGCGGCACGACGAGCGGCGTCTGCGGCGGGTCGTTGACCTTGAGCGCCACCCTGCCGTCGGCGGCCACGACCCGCAGGCACGGCACGAGGGCTCGATCGAGGATGCACGAGGGCGACACGTCGAGCGCACCCGCCGTGCGGAAGCCCTTGGACTCACCGGTGCACGGCTCCTGCGCGGGGTAGGCGGGGTCGTCACCGCGACCGAAGCAGGACCCGACCAGCTGCACCGTGGTGGTGCCCGGCGGGAGCAGCAGCACCGCCTTGTCGACCATCGTCGACGCCGTCGCGTAGGAGGCCACGCCGTCGCTCTCGCGTGCGAGCGCGTCGGTCCGGACCGTGCCGTGGGTGACCCGCACGGCGCCGTTCTCCAGGACCACGCGGGCACCGTCGAGCCGCACGTCGCCGGCGGCGACGAGCCGCGGCTCGCCCTGTGCCGACACCGGCGAGCGCTCGTTCCGGACGGTGATGAGGTCGGCCACGGTCTGCGAGTCGCCGTTGAGGAAGTTCGAGGCGGCGACCGCCCCGGCGGACGTGAACAGCAGTGCCACCATCGTGGCCGCGCCCAGCATCACGGACGCACCGGCACCACCCCACGCGACGCACCGGTTCCCGGCCAGCCGGCTGCGGTTGCGGTGGAACAACAGCAGCAGGCCCCACGCCGCGAGGGTCTCCACCGCCAGCCACCCGGCCGGGACGAACCAGCCCGACACCACCAGCGCGACCATCGCGAGCACCACCACGAAGGTCCACCGCAGGCGCACGCGGCCACCCACGAACACGATGACGTGGACCACCGTGAGCAGGACGAAGAGTCCGATGAACCACAGGTTCGAGCCGTACCAGGCGAGCTCCTGCTTGGCGAAGGAGAGCTCTGCGGTCCACAGCGCCGCCAGGTGCGCCACCACCACGCCCAGGGCCGTCCACGCCAGGATGTCCAGCGGCAGCCGTCGCATCAGGCGCCCCGGTCCGGTCCACGGGAACACCCGGCGCGTGAGCCGGCCCAGGTTCGGCTCGTCGCGGTACTCGAGGTCGTCCTCGTCGACCGTCATGGTGCGCAGCACCACGAGCACCATGATGAGCGCGGCCGCGAGCGTGGTGGGCCACAGCCAACCCCCACTCCCCCGGACGAGCATGTGGATCCCGGTGTAGAGCACCACCGTGGTCAGTCCGGCGGCGATGTGCAGCCGCTGCAGACGCCGCGTGCGCTGCTCCCCGCGCCACATCAGTGGGTGCTCCAGGATGCTGGCGCGCGGCTCGGCCCGCTCCGCGTCGGTCATCGTGACCTCGGTCTCGTGCACCGCGGCCTCGTACCGCGCCAGGCTCTGGAACGACAGGGCGACGAGCGCCAGCAGCGCGCCGAGCGGCACCAGCGACATCACGGCGATGCGCGCCCCCGCGGACAGTCCGGCGATCCGGTCCATCCAGTCGGGCAGCACGGGACACGCGATCGCGTTCGCCCGGAAGCACTGCCACGCGACGAGGTCGATCGCGATGAAGCTCACGGTGAGCATGGCGATCACGGTCAGGATCACGGCGCTGACCCGGACCGCACGCATGCCCCACCGGGCCTGGCCGTTGTCCTCGCCGGCCTGCGTGCGCGCCCAGAACGCGAGATTGACCAGCGCGAAGGGCAGCAGCACGAGCCACAGCACGCGCGTGACCCAGCCGAGGACCCCACGCACGCCCGAGGTCAGCTCACCCCACGAGTACGCCTCGAGGGACAGGCCTGCCGGAAGGGTGCGCAGCGGCGGGTCGGCGCCGCCGGCGATGCGGTAGAAGCCGGTGAGCCGGTCGCCGGCCACCTGGACGACGTCCTCTGGCGGGACGCCCAGCATCGAGTCGGTCGGCGTGCCGCGGACGCCGTGCACGCGCAGCTCCATGACGACCTTGCTGGGCTGCGGTGCGGACATCGGTCCACCTCCCGTGACTCGACCGTGTCACTGGTGGTGAGTCCGTGGCAAGGGGTCCTGATTCAGGACATGAGGATGAGGTCGTCGCGGTGGATGACCTCGCGCTCCCGCTCGGGACCCAGCTCGGCCGCCAGGTCGGCGGTGGAGCGCCCCAACATCTCGGGCAGCTCGTCGCTGTCGAAGTTCACCAGCCCGCGGGCGATCACGACGTGCTCGGGGTCGACCACGTCGACCGGGTCGCCCGCCGCGAAGTCGCCCTCGACGGCCACGATGCCGGCGGCCAGCAGGGAGGCACCCCGCTCGACCAGGGCGCGTCGCGCGCCCGCGTCGAGCACGAGGCGCCCGCGGGTCTCGCTGGCGTGCGCGAGCCACATGAGCCGCGCCGCGCGGCGCTTGCCGGTGGGCGTGAACAGGGTGCCGACGGACTCGCCCTCCACGGCCTCCACCGCACGTGCGGCCGACGTGAGCCGCACCGGGATGCCGGCCGCCGTGGCGATCCGTGCAGCCTCGAGCTTGGTCACCATGCCGCCCGTGCCGACGGCCGAGCCGACCCGGGCCACGTCGATGCCGGCGAGGTCGGCCTCCGAGCGCACCTCGCGGATGGGCCGGGAGTCGGGCAGGTCGGGGTGTCCGGTGTAGAGGCCGTCGACGTCGGACAGCAGCAGGAGCTCGTCGGCGTGCACCAGGTGCGCCACGAGCGCGGCGAGCCGGTCGTTGTCGCCGAAGCGGATCTCGGACGTGGCCACGGTGTCGTTCTCGTTGACCACCGGCACCACTCCGAGCTCGAGGAGCTTCGCGAAGGTCTGGTGGGCGTTGCGGTAGTGGCTGCGCCGGCTGACGTCGTCGACCGTGAGCAGGACCTGGCCCACCACGAGCCCGGCCGCCGCGAACGACTCCGAGTAGTGCGCGATGAGCGCGCGCTGGCCCACGGCGGCCGCGGCCTGCTGCGTGGGCAGGTCGCGGGGGCGCCGCGGCAG
Organism: Aeromicrobium sp. JP4; assembly: GCF_054957925.1. Classification (NCBI taxonomy): domain Bacteria; kingdom Bacillati; phylum Actinomycetota; class Actinomycetes; order Propionibacteriales; family Nocardioidaceae; genus Aeromicrobium; species Aeromicrobium sp. JP4. The sequence continues at coordinate 1,125,258 of NZ_CM143290.1, forward strand.
GTTCAGCGGGCCGAGTCCCGCGGCGATGGCACCCGAGGACACCAGGACGACCTCGTCACCGCGCGCCCTCACGGTGACGACGGCGTCGACCACCGTGCCGATCCTGTCGGGGTCGAGATGACCGTCGGGGGTGGTCAGCGACGACGAGCCGACCTTGACGACGACCCTCACTGCTCGTCCTCGTCGAGCTCGTCGTCGCCGGGGTACTCCTCACCGATCGTCCAGTCCGGGATGATCGTGCTGGGGTCGAACGGCTCGGGCTCGCGGCCCTCGGCGCGCAGCGCGACGGCCTCCAGCTCCCAGGCACGGCGCGCGGCCAGCAGCTCACGACGCTCCTGGTTCGTGCGGCGGTTGCTCTGGTCGAGGCGCAGGTCCTCGCCGCGGCGGCCGAGCACCTCGGCGCCCGCGGTGATCGTGGGATCGAAGTCGAAGACGACCTCGTCGCGACCCAGCTCGAGCTCGTTGGCGGCACCGATGACGATGTCGTCGCCGGCGGTCGCGCCGAGGGACAGCAGGTGGTCCTCCACGCCGAGCCGGTTGAGCCGGTCGGCGAGGAAGCCGACGGCCTCGTCGTTGCTGAAGTCGGTCTGACGCACCCAGCGAGCGGGCTTCTCGCCGATGACGTGCCAGCGGCCGTCGATCCTGCGGACCTCGAACTCGCGGCCCACGCCCGAGGGCGCCGGCGGGCGCAGCACGATGCGGGTGGCCTCGCGGTGGGGCTCGGCGGCGCGACGGGCGGCGACGATCTCGGCCATCGCGAACGACAGCTCGCGCAGGCCGGCGTGGCTCGCGGCCGAGACCTCGAACACCCGCAGGCCGCGCTCGCGCAGCTCGCCGATGACGAACTCGGCGATCTGGGCGGCGTCGGGGACGTCGGTCTTGTTCAGCGCCACGAGGCGGGGCCGGTCGGAGAAGTCGACGCCGGCGTACTGGCCGTAGCGGGCCAGCTCGGCCTCGATGATGTCGAGGTCGGTGAGCGGGTCGCGACCGGGCTCGACGGTGGCGCAGTCGATCACGTGCACGAGGGCGGCACAGCGCTCGACGTGGCGCAGGAAGTCGTGACCGAGGCCGCGGCCCTCGCTGGCGCCCTCGATGAGGCCGGGGACGTCGGCCACGGTGAACGTGGTCTCCCCCGCACGCACGACACCGAGGTTGGGCACCAGCGTGGTGAACGGGTAGTCGGCGATCTTGGGACGGGCCCGCGACAGCGACGCGATCAGGCTGGACTTGCCGGCCGAGGGGAAGCCGATCAGGCCGATGTCGGCCACGACCTTGAGCTCGAGGGTGACCGTGCGCTCCTCGCCCGGCTCGCCCTTGAGCGCGAAGCCGGGGGCCTTGCGCTTGCTGGAGGCCAGCGCGGCGTTGCCGAGCCCGCCGCGGCCGCCGGCCGCGATGACGAGCTCGGTGCCGGCGCCGACCAGGTCGGCCAGGACCTCGCCGTTCGCGTCGCGCACGACGGTGCCGTCCGGAACCTTGAGGACGAGGTCCTCGCCGTTGGCGCCGTTGCGGTTCGAGCCCGCGCCGGGCGCGCCGCTGGTGGCCTTGCGGTGGGGCTCGTGGTGGTAGTCGATCAGCGTGGTGACGTCGGGCGTCACGACGAGGATGACGTCGCCGCCGTGACCACCGTTGCCGCCGTCGGGACCGCCGAGCGGCTTGAACTTCTCCCGGTGGACCGAGGCGACGCCGTTGCCGCCGTTGCCTCCGGACACGTGCAGGGTGACCTGGTCAACGAACGAGGGGATCGCCATGGGTTCTCCTGGACGGTGGGTGGGAAAAAAGAGAGAGGGCAGCCCGCATCAGCGGACCGCCCTCCTCAGGAAGATCTGCGCGTCACTGCCCCGGAACGATGTTCACGACGCGACGGCCGCGCTTCGTGCCGAACTCGACCGCGCCGGGGGCGAGGGCGAAGAGCGTGTCGTCGCCGCCACGGCCCACGTTGGAGCCGGGGTGGAAGTGGGTGCCGCGCTGACGGACGATGATCTCGCCCGCGTTGACGAGCTGGCCGCCGAAACGCTTGACGCCGAGGCGTTGGGCGTTGGAGTCGCGACCGTTCTTGGTGGAGGCTGCGCCCTTCTTGTGTGCCATGTCGTCAGTCCCTTACTTGGAGATTCCGGTGATCTTGACCTGGGTGTACTTCTGGCGGTGACCCTGGCGCTTCTTGTAACCGGTCTTGTTCTTGTACTTCTGGATGATGATCTTGGGGCCCTTGAGCCCACCGATGACCTCGGCGTCGACCTTGACCTTGGAGGCGTCGGCACCGGCCGTCACCTGGTCACCGTCGACCACCATGACCGCGGCGAGCTGGACGGTGTCGCCCTCGGTCGCCTGGACCTGGTCGATCGAGATGACGTCGCCGACCGCGACCTTGGCCTGGCCGCCGCCATTGCGCACGATTGCGTACACCACGGGATTCCTCACTCTGTACTGAAAAAGACTGGGTCTTGAACTGGGTCCTGCAAAAAAAGTCTGAGTGGCGCGCCGAGCGCACCGACTGTCGATTCTACTCGGGCGCCCCGTCCTCGGTCAAAACGGGTGCCTCCTGGGCCTGCGGCGCCTCGGTCACGGGCTGCGGTTCCGGCGTCTTCTCCGCCTGAGGCTGCTCGCTCTGGGGCTCCTCGGCCTGGGGCTCGGGCCTGGACTCCTCGTCCTTGCCCTGACGCTGCTGGCGTCCGCCACCGCTGCCGTTGCCGCCTCCGTTGCCACCGTTGCCGCCACCGCCGCGGCCCGAGCGACCGCCGCGACGCCCGCGACGCTGGCCCTCGTCCTTCTTCGGCTCGACGGGGGCGTCCTGGATGACGACGCCGCGACCCTGGCACTCCTCGCAGTCGTGGCTGAAGGACTCCAGCAGGCCGGTGCCGATGCGCTTGCGCGTCATCTGGACCAGGCCCAGCGAGGTGACCTCCGCGACCTGGTGGCGCGTACGGTCACGGCCCAGGCACTCGACCAGGCGACGCATCACGAGATCGCGGTTGCTCTCGAGCACCATGTCGATGAAGTCGATGACGATGATGCCGCCGAGGTCGCGCAGGCGCAGCTGGCGCACGATCTCCTCGGCCGCCTCGAGGTTGTTCTTGGTGACGGTCTCCTCGAGGTTGCCGCCCGAGCCGGTGAAGCGGCCCGTGTTGACGTCGACCACGACCATCGCCTCGGTGCGGTCGATGACGAGTGAGCCACCCGAGGGCAGGTGGACCTTGCGGTCCAGCGCCTTGTGGATCTGCTCGTCGAGGCGACGGGCGGCGAAGATGTCGTCGTCGCCCTGCCAGCGCTTGACGCGCTCCTCGAGATCGGGCGCGACGTGGGCGATGTACCCGGCGACCATGTCCCAGGCCTCGTCGCCCTGGATGGTGAGCGACGCGAAGTCCTCGTTGAACAGGTCGCGGATGACCTTGATCATCAGGTCGGGCTCGGAGTACAGCAGCTGGGGCGCCTTGCCGGCGGCCACCTTGCTCTCGATGTCCTCCCAGCGTGCGGTCAGCGCGGCGATGTCGCGCTGCAGCTGGTCCTCGGTGGCGCCCTCGGCGGCGGTGCGCACGATCACGCCGGCGCTCTCGGGCAGGGCCTCCTTGAGCAGGCCCTTGAGGCGCGCGCGCTCGTTCTCGGGGAGCTTGCGGCTGATGCCGTTGCTGCCGCCGCCCGGGACGTAGACCAGGAAGCGGCCGGGCAGGCTGACCTGGCTGGTCAGCCGGGCGCCCTTCTGGCCGATCGGGTCCTTGGAGACCTGCACGAGCACCGTCTGGCCCGGCTGGAGCGCGTCCTCGATCTTGCGCTGCTTGCCGTTCTGGATGTTCGACCAGTCGACCTCGCCGGCGTAGATGACCGCGTTGCGGCCCGCGCCGATGTCGACGAACGCCGCCTCCATGCTGGGCAGCACGTTCTGCACCTTGCCCAGGTAGACGTTGCCGATCAGCGACGTCTGGGACTCGCGGGCGACGTAGTGCTCCACGAGGACGCCGTCCTCGAGCACCGCGATCTGCGTGTAGTCGTCGCGCTGGCGCACGACCATCTCGCGGTCGACGGCCTCGCGGCGGGCCAGGAACTCGGCCTCGCTGACGATGGGCGCCCGGCGGCGGCCGGCCTCGCGGCCCTCGCGGCGGCGCTGCTTCTTGGCCTCGAGGCGGGTGGAGCCGGTGACGCCGGTGATCTCGTCCTCGGCAGTACGGCCCTCACGCACCTTGACGACGGTGTTCTCGGGGTCGTCGGGCGAACCCTCGGCACCCTCGCCGGCGCGCGCACGGCGGCGGCGACGACGGGTGGTGGTGGAGCCGGAGCTGGACTGGTCGTCGTCGCCGGACTCGGAGTCGGACTCGTCGGAGCCGGACTCGCCCTCGTCGTCGCCGTTGTCCTGGTCGCTCTTGCGGCGGCGGCGTCCTCCGCGGCGGCGCCGGCGGCGTCCGCCCTCGCCCCCGTCGTCGTCGCCGGAGCCGTCCTCGTCGTCGTCCTGGTCGCCGTCGGCGTCGTCCTGCGGCTCGACCCGCTTGCGCTCGCGCGGGGGCGCCAGCTCGGCCGGCGGCGCCTGGAACATCGCACCGACCGGGGGCAGCGTGGAGACCCTGGGCGCGACCTCGGTGGCCTCGTCCTGCTCGTCGTCGGCGTCCTCGTCCTCGTCGGTCACCGGGTCGGGCTCGGGGGCCTCCTCGACGGGCGGGGCGAACACCGCCGCCGGCGGGCCGGCGGGACGACCCGCGGCGCGGCGGCGCGTGCGGGTGGTGGTGACCAGCGGCGCCTCGGAGGCGTCGTCGGTGGGAGTCTCGGGCGTGTCGGCCGCGTCGTTCGGATCGAGCATGTGCTCCCCTTCGCCCGGCAGCGGCGCAGCCACCCACCGGGCTGGTCAATGGTCCCGTGGGACCTCAAGTCTGTCTCAGGACGGCGCTTAGGCCTGTCACTCGACTCTCCACCCGACCTGCCGCGGTCGACACCTCACGGTGCGTCGCGGCCGGTGGCGAGCGGATCGCCGACCGTACCGGTCCGAACATCCAGCGGCCCTTGGCTCGAGCGGGTCGCCAGCGGCGCCTTCTCGATCGGCAGGCCGCACAGGGTGCGCAGTCCGGTGATCACGTCGTCCGGTCGTACCGACGGGGTGTCATGGCGTACGACCACGTCCAGTATCGCACACCCCTGCGCGCCGGTCCGGTCATCGACGTCCAGACGGACCACGGCGGCGCGGCAGTCGAAGGTGCGCAGACCCCGCTTCATCATGCGCTCGACGAGCACCTCGTCGCGGGCGAGAAAGGCCTCGACCGCGGCCCTGGCGGCCTCGGGAGAGACCTCGGGCAGCTCGATGGACCACCGGCTCGCCTCGAGCAGGTCGGCCAGCGCTCCACCGGGCGACACGACCACGTCGACGACGTCGAGACCGTCCGGCAGCGCCGCGTCGAGGGCGTCGCGGACCTCGGCCGGCTCCATGGGCCGCGTCAGCCCGATCTCGGCGAACTCGGCCTCGCTCGCGGCGCCGGTCGGCGAGGCGCCCGCGTAGGAGATCTTCGGGTGCGGGGTGTAGCCCGAGGAGTGCCCGATCGGCAGGCCGGCGCGGCGGATGGCCCGTTCGAAGGCGCGGGCGAAGTCGCGGTGGCTCGTGAACCGCATCCGGCCCCGCTTGGCGTACCTCAGGCGCAGCTTCTGCACGATCGGCAGCTGCGGGTTCGGGGCCTCCGGGTTCGGGGTGCCTTCCAGGGTCCTGCTGCCGTCGTTGGTCACCCCACCAGCGTACGGCGGTCCGTCCGGGGGCCGCGGGCCCGTCCGCGCCGCTACCGTTGGTCCCATGCGTCACACGATCGCCCTGCTCCTGACCGCCTCCGCGCTGGTCCTGGGCAGTGCCCCCGCAGGAGCCGCGGCGACGGTTCCCACCAAGGTCGCGGGCTTCAGCACGGCGAGTCAGACCGCCGCGCCCGGCGCCACGGTGCGGCTCGCGGTCAAGGTCACCGTCAGGGGCAGGGCGTCGGCGCGGCGCGTCGTCTCGCTGCAGCGGCACGTCGGCGGCCGGTGGGTGCGCGCCGACCGCGCCCGCACGACCAGGTACGGCCGGGTCGTCCTCACCCATCGCCTCGGCACGAAGGCGGGCGCGGCGACGAAGCTGCGCGTCCGCGTCGCGGCGAAGGGTCGGCTGCGCGCCGTCAACACCCGGGTCAGGACCGTCACCGTCCGCGCTCCGTGGAGCCCCGACGCGCGGTCGAAGGAGATCCTGTCGCGCGTGAACCAGGCTCGCTCGACGGCGCGCTCGTGCGGCTCGGAGTCGTTCGCCGCCCGCGGTCCCGTGCGCCTCGAGTCGCGCCTGTCGGCCGCCGCGCGACGGCACGCCGTCGACATGGCGACCCACGACTTCTTCAGCCACACCGGGTCGAACGGATCCGACCTGAGCGACCGCGTCGACGCGCAGGGGTACGACTGGTCCCGGCTCGGCGAGAACATCGCCGCCGGCCAGGACTCGGCGAAGCAGGTCGTCGACGCGTGGCTGGCGAGCCCGGGCCACTGCAGGAACATCATGGGCCCGTTCACCGAGCTCGGCGTCGGCTACGCCACGGGCGACACCCGGTACGGGACGTACTGGGTCCAGGACTTCGGGACGCCGCGCTGACCGTGAGCTCCTCCCCCACCACGCCGACCACCGGCGGCCGCTGGCTCGTCGGCGCGGCCATCGTCCTGCTCGCCCTGAACCTGCGCGTCGTCGTCGCGAGCCTCGGCGTCGTCCTGCCCGAGGTGCGTCAGGACCTCTCCATGACTCCGACCACCGCGGGAGTGCTGACGACCCTCCCGGTGCTGTGCTTCGCGGTGATCGGCTTCAGCTCGGGCGGTCTCGTCCGCCGGTTCGGGCTGCACCACGCCACCGTGGCCCTGCTGGCCCTGCTCGCCGCCGGACTCGTCGCCCGGACCCTGCTCGACGACACGGTGCTGTTCCTCAGCACGACGGCCATCGCCCTGGCCGGCGCCGCCGTCGGCAACGTCATCCTGCCGCCCCTGGCGAAGGTCCACTTCCCCGATCGCATCCCGCTGATCAGCGCCCTCTACGGGGCCGCGATCATGGCGGGCGCCACGATCGCGTCGATCACCACCGTCCCCCTCAGCGAGGCGCTCGGTGGGTGGCGCCCCGGGCTGGCGGCGTGGGCCCTGCTCGCCGCCCTCACAGTCCTGCCGTGGCTGACCCTGCTGCGGCACGACGTCCACACCGGCCCCGCCACGGGCGACCGTCTGCCGATGAGGGAGATCGTCCGCTCACCCCTGGCATGGGCGATGGTCGCGTGCTTCGGCGCCCAGTCGGCCGGGGCCTACGCGCAGTTCGGCTGGTACCCCGAGATCCTTATCGACGGAGGCGTCGGCGAGCACCAGGCCGGCGTCCTGCTCGGCGTCATCACGGGCGTCGGGATCCCTCTGACGCTGGCGCTGCCGTGGCTCATGGCCCGGACGGGCGACACGCCCGTGCTGCCGCTGTTCTTCGGCACCGTCACGGCCGCGGGATGGCTCGGCGTGCTGCTGGCGCCGGCGAGTCTCCCGGTGCTCTGGTCGGTGCTGCTCGGGCTCGGCGGCGGCGCCTTCACGTGGGTCCTGGCGATGATCGGCAAGCGCACCCGCACGCCCGCCGCCACGACGGCACTGTCCCTGCTGACGCAGGGGCTCGGCTACCTCCTGGCGGGACTCGGTCCCTTCGGCGTCGGCGCCCTCCACGACGCCACCGGCTCGTGGGACGCACCCCTCATCGCCCTCATCGCCTCGACCGTGGTGATCACCACGGCGGGCATCGTGATCAGCCGTCCGCGGATGCTCGAGGACACCCTGCGCTAGGTCGGTCCGGGTTCGCAGTGGCGTCATGGTCGGCCAGTTCGTCCGTCCCCTTCGTGGACGCACTCGCCGTTCACCCATCATCTCTCCCGAAGGAACCGCGTGAACACCACGACCCGTCGCCTCACCGGCGGCGTCGCCGCCGCCGCTGCTGCCCTCCTCATCGCGCTGTTGCCGTCCGTGGCGCATGCCGATGAGTCGAGCGACGTCAGCGACGTGTGGCTCAGTGCCCAAGATCTCCGGGTGAACTCCGGTGCCTGCAGGACCGCACGGCTGAAGATGCATCACAACGGCGGACACCTCGAACGAATCGCCGCCGAGGTCGAGATCTGGAAGGGCTCTCGCTACGTCGGCGAGACCTTCGACTTCCTCTACGACTCCTCCGCGCCATTGACCGTGGAGCACCTGTGGTGCCCGTATGAGGGACTTGGGCGATTCCGAGCCGGTCCCAGTGATGTCGAGTGGAGCTACACGGTCGAGACGTCCCACTGGGACTCCTACCTGGAGATGTGGATCACCGACACGGACTATCGCGAAGGCGACCTCCGCGATCGTTCGCAGGCATCATTCCTCGTGAAGCAGGACGCTCGCCTGTCCCGACCCACCGGCAGGACGTCCGGCAGGACGCGAACTCTCTCGACGAAGCTGACCCACTACAACGTCGGTGCCTCACAGTGGAAGGCCATGAAGAAAGCACCCGTCAAGCTTCAGCGCCGCCCATCGAACGGGCGTGGACAGTGGAAAACGATCAAGAACGTTCGCACGTCCTCCACGGGGCGGGCCACGGCGACGGCGAAAGCCACCAAAAAGTTCCAGTACCGCTTCGCCTACAGCGGCTCGGGTACCACGTGGAGCCGTACGTCGGCGGCGGTCCGCCGCTGACGGAGCGTCGGTTCGGTCAGTCGGGCGTGTCGAACCGGCGGTCGATCACGTCGAGCGCGTAGGACAGCACGGCCCCGGCGACGCCGAGCACCAGGCGGGGATGCGGGACGTTCCGGCGGACGAGCGCCTGCTCGAACGCGCGGTCGATCGCGAACCCCGCGACCATCGTTCCTGCAACCAGGGCGCCCACGCCCACGCCGACCGCGCCCGACTGCGGCGCCGGCACCGGCTCGCGCGAGGCGGCGATGACGTCGGGACGGGTCAGGGCGACGTAGGTCGCCCCGCCGGCCAGAGCGCCCGACGCGGCCCCGACGCCGAGCCTGACGCCGCGTGAGGCGCGTCCGACGGGCACGATCGACGCCATGCCGGTGAGGGCGGCGAACGCCAGCGACTGGCGCGGCGACTGCTTCCCCATCTCAGACCACCGACAGGGGCAGGAGCTTCTGCCCGGTCGGGCCGATCTGGATCTCCAGATCCATCTCAGGACACACGCCGCAGTCGAAGCACGGCGTCCAGCGGCAGTCCTCGACCTCGGCGGCGCCGTCGGGGTCGATGGAGTCCTGCCAGTCCTCCCACAGCCACTCGCGGTCGAGGCCGGAGTCCATGTGGTCCCACGGCAGCACCTCGTCGTGGTCGCGCTCGCGCGTGGTGAACCAGTCGAGGTCGACGCCCAGCGGCGTGAGCACCTCGGCCGACTTCTGCGCCCAGCGGTCGTAGCTGAAGTGCTCGCTCCAGCCGTCGAAGCGACCGCCGTCGCGCCACACCGCCTCGATGATCTGCCCCACGCGGCGGTCGCCGCGCGAGAGGAGTCCTTCGACGATGCCCGGCTTGCCGTCGTGGTAGCGGAAGCCGATCGCCTTGCCGTAGCGCTTGTCGGACTGCACCGAGGCCCGCAGCTTGCGCAGGCGCTCGTCGGTGGTCTCGTGGTCGAGCTGCGCGGCCCACTGGAACGGCGTGTGCGGCTTGGGGACGAAGCCGCCGATCGACACGGTGCACCGGATGTCGCGGCGACCCGAGACCTCGCGGCCGGTGTCGATGACGCGCTTCGCGAGCTCGCCGATCTGGAGGACGTCCTCGTCGGTCTCGGTGGGCAGGCCGCACATGAAGTAGAGCTTCACCTGGCGCCAGCCGTGCGAGAACGCGGCTGAGACGGTGCGGATCAGGTCGTCCTCGCTGACCATCTTGTTGATGACCTTGCGGAGGCGGTCGCTGCCGCCCTCGGGCGCGAACGTGAGGCCCGAGCGGCGGCCGTTGCGGCTGAACTCGTTGGCCAGCGTGATGTTGAAGGCGTCCACGCGGGTCGACGGTAGCGAGAGCGACGTGTTCGTGCCCTCGTAGCGGTCGCCGAGCTGCTTGGCGACCTCGCCGATCTCGGAGTGGTCGGCACTGGAGAGGCTCAGCAGGCCGACCTCCTCGAAGCCGGACTCCTTCAGGCCGTTGTCGACCATCTGCCCGATCGTCTGGATCGAGCGCTCGCGGACCGGGCGCGTGATCATGCCCGCCTGGCAGAAGCGGCAGCCGCGCGTGCAGCCGCGGAAGATCTCCACGCTGAAGCGCTCGTGCACCGTCTCGGCGAGCGGCACGAGCGGCTTCTTCGGGTACGGCCAGCTGTCGAGGTCCATCAGCGTGTGCTTCGCGACCCGCACCGGGACCCCGGGACGGTTCGGCGCGATCGCGCCGATCTGGCCGTCGGGGCGGTAGGAGACGTCGTAGAACTTCGGCACGTAGACGCCCCCGGACGCGGCCAGGCGGGCGAGCACCTCGTCGCGGCCCCCGGGACGGCCCTCGGCCTTCCACTCGCGCACGACCTCGCTGATCGCGAGCACGACCTCCTCGCCGTCGCCCATCACGGCGGCGTCGACGAAGTCGGCGATCGGCTCGGGGTTGAAGGCGCTGTGCCCGCCCGCCAGCACGATCGGGTGCGAGTCGTCGCGGTCGACGGCGTGCAGCGGGATCCCGGCCAGGTCGAGCGCGGTCAGCATGTTCGTGTAGCCGAGCTCGGTGGAGAAGCTCAGCCCGAACAGGTCGAACGCCCCGACCGGGCGGTGCGCGTCCACGGTGAACTGCGGGATGTCGTGCTCGCGGAGCACGGCCTCCATGTCGGGCATGACCGCGTACGTGCGCTCGGCGAGGATGCCGTCACGCTCGTTGAGGACCTCGTAGAGGATCTGGACGCCCTGGTTGGGCAGGCCGACCTCGTACGCGTCCGGGTACATCAGCGCCCAGCGGACGTCGGCCTCGTCCCAGTCCTTGACGGTCGAGTTCAGTTCGCCGCCGATGTACTGGATGGGCTTGGAGACCCCCGCGAGCAGCGGCTCGAGCCGGGGGTAGACGGAGTCGACAGGCATGGCACCAGCGTACGTGGCCGCGGGCAGTGCGCCGGACGCTACTTCGTGACGGTCAGCGTGCGCGCGCCGCTGGCCGACGGCTCCATCAGCCCGGTGCCGCCGAACGAGGCCGTGATCGCGTGCTTGCCGACCGCGAGCCTCGGCAGCGTCACGACGACCTTGCCCTTCGAGGCGGGCGTGAGCGTGGCGGTCGCGATCCGCTTCGTCCCGTCCATCACGACGACCGAGCCGGACGTGATCCCGGCCTTGCGGGCCGACAGGACCGTGATCGTCAGCTTCGCCTGCGCGGTCGACTTCACCGAGGTGGCCGACAGCGCGGTGGCCGTGGTCGTGGCCTCCTGGACGACGAGCGGGACCTCGGCGCTGGTCGACGCGAGCTGGTAGGCGGCTCCGCGGTACTCCACCGAGATCCTCCGCGTCCCGGGCGCCAGGCCCGGCACGGGGATCGTGAGGGTGCCGCGGGCCGCGGGTGTCAGGGTCGCTGCGGCCACCTTCGCGCCGTCGGCAAGCACCCAGACCTCACCCGTGGTGGGGGCGACGCGGCGTGCGGTGTCCACGGTGGCGACGACCTGCGCCGGCTCCGTCGAGCGCACCGTCGGCTTCGCCACCGCGGCGGACACCGTGGTGGGCTCGACGACCGAGAACGCCGTGGTCCGGGCCTTGGAGCGCTTCACGGTCTTGGAGCCCCAGTAGGTGGCCCGGATCGTGTGTCGGCCGGCGGTGAGCGCCGGCAGGCGCACCGAGACCTTGCCCCGGCGAGCCTTGGTGAGCACCGGCGACGCGATGCGCCGGTCGTCGACGTACACCGAGACCGCGTTGGTCGTGGTGCGGCCGTCGGACGGCGTCACGGCGACCGTGGCGACCGGACGCGAGCCCGCGGCGACGGTCGTCGACGGCAGGGTGATCGTGGTCTTCGCCGACACCACCTTCGGGGGATTCGTGACGACGACCTTGATCGTGCGGCTGGTCGACTTGCGGACCTTGGTGTTGCCGTCGAACACGGCGGAGACCCACTGCTTGCCCCGCTTCATCCGCGGGAGCGTCACCGCGAGGGATCCTGCGTGACCCGGCTTGAGCGTGACGGTCTTGACCGTCACGCCACCGCGACGCAGCCGCACCCGGCCCTCCGGCACGACGCCCTTGGAGGCCTTCACGCGCACCGTGACCTTCGGCTGGATCCGGGTGCTGACCTTCGCCGGGCCCGAGACGGAGACGGCCGACGCCACCGCGGGCGCGGGGGCAGGCGTGGGCGACGGCTCGACGGGCGCGGGCGCGACCGGCGCCTTCTGGTCCTTGAAGTGGATGAACCGCTCGGGGTACCAGGAGTCACCCGTGTTGACCCGGTACCGGCGGTACGTCTTGGAGGTGTAGCTGTCCTCGGACAGCACGAGGAAGCCCGAGCCGACCTGCTCGACGTAGGCGACGTGGCTGGCGGCCTTCGACCACTGGGCGATGGCCCCGACGGCGGGACGGTTGTCGACGGGGTAGCCCAGCTTCTTGGCGTTGGTGTGCCAGTCGCGCGCGTTGCCCATGAGGATCCGCGGCTCGGGGACGCCGGCCCTCTTCATCCGGTACGCGGCGTAGTTCGTGCAGTTGTGCCCGGCGTACATCCGCCAGTGCATGAGGTGCATGACGTCGGCGTATCCGGAGGTGTCGCACTTGGCGACCTGCGCCTTGGTCTTGGCCGTGCAGATCAGGGTGAACGCCTGGGCCGACGTGGTGGTGGCCGAGAGCCCCGACACCACGAAAAGGCACACGAGTCCCACCAGTCCCAAACGACGCATGGCCGACAGTTTACGACACCGACACGCCGAAATGAACTTAAAGTTGAACTTTAGGGTTCATCTGTGTTAGTGACACCGCTGTCATTCCGGGGCTCACAGCCACTCCACAGCCGATGCTCAGTGGTTTCGCCCCCTCAGGCGACAGACTGGACCGCATGAGCGTCGCGTCCGATCTGACTCGTCCGGACGGCACCCCGCTGCGGGTGCTGGTCGTGGATGACGAGCCCAACATCGCCGAGCTCCTCCAGATGGCCCTGCGCTACGAGGGCTTCGAGGTGCGCACGGCCGGAACGGGGCGCAAGGCCGTCGCGGCGGCACGGGAGTTCGCTCCCGACGCGATGATCCTGGACTGGATGCTGCCCGACTACGACGGTCTCGAGGTGCTGGCGAAGGTGCGCGCCCTCTCCCCCGACGTGCCGGTGATCTTCCTGACCGCCCGCGATGCCGTGGAGGACCGGATCGCCGGGCTCACGGCCGGTGGCGACGACTACGTGACCAAGCCGTTCAGCCTCGAGGAGGTGGTGGCCCGCCTGCGCGCGCTGCTGCGGCGCGCGGGCGGACGCCGGCAGGACCCGACTTCCACCCTCGTCGTGGGTGACCTGGAGCTCGACGAGGACAGCCGCGACGTCACCCGCGGCGGGACGCCGATCGAGCTGACGGCCACCGAGTTCGAGCTGCTGCGCTACCTCATGCGCAACGAGCGCCGCGTCGTGTCGAAGGCGCAGATCCTCGACCGCGTGTGGGACTACGACTTCGGCGGCAACGACAACATCGTCGAGCTGTACATCTCCTACCTGCGCAAGAAGATCGACGCCGGGCGCGAGCCGATGATCCACACCAAGCGCGGAGCGGGCTACATCCTCAAGGCCGCTCCGGCGGCACCGTGATGCGCCCTCGCACCCTGACCGGACGGCTGATCGCCTCCGCCGTGGCCCTGGTGTCGGTGGTCTGCCTGCTCGTGGCGCTCACCGCCACCGTCATCATGCGGTCGACGCTGATGGAGCGCCTGGACGGCGACCTCCAGCAGGCGGTGGAGCGGGCCGAGCGCGTGGAGGGACCGGGGCGCGGCGGCGGGGCACTCGTGACCGACTGCGGTGAGCTGCCCACCCTCCCCCCGGGCCAGAACGCCGGCAGCGTGACGGCCGTCTTCGGCTCCGCCTGCCGCATCGGCGTCCAGATCACCGCCGCCGGCGGGCTGAGCCAGCTCCCGCCGGCAGCGGTCCACGAGATGAGCCAGGCCGAGGTCGGCGACGAGCCGCGCACCATGGACCTCCCGGGCGTCGGCTCCTACCGGGTCGCCGCCACGACCAACGCCGCCGGCGACCGCGTGGCCTTCGGGCTGCCCACCGCAGGCGTCGACGACACGATCGGCAGCCTGGTCCGCTGGGAGATCCTGCTCTCGCTCCTCGGCATCGGCGTCGCGGCCGTCGGGGCGCGCCAGATCGTGCGTCACCAGCTGCGGCCCCTGCGGCAGGTGGCGGCGACGGCCCACGAGGTCGCCGAGACGCCGCTGGCCTCGGGCGCGGTGGCCTCCCTCCCCCGCGTGCCGGAGGAGCTCACCGACCCGACCAGCGAGGTGGGCCGGGTCGGCGCCGCGTTCAACCAGATGCTCGGGCACGTCGACGACGCGCTGCGGGCCCGCCACGACAGCGAGCAGCAGGTGCGCCGGTTCCTCGCGGACGCCTCCCACGAGCTGCGCACCCCCCTGACGACGATCCGCGGCTACGCCGAGCTCAGTCGCCGCACCGGCGCCGACCCGACCGAGGCCATGGCCCGGATCGAGTCCGAGGTCGGGCGGGTCACGACGCTCGTCGAGGACATGCTGCTGCTGGCCCGGCTCGACTCGGGACGCCCGCTCGAGCAGCGCGAGGTGGACCTCACCCACCTGGTCGTCGAGGCCGTGGCCGACGCGCGCGTGGTCGACCCCGACCGGCGCTGGCGACTCGAGGTGCCGCCGGAACCCCTGATGGTCGTCGGCGACGAGCTGCGGCTCCACCAGGCCGTCACCAACCTGCTCACGAACGCCACCCGCCACACGCCCGAGGGGACGACGGTCACGGTGCGCGTCCTCGCCGGTCCGACCCGCGTGGAGGTCCACGACGACGGCCCGGGGGTCCCCGAGGAGCTGCAGCCGGTCGTGTGGGAGCGCTTCACGCGCGGCGAGTCCTCGCGGACCCGGTCGGCCGGCGGCGCCGGGCTGGGGATGTCGCTGGTCCGCGCCATCATGCTCGCCCACGGTGGCGAGGCGTCGCTGACCAGCCGGCCCGGCGACACGACGTTCACCCTGACCTTCGCCGCCGATTAGTTGCGGCCAGTTTGGACGGTGCACCATGATCGACGCATGGCTCAGAAACAGTCCATCCTCGGACGCATCTCCCAGTTGACGAAGGCGAACATCAACGCGCTGCTCGACAAGGCGGAGGATCCGCAGAAGATGCTGGACCAGATGGTCCGCGACTACACCAATTCCATCGCCGAGGCGGAGCAGGCGGTCGCGCAGACGATCGGCAACCTGCGCCTGGCGGAGGCCGACCACGCCGAGGACGTCGCCGCCGCGAAGGAGTGGGGCGGCAAGGCGATCGCCGCGTCGAACAAGGCCGACCAGCTGCGCCGCGAGGGCCACGCCGGCGAGGCCGACCGGTTCGACCAGCTCGCCAAGCTCGCGCTGGGCAAGCAGATCGCCGCCGAGAACGAGGCCAAGGCCGCCGCGCCGATGATCGCGCAGCAGAGCGAGGTCGTCGAGAAGCTCAAGACCGGCCTGGTCGGCATGCGGGGCAAGCTCACCGAGCTGAACTCCAAGCGCGACGAGCTCGTCGCCCGCCACCGCTCGGCCGAGGCGCAGGCGCAGGTCAACGACGCGATCAAGTCGATCGACATCCTCGATCCCACCAGCGAGCTGAGCCGCTACGAGGACCGCGTCCGCCGCGTCGAGGCCCAGGTCCTCGGCCAGCAGGAGCTCTCCACCTCCAGTCTCGACTCGCAGTTCGCCGAGCTGGAGGCCGACGCCGGCCAGCTCGAGGTCGAGGCCCGCCTGGCCGAGCTCAAGGGGCTCGGTCAGGGCACCCCCACCCCCGAGGAGAACGCGTGAAGCTCACCGAGAAGTTCGAGTACCCGGCCAGCCCCGAGCAGGTCTTCGGACTCGTCAGCGACCAGGGCTTCCGCGAGCGGTCGTGCGAGCGCCAGGGCGCCCGCGACTACACCGTCACCGTGGAGGAGCAGGGCGCAGCCACCGTCGTCACGATCGTGCGCACGATGGAGTCGGACATGCCCGACTTCGTCAAGAAGCTCACGGGCGACTCGGTCACCGTGACGCAGATCGAGAAGTGGGGCCCGGCCGATCCCGCCGGCACCCGCACCGCCGAGGTCTCCGTGGACATCCACGGTCAGCCCGCCCGCATGCTCGGCACCTCGACGATCGCCGGGTCCGGGAACGTCACGACCATGTCGGTGGACGGCGACGTCAAGGTGTCGCTGCCGCTCATCGGCCGCCGCATCGAGCCGGAGGTCGCCAAGGCGATCACGGCCTCGCTGCGTGACGAGGTCGAGTACGGCAAGACCCAGATCTGAGCCTCAGTCGCCCAGGAGCTCGATGACCTCTTCGAGCTCCTGCGGCGCGTACCAAGCCAGGTCGCCGCTGCCGTCGGCGTCGAGGTGGAACGACTGCACGTCGCGCAGCCGGATCGGCGCGTCCGCGTCGTCGAGTTCGGCGCACACCACCACCGCTCCCTGCTCGGCGACGGTCAGGAGTGCGTCGTACTCGTCCTCCTCGTCCTGCGAGGCGGCCGTGAAGCGCTCGGGCGTGACCGGCTCGTCCTGTGCGAGGGTGCGCAGCAGGGCGACGTCGGCCGCCGCGTAGACACGGGTCATGTGGGCCTCTTCCGTCCGCGGGGAGCCCGGGCGCGCCGGGGACCGATCGTCTCGGTCAGCTCCTCCAACGCCTCCAGGATGCACTGCCCCAGAACGTCGGCGTCGGGCACCGCCTCGCGATCGGTGACGATGCCGAAGAAGACGTGACCGTCGTACGACGTGACCCCCACCGAGACCGCCCGGTGGCCCGTCAGCGGGATGGCCGGGAAGATCTCCTTGAGCTGCTGCCCGGCCATGTAGACCGGGTCCTGCGGGCCCGGCACGTTCGTGATGACCAGGTGGTAGGGCCGGTTCGCCTCGTCGGTGGCCACGCGCGCACCGACGGCGTGGAACGTGGACGTGGCGAAGCCCGGCAGGTTGGCCAGCTTGTTGGCCGCCACCGCCGACCCCGTCTCGCGGTGACCCTTCAGGGCGTAGGACACCTGGTGCAGCCGCACGACGGCGTTGGACTCCCCCACTGGCAGGTTCAGCATGAGGCCGCGCACGAGCGGCCCGAGCGAGGTCGGGTGACCGCCCTCGGCCGGCCCGTCGCGGGTCACCGACATCGGCACCATTGCGCGGAAGCTGGTCTTGGCGGTGACGGGCTCGGCCCGGGTGAGCATCCAGCCGCGCAGCCCGCCGGCGATCGCTGCCAGGATCACGTCGTTGACCGTGCCACCGTGCTCGTCGCGGACCCGCCGGAACGCGGTGAGCGGGGCGCTGACCGAGGTGAACCGGCGGTGCCGCGAGGGGCTGGCGGTGAGCGGGCCGTGGGAGGTCGCGTCGGGACCGAGGCCCGGCAGGCGCGAGACGACCCGCGACCACTGGTACTCGCCGCTCCACAGCAGCTCGGCGGGGTGGCTGATCTGCGAGCGCACGGAGCCGGTGAGCAGCTCGAGGGTGCCGGGTGTCGACCGCGGGGTCCAGTCCTCGTGCGGGATCGTGCGGTCGCGCTGCGTCTCCTCCAGCAGGACCTGCGCGAGGTCGACCGTGTGCGAGCCGTCGACGAGCGCCTGGTGCGACTTGAACAGCAGCGCCAGCTCGCCGCCCTGCAGCCCCTCGATCAGGTAGAGCTCCCACAGAGGACGCTCGTGGTCGAGCCGGCGCGCGATGAGCCGGCCCACCAGCTCGTGCAGTGCGTCGCGCCCACCCGGCCGGGGCAGCGCGGAACGCCGGACGTGCAGGGAGAGGTCGAAGTGCTCGTCGTCGACCCAGACCGGCATGCCGACGCCGCCGGGGATCCGCCGCGGTACCTGGCGGTAGCGCGGCACGAGGTCGATCCGGTCGTTGATGACCTGGATCAGGCGGTCATAGTCGAGGGGCCGGTCGCCCGGCGCGAGGATCGCCAGCGATGCGACGTGGCGGGGCGTCTCGGGATGGTCCTGGTGCAGGAACATCGCGTCGAGAGGACTCAGTCGTTGCATGCGCTCCCCTGCTGTCCTGGCGAAGATCCGGTCCGGCGGTAGCCCCGAAACTTACCACTCGGTTCGGCCACCCGAGGGGCTTCAGAAACCGGCGCGAGTCGCTGACAGCGGACCCGCTGCCGTGCCATCCTGCCTCGAAGGAAATCGGAGGAACGATGATGCGCCTGGGGACGGACGCGGCGCCTGCTGCGAAACGACTGGCCGCCGCCTCGTGCGTCGGAGCGGTCCTGGGCCTGCTCGTCGGAGGGGTGGGCGGACGGCTCTTCATGGGGCTGCTCGCGAGCCTCAACCGCGAGGACCACGGCGTCATCACGAGCGACGGCTTCCCCATGGGCGAGGTGACCACGAGCGGCACGTTCCAGCTGCTCGCCACCGGCACGGTCCTCGGTGTGCTGGGCGCCGGGATCTACCTCGCGCTGCGCGGACTGGCACCCGGACCGACGTGGTTCCGCCGCGCGTGCGCTGCCGTCGGCGGCACGGTGATGGTGGGGGCGGTGCTCGTCCACGAGGACGGGCCCGACTTCACCCTGCTCGAGCCCACGTGGGCGGCGATCGCCCTCACGCTCGCGGTCCCCCTCGTCTTCCTGCTGCTCATGCCGCCGGCGGTGGACCGGCTCGTGCGGGACGACGGCGCCCTGCTGCGTGGCCGCTGGACGTGGGTGGGACTCGTGCCGTGGGTCTTCCCGCTGCTGCCCGCCGCCGTCCTGCTCGTCGCGGGCTGGCTCCTCGCGCGCTGGGCCGGGCCGCGGACGCCGGAGGCGGGACCGTGGCTCGCGCGCGGCGCGCTCGTGGCGCTCTTCGTCGTCGGGGCCCTCACGCTCACCTCGGAGGTCGTCGCGATCTACGACACGGTCGGCGAGGGGCGCTACCTCCTGCGCTGACGGCCCGCTCATCGGGCGGTCACCAGCTCGGTGGCGAGCCGCTCCACCCGGGTGACGTAGCCCGACGTGGGCACCACCTCACGCAGCGGCCGGCCGGTCATGAGCGCCAGGTCGTGGCCGGGTCCGTCCTGGGGCAGGAAGGTCCACGGGGTGTGCCCGGTGAGCTCGCGCACCGTCTGGGCGACCTCGCGCTCGGTCCAGCCCAGCGAGGCACGGAACCCGTTCAGCACCAGGCGCGGCGGGCGACGCCACGGAGCCGCGTCGTCGAGGGCGCGCACCAACCGGGCCAGCCCCACCGGGTCGACGCGGCCGACCGCCAGCACCTCGTCGGCCAGGTCGAGCACGCGGCGGGTCACCTGGTCGCGCGAGGGCCCCTGTCCCATCGCGGCCTCCACGCCGAACCCGCAGTCGACGACGACGAGGTCGTGGTCGCGCCGCAGCCCGCGCAGGACGGTCTCCAGGGCGTCGGGGCGCAGGTGGTGCCACATGTCGGACCGGGGCAGGCCGGTGAGCACGTCCCAGTGCGGGCCGAGACGGAGCAGGTGGGTGTCGGCGGACGCCGCGCGACCGCGGGTGACGTCGCGGCACGCGGCCATCACGCCGCTGACGTCGTCGAGCACGCCGAGCAGCTGACCGATCGACCCGCCGTACACGTCGGCGTCCACGAGCGCGGTGCGGCGACCACGGGCGGCGGAGGCCGCCGCGAGCGACACCGCCAGGCTGCTGCGGCCGGGCGCGCCGGTGGCGCCCCAGACCGCGACGAGCGTCCCGGGATCGCCGTCGCGCTCGGGCCGGGCCACGGGCACCGACGCCGCGGCGGCCAGGTGGCCGAGCCGGGCGTCGTGGTCGATCCCGAGCGCGGCGCCGTCGCCCTCCACCGCGGCACAACGGACTCCCAGCTCGACGAGGCGCTCGACGACGCCGGCGTCGAGCCCGGGACTGCCCACCGCCACGAGGGCCAGGTCGAGTCGGTGCGTGCCCGCGGTGGCGAGGAGGTCGGCGACGTCCACGCACCGGCGCACCAGCAGCATCCGCGCGTCCTGCTCGATCTCGGCGAGGGCCGCGGCCTCCCAGTGCGCCCCGCACGCCGCGACCGCGACGCGCAACGGCTCGGTGGCGGTCACGGGACCCGCACGACGGTCAGGTGCCCCGTGGACAGGGCGGAGACCACGTCGGCGCCGGGACCTCCGCGTCCCGCGTCGACGACGAGCGTGCGGGTGCCCGTGCCGTCGACGCGAGAGACCGAGACGACGGAGACGTCCACGAGCACGCGGCGGGTGCGGGCGCCCGGGTCACCGGACTCGCCGGGGCCGGCCCACACGTCGACCCGCTCCCCCGCCTCGAGGTCCGGTGGCGCGGTCCCGCCGGGAACGGCCATCGCCAGCTCGCGGCCACGGTCGGCGGAGTCGGCGATCGCGTCGCGCACCAGGAGCGTGCCGGGAGCGGCATCGCGCGCCCATACCCCGCGGGGCACGCCGTCGCGCGTGGCGAGCAGTCCCGCTGCCGCAGCCGACTCGAGGCGACCGGAGACGGGAGCGAGGTCGGCCGGATCGACGGGTTCGCCGGCCCGGACCTCGGCGCGGACGAGCCAGTAGTCGGTGGAGTCGCGTGCCGTGGCCACGAGCCAGCCACCGGCGATCGCGGACACCAGGACGAGGACGGAGCCCAGGACGAGTCGTGGATTGCGCCATCTGGAGATCGAGGTGCGCCGGGCGAGCGCGCGCCGGGACGTGTCACCCCCCGTGACATGCATGTGCCAGTCATACGGGGTCGCGACGTGGCACGGCCACCGGTCGTCCACAGTCCGGTCGTGACCTGCGCCTCGTCGCAGGCCCTGCGTGTGAGAATGGCGTCATGGCCCCCCAGCACCAGTTCCTCACGGCGAACGACGTCGCCGAGACTCTGAAGGTCGACGTGCGCGTCGTCTGGGGTCTGCTGAAGTCCGGCGAGCTGCGCGGCTTCCAGGTCGGAGGGCGCAAGATGTGGCGCATCGAGGCGAGCGCGCTCGAGGACTACATCGCACGCCAGTACGAGCGCACCGCGCGCGACACCGGGGTCAGCGCTGGACGAGAGCCGCAATCCATCCCCACGGCAGACTGACCCGCCGGTCGCCGGCGGCCACCTGGACGAAGTCGGCACCGACCGCGACGATCGGGCCCTCCACCGCCCGTCCGTCGCGACGGACGACCCGCACCTCGAGGCCCGCGTCCCTCACGGCACGGGCGATCTGACGACGGGTCCGCGACGTCGCCGGTGCGGTCGCGGCACGGCCGTCGCTGCCCGACACGGCGGTGACCGCCTCCGGCAGCACGATGACTCGACGGCCCGCGTCCTCGACGAGCAGCACGTCCCCGACGCCGGCGACCCGGCCGCCGATCTCGCCGAGACCCGCCACGTCGAGGCGGACGTCCGGACCGCCGAGCAGGTCGGTCCACCCGAGGGCGGCCCACTGCTCCTCGCGCAGGTCGTCCGCGAGGGCGTCACGCTCGTCGGCGTGCTCGTCGATCGCCGCGCCCTCGAGGTCGGCGAAGAGTCGGTCCCAGCGCATGAGGACACCGTAGGGCCTCCGCGAAGGCCCTACGGTGTCGTGGGGATCAGGCCCCGATCGCGGCGTTGTCACCGCTGCGGGCGCCGCCGATCTCGATCTTGCGCGGCTTCGCGCGCTCGGCCACGGGGATGCGCAGCCCGAGGACGCCGGCCTCGTACGTGGCCTCGATGCGCTCGAGGTCGAGGTTGTCGCCCAGTACCAGCTGGCGGCTGAACGCGCCGCGCGGACGTTCGGACGCCAGCATCTCCCAGTCGCCGCTGCGGGCGACCCGCTCGGCGCGCACCGTCAGGACGTTGCGCTCGATGTCGAGGTCGATGCTGTCCTTCGCCACCCCGGGGAGGTCGAACTCCACGACGAAGGTGTCACCCTCGCGCCACGCGTCCATCGGCATGAACGCCGGGCGGTTGGTCGTCCCGAGCAGCTGCTGGGTGATGCGGTCGAAGTCACGGAACGGGTCGGTCGTACGGATCATCATCGTCGGTTCCTCCTTGCGAGTGATGGTGGATCTCATCCGTTGCAACCTATATTCGTCATTTCATATTCCTTGTCATGTACAGTTCAGGTCATGGAGCGGACGAGCCTGCGCGAGGGCGACGCGGACGGCGTCTACGCCATCTCGGTGGCCGCCGAGATGGTGTCGATGCAGGTGCAGAACCTGCGGGTCTACGAACGCCGTGGACTGCTCGAGCCCCTCCGCACCGCAGGCGGCACCCGCCGCTACAGCCGCGCCGACATCCGGCGGCTGGTCCGCATCCGCGACCTCCTCGCCGACGGACTGAACCTCGCCGGCATCGAGCGCGTCCTGGCGCTCGAGGAGCAGCTCGCGCGTCTGCGCCGGGAGAACGAGCGCCTGCGGCGCCACCCCACCTCGCGCTGAGCCTTCGTCCACACCCTCCCCGTCAACGGCATTGACGGAACTCTCGGCATGCGGTTCGCTGGGCGCTCATCACGTCATCTGTCGTCAAATGCATTCATGCGACGTCACTGACCATCGCGATCGGGGGATCGGATGCTCGACCTGTCGACCTCGGGACCCGAGGAGGCACTGCGCGTCGTGCTCACCGGGGTGCTCGCACTGTGGGCCGCCTGGTGGGGCGTGGGCCTGCTGGTCGCGCTGGCCGACCGGCGGCTCGCGGCACGGCTCGCACCTCCCCTGCTGAGGGCGCTGCTCGTCACCGGCGCGGTCGTCTCGGTGCAGTCACCCGCGCGAGCGACGCCCGGCGGCGTCGAGACCCTGCACGGCCTCGCCCTGCCCGACCGGCCGCTGACGGCGGCACCGGAACCGACCCGGCCACCGCCGGAGCCGTCGGCCCACGTCGTGGCTCCCGGCGACAGCCTCTGGTCGATCGTCCGCAGCCGGTCCCCCGGAGCGGACGACGCCAGCGTCGGGGACGCCGTCGACCGCTGGTACCGCGCCAACCGCGACGTCATCGGCGACGACCCCGATCTCATCCAGCCCGGCCAACGCCTCGATCCGCCAGGAGCACCATGATCACCGCCACCGCACTCGCCACCGATCCGCTCGGGCCCCGACAGGTGCCGCTGCCGTTCGCGCCCTCACCGCCGCTGGTGCCGGTCCCCGTCGAGCGCGGCGACGCCAGCGAGCTGCGGCATCGCTGCGCGCGGTTCACGCAGGCGCTCGCCGAGGTCATCACCGGCATCCGGCCCGTGCGCCAGCTGGGGCCGTGGCTGAGCCGTGACGTCTACGAGCAGCTGCACCGGTACGTCGCGGAGCGGTTCGTCGCCGGCGGCCCGCGCCACAGCCCGCGCGTGGTCTCGGTGCACATCGCGATGGTCGACCCCGGTGCGGCGGAGATCGCGGCCCGGATGGTGCACCGGGGCCGGTCCCACGCGCTAGCGGTGCGGCTGCAGCGCGGTCGCGACCACCAGGGACGCACGACATGGCGCTGCACGGCGGCCGAGTGGGCGTAGGCCCCTCAGCGCGCCGTGCAGGCGTGGGTCAGCGGTTCTTCTTGCGCGACTGGCGAGCGGCCTTCGCCTTGCGGCGTGCGGCCTCCTTGGCCTTGTTCTGGCGCGCCAGCTCGTTCGGGTCGAGCTCCTCGTCGTCGTCGACGACGGACTCCTCGACCGCGATGGCCGAGCCGTCCTCCGACGGCGCCGAGTACGACAGCTGCTTGGGCGTCGTGTCCGGCTCGAGGCCCTTGGCCGAGATGTGCGGGGGCTCGTCGCCCTCGTCGTCCTCGTCGACCTCGATCTCGACGCTGAGGTTGAACAGGTAGCCGACGGACTCCTCGGAGATGCCCTCCATCATCGCGTTGAACAGGTCGTAGCCCTCGCGCTGGTACTCCACCAGCGGATCGCGCTGGCTGTAGGCGCGCAGGCCGATGCCCTCGCGGAGGTAGTCCATCTCGTACAGGTGCTCGCGCCACTTGCGGTCGAGCACGCTCAGCACGACACGGCGCTCGAGCTCACGGGCGACCTCGTCGCCGAGCTCGGCCTCACGCTTGTCGTAGGCGGACAGCGCATCTTCGACGACCCGCGCCCGCAGCGTGGGGGCGTCGAGCCGCTCCAGTCCGCCGGCCTCCTCGACGACCTGCTCGTGATCGAGCGAGATCGGGTAAAGGGTGCGCAGCGCGGTCCACAGCTTGTCGAGCTCCCACGAGGTGGGGTAGCCCTCCGTGGCCGCGGTGACGTAGGCGCCGGTGACGTCCTCGATCATCTGGCGCACGCGCGGCTCGAGGTCCTCGCCCTCGAGCACCCGGCGGCGCTGGGAGTAGACGACCTCGCGCTGGGCGCTCATGACGTCGTCGTACTTGAGGATGTTCTTGCGGGTCTCGAAGTTCTGCGCCTCGACCAGACCCTGCGCCGACGCGATCGACTTCGTGACGCGCTTGTTCTCGATCGGCACGTCGTCGGGGATCTTCATCGTCTGCAGGATCCAGTTGACCCACTCGCCCTTGAACAGGCGCATGAGGTCGTCCTCGAGCGACAGGTAGAAGCGGGTGGAGCCCGGATCGCCCTGACGGCCGGAGCGGCCACGCAGCTGGTTGTCGATGCGACGGGACTCGTGACGCTCGGTGCCGATCACGGCCAGGCCGCCGGCCGCGACGACCTCGTCCTTCTCGGCCGCGACCTGCTTCTCGATGCGCTCGAGGGCCTCGGTCCACGCGGCGTCGTACTCCTCGGGGGTCTCGACGGGGTCGAGGCCCTTGCTGCGCAGCTCGGCGTCGGCCAGGAACTCGACGCTGCCGCCGAGCATGATGTCGGTACCGCGACCGGCCATGTTGGTGGCGACGGTGACCGCGCCCTTGTGACCGGCGCGCGCGACGATCGCGGCCTCGCGGTCGTGGTGCTTGGCGTTCAGGACCTCGTGGGCGATGCCCTGCTTCTTCAGCTGCTTGCTGAGCCGCTCGCTCTTGGCGACGCTGGTGGTGCCGATCAGCACCGGCTGGCCCTTGGCGTGACGCGCGGCGATGTCGTCGACGACGGCGTTGAACTTCGCGTCCTCGGTGCGGTAGACGAGGTCGGGCAGGTCGTCACGACGGATCGGCTTGTTGGTCCGAATGGGCACGACGCCGAGCTTGTAGATCTTGTCGAACTCGGCCGCCTCGGTCATGGCCGTACCGGTCATGCCCGAGAGGGTGGAGTAGAGACGGAAGTAGTTCTGCAGGGTGATCGTGGCCAGCGTCTGGTACTCCTCGCGGATCCGGACGCCCTCCTTCGCCTCGATCGCCTGGTGCAGGCCCTCGTTGTAGCGGCGTCCCTCGAGCAGGCGGCCCGTGTGCTCGTCGACGATCAGGACCTCGCCGTCGATGACGACGTAGTCCTTGTCCTTCTTGAACAGCTCCTTGGCCTTGACGGCGTTGTTCAGGAAGCCGATGAGCGGGGTGTTGACCGCGTCGTACAGGTTCGCGATGCCGAGCTGGTCCTCGACCACGTCGATGGCCTTCTCGGTGACCGCGACGGTGCGCTTCTTCTCGTCGACCTCGTAGTGCTCGTCGATGCGCATTCCGTCGATCATGCGGGCGAACTCGCCGTACCATTTGACCTCGTCCTCGGTGGGGCCCGAGATGATCAACGGCGTACGGGCCTCGTCGATGAGGATCGAGTCGACCTCGTCGACGATGGCGAAGTTGTGGCCGCGCTGGACGCACTCCTCGAGGGAGTCGGCCATGTTGTCGCGCAGGTAGTCGAAGCCGAACTCGTTGTTTGTGCCGTACGTGATGTCGCAGGCGTAGGCCTCGCGGCGCTGGGCGGGCGTCTGGCCCGCGACGACGACGCCGACGGTGAGGCCCAGGAAGTGGTGGACGCGGCCCATCATCTCGGACTGGTACTTGGCCAGGTAGTCGTTGACGGTGACCACGTGGACGCCCTTGCCGGACAGCGCGTTCAGGTAGGACGGGAGTGTGGCGACGAGGGTCTTGCCCTCACCGGTCTTCATCTCGGCGATGTTGCCCAGGTGCAGCGCGGCGCCACCGAGGATCTGCACGTCGAAGTGACGCTGGCCGAGCACGCGCGTGGCGGCCTCACGGACCGTGGCGAAGGCCTCGGGCAGGATGTCGTCGAGGGACTCGCCGGCCTCCAGCCGCTCCTTGAACTCGTCGGTCATGGCGCGCAGCTCGGCGTCGCTCATGGCGGAGAACTCGTCGCCCAGGGCGTTGACCTGGTCGGCGATGCGGTCGAGGCGCTTGAGGATCTTGCCCTCGCCGGCCCGCAGGATACTGTCGATGATCTTCGGCACCCGGCCATCCTAGTGCGGGCGGGCACACTCCGTCGCCAGCGTATGAGCGAGATCTCCCCGCTCCCCCACCTCGACTCCCTCCAGCCCCAGCCATCCGGCGAGCCGGTGCAGCTCCTGCGCCAGCTCGGCGGCGGTCGAGTCGGGCGCGTCGGGCTCGGCGAAGGCCCCCGGCACCAGCAGCCGGCCCCGCGCCCGATCGGCCTTGAGGTCAACCCGGGCGACGAGGCGGTCGCCCAGCAGGAACGGCAGGACGTAGTAGCCGTGCACGCGTCGCTCGGCCGGCACGTAGATCTCGATCCGGTAGCGGAAGTCGAAGAGGTGCTCGGTGCGCGTGCGCTCGAAGACCAGCGGGTCGAACGGGCTGAGCAGGGTGCGTGCCTCCACCCGGCGCGGACGCGCCGCCTCGGCGTGCAGGTAGGCAGGACGCTTCCACCCGTCGATGGTCACGGGCTCGAGCGTGCCGGCGGCCACGAGCGTGCTCACCGCCGCGGCCGTGGGGACGGGCGCCAGGCGGAAGTAGTCGCGCAGGCACTGCACGGTCGCGACACCCAGGGCCCGCGCGGCATGGCCGACGAGCGTCAGGTGCGCCTCCTCGTCCGCCGGCTCGGGCAGGGCGAGCACGCGTGCGGGCAGGACGCGCTCGGGCAGGCCGTACTCCCGCTCGAACGCGGCGTTGCGCCGGGCAGACGAGACGCGACCGACGAAGAAGAGGTACTCCAGCGCCTGCTTCGTCTGCGACCAGTTCCAGCCCCAGTGCGTCCGATCGCGCTCCTGCGCACCGAGCCGGGCCTCCAGCTCGCGCGCCGTGATCGGGCCCCACTGCGCGACCGCCGACTCGACCTGGTCGATCAGGTCGGGGTTCTCGTCGGCGGTGCGGGCCATCGCTCCCCACATCCCACGCCCCGAGCGCATCTTGTGGCTCATCGCGGGCCACAGGTCGACGTCGACGAGGGACGCCTCGTGCGCCCAGTACTCGAACAGCAGCCGCGGGGCGCGGCCGGCCGCCCGGTGCAGCAGCTCGGTGTCGTAGGGCCCGAGGCGCGAGTACAGCGGCAGGTAGTGGGCGCGCTGCAGCACGTTGACCGAGTCGATCTGGAAGAACCCGAGCCGCTGCGCGGTGCGGGCGACGTGCTCGCGGCGGACCTCGGCCGGCTGCGAGCGCGTGAACCCCTGGGCGGCGAGCGCGATGCGTCGCGCCTGCAACGCCGAGAGGCGTGGTGTCACAGCACGTCGTCGATGAGCTTGCTGCGGACGGCGTACATGGCCGCCTCCATCCGCGACTTCATCTGCAGCTTCTCCAGGATGTTGCGGATGTGGTTCTTCACCGTGTTCTCGCTGATGAAGAGCTCTCCCGCGATGTCGCGGTTGCTCTTGCCGTGGGCGACGAGGCGCAGCACCTGCAGCTCACGGGCGGTCAGGCTGGTGGACGGGGCCGGGCCCTTGGCCATGTGCACGAACTCGTCGAGCAGCTTGGTGGCCATGCTCGGGCTGATCAGCGACTGGCCCGCCGCGACGAGCTTGACCGCCTCGGCGACCTGGTCGTACGTGGAGCCGTCCTTGAGCAGGTAGCCCGCGGCACCGGCCTTGATGGACTCGTAGAGGTCGGCCTCGTCGTCACTGGCCGTGAGCATGATGATGCCGGTCGTGGGAGCCGTCTCCTTGATGGCGCCGCAGATCTCCACGCCGCTGCGACCGGGCATGCGGACGTCGAGCAGCACGACGTCGAACGGCTCCTCCGCGATCCGCTCCAGGGCCGCGTCACCGTCGTCGACGTCCTCGATCTCGAAACCGCCGTCGGCGCCGAGGACCATGGTGACGCCCCTCCGGAAGAGCTCCTGGTCATCGACCAGGAGCACCCGGATCGCATCCGCGTTCGTAGTCACGGCACGATCATGCCACGTCTGGCGACTTTCACCCCTCGACCTTGAGCCGAATCACGCCGTAGTCGTAGCCCTTGCGCCGGTAGACGACGCTCGGGCGCATCGAGTCCTTCTCCACGAAGAGGAAGAAGTCGTGCCCGACGAGCTCCATCTCGTAGAGGGCCTGGTCGAGGGTCATCGCGACCGAGGTGTGGTCCTTCTCGCGCACGACCAGCGGGCCGTCGCCCTGCACCTCCATGCTGGCCACATGGCGCACCAGCGGGTCGTCGGAGTCCTCCTCGGGCGCCCCGGCGACCTGCAGGTCGGCCGTGGCCTCCTCGAGGGTGCCGGGGGCGTGCTTGTCGCGGTGCCGGATCTTGCGGTCGACCACCTTGCGCAGGCGCCCCTCCAGCTTGTCGACCGCGGCGTCGAGGGCGGAGTGCTGATCGGTGGAGGCGGCCTCCACCCGGACGGCGGGACCGCGCGAGTGCAGCGTCATCTCCACCTTGGCGGCCTTGTCGTGCTGGCGCGGGTTCTTCTCGTGTGTCACCTCGACCTCGACCCGATTGATCCGCTGACGACCGTCGAACTTCTCGATCCGCTGGAGCTTCTCGGCGACATGGGAGCGGAACCGCTCCGAGATCTCACTGTTGCGTCCGGTGACCACGATTTCCATGTCCGACTCCTTCTCCAGTGTCCGAGGTTCCGAGCTTCTCAGCTACCTCGACCGTAGCCCGTCGGGAGGGTGACCCGCCACCGCTGCGGACCCTGCCGGGGCCACCACGACCGCCGCCGCGCCGAGTACCTCGACGACCCCGGCCGCCGCGAGCGCACGGGCCGCCTCGCGGGCCGTGGAGCCCGTCGTGACGACGTCGTCGACGACCACGACGAGCCCCTGCGGAACCACGATCGACCGCATGCTGCCGGCGAGATTCCGCGACCGTTCGAGGCGGCCGAGGGCGTGCTGGTCACCGGTCTGCCGGACGAGCCTCAGGCAGCCGAGCGAGGTGGCGTCGACCCCGACCGCGCCGAGCGACCGGGCTGCGGCGGTGGCCAGGTCGGCCACGAGGTCGCGACCCCGCTCACGACGCGACCGGCGGGTGGACGGCACCGGGACGAGCGTCACCGACCGCTCGGCACCGAGCAGCGTGATCACCGCGGCGGCGAGGTGGTGCGCCATGAGCGGGTCGAGGGCGTGGGTGCCGCCCAGCTTCCAGGCCAGCAGCGCGTCGCGTCGCGAGCCGGCGTGGATCCCCGCGCCCACCACGTCCAGACCCTCGAGCGAGACCCGGGCGGGCTCGGGCGCGAGGGCCGCCGCGCACCGCCGGCAGACCCGGCCGCCGGGTGACCCGCACAGCGGGCAGCACGCGCCGAGGACGAGGTCGGCCGCCGCCTGCCACCACCGCTCCATCGGCCCAGTGTGGGCGGGCGACGCCGGACGGACCAGAGCGAGCTCCGGACCTGTGGACGGCTCAGGCGAGGCCGCGCGCGACGGGTACGTCGACCGGCACCCAGCGCGTGCGGTCGAGCATCCAGACCCCACCGTCGGCGTCGATCAGGTAGAGGTCGGGCGAGGCCGCGGCGGTCGCGACCAGGCCGACGGGAACGATGTCGGGCAGCAGCTGACCGCCGCCCGGCCACGCGTCGACCGCGCCGGTGCCGTCGATGCGGGCCGAGCGGATCTGCGTGCCGCGCGGCCCGAGGTGCGCCACCCGCGAGCCGTCGACCCACACGACCTGGCGCGCGGGGTCCTCGGTGGACTGCTCGACCGGGCGGGTCAGGCGCACGACCCGGCCCTCGGCCCGCACGACCCCGCCGAGCAGGAGCCGGCCCCCGGCCGTGGCCGCGTAGCGGGTGCCGTCGGGCGACACGGCGAACGACGAGACGTCGGCGAGGCCGGGGCTCGGCACGAGCGAGAGCGACGTGCCGTCGTGGACTCGCACGCGGGCCCGTCCCCCGGGCCGGTCGACGAGCCAGGCCTGCGCGTCGATGTCGAGCACCGGGCGCAGGAAGCCCTGCCCCGTGACCTCGAGCGCGTCGGAGCCGTCGGCGGCGGTGATGCGTGCCCGGTCGGCCCACACCCCGACGGCGCGGTCCTCCGCGACGACCACGGCGGAGGCTCCTTCGTCGGAGCGGCCCCAGGCGCCCGGCACCGGCTGCTGCGCGCGGGGGCCCACCTGGTGCACGATGTCGCCCGCCACCACGTAGGCCCAGCGCCGCGACTTGTCGGGACCGAACGAGGCCCACCCGCCGGCGTCCTGCACGAGGTCGCCCGTGGGCGCCACGACCGTGCCGTCGCCGGTGATCTGGATGTCCGTGACGGCCGGGACCTGCCTCAGCGTCCACGCGACCTGGGCCGAGATGCGCTTCTGCGTGGTGGTCGACAGCTCGCCGACGCGTCGCGAGAAGTCCACCTGGGCCACTCCCGCCACCACCGGCACGGAGGCTCGCAGGTCGTCGGCGGGCGGCACGGCGGTGGTCAGGCCCGGGGCCGAGTCGGGCTGCGGACCGAGGGCCAGGCTCGTCATGAGGGAGGTCGCCAGCTGGTCGCCCACGACCTCGTGGACCGGCACGGGCACCAGGTGGCGGCCGGTCTCGTCGAGGAAGTACAGGTCGAACGCGCGCACGTAGTCCTCGAACCAGTCGCGGCTGACCAGCGCCCCGTCGGGCGGGTTGGAGATGCGCCACTGACCGTCGATCCGGGCGAGGTCGAACTCGATGCGGCGGTTCCCGCCGGCAGGCGTCAGGCGGCCCTGCTCGTCGAGGCGCACGTCGGTGGACAGGTCGATCCGGCTCGAGCCGACCGACTCGGAGAACACCTGGGCCTCGGTGTAGACCGTGGTGCCGCCACCGGGCCGCCACTGCTGCGCCGCCTCCGCCGTGAGGTACTCCGCGGCGACGCGGTGGGTCACCGGGTAGGCGAGCATCGCGTCGAGGAACCCGCGCACGGTCTGGGCCTCGGTCATGCCGGGGATGGGTCCCGACGGGGTGTAGCGCACGGTGCTCTCACCCAGGCCGGCCTCGTCCTCCACACGCTCGACCGGGCCGGACGTGGGGATGCCCGCGCACCCGGTCAGCAGGGCGGCGACCAGCGTGAGCACCAGGGCGACGGAGCGGCGGCTCATGCGAACACCGACCTCGTGACGGGCGACCAGACGCGCTCGCCTGCGACGCGCGGGAGGGTGAGGATGAACTCCGTGCCCTGGCCCTTGCGCGACCAGACCTCGAGCGTGCCGCCGTGCAGGGCGGCATCCTCGCGGGCGATCGCCAGCCCCAGGCCGGTGCCGCCCTGCGACCGCGCCGGGTCGCCGCGCCAGAACCGGTCGAACACGCGCCGCACCTCCTCGGGCTCCATCCCCACGCCGTGGTCGCGGACCGCCAGCGACACGCGGTCGGGCGCCTGCGCGACGATGACCTCCACCCGCGAGGATTGGCTGTAGCGCGCCGCGTTCACGATGAGGTTGCGCACCATGCGGTCCACGCGCCGGATGTCGGCGTCGACGACGGCCGGGACCCCGACGCCTCGCGCACGGCCCACGATCCCGGCCCGCGACAGCACCTCGTCGGCGGCCGCCGCCTTCGCCACGGAGGCCAGGTCGACGGGGTCGAGCTCGAGGGTGGCCGCGCCCGCGTCGAACCGGCTGAGGTCGAGCAGGTCGGACAGCAACGCCTCGAAGCGGCCGACCTCGGTGTGCAGCAGCTCGGCGGCACGCGCGGTCTGCGGGTCGAACTTCGGCCGGGCCTCGAACAGCACCTGGCCGGCCATCTGCACGGTCGTCAACGGGGTGCGCAGCTCGTGCGAGACGTCGGAGACGAAGCGCTGCTGCAGCCGGGAGAGGTTCTCCAACCGGCGGATCTGGCTCTGCAGGCTCTCGGCCATCTGGTTGAACGAGGTGCTGAGGCGGGCGATGTCGTCCTCGCCCTTGACGTGCATGCGCTGCTCCAGGTTGCCCGCGGCGAAGCGCTCCGCGATCCGGCGGGCCAGGCGGACGGGCTCGACCACCTGGCGGGCCACCAGCCACGCCACGAGCGTCACCATCACCAGCAGGGCGGCGCCGCCGGCGAGCAGCGCCGTGCGCACGAGGTCGAGCGTCTCCTGCTGGTCGGCCATCGAGAAGACGTAGTAGAGCGCGTACTGGTCGTTGGAGCCCTGGGCGGTGACGCGGCCCCCGACCGTCACGACCGGGAGATCGTCGCCGGCACCGAAGGGCGCCAGCTCGGAGAAGGTCCAGAACGTGCCCTGGTCGGCACTCACACGCTCGACGAGCGACTCCGGGACCTCCTCGATCCCCACGTTGCCCGAGGCCCGGACGGGCGCGCCGCCCGCCTCGGCCAGGGGGCCCTGCAGGACGAGCTCGTAGGCGCGGTTCTCCCCGCGCGTGGCGGCCAGCGAGTCGACCAGCTGGGTCAGGGCCGGTGACTGGCGCGCGGGCTCGCTGTCGACCGCCGCGTCGAGCTGGGACTGGGCCTGCTCGAGGCCCGCGCGGGCCTCGGCGATGGCGGCGTCGCGCCGGTTGTCGGCCAGGCCACCGGCGACGTCACGCAGCAGTGCCCAGCCGACGATCACGATGACCGCCACGCTGAGCAGCAGGGTGTTGATGACGACCCGCGTCCGCAGCGAACGGCGCCACAGCCCGACGAGCCGGCGCATCAGTTCGCCGGGTCGATCGCCTGGTAGCCGACGCCGCGCACCGTGCGGATGACGCTGGGGTTGTCGGCGTCGTCCTCGATCTTCTGACGCAGACGGGTCATGTGGACGTTCACCAGCTTGGTGTCGCCGGGATGGTGGTAGCCCCACACCTTCTCCAGCAGCGCCTCGCGGCTGAAGACCTGCTCGGGCGCGGAGATCAGGCACGCGAGCAGGTCGAACTCCAGTGGCGTGAGCGAGACCGGGCGGCCGTCACGGGTGACGGTGTGGGCCTGGGGGTCGAGCACGATCCCGCCGAACTCGATCCGTGCGCCCATCGGGTCGCTGCGGCGCAGCCGGGCGCGGATGCGCGCGATCAGCTCGCTGTTGCGGAACGGCTTGGTGATGTAGTCGTCGGCCCCGACGCCGAGTCCGTCGACGATGTCGCGCGTGTCGCCCTTGGCGGTCAGCATCACGATCGGGACGCCCGAGACCTCCCGGATCTGGCGGCACACTTCCATGCCGTCCAGACCCGGGAGCATCCGGTCGAGGAGCACGACGTCGGGCTTGAAGGCCTCGAAGGCCTCCATCACCGCGTCGCCGGTGCGGCACACCGACGTACGGAAGCCCTCGCCCTGCAGGACGATCGTGAGCATCTCCGCCAACGACGCGTCATCGTCGACGACCAGCACCCGATCGTTCTTGGGGCGACGTTGCGACATGCTCAGTAGCGGTAGTGGTCCGACTTGTACGGACCTGCCACGTCGACGCCGAGGTACTCGGCCTGGGCCTTCGACAGCTCGGTGAGCTCGACACCGAGGGCGTCCAGGTGCAGGCGGGCGACCTCCTCGTCGAGGTGCTTGGGCAGCACGTGCACGCCCAGCTCGTACTGGTCGGCCTTGCTGTACAGCTCGATCTGCGCGAGCACCTGGTTCGTGAAGGAGTTCGACATCACGAACGACGGGTGGCCCGTGGCGTTGCCCAGGTTCAGCAGGCGGCCCTCGGACAGCACGATGATCTTCTTGCCGTCGGGGAAGATCCACTGGTGGACCTGGGGCTTGATCTCGTCCTTGACGATGCCGGGGATCTTGGCCAGGCCGGCCATGTTGATCTCGTTGTCGAAGTGACCGATGTTGCCGACGATCGCCTGGTGCTTCATCTTCTCGAAGTGCTCGACCCGGATGATGTCGAAGTTGCCCGTCGTGGTGATGAAGATGTCGGCGGTCTCGACGACCGACTCGAGGCGCTTGACCTCGTAGCCGTCCATCGCGGCCTGGAGGGCGCAGATGGGGTCGATCTCGGTGACGATGACGCGAGCACCCTGGCCGCGCAGCGACTCGGCCGAG
The DNA here is from genome assembly GCF_054957925.1 of Aeromicrobium sp. JP4. Classification (NCBI taxonomy): domain Bacteria; kingdom Bacillati; phylum Actinomycetota; class Actinomycetes; order Propionibacteriales; family Nocardioidaceae; genus Aeromicrobium; species Aeromicrobium sp. JP4. Next base: position 1,159,275 of record NZ_CM143290.1, read on the forward strand.
CCCTTGCCCACGTCGCCGTAGCCGCACACGACGGCGACCTTGCCGCCGATCATGACGTCGGTGGCGCGGTTGATGCCGTCGATCAGCGAGTGGCGGCAGCCGTACTTGTTGTCGAACTTGCTCTTGGTGACCGAGTCGTTGACGTTGATCGCCGGGAAGAGCAGCGTGCCCTCGCGGAAGCGGTCGTAGAGGCGCAGGACACCGGTGGTGGTCTCCTCGGAGACGCCCTTGATGTCCTTGGAGATGTTCGTCCAGTGCTGCGGCTTGGTCTCCAGCGAGCGGGCCAGGACGCGCAGCACCTCCTTGAACTCCTCGTTGTCGGTGCTGTCCTGCGGCGGCACGGCGCCGGCCTTCTCGTACTCGACGCCCAGGTGCAGCAGCATCGTGATGTCGCCGCCGTCGTCGAGCAGGACGTTGGGTCCGCCCTCGGCGAAGTCGAAGACCTTCTCGGCCTCGTCCCAGTACTCGGCCAGCGTCTCGCCCTTCCAGGCGAAGACCGGCGTGCCCTGCGGGTCGTCCGGCGTCCCGTTCGGGCCGACGACGACCGCGGCGGCGGCGTGGTCCTGGGTGGAGAAGATGTTGCACGTCGCCCAGCGCACGTCGGCGCCGAGGGCGGTGAGGGTCTCGATCAGGACCGCGGTCTGGATCGTCATGTGCAGCGACCCGGCGATGCGGGCGCCGGCCAGCGGCTTGGAGTCGCCGTAGCGCTCCCGCATGGCCATCAGGCCCGGCATCTCGTGCTCCGCGAGCTCGATCTCCTTGCGGCCGTACTCGTGGAGGGACAGGTCCTTGACGCGATAATCCATACCCACCAGCGTACCGGCGAGTACCGAGCCTCAACGAATCGACGCCACACTCACCTCGAGCCGGGTGGCAGGGCGGGCGGGAACCGCAGGAACGGGCGCAGGTGCCACATGCGGTCGAGCAGCGCGTAGGTGCGGTCGGGACCCTCGGGCTTGGCCCGTCCGGTCATCACCGCGTCGTGCAGGAAGGCGACCTCGGTGGCGAGCTGCTGGTACCGGTCGACGGCCTCCGCGGCGATGGGTCCGTAGCGCGCGGCGAACACGCGGGCCTGGCGCCGGCGGCCGAACCGGACCAGCCACGGCACCTCGGCCGGGTGGAGCCAGCCACGCCGTGCCATGTCGCCCAGGGACCGCGCCATCACGTCGAACTGGCGCATGCGCAGCACGACCGCCGTGACGCCCAGGCCGAGCAGCAGGCACGCGAGCACGACGTACGCCAGCAGGAAGCCCACACCGCCGCCGACCACGATCGAGCCGTTCCACAGCGCGTGGAGGCCGACGCTGACGAGGTACCCCAGCGCCACCAGGCCCCAGCGCTGGGCCCGCGAGGTGCGCGAGACCGACAGGCCGACGGCGATGCCGATCGCCGACGCGAACAAGGGGTGCGCGAACGGGCTGAACAGCCCGCGGACCACGAACGTGGCGGTCGCCATCTCGGTGCCGGAGTAGGGCACCTCGTCGAAGCCCAGGTAGCTGGCGGCGTAGTAGCCGACGTTCTCCATCGCGGCGAAGCCCAGCGCGACCAGGCCCGAGACGATGAGGCCGTCGAGGACCCCGTCGATGATGCGCCGCAGCCGGACGAGCGTGAGCACGACGAACAGGCCCTTGGCGAACTCCTCGGCGACGGGCGCACCGAACGCGATGAGCCAGTCCTCGCTCATGCCCAGGCGCGACATCCCGATCTCCAGCGGCAGCGCGATCGCCACGGCGATCACCGCACCCCAGACGAAGGCGGCCGCCTTGTAGCGGAACGGCTCGGGCTCGACGCGGTCGAGCCACCAGTACATGGCCAGCGCGGCCGGGAGCGGGACGAGGGCGTACACCACCGCCAGGGAGGCGCCGGTGACCGATCCCGACGTGGAGGCCAGGAAGATCGCGCCGGCCGCGCCGGCCAGGGCCGAGATCCACACGAGCACGACGAGGACCTTGCGGCCACGCTGGCGGAACGGGTCGTCCTCGCGCGGCAGCGCGGCAGGCGCCTCGATCGTCGTCACGTGGACAGCCTAGAGCGGAGCCACGACACCGAACGCCCCCGATAGTGTGGGCCGCAGGCGCCCGTAGCTCAGCTGGATAGAGCAAGAGCCTTCTAATCTCTAGGTCGCAGGTTCGAATCCTGCCGGGCGCGCCAGAGCGAACCGAAGGAGAGAACCGTGAGCGACCTGTTCGAGATCGACCAGACCCAGCGACTTCGCCGCGAGGAGGCCGCCGCCCGGCTGCACGCCCTCGCCGACGCGCTCGCGCGCCACAACTCGGTGGAGTTCGAGAAGAACGGCCACCGCATCACGGTCGACGTGCCCGACGAGGTCGAGCTGACCGTCGAGGTCGAGATCGGTGACGAGAACGAGCTGGAGATCGAGCTGCGCTGGTGACCTGACGGACGTCAGGACGCGAGCGCGTCCTCGACGGCCGACCGCACCGCGAAGACGTCGTCGAGCTTCTCACCGTCGACGAACACCGACGGCGTGCTCGTGACGTCGCGCTCCCGCGCGGTCTCGCGCGCCTCGTTCAGCCAGGGCACGAACCTGCGGTCCTGGACGCACGCGTCGGCACCGGGGACCCCCGCGTCCTGCGCCAGGGCCGCGAGCGCGGCTTCGGACGGCTCCTCGTCACCCGAGGCGTAGCCCGCCGCGAACAGCTCCGACTTCATCGCCCAGAACGCCTCCGCGCCCTGGGCATCGGCGACGCAGAAGGCGGCGTTCATCGCGTCGTGCGCAGGGCCGGTGCCGGCGGTGCCGTCGAGGATCGTCATGGGCATGAAGCGCAACACGATGTCGCCGCGCTCGGCGCGGTCGTCCAGCCACGCACCGTGCTTGGCCTCGAAGTCGGCGCAGTGCGAGCACAGGAAGTCCTCGTACACCTCCACCACCGGCGCGCCGGCCGGCGCGGCACCGGGGTGCTGCACGCCGCCGGACGTCACGTTCCGCGGCTCGACGACCGGACCGTCCGCGGCGTCGTCGCCGCCCAGCGCCGAGAGACCCCAGGCGACCCCGAGCACCAGCACGAGGGCGCCGACGACCGCCGCGAGCGTGAGCGTGGTGCGCTTGCGGCGCTCCCCACGCTCACGCTCGAGGCGAGCCTGCTCGGCCCGGGCGCCCCGCGCCTTGCGGTCGTTCGTCACGTCAGGACTTGGACGCCTCGGCGATCGCGGCCTGCAGCTCCTGCGGCGTGCGCGCCTCGGAGGCCTTGCCGTTGATGTGCACCGTCGGGGTGCCCGAGACCTCGCGCTCGTCGGCCGACTTCTCCTGCATCTCGTCGATCCACGGGACGAACTTCTCGGTGCGGACGCACGACTCGACGTCCGGCGCGCCGGCCTCCTCGGCCAGTTCGATCAGCTCGGCGTCCTCCGGGCCGGCTCCGCCCTCGGCGGGCTGGTTGGCGAACAGCGCGGTGTGGACCTTCCAGAAGGCTTCCGGGCCCTCCTGGTCCACGGCGCACATCGCCACATTGGCCGCGCGGCGTGAGTAGTCGTTCGTGCTCTGGTTGTGCAGGAACGAGAACGGCATGAAGCGCAGGGTGATGGCGCCCGACGCGGCCTGGTCCTGCAGGAACTGGCCACTGAGCTGTTCGAAGGAGCCGCAGGCGGGGCACAGGAAGTCCTCGAACACCTCCATCACCGGAGCGTCGGGCTTCGTCTGTCCCGTGGCCGGGAAGTCGACACCGCCCTCGGTCAGGTTGGCCGGCTCGATGACCTCGGTGCTCTTCGCGTTGTCGTCCGAGAGGGACTTGACGCCCCAGCCTGCGGCGGCGATCAGCACGAGGACCACGACGACGATCGCGACGGTGATCTTGTTGCGCTGCTTGCGCTCGGCCTTCTCGCGCTCCTTGCGCATCTGCTCGGCGCGGGCGGCGCGGGCCTGGCGGTCGTTCGTCACGTGCGGGCTCCTCGGGACATGGACGCGGTACGGCCGGAAGCCTACCCGGTGCGGCCCATCCGTCGGTGGCTCGCACTAGGGTGGCGGGGTGAACGACAAGCTGGTGTGGATCGATTGCGAGATGACGGGCCTGTCGATCCGCGACGACGCCCTGGTCGAGATCGCGGCGCTCGTGACCGACTACGACCTCAACATCCTCGGCGACGGGGTCGACCTCATCATCAAGCCCCCGCAGGCGGCGCTCGAGCAGATGAACGAGGTCGTCACGCAGATGCACACCTCCTCTGGCCTGCTCGACCAGCTGGCCAGCGGCATCACGCTGCGCGAGGCCGAGGAGCAGGTGCTCGAGTACGTCCGCCAGTACGCCACCGAGCCGGGCAAGACTCCGCTCGCCGGCAACTCGATCGGCACCGACCGCGCCTTCCTGGCCCGCGACATGGTCGAGCTCGAGACGTGGCTGCACTACCGGGTGATCGACGTGTCCTCCATCAAGGAGCTGGCGCGCCACTGGTTCCCCCGCGCCTACTTCGCGGCACCCGAGAAGGGCGGCGCCCACCGCGCGCTGGCCGACATCCGCGAGAGCATCGACGAGCTGCGCTACTACCGCCGCACCGTCTTCACCCCCGATCCGGGGGTCGACACCGAGACCGCGCGCGCCGTCGCCGCGGAGATCCTCGGGGGCACCCCCTCCGAGTAGGACCTGCGCGAGACGTCCGGTAGACTCGTCGCGCTGTGCCGCGAGGCGCACATGGTGGGTGTAGCTCAGTTGGTAGAGCACCGGCTTGTGGTGCCGGTGGCCGCGGGTTCAAGTCCCGTCATCCACCCCATGAACGGCCCGGAATCGATGATTCCGGGCCGTTCGTCATGATGGAGTCATGGCCGAGCCGAAGACGCAGCCCACCGACGCCGACGTGGGCGCCTTCCTCGCCGCCGCCACGCCCGCGCGCCGGCGTGAGGACGGTCAGCGGCTGGCCGAGATCGTCGGCGAGGTCACGGGCACCGATCCGGTGATGTGGGGACCGTCGATGGTGGGCTACGGCAGCTACCGCTACGTCTCCCCCGCCAACCCCCGCACCCGCGGCACCTGGCCGAAGGTCGCGTTCTCGCCCCGCAAGGCAGCGCTGACGATCTACGGCCTGAAGGACCGACCCGAGGGCGCCGCGCTGCTTCCCGAGCTGGGCACGTACACCGAGGGCGCGGGCTGCGTGTACGTCAAGAGGCTCGACGACGTCGACCTCGGCGTGCTGCGCCGGCTCGTGGCGATCGCGTGGGAGCGCGAGGACGACCCGGAGCCCTGAGGTCAGGCCAGCCGCTCGCGCACCCAGTGCCCGAGCAGCCGCGCGCAGGCGTCGACCACCGCGGTCCACTCCAGTGCGGAGTCGTCGGCGGCGTCGCTCACGATCTTCACGAGGCGGCACGGCACGCCGGCGCGCTGGCACGCCCGTGCCACCGCGAAGCCCTCCATGTCGACCAGGTGGGCCCGCGCGGCGATCGCGTCGCGGACGACGGGGTCGGTGACGAACAGGTCCCCCGTGGCCAGCACGGTGCCGTCGCCGCCGGCGAGATCGATCTCGTCCACGGCGTCGTGGCCGAGCGCGCGGATCGCGTCGGCGGAGTAGTCGTGGTTCACGACGACCGAGGGCACGAAGAGCCCGGTCAGGCCGGGGCGGAGCGCGCCGGCCGTGCCGACGTTGAGGACCAGCTCGGGACGCAGCGCCGCGATGGCCTCCGTGGTGGCGGCCGCGGCCTCGACCTTCCCGATCCCGGTGAGGACGAGCGGCACCTCCGGGGGCAGGTGGGCGGCCTCGGCCTTCGTCGCTGCGATGACGAGGACCTTCGCCGGATCGAGGCTCACAGGTGGGCCACCGGGACGACGTCGGGAGCGCCCATCCGCGCCGCGTCGGCCGTCTCGTCGTCGGGCATCGTCTGGCTCTCGCGCTCGGCGTCGACCCGCTTGAGGTAGTGGTCGACCTCGCGCTCGCGCTGGGCGTCGGACCAGTCGAGGACCTCGGCCATGAGCTCGGCCGCCTCGGCCGCGCACTCGGTGCCGCGGTGGAACGTCTCGATCGAGATCCGGGTGCGCCGCGCGAGGATGTCGTCGAGGTGACGGGCGCCCTCGTGCGTGACGCCGTAGACCACTTCGGCGCGCAGGTAGTCGTCCGCGCCGGTGAGCGGCTCGGCGAGGTCCGGCCGGTCGGCGATGAGGTCGAGCACCTCGGTGGCGAGGGTGCCGAACCGGTTGAGCAGGTGCTCGATCCGGCCGACGCCGAGCCCGTGCTGGGCCGCGAGCGCCTGGCGCTGGTTCCACAGGGCGGAGTACCCGTCGGCGCCCAGCAGCGGGATGTCGTCGGTGACGCACTCCGGCACGCGACGGTCGAGCAGCGAGCCCATCTGCTGCACGGCGGCGTCGATCGCATCCTTCGCCATGACGCGGTAGGTCGTGTACTTGCCGCCGGCGATGACGACGAGCCCCTTCACCGAGGTCGAGACCGCGTGCTCGCGCGACAGCTTGCTGGTGGCCTCGTCCTCGCCGGCCAGCAGCGGGCGCAGGCCGGCGTACACGCCCTCGACGTCCTCGGGGACGAGCGGCTCGACGAGGACCTTGTTGACCTCCTCGAGCAGGTAGGCGATGTCCTTCGCGCTGGCGGCCGGGTGGTCCTTGCTCAGCGACCAGTCGGTGTCGGTCGTGCCGATGATCCAGTGACGCCCCCACGGGATGACGAACAGCACCGACTTCTCGGTGCGCAGGATCAGGCCGGACTCGCCGCGGATCCGGTCGCGCGGCACCACGAGGTGGATGCCCTTGCTGGCCCGGACGTTGAACTGGCCGCGCTCGGCGGCGAAGGACTGCGTCTCGTCGGTCCACACGCCCGTGGCGTTGACGACCTGGCGGGCGCGGATCTCGATCTCGCGGCCCGACTCGAGGTCCTTGACCCGCGCGCCGACGACGCGGTCGGCCTCGCGGACGAGGTCGATCACGCGGGTGCGGCTGGCGACGTGGGCGCCGTAGGCCGCGGCCGTGCGCGACAGGAACATCGTGTGGCGGGCGTCGTCGACCTGCCCGTCGTAGTAGTGCAGGGCGCCGACGAGGGCGTCCTTGCGCAGGCCCGGCATGACCCGGCGGGCGCCGGTGCGGGTGAGGTGGCGGTGCCGCGGGACGCCGCGCGAGCGCCCGGACAGCAGCGCCATCGAGTCGTAGAGGGCCACGCCGGATCCGGCGTAGAAGCGCTCCCACACGCGGTGCGTCAGCGGGTAGAGGAACGGCACCGGCTTCACCAGGTGGGGCGCCAGCTTGTCGATCAGCAGGCTGCGCTCGCCGAGCGCCTCCGCGACGAGGCGGAAGTCGAGCATCTCGAGGTAGCGCAGGCCGCCGTGCACGAGCTTGCTCGAGCGGCTCGAGGTGCCGGAGGCGAAGTCGCGGGCCTCCACGAGTCCGACGGAGAGGCCTCGCGTGGCGGCGTCGAGCGCGGCACCACCGCCCACGACCCCGCCGCCGATGACGAGGATGTCGAGGTGTTCCGAGGCCAGCGCGTCGAGCGCCTCCTGGCGGTGCTGCGGGGAGAGGGCAACCGGTCGCATGGACTCCAGTCAACCAGTGTCACGCCATGGCTGCCGCGATCGCGTTCGCGATCCGCAGCGTCGCCTCCCTCGCCGGGCGGCTGACGCCGGTGATGTTGATGAAGGCGTGGATCAGCGAGCCCTCCCTGGCCAGCGTCGTGGGCACCCCGGCCTCCTCCAGCCGGCGGGCGTACGCGATGCCCTCGTCGCGCAGCGGGTCGAAGCCGGCGACAGCGACGTAGGCCGGCGGCAGCCCCGCGAGGTCCTCGGCCAGCAGCGGCGAGGCCCGTGGGTCGAGAGCGTCCGCGGGATCGGCGAGGTAGCGCTCGCGGTACCAGTCCATGTGCCCCTCGGTGAGGAAGTAGCCCTCGGAGAACTCGGCGTAGGACGGGTGCTTGGTGGAGAGGTCGGTGACGGGGAACAGCAGCACCTGCAGCGCGGGGACGATGTCCCGACCGCGCAGGTCCCGGGCCAGCACCGCGCTCAGGTTGCCGCCCGCGCTGTCGCCCGCGACCACGATCCGGCGCGGGTCCAGGCCCCAGCCGGCCGCGTGCTCCACCGCGAAGTCCCAGGCCGCCAGCGCGTCCTCGGTGGCCGCGGGGAAGGGGTGCTCGGGCGCGAGCCGGTAGTCCACGGAGAGCACGTCGACGCCGGCCTCGAGGGCCAGGAAGCGCACGGCCGAGTCGGTGCTGACGCGGCTGCCCAGCACCCATCCTCCGCCGTGGAAGTACAGGACGAGGCCCCTCGACTCGGTGGTCGCGCGGTACCGCGTGGCCGGGATCGGGCCGGCCGCGCTCGGGATCACGAGGTCCTCCTCGACGGCGAAGTCGGGGAAGACGTCGGCGAACACGAGCGCCTCGTCGGTCAGCATCCGGCGCGCCTGCTCGACGGGGTGCTGCGTGAAGTCGCCGCCGGGGATGCGGTTCATCACCCGCAGGGCGACCGCGATCTCGGGCGAGAGGGTCTCGCCGTCGCGGTTGACCGGCGCGTGCCGGCCGAGCCGCGCGACCACCGAGTCGGGCAGCCGCGAGAAGCCTCGCACCACCGAGCGCTCGGCCTTCAGTGCGGCGGAGAGCCCGTGCCGCGTCGCGGCGCTCACTCGACCCAGCCCAGCGTGCGCTCGACGGCCTTCTTCCACTGGTGGTAGCCGGCCGCGCGCTGGTCGTCGTCCCACTCCGGGGTCCAGCGCTTGGACTCCGACCAGTTCGCCACCAGCTCGTCGGTGCTCGACCAGAAGCCCACCGCGAGCCCGGCGGCGTAGGCGGCGCCCAGGCACGTGGTCTCGGGCACCACGGGCCGGCTGACCTCGATGTTCAGGATGTCGGCCTGGATCTGCATGCAGAGCTCGTTGGCGGTGATCCCGCCGTCCACCCGCAGCACCTCCAGGTCGATGCCGGAGTCCGCGACCATCACGTCGACGACGTCCTTGCTCTGGTAGCAGATGGCCTCGAGCGCGGCGCGGGCCACGTGGGCGATCGTGTTGAAGCGCGAGAGGCCCACGATGACGCCCCGCGCGTCCGACCGCCAGTACGGCGCGAACAGGCCGCTGAAGGCCGGCACGAAGTAGACGCCGCCGTTGTCCTCGACGGTCTCGGCGAGCGCCTCGGAGTCGGCCGCCTCGGCGAACACCTTGAGCTGGTCGCGCAGCCACTGGATGGCCGATCCCGTCACCGCGATGGAGCCCTCGAGCGCGTAGACGGGCGGCTCGTCGCCGAAGCGGTAGGCCAGCGTCGTCAGCAGTCCGCGCTCCGAGCGCACGATCTCGGTGCCGGTGTTGAGGACCAGGAAGTTGCCGGTGCCGTAGGTGTTCTTGAGCATCCCGGGCTCGAAGCAGGCCTGGCCCACGAGTGCCGCGTGCTGGTCGCCGAGGTTGCCCGCCAGGATCACCTCGGCGCCGAAGGGGCCGTCCTCGGTCGTCCGGCCGAACTCCTGCGACGACGACGTGATCTCGGGGAGCATCTGCCGCGGGACGCCGAAGATCTCGAGCAGCTCGTCGTCCCACGTGAGGTCCTCGAGGTTCATCAGCATCGTGCGGCTCGCGTTGGTGACGTCCGTGACGTGCACCCCGCCGTCGGGCCCGCCGGTGAGGTTCCAGATGAGCCAGGTGTCGATCGTGCCGAAGAGGGCGTGGCCCGCCTCGGCGTCCTCGCGCACCCCGTCGACGTTCTCCAGGATCCAGTGCAGCTTGCCGCCGGCGAAGTAGGCCGCGGGCGGCAGCCCGGACTTCGCGTGGATGACCTTGCCGCTGCCGTCCTCGTCGAGGCGCTTGGCGAGGTCGGCAGTGCGGGTGTCCTGCCAGACGATGGCGTTGGCGTAGGGCTCGCCGGTGCGCCGGTCCCACACGACGGTGGTCTCGCGCTGGTTCGTGATGCCGACCGCGGCCAGGTCGCCGGCCGTGATCCCGGCGGCCGCGAGGCCCTGCTCGACGACCTCTCGGGTGTGCTCCCAGATCTCGGTGGCGTCGTGCTCCACCCAGCCGGCCCGCGGCAGGATCTGCTCGTGCTCGACCTGGTGCCGGCCCTTCTCCTCGCCCTGGTGGTCGAAGACCATGAAGCGGGTGCTGGTGGTGCCCTGGTCGATCGCGCCGACGAACTGCTGTGACATGGGCCTCACCCTAACCACGGGGGCGCGGCTGTTGCGTCATACGGAGCGGTCGCGCCGGCGACCGCTCCGTATGACGTCCCCGACCGCTGTGGACGCCGGATCGACCCGATCCGTTGGAAGCGCCACCCTCACGGGATGGATCAGAGCCTGCACGCCACGGCCACCGCGCAGGAGCAGGTGGTGAGCCGTCGCCAGCTGTTCGCCGCGGGAGTCACACGCGCCACCCTGCGAGCACAGCTCGAGGCCGGTCGGTGGCGGTCGTGGGGACGGCACGCGATCGCCTTGCACTCGGGGCCGCTGCCCCTGCGGGCGGTGTGGTGGCGCGCTGTCATCGAGGCCGGCCCCCGGTCGATGCTCGATGGCGTCTCCGCGCTCCAGGCGGCCGGCCTCACCGGCGTCGACGTCGAGACCGTCCGCGTGTCGGTGCCGCGCGGCGCCCGCACACCGAGGATCGCCGGCGTGACGCTCCGGCAGACCCGTCTGCTCACCCGGCGGGACCTGGCCGGTCCGGGTCTCCCCCGCGTCCGCGCCGAGATCGCGGCGGTACGCGCCGCCCTGTGGGCCCGCTCGGACCGGCAGGCGGCGTTCTTCCTGACCGCGAGCGTCCAGCAGCGACTCTGCCGGGCCGAGGACGTGGCTCGGGCGGCACTGGACATCCGGCGCCACGCGCGCCGCCGGCTGTTGCTCGACGTCTCCACGCAGCTGGTCGACGGCGTGCGTGCGCTCGGCGAGCTCGACTTCGCCCGCCTGTGCCGCGAGCAGGGGCTGCCCGAGCCCACCCGTCAGGCACCGCGCCGGACCGCGCGGGGCTCGGCGTACCTCGACGTCGAGTGGTCCGAGTACGGCGTGGTCGTCGAGGTCGACGGAGTGCAGCACTCCAGCGCACCGGTCATGGTGGACGACGCGTTGCGCCAGAACCACTTGGTGCTGCACCGCTCCACCGTCATCCGCGTGCCGAACCTCGGCCTCCGGGTCGCGCCCCACGAGTTCCTGGCGCAGGTCAGGGAGGCGCTCGTGCGAGGTGGCTGGCGGCCCGCGCCGGACGTCATACGAAGCGGTGGTGCGGGCGACCGATCCGTATGACGCAAGTCCGGCCCCGAGGCGTCATAGGGTGAGGCATGGCCGAACGCGTCGTCATCGTCGGAGCGGGACACAACGGACTGGTGGCGGCGGCGCTGCTCGCCCGGGCGGGTGTCGAGGTGCTGGTGCTGGAGCGGCTCGGGCGCGTCGGCGGTGCCGCCGTCAGCGGCGCGCCGTTCGCCGAGCACGACGCGCGTCTCTCGCGGTTCTCCTACCTCGTGAGCCTGTTCCCCCAGGCTCTGATCGACGACCTCGGCCTCGAGCTGGAGCTGCGGTCGCGCGACACCGCCTCCTTCACGCCCTGGCACCGCGACGGGCGCGACGGCGGCCTGCTCGTGGAGACCCGGCCCGGGGAGGCCACGCGGGCCTCGTTCGCCGAGCTCACCGGCGGCGACGACGAGCTCGAGGCCTGGAACCGGTTCTACGCCGAGATCGGCACGCTCGCCGACGCGATCGCCCCCACGCTGATGCAGCCGCTCCCCCACATCGGGGACCTGCGCGACCGGGTGGAGATGGCGATCTGGACCGACCTCGTCGAGCAGCCGATCGGCACGGCGATCCGGCGTCGCTTCGCCGACGACGTCGTTCGCGGCGTGGTGGCCACAGACGCCCTCATCGGCACCTTCGCCTCCCTCGAGGACCTGTCCCTGGTGCAGAACCGCTGCTTCCTCTACCACCTGATCGGCAACGGCACGGGCGAGTGGCGGGTGCCCGTGGGCGGCATGGGCGCGGTCACCGCAGAGCTGGCCCGGGTGGCCACCGAGGCGGGCGCGACGATCCGGCTCAACTCCGAGGTCGACGGCATCGACGTGAGTGACGTCGACGTGACCGTGTGCGGTGACGGGTTCGTCGAGCGGGCCGACCACGTGCTCTTCGGCGCGGCGCCCTACGTGCTCGAGCGGCTGCTCGGCCACACCCCCACGGCCAAGCCCGCGGGCGCGCAGCTGAAGCTCAACCTGCTGCTGTCCCGCCTCCCGGCGCTCAAGTCCGGTGCCGACCCGGCGGTCGCGTTCGCCGGCACGTTCCACCTCGACGAGTCCTACGACCAGCTGCAGCGGGCGTGGGCGACCGCCGCCTCGGGCGACCTGCCCCCGGCCACGGGCGAGTTCTACTGCCACACCCTGACCGACCGCTCGATCCTCGGGGCCGACCTGCGCGACTCCGACGCGCAGACGCTCACCTATTTCGGCCTGCACACGCCGCCGGGCGTGCTCGACGCGCCCGGCGCGAAGGACGAGGCCGTCGCGCGGGTGCTCGCCGCCCTCGACGCCCACCTGGCCGAGCCGATCGAGCCCCTCATCCTCGGCCTGGAGGCCAAGACCCCCACCGAGATCGAGCACGAGCTGTGGATGCCGGGCGGGCACATCTTCCACGGCGACCTCACGTGGCCGTGGCTCGAGGAGGACGAGCGTCCCCACTCCCCCGCCCAGCGCTGGGGCGTGGCGACCGCGCACCCGCGCGTGCTGCTGTGCGGCAGCGGGACGCGGCGCGGTGGCGCGGTCAGCGGACTGGGCGGCCACAACGCCGCGCAGGCGCTGCTCTCCTAGCGCAGGCGCCCGTCGAGGAAGTCCAGGACGGCGCGGACCCCGCGCTCCTGCCGGTGCAGGGTCAGGGTGCTGTGCCGACGGCCCGGGAACTCGACCGCGGTGAAGTTCTCCCCCAGCTCCTCGTGGAGCACCTCGAAGCGGCGGCCCACCGCGGGATCGTCCTCGAATCGCAGGCCCAGGACGGGACAGCCGGCGTTCACGCGCCCCACGACGGTCTCGCGGTCGGCAGGAGACAGCCCGAGGTCGCGCGAGCGGGCAGGCGTGATCGGGAACGGCGCCGACGGCTGGGCCAGCACGGGCGCGACGACCGCGTCGTCCACCATCATCGCCAGCGCGAATCCGCCCGTGAAGCACATCCCCACCGCGCCGACCCCCGGTCCGCCCACCGAGCCGTGCAGGTCGCTCGCCAGCGCGGCCAGCCAGCGGGTCACCGGCGCGGTCCGGCGCAGTGCCAGCGCGGCGAACTCCTTGCTGACGCACCCCCGCACGAGGGACTTCACGGTGTACCCCGCGGTCATCGGCCGACCCGGCTCGCCGAACAGCTGCGGCATCACCACGGTGAACCCGTGGTCGACGAGCTCCTGCCCGAAGGCGATGACCTCGGGCGTCATCCCGGGGATCTCGTGGATCACCACGACACCCGGCCCGCTGCCCTGGCGCCACGTCTCGTGGGTGATCCCGTCGTGCGTGAACGTGCCCTGGTCCCACCGTGCGAGCGCTGTCATGGCGGAAGCATGGCACTCGATTTCATGTCGCGTGAAGGTATGCGGTAGAGTTGGTGATCGCGCAGCGCGCGAGCACCCCTAGCTCAATTGGCAGAGCAATTGACTCTTAATCAATGGGTTCTCGGTTCGAGTCCGAGGGGGTGTACCAATGTCGAAGGCCCCGGTTCGCCGGGGCCTTTGACGTTGGTGGCTCAGCGCACCTCGAAGCCTTGCGTGCCCTCGGGCTGGAGGTCGGTGACGTCGCGGGAGTCCACCCGGGCGCCGGGCGGCCCCTCCGCCATCCACGCCAGCACCGTGTCCACCGCCGAGGGCGCGCCCTGGAGCTCGGCCTCGACGCTGCCGTCGGCGCGGTTGCGGACCCAACCCGACACGCCTGCGCGTTCGGCCACCACGCGCAGGCTGAAGCGGTAGCCCACGCCCTGGACGGTCCCGCGCACCACGACGCCGACGCGCCTCATGTCAGGTCGAGCCGTACTGCTTGATCGCCCGGCTGATGCTGGTGTGCGAGACGCCGACCTCGTCGGCGATCTCCTGGTAGGACATGCCCGCCTCGATGGCAGTCGCCAGGGCGGCGGCCCACTCGCGCCTCGCGCGGGTGATCGCCTCCTCGTACTCGGCCGAGGCGGCGTCGTACGACTCACGCGCGGCACGGAGTGCCTGCGGCACGGTTTCGTCGTACTCACGACGGTGGCGGAAGGCCATGGGGTCAACCTACGACCCCCGGGGGCCAACCGCACGGGGGATTTCGTGAGTGCACGAACCATTAGTACACTGACGGCATGGCCGCCCCGAATCCGCTGTCCCTCGACGAGCAGGTCTGCTTCGCGCTGTCCGTGGCGTCGCGCACCGTGATCGGCTGCTACCGCGACGTCCTCGAGCCGTTGGGCCTCACGCACCCGCAGTACCTCGTGATGCTTGCGCTGTGGGAGAACGACGGGCTGACGCTGCGCGGCCTGAGCGACGTGCTGCGCCTCGAGCCGGCCACCGTCTCTCCCCTCGTCAAGCGCCTCGAGGCATCCGGCCTCGTCCGCCGCGACCGCCGCGCCGGTGACGACCGCGCCTTCGCCCTCACCGTGACGCCCGAGGGCCGGGCGCTGCGCGAGCGAGCCCTCGCGGTCCCGGCCACGATGCTCGACCGGTTCGACATGGACGTCGCCGAGCTGGAGCAGGTCAACCGGTGGCTGCACGAACTCATCGAGCGGGCCGACCGCGCCCACGAAAGGACCACGGCATGAGCCAGCGCCTCCCCGACGCCTCGGAGGAGTCCCTCAACATCGTCCGACGCCGGATCATGGCGATCACCTGGGTGGTCACGTCGATCCACGGCCTGTTCGGCGCGATCGGCGCCGCCTACGCCCTCGGGGCCGACCGGCGCAGCGACCAGATCATCCTGCTGGTGGTCTCGGTGCCGCTGGCGCTGATCATCTACGGCGTCACCGTGGTGATCCTCGACAAGCCGCCGATCAGCTGGCGCACCACTCCGTGGCTCGTGCTGCTGCTGTCGTTCTGCGTGGCCGGCTTCGTCTGGGTGCTCTGACTCAGCGCTGGAACGCGTCGGGGACGCCGTCGGCGTCGTCGTCGCGCGACTCCTGCTCCTCGACCTCGCGGTAGTGGCGGTTCCTCGCCCGCAGCACCACCGCCGCGAGCGCGGCCGCGACGAGCGAGCCGAGCAGGACGCCGATCTTCACGTACTCCTCGCGGCCCTCGTCGACGAAGGCCAGGTCGCCGATCAGCAGCGAGACGGTGAAGCCGATCCCCGCGAGCATCGCCACCCCGATCACGTCGATCCAGCGGATGCTCGGGTCCAGCTGGGCGCGTGTCGTGGCCGACAGCAGCATGGAGCTGCCGACGATGCCGATCGGCTTGCCGAGCACGAGACCCAGGACGATGCCCCACGTCACCGGCGAGTCGAACGCCCCCGAGAGCACCTCCCCCGACACCGCCACCCCGGCGGCGAAGAAGGCGAACACCGGCACGGCGAACCCCGTGGACACCGGCCGGACGCGGTGCTCCATCCGCTCCGCGACGCTGTGGTGGCCGTGCGCCGGGACGGTGAAGCCGAGCAGCACGCCCGCGACGGTCGCGTGGACGCCCGACTCGTGCATGAGCACCCACGTCACCACGGCAAGCGGGATCAGCAGCCACCACCAGTTCGGCGCGCGGCGGGCGACGACCGCGAAGGCCAGCAGCGGGATGAAGGCCGCGGCGAGCATGGCCAGGTCCAGCTCGGCGGTGTAGAACACCGCGATCACGGTGATCGCCAGGAGGTCGTCGACCACGGCGAGCGTCAGCAGGAAGGTGCGCAGGGCCAGCGGCAGGTACGTGCCCAGCACCGCCAGGACCGCCACCGCGAAGGCGATGTCGGTCGCGGTCGGGATGGCCCAGCCGTGCGTGGTCCCGTGGCCGGCGTTGATCGCCACGAAGATGAGGGCAGGGGCGATCATGCCGCCCACCGCCGCGACGACGGGCAGCATCGCGCGGCGCGGGTCGCGCAGGTCGCCGGCGACGAACTCCCGCTTGAGCTCGAGTCCCACCACGAAGAAGAAGATGGCCAGCAGCCCGTCCGCCGCCCACGCCGAGACCGTGAGGTCCAGGTGCAGGGAGGCCGGACCGATGCGCGTCTCCGCCAGGTCGAAGTACGCATCGGACCACGGCGAGTTCGCCAGGACGAGAGCCGCGACCGCGGCGACCAGCAGGATCGTCCCGCCGACCGTCTCGCGGCGCAGCACGTCGGCGACGCGGGAGGCCTCGGGCCAGCTTCCGCGGGTGAACAGACCAGGTGAGCTCATGGGTTTCCTCGAGGGGTCGGCGGCAGGACGCCGACCAGACTTCCCGGCACACCTGACACCACCCTAACGGGCGCGAGGCACGGGGTCAGGAGTAGATCATGCAGGTGGTGGTGCCGTGGGCGACGAGCTTGCCGTTCTCGTCGAGCACCTTGCCCTCCGCCGTGGCCGTGCTGCGGCCCACGTGGATCACGTTCCCGGTGCCGGTCAGCGTGCGGCCGTCGACGGGGACCGTGCGGATGTAGTTGACCTTGAGCTCGAGCGTGCCGTACCCGACGCCGGCACCGAGCGTCGTGTGGACCGAACACCCCATGACGGAGTCGAGCAGCGTGGCGCACGCACCGCCGTGCAGCGTGCCCAAGGGGTTGGCGGCGGTGGGCAGGGACTGGATCGAGAACGAGGCGGTCCCCTCCTCCAGCGACACGATCCGCATCCCGAACAGGTCGCCGATCACGGCGGGACGCTGGTCGCTCGGCAGCGCGAACGCGAACCGCAGGAACTCCAGGCCGCTCATGCGGGACATGGCGGCGAGCTGGTCATCGGTCAGGCCGGGGGCACTCATGCTGGTCAATGTAGACCGATCGGTCTACTGTGTCCACATGGCCTCCCGCCCCTCCCCTCGCGAGCGGCTCCTCGACGCCACGATCACCTCGCTGCGCCGCCACGGCGTCCAGGGCACCGGCATCGCCGAGCTGCTCCACACGAGCGGCACGGCACGGCAGTCGATCTACCAGCACTTCCCCGGTGGCAAGGCCGAGCTGGTCGCGGCGGCGACGCGGCGGGCCGGCGAGTTCATCGTCCGCTCCGACGAGGCGACCGATCCGCACGCCCATCTCGACCGCCGCATCGACTGGTGGATCCGCCAGCTGCAGCGGCACGACTTCGCGCTGGGCTGCCCCGTCGCGGCCGCCGCACTCGCCGGCAGCGAGTACCCGGAGGTGGTCGAGGCCGCGGCCGAGGCGTTCGCCACGTGGACCAGATCGTTCGCCGACCGCCTGGTCGCGGCCGGTGCCGAGCCGGAGGCCGCGACGGCGTTCGCGCGCTTCCAGATCAGCGCCATCGAGGGTGCCATCCTGACCGCGCGTGCCCTGCGCACCGTGCAGCCCCTCGAGGACCTGCGCACGCACCTGCACCGGTTCGTCGACGACCTGCTGCCACACTGAGCCTGTGTGGGTGGGATGGATCGAGTTCGATCTGCGACTGGGTGACGTGCACTCCCTGAAGGAGAAGCGCGCGATCGTGCGACCCATCGTCAACGAGCTGCGGCGGCGGTTCTCGGTGTCCGCGGCCGAGACGGACTCCTTGGACCTGTACCGCCGCGCCGGGATCGGCGGCTCCCTCGTGTCGATCGACCGGTCCCACGTGGTGGAGGTGCTGGACTCCGTCGAGCGCTGGATGGCCGACCGGCCCGAGGTCGAGATCCTCCAGGCCCACCGCCACCTGGCGAGCAGCGCCGACGACGAGGACGACCAGGGCGAGCTGCCGTTCGGCTGAGCCGCTGCGTTCGCGCAACCCGGTGGGCCTCCCTAGGCTGCATGTGACTCCGATCACCACCTGCAGGGGGCGCGATGAGCACGGCCGAGGAACGACCGACCACCTACCGCACGTTCGACGAGGTGCAGGAGACCTTGAGTCCGGCGGAGCAGCGGTTCGAGCGCATCCGCCGCACCACCGGCCTGTTCGCCGGGCCCGTCCTGGCGATCGTGGTCTACCTCGCGTGCAGCTCGCTCGACGAGCCGGCCCAGCGGCTGGCGGGCGTCCTGGCCTGGGTGGCCGTCTACTGGATCTGCGAGGCCATCCCGATCCCGGTCACGGCCATGCTGGCGATGGCGGCGGTCATCGCGCTGGGGATCGCCCCGGCCGACGACGTCTTCGGCTCCTTCGGCAACAGCACGATCTTCGTCTTCATCGGCGGCTTCATCCTGGCCGAGTCGATGAGCAAGCACGGGCTCGACCGGCGCTTCGCGTTCGGCATCCTGAACCTGCCCGGGATCGCCCGGTCGACGACGCGCATCGTGGTGGCGTTCGGCGTGATCACGGCCGTGCTGAGCGGCTTCGTCTCCAACACCGCCACCGCCGCGATGATGATGCCGATCGCCGCCGGCATCGTCGGATTCATGGCCTCGGCGATGCGCCGCAGCGGTGACGGCGACGTCGACGTGAACCCCCAGCGGCTCCGGTTCGCCACCGCGCTGATGCTCATGGTCGCCTACAGCGCGAGCGTCGGCGGCCTGCTCACCCCGGTGGGCAGCCCGCCCAACCTCATCGGCCGGGCCTACCTGGAGGAGGAGCTGGACATCGTCATCCCGTTCTTCCAGTGGATGCTCCTGGCGTTCCCGCTCGTCTTGGTGATGTTCGCCGTCCTGTGCGTGCTGCTGGTGCGACTCAACAAGCCCGAGCTCAAGCACGTGGAGGGCGTCGAGGGCTACATCACCGAGGAGCGCGAGAAGCTCGGCTCGATGGGCACGGGCGGTCGCAACACCCTCATCGCGTTCGGCGTCGCGGTCACCCTCTGGATCCTGCCGGGCGCGGTCGGCCTGGTCACGGGCGGCGAGTCCGCCACCTACGACTGGCTGCTGGAGCACCTCGACGAGGGCGCCGTGGCGATCTTCGCGGCCTCGCTGCTCTTCCTGCTGCCGCTGAACTGGGAGAAGCGCGAGTTCACCCTGAACTGGAACGACGCGGTCAAGATCGACTGGGGCACGATCATCCTGTTCGGCAGCGGCATCGCCCTCGGCGGGCTGCTGTCGTCCACGGGTCTGGCCGAGACGATGGGCACCTCCCTGGGCGACCTGCTGGGCACCGAGACGCTCGTCGGCATCACGATCCTGGCCACCGTCATCGCCGTGATCATCAGCGAGACGACGAGCAACACCGCCAGCGTCGTGGTGGTCGCGCCGATCGCCGCCCAGCTGGCGCTCGCGGCCGACGTGAACCCGGCGATCCCCGTGCTGGCCGCCATCTTCGGCGCGTCGTTCGGGTTCATGCTGCCGGTGTCGACGCCGCCGAACGCGATCGTCTACGGCACCGGAATGGTCCCGATCACCAAGATGCTGCGCTCGGGCATCGTGTTCGACGTCATCGGCATCGTCATCATCGTCACGGGCGTCACCGTCATGGCGAACCTGCTGGGGATCGGCTGACGCGCTTGCGGATCCCCCACTGGGAGAACACGAACGCGGCCAGGGCGACGGCCATGAGCAGCACCAGCCCGATCGTGTAGCTGTGGTCCTCGGCGTCGTACGTCGCGCCCATCACGAGCGGCGGGAAGAACCCGCCGAGGCCACCGGCGGCGCCGACGATCCCCGTCACGCTGCCGACCCGCTCCGGCGGTGCCAGCTGCGCGACCCACGCGAAGACGGCGCCGGTACCGAGGCCGAGGAAGAGCGCCAGCAGGATGAACGAGGCGCCGGCGGGAATCTCGGGCACGGGCTGCAGGGCCACCACGCCGGCCATCACGACGGTGCCCACCAGCGAGACGCCGGTGACGACCTTCGGGCCGAGCTTGTCCGACAGGGTGCCGCCGAGCGGACGCGCGGCCACGGCAGCCAGCGCGAACCCCGCGGTGCGCGTGCCCGCGGCGGCCAGGTCGAAGTCGTACACGTCCTTCAGGTAGGTCGGCAGGTAGGTCGAGAAGGCGACGAAGCCGCCGAAGGTCACGGCGTAGAGGAACGACATCTGCCACGTGATCGGCAGCTTCAGGGCAGCGACCAGCTTGGGCGCGACCGGGTCGCTGTTGGCGGTCCAGGCTGGCGAGTCGCGCATCATCACCCACGACAGCACCGCCACCGCGACCAGCGCCGCCGCGATCAGCACGTGCGTGAGCCCGTAGCCGAACCACTCCACCATCCGCGGGGTGAAGAACGACGAGAGCGCCGTGCCGCCCATGCCCGCTCCGAAGACGCCGGTGGCGAAGCCTCGTCGCGGCTTGTCGAACCATGCGTTGACGAACGGGATGCCCACCGCGAACGTCGTGCCCGCGATGCCGAGGAAGAACCCGAACACCAGCAGGAGGGGGTACGACCCCCGGTCGCCGGCGAAGGCGACGAGCAGCACGAAGGGAGCCGACACGATCATCAGGACGGGGAACATGATCCGGCCGCCGAAGCGGTCGGTCATCGCTCCGGCGAGGATGCGCCCGAGCGAGCCGACCAGGACGGGCGTCGCCACCAACAGCGACTTCTCGTTGGCGGTGAGGTCGAGCTGCTCGGCGTAGCGCACGCCCAGCGGCCCGATGACGTTCCACGCCCAGAAGCTGATCGTGAAAGCGAGGGTGGCCAGGGCCAGGTTCCTCCCCCGGCCGGCCTCGAGCTGGTGCTGCTGATCGCTCATCGTGATCTCCTTCCGCGTGCGTTGTCGCGTGTGCCGACGGGGTCCCATCCGGCCCGCGGGGCGCGGGCCCCGGCGCTGCGTCCCACGTCGCGACTGCGGTAGACGATGTAGGGACGGAACAGGTAGTGCAGGGGCGCCGTGAAGGCGTGGACCAGCCGGGTGAACGGCCAGATCGTGAACAGCAGCATCCCGACCAGGACGTGGATGTGGAACTGGTACGGCGCCGCCGCCATCGCGTCGACGTTCGGCTGGAGGGCGAAGATCGACCGGAACCACGGCGAGACCGTCTCGCGGTAGTCGTGCGCGTCGTGCCCGGCGCCGACCGACACGAGGGTGGTCCACAGTCCCAGCACGATGGCGGAGACGAGCACGACGTACATGACCTTGTCGTTCGTCGTCGTGGCCATGAAGACGGGACCGGTGGTGCGACGGCGGTAGATCAGCAGCACGATGCCCGCGAGGGTCGCGATCCCCGCGATCGCACCGAAGAACAGGGCGTTGAAGTGGTAGAGGTCCTGCGAGACGCCGAGCGCCTCCGTCCAGCTCTTGGGGATCACGAGGCCGCCGAAGTGCCCGATCGCGACCATGAGGATGCCGAAGTGGAACAGCGGGGAGCCGATCCGCAGCAGCCGCGACTCGTAGAGCTGCGACGAGCGCGTCGTCCACCCGAACTTGTCGTAGCGGTAGCGCCAGATCGTGCCGCCGACGAGGACGGCCAGCATGACGTAGGGCAGCACGCCCCAGAGCAGGACGTCCATCAGCGCGCTCCTTCCGCCAGCGGCAGCAGCCGCGGGTCGTACGGCTCCAGTCCCACCGACTCGACCGGCTGCACCGGACCGGCCAGCGCCATCGCCTCGGTCCTCGTGCGCGGCGACGCACCCGGCAGGGTGGCGCACACGGCGCGCACCGCTCCGGCCCACGGCGACGCGTCGTCCTCGAGCTCGATGCGCAGCAGCTCCAGGCTCGCGCGGTACTTCTGCAGCAGCGCGGTGCCCGTCTCGGGGTCGACGACGGCCGCGAACTCCAGGACCACCGGCAGGTGGTCGGGCAGCTCGCCGTCCAGGCGGACCACCTGGCCGCTGTCGCGGTAGACCTGCTTGAACGCGGCCAGCACCTCGCCGCGGCGCCGCGTGTCGCCCTCGGTCCAGTAGGACAGGTGCAGCGCGTGCCGCCGGGTCAGGTCGAACGTCTCGACGTAGTCGTGTCGCAGCTGCTCCGCCGGGACCTGCGCGAGCGCCTCGACGACGGCGAGCAGCTCGCGCACCGCCTCGGTCGGCCGGCGCTGCTCGCGCAGGGCGTCGGCGAGTCCGGGGAGCGCCTCGACCACGTCGTCGTGCGGGTAGGACAGCACCCACGAGGCGACCTGGTGGACGATGCGCGCGCTCACGCGTCCGCGCCCCGGTCGGGGAACATCCCGGCGGGCGTGCCGTTGCCGTCCCAGTTCAGCAGGTTGACCCGGCCGCGCAGCTGGTCGTCGCTGGCCAGCGAGTCGCCCTCCTGGCGGTTCTTGAGCGCGTGGAAGGTCTCGACCGCGACCGGCACGGGCCCGCCGCTGGCCTCGCCGAACGGACCCGAGCCGCCCATCCCGGGGCCCTCGTCGAAGTCGAGCGAGCAGCCGAGCTCCTCGAGGTCGTGCGCCTGCTCGGCGTGCGCCTTCGGGATGACGTAGCGCTCCTCGTACTTCGCGATGGCCATCAGCCGGTACATCTCGTACATCGACTCCTCGGTCATCCCGACGGCCTCGGGGATCGACGCGTCGCCCTCGCGGCCCAGGCTGACGTCGCGCATGTACGACCGCATCGCCGCGAGCTTGTTGAGCACCTCGGTGATGACCTGGGTGTCGCCGGCGGTGAAGAGCTCGGCGAGGTACTCCACCGGGATCCTCAGCGCGTCGATCGCGCCGAACAGCGTCGCGGGCGCCTCCGCGTCGTGGCCCTGCTCGCGCAGCAGGTCGACGATCGGCGACAGCGGCGGGACGTACCAGACCATCGGCATCGTGCGGTACTCCGGATGCAGCGGCAGCGCGACCCGGTACTTCTTGGCCAGCGCGTAGACCGGCGACCGGCGGGCGGCGGCGATCCAGTCGTCGGGGATGCCCTGCTCGCGGGCGGCGCGCGCCACCTCGGGATCGTCCGGGTCGAGCATGAGGTCGAGCTGCGCCTCGTACAGGTCCTGCGGATCGGGGGTCGACGCCGCGTCCGTCACGGCGTCGGCGTCGTACAGGAACAGCCCGAGGTAGCGCAGCCGGCCCACGCACGTCTCGGCGCACACGGTCGGCAGGCCGACCTCGATCCGCGGGTAGCAGAAGGTGCACTTCTCGGCCTTGCCGGACTTGTGGTTGAAGTAGATCTTCTTGTACGGACATCCGGTGATGCACTGGCGCCAGCCGCGGCAGCGGTCCTGGTCCACCAGGACGATGCCGTCCTCCTCGCGCTTGTAGATCGCACCCGACGGGCACGACGCCATGCACGACGGGTTGAGGCAGTGCTCGCAGATGCGCGGCAGGTAGAACATGAAGGTCTGCTCGAACTCGAACGTGATCCGGTCCTCGCTCTCGCGGCGGACCTTCTCCACGATCGGGTCGAGGTGCCCCAGCTCGCTCGTGCCGCCGAGGTTGTCGTCCCAGTTCGCCGACCACGAGATCTTGGTGTCCTCGCCCGTGATGAGCGACTTCGGCCGGGCCACGGGGAAGTCGTCGCCGAGCGGTGCGTCGATGAGCGTGGAGTAGTCGTACGTCCACGGCTCGTAGTAGTCGCTCAGCTCGGGCTGGACGGGGCTGGCGAAGATGCCGAACAGCTTCTTCAGGCGTCCGCCGGCCTTGAGCACGAGGTTGCCGCGGCCGTTCAGCTCCCAGCCGCCCTTCCACTGCTCCTGGTCCTCGTAGCGGCGCGGATAGCCCTGTCCGGGCCGCGTCTCCACGTTGTTGAACCACACGTACTCGGTGCCCGCGCGATTCGTCCACGCCTGCTTGCACGTGACGGAGCACGTGTGGCAGCCGATGCACTTGTCGAGGTTCATCACCATGCCCATCTGGGCCATGACACGCATCAGTACGTCACCTCCTGCGAACGGCGACGGATCGTCGCGATGATGTCCCGCTGGTTGCCGGTGGGACCGAGGTAGTTGAACGCGTAGGACAGCTGCGCGTAGCCGCCGATGAGGTGCGTCGGCTTGACCAACACCCGGGTCACGCTGTTGTGGATGCCGCCGCGCCGGCCCGAGAACTCCGACTTCGGCACGTCGATCGTGCGCTCCTGGGCGTGGTGGACGAAGGTCACGCCCTCGGGGAGGCGGTGCGTCACGATCGCCCGGCACACGAACACGCCGTTCGGGTTCGAGCACTCGATCCAGTCGTTGTCGCTGACCCCGATCGCGGCGGCGTCCTCCCGGCTCAGCCACGCGGTCGGACCACCGCGCGAGAGCGACAGCATCAGCAGGTTGTCCTGGTACTCCGAGTGGATCGACCACTTCGAGTGCGGCGTCAGGTAGCGCACCGTGATCTCGCGCTCGCCGTTGTCGCCCAGGCGCGGCCCGCCGAACAGCCGGCTCATGTCCAGGGGTGGCCGGTAGATCGGCATCGCCTCGCCGAGGTCGCGCATCCAGTCGTGGTCGAGGAAGAAGTGCATCCGCCCGGTGAGCGTGTGCCACGGCTTGAGCCGCTCGACGTTGACCGTGAACGGCGCGTACCGCCGTCCGCCGGTCTCGGATCCCGACCACTCCGGGGAGGTGATGACGGGCACGGGTGCCGCCTGCGTCTGGGCGAACGTGATCCGCTTCTCCTCCGAGCCCTCGGCGAGGTCGGCGAGCCGTTTGCCGACCCGCTTCTCCAGCGTGTGGAAGCCCTGGGTGGCCAGCTCGCCGTTCGTCGTGCCCGACAGCGTCAGGATCGCCTCGGCCATCTTGGAGTCCGTGTCGATCGCGGGGCGGCCCGCGGCGGGACCCGAGTCGAACACGCCGCCGGACCTCGCGAGGATGTCGAGCGCCTTCGACAGGTCGAACGTGACGTTCTTGACGCCGAAGCCCAGCCGGTCGGCGAGGGGGCCGATCGCCTTGAGCTTGTCGGCCACCGCCGTGTAGTCGCGCTCGATGACGTGCAGCGCCGGCATCGTGCGGCCCGGGATGGGCTCGACGTCGCCGCGCTTCCAGTCCAGCACCACGCCGCCGGGCTGCGAGGTCTCGCCCGGGGTGTCGTGCTGCATCGGGACGGCGACGATGTCCTTGCGGACGCCCAGATGCGTTCTCGCGAGCTCGGAGAACTTGCGGGCGACGTGGTGGAAGAGGTCGAAGTCCGTCCTGGACTCCCACGGCGGGTCGATCGCCGGCGTGAAGGCGTGCACGAACGGGTGCATGTCCGTCGAGGACAGGTCGTGCTTCTCGTACCAGGTGGCGGCCGGGAAGACGACGTCCGAGAGCAGGGTGGTCGACGTCATGCGGAAGTCCGCGGAGACGAGCAGGTCGAGCTTGCCCTCGGGCGCCTGCTCGCGCCAGACCACGTCCTTGGGGCGCACGGCCGGCTCCCCGTCGACGGCCACGGCGTTCGAGTGCGTGCCGAGCAGGTGCTTGAGGAAGTACTCGTTGCCCTTCGCGGAGGAGCCGAACAGGTTCGACCGCCACAGCATGAGGGTGCGCGGCCAGTTCTCGGGCGCGTCGACGTCCTCGATCGCGAACCTCAGCGTTCCGTCCTTGAGCCGCTGCACCACGTAGTCGTTGACGTCCGTGGCGGTGCCCGCATCCACCGCCGCCTGCGCCTCGTCCGCGAGATCGAGCGGGTTGCGGTCGAACTGCGGGTAGAAGGGCATCCAGCCCATCCGCGCCGACTGGGCGATCGTGTCGGCGGTGTGCATGCCGGAGAGGTGACCCTCGGCCAGCGGCGACGCGAGCGCGTCGGCGCGGTAGCCGTCGGTGCGCCACTGGTCGGTGTGCATGTACCAGTACGAGGTACCCGTCATGGTGCGCGGCGGGCGGCTCCAGTCGAGGTTGTTGGCCAACGAGATCCAGCCCGTGATCGGACGGCACTTCTCCTGGCCGACGTAGTGGGCCCAGCCGCCGCCGTTGCGGCCCATGCAGCCCGTCAGCAGCAGCATTGACAGGATCGCCCGGTACGTGGCGTCGGCGTGGAACCACTGGCACACACCTGCGCCCAGGATGATCATCGAGCGGCCGCCGGACTCCTCCGCGTTCGTGGCGAACTCGCGCGCGATGCGCAGGCACGCCTCGGCCGGGACGCTCGTGATCTCGGCCTGCCAGGCGGGCGTGTACGGGGACTCGGCGTCCTCGTAGCCGGCCGGCCACTCGCCCGGCAGGTCGGGGCGGCCCACCCCGTGCTGCGCCAGCATGAGGTCGAACACGGTGGTGACGAGCCGGTCGCCGATGCGGGTGACCGGCACGCCGCGACGCAGCACCTCCCCGTCGCCGTTGAGCCCCGCGAACGAGGGCAGCAGCACCTCGGCGGCGTCAGGCTCGAGCTTCGCGTCGCGCAGCGACAGCGCCGGGGTCACGCCCTCGAGGTCGAGATTCCAGTTGCCCTCCCCCGACTCGGAGTAGCGGTCGCCCAGCGTGCCGTTCGGGACCACCGGCTCGCCCGTGGCGGCGTCGATCAGGACCGTCTTCCAGGCGCCCTCGGGCGCCTCGTCGCCGAGGTCCCGCGCGGTGAGGAACTTGCCCGGCACGAGTCCGCCGTGCTCCTCGTTCGGCGTGAGCGTGATGAGGAACGGCAGGTCGGTGTACTGCCGGACGTAGTCGACGAAGAACGGCACCCGGCGCTCGACGAAGAACTCCTTGAGGATGACGTGGGTCATCGCCATCGCGAGGGCGCCGTCGGTGCCGGCCTGCGCGGGCAGCCACTCGTCGGCGAACTTCGTGTTGTCGGCGAAGTCGGGACTGATCGTGACGACCTTGGTGCCGCGGTAGCGGACCTCGGCCATCCAGTGCGCGTCCGGCGTGCGGGTCACGGGGACGTTCGAGCCCCACATCATCAGGTACGTCGAGTCCCACCAGTCGCCCGACTCGGGTACGTCGGTCTGGTCGCCGAACACCTGGGGGCTCGCCACGGGGAGGTCGGCGTACCAGTCGTAGAACGACGTCATCGCGCCACCGAGCAGGTGCGTGAAGCGGGCGCCCACGGCGTGCGACACCATCGACATCGCCGGGATGGGGCTGAAGGTCGCGATCCGGTCGGGACCGTGCTCCTTGATCGTGTGCACCTGCGCGGCGGCGACCATCTCGACGGCTTCGGTCCAGTTCGTGCGGACGAAGCCACCCTTGCCGCGCGCCTGCTGGTAGCGGCGCCGGCGCTCGGGGTCGCCGACCACGTCGGCCCACGCCAGCACCGGATCGCCGAGGCGCTCCTTGGCCTCGCGGTACATCTCGAGCAGCACGCCGCGGGAGTACGGGTAGCGCACGCGGGTCGGCGAGTAGGTGTACCAAGAGAAGGCAGCGCCCCGAGGGCAGCCGCGCGGCTCGTACTCGGGGCGATCGGGTCCGACGGAGGGGTAGTCGGTCTGCTGGGCCTCCCACGTGATGATCCCGTCCTTGACGTAGATCTTCCAGGAGCACGAGCCCGTGCAGTTCACGCCGTGGGTGGACCTCACGACCTTGTCGTGGCTCCAGCGGTCGCGGTAGAAGACGTCGCCGCGACGACCACCCTCGCGGAACACCGCCCTGCCGTCGTCCGTCTCGTCCCATCGCGTGAAGAACCGGCCGGTTCGCAGCAGTGCAGCGCTTGCGGGGCCATCGGGAGGCTTCGCCATGATCCCAACCAAGTCTCTCGGGTGGGTCACACGCAACCCTGGTGTCACCTGGGGCACGATGAGGCCATGTCCCGGTTCCACGCGATCGTCCTGGCCGGCGGGCGTTCGAGCCGGCTGGGCGGGATCGACAAGGTCCTGGTCCCGGTGGCCGGGACGCCGTTGCTGGGGCGGGCCATCGACGCCGTCGCGGACGCAGCGGGCGTGGTGGTCGTGGGTCCGCGACGCGAGCTGGAGTTCGGCCGCGAGGTCGTCTGGGTGCGGGAGGACCCGCCGTTCGCGGGTCCCGCCCATGCGGTGGCCGCCGGACTGGCCGCACTGGCGCCCGGCGAGGGCGACGAGGTGCTCGTCCTCGCGGCCGACCACGTCCGGCCCGACCTGCTCGTGGCTGCGCTGCGCGACGGCACCGGCAACCGGGTGGCCGTCGACCCCTCGGGGCGCCGCCAGTGGGCGGCGTGCCGGGTCGTCGCCGGCGACCTGGCCGCGGCGGTCGCGTCGCTGCCCACCGAGGGCCTCTCCCTGCGATCCTTGATCGGCCGGCTGGACCCCGTCGACGTCCCCGTCAGCACCGAGGCCGGCGCCGACGTCGACACCCCCGACGACCTGGAGGAGTACGCCGATGACGACCGATGAGACCCTCGCGCGCTGGTGGCAGGCCCTGACGACCGAGCTGGGCATCGCGCCCGACGCCGATCCCGAGGCCCTGCTGGACCTCGCCGGCACGGCGGCGCACTCGGTCGTACGACCCGCCGCGCCGCTGACCACGTTCCTGGTCGGCTACGCCGCCGGCTTGGCCGATGCCGACCGGGACGGGCTCACCGACCTGATCGCCCGCGCCGAGCGCGCCGCGGAGGACTTCGCGTGACCCACCCCTCCTGGGACGAGGCCCGCGAGATCGCGCAGGCCTCGATCGGTCAGGGCGAGGTGATCGAGCTCCTCGTCACGGAGGCGCTGGGCACCACGGCCGCCGAGGACCTGTGCGCTCTGGGCCCGGTCCCCCACGCGACCACCTCGGCGATGGACGGGTGGGCCGTGGCGGGCCGCGGGCCCTGGCGCCTCGACCCGGCCGACGGAGCCCTCGCGTCCGGCAGCGCCCGGCCGATCGTCACCGGAGGCGTTCCCCCGGAGGGTGCCGAGGCCGTGCTGCCCTCCGAGCTGGGCCGGGTCGAGGGCGACCTGCTCCACGGCGACGCTCCCCCGCCCGGCCGGCACCTGCGACCCGCGGGCGAGGAGGCCGCGCTCGGCGACGTGATCGTTCCGGCCGGGTCGGCACTGACTCCGGCGAGGCTCGCTGTACTGGCCGCCACGGGCCACGACCACGTGGGGATCCGCCGTGCCCCGCTCGTGCACCTGCTGGTCACGGGCGACGAGCTGGTCGGGTCGGGCCTCCCCCAGCCGGGTCAGGTGCGCGACGTCATGACGCCCATGCTGCCCCCGCTGCTCGCCGCGCTGGGCGCCAAGACCTCACACCACGATCACGTCCACGACGAGGCGACCGCCGTGGCCCGGACTGCGCGGTCGAGCGACGCGGACCTCCTGGTCAGCGCGGGCGGGACGGGTCACTCCTCGGCCGACCCGATCGAGGGCGCGTGGTCGGCACTCGGCGCCGAGGTGCACTTCCGCGGCGTCGACGTGCGTCCGGGGCACCCCGTCTCGCTGGCGGTCCTGCCCGACGGGCGCCCCTGGCTCGCCCTGCCCGGCAATCCCCTGGCCGCGGCGCTGACGGCGCTCTCGTTCGTACCGGCACTCGTCGCCGGATTCACGGGTGGTGCCCTCCGTGAGCCCGCGGTCGCCGTCGCCGGGGCGGCGTTCGAGGGCCGGGCCGGCACCACCCTCGTCCCTGCCGTGCACACCCCGGACGGGGTCGTCCCCGCCGGGACCAGCCGACCGCACATGCTGCGTGGACTGGCCGAGGCCGACGTCGTAGCCGTCGTGCCCCGCTCGGGGATCGCACCCGGCGACCGGCTGGACGTGCTGCCCCGCGTGTGGTGAGTACCGTCGGAGGCGTGGAAGCGACGATCTATCACCATCCCCGCTGCACGACCTCGCGCAAGACGCTCGACCGGCTCCGCGAGGCCGGAATCGAGCCGACGGTCGTGAAGTACGTGGACGTGGGCTGGACCGAGCAGCAGCTGCGCGACCTGTTCGCCGCCGCCGGGCTCACCCCGGCCCAGGCCGTCCGCAGGCGCGACCCGCACTACGCCGAGCTCGGCCTCGCCGACGCCACCGACGACCAGATTCTCGCCGCGATGGTCGAGCACCCGGTGCTCGTGGAGCGGCCCTTCGTCGTCACCGAGAAGGGCACCCGACTGGCCCGACCGATCGAGTCGATCGACGAGATCCTCTGACCCTCAGGCGGCGAGGGGTCGATAGCGGTGGTTGCGCTGCCATTGGTTCTTGATGCGGAATTCGGGTGTGCCGTCGTCGGTGCTGAACCTGATCGCGATGTGGGCCTCGTGGACGCGGTGATGGTGGTGTGAGCAGAGCAGGACCCCGGTCTCGAGGTTGGTCTCGCCGTGCTGGCTCCACGGGATCGCGTGGTGGGCTTCGGTCCAGCCCGGTGGTCGGTCGCACTGGGGGAACGCGCAGCCTTGGTCGCGTTGGGCGAGGGCGATGCGTTGGGCTGCGGTGTGGTGGCGCTTCGCCCGTCCTTCGTCGAGGACCTGGCTCGACCCGTTCATCACGACGGGGAGGATCCCGGCGCCGCATGCGAGCTTGCGAAGTTGGTTGGCCGACACCGGGGTGCCGAACTCGGTGACCCCGGCGCGGTCGGTCTCGCCGCGCAGGGTCTTCTCGTCGACGGTGACGACCAGAGTGGCGGCGACGCCGCCGTGGTTGCCGTAGCCCT
This sequence comes from Aeromicrobium sp. JP4, assembly GCF_054957925.1. Classification (NCBI taxonomy): domain Bacteria; kingdom Bacillati; phylum Actinomycetota; class Actinomycetes; order Propionibacteriales; family Nocardioidaceae; genus Aeromicrobium; species Aeromicrobium sp. JP4. The sequence continues at coordinate 1,189,396 of NZ_CM143290.1, forward strand.
CGCGCGGCAGGTGGCGCACGATCTCGGCGAACGCGTCACCGGCCTTCTCGCGCGGCTCGAGGTTCGACTCCTCAGGTGACGTCTCGGTGAGCGCACGCCGACGAGGACTGGTCTTGGACTCCACCACCGCGCGCAACATGTCCGCAGTGACCGCATCCGTCTTCCCGCCGAACGGGACGAGTCCGGTGGTCTCGTCGGGACATCCGATCCAGAACTCCCGCAGCTGGCGCTGGCCCGACTCGTCGCGAGTGAGGCCAGCGTTCTCGATCCGGTCGGCGCGGTCGACGTCGACCACCTCGACCGCCCGGCGCGCCTTGCGACGTAACTGCTCGGCGGTCATCACCTGCGCCGCGGCGACCATGTCGGCCTCCACGGTGTCGCGCTGCTCGATCGTGAGCCCGGTCGGCAACGTGTCGAGCGCGTCGGTCACGATCGCGGCCTTCGCCGTCGACATGCCCGGCTTCGCCATCGCTTCCTTCACCCGCGGCGCGGCCTCGATCCGGTTCGCCAAGCGAATCTCTCTCGCGGCGTCGCGCCGGGTCACACCGGACTCCATGGCGACCAGCGCCGTCAGACTCGGCGCATCGGTGGCGCGGTGGGCGTCCTTCTGGTCGGCAGCGGCCACCAGCGCGAGGTTCAGCGCGTCGGCCTCGCGACGCAGCGCCTGCACCGCGGCGACCTCCGCCGCGAGCTGCTCGGGGCCGAGTGAACCCAGGTCGCGCGAGCGCGCGTCGGCCAGGAACCGCTGCCCCGACCTGAGCCCACTGACGACGTCCACGCATCCCCCGATCCGCCTTCGAACTGATGTACCAAGACTAGTCCATTGGGCCCAACAAAGCAAGCATCGTCACCCTCGGATTCCGGACCCGTCGCGCCGCCTCTCACCTGGCGCGCCATACTGGCCCCGACCCTGACTCCCACGGAAGTGAGTTCCCGTGCGCAATCCCCGTGCCTTCCTGCGTCCGCTCGCCGTCGGCGCCCCGAAGCCCAGCTCCGACGTCCCGTTCCGCCCGAGCCGGATGATCCACTTCTTCGACCCGAGCAACGAGAAGATGGCCGCGAAGGTGCCGGACATCGCGAAGAAGGTCGACATCATCCTCGGCAACCTCGAGGACGCGGTGAAGACCGAGAAGAAGGAAGCGGCGCGCCAGGGCCTCGTCGACATCGCGAAGGCGACCGACTTCGGCGACACGCAACTGTGGACCCGCGTGAACAGCCTCGACTCCCCGTGGGTCCTCGACGACATCATCACGCTGGTCACCGAGATCGGCGACAAGCTCGACGTCATCATGGTGCCGAAGGTCGAGGGCGCCCAGGACATCCACTACGTCGATCGCCTGCTGGCCCAGCTCGAGGCCCGCGCCGGCCTCGACCGCCAGATCCTCGTGCACGCCATCCTCGAGACCGCCGAGGGCGTCGCCAACGTCGAGGAGATCGCCGCGGCGAGCCCGCGCATGCAGGGCATCAGCCTCGGCCCGGCCGACCTGGCCGCCAGCCGTCGCATGAAGACCACCCGCGTCGGCGGCGGGCACCCCGGCTACATCGTGCGCCAGGACCCCACCGGCGAGGACCTCACCGTCGGCCGCACCACGTACCAGCAGGACCTGTGGCACTACACGATCGCGCGCATGGTCGACGCCTGCGCGATGAACGACATCCTCCCGTTCTACGGCCCGTTCGGTGACATCAAGGACGTCGTCGCGTGCGAGGACCAGTTCCGCAACGCCTTCCTGCTCGGCTGCGTCGGTGCGTGGAGCCTGCACCCCGTGCAGATCGACATCGCCAAGAAGGTCTTCTCCCCCAGCCCCGAGGACGTCGCGCACGCCAAGCGCGTCGTCGAGGCGATGGGCGACGGCTCCGGCGCGGTGATGATCGACGGGAAGATGGAGGACGACGCCTCCTGCAAGCAGTGCCTCGTCATGCTCGACCTGGCCAAGTCCCTGGCCGAGCGCGATGCCGACCTGGCTGCGGCCTACGACCTCTGAGGAGCCTGAGATGACGCAGATCCGCCCCCGCCGTTCCGTCCTCTACATGCCCGGCGCCAACGAGCGCGCGCTCGAGAAGGCCAAGACGATCGACGCCGACGCGCTGATCCTCGACCTCGAGGACTCGGTGTCGCCCGACGCGAAGGACACCGGGCGCGCCAACGTGTGCGCCGCCGTGACCTCCGCCGAGTACGGCCACCGCGAGCTCGCCATCCGGGTGAACTCGATCGGAACCCAGTGGCACGATGACGACATCGCCGCGGCCGCCCAGGCCGGACCGGACGCGATCCTCGTGCCGAAGGTCGAGTCGGCCCAGCAGGTGCGCGACCTGGTGGCCGCCATCGAGGCCGCGGGCGCCCCGGAGTCCACGCAGCTGTGGGCCATGATCGAGACGCCGAAGGCACTGCTGCACGCCGAGGAGATCGCCGCCGCGCACGAGCGACTCACGGTGATCGTCATGGGCACGAACGACATCGTCAACGAGACGTACGGCCTGCACGTGCCCGGCCGCAACGCCGTGGTCCTGACGTCGCTCGCGTGGACCCTGCTGGCCGTCCGCGCCGCGGGCAAGGTCGTCATCGACGGCGTCTACAACGACGTCAAGGACCCCGAGGGGTTCGCCGCCGAGGCGCGCCAGGGCCGCGAGATGGGCTTCGACGGCAAGACGCTCATCCACCCCTCGCAGGTCGAGCCGGCCAACGAGGCGTTCGCCCCCAGCGCGGCCGACGTCGAGCGTGCCGAGGGCATGATCGCCGCGTTCGACGAGGCCGCCGCCGAGAACAAGGGCGTGGCCACGTACAACGGCAAGATGATCGAGGAGCTGCACATCCGCGACGCGAAGCGGATCCTGGCTTACGCCGAGGCCCTGCAGGGCCGCTGAACGACGATCGAGTAGCCGACGAGCTGGCGAGGCGGCGTATCGAGATCACGTGACGTGGTTTCGATACGCCGCTCGCTGCGCTCGCCAGCTACTCGACCAGCGATGTCACCGGTTGGCGCGAATGCCCCACACCTGGCTGTAGACAGCCGACGCATGGCGCTCGGCGCGACGGCGCTGCTTCATCCTTTCCAGGACCACGATTCGATCAAGGTCGGCGCGCGGTCGTGGCTGACTCTTGAACTCGAACAACGACATGGAGGTCACCTCCTCTCCCGTGGTCGCCTCCGCGTGGACGGTCCCGGGGTTCGGGACTGTGGTCGGGGCAGTGGTGTTCGCGGGCATGAGGTGGGTGAGAGTCGTGGTCATGACGCGCCTCCTTTCTGATTCGTGGGATGGGTGGGCAAAAGAAGAGCCGCTCCGGACGAGCGTCCGAAGCGGCTGGTGATACGTGTCGAAAAGGATCGACTAGGTCAGCAACACGACGGAGCGACGCCCGGGGGCGTTCGTGAGCGCGAAGAACTTGGTCATCGGGACTCACCTCCTGGTGTGTGCTGTGTCACTTCGATCGAAGCGACTCATCGAAGATAGTGGAGTCAGTCGTCCTCTGTCGAGGGTTCTTCGGCGTGTTTCTCGGAATCTTCCTCCGGGTCCGGTAGTCCGAGTCGTCGCCGCAGCTCCTCGAGCAGGTGTCGCGGCTCCATCAGTCCACGTCCAGGAGGTCGTCGAGAGCGGCGCGCGGCACTCCCCCGGCCATCAGCAGATCGGCCGCCAGCGACCGCACCTGGGCGGCGATCGAGGCGGTGTTGACCGTGAGCCGGTCGCCCATCGCGTGCATGGCCAGGTCGGAGGCGTGGACCAGACGCTCGTTCGCTCGCTCCAGGTCCACGGCCGAGGCGAACTCGTCGGCGTAGATCCGCACGGCGGTCACCAAGGTCTCCACGGACTCCGTGAGCCGCTCGGGCGCCTGCTCCCCGTGGCGCAGCATCGAGGCGACGCGGCGAGCCAGCACCCGCGCGTCGCGCAGCGCGTTGTCCAGGTCGTTGACGCTTCCGGCGTAGCGCGCGACATCGGCGCGCTGGTTCCAGCGCAGGGGCGCGAGCCGGGCGATCTCGCTGACGTTCGTGGCCGTGGCCTGCAGGGACTCGATGACGGGTTGGGTCTCCCGGGCCTCGGTGAGTGCCTTCTCCGCGACCGAGACGTCGTGGGTTCGCATGGCGTCGCCGACATGCGTCAGCACCTCGGCCAGCCCGGCCAGCAGCTTCTGGAGGCTCTCGTCGATGTCGCGACGGGTGTTGCGCGGCAGGAGCAGCATCACGACGAACCCGCACAGCCCGCCGATGAGCGCGTCGGTGAACCGGGTGACCGCAGGGTTGGCGGTCCCCGCGAGCGGCACGACGGCCGCCAGGAGCACCCCCGAGTTGATCGCCTGGGTCAACGCCATCCCCGTCAGGTTGAACAGCATCGCCACGATCGCGGTCAGCGAGGCGATGAGCGCCATCTGCCAGGCACCGCGGCCGATGGCCAGGATGAGGAGCTCGCCGACCAGCACGCCGAAGGCCACCCCGAGCACGAGCTCGAAGACGACCCGCTGGCGACGGCCCGCACCGGCCATCATCGCGATGACCGCCGCGATCGGCGCGAAGAAGGCCTGCGAGTGACCGAACGCGTAGGTGGCGATGGCGTAGGAGGCGCCGGTGGCGACCGCGAGCCGCAGCAGGAGGCGCCAGCTGCGGCGGACCCGCTCGAGGCGGTCGCGGACCGAGACGTCGGAGTGGGGCAGGCGCAACCGGCGGAACGGGAGCCGGTCGCTGGTGGTCACAGGTACAGGCCGGTCTGGCCCTCGTCGATGCGCTCGGACGCGACGGCGTGCAGGTCGCGCTCGCGCAGCAGGACGAAGCTCTCGCCGCGCACCTCGACCTCGGCACGGTCCTCCGGGTCGAACAGCACGCGGTCGCCCACCTCGACCGCGCGGACCTGCGACCCGACGGCCTCGACCCGAGCCCAGCCCAGCCGGCGGCCCATCGCCGCCGTGGCGGGGATGACGATGCCACCGGACGAGCGGCGGTCGCCCGCCTCCGTGTCGAGCGCGACCAGGAGTCGGTCGTGCAGCATGCGGATCGGGAGCTTGGCGTCCATCACTTCAGGAGTCGACGCAGCACCGCGAAGCCGGCGATCGTGCCGACCGTGCCGACGACCACCGGGACGATGTGCTCGTACCGCGGGCCGGTCTGCTCGTCGACGAAGTACTCCTTGATGCGCTGCACCTGTCGCTTGGCGACGTTGGCGGGCTTGACACGGTCGACGAGCTCGTCGATGTTGCCGCTCAAGCGCGTCAGCAGCACCTCCAGCTCGTCGACGATCACGTCGGGGGACGTCTGGGCGGGTTCCGCATGTCCTCGTGCCACGGGAGTCCTCTCGATCGGTGCGGGATGCCTTGTCAGGATAGTGCCCATGACGACCCGACTGCAGCCCGGCGATCCGGCACCCGACTTCACCCTCCCCACCGACGACGGGAGGACCGTGACCCTCTCCGATCTGCGTGGGCGTCGCGTGATCGTCTACTTCTACCCCGCCGCCATGACGCCGGGGTGCACGAAGCAGGCCTGCGACTTCAGCGACTCCCTCGACCGCCTGCAGGCCGAGGGGTTCGACGTGCTGGGCATCAGCCCCGACCAGCCCGAGAAGCTGGCGAAGTTCCGCGAGCGCGACGGCCTGGGCATCACGCTGCTGTCCGACCCGGACAAGCAGGTGCTCGGTGCGTACGGGGCCTTCGGCGAGAAGAAGCTCTACGGCAAGGTCGTCGAGGGCGTCATCCGCTCGACCTTCGTGATCGACGCCGAGGGCCGCGTCGAGGTGGCGCAGTACAACGTCAAGGCCACGGGGCACGTGGCGAAGCTGCGGCGCGACCTGGGGCTCGACGCCGCCTGAGGCGTCGCCCGCCCCGGCCCTACGCTGGGGCCAGTTGCCGGTGTGGCGGAATGGTAGACGCGCCAGGTTTAGGTCCTGGTGTCCTCACGGGCGTGCAGGTTCAAGTCCTGTCACCGGCACCGAGCTCAGCCCATCGGTTCGAGCACGAACACCGGGATCTTCCGGTCGGTCTTCTTCTGGTACTCGGCGTAGTCGGGCCACACGGCCACGGAGCGCTCCCACCAGGTCTCGTACTCGTCCCCGTCGAGCTCGCGGGCGCGGTAGTCCTTCTTCTCGGCGCCGTCCTGCAGCTCGACGTGCGAGTTCCCCTTGATGTTCCAGTACCAGTTCGGCTGCTCGGGGTGTCCGCCCTTGGAGGCGACGACCGCGTAGTCGCCGTCGTGCTCGACCCGCATCAGCGCGGTCTTGCGGAGCTTGCCCGACTTCGCACCGACACTCGTGAGCACGATGATCGGCACCCCCTTGAGCGTGTTGGCCTCGCGGCCGTCCGTCGCCTCGAAGGTCTCGGCCTGCTTGCGCGCCCACTCGGACGTGCTCGGTTCGTATTCTCCAGTCAGTGGCATGAGGCCAGTCTGCCCGCGTGAGGCCCGCCGCGCGACACCCTGACCAGTTTTCTTGATCAATTCAAGAAAACTCACTAGGGTGGAGCCATGACCCTCTCCCCCGCTCCCGAGCAGTCGCTGCGCGACGCCGGACTGCGGGTCACGCGTCAGCGCACGGCGGTCCTCGAGGCCGTGGCGGCCAACCCGCACGCGGAGACCTCGACGATCATCGAGCACGCCCGCCTGTCGATCCCCGAGCTCTCGCACCAGGCCGTCTACGACGCGCTGAAGGCGCTGACCGACGCCGGCCTCGTGCGGTGCATCGAGCCGGCCGGCTCCGTGGCCCGCTACGAGTCCCGCACGGGCGACAACCACCACCACCTCGTGTGCCGGTCCTGCGGCCGGATCGTCGACATCGACTGCACGATCGGTGCGGCCCCGTGCCTCACTCCCGCCGAGGACCACGGCTTCGTGATCGACGAGGCCGAGGTCGTCTTCTGGGGCCTGTGCCCCTCCTGCTCCTCCACAAACGCCTGAAGAACCCCGAAAGGACCAGCATGTCTGACAAGAACCACGACGACGCGATTCTCGCCGAGGTCAACGACCCGGACGAGGCGAAGGGCAAGTGCCCCGTCGTCCACAACCAGCTGCCGGCCCCCACGGTCGGTGACGCCAACCGCAAGTGGTGGCCTGAGCGTCTGAACCTGCAGATCCTGGCCAAGAACGCCCCCGTCCGGAACCCGATGGACGACGACTTCGACTACCGCGCGGAGTTCTCGTCGCTGGACCTGGCCGCCGTGAAGGCCGACATCGCCGCCGTCCTGACCGACTCCAAGGACTGGTGGCCCGCCGACTTCGGGAACTACGGCCCGTTCATGATCCGCATGGCGTGGCACGGCGCGGGCACCTACCGCGTGACCGACGGTCGCGGCGGCGCGGGCGCGGGCCAGCAGCGCTTCGCCCCGCTCAACTCCTGGCCGGACAACGTCAACCTCGACAAGGCCCGCCGCCTGCTGTGGCCGGTCAAGCAGAAGTACGGCCAGAAGATCAGCTGGGCCGACCTGATGATCCTCGCGGGCAACGTCTCGCTGGAGACCATGGGCTTCTCCACCTTCGGCTTCGCCGGTGGTCGTGAGGACGTCTGGGAGGCCGACCAGGACGTGTACTGGGGCGCCGAGACCGAGTGGCTGGGCGACGAGCACCGCTACAGCGGCGACCGCGACCTCGAGAGCCCGCTCGCCGCGGTGCAGATGGGCCTGATCTACGTCAACCCCGAGGGCCCCGCCGGTCACCCCGACCCGCTGGCCTCCGCGCGCGACATCCGCGAGACGTTCGGCCGCATGGCGATGAACGACGAGGAGACCGTCGCGCTGATCGCCGGTGGCCACACCTTCGGCAAGACGCACGGTGCGGCCGAGGCCGACCACCTGCAGCCCGAGCCCGAGGGCGCGCCCATCGAGCAGATGGGGCTGGGCTGGAAGAACACCCACGGCACCGGCCACGGCGCCGACACGATCACGTCGGGCATCGAGGTCACGTGGACCTACCACCCGACGCGCTGGGACAACGAGTTCTTCCACATCCTGTTCGCCTACGAGTGGGAGCTGTTCACCTCCCCCGCCGGTGCGCACCAGTGGCGTCCGGTCAACGGCATGGGCGAGGACATGGTCCCCGAGGCGCACGGCACCGGTCGTCGCGAGCCCCGCATGCTCACGTCGGACATCGCGCTGCGCGAGGATCCCGCCTACCGCGAGATCTCGCTGCGGTTCAAGAACGACCCGGTGGCCTTCGGCGACGCGTTCGCCCGCGCCTGGTTCAAGCTGACGCACCGCGACATGGGCCCCAAGGCCCGGTACCTCGGTCCCGAGGTCCCGCAGGAGGACCTCCTGTGGCAGGACCCGCTGCCGGCGTGGGAGGGCGAGGTCATCGGCGACGCTGACGTCACCGCTCTCAAGGCGAAAGTCCTCGAGTCCAACCTGACCGTCTCCGAGCTCGTCTCCACCACCTGGGCGGCCGCGTCGTCCTTCCGTGGCAGCGACAAGCGCGGTGGCCTCAACGGCGCCCGCATCCGCCTCGCCCCGCAGAACGGCTGGGCGGTCAACAACCCGGCGCAGCTCGCGAAGGTGCTGTCGGTCCTGCAGGGTGTCGCCGACGACTACGAGAAGAACGTCTCGCTGGCCGACGTCATCGCGATCGCCGGTGCGGCCGCGGTCGAGAAGGCCGCTCGTGACGGCGGCGTGGACATCACGGTGCCGGTCACCGTGGGCCGCGTCGACGCGAGCGCCGACGAGACCGACGTCGAGTCCTTCGGCTACCTCGAGCCGCGTCACGACGGGTTCCGCAACTACCAGGGCAAGGGCGGCATGCCGGCCGAGTACGAGCTGATCGACCGGGCGAACCTGCTGACCCTGACCGCGCCGGAGACCACCGTGCTGGTGGGTGGCCTGCGCGTCCTGGGTGCGAACTACGACGGCTCGGACCTGGGTGTGCTCACCGACCGGGTCGGCACGCTGACGAACGACTTCTTCGTCAACCTGCTCGACATCGACACCGAGTGGACCGCCACCGACTCGACGAGCACGCAGTTCGCCACGAAGGACGGCCGTTGGTCGGGCACTCGCGCCGACCTCGTGTTCGGCTCGAACTCCGAGCTGCGCGCGCTGGCCGAGGTCTACGCCAGCGCCGACGCGAAGGAGAAGTTCGTCAAGGACTTCGTCGCCGCGTGGACCAAGGTCGTCGACCTGGACCGCTACGACCTCGTCTGAGGCACGTCCGCCACGACGCCCCCGGGATCTCCCGGGGGCGTCGTGCGTTCCCGGGGTGCCGGCGGGCCGCGTAGGGTCGGACCGTGAACCAGAGCGCCCCCGGCAACCAGACCTACCTCCTGGTCGACGGCGAGAACATCGACGCGACCCTCGGCATGTCGATCCTGGGGCGTCGCCCCCAGCCGCAGGAGCGCCCGCGCTGGGACCGCCTCCTGCGCTTCGCCGAGGACCTCTGGGAGCAGCCCGTCCAGGGCCTGTTCTTCCTCGCCGTCGACACCGAGCTGCCGATGCCGTTCGTGCAGGCGCTGACCTCGATCGGCTACCGCCCGGTGCCGCTGTCGGGCGCGTCCGACCAGAAGGTCGTCGACCTGGCCATCCAGCGCACGCTGGAGGAGATCGCCCGCCGCGAGGCCGACGTGATGCTCGCCAGCAACGACGGCGACTTCGTTCCCCAGGTGGAGGCGCTGGTCAGCGGGTCGCGGCGCGTGGCGGTGCTCGGCTTCGAGGAGTTCCGCAACTCCCGCTTCGCCGCGCTCGTCCCCCGGGGCCTGGAGTGCTTCGACCTCGAGCACGACGTCGACGCCTTCACGGTGCCGCTGCCGCGCATCAGGATCATCCCGATCGACGAGTTCGACCCGCGCGACTTCCTCTGACCGCGCGGCCGCTGGTCAGGCGGCCGAGGCCTCGTCCCGGCGGGGCCCCCGGCGGAGCTCCTCCCAGCCCGGCCGGCTGAGCGGATCGACCTCCACCGGCCACCAGGCGTAGGACCGGCCGTCGCCGACCGGGGCCTCGAAGTCGTCGCCGGCGACGAGCTGCTCGGCGCGGCCCTGCCCGTCGGTGGCGACGACCCACCGCGCCCGGCCCGGGAGCGTCAGCACGGCGTCGTGCAGGTCGAGCCGCACCCACGGCACCGGCCGGCCGGTGGCGGCATCGGCCAGCTCCACGCGGCGGCTCGCACCGAGCGGCTGCGACACGGCACACACCACCAGGGCGGTCTCCTCGTCGTCGAGGGCGATCAGGTCGCCGGCGCGCAGCTGCGACACCGGGCGACGGATCGGCTCGGTCATGACGGTCACCTCCGGACGGGTGCTCGTGAATGGGACTTCAGTCATTCATGTGCAACCAAACGGGGCGGACCGTCTCAGGATGTGGTCGATCGGGTGATAGCCAACCCCACTCACCGGCACGCCGTGGTCAGCGGCGCAGGACCCTGCGCGCCAGCGTGTTGCCGAGGAACTGCCCCACCTGGACGAAGGCCACGATGATCAGGACGACGGTCCAGGTCACCACGGTGTCGAACTGGCGGTAGCCGTACTGCTGCGCGAACGCACCCAGGCCGCCGGCGCCGATCGCGCCCGCGATGGCGCTCATGTCGACGATGGCCACGAAGGCGAACGTGTAGCCCAGGATCAGCGGCCCGAGGGCCTCGGGCACGACGACGGTCGTCAGGATCCGCAGCCGGCTCGCACCCATCGACCGCGCCGCCTCGATCACGCCGGGCTCCACGGTGACGAGGTTCTGCTCCACGATGCGCGCGATGCCGAACATCGCCGCGAGCGTCATCGCGAAGATGATCGCCTTGTTGCCGATCCCGATCCCCACCACGACGCGCGCCAGCGGCTGGACCGCGGCGATGAAGATGACGAACGGGATGGGGCGGAAGAAGTTCACCACGACGTTCAGCACCGTGAACGCGACGCGATTCGCGAACAGCCCGCCCGACCGGGTGGCGTAGAGCGCGAGCCCCACACCGAGGCCGAGGACGCCACCGATCGCGACCGTGATCGCGACCATGTAGACGGTCTCCCACGTGGCCTCGGCGATGAGCGGCCAGAGCTCGGGGAGGTTGGTGTCGGTGGCGATCATGCGAGCACCTCCACGCCGTCGAGGCGGCCCACCTGGGCGACCGCGGCATCGACGTCCTCGCCGTGCACCGACAGCGTCACGTGCCCGAAGACGGCCGAGCCGACGCGGTTCACGCCGCCCTGGACGACCTCGACCGAGACGCCGCGCGCGGCGAGCGCCGCGAAGACCTCCGCCTGGCTGGTGTGGCCCTCGACGTCCACCACGAGCAGCCGGCCGCCGAAGCGCTCGCGGAGAGCCTCCAGCTCGGCACCCTGCGGCACCTCGTCGACGAGCGTCGCGACGAACCGGCGCGTGACCTGCTCGCGCGGGCGGGCGAACACCTCGGCGACGTCGCCGGACTCGACGACGCGGCCGTGCTCCATGACGCTCACCCGGTGGGCCAGCGTGCGGACCACGTCCATCTCGTGGGTGATGACGATGATCGTGATGCCCAGGTCCTCGTTCACCTTGCGCAGCAGCGACAGCACCTCGCGCGTGGTGTCGGGGTCGAGGGCGCTCGTCGACTCGTCGGCCAGCAGGATCGACGGGTTCGTGGCCAGCGCCCGGGCGATGCCGACGCGCTGCTTCTGCCCGCCCGAGAGCTGCTCGGGGTAGGCGTGCGCCTTGTCGGCGAGACCGACGAAGTGCAGCAGCTCGGAGATCCGGCGCTGGCGCTCGGCCTGGTCGACTCCCGCGAGCTTCAGCGGAAACTCCAGGTTCCCCCACACGGTGCGCGACCGCATGAGGTTGAACTGCTGGAAGATCATCCCGATGCCCTGCCGGACCCGGCGGATGTCGCGTTCGCCCAGCTGGTCGAGCCGCGTCCCGTCCACCGTGACGCTGCCGGACGTCGGCTGCTCCAAAGCGTTGACGAGTCGCACCAGGGTGGACTTGCCCGCGCCGGAGTAGCCCACGATCGCGTGGATCTCCCCGGCCTCGACGTCGAGGTCGACGCCCCGGATCGCCTCGATCGGGGCGCCGCCCTTCTTCGTCGGCGCGAACGTCTTGTGGACGTCGCGCAGCTCGACCAGTGCCATGTCAGCCCTGCGCGCGGGTGTCCGCCTCGACGTCGGCCAGCGACGCCTGGAGGTCGGCGGCCGGCGTCTTCAGCAGCTGCGCGGTGCCACCGGAGACCTCCTGGACCCCGTCGAGCACGGGCTTGCTGTTCTGGTAGACCTCGATCAGCTTCTTGTACGTCGCGTTGTCCTTGTCCTCGGCGCGGACGGCGAAGATGTTGATGTACGGGACGGCGTTCGGGTCGGCCGGGTCGTCCTGCGCGATGGCGTCGGAGAACTTCAGGCCGGCCTTCTCGACGAAGTCGTTGTTGACGATCGCGGCGGTCACGTCGGGCAGCGAGGTGGGCGTGAGGTCGGCCTTGATGGCCTTGACCTTCACCTTCGAGGCGTCCGTGTCGACGTCGGCGAGGGTCGAGAAGATCGAGCCCCCGTCCTTGAGCTCGATGAGCCCGGCCGACTGCAGGATCAGCAGGCCGCGGGCCTGGTTGCTGTCGTCGTCGGGCACGACGACGGTGTCGCCGGCCTTGATCTCCTCGACCGAGTCGACCTTCTGCGAGTACAGGCCCAGCGGGTAGATCGCCGTGGCGCCGACCGGGACGAGGTCCTGGTCGTTGGCGACGTTGTAGTCCGCGAGGTACACGATGTGCTGGAACTGGTTGATGTCGATCTCGCCCTCGGACAGCGCCGGGTTGGGCTGGGGGTAGTCGGCGAAGTCGACGACCTCGAGGTCGATGCCCTCCTTCTCGGCCTCCTCGGTGAGCGTCTTCCAGTACGGGTCGCTCGCACCCACCACGCCGAGCTTGACCTTCTCGAGGTCGCTGCCGGCGCTGTCGCCGCCCCGGGTCAGGGCGAAGGCGATCAGAGCGCCGATGACGGCGATCACGACGACCGCCAGCGCGATCGCGGGTCCGCGGCGCTTGGGGGCCTCGATGAGGGGGGAGTTCTGGTCGGACACGGTGGTGGTTCCTTTCGGTGGTGCGACGGCCCCGGTCCTTGTGGGGGGAGCCACGACGACCGTAGGCAGGTCCCACACGCCCCTTCGACCACGTCTCACCCATCAAGAACGGACGTCCGCGCCGTCGTGGAAGTGCTAGCGCCTACTGTGGGTCCGTGTTCCGGATCCTGTTCTTCGAGCCGCGGATCGCGGGCAACACCGGCAACGCGATCCGGCTGGCCGCCGCCACCGGGAGCCACCTGCACCTGGTCGATCCGCTGTTCGACTTCGAGGACAGCAAGCTGCGCCGGGCCGGCCTGGACTACCACGACCTCGCCGTCGTCACGGTGCACGAGACGCTGGACCAGGCCTACGACGCCCTGCTGCCGGCGCGGGTGTTCGCGTTCACGACGGCCGCCACCACGGGGTACGCGGACGTCGCCTACCAACCCGGAGACGTGCTGCTGTTCGGGCCCGAGCCGACCGGCCTGCCCGAGGACGTCCTCGCCGACGACCGCGTCACCGACCGGCTCCGCCTGCCGATGCTGCCGTCGCGCCGGTCGATGAACCTGGCCAACTGCGCCTCCATCGCGGTCTACGAGGCCTGGCGGCAGCACGGGTTCGCCGGCGGGGTGTGACCGCTCGATAGCCTTGGGGCCATGAGCGACTCCCCCCGATCCGCCCACGCCTGGGGCTTGGCCACCGTCACGCCCGAAGGCACCGTCCTCGACGTCTGGTACCCGCAGCCCCTGCTGGGCTCCGCGCCGGAGACCACCACCGAGCCGTCCGCCCTCGTGGCCGCCGCTCGTGAGGACGCGATCCGCGGGGTCGAGACCCGCGTGGTGCACACCGAGATCGCCGACCTGGACGCCGCGCCCACCGACGCCTACGACGTCTACCTGCGCCTGCACCTGCTGTCGCACCGCCTCGTGCAGCCGCACGGGCAGAACCTCGACGGCGTCTTCGGACTCCTCACGAACGTCGTGTGGACCACCATCGGCCCGTGCCCGGTGGAGGACTTCGAGGACGTGCGCGCCCGCGCCCGTGCCGCCGGGCTCACCGTCGCGGTCACCAGCGTGGACAAGTTCCCGCGCATGACCGACTACGTCGTCCCCGCCGGCGTCCGCATCGGCGACGCCGACCGCGTGCGCCTCGGCGCGCACCTGGCCGAGGGCACCACCGTCATGCACGAGGGATTCGTGAACTTCAACGCCGGCACGCTCGGGCACGCGATGGTCGAGGGCCGCATCTCGGCCGGCGTCGTCGTGGGGAACGGCTCCGACGTCGGCGGCGGCGCCTCGATCATGGGCACGCTCTCCGGCGGCGGCAAGGAGGTCGTCAGCGTCGGCGAGGGCTGCCTGATCGGCGCCAACGCGGGCATCGGCATCTCGCTGGGCAACGACTGCGTCGTGGCTGCGGGCACCTACGTCACGGCCGGCTCCAAGGTCACCCTGCCCGACGGCTCCGTGGTGAAGGCCGCCGAGCTGTCCGGCTCCGACGGCATCCTCTTCCTGACCAACAGCCAGACCGGCGCCATCGAGGCGCGTCCCCGCGGGGGCCGCACCGGCGTCGAGCTGAACGCCGACCTGCACGCCAACTGATGCGTTGGATCGTCGCCACCGTCGTCGCGACGGTGGCGCTCGTGCTCGTCGTCTTCAAGGTCTTCGAGAGCGGCACCGACGCGAGCGGCTTCTGCGTGGCCACGGTCGGCGACCGCACGGTCGAGGTCGACCTCGAGCAGGCGAAGTGGGCGTCCCTCATGGCCGCCAAGGCCCAGCAGCGGGGGCTGCCGCCGCGGGCCACCACGATCGCCATCGCGACGGCCTACCAGGAGTCGAAGATCCGCAACATCGACTACGGCGACCGCGACTCGGTGGGACTGTTCCAGCAGCGACCCTCGCAGGGCTGGGGCACCGTGGAGCAGATCCTCGACCCGCAGTACTCGATCACGAAGTTCTACGACGCGCTGGAGAAGCTCGACGACTACGAGTCGATGGAGATCACCGACGCGGCCCAGGCCGTGCAGCGCTCGGGATTCCCCGACGCCTACGCCGACCACGAGGCCGACGCGCGCGTGCTGGCCTCGTCGCTGCGTGGCTTCTCCCCCGCCGCGTTCGCCTGCGCGACCGACCTGAAGGCCGAGTCGAGCACCTCCGCGGACCTCGAGGACTACCTGAACGCGGCGTTCGGCCGCGTGCGCGTGGACACCGACCCGTCGTCGGGCCAGAGCGCGATCGCGCTCACGGGTGAGGACGTTGACGCACGCGGCTGGGCGCTCGCGCAGTTCCTCGTCGCGAACTCGACCGAGTTCCGCATCAGCGAGGTCACGTTCGACGACATGCGCTGGAAGGCCGGCCAGAGCGAGCCCGGCTGGGAGCCCACGGAGGACGCCAGCCGCACCGAGGTGCGCTTCGTCCGTCGCTGACGCCGGCCTCTCCCGCTCCCCCCTGCCCACTTTTGGAACAGGATCAACGTTCCTGCGCTGGCAGACGGTGGATCCCGTTCCACAAGTGGAGCGGGGGGCCGGGTGACCCGGGGAGTTCGGGCGGCCGCTCAGCCGACGTCGCGACGCAAGGTGACGAGGCGCCCGATGAGGACGAACACCGCGACGTAGACCAGCAGCACGGCGGCGCCGGCGCCCCGCGACAGCAGGTCGGCCGAGGCGTCGCTCGCGAAGAAGCTCGAGCCCATGACGGCGTCGGCCGCCGCGCCGGGCAGGTACTTGGCCACCTCCGACGTGGCGTCCCAGGCCCCGAGCGCCACGCGCGCGATGGGCTCGATGAACTGCGTGAACGCCAGGATCACGATGATCGCGGCGACCTGGTTGGTCAGCACGCTGCCGACCGCGGTGCCGAGGACGGCCCAGATCGTCATGACGACGACGGACATGCCCAGCAGCACCAGCACGTCGCTCGACCCGAGGTACGCCCCGTCACCGCGCCACGCGAGGATCGGTGCGGCGCCGAGCACCGTCGACAGCGTGCCGATGACGCCGTACACGACGCCGACGACGAGGCCGGCGACCAGCTTGGCCGCCATCAGCACCGAGCGGTTCGGCTGCGCCAGCAGGGACGCGGTGATCGTCTTGTGCCGGAACTCGCCCGTGAACAGCAGGCTGCCGATGATGAGCGGGAAGACGTAGCCGATGGGGCTGGTCAGGGAGTAGATCTGCTTCGCCAGCTCCTCCCCCTCCGCCAGGGGCCCGGCGCCGGTCATGCCGGTATCGCCCGTGTCGACCGTGAACGAGAACGCCATCACGGCGCCGATGAACACGAGGTACGCCACCAGCACGAGAGCCAGCAGCCACCACAGACGCGTCGTGAACAGCTTGCGCACTTCGGCGCGGATCGCACTGCTCATGCGGCCACACCTCCTCGCGACGCCGGGGCGTCGGGACTGGAGGTCAGGCGCAGGAACACGTCCTCGAGGCCGACGCCCACGTCGGCCAGCTGGTGCACCTCGATGCCTGCGCCGAACGCGGCGGCGCCGACCTCGGCCGCGGGGACGTCGATGATGTCGACGCCGCCGGCCACCGGCTCGCTGCGCCAGCTCCGCTCGGCGGCGAGAGCCTCGATGCGGTCGGGCGCGGGTCCGGCGAGGCGCACGCGGGACTCCACCAGGGCGTGCAGGCCCTGCAGCGGTGAGGAGTGCACGAGGCGTCCGCCGGCGATGATGACGACGTCGTCGACGGTGTGCTGCACCTCGCTGAGCACGTGGCTCGACACCAGCACGGTGCGGCCCTCCGCGGCGAAGGCGCGCAGCAGGTGACGCAGCCAGACGATGCCCTGCGGGTCGAGGCCGTTGGCCGGCTCGTCGAGCAGGATCACCTCGGGATCGCCGAGCAGCGCGTACGCCAGGCCGAGGCGCTGGCGCATGCCCATCGAGTAGCCGCCGACGCGGCGCTTGGCCGCGTCGGTCATGCCGACCAGCTCGAGGAGCTCGTGGCAGCGTGCGTCGGTGGCACCCACCTGGGGCGCGTAGACGCGCAGGTGGTCCAGGCCCGTGCGGCCGGGGTGGAAGCTCGAGGCCTCCAGCGCGGCGCCGACGATGGACCCGGGCTGGTGGATCTCCTCGTAGCGCTTCCCGCCGATGAGGGCGTGGCCGCCGGTGGGCTTCACGAGGCCCAGGAGCATGCGCAGGGTGGTGGTCTTGCCGGCGCCGTTCGGGCCGAGGAATCCGGTCACCGCGCCGGGTCGGACGGTGAAGCTCAGGTCATCGACGGCCTTGACGGAACCGAACTGCTTGGTCAGGTGATCGACGACGATGTCGGTCTCGGTTCGCATGTCTCGACCCTAACGTCAGGTTCAGTTTGGTCCGCGAGCGGTGCAAGCCCGCCTCCCGAGTGGCGCAGAAAAGCCCGCCACTCGCTGAGTGACGGGCTCTTCTGCGCCGCTCGCCGTGCCGGGGGGACGACGCAGGGCGGCGGCGACGGCTCAGCCGCTGCCGCTGCTCTTGCGCGCCTGGCGAGACAGCGAGTCGATGGTGACGGCCAGCAGCAGCACGGCGCCGGTGACCATGTAGCGCACGTAGGCGTCGACGCCGACGAGGTTCAGGCCGCTCGTGATCGACTGCAGCACGAGCATCCCGAACAGCGCCGAGTAGACCGAGCCGCGACCGCCGAAGAGGCTGGTGCCGCCGATCACCGCGGCGGCGATCGCCATCAGGTTGGTGTCGGTGCCGCCGCTGGTCTGGCTCACGGCCTGCAGACGTCCGGCCGCCAGCACACCACCGAATGCGGCGAACATCGAGCACAGGGCGAAGACCGAGATGTACACCCGGTCGACGCCGATGCCGGCGCGACGCGAGGCCTCCTCGTTGCCGCCGACGGAGAACACGTGCCGGCCCCACGTCGTGCGGCGCAGCAGGAAGTCCATCCCGATGATGACGCCGACCCACAGCAGCGGCATCGCGCCGATGCCGCGGTCGATGTTGAGGTACCAGGCGACGCCGGCGACGGCCGCCGTGATCAGGACGGCCTTCACGACCACCGACTGCAGGCCCGGGGTCGAGAGGTTCGCCGCGGTACGGCGGCGGATCGTCCGCACCCGCGCGAGCAGGTACGCCAGGCCCACGACGCCCGCCAGGACGTACGAGAGCCACGGCGGCAGGAACGTGAAGTTGGCGAAGTCGATCAGCGCCGAGTCGCCGGGCAGGTTCACCGTGCCGTTCGAGCCGAGCACCTGGAGCTGGGCTCCCAGGAAGGCCAGCAGGCCCGCCAGCGTGATGACGAAGCTCGGCACGCCGAAGCGGGTGTAGAGCACTCCGTAGAAGACACCGATCAGCAGGCCCGCGCACAGCGCGGCCAGGATCGACCCGAGCAGCGGCCAGCCCTGGTAGACCAGCAGCACCGCGAGGATCGATCCCGAGAGACCCGAGACCGATCCGACCGACAGGTCGATCTCGCCGAGCAGCAGCACCAGCACGATGCCGACGGAGATCATGCCGATCGTGGCGGAGTCCAGGCTCAGCTCGACGAGGTTGCGCGACGACAGGAACCGCGGGTTCATCGCGTAGAAGACGATCCAGATGACGACCAGTCCGACGATCACGGGGATCATCCCGAGGTCGCCCGATCGCAGGCGCCGGCTCACGTTGCCGAGCAGGGCCTTCGGGGAGGTGTCCTGGACGAGGCGCTCGTCGGCGCGGTCCGCGAAACTCATGACTGCTCCTCGGGCAGGTCGACCTGCGGGATCGGGGACACGTCGGCTCCCTGGGCGCGGGCGCGGCGGGCGGCCACGACGTTGTCCGAGGCGCCGGTGATCGCGGCGACCAGCTGGTCGGTGGTGACCTCGTCGATGGTGAACTCGGCCGCGTTGCGGCCCAGTCGCAGGACGTAGATCCGGTCGGCCACGGCCTGCACGTCGGCCATGTTGTGCGAGATCACGACGACACCCAGTCCGGACTCGCGCAGCCGCTCGATGAGGTTGAGCACCTCGGCGGTCTGGGCGACGCCGAGGGCGGCGGTCGGCTCGTCGAGCATGACGATCTTCGGCTCGCCCACGAGGCTGCGGGCGATGGCCACGGTCTGGCGCTGACCGCCGGACAGGGCGGCGATGGGGATGCGCACCGACGGGATCTTGGCGGAGAGCTGACGCAGCAGCTCCCAGCTGCGCGACTCCATCGTCTCCTCGTCGAGGACACCGGCCGAGGTCGCCTCCTGGCCGAGGAACAGGTTGGCCACCACGTCGAGGTTGTCGGCCAGGGCCAGGTCCTGGAAGACCGTCGCGATGCCGAGGGCCTGGGCCGACTTCGGACCGTGGATCTGGACCTCCCGGCCCTCCACCTCGATCGCGCCGGAGTCGGCGGAGTAGACGCCGGAGATGATCTTGACGAGCGTGGACTTGCCGGCGCCGTTGTCTCCGACGAGCGCCACCACCTCGCCGGGTCGCACGTCGAAGTCGACGTCGGTGAGTGCCTGGACGGCACCGAACCGCTTGCCGACGCCGCGCAGGGAAAGCACGGGTGTGGTCATGGGAATTCCTGGGGTCGGACGAGTGAGGGAGAGGAAGCACGGTGGGGCCGGCCGGGCCGGCCCCACCGTGGATCACTCAGGACAGACCGGCCTTCGTGCACGCGTCGGCGTACTCGGCGGTGCAGATCTGGTCGACGGTGTAGAACTCGTCCTTGACGACCGTGTCGCCCACGTTGTCCTGCTTGACCGAGATCGGGTCCAGGATGAACGACGGCACGCCCTGGAAGTCCTCGGTGCCGCTGATGTCCTCGCCGTTGACGAGGTCGACGGCCAGCTCGGCGGCCTGCTCGGCCTCGGCCTTGATCGGCTTGTAGACGGTCATGAACTGCTGACCGGCAACGATGCGCTGGATCGCGGCGAGCTCGGCGTCCTGCCCGGTGATCGGCGGGACCTCGCTGGCACCGGCGGACGTGAACGCGGCGAACACGCCACCGGCCTGGCCGTCGTTGGCGGCGTAGACGCCGGCCAGGTCGCCCGGGTCGACCTTGTTGAACTGCGAGCTGGTGAACTTCTGCGCGTTGTCCGGGCTCCAGTCGGGGTTGTCGTACTCGGCCACGATGTTCAGGCCGCTGGCGTCGAGCACCGAGTGCGCGCCCTTCTTGAACTGTGCGGCGTTCGGGTCGGTCGGCGAGCCGTTCAGCATGAGAATGTCGCCCTTGTCGCCTGTGGCCTCCACGAGGGCCTCGCCCTGCATCTGGCCGACACGCTCGTTGTCGAAGGAGATGTAGTAGTCGGCACCCTCGATGAAGCGGTCGTACGCGACGACGGGCACGTCGGAGCCCTGGGCGGACTTGACGATCGTGGTCGCGGCCTTGCCGTCGACCGGGTCGAGCACGAGCACGGAAGCGCCGTTGGTGATCGCCGACTGGGCCTGCTGCTGCTGCTTGGACGCGTCCTGGTCGGCGTTGAGGTAGTCGACCTTGCAGTCGTCGCACAGCTCCTTGACCTTCGCCTCGAAGAGCGGCTTGTCGAAGCTCTCGTAGCGGGTGGTCTTGGTCTCGGGGAGCAGGAGCGCGATGGTCTTGCCCTCGTCCGAGCCGCTGCCGCCGTCGTCGTTGGAGCCGCAGGCGGCGAGGCCGCCGAGGCCGATCGTCAGGGTCGCCGTCACCACGGCGACACGGGAGATGGTGTTCACAGTTCCTCCAAGAAATGTCGACCCCACGTCGGCGTGGAGCATGACCAGTGAACTACGTCACAACTTTGACGTCAAGAGATGAACGCAAATCAGGTCGCTACACCGTAAGCCATGACGTTGCCTTCAGGTCTTGACGACAACTGCGACGTCAGTCACAGTGGACGCCATGTCCACCAGCCCCGGCTCGACCGCCGCCCTGCGCGCCTCCAACCAGAGTCGCGTCGTGCAGGCGGTACGCGAGGCCGGTGGGCTGAGCCAGGCCCAGATCGCCCGCCGGACGCAGCTCGCCCCGGCCACCGTCTCGGGCATCATCCGCGAGCTCGTGGCCGCGGGCTTCCTGCAGTCCGAGGGCGGTGCCGGGCGCCGCGGCGCAACCGTCACGGTCTCGCGCGGGGCCGGCGTGGTGGCAGGCGTCGACTTCGGCCACGCGCACCTGCAGGTCGCGCTGGCCGATCTCGGGGGCGAGATCAGCGACTCGCGGCTGGCCGCCCTCGCGCCGGACGCCCCGAGCGACGGCTCGCTCGCCCTGGCCCGCACCATGATCGACGACCTGCTCGCGTCGGCCGGCCTCGGCCACGACAGCCTCCGCGCGGTGGGCATGGCGATCCCCGCCCCCATCGGCCGCGACGGGATCATCGACTCCGGCTCGATCCTGCCCGGATGGGTGGGCGTGGAGGCCCGCGCCGCGGCCGAGAAGGTCTTCGAGCGCACCACCGTGGTGGACAACGACGCCAACCTCAGCGCCCTCGCCGAGTGGAGGCTCGGCGCCGGGCGCGGGCACCAGGACCTCGTCTACATCAAGATCGCGTCGGGCGTCGGCTGCGGACTCGTCCTCGACGGGCGGATCCACCACGGCGGCCTCGGCACCGCCGGCGAGCTCGGTCACCTGACGATCGACGAGTCCGGTCCCCTGTGCCGGTGCGGCAGCCGCGGCTGCCTCGAGGCCTACGTCGGCGGAGCGGCTCTCATCGCCCAGTACGCCCCCACCGGTGGCGAGCTGGACGTCCCCGGCTTCGTCGAGCGGGCCCTGCGCGGCGACCAAGGCGCCCGCCGCCTGATCGAGGACGCGGGCCGCCACCTCGGCGAGGCCGTCGCCGCCGTCGCGAACCTGCTCGGTCCCGAGGTCGTCGTGATCGGAGGCGACCTGGCCGCCGCCGGGGACCTGCTGCTGGACGAGGTCCGGGCCTCGATGCGTCGCCACGCCCTGACCCCGGTCGCCCGCGAGGTGCGGGTCACCGGCTCGGAGCTGACCGGGCGCCCCTCGTGCGTGGGCAGCGTGCTGATGGCCCTCGAGGCCGTCGAGCTGCCGGGCTGATCAGGCCAGCCGGGCCGCCGCCGCGGCGATGCGTTCGTCGGTGGCCGTGAAGGCGAACCGCACGTGGTGCGAGCCCGTGGCCCCGTAGAAGTCGCCCGGTGCGACGAGGATGCCCCGCTCGGCGAGCCAGTCCACCGTCTCGCGGCAGGGCTCTCCACGGGTGGCCCACAGGTAGAGCGACCCCTGCGAGTGGTCGATGCGGAAGCCCGCGCCCTCGAGCGCGGCCCGCAGGGTGGAGCGGCGCGCCAGGTACCGCGCGCGCTGCTCGTCGACGTGGGCGTCGTCGCCCAGCGCGGCCTGCATCGCGGCGGCCACGGGCGTGGGCAGCATGAAGCCCAGGTGCTTGCGCACGGCCAGCAGCTCGGCCACCACCGACCGGTCGCCCACGACGAACGCGTCGCGGTAGCCGGCCATGTTCGACCGCTTCGACAGGGAGTGCAGCGCGATGATGCCGTCGAGCGACCCGCCGTTGACCTCGGGGTCGAGCACCGAGACGGGCTCGCCCTCCCAGACGAACTCCAGGTAGCACTCGTCGCTCACGAGCAGTGCGCCGGACTCGCGGCAGAAGTCCACCCACGCCTTGAGGTGCTCGCGTCCCACGACGCGGCCGTGCGGGTTCGCGGGGAAGTTGATGAAGACGAGCTTCGGCCGCTGGGGACCGAAAGCGACGCGCGAGTCCGTGGGGATCGCGGTGGCGCCCGCGTAGGCGGCGCTCACGGCGTAGGTCGGGTAGGCCGTCTCCGGGAGTCCCACCACGTCACCGGGCCCGACGCCCAGCTGCACGCACAGGTTGGCGATCAGCTCCTTGCTGCCGATCGTGGCCAGCACGTGCTCGGTGCCGACCCCCGTGATCGCGAAGCGGCGCTCCAGCCAGTCGACGACCGCGCGGCGCAGCGACTCGGGGCCCAGGACCGTGGGGTAGCCCGGCGAGTCGGCGGCGGCGACCAAGGCCTGGCGGGCGACCTCGGGCGTCGGGTCGACCGGGGTGCCGATCGAGAGGTCGACGAGACCGTCGGGGTGCTCGGCCGCGCGGGCCTTGGCGGCGGCGATCGTGTCCCACGGGAAGTCGGGGAACCGGTCCGACACCCGGACGCCTGACAACGTCACTCCTGGTTCTGCGGGGGCAGCGCCTTGATGAGCGGGTGGTCGTCGTCGATCACGCCCATCTTCGCCGCGCCGCCGGGCGAACCGAGGTCGTCGAAGAAGTGCACGTTCGCGTCGTAGTAGTCCTTCCACTCGTCCGGGGTGTCGTCCTCGTAGAAGATGGCCTCGACGGGGCAGACCGGCTCGCAGGCGCCGCAGTCCACGCACTCGTCGGGCTGGATGTAGAGCATGCGGTTGCCCTCGTAGATGCAGTCGACCGGACACTCGTCCACACAGGCACGGTCCTTGATGTCGACACACGGCTGGGCGATCACATACGTCACGGGCTTGCTCCTTCGGTTCGGCTCCAGTATCGCGTGCCCGACCCAAGTGGCGCTGGGCGGGTTCGCCACATGAGATCGTGGCGTCGTGGATCTGGTCGGGCGCCGCGTCTCCGTGCGGCATCGTGCAGCCGACGGGGTGCGCGACGTGGTCGGCCGCGTGATCAGCGCGGAGGCCGACGGGCTGCGCATCGAGCGGCGCGACGGCGACCTCGCGTTCGTCCCCACGGGCACCGTCCTGGCAATGCGGGTGGTCCCCGATCGTCCCGTGCGCACGCGCCGTGCCAACACCGTCACCCCCGAGGACCTGACCCGGATCACGTCGCGCGGCTGGCCCGCCGTCGAGTCCGCATCGCTGGGCGAGTGGGAGCTGCGCGCGTCGGGAGGTTTCACCGGCCGGGCGAACTCCGCGGCCGTGCACGGCGACCCCGGCGTGGACGATCCCTTCGCGGCGGTCGTCGACTTCTACGCGACGCGCGGGCTGCGGCCGCTGGTTCAGGTCGTCGAGGACTCGCCCTGGCACCGGCGCTTCGTGGACGCGGGCTGGACGGGCGTGGTCGACCAGCCGCCGGGCGCGATCGTGCAGGTGGCCGACCTCCGTTCGGCACCGGAGACCGACCCGGAGGCGGTCGTCAGCGATCACGCCAGCGACGCGTGGCTCGGGCTCTACGGACGCGTCCGCGACCCCGCCGCCGCGCGCGCCGTGATGGAGGGTCCCGCGACGGTGGGCTTCGTGTCGATCGGCGAGGTGGCGATCGGGCGCGTGGTGGTGACCGGCGAGTGGGCCGGCCTGGCCGCGGTGGAGGTCGACCCCGCCCACCGGCGCCGCGGGCTGGCCCGGCGCATCGTCGAGACCTCGCTGGCCTGGGCCGTCGCCCACGGCGCCGACAAGGCCTACCTGCAGACGATGCGCGACAACGCGCCCGCCCTCGCGCTCTACGAGCCCTACGGCTTCACGACGCACCACGCGTACCGCTACCTAACGCCCGGTTGAGCCGGTGGTTTCGATGTGCCGGCTCGTTCCTCGCCGTGCTACTCAACCACCGGTGATCGAGTGCCGGCGAGCTTGCGAGACGGTGTATCGAGATCACCGTCTCCGCGAGGTCAGTCGGCCTTGGGCTTCTTGCCGCAGATGACGCGGTCGGCCGCCTGGTAGTAGGCGGTGTCCTTCTCGGTCCTGACGCGCTTCCCGCCCTGGTAGAAGTCGCGGTGGATGTCGATGTCGAAGCCGGTGACCGGGGACTGGCTGACGCACGCGTCGGTGTCGTCGTACTGGGTGCCGGGCTCGCGGAAGTTGTAGCGCTCGCTCGAGCGCGACTTCACCGTGTAGACCTTCGTGCCGTACATCTCCACGTTCATCCTGCCGACCGTGCCCGGGGAGCTCCGGTCGACCCAGGCGCGGATCACGACGCCGGTCTTGTAGGGGTTCCGGAACCGCAGGTCGAGGCTGCCGTAGTAGATCGTGGCCTCGCGGCCCACCGGGTAGCGGTCGATGTAGAAGGCGTGGGGGTGGTGCTCGACGTCGTCGAGACCCGAGAAGAACGCCGCGTTGTACGCCGTGGTGGCGACCTGGGAGACGCCACCGCCCAGCTCCTCGCGGAACACTCCCCCGTTGATGACGAAGCCCGCGACGAACCCGTTGGCCGCGGTCCGCTCGCCGACGATGTCGTTGAAGCTGAACGTCTCACCCGGCTCGAGGATGACGCCGTCGATGCGGCGGGCGGCCTCGGCCTGGTTGGTGTTGCGGTAGTCGGCGTGCGGGTACTCGGTGGTGAAGCTGCCGATCTTCTCCTTGATGCCGAGTGCCTCGGCGTCCTTCGTGGTGAACTCGGGCTGCACCGCACTGGCCTCGACGGTGATCGAGCGAGCGGCGCCGGTCTTCGTCAGCACCGGGACCAGCTGCTTCGCCATGGTGTCGGGATCCAGGCCGACGCCGGCCTTGCTGGGCACGACCACGGCCTTGCCGCCCTCGAACCGGAACGAGGCGTCGACCGCGCGCTTGCCGACGCCCGTCGTCGAGCTGGTGAGCGGCTTCGCCAGGTCCTTCGCATCGACGACCGGGACCATCTTCCCGTCGCTGACCACCACGGACAGCGCGGGCGCGTAGGCGGTGACGGGCAGGTCGACCGTGGCGTCGCCCACCTTCAGCGCTACGGGACCGGCGACGGCCGGCGCGGCGATGTCGCGCAGCGCCTGGCGCAGTCCGGCCACGTCGACGGCGGGGGCGACGGACTCGACGGGGACCTCGACGGGCTCGTCGGTGACCAGCCACGCCTCCTGGATCACCTCGGCGAACTCGTCCTGCGGGACCTCGTTGCCGGCCTTCGGGCGACGTGCCTTCGGCTTCGCGTCGGGGAACGTGATCTGGGCCTCCACCACCGGCTGGTCGACCGTCTCGGCGACCGACGCGACCGCCGCGGAGAGCTTCGCCGAGTCCACGTCGAGCACGGGATCGTGGTCGGACCCACCGGCGACGAGGGCGATCATGTCGCGCGGGTCCCACGACCGGCCGCCGGCGGCCTTCACGCTGGCGGGGACGTCCACCGCGAGCCCGGCCTGCGTGGGCTGGATCTCGATCTCGCGATCCTCGAAGGTGGCGACGATCGGCTCCTCGACGCGGTCGGACAGGCCCTTCGTCAGGGCGTCCTCGGCGGCGTCGGGACTCATGCCGCCGACGTCCACGCCGGCGATCGACGTGTCGGCGGGAAGGCGCTGCCCGGTCATCACGTAGCCGGCGACGTAGGCGATCGCGAGCGCGGCCACCACGGCGCCGAGGGCGATCAGCCCGCGACGGCGACTCATGCGCCCCCTCGGTAGACGGTCTTCTCGGAGTCGGCCTGACGGATGATCGTGCCGTAGTGCGAGCGGTAGTACAGCAGCGGATCGTCGGTCTCGTCCTGGTACTGCGCCCACGTGACGCGACCGATGAGGATCAGGTGGTCGCCGCCGTCGTGCTCGGCCTCGGTCTCGCACTCGAGCCAGGCCAGGGCATCGTCGAGCAGCGGAAGGCCACCCGGGCTGGGGTGGTGCTCGACGCCGGCGAACTGGGTGTCGAGGGGGCGCCCGCGGTGGGCGAACCAGGCCGACGCCTCACGACCGTGCTCGGACAGGATCGAGACGCCCCACCGGCGCGACTCGCGGACGGCGTCGTGAAAGCGACTGCCCTTGTTCGAGCACACCAGGACGAGCGGCGGGATGAGGGACACGGACGTGAACGCGCTCGCGGTCATGGCGTGATCGATGCCGTCGTGCTGGGTGGACACGACGGTCACGCCACTGGCGAATCGCGACAGTGCACCCCGGAAAGCAGCTTGGTCGACGGACTTCTCCACCCGACAAGCCTACGGGCTCCGGCCCAAGCGGCAGATTCGCCCGCAGTTCAGTCAAGACCGGCGAACAGATCCTCCTCGAACCCCGACGCGCCGGCCGGGCCCCGGCGACCCTTGGCGAGCCGGTAGTACTCGGTGCCCCACGCGATCGCCGCGAGGTCGATGCCCATCGCGAAGAAGACTCCGTCGGGGGTGATCTGCGTGGCGTGCGCCCGCATCGCGTCGAGCTTGGCGGTGACGTGCTCAGGCGTGGATGAGACCGCCGTGCTGAGGTCCTCGTCCTCGATGAACATCGGCGGAAGGTTCTCCGGGTCGATCTCGAACGGCGGCGGCTGGCCGGCCTCGGCCATCATCCTGGCGCCCTCGCGCATCCGGGAGGCGGACTCGGCGGTCCAATAGATCTTGGGCACGTCCCACGCCGGACCGAGGTCGCGCCGGTGGGACTCCACGGCGGCCAGCGCCGCCGCGTAGTGGGCCACCCGGTGGGCCTGGATGTGGTCGGGGTGACCGTAGTTGCCGAACTCGTCGTAGGTGACCAGCACCTGCGGGCGCAGCTCGCGGATCACCGCGACGAGGTGGTTGGCGGCCTCGAGGAGGTCGGCGCGCCAGAACGAGCGCGGGTCGACGTCCTCCACCGCGGCCGCGTTGCCGTTCTCGTCCCAGACCATGCCGGAGTCGCGGAAGGTGCCGTCGCCGCCGAGCCGGCGGAAGTCGGTGACGCCCAGGTGGGCCATCGCGTCGCTCAGCTCGATGAGCCGCTGGGGACCGAGCCGGTCCTCCCGCTCGGCGGCGAGGTGCTCCAGCTCGGGGACGAGGACCTCGCCGTGCTCGCCCAGCGTGCAGCTGACGAGGGTGACGTGGGCTCCCTCGGCGACGTACTTGGCCATCGTGAGGCCGGATTGGATGGACTCGTCGTCGGGGTGGGCGTGCACGAGGAGGAGTCGGCGATCGGACATGCCCCCCAATGTAGGGGCCGACGCCGACAGGCCGCCCTGACAGGATGGGAGGCATGACGGAGTCCTACCCCCGACTGGCCGCACGCACGCTGCGCTTCACCCTCGGCATCCCCCGCAACCTCACGGTCTCCCCCGACGGCGCCACGGTCCGCTTCATCCGTACGCCCGACGGCGTCACGCGCTCGGGTGCGCTGTGGGAGTACGACGTCGCCACCGGCGAGGAGTCGCTGCTGGCCGACCCGGTCGAGGTGCTCGGCGGCGCCGACGAGGACCTCTCCCCCGAGGAGCGCGCCCGCCGCGAGCGCAGCCGCGAGGGTGCCGGCGGCCTCGTCTCCTACGACGTCGACGGCACGGGCCGCTGGGCCTGCTTCCCCCTGTCCGGCCGCCTCTTCGCGATCCACCTCGGCGCGGGAGCGGTGCGCGAGCTCCCGGCCGCCGGCCCCGTCATCGACCCCCGCCTCGATCCGACGGGCCGCCACGTCGCCTACGCCAACGCCGCGGGCGAGCTGCGCGTCGTGGGCGTGGCCGGGACCGACGACCGCGCCCTGGTCACGCCCGACTCCCCCACGCAGGCGTGGGGTCGCGCCGAGTTCATCGCGGCGGAGGAGATGGATCGCTTCCGCGGCTTCTGGTGGGCGCCCGACGGCCGCTCGCTGCTCGTGGAGCGGTACGACGACGCCGACGTCCAGGTGTGGCACATCGCCGACCCCGCCAACCCCGACCAGCCCGCCGTGGAGCAGCGCTACCCCGCCGCCGGCACGACCAACAGCACGGTCAGCCTCTGGCACGTGAGCCTCGACGGCACGGCGCCCACCGAGATCGCGTGGGACCACGAGGCGCACGAGTACCTCGCGCGGGTCGACTGGACGCCCGGCCACGATCCCGTCCTGCAGGTGCTCAGCCGTGACCAGCGCAGCAGCCTCGTCCTCGAGGCCGATCCCGCCACCGGCGCCACGCGCACCCTGCGCGAGCTGACCGACGACGCCTGGGTCGAGCTCTCCTCGGCCCCGCGCCGCGACGTGCAGGGCCGCCTCGTCACGCTCGAGGACGTCGCCGGCCGCCACCGCGTGTGCCTCGACGGCTCCCCCGTCAGCGGTGACGAGTGGCAGGTGCGCTCGATCGTCACGGTCGACGACGCGGGCGTGCTCACCACCGCGTCGGCCGAGCCCACCGAGGTCCAGCTCGTGCGCTTCGGGCCCGACGGGTCCGCCGAGGTGCTCACCGAGGGCGCGGCCGTGCACGGCGCGGTGGCCGACGGCGGCACCACGGTCGTCGTGCGTCACGGCCTCGACTCCACCGCCGCCACGATCACGGTCCACTCCGGCGACGCCACGGGCTCGATCCGGGTCCTCGCCGAGCCCGCGCCCTTCACGCCCCAGGTCGAGATCGTCCACCTGGGCGAGCGTGACCTGCGGGCCGCGGTGCTCTTCCCCCGCGACCACGTGCGCGGGTCGCGGCGCCTCCCGCTGCTGATGGATCCGTACGGCGGCCCGCACGCCCAGCGCGTGCTGGCCTCGGGACGGATGTTCCTCGAGGCGCAGTGGATGGCCGACCAGGGCTTCTGCGTGGTCGTGGCCGACGGGCGCGGCACGCCGGGACGCGGCTCCGCGTGGGAGCGCGAGATCCGCGACCGCTTCGCCGACGTCACGCTGCAGGACCAGGTCGACGCCGTCGCCGCGGTCGCCGAGCGGTTCCCCGACGACATCGATCCCGGGCGCGTCGGCATCACGGGGTGGTCCTACGGCGGCTACCTGGCGGCGCTGGCCGTGATGGCCCGTCCCGACGTCTTTCATGCGGCGGTCGCCGGCGCTCCCGTCACCGAGTGGCGGCTGTACGACACCTGCTACACCGAGCGCTACCTGGGACACCCGGACGAGCAGCCCGACGTCTACGACGCCAACTCGCTGCTGCCGCTCGCGCCGCGGCTGGAGCGTCCGCTCATGCTCATCCACGGGCTGGCCGACGACAACGTGGTCGCGGCGCACACGCTTCGGCTGTCGTCAGCCCTGCTGGCGGCGGGGCGCCCCCACACGGTCCTGCCGTTGTCGGGGGTCACCCACATGACGCCTCAGGAAGAGGTCGCGGAGAACCTCAAGCTCATACAGATGGAGTTCCTGCGGCAGCAGCTGGCTTGACCAGCCGCAGGCGACGGCCACCCTGGCCGGCGACCGGGCGGTTGATCGGCACCACGTCGCCGTGACCGCCGGGGACCTCGACGAGCGAGGCCATCGCCTTGCCGAACTCCTCGACCGCTTGGTCGGCCGCGTCGAGGCGGCCGGCCTGCAGGTGGAACGACTGCCACATCTCGGGGTACTCCCGCGCGATGACGCGAGGACTGTCGGACTTCAGCGTCACCTTCTGCAGGAACGCCTCGGAGTCGGTGCGCAGCGGGTCGAGGCCGCTGTAGTGGATGACGATGGGCGGGAGACCGTCGAAGTCGCCGTGCAGCGGCGAGACGCCGGGATCGAGCGGATCGGCGCCGCCCAGGTACGTGCGGGCCCACCGGGTGGCCAGCGCCGGGGTGAACCACGGGTCGGAGGCCGAGGGGCGCGAGCGCTCGATGTCGGCATGCATGTCCAGCCAGGGGCTGATCATGCCGATCGCCGCGGGCATCGGCAGGCCGAGGTCGCGGATCTCGAGCGCCATGGCCAGGGCCAGGCCGGCTCCGGCGTCGTCGCCCGCGAGGACGACCGTGCTCGGGTCGACGCCGTAGGACGGGAGCGCCCGGTAGAGCGCGATGAGCATGTCCAGCGCGGCCGGGTAGGGGCTCTCGGGAGCCAACGGGTACTCCGGCAGCAGCACGTCCATGCCGGCGTGCATCGCCACATGGGCGGCGAAGGCACGGTAGGCGCGCGAGCTGCCGACGACGTGACCGCCGCCGTGCAGGTAGATCATGGTGGCGCGGCCGGTGGCCGGGCCGGTGCCCTCGACGGTGACGAACTGCACGGGCAGTCCGGCGATCACGTCGAAGTCGTAGATCGCGCCCTCGGGGGCGCGGGCAGCGGAGGCGATCGAGTCGGCCATGGTGCGCTTGGTACCGAGGCTGACTCGGGTCGAGTGCATCACGGGGCGGGCCAGCAGGAGGCGGGTACGGACGAGCGGCTTCGGAACGCTCATGTCTTCTCCTTCGCGAAGGCCGGGGCAGCATCCGACCTAAGTAAGTAGGTATTGACTTCAAGCAAGTGACGCCAGATTAGGGGGGCTATGACGCGAGTGGCAATCGAAACCTGAGAATTTGTGATTCCGGCGACATTTCTTCGTCAATCCAGTCACATTGGACACATGTCCCCCACTAGTTTCACTTCTCCACGCCCGTGGCGAGTGCGTGTCCTACGGTTCAGCCGTGACCGTTGAACGTGGGCCGAAGCGGCGGATGAGCGCGGAACGACGCCGTGCCCAGATCATCGACTCGGCGCGTCACGTGTTCGCCCAGAAGGGCTTCGCCGCCACCCGCACGCGCGAGATCGCGGCGGAGGCCGGCGTCAACGAGGCGATGCTCTACCGCCACTTCCCGTCCAAGGAGGAGCTCTTCGAGGCTTCCGTCCTGGAGTCCATCGACGCGGCGATGGTGCGCGCCACGGAGAATGCCCGGGGCATCAGCCGCGACCTCGCCGGCTCGGCCACCGACATCGAGGACGGCATCCGGAAGTTCTTCACCGACCTGCTCGACCTCGCCGTCGACCTCGGTCCGCTCATCGGCGCCACCGGCTTCGGTCCCGAGTCGCCCGTCCGCACGAAGCTGATCGAGCGCCTCGACGCACTCTTCGAGGTGGCGACGGCGATCACCGTCAGCGGCATCCCCGACCTCATGCGCGACGACGTCGACGTCCGGCTGGGGATGGAGAAGGTCTTTGGAGCCCTGTGGTTCACCGCGGAGATGGCCCGGTGGACCGAGCGCCCCTTCGACCGCGAGAGCGTGCTCGACCAGATGATGCTGACGATCTTCGAGGGCATCATCCAGCTGCCGGAGGAGGAGACCTCGGTCTCCACCTGAGCGCGGGGCAGACACGCAACTCGTCAACGGTGCTGCGACCGCTTGATGCGCCGGGGTCCGGCGGGCAGTGGCGCGGGAGCGGCGGAGGGTGGATCCGGCGCGACGACGACCCATCCCCCGGCCTGCTCGGCACGGTCGGCCAGGGCCGGCACCGAGTCGTCGACCTCGACCAGCCAGGCGGCGTCCTCGAAGTCGTCCTCGCCCGCGAACTCGTCGCGGTGCAGCCGGCAGGCGATGCCCTCGGCCCCGAGCACGGCGGCGAAGGCCTCCGCGTCGTCGCGTTCGTCGAAGTGCACGTCAGCCATGGTGCGACGGTAGCGTCCGGGCCTCCGTCCGCGGCAGGATCCACCGGGTGAGCGCGAGGCCCCACAGCGCGGCCATCACGAACATCACCAGTCCGTAGACGGCCGCCGGCACCGAGAGCTCCACGCTGTCGAGCACCTCGACCGCCACGTAGATCGCGAGCGTGGCGTTGTGCACGCCGATCTCGAACGAGCACGCCACGGCCTGCCGCTCGGTGACGCCCGCCCAGGCGGGCACCACGAACCCGATGACCAGGCTCGCGGCGCAGAAGATCGCGACCGCCAGGCCGACCGAGGCCGCGTAGTCCCCCACGTTCGAGCGCTGGTCGACGACGATGCCCACGATGATGATGAACAGCACCACTGCCGAGCCGATCCGCACGGGCCGGTCCATGCGGTCGGCGAAGTCGGGCCGCTTCGCCCGCACCCACATGCCGATCACGACCGGGATGAGCACGATGGCGAAGACCTCGACCACCTTGCGGTACTGCAGCGTGACCTCGTCCCCGAGGTCGAAGTAGGCCATGGCCAGGTTCGTGACGATCGGCAGCGAGACGATCGCAACGACAGAGTTGATCGCGGTCAGCGTGATGTTCAGGGCGACGTCGCCGCGGAAGAGGTGGCTGAACAGGTTCGCGGTGCTGCCGCCGGGCGAGGCGGCCAGGAGCAGCATGCCCACCGCGAGCACGGGCGGCAGGTCGAGCGCCAGCACGAGCCCGAAGCACACGACCGGCAGCAGCACGAGCTGGCACAGCAGCGCGATCGCCACGGCCTTCGGCGACCTCCGCACCCGCGCGAAGTCCGCGACAGTGAGCGACAGCCCGAGACCGAACATGATGATCCCGAGGGCGATCGGCAGGCCCACGGTCGACAGCATCGAATCCATGGCCGACACCCTACGTGACGGGTGTCACATTCCGGGCGGGTTCAGAGGGCCGCGCGGATGGCCGGCAGGCGGGCCTCGAAGGCGGCCAGCCGGTCGCGGGTTCGCTGGGGCTCTCCCTTGCGCGCGAGGTTGAGCATGCCGGGGTCACCTCGCTCGATCCCGGCGGCGATCCGCTCCGTCGCGGTGGTCATCCGCGCGACCACCGCGTCCAGCAGCGCCGTCGGGCCCCACTCGGCGTACGTGTCGACCACGAGATCCAGTCGGCGGACGACGTCCTCGAGCGGGATCTCGCGGTAGAGCGGGATGGCCGTCCAGCACAGGAAGGCCAGGTCGTCGATGCGCTGCCCCGGCCCGGCGAGGTCCCAGTCGATCATCGCCACGAAGTGCCCGCTCTGGATGATCCAGTTGTAGGCGCCGGGGTCGTTGTGGCAGATGATCTCGTCGTCGCCGAGCTCGACCTCGCCCGCCTGGCGCCACGTGCGCGGGCCGTCGGGCCGGAAGTCCTCGACGATGTCGTGGAAGTCGCGCAGCCACGCCACCGCCTCGACGAGCACGGTGTCCAGCACCACCTCGTCGTCGACGGGCACGCCGCGGCCCTCGATGTACGAGACGACCTCGCGGTCGTCCTCGTCCAGTCCGGAGACGTGCGGGATGCCGCCGAGGCCCTCGCCGGCGAGCCAGTCCAGCAGCTCGTGGACGGCCGGCGTCCAGGGGCCGGTGGGGCGGCGGACCGTGCGGCCCACACGCCACACGCCGCCGGAACCACCGGGGAGGTGTTCGGGGATCTCTTCACCACGTGCCACGCTGGCATCGTGACACATCACCACGCGATCGAGCCTGCCGAGGGACCGCCCCGACCCCGCCTGGCGTGGTCGCTGACCGCCGTGGTGCTCGTCGTGGCCCTCCTGGCCTTCGGCGCGGTGGCCGCCCTGTGGCCCGATCCCGACGACGTCCCGCAGGGCGCCGACCCGTACGGCGCCGTCGCGATCCTCGACGCGACGGTCACCGAGGTCACCCCGTTCGACTGCAACAGCACGGGCACGGGGCCCGACAACATCCCCATGGTCGAGGGCTCGTGCGCGAACGTCACGGCCGAGACCGAGCGCGGGACGTCGGCGGTGTTCACCCTCGACCCGACGCGCTACGTCGGCGGAGCCGTGGAGCAGGGCGACGACATCCGCGTCATCGAGGTCGCCCCCGACGGCCAGCAGCCCACGTACGAGTTCTACGACCACCAGCGCGGTCCCCAGCTGATGATCCTGGCGATCGTGTTCGCGATCCTCGTCGCCGTGGTGGGCCGCTGGCGCGGACTGTTCGCGCTCGTCGGCATCGGCATCACCCTCCTGGTCCTGCTGAGGTTCGTGCTGCCGGCGCTGCTGGCCGACCAGCCACCGATCGCGGTGGCCGTGGCGGGCTCGACCGTCATCATGCTGGCGGTGCTCTACCTGGCCCACGGCGTCTCGATCCGCACCACGGCGGCCCTGTTCGGCACCTTGTTCGGCATCGCCTTCACGGCCCTCGCCGGAGCGATGTCCACGGACTGGGCCCACCTGACCGGGGTCGGGTCGGAGGACGACCACCTGCTGCTCGCCACCGCGCCCGAGATGAGCCTGGCCGGCGTCGTCTCGGCCTCGATGGTGATCGCCGGACTCGGCGTGCTCAACGACGTCACGGTCACGCAGGCCAGCGCCGTGTGGGAGATGCGGGCCCTCAAGCCCACCGCCGGCCGCACCGAGCTGTTCGGCTCGGCCATGCGCATCGGCCGCGACCACATCGCCTCGAGCGTCTACACGCTGGTCTTCGCGTATGCGGGCACGGCCATGACCACGCTGCTGCTGATCTCGGCGTACCAGCGCCCGCTGCTCGAGGTCGCCGTCACCGAGGGGATCGCGCAGGAGATCGTGCGCACGCTCGTCGGCGCGATCGGCCTCGTGCTGGCGGTGCCCATCACCACAGTCATCGCCGTCTGGCTGGCACCCACCCGCATCGCTGAGCGTGACCTTTCCGGGGCCGACACGCCGTGAAGCACCCCTCGAACGTCACGCTCAGCGCTTCAGACGCGACCTGATCGCGTCGGCGAAGCGCTCGGCCGCCCCCGGGACGAGGTCGAGGTAGAGGCACGGCTCGACGGCCTCGATCTCCATGACCACCGGGCCCGCCGGGCCGGGCACCAGGTCGACGCGCGCGTAGAGCGGCACGCCGAAGCGCGCGGCCAGCTCGCCGAGGGCGGCGTTCGCGAGGTCGAGGAACTCCGGTGCCGCCTCCCCGGCGGTCACGAGGTCCTCGTCGTGCATGATCGCGGCCTCGGACGCCGGGTCGTCAGGGTTGAGCAGGGCCGCGGTGCCCTGCTCGCGCAGGACCGGCTTCTTGTGCAGCACGTGGGAGATCTCACCGCCGATGAAGACCACGGCCGTCTCGCCCGCAGCGTCGACGCCCTCGACGTACGGCTGGACCATCGCGACGCGCCCCGAGGCGTTGATCTGCTCGATCAGCTCGCGGGCGTCGTCGTGGTGGGCCGGGTCGAAGCGACCCGTGTCGCGCCCGCCGGCCGAGACCGTGGGCTTCACGACGACCTCACCGCGCAGCTGCGGCGCCTGCGCCCCGGGCACCACGTACGCCGTGGGCACGGTGGGAACGCCGAGCGCGCCGAGGTAGGCCTTGTCGGAGTTGAAGGCGACCAGGTCGGGGGCGTTGGAGACACGGTCGCCGAGCGACCGCACCCACACCACGAACGCCTCGCGCTGGATCGTGTAGTCCCAGGCCGAGCGGATGACCACGTGGTCGTAGACCGACCAGTCGACGTCGGGGTCGTTCCAGACGACGAACTCGGCTCCGACGAGACGCGCGGCCTCGTGGTCGTCCTCGAATCCGTCGGCGAGTCGGTCGCAGGTGGCGAAGGCGATGCGTGCCACTCAGAGGCCCCGTTCCTTGCGGAACACCGCGACGACCGCGTTGGCATGGCCGTGCCCGAAGCCGAAGTCGTCCTTCAGGTACGCGACCTGCTCCATGTGCTTGGCGTTCGCGACCGACTCCAGCTGGCGCATCCAGTGCTCGATGGGCTCGCCGTACTTCTTCTCGATCGCCGGGAAGTACGACGCGGGTCCCTTGACGTCCTCACTCATGACTCGAGCCTAGTCAGTCCCCGCCGCCCGGGACCCGAACTCCAGGCCGCGTGCCGCGAGGGCCTCGCCGAGCAGGCGCACGGCCTTCGGGCCGACGCCGTGCAGGGCGAGCAGCTCGGACTCGGAGAGACCCGCGACCTGCTCCAGCGACGTGATGCCCTGCGCGGCGAGGGCGTTCGTCGCGGGGCGCCCGATCGAGGCGGGCAGGCCGCTGGGCCGGGGTGCGTCGGCGTTCGTCATCTGACCTCTCCGTCCACGTAGTACCAGCGACCGTCCTCGCGCAGGAACGTCGACCGCTCGTGCAGGATCCCCAGCTCGCCGTCGGCGATGTAGGTCGCGCGGAACTCCACCACACCCCTGTCGTCCTGCGGTCCGCCGGCCTCGGTGTCCACGACCTGGAGCCCCCGCCACCGCGGGTTGTCGGCCAGATCGAGCTCGGCCGGACGGGTCGAGGGGTGCCAGGTGGCGAGCAGCCAGTCGCGGTCGCCGCGCCTGAAGGCGTCGAACCGCGAGCGCATGAGCGCCTCGGCGGTCAGGGGCTGGTCCGTCACGGCACCAGCCTCGCACGGCCCCGGCGTGGCACGACACAATCACGGCATGGACGTGATGCGCTCGATCAGCCTGTTCGCCGTGGCCGCGGTCGCCGAGATCGGCGGCGCCTGGCTGATCTGGCAGGGCGTCCGCGAGCACCGCGGCGTGATGTGGATGGGGCTCGGCGTCGTCGCCCTGGGGCTCTACGGATTCGTGGCCACGCTGCAGCCCGACGCGAACTTCGGT
This sequence comes from Aeromicrobium sp. JP4, assembly GCF_054957925.1. NCBI lineage: Bacteria > Bacillati > Actinomycetota > Actinomycetes > Propionibacteriales > Nocardioidaceae > Aeromicrobium > Aeromicrobium sp. JP4. The sequence continues at coordinate 1,226,003 of NZ_CM143290.1, forward strand.
CGCATCCTGGCCGCCTACGGCGGCGTCTTCGTGGCCGGTTCCCTCGCTTGGGGGATGCTGTTCGACGGCTTCCGCCCGGACCGGTGGGACGTGGCCGGCGCCGCGGTCTGCCTCGTCGGCGTGGCCGTGATCATGTACGCGCCGCGCAGCGCCTGACGCGTCAGACCGAGAACGAGCGGAGCAGGTTTCCCATGAGCTGCCACAGCACGTGGTGCTCGGGATCCTTCACCACCTGGTCCATCCCTGCGAGCTCCAGCATCATGTAGCCGTGGAGCGCGCTCCACCACTGCGCCGCCACCGCCTTCGGATCGTCGGGGCGCAGTCGACCCGCGTCCATGGCCCGCTCCACGAAGACCACCAGCTGCCGGAACGCCGCATACGCCACGTCCGCGTCGGGCCCCTGTCCACCGAGACCCCGCACGCTGATCGCCCCGAACATCACCGCGTAGAGATGAGGGTTCTGGAGGGCGTTCTCGCGGTAGGCCACCGCGGCCGCCAGCAGGTCGGCCGCGGGGTCGTCGGTCCTCTCGACGGCACCCACCCGGTCGATGAGGCGGCGGAATCCCTCGGTCGCGACGGCGTCGACGACCCCGCCCATGCTCCCGAAGTGCGTGTAGACGGCCATCGTGGACGTGCCCGCGCCGGTGGCGAGCCGACGGGTCGACAGTGCCGAGGGTCCCTCCTCGTCGAGGATCCGCGCCGCCTCCTCGAGGAGCCGCGCACGGACGGCAGGCGCCTGCGGACCCGGTACAGAACTCATACTCGACAGCATGGCATAACGCCGTTATGGTCGTGGATAACAGTGTTATGCGACTCGGGCGCGCGTCACCAGGAGAGACGTCATGACCGAGACCATCCACCCCACCACCGAGTCCACGAACCGGTACCTGCGCGACAACTTCGCGCCGGTGCGCGAGGAGCTCACCGCCACGGACCTCACCGTCACCGGCCGCCTGCCCGACCACCTCGACGGCCGCTACCTGCGCATCGGACCGAACCCTCTCGACGACCCGGGCGACCAGCACCACTGGTTCCTCGGCGAGGGCATGGTGCACGGCGTGCGGATCCGCGACGGGCACGCCGAGTGGTACCGCAACCGCTGGGTCCGGTCCGCCGCCGTGGCCGACGCCCTGGGCGAGCCGCACCGCGGGACGCCCAGCGAGCGTGACTTCGCCGCGAACACGAACGTGCTGAAGCACCACGGCCGCACCCTGGCGCTCGTCGAGGCGGGGGCACCGCCCTACGAGCTGACCCACGACCTCGACACGGTCGGGCCGTGCGACTTCGGCGGCACCCTTCCGAGCGTCGCCGGCCGGCCGGGCTACGCCGCGCACCCGCACCGCGACCCGGACACCGGCGAGCTGCACGCCCTGTCCTACAACTGGACCGCCGGGAATCGCGTGGCCTACTCGGTGCTCGGGAACGACGGTCGCATCAGGCGCAGCGTCGACGTGGAGGTGCACGGCAGCCCGATGATGCACGACTTCGCCCTCACCGAGCGCCACGTCGTGATCCTCGACCTGCCCGTCACGTTCGACATCGGCACGGCCACCGAGGACGTGCCGCGCCTCGTCCGGCCGCTGGTGCGGGGCCTGCTCAACCGCGTCATCGGGCGCAACCCGCTGCCAGAGCCCGTGATCGCGCGGATCGCCCGCGGCGGGGATGCGGTCTCCCTCCCCTACCGCTGGAATCCCGACTACCCGGCCCGGATCGGGATCATGCCGCGCGACGGCGACAGCGCCTCGGTCCGGTGGTTCGAGATCGCGCCCTGCTACGTGTTCCACACCCTCAACGCCTACGACGACGGGGACACCGTCGTGGTCGACGTGATCCGCCACCCGAAGATGTTCGCGACCGTGCTGAACGGGCCCGACGAGGGCCCGGCGGTCCTCACCCGGTTCACCCTCGACCTGCGGACGGGACGGGCCAGCGAGACCGGCATCGACCAGCGCTCGCAGGAGTTCCCGCGTCACGACGAGCGGCTCACGGGACGGCGCCACCGCTACGGCTGGGCCGTCGGCTTCGAGGACGGCGTACCGGGCGACACGCTGCTGCGACACGACCTCGAGTCCGGCTCCACCGAGTCGCGTCGGCTCGGCGCAGGGCTGGAGGCCAGCGAGTTCTGCTTCGTGCCGAATCCCGACGGCACGGCCGAGGACGACGGCGTGCTCATGGGGTACGTCCACGACCGCGCCGAGGGGCGCAGCCAACTGCGGCTGCTCGACGCGGCGACGCTCGACGACGTGGCCACCGTGCACCTGCCCGGCCGGGTGCCGGCCGGCTTCCACGGGAACTGGGCGCCCGAGGGCACCGACCTCGCCGACGTGTGAGGTCAGTCGGCCGACGTGGCGCGGGCGGCCCGGCCGCCGACCACGGCGGCGCGGATCACGAGCCCGAGGATGACCGCGGCCCCGCCGAGCACCACCGTGACGAGCGCCGCCTCCGGCATCGGGACGAGGCAGGCCACGGCCACGACGGCGGAGGCGACCGCCGCCGCCCTGGTCGGTCGCTCGGCCCGCTGGTGAGCGGCGAGCCAGGCCTCGTCGCTCGCCATGGTGCTCGGCGTGCGGATGCCGACGAGGGCGTTGCGCTCCAACCGCCCCTCGGCCGCGGCCCGCGCCATCCACCACAGCAGCGCGGCGACGCCGAGCATCACCACGCCGATCACGGCCCGGCCCACCAGCTCCTCGGTCACGCGTCCACCGTAGGCGACGAACGATGATGCCTTTCGCCCCGCTCAGGTACCCGAATGCCTCATCGTTCGTTCCCTGCGGACCCGCGCGAGCGGACGTAGGGTCGTCGCGTGGATGACGACGCGTTCGAGACACTGATGGCCTCCGTCGACCAGCCGCTCGTGGTGGTGACGACGGCCGCCGAGGACGAACGCGCGGGGTGCCTCGTCGGGTTCCACGCGCAGTCGAGCATCGACTCCGAGCACTACAGCGTGTGGCTGTCGAAGGCGAACCACACGTACCGCACCGGCCTGCGCGCGAAGCACTTCGCCGTGCACTTCCTCACCGACCGCGACCTCGCCCTGGCCGAGCGGTTCGGCACCACGTGCAGCGCCGAGACCGACAAGTTCGACGGCCTCGACGTGGACACCGACGAGTACGCGGTCCCCCTCCTGCGCGACTGCCCCAACCGCATCGTGCTCGAGCGGATCGCCGTGCTCGACGACGGCGGCGACCACGTGTGCCTGGCGTCGCGCGTCGTGGCGGCCCACGCCGGCGAGCCGTTCACGCCGCTGCGCGTCTCGGCAGCCACTCACCTCGAGCCCGGCCACCCCGCCGAGAGCCGCGCCGTCCACCCCTGACGAGGAATCGGGCCCCCGGCGAAGACGGAGCGCCTAGCCTCACCTCATGGAGACCTGGGAGGAGTCGTCGCTCATCCTCGGCGGCCTGCTCGCAGGTGGGCTGGCTCCGGCGGTCTACGTCCTGGCGGTGCGTGTGGCACCGAGGAGGTCGCTGCTGGTCTCCACCTTCGCGGTGGCCGCGGTGACGTGGGGCCTGTGGCTGGCCAATTGGGTCGTCTGGCTGTTCGCCTTCGACGAGCCGATTCCCGGGGAGACCGTTCCGAACGCGCTCTTCACGCTCTCCACTGCGCTGATGCACGCTAGCTCGGTCGGATGCATCGTGCTGCTCGCGCTCGCGATGCTCGCCGGACGTGGGCGCCGGGCGAGAGCGCTCCACCCCTGACCGTCAGGACTCGATCAGAGCGGCCAGCGCGTCGAGGTCCTTCGCGATCGTGCGGGCGTCCTGCTCGAACTCCTCGTCCGAGAGGTCGAGCTGGCGCACGGTGAAGACGACCTCGGCGCCGTCGGGGTGCGCGAGGACGCGAAGGGGATTCGTGACCGTCACGCCGGAGGGCAAGGTCACGTCGTGGTCGAGGATCCCGAAGGAGTTGCGCGGGACGAACCGCACCCGCACCTCGCCCATCGGCGACTGCACGACGAGGTGGTCGTCCTTCACCTCGACCTCCGCCTCCGCCAGACCGGAGGCCCAGCGCGGCAGGTTCGCGGGTTCCACCGCGAAGTCGTAGACGTCCTGCGGCGAAGCGGCGATGACCCGGCTGACGTGACGAGACTCCATACCGTGCAGCATGCCACCGCCGCGGACGAGAATGAACCCGTGATCATGCGGCGTTGGCGGGGAGCGGTCAGGGCGCAGGACGCCGATGCCTACCTCGCCCACCAGGACGACACGGGCGTGCGCGAGTACCGCGCCACCCCGGGCAACCGCGGCGTGTTCGTGCTGCGGAGGCCGCTCGGCGACCTCGTCGAGGTCGTCACGCTCTCGCTGTGGGACTCGATGGAGGACGTCCGCCGGTTCGCCGGCGAGCAGCCCGAGGTCGCCGTGTTCTACCCCGGCGACGACGAGCTGCTCGTCGAGAAGGACCTCCACGTCGACCACTGGGAGGTCACCGGCGCCGACCTCGACCTGCCGGACCTGAACTCATGAGGCTGAACTCATGAGCATGCGCACCGTCGCCGAGAAGATGGGCCTGCGAGCGGGCTGGACGGCGCACTTCGTGAACGCTCCCGACGGCGTGCCGGAGTCGATGGGTCTGCCCGACCTCCAGCCGGTACCCCTCAGCGGCGAGGTCGACTACCTCCACCTCTTCGTCACGACCCAGGAGGAGATGCGTGACGAGTTCCCGCGTCTCGTCCCGCACCTCGCACCGCAGGGAAAGCTCTGGCTGTCGTGGCCGAAGGGCCGGCGCCTCGGATCCGACCTGACCCTGCCGACCGTGATCGAGATCGGCTACGACCACGGCCTCGTGGAGAGCACGTGCCTGGCGATCGACGACACCTGGAGCGCGCTGCGCTTCACCCACCCGAAGCCCGGCCGGCAGTACAACAACAGCTTCGGCACCCTGCCCGACCAGCGCTGAACATCGCCCGACTGGCCCGATCTTGTGTCGATTGAGCCCACATGGGGGCGTCAACGACACAAGATCGGGGACCGCCACGCGAGGGTGAGGGCCGCGTGGCACCATCAGGCATGCCCACCGTCTCGTGGCGCTGGTCGATCGCTCTCGCCGCGCTCGCGCTCGTCGCCGTGATCGCCGCCACGATCGACTACTGGGAGACCCTGCCGTACGGATCTCGATGGCTCCCCTACGGTTCCAACGTCCAGGGACGGTCGCTCGGGGTGGCTACGGCCTGCTGCCTCATCGGGACCTTCGTCGCGCCTCGACGGCGACAGTGGTTCAAGGTGTGCGCGGTCGTCGCCGGGGTGCTGTTCTACACCTCGAACTTCCACACCGGCGCCGGACAGGCGAACGAGTTCCCCGGCGTGATCCTGCCCTACTTCCTGCTGCCACCCCTGATCCTGCTCACAACGGCGACCCTCGTCCGGGTGGCCCTCGACGCCACGCACCGTCCGAAGCGGCTGGCGCACTCCGAGTAGCCGCCCGGCTGGACGGCACGCCCGGCTCAGACGACCAGGAGCTTGCTCCCGGCAGGCTCATGGTCGGCCATGGCGACACTCCGGATCGCGGGGTCGTCGTAGGTGTTCCAGTAGTAGGTGCCGGTCCGCGACGAGAAGAGCCCGGTGTAGATCGTCCTCTCGAACTCGCCGGAGCCCATCGCCGCGCTGCCGTCCACCATCGCCACCTGCTGGAGCGTGTGGAACGCCCGGCTGACGTTCTCCTCCTCCGTCGCCTTCTGCGGGTAGTGCGCGTTGACGTAGGCCGCGCGCACGAACCGCGACGGAGAGTAGTAGTCGCCGGGAACCCCTCGCATGTGCGACCCCGAGCCGAAGGGGCTCAGGCGCGCCCGCCCGACGACGGTCTCCTCGGGGAACTCCGGCCCCACGTTGAGGTAGTTGCGCAGGTTCTCGTGATGCCACCCGAAGCCCGGCTGGTTGGCCAGGACGTCGACGTCGTCGTCGAAGACCTGCAGGCCCTCCTTGGTGGACTCCACGACGATGGCGCGCGTCGAGTCGCCGATGATCCAGTGCAGCAGCGAGCTCGGGTACCGATCGTTGATGGGCTTGTCGACGATGACCACGTCGCGCAGTGCTGCCTCGACCTCGTCGACACTGGCGAACTGCGAGGCCACCCAGAGCGGGAACTCGAAGGCGGCGACGTTGGTCCTGCCCTCGACCGGCTCGTGCGCGTAGCTCGCGTAGCCCGGGAAGTTGAGGCCAGCCACGGCCAGGCCCGCGTCGTTGCCGCAGTCGAAGTACAGCGGCGTGTCATCCTCCACGATGCCCATGCCAATGACGGCGTGCTGGATGCGCGGCACCGCGCCGAATGGTGACTTCGTGTCGTATCCCGTGGGTGTCACCACCACGCGCTCGCCGTAGCCGCTCGTCCAGTCGAGGTTGCGTGCGAGATAGAGATGATTGCTGCCGTCGGAGAACCTGATGCTCGTGCACATGTCGCTGCCCCCTGCCCTGCGGGCAAGGCTGCGACGACATCGCATGACGGTCGCCGCGGGCCTCGCTCGTCCGGTGCGTCCTGGTCAGATGTGACTCGGCTCGTTGTCCATCGCAGCGTAAACCCGCAGGGGCCGCCCGGCACACCCGCGCGCACGACCAGGTCGCCTCGGGTGCACGTCGGCCGAGGACAGGGGGAAGCCGGCCTTCCTCACCGGGGACCACTGCTGGAGCCCGCGTTCGTCAGAGAGCATCCGCGCTGACCCGATGTCGACGGCTGAGTCGGCGAAGCTGCGCCACTCCCATCGCGGGGTCGTCTCGGTCACGATCAGGACCACCTCCGACTGGGGACGCTCGACGCCAGACTACGCCGTGAGTTCGGTGACCCGCCCGGCCTCGACGTGCCAGCGACGGTCGAGCCGCACCGTGCTCAGCATGCGACGGTCGTGGGTCACCAGCAGCAGCGCGCCCTCATACGTCTCGAGTGCCTGCTCCAGCTGCTCGATCGCGGGCAGGTCGAGGTGGTTGGTGGGCTCGTCGAGCACCAGCACGTTGACGCCGCGGCCCTGCAGCAGCGCGAGTCCGGCGCGGGTGCGCTCGCCGGGTGACAGCTCGCCGGCGGGTCGGGTCACATGGTCGGCCTTCAGCCCGAACTTCGCCAGCAGGGTGCGCACGTCGGCCGGTGACATGTCGGGCGCGAGCCCCTCGAACACGTCGGTCAGCGTGGCGGCTCCGGTGAACAGCGAGCGCGCCTGGTCCACCTCGCCGATCGCGACGGACGCACCCAGACCGACCGTTCCGCTCGTCAGCTCCTGCCGACCCAGCAGCGCCCGCAGCAGCGTTGACTTGCCGGCACCGTTCGGGCCGGTGATGCCGATGCGCTCGCCGGCGTTGAGCTGCACCGAGACCGGGCCGAGCGTGAACTCACCCTGCCGCACCGTGGCCTGGTTGAGCGTGGCCACCACGGCGCTCGAGCGCGGCGCGGCGCCGATCACGAACTCCAGCTTCCACTCCTTGCGCGGCTCCTCGACCTCCTCGAGCCGGCTGATGCGGCTCTCCATCTGCCGCACCTTCTGCGCCTGCTTCTCGCTCGACTCCGACGCGGCCTTGCGGCGGATCTTGTCGTTGTCCGGGTTCTTCTTCATCGCGTTGCGCACGCCCTGGCTGGACCACTCGCGCTGCACGCGGGCGCGCCCGACCAGGTCTGCCTTCCTGGCCGCGAACTCCTCGTACTCGTCGCGCTGGTGCTGGCGGGCGATCTCGCGTTCCTCCAGGTACGACTCGTAGCCACCACCGAACACCCGATTCCTGTGCTGGGCGAGGTCGAGCTCGAGGACACGGGTCACGCAGCGCGCCAGGAACTCGCGGTCGTGGCTCACCAGCACGACGCCGCCGCGCAGGCCCTGCACGAACTTCTCCAGGCGTTCGAGGCCATCCAGGTCCAGGTCATTCGTGGGCTCGTCGAGCAGCACGATGTCGAACCGCGACAGCAGCAGCGCGGCCAGGCCCACGCGCGCGGCCTGGCCGCCGGACAGCGACGTCATCAGGCTGTCGGGCGAGAGCGCGCCGGCGTTCGGGTCGGCTGAGTCCTCCAGCACGAGCCCCAACTCGGCGAGCACGGCCGGGAGTCGGTCCTCCAGGTCGGCAGCGCCGCTGGCCATCCAGCGGTCGAGCGCCGCCTGGTAGACGTCGGCGGGGTCGGGCGCGCCAGGAGCGGGAGGCTCGGTGTCCCCCAGCGCCACGGCCGCGGCGTCCATGTCGGTGGTCGCGGCGGCACAGCCGGTGCGGCGCGCGACGAACTGCGCCATCGTCTCGCCCGGGACCCGCTCGTGCTCCTGCAGCAGACTTCCGACGAACGCGTCGGCCGGCGCGAGCTGCACCGTGCCGGCCTGCGGCTCCAGGTCTCCAGCCAGGATGCGCAACAAGGTCGACTTGCCGGCCCCGTTGACACCCACCACGCCGACGACGTCGCCAGGCGCGACCGTCAGGTCGAGGTCGTCAAAGAGCGTCCGGTGGGCGTAGCCACCGGCCAGTCCGGTGGCGACGAGTGTTGCGGTCATGCAGTGTTCCTCTGGAGTCGAGCGGCGTGTGGGCAGCGGTTCCGGGCAGTCCAGTGTCTCAGCGGTCGCGCTGCACGCGTCCCTCGTCCCACACGGGCTCCGAGCTCTCGCGCACCACGCCGTCGGCCCCGAAGACCAGGAATCGGTCGAAGGTCTTGGCGAACCAACGGTCGTGGGTCACGGCCAGGACGGTGCCCTCGTACGACTCGAGCGCGGACTGCAGCGCCTCGGCCGACTCCAGGTCGAGGTTGTCGGTGGGCTCGTCGAGCAGCAGCGACGTCGCTCCGCCGAGCTCGAGGCGCAGGATCTGCACCCGCGCCTTCTGCCCTCCCGAGAGCCGCTCGTACGTGGTCTCGGCCTGCTGCTCCAGCTCGTAGCGACGCAGAGACGACATCGCCGGCCCGCGCTGTAGCGCATGCTCGGCCCACAGGATGTCCAGGAGCGTGCGGCCTTCGAGCTCGGGGTAGGCGTGGGTCTGCCCGAAGTGACCCGGCACGACCCTCGCGCCGAGCTTCCACGTGCCCGAGTGGTCGACCGGCTGGCCCGCCAGCAGGCGCAGGAAGTGCGACTTGCCCGAGCCGTTCGAGCCGAGCACGGCCACCCGCTCGCCCTGGAACACCTCGAGGTCGAACGGCATCATCAGGCCCGTCAGCTCCAGCTTCTCGACGGTGATCGCCCGCACGCCGGTGCGGCCGCCCTTCAGGCGCATCGTGATGTCCTGATCGCGCGGCGGCTCAGGGGGAGGCCCGATCTCCTCGAACTTCCTCAGCCGGGTCTGCGCCGCGGCGTACCGCGACGCCATCGCATGGCTGACGGCGGCAGCCTGCTGCAGGCTCACCACCAGCTTCTTCAACCGCGCGTGCTGCTCGTCCCACCGTCTGCGCAGCTCCTCGAACCGGGCGAAGCGCTGCTTGCGGGCCTCGTGGAAGGACGCGAAGCCGTCTCCGTGCACCCACACGTCGGCCCCGGCCGGCGACGGCTCGACCGACAGGATCTTGTCAGCGGCCTCCGACAGCAGCTCACGGTCGTGCGAGACCAGCAGCACGGTCTTGCGGGTCTCGCGCAGCTGCTGCTCCAGCCGGCGCTTGGAGGGCACGTCGAGGTAGTTGTCGGGCTCGTCGAGCAGCAGCACCTCGGCCGGTCCGCGCAGCAACGCCTCCAGCACGACCCGCTTCTGCTCGCCGCCCGACAGCGTCACGGCCTCGCGGTCCATGACGGAGTAGTACGAGGCACCCAGTGCTTCGATCGTGCACATGTCCCAGGTGTTCTCGTAGTCGTAGCCGCCGGCCTCGGCCCAGTCCGAGAGCGCTTGGGCGTAGGCCATCTGCGTGGCCTCGTCGTCGTTCGAGGCCAGCGCGGCCTCGGCGGCATCGACCGCCCGCGCGGCGTTGCGGATCCGATCAGGCGCCACAGTCACCAGCAGGTCACGCACCGACGACCCGTCACGAACCGTCCCGACGAACTGCGGCATCACCGCCAGGCCGCCGGAGACGTTCACGGTGCCCGAGTCGGGCTGGAGGGAGCCGTCGATCAGCCGGAGCAGCGTCGACTTGCCGGCCCCGTTCGGGCCGACCAGCGCCACGACGGAACCCTCCCCCACGCGGAACGACACGTCCCCGAGCAGCATCCGCCCGTCCGGCAGGACGTAATCAAGGTGTGCGACGTCGACGTGACCCATGACAGTAGGCTGTCAGGCGGGCTCACCCCTCAGCCCAGGGGTCCGCGAGCATCAGCTCCATCAGCCGAGGGCGGCTGCCAGAGGTTCTAGACGTTGAAGCGGAACTCCACCACGTCGCCGTCGGCCATGACGTAGTCCTTGCCCTCCATGCGCACCTTGCCGGCGGCCTTGGCCTCGTTCATCGAGCCCGCGGCGACCAGGTCCTCGAAGGACACGATCTCGGCCTTGATGAAGCCCTTCTGGAAGTCGGTGTGGATGACGCCGGCGGCCTCGGGGGCGGTGGCGCCCTTCTTGATCGTCCAGGCGCGCGACTCCTTGGGGCCCGCGGTCAGGTAGGTCTGCAGGCCGAGGGTGTCGAAGCCGACGCGCGCGAGCTGGTCGAGGCCCGGCTCCTCGATGCCGAGGTCGGCGAGCATCTCGGCGCGCATCTGCTCGGCCTCCTCGTCGTCGCCCAGCTCGACCAGCTCGGCCTCGCTCTTGGCGTCCAGGAAGACGGCCTCAGCGGGCGCGACGATCTCGCGCATCTTCGACTTGAGGTCCTCGTCGGACAGCTCGTCGATGTCGCAGTTGAAGACGTACAGGAAGCGCTTCGCGGTGAGCAGGTGCAGGTCGCGCAGCGCCTCGAGGTCGAGTCCGGCGTTGCGCACGCCGGTGCCGGCCTCGAGGGCCTCCTTGGCCTTCTTCGCCTCCTCGAACTGCGCCACGAGCGACTTGTCCTTGCGCGACTCCTTGTCGAGGCGCGGCAGCGCCTTGTCGACGGTCTGGAGGTCGGCGAGGATCAGCTCGATCGCGATCGTCTCGATGTCGCTCGCGGGGTTCACGTCGCCGTCGACGTGCGTGACGTCCTCGTCGCGGAACACGCGCGTCACCTGGCAGATCGCGTCCGAGTCGCGGATGTGGGACAGGAACTTGTTGCCCATGCCCTCGCCCTCGGACGCACCGCGGACGATGCCGGCGATGTCCACGAACTCGACCGTGGCCGGCAGGATCCGCTCCGAGCCGAAGATCTCGGCCAGCTTCTCCAGGCGGGAGTCGGGCACGCCGACCACTCCGACGTTGGGCTCGATCGTCGCGAACGGATAGTTCGCCGCGAGGACGTCGTTCTTGGTCAGGGCGTTGAAGAGCGTCGACTTGCCGGCGTTGGGAAGTCCGACGATTCCGATGGTGAGGGCCACGGGGAGCCAGCCTACTGCCGGGACCTGCGAGCCAGAGAATTCCCCATGTCGCTCAGGTGTAACTCCGTGATACCTTTCGCGTGACCAGCGTCACATTACTTGGGAGTACCCTGTGTTCCGTTCCGCAAGATTCCTCGGCCTCGCGGCCGCCGGCGCCCTCGTCGCCGGCCTCGCCGCGGCACCCCAGGCCACCGCCGCGCCCACGTTCTACGACCCGCCCGCGGACCTGCCGGCCGGCAAGGGCACGGTCATCCGCACCGAGCCGATGAAGCTCGCGCTGACCCTCAACGGCCTCTACCTCCCGGGCAAGGCCACGCGGATCATGTACACCTCCACCGACGAGGCCGGCGCCCCCGCGGCCGTCAGCGGCGCGTACATCGAGCCCACGAAGAAGTGGACCGGCACCGGTCCCCGCCCGCTGGTCGCGGTCGCTGCCGGCACCCAGGGACAGGGCGACGCGTGCGCCCCCTCCAAGTCCCTGGAGACCTTCATCAACGTGGAGGGCGACGAGTTCGGCATCGGCTACGAGATCCCGAGCATCCACGACTTCCTCAACCGCGGCATGGCCGTCGTCCTGACCGACTACATCGGCCTGGGCACCACCGACCGCGTGCACACCTACACGAACCGCCTCGACATGGGCCAGGCCCTGCTCGACGCCGCCCGCGCCGCGCTGAACCTGCCCGACACGTCGGTCACGACGTCGTCGCCGATCGGCCTCTACGGCTACTCCCAGGGTGGCGGCGCAGCCGGCTCCGCAGCCGAGCTCGCCCCCACCTACGCCCCCGAGCTGAACCTGAAGGGCGCCTACGCCGGTGCTCCCCCGGCGAACCTGGTCGAGGTGCTCAAGTCCGCCGACGGCACCGACCTCACGGGCGTCATCGCGTACGCGATCAACGGCATCACGCCGTACCACCCCGAGCTGCAGGGCGCGCTCGACCAGCTGGCGACGCCGGCCGGCAAGGAGGCGCTGGAGAAGGTCAAGACCCAGTGCATCGGCGGGACGCTGTTCTCGTACGGGTTCCAGAAGACCTCGAAGTGGACCACCACGGGCCAGTCGCTGTACGACATCGTCAAGGCCGACCCAGCGCTGCGCGCCCCGGTCGACGCCCAGCGGATCGGCCGCCTCAAGCCGAACGTGCCGGTGCAGGTGCTCACGGGCACGAAGGACGACATCGTCGACCACGCGCAGGCCAAGCAGCTGGCGAAGGACTGGTGCGCGAAGGGCGTGAACGTCACCTACACCCCCGTGGTGCAGCTGGTCGGCACCGGCGGCACGGCGCTCAACCACCTCGGTCCGGCCATCACGCGCCTGGGTCAGACCCACGACTGGCTCGCCGACCGTCTGACGGGCAAGTCCGTGAGGTCCAACTGCAGCTCCCTGTGGCTGCTGCCCTGACGGCAGCCCGATGAGCCGACCGGGCGATGATCGAGTCGTGGAGAGCGACCCGATCATCGCCCGGCTGCGCGCCGCGGGCTGCGTGTTCGCCGAGCGCGAGGCCGCCTTCGTGCGCCGCCACCTCGTCGATCCCGGCGACGTCGAGCGCGCGGTCACGGCCCGGGTGGCCGGCGTCCCGCTCGAGCAGGCCGTGGGTGTGGCCGAGTTCGACGGCGTGACCGTCGCGGTCGCCGAGGGCGTGTTCGTCCCGCGCCGCCGGGCCGAGGCGATCCCCGAGGCGGCCGCCGCCCACCGGCCCGACGCCCGCATCGTCGTCGACCTCGGCTGTGGGTCCGGGGCGCTGGCCGCGGCGATGAGCCGGCTGCTGCCCGCCGCCCAGATCCACGCCGTCGACCTCGACCCCACCGCGGTCGTGGTGGCCCGCGCGAACGGCCGGCGGTTCGGCTTCACCGCCCACCAAGGCTCCTGGTGGAACGGGCTCCCGCGCAGCCTGCGCGGACGGATCGACCTCGCGGTCGGCTACCTCCCCCACGTCCCCAGCACGCGCGTCGACGGCATCCACCCCGACTTTCGCGCCCACGAGCCGCGTTCGACCGTCGACGGCGGTGGGGACGGACTCGACCACCTGCGCGCCGTCGTCGCGCCGCTCGCCGCCTGGCTCGCGCCCGGTGGCGCGTTCGTCACCCTGCTCTCGGTCGAGCAGGCCGCGCACGTCCCGGGCCGCATCGCGTGGCAGGACGACGAGGACGCCGTGCTGGTCCTGGATCCGGACTCGGTGGGATCATGGCTGGCGTGACCGTCATCAAGATCAACGCCATCACCGTGCCCACGTCCGCCGGCGACGAGCTCGCCCACCGCTTCGCCAAGCGCGCCGGAGCCGTCGACGGCCAGGAGGGCTTCGAGGGGTTCGAGCTCCTCAAGCCCACCGACGACCGCGAGCAGTGGCTCGTCGTCACCCGCTGGCGCGACGAGGAGTCGTTCCAGGCGTGGCTGAGCTCCCCCGCGTTCGGCCACGGACACCGCTCGGAGTCCGAGCGATCGGGCGGCGAGGCGCCGAAGCCGGTGTCCACCCACAGCGAGGTCTGGAGCTACGAGGTCGCCGACCTCTCGCAGGGCTGACCCCTCACGACCCGCGGAGGGCGTCGAGGACCTTCTGGACCCGGCGCTCCCGCGTGTCGTCCTTCTTCGCCTCCTCCACCGAGCGCGCGTGCTCCTTGCGGTGCGAGTAGGCCAGCGCATCGAAGGCCTCCCGCAGTCCCGCCGCGGCCAGCGCCTCCGCGAGCGCATCGGGCACGTCGACCTCACGAGGAGCGTCGTCGAGCTCGATCCGCACGTCCACTTCGTCGCCGATCTCCACACCGAGCGCCTCCCGCTTGGCCTTGCTGAGGCCGATCAGGTTCTCCGCATCCATCCGGGCGAGGCGCGCCGGCTCGGTGACCCCGCCGATCGTGATCCGCACGGGGAACGACTTCCCGGCGCCGAACGAGGCCACCTGCTGGTCGGTGAGGATCACCGCCGCCGCGGGGCCGCGCGGCTCCAGCGTCGTGCTGATCGTGAGTGTCATCTTCGGCATGGTGCCTCCTAGGTGCGCCGGTGCCTCGATCGTGACGCGCCCGACCGCACCATGTCCACCGTTCCACGCCCTCGCGACCGGGAACTGTCGGTGCCCGCCGCCACCATGGCCGCATGGCCACCTTCCCCAGCCTGACCGCGCTGCTCGTCCTGCTCCTGGTCGCCGGCCTCGCCGGCGCGCTCGGCTACCTCCTCGGCACCCGCACGCGCACCGCGTCGGCGCACGACGTCGAGATCGCCGCCACCGCCACGTCCCGCGCCGTCGCGCCGGTCCGCGAGAGCCTCGACCGCTTCGACACGCGGCTGCGCGACCTCGAGTCCAGCCGCATCGAGTGGCACGCCCAGCTGCGCGAGCAGGTGGAGTCCGTGCGCGTCACGGGCGAGGCCCTCCGCCGCGAGACCGCCTCGCTGTCCACCGCCCTGCGCCGGCCCGAGGTCCGCGGCCGCTGGGGCGAGATGCACCTGCGGCGCACCGCCGAGCTCGCCGGCATGACGCAGCACTGCGACTTCGACCTCCAAGTCACGACCGAGGACGGCCGCCTGCGCCCCGACATGATCGTGCGCCTGGTCGGCGGCCGCGACATCGTCGTCGACGCGAAGGTGCCGCTCGACGCCTTCCTCGACTCCACGGCGAGCGACGATCCCGACGCCCGCGAGGCCCACCTCGACCGGCACGCCCGCCAGCTGCGCAGCCACGTCGACCAGCTCGCGGCCAAGTCCTACTGGCGCCAGTTCGACTCCGCGCCCCAGTTCGTGGTGCTGTTCGTGCCCGGCGAGTCCTTCCTCTCGGCGGCCCTCGAGGCCGACACGGGGCTGCTGGAGCACGCGGCCGAGCGGCAGGTCGTGCTGGCCTCCCCCACCACCCTGGTGGCACTGCTGCGCACGGTCGCCCTCGCGTGGACGCAGGAGTCGCTCGCGGAGAACGCCCGCGAGATCCACCGCGTCGCCAGCGAGCTCTACGAGCGCCTCGGCACGGTCGCCGGCCACGTGGACCGGCTCGGGTCGTCGCTCGAGCGCGCCGTGCGCTCGTACAACGACACGGTCGCCTCGGTGGAGTCGCGCCTGCTCGTCAGCGCCCGGCGCTTGCACGACCTGAAGGTCGACGACACCCCGCCGTTCCACCCGCGTGTGATCGAGGCGACACCCCGCGTCATGACCGCGCCCGAGCTGCTCGATGAACTAAGTTCATGACCATGAGCTCGCCGGCAGCCGGCGCCGTCATGGCCCTGGCCAGGACTCCGGCCGTGGCTTCCAGGTACGACCTGACACCGCGTGCCACGGTCCTGTGCGCCGTGCTCACCCTCGCCGCCGTCACGGGGCTCGACCTCATCGACGGCCGTCTCGGCCCGGCCTTCGCCGTCGGCTTCGTCCTGGTGGTCCTCACCGCCGCCGCCGCGGTGCAGGAGCGTGGGCTGTTCACCGTCGGCGTCCTGCCGCCGGTGCTGCTGGTCGGCGCACTGCTCCTGCTCGCCTCCACCGTCCCCGACGCGATCGTGATCGAGGGTCTGCCCGAGACCGCCGGCGTGTTCGGCCTGACGCTGAACGCCACGATCGCCCACGGCGTGCCCCTACTGATCGGTCACGCCCTGGCCATCGCCGTGATCGTGGCGCGGATCCTCAGCGCCCGGCGCTGATCCCCTTCGCGCCACCGCCCGACACCCGCCGCGCCACCCACAGCCCGACGAACATCAGCGCGGTGAAGAGCGCGATGAGGACGAACGCCGTCGGGAGCAGGTTCGCGACCCGACCGCCCTTCGTCAGCAGGATGACCGTCGCGGCCACCGTGGCCGCCGACGCCACGAGCGGCGTCCACGTGTCGGCGCGACCCGCCCACCCGTGCACGACCGCGCTGACCAGCACGGGAACGCCGGCGACCATGCCGGAGATCAGCAGCGTCAGGAAGAGCAGGCCCGGCTCCGGATCATCGGACTCGTCGATGAGGATCGGCAGGTACAGCAGCACCCCCGCGGCCACCACGCACGAGATCACCTTGGTCAGCAGCAGCGTCTGATCGCGGCGCATGGAACTCCCCTTCGCTCGGTACGGGCGCGCCCCTCCCCGAGGCGGCCCCCCACCCTAACGACCCGGTTGCCCAGTTGCCGGGCGAGACCTACCGTGGCAGGACGACCACTTTCCGGGGGGAAACCATGTTCGTCCGCCGTTCCGTCGCCGCCCTGTCGGCCCTCACCCTGGCCGCCGGCGCGGTGGCCCTGCAGTCACCGGCCCAGGCCCGTGGGGGCCACCACCCCGATCGCCCCACCGCCGCGGGCCCCACGGCCTACGGCTACGGCGGTGCCGTGAGTTCAGTCGACCGTGACGCGAGCCAGGTCGGACTCTCTGTCCTCAAGTCCGGGGGCAACGCGGCCGATGCCGCCGTGGCCACCGCTGCCGCGCTCGGCGTCACCGAGCCCTACAGCGCCGGTGTCGGCGGAGGCGGCTACTTCGTGTTCCGCGACGGCCGCACCGGCAGGGTGACGACGATCGACGGCCGCGAGACCGCTCCGGCGGGCGTCACCCCCACCACGTTCTACGACCCGGCGACGAACCAGCCGCGCCCGTTCGCCGACCTGGTCTCCTCGGGCGTCTCCGTCGGCGTCCCCGGCACGGTCGCCACGTGGGACAAGGCGACCCGCCTGTTCGGCAAGCGCTCCCTCAAGCGGAACCTGGCGCCGGCCACCTCGCTCGCCGCGCGTGGCTTCACGGTGGACCAGACTTTCCAGAACCAGACGAAGGACAACGCGACGCGCTTCGCCGCCTTCCCCGAGACCGCGCGGCTGTTCCTGCCGGGCGGCCAGCTGCCGGTCGTCGGCTCGCGCTTCCGCAACCCCGACCTCGCCCGGACCTACGCGCTCATCGCGCGGCGTGGACCGCAGGCGTTCTACCGCGGAGCGCTCGCCGAGGACATCGCCCGCACCGTCCAGGCTCCGCCCAAGAGCCCCGACACCACGCTGCCCGTGCCGCCCGGGTCGATGACCACGCGCGACCTCGCCGGCTACTCCGTGCGCCTCCAGAAGCCCACGAAGGTCAACTACCGCGGCTACGACGTCTACGGCATGGCGCCCTCGTCGTCCGGCGGCATCGCCGTCGGCGAGGCGCTCAACATCCTGGAGAACCACCGACTCGGCGGCGGCGCCCGGATCGGCCAGAGCCTGCACCTCTACCTCGAGGCCTCGGCCCGGGCCTTCGCCGATCGTGCCGCCTACCTGGGCGACCCGGCGTTCGTCGACGTCCCCACACGCACGCTGCTGAGCCAGCGGTTCGCCGACTCGCGTGACTGCACCATCGACCCGAACCAGGCGTCCACCCGCCCGGTCCCGGCCGGCGCGCTCGACGGCTCCGGCTGCGCCACGACGGCCTTCGAGGAGATGCGCGACACCGAGAACGTCTCCACCACCCACCTGTCCGTGGTCGACAAGTGGGGCAACGCGGTGGCGTACACGCTCACGATCGAGCAGACCGGCGGCTCGGGCATCACCGTCCCGGGTCGCGGGTTCCTGCTGAACAACGAGCTGACCGACTTCAGCACGACGTACGTCGCGACCGACCCGAACCGGATCGAGCCGGGCAAGCGCCCGCGCTCCTCCATGTCGCCGACGATCGTGACGAAGAACGGCCAGGTGCGGTTCGTGGTGGGCTCCCCCGGTGGCGCCACGATCATCACGACCGTTCTGCAGATCCTGATGAACCGGATCGACCTCGGCATGACACTGCCCGAGGCGGTGGCGGCACCGCGGGCCTCGCAGCGCAACGCGGCCACGACCCCGGCCGAGCCGGCCTTCATCGAGCAGTACGCGGACGACCTCGCGCCGTTCGGTCAGCGACTGGTGCCGTCGGGCGACACGTTCACGTCGGCCGCGGAGATCGGGGCGGCCGCCACGATCGAGGTGGATCGCCGCGGCCTCATCACCGCAGCGGCCGAGCCGCAGCGCCGGGGCGGCGGCACCGCCCTGGTGGTCAAGCCGGTCCGTCGTCGCTGACCGGTCTCGATACTCCCCCGCAAGCGGGAGGTGCCCCCACCGCTCGTTCCTCGCGGGCACTCGACCACCGGTGGCGGCCTCGGTGATCGAGTGCCGGCGAGCGCAGCGAGACGGTGTATCGAGATCACACCGATGACGTGACCTCGAGACGACCACCGAGGCGTCAGGCCTGCGCGGCGGCCTTCATGTCGCGGCGCAGCTCGGGCGGCAGCGCGAAGATGAGCGACTCGTCGGCGGTGCGGATGGCCTTGGCGTTGCCGATGCCGCGCTCGCCGAGGTAGCCGAGCACGTCCTGCACGAGGTCGTCGGGGACCGAGGCGCCGGAGGTGACGCCCACGGTGCTGACGCCCTCGAGCCACGCCTCGTCGATCTCGGTGATGTCGTCGATGCGGTACGACGCCTTGGCGCCGGCCTCGAGCGCGACCTCGACGAGGCGCACGGAGTTCGACGAGTTAGACGAGCCCACGACGATCACCAGATCGGCGTCCTTGGCGATCTCCTTCACCGCGACCTGGCGGTTCTGGGTGGCGTAGCAGATGTCGTCGCTGGGCGGATCCTCCAGCTGCGGGAACTTCTCGCGCAGCCGGCGGACGGTCTCCATCGTCTCGTCGACGCTCAGGGTGGTCTGGCTCAGCCAGCTCAGCCGGGTGCCCTCGGGAAACTCGAGGCCGTCGACGTCGTCGGGGTGCTCGACCAGGGTGATGTGCTCGGGAGCCTCGCCCGCGGTGCCCTCGACCTCCTCGTGACCGGCGTGCCCGATCAGCAGGATGCGGTAGCCGTCAGAGGCGAAGCGGCGTGCCTCGTGGTGCACCTTGGTGACCAGCGGGCAGGTGGCGTCGATCGTCTTGAGGCTGCGCTCGGAGGCCTCGGCGTGGACGGCCGGCGAGACGCCGTGCGCGCTGAACACGACGGTGGCGCCGTGAGGCACCTCGTCGAGCTCCTCCACGAAGATCGCGCCGCGCGCGGCGAGGTCGTTCACCACGTGCTTGTTGTGCACGATCTGCTTGCGCACGTAGACGGGCGCGCCGTAGAGGTCGAGCGCCTTCTCGACGGTGATGACCGCTCGGTCGACGCCCGCGCAGTAACCTCGCGGGTCGGCCAAGAGAACCTGGCCCGACGTTCCGGGCATGCCGAGATTGACCTGAGTGGACATGTCGCCCAGCCTACCGACCCGCCGATGACGACCGCAGCGTCGGCGCCGCCTCATAGGGTGGGCGCATGGCCCTGGAGACGAGCGCGGACAACCCGGCTCCCCTGCGCTCCATCTCGTTGGCGCTGCAGGGCTGGATCGCGCGCCTCGGCGCGGTGTGGGTCGAGGCCGAGGTCGTCCAGCCGAAGCTGAGCGGCAACACCTACTACCTCACCCTGCGCGACCTCACCGCCACGATGAGCATCAGTGCCATCGCGTTCCGCGCCGTGATCGAGTCCAGCGCCACCCCGATCACCGACGGCACCCGTGTGATCGTGCACGCCAAGCCCGAGTTCTACTCGCCCAACGGCCGCCTCTCGCTCAAGCTGCTGGAGATTCGCCCCACCGGGGAGGGCGAGCTGCTCGCCCAGCTCGAGCGGCGCCGCCAGCTGCTGGCCGCCGAGGGCCTATTCGAGGCCCGCTGGAAGCGCCCGCTGCCGCTGCTGCCCCGCTCCATCGGGCTGGTCACGGGCAAGGGCTCCGCCGCCGAGCGCGACGTCCTGCAGAACGTGCACGACCGCTGGCCCGGCGCCTCGATCGAGGTGCGCCACGCGCTGATGCAGGGGTCGCAGTCGGCGATGGCGGTCATCGGCGCCCTGCGCGAGCTCGACGCCGCCGAGCACGTCGACGTCATCGTCATCGCCCGCGGCGGCGGCTCGCTCGAAGACCTGCTCCCCTTCTCCGACGAGGCGCTCGTGCGGGCCGTGCACGGCGCCACCACGCCCGTCGTCAGCGCGATCGGGCACGAGCCCGACGTGCCACTGCTCGACCTCGTCGCCGACCTGCGCGCCTCCACCCCCACCGACGCGGCGAAGCGCGTCGTGCCCCACGTCGGCGACGAGCTGGCCGGGCTGGCCGCCGCCCGCGAACGAGCCCGGCAGGCTGTCGCCGCCCACCTGCACCGCGAGGCGGCCGGGCTCGCCGCCCTGCGCAGCCGACCCGTGCTCCGCTCTCCCGCGGCCTTCGTCGACACGCAGCAGGACGTGGTCTCCGCCCAGCGCGAGCGCGCCCGGCTGGCGATGCGCGCCCGGCTGAACCGGGCCCACGACGAGGTCGGCCACCACCTGGCCCGCGTTCGCGCCCTCTCACCCCTGGCCACGATGCAGCGCGGCTACGCCGTCGCGCTCGACCCGTCGGGCCGGGCCGTCACGTCCGTCGAGACGCTCGCCGCCGGCGACGACCTCGTCCTCCACCTCACCGACGGTCACGCCACCGTCCGCGTCACCGACCTGCAGGAGCACCCGCATGAGTGAACCCACGCCCACCGACCCGGCCGAGCTCTCCTACGAGCAGGCCCGCGACGAGCTGGTCTCGATCGTCCAGCGGCTCGAGACCGGGGGCACGACCCTCGAGGAGTCGCTGGCGCTGTGGGAGCGCGGCGAGGCGCTCGCCGAGGCGTGCCAGCGCTGGCTCGACGGCGCGCGGGCCCGGATCGACCCGGCTCAGGACGCGAAGGGCTCCAGCGAGGCCACGTAGTCCTCCACCACGGGGCGCTCGGCGCCGCTGGTGACCACCACGAGCTCGGTGCCCACGACGGCGCCGAACGTGACGGAGTCGTCGGGTCCGGAGAACACCTGCCACGTCGTGCCGGCGATCTCCTGCTCGCCGTCGGGCTTGCTGCCGGCCGCGCGGTCCTCCACGAGGTTCGGCAGGTCGTCGGCCTCGCCGATCCGCTGCGTCAGGCCCACGTACTCGTCGTCGTCGGTCACCACGTTCAGCTGCCAGCGGTCGTCGATCAGCTCGGCCCGCGTGGCGCGCCAGCGCTCGGGCAGCTCGGTGGGCACGAGCGGCACGAACCCGGCACGCTCCTCGACGCCCGACGCGGCACCGCGCCAGTCGACCTCGGAGGTGGGGTTGTCGGGCGTCTCGGTGAACAGCCGGCCGACGAACCACAGGCCCAGCACGATGGCACCGAGCACGAGCACCGAGCGCACCACGTCGCCCATCGCCGGATTGCCGCGCGAGTACCCGCTCATCGTGCTCCTGTCGTGCCGGGAAGAACCGTTCGGTCGCGCTGGCCAGCCTAGCCTTCGTGCCCGATAGGATGACCGCGTGGACCGACTGAAGCCCGCTGAGGCCGCCCCCGACCGCAACCTCGCCCTGGACCTCGTCCGGGTGACCGAAGCCGGGGCCATGGCCGCCGGCCGCTGGGTCGGGCGGGGCGACAAGAACGGCGCCGACGGCGTCGCGGTCAACGCGATGCGGTCGATGATCAACACCGTCGCGATGGACGGCGTCGTCGTGATCGGCGAGGGCGAGAAGGACGACGCGCCCATGCTCTACAACGGCGAGCGCGTCGGCGACGGCACCGGCCCCGAGTGCGACGTCGCCGTCGACCCGATCGACGGCACCACCCTCACGGCCAAGAGCCTGCCCAACGCCATCTCGGTCATGGCCGTCGCGCCGCGCGGCTCGATGTACGACCCCTCCGCGGTCTTCTACATGGAGAAGCTCATCGCCGGCCCCGAGGCCGCCGACAAGGTCGACATCCGCCTGCCCGCCGCCGAGAACATCCGCATCGTCGCCAAGGCCAAGGGCCTCGACGTCGAGGACGTCACGGTCTGCGTGCTCGACCGACCCCGCCACGACGCGCTCGTCCACGAGATCCGCGAGACCGGCGCCCGCATCAAGTTCATCGCCGACGGCGACATCGCCGGCGGCATCACCGCGGCCCGCCCCGACTCCGGCGTCGACCTGCTGCTGGGCATCGGCGGAACGCCCGAGGGCATCATCACCGCCGTGGCGATGAAGTGCCTCGGCGGCGTCATCCAGGGCCGCCTCACGCCCGTGGACGACGAGGAGCGCCAGCGCGCCATCGACGCGGGCCACGACCTCGACCGGATCCTGTCCACCGAGGACCTCGTCACCGCCGACGACTGCTTCTTCGTCGCCACCGGCATCACGACGGGCAACCTCATGCGCGGCGTGCGGTACGGCGCCGGCAGCGCCACCACCGAGTCGATCGTCATGCGGTCCCGCTCGGGCACGATCCGCACGATCCGCAGCGAGCACCGCCTGCAGAAGCTGATGGCCTTCTCCTCCATCGACTACGAGCACTGAGCCGATGGGTCCAGGGCCGGCGCGCGAGGAGTCCGTCGCGGTCTCCGAGGAGGCGTTCGCGCACCTGCCCAGCGGGCTCGACCTGTGCCACCAGACGTTCGGCGACCCCGGCGACGAGCCGGTCCTGCTGATCATGGGTCTCGGCGGCCCGATGACGTGGTGGCCTGAGGCATTCTGCGTGCAGCTGGCCGCCCGCGGATTCCACGTGATCCGGTTCGACAACCGCGACACCGGCCGCTCCACCAAGCTGCGCCACCACCGGGTGTCCCGGACCGACATCGTGAAGGCCTACCTCGGCCGCGGCTCGGCGCCCTACGGACTCGACGACCTCGCCGACGACGCCGCGGCGCTGCTGGATCACCTCGGCATCGACGCGGCCCACGTCGTGGGGGTCTCGATGGGCGGCATGATCGCGCAGACCCTCGCCGTCGAGCACGCCGACCGGGTCCGCTCACTCACGTCGATCATGTCCACCACGGGTCGCCGCCGCGTCGGCTGGATCCACCCGCTGGTCATGCGCACGATGCTCGCGCCGGCGGGCCGCACCCGCCCCGAGTACGCCGAGCTCTCGGTCAGGAACGGCAAGGCGGTGGCCTCCCCCGCGTTCCCGACCCCTGACGACGTGGCCCACGCCCGCGCGCTGGAGACCTACGACCGGGGCTGGATCGCCAGCGGCGTCTCGCGCCACATGCTCGCCGTGCTCACCCAGCCCGACCGCACCGAGCGCCTCGGCGCGGTCACGGTGCCCACCCAGGTCATCCACGGCTCGAAGGACCTGCTCGTGCACCGCTCGGGCGGCCGGGCCACCGCCGCGGCCATCGACGGGGCCGAGCTGCTCGAGATCGCCGGCATGGGCCACGACCTGCCGGCCCAGCTGTACGGCACCTTCGTCGACGCCATCGCGGCCACCGCCGCCCGCACCCGCTGAGGCCCGACCTCTCAACGTCCTGACGACCGCGGCCCACTAAGGTGCGAGGCATGACCGACAACACTCAGTGGCGCATCGAGCACGACACCATGGGCGAGGTCAAGGTCCCCGCCGACGCCCTCTATCGCGCCCAGACGCAGCGCGCCGTCGAGAACTTCCCGATCTCGGGAACGCCCATCGAGTCGGCGCAGATCCGTGCACTGGCGCAGATCAAGGCCGCCTGCGCGAGCGCGAACGCCGAGCTCGGCATCCTCGACCAGGCGATGGCCGACGCGATCGTCGCCGCCGCCGACGAGGTCGCCACGGGCGCCCACGACGCGCACTTCCCGATCGACGTGTTCCAGACCGGCTCGGGCACCTCGAGCAACATGAACACGAACGAGGTCATCGCGACCCTCGCGACGAGGAACTCGGGCATCGAGGTCCACCCGAACGACCACGTCAACGCCTCGCAGTCCAGCAACGACGTGTTCCCCACGTCGATCCACGTCGCCGCGACCGAGTCAGCCCTGACGGTCCTCGTCCCCGCGCTCGACCACCTCGCGACGAGCCTCGAGGCCAAGGCCACCGAGTTCGCCGAGGTCGTCAAGTCCGGCCGCACCCACCTCATGGACGCCACGCCGGTCACCCTCGGCCAGGAGTTCGCCGGCTACGCCGCGCAGATCCGCCGCGGCATCGAGCGCGTCGAGGCCTCGCTGCCCCGCACGGCCGAGGTCCCCCTCGGCGGCACCGCCGTGGGCACGGGCATCAACACCCCGAAGGGCTTCCCGCAGCGCGTCATCGAGATCCTCGCCGAGCGCACCGGCCTGCCGCTGACCGAGGCGCGCGACCACTTCGAGGCGCAGGGCGCCCGCGACGGCCTGGTCGAGATGTCGGGCCAGCTGCGCACCATCGCGGTGAGCCTGGTCAAGATCAACAACGACCTGCGCTGGATGGGCTCGGGCCCGCGCACGGGTCTGGGCGAGATCCACCTGCCCGACCTGCAGCCCGGCTCGAGCATCATGCCCGGCAAGGTCAACCCGGTGCTGCCCGAGGCCACGCTCATGGTGTGCGCCCAGGTCATCGGCAACGACGCCGCCATCGCGTTCGCCGGCGCCTCCGGCTCGTTCGAGCTCAACGTGATGCTGCCGGTGATCGGTCGCAACATCCTGGAGTCGATGCGCCTGCTGGCGAACGCCTCCACCACGCTGGCCGACCGCTGCATCGACGGCATCACCGCGGACGTGGAGCGCTGCCTCGAGCTGGCCGAGTCGAGCCCGTCGGTCGTGACGCCGCTCAACCGACACATCGGCTACGAGAACGCCGCCGCGATCGCGAAGAAGTCGGTCAAGGAGCGCAAGACGATCCGCCAGGTCGTGATCGAGGACGGCTACGTCGAGCGCGGCGACATCAGCGAGGCCGACCTCGACGCCGCCCTGGACGTCATGAGCATGACCCACCCGTGACGGTCTGAAGCCGAGAACGCCGCCTGCTCCTTGGAGCGGGCGGCGTTCGTCGTTGTGCCCGATCTCGATACACCGTCTCGCTCCGCTCGCCGGCACTCGATCACCGACTCGCCCGCCCGGTGATCGAGTAGCTCGCGAGGAACGAGCGGCATATCGAGATCACCACCGACAACGGACGCCGATCGCCAGGGCAGCGAGACGCGTATCGAGATCAGCCCACCTTGCGGGCGACGACGTAGTTGTCGCGCTCGAAGACCACCTCGTACGAGGCACCGTGCTCGGCACCGTGCTGGATGGGGTCGGTCTGCGTGAGGTTGCGGTCGAAGATGATGTAGTCGGGCACGACGTCGCCGATCGTGCCGATCCAGTAGGCCTCGTCGTGGCTTCCGGTGAGGTACTTCAGGACCGCGATGTCGGTCTCGACGACGGCGTCCTCGGGGATCGTGGCGATCGCCTCCTGCATCGCCTCGCGCCGCGGCGACGCGTCCCACGTCTCGGGCTCAAGCAGCTTGACCACCGGCCCGCCGGCCAGCAGGTAGCCGCTGACCGCGGCGCCCAGCACGACACCCGGCCACTCCAGCCTCGGGCGCTTGCCGATCGCGTCGATCATCGCGACGAACACGATCGGCATGATGACGATCGAGTAGTGCCACTCGGTGCCCCAGTAGTACTCGACGTCGCCGAGGAATCGCCACAGGAAGGTGGGCGCCGCGACCACGGCCCACGGCGACCACAGCGCCGCGAAGCCGGTGACGCCGAAGGTCAGCAGCAGCGTCAGGAGCTTGCGGTCGGCCTCCGTGGTGAGCGTCTCCCAGACACCCACCTCGCCGCCCAGGTTGCCGGTGTAGTCGTACCCGCCACCGGTGTTGAAGGCCGGGATGATCACCCACACGACCAGCACGAGCGCGACGGCCCCGCCCAGGGCGAGCAGCAGTCCGCGCCTGCGCTCGCCGGCGAGCCACAGCGCCACGCCCACCGCGGCGACGGTGACGCCCATGTCCTCCTTGACCAGCAGCAGCGGCAGCGACCACCAGACGACGGCGCTGTACCGCTGCTCCACGAACGCCACGCCCGCCATCGCCAGGATCGGCACCGCGAACGCGACCTCGTGGAAGTCGGCGACCACGGCGTTGCCGAAGCCAAAGGCCAGCCCGTACATCAGCGCGATGGTCCACCCCACGCGTGGGCCGAGCCGGTCGACCGCGAGGCGCGTGATCGGCACGACCGACAGGCCGATCAGCAGCCCCTGCGCGACGAGCAGCGTCTGCCCGTAGGGGAACAGCCAGTACGCCGGCGCGAGGAGCGCGTCGATCGGCGAGAAGTGGTCGCCCAGGATGTTGTACCCGGGTCCCTTCACCGGCACGATCGGCGCCTCGAACCGCGAGTAGGCCTTGACGGCCTGCTCGAAGATCGCGTTGTCCCACGAGTTCACGGTCAGTCGCCGCCACGACAGCAGGGAGATCAGGCTGTAGAGCAGGCCCACGACCGTGGCCCACGCCCAAGGCATCCATCGGTTCACCTCGACACCGTACCGGGCGGTAACCCTCGGTTGCGGTTCCTTCGTCGTCCGTCTCGGCGCCGGGGGCTCCTGAGTGCTCCCGTGACGCGTGGGACGTATCGTCGGACCATGAGCCGGACCAGAACGACCGCCGTGGCGCTGGCGGCCCTGCTGGCCCTGGCCCTCCTCGCGCTCGTCGTCGTCGTCAACGTCCGCGCGGCACCCGAGGCCACAGCTCCGGAGGCAGCCGAGGAGACCACGGGCGGGCAGCCCCAGGTGGAGGTCGACGGGGTCGCGACCGTGCGGCTCACCGTCCCCACCGACGACCTCGCCACCGAGCCCGCCGCCCCGTGCAGCGACCTCGTCACGAGCGCGACGGACCCGCCGTCCGTGGAGCTGGCCGTGACCGCCTCCGACGGGGAGCAGCAGGAGCTCGATGCCGAGGTCCGCGTCTCCGCGACGGCCAACCCGTTCAACGGCCTCAAGCGCCCCTACGCCGTCGAGCTGGTCGACCCCGCCTCCGTGCTCGGACTCCCGGCGTCGCGCGACTGGGTGCTGCTCGACGAGTTCGCCGACCGGTCCCTGCTGCGCACCGCCTCCGCGATGGAGATCGCCCGGCGGCTCGGGATCGACTGGGTCCCGCGGCTCGTCCCGGCGAACCTCGAGATCAACGGCACGCCCTGCGGGCTGTACTCGTTCGGCGAGGTCCCGACCGCGCAGGAGGGTCGCGCGGAGCTCGCCGACGACGACGTCCTGCTGCTGGCCGACGCGCGCGACCTCGAGGGTCCGCGGTTCCGCACGGAGCGGGGGCTGCGCGTCCACGTCGCCGACCCGCAGGAAGCCGACCCGCAGGAGGTGGCCGCGGACTTCCAGGCCGTGGAGGACCTGCTCTACGACCCGGCCTTCCCCGGCAACGGGTACCGCGACCGCATCGACGTCGACTCGTTCGTGGAGTGGTACCTGCTGAACGAGGTGACCAAGAACCTGGGCAGCCCGCTCTACGACGACGTGTACTTCGTGCTGCGCGGTGACGGCACGCTGGCGCTGGGGCCTCCGTGGGACTTCTCAGCCTCGCAGGGCAATCGCCGGAACGGCTCGTGGCGCCTCGACCATCCGAAGGGCTGGTGGCTCCAGCGGTCCTGGTACGCGATCAGCGACGACCCCGCCTGGCGTCGCGCGTTCTCGCCCACGCAGGTCTGGAACGAGCCGCAGGGGCACTACTTCAACGTGCTGATGTCCGACCCCGACTTCGCCGAGCGCGTGGCGCAGCGCTGGACCGAGGTGTCCGAGGATCTGTCCACCATCGGGGACTTCGTCGACGAGCGCGCGGCCGTGATCGCCGACGACGCGGTCGACAACTTCAGCCCTCCGGAGGTCGACGGCCCCGGTCTGCCGGTGGCCGCCAGTGCCCTCGACAACGACCCCGAGGTGTACGTGTTCGCGAACTCCGACCCGGCCGTCGACGTGGGCCAGGGCTGGCGGAACGAGGTCGACCTGCTGCGACGCTGGCTGGAGCGGCGCGTCGCGTGGCTCGACGGGGAGTTCGCGGAGCAGGCTCCGTCAGACCGCTGAGTCGTCCTGCTCGGGCAGGCCGACGTCCACCGCCTGCTGGTCGGCGAACGACCGCGCAGCCCGGACCAGGGCGGCGTTGTCCGGGGCGATCGAGCCGTCCGGCAGCTGCAGGGTGTCCTCCAGCCCGATGCGGGCCTGCAGGCCGAGGCGCAGCGCATGACGCAGCGTCGGCCAGGCGGAGTGCGCCTCGCCGTGCAGCAGCACCGGGACGGCGGGCGCGACCTCGCGCACCACGTCGAGCATCTCCTGGGCGAGGATGACGACCTGGGCGTCGCCGATCCCCTCGGGCAGCTCGAGGAGGACACGGACGGCCTCGTCGCGCAGGGGCGACACGGCCCACTCCCGGACGTCGTCGACCGTCCACAGGCCCGCCTCCACGCCGATGCCTCGCTCGAGCAGCGCCGCGGTCACCGCCTCGGACCCCGACTCGTGCCAGTTGACCGACGCGAGGTCGGGCAGCACGCTCCAGCGGCGGACGGCCGCCACCCGTGCGGCCGGGTCGCGCAGGGCCCACGCGCCGGTGGTGACGCCGATCGGCCTCGAGGGCAGGACGAAGCGGGCCGCCGTGATCACGGCGTCGACGGCGTCGGGATCGAGGGTGTCGAGCCCGTCGACGTCCTTGGGGTGCACGTGGACGCCGTCGGCCCCGGCCCGCAGGACCGCCGCGATGTCCGAGGCGATCTCGACCGGGGTGACGGGCAGTGCCGGATGGACTGCGGGAGGACGCGCGCCGTTGATGCAGGCCTGGATCAACGGCGGGCCCATGGGGTCACAACCCCGGGAACCACAGGCTCATCTCGCGCGCCGCGGACTCCTCGGAGTCCGACGCGTGCACGAGGTTCTCGCGGTTGGACAGCGACAGGTCGCCCCGGATCGTGCCGGGCGCCGCCTTGCGGCCGTCGGTGACGCCGTTGAGCGCACGCACGACCTCGATCGCCTCGTCGCCCTCGAGCACCAGGGCCACGAGCGGGCCGGACACCGCGAACTCGCGCAGCGGCGGGTACCAGGGCTGCTCGGTGTGCTCGGCGTAGTGGGCGTCGGCCATCTCGGCGTCGATCGCGCGGTGCTCCATCGCCACGATGCGCAATCCCTTGGCCTCGTACCGCGAGAGCACGGCCCCCACGAGGCCCCGGGCCACGGCATCGGGTTTGATGAGAACAAGCGTGCGCTGCGTCATGTGCCCAACCTATCCCTCCGCGCTCGCCAAGGAGTTCCCATGGTCGACAGCACCCACACCACCACCCCCGCCTGGTGGCGGGACGCCGTGATCTACCAGGTCTACCCGCGCTCGTGGGCGGACTCCGACGGCGACGGCATCGGCGACCTGCCGGGCATCACGGCGCACCTGGACCACCTGGTCGCGCTCGGCGTCGACGCCGTCTGGCTGTCGCCGTTCTACACGAGCCCGCAGAACGACGCCGGCTACGACGTGGCCGACTACCGCGACGTCGACCCGCTGTTCGGCACGCTCGCCGACTTCGACGCACTGGCCGCCCGCGCCCACGAGCTGGGCCTGCGCGTCATCGTCGACCTCGTCCCGAACCACTCCTCCGACCAGCACGCCTGGTTCCAGGAGGCCCTCGCGGCGGATCCCGGCAGCCCCGAGCGCGCGCGCTACATCTTCCACGACGGCCGGGGCGAGAACGGCGACCTCCCGCCGAACAACTGGGAGAGCAACTTCGGCGGCCCGGCGTGGACCCGCGTGCAGAACCCCGACGGCACGCCCGGCCAGTGGTACCTGCACCTGTTCGACCCCAGCCAGCCCGACTTCGACTGGAACAACCCGGAGGTCCAGGAGGAGTTCCGCTCGGTCCTGCGCTTCTGGCTCGACCGCGGCGTCGACGGGTTCCGCATCGACGTGGCGCACGGGCTGCACAAGGAGCCCGGCCTGCCGGACGCGCCCGACGACTACGACCTCGCGATCCACCCGACCTCCGCCCAGCCGATGTGGGACAAGCCCGCCGTGCACGAGGTCTACCGCGACTGGCGCCGCCTCGTCGACGAGTACCGCGTCGAGGGCCAGGACGCCGACCGCATCCTGGTGGCCGAGGCGTGGGTCGTGCCCGAGGAGTCCCTGGCCAAGTACGTCCGGCCGGACGAGCTGCACCAGTCGTTCAACTTCGGCTACCTCATGACCCCGTGGAGGGCGCAGCACCAGCGGGACTCCATCACCTCCGCACTCGAGGCCACCGCGGCCGTCGGCGCGCCGCAGACGTGGGTGCTGTCGAACCACGACGTGCCGCGTCACGCGTCGCGCCTGTCGTACGACATCGACCGGGCGACCCGCGTGCTGGGCATCGGTCCCGACGACCCCCAGCCCGATGCGGAGCTGGGCCTGCGCCGCGCGCGGGCCGCCACGGGCGTCATGCTCGCGCTGCCGGGCTCGGCCTACCTCTACCAGGGCGAGGAGCTCGGCCTGCCCGAGGCCACGACGCTGCCCGACGAGGTCCGCCAGGACCCCACGTTCGCGCGCACCGAGGGCAAGGACGTGGGCCGCGACGGCTGCCGCGTTCCCGTGCCGTGGCACGCCGACCAGCCCGCGTTCGGGTTCTCCCCCACCGGCCGCAGCTGGCTGCCGCAGCCGGAGGTGTACGGCGACCTCGCGCCCAACCGCCAGGACGGCGTCGCGGGCAGCACGCTGGAGTTCTACCGGCGCCTGCTCACCGTGCGCCGCAAGTACGGCCTCGGCCGTGGCGAGCTGCACTGGCAGGAGGGCTCCGACGACCTCCTGGCGTTCACCGTCGTGGGCTCCGGCGGTCGCCGGGTGCAGGTGGTGACGAACTTCGGCGCGGATCCGATCGACCTTCCCCACGGCGAGCTCCTGGCCGTGAGCGGTCCGCTGGAGGGGCACCGCCTGCCCACCGACACCACGGCTTGGATCGCCCCCGGCTGAAGGTTCGCCCGCTCGCCGGACTTGCGGCGTTCTTCCACCCGCCGTAGTTTCATGTGAGCGGCGTCACATTTCCACGAGTCGCACGCCGCAGGATCTCGGGGGAAGGTCGGGTGGTGCACGTGACTAGGCGATCGAGGAAGACGCGCAGTGGAATAGGGCTGGCTGCCGCCGCAACCCTCATGGCGACACTGGCTGCCTGTGGCGGCGGTGACGAGGGCGGGGTCCCGACCATCAACCTCTTCGGCGGCGCGTCCGCCACGGGATTCCAGGACCTCATCGACGGCTGCAACGAGCAGGCCGAGGGCAAGTGGAAGATCGAGGGCAACCTCGTTCCCAGCGACGCGGATGGTCAGCGCGAGCAGATGGTCCGCCGCCTCGCCGCGGGCGACACCGGCATGGACCTGATCGGCATGGACGTCGTCTGGACCGCCGAGTTCGCCGAGGCCGGCTGGATCCTCCCGCTGACCGACGCGCAGCGCGCCGAGGCGTCCGAGGGCACGCTCGCCGTGCCGCTCGAGACGGCGACGTGGAAGGACAAGCTCTACGCGATTCCGAAGCACACCAACGCCCAGCTGATGTGGTACCGCAAGTCGCTCGTCGACAAGGTGGGCAACGGCGAGCCGCCGAAGACGTGGGACGAGATGTTCGACATGGCCGAGAAGCTCAAGGCCGAGGGCGACCCGTACGAGATCGGCTTCACCGGTGCCCGTTACGAGGGCCTCGTCGTCGGGTTCAACACGATCCTCTCCTCGTTCGGCGGCACGATCGTCAACGAGGACAGCACCGAGACCACGATCGACGACAAGACCGTGCAGGCGCTGGATCTGCTGAACAAGCTCGCGACGTCGGGCCTGGCGAACGCGTCGCTGTCGAACTCGCAGGAGCCCGAGGTCTTCGCCCAGCTCCAGAACGGCGCCTCAGCCTTTAGCCTCAACTGGCCGTACGTCCTCAGCGCCATGCGCGAGGCCAGCCCCGAGATCGCCGAGGACCTCGCGTTCGCGCCGTTCCCGGCCACGGTCGAGGGCCAGCCGTCCAAGGTCACGGTCGGCGGCATGAACTTCGCCATCAGCAAGTTCAGCGAGCACCCGGAGGAGTCGTTCGAGGCGGCCATGTGCCTGCGCTCCCCCGAGAACCAGCTCAAGCACTCGCTGACGGCCGGTGAGCCGCCCGTCATCGAGTCGGTGTTCGAGGAGGCGGAGTTCAAGGAGGCCTACCCGCAGGGCCAGGTGCTCCTGGACTCGCTCGAGGCGGCCAGCTCGCGTCCGATCTCGCCGGTCTACCAGAACATCTCGACGATCATCTCCTCCACACTCTCGCCCCCGTCGAGCATCGACGGTGAGAACACGGCCGAGGAGCTCGACACGGCGATCAACGACGCCATTGTGGGGAAGGGGATCCTGCCATGACCACGACCGCACCGGTCGAGTCCCGCACGGACGACGAGAGTGCTGAGATCGCACGTCAGCGCTACAGCGAGGGCAAGAAGGCCGAGCGCCGGCTGGGCCTGATGCTCGTGGCGCCGGCCGTGATCCTCATGGTGGCCGTCACGGCGTACCCGATCGGGTACGCCATCTGGCTGTCGCTGTTCCGCGCGGACCTGCGCACCCCTGACGACAACGAGTTCGTCGGCCTGGACAACTACGTCACGGTCCTCACCAGCGACATCTGGTGGAGCGCCTTCGGCTTCACGCTGCTGCTGACCGTGGTCAGCGTGGCGTTCGAGCTGGTGCTGGGCATGGGGCTGGCCATCGTGATGCACCGGACGATCGTCGGACGCGGGCTCATCCGCACCTCGGCGCTGGTGCCGTACGCGATCGTCACGGTCGTCGCGGCGTTCAGCTGGCGGTTCGCCTGGAGCCAGGACATCGGCTGGCTGGCCGGGGACAACGCACCCCTGACCGGCCACTGGTCCTCGTTCTGGATCATCGTGCTGGCCGAGGTCTGGAAGACCATCCCCTTCATGGCCCTGCTGCTGATGGCCGGCCTGGCGCTCGTGCCCGAGGACCTGCTCAAGGCGGCCTCGATCGACGGCGCCTCCCCGTGGCAGCGCTTCTGGAAGGTGACGGTGCCGCTCATCAAGCCGTCGATTCTGGTCGCGGTGCTGTTCCGCACGCTGGACGCCTTCCGCGTCTTCGACAACATCTACGTGCTGACCAGCGGAGCCAACGACACCTCCAGCGTGTCGATCGTGGCGTACAACAACCTCATCCGAGGGCTCAACCTGGGCATCGGCTCCACGATGTCGGTGCTGATCTTCATCACGATCGCGATCATCGCGTTCATCTTCGTGAAGCTGTTCGGCGCCGCGGCGCCGGGCTCCGATGAAGGGAGGCGATGACCATGAGCACGGCAGTGGAGACACCGAAGCGCAAGGCGATCTGGTGGGGCGTCAACGCGATCGTCCTCATCTACGCGTTCATCCCGGTCCTGTGGATCATCTCGCTGTCGGTCAAGCCCGACGCGATCCTCAACGACGGCAGCTTCTTCCCGAGCCAGTACACCGGGGAGCACTACGAGGCGATCTTCCAGAACGACAGCTTCACCCGAGCCCTGATCAACTCGATCGGCATCTGCCTCATCTCGACGTTCATCGCGATCGTCGTGGGCACGATGGCGGCCTACGCCGTGGCTCGCCTGGACTTCCCGGGCAAGAAGTTCGTCGTGGGCGCGTCGCTGATGATCGCGATGTTCCCCCAGATCGCGCTGGTCACGCCGCTGTTCAAGATCCTGACCGGCATCGGGCTGTTCGACACCTGGCTCGGCCTGATCATCCCCTACATCACGTTCGCCCTGCCGCTGGCGATCTACACCCTGAGCGCCTTCTTCCGCGAGATCCCCTGGGAGCTGGAGAAGGCGGCCAAGATGGACGGCGCCACGCCCTACCAGGCGTTCCGCAAGGTGATCGCACCGCTGGCGATGCCCGGCGTCTTCACCACGGCCATCCTGGTCTTCATCTCCTGCTGGAACGACTTCCTGTTCGCCATCTCGCTGACCTCCAGTGAGCGCTCGCGCACCGTGCCGGCGGCCCTGAGCTACTTCACCGGCGCCACGACGTTCGAGAAGCCCACCCAGGCGATCGCCGCAGCCGCGGTGGTCATCACCATCCCGATCGTCATCTTCGTCCTCTTCTTCCAGCGCCGGATCGTTGCCGGCCTCACCAGCGGCGCCGTCAAGGGCTGAAAGGAATCATCATGGCTGAAATCGTCCTGGACCACGTGGTCAAGCGGTACCCCGACGGAGCCCTCGCGGTGGAGGACTTCAACCTCGAGATCGCCGACGGCGAGTTCATCATCCTGGTGGGCCCGTCCGGCTGTGGTAAGTCCACCACCCTGAACATGATCGCGGGGCTGGAGGACATCACCACCGGTGACCTCAAGATCGACGGCACGGTCGTCAACGACAAGGCGCCGAAGGACCGCGACATCGCCATGGTGTTCCAGTCCTACGCGCTGTAC
This sequence comes from Aeromicrobium sp. JP4, assembly GCF_054957925.1. Classification (NCBI taxonomy): domain Bacteria; kingdom Bacillati; phylum Actinomycetota; class Actinomycetes; order Propionibacteriales; family Nocardioidaceae; genus Aeromicrobium; species Aeromicrobium sp. JP4. The sequence continues at coordinate 1,260,284 of NZ_CM143290.1, forward strand.
CCGCACATGACCGTCTACGAGAACATGGCGTTCCCGCTGACCTTGGCCGGTGTGGACAAGTCCACCATCAAGGAGAAGGTCGCCGAGGCCGCGAAGATGCTCGAGCTGGAGCAGCACCTGGACCGCAAGCCGTCCAACCTGTCGGGCGGCCAGCGCCAGCGCGTCGCCATGGGCCGCGCCATCGTGCGGAGCCCGAAGGCGTTCCTCATGGACGAGCCGCTGTCGAACCTCGACGCCAAGCTGCGCGTGCAGATGCGCACGCAGGTCGCGCGGATCCAGAAGACGCTGGGCACCACCACGGTCTACGTCACGCACGACCAGACCGAGGCCATGACGCTGGGCGACCGGGTCGTGGTCATGCGCGCCGGCAAGATCCAGCAGGTGGGCTCGCCGACCGACCTCTACGACAACCCCAACAACCTGTTCGTCGCGGGCTTCATCGGCAGCCCGTCGATGAACTTCCTGCCCGCCACGATCGAGGGCGAGTCGCTGTCGACCTCCATCGGCGACCTGCCGGTCCCCGACGCGTATCGCGAGGCGCTGCGGTCGGGCAGCGCGAGCCGCGACGTCATCGTGGGCATCCGGCCCGAGCACTTCGAGGACGCCTCGCTGGTGTCCTCCGACGTGCCCGGCGCGCGGGTGGAGGTGAACGTCGACCTCGTGGAGCAGATGGGCTCGGACGTCTACGCCTACTTCACGGTGCAGGGCGGGGCGGCGAACGCCGACCTCGATGACCTGGCCAAGGACACCGGGCAGGACATGGCCGGCGACGGCACGCAGGTCAACGCCCGGCTCAGCGCCGAGTCGAAGGTCGCCGGCGGCCAGAGCGCCGAGCTGTACGTCGACTCCAGCAAGATCCAGGTGTTCGACGCCCAGTCCGGCGAGAACATCACCCACTGAGACCCGGGGCGGGCGCGGCGCAGGTCAGCGAGACTTGCGCCGCCGCCGCTTGCCCGCGGCCACCTGCTTCATGATCTCGCGGTCCCACGCGTGCTCGCGGATCAGCCGGTACCGCTCACCCGACACGCGCATGTAGGCGTCGCCCTCGGTCTCGTCCTCGCCCTTGAGGCCGGCCTCGTCGACCAGCTCGAGCACCGGCAGGAACTCCTCGTCCATCCAGCGCTGCGCCATGGTCTTCTTGTCCATCAGCTGGGCCTCGGCCTGCATCGTGCGGGCGGCCCACGCCTCGACCATCTCGGCCAGCACGCCGTAGCCGTGCGGCTTGGTCACGCGGACCTTGTCGCGCACTCCCGGGGGCAGCGGGACGCGCTGCAGGAACACCTTGCGCCAGTGCTTCAGCTCGAGGTCCTCACGACGGCCGATGTCGCGCGGCTCCAGCAGGGTCTGCACCTCGGTGACCTCGGCCTCGATGAGGCGCAGCCGCAGGGCGCGAGCCACCGACACGCGGTGGTGGCCGTCGCGCACGAAGTAGTAGTCGCCCAGCTTGTAGACGTCGATCGGCGGGATCTCCCCGCCGATCCGGCTGGCACGCGCGATCCGCTCCCAGCGCGCCCGGCTCTTGTCCGAGGTGGGCCGGAACCGCCGGTCGAAGTCGCGCACCTTGTCGACCGAGCCGATGATCGCGTCGAGCGGGATCAGGTGCAGCCCGATCCTGCGCTCGCCGCGCCGGCCGAGCGCGTCCACCACCTCGTCGAAGGAGAGCGCACGGGTGCCCTCGCCACCCTCGCCGCGCAGGCGAGCGGCCAGGGCGGAGAGCGTCTGCAGGCGCCGAGCCCGCATGAAGTCGCTCTCGGCGTCGATCCGGGGAGAGCCGGACTCAGCCATGACCGCCCACCGGGTCGAGCACCGACTCGATCTCGAGGAGCTTGTAGGGCACGACGTTGCGGATCGTGGTGTCGCCGACGACCCGGTCGGGCTGGGGCTGGCCGAACGGGTGGATGTGACCGTGCAGGTGCCACGTGGGCCGCAGGGTCTCGACCACCTCGTGGAGCGCCTCGAAGCCGTGGTGGGGCGCGTCGTCACCGTCACCGAGCCCGCGCGGCGGCGAGTGGGTGAGCAGCACGTCGACCCCTCCCCCGCGCTTCGCGGCCACCTTCATGAGGCGCTTGGCCCGCTTGGCGAACTCGTCCTGGGTGTACTGGTTCGGGCCGTCGTTGTAGCGAATGCTGCCGCCGAGGCCCGCGACGCGCAGTCCGGCCACGTCGACGACCGACTCGTCGGCGTTCACGGCGCCCAGGGGGCGCGGATCCTCTTGGGGCAGGCCGTTGCTGGTCAGCCAGCCGCGGAAGCCCGAGAGCGGCGCCTCCACCGCGGGGTCGTGGTTGCCCGGGACGAACACCACCGGCACGTCGAGCATCGAGGACAGGAACTCCAGGTAGTCCCACGGCAGGTCGCCGGCGCCGAGCACGACGTCCGGGCGCAGCCGACGGACGCCGGCGTCATGGATCACCGGCGAGATCTCGTCAGCGACCACGAGCACGCGCACCATGCCTCAACCGTACCGGGGAACATGGTGAGCCACGTCACATCGCGGGACTCTTCCTACTCCTCCGCGGCGGCCCAGCGGGCCTTGTCGGCCGCGATCTTGCGGCCGAGGAAGAACGCACCCAGCCACAGGGCGGCGAACATCAGCCCGATGAAGAACATGATCGGCACCAGGAAACCCGTGAGGATCGTGGCCACCTGGATCCCGTGGCCGACCCAGTAGGCCCACGGGTGCCGCAGCAGACCTGCCACGACGACGCACAGCACGGCCAGCCCGCCACCGATCAGCGACGCCAGCGGCGCCGAGACGTCCTCGACCGCGATCATCACCGGGATGGACAGGCCGAGGATGATCGCCTGGAGCGACAGCATCGCCGCGCACATGTGCCTCACTGCGACTCACCGCCACGCAGCAGCGTGCGGGCCTCGCCCACCGTGACGACCGAGCCCGTGACGATCACGCCGCCGGAGCCGATCGAGTCGCCGAAGTCTTCGCCGGACGCGTCGGCGAGCCCGATGGCCCGCTCGAGCGCGTCGTCGAGCCGGGGCACGACGGTGATCCGCTCGGGGCCGAAGACCCCGCTGGCGATCTCGGCGAGGTCGGCGGCGGCGAGCGACCGCTCGGTGCTGTTCTGCGTGCAGACGAGGTGGGCCACGACGGGCTCGAGCTCGCGCAGGATCTCCTCGGCGTCCTTGTCGGCCATGATGCCGACGACGCCGATGAGCGGGCTGAACGCGAACTCCTCGCTGATCGACTCGACCATCGCCCGCACCCCGTGAGGGTTGTGCGCGGCGTCCAGCACGACGGTGGGACTGCGGCGCACGACCTCGAGCCGTCCCGGGGAGGTGACGGCGCCGAAGCCCGCCCGGATCAGGTCGGGATCGAGCTCGGCGTCACCGGTGAAGACCTCGACGGCGGCCACCGCCAGAGCGGCGTTGCGGGCCTGGAACGCGCCGTGCAGCGGCAGCAGGATGTCCTCGTACCGGCCCTTGACGCCCTGGATCGTGAGCACCTGGCCGCCGACCGCGGCCGTGCGGGACTCGACGCCGAAGTCGGCACCCTCGAGCACGAGCATCGAGCCGACCTCGTTCGCGCGGCCCATGATGACCTCGAGGACCTCCTCGGGCTGCGAGGCGAGCACGGTGCGCGAGCCGGGCTTGATGATCCCCGCCTTCTCCACCGCGATGTCGGCGGGCGTGTCGCCCAGGAAGGACGCGTGGTCGACGTCGATCGGGGTGATCACGGCGACCGAGGCGTCGGCGACGCTGGTGGCGTCCCACGCGCCGCCCATGCCGACCTCCACGACGGCGACGTCGACGGGGGCGTCGGCGAACGCCGCGTAGCCCATCGCCACGAGCATCTCGAAGAAGCTCAAGGGGTGCGGCTGGCCTTGGTCGACGAGGTCGGCGTAGATCGCCACGTCGGCGTACGCGTCGACGAAGAGCTCGTCCGAGAGCGGCTCGCCGTCGACGCAGATCCGCTCGTTCATGCGTTGCAAGTGCGGGCTGGTGAAGCGGCCCGTGCGCAGGTCGAGGGCGCGCAGCAGCGCGTCGATCATGCGGCTCGTCGAGGTCTTGCCGTTGGTCCCGGTCAGCTGGATCACCGGCTGGGCGCGCTGCGGGTCGCCCATCAGCTCGCAGATGGCGCGGATCCGGTCGAGCGACGGCTCGAGCCGCGTCTCGGGCCAGCGGGACAGCAGGGCGAGCTCGACATCGGGGTAGGTGGGCCTCATCGTCCCCAGTATCCCAGCCCGGGCATCGCGCGGCGTCACAGGCGTTTGTCGCGTCACCCATGGGGCTGAGGCGCCTGCTGTGGCGGGTGGCCGGAACCGGTCCGAGAATCGGGGTCTTCACCCATGGTCAGGGGCCACAGCGCGGTCACAGACTGAACGCATGAACCGTCAGATCGCGGGCTGGATCACTCATCGCTGGGTCAAGTGGGTCGTGCTGGTCGTCATGCTCGTCATCCTCGGCGGCCTCGGCTCGTTCGGCGCCAAGCTCACGAGCGTGCAGGACAACGACATCGCCTCGTGGCTTCCCGACGAGGCCGAGTCGACACAGGTGATCCAGCAGGCGGGCTCGTTCTACGACGAGAACATGGCCCCCGCGATCGAGCTGCTGACGTCGGAGGAGCCGCTGACGCCGGCCGACCTGGCCGCCGCCCAGGAGGCCGCCACCGCGATCGGCGCCCTCGAGGACGTGCCGGTCGGCGAGGTCGCGGGGCCGATCCCCAGCGAGGACGGCGTGGCCGCGCAGCTCATCGTGCCCATCACCCTCGACGAGGAGGGCTGGGAGGAGCTGCCCGACTGGATCGACGACGTGACCGAGGCGGCGGAGGACGCGGTCGAGGGCACCGACCTGCGCGTCGACGTGGGCGGTCCGGCCGCGCTCGGCGCCGACCAGGCCGAGGCGTTCGCGGGCATCGACGGCATTCTGCTCGCGGCCGCCGTGGGCGTCGTCGTCGTGATGCTGCTGTTGACGTACCGCAGCCCGATCCTGTGGCTGATCCCGCTGTTCTGCGGCCTGATGAGCGTCTTCGCCTCCCAGGGCCTGGTCTACCTGCTGGCCAAGTACGGCGGGCTGACGGTGAACGGCCAGAGCGCCGGCATCCTCAGCGTCCTCGTGCTCGGCGCGGGCATCGACTACGCGCTGCTGATCGTGGCGCGATACCGCGAGGAGTTGCGTCGCTACGAGGACCGCCACGAGGCGATGGCGCACGCCCTGCACCGGGCCGCGCCCGCCGTGCTCGCCAGCGGCAGCACCGTGATCATCGGCCTGCTGTGCCTGCTCTTCGCGCAGATGAACTCCACCGCCGGCCTCGGCCCGGTGGGCGCCGCCGGCATCGCGGTGGCCCTGCTCGCGATGCTGGTCCTGCTGCCCGCGCTGCTCGTGATCTTCGGACGCTGGGTGTTCTGGCCCTTCATCCCCCACTTCGGCGACCCCGAGCGCACCGACACCGGGTTCTGGGCCAAGGTCGGCACGCGGATCGCCCGAGCGCCCCGCGCGGTCTGGGTCGTCACCAGCCTGATCCTCGTGGCGCTGTCGTTCGGCATCGTGAAGCTCGACGCCACGGGCCTGAGCAACGCCGAGGCGTTCACCACGACCCAGCCCTCGGTGGTCGCCGAGGAGCGCATCGCCGAGCACTTCCCGGCGGGCGCGGGCGATCCGCTCCAGATCATCACGAACGCCGACCAGGCCGCGGAGGTCCGCGAGGTCGTGGCCGGGGTCGAGAACGTCGATCCCGCCACGGTCACCGAGCCGCAGGTCCAGGACGACCTCGCGTACTTCGAGGCGACCCTGAGCGTCCCGAGCGACTCCGAGGAGGCCAAGACCGCCGTGGAGGACACGCGCACGGCGCTCGACGACGTGGAGGGTGCTGACGCGCTCGTCGGCGGCAACACCGCCCTCAACCTCGACGTCCAGGAGGCGTCGTCGGCCGACAACCGGCTGATCATCCCGATCATCCTGCTCGTCGTGCTGCTGGTCCTCATGCTCCTGCTGAGGTCCATCGCCGCGCCGTTGATCCTGCTGCTGACGGTCGTGCTGTCGTTCGCGGCGGCCATGGGCATCAGCGCACTGGTGTTCCACTACGTGTTCGACTTCGCCGGCGCCGACTCCTCGTTCCCGCTCTTCGCGTTCGTGTTCCTCGTGGCGCTGGGCATCGACTACAACATCTTCCTGATGACCCGCGTCCGCGAGGAGGCGCTGCTGCACGGCACGCGCCGAGGCGCCTTGATCGGGCTGGCGGCCACCGGCGGCGTGATCACCTCGGCGGGCTTCGTGCTGGCCGGCACGTTCGCCGCCCTGGCGACGCTGCCGATCGTGTTCCTGGCCGAGCTCGGCTTCGCGGTCGCGATCGGCGTCCTGCTCGACACGATCATCGTCCGGTCGGTGCTGGTCACGGCGCTGAACCTCGACATCGGCAAGTCGATCTGGTGGCCCAGCCGGCTCGGCCGCACCGACGGCTCCGCACCGCCGGAGCCTCAGGTCGAGGAGAAGTCGCCCGCGAGCATCGCGTAGACGCCGGTGTCGGCCCAGGCGCCCTTGAACCACATGTCCTGACGGAAGAACGCCTCCTCGCGCATGCCCAGGCGGCGACACAGGGCCACCGAGGCGTCGTTGCGCGGGTCGAGCTCGGCGACGACCCGGTGCAGGCGCATGTCCTCGAACGCGAGCCGGAGCAGCGCTCGGGCGCCCTCCTCGGCGAAGCCCTGCCCCTGGAAGTCAGGGTGGAGGCCCCAGCCGATCTCGGCGGTGAGGTGGTCGACGCTGCGCAGGCTCAGGTAGAGGTGCCCGATCATGCGCCCGTCGGTGCGGCGCTCGACCGGGATCTCCAGGTAGTCGCCCTCCCGCTCCAGCGCGGTGTGCGACGACCACTCCGCCACCTTGGCCGCCATCTCCTCGCGGGTGCGCGGCTCGAACAGCATGAAGCGGGCGACGTCCTCGCGGCCCTGGTAGGCGTGGAAGGCGTCGACGTCGTCCAGCGTGATCGGTCGCAGCCGCAGCCGCTCGGTCTCGATCGGCTCGGTGAAGCGGAAGGGCCGGAGGTGCGAGCGGACCTCGGGCACCTCGAGCATGCGCCGGGCCAGCGGGGCCAGGCGCTCGCCGAGCGCCCGGGCCTCCTCGCGCGTGAACCAGCGGGCCTCCGCGATCTCGGCCGCCGCCGTGACCTCGCCGTCGAGGCGCAGCGCGAACACGTCGGCCACGAGGTGGTGCCCGGGCTCGTTGGCGGCGTCGGCCTCGAACCGGCCCCACGCCGTGAGGTCGTCCGGGGCGACCTCGACGAGCAGCTCCTCGGCCAGCTCGCGCACGAGCGCGGGCACCGCCTCCTCGCCCGGCTCGGGCTTGCCGCCGGGCTGCATGAACACCTCCGAGCCGCGCTTGCGGACCATGAGGATCCGGTCCTGCGCGTCGGTGGTGAACGCCGCGACCACGTGGATCGTCGGCCTCTCGTCCTCGCTCATCTGATCGCCTCCGGTCCCCATCCTGCTCGACCGCCGGCCGGAGCCGACCACCCGACCGGCCCGGGAGGCGCCTGCTCCACGTTGGCTAGGTTGACACTCGTGCGGCGGCGGTGCTGCCCGCGACCCGGACCGAGGGAAGGATCGACCGATGGACGACGCGAACCTCTCCGGGTGGGGACCCGCGCTGCTGTCGACGGATCCCGAGGTCATGGCGAGCTACTCGCGGGACCAGTCGCGGTTCACCGAGCACGCGCGGCCGGAGGCCGTCCTCGCGCCCAGGAGCACCGAGGAGGTCGCCGAGGTCCTGCGCGAGGCGGCTCGGCGCGGGCTGGCGGTGGTGACCCGCGGCGCCGGCACGGGCCTCAGCGGCGGGGCCAACGCCCAGCGCGGCTCCATCGTGCTCTCGACCCACCGGCTCGACTCCATCGTCTCCATCGACCCCGACGAGCAGGTCGCGGTGGTCCAGCCGGGCGTCATCACCGGCCACCTGCGTGCCGCGGTGCTGGAGCACGGCCTCTTCTACCCGCCGGATCCGGGCAGCGTCGACAGCTGCACCATCGGTGGGAACGTCGCCACGAACGCCGGCGGCATGTGCTGCGTCAAGTACGGCGTCACCCGCGACTTCGTCCGCGCGCTGGAGGTGGTGCTGGCCGACGGCTCGGTGATGCGGACCGGGCGCAGGACCGCGAAGGGCGTCGCCGGGTACGACCTCACCTCGCTGCTGGTCGGCTCCGAGGGCACGCTCGGCGTCATCACCGAGATCACGGTGCGGCTGGTCCCGCGGCCCGCACCGCCCACGACCATGCTGGCCACCTTCGGCACGCTCGCCGCGGCCGGCACGGCGGTCCAGCAGCTGACGCGGGCGGGCACGCGGCTGTCGCTGCTGGAGATCATGGACCGGACCACGCTGAGCGCCATCGAGTCGATGAGCCGGCTCGGCTTCGACACCGGCACCGCCGCCATCTTGCTCGCCCAGAGCGACGAGCCCGACAGTGCCGCGCAGGTGGCCCTCGCGGCCGACCTCTGCAGGGCCTCAGGGGCCGAGGACGTGGCCGTCAGCGACGACCTCCGCGAGGGCGACCTGCTCCTGCAGGCACGACGGCTCGCGCTGCCGGCCCTGGAGCGGCTCGGCGACTGGCTGCTGGACGACGTCTGCGTGCCCCGGTCCCGCATCGTCGACCTCATCACCTCCGTCGAGGACATCGCCGCGCGTGAGGGACTGGTGATCGGCGTCTTCGGCCATGCCGGGGACGGCAACATGCATCCCACGATCATCTACGACGAGGGCCGGCCCGACAGTCGCGTCGCCGCGCTGCGTGCCTTCGACCAGATCACCGCTCGCGCGCTCGAGCTGGGCGGGACGATCACCGGTGAGCACGGGGTCGGAGCCCTCAAGCGGGGGTGGCTCGGCACCGAGCTCGATGCCTCCGCGGTACGCGCCCACCGCCTCGTCAAGCAGGCGTTCGATCCCCGCGACGTCCTCAACCCCGGAATCGCGATCCCCGGTCCGTAGAGCCCGAGCGACGGGCCGTGCTCCCGCGGCGGATGTCACCGGCGAAGCCACGTAGAATCGACGCTCGTGACCACTGCACAGAACCGCGTTCCGGAGAAGCCCGTCCTCGAAGGCCTCGAGGAGAAGTGGGTGGACGTATGGGCCGAGCAGGGCACGTACGCGTTCGACCGCACCAAGACGCGCGACGAGGTGTACTCGATCGACACCCCGCCGCCCACCGTCTCGGGCTCGCTGCACGTGGGTCACGTCTTCAGCTACACCCACACCGACCTGATGGCGCGCTACAAGCGCATGCGCGGTCTCGAGGTGTTCTACCCGATGGGCTGGGACGACAACGGCCTGCCCACCGAGCGCCGCGTGCAGAACTACTACGGGGTGCGCTGCGATCCGTCGCTGCCGTACGACCCCGACTTCACTCCCCCGGCCAAGCCCGACCCGAAGAAGCAGATCCCGATCAGCCGGCGCAACTTCATCGAGCTGTGCAACGAGCTCGTCGTGCGCGACGAGCAGGTCTTCGAGAAGCTGTGGCGCACGCTCGGCCTCTCGGTGGACTGGTCGCAGACCTACACGACGATCGGCCACGACGCGCAGGTCACCAGCCAGCGCGCGTTCCTGCGCAACCTGTCGCGCGGCGAGGCCTACAGCCAGGACGCGCCGACGATGTGGGACGTCACCTACCAGACCGCCGTCGCCCAGGCCGAGCTCGAGGCACGTGACTACCCCGGCCACTACTACCGCGTCGCCTACCACCTCGCGGACGGCCAGAAGGTGTTCATCGAGACCACCCGTCCCGAGCTGACCCCGGCCGCCGTGGCGCTCATCGCCCACCCCGACGACGAGCGCTACCAGCACCTGTTCGGCACCACCGCCCACTCGCCGATCTTCGGCGTCGAGGTGCCCGTCCTGGCCCACACGCTGGCCGACCCGGAGAAGGGCTCGGGCATCGTCCACTGCTGCACCTTCGGCGATCTCACCGACGTCCAGTGGTGGCGCGAGTTCGACCTGCCCAACCGCACCGTGATCGGCCGCGACGGCCGCATCCTGCGTGAGGTGCCCGAGTGGATCGCCGGCGGTCCGGGCGAGAGCGTCTACGCCGAGCTCGCGGGGAAGACCACCTTCAGCGCCCGTGAGGCCATCACGGCCGCCCTCGCGGAGTCGGGCGATCTCGACGGCGAGCCCACGCCCACGCAGCGCATGGCGAACTTCTACGAGCGTGGCGACAAGCCGCTCGAGATCGTCTCGACCCGCCAGTGGTACATCAAGAACGGCGGCCGCGACGCCGAGCTGCGCCAGCACCTGGTGGGCCTCGGCGACGACATCGACTGGCACCCCGGCTACATGCAGTCGCGCTACACGAACTGGATCGAGGGCCTCAACGGCGACTGGCTGGTCAGCCGTCAGCGGTTCTTCGGCATCCCGTTCCCCGTCTGGTACCTGCTCGACGAGGACGGCGAGCCCGACCACGACAACCCGATCCTCGCGCCGGAGTACGACCTGCCGGTGGACCCCGCCTCGCAGGCTCCGGCGGGCTTCGACGAGTCGCAGCGCGGCAAGCCGGGCGGCTTCATCGCCGATCCCGACGTGCTCGACACGTGGGCCACGTCGTCGCTCAGCCCCCAGCTGGTGTGCGGGTGGGAGCGTGACCTCGACCTGTTCGAGCGCACGTTCCCGATGGACCTGCGCCCGCAGGGCCACGACATCATCCGCACGTGGCTCTTCTCCACCGTGGTGCGCTCCAACCAGGAGTTCGGCACCGTGCCGTGGAAGCACGCCGCCCTCTCGGGCTTCGTGGTCGACCCCGACCGCAAGAAGATGAGCAAGTCCAAGGGGAACGTCGTCGTCCCGGACGAGATCCTCGAGAAGTTCGGCGCCGACGCCGTGCGCTGGCGCGCCGCGGGCGCTCGCCCGGGCGCGGACTCGCCGTTCGACGAGACCCAGATGAAGGTCGGGCGTCGCCTCGCGATGAAGGTGCTGAACGCCAGCAAGTTCGTCGTCGCGCCGGTCGAGCAGTACGGCCTCGGCGCCGACGCCTCCCTGCTCGACCCCGCGCTGGTCACGGAGCCGCTCGACCGGGCGCTGCTCACCGGCCTGCGCGACGTCGTGGAGACCGCCACCGCGCACTTCGAGGCCTACGACTACGCCTCGGCGCTCGAGGTCACCGAGAAGTTCTTCTGGGACTTCTGCGACGACTACCTCGAGCTCGTGAAGGAGCGCGCCCGCGCCGAGGACGCCTCCGGGACCTCGGCGAAGGCCACCTTCGTGCTGGCGCTCTCGGTGCAGCTGCGCCTGCTCGCGCCGTTCCTGCCCTACGTCACCGAAGAGGTCTGGTCGTGGTGGCAGGAGGGGTCGATCCACCGCTCCGCGTGGCCCACCGCCGACGACCTCGCGATCGAGGCCTTCGACGCCCGTCTGCTCGCGATCGCGGGCGAGGCACTGGCCGGCATCCGTGGTGCGAAGTCCACGGCGAAGGTCAGTCAGCGCACCGAGGTCACGCAGGTGGAGATCTCGGGCGACGCCGCCACGCTCGACCTCCTCGCGTCGGCGCTGCCCGACGTGCGGGCGGCCGGGCGGGTCGTCGGCGAGGTCGTCACCACCGCCGGCGAGGGCGCGCTGAAGGTCGACGCCACGCTCGCGGAGTCCTGACCCCGTAAACTCCCAGCGAAAGCCACAGAGTTCCACAGCTCGGGAGGTCACGTGTACGCCGCTGAACGTCAGGTGCTGCTGGCCGAGCGCCTCACCCGCGACGGGCGGCTCTCGGTGAACGAGGTGGCGGCGGAGCTGTCGGTGTCCACCGAGACGATCCGCCGCGACCTCGACGTGCTCGAGCGTGCCGGGACCGCCACGCGGGTGCACGGCGGTGCGGTGCTGTCCACGGCGTACGCGCGCCTCGAGGCCAGCCTCGCCCAGCGCACGGGTGAGAGGCCCGAGCTGAAGTCACGCATCGCGGCGGCCGCCCTCGAGTTCCTGCCCGGCACCGGCGGCAGCATCCTGCTGGACGGCGGCAGCACGGTGGCGCACCTGGCCGAGGTCCTGCCGGCCGACCGCCACCTGACGGTGCTGACCCACAGCGTCGCCATCGCCCACCTGCTGCTCGGCCACGACGGCATCGCCCTCCACACGCTCGGGGGCCGCGTCCGCGAGGTCACCGGCGTGGCCGTGGGCCAGACCACCGTGGAGGCCCTGCGGGGCACGCGCGCCGACGTGGCGTTCATCGGCACGAACGGGATCGCCGCCGACCACGGCTTCAGCACCCCCGACTCGGAGGAGGCCGCCGTCAAGCGCGCGCTCTTCGGATCGGCCCGCACCCGGGTGGTGCTCGCCGACTCCACGAAGTTCGGCCCGCACCGGGTGTTCTCCTTCGCTGACCTCGGCGACGCCACCGCCGTGGTCACCGACGACGGCATCACCGGGCGCGACCGCGCGATGCTCGAGGACGTCGGCGTCGAGGTCGTCGTCGCCTGACCGCCTCTACTCGACGGGCTGGGTGGCGAAGTCGATGCCGGAGTTCTGCAGCCGGTTGACCAACGCGGCGCCCATCGCAACGGCGGTGGTGGTCTGGCCCGAGACCTCGGGCAGGTCGTCGTAGGCCAGCGACATCGCCGACTCCGCGAGCATCTTGGCGGTCTCGGTGTAGCCCGGGTCGCCGCCGCGCACCGTGGTGACGAGCTTGGTGTCGCCGCTCATGCCGACGAGCGTGAGCGTGAACCACGACTTCGCCCGCTGCTCCTCGGTGGGACCGTCGCCGGCCGCCTTGAGCTTGACCAGCATGGCGCGCACCGGCGGGATCTGGGCGCCCACCGCCACCGCACCGAGCACGGGAGCGGCCAGCGCCATCATCCGGCGGGTCCTGAAGTGGGCGTGGTGCTCGTAGGTGAACTCCGGGCCGTACCGCTCGAGCGCCCGGGCCGACCTCAGCACGATCTGCGGGTCGATCGTGGGCAGCGGCACCCCGAACCCCTTCACGGGCGGCTCGGCGCGACCGACGCGGCCGCCGCCGCGCACGCGACGCCCCGTGGGTCGGCCCTCGCGGGCACGACGCTGCTTGGCGGCGGCCTTCGAGCCGCGGAACTGGCCGATCTGGCCCAGCGCCGAGTGGTAGGTGCCGGCCGAGAAGGAGGCCTTCGCGCGGATGTAGCCCTTGACCGTGATGGGGGCGTCGGCGGGGAGCTGCTGCACGGTGTGGAAGACGCCCAGGTCGTACGGGATCGAGTCGAAGCCGCAGGAGTGCACCAGCCGGGCCCCGGTGGCCACCGCGGTCTCGTGGTACTTGAGGTACATCTCGTCGACGAACTGCGGCTCGCCCGTCAGGTCGACGTAGTCGATGCCCGCCTCCGCCGCGGCCTTGACCGCAGGCTCACCGTGCTCGAGGTAGGGCCCGACCGTGCTGATGAGGACCCGCGTGCCGGAGGCCATCGTCGCCATCGAGGCGTCGTCGGCTAGGTCGGCGACGACGATCGCGGGTGCCTCACGACCCGTGGCCGCGATGCGCGCCGCCACCTGCTCGAGCTTCGCGCGCGAGCGGCCCGCGATCGCCCAGGTGGCGTCGGCGGGCAGGTGGACGGCGAGGTAGTCGGCGGTGAGACCGCCGGTGAACCCGGTGGCTCCGAAGAGCGTGAGATCGACCATGGGTCGACGCTATACCGGGGTCAGCTCGCCTTCTTGTCGGCCTCGTCGTGGGTGAGCACACGCGGCGGCGTGTGGTGGCGCACGGTGTCGGCCGTGACGATCACCTTGGCGACGTCCTCGCGGCTGGGGATCTCGTACATGACGTCCTGCAGGGCGTCCTCGACGATGGAGCGCAGGCCGCGCGCGCCGGTGTCGCGCTCGAGGGCCAGGTCGGCCATCGCCTCGCACGCGTCCTCGGTAAACTCCAGCTCGACGTCGTCGATCGCGAACAGCCGGATGTACTGCTTGGTGAGCGCGTTGCGCGGCTCGGTGAGGATCGAGATGAGGGCCGGCTTGTCGAGCTTGTTGACCGCGGCGATGACCGGCAGGCGGCCGATGAACTCGGGGATCAGGCCGAACTTCAGCAGGTCGGTGGGCACGACCTTGGACAGCTTCTGCAGGTCGTTCTCCTCGACCACCGGCGCGATGTCGGAGTTGAAGCCGAGGGTCTTCTTGCCGCTGCGCTGCTCGATGATCTGGTCGAGTCCGGCGAAGGCGCCACCGACGATGAACAGCACGTTGGTGGTGTCGATCTGGATGAACTCCTGGTGCGGGTGCTTGCGACCACCCTGCGGCGGCACCGAGGCGGTGGTGCCCTCGAGGATCTTCAGCAGCGCCTGCTGCACGCCCTCGCCCGACACGTCGCGGGTGATCGAGGGGTTCTCGCTCTTGCGGCTGATCTTGTCGATCTCGTCGATGTAGATGATGCCCGTCTCGGCCTTCTTGACGTCGTAGTCGGCGGCCTGGATGAGCTTGAGCAGGATGTTCTCGACGTCCTCGCCGACGTAGCCGGCCTCGGTGAGCGCCGTGGCGTCGGCGATCGCGAACGGGACGTTCAGCATGCGCGCCAGCGTCTGGGCGAGGTAGGTCTTGCCGCAGCCCGTGGGGCCGACCATCAGGATGTTCGACTTGGCCAGCTCGACCGTCTCGTCCTTGTTGATCCGGCCGGAGGCCTGCGCCTGCACGCGCTTGTAGTGGTTGTAGACCGCCACGGCGAGCGACTTCTTGGCGCCCTCCTGGCCCACGACGTAGGTGTTGAGGAACTCGTAGATCTCGGCCGGCTTCGGCAGCTCCCCGAGGCTGACCTCGGCGCCCTCGGCCAGCTCCTCCTCGATGATCTCGTTGCACAGGTCGATGCACTCGTCGCAGATGTAGACGCCGGGTCCGGCGATCAGCTTCTTGACCTGCTTCTGGCTCTTCCCACAGAAGGAGCACTTCAGCAGGTCGGCGGTCTCACCAATGCGTGCCATGCGAGTTGTTTCCTGTCGTTTCCTGGCGGTCCCCCCACGATGCCACACGGAGGCGTCGTGGGGGACCCGTCAACGGCGGTTCGGTCCGGTCGTGTCGCTCAGACCGGGACCTTGAGGGTTTCGAGCACCTGGTCGATGATTCCGTACTCGACGGCACCGGCGGCGGTGAGGATCTTGTCGCGCTCGACGTCGCGGCTGACCTCCTCGGCCGTCTTGTTCGAGGCCTCGGCGAGCATCTTCTCGAGCAGCTCACGCATCCGGATGATCTCGTTGGCCTGGATCTCCAGGTCGGAGATCTGGCCGCCCGTGCCCTCGGTGTAGGGCTGGTGGATGAGGATCCGGCTGTTCGGCAGCGCGAAGCGCTTGCCGGGCGTACCCGCGGCCAGCAGCACCGCGGCAGCCGAGGCGGCCTGGCCCAGGCAGAACGTCTGCACGTCGGGCTTGATGTAGCGCATCGTGTCGTAGATCGCCGTCAGCGCGGTGAACGAGCCGCCGGGGCTGTTGATGTAGATGCTGATGTCGCGATCGGGGTCCATCGACTGCAGGCACAGCAGCTGGGCCGTGACCGCGTTGGCGACGTCGTCGCTGATCGGGGTGCCGAGGAAGATGATGCGGTCCTCGAACAGCTTCGTGTAGGGGTCGATCCGGCGGAATCCGTAGGACGTGCGCTCTTCCCACTGCGGCATGTAATAACTCATCGCGACGCCTTCCTGGAGAAGCGACGGTAGGTCGGCGTCGCGATTCGGAGATCTGGATTGTTCACTCGCTGGCGCTCGCTCATCGCACGTCTCCTGCCGTGTTGACGATCTCGTCGATCAAGCCGTACTCCTTGGCCTGCGCGGGCGTGAACCAGCGGTCGCGGTCGGCGTCGGCCTCGATCTGCTCGACGCTCTGGCCGGTGTGCTGGGCCTGCAGCTGGTTGAGCTGCTTCTTCAGCAGGATGGACTGCTCGGCCTGGATCTTGACGTCGGACGCGGAGCCGCCGATGCCGCCCGAGGGCTGGTGCATCATGATCCGCGTGTGGGGCAGCGCGTAGCGCTTGCCCGCGGTGCCGGCGGCGAGCAGGAACTGGCCCATCGAGGCGGCCAGGCCCATGCCGACGGTGACGATGTCGTTGGAGATGAACTGCATCGTGTCGTACATCGCCATGCCCGCGTCGACGGAGCCGCCGGGGCTGTTGATGTAGAAGTAGATGTCGGCCTCGGGGTCCTCGGCGTTGAGCAGCAGCAGCTGCGCGCAGATCGCGTTCGCGTTCTGGTCGCGGACCTCCGAGCCGAGGAAGACGATGCGTTCCTTCAGCAGTCGGTTGTAGATGTGCCCGTCGAGATCGGAGGGACCCGCCTCGACGGCCATCTGGGGGCTCATGGGTGCGTTCACGTCATTGACCCTAGACCGCGGAACCGACGCAGACACGCGCCCGGCCCCCGTGTTCGCCATCGGCGTACAGGGTCACCGGGCCACGTGCGCGTCGACCTCGGCCGAGATGGCCGCGAGCGTGCGGTCCATGCCGACGAGGAGCTCGTCGTCGTGACTCTGGATCCCTCCGAGCGCCAGCGTGGCCACGACCCGGCTGAGCAGGCTGCGCCGGCCCCCGGCCAGGTCGCGGCGCAGGGTCAGGCGCGTGCCCCCGTCCTCGGGGTCGAGGCGGTAGCTCCACCGCGCGGCCGGGCCGTAGACCTGGAACGCCAGGCGCTGGGGGCGCACCACGTCGACGTAGCGGCTCACGGTGGGCCAGACGAACGCCTTGCGCCGGTTCAGGTTGAGCGAGACCTGGTTGTGGCTCAGCCGCCGGGGGTAGAAGAGCTGGAGCCACGTCTCGGGGCTCCAGCGCCTCATCCTGCGCTGGTCCTTCAGCACGTCCCAGACCTTCTCCGGCGGAGCGGCGACGAGCAGGGACGTCTCGAGGGGCGGGACTCCCCCGCTCAGGCTTTTCCCACCAGGTCACTGCTCTCGGCCGCGGCCTTGATGCGCTCGAGCGTCTGACGGATGCCCGCCTCGAGCTCCTCCTCGAAGTTCTCGGTGCCGCCCAGCACGCGGCGCGTGAGGAAGTTCGACAGCGACGAGACACCGTGCGGCGCGTGACGGCTCTCGGTGAGGCGCGTGCCCGTGGCGGTGGCCTCGAGGTCGTACGACCAGATCGTGCCGTTCTCGGCGATCTTGAACGCGAACCGCTTCCCAGGGACGAACTCCTTGACCTTCGAGCGCGTCGGCCAGAAGAGCGGGCCGCGCCGGTTCACGTTGATCGTGGTGGTGCCCACGCCGACGGGTCCCTTGCCGCGGACGATCATCTTGCGGCACTGCGGGCTCCAGCGGGGCATGTGGGCCGGGTTGCTCACCAGCTCCCACACCCGCTCGGGGGGCGCCTCGATGTCGATGGTCGCCGAGATCTCGTCGCGGTTGGCCATGCTGCTCTCCTTCGTCGCGGTCACTGCTCGGCGAGCCTAGTGGACCGTGACACCAGAACTGTCACATGGGGGTGATCCGGCTCACAGTGTGAGCGGGCTCAGGACTCCAGCGCTCGCGTACGCCGCGGGCGCGCGGTCACCCACGTGACCAGCCAGTCCGCGATCCGCGGATGGTTCAGCAACGCCTGGTGGTGGGTCGAGGGCAGGTACTCGAGCCGGGCGTGCTCCACGACCGGCCCGCTCCGGCCGATGCCCGCCGAGGAGGAGAAGTGCACGATCAGGTCGCCCAGCACCGTGCTGAGGAGGTGACGCTGGGTGGCCCCGACCGTCGCGGCCACGAAGTGGTACTCCGCGTGCGCCAGCGGGGCAGCGGCGATCCGGTCGAGGCCCCACCGAGCGGTGAGGTCCTGACCCTCCCACTCGTCGGCAGTGATGTAGCCGTGGCGCAGGTCGACGATGCCGGCCGAGCGGGAGTCCAGGATGGCGCCGAACGGCGTGGACTGGGGCCAGATCCTCAGGATGCGCGAGCCGAGGTGCGCGGCCTTCTCCAGGTTCGCGCCGGCGTGCGGCGTACCGAGGCACACGACGTCGCTCACGCGGTGGGCCCACTGGTGCCCGGCCACGGTGGCGCGGTTGGTGGCGGCGCGCACGACCAGGCCGCCCATCGAGTGGCCCACGAGGGTGATGCGGTGCACCGCCACCGGCCAGGCCTCGACCAGCTGCTCCAGCAGCTCGTCGAGGTGCTGGCCGTTCTCCGAGACGTGCAGGCCCGTGTTGTAGCGCAGGAGCACCGGGGTGGCGTCGGTGTGGGCAGCGACGCGGTCGGCGTACGTCGGGCGCTCGCGGCTGCTGCGCGACCACGACTCCTCGTTCTCGCACAGGCCGTGCACGAAGACGACGAGGTGACCCGTGGCGTCGGGGTAGGCCTGCCGCAGCCTCCACGGCGTGGCGGGGATGTCCGTGCCGTCGTGACGCAGCGACATCGTGATGGCCTGCGGATCCCCCAGCAGCCGCAGCTCGTCGCCGACGAGGCCGTTGACGGCGGATCGCACCTGGCGCCCGAGCCGGGAGTCGTCGACCGGCGCGCCGACGCCGCGCGCAGCCAGGGCGCGGGCCGCCCCACCGGAGAGGCGCAGGGCACCCGAGATGCCACCGTAGATCGAGCCCGCGACCGCGTCGTGCACGGACTCGGGCACCCGGCTGCCGACCAGTCGCGTCGCCCGGAAGGCCCGGCGGGCGATGGCGCCGTGGACCTCGCGCACCGTGCCGAGGACGAGCCTGTCGCCGTACTCGAGGGCCAGCGCGGCGACATCGGTGGTGCGCGCCGTGGAGGACATGGACCCATGGTGCCGTACGGCCTCGCATCGCAGGCGCGCGATCTCGTCCCGTGAACGCAGCCGCCCCCGCGAGCCGGAGCTCGCGGGGGCGGTGTCGCGCCGCGGAGAGGACCTCAGAAGATCCAGCCGCAGTTCGAGGCGAAGGACTTGCCCGCGACGAGGTCGTTGAAGAACCCGACGGCCTGGCCGCTGCCCTCGTAGCCGGACGCCACGTGAGTCGGGGCGAACAGGGTGCTGTACGAGATCTTCGAGCCCTTGGCGCACCAGTCCTTGGAGGCCTGCTTCACCGTCGCGTTCGGGATGACGTCGTCGGCCCAGGAGGACGTGACCTTGAACGGGACGCCGATCTTCTTCGAGCCGAGCTTCAGCTGGCCCAGGCGGCTCGCGATGTCGGCCCGCGACAGGTAGGACGTGATCGTCTTGCCCTCCTTGGTCAGCGTCTTGGTGTCCAGCCACCCGCTGGGCAGGCTCTCGGGCAGGCAGCCGTAGGCGGTGTCCGCGCCGTCGAGCAGCTTCTGGCCTGCCTCGTTGGTCAGGGCGCGGATGCCCAGCTCGGGGTAGGTGACGTCGAGCATCTTGACCGCGAACAGCATGAACGTCTGGTAGGCGCTGTGCTCGATGTTCCTCGCGACCGCGCCGAGGTCGACCGTGGGCGCCGTGGCGTGGCCGCCCTTGATCCTCAGCTCGGGCGCGTAGGTCGGGGCCAGCTCGAGGGCGCCCGCCGTGGCGCCACCGCCCTCGGAGAAGCCCTGGAGGAAGACCGGAGCGGTCTTGGAGAAGCCGAGGTTCTGCGCGGCCCGCACCACGTCGAGCGCGTTCTGGCCCAACGCGATGTTGTTCGCGTACGGGTGCGTGCCCGGCGTGCCGAGGCCCTCGTAGTCGGTCATCGCGACGGCGTAGCCGGCGTCGTAGAACTGCTTGAGCCAGTTCCCGTCGTACAGCTGGGCCGTCTCGATCAGCTTGCTGGGGGCGCACTTGTCGTTGAGGCCCTGGGTGCCGGGGCTCAACGAGATGATCGGACGCTCACCACCCTTGGTCCAGGCTGCCTTCGGGACGATGACCGTGCCCGTGACAGCGGTCTTGGCTCCGCGGGCACCGGTCGAGACGTACTGGACCTTCGTGACCGTGGCATCGGCCCGGTTCAGACCGAGGTTGTCGAAGGCGTAGGTGCCGGGTGCCTGCTTGAGGATGGCGCCGGGGGCGCCGGCGATGGTGGCCGGGGGCGTGTAGACGTCCTCGGCGGCGTGCGCGGGCGAGGACATGGTCGAAACCGCGAACGCGACGACGGCGGTCGCCGCGAGACTCGCGGTACGGGGGCGTGGGAACTTCACATTGTCTCCTGGGGTCCTGGTCGCTGGGACGACGTGTAACTGTTAGTTACAGTGTAACTAGAAGTTACATTCCCGTGTGAGGTGGCTCACGTCAAGACCCTGTTCTCTGGCTGGACAGCGTGGCGAGAGCGTCCGGAGACGAGAGAGAGCCGGCACCCCAGCGGGGTACCGGCTCTCGGTCGGTGGGACGAGCCCACCGGGGATCACTGCGAGTCGGACTCGGACTCGGACTCGGTCTCGTCCTCGGCGCCACCCACGGTGCCGTCGGCGCGCAGGTTGGCCAGGTCGACGACGTTGCCGGACTTGTCGGTGACCTTCGCGGACTCCACGAGCGCGGCGAGCGCCTTGCCGCGCAGCACCTCGCTGATCATCTCGGGCACGTGGTTGTGCTCCATGATGTGCTGGATGTAGGAGTTCGGGTCCTCACCGGACTGCTGGGCGCGGCGCATGATGTGCTGGCTCAGCTCGTCGTTGTCGAGCGGGTACTCGTTCTCCTCGACCAGCTGGTCCAGGACGAACTGCGCCACGATCGACTCGCGCACGTCGCGCTCGAGCTCGGCCTCGAACTCCTCGACGGTCTTGCCGTCCTCCTGGTCGGTGAGGTAGTCCTCCAGCGTCAGGCCGGCCATCGCGAGCTGCTGGTCCATCTGCTGGCGACGGTTGGTCAGCTCGCCCTCGGCGAGGCCC
This sequence comes from Aeromicrobium sp. JP4, assembly GCF_054957925.1. Lineage (NCBI taxonomy): Bacteria > Bacillati > Actinomycetota > Actinomycetes > Propionibacteriales > Nocardioidaceae > Aeromicrobium > Aeromicrobium sp. JP4. Next base: position 1,280,881 of record NZ_CM143290.1, read on the forward strand.
TCGGGCATCGGGGCGTCGATCTTGCTGACGAGCTCCTCGAGCACGAGGTCGCGGGCCTCGGCGGCCTGCTCGATCCGCTTGCCGCGGGTCAGGCGCTCGACGAGGTCGGCGCGGAACTCGTCCATGGTGTCGAAGTCCGACGCCATCTGGGCGAACTCGTCGTCGAGCTCGGGCAGGTCGGTCTGGCGCACGTCCTGCAGCGTGACGGTGACGTCCACCTCCTCGCCGGCGAGGTCGCCGCCGACCAGCGTGGTGGAGAAGGTCGCCGACTCACCCTTCGACAGGCCGGTGACGGCCTCGTCGAGGCCGTCGAGCATGGTGGCCTTGCCGATGACGTAGGGCAGGCCCTCGGCCTGGGCCTCGTCGATGAGCGAGCCGTCCTTGCGAGCGGCCGACAGGTCGATCGTGATCGAGTCGCCCTCGGCGGCCGGGCGGTCGACCTCGCTGAAGGTGGCGAAGCGCTCGCGCAGCTGGTCGAGCTGCTCGTTGACGTCGTCGTCGCCGACCTCGATGTCCTCGACCGTCACGGCGATCTCGGAGGCGTCGGGGATCTCGAGCTGCGGGCGCACGTCGAGCTCGGCGGTGACCTCGATGGTCTCGCCGTCCTCGAACTTCGTCAGGTCGATCTCGGGCTGGCCGAGCGGCGTGGTCTTGGTCTCCTGCAGAGCCTGCGCGTACCAGCCCTGGAGGGCCGAGTTCAGGGCCTCGTCGAGGACGGCGCCGCGGCCGACGCGCTGGTCGATGATCGCCGAGGGAACCTTGCCCTTGCGGAATCCGGGGACCTGGATCTGTGCACCGATGGTCTTGTAGGCCTTGTCGAGGTTCGGCTTGAACTCCTCGAACGGCACCTCGATGGTCAGCTTGACCCGGGTGGGGCTCAGCGATTCGGTGCTGCTCTTCACGTGATGACTCCTGCGTCGTTGGGCTCGTGGCAAGCCCACGGAGTCCTCACGCAGGCCAGCGTCCAGTCTACGGGGCCCCCGTGGTGGCGGGTCAAACGGGCTGCCGCCGAGCGGCCTACACTGATCCGTGCCCACGGGATGTGGCGCAGCTTGGTAGCGCACCTGCTTTGGGAGCAGGGGGCCGCAGGTTCAAATCCTGTCATCCCGACCACGTCCCGGCCACGAGACGAGCCCGGCCGAACTCGGTGCGGGCACCTAGGCTGTCTGCATGACGACCGAAGCGGTGACCGGACGGGTCGTCCACGCCCGCGTGGTCGACGAGCCGCTCGACGTGGCCGAGCACCTGGCCGCCGTCACCGGACGCGCGACCGGCGCCACCGACGTGTTCGTCGGCACGATCCGCGACCACGACCCCGACGCCGCCGGCACCGTCGCGCAGCTGGAGTACGAGGCGCACCCCGACGCCGAGGGGATGATGGCCGCCCTGGCGGGCCAGGTCGCGCTCAACACCGGAGCGACGGTCGCAGTCTCGCACCGCTTCGGCTCGCTCTCCGTCGGCGACGTCGCCGTCGTGATCGCCAGCGCGGCCCCCCACCGCCGCGAGGCGCTGGAAGCCACTCGCGCCCTGATCGAGCTGATCAAGACCGAGGTCCCGATCTGGAAGCGCCAGACCGACACGCAGGGCCGCTCGGACTGGGTGGGCCTGTGACCCTCGTCGACGGCTTCGGCCGCGTGCACCGCGACCTGCGGATCTCCCTCACCGACAAGTGCTCGCTGCGCTGCACCTACTGCATGCCCGCCGAGGGCGTGCCGTGGATCGAGCGCGACAGCATCCTCACCACCGACGAGCTGGAGCGGATCGCGCGGGTCTGCGTCGGTCTCGGCGTCACCAGCATCCGGCTGACCGGCGGCGAGCCCCTCGTGCGCAAGGACGCCGTCGAGGTCGTCCGGCGCCTGGCGGCGCTGGGCCCCGAGGTCTCGATGACCACCAACGGACTGCGCCTGGCCGAGCTCGCCCAGCCCCTGCGCGAGGCCGGCCTCGCTCGCCTCAACATCTCGATCGACACGCTCGACCGCGAGCGCTTCGCCCAGCTCACCCGCCGCGACCGGCTGGACGACGTCCTGGCGGGCATCGAGGCGGCGCGGGTCGCCGGCTTCACGCCGCTCAAGCTCAACGCCGTCGCGATGCGTGGCGTGAACGAGGACGAGCTCGTCGACCTGGTCGAGTACGCCGTCGGCCAGGGCGCGCAGCTGCGGTTCATCGAGCAGATGCCGCTCGACGCCGGTCACACGTGGGACCGCGCCGCGATGCTCACCGGCGACGAGATCCTCGAGCGGCTGCGCACGCGCTACGAGCTGGAGCCGATCCCCGGCCGCGGCTCCTCCCCCGCCGACACGTGGTTGCTCGACGGCGGTCCCGGCTCGGTCGGCGTCATCGCCTCGGTGACCGCGCCCTTCTGCGCCGCGTGCGACCGCATCCGCATCACCGCCGACGGCCACGTGCGCAACTGCCTCTTCGCGCGCGACGAGTCCGACCTCGTGAAGGTCCTGCGCGGCGGCGGCAGCGACGAGGACCTCGTGCGGATCATCAGCGGCTCGATCGCCGCGAAGCGCGCCGGCCACGGGATCGACTCCCCCACCTTCGTGCAGCCCGACCGCCCGATGAGCGCCATCGGCGGCTGAGCGGCGCGGCTCAGCCTCCCGCGTAGGGCGGCAGCACGTCGACGGTGCCACCGGCCGGGACGGGCGCCGACCGGTCGGTCGTGCGCGTGCCCTCCACCAGCACCGAGCACCGCGTCAGCACCGGACCGAGGTCCTCGAACCTCGCGGCCAACGCGTCGAGGACGTCGCCGATCGTGGCGGCCTCGACCGTCGTCTCCGAGGTGCCGGCCGCCTCGCGGGCGGCGGCGAAGAGTCGCACTCTCACGGGCTCCATGCAGCCAAACTAGCGTCCACGCGGGCTCGCCACGATCCGACGAACGGGTAGCGTCGACCCGGTGGACCCCTCCAGCCTTCCCGAGCTCCTGGCCGCGCGCGTGCGCGGCCGCGCTCCGGCCTGCGGAGCCACCCGCGTCATCGCGATCGACGGCCGCAGCGGAGCCGGCAAGACGGCACTCGCCCTGGACCTCGCCGACCGGATCGGCGCGCCAATCCTGCACCTCGAGCGTCTCTACCCCGGCTGGCACGGCCTGTCCCGGACCCCCGCGATCGTCCGTGCCCTCCTGGCCGACCTGGCGATCGGCGAGATCGGCCGCGCCCGGCAGTGGGACTGGGAGGCCGACGCGCCGGGCCGGTGGCTCACCGTGCGACCGACGAACGACCTCATCATCGAGGGCGTGGGGGCCGGCGCCACCGCGCTGCGGCCGTTCCTGAGCCATCTCGTGTGGCTCCAGGCGCCCGAGGAGGAGCGCCGCCGGCGGGCCCTCACCCGCGACGGCGACACCTACGCCCCGTGGTGGGACGTGTGGGCCGCCCAGGAGGAGCAGTACATCGCCACCGACCACACGCCGGAGGCAGCCGACCTGATCGTGTCGACGGGGTCCTGAGTCCTCACGCGGTTGTGGCATCATGGAGGCGGCGCCTCGGCGCCACGCGGACGTAACTCAATGGCTAGAGTCCCTGCCTTCCAAGCAGGATGTTGCGAGTTCGAATCTCGTCGTCCGCTCCACGTACCTGCGCCTCAGTCGCGCCGGCCCCGCCCGCGAGCGACGAGGGTCCGCCCCACGGTCACCACGATCCAGGCCGCGCCGAACACCACGAAGACCCAGCCCTTGTCGGGGTCGCTCGTGCTGGTCAGGATGAAGACCCCCATCAGCACGACGCCCGCCGCCGTGGCGAGCAGCGGCCACTGGTCGGCGAGTCCGCGGGGCGAGTCGTCCATGCCTCGGACTCTACGACGGCCGCAGCGCGGAGGTCAGGCGGGAAGCCGGTGCAGGATGAGCACCGCGCGGTCGTCCTCGCCGGGCTCGGTCTGGTCGAGGATCCGGCGGGGTGCGCCGTCCATGCCGTGACTGATCGCGATCTTCGCCGCACCCCGCAGCCACTCGATGCCCACCGCGAGGTCGAGCGTGCGGGTCTCGACGACGCCGTCGGTGTAGAACATCAGCGCCTCGCCGGGCGCGAGGACGCCGGTGGCGCCGCGGAACTCGGGGTGGTCGATGATGCCGAGCGCCAGACCGCGCGCACCCGAGACGACCCACCGGTCCTCGTCGGGCTTCCAGTGCATCGCCGGCGGGTGCCCGGCGTTGAGGACCTCGTAGCCGCCGGTCTCGAGGTTCACCAGCACGTGCACCGCCGTGGCGAATCCCTCGTCCCACGACTGGCGCAGCAGGTAGTCGTTGCCCGCGGCGAACAGGCCCAGCGGTGGCAGCGAGCCGATCAGCCCGCCGAGCGCTCCGGCCAGCTGGAGCGACTGGGTGCCGGCGGAGACGCCCTTGCCGCAGACGTCGACGAGCACCATCTCGAGGTACTTCTCGTCCTTGGACAGGTTGGCGACGAGGAAGTCGCCGGCGAACTTGGCCGATCCGGCCGACTCCATGGCGGACTCGCTGACCCAGCCCTCGGGCAGCCTCGGCACGGTGCCCTGGGCCTGCAGGCGGTCGCGCAGCTCCATCAGCATGGCCTCGCCGAGTGCGGCGGGCAGGCCCGAGCGGGTGCGGGACGCGCTGTAGAGCAGGATCGCGCTGGCGAGGTAGACCGCGAGCAGGGACGCCGGTCGGGCGGCGTTCCAGCCACTGTCGAGCGTGTAGACCAGCGACGAGACCGTGGCGGCGAACAGCACGATGCCCGTCAGCGAGGCCTGCGGCCACCACTGGAGGAGCATCCCGCCGACCAGCAGCGGGAGGATGAACATCGTCACCGGCATGATCGCGTACCAGGTCAGGCTGATGATGAACATGACCACGGTGACCAGCAGCAGGGCCGCCAGGACGGCCATCTGCCCGTCCCGGGAGCCCGAGCGCCACTCACGGGCGTTGGACGACAGGTAGCGACCGACAGGGTCGCGTCTCGCCCCTCGCGCCGTACTCACGGACTGACCCTATCGGCGTCTCTGGCAACGCGGGCACCAGAACAGGTTTCTCGCCGCGACGACCTCGGTGCGGACCTTCGTCCCGCACACGTGACACGGCTGTCCGGCACGGCGGTAGACGTAGACCTCGCCGCCGTGATCGTCCACGCGGGGCGGGCGCCCCATGGCCTCCGGCTCGTGCTCGGCGCGCACCGTGTCGATGCGTCCGGTGCGCACCCCCTCCCCCATCAGGTCGACCAGGTCGGACCACAGTGTGAGGAACGTCACCGGCCGCAGGTCGCGTCCGGGGGTCCTCGGATCGATGCGGTGCCGGAAGAGCACCTCGGCGCGGTAGACATTTCCGACTCCCGCGATGATGCGCTGGTCCATGAGGAGCGTCGCGATCGGTGCGCGGGACCGCGCCACCAGCGCGGCGGCCCGCTCCACGTCGGCGTCGGGGTCGAGCGGGTCCTCGCCCAGCCGCGCCAGCACGGTCTCCACCTCGTCGGGGGTCAGCGACTCGCACGCGGTGGGGCCGCGCAGGTCGGCGCTGACCCGGTCGGAGGCGATGCGCCAGCGCACCTGCCCCACGACCGGCGGCGCCGGATCGTCGACGAGGTTGAACGACCCGTACAGGCCGAGGTGCACATGCACCTGCTCCTCGGTGCCCGCGAAGGCGACGAACAGGTGCTTGCCGTGGGCCGTGGCCTCGACCAGCTCACGGCCGTCGAACACCGCGGCGGACTCGAACCGGCCCTGAGGGCTGGACGAACGGACGCGCTTGCCGCCGAACGTGCCGGTCAGGTCGAGCGCGAGCCGGTGGAGGGTGTGTCCCTCAGGCAAGAGTGCCCTTCTCCTCGTACTCGGCCAGCAGGTCGATCCGACGCTGGTGGCGGTCGGCCTCGCTCCACGGCGTGGTGAGGAACGCCTCGACGATCGACTCGACCTCCTCGACCGAGTGCATGCGCGCGCCGATGCCCATCACTTGGGCGTTGTTGTGCTGACGGGCGAGCTGGGCGGTCTCGACGCTCCACGTCAGCGCGCAGCGGATGCCGGGCACCTTGTTCGCGGCGATCTGCTCGCCGTTGCCCGAGCCGCCGATGACGATGCCGAGCGAGCCCGGGTCGTCGAGGACGCCCTGGGCCGCGTCGATGCAGAAGGGCGGGTAGTCGTCGAGCTCGTCGTAGGCGTGGGCGCCGTGGTCGATCGGCTCGTGGCCGTTGTCCCGCAGCCAGGTGACGAGGTGGGTCTTGAGTTCGTAGCCGGCGTGATCGGCACCGAGGTGGACGCGCATGCGGCCATTCTCGCAGGTGGGATCAGCCGCGGACCATCGGCGTGTGGGCCATCTCGTGGACCCACGCCGAGAACGCCCGGGCCGACGCGTCGCCCTCGAACTCGCCCAGCACGTGCACCTTGAGCTCGCGGCGGCGCGCGGCCAGGGGGTCCTCGCGCAGCATCTGCGCGAGCACCTTCGGCAGATCCGTGAGCTCGCGGTCGACCATGTAGCCGCCGGCGGCCACCGGCACGGCGTCGGCGAACTCGTCGAGGTCGTGGACCATGCTCACCATCAGGTAGGGCTTGCCCGAGGCCAACCAGTCCGAGACGACGCTGGAGACGTCCGACACGAGGGCGTCGGCGTGGTTCATGCACTCGGCCACCGACCAGCCCCTCACGGCCTCCTCGCCCCACACGTGGCGGCCGGGCGTGACGGGATCCTCGTGGTCGGCGGCGAGGATCGAGTTGAGCTCCTCCAGCCGCCCGGCCCAGTAGGCGTCGCGCAGGAACACGGGGTGCGGGCGGAAGATCACGTCGGTCCCGGCGTCGAGCAGCGCCCGCAGGATGCGGTCGGCGATCCGCATCGACGAGAAGTCGGTCATCTTGCCGTTGCCGGTCCACGTGGGCGCGTAGAGCACGGTGGGCCGGGCGACCTCGGTGACGGGCGTGACGGCCGGCAGCACGTCGCCGGACTGGGGCCGGCCCAGCAGCACGAACCGCTCACGCGGAATCTCCACGCCGTGGCGGGAGTAGCGGTCGATCGCGGCCTCGCCCGATGCCACCAGGACGTCGTAGCGCAGATGGCGCGTGTGGTGGCTCCCGGCCTTGTCCGAGTCACCGTGGCCGAGCCACACGTGGCGCACCGAACGGATGCCCATGAGCTTGAGGTGGCCCGGCGCGTTGTGGACGTAGAAGAAGGTGGTGACGCTCGGCACCGTGAGGACGCGCATGTCGCCCAGCACGTCGGACCCGGCGGAGATCCACGGCATCGACGGACGGATGGCCGCACGCAGTTCCGCGCAGTAGTGGCTGCGCAGGCCGACGATCACGCCGCGGTCGCCCGAGGCCAGCAGGTGCGGCTCCCACATGCCCACGTGGATCGGGCCGCCGCCGTAGCCGCCGTAGCCGAGGACGAAGCGCGGCTCGTAGGCCTTCAGCGCGCGACGCAGCGTCAGGCGGGCCCGCCACAGCACGACCTTGTCGGCGATGACCGGAGCGGCCGCCGCCACGAGCACCAGGACGGCGAGGCCCACGACCAGCGACGGGGCGAGCGCGACGGCCAGCGCCGCGACGGCGCCGAGCCACCTCACGGCGATGACGAAGGGGCCGCGGTCGGCCGGCTCGGGCGCGGGGCAGACCTTCGGCTCGGGGACGCCCGGCAGGCCGTGGACGTGGGGCGGCGCGGCCGGGCGGAGCATCGCCACGCGGACGACGAGGACGCCGATCACGGCCGCGACGACCCCGGCGGCCATCGGGAGGTCGAGCAGCCACCGGATCAGGAGCGCGAGGACGGCGACGCCGACCAGGGCGGCTGTCGACCACGAGAGGACGCGGTTGCGGCTGGAGACGTCGGTGCGGAACCGGTGCCGCATGCGGTGCTCACGGCGATCGAGGTGCCCTCGCACCCGCTCCAGCAATGTCGACATCGGATCCAACCTAGCGGTTCGGATGCGAGGGCCCGTGGAGCGCCGCGTGATCTCGATACACCGGGAGCTCGCTGCGATCGCCCCGGCACTCGATCACCGGAGCCCGGTGATCGAGTGACCGGCGAGCGGAGCGAGACGGTCGCATCGAGATCAGGCACCGAAGGCCGGTGATCGAGTGCCCGCGAGGGCGCAACGAGATCAGTCGGAACGCCAAGCCGGTGATCGAGTGCCGCCGAGCTTGCGAGGCGGTGTATCGAGATCAGTCGAAGATCGGATCGCGCGTGCGCGTCCGCTTGAGCTCGAAGAAGCCGTCGTAGGACGCCAGCGCGCGGGCGCCGTCGAACACGGCGCCGGCCTGCTCGCCCTTCGGGGCGGGCGAGACGACGGGGCCGAAGAACGCGGTGTCGCCGATCGCGATGACCGGGGTGCCGACTTCCTCGCCGACCCGCGAGATCCCGTCGGTGTGCGAGGCGCGCACGGCGTCGTCGAGCGACGTGTCGTCGGCGGCGTCGGCCAGCTCCAGGGGCAGGCCGGCCTCGGCGAGCGACTCCTCGTAGAGGGCGCGGTCGAAGTCGCGGCCCTCGACGTGGTGGCGGGTGCCGAGCGCGGTGTACAGGTCCCGCAGCACCTCGGTGCCGTGCTGCTGCTCGGCCGCGATGCACAGCCGCACCGGACCCCAACCGCGCTCGATCATCTCCTTGTACTCGTCCGGCACGTCCTTGTCCTCGTTGAGGACGGACAGGCTCATCACGTGGAAGGACGTCCGCACCGGGCGGACCTGCTCGACCTCGAGCATCCAGCGGGAGGTCATCCAGGCCCAGGGGCAGAGCGGGTCGAACCAGAGGTCGACGTTCTCGGTGGTGGTCATGTCCGGTCCAACACCGGATGGCCCGCCCGCATTTCCTCCACGAGGGCCGCGACGACCGCGTCGAGCTCGCCGCCGTTCTGCGCGGCCACCGCCCGCTGGCGCTGGTAGGAGGCGCCTCCGGCCCGCATGATCTCGCGGATCCCCTGCAGCTCCTCGGCGCAGTCGAGGTCCTCGGCGACCGGCTCGAGCTCGACGAGCAGCCGCTCGAGGTCGTCGGTGACGAGCTCCTCGCGGGCCTCGCGGTCGAGGATGAGGATCGCGTCCATCCCGTAGCGGGCGGCCCGCCACTTGTTCTCCTGCACGAACCACGACGGGATCGACGGCAGCTCGCGGCCGGCGTCGAGCTCACGCGAGTGGTGCTCGACCAGGCAGTGCGTGAGCGCCGCGATGCTGGCCAGCTCCGACATCGAGGGGATGCCGTCGCAGATGCGCATCTCGAGCGTGCCGAACTTCGGCGAGGGGCGGATGTCCCAGCGGATCTCGTCGAACACGTCGATCACGCCGGTGTGCATCATGTCGTCGACGTACTGCTCGAGCTCGTGCCAGTGGTCGAACTGGAAGGGCAGTCCCGCCGTGGGCAGCTGCTGGAACATCAGGGCGCGGTTCGAGGCGTAGCCGGTGTCCTGGCCGCCCCAGAACGGGCTCGAGGCGCTGAGCGCGAGGAAGTGGCCGTAGTGGGTCAGCATCGCCCGGCTGATCGGCAGCACCTTGTCGCGGTCCTCGATGCCCACGTGGACGTGGACGCCGTAGATCAGCATCTGGCGGCCCCACCACTGCGTGCGGTCGATCAAGGTCGCGTAGCGCTCCTTGTCGGTGACCTTCTGCTGGGTCCAGCGCGCGAACGGGTGCGTGCCCGCGCACATCAGCTCGACCCGCAGCGGATCGGTGACCTGGCGCAGCCGCTCGATGTTGCGGCCCAGGTCGTCGGTGGCCTCGCGGACGGTGTGGCACACCCCCGTGACGACCTCGACCGTGTTGAGCAGCAGCTCCTGCTTGATGTGCGGGTGCTCCTCGCCGTAGGCGGGCGCCACCGCGTCGAGGACCGTCTGCGCCACCTGGCGGAGGTCACCGGAGTCCTGGTCGACCAGCGCCAGCTCCCACTCGATGCCGATCGTCGAGCGCTCGGAAGCCGCGAACGGGATGTGCATTCCCCCATCCTGCCCGACCCGCCGGAGCATGCCGCGACGAAAGGCGCTCGTGTGACCCAGATCGTGCAGACGCTGCCTGTGACATCTGTGGGTGGCGGGTGAAAGAGTGGGCGCATGCCCGGTACCAACCTCACCCGTGAAGAAGCCCGCCAGCGCGCAGCCGTCGTCTCGGACGCGTCCTACGACGTGGCGCTCGACCTGACCCTCGAGGGCGAGCGCTTCGGCTCTGTCACCACCCTGACCTTCGCCGCGCAGCCCGGCACCTCCACCTTCGTCGACCTGGTGGACGGCGAGCTGACCTCGGTCACCCTCAACGGCCGCGAGCTGGACCTGTCGGCCTACGCCGACAGCCGCATCGCGATCGACGGCCTCGAGGCGCAGAACGAGCTCGTGGTCACGGGCACGTGCCTCTACTCGCACTCGGGCGAGGGCCTGCACCGCTTCGTCGACCCCACCGACGACCGCGTCTACCTCTACACGCAGTTCGAGGTGCCCGACGCCCGCCGCGTGTTCGCCACGTTCGAGCAGCCCGACCTCAAGGCGCAGTTCACGTTCCACGTCACGGCGCCCGCGCACTGGAAGGTCGTCTCCAACTCCCCCACGCCCGAGCCGATCACGCTCGACGGTGGCAGCGCGGTGTGGCACTTCGAGCCCACCAAGACGATGAGCACCTACATCACGGCGCTCGTCGCCGGCGAGTACCACGAGGTGCGCGACTCCTACGCCGGCGCGTACGACGAGATCCCGCTCGGCGTCTTCTGCCGCCAGTCGCTCGTGCCGTTCCTGGACGCCGACGACATCTTCGGCATCACCAAGCAGGGCTTCGAGTTCTTCGAGGGCGCCTTCCAGATGGGCTACCCGTTCGGCAAGTACGACCAGCTGTTCGTGCCGGAGTACAACATGGGCGCGATGGAGAACGCGGGCGCCGTCACCTTCCGCGACGAGATGATCTTCCGCAGCCGCCAGACGGTCTCGGCCTACGAGCAGCGCGCGAACACGATCCTGCACGAGATGGCCCACATGTGGTTCGGCGACCTCGTCACGATGAAGTGGTGGGACGACCTGTGGCTGAACGAGTCGTTCGCCGAGTTCGCGGCTCACCACTCCTCGGTCAAGGCCACCCGGTTCACCGACGCGTGGACCGGCTTCACCAACAGCCGCAAGAACTGGGCCTACCGCCAGGACCAGCTGCCCACCACGCACCCGATCGCGGCGGACAACTACGACTTGCACGCGGTCGAGGCGAACTTCGACGGCATCACCTACGCGAAGGGCGCCTCCGCCCTGAAGCAGCTGGTCGCCTGGGTCGGCGAGGACGACTTCTTCGCGGGTCTGCGCGCCTACTTCACGAAGCACGCGTACGGGAACACCGAGCTCCAGGACCTGCTGGTGGAGCTGTCCGAGGCGTCGGGCCGCGAGCTCGACAGCTGGGCCGCCGAGTGGCTCCAGACCTCGGGCGTCAACACGCTGCGTGCCGACTTCGACGTCGACGACGACGGTCGCTTCACGCGCTTCGACGTGGTGCAGACGGCCACCGAGGAGTACCCCACGCTGCGCCGCCACCGCATCGCGATCGGCCTGTACGACCGCGGCGACGACGGCCGCCTCGTGCGCACCGAGCGCATCGAGACCGACGTCCGCGACGAGCGCACGACGATCACCGAGCTCGTCGACCAGCGCCGTCCCGACCTCATCCTGCTCAACGACGACGACCTGACGTACGCCAAGATCCGCCTCGACGAGGGCTCGTTCGAGACCCTCCTCGCCGGCATCGCCACGTTCGCCGACTCGCTGCCGCGGGCCCTGTGCTGGGGCTCGGCGTGGGACATGACGCGCGACGCAGAGCTGCCGTCGGCGCGCTTCGTCGACCTCGTGCTGGCGGGCGTCGGCACCGAGTCCGACCTGACCGCCGTGTCGTCCCTGCTGCGCCAGGCGCAGTCGGCGATCAGCCTGTTCACCTCCGACGAGCACCGCGTCGAGCTGGCGCGTCGCTGGGAGCAGGGCGTGGCCGAGCTGCTCGCCGCGGCCGAGTCCGGCAGCGACCACCAGCTCGCGTTCGCCCGGGCGCTCGCGGCGGCGGCCACCACGCCCGACCGCCTGCGCGACGTGCTGGGCGGCTCGATCGAGGGTTTGCAGATCGACGCCGACCTGCGCTGGACGCTCATCCGCGGGCTGGCCCGCCTGGGCGACGTCGACGAGGCCGAGATCGACGCCGAGCTGGCGCGCGACGACACGAACCAGGGCCGCGAGAACGCGGCCGGCGCGCGGGCCCGCCGCCCCGACGCCGAGGCGAAGGCCGAGGCGTGGCGCAAGGTCGTGGAGGACGCCTCCACGCCCAACGAGACGCGTCGCCAGATCGCGGAGGGCTTCCAGGTGCCCGGCCAGGCCGAGCTGCTCGAGCCCTACGTCGACCGCTACCTGAAGATGGCCGACACCGTCATCGACGAGATGGGCGTGTGGATCGGGCAGAACGCGCTGATCCACCTGTTCCCGCTGGCCAACCCGTCGCAGGACGCGCTCGACAAGGTCGACTCCTGGCTGGAGAGCACGCAGGCCCCCGCAGCCGCGCGTCGCTACGTGCTCGAGGGTCGCGACGACCTGCGCCGCGCCCTCGCGGCCCGCGCCGTCAACTGATGATCTCGATACGCCCCCGCAAGCGGGAGGTGCCCCCACGTCTCGCTTCGCTCGCCGGCACTCGATCACCGGGTCCGTCACCCGGTGATCGAGTAGCTCGGCGAGGAACGAGCCGGCGTATCGAGATCACCCCCGCTGTCCGGTGATCGAGTAGCACGCGAGCGCAGCGAGCGGCGTATCGAGATCACGCCTCAGAGCGTCACGTCCTCCAGCATCTCGGTCACCAGCGCCGCCACGGGCGAGCGCTCCGACCGGGTCAGCGTCACGTGCGAGAACAGCGGGTGGCCCTTGAGCTTCTCGACCACGGCGACGATGCCGTCGTAGCGACCCACCCGCAGGTTGTCGCGCTGCGCGACGTCGTGCGTCAGCACCACCTTGGAGTTGGCGCCGATGCGCGAGAGCACCGTCAGCAGCACGTTCCGCTCGAGCGACTGGGCCTCGTCGACGATGACGAATGCGTCGTGCAGCGAGCGCCCGCGGATGTGCGTCAGCGGCAGCACCTCGAGCATCTGGCGGTCGATGATCTCCTCGACCACGTGCGGTGAGGCGACGGCGCCGAGCGTGTCGAACACGGCCTGCGCCCAGGGCCCCATCTTCTCGTCGGAGCTGCCGGGCAGGTAGCCGAGCTCCTGCCCGCCCACGGCGTAGAGCGGGCGGAACACGATGACCTTCTGGTGCTGCTGCCGCTCCATCACCGCCTCGAGACCCGCACAGATCGCGAGGGCCGACTTGCCGGTGCCGGCGCGACCACCGAGCGACACGATCCCCACCTCCGGATCGAGCAGCAGGTCGAGCGCCACGCGCTGCTCTGCCGAGCGGCCGTGGAGCCCGAAGGCGTCGCGGTCACCGCGGACGAGGCGCACCTGCTTGTCGGGGGTGACCCGGCCGAGCGCGCTGCCCTTGTCCGACAGCAGCACCATCCCGGTGTGGCACGGCAGGTCGCGAGCCGACTCGAGGTCGATCGTGCCGTGCTCGTAGAGGTCGTCGAGGTCGGCGCTCTCGACGTCGATCTCGGTCATCCCCGTCCAGCCGGTCTCCAGGGCCCACTCGGCGCGGTACTCCTCGGCGGTCAGGCCGACGGCCGAGGCCTTCACGCGCATCGGGAGGTCCTTGGACACCAGGACCACGTCGTGGCCCTCGTTCGCGAGATTGCGGGCGACCGAAAGGATCCGGGTGTCGTTGTCGGCCAGGCGGAACCCGGACGGCAGCGAGCCCGCGTCGGTGTGGTTCAGCTCGACCCGCAGGGTGCCGCCCTCGTCGCCGATCGACATCGGGACGTCGATCGTGCCGTGCTGGACGCGCAGGTCGTCGAGGAAGCGCAGGGCATTGCGGGCGAAGTACCCGAGCTCGGGATGGGCGCGCTTGGCTTCCAGCTCCGTGATCACCACGATCGGGATGACCACCTCGTGCTCACCGAAGCGCTGCATCGCGGCCGGGTCGGCCAGCAGGACGCTCGTGTCGAGGACGTAGGTGCGGTGATCGGGGCGGAGGGTCACGCTCTTCGAAGCAGCCACGGCAATCTCCTCGAGAGCCATGCGCGCGCCCGGCGCCCAGCCCTCACTAGTGGGTGGGGGCCTGAGCCTGTCGGGGGACGAAGGGCTCGGGATCGAGCTTGGGCACACACCGAACGTACGACTGGAGTTCGTCGATTCCGGGAAGGCTCACCGCGTGTCTACGTGACGTTCGTGTGAACTACCGGGGTCGCGCGTCAGGTGCCGAAGCGGCGCTCGCGCCCGGCGTAGGAGCGCATCGCGCGCAGGAAGTCCACGCGCCGGAAGGCGGGCCACATCGCGTCGCAGAAGTAGAACTCCGAGTGCACGCTCTGCCACAGCAGGAAGCCGCTCAGGCGCTGCTCGCCCGACGTGCGGATCACCAGGTCGGGATCGGGCTGGCCCTTCGTGTAGAGGTGCTCGGCGATGTGGTCGACCTCGAGGGTGGAGGCCACCTCCTGCAGGCTCTTGCCCGCGGCGGCCTGCTCCAGCAGCAGCGAGCGCATCGCGTCGGTCAGCTCCTGGCGACCGCCGTAGCCCACGCACACGTTGACCGAGAGGCTGGAGTCCTGGTCGGCCGTCAGGTCGGCGGCGCGCTTCATCCGGGAGGCCGACTCGGCCGGCAGCATGTCGAGGTTGCCGATCAGGCGGATCCGGTAGCCCAGGGCGGCGAGGTCCTCCACGAGTCGCTCGATCACGACCAGCAGGGCCGCGAGCTCGTCGGCCGGGCGGCGCAGGTTGTCGGTCGACAGCAGCCACAGCGTGACGATCTCGACGCCGAGCTCGTCGCACCAGCCGAGGAACTCGGTGATCTTGTCGGCGCCGGCCTGGTAGCCGAGGTCGACGCGGGCACCCGCACCCTTGGCCCAGCGGCGGTTGCCGTCGACGATCGCACCGACGTGGCGCGGGAGGTTGGCGGGATCGAGCCCCTTGGCGAGCCGACGTTCGTACGCGCCGTAGAGGAGATCACTGACCGGCATGCGGCCAGAGTACGCGGCTCCCTTGCGACGGTGGGACGACCATCACGCGTTCGTCCGACTCGCCTGCTTCCCCGCAGGGACTAGAATCGGCGCATGGCGGCCCCCCAGCAGGATTCCCTCGCGGACGAGGTCAGCGACCGACTCCGAGGAACCGTCGAGGAGATCAAGCCCAAGCTGCGTGGCTGGCTCCACGCGGCGACCGCTCCCCTCGCCCTGATCTCGTTCTTGGTTCTGCTCGTGCTGGCCGACAGCCGCGCCGCACGCCTCGGCGCCGCGGTGTTCATGCTGAGTGCGCTGCTCCTGTTCGGCGTCAGCGCCGTCTATCACACGGTGCCGTGGCGCGAGCGGGCCAAGCAGACCCTGCGGCGCCTCGACCACTCCAACATCTTCGTGATGATCGCGGGGTCGTACACGCCGTTCTCCCTGCTGCTGCTGGACCGCAAGGACATGCTCACGCTGCTCTCGCTCGTGTGGGGCGGCGCCCTGCTCGGCGTGCTGTTCAAGATCTTCTGGATGTCGGCCCCGCGCTGGGTGTACGTCCCGCTCTACATGGCCCTCGGCTGGGCCGCGCTGATCTATCTGCCCGACTTCTACGCGGCCGCGTCGACCGTGGTCTTCGTCATGCTCTGCGTCGGCGGCCTGCTCTACACGCTCGGCGCGCTCGTCTACGCGTTCCAGTGGCCGAACCCCAGCCCGCGCTGGTTCGGCTACCACGAGGTCTTCCACGTCTTCACGATCGCGGCGTTCATCGTGCACTACATCGGCGTCAGCTTCCTGGTCTACGGCCAGTCCTGACGCCGCCCCCACCCCACTTTTGTGACGTCGTTCGGCACGCTCGGTCACCCGCGGGCGAACCGCGTCACAAAAGTCGGGGCGCGGAACAGCCTCACCGGGGCGGCAGCGCCTCCGGGTCGTTGACCGGCAGCGCGCAGACGAAGTCGCGGCACACGTAGGCGGTCGCCTTCCCGTCGATCGCCTCGCGCCCCTCGAACAGTGGCACCGAGGACCCCTCGCGGGTGGCCACCACCACGGCACCCGGCGCCAGCAGGCCGAGCGCGGCGCGGTGCATGGGGCCGCCGACCTCGCCGACGACGGCCACCTCGGCGGGACCGTCGAGCAGCGCCTCCCCCGCGGCCAGCGTCCAGCCGGCGAAGCGAGGTGCACCCGTGGCCAGGGCCGAGGCCGACTCCACGCAGGAGGTCGCGGCGGCGCGGATCTCGTGGTCCCCGGTGACCGCGGCGAGCGCGAGCAGGCCGTGCGCGAGCGCCGACGACCCTGAGGGGTTGGCGTTGTCCGCTGCGTCGCGCGGACGGACCACGAGCGCCTCGGTGTCGTCGGCCGTGTCGAACCAGCCGCCGTCCTCGGCGCGGAAGTGGGCGATCGCGCGTTCGGCGACGTGGTGAGCGCGGTCGAGCCAGCGGTCGTCGTCGGTGGCGCCGAGGACCGCGACGAAGGCCTCGATCACGGCACCGTGGTCCTCCAGCACGGCGGCGTGACCCGAGCGCACGCCACCGAGCGAGGTCCGGACGAAGCCGGGCTCGACGTGCAGGTCCCACAGCAGGGTGGCGGCCTCCGCGGCAGCCTCCACGAGCTCGGGGCGCTCGAGCAGGATCCCGGTCTCGGCCAGCGCGGTGATCGCGTAGGCGTTCCATGCCGAGACGACCTTGTCGTCGCGGGCGGGGCGGGTGCGCCCGGCGCGCACCTCGAGCAGGCGATCGCGCACGCGGGCCCAGCGCTCGGGATCGTCGGGGTCCTGGAGCAGCTGGAGGGTGGACAGGCCGCGCTCGAACGTGCCGCCGCCGGTGACCGAGAGCAGCTGGACCGCCCACGCCGCGTCGCCCGTGCCGAGCGCCTTCATCAGCTGGTGCGGGTTCCAGACGTAGTAGGTGCCCTCGTGGCCGTCGCTGTCGGCATCGAGCGCCGAGGCGAATCCGCCCTCGTCGGTACGCAGCTCGCGCAGCATGAAGTCGGCGGTCTCGTGGCACACGCGCTCGGCCAGCGCCACGGCGGCGCCGTCCTCGGCACGGGCCCGCAGCGCGCGGAACCAGTGGAGGTAGGCCCGCAGCAGCAGCGCGTTGTCATAGAGCATCTTCTCGAAATGCGGCACGCGCCAGTTCCGGTCGACGCTGTAGCGCGCGAAGCCGCCGCCGAGCTGGTCGTACATGCCGCCGCGCGCCATCGCCTCGAAAGTTCGGCCGACGGCGGTCCACACCTGGTCGTCGCCACTGCGGGTGTGCTGGCGGAGCAGGAACTCCAGCACCATCGACGGCGGGAACTTGGGCGCGGCGCCGAAGCCGCCGGCCTCCGCGTCGAACTGGCGCAGCAGCGCCGTGGCCGCTTCGTCGAGGTCGGCCGCGCTCAGCGCGTCACCGGCGAGGGCGTCCTCGGCCCCGAGGAAGTCGAGGACCTGCCCCGCCGACTCCATGACTTCGCCGCGCCGGTTCTCCCACGCGTCGGCGAGCGCCTGCAGGACCTGGCTGAACGCCGGGTGCCCGGCGGTGGGCTCTGGCGGGAAGTAGGTGCCGGCGAAGAAGGGCTCGCCGCTCGGCGTCAGGATGCACGTCATCGGCCAGCCGCCCTGGCCCGTCATCGCCTGCGTGGCGCGCATGTAGACGGCGTCGATGTCGGGCCGCTCCTCGCGGTCGACCTTCACGTTGACGAAGTGCTCGTTCATGTACGCGGCGGTCGCGGGGTCCTCGAACGACTCATGCGCCATCACGTGGCACCAGTGGCAGGCGGCGTACCCGACGGACAGGAGAATTGGTGTATCACGACGCTTCGCCTCGGCCAGTGCTTCGGGTCCCCACTCCCACCAATCCACTGGATTTCCAGCATGTTGTCGCAGGTACGGGGACTGTGACTGAGCGAGACGATTGGCCATTTCCATGACTCCAGACAAGTGGCAGATGTATCACTTTTGTCCGAGTGATACACGAGAGTGATACACGAAACGTCGTTCAGCAGGCGCGAACTGCACACCTGACTTCCAGCCTAGGGAGGAGATGCACATGGCACCTCGCAAGAAGCCGACACTATTGGCGCAGGGGAAGCCGCGCACGCTCGGCGGCGGCTCCCGACCGTGGCGGGTCCGGCTCTACGCACCGGCCCCCGGCGGCACGAAGTACCAGGTGATGTTCCGCGCTCCCGCCGGCGAGGGCGAGCCATGGAAGCGGGTGCTGCGACGCGCGAACTCCGAGACCGAGGCACGCCAGATCTTCGCGCAGGCCGAAGCAGCCCTCGACACCGAACAGGCTCTGCCGGCAGGCGCCGACCTCCGAGCCTCGCGCACGATCCGCATGCTCGGCGAGGAGTTCGTCCAGGACAGCGTGGCGCGCGGCAAGCACCCGCGCACGATCGAGCAGCGCGTGTCTGTCCTGAACGCGCACATTCTGCCGACCATTGGGGACGTGCCGGTGACCAAGTGGCGCATCGAGCACAGCCGCAAGGTAATGGAGAAGGGGTCGAAGACGCGCTTCTCCGCCAGCGGCCGCGAGGACCTGCGCGTTCAGTTGGCGGCGATGCGCAAGCTCGCGTGGCGGCTCGGCTGGCTCGACCGGGGCATCGATCCGCTCGACGGGCTCGAGGTCGCGCGAGCCAACATCCTGCACGGCGCGACCGCGCACTACGTCGACCCTCGGATGCGCCCCGAGACCCGTCAGGTGCGCGCGATGGCCGACGCCGCTGACCTGTTGTGCGGCCCTGACGGCACCGATCCGCAGATGACCCGGCTGCCGTTGTTCGGCACGAAGATCCGCGTGGCAGGCTTCGGCGGCCTGCGCCTCAGCGAGCAGAACGCCCTGCGCGCGATCGACGTCTTCTTCGACCGCGGCTACGTCCACGTCAACGGTTCCTGGACCACACCCCGCGGCCAGGCCCCCTACCGCGGCCCGGTGAAGAACCACACCCTGCACGAGGTACCACTGCCCCAGTCCCTGATGCGCGGTGAACTCCTCCCCCGCGTCAAGGAACTGCTCGACTTGCCCGCGACCGCGTCACTACAGCAGGTCATCAACGCCCAGGAGGCCGAGCGTCAACGCCGCGCCAACCTCGCCTCCCGCGAGCCTGACAAGAGCGTCGCTTGGTGGAACTACCCCGTCCCGCCCCAGGACGAGCAGTGGCTGTTCGTCGACACCTTCACGGGGGTGCCCGTCAAGCCGGAGTGGCACAACGACCGCTGGCACCGCGTCCGCGCCTGGGTCGACGAGAACGATCCGGAAAACGCCTGGCCGCGCACGATCGTCTACCGCAACCTGCGCCACCACGCCGCCACCAAGTGGTTCCATGAAGAGCTCGGCGAACCTTGGGAGGTCGTCGCGCAGTACCTCGGCGACAAACTCACGACCGTCCTCAACCACTACGTCCGCGCGGGCGAGGACGCCCTCCGCGACTCAGTTCGGAAGCTGACCGACATGTGATCGCCCACGTCGTCCGACCGCTACGATGCCCCGTCGCTCGAAGGCTCGACTCGGAAGGCACCAACGGTTGCGACACGCGGCTCGGTTACCTCCGACGAGAACAGGTCAACCGTTGATGACAGCAAGTGTGTAACTGCCGCCCCCGTGACGGTCTCGGCAGCCTCGCGGAACTTCTTGTTGGCGGTGACGAGATGCGCATGCGAGTTGGCAAGCGTCTTGGTCTCTTCCCAAAGGAAGACGAAACCCTCGACCTTCGAGAACCCGGCTAACCGATCTGTCGCGAGCCTGGCAAGTTTCTCAGCATCCGACTTCAACTTTGCCTTTCCGTAGAAGCCGAACTCAAGCCTGGTCTCGACACCGAGCGCAGAGTCAAACAGCGAGATATCGATCGACTCCGGCCGGCCGCGCTTCCCAGTGAGCATGGGGCGCTCCCACATCGCGGCTAGTTCTTGTCGCTCGAACGTTGGCTGACCCAAACGATGAAACTCGTCGACCACTGAGACTTCGTAGGCGCCCTTCCGCACCTTCGTCACAAGTGAGAGCGGTGGATCTAGCGCTCCCCGCTCAAGCACCCATCGAGTAATGTTCGCGCTCTCAAGTGCACCCTCAAGCAAGTACATCCAATCCGCTACTCGCTCGTTATCGGCCGGCGGGTGGCCGGGTCTTGAGTAGACGCGACGCCTCATCCCTTAATCAACTCTCCTCGAAGCCGGACTGATCGAACTTGAGCGTTCGAGCGTTCTCCGAGACGGTCCGAACACGGCTCTCGTTGAAGCCCTCAGAGTCGGTGGCTTCAATCTCGATCCGGACCGTGACGCTGGTGTTCTCGCCGGATCGAAGGTGCGCGAGAACTTCGTCTGCAACGTTCTTGAAGTCAAGTGCGATCTTGTCGGAGTTGAGAGTCTTGACCCCGTAGAAGCGGGTAGGCCAGACCATGTCGGGCTTCGGTCCAGGGCCGGGCGCCGGAATGGACGACGGTCCCGGGCCGGGCTCCGGGTCAGGACCGGGAGCCGGCGATGGGCCCGGCTCATCCGAGCGCTGCTTCTGCGCCAGGTCAGGGCGCACCAACAACAGCGAGTCGGTCGCGACGGGGGCGCTCTCATTGTCGTCCGGAGTCCAGAGGCCGATGTAGCGGCCGGCATCTGCGTCGTAGCCAGCCGCGAGCGCGAAGGCGTCGGTCTGCCAAATCATTGGCAGGTCGAGGATGCCCGCGTCCAGAACAGTCCGATCGCGCAGGCGCGGCATGTACGGGTAGTGCGAGTAGAGGTTCCACAGCGACCCGAGCGAAACGTGGCCGTCCTTCCAGATCTGCGGGACCTTACCGATCGCGAGTCGGATCGTTGAGGCGGCCTGCCGCGTCGAGAGGTCCCCGTCGTTACCGAGCCGTCGCGAGACGCGGTCGGCCAAGGCTTCGGACTGGCCCTCGACCTTGGTCTCCTTGATCAGAAACGGAGCACCCGGGTCGGGCTGAGCAGGGACCAAGGCCCACGTGAAGCTCTGCAGCAGCCGCGCGGTGACGGTCTGGTCTGCCTGCGTTGCTCGCTGGGCCGCCTGGTTCTTCTGATTCTGAGTGAGGTCAAGGTCTGCCTGGTCTGACAGCACGTGCTTCCAGCCGAGATAGTCGCGCGTCGCGTTGTCGAGCTCTTCCAACCGGGCCTCGTCGGCGGCGAGGTACACGAGCGTGTTGCGATGAGTCCTGTTCGAACTGCCCCGGTGCTCGGTCGCCTTCTGGGCGAACTGCTTCGCCGCGGAGTCCGTCCCGCGCTTGTGCGCGACCTTCGGGTGCAAGATGACGAGTCGAGCCTCGTCGGTGTCGGGGATGTCGGCGTTCGATTCCGGGCAGACGTGGATGCCGGCGAAATCGCCGCGCTTGCGACCTTGATCCTGGAGACGCTTGACGATCTCGGCCCACACGTCTTCCTTGTGGAGGCGCTCGGCCTGGTCCCTGGCGGTGCGGGTGATGTTGGGCTGAAGGTCGTACCAGTACTTGCCCGACCCGGAGTAGAAGTACGTCGCTCGGTCACCGAGCTGTGTCAGCGCCGCGTGAAAGTTGCCCGGCACATCGCCCGGCACCGCAGTGCCGAGGAAAACTCGCTGGGTGCCAACGCCTTTGTTGGCCGAACCCGGCGCGATGGTCGGCGCAGCGCCGAAAAACACAGTACGGGCCAGGCGTTTCGTCAGCGCCCGCTGACCGAACAACGGCTTCTCCACATCGATCCTGGCCGGCAGCGAGTTCGAGCCGTCCACATCAGCATCGATGATCGTCTTCCAAGAGTCCTGCAGGTACTGCGTGAGCTCAGAGTTCACGTTTGACGTAGCAAGCGGGATCGACCCCGGCATGATCAGCGGCGACGCATCCTCGCCAGTCCACAGCGCATGGATCACGGTGCTCATCAGGCGGAGCACGCCGCGAGTCCGTTGGAATCGCTCAAGTGAAGACCACTCTTCATAGAGGGTGTCGAAGAGCTCTGGGTGGATCGGATAGGTCGCTTTGATGCGATCTTCGTAGGCTGAATCACGCGCGTCACGCGGGAAGTCGTCGGAGTACTTGCGGTACATCTCGACATATGCGCGGGCAGTCGCACCGATGGCCGCGAGAGAGGCGGCGTCAGGTTCCTTGAAGAGCCGCTGCTTGACGATGTGATAGGCCTCGTCAGAGGACGCGGGGCGCCACTGGTCGGCTACGCGGCGCACGACGTTCTGGAGCCGTTTGAGCGCTTCGAGCCCGTTCTGGCCACCGACTTCCTCGGCGTTGCCGAGGGCGATCTTGTCGTTTGCGTCTCCTGTCTCCGAGGCCGGAATCGAGATGGCCAGCAGGACTCCCTTGGTGCCCTTGACCGCTTCGGTGAGCGACTGAGCGAACGTGAATTGGTCGTCGAACGTGCCTCCGGCCAAGTCGTCTCGGCCGACGAGCGAACGGGCGTAGGCGACCCACTCGTCGATGAGGATCACGGCGGGCGCGTGCTTGGAGAGCAACTCATGGAGTGCGTCACCGGGGTGAGTCCGGTCCCGGTCGGCCTTGGCCACGACCGCGAAACCCTCAGGACCGCCGAGCTGCCACGCGAGCTCGCCCCAGACGGTGTTGACCTGGGTGCCATCGTCTTTGGTCACACCCGACGGACTGAAGTGATTGCCGACGATGGCAACACGGTTGACCTTGGTGGCCGAGTAGCCGCTGGCGGTCAGCAGTTCTTGGGTCTCCTGCGGAAAATTGCCAACGGGTAGACCCGCGGCGACGTGCCACAACGACAGCATCGAGTGGGTCTTGCCGCCACCGAAGTTGGTCTGCAGGTTGATGACCGGCGACGCGTTGTCGTCACCCGCCAGGCGACGTACAGCTCGGCCGATGAGGTCCCGTAGACCCTCGGTCAGGTATGTACGGCGGAAGAACTCCACGGGGTCGGCGTAGTCCGCGTCGACCTCACCACCCGTCGCTACCTTGTAGAGGTCTGCCGCGAACTCAGAGGCGTGAAAGTTGCCGGTGGCCACGTCGTCGTGGGGCTGGAGCACCTCACGCCACGGCAGCAAGCCAGCAGCCTCGGGGTTGTCCACGGCTGCCTTGAGGACCTTCTTGTCGTCCTTGTCGGCAGTCACGCGGCGCAGGTTCAGCCGGATGCCGCGGACCTCGTCTGCTTCCTTGGATGCGCCGATCAGCTTGAGGAGCCGTTCGCCGGTGTCGAGCGCCCGATAGGCATCGTCGTCGGTGAACGTGCCGTTGTGCGCCCACTCGTTGCGCACCTCGCGAAGCTCGCTCGCAAACGTCTCCCCCGTGCGGCCGATAGCCTGATTGAACGGGTACCAGCCAGGCTTGAAACCGGCAGTGATGTTCCCTTCGGTAAGAATCCGGAATTGCACCTGCGGGTCGAGCGCGTCGTACGACTTTGTCGACGGGGCCCCGTTTTTGCTGTCTTTGGCCTGAACCAGCTTCGTCCAGACGGCGCCAAGCGAGGGATCCCCTTGGCCAACGACGGTTGCGATGAAGTCATCGAGTGCCGGCGCCAGCACCTGGAACATCCGGTCGATACGGTCGCGATTGCTCAATGCCACGATTTCACCCTAACGATGGATTCTGACGCGAACTGGGATCGCAAATCTCTCATTGCTCACCCGGCCCGACGAGCACTGCTGTGAAGAAGGGATTGACGTCGGACCAGCGCACGCGCCCGGCCCCGCCTCGGAGGAACCACCAGTCATCTGGGTCACTGATGTAGCCAAGGTCCTCATCGAAGGGCGTGTCGTCCGAGATTTGGTCGAGTGTCTCCGCGAGCTGGTTCACATACCCGGGCACTTCTTCGCGCTCCATCAGACGGGCCTCGGGTTGCTCCCACGACTGCGTAAGTCCAAGAAGAGCCGCAGGGAGATCGCCCGCAGGAGAATCCGCACCATCTCCGGTGCCACGCAAGTCGCCACCGCCTGAACCGTAAGCAGGACCTCCGCCACCCCCCGCGCCAGTCGAGCCGGCACCACCCGCAGGACCTCCGCCATCCCCGTGTCTGACGAGACAGCTGAGCGGCGAGCACAACGCCTCAATTTCGGTTCGGGCAACGCGTCGCTTGAGGTATGGCGTCATCAACGTCGCGCTGGCGATGTTGATGCCGTTGATATCGGGAGCCCCAGTTCCGTGGCCGCAAACCGACTGAGCAGGCTGCGCGCCGCTGAGTCCGTTGTAGAACGCGTACCCGGCGAGGACGCCATCACGGTTGCCGGCGTGAATCAGCGTCTGATTCTGCGGTCCCCAACGATTGCTGTGATCGAGACCGCGGTAACTGGCGTCTCGGCGAAGCACCTTGGCTTGAAGGTAGATGCCCGCGAACTGCCCTGCTGCGTTGACAAACCACAGGGCGATATCTGCCCCGAAAAGTTGGGCTTCCTGACGTTTGGTGAACTCGTTCGCCTGCGCTCGCATCTTCGATCTGCGTACCCGAGCCACGTAGTCGCTGACGAAGTTCTGAGTCAGCGTCTCCTCATGTGGCTCTATTCCGTTGCGGTGATCGCGACGGATCCTTGTCGTTGTGTCCTTTGCCCTATCGTCGAGAATGCGTGCTTGCTGCGCAACCATCGCGACTCACTCCTCCAAGTCGTCAAAGTCGAACGCGTCCTGCGCCTGAGTGTGCTTCTTCGCGGAGCGAGCAACTTCGAGAATCTCTGGCCAACTGGTGACCAGGTTGTTGAAGCTGAGCGCGTCCTTGGTCCAACCGTTGCCCTCCGCAACACGGAAGAGTAGATGTGCCAACTCCTTCACCAAGTCAGCGTCGACCGCAGCATCGGAGCGGCTCAGCGCAGCCTGGAGGAAGTCACCCGCAGGCGCGATGCCGTCGCGTTCCAGCACCTTGATGAGGTGGTGCAACGCCTCCCAGTTGCTGGTATGTGCGTCCTTCACGACGTCGTACGTCCATGACAACTCCGACGGAGCGATCAACTGAACGTTGCCGGCGCGACTCGAGAGAATCTGGTCTCGGTCCATAATGTCGACGCTCGTGTTTCGGGCCCGCGCGAGATTGTCGGCGTCACCAAACTTGCCCACTCCGTAGCCGTGCTGTCGATACCACCCCAGCGCGAACCTCGAAGTTGCGTCGAAGTCGCCCTCTTGCTCGTTGAGCACCTGGTCAAGGATTTCGTTGATGCGCTCCAGCGCGGCGCGGACCGTCATCTTGCTGCCGTCTGGTTCCAGCACCGCTCCATAACGGCTGAACACAGCCATGCCGGGCCCGATTGCAGCCTGCGGGAGGTCGACGGGCGCAACCTGGCCCTGTTGCAGGCTTCGAAGCGCCGCAGGCAACTCCGCCTCAAGCGCGCCGATGAAGCCACGGCGGTCCGTGGTCGAAGCGTCGTCCGGGCGCGGACGCAGCGACAACACGATCGACGACGCCAGGGCATTTGTCCCTTGGCCGATAGAGCGCGCCTCGCGTTCGCTTCTGACTGGCCAGGTTGACGTGATTGCCCATCCAGACCGAATCATTCCCTCTAAGAGGGTCTCCCAGCCCGAAGAAGTCTTTCCTTTGGCGCGACTGGCCGGCTCTCGGTACGCGTAGTAGACGGTCATCGGGAACTCGGGCGACGCCTCCGCGCGGGCACGCGCGAAGACCTCACGGAAACCCTTCTCGAAGAAGTCCTTCGCTTGGTCAGCTCCGCCATGCCGGTACGGGTTGGCAACAAGTTCCGAAGCCTTTGGGGTGAGGAGGGTTCCGAGAAGGTCTGGGTAGACGTTCCGAAGTGATCGCCGGAGCCACACGTAGAAGAAGTCCGCGAGCGATGCGTAATCGATGTTCGCGTAGTAGGGCGGGTCGGTACTGATGACCTTGCCCGCGAAGTCCGCGACTCGCGCGTCCTCCTGCTTGGCGCTGCCAGTCGCACTCGTGGGCGCCATGTCAACAGAGCGGGCCACCCACTCAATGTGTGAGAGGAAGTTACCCACGGACGATGAAAACGGGTTGATCTCCACAAAGTCCCACGTCATGGGGATCGCCTGCTTCGCAAACGTGTGAGTAACGCCTTCGATGACTGGAATCCACCCACAGATACTCGAGCTCCAGTCGGCGAGCTTCGATACGGCGAAGGCCAGATACGTAACCACGGCGTCCGCGTACTCCGGCGCACCACCATCGCTTATGACCTTCTTCCGCGCTTCGGCAACCAGATCCGAGAACGTCGTGAGGGCGACAAGCTGACGGGCGGTGAACAGATCCGCGAACGAGGCGAGTCCGTATTGCGGCGTCCATAGATTGCGTGGATCGTGGCTCAGTTCTTGTGTGGGAACGTCGTTGGGTCGGTCCACCAACGCCGCCGCGGACTGCTCGGCATCCGGTGAGTAGTAGTCGCGTCGTCGTTGGCCTTCGGCGACGATCGCCATCAGCTTCTGACCGAGGCGCCCAGCCAAGCCCTCTGACTTGATGAAGTCGGTTGGGATGTTCGCTTCGCACGCGATGCACGTCGCACCCAGTTTGCCGGCCATGGTGCCGGGGATACTGGGACCCGCTTTGGAGACGCGGATCTCAAAGTCGACACGCAGCCCGGAACGGTGCGTAGAGTCCCCTACCACCTTGGGCTCGACGAATGTCTCGCGACCTTTCTTTTTGCCGAGCCACCAGGACTTGATCAGAGGGACTTCAACGCCACAGGCAGGGTTTGGACAGTCAACCGAGCGCGCCCAGATCCACCCGACGACGGTCTTCCCCCCGACGTTTGGATAGAGGTGACCGATCTGCTCCGCCGCAGCGTCTCGCATCCACTGGCCGTAGGCGCGAACGTCCGCTGCGAGCCCGGCCGGGCCGACCCACGACCGGATCTGAGAGTCCGCCAGGCCCGGAAAGATCGGCGGCTTGGACGTGAACTTGGGCGGCAACTCAATCAGCGCCTTGTTGATGAGCACCGGAACCGGATTGAGGTCGGAAGCATTCGACGGCAAGCCCAGACGTTGCGCCTCGAGGGGGATGCTCCCCCCTCCCGCAAACGGGTCGATCACCTCCGGAATTCGGCCACCGGTGGAGCGGATGATCTCGTCATGCGCCTCGCGCATAAGAACCTGATCGCCCGTGTTCTCCCACTTAGCCATACGCGCCATCAGCGCATGGAGGCGCTCGCGCTCAAGCCGCTGCAGCTCCTCCGTCGGAAACCGCTCTGGATCTGAACTGGGATCGTCAACCAACTGAGCGAAAAGCACGGCACGCGCCGCAGCCAACGGCCGTCGGGCCCACCAGAGGTGCAGCGTGGCTGGATGACCCTTCCGCGGAACCGACTTCTCGTGAGCGGACTCGCGGTTGATCGCCTCAAGCGGCAACGCCACCTCGATCAGCTTGCGCTTGTGCACTAGTTCCTCGACCCTCCGTGCCCGAGATGACGGGCGAACCTCGCCGCTAACGCGACGCGTGATGTTTACATGAACTTACCGGTCGTTCCCGACTCATTCGGTGGAACGGGGGCCCGTGGTCCACCGAATTAGAACGGCTCCGTTCCCTTCGCCCACGTCTTGGCCCAGTCACCCCGGATGCCCGTGGCCTCAAAGTCGCCAAGGTCAGTGGTGGAGAACGGGTCGCCTAGATAGCGGACCTCGTCGTGCTGCGAGCCCCGCGGATCGACTCGTACGAGCGCGAGCCGGTAGCGAGGCACGGCGTTCTTGCCGGTCATCACTTCGTTGTGGGTCACGAAGAAGTCCTTGGCGCCGTCAATGCGGGCCTTGACCTCGATCCGGTACGTGTCGCCGTTCGCATCGGTCGAGAGGATGTCGAAGCCAGGGTTGTTGAACGCTTGCTCGACAGGCTTGCGACCGAGTTCGCGCTCGCGCGCCAGGACAAGGTCGACTCCGCGGCGCTCGACTTCCTTAGTCTCCTTGGCGTGCATGGGCGCGGTGGCAGGGATCGCGTCTTCAAGCATCCCGACAGGGAGGACCAAGGCGGCCGTCACAATGTGCGGCGGCTTCGTCGACATGAGTTGCTGCTGGTCGAGCAGAGTAAGACGCTTGCGGAGACGTGCATCGAGTTCGACAGCCTTGCGGTTGAGACTGTCGGACGACTCCTTGGCCTTCTCGCCTTTTTGCTCCTTCTCGGACGCGACGGCAGCGTCCAACAGCAGGCGCTCGCTTTCGGAACTGAGCCGCTTTGTCACCAAGTCACGTGCCTTCTCGAGCTCCGCGAGGCGGCGTGGTTGAACCTCCTCGAGATATTCCGGAAGCTGGTTCGCAATGATCCAACTCATTGCCCTGTCCTCGGCGTCGCCCAGCCAGACCAAGCTGCGTGCGGCGTCGACTGCAGGACCGGCAGGTGCGGCCACGCAATCGAGGTATGGCGCCGGGCCCGCGGGGCTGACTGTGCCGAACTCATCGACGTAGGCATAGCCGAACCGGCGGGAGACGGAGTCACCGGTCGCGTCGGCAACCTCTTCGACGACCCCAACGAGGAGCTGGGGCTCCTCCAAAGTCGACGAGACGAGCACGGTGCCCTGGTTGAGGGCCCCACCGAAGTTGCGGATGGCTTCTCCCATCACCGCGTCGTGGAGCGGGTGCCCAGGTGCGAGGAGGTCGGCTCGACTCAGGTCACCTGGCTGTACGCGGGTCAGATCGAAGGTGACTCGGTCGTACTTGGTGGCAATCGGTCCTGTGCCGGCGGAGCGAATGTGTTGCGGCACGTTCGCGATCTCATAGCGACCCTGCTCACGCTTCACGATGCGTCCACCCAGCTTGGTGAACGCTGCCTTGAAGGCCAGTTCGATGTAGTACGGCTGAAGTCGGCGGGCCCGAGCTTCATCCATGGCGGCCCGCAACGCGTGGAGGTCGGCGTCGGCGAGATGCTCGGTGGCAAGGGCACGTTCATCAAGGAGATCCTTGAGCCCCTCACCGATGGAGGCATCGATGACCTCATGCATCTTGGCCTTCACATCGGGGCGTTCGCCGTACTGGATGGCGTCAAGGAGAAGATTGCGCAGGGGCGTGTCGTTGAAGGCCTCGCCGAGGACGTCGAAGACCTTGCCACCGTAGGTCTGGCGCATTTGGTCTAGCTTCTCCAGCAAGCGTGTGAAAACCTCACCCTCGCGAGTGTTGGCTGCGACCAAGTTCCAGAGGCGGCAAACCTCTTCTTGTCCGATGCGGTGGACGCGGCCGAATCGTTGCTCGATGCGGTTCGGGTTCCACGGGAGGTCGTAGTTGACCATGAGATGGGCGGCTTGGAGGTTGAGACCCTCACCCGCTGCGTCCGTGGCCAAGAGGATCTGACAGTCGCGGTTCTTGGTGAACTCCTCGACGATCTGACGGCGCTCGGCGCGACGCACACCACCGTGGATCGCACGGACGGCATCGGGCCTGCCGATGAGCGAGCCGATCTTGCTCTGGAGGTAGTCCAGGGTGTCCCGGTGCTCGGTGAAGATGATGAACTTCCGCGGCCAGCCGTTCCTGTCAGTGATCAGCGCGTTGTCCTGGAGAATCTTCGAAAGTTCAGTCCACTTGCGGTCGGTACCGGCTTCACGGACGCGCCTGGCGGTCTTGATCAGATCTGCAAGTTCGATGAGTTCGGCGTTGAGTTCCTCAACCGTTTGGGCGGCAGTGGCCGCATCCATCACGTCTTCCTCAAGCTGTTCCAACTCTTCTGCGTTGAACTCGTCCTCGTCGATGTCGCTGACGTCGAAGGTGGGCTCGGTCTCGCGGTAGGTGCCGTTCTGTATCTCGAGTTTCTTGCGCTCAAGGCGCTCGGAACGGCGAACGAGGCTCTTGTAGATCGCCTCAGGGCTGGACGCGAGACGTCGTTGGAGCACCGTGAGTGCGAAGCCGACCGTGTTCTTGCGCTTGCCACCGATGCGGTCGGCACGGTTCATCCCCTCGCGGACGTAATGGGTGACGTCCTCGTAGAGGTCGTACTCAATCGCGGTGAGCTCGTACGGGACGGTCTCGGCGATGCGCTCGGGGAAGAGCTTCTTCCCCTCGAAAGTCAGGAGGTCTTCCTTAACCATCCGGCGCATGACGCCACTCACGTCAACGCTCTTTGTTCGCTTGCCCTCGAACCGGTCACGATCGAGCAGGGTCAGGAAGGCTTGAAAGTCGTCTTCCTTGCCCGAGTGAGGAGTCGCGGTCATCAGCAGCAGATGACGGGTGATCTCACCGAGCATCTCTCCCAAGAGGAACCTCTTGGTCTTGTTGAGTTTGCCGCCGAAGTAGTGCGCACCCATCCGGTGCGCCTCGTCGACGATGATCAGGTCCCACTCCGTCTCCTTGAGCTGCGCTTGAAGCTGCTCATTGCGGGAGAGCTGGTCCATCCGCGCGATCAGCAACGGGTTGGTCTCGAAGACGTTGAAGTTCGCCTGGGCATCGATGAGTTGATTGGTCAGCAGGTCGAACCGGAGACCGAACTTGAAGAAGAGCTCGTCCTGCCACTGCTCGACGAGACCACCAGGGGCGATGATCAGACACTGCTTCACGTCGTCACGAAGCAGCAACTCCTTGATGTAGAGCCCCGCCATGATCGTCTTGCCGGCGCCAGGGTCGTCCGCGAGCAGGAATCGGAGCGGCGTGCGCGGCAACAGCTCGCCGTAGACGGCGCGGATCTGGTGCGGGAGAGGCTGCACGTCACTCGTGGCGACCGCGAGCATTGGGTCGAAGAGTCCGGCGAGCGAAATTCTCTGAGCCTCGGCGACCAGCTTGAAGTCGCTCGCCTTTGCGTCGAAGGCTCGGCTGCCGCTTTGGGCGACACTCAGCCCGTCTTGGTCCTTGCGGAACACAACCTGTTGACCGAGCGCACCCGCGCCGTTCTTGTAGGTCAACTCGACGGCGTCGCTACCGTGCCACTGCGCGAAAACCACGGTGATGACATCCGAAGGGATCAAACCTTCCACCCGCAACCCGGGCTTCAGCTCTTCCAGCTGCACGTCTCGACCTCCTGATTGCCAACTCACGCACGTTAAGCGAAGACGCTGACGAATTTGGGGTTCCTCGTAACTCGCCGGGACGCATCACCTATCTTCGCAGTCACCAGCATCGAGTCAGCAGGGGACATGGACCGAGAAGAACGTCGGCGCGCCAAAGCCGTAGTCAAGGACGTCAAGGATTGGGTCGACCGACTCGCGAAGGTCCTCGATGAACGGCAGCGCATCATGACTGCCGCGGCCGATGCCACGGCCGAGCTCTCAGCACGATTCACTCACATCCCATCTGGCAAGAAGCCTTCCTGGCGGACCGTCGGACTCACGCCTTCAGACGGCGAAATCCTTGCCGCCTGTGCACGCGCGCACGCGCTCCCGAAGCTGTCCTCGCCGATGCAACGTGCGGTCAAACGGGTGACCAGCGATGAGACGTCGAAGTTCCTCGCCGACGCGAAGGCCGCTGTTGGTGCGCGCCGGATGTTCGCGGGACGGGACCAAAAGGAAGCCGGCGTCCTGGCGGCGGACTCCCTTACTCAGCTTCACGATGAACTGACTCGCGAAGACTTGACCATGGAGCTGGGAGCGCTCGAGAGTCGGACCAAGTCGTCCAAGAAGTACCCACCCGAGAACGTTCTTGATGACGCTGCTGGTCTCAGAAGGCTCTTCGGCGTGGCGCCCGAATTGCTAACGCAGACAGACCTGGACTCTGCCTACCGTTCTATCCGGACGA
Source organism: Aeromicrobium sp. JP4 (assembly GCF_054957925.1). Taxonomy (NCBI): domain Bacteria; kingdom Bacillati; phylum Actinomycetota; class Actinomycetes; order Propionibacteriales; family Nocardioidaceae; genus Aeromicrobium; species Aeromicrobium sp. JP4. Next base: position 1,312,318 of record NZ_CM143290.1, read on the forward strand.
TCGACCGTGCTCTCGATCAGGAGCACGAGTTCAGGTCCGCCGTCACCACCGCTGCCAATGCCGTTCGACTGACGGAGGCCCGCTCCATGGTGGCTGACATTCCGGTTGAGCGACTGAAGGACGCGACAAGCGGTCAAGTACGAATCAATGCTCTGACTGCCGCCGGCATCGGGACGGTCCTCGAAGTCCTCGAACGCGAGTCCCTCATCGAGTCGCTACCGGGAGTCGGTGAGACAACCGGCCGCCGCATGATTGGCGCTGCCCGGACGATCTGGCAGACCAGCCTCGATGAGATGCCTGTGCGAATCGACATTAAGAACCGCACGCAGGTGACCGCGGAGCTCCTCTCGGCCATGCGGAGCTGGGAGGCCGCCCGGTCAATCCAGACCGCGACGGACGATCTCGCGGCCGCAAATGACATACGCCTCCTGTTGAGCTCCCTCGACCCCAAGACCACTCACGTGGTGGTCAAGGCCGACTCACGGCCTGCCGCGGAACTTCGCGCAGCAATCGATACCATCGCGAGACGCGCCGCGTTGATCTCCGGCGAAAAGGGTCCTTCGACGAAGGACCCGTGGGATGACTTCCTGGCTCGGCCCGCCGACTTCTACGCCATGCTTTCTGAGCTTGGCTTCCTGCCCGACGACGACCAGGCCAGCCAAGGCGATCTGCCCGAAGAGATCCTCGAAGCGATTCGCGATCTCAAGCTTGAGATGTCCTACCTCGACGCTTCGCTCCGCGGTTATCAGTCGTTCGCCGCGCGCTTCGCGGTCGTACAGCGCAAGGTCATCATCGGCGACGAGATGGGACTTGGAAAGACGGTCGAAGCACTCGCCGTCCTCACGCACCTCCGCGCCAAGGGCGCCCACCACTTCCTCGTCGTGTGCCCAGCCGCCGTCGTGACGAACTGGATGCGCGAGGTGACCGACAAGTCCAAATTGCGCGCCCACCGTCTTCACGGACCGGGGCGCGATGGCGCGCTCACTGCGTGGATCCGTGGCGGCGGGGTGGCGATCACCACCTACGACAGCCTGACCTGGCTCGACGGACAGATCCCCGAACGGGCCAAAACCGCGTGCGTCGTCTTCGATGAGGCGCACTACATCAAGAACCCCGACGCCAAGCGGACCCGCCGCTCACGTGCCCTCATCGAACAAGCAGAACGTGCGATTCTCCTCACCGGTACGCCGTTGGAGAACCGAATCGAGGAATTCCGCAACCTCGTCGGTTACCTCCGGCCCGACCTCGCCGTCAACGCGACGGAGTTCGCTCCGCGTCAGTTCCGCAAGCAGGTCGCCCCGGCCTACCTCCGCCGGAACCAAGAGGATGTCCTCACCGAGCTTCCCGATCTTGTGGAAGTGGACGAGTGGATGCCGCTCTCATCGTCGGACTACGAGCACTACCGAGCAGCAGTCGTGGATGGGAACTTCATGGGCATGCGCCAGGCCGCAATGCGCGCTGGCGGCAAGTCCCAGAAGATGCAGCGACTGGTCGAGATCGTGGAAGAAGCCGAAGACAACGAACGGAAAGTGTTGGTCTTCTCGCATTTCCGCGATGCACTGGAAGACATCGCGGCAACCCTTCCGGGCAAGGTCTTTGGGCCGCTCACGGGATCCGTTCCCGCAGCGAAGCGCCAGCAGATGGTGGATGAGTTCTCGGCCGCATCACACGGCGCCGTGCTTGTTTCTCAGATCGTTGCCGGAGGTGTCGGACTCAACATCCAGGCCGCCTCCGTCGTGGTCATAGTCGAGCCACAGCTCAAGCCGACTACGGAGTGGCAAGCCATCGCGCGCTCGCGACGCATGGGTCAACTCGAGTCGGTTCAGGTTCATCGGCTGTTGTCCGAAGAGGGCGTCGACCGAAGGATTACGCAGATCCTGGCGAGGAAAAGCGAACTGTTCGCCGACTTCGCGCGCGTATCGGAGACCGCGGATAGCGCACCTGAAGCGTTCGACATTTCCGATGCGGAAATCGCGCGCGAAGTCGTCGCTGCGGAGCGCGAACGACTTTTGCGAACCACTACGAGTTGAGGAAGCACGAATGGCCGATCTGCAAGCTGTCGTCGATGCAATCACGGACATCAATGGAGTTGAAGGGTTTTCGAAAGACCTCTGGGACGTCGTACACGTCCTGGAGGAGATCCGGGATGAGCTGCGAACCCTCACGTCGCTGCTGAGTCCATAGCTCGCCGCCCGAACCACGGAGACGTTTTCACAAGCGTTTCCTGACCCCATCGAAGTCTGATGCCGAGACCGCGCGAAGTCGTCGTTGTAGAGGGCTGTACGTCCCCTCGTCTGTGGCCGGAGGCGCTGATCGGGTCTGCCTTTGCAGTTTCGCACCTCAGAGTCGGTCGATCCAGGTGTCCTCGTCGCGGTCGTCCCACGCGGACGTGACGGTTCGCGGGGCGGGTGGCTGTGACCCGAGTCGGGAAAGAAGCTGCAGGGCTTCTTCGTTGCTGAGCGATCGCAGGGATTCGACGGCGCGCCCCGCAGCAGTTTCGATCGTCTTCTGACGTTCGGCCATCTCTGTGAGGCCTCGGGAATCGAGTGCCTTGCGCAGCAACTCGACCTGCCAGTCGCTGATGGGTGCGAGTCGCTGCTCTGCCGGCTCAGGCGTGGCTGGTTCGTCGCCGAAAAGTGAGAGTTCGTCGGACACAGCGCAAGTGTATTGACCGGTTCCGGCTACGCGGGCCGGCCTTCGGCGTCCCAGATACGTGCATAGAAGTCAGACACGATTGGCCAGACCCGACTCAACCCGTCCTCGACCGACGTGATCTCGTCGGCGTGGTTGCCCATGACGACGAACTCGTGCGGAATGAGCCGACCCACCGTGTCTCGCCGATTCTCGGGGTCGAGGAACCGCAACGCCACTGACGCGTCAGCTCGATGACAGAGCGCAGGCTCATCTGAGTGGCCGGCGAAGACGCGGTCGTACTCTGATAACGGATCGATCAACCCACCGTCGAGGAGGAAGCGGAACCCCCACGTGCGACCTCGGGTGGCCCAGATGAGCCACCCGTCGGTTTCGGCGACAAGGGTCACTTGAGGCTCCGGATGAACAGCTTGTCCGTGACGGCCCGGTCAAGGTCCAACTTGAACTGGGTCAGCATCGCCGTGAGGTAGTCGTGCTTCTCGCGAGCGGTCGCATTGATCTCACGCAATTGCGACTCGCTCATCTTGACCGCGACGATCAATGCGGGCAGAGCGACTTTGGCGAAGGGACCGACCTTGGGGACCTTGGCCACCAGTTTGTCGGCCTTCAGAAGCTTCCCGCCCACCAGAGCCGCAGCCAAGAACTCCGCTCCGTCGGCCAGCGAGTCGAGCACCTTCCGCGGAATCTCCATGCGCTCGCTCCATTGGACGCGTCGCTCGAGCGGAAGCACCGAAGCGACCGGCAGGATCAGATCGAGTCCGACCTGCTGGGTCACATCGATGTCCACGGGCAAGGAGTCGGCAGGCGATAGTTCGAACTTGGCCGAGGACAGGAGCATGAAGTCCTCACCGATGGACAGCGCACCAGGGGTCTCCACTACGCCCTGGATCGCTTCGCGCAGTCTGTCGACCTCGTTGTTGGCCTTGAGGATGACGAGGTCGCGGAACGTCTGGACAGTCCATTCGGGGAGGAGGTCGGCCTTCGAGAGCGCCAACACCCAGATGCGGGGGAATTCCGTTAGACGATCCTCGTCGGCCAGAAGATCGTCTTTAAGCCGTAGTACCCCCTGGCGGAAGTTGGCCAGGAGCGACGTCAGGTACCGCTCTTCTTGTCCTTCGTAGTCCAGGAGCTTCTGACCGTCGACCAGGAACAGTGCGACGTCGGAACGCAACAGCGATCTGAAGGTGTCGATGCGTCGGTTCGCCTCCTCCTCGCTCGAAGGCGATTCCTCGAACCACTCCCCCGGATAGTCGTGCCACGCGAGGCGCAACGTGTCGAACGCGCGCTTCTTCGAAGCGGGGTTGTCGCCAGTCTTGAGCTTCAACGAGAAGTAGTACGTCGTGGACTCGAATCGCGTCGCGAGCGGCGCTTTCGTGTCGTCCCTCATGCCGAGGTAGTTCTGGAGGAGCCGGTTGCCCTGACCTGTTTCGTCGGCAACCAAGTCCCACAGGTCGTTCGATTTCGCGCCGGCCTGCGCAGGCCCGTAAAACGAGGAGACCAAGACGGTCTTTCCCGAGCCGCTCTCACCGAACACTGCAATGTGCTGCTCACGGACCCTGGGGTATTTCGCCATGGCGGGAACGTACCTCAAGCGCTCGGCGCGCGCGCGGGCGATCCGACACCCCAACGACGCTTTACTTGGGCATGTGGATGGTGAACGGGATCCCTAGCTCGTCCAGGAGATCGAAGACCCTGAGGTCCGCCCCGAGCGTGTTGGAGCCGGCGCTTGGATAGAAGTGCCAATGGGCGCCCTTGATCTCCCCCGTCTTGATCAGGTGGGCATCCGACTGGATCTGCTTCGCAACAGCCGGACTCCACGGGACGTTTCCGACCTTCGCCTCATGGGCGATCCCCTTGGACACGACGTCGAAGCGTCGGTACAGGGCATTGCAGACCTCGAGGCAACCCTTGGTCTTCGCGACGACCTGCGTGTTGATGTCCGCACCTCGCTTGCGGAGCTCATCCTCGAGCGCCCTCTCACCCGCCGGTCCTGGCTTCAATTTCGATGCCTTCGTCGGGAGGAAAGTCGATGAGGTGCCCTTGACGTATCCCGAGCGCTCAGTGACGGCTGCGACGCGATCAAGGTCCGTTCTGCCTTTCGACAGCTGCAGGAGCGCACTCTTGCTGGCGCCAGCGCCCACCAGATCGTTCGCCCCTGGGGTGGCCGCTTTGACCGCCTTGAACTTGATCTCGTCCGAGACCTTGGGCAGCGCGGCGATGCTCGCCGCCACCACAGCAGCCAGCTCGGGGTTTCGAGCAACGAACTTGGCCGTCTTGCCGGGAATCGCGACAGCATCGCCGCCTGGAATCGCACCGACCACGCTGAAACCAGAGCCCACCCAGTCGGCGTGGATGGCGGATCCAATCGCATCGCGCACGTCCGTGACGCCACCGACAACAGTCCCGATGATGGGAATGGAGCTGGAAGCCCCTGAGGTGAGGTTTCCAGCCAGCCACGCCATCGAGTCCTCTCGCCAGAGGTCACCGGCAAGGGAGCCCTTGGCGTAGTCGCCTGCGTAGGTCCACTTGCTCACCTTGACGTCAGCAGACAGCGGGTTCAGACCTTGCTTCTCCCGATTGGCGTCCTCGTAACCATCGTCGAATCCGTCACCATCGGTGTCGGCAACATCGGGAGCGGTGCCGATGACTTGGACCTCTGGCCCGTCCTCGATCTCGTCGTCGTCGGTGTCCCGGTTAAACGGATCGAGGCTCAGATCCGCCTCCGCGGCATCATCGAGCCCGTCGCCATCAGTGTCGGCGAGAAGTGGATTGGAGTAGCCGACGTACAGGTTCTGGTTCGAGTCGGCCGCACCATCGGTTTTGGTCCCGACGACGCCGGCCGTGGCGGACGAGCCCGAGACCAACTCACCTGCCTCGTCCCCATCGGTGAGTCCGTCACCGTCGGTGTCGGCTTTGCTGGGATCGGTGCGGTATTCATTCCCGTCCCGAGTGATCCATCCAGATCGTTCGACCTTGTCCGTGAGGCCGTCACCATCCTTGTCGGCCGCGCCAAAGTCGAGGCCGAACTTCTCGGGCACCGTCGTGATCCCGTACGCGGCGCCCACCGCGAGCGCCACGACCACCGCAAGAATCCAAGGCCAGCGAACCCTCGCGCCGGATCGTCGATCGTTAGCTTCGTGCGACAGGGTCGCGCCCGTCGCTGCTTGCGATCCGGCCGGCGGCATACGTTCACTCACCGACCAAGTGTCTCCTTGGCCGGACCCGTCCCGTGCGGAAACGGAAGGCGAGCCTGCGCACAGTTCCGTCGTAAGCACGACCGACCACGGATCTTGAAACTCTGCCGTTCCTCATAGAGGATCGACCGGGAACGGGATCCGGCCAAGCTCGACTGTCATTCAAAGTCCGTGATCGAGAAGTGCCCGGACGATTTGAACGCCCTTCTGTACCCGGTCTTCAGTATCGATGCCTCGGTCGTCTTGACTCACACGAAGTCGTCCATCGCTCTCCAGCCCGAATGGCGCAAGAAGGGCCGTTGCTGCTTCGGCCTGGACCGACTCCTCGGGCAAGACGATTTCGAACCCGACATCAATGTTGCGAACACCCAGGCCAGACTCGGCAAGAATCATCGCTTGCTCATTCCCGGTGTAGTCCCAGCTTCGGAAGTCTGGCTTGTGTAGACCTCCGGGTCGTCCAGACTCCGTCCAGATCGCCAGGAGATACGGGTCGGTGAACGACGACCGGTAGTCCCCGCCGTGCAGCATGTCTATGTCGTAATTGGCCGGCCCTTCGGTCGATCCGAAGTCGCCGACGTAATTCCCCCGAGGCGAGTCGAGCATGCTCCAGTAGCGCACGAAATAACAGCGCCAGTTGAACGTCCGTTCGGATTCCTGTGTCAGGAGCCACCGATCCGCCACGCGTCTCAACGACTTCGATGCCGGAGCATCACTGCCTGCAACGTCGTCGAGGAGAGTGCCCAGCGCGGTGCGAAGGCGTCCATTCGTCTCCCGGGTTCCGAGCGTCAACACATCCCTCCACGAACCTCCGTCAGAACGCTGCCCACGGACACCAAATTGACGCTTCGCAGACGACACTGCTCGGGAGTAGTCGCCTTTGGCGAGAAGCGCCGAGGCGAATGTCTCCAGGGCGTCCCCGGCCGTCGCCTTCCGAAACGCACCGCTATGACGCTCGATGCTCGAAGGGTCCAACTCGAAAGCGAGAAGTCGCCCCCTGAGCAGCGGGTGGTCTTCCAACGCGTGAACCGATGTCGTCAGTTCCGGGTGACGATGCAGCAGGTTCCACTTTTCCTTCTCGTCATCGATCCACGTCTGGCTGAACCTCTTGAGCCCGTCCAATTCTCCGTCACGCATGAGGCGCGTAGTCGCCTCGACGAGTTCGGGCATGTAGGCACTCTGCACTTGGTTGGGCGCCGATTCGGCGAGGTTGCGAAGCGAGCGGAGGCGCTTAACCAGGACCTCCATCGGCTCATCCGTGCACGCCTGACGAAAGACGAGCACTCCGAAGAGCAGAAGCGTTTCCGCCAGCGAAAATTGGTTGCTTCCGTAACCTCGTAAACAAGCCCCGAACAAGTTCGCGTGTTGAGACTCGAAAAGCCGGAGTCCCGCGTTGGCGCTACCAGCAACGGAGAAAAGCTCACCGAGTAGGCGATCAGGCACATCATCTCGAGGTTCACCGCTGACCCACGTGTCGAAGGCGAAGAAGAGAAACGCGCGGTCGCTTTCGGATGATTCATCCGACCCCACGAAAAGCCGTTCAGCTCGTTCCAAGAGCGAGCCTGTACTTCGAGTGGATCCTCGGCGCCATTCACAGACGTCGATGATGAACGCGAGATAGTGCATGAACTCGGTGTCGATGGAGCAATCACCGTCGTCGTAGTGCCAGAGCAGGTCGGACCATTGACGGTCGAACTTCTCAGTAAGTTCCTTGTGGCGATCTGTCGGCTCCAGCACCTTCTCGAGACGCGCCTTGAACACTTCGAACTCGGTGAGCGGTTTACCCCTTGAATTCATCTTGATGTAGAGGTCATCGCCCGACTCCATGTCCTCGATCGGGAGGAACAGGAACGAGATGGCTTCGCTGTCCGGCGAGGCAAGTCGCTCCCAGATCGCCCGGAAGTCGTGCGCTTCTTCCGACAGTCGCTCATGGATCGACGCGATCATCACGAGCATCGCTTGGATCGTCGGGTCGGTGCGCCACGGGAACAAGTACCAGCTCTGATCCGTGATCCAGTCCACGGGAACACCGTCGTCGTGCGTCCACGGGTTAGCGACAAGTTCACGACAGAAGTACTCAGCGCTCAACCGAGTCGTGTACCGGAAGTGCGTCCAGGATTGCTCTGAGTCCACAGTCCCCGCTCTGGAGCCCACGTACCAGTGGAGCAGGAACAGCGTAGTCAAGCGTTGCTGACCGTCGAGAGGCTTGAGCGTTCCATTTTCAACCTCCCCATAGACGAAGTCGAGCGCCACCGACTCGGCCGTTGTGAGGGCACGAATCAAAACGCTCAGGAAGTCCCGTCTGATCACGGTCGTCTCGCTGTCGCGGCGACCTTGTGCATAGTCACGTTGAATGATCGGGATCTCGATACCTGTGATGGTGGGCCGGTCTCCGTCGGAGGTTTCGAAGAGTGACGTGTAAGTCGTGGGGAATCCCCTCATGAGGTCACTCCCTCCTGTTCTTCTGGAACGAGATAGGGCTCGAGCACCTCACGCATGGCGTCGTAATACGCATGTCTGTCTTGAGGCCCCCACAGGTGGATCTGCTGATCTGCATCACTCGTGTAGTACTTGAGGAAGACGTTCCGGGTGCAGGGCGGGATGTAGTCTCCCTCCCGATCAAGTCGGAGAATTGCCTGGCGTTTCACCTCGAACACGGAGTTTCCTAACGCGCTGTTGTGGCCCCTGTCGAGAAGCGCGAGATTCGGCAGAAGATGCACGTCATCGCCAAGCGCCGAATCACTCGCGTCAGCGAAAGCAGCGAGGATCTCGTCCTCGAGATGTCTGAAGACTTCTCGTTTGAGTTCGGATGCCGCCAAGACGTCGTCAATCTTCTCGATGAGTTCGCTGTTGCTAATTGACGCATCATGCGAAAGGGCCTCAAGCCCCCGTTTGTGCGACGAGAGCCAGGTCCGCCACTGAACTTCGCGGTTCAGCGCCGCGGCACTCTGAGCGTGGATGTGCTCGACACTCCAATCTCCATTGGCGTGGGCGCGGAAGGAGAACCTGTCGTTCTCGTTATCGCGCTTGAGGACGGTGGCGACGTTCATCAGAAGTAGAACCCGAGAGCAATCCCTCAGCCGCTGCTCGTAATTCAGATCATCAAGGTCTGTGCGCGTGCGGGGCCCGATCCGGTCCCTGACGCGTTCGACCAACCCTCGCCGGAATTCTCGATTAGTTCGTCCGTCAGCGAGTTCCACGATGCGCTCGAACTCGTACTTGTCTCCGGTCGCAACCAGGTAACCCACGTGATGGTAGAGCTCGTGGTCGTGGAACCACCCGACGATGGTCCCGTGCATACGCACAACATCGCGCCAGAAGTCGCTCGCTGACTTCTCGATCCTGGGCCGCAGTTCTTCGAACACCCAATATCGAATCGATTCGTTCCCTTCGGCGCTACCGGCCATGGCCCGGAAGATCAGGTCCATGTGCGTGGGCCATTCCTCGTTGGACCCGGTAATGAACGCCCACAACTCGGAATCACGCAACTCACGCTCGAAGGCGTCCCATTGAACCGCAACCTGCTCCTGCCGCTCGGCTTTATTCCCACTGTCTCCGAGTCCAGAGAGAATCTGTGCCTTGATTAGTTCAGCGTCGGTTAGCGGAATTCGACCCACGTTGAGTCGCCGGAACAACTCGTTCCGGTCCGTGCCCTGCGGGGCCTCGTACCAGAGCACGTAGACGTGTTTCGCCAGTGCGGTGCGGATGTCGATTGCTGCTTGCTGCTGGTCCGGCTGGCTCCTGAACCATGCGTCGATCGCTTGGTAGGCCGAGTAGATGTGGTGGAAGTCGATGTTCTCGTGCCGCAGTTCGGGATCGAGTGGCTCCGACTGTAGGTAAGTACGACTGTTCGGGCGCGTCTCATACGAGATCTCGTAATTGACATTGGCGCCCGGCAGCCACCCGTTGTCGCGAATGCACTTGAGGATCAGAAACAGCGTCGTCAACCTCTGTTGGCCGTCGATCAGTTCCCAATCGCCCTCGGACTCGCGTCTCATCACCACGATGGGCTGCAGGTAGTAACTCCGGGGACTGACAACATCCACGACGCTGGTCTTGATGTCATCGAGGAGTTTGACCACTTCGGACTCGCCCCACCGATAGCCGCGCTGATACGAGGGAACGAAGAATTTACCGGAGAGTTCCTCGCTGATCACAGACTTCCGCATCAACTCTGCCGGGCGGATCGCTTCGCTCATCGCCCGAGCCTAGCGACGACGAGGTCACCTTCGTCTGAGTTTGGGACATGCGCGAGTACGTCCGCACCCAACCTCCGTCGACGGTCGTTGACGGGTCAGGATTTCGCCGTCGCATCGGGCTCCTCGGCCTCCCCAACAGGCGGCACGCATGCTACGAAAGTTCGTAGGGGCAAAGACTCTTCAGCCCTACTTTCCAATGATTCAGCGGTTGTTGATGGTTGTCGACGGGGCGGTTCAAGTGCACGGTGGAGTGAAGATCTACCGAGGGTCAGCGGCAGCGGCGCGGCACTACGTCGAGGCGGATCGGTCGCGCGCCGATGACTACTACCTGGCTGAGGGCAGCGGCCTCGCGATGCGGTTCGTAGTCAGCGCGGACGGCCTCGACCGGCGGCCGGACATGGACGGTCCGACCTACGAGCGGTGGGTCGCTGGAGTCGAGGTCGAGACCGACAAGCCGAAGGGGCGACTGCGGAACGACGACCAGGCCGTGCGGTTCGTCGAGGTCACGGTCAACGGACCGAAGACGTGGTCGCTCGCTGCCGCCCTGCACCCCGAGGTCGCCGCGGCCTACGACGCAGCCCAACTGGCCGCGGCCGAGGAGATCATTGGCTGGCTCGCCTCCCATGCGACGACGCGGGTTGGTCCGCGGGGCCGCCAGGTGCAGGCGCCGGTCGAGCAGATCGAGGCCGCTGTCATCCGCCACTTCACCTCCCGGGCCGGCGACCCCCACCGTCACCTGCACCTCCAGATCAACGCGCGCGTGTTCGCCGCGGGCACGTGGCGGGGCCTGCACACCGTCGGTGTGCGCGACAGCCTCGACGCGATCAACGGGATCGGTCACGCCGCCGTCATGACCCACCCCTCGTTCCGGGACGCGTTGGCCACGCACGGACTGAGTCTCGACCCCGAGTCCGGCGAGGTCCGCGAGCTCGCGTCCTACGTCGGGGCGTTCAGCGCGCGGGCGCGGCAGATCGAGTCCAACATCGACACCTACGAGGCCCAGTGGCGCTCGGACCATCCGGGCGAGCAACCCGGGCCGATCCTGCGGCAGGCGTGGGATCGGCGCGCCTGGGCGGATGCTCGCCCGGACAAGGTCGTGCCGACCTCCGGTGAGGCGCTGCGCGAGCGCTGGGTCGACGAGCTCCATGAGCTCGGGTGCGCGAGGCACCACCCTCCGACGATGCCCCCGCAGCTGCTGCGGCCCGGGGCGCTAAACCGCGCCGCCCTGGTCAGGGTCGCGCTGGTGCGGTTGGGTGCCCGGAGGTCGGCGTGGAACTCCGCCGATGCGCGCGGCGAGGTCGAGCAGTTGATCGCCGCCACGGGCGGAGTCATCGACGCGACCGTGCGGCGTGAGTTGGCCGAGGACCTGACCGAACGCGTCGTTACCGCCTCCCGTCCCCTGCTCGATCGCACCGACACTCCTGAGCACGTGCGCACCCTGACCTCGAGCGAGGTGCTCGCCGTCGAGCACGAGATCGTCGACCGAATCACCCGTCGTGCGGAGGCGCAGACGATCACGGTCGTCGAAGGTGCGGCGGGCGCGGGCAAGACCTCCCGACTGGCCGCGACGCGACAGGCCGTCGAGGCGCAGGGTCACCGAATGCTGCTGGTCAGCCCGACCCGCAGGGCAGCCCAGGTCGCCGCGACCGAGGTCGGCACCGTCGCCCAGTCCGTCGCGTGGCTGCTGCACCAACACGGCTACCGCTGGGACGAGGACGGCCGGTGGACCCGCCGGCCAGCCGAACCCCTCCCGTCGGCCCGGCTGAATCCCCGTGACGTGCTGGTGGTCGACGAGGCGGGGATGCTCGACCAGGACACCGCTCGCGCCCTCTTCTGCCTCGCCGACGAGTCCCGGGCCACGGTCCTGCTCGTGGGCGATCGGCACCAGCTCCCCGCCGTCGGTCGCGGCGGCGTCCTTGACCTCGCCGTCCGCTACGCGCCGAATCGGGTCACCCAACTCGACGGCGTCCGCCGCTTCGCCGATCCCGCCTATGCCTCGCTCTCGCTGCGGATGCGCACCGGCGAGAAGCCCGGCGAGGTGTTCGACGAGCTGCTGCGTCGTGGCGAGATCGTCCTGCACCCCAGCGACGTCGAGCGCCAAGCGGCCCTGACCGCCCGGGCCACCTGCGGCGACCTCGTGGTGGCCGACACCCGTGAGCAGGTCGCGAGGATCAACGCGCTGGCTCACCGCATACTGCGGGACAACGGCGAGGTCACCGACGGCATCATCACGTCCTCGGGTGAGCGGATCGGTGTCGGCGACACGATCGCGACAAGGCGCAACGACCACGCCGTTGATGTCGCCAACCGCGAGACCTGGACCGTGCTCGCCTGCGACAGCGCAGGCCTCACCGTCCGCGGTGCAACCGGTCGGCGCGTCCTGCCGCGGGAGTACGTGCACCGTCACGTCGAGCTCGCCTACGCCACCACCGCGTACGGCGCGCAGGGCTCGACCGTGCCGGTCTCGCACGTCCTCGTCGGCGAGCACACCGGCGCGGCCTCGGCCTACGTCGGCATGACCCGGGGCCGGGAGCGCAACGTCGCCCACCTCGTCGCCGGATCGGTCGAGGAAGCGCGCCAGCAGTGGGTCGACGTGTTCGGTCGCGAACGTGCCGACCTCGGACCCACCCACGCCCGCGCCGCAGCAGCCGAGGCGATCGACAGGTTCGGGCCGAAGGCGCCGCCGCGGTACATCGGTCGACGACGTCCAGCGAGGACGCCCCTGCCTGCGCCCGCGAACCCGCCGACGCCGCCGACCTCGGTGCCGGGACTCGAGTTCTGAATGTGTGTGGATGCAGCTGAATGTCCATACCTGTCACGATCTGACACGAGTCGCTAAATTGGCTGCGATTCGAGGCTTGACAGGAGGCGGTAGGCCGGCGCATCGTCGAAGGGTGGAGTCTGGCGTCGAGATGATTCGAACCGCGATCGAAGACGTCCACGGCCGGCGTGATTCGCGCCAAACTGACGTTTGCGCAGGTCACGGCGGTGGTGCCGAATCGACATCACCGTAACTGGCGTTTTCGCAGGTCGCGTCGGTCCCGCCGAATCGGCGGCACCACAAACGCCGTTTCCACAGGTCACGCTGGCGGTGGCGAATCGCCTCCACCGCAACCCCATTTCCGCAGGTCACCCCGGTGCCGGCGATTCGCCGGCACCGCAACACCTGCTCTCCCTCGCCTTTGCGAGTCGCTTGACCTGATGACTAGATGAACGTTCATATGAACACTAAAATGCTCATATGAACTTCGGCGAGCCGTTCGGCGGCCTGATGCCCGGAGCTCGCGGCGCCGTCCTCGCCGCGCTGCTGCGGACCGGCGCTCCATTGACCGGCAGGCGCATCCACGCCCTTGTCGGAAGCCACAGTCTGGGCGCGGTCCAGCAGGCGCTCCGAGACCTTGAACAGGTAGGAGTCATCACGACCGAAACGATCGGGCGCGCCGGCGTGCACCGGATCAACGACCGACACGAGTCGATCGCACCACTGCGAGCCCTGGCCAGTCCGATCGAGGCGCTGACCCGGGTGGTTCGCGATGCCGCCCCCGGCGTCGAAGCCGTGATCGCGTTCGGATCTGTCGCCCGAGGAGAGGCACACGCCGACAGCGATATCGACCTCGCGGTGATCGCGCCGCAGAACTGGGACGGGCGCGCAGACTTGCAGCAGGCCGTTGAGGAACGAATCGGCAACAGCTGCGACGTCCTCCACCTGACGAACGAGGAGTTCACCCGCGCACCGAAGGATCGCGAGCCGGTCGTCGCGGAGATCCTGCGTGACGGACTTCCGTTGGTCGGCTCGCCGCCGCGCCTCGACCGCCGGGGGGCGTCATGACATCGGCCGAAAGCGCAAACTACGCGCGCCGCTACCTGACGAAAGCCCAGGAGTACCTCGCCTCCGCCCAGGACAACCTCGATCTCGAGCGTGCCACCCCGGCCGCTGGCGACGCCATCCACGCCGGCATCAGCGCCAAGGACGCGATCATCACCATGCTCACGGGCGCCACGAGCAAGGACAAGGACCACGCGAAGTCAGCCCAGGAACTGCGGACGGCGCTCGGGACCCGACCCGAAGCTGCAACCGCAGAGAAGGCGCTTCGAGAACTACTCGTCCGTCGGGCGCAGACCCTCGTCGACCTCGCCACGCGGATCGTGCGAACCTCCCGCTGAGCCGTTCGGACGCCCGCCGGAGACCGCCCGACGGGCCGCGTCAACGCGACAGTTGGAACCCGATGCGCACCTTCCTGGCGAGAGGCCACCAGCACTCGGTGCGACGTGTCCCCTCACCCGTCCAATCGTCGGCAATCGCCGATCGACGCCAGGAGGCACCCATGACCAGACACCACCCCTCCCCCGACGTACCGTTTCCCGAGCGGCACGACGACGACCTGCTGACCCTCGATGAGGTCGCAGACATCCTGCAGACGCCGGAGAACACGCTTCGCTGGTGGCGCCAGACCGGCACCGGCCCGGAGTTCTTCAAGCTCGGTCGCCGGCTCTTCACCACCGTTGGCGACGTGCGCCGCTGGATTCGTCACCAACGGCTCGCCTCGGCGCCCGCCGCCCGGATCCGGAAGGTGGACTGATCGCCATGGCCACGACCGACGACGACCCGCGTCACGTCTTCCTCTCCGCCGGTGACGTCCTGCGCCGCTACGGCTGGGGCAAGACCCGCGGCTACCAGAACCTCAAGGACCGCGAGATGATCCCGCCGCCCGTAGTCCGGCACCCTGACCGCTGGCGCCTCGACCAATTGATGGCCTGGGAGGAACGTCAGCTGAAGCTCGCCGAGGCCGCACTGACTGCCGTCGAGCGAGAGAGGAGCCAGTCGAACGTCAGCGACCTCCTCCCGCAGCCGAAGCGACGCCGCCGACCCGCGTGACACGCTCAGGCGAGCCGAACCCATCGGCACGGCAGATCGAATACGTCAGCGGCCAGCGTTAGCCTGCCCAACGTGAAGACCGACGTGCTCACTCCGCAGGCCGTGTTCTACCTCCCCCAGCACCTTGTGGTGCCGCTGTTTCAGCGGCCCTACGTGTGGGACGAGACAGAGCAGTGGCTGCCCTTGTGGCAGGACATCTCGCGGCTGGCGGAGCTTCGTGTCAGGGATCCGTACGCCCAACCGACACACTTCCTCGGCGCTGTCGTGCTCCAGGCCCTCGATGCCCAGACGGGAACGGTGCCCTCGAAGAACGTCATCGATGGACAGCAGCGGCTCACGACACTGCAGCTCTTCATCGACGCGACGGCCACGATCTTCGAGACCCGAGGCCTGGACGGTCACGCCGATCAGTTCAGCAAGCTGACCCACAACCCCGAATTCGCTGGGGTCGTCGACGCGAGCCTCAAGCTCGCCCACACCAACCTCGACGGCGAGGCCTTCCGCGAGGTGATGGACGCCGAGGCGCCCGTCGTTCACGAGACGCTGAAGCACGCCGGGTCGCGGATCACGCGCGCCCACGCCTTCTTCGCCGCCCGTGTCGACGAATGGCTCGGCAAGGGGGAACAGGCGCGTGTCCGCGCTGACGCCCTCACGCAGGCCGTGAGCCAGGGTCTCCAGCTGGTCGTGATCGATCTGTTGGCCCAGGAGAACTCGCAGGAGATCTTCGAGACGCTCAACGCCCGCGGCACGCCCCTGACCGCCGCGGATCTCATCAAGAACTTCGTCTTTCAGCGTCTCGACGCGGAAGGTGTGGACACGCGTAGGGCCTACGCGGAGGACTGGCCGTTCGAATCGAAGTTCTGGGAGCAGGAGGTCAGCGTCGGCCGCCACACCATGAGCCGCAGCTCGATGTTCCTCAGCCAATGGCTCACGAGCCGTCTCGGTGACGAGGTCAGCCCGAGACAGACCTTCATTCGGTTCAAGACGTACGTCGATTACGAGTCGAACACGAAGATGGGCGATCTCCTGCTCGCCATCAAGGCCCAAGCCGATCTCTACCGAACCTGGACAGAGCACGCCGCCGATAGCTCCAGGATCCTCACCCGGCCGGAGATGGCGTTCTACCGAATGACCGCCGCAGGGGTGGAGCTCCTCAAGCCAGCGATCATCTGGCTCTACGACCCGGCGCTCCCAATCCCGGCCGACGTCGCCGACCGTGTGGTCGCCATGTTGGAGTCGTGGATCGTGCGCCGACAGATTCTTCGGCTCTCGTCTGGTGACCTTGGGCGCATCGTGGCCGACATCATCAAGGTCAATCGGACGACGGAACCGGGTAACCTCGCCGAGAGCGTGGAGCACCATCTCGGCCGCCTCAACGTTGCCTCCACCTATTGGCCAGGCGACGACGAGATCCGCACCCATCTCGCCACCGAACAGTCCTACCGCCGCTACTCCCGCGGCCGGATCCGGTTCTATCTCGAGGCCATCGAAGATCACCTGCGGGCACGTCATGGATATCCCCAGGTCGCGCGGCTCGGGTACCCGATCGAGCACGTTCTCCCCCAGAAGTGGGAGTCCCACTGGCATGTTGATGGGCTGGAAGCCGAGCTGGCCCGAGGCGAGCACGTCCACCGGCTGGGCAACTTGACGCTCTTGACCACGAGCCTTAACAGCAAAGTCTCGAACGGACCCTGGCACGTGAAGCGGGAACGGATCATCGCGGATGACGTTATGCTCCTCAACCGAAACTTCCGGGACAGCGATTCGTGGGACGAGACGGCGATCGACGCGCGCACCGGGGCGCTGACCGATCTCATCCTCGAGGTGTGGCCGGTCCCGAATGGCCACCTCGGTGCCATCAGCGACGCTCCCGCGAAGGAGATTGCATGGGTTGAGGTGAAGCACCTCGTTGCTGCCGGGCTCCTCGCCCCCGGCACAGTGCTCTCCTCTCGTGCCGGCAAATGGGAAGGCAAGGAGGCAACGGTGCTCCCGGACGGCCAGATCAGCCATGACGGGAAGCACTTCTCGACGCCGTCCAGTGCGGGGCATTACGCCAAGGGCGGCAAGCCCACCAATGGCTGGACCTTCTGGTACCTCGCCGACGGACGCAGGCTTGCTGATGTCCGAGCCCAGTACCGCGGAGACAAGGCCGACCAACCGAGCGGCTTCGACTGGTCGCGACTCCACGAGATCCTGGCGGCGCTGCCTGCCGGGACGTGGACCTCATACAGCGACCTTGCCGATGCGGTCGGGACGGCCCCACAACCCCTTGGCACTCACATCACACGCTGCCAGCAGTGCTCGTACGCGTGGAGGGTGCTGACCTCCGATGGGCGCATCGCTGCTGGGTTCGCGTGGTCCGATCCGAGCGACACACGCGTTCCGTCCGATCTCCTCGCCGAAGAGGGCGTTCGTCTGGTCGATGGTGTGGCCGACAAGGAGCAGCGACTCGACAGCGACGCACTGTCCGCGCTGGTCGAGGACATCGAATAGAAGAGCCGAACCATCGACTGGACGTAATCTGGGCTTTCGAAAGAAACGAAACCCTGTTACGCTTTCTTCGAAAGAAGGAGACATCATGTCCGCGCAGCCACTCGATCAGCAGACCTACGTGCCGACCGCTGAGGACAGGGTCGCCGAGGTCCTGAGCTTCATCAAGGCTCACGAGGATGCCCGCGGCAGCCGTCCAGCCGACCGCTACTTCTTGGCGGGCCCGGGCGAGGGCGATCAGGTTGAACTTCCCGAGTCCGTCTACAGCGCCTTGCTGCAAGTCGTCGAAGCCATGGCCCTCGGCAAGGCTGTCTCAATCGCTCCGCAGAACACGCTGCTCACGACGCAACAGGCCGCCGACCTGCTCGGGGTCAGCCGGCCCACGGTGATCAAGTTGATCGACTCGGGTGAGCTTCCCGCCGAGACGCCCGGCACTCGCCGTCGGATGATCAAGCTTGATGACGTGCTCGCTTGCAAGTCCCGACGCCGCGAGGCCCAGTACGCGCTGTTGATGGAGATGGCCGTCGAGGACATTTACGCCCCCGACGATGCGCCAGAGGTGACGGCGGAACAGGTCGATCGGGTCCGCGCTGCGATCGCGGCCCGTCGCCAGGCTCGGACCAGCAACTGACAAGGTCGGCTCATGTTCTCGGCCTTCCTCGACACCAATGCACTCTGGCCGAGCCTGCAACGCGACTTCCTGCTCTCGCTCGCCGCCGACGGCCTGTATCGACCACTGTGGAGTGAAGCCGTCCTCGACGAACTGCACGAACATGAAGCACTGAAGCTCGTCAGTCGCGGTGCGACGGTTGAGGACGCCGTTGCGCGCACGGAAGACCTGATGGACCGTATGCGCGACGTGTTCGATGACGCCATCGTCACCGGATGGGAGTCACTTGTAGGGACGTTCGGCCTGCCCGACCCCGACGACGAGCACGTGGCAGCCGCGGCGGTTCTCGGAGGCGCCGGCGTCATCGTCACGGACAATCTCAAGGACTTCCCCGGCGACCGGCTCCCGCAACACATCGAAGTCCAAACCGCTGCGGAGTTCATCACGAACACTGTCTCGGTCGCCCCAGCGCGCGCGACCGCCTCACTGATCACCATGACGGCGCGCTACCGCAATCCGACCTACCAACCCGCTGAGGTTCTGGACGAACTTGCGACGCGCTACAGACTCGTCGAGGCAGCCGAAATGATCCGGCCTTTCCTCGCCACCGGGTAGCGGACAAAGCCACGGGAAGCCGTGGCCTTCGCACTTGGAGGTCCACCGTGACGCCCCGGCCTTCCGTCCGGGTAGCCATCGACTCAGTTCGAGGTCCGCGCGACGTGTTAAGAAGTACAGCAATCCTTAACACGTCACCAGAACGTGTTAAGTCCCTCGACAGTTCAGACGCCGGCGCCGTGGCCCTCCGGCCTCCCCCGATCTGGCCACGCGAGCGTCACGAAGGCGGTACTCGCGCCCGAGGCCGTTGGCTCCGTCGAACAGCATCAGTGTGACGGGGGCGAACTTGCTTGCCGACCTCCTCGGTTCCGGCCTGGGAGGCCGACCCATCAGCAGAAGTTGAGTAGATTCCTTTGATAGGCACATGGCTACTCAACGTGGGGGAGAGCCAAGCCTTCGCCGGCCGAGTGATACACGAAAGTGATACACGAGGGCCCGAAAGTGGCGATATTCGGCGAAATCGTGCGAAACTGGGCACCCAAGAAAAACCGTGGAATCAAAGCAAAATCGCGACTTCGTCCGGAGATTCCACGAGGCGCTTACCCTGATGGCACCAGTGGCAGGCGGCGTAGCCCACGCTCAGCAGAATCGGCCGGTCGAGGCGCTCGGCCTCCGCCAGCGCCTCCGGCCCCCACTCCCACCAGTCGACGGGGTTGTCCGCGTGCTGCAGGAGGTACGGCGACTGGGACTGAGCGAGTCGATTGGCCATTTCGTCACGCTACCGGGGCGGGCGACAGATCACATGCCGACGTAATGGCGGTCTGAGGTCGCGCCGCCGGTCGCCGAGTCTTGTGCTCGGCACGAAGCCGTGACTCCCATCAGTCGATGGCGAGGACCTCTTCCTCGAGATTGACGATCAGCAGGTCCGCCGCATCCTCGGGCCCGTCCACCGCGAGTTGCTTGACCTCGTAGTGAAAGTCGGACGTCCCCGCAGGACGACCGGCAGCGCGGTAGTCGGTGAAGAGGACGCGGCCCTCGATGACGTCGGCCGATTCGGACACGACGACCACGTCCTCGATCGTGAGGACCGGGCCGTTGTCATCCGTGCGCTGCACACCGACCAACAGGTCGCGCAGTGTCCTGAACTCAGAGATGAGATCCCGCTTGGCCATCATTTCCTCTTCTCCTGGTAGGCGGTGATGACACCACGCATGAGTTTCGTTCCGCCGATGTTCTTCGTCTGAACGACGACCTTGAACCGGTACACCGGGTCGCAGTTGGTGAAGTACTTCGTGCGGTAGATGAACGTCGTCCCCTCGCGCTTGATCGACGCTGGACTTTCGAGCGTCGCACCGATCATGCCTTGAAACCAGACGTTGTATCGTCCTCGAGCATCAAGGTGTCGCACCCCGAAGCCCTTGTTCTCCTCATGGTTGTGGAAGCCACAGCGAAGCGGGACCTTCCCTGCCTTCGTGGGGTAGTACCTCTTGATCGAGTTCAGCGAGCGGTCCCCGCAGGCACCGGCCGCTCCGGCCGGCGAAGGGCTGACAAGGCCCAAGAACATCACGGCGACGAAGGTGACGACCAGCCCGACCTGACAACGTGTGTCCCTCTTGCCCACGCGGCTACCAAGCATGTGAATCCCCCCGATTCGACCGGCGAGCGTAGGAGTCGCTCGCTCGGACGACAGCCTCCCGACGTCGCGGTCCCACGACAACCCACGTGCAGGCTCGCTGTGGAAAAACAGCCAGCACGAGCCGGTTGGCCACCCGGTTGGCCACGCCGCGGCTACCGGGGCAGGCGGTAGAGCACGTGGCGACGCAGGTGGCTGTCGACAGGCAGCGCCGGGTGGTCGAAGTCGTCGGCCTCGTCGCGGGTCATGCCGAGGCGCTCCATGACCGCGCGCGAGCGCAGGTTGCCGGTGGCGGTGAAGGACACGATCTCCACCAGACCGAGCATGTCGAAGCCGTGGCGCGCGGCGGCGGTGGCGGCCTCGGTGGCCCAGCCGTGGCCCCAGGCCCAGCGGGCGAAGCGCCAGCCGACCTCGACCGGGGGCGTACCGCGCAGCAGCGAACGGACCTCCGGCGGCACTGGATTGAGCCCGGCGATCCCGGCGAAGCGGCGGTCGGGCGCCTCCACGACCCACAGGCCCCAGCCCTGGTGCGCCATGCGGGTCTCGATGCGGTCGGCGAGGGCGTCGCTGCCCGCGCGGTCCAGCGTGGACGGGAAGTGCTCCATGACCTCGGGGTCGGCGTTGAGCTCGGCGAACGGCTCGCGGTCGGCGGGCGTCCACGGGCGCAGTGTCAGGCGCTCGGTCGTCAGCTCGGTCACGGCGCCCCGATCAGTCAGCCAGCGCGGGCGGCCAGACAACGGTGAACCGCTCGAAGACGGTGGGCAGCGCGTCGAAGTCGGTCACGTGCGGGAGGCGGCGACGGAAGTAGCCGCGGTGGGCGTCGAGCCACCAGTCGCGGGTGCGGTCGCCCTCGCCCTCGTCCCAGGCGAACGCATCGTCCACGGAGTCGAGCCGGCCGATGCGGATCTCGGTGGTGCGGATGACGGCCACGGCCTCACCGCGACCGTCGAGCAGCACCCAGTGCGCTCCGTCCGGGGGCACGCCCTCCTCGACGGGTCCCGCGGTGGCGCGCTTCGTTCCGTCCAGCACCAGCTGCCCGAGGCGGTCGGCCATCTCGGGGGTGTCGCCGAACGGCTCGACCTCCGGGCGCTCGTCGGCGAACTCGGGGTGCGCCTCGACGAACTCGTGCCAGAGGCGGGGCAGGTCGGTCACGGCGCCGGCGGATCGTCCTCGGGCCGGCGGGCGTCGGTGTCCTCGCCCTCCCACGGCTCGCGCGCCTTCCGCGCCATCTTGGTGAACGACCACAGCAGCAGGCCGATCACGATGAACAGCCCGAGCGTGTAGAGGCCGGCCAGCCAGCCGATCGACTGGTTGCCCTTGGGGTCGATCTCCTGGGTGGCGAGCACCGCGAGATCCAGCATGGTCACCGGATCAGCCTAGTCCTGCTCGTGACCGCACCACTGGTCGGCCGGGATCGCCGCACGGACCTGGTCGACGTGCTCGCCGCATCCTCGCCACGTCGTCTTGCCGCACTGCCTGCACGGGACCGGAGAGCACATGGGCTCGCATCCTCACTGTCGAAAACTGTTGTCACCACGCAGCGTAGGCGATTCCGGCAACCACGCGGCCACCGCGGCGGGGTGTGTGGCGCGCGTCGGTGGGTACCTGCGAGGCATGAGTACCAACACCCGACTCGTCGAGACCACGCCCGAGCGCGTCTGGGAGGTCCTCTCGGACGGCTGGCTGTACCCGCTCTGGGTCGTCGGCGCCTCACGCATGCGCGACGTCGACAGCCACTGGCCCCAGGTCGGCGCGAAGCTGCACCACTCGGTGGGCGTCTGGCCGGCCCTCATCGACGACAGCACCAGCGTGATCGAGGCCGACCCGGGTCGCAGGATCAAGCTGCACGCCCGCGGCTGGCCCGCCGGAGCGGCCGAGGTGGTCATCACCCTCTCGCCCCAGGGCGCCGGCACGCTCGTCACGATCGAGGAGGAGCCGGTCAGCGGTCCGGCCACGCTGATCCCCCAGCCGGTGCGCGGCCTGTCACTGCGCTGGCGCAACTCCGAGTCGCTGCGGCGCCTCGCGTTCATCGCCGAGCGGCGCGAGCTGCCGACTTCATGACACCTCGCGTCTCCCTCGTCACCGGGGCGTCGAGCAGCATCGGGCTCGCGGTGGTCCGCCGCTTGGCCGCGCGCGGCGATCACCTGACCCTCGTGGCCCGCGGCGTCGAGGCCCTGGAGCAGACGGCCGAGGAGGCGCGGACCGCGGGCGCCGCCTCGGTGCACCTCGCGCCGACGGACGTCGGGGACGACGATGCTGTCGCGGAGTGCGTGCGCGAGACGCTGGCCCGGCACGGACGGATCGACGACGTGGTCTGCAGCGCGGGTGTCGTCTCGTACGGCCGCACCGAGGAGGTCCCGCCGGAGATCTTCGAGGGGGTTCTTCGCACGAACGTGCTCGGCGTCGTGAACGTCGTCCGCCACGTGCTGCCGTCGATGGGTGCCCGCGGCTCGGGCTCCATCGTCGTGGTGAGCTCGGTCGTGGGGCACCTCACCGTCCCCACGATGACCCCCTACGTCATGAGCAAGTGGGCCCTTCGCGCCCTGTGCCGCCAGCTGCAGGTCGAGAACCGCGACGTCGGCGTCAGCGTCTCGTGCGTCTCCCCCGGCGGTGTGGACACGCCGATCTACCCCCACGCCGCGAACTACACGGGGAACGCGGGCACGCCGCCGCCTCCGGTGCTGTCGCCCGACGCCGTCGCCCGCGTGATCGTGCGACGCCTCGAGCGCCCGCGTCGCAACACGCAGGTCCCGATGCTGAACCACGTCCTGCGGCTCGGCTTCGTCGCCACACCCCGCGTCTACGATCGGATCGTCGGTCCGCTCTTCGCCCGGCTGGCGACCGACGCCGACCGCACCGTCCGGGCCACCGCAGGCAACGTCCTGTCCTCGCTGCAGAAGGTGGACCACCGATGAGCACCCACGACGCGATCGTCATCGGCGCCGGGCCGAACGGCCTGGTCGCCGCCAACCACCTCATCGACGCCGGCTGGTCGGTACTGGTGCTGGAGGAGCAGGACACGGTCGGCGGCGCGGTGCGAAGCGCCGACGACGTCCATCCGGGGTTCGTGCACGACACGTTCAGCACCTTCTACCCGCTGGCGGCCGCGTCGCGCACCATCCAGAACTTCCACCTCGAGGAGCACGGCCTCGTCTGGCGTCACGCGCCCGCAGTGCTGGGTCACCCCTCCACCGACGGCAGCTGGGCCCTGCTGCACCGCGACCGCTCGATCACCGCAGCGCTCATGGAGGAGCAGCAACCCGGCGACGGCGACGCGTGGCTCGAGCTCTGCGCCGCCTGGGACACGATCGGCGACGCGCTCATCACCTCCCTGCTGACTCCCTTCCCACCGGTGCGCGGAGGCCTCGGCGCCCTCGCGAAGCTCCCGAAGGTCGGTGGCATCGACTTCGTCAAGACGCTGCTGAGCCCCGTGATCGACCTGGCCGACACCCGCTTCCGCGGCCCCTCCCCCGCGCTCCTGCTGGCCGGCAACGCCGGACACGCCGACATCCCGCTGGACGCCCCCGGGTCCGGGCTGATGGGCCTGATGATGACGATGCTGGGCCAGACCGTAGGGTTCCCCGTCCCCGAGGGCGGCGCCGGGATGCTGACGCAGGCGATGGCGCGCCGGCTCGAGTCGCTGGGCGGACGCATCGAGACGTCGACCCGCGTCGCCCACATCGACGTCGCCGACGGCCGGGCCACCGGGGTGCGCACGGCCGATGGGGAGCACCACACCGCGACCCGCGCCGTGATCGCGGACGTGATCGTCACGCAGCTCTACGGTGACCTCCTCGACCCGTCGGACGTCCCGGCCCGCGTGCATCGGCGGATCAAGGACTTCCGGCTCGATCCCGGCACGGTCAAGGTGGACTGGGCCCTCGACGGGCCGATCCCCTGGGCCACGCCGCCTCTCTACGCACCGGGCACCTTCCATGTCGCCGACTCGCGCTTCGAGATGAACCAGGCGCTCCAGCAGGTCCACGCCGGGCGCGTGCCGGCGCACCCGTTCCTGCTGGCCGGCCAGATGACCACGACCGATCCCACGCGCTCGCCGGCGGGCACCGAGTCGGTCTGGGCCTACACGCACGTGCCCCAGAGGACCGTGGCCGACGCGGGCGACGGGTCGATCCGCGGCACGTGGGACCACGACGACGTCGAGCGGTTCGCCGACCGCATGCAGGCCCGGATCGAGGCGCTGGCGCCCGGCTTCGGGTCGCGCATCATGACGCGCCGCGTGCTGGGTCCGCGCGAGCTCGAGGCGCGCGACGCGAACCTCGTCGGCGGGGCGATCAACGGCGGCACGGCGCAACTGCACCAGCAGCTGGTCTTCCGGCCCACCCCCGGCCTGGGCCGCGCCGAGACGCCGATCGGCGGTCTCTACCTCGGCTCCGCGTCGGCCCACCCCGGCGGCGGGGTGCACGGCGCTCCGGGCATGAACGCGGCGCGGGCCGCACTGGCCCACGCCCGCATCGGCACGGTGCTCGATCCCGTGCGCGGCCTCGCGCGCCGCACCCTGGGTCGCTGAGCGGGAGTCAGCGCAGTCCGGCGAAGAGGTCGTCCTCGGGGACCTGCGAGTCGACGAACGACGTGACCAGCTCGTAGTCCTCGGTGGGCCACGCCTCGGCCTGCACCTCGCGCGGAACCGCGAACCAGAACCCGTTCGGGTCGATCTGCGTGGCGTGAGCGATCAGCGCGCGATCGCGCACGTCGAAGTACTCGGCGCAGGGCACGCGCGTGGTCATCCGCTTCTCGCGCTCGGGGTCGAGCTCGCGCTCCTGCAGCCAGTCCTTGTAGGGCGACTCGAGGCCGTGACGCTCCATCGCGGAGTTGATCGCCTCGATCCGCGCCCGCGACCAGCCGTGGTGGTAGTAGAGCTTCTTGACCTGCCACGGCTCGCCCAGCTCGGGGTAGCGCTCCGGGTCGGCGGCCGCCTCGAACGCGTACACGCTGACCTCGTGGCACTTGATGTGGTCGGGGTGCGGGTACCCGCCGTTCTCGTCGTACGTGGTGAGCACGTGGGGACGGAACGAGCGGATGAGGCGCACGAGCGGCGCGGCGGCCTCCTCGATCGGCACCAGCGCGAAGCAGCCCTCCTCCAGCGGCGGCTTGGGGTTGCCCTCGGGCCAGCCGGAGTCGACGAAGCCGAGCCAGTCCTGGGTGACGCCCAGGATCTCGCGGGCCTTGTCCATCTCCTCGCGGCGGATCTCGGCGATGAGCTCGGGGTTCTCCAGGATCCCCGGATGCTCGAACGCCGGGTTGAGGATCGATCCACGCTCGCCACCGGTGCAGGTGACGACATGGACGTCGACCCCTTCGGCGACGTACTTGGCGGTGGACGCGGCGCCCTTGCTCGACTCGTCGTCGGGATGGGCGTGCACGTGCATCAGACGCAGGGTGCCGGCTTCGGCGTTCTCGACCACGTCCCTTAGTGTTCCACGCCCCTGAGACAATGGATGTCGTGACCGACCTCGACGCACGCTACGGACGCCACCGCCGCACGACTCCGCGCTGGCTGTGGCCCGTCGTCGCCGCCGTCGGCATCACCCTCGGCGTGGCGTGGGCCGCGTGGGCGTCGTGGACCGACGTCCCCGTCCACCAGGCGCGCGTCCACTCCTACGAGGTCGTCGACGCTCGCACCACCAAAGTCGACCTGGAGATCTTCCGCGACGAGCCCGTGGCCCTGACGTGCCGCGTGTTCGCCCAGAGCCAGGACAAGGTCGTCGTCGGCGAGAAGACGATCGAGGTGCCCGCCTCGGACGCCGCCCAGGTCCGCGTGGTCGCGGAGATCCGCACGGAACGGCGGGCCGTCACCGCCGTCTTGGACTCCTGCGAACCCCGTTGATGCTGTAGACTCGAGGTTTCACCCCGGGAGGTCCCGGGGTGTCGTACGTAGTGAGGAGAACAGCCATGTCGACTGAGACCATCTGGGTCACGCAGGAGGCCTACGACCGACTCGTCGCCGAGCTCAACCGCCTCAAGAACGAGGTCCTGCCCGACATCACCCAGAAGATCGCCAACGCGCGCGAAGAGGGTGACCTGAAGGAGAACGGCGGCTACCACGCCGCTCGCGAGGAGCAGGGCAAGACCGACGCCCAGATCCGCCAGCTCGAGGACCGGCTCCGCCGGGCCGAGGTCGGCGAGGTCCCGGCCGACGACGGTCTCGTCGAGGCGGGCATGAAGGTCACGATCCGCTTCGAGGGCGACACCGACACCGAGACGTTCCTGCTCGGCTCGCGCGAGCTGCTGAGCATGGACTCCAGCGTCGACCTCGACGTCTACTCCCCCACCTCGCCCCTGGGCGAGGCCATCGTGGGCAAGTCCGCCGGCGACACCGCCACTTACGAGGCGCCCAACGGCAAGAAGCTCACCGTCGAGATCGTCGAGGCCAAGCCCTTCTGATCCCCGCGCCGCTCTCTTCGAGTGGCGCAAGAACGCCCGCCACTCGCGGGGGCGGGCGTTTCTGCGCCACTCGCGGGGGCGGCGCCGTCAGATCGGGTCGTACCCGAGCTCCTCCAGCCGCTGCCAGACTTCGGCGCGGTGCTCGAGGCCGCGCGTGGCGACCTGCAGGGCCACCTCCACCTCGCGCACGCCGAGCGCCTCGGAGCCGCGGTCGTGGTGCACGTTGAGGATGTTGACGTCCATCTCGGCCAACGCGGTCAGCAGTCGCATGAGCTCGCCGGGCCGGTCGGAGATTCGCACGCGGAACATGAGGAACCGACCACCGGACGCCAGTCCGTGACGGATGACCTCCATCAGCAGCAGGGCGTCGAGGTTGCCTCCCGAGAGCACGGGGACGATCGGGCCGTCGAACCGGTCGGGGTGCTCCAGCAGCGCGGCCACGCCCACGGCGCCCGCGGGCTCCACGAGCAGCTTCGCCCGCTCGAGCAGGCCGATGAGTGCCTGGCTCATCGACTCCTCCGACACGGTGACGACGTCGTCGAGGTGCTCGCGGATCAGGCCGAAGGGCACCTCGCCCGGGCGGGCCACCGCGATGCCGTCGGCCATCGTGGCGCCCAGCTCGGCCTGGACGGGCATGCCCTCGGCGAGCGAGTCGGGGTAGGCCGCGGCGGCCTCGGCCTGCACGCCGATGACCCGGATGTCGGGGCGCTCGGTCTTGACCAGCCCGATGCCGGCGGCCAGTCCCCCACCGCCGAGCGGCACCAGGATCGTGGCGACCTCGGGCAGCTGCTCGATGATCTCGAGGCCGACGGTGGCCTGTCCGGCGACGATGTCGGGGTGGTCGAACGGGTGGATCAGGGTGGCACCGGTCTCGGCCGCGAACTCCTCGGCCGCGGTGAGCGACTCGGTGACGCCGTTGCCGTGGAACCGGATGTCGGCGCCGTACCCGCGGGTGGCCGCCACCTTGGGCAGTGCGGCCCCGTGGGGCATGAAGATCGTGGCGTGCGCGCCGAGCTGGGCGGCGGCGAGGGCGACGCCCTGAGCGTGATTGCCGGCGCTGGCCGCCACGACGCCGCGCGAGCGCTCCTCCGCGGAGAGCCGGGCGATCCGGGTGTAGGCACCGCGGATCTTGAACGATCCCGCGCGCTGGAGGTTCTCGCACTTGAGCCGGACGTCGCGGCCGGTGAGGGAGTGCAGCCAGCGCGAGTGGGTCAGCGGGGTGACCTCACTGACCCCGTCCAGCAGTTCACGCGCCGCGCGCGCATCGTCGAGGTCCACGGATCCACCCTAGGCCGTGGCCGGAGGCGGGTCGCCGAAGTCCCGTGACTCCTCGCCCAGCATGCCGTCGGTGTCGGGTGGCTCCCCCGACGCGAGGTGCCGCACGACGCTGTTGAGGCAGGCCGCGAAGGGCACCGAGAGCAGCGCGCCGACGATGCCGGCCACGACGAGTCCGGTGGCGATCGCCAGCAGGATCGCCAACGGGTGCAGCGCGACGATCGCGCCCATGAGGAACGGCTGGAGCACGTGCGACTCCAGCTGCTGCACCGCGATCACGCCCGCGAGCATCAGCAGGGCCGTGACCGGTCCCTGGGCGACGAGGGCCACCAGCACCGCGACCATGCCCGACAGGAGGGCGCCGACGATCGGCACGAACGCGCCCAGGAAGACCAGCACGCCGATCGCCGCTGCGAGCGGGACCTGCAGGATCAGCGCGACGCCGGCGATGCCGATCGCGTCGACCAAGGCCACCAGCACGGTGGCGCGCACGAAGGCGGTCAGGGAGCCCCACGCCGCACGGCCCGAGGACGTGACGCGCGGACGGGACGCCTTGGGGAAGAGGGTGACGACCCAGGACCAGATCCGGGCGCCCTCGTAGAGGAAGAAGAACAGCGCGAACAGGGCGATGAAGAACCCGGTGACGAAGTGGCCGATCTGGGTGCCGACCTCGGTGGCCTGGTTCACGACGGACGTGTCACTGCTGGAGATGGCCTTCTCGACCCGGTCGATCCAGTCGGCGAGCTGGCGGTCGGAGAGGTTGAGCGGGCCGGTACGCGCCCAGTCCTGGAGCTGCGAGATTCCCTTGACCACGCTGTCGCGCAGGTCGTCGAACTGCGTGGAGAGCTGCTGCCCGACGAGCCCGAGCATGCCCACGAGGGCCAGGACGAGCCCCAGCACGACCGCGAGCGCCGCCAGCAGCCGCGGCACCCCGTGGCGTTGCAGCCAATCGACGCCGCCGGCCGTGAGCGCCGCGAGCAGGATGGCCACGGCGACGGGGATGGTGACCTCGGAGAAGTGGCCCAGGGCCAGCGCGAGGACGTAGAGCGCCGCTCCGATCACCACGACCCGCCAGGCCCACGCCGCGGCGATCTCGACGCCGATGGGAACCTCGTATCGCCCGGAACCGCGTGGCGTCTCGTCACTCACGGTTCGAGGCTACGGGAACACCCCGACGCCGCACGGTGTTGACGACGACACAGGAGGTTCCATGAGATTCGGATTCGACAAGACCACGCTGCCCACGGCCGACTCGGCCCTGCCCGGCCGCGACACGCGCCCCTTCGAGGTCGGCGACCGCCACCTCGTCACGGGCAACCCGATCGAGACCGACGGACCCGAGGGCTTCGGCGTCGCCGTCTTCGGCCTCGGCTGCTTCTGGGGCGAGGAGAAGACGTTCTGGGAGCAGCCCGGCGTCTGGTCCACCTCGGTGGGCTACGCCGGCGGCCACACGCCGCACCCCACGTACGAGGAGGTGTGCACCGGTCGCACGGGTCACGCCGAGGTCGTCAAGGTCATCTTCGACCCCTCGGTCACCAGCTACGCCGACCTGCTGAAGGTGTTCTGGGAGAACCACGACCCGACGCAGGGCATGCGCCAGGGCAACGACCGCGGCTCGCAGTACCGCTCGATCCTGCTCACCACGAGCCCCGAGCAGCAGGCCGAGGCCGAGGCGTCGCGCGACGCCTACCAGAAGCAGATGACCGACCACGGGTACGGACAGATCACCACGCAGATCCGGCCCCTCGACGCGTACTACTACGCCGAGGCGCCGCACCAGCAGTACCTGGTGAAGAACCCGTACGGCTACTGCCCGCTGCACGCCACCGGCGTCAGCTACGCCTGATCGCGTGGGCTGGAGCCGCGCCGAGCTGGAGTCGTTCGCCGGGAGCACGATCCCGGACCTGATGCCCGACGACCTGCGACTGCTGTTCGTCGGCATCAACCCCGGCCTGGTGAGCGCCGCGACGGGTCTGCACTTCGCCCGGCGCGGCAACCGCTTCTACCCGGCGCTCGTGCGCGCCGGGCTGGTGGACACCGACGACCCCGCGGCCGCGGCCGAGCAGCTGCGCGCCCGGGGCGTCGGGATCACCAACCTCGTGGCGCGCGCCTCGGCGCGCGCCGACGAGCTCGACCCGGCTGAGCTGGTCGAGGGACGCGCCCGGTTGGCCGAGGTCGTGCTCGAGCGCCGGCCTCGGGTGGTCGCGATCGCGGGGATCACGTCGTACCGCACCGCGTTCGGTGTGCGCGGCGCGCGCCCCGGACGCCAGCCCGAGGACCTCGCCGGCGCGCAGGTCTGGGTCGTGCCGAACCCCAGCGGCCTGAACGCCCACGAGACCGTCGAGTCGCTGGCCCGCGCCTACCGTGAGGCGGCGCAGGCCGCGGGCCTGCTCGCGTGAGGCGCTTCCGTCACTCCGACGACGGATAGATGCCGATCGAGCAGACGCTGTAGCGCAGTCCGTTCGGGGTCACGGCCCGCAGATCCGGAACCGCGAATGTGTTGACGCCGTCCCCGCCGAACGTGGTGCCCATGAGGGAGAACAGCGCCGAGTTCTGCTGGATCGCCATCAGGCGGCCGTCGGCCGGGATGCCGCGCGAACCGACGCCGAGGACGATGCTGCCCATCGTGCAGTCGTAGTCATCGCGGAACGCGCGACCGGAGCCCTGCCACTGGTTGAACTGCCCGGAGAGCAGGGAGTTGCCGGCGGGGCCCTGCGGTCCGGCGGGTCCCATCGGACCGGTCGGTCCGGCAGGACCGGTATCGCCCGCAGGGCCGACCGGGCCAGCGGGTCCGGTCGCTCCCGCGGCGCCGGTCGCGCCCGCCGCGCCCGCCGCGCCATCGGCACCTCTGTCGCCCTTGTCGCCCTTCGCGCCGGCTGCCGCGACGAGGATCCAGTCCGCGGGCGAGGCGGCCGGGTCGGCCGCGATCGAGGAACGGGCGGCCACGTAGGTGTTGCCGCCGCGGGTCACCACCGAGGCCGGCGGGCCTGCGCTGTAGGTGGTCGAGGCACTCCACGTGGACACGGCACTCCACGGGACGACTCCGTCGTCGCCCTTGTCGCCCTTGGCACCTGCGGCGCCGTCGTCGCCCTTGTCGCCCTTGGCGCCGGTCGCACCCGCGGCGCCGTCGTCGCCCTTGTCGCCCTTGTCTCCCTTGGCACCTGCCGCGCCGGTCGCGCCGTCGTCACCCTTGGCGCCGGTCGCACCCGCAGCGCCGGGGTCACCCTTGTCGCCCTTCGCACCGGTAGCGCCGTCGTCACCCTTCGCGCCCTTGTCGCCCGCGGCGCCGTCCTGGCCATCGGCGCCCTTCGCACCGGAGCCGCCGTCGGCGCCCGCCGCACCATCGGCGCCATCGAGGCCGTCCGAGCCGTCCTCACCGTCGGAGCCGTCCTCGCCATCGGAACCGTCGGCGGCCTCCTCCGAGCCCTGCCACGTGACAGGCACCAGATCGTCCGCGCACGAGGCCGACGCGTCCGACAGGTAGAGCGATCCCTCAGCGACGTCCATGCAGCCGTACATCGGCGAGCTGACCCGCACCGCATCATCGCCCGAGGCCGTCGTCACCACCAGGGCCGATCCGGCACCGATCACCGCCGACACCGCGCCGCACGCCAACACCATCCGCAAGGAGCTCATCCTCGCCCTCCACTCGTTCCGGGCACAGCGCCGTGGCCGATCCGAACGGCGCCCGGGACGCAGGTTACCGACGATGTGTCGAGCGCGAGGCAAGTTGCGGGAGTTGCTCCTGTGACGAAGTCGATCGCGGCTTCCCTCGCGTGTCCGAGGCCGCGCCTATCGTGGCGCTCATGGACCAACGACTCAGCCTCATCACCCTCGGCGTCGCCGACCTCGGGCGCGCGCGTGCCTTCTACGAGGAGGGCCTCGGGTTCACGAAGGACAACGACGAGGACGGCATCGCCTTCTACCAGCTGCCCGGCCTGATCCTGGCCCTGTGGACACGCGAGGGCCTGGCCGCCGACGCGGCGGTGGAGGACACCGGGGCCACGTTCAGCGGCATCACCCTCGCCCAGAACGTCGGCTCACCCGATGAGGTCGATGCCGTCATCGAGCAGGCGCGCGCAGCCGGCGCGCGCGTGCTGAAGCCCGCCACGGCGACGGAGTGGGGCGGATACTCCGGCTACGTCGCCGACCCCGACGGCCACCCGTGGGAGATCGCGCACAACCCGTTCTGGACGGTGCACGATGACGGGCGCACCACGCTGCGTTGAGGTGATGGTGCCTAGTGGGCCACCGGGCAGCCGGAGGCAACCTCCGCGGGACCTTCGTCGACCGGCTCGGGCTCGGGACGCGCGCCCGGCGTGCGCCGCGTCAGCGTGACCTCGAAGCCCTTGGGCACGATCGTGAGGCGCTCGTCGATCCGCAGCTCGTAGTCCGGGTCGCCGGTGATGTCGTACCGGTGCAGCAGCCGGGCCAGCACGAGGAGCGCCTCGTGGAGGGCGAACTGGCGCCCGATGCAGGCGCGGTCGCCGGTCCCGAACGGCTTGTAGACGTTCTTCATCCGGCCCTTGGAGTTCTCGGGCAGGAAGCGGTCGGGGTCGAACTCCTCGGCCGTCGGACCCCAGGCCACCGGGTCACGCTGCATCATCGGGAGCACGACGATCGCCCAGTCATCGGGCGTCATGACGGCCTCGTGGTCGGTCCCTGCCGCGATGGTCGTGGTCTCGCGGGGCGAGCGGGCGAAGGCGGGTGCCGTCGGCCACAGCCGCAGCCCCTCGTCGAGGCAGCGTCGCAGGTACCTGAATCGCGGCACCTGCTCGAACGTGGGCTCGAGGTCGGGGTCGTCGCCGAGCAGCGCGTCCGTCTCCGCCTGGGCCTTTGCCAGCAGCTCGGGATTGCGCGACAGGTAGTACAGCACGAAGCTCAGCGCGCCCGAGGTGGTCTCGTGACCCGCCACCAGGAACGTGAGGATCTGCTCGCGGATGTTCTGGTCGTCGAGCCGGACCCCCGTCTCGGGGTTGGCCTCGTAGAGCATGCGGTCGAGCAGGTCGTCGCGCCGCTCTCCCGAGGCGCGTCGCTCGCGCACCATCGCGTCGACCAGCTCGTCGACGTACGCGCGGTGCTCGGCGTTCTGCTCGTCGATCCGCCGCGCGATCCGCTTCCCGCCAGGGATCGAGTCCAGCGACGACTTCTGCATCCCGGTCATCAGCGCTGCGATCATGGCGTCGACGAACGGGTGCCGCTCGCGCGAGGTGAACGAGCCGAAGTCGCGGCTGAACGCGCACCGGCTGATCGTCTCCATCGTCAGCTTCGTCATGTCGGCCGTGACGTCGATCGGACCCTCGAGGTCGTCCCACACGGCGAACATCTCGGCCGCGGTCTCGAGCATCGTGCCGTGGTAGCCGCGCATCGCGGCCTTGGAGAACGCCGGCATCAGCACGCCGTGCGCCGTCTGCCAGTTCGGCTCGTGGTCGAAGGCCGTGAACAGCGCGTCGCCCACGAACTCGCGCAGCGCCACCAGCGCCGGCGGCAGGTTCTTGTGGAAGCGCGTCTCGTCGCACAGCTCGGCGGCCAGCTCGGCGCCCGTGACGAACACGAACTTCTGCGAGAACACCCGCACCTCGAAGAGCGGCCCGAGGTCCTGGCCCACGCGCATGACGTTGGCCAGTGGCGTGCCCGTGCGCATCGTGAGTGCGTCGTACGCGATCGGCCGGCGGCCGGGCGGGTGCGGGAACCGCTGGCCGCCCCAGCTGTTCTTGACGGTCATCAGGCTCACAGTCCGGCCTTCCCGGCGAAGCGCGCCACGAGGCGCTGGTAGTGCGGCCCGGTCACGCGGGCCAGCAGGTCGATCACGCGGGCGTCGGCGCCGATGAGCACGCGCGCCTTGCCCTTCTCCACGCCGCGCAGGATCACCTCGGCGGCCTGGTCGGGGGTGGTGCGCGCGATCCGGTCGAAGGACGAGGCCAGCGAGTCGTGGTCGAGCCCGTCCACCTGGCCGGCGTTGCGCGCCACGTTCGTCTTGATGCCGCCGGGGTGCACGCACGTCACCTTCACCGGGCGTCCGCGCGCCACCATCTCCATGCGCAGCGCCTCGGTGAAGCCGCGCACGGCGAACTTGGCGGCGTTGTAGGCGCCCTGCGTGGGCACCGAGATGATCCCGAAGACGCTCGAGATGTTGACGACGTGCCCGTCGCCCGACGCGATCAGGTGCGGCAGGAAGGCCTTCGAGCCGTTGACCACGCCCCAGTAGTCGACGTCCATCACCTGCTCGAGGTGCTTGAAGTCCATCGCCTCGATGTCGCCGGTGAACGCGATGCCGGCGTTGTTGTAGACCTGGTGGACGACGCCGAAGTGCCCGGCGATCGCGTCGGCGTACGCCAGGACCCGCTCGCGCTCGGAGACGTCGAGGTGGTCGGCCCGGACGGTGGCCCCGAGGGCCTCGAGCGCCTGGGCCGTCTCGGCCAGACCCGTGGCGTCCACGTCGCTGATCGCCACGCGGGCGCCGCGTCGCGCCAGACCCATCGCGAGGGCCCTCCCGATGCCCGATCCCGCGCCGGTGACGACGGCGACCTTGCCTGTGAAGTACGTCATACCCACCTCCGGATACCGAGAGTATCCGAAAAGCAGGCTCAGGCGCGACGAACGCGCGGACGCAGTCTCACGTGGGGCATCGGAGGAGCCGGGATGACCTGTCCGTCGTGCCCGTCGACGTGGCCGTAGCGAGGCTCGTGGGCCTCCCAGTCCTCGCGCGCAGCGGCGATCTCGTCGTGACTGCGGCCGATGAAGTTCCACCACATGACGATCTGCTCCTCGAACGGCTCGCCGCCGATCAGCAAGACGATCGTCGGCCGCTCGACCTCCAGCACCAGCCGGGCGCGGCCGGGCGCCAGGTACTGCAGCGACCGGTGCGGCACGGGCCGGCCCGCGACGGTGACGGCGTCGTCGACGGCCAAGACGCCGTGCTCGAACGCCGGGTCGAGGTCGAACTCGTGGCGGCCGGGCTCGAGCCGCAGCTCGACGCCGACCAGCGGCGTGTGGACCGTGGCCTTGGAGGTGGCTCCGGCGAACGTGCCCGCGAGGACGACGCCCGTCCAGCCCGCACCCTCGACCTGGGGCAGGTCGGGATGGTGCTCGAAGGCGGCCGGCCCGGCGCGGCGGTGGTCGGGCAGCGCCACCCACAGCTGGAGGCCGTGCATCGGACCGGGCTCGCCCTCGCTGAACTCCGAGTGCGAGACCCCGTCTCCGGACGTCATCAGGTTGAGCTCGCCCGGCTCCAGCACGAGGTCGCTGCCGAGGCTGTCGCGGTGGCGGATCCGTCCGACGAGCGGCCACGTGACCGTCTGGAGTCCGGTGTGCGGGTGCGGCAGCACCTGCATCCGGTGGTCGGTGGGACCGAAGTGGTCGAGGAAGCACCACGCTCCGATGAGCGGGATCTCCTTGCTCGGCAGGGTGCGGTGGACGAGCAGTCCGCGCAGCCCGCCGAGGGGCACCTCGCGCGGGTCGATCGTCCGGTCGGGGCTCATCGCGCCAGCGCTCATCCCACCAGCGTAGTGCGGAGCCGGTCGACCGTCTCCGGCCTGCCGCCCCAGTGGTGGAACCACCCGAGCGCCCCGCCCGGGTGCTCGTCCCAGGTGTCGAGGACGCCGCTGATCGCCTCGACCGGGGTGGCGATGTAGGCCGCCGGCAGCTCGGCGCTGCGCTGCCCGAAGAGCCGGCGGAAGCGCGCTTGGATCTCCTGCTCGTGCTGGGCGGTGGCGAGGTAGTCCTCGACGATGTCGTCGCGCTTGGCCCCGAGCAGCGCCAGCACCATCGCGATGCTGACCCCCGTGCGGTCCTTGCCCGCCGCGCAGTGGACCAAGGTGGTGGCGTCCTCGGCCGAGGCGACCGCGTCGACCACCTCGACCAAGTGATCGGCCGTCGTGCGCAGCATCAGCTGGTAGAGCTCGGCGAGCGACTCCGGCGGCGCCACCCCCGGGCGCAGTGCACTGAGCAGCGGGAAGTTGAGCACCCTGACGCCCGGCGCCGACAAGGGGTGCTGGGCCTCGGTCTCTGCGAGCGAGCGAAGGTCGATCACCACCGTCGGCGGCCACTCGATCTCGGGCGGGGCGACGTCGTCGGGCAGGGGCAGGGCGCTGCGCAGCAGGCGACCCGTGCGGATCACGCCACCCTCGACGGAGGTGCCGCCGAGGTCGCGGAGGTTGGGGACGGTCTCGTTCACGCCCCCATCCTAGGAACCGGGTCCGACCCTCTGGCGCGGGTTCCTACACTGGATGCGTGCCCAGCCCCGCGAGGACCACCGCCAAGGCCGCCGCGAGGACGGCCGGCGTCAGCCTCGGCACCTACGCGATCCTGGTCGCCCAGGCGCTCCTGGCACGCAAGCGGATCGGCACCACCACCGACCGCCCGCCCTCGGGCAACGGGCTCTACGGCGACGACCTCCCCGGCGAGCCGCTCCACTGCCTGCTGCTGGGTGACTCCACGATGGTGGGCTACGGCGTCAAGGACGTCGCGCACACCCCCTCGGCCCTGATCGGCACGGGGCTGTCGCACCTGCTGGACCGTCCGGTGAGGATCCGCAACGAGTCCACCGTCGGAGCCCGATCGCGCGACCTCATGCACCAGATCACCGCCTCCGACGAGCAGCGGCCCGACCTGGCGATCATCCTCATCGGCGCCAACGACATCACCCACCAGGTGCCCGCGAAGCGCTCGGCCCGCCGGCTCGCCGGGGCCGTCTCGCGCCTGCGCTCCCTGGGCGCTGAGGTCGTCGTGGGATCGGTGCCGGACTTCGGCACGATCAAGCCGCTGCCCGACCCGCTGCGCACCGTGTGCCGCTACTGGAGCCGTCACCTCGCGCGGCGCCAGACCGTGGCGGCCGTCGAGGCCGGCGCGCGTGTGGTGTCGCTGGCCGACGTGCTGGAGCCGCTGCTGCTGGTGAAGGGCGACGCCCTCTTCGGCGACGACCGGTTCCACCCCAGCGCCGACGGCTACTCCACCGTGTGCGGCTTCCTGGTGGCCGCCGGCGTGGCCCAATGGCGCTCCCGCGAGGAGCAGCCGGTCGAGGTCGGCGCCGTCGAGCAGATGCCGCTCGGCGAGGCGGCCGAATGGGCCTCCGAGCACGGCGGCACCGAGGTGGCCCCCGCGCCGCGCGGCCGCCGCTGGGCCGCCGTCCTGCGTCGCCGCTGAGCCCTCACCCTCGCGGCACGACGAAGGCCCGCCACCTCACGGTGACGGGCCTTCGTGCGGAGTGGATCAGCCGTCCCCGCGCAAGATGGCGAGGAGGCGCAGGATCTCGAGGTAGAGCCAGACCAGCGTGACGGTCAGGCCGAACGCCGCGCGCCAGGACTCGCGCTCGGGCAGGCCCGCTGCGACACCGCGCTCGACGAAGTCGAAGTCCATGATCAGGCACAGGACGCCCAGCACGATGGCCACGCCGCCGACGAGGACCGCCAGCATCGGGTTGTCCATGCTGCGCAGGCCGCCGTTGGGGAACACGCCGAACAGGCTCAGCACCAGGTTGAGCAGCATGACGCCCATGAACGCGAACAGCGAGATCATGACGACGCGGCGGAACTTCGGGGTGACCTGGATGTTGAAGAACTTGTAGGCGGCCAGGGTGGCACCGGCGGCCACGAACGTGGCGAGGACGGCCTGGAAGACGATCCCGGCGTCGCCGACCCACGTGGAGACGATCTTGGAGAAGGCGCCGACGAAGACACCCTCGACGAGTGCGTAGACCATGACCAGCGCAGGGCTGATGACCTTCTTGAACGAGTTCACCATCGCCAGCACGAAGCCGATGAGGGCGCCGCCCATGGAGAACGTCCACGCCGTCGCCAGCGCGGCGTCGGAGTCGATGTCGCCGATCAGGAACCACGCGACGGCGGCACCGAGCACGACGAGGCCGAGCGTGATGGCGGTCTTCTCCACGACGGTGTCGAGGGTCATGCGTCCGGGGGACGTGGGAGCCTGCAGACCCGCGGCCTGCGAGCCGTCACCCGATCCGGACAGGTCGATCTTCCACTGCGACGGATCGGCGTACTGGGTCGTGTTGCGACCGTTGAACTCTTCGCTTCTGGCGAAGACGGGGTTGCTGCTCCTCATGATCTCCTCCGGAGAATCTGGCCCCGCGCGCCGGTGGTGGCGGGGTCGGTGTTCCTACACTATCCAACGCATCCACCGCGTTCACTGTTCCCGGGCGGGTGACTTCTCCTCGGTTGCTGGCGCCTTCTCCTCGGGGGTGACCGTCATCAGGGCCGGGACCTTCACGAAGGGTGCCGGGCGTTCCTGCGGCACGGCGCCGGCGAGCGGCGCCGTGGGGTCCTCGAAGCTGGACTCGGCCATGCGCATCGGGTAGACGTTCCAGGCGGTCGCGCCGGTCTCGAGCTGCGTGGGCACCCACGCCCCCGGGGTGGTGCACTCCTCCCACTCGTCCTTGGCGAGGCAGCCGTTGCCGCCCGGGACCGACGTGGCCAGCGGCTTGCCGTCCTGGTCGAAGAGCTGGACGCCGTCGAGCACCTGGCCCTTCGCGTCGTAGGCGAAGATGTTCGTCACCTGCGTTCCGTTGAGCCAGATGCCGGTGCCGTCGGGGCCCACCATCGCGCTGTCGTTCTCGTAGGCGGAGTCGGCGTAGGACCAGGCGCGGCCCACGTCCTCGCTCGACGGCACCTGCGCGACCGCCACCACCGTGGCCACGACGGCGATCGCGTTGCCGACGGCGATCAGCACCCGGACCCACCCCGGCCACCGGCGCAGACCGACGAAAACGCTGCCGGCGACCAGCACGGCGAGGACGAGCCAGTGGGCACCCGTCGGAAGCAGGTCGCCCTCGAACCCGAAGAAGGCGCCGACGCACTGGTAGGCCGCCCAGCCGCGCACGATCCACCACGCCGGACGCAGGGTCACCAGGAAGTCGAGCACGGCTGCCATCGCCGGGCTGCGGCGCAGGTTGCGGTCGAGGTCGCGGACCATCTCGGAGAAGGGCTCCACGACGGCGCGGAGGCGGCTGCCGCGCTCGATGACGGGGGTCGGCAGGCCGGCGGCGCCGCGCAGCTCGTTGGCGTACGCGGCCGGATCGGGCAGCTCGCGCGCCAGGTCCTCGGCGTAGGCCTCGGCCAGGTCGGCCTCGAGCCCGTCGGTGAGCTCCTCGACCTCGTCGGCCGGCAGGTCGGCGAGCGCGGTGCGGACTGCGGCCGCGAACGCGATGATCTCGGCGGGCAGGGTGGTGGCGTTCATGCGGCGTTCCCTTCGAGCATGCGGTCCATGGTGCGGGCGAACTCGGCCCACGTCTTGCGTTGCGCGGCGAGCATCGACCGGCCCTGGTCGGTGATGCCGTAGTACTTGCGGTGCGGGCCCTCTTCGCTCGGCACCACGTACGAGGTCAGGGCTCCGGCGGAGTACAGCCGTC
Organism: Aeromicrobium sp. JP4; assembly: GCF_054957925.1. Classification (NCBI taxonomy): domain Bacteria; kingdom Bacillati; phylum Actinomycetota; class Actinomycetes; order Propionibacteriales; family Nocardioidaceae; genus Aeromicrobium; species Aeromicrobium sp. JP4. The sequence continues at coordinate 1,351,566 of NZ_CM143290.1, forward strand.
GCAGCGTGCCGTACACCGAGGCGTCGCCGACCTCCTCGAGTCCGGCGGCGCGCAGTCGTCGGACCACGTCGTAGCCGTACCCGTCCTCGCCCTCGACGACGGCCAGCACGGCCACGTCGAGCACTCCCTTGAGCAGCTGGGTCGCATCCATGCGTCGGACAGTACCACGCAATCCGCATTAGTGTGCACGACGCGACACCGCCCCGGCGTGTCGTGACTGGTGGTCCTAGGCCCGGACGTCCTCCAGGTGGTGCACCAGGTCGTGCAGCGCGTAGCGGGTCAGGGTGTCGGTGGTGAAGGCCGAGCCGTTGGAGCGGTATCCGGGGCGTGCCCAGTCGGTGACCGCCTCGATCTGCGCCGCGAAGGCGTCGGCGGCCGGGGCGAGCTCGGCGGCGACGGCCGCCGGTGACTCACGGGCGTACCCCCCGGCGCTCGCGTCCTGGTCCCAGTTCGCGAACTCCGGGCCGTCGTGCTCGCGCATCAGCTCGAGGCGCTCGGCGAACAGCAGCAGCACGTCGCGGACGTGGCACGCGTACTCCAGCACCGACCACGTCGCGTCGTCGGGCCGCTCGCGCACGTCGGGTCGCTCGAGCGCCGCACGCCACCGCGGCACCATCGCCGCGACCTCCTCCCCCGCCCGCGTCGGGTCGACGGCGGCCGGGTCGAAGCCGCACTCCTCGCAGGTGCGCTCCAGCACCCACGTCCAGTCCTTCGTGTCAGGGATGATCGCCATGCCGGCCACGATGGCAGGCTCGATAGGTTCGGACCATGCCCGAAACCGCCGAAGACCGCACGGATCGAGACGAAGAGCCCTTCCGCCGCGAGATCGTGTCGTTCACCCGGCGGGGAGGCCGCCTCTCCGACCGCCAGCAGGACGCGTGGGACGACGTCGCCGAGCGGTTCGTCGTCGACATTCCGCGCAGCCGCACCAGCACCTCGGTCGCCGAGGGCTTCACGCTGGACCCGGCCGAGCTCTTCGGCCGCAGCGCTCCGCTCGTGCTCGAGATCGGCAGCGGACGCGGCGAGTCCCTCGTGCACGCGGCGAAGGAGAACCCCGGCACCGACTTCCTCGGCCTCGAGGTCTACGTGCCGGGCGTCGCCCAGACGCTCATCGGGCTGCGGCACGCGGGCGTGGAGAACGTGCGACTCGCGGTGGTGGACGCCGTCCCCACGCTCACCCGCGTGCTGCCCGAGGAGAGCCTCGACGAGCTGCGGGTCTGGTTCCCCGATCCCTGGCACAAGACGCGCCACCACAAGCGCCGCATGGTCACCGACGACTTCGTCCCCCTCGTGCGCCGCGTCCTGAAGCCGGGTGGCACCTGGCGCCTGGCCACCGACTGGCAGGACTACGCCGACCAGATGCTCGAGGTGCTGGGCCGCGCCGAGGGCTTCACCACCTCCGGCGACTGGGACGAGCGCTTCGCGGGTCGCCCGGTCACCCGCTTCGAGGCCAAGGGCACGGCGAAGGGACGCACGATCCGGGATCTGAGCGCCACTAGGATGAGCGCATGACGCAGGAGCAGACGACGGCCGACCTGCTGGGGATCGAGCCGGGCACCCTGGTCTGGATCGTGGGCGACTCCATCGAGGAGACCGCGCTGCTCGATCCTCTTCCCGACGGCGTCGAGACGTACCAGGACGAGGAGCCCGAGCAGAGCGAGCGCTGGTTCGACGACACCTGGACGGGTGCGGAGAACCATCCCGAGCCGGCCGAGCGCGACAAGCCCTCGGGAATCGACACCGCGCTCATCGCCGTGTCGAACACCCAGGAGTTCCACATGCGGCTCGACGACGTCCTGCCGCGGCTCGGCTCGATCGGCCGGGCCTGGGTGCTCTACCCCACGGACGCCCTGCCGCTGCCGATCCTGCGCACCGGCGTGGACGAGTACGGCTGGACCACGACGGATCCCACCGCACTGGACGAGACGTGGTCCGCGGTGCAGCTCACCCAGTCCTGAGGTGCTCCCGGCGGGATTCGAACCCGCACTGAAACGGGTTTAAGCCGTCTGCCTCTGCCGTTGGGCTACGGGAGCCTGGCCCAGCCTACGATCCGGGCGCGTCCCTGTGGTCCACCACGACGTCGGCCGGCTCCTGCCCGGCGAGCAGACGCTCCACCTGACCGCGCACGACGGCCTGGATCCGCGGTGCCATCGCCGACGTCATGCCGCCGATGTGAGGGGTGATGATGACGCCGGGCGCCGACCACAGCGGATGACCGTCGGGCAGCGGCTCGGGGTCGAACACGTCGGAGGCGTAGCGGACACGGCCCGCCTCGGCCAGGACCGCCTCGGTGACGGCGGTGCGTCCGCGCGCCACGTTGACGACGATGGCGCCGTCGCGCAGCCGCGCGAGGAACTCGGCGTCGACGATGCCCTCGGTGTCGGGCGTCAGCGGCACCGCCACGACGACGGCGTCCACCGTGGGCAGCAGGTCGGCGAGCTCGTCGGTGCCGTGCACGTGACCGTGCTCGTCGTCGCGGGCCCGGGAGCCGACGCGGACGATCTCGCAGCCGAAGCCGTCGAGGCGGGCCGCGACGCGACGGCCGATGCCGCCCACGCCGAGCAGCATCACCCGCCGGTCGAGCAGGCTGGTGGTCCAGCTCTTGCGCCACAGACCCTGCGCCTGCTGGGCCCCGAAGACGTCGAGGTCGCGGACCGCGGCCAGGAGCAGCGCCACCGCCAGCTCGGCGGTGGAGTCCTCGTGCACGTCGACGGCGTTGGCGTAGCGGCCACCGGCCGACAGCACCGCCGCGACCCCGTCGTAGCCGAGCGACTGCCCCTGGATGAGGCCGATGCGCGACGCGTCGACGGCCGCCATGTCGGAGGGGTCGAGCGTGTAGGGCCAGACGGCGAGGTCGATGCGGCCCTCGGGCTGGGGCGCGCGTCCGTCCCACACGATCACGTCGACCGGGAGGTCGCCCAGGACGTCCAGCCAGGACTCGTCGGGAACCGAGACGCGCATCAGGCGATCCCCCTCGCTGCGGCCCAGGCGATGCCGTCGAGGATGTCCTGCTCGCTGACGACCAGCTCGTCGGTGCTGCGCGGCAGGTGCTCCAGGACGCGGTCGAGGATCAGCGCTCCCCCGGCGATGACGTCGGCACGTCCGGGGTGCATGTACGGCAGCGCGCGCCGGTCGGCCACGGGCATCTGCATGAGGTTGCCGCAGGCCGCACGGACGTCGTCGACATGGATGCGCGCCTGGTGGATCAGCTCGCTGTCGTAGGAGGGCAGCGCCAGGGAGTGGGCGGCGATCGTGGTGATCGTGCCGGCGACCCCGACGATCTCGTCCGAGGCCGGCAGCGAGCCCAGCACCGGGGCGAGCACGGCGTCGAGGTGACTCATGCAGGCGGTGACCTCGCCCACCGAGGGCGGGTCGGTGAAGAGGAACCGCTCGGTCATGCGCACCGAGCCGAGGTCGAAGGAGTGCGAGAACGTCGGCGCTCCGAGGCCCTGCACGACCTCGGTCGATCCGCCGCCGAGGTCGATCACGGCCGTGAGCGCCTCGGCGATGTCGCCGGTGGCGCCCTCGAAGGAGGCACGGGCCTCCTCCTGCCCGCTCAGCACGCGGGGTCGCACCCCGAGGATCTCGGCGACCTTGTCGGAGAACTCGGTGGCGTTGTCGGCGTCGCGCACCGCCGAGGTGGCCGCGAACGAGACGACGTCGACGCCCATGGCCTCGATGACCCGCCCGTACTCGCGGCAGGCCTCGAGCGTGCGCTCGACGGCCTCCGGGGCGAGGGTGCCCGACTGGTCGACGCCCTGCCCCAGCCGCACCACGCGCATCTCGCGCAGCAGGTCGGTCTTGGTGCCGCCGTCGACCTGCGCGACGAGCAGACGGATGGAGTTGGTCCCGCAGTCGATCGCCGCCACCGTGCTCCCAGCCATGCCGTCAGGCTATCGGGGCGCCGTGGCCCGGCTCCGCGCCGGTGCGAGGACCTCGGTCAGGCGGGGTCGGCGGGCGCGCACGCCGAGTGGCCCCAGTAGTCGCCCAGCAGGCGGACCGCCTCGTCGCCGAGGGGGTTCACGCCCGGGCCCTTCGCCAGCGAGTGGCCGACCAGCACGTGGAGGCACTTGACGCGGTCGGGCATGCCGCCGGCGCTGATGCCGTCGATCTCCTCGACGTGCCCGATCGCCTCGCGCTCGGCCAGGTACGACTCGTGGGCCGCGCGGTAGGCCGCGGCCAGCTCGGCGTCCTCGCCGAGTCGCTGGGTCATCTCGGCCATCAGGCCCGAGGCCTCGAGCGTGCCGATCGCGCCGGTCAGGCGGGGGCACGTCAGGTAGTACAGCGTGGGGAAGGGCGTGCCGTCGGGCAGCCGCGGCTCGGTCTTCACGCCGTTCGGGTGCCCAGAAGGGCAGCGCGAGGAGATCTCGATCATCCCGCGGGGCGGCCGGCCGAGCTGCTCGGTGATCGCGGCGATGTCGGCGGGGTCGATCATTCGTCGGTCTCCAGTTCGGGGTCGCCCTGCGGCGCGGACTCCTGCTCGGGGGTCCCGGCGGCCTCGACCGAGCCCCAGAGCCGCTCCACCCACGGCTGGCGCGGTGCGACCTCGGGCTCCTCGAGCCGCGAGGACTGGCCCTTCAGCTCGCCGTCGACGCCGATGACGCGGTAGCCGATCTCGCCGGGCATGACCCAGCCGAAGCGCTCGCGCGCCTGCTGGCGGATGTAGGCCGGGTCGCTCCACCTGCGCTGCTGGTCCTCGAGGTCCTCGATCTCGGCGCTGGTCTGTCGGTTCTGCGCCTCGAGCGCAGCGATCTCGGACCGCTGCTGCCACCACGCGTGCACCGAGGCCGTGTAGGAGGCGATCAGCATGACCGCCACGCCCAGCAGGATCAGGGCGCGGGTGGTGAACCGGGTACCGGAGCCGCCCGGCCCCGCCGCGACGACGGGTGCGGTGGTGGGGCGTGACGTGGTGCGGGGGGTCGACCGGCCGTCGCGCCGACCCGTGGGTCGGCGCGACGACGGGGACGATCCGCGTCCTGCCATGGCTCAGGCGAACCTCGGGAAGGCCTGCGCGCCCGCGTAGCTGGCGGCGGGGCCGAGCAGCTCCTCGATGCGCAGCAGCTGGTTGTACTTGGCGACGCGGTCCGAGCGGGCCGGGGCGCCGGTCTTGATCTGGCCGCAGTTCGTGGCGACCGCGAGGTCGGCGATCGTGACGTCCTCGGTCTCGCCCGAGCGGTGGCTCATCATGTTGTGGAACCCGGCACGGTGCGCGAGGTCGACGGCGTCGAGGGTCTCCGAGAGCGAGCCGATCTGGTTGACCTTGACCAGCATCGCGTTGCCGGCCTTCTCGGCGATGCCGCGGCCCAGGCGCTCGACGTTGGTGACGAACAGGTCGTCGCCGACGAGCTGCGTCTTGTCGCCCAGCGCCGCGGTGATCGCGGTCCAGCCGGCCCAGTCCTCCTCGTCGAGCGGGTCCTCGATCGACACGATCGGGTAGGAGGCGACGAGCTCGCTGTAGTAAGTGATCATCTCGTCGGTCGACTTGGCCACGCCCTCGAACGTGTAGCCGGCGTCGCCGTGGAACTCGCTCGCGGCCACGTCCATCGCCAGCGCGATGTCGGAGCCCAGCGTGAACCCGGCCTTCTCCACCGCGACCGCGATGAGGTCGAGCGCGGCGCGGTTGCTCTCGAGGTTGGGCGCGAAGCCGCCCTCGTCGCCCAGACCCGTGGACAGGCCGCGGTCGTGCAGGACGCCCTTGAGCGCGTGGTAGACCTCGGCGCCCCACCGCAGCGACTCGGCGAAGCTCTCGGCGCCGATCGGCGCGACCATGAACTCCTGCACGTCGACGTTGGAGTCGGCGTGGGCACCGCCGTTGAGGATGTTCATCATCGGCACGGGAAGCACGTGGGCGTTGGGGCCGCCGACGTAGCGGAACAGTGGCAGGCCGGCCGACTCTGCGGCCGCGTGGGCGACGGCGAGCGAGATGCCCAGGATCGCGTTGGCGCCGTACTGGCCCTTGTTGGGCGTGCCGTCGAGGTCGAGCATCGCCTCGTCGATCGCGCGCTGGTCGTCGGCGTCGAACCCGACGAGGAGCTCGGCGAGCGGGCCGTTGACGGCCTCGACGGCCTTGAGCACGCCCTTGCCGAGGTAGCGGTCGCCGCCGTCGCGCAGCTCGACGGCCTCGAACTGACCGGTGGAGGCACCCGAGGGGACCGCGGCGCGGCCCAGCGTGCCGTCGTCCAGGACGACCTCGACCTCGACGGTCGGGTTGCCCCGGGAGTCCAGGATCTCTCGGGCGGCGACGTCATGAATGATGGCCACGGCAGGCTCCTCGGTGGGTGACGGAAGGTGTGGGAGTCGAGCAGCCCCAGCGTAGCGCCGTGGGCCCCTGTGCCGGGGTGACCCCGCGCCCGCCGGACGCACGATGATGCATTCGGGTACCGCAGCGGGGCCGAATGCCTCATCCTTCGTCGCCTGCGTGGGACAGTGAGCCCAGGCATCGGCAGGAGGACGGACATGACGATTCACAGCGAGGGGCCCGGCAGGGGCCTCGAGGCGATCCGCCGCGCGGGCATCGAGACCACCGGCATCGAGATCATCGACGAGAGCGAGCGCACCGCGAAACCCTCCGACCTGTTCTGGCCGTGGTTCGCGGCCAACGTGTCGGTCTTCGGCATCTCGTACGGCAGCTACGTGCTCGGCTTCGGCATCTCGCTGTGGCAGGCCGTGTTCGTCGCCGTCCTCGGCATCGTCGTGTCGTTCGCCGCGTGCGGACTCGTGGCCATCGCCGGCAAGCGCGGCTCCGCGCCCACGATGATCCTGTCCCGCGCGCCGTTCGGCGTCGTCGGCCAGAAGCTGCCGGGCGTCTTCAGCTGGATCATCTCCATCGGCTGGGAGACATTCCTGGCGATCATGGCGACCCTCGCGACCGCGACGGTGTTCCGCGAGCTCGGCTGGAGCAGCGGCGACGCGGTGAAGGTCATCGCGATGCTCGTGGTGGCCGCGCTCATCGTGGCCGCCTCCGTGGCCGGCTACCACATCATCATGCGGATGCAGTCGGTCCTGACGTGGCTCACCGGTCTGGCCACGATCGGCTACATCCTCCTCACGCTGGACGAGATCGACCTCGACGCCGTCACCGCGCTGCCGAACGGCTCGGGCCAGGCCACCATCGGCGCCTTCGTGATGGTGATGACGGGCTTCGGCTTCGGCTGGATCAACATCGCCGCCGACTGGTCGCGGTACCAGCGCCGCTCCACTCCGGGTGCCCAGATCGTCCTGTGGAACACCGTCGGCGGCGCGCTGGCCCCCGTGGTGCTCGTCCTCTACGGCATCCTGCTCGCCGGGTCCTCGCCCGAGCTCAGCGCCGGGATCGTCAACGACCCGATCGGCACGCTCGCCACGGTGCTGCCGACCTGGTACCTCGTGCCCTTCCTCGTCGCCTCCGTGCTGGCCCTGGTCAGCGGCGCCGTCCTCGGCATCTACTCCTCCGGCCTCACGCTACTGAGCCTCGGCGTGAAGATCCCCCGGCCCACCGCCGCGTTCGTCGACGGCGTGATCCTGACGCTCGGCACGATCTACGTGGTCTTCTTCGCCGAGAGCTTCCTGGCGCCCTTCCAGAGCTTCCTCATCACGCTCGGCGTCCCGATCGCGGCGTGGGCGGGCATCGTGATCGCCGACATCGCCTTGCGCCGCAGCGACTACGACGAGGCAGCGCTGTTCGACTCCGGCGGGCGGTACGGCGCGGTGAACTGGGGTGCGATCGCCGCGATGGTGGTCGCGTCGGTCATCGGCTGGGGCCTGGTCGTGAACAACTTCGCGCAGGACGCCTCCTGGAACAACTGGCAGGGCTACCTGCTCGAGCCGCTCGGCCTCGCCACGTGGGTCGAGGACGGGGCGTACTGGGACGGCAACTGGGCCTACGCCAACCTCGGCGTCCTGCTGGCCTTCGCGATCGGATTCCTCGCGACCCTGCTGCTGCAGCGCGGGCGGGTGGCCCGCCAGGAGGAGCGCGCGTGAGCGAGCCCTGGCTCGTCGTGATCGACCCGCAGCGGGTCTTCGCGGCGCCAAACTCGCCGTGGGGGTCGCCCATGTTCGAGGCGATCGTCGAGCCGGTGCGTGAGCTCGCGGCGCGGCACCGCACGATCGTCACGCGATGGGTGCCGGCTGTGGGTGACGAGCGGGTGGGCGCTTGGAACGCTTACTTCGAGGCGTGGCCCTTCGCCGACCGTCCGCCCGGGGACGCGCTGTTCGACCTCGTGCCCGAGGTGGCCGACCTGGCCGCCGGTGGCACCGTCGACGCCACCACGTTCGGCAAGTGGCCGGCGCTCGAGGCCGTGACGGGGCCGGCGCCCGAGCTGGTGCTGGCCGGGGTGGCCACCGACTGCTGTGTCATCTCTACCGCCCTGGCGGCCGCGGACGCGGGTGCGACGGTGCGCGTCGTCGCGCGGGCCTGCGCCGGGTCGACGCCGGAGAACCACGCCAAGGCGCTCGACGTGATGGCGCTCTACGGTCCGCAGATCACCGTCGTCTGAGGCCGGGCGTGGTCTCGATACGCCCGCTCGTTCCTTGCGGAGCTACTCGACCACCGGGCGGCCCCGCTGATCGAGTGCCGGCGAGCGCAGCGAGACGGTGTATCGAGATCAGGCTCGGGGTCAGCGGCCGGGCCTGGTCTCGATACGCCCGCTCGTTCCTCGCGGAGCTACTCGACCACCGGCCGGTGATCGAGTGCCGCTCCGCCTGGTCAGGCTCGGGTCAGCCGGCCGGTGATCGAGTGCCGGCGAGCGCAGCGAGACGTGGGGGCACCTCCCGCTTGCGGGGGCGTATCGAGATCAGCCGTCGGCGTGGCGGCGGGTGGCTCGCCTCAGCTCGGCCTCGGGGTCGAGGCCGGCGGCGCGCGCCTTCTCGACCAGCCTCAGCAGGTCCGCGCCGAGGTCGTCGCCCTCGACGGGGCGGTCGACCCGGCCCAGCACCTTGTCGGCGGCCATGAGGGCCGGCAGGTCGGCCGGGATGCCCTCGGCGGGGTGGGTGCGCTGCTTGCGCTCGGCCTTGAGGCGCTGCCAGTTGGCGTCGACCTCGGCCGCTGACGTCACGGTCACGTCGCCGAAGACGTGCGGGTTCCGGTGCACCAGCTTGTCCGCGATCTCGCGCACCACGTCGTCGGTGGTCCAGCCCTCGTCGTCGGACTCGGCGATGGCGGCGTGGATGACGACCTGCATCAGCAGGTCGCCCAGCTCCTCGCGCAGGTGGCTCGAGTCGGCGAGGTCGATCGCCTCGGCGGTCTCGTAGGCCTCCTCGATGACGTAGCGCCGCAGCGACGCGTGGGTCTGCTCGCGGGTCCACGGGCACTCAGTCCGCAGCCGCCGCATCACCTCGACGAGGCGGTCGAACTCCCGGCTCACGTCAGGAGCACTGGAGCGCCGCGGGCCGGTCCTCGGTGGCCGTGGCGTCCAGCTCGCCGCCGAACACCGACAGCGACCCGGTCTCGGAGATCTGCTGGATGGTCTCGTCGAGGCCGAACCGCGGGTCGACCGAGATGTCGGCCTCGGCGGTGGCCTCGGCCAGCAGCTGCTGGCCGGCCTGGAGCAGCTGCTCGCCCTCCTGGATCGAGGCGTCGGCCTCGCGCGCCATCTCCTGGGCGATGACGCCGGTGCGCTGGTTGCGCTCGATCAGCCTCAGCGCCGCGTCGAGGTCGTCACCGAACATCTGCACCAGCTGCTCCTGGTCGGCCGTGGCCAGCGCCGGCACCGTGACGTCGTAGCCGCGGTCCTTCGCGACCTGGTCGGCGACCTCGCCCGAGACCAGGTCGGCGACCGACTGGCGGCGCAGGGCGGCCGAGTCGATGCCGGCGGCGCTGCCGCTCTGGCCCGAGAGGGAGGCGGTGCAGTACACGTCGGCGACGTCCTCGACGTCGGACATGGGGATCCGGGTGCCGTCCACGACGGCCGCGGCACCGGGATTGACGGGGCCACAGCCCGCCATCAGCAGCGCGGCGAGCCCGAGGACGGCCAGGCGGGTCTTCGACATGGCGTCAGCGTACCGGGAGCGTGATTCAGTTCACGTCAGCCGGCAGGCCCGTGCCGGTCTCGGCGATCCACTCGGCCACCGCGTCCTCGCGGACGGCCTGCCACATCTCCTCGCCGGCCTGGCGGTCGAGGTAGACGACGCTCTGGTCGCCCTCCATCCCCGTGCCCTTCACCGGCACGGTCGTGAACGCCACGTCCTCGGAGCGGATCGACCGCAGCGACCAGGCGAAGTCGCGCAGGTCCCCGGTGCTCCAGCCCGCGTCCACCGTCAGGTTCGCGGTGACCGCGTCGAGGGCGTCGTACATGCGGAAGGGATTGGCGAAGGTCCGCGTGGAGAGCACCTGGGCCATCAGCGCGCGCAGGAAGTTCTGCTGGCGCTTGATGCGGTCGAAGTCACCGCCGGCGAGCCCGGCCCGCTGACGCACGTAGTCCAGCGCGGTCGCGCCGCCCATGCGCTGGGTACCGGCCTGCCACGTGCGGCCGGAGTACCCGTCGGTGACGGTGGCCGGCACCGTGATCTCGACCCCGCCCATCGCGTCGGTGAGGGCCTTGAAGCCCTCCCAGTCGATGACCGCCACGTGGTCGATGCGGACGTCGGTGAGGTTCTCGACCGTCTCGACGGCGAGTGCCGGGCCGCCCCAGGCGAACGCGGCGTTGATCTTGGCCGGCCCGCGGCCGGGCACCTGCACCCAGGAGTCGCGCGGGATGCCGACGACACCGAGCCCGCTGCGGTCGGAGGGGACGTGCACCACCATCATCGTGTCGCTGCGCTGGCCGGCGACGGAGCCGTCGACGCGCTTGTCGCTGCCCATCAGCAGGATGTTCATCGAGTCCCCGGCGGACTCCGCGGGGCGCTCCCCCTGCGGCATCGCCGACGGCAGGTGCTCGACCTGGCCGCCCAGCCGGCTCTGGACCCACACGCCGGTGCCCACGGCCGCGAGCACCGCGACGGTGACGACGATCGCCGTGACGATCACCAGGCTCCGCAGCACGCGCCGCCAGCGCGGCTTGGGCGCCGCGGCGACGGGGGCTTCGGTGTCGGTCACCGCCTGACAGTAACCGAGATTCCGCCGGTGTTTCCGCGGATTCAGCAACCTCTCAGGCGGCTGCGCCCGAGTCAGCCGACGATGGTGTCCACGACGCGTCCGACCCAGTCGAGCAGCTCGCGCCCACGCAGCGGCCTGCCGCCGATGCCGGGCTCGCGCGGGGCCGGCACGAGCAAGACCTTGACGGCCTCCTTGTACAGGCTCTTGGGGTAGATGCGGTTGATGCGCAGCTTCGCGGACTCGGGCAGCGTGACGGGGTTGAACCGGATGTTGGACCCGGCCGAGGTCACCTCGGTGAGGCCCGCGGCCCGCACCTTGACCCGCAGCGCCGCCACGTCGAGCAACGCCTCCACGGAGTCGGGCAGCTTGCCGTAGCGGTCCTGCAGCTCGGTGCGCAGCTCGTCGATGTCGGAGGTGGCCCGCACGTCGGCGAGTCGCTTGTACATCTCAAGGCGCAGCCGTTCGCTGGGCACGTAGTCGTGCGGCAGGTGCGCCTCGACGGGCAGCTCGAGCTTGACCTCCTTCTCGGGCGCCGCGTCGCCGCGGAACTCCGCGACCGCCTCGCCGACGAGCCGGATGTAGAGGTCGAAGCCGACGTCGGCGATGTGCCCGGACTGCTCGCCGCCGAGCAGGTTGCCCGCACCGCGGATCTCGAGGTCCTTCATCGCCACGGCCATGCCGCCACCGAGCTCGGAGTGCTGGGCGATCGTGACGAGCCGGTCGTGCGCCGTCTCGGTGAGCGGCTTGTCGGGCGGGTAGAGGAAGTAGGCGTACGCGCGCTCGCGGCCACGGCCGACGCGGCCGCGCAGCTGGTGCAGCTGCGAGAGGCCGAGCGTGTCAGCGCGCTCGATGAGCATCGTGTTGGCATTCGACACGTCGAGGCCCGACTCGACGATCGTGGTGCAGACCAGGACGTCGAAGCGCTTCTCCCAGAAGGCGACCATGACCTCCTCGAGCTGGTGCTCGCCCATCTTGCCGTGGGCCACGGCCACGCGGGCCTCGGGCACGAGCTCGCGGATGTGGGCGGCGGTCTTGTCCATGCTCTGCACGCGGTTGTGCAGGTAGAAGACCTGGCCCTCGCGCAGCAGCTCGCGCCGGATCGCCGCCGTGACCTGCTTGTCCTCGTACGGCCCGACGAAGGACAGCACCGGGTGGCGCTCCTCCGGCGGGGTGGCGATCGTGCTCATCTCACGGATGCCGGTGACGGCCATCTCGAGCGTGCGCGGGATCGGGGTGGCCGACATGCTCAGCACGTCCACGGCGGCGCGCAGGTGCTTGAGCGCCTCCTTGTGCTCGACGCCGAAGCGCTGCTCCTCGTCGACGATCACGAGGCCGAGGTCCTTGATCCGCACGCCGGGCTGGAGCAGCCGGTGGGTGCCGATGACGAGGTCGACGGAGCCGTCGGCCAGCCCCTCGAGGGTGGCCTTGGACTCCTTGTCGCTCTGGAACCGCGACAGCGGCCGGATCGTGACCGGGAACTGGCCGAAGCGCTCGGCGAACGTGGCGTAGTGCTGCTGCACGAGCAGCGTGGTGGGCACCAGCAGGATGACCTGCTTGCCGTCCTGGATCGCCTTGAACGCCGCGCGGACGGCGATCTCGGTCTTGCCGTAGCCGACGTCGCCGCACACGAGGCGGTCCATCGGGACGGTGCGCTCCATGTCGCGCTTGACCTCGTCAATCGTGGCGAGCTGGTCGGGGGTCTCGACGTGCGCGAACGCGTCCTCGAGCTCGGCCTGCCACGGGGTGTCGGGACCGAAGGCGTGGCCCTTCGTGGACTGGCGCGCGGCGTAGAGCTTGATCAGCTCGTCGGCGATCTGGCGCACCGCCTTGCGGGCCCTGGACTTGCGGTTCGACCAGTCGCCGCCGCCGAGTCGGTCGAGCGACGGCGACTCGCCGCCGATGTAGCGGCTGACCTGGTCGAGCTGGTCCATCGGGACGAACAGCCGGTCGGCGGGCTGGCCGCGCTTGCTGGGCGCGTACTCGAGCACGAGGTACTCGCGGGCCGCGCCGTGGACGACGCGGTTGACCAGCTCGACGTAGCGGGCGACGCCGTGCTGCTCGTGGACGACGGCGTCGCCGGGCTTGAGCTCGAGGGGGTCGATCTGCCGCCGGCGCCTCGCGGGCATCGACTTCGTGGTGCGCTCGACGGCGCGCTGGCCCACGAGGTCGTCGCGGGTCAGTAGGACGAGGCCGAGCGAGTCCGAGACGAACCCGTGCCCGATCTCGGCGCAGATCACCTGGACGACGCCGCGCTCGATGCCGTCGGACCCGTCGGCCCGATCGACGATGGCGCCGGGGACGTCGTGCTCGGCGAGCCACTCGACGGTGCGCTGGGCCTGCCCGTGGGCCGGGGCCACGAGGACGAGGTGGCGGCCCTCGGACCGCCACTTCACGATGTCGGCGAACGCCGCCTCGGTGTCACCGCGGTACTGCGGGGCCGGCTCGGCCTGCACGACGTGCGACTCGTCGAGGGCGAAGGACGAGACCTCGCCCCAGCCCAGGCCGAGCTTCGCGGCGTGCTCGCGGACGTCGTCGAGCTCGTGGAAGCCCGCCGAGCCGAGGTCGATCGGGCTCTCGCCGCCGCCGGCAGCCGTGGCCCACGACGCGGCGAGGAACTCCTCGCTGGTCGCGAACAGGTCGGCGGCGCGCGCCTTGATCCGCTCGGGCTCGGACGTCACGATCGTCGACCCCGGCGGCAGCAGGTCGACGAACAGCTCCATCTCCCCCGCCAGCACGGGGGCCAGCGACTCCATGCCCTCGACCGCGTGACCCTCCGACAGCTTCGTGAAGAGCTCGGCCAGCGAGGGGTGGCTCACGGCGTACCGCGCGGCGGCGGCGCGGACCTCGTCGGTGAGCAGCAGCTCGCGGCACGGCGCCGCCCACAGCCGGTCGACCGGCTCGAGGGTGCGCTGGTCGGCCACGGCGAAGCGGCGGATCTCGTCGACCGTGTCGCCCCAGAACTCCACGCGCAGCGGGTGGTCCTCGGTGGGCGGGAAGACGTCGACGATGCCACCGCGGACGGCGAACTCGCCGCGCCGCTCGACCAGGTCGACGCGGGTGTAGGCGGCCGCGGCCAGGCGGGCGACGATGTCGTCGAGCTCGACGTCCTCGCCGGCGCGCAGCTCGACAGGCTCGAGGTCGGCCAGCCCCTTGACCTGCGGCTGCAGCATCGACCGGATCGGCGCCACCACGACGCGCGGGCGCTCGTCGCCGCCGTGGACGACGCGGCGCAGCACGGCGAGCCGCCGGCCCACGGTGTCCGAGCGCGGCGACAGCCGCTCGTGGGGCAGCGTCTCCCACGCGGGGAACGACGCGACCAGTTCGGGGCCGATCAGGGCGCCGACCGCGGCAGCCAGGTCGTCGGCCTCGCGCTCGGTGGCGGTCACGGCCACGACGACGGACTCGTCGCCGGACAGGGCCGCGGCGACGAACGGGTGGAACGCGGGAGGAGCCGTCAGCTGCGCCGTCGCGGCACCTCCGCGCAGGGCGGAGGCGAACTCGACGAGATGGGGCTCGGCGGCGACCGCCGCGGTCAGTTCAGGTTGTGCCATGGCCTGTCAAGCCTACGGGCTGGGGCCGCACGGGACCCGCCGGGCGAGCCTCAGGACGACGTGGGCCAGCGCAGTGCCGTGACCATCGCGATCGCGTGCTCCTGCTCGTGCGAGAGCGAGAGGGACCACGACGCGAGCCCGACCTCGCGCGCGTGGTCGGCGGCGGCGGCCGCGAGCTCGAGCCGCGGGACTCCCCCGGCGTCGCGGCGCACCTCGATCGAGAGCGGGTCGAACCGGTCGAAGCCGCCCTCCAGGACCTTCATCACGGCCTCCTTCGCCGCCCACCGGGCCGCCAGCCGCTCGGGGCGCCCCGCGCAGTAGGCCAGCTCGTCCTCGGTCCAGTACTTCTGCAGGAACCGGGGGCCCGAGCGCTCCACGGCGGCCCGGATGCGGGCGACCGACACGATGTCGACCCCGCAGGCGACGCCGGGGGTCACGACCGGTTCGCCGCCGCCACCGTGGCCAGGAAGCTGTGGGCGGCGACGATGCTGCCGGCCTCGTTCAGGTGACCGGGATCGCGGGCGTACCCGTCGTAGAGCGAGTAGAAGGTCTGGCCGTCCTCGGAGGCCGCGACCCGCTCGCCCGAGGGCGTGGTGGACTGCATCGCGGCGACGTCCCACAGCCCGCCCGGCTCGGAGAACTCCGCGCGGATCATCTGGTTGTAGCGCTCGCGGGCGACGTTGTTCTCGTTCGCGAGGCCGTCGTCGCGCCCGATCGCCTTCTTGACCCAGCCCTTCCAGCTGCGTCGCGTGGTGACCGGCTCGGTCGTGGCGACGAACGTGGTGTCCGGGTAGGCCTCCTGCAGCGAGCGCAGCGTGTCGCGGTAGGCCGTGAAGACCTCGTCGAGGTCGGAGGACGCCCACAGGTCGACGTAGCAGAGCTTGAACACGACGACGTCGGCCTGATCGCCGACCCCGGCACGGACCACGGAGTCGAACTCCTTGATCTTGCCCAGGGGATCGCCGTTGGTGCCGACGCGCATGTGGGTGATCCCCGGACCCGCCACCGAGGTGGCCTCGGTGACCTCGGGAGCGGGGAGGCCCTCCTGCTCGTGGATCAGCCCGATCCCCCGCAGGACGTCGTCGCCCACCGACTGGTGCGCGAAGAAGACCTTGGTGTCTCCCAGTGATTCCATGTCGGCCTCGCTCGCCTCGACGGGGGTGAAGGGTTCGCCGGCGACCTCGTCGACGTCGGCCGCCACGGCGATTCCCACGCCGGCGGCGAGGGCGACGGCGGCCAGCAGCGCCACCAGGATGACCCAGGCCTTGCGCATCGTCGAACTCCTCTCGTCGGGGCGGTATCACCAAGGAGCCGTGGGGCTCGTGGCAGATACGTGATCCGGTGCCCCGATCGTACCGTCCGACCGTTGCCGGAAACCCGTGAATTCCCCGTAATTCGACTGGTAGTGTCCGGACACCGGGACGGTCGACCCCGGGCTGGCACCGGCAGGTGTGACAGAAGGTAAAGGAGTGCCCATGGCCACGCGAGAAGAGCTCGTGACCGAGCTGCGCGAGTTGATCCTCGGAGAGCTCATTCCCCTCGATCCGGACGAGCTGAAGGACGACTCCCCCCTCGTGGACGACGTCCTGGACTCCCTCGGCATCGCCGAGGTCGCCGTGTTCGTCGAGGACCGCATCGGGCGGCCCCTCGCCGCCGAGGAGGAGACCCGGGCCACCTTCGCGTCCGTGGACTCCGTCGTCGACTTCATCGTGCAGCACAGCTGATTCGCCACCGGACCGGCCATGTGCGGAATTGCGGGGATCGTCGCACCGGCGTCCCACGACGACGCCCACCGACTCCGGTCGGTGGAGCGGATGCTGGCCAGCATCGCGCACCGCGGCCCCGACGAGAGCCTCTCCACCAGCTCGGGTGCCGCGCACTTCGGCACGGTCCGGCTCGCGCTGGTGGACAAGCCCACGTCCCGCCAGCCGATGGCCGACGACGCGGGGCGCTACCTCCTGTCGTTCAACGGCGAGGTCTACAACTTCGCCGAGCTGCGGTCGGCGCTGGAGGGCGTCGGGCACACGTTCCGCACCTCCGGTGACACCGAGGTCGTGCTGCACGCCTTGATGGAGTGGGGCTCCGACGCGTTCGCCCGCTTCCGCGGCCAGTTCGCGATCGCGTTCTGGGACGCCGACCGGCGCCGGCTGCTGCTGGCGCGCGACCGGCTCGGCATCGTCCCGCTGTTCTGGACGCGGACGCCCGCCGACGAGCTGGTCTTCGCCTCCGAGGTCAAGGCGTTCGCCGACGCGGGCCTGCGCACTCCCATGTCGCTGCCCGACATCGTCGACGCCGGGGTGCTGTGGGGACTGCACCCGGGCCGCACCGCGTTCCACGGCGTCTCCTCCGTCCCGGCCGGCGGCTTCGTCGAGTCCCACGACGGCCACGAGACCGCCACGCGCTACTGGCGCTTCGAGTTCGCCGAGCAGCGCGACGACCGCAGCGTCGACGACCAGGCCAAGGAGCTGCTCGGGCTGCTCACGGCCGCGGTCGAGCGTCGGGTGCCCCAGTACGGCGACCCCGCCGTGCTGCTGTCGGGTGGCCTGGACTCCAGCGCGGTGCTCGCGGCCCTGCGCTCGATCCGGCCCGACCAGACGATCGACAGCTTCTCGATCCAGTTCGCCCAGGAGGGGCTCAACGAGGCTCCCTACCAAGCACTCGTCTCGGAGCACTTCGGCACAAACCACGACGCGATCGTGTGCGACGACGAGTCGGTCGCGTCGGCCCTCGAGCTGATCACGCGCCACGCCGAGCTTCCGCTCATGCGCACCGCGCCGGGGTCCTCGATCGCGCTGGCCGAGCGGATCAAGCAGAGCGGCTCGCGCGCCGTGCTCAGCGGCGAGGGCGCCGACGAGCTGTTCTGCGGCTACGACGTGTTCAAGGTGGCGTCCATCCGCGACGCCTGGGCCGCCGACCCCGACTCCCCCGCCTTCGGCCGGCTGCTCGAGAAGGCGCTGGCCCACCAGGAGCAGCTGGGTCGCGGAGCGAGCGCCGCGTTCTACGAGCGCGGACTCGAGCAGCGCGACGACCCCGTCTTCTCGCACCTGCACCGATGGTCGGCGGCCTTCCGGATCACCCAGTACCTCGCCGAGCCGCTGCGCGAGCAGACCTCGCTCGAGGGCACCCTCGGGCGCGTCCGCGACCGGCTGCCCGACGCCTTCCACGGGTGGTCCACGGTCGAGCGGGCGCAGTACCTCGAGGCCACCTACTTCCTGGGCACCTCGCTGCTGGCCACCCAGTGCGACCGCCCGTTCATGGCCCAGAGCGTGGAGTGCCGCTACCCGTTCCTCGACGAGGACGTCATCGACTTCGCCCTGACGCTGCCCGAGGCCTCGAAGCTGCACGACCTCAACGAGAAGCTCGTGCTCAAGGAGGCGGTGCGCGCCCACCTCCCGGCCGCGGTCACCGAGCGCGTCAAGCAGCCCTACACCGCGCCCGAGGGCGGCGTCTTCCGCTCGCCCACCGGCCGCGCCCTGCTCGACCGGTACCTCTCGCCCGACGCCGTGGCCGACGCCGGGGTCTTCGACCCCCGACGGGTGGCGTGGCTCATCGACAAGACCCATCGCAGCCGCACGAGCTTTCACGACGACCTCGCGCTCGTGTGGATCCTCAGCACCACGATGCTCGTCCAGACCTACGGCTTCGCGGACGCGGACGCCGACCTTCGAAGGGGAACCGCATGACCGACATCCAGGAACTGAGCCGCCGGATCGACCTCGAGGACGTGGGCGCCACCACCGACCTGCTCGTCGCGTCCATCCGCGACACCGCGCGGCACTTCCGCCGCACCGGGGCGATCGTCGCGCTCAGCGGCGGCATCGACTCCTCCGCCTGCCTGGGCCTGGCCGTGCGCGCGCTGGGGGCGAAGCGCGTCGTCGCGCTGACGCTGCCCGACAAGGAGAGCTCGGGCGAGACCGTGGGCTACGCGCAGGAGGTCGCCGACGCGTTCGGCGTCGAATTGCTGCACCGCGACATCACCGCCCCGCTGGACGCCCTCGGCTGCTACGACGACCGCCTCGCGGTGGTCCGCAAGATCGTGCCCGAGTTCGACGCTGACGCCGGCGACCGCTACTCGGTGGAGTTCGATCCGGCGCTGGGCAACGACGAGCAGCTCCAGTCCTTCCGCCTCAACGTGATCCGCGGCGGCGAGCAGACGATGCACCGCCTCGGCGGCCGCGACTTCCTGACGATCATGGCCGCGACCAACCAGAAGCAGCGCATCCGGATGCTCTCGACCTACCGCATCGCCGACGAGCGCAACCAGATCGTGGTGGGCACCTCCAACCGCCTCGAGCTCGACCAGGGCTTCTACGTCAAGCACGGCGACGGCTGCGGCGAGGTCTTCCCGCTGCGCCACCTGCTCAAGTCGCACGTGTACGAGGTCGCGGCGCACATCGGCGTGCCCGAGTCGGTGCAGAAGCGGCCGCCCACGACCGACACGTTCAGCGCGCCGCAGAGCCAGGAGGAGTACTTCTACGGCACGTCGGTGCGCATGAACGACGAGCTGTGGCTGGCCTGGGACCAGCAGGAGGACCCGGCGGCCACCGCCGAGCGCCTCGGCCTGGGCACCTCGGACGTGGAGAAGTTCTTCGAGCTCTACACGCGCCGGGCGCTGTACGCGGAGTACCTGCTGACGTCGCTGTGAGCCTCAGGCGCCGGCCGGGCGGCGCCTGACCAGCTTGCCGGTGCGCGTGGTCTCGAGGCGGTCGACCACCACCACCTCGCGCACGAGGCCGCGCGGGTCGACCGCGGCCAGCACACGCCGCGTGAGTCCCTCGCGATCGGCGTCGGGCGCCAGCTCGACGAACAGCGAGCACTGCGCGTCCTCGACCGTGTCGTCGGCCAGCAGCAGCGCACCGGCCACGCCGTCGACGCGGGCGACCTCGGCCTCGACCGCCACGGCCGAGACGCGGTTGCCGCGGAAGTTGATCATCTCCGCGAGCCGTCCGGTCACGGTGAGGTGGCCGTGGGCGTCCATCCGGCCGAGATCGGTGGTGACCAGCGGCGTGCCGGGCTCGCGCACCGGGTCGCCGAGGTAGCCCATGAAGACCGAGGGGCCGTTCACGCGGATGCGTCCCTCCTCGTCCGTCGCGACCCGGCCGTCGGCGTCGACGAGGTCGACCGTGGTGCCCGGCAGGGGCAGGCCCACGGAGTCGGCCGGCGCGGTGCTGCCCGGCGGCCGCACGGCCACCCGGGCGGTGGCCTCGGTGAGCCCGTACATGAGGTGCGTGCCGCCACCGAACCCCGGCGTCAGCTCGGCGAGCGAGGCGTCGGACACCCCGCCGCCGGCCAGCAGCAGCATGCGCAGGGCCGGGGCGAAGTCCTCGCCGAGCGTGAAGCGGCGCGCGACGAGGCGCAGGTAGTAGGGGACGCACGGCAGGATCGTCACGCCGTGCTGGTCGAGCAGATCGGCGAGCGGCCGCGACGGCAGGGTGCCCGACGTCATCAGCAGGGGCACCGAGCGCATCAGCGCCAGCAGCACCATCGAGAACCCGTAGGAGTGCGTCGGGTCGAGGATGAAGCCGAGGACGTCCCGGTCGGTGTCCCACGGCTGCACCACCTGGTTCACCGCGGTGACGTTGCACGCGACGTTCCGTGCCGAGAGCCGCACGCCCTTCGGCTCGCTCGTCGTGCCGGAGGTGAACAGGAGCAGCGCCTCGGGCGAGCCGACGACGTCGACGCCGTCGGCGGGGAGGTGGCGCGGATCGGTCGAGGGCTCGACGCCGAACGGCTCGAGGGTGCCGGCCGCCAGGTCGAACCGGCACCGCGACCGCGCCGCGAGCTCGCGGGTGCGCTCGGGGGTGGGTCGCGGCAGCATGACGAGCGACCGGCCCGACAGGAGCACCGCGACGATGTCGACGACGGCCTCGTGCCCCGCACCCGACAGGGCGACGCGCTCGTCGGCCGGCACGGTGGCCGCGATGTGCTCGGCGCGCTCGAGCGCCCGCGTGAACAGGTCGCCACGCGTGAGGACGGTCTCCCCGTCGATCACCGCGACGCGCTGCGGGTCGTCGGTCCACCGCAGCAGGTCGGCGAACGAGACACCCGTCATCGCAGCCTCAGCGACCGGGCGGGGGGCGACACCACGCTGCCGCCGGCCGGGACGTCGGTGACGACGACCGCGTTGGGACCGACCTTGGCGCCGTCGCCGACGCGCACCGCTCCGATGACGACGCTGCCCACGCCGAGGTGGACGCCGCGGCCGATCCGTGGCGGCGCGTAATAGGACTCCGCATGGTCGGGCTCCCACCGGCGGCCGAGGGTGACGCCGTGGTAGATCATGCAGTCGTCACCGATGACGGCACCGGGCTGGAGCACCACGCCGTTCTGGTGGACGAAGACCACCCGGTGACCGATCGCCGTGTCGTGGCTGACCTCGAACCCCAGCACGTTCCGGACGTACGCGGCGTTGACGAACTTGTAGAGCACCCGTCCGAGGCGGCGGACGAGGAAGCCGCGCGCGGGGGCGTGGACCCACTCGCCGAAGCGGTGCACCGCGAGCATGTGCTTGGCGGGCACGAGCCAGCCGGGAGCGTGCGAGGCCATGTCCTCACGGACGATGTCGAGCAGGCCCTGCCACGTCGACATGTCCCATTCGGTGGGGTCGGTGACGACCGGCGCGGTCGGCTTCGCGGGCTCCTGGTCTGTCGTCATGGCAGGAGTATGGCACCGGACGAGGGCCGCCGGTCGAGCCACGAAACGCGGCTGTCGGGACAGACTCGCGGTTTCGCCACGACGGCCCGGCGGACTGCCTACGCTGGTGCCCATGTCGAACGCGCCCGCATCCCGGCCGCACGTCCTCGTGATCGTCCAGAACCTGCCGGTTCCGCTGGACCGCCGCGTGTGGCTCGAGTGCCGGGCGCTGATCGCCGCCGGGTTCGACGTGAGCGTGATCTGCCCCAAGGGCCCGGGCGACCCGTCCGCGGAGACCCTCGACGGGGTCCGCATCCACAAGTACCGTCCCGCGCCGCAGGCCTCGGGCGCGCTCGGCTACCTGGTGGAGTTCGTCTACTCGTGGCTGCGCACCGCCTGGCTCTCGCTGCGCGTGTGGCGCGAGCGCCCCTTCCAGGCGATCCAGGCCTGCAACCCGCCCGACACCTACTGGGCGCTGGCCCGGCTGTGGCGCCGGCGTGGTGTGGCCTTCGTGTTCGACCAGCACGACCTCAACCCCGAGCTCTTCCTCTCGCGCTTCGGCGAGCCCGACTCGCTCATGCAGCGCCTGCAGTTCACCTTCCTGAAGTGGCTCGAGCGCCGCACGTACGCCACCGCGGACCACGTGATCTCCACGAACGAGTCGTACAAGCGGATCGCCCTCGAGCGCGGCGGGTTCCGCCCGGAGGACGTCACCGTGGTGCGCAGCGGCCCGGACACGTCGACGATGCGGCCGATCCACGACCCGGGTGCCCCCTCGCCCACCCGGCACACGCTGGCCTACCTCGGGATCATGGGGCCGCAGGACGGCGTGGAGACCGTGCTCGACGTCATGGACGAGCTCGTGCACCGGCGCGGACGCACCGACGTCGACGCCGTCCTCATGGGCTTCGGCGACTGCTACGAGGACCTGCGCCGGCGCTCCACCGAGCTGGGCCTGGATCACCTCGTCACCTTCACCGGTCGGGTCGGTCCGGCCGAGATCGCGCGGCACCTCAGCGCCGCCACGGTGGGGCTGTGCCCCGACCTCAAGACGCCGCTCAACGACGTCTCCACGATGAACAAGACGATGGAGTACATGGCCTATGCGCTGCCCACCGTCTCGTTCGACCTCGTGGAGACCAGGGTCTCGGCAGGTGAGACGTGTCTGTTCGTCGAATCGGGTGACATCGGCGCCTTCACCGATGCCGTCGAGCGCCTGCTCGACGACCCGGGACTGCGCGTCAGGCTGGCGCGAGAGGCCCGCGAACGCGTTTCGACCCGCTTGGACTGGAAACCGCAGTCGGCGGCTTACGTCGGCGTCTGGAGGGCCCTGCTGGGTACCACGGACGAGTCCGGACCAGCCAGAAAGAACTATGTGGACTTGGTCACACAGGAGGAGTTCGAGCGCTTCGTGCTCTCGCGGGGCCCACTCCCACCCGCATCCTGAGTCACTCCACTCTCGTCCGAGGGCCGGTTCTGCCTGCCATTTCGCTTGCATCGCCGTGTCGGGGCGTGCGAGGGTTGGCGGGTTCACGCCTCTACTTCAAGGCCTATCTCCATGCCGTTGACCCCCCAGTCCCCCCGAAAGCACCGCAGGATCTCGGCCAAGCGGAAACTCTCCTTCTCGCGACGCAGCCTCGTCATGGCACTGCTCGCCGTCACACTCACCACCCCAGCCCTGTTCGCCGCCACGGAGCGCACCTCCGCCGCCGCGGAGACGCAGAGCCTCCTCCCCGACGACCTGCGCCCCCGCGCGCTGGGCGACTCCCGCCCGTGGGAGGTCGGGCTGAAGTTCCAGGTCACCCGTCCGGCCTACGCCGAGTCGATCCAGGTGTACCGGAGCCAGACCCTCAGCCGCGGCACGATCGCGACCCTGTGGTCGCCCACCGGCTCGCCGCTGTCGACCGCGACCTTCCCCGCCTCGGGCCAGACCGGCCTGCAGACGGTGGACCTCGACTCCCCGGTGCTGCTCGAGCCCGGTGAGAACTACGTCGTCTCCTACTCCGCACCTCAGGGCCGCCAGCCCCAGGACCAGCGCCAGTTCACCCGTGCGGTGAGCAACGGCGTGCTGCGGGCCGCCCCGGAGGCGGGTGTCTACAGCGGACGCCTCGGCAACTTCCCGACGCGGACGTACCGCGCCTCGAACTACCACGTCGACGTGGTGGTCTCCACCGGCGACGCCGGGCCCACGACGCCCCCGCCCACCACGACGCCCACCACGGCTCCGACCTCGGCACCCACCACGGCTCCGACCTCGGCACCCACCACGGCTCCGACCTCGGCGCCCACCACGGCTCCGACCACGGCACCGACGAGCCAGCCCACCACGAGCCCGACGACCGCGCCGACGAGCCCGCCGCCGGGAGGCTCCAACTTCCCGACCCGCGCCAACACCGGAACGCCGGCCGGCTGGACACCCACCCGCACGATCAACGGTGACCACAACGTCACCACGGCCGGCGCGGTGGTCCAGGACCTGCGGATCGTGAACGGCAACCTCAACATCCGCGCGGCGAACGTCACCGTCCGGCGGGTCGAGATCAGCAGCGGGCAGATCAGCAACGTCTTCAACCGCCAGTGCTCCAACGGGCTGGTCGTCGAGGACACGACGATCCTGCGCGGGTCGACCGACATCGGCCAGCCGGCCATCCAGTTCGGCGGCTACACGGCGCGCCGGGTCAAGGTGGACGGTCCGTCCGAGGGCCTGCGCGTCGGTGGCCGCGACTACGGCTGCGGCGAGGTCTCCGTCGTCGACTCGTTCGTCAGCGTGAACGCCTACGCCGGCTGCGAGCGTGCCGGCAGTGGCATCGACTGGCACGGCGACGCGCTGCAGGGCTACAACGGCGCGAAGGTCACGGTGCGGCACTCGGTGCTGAAGCTGAACCCGACGCCGTACTGCATCGGCAACTCGGCGTTCTTCTACCCCACCCAGGGCAACACCAGTGCCGTGATCGACAACGTGCTCGTGTCCGGCGGCGGCTTCGTCTTCCGCCTTGACACCCCGGGTCAGGTCACCAACCTCAAGGTGGCCGAGGACTCCTGGATCTACGGGCCGAGCCACAACCAGGCCTGCGGCGCCGGGATCACCTGGGGCTCGGGGAACGAGTACGTCAACTACAACGAGAGCACCGGAGCCTGGTCGTCCAGTCGCCCGCTCTCGTGCCTGGGCTTCCGCGGCTGACCCCGCACCGCCCGTTGCGATCGTGACGACGGAGCCCCGCGCACCTGATGGTGC
This sequence comes from Aeromicrobium sp. JP4, assembly GCF_054957925.1. NCBI lineage: Bacteria > Bacillati > Actinomycetota > Actinomycetes > Propionibacteriales > Nocardioidaceae > Aeromicrobium > Aeromicrobium sp. JP4. Next base: position 1,375,996 of record NZ_CM143290.1, read on the forward strand.
GCGGGGCTTCGTCGTGCAGGCAGGAGGAGGTCAGACCCGAGCGAGCTCACGGTCGTCGTCCGCAGCCGCGGGCTTGCGGTCGCGGCGGCGCTGGGCGCTCCGCTCCAGGGCCGCCACGCACAGCAGGGTGGCGCCGCCGCCGAGGACCAGCACCATCAGCTGGGCGAGCCTGGGCTGGCCGCGGAACTGGACCACGGCCGGCGACTCGGGCGAGGGCGCGATCGTCACCCGCTCGTCCGCGGCGACGTCCTGCTCGTCCTGGAGGGTCTGGAGCTCGGCCGAGATCTGGCGCAGCGCCTCGCGGTGCCGAGCTCGCGCGATCTCGGGATCGGGGGCGGCCACCTCGATGTAGAGGGCGCGGGTGTCGAAGTACGGCGCCCACTGGACCCCGTTGTCGGGCAGCGTGATCAGCACGCCGTCGCGCACCCCGCGACCCACCATGGTCGCGGCCGAGGACGCCGTCTTCGGCAGCGCGTCCATGCCGTTGATCCGCTTGCCGACGATTCCGGCCACGGTGATCAGGTCGGCGGCGTTGACGCGCAGCTTGTTCGGGTAGACCTCGCTGGCCGGGGAGACGAAGACGGCCTGCCCGCGCAAGTAGTAGACGTCCTGTCCGGAGCCGACCGCCGCGACAGCGACGTAGGTGATCCCGAGCCCGAGCACGACGACGTACCAGCGCCGGAAGGCGGCGACGAGCACGTCCCAGAAGACCACGTCACTCCTCCTCCGGCGGACCGGGCGTCCGCGTCGCCCTCCAGTCTGGCACGCACTCCCGTCGTTCCGGGCCGATCGCGGTGTTCCACCGCCGGGCGGAAAGCCCCCCGCATCGCGATCCCCTCGTTACGATGGGACCACGGCGGCCGGCACAGGGTCATCGCGCGGGAGTCGGGGAACGAGATCCACTGGGGAATCCATGCTGGTAGAAGTCATCAAGACGGTGCTGCGACGCTGGTACGTCGTCGTGGCGGGCCTGCTCCTCACCGGGGTCCTGGGCTACGCCGCGTACTCGTCCACTCCTCCGGTCTACGAGGCCAGCGGCACGGTGCTGCTGCTGCCTCCCGAGGACCAGGTCAGCGGCGAGGGCATCAAGAACCCGTTCCTCCAGCTGAACAACCTCGACGTGCCGACGTCGCTCGTGGTGGCCCGCCTCAACGGCGACGAGGTCCGCGCGCAGATCCTCGAGCAGCAGCCGGGCGCCCTCTACGAGGTCACCACCGACCCGACGATGCGCGGTCCCGTGGTCCTCGTCCAGGTGTCGGCGCAGAGCGCCAAGGCCACCGTGGACACCCTCGAGGCGGTCCTGGCCGCGGCGCCCACCGCGCTCACCGACCTGCAGGCCCAGCAGGACGTGCCGAAGGGTGACTCCATCACCTCCATGCAGCTCGCCGCCGACCTCGAGGCCACCGCCGTCACCCGCGCCACCACGCGAGCCGTCGTCGCGGCGGTCGCCGTGGGTCTGGCGCTGACCGCGGGCGCCACCGCGGGCATCGACGCGATCGCGCGCCGCCGTCGTGCGCGGCGCCGTCGCGAGGCCGACGCCGCACCGGTTCCCGCCACGGACGGCACGGTCACCTCCGACTCCACCGACACGGACGACGCCGTGGCCACCGAGCTGGCCGACGAGCAGTCCGTGAAGGACGCCACCTCCGACACCGACGGGGGCACCGACACGCCCGGCGGCGAGCAGACGTGGGAGCCCACGGAGGAGGAGCTCGCCCGCCGGAGCCCCCGGAGCCTCACCCCGCCATGAGCTCGTCCGTCCGGACTCCGGCGCGGATGGACTCGGTCACCTGGCTCCTGCTCTACCTGACCGTCCTCTACGCGATCCCGTCCCGGCTGGTCGTCCCCGCGCTCGGCAGTGCCGGCTCGCCCTCGATGCTGGTCGGCCTGATCAGCCTCGGCGGCTGGGCGCTCTACCAGGTGGGGCGCACCACCAGCCAGAGTCACGCCCGCGAGGTGCTGCCCGTCCGGCGCGCCCTGTTCGGCTTCGTGGCCTGTGTCGCGATCACCTACGTCGTGGCGATGTCCCGGCCGATCGACTTCGACGAGATCAGCCCCGTGAACGTCGCGATGGCGGTCGTCCTCTCGTGGTCGGGCACGCTGCTGGTCGCGCACGACGGCATCTCCTCCATGGAGCGCGCCCGCACGCTGGCGACGGGCCTGGCGTGGGCCGGTGGCCTGATGGCGTTCCTGGGCATCATGCAGGTCGTCACGAGCGACCCGATCATCAACCGGATCTCCATCCCGGGCCTGTCCGCCGCGCAGTTCGAGGTGTTCACGCGCGGCGACACGATCCGGCCCTCGGCCACCGCGACGCACCCGATCGAGTTCGGCGTGATCATGGCGATGATGCTGCCGTTCACGCTGCACGCGGCGTTCCACACCACTCACGGGCGACGGCTGCTGCAGTGGATCCCCACGCTCATGGTGGGTGTCACGATCGCCCTGACCTTCTCGCGCTCGGCCTACGTCAGCGCCGCGGTCGCCGCGGCGGTGCTGGTGATCGGCTGGCCGCGCGAGCGTCGTCGGCTCTTCCTCGCCGGCGCCTTCGCGATGGCGGTGGTGCTGTTCGCCGCCGTGCCCCGACTGTTCGGCACGATCCAGTCGCTGTTCCGCAACGTCGGCACCGACCCGAGCATCACGTCGCGCACCGACAGCTACGAGATCGCCTGGGCGTACATCGCGCAGTCGCCCTTCTTCGGCCGCGGCCTGGGCTCGTTCCTGCCCAAGTACCGGATCTTCGACAACCAGTACCTGCTGCTCATGGTCAGCATCGGCCTGGTCGGCACGGCGGCCTTCCTGCTGCTCGCCGTGGCCGGGCTCTGGGTGTCACTGCGGGTGCGCCTGCTCGCCGAGGACGAGGACACGCGCGACCTGGGCCTGTCCCTGCTGGCCGCCATCGCCGCCGGCGCCACGGGCATGGCGCTGTTCGACTCGTTCGCGTTCCCGATGACGATGGGCACGTACTTCCTGTTGCTGGGCATGGCCGGAGCGGTGCACAGGATCGTCGTGCTCGAGCCACGTCGTCCCGCGGCGCTGGCGCTGACGAAGCCGGCCGTCCCGCACCCGCGGCGCTGGGTCGGCGCGGTGCGCCGCCGCCTCCGCCGCGCGCGCTGAGGCGTCAGACCATCGCGTCGAGCACGCCCACCGGATCGGTGAACATGAGCGTGGCGGCACGGTCCACCAGGGCGGGGTCGAACACGTCGGCACGGAAGGACACCGAGACGCGGAACTGTCCCGCGTCGGTCGAGCTGATCCAGCCGATGGCGTTCGGCACCACGCCGTCGGTGCCGTGCACGACCCGGCGCTCGGCCGGCGGTACCTTCCACGGCAGCGCCTCGTAGATCCGCAGGACGCCGGGGTTGCTGACCGACGTCCGGGCGCGCACCGGCCGCGGCACGGTGTCGGCCTCGGTCGGGGCCGTGGGCGGGCGCCGCCGCGCTCGCAGCAGTCGCGCGGCCACCGCCGCCAGCGGCCGGCCCGAGTCGAGCATCGTGCTGAGGCGCTCGCCCACCATCGGCGGCTCGAACCCCTCGCCCCACACCGGGACGGACACCCCGGTGATGAAGTTCCCGCCCGTGGTCACGCCCTTCGGCAGGTAGCGGCGCAGGTCGACCACCAGGTCGCCCTGCGGCTCGATGGGGATGCCGGCCTGCTGCGTGGCGGCGGCCGCCAGCAGCATCATGGTGGGACTGATCCCGAGACCGTGCGCCGCACCCCATTCGCGGACCCCGGCCATCTGCTCGACGTCGCACGAGCGGTGCAGGCGGTGGGTCAGGTGCCCGGGATCGACGAGGGGCACGCGATCGTCCTCGCGCTCGACCGCACCGGCCGGGAGGGCGGCCACCTCGGGAGCAGCGCCGCGGCTGCGCAGGAGGGTCAGCAGGGTGCCGGGGTGACGGCCGAAGGTGTTCCACAGGGCGCGCGTCACGGGCCGCTCGGTGACCGTGTCGAACAGCGACGGGACCGGCGCTCCCCCGGCCATCGTCACGATGATGGTCGGCATGCTCGAGGCCAGAGGTGCGTCGAGCAGCACGTGGTCGAAGGCCGAGGCGAGCTCGTCGCCCTTCACGGCGAACTGCAGCGGGAGGTCCTCGACGAGGTGCGCCGCGAGCCAGTCCTGGGCCGACTCGGCCGTGCCCTCGGGTACGACGCGGAAGATCTCGGGCAGCCGCTCGGCGATGCCGGCGCCGACGTAGCGCCAGTGTTCGTCGTCGGCCTTCACGAACCCGGCCCGGGTGTGGGGGCCGTGGGCGGCGAGCCGCACGAGCGCGTCACCCAGCAGCTCCAGCGGCGGCAGGTCGAGTGGGCTGAAGGACTGGCGGATCCGCGAGCCGCCCAGGAGCCGGTCGATCCCGGCGATCGGCACCAGCCGAGATGGATCTGCCATGGCCCGAGCCTAGTCGCGGAATCGCCCGCCCGAGGGCGTCTCGCCGATACGATGTGCCCGACCGTCCCCGACGCCGAGGTGAGCGCTGCGATGTCCGATCCCGAGGTCCTCCTCGTCCCCGTCCGCGCGGGGCGCGGCGCGTGAGGCTCCTGCTGGTCGTCTCCACGGCGCACCCGGAGTCCGTGGGCGAGGCGTGGATCGCGCACCAGTGGATCCGGCGCCTCGCGGAGCGCCACGACGTCACCGTCCTGTGCTACCGCCAGCGGGCCGGGCTGCCGCTGACCGGGACGGTCGAGGGCGCGCGCATCGTCGAGTGGGACGAGCCCCCGCTCATCGGGCGCCACGAGCGCTTCAAGGCGATGCTGAACCCCGGCTACTACCCGTTCGCGTGGCGCGCCCGCCGCTGGATCCGCCGGGCGCTGGCCCGCGGCGAGCGCTTCGACCTCGCCCACCAGATCACCCCGGTGTCCCTGCGCTTCGCCTCGCCGCTGCGGGATGCGGGCGTCCCGTACGTGATCGGGCCCGTCGGGGGCAGCCTGGAGTCCCCGCCTGCGTTCGCCGACCAGGAGGGCGGCGCCCCGTGGTTCACCGGGCTGCGCCGGCTCGACCGGTTCCGCCTGCGGCGCAGCCCCGCGCTGCGCGCCACGTTCGCGAACGCCTCGCTCGTCGTGGGCATCGCCGACTACGTGCGCGACCAGCTGGGCGACATCCCCGTGCGCGACTTCACCACGATGAGCGACACCGGCATCGAGGTCCTGCCGCCGGCCGCGCCCGGCTCCGCCCGCACCCGGGGTGTGCGGCTGCTCTACGTGGGCCGCGTCATCCGCAACAAGGGCGTCCGCGACGCCGTCCGCGCCCTGCACCAGCTCCCCCGCGGCACCGCCACCCTCGACGTGGTCGGCGACGGTTACGACCGGGCCGCGTGCGAGGAGCTGGCTGCTGAGCTCGGCATCGCCGACCTCGTCCACTTCCACGGTCGCGTGGACCACGAGGCGGTCGACGACTTCTACGCGGCCGCCGACGTCTTCGTCTTTCCCAGCTACCGCGAGGCCGGCGGCATCGTCGTGATCGAGGCGCTCTCGCACGGTCTGCCGGTGGTGGCGTGCGACCGCGGGGGTCCGTCGAGCACCGTCACCGACGACTGCGGCATCCGGGTGCCCGTCACCGATCCCGAGCAGCTGGCGCGCGACCTCGCCGACGCCCTCACCCGGCTGTGCGCCGATCCGGGCCTGAGGGCCCGCCTCGCCGCGGGAGCGCGGGAGCGCAGTGCGGAGGTCTCGCTCTGGGACAGCCGCGTCGAGCACCTGGAGACGCTCTACCGCCGCGCCCTCGAGGGTCGCTGACCTCAGGCGCCCGGGGACTCGTCCCCGACGCGGAGGCGACGGCCGAGCACGGCGCGCACCGGACCCGCGATGCGACCGGGGAGCACCGACAGCACCGTGGCCGTCGTCGCGGGCTTGAGCAGGGCCATCGCCACGAGGTAGGTGACGAGAACCGCCGTCCCGCCCAGGAAGATCTCGACGAGGACCGGCAGCGGGTCGGCCAGCCAGAGCACGCCCCAGCCGGCCGCCCCCGCCAGCACCGCGGTGGGCACGACGCTGACGAACGGTGCCATGACCTGCCACCGCGTCGCGCCGATGACCGGCGCCACGGGGATCGAGCGCAGCAGCGCCTCGGCGACCGCGATGGCGGCCCAGCCCGTGACGACCGCGATCAGCCCGAACTGGACGAGGTACAGCGAGACGAGCAGCGCGAGGCTGTAGATCACCGCGATGAAGGCGAACCAGCGGCCCGGGTGACCCGTGCCCACCAGGAGCGCCTGGTCGACGGCCCAGCCCACTCCCGCGATCGCCATGATCGCCAGCGCCGGGACCACGAGCGCGCTCTCGGCCTTGTCGGCGCCGAAGAGCAGCTCCACGACCTCGGGCGCCGCGACCGCGAGGAACACCATGAGCGGCGTGATCACGGCGTACGCGACCGCCGAGGCGCGCAGGTAGAAGCCGCGTAGCCGGTCGACGGAGTCGCGGATCTTCGCGAACGCGGCCATGGAGACCGGGAGCAGCGCCGAGATCGAGAGGTCCTGGGCCGTCTGCACCAGCCGCTGGGCGATCGAGAGGAAGCCCATCTCGCGCACGCCGAGCCCGGCGACGACGATCGCCGTCTCGGCCCAGACACGCAGCGCGTACACGAGCCCGCTGCCGACGACGTGCGAGCCGAACGCGACCATCACCTTGAACCGCGCGAGCGAGAAGCCGGGATGGGGCCGCCAGCGCGCCACGATCCACACCGAGACCAGCACGATCGTCTGGCCGCACAGGACCTGCAGCACCAGCGCCCAGGCGCCCCCGCCGGTGACCGCGACGGTGATCGCCACGACCTGGGCGATGATGGCCGCGTTGGCCTCGATCAGGGCCAGCTTGCGGAACTCCATCGCGCGCCGCAGCAGCGCCATCGGCACGGAGCCGACCGCGACGGCGAGCACGGACAGGCCCATGACCTGCAGGAGCGGAGCGGCCTCGGGCACGTCGAGCGCCGCGCCGATGAACGGCGCCGCGAGCGCGATCACCCCGGCGAGGGCCGCACCGGACACGAGCGAGAACCAGAACGCGGTGGCCAGCGTGCGCTCGTCGACCTCGTCGGCCTGGACGAGGTATGCCGAGAAGCCCGCGTCGGCCAGGACGTAGATCAGCGGGAGCAGCGTCGTGGCCGTGGCGGCGACGCCGAAGTCCTCGGGCGACAGGATCCGGGTGAGGATGATGATCGTCAGGAAGCCGCCGAGCCGGGTGATCCAGCGCTGCGCGGTCATCCACAGGACGCTGATCGAGGTGTGCCGGGCGAGTCCGGTGTCTTCGCTCATTCCCACCCCATCGCACGGACCTCGGTCCATCGCCCCAAACCCCGGAAAGGCAGCGCCCGACCGCAATACACTGTACTGCGCGGCACTGTCCGTCAGAGGCCGAATGCGCAGACCGCCCGCACCTCGCGGGCGACGTCGAGAGGACCGATTCATGAGCGACGGTCGACCGGGTTCGAGTGCGGCGCGACGCGTCCTGCGCCCCCGCACGTGGCGTCGCTGGGCGCGGATGGCGAACTTCGCCGGGTACGACGGCGCCTCGATCGACGACGCCACGATCGGCGCGGGCGTGCGCCTCTCCCCCACCGTCTCGGTGCGCAACGGCAGCCGCGTCACGATCGGCGACGGCTCGCACATCGGTCAGGGCAGCTGCCTGTGGGCCGGCGACTCCAACGGCCGCATCACCCTGGGCGACCACGCCCTCCTGGGCCCCGACGTCTTCATCACCGCCTCGAACTACGACTTCGACGCGGGGCCGGGCCCCGTGATGGACCTGCCCAAGCGCGAGGCCGACGTCGTCATCGGCGCGAACACGTGGCTGGGCACGCGGGTCGTCGTGCTGCCGGGCGTCACGATCGGCGACGGCACCATCGTGGCCGCCGGCGCCGTGGTCACCCGCGACCTGCCGCCCGACTCCGTCGCCGCCGGCGTCCCGGCCAAGGTCGTGCGCCGCCGCGGTGCCGCCACGTGAGCACCGCCGACCTGGCGATCGTCATCGTCACCTACAACAGCGCCGACTGGGTGGGCCGCTGCCTGGACTCGCTCCCGGCCGCCCTGGGCGACCTGTCCGCCGAGCTCGTCGTGGTGGACAACGCGTCGGCCGACGACAGCGCCGAGGTCGTCTCGCTCCACGCGCCGCACGCCATGCTGCTGCGCAACGACGCCAACGTGGGCTTCGCCCGTGCCGTGAACCAGGGCGCCGCCGCGAGCTCCGCACCGTGGGTGCTCATGCTCAACCCCGACATGGACGCCCGTCCCGGCTCGCTCGCCGAGCTCGTGGACTTCGCCCGCCGCCACCCGGGCCACGGCATGTACGGCGGTCGCACGCTCACCACCGAGGGTGATCTCGAGCCCTCCTCGTGCTGGGGGCTGCCGAGCCTGTGGAGCACGTTCTGCTTCGCGTCGGGCCTGTCCACCGTCTTCCGCCACTCCACCGTCTTCGACCCCGAGTCGCTCGGTCGGTGGCCGCGCGACACCGTGCGCGAGGTCGGCATGATCACCGGCTGCCTGCTGCTGGTCGAGCGCGACCTGTGGAACCGCCTCGACGGCTTCGACGAGCGCTACTTCGTCTACGGCGAGGACGCCGACCTCAGCGCCCGCGCGCGCTCACTCGGCGCCCGGCCCGTCATCGATCCCGCGGTCGAGGTCGTCCACGCCGTCGGCCGCTCGTCGGAGGGCACGGCAGGCAGCAAACCGCTGCTGCTGGCCGGCAAGATCACCTACGCCCGCACCCACCACGGTCGAGGCGCCCCACTCGGCGTCGCGCTGCTGCGGGCCGGGGTCGGCCTGCGCGCCCTCGGCTCTCGGCTCACCGGCCGCGGCGCGAAGTGGCTCGCCACCTGGCGTCGTCGCGGCGAGTGGTGGGATGGCTTCCCCGGCGAGGCGCGATGAACCGGGCCCGCGCGAGCATCGTGATTCCGGCCCACGACGAGGAGCGCGTCATCGGCCGCACGATCGAGGCGGCGCTCGACGGCCTCGACCCGGCCGACTTCGAGACCGTCGTGGTCTGCAACGCCACCACCGACGCCACCGCCCGGGTCGCCGCGGCGTACGACGGCGTCCGGGTCGTGGAGATCCCCACCGCCTCCAAGACCGCTGCCCTGAACGCCGGCGACGCGGCTGTCTCGGCCTTCCCGCGCATCTACCTGGACGCCGACGTCGTGCTGTCGCCCGGCGCCCTCGAGGCGGTCGTCGGCGCGCTCGAGTCGGGACACCTCGCGGCGGCACCCCGGCCGATGTTCGACATGACGGGCCTCTCGCTCCCGTGCCGGGCCTACTACGCGATCCGCTCGCGGCTGGGCTACGTCAGGCACCACGTGATCGGCGCGGGGGTCTACGCCCTGTCGGAGCAGGGCCGCGCCCGCTTCGGCGCCTTCCCCGATGTCATCGCCGACGACGGCTTCGTCTACGCCCACTTCGAGCACGCCGAGCGCCACAACCCCGACGGTGCCACCTTCACGGTGCATCCCCCGCGCACCCTGCGCTCGCTCTACCGCCGCCAGGTGCGCATCGTCGCCGGCAACCAGGAACTGGTCGCGCTCGGCCACCGGGTGCAGGCACCGCGGCCCACGTGGCGCGACATCGTCCGCGAGGAGCCGCGCCTGCTGCCCGCCGCCGTCGTCTACGTCGCGGTCACCGTCGCGGCCCGCCTGCATGCGCGGGTGCGCTCGACGCGCGCGTGGAACCGCGACGAGACCTCGCGCGGGCCGGTCGACGCGAGAGCGGGTCGCTGATGCGCAAGCTCCTGCTGATCAGCCTCGGGGTCATCGTCGCCCTCGTCGCGCTCGGCGTCGTCGCGTTCCTCGTGATCGACCCGCTCGACGACGGTGCACCCTCGGGCGACGTCGTCTCGCTGTGGCCCGAAGTCCCCCCTGCGCACGTCGGCGTGGTGAACGACGAAGGTCCCGTGGAGCTCGGCACGGCGTTCACGAGCAAGGTCGAGGGCGCGGTCGCCGGCGTGCGCTTCTGGTGGACACCCCGCAACGAGGGGCCCCACGTGGCCAGCCTGTGGTCGTCCGACGGCGAGCGGCTCGCCACCGTCGACTTCGGGGAGACCGGGGGCCAGGAGGGGTGGCGCACCGCGTGGTTCGACCAGCCCGTCGAGATCGAGCAGGGCGAGCGCCACGTCGTGTCGTACCACGCACCGCAGGGCAATTTCGCCCAGACGGTCGGCTACTCGGGCCAGTCGTACTCCGGGGCGCTCGAGATCGAGCCCGGCAAGAGCGGCGTCTACGCCGAGGGCGCCGAGAGCAACTTCCCGACGAAGTCGTGGGAGTCCAGCCAGTACTGGGTCGACCCGCTGTTCATGCCGCGTGGCAAGGTGCCCGAGGCCGCGGCCCCCGCCGACCCGAAGATCGTCGACACCGACGACTTCAAGGCCTCCGGCTACCCCACGTCGGCCGACACCGGCGTGCCCGAGGACTGGGAGCCGGAGCAGACGTACACGGGCGACCTCGACGTCGACGAGCCCGGCACCGTGCTCGAGGACGTGAGGATCGTCAACGGCGTGCTGCACGTCCGCGCCCCCGACGTCACGATCCGACGCGTCGAGTTCGTCGGCTCGCGCATCGACAACCTGCAGGCGAACGCCTGCAACAACAACCTCGTGATCGAGGACTCCAGCTTCGTCCGCGGCGACACCGAGCTGTTCCAGCCGGCCGTGCAGTTCGGCGGCTACACAGCCACCCGGGTCAAGGTCATCGGCCTGTCCGAGGGGCTGCGGGCCGGTGGCGCCGAGCACGGCTGCGGCCCCGTCGTGGTGGAGGACTCCTACCTCAGCATCGCCCCGGCGGACGGCTGCCCCGACGTCGACTGGCACGGCGACGGCTTCCAGGCCAACAGCGCCGCCCCCGCCACGATCCGCGACACCACGATCCTGCTCAACCACGACGAGGGGTGCCTGGGCAACGGCGCGATCTTCCACCCCGAGAACTCGGGCAACGAGCGTCTGACGGTGGAGAACGTGCTGGTCGGCGGCGGTGGCTTCTCGTTCCGGCTCGGCACCCCGGGCCGGGTCTCGGGCCTCAAGGTCGTCGCCGACTCCTGGCAGTACGGGCCCTCGAACGTCACCACGTGCGACCGGACCACCTGGGGCGCGGGCAACGAAATCGTGTCGGTGTCGCCGGACGGCGACATCAGCGCCCTCGGGCCGCTCAGCTGCGAGCGGTGAGCGACGCGGCGTGGGCCGCGCGCTCGGCGTCGGCGACCTGCCCGTAGAGCACGGGGAGCGAGGACTGGTCGGCCGCCATGACCTCGTCGAACCTTGCGTACGCCGCCTTCGCGCCCTGGTGCACCTCGCGCCCGTACTGGTCGCGTCGCTTGGCCGCGTAGAGGAACAGCTTGTAGCGCAGGTACCGCCGCAGCCGGCGCCGCGCGAGCGACCGCTCGGGCATCACCTTCGCGCAGATGTACAGGTAGTTCAGGACGTGGAAGAAGCCGTAGTCGAACCCGGCGGCCCGCGCGCCGGGGGCGACGCAGTGGAACACCAGCGACCGCGGCGCCGCCGCGACGAGGGATCCCGAGGCCAGGACGCGCAGGCCGATGTCGATGTCCTCGTGGGTGGCGTACCCGACGCGCGAGCCCAGCGTGGGATCGAACCGCAGCTCGCGCAGGACCTCGGTGCGGAACGTCATCCGGTAGCCGCCGATGGTGGGCACGAGCGGGTGGTCCAGACCGTCCTGCTCCGCGCCGGACCGCAGTGCCTTCGTGCGCTCGGCGCCGAAGAGCACGAACGGGGCGGGCACGATCAGCCGCTCGACGCGGTTCCTGATCGCCATCACGACCGGGACGTTCGTCAGTCGCCGGGTGGGCGCGATCGGCACGTCGACGCCGGGCGGGGCCGCGGCCACCGGCGTGGCGGAGATCGCGCCGTAGCGGCGGTTGCGGTCGGCCTCGTAGACGTCCATGAGGTGCTCGGCCGTGTCGGGGAACCACAGCGAGTCGTCGTCGGGGTACATCGTGACCGGCTCCGTCACGAGATCGAGGCCCTGGTTGCGCTGGGCGGGCAGGTTGGCCTGGTCGCCGTACCGCACGACCAGGGGGATCTCGGTCTCCCGGGCCACCGACTCGCAGTAGGCGCGCACGGCCTCGTGGTCGTCACTGCGGTCGACCACGACGATCCGGGAGGCGGGCCGGGACTGCGCCACGAACAGCGGCAGCGAGACGCGCAGCATGTCGAGCCGGTTCCGGGTGGCCACCACGATGGCGTAGTCGAGCATCGCGCCGAGCCTACCCGCGGCCGGCCGTGCGCCGGACGCATTCGGCAGGACCGGGGGTCCCGCCGAAGCGGGCCTCGGTCCAGGCGAACAGGTCGGGGAACAGTGGCGAGTCCTCCAGCACGAGACCGAGGTGGTCACGGCCCTCGACCGTGACGTACTCCAGGACCTGGCCGCGCGCGCACGCCCGCGTGGCGAACTCGGCCTGCCGCTCGGGCAGCACCACGGTGTCGGTCGCGCCCTGGGCCATCAGCAGCGGCGCCTCGACCGGAAGCTCGGGCTCGTTCTCGGCCAGCCGCTTGCCCATCGCACCGCTGGCGAAGTACTGGTCGAACAGCGCGCCGTCCTGGAACGACATGACCTCCGTCGCCAGTTCGGAGTAGGCCTGCGGGTCGGGGAGGCACTCGGCGGCGACCTCGCGCCCGAAGGACTCGCCCTCCTCGGTCGCGTAGTCGCTCCAGCGCACGTCGTCGTAGGCCGCGTCGTAGGAGGCCATCGTGTAGGCCGCGAAGATCCGGTCCTGCGCCGGCAGCCGGTCGAACGTCTCCTTCAGGAAGGTGGCCGGCGCGAGGGCGGCGACTCCGGCCAGCTCTGCGTCGGGGGCGTAGGCCGGCTGGAGCCCGCCGGCCCACAGCGCCGCGTGACCGCCCTGGGAGAAGCCCCACACCACCGTCTCGGGTGCCGTGTCGAGGTCGTCGAGGTCGCGCGCCGCCTGCGCCGCGTCGAGCAGGGCCCGGCCGGCGCCCTCGCCGATCAGGTACGGCTGGTCGCCGTCGTCACCCACGCCGGGGAAGTCGGGCGAGACCAGCACCCAGCCCCGGTCGATCACCTCGTCGGCCACGTACATCGAGCCGGCGGCCATGGGGTCGGGCTGGAGGCTGGGCGAGCACGCCCGCGCGAAGCCGGACGTGCCGTGACCCCAGGCGACGACCGGCAGGTCGGTGAGGGACGTGTCCGCGGGCGCGTACACGCCGGCCGTCGCCTCGATCGTGGTGCCCTCGCGGTCGGTGGTCGTGTAGAGGATGCGCCAGGCGCGGCTGCCCTCGGGCGCTCCCTCGGCGACGGGCGTCGCCTCCAGGAGCTCGCCGGGCTCCTGCGGCAGCGGCGCGGTCGACCGTTGACCGTCGCCGGGGTCGCCCCGGGTGGCCAGGACGGCCACCGCCACGACCGCGACGAGCACGACCGTGAGCGCGATGGCCACGAGGACCACCGGACGCGACAGCCGCGACCGCAGGGAGCTCATCGTCCTACCCGAAGTAGCGGTAGCGGTGCCAGCGCTGCCACCGGGACTTGAGGGCGGCCGTCCGGGCCGCCGCCCGGGCGTGCGCCGGCAGGCCCTCGGCGGGGCGGCCGTCGCGCAGGGCCTCGAGATCCGACCACTGGGCCCGGCCGACGACCTCGGGGTCGATCCGGCGGGCGGTGTCGAAGGCCTCGTCGAACGCCTCGTCCGTCAGAGGCGACTCCGCGCCGAGAAGCAGTGCGGTCAGCAGGACCTCGTCGGCCAGCCGCCGGCGCACGTGCGGGTGCAGGCGCTCGGCGCTGGCGCGGTTCGGCCACGAGGAGAGGAAGCGGTCGTACGCGCGCCAGCGCTCCCACGCGTCGCGCGCGAGGCCGACCTGCATCGACATGCTGCTCGGGTGGCGCCGGTAGTAGGCCTGGTCGACGCCGTTCACGTGGCCGACGTCGGCGACCGCGGCGATCTTGAGCCACATCAGCGCGTCGTGCGTGAACGGCAGGTCCTCGTCGTACGGACCGACCTCGTGCTGGACCGAGGTGCGCACGACGGCCTCGGGCGAGGCGATGTTGCTCCACGACCGGCGCAGCTGCATGCGGATCCAGTCGTCGCCGTCCCACGTGGTCCAGGTGACCGCCGGCCGCGTGGGCCGCGGCACCGGGTCGGTGAGGAACTTCTGCGTCTTGCCGTAGACCAGCCCGATGCTGGGGTGCGTCTCCATCAGCGCCGTGGCCCGGCCCAGCGCACCGGGCGCCAGCTGGTCGTCCGACGAGATCAGGACGACGTAGTCGGAGTCGGCCTGCGAGACGCCCTTGTTGAAGGTGGGGACGGCGCCCAGGTTCTGCTCGTTGCGGATGAGCCGCACGTTCGGGTGCTGCTCGGTCAGCCGCTCCGCGACCTCGGCGGAGTCGTCGGTGGACTTGTCGTCGAGGATCGTGACGGTGGTGGTGACCCCCGGCTGGCGCACGATCGCCTCGACGGCGCCGGGCAGGTAGTGGCCGTAGTTGTAGCAGGGCACGACGACCTCGACGTGGGGCAGTCGCCCGACCGTGGGCCGGCTCGGCCAGCGCACCTTCATGCGGCGCCCTCCCCCACGATGCGGGCGAGGGCGTCGACGACGCGGTCCTGGTCGGTGGCGCTCAGGTGCGGGTGCATGGGCAGCGACAGTATCCGGCCCGCGGCCTCCTCGGCGACCGGGAAGCTGCCCGGCCCGTAGCCGAGGTGCGCGTACGCATCGGTGAGGTGCACGGGCGTCGGGTAGTGGATGGCCGCCCCGATGCCCTCCTCGTGCAGGCGCGCGAGCACGCGGTCGCGGTCGTCGACCTGCACGACGTAGAGGTGCCATACGTCCTCGTTCCCCGGCCGCGTGCGCGGGGTGCGGACGCCGGGGACGTCGGCGAGAAGCTCGGTGTACCGCTGGGCGCTGGCGCGGCGGGCGTCGTTCCAGCGCTCCAGGCGGCGCAGCTTCGCGCTCAGGACGATCGCGTGCACGGCGTCGAGGCGCGAGTTGATGCCGACTCGGTCGTGCACGTACTTGACCGTGCTGCCGTGGTTGGCGGTGCTGCGCACCACCTCGGCCAGCACCGGATCGCGGGTGAGGACCGCGCCGGCGTCGCCGGCCGCGCCCAGGTTCTTGCCCGGGTAGAAGCTCGTGGACGACGCGTCGCCGAGTGCGCCGGCGGTGCCGGCCGCCGAGCGGGCGCCCTGGGCCTGGGCGGTGTCCTCCACGATGAAGATGCCCCGGTCCTGCACCACGGTCCGCACCAGCTCGACGGGCGCGGTCTGGCCGAACAGGTGGACGGGGACGACCGCGTGGGTGCGGTCCGTGATCACGGGGACCACGGCGGCCGGGTCGATGAGCAGGTGGTCGGGGTCCACGTCGACGAGGACGGGCACCGCTCCGATCCGGGCGACCGCGCCCGCGGTGGCCACGAACGTGTTCGCCGGGAGCACGACCTCGTCCTGGGCCACGACGCCCACGGCGCGCAGCGCCAGCTCGATCGCGTCGGTGCCGTTGGCGACGGCGATGCAGTGCTCGACGCCCACGTAGGCGGCGTACTCACGCTCGAACGCCTCGACGTGGGGTCCGCCGACGAAGTCCGCGGACGCGAAGACCTCCTGCCACAGCGGCAGCACCTCGTCGGCGATCTCGGCCTGCTGGGCGGCGAGATCGAGGAAGGGGACGGTCATGCGGGCTCCGGCTTCTCGAGGACACGGTTGGTACCCACCACGATGGTGCCTGCCGCGACGTCGCGCGAGACCACGGCGCCGGAGCCGATCACGGCGTCGTCGCCGATCGTGACCCCGGGCAGGATCGTGGCGTTGGAGCCGATCGACACGCGGTCGCCCACGACCGGCGGCTCGCAGGTCCAGTCGGACGCACCGGCCTTCGGGTAGCGGGAGTTGGCGGTCATCACCCCGTGCCCGATGAACACGTCATCGCCGATCCGCATCCCCTCGCAGACCAGGGTGTGGGACTGGATGCGCACGTTCGTGCCGCAGACGACGTCGTTCTGGACCTCGACGAACGGGCCCACGAAGCACCGGTCGCCGAACGTGGCCCGGTAGACGTTGACGCAGTCGGCCACGACGCAGCCGTCGCCGAACGTGGAGTCGCGGATGCCGATCGACAGCCGCCGTGGCTCGCTCACCGCATCTCTCGCAAGATGGCGTCGGAGGCCTCGAAGACGGCGTCGATCTTGCCGCAGAGCACCGAGAAGAGCCGGTCGTGGTGACGGACCTCGGTGACCCGGGAGTCGCCCATGTCGGTGGCGAGCTTGGTCTTCGCGGTGACCCACAGCTCCTTCTGGTCGTGCTCCACGTGGAGGTACTCCCCCACGTCCTGCGCGATCTTCGCCGCGACGTGCTCGCGCTCGGCGATCTCGTGACGGTGGGGGTAGTCGGCCATCAGCTCGGCGTGGGTGTCGTAGCGCCGCATCGGCGTGTAGGCCACCGAGGAGAGGGTGTGCAGGCCGTCGTACGCCGGGTAGACCGAGACGTAGTCGCCGTCCATGATCGTGACCGCCATGCTCGAGTGCAACGAGGTCTTGGCCAGCACGAGGGCCGCCAGCTCCCACTTGATCCGGAAGTGCTTGTCGGCCGGCAGGCCCATGTTCGGGTCGGTGTAGCTGGCGTTGATGACGTAGTCGAACGGACCGAACTCGCGCGTGCCGCTGCGGATCGTGCCGGCCGCGGCGTCCACCTCGTCGACGGGCGTGTCCACGTGCAGGACGCCGTCGAACCTGCGGACGAGGCGCTCACGCAGGGCCTTCACGTCGATCGACTTCTCCAGGACCTTGATGAGCAGCCCGTAGTCGTCGGGGCGGCGCAGCAGCTCTCCGGTGATTGGCAGCACCTCGTACTTGAGGTGGAACGAGCTCATCACGGCGAGGTACTCCTCGACCGAGACCAGACCGTCGTGGTGCACGGCGTAGAGGTTCTCGTCGACGTCGCTGAGGAACTCGGAGTACTCGGCGGTGAAGCGGTCGAAGCCCATGATCGACTGGTAGATCGTGTAGCCCGACCGGGGGTAGTGGAACCCCATGTGCAGCCGGCACTGGTTGGTCGTGCCGGCGCCGATCAGCGGCGTGGGCTCACGCTCGAAGATCTCGACCCGGACGTCGCCGAAGCGCCGTTCGATCTGCTGGGCGATGTGGAAGCCGAAGAAGCCGCCCCCGATGATTCCGACGCGCATGGATCAGCTCGCACTCCGGCCGACGACGACCCGCTCGAACCGCGCCACGGGCGCGCCCGTGACGGCTCCGCCTGCGTTGAGTCCGATGCGCACGTTCGTCAGCGTACGGGTGACGCGACCGACTTCGCTCCAGTTTGAGCCACCATCGGCCGAGAAGGCCGCGGTGATCACCTGGGTGGCCGGATCACGGGTGAACCGCAGTCTCAGGGACGTGGCGGTGGTGGGCACGCGCTGCACGATCGGACTGGCTGCGCGCTCGTCGATCAGGGCCACGCTGTGCCCGCCGGCACCGGAGTTGTAGGCGCGGGTCAGCTCGATGTAGTTGTCGTCGTCGACGTAGAGCACGATGCCGCCGTGCTGGTAGTTCGCCGTCGGCGCGTAGGCCATCGTCGCGGTGACGCTGGTCCAGGTGCTGGGCAGGTCGCGGAACACCGTGTTCGTGGTGTTGTTCATCGCCTGCCACAGGTCGCCCGGGCCGGTCGCCAGACCGAGCCCGTTCGCCGCGTAGGTCGGGGCGAGCGTCGCGCTCTCGGTGCTGCGCGCCGCGCCGGCCGCCGTACGGGCGGCGAAGTCCCAGCCCGCTGCCAGCAGTGCCGTGCGCGAGGTCTGGTCGAGCACGTGCGTGTCCGTCGTCTCGGTCGGGACCGTCGGGGTCGGGGTCGGCGTCGGCGTCGGCGTCGGCGTCGGCGACGGGGTGGTCGGCGTCGGCGACGGCGCGGGCTCGGTCGGAGCCACCGTCGTGGGCACCTGCACCGTGGCCTCGCGGAACGTCGCGGTGACCTGCGCACCCGTGGCGCCGCCGGAGTTCAGCGCCAGTCGCGGCGCCGTGAACCCGCGGGTCACCGTGCTGACCGTGCGCCACGTGGCGCCCGCGTCGGTGGAGAACGACGACACGACCTGGTTCGTCGCCGCGTTGCGCTCGAAGCGCAGCACCAGGTCGGTCGCCGTCACGCCCGCGACGGCCTGTGCCACCGGGGTGCCCGCGGTCTCGTTGATCGCCATCACGATCTGCCCGCCCGCGGTGGAGTGGTACGACCGCGCGAGCTCGAGGTAGTTGTCGTCGTTGTCGTACAGCGCGATGCCGGCGTGCTGGTAGTTCGCACTCGGGGCGTGGGTGAGCCGGACGCGTACCGAGCTCCAGTTGCTCGGCAGGTCGCGCAGGACCGTGTTGTCGGAGTTGTTCGACGTCGACCACAGATCACCGGAGGTGGTCGGCAGGCCCAGCCCCTGGGCCGAGTACGTCGCCGTACTGCCCGACGTGCGCTCGGTGTCGCGGGCCAGGCCGGCGCCGGTGCGGCCCCGGAAGTCCCAGCCGTCGGCCACGAGGGCGGCGCGGTTCGGGTAGCCCAGCGAGAACGTGCCCGCGCTCGGCGCCGGAGGCGTCGGGGTGGGCGTCGTGGGCGTGGGCTCGGTCGTCGGCACCGTCGTCGGCACCGTGGTCGGCGTCGTCGTCGGCGTCGTCGTCGGCTCGGTCGTCGGCACCGTGGTGGGCGTCGTGGTCGGCTGCGTCGTGGGCGTCGTCGTCGGTTCGGTCGACTCGCCCGCCGAGGCGACGACGACCTCGTCGTAGACGGCCGTCGGCTGCGACGTGGACTGCGCGTCGGCACCGGTCAGCAGGACGAGGCGCGAGAACGCCCGGGTCGACGTGACCGTCCCGGCGGGGGTCCAGGTGGTTCCGCCGTTCGTCGACATCGCCGCCGTGATGGTGTTGCCCGAGCGGGTCAGGCGCAGCCGCAGGCTCGTCGCGGTCGAGGTCTGGGCCAGGACGATCTGGGCGTTGCCCGCGACCTCGTTGACCAGCGAGACCCGCTGGCCGACGTTGAAGCTGCGCGTCAGGAGCACGTAGTTGTCGTCGTCGTCGTAGACGCCGATGCCGGCGGACTGGTAGTTCCGCGTCGGGGCGAAGGACGGGACGTTCAGCTCGACGCGGTTCCAGCCGGTCGGCAGGTCGCGCAGCAGCGAGTTGCGCGAGTTGTTCATCGACGACCAGATGTCGCCGGTGTCCACGGGCATCCGCAGCCCGGCGGCCGAGTAGGCCACGACGGAGCCGCTCGTGCGCTCGGTGTCGCGCACCGCGCCTGCGGCGGTCCTCGCCCGGAAGTCCCAGCCGTCGGCCAGCAGCGCCTGGCGGTCGGGATAGGTCAGCGCGTACCTCGCCTCGCCGCGCGGCGTGACCTTGAGCGTCACGGGGATCGTGACCGGACTGCCGGCGGCACCCGCGGCGTGGACCTTGATCGAGCCCGTGTGCGATCCGGCGGCGAGCGTGCCGGGCGTGGCCCGCACGGTGAACGAGCCGTTGCCCGTGCCGGATGCCGGGGACACCGAGAGCCAGGACTCGCCCGAGAGGACCTCGGCGGTCCACTGCAGGGTGCCCTCGCCGGCGTTGCGGACGCCGAGCGCCTTCTCGACGGCGGCGCCGCCCTCGGCGGCCGTGAGGGTCAGCGGCGCGTCGTCGGCGTCGAGGATCGCGGGAACCGTCTCGGACTTGAGCACCTTCACCGACTGCTTGTCGGTGGTGACCGCCGAGGAGAAGTACAGCGTCGACGTGCCCCCGTCGGTGCGGATGCGGAACGGCACCGCGGCACCGGCGACACGAACGCCCGAGACGTGCGGCACGCCCGTGACGTCGACCGTGAAGGTCAGCTTGTCGCGGGACTTCACGAACGCCTCGGCATCGCGCTGCGGCACCTCGGGCAGGCCCAGGCGCCGGATCGTGAAGTCGAGCGCGTCCTCGCCCTCGACGACGTCGTCGATCACCGTGCGGTTGCGCTGGTGGATGTACTTCACGACGGTGCCGATGGGCGCGCTCCACACGTCCTTCGTCGCCGCGTAGGTGATCGCGCCGTCGTCATTCGTCGCCGCGTGCAGTACGAGATTGGCCCACTTGCCCTCACTCTGCGCTCGGTCGACGATCGCCTTCAGGTCGGCCGGTGGCACTGGCGTGTGCTCGTGGGAGTTGAAGCTCTTCATGTCCATGAAGTCGGTCGGTGTGGTGTCCTCCATTGCGTTCCAGTTGTAGCCGCGTGCCGAGAGGAAGTAGTCGGCGGCGATGACGCCGTACTCGGTGTTCCGGAGGCCACACGGCCACACGAGGCTAGAGACCTCGTCGGCCGAGCCGGTCGCCTGGGCGACGGCGCTGATGCTGCCGGTCATGTGCGAGATCAGGCTCGTGCGGCTGACCAGCGTGCACAGGTGGTAGAGCAGGTGCGAGCCGAGCTCCATCCCGTCGGCGTACATCTGGGGGTAGTCCGCGGGCGGCGTGCTGCCGTTCATCACGAACGTGCCCGTGATGCCGGCCGCCTTGAGCTCGGGGTAGCCCGAGGAGAAGCTGTCGTCGGTCGACGCGCTGAACGCGCCGCGGTGGCCGTCCTTCCACGTCGAGATGCCGACGGGGCCTGACGGGTTGACCACGACGCGCACGTCGACGCTCTGGCTCTGGTCGACCCCGGCCACGTCGTCACGGACCGTGACCCGGGCGGAGTGCACGCCCACCGGCAGGTCGTCGCAGTCGGCCGTGACCGTGAACTGGGCCGGGCTGGCTCCGGACGTGGCCGACAGGGTGATCCACGGCGCGTCGGCCGAGGCGACCCACGGCAGGTTGTCACCGCTCCACGTGACGACGGAGACGGTCTGGGCACCGTCGCACTGCACGGCGTGGCGGGTGCCGAAGGCGAGCTGGGACGGCGACGTGTCGAGCACGGAGCGGCTGTAGTCCGGGACGGCCGACGCGGAGGCGGACGGGGTCGGCGCGCTCGTGGGCGCCGCCGTCGGCGCCGGCGTCGGGGCGGGGGTCGGGGCCGTGGTGGGAGCCGCCGAGGTCGGCGTGCTGGTGGGCGCGGAGGTCGGTGCCGAGGTGGACGCCGTGCCCTCCGTCTCCGCCGCGGCGGGGCCCTGGAGCGCCGCCGTCAGGACGACCAGCGCGGCTGCGATGGCAGCCGTGCGTCGCCCGGGAGGGTTGAGATGGAGCATCGTGCCGTCCTTCACCGATGGCCTCTGCAACTCCCGCCCTGTGCGACGCATGAGACCCGAATCTTCATCGTTGCCACGCGGCGCGCCGTGAACGTGACCTACCGCGAGCACCCCCGTGACTGGGAGCCTAACGACTGGAACGACTGCGTTTTGGCCGCTTGGACAATGTTGTGACCAGTGCGACGGATGTGGTTCGAAACCTTGTTCCCGGCGAACCGACCTTGCTGCCCATGAGCGCTCCTCGGCCGGCGGTGATACGCCTTCGGAACGCTGCTTTACCACGAGTAACAATGCGTATCTGGCATATCAGTGGTCACGCGAGTCACATGTGCCCCATACTTCAGAGGTGAACACCAAGACGTGGGCGCTGGGATCGCTCGTGGCGACGATCGCGACCACCGTGCTGGTGGCCGGTGCGATCACGTCCGCCAGAGCCAGCTCCCCGGCCCCGCGCACCGTCACCGCCGCGGCGGCGGTGCCGAAGGGCAAGGTCAAGATCACCAACCCGACCCAGCGCGTCGTGGGCTGGTCGGGATCGGTCCGCGTCACCCCGCTGGTGAAGAAGGGGTCGGGCGTGAAGGTCGTCTCCAAGCGGATCACCGTCTACCGCTCCGGCAAGCTGCGCCAGGCGAATCGCCGGGCCGTGACCCTGCGCCCCGGCACCTACCGCCTCGTCGTCAAGGTGAAGTCGAAGGCCAGGGGCCGCACCAGCACCACCCGCCGCTCCCTGCGGCTCGTCGTGCGGCAGAACGCCTGCGCGACCTCACCCGACGTGCGCGCCCTCAAGGTCGACGCGGCGTACTCCCCCTCCGTGCGGGGCACCTCGCTGGCGCAGGCCCAGCGGCTCATGCGATCGCCGGGCGTCCTCGAGCGGGTCGACGTGTCGCAGGTGCTCCAGCACTCGGCGCGCCTGTCCGAGCTGTACGCCGGCGACCCGAACGTGATGGCCCAGGCGAACGCCGAGCTCGCGCCGCTGCGCCGCCTCGCGGCGAAGGGCGTGCGCTCGATCCAGGAGCGCGAGTTCGCGGCCTGCGGTGTCGCGACGCGCTACGTCGGCGTCTTCGCCGAGGGCGAGCTCGTCCAGCTCAAGCGCCTCTGACGCTCCGCGCTCAGGAGTTGAAGGCGCTCTGCGTCTTCTCCAGGCCCACCGAGATCAGGCTCTCGACCGCGTCGGCGGCCTCCTGCGTGACGATGTCGGCCTCGGTGCGCTCGGCCTTGGCGAACGGCTTCAGCACGAAGTCGTGCACCGGCTGCTGGCCCGGCGGGCGGCCGATCCCGAACCGCACGCGCAGGAAGTCGCCCGTGCCGATCGACTGGCGGATCGACTTGAGGCCGTTGTGCCCGTTGTCGCCGCCGCCGGACTTGCAGCGCAGCGAGCCGAGCGGCAGGTCGAGCTCGTCGTGGATGACGATGAGGCGCTCGGGCGTGACGTCGTAGTACTTCATCAGCGACGAGACGGCACCGCCGCTCTCGTTCATGTAGGCGCGTGACCGGCCCAGGACCGTGCGCTCGCCGGCGAGCAGTCCGGAGACGATGTCGGCGCGGGCCGCCTTCAGAGACGAGAACCGGCCGCCCATGCGGGCGGCCAGCTCATCGGTCACGTGATACCCGACGTTGTGCCGGGTGGCGGCATAGGACGGGCCGGGGTTGCCCAGCCCGATGACCAGCCAGGTCATCAGCCCTCGGAGGACTCCGGCTCGGGCGCGCCCTCGGTGGGCGTCTCGGGCTGGTCGTGCTCGATGCCGGCGTCGGCCTCGGCGCTCTCGAGCTCGGCGTCGACCTCGGCCGCGGTGGGCGCGTGGGTCAGGTTGAGGATCAGCAGGTCCTCCTCGACCGCGAGGGACGCGCCCTCGGGCAGGGCGAGGTCGGAGGCGAGCACCTGGGCGCCGACCTCGAGGCCGGCGACGGGCACCTCGATGTCGGTGGGGATGTGCGTGGCCTCGACCTCGAGGGAGACGGTGGTGTTCTCGGTGACGAGCAGCACGCCCGGCTCGGGCTCGCCGACGACGGTGATCGCGACGTCGACGGTGACCTTCTCGCCCTTCTTGACGATCAGCAGGTCGACGTGCTCGATGAAGCCCTTGAGCGGGTCGCGCTGGACCTGCTTCGGGATGGCCAGGTGGTTGTCCGAGCCCAGGTCGATCGCGAGCAGCGCGTTGGCGGTCTTGAGCGCCAGCATGGTGTCGTGGCCGGGCAGCGTGACGTGGATGGGGTCGGAGCCGTGTCCGTAGAGGACGGCGGGAACCTTGTTCTCGCGACGGATGCGGCGGGCGGCACCCTTGCCGAACTCGGTGCGCTGCTCGGCGGAAAGCTTGATCTCGGCCACGGGGATTCTCTCCTTGGGAGGGGGTTCAGTCTGAAGTCTTTGGTCTCGGCGCTCGACACAGCACTCCTGTGGAGCGCCCTGTCGATCACGGTCAGGTGGACCCTCGCCGAGGCAACCCCACGAGTCTAACGCACCCTCGAGCCGGAGCCGAAATCGGCTGCGGACCCGGGATCAGGCCCAGCGGCGGGTCAGCACGAGATGCGTGGCCAGCGCCATCAGGGCGGAGACGGCCAGCGCGAGGACGCCGAGCGACTGCACGGTGAGCGCTCCGCTGAGCAGCACGACTGCGGAGGCGATCATGATCGCGCCGGCGACGGGATCGCGGACGCGTCCCTGCAGCCAGCCGGCGGCCAGCCGGGCGAGCACCACGATGAAGGCGGCGGCGACGAACAGCGCGACGGCCAGCACCACCAGCGGCAGCAGCAGGGACTCGCCGAGACCGCTGCCCACGAGCGCCAGCAGCAGCGTGGCGAGGACGCCGATCGCGGCGTAGAGCAGGCCCAGCTGCGCGGCGGCGCGCAGCACCTGTCCCGTGGTCACGGCGTCCTCACTCCGAGAACAGGCTGGTGACCGAACCGTCCTCGAACACGGCCGAGACGGCCTGCGCGAGCAGCGGCGCGATCGACAGGACGGTGAGCTTGTCGAAGCGGTGCTCGTCGGCGAGCGGCAGCGTGTTGGTGACGATGACCTCAGTGGCGACGGAGTTCTTGAGCTTGTCGATCGCCTCGCCCGAGAACACGGCGTGCGTGGCCGCGATGACGACCTCGGCCGCCCCGTCATTCATGAGCGCCTCGGCGGCCTGGCAGATCGTGCCGCCGGTGTCGATGAGGTCGTCGACCAGGATGCACGTGCGGCCGGCGACCTCGCCCACGACGCGGTTGGCCTTGGTGACGTTCGCCTTGGAGACGTCGCGGGTCTTGTGGATGAAGGCCAGCGGCGCGTTGTCGAACTGGCGCGCCCACTGCTCGGCCACCTTGATGCGACCGGCGTCCGGCGACACGACGGCGAGCGGCTTCTTGCCGTAGCGCTTGCGGACCTGACGGGTCAGGATCGGCATGGCCAGCAGGTGGTCGACCGGGCCGTCGAAGAAGCCCTGGATCTGCGCCGTGTGCAGGTCGACCGTCATGAGGCGGTCGGCGCCGGCGGCCAGGAAGAGGTCGGCCATGAGGCGCGCGCTGATCGGCTCGCGGCCCAGGTGCTTCTTGTCCTGGCGGGCGTAGCCGTAGAACGGCAGCACCACGGTGATGCGCTTGGCCGACGCGCGCTTGAGCGCGTCGATCATGATGAGCTGCTCCATGATCGACTCGTTGATCGGCGCCGCGTGGCTCTGGATCACGAAGGCGTCGCAGCCGCGGACCGACTCCTCGAAGCGGACGTAGATCTCGCCGTTCGCGAAGTCGTAGGCCGTGGTCGGAACGCAGTCGACCTCGAGCAGCTCGGCGACCTCCTTCGCCAGCGTGGGGTGCGCGCGGCCCGAGAACAACATGAGGTTGCTCGTGGGCGTGCGCTTACTGAGGCTCTTGTGAGTGGCCACCGCTGGTCTCCTGCGTGGTCTGGTCCGCGGCAAGCGCGGAAGGCGTACCCGGTCGCCGGCTCGCGACCCACCCCTCGATTGTCCTCTGTCCAGCGGCGGGGACGGCCAGCGCCCCCGGCGCCACGTCGTCGCGCACGACCGTTCCCGCGCCGGTGTGCGCTCCGTCACCGAGCTCGACGGGCGCCACGAACACGTTGTGGCAGCCGGTCTTCACGTGGGCACCGATGGTGGTCCGGTGCTTGTTCACCCCGTCATAGTTCGCCGTGATCGCCCCGGCACCGAGGTTGCTGCCCTCCCCCACCTCGGCGTCGCCGACGTAGGACAGGTGCGGCACCTTCGCGCCGGCGCCGATGTGGCTGTTCTTGACCTCGACGAACGTGCCCACCTTGCCGCCCTCGTCGATGACCGTGCCGGGGCGCAGGTAGGCGAACGGACCGACGGTGGCGCGGGGCCCGACGACGGAGTCCGAGCCGTGCGTGCGCACCACCGAGGCGTCGTCGCCGATCTCGACGTTGCGCACCGTGGTGTCCGGTCCGATCGTGACGCCCTCGCCGATCGTGGTGGCGCCCAGCAGCTGCGTGCCGGGCAGGATCGTGGTGTCGCGGCCGATCGTCACACCGGTGTCGATCCACGTGGTGCCGGGGTCGAGGATCGTGACGCCCTCGGCCAGCCAGTGGTTCACGATCCGCGTGTTCAGCTCGCGGCCGAGGCGAACGAGCTGGCGACGGTCGTTGACGCCCTCGGTCTGCCAGACGTCCTCCAGGACGTGCGCGCCGACGGGCAGCCCCTCGGTGACGGCCTGACCGACGATGTCCGTGAGGTACAGCTCGGCCTGCGCGTTGTGGGTGCTGAGCGCGCGCACGGCGCGGTCGAGGAACGGTCCGTCGACGACGAGGATGCCGCTGTTGACCTCGCGGGTCGCGCGCTCGTCGTCGGTGGCGTCCTTGTGCTCGCGGATCGCCACGACGGCGCCGGTCCCGTCGCGCAGGATGCGGCCGTAGCCGGTGGGGTCCTCGGGCTCGGAGGTGAGGATCGTGACGGCGCGGCCGTTGGCGCGGTGCTCGTCCACGAGCGCGCGCAGGGTCTCGGCCGAGAGCAGCGGCACGTCGGCGTAGGTGACGAGGTAGGTGGCGGCGTCCGCGCCCGCGGCGTCGAGCGCCACCCGCACCGCGTCCCCGGTGCCGCGCTGCTCGGCCTGGACGGCGATCGTGACGGAGGGGTCGAGCGCGGCCACGGCGGCCTCGACCTGCTCGCGGTCGTGGCCCACGACGGTGACGACCCGGTCGACCCCGGCGGCCCGCACGGCGTCGAGCGCGTGGCCCAGCATGGGGCGCCCGGCGATCTCGTGCAGCACCTTCGCCCGGCGTGACTTCATGCGCGTCCCGGCCCCTGCGGCCAGGACGATCGCGGTGACCTGCTCGCTCACGGCACTCCTTCGTTGACGACCTTTCGAGTGTAGGTGCCTCCCGGGAGCCCGGCGGGTCAGTCGCCGTCGAGACGCCCCAGGAGGTCGACTGCGGCCCGGGCGTAGTCGCTGATCCACCGGTCGTGGATGCGTTTGATGGGCAGCGGGGCGAGGGACAGGTGGCGCTCGCGACCGATCTTGCGTCCCGTGACGAGCTCGGCACGCTCCAGCACCCGCAGGTGCTGGAGGACGGTGGTGCGGTCGAGGTCGTCGAATTCCCCGCAGAGGGCACCCGTGGTCAGGGGCTCCTCGCGCAGCGCGTCGAGCATCCGCCGGCGGACGGGATTGGCGAGGGCCTTGAAGACCAGGTCGTCGTCACTCCTGTTCGTGGCGGCATTCATGTTGTAAATTTACAACACATGAGCCCTTCCACACGTCTCGACACCCTGTCGTTCACCGTTTCCGGCCGCATCGCCCGACCCTGCGTCGAGGTGTACGAGGCCATCGTCGATCCCGACCAGCTCTCCCGGTACTTCACGACGGGTGGGGCGCGCGGGCGCCTCGAGCCCGGCGCCGAGGTGACCTGGGACTTCCACGACTACCCCGGCCGCTTCCCGGTGACCGTCGTCGAGGCCGACCCGCCCCGCCGCCTCGTGATCGAGTGGGAGGGCAACGCGACGACGAGCGACACCGGCACGACGCGGACGACGTTCGAGCTCGAGCCCGTCGAGGGCGACGAGGGCCGCACCCTGGTCACCATCTCCGAGCAGTCGTGGACGGTGACGCCTGAGGGCGCCACGAACGCGTTCGGCAACTGCGAGGGCTGGACGGGGATGCTCGCCGCCCTCAAGGTGTGGGTCGAGCACGGGATCAACCTGCGCGAGGGCTTCTACCGCTGAGACGGCTCCCCGGGTAGGAGTCGAACCTACGTCGCTAGTCCTGATTCAAAGTCAGGCGGGCCCTGCCGGCAGACCAACCGGGGATCGGTGGCCTCAGGCTACCGGAGCCGCGCGGTCCGCCGACGCCCCCGTGAAGCGCTCCGGGGAACTATCTCTACGTCAAGATTCTTGATGGTCTACCGTGGCGACATGGACGAGGTCGACGAGATCGTCGCGGCGTGGCGCCGCGAGCGCCCGGACGTCGAGGTCTCCCCGCTGGAGGTCTTCAGCCGGCTCATGCGGCTGGCCAAGCACCTCGAGCGGCTCCGCAAGCAGGCCTTCACGACGCACGAGCTCGACGTGTGGGAGTGGGACGTCCTCTCGGCCCTGCGCCGCTCGGGTGAGCCGTACGAGCTCTCCCCGGGCCACCTCGTCGCCGCCACGATGGTCACGAGCGGCACCATGACCAACCGCGTCGACCGGCTCGTCCAGCGCGGCCTGGTGCAGCGACGCCCCGCACCCTCCGACCGGCGCGGCGTGCTGGTGCGGCTGACGCCGGAGGGCCGCCGCC
The DNA here is from genome assembly GCF_054957925.1 of Aeromicrobium sp. JP4. Lineage (NCBI taxonomy): Bacteria > Bacillati > Actinomycetota > Actinomycetes > Propionibacteriales > Nocardioidaceae > Aeromicrobium > Aeromicrobium sp. JP4. The sequence goes on from NZ_CM143290.1 coordinate 1,403,785, forward strand.
GCGTCGACGGCGCGCTCGACACGCTGCTGGCCCTGGAGACCACGATCCTGGCGGACCTCCCGGAGTCCGAGCGCGACCACGTCGCCGACGCGCTGCGCACCCTGACGGCTCACTTCAACGGCTGACCCGCGCGGCGGTTTCCGCGCCCCCTCTTCGACTTGTGGAACGGGTTGCACCGTTCCGTCCGGGACAAGGGTGCAACGCGCTCCAAAAGTTGCGACGGGGGGAACCGCGGCACTCAGGACTCGAGCTCGGCCGAGGCCTCGAGCCACGCCTCCTCGGTGGCCTCGAGCTCCTCGGCCAGCGGGCGGCGCTCGGCATCGAGCTCCATGAGCCGCGAGGGCTGGGTCGAGGCGTCGACCATCGCGCGGTCGAGGTCCGCGATCCGCTCGGTGAGCCGCTCGATCTGGCGCTCCATCCGGGCGACGTCCTTCTTCAGCTGGCGCTCGTTCTGGCCACCGCGCTGCGACGAGGACGCGGGCGCCGCCGGCTTCGCGGGGGCGCCGGAAGCGGCGACGGGCTGGGCTGCCCGGAGCCGGAGGTACTCGTCCACCCCGCCCGGCAGGTGGCGCAGGTGCGAGTCGAGGACGGCGAACTGGTGATCGGTGACGCGCTCGAGCAGGTAGCGGTCGTGCGACACCACCAGCAAGGTGCCGGGCCACGTGTCGAGGAGGTCCTCGATGGCCGCGAGCATGTCGGTGTCCATGTCGTTCGTCGGCTCGTCGAGGATCAGCACGTTCGGCTCGTCGAGCAGGATCAGCATGAGCTGCAGGCGTCGCTTCTGGCCGCCCGACAGGTCGCGCACCGGCGTGGAGAGCTGGGCGGAGGTGAAGCCGAGGCGCTCCAGCAGCTGGCCCGGGGTCATCTCCTTGCCCTCGGTCTCGTAGGACGTGCGCCTGCGGCCGACGACCTCGCTGACCCGGTCGTCCGCCACGGCATCGAGATCGGCGAGGTGCTGCGTGAGGGCGGCGATTTTCACGGTCTTGCCGCGCTTGACCCGGCCGGACGTGGCCGTCACCTCGCCCGTCACGAGGCCGAGCAGGGTGCTCTTGCCCGCGCCGTTCGGGCCCAGGATGCCGACGCGGTCGCCCGGACCGATCCGCCACTCCACGTCGCGCAGGACGGGTCGGTCGTCGTAGGAGACCGAGACGTCGAGGATGTCGACGACGTCCTTGCCCAGCCGCGCCGTGGCGAGCTTGGCCAGGGACACCGAGTCGCGCACGGGCGGCTCGCGCTCGATCAGCTCGTTCGCCGCGTCGATGCGGAACTTGGGCTTCGACGTCCGGGCGGGCGCGCCGCGTCGCAGCCAGGCCAGCTCCTTGCGCATGAGGTTCTGGCGCCGCTCCTCGCTGGCGGCGGCCTGCCGGTCGCGCTCGACGCGCTGCAGCACGTAGGCCGCGTAGCCGCCCTCGTAGGCGTCCACGCGCGCGTCGTGGACCTCCCACGTCAGCGTGCATACCTCGTCGAGGAACCAGCGGTCGTGGGTGACCACGAGGAGCGCCTCGGTGCGCCGCCGCACGTGGTCGGCGAGCCACGTGACGCCCTCGAGGTCGAGGTGGTTGGTGGGCTCATCGAGGATCAGCAGGTCCCAGCGCCGCACCAGCGTGCGCGCCAGCGCGACGCGGCGCCGCTGCCCACCGCTGAGGGTGCCGACCTCGGCGTGGTGGTCGACGTCGCCCATCAGCCCCGCGAGCACATCGCGGACCGCCGGGTCGGACGCCCACTCGTGCTCGGGCCGGTCGCCCACGACGGAGCCGATCGCGGTGAGGCTCGGGTCGAGGACGTCGTCCTGCTCGACGACGCCCACGCGCAGGTCGCGGCGCCACGTGACGCGGCCGGAGTCGGGCTCGAGCCGCTTGGCCAGGATGCGCAGGAGGGTGGACTTGCCGTCGCCGTTGCGGCCGACGACGCCGATCCGGTCGCCGTCGCCGACGCCGATCGTGACGTCGGACAGGACGGTGCCGGACGGGAAGGACTGCGCGATGCGCTCGCCGACGACGAGGGGCGGCATCAGACGAGCCGCGCCCCGGACACGGGCCCGCGGGACTGGATGACGTCGGCGGCCGACCCCGTGCTGGCGAGCGCCATCGCGAGGTCGAGCGCGTGCTCCTCGGAGGCGGCCAGGAAGGCCGTGGTGGGACCGGAGCCCGAGATCACGGCACCGAGTGCGCCGGCCTCGAGACCGACCTCGAGCGTGTCTGCCAGCTCGGGGCGCAGCGAGAGCGAGGCATCGGTGAGGTCGTTGGACAGGGCCCGCCCCAGCGCGTGGGCATCGCCGGCGCGCAGCGCGTTGATCAGCTCGTCGGGCACCTCGGGCACCTCGGGCGCGTCGGGGTTGAGCCGGTCGAACTCGGCATAGACGGCAGCGGTGGAGAGTCCTTCGGACGACGTGGCGAACACCCAGTGGTAGCTGCCGCGAGCCAGGACGGGGCTGACGGTCTCGCCGCGGCCGCCACCGATCGCGTTGCCGCCGTGCAGCAGGAACGGGACGTCGCTGCCCAGCTCGGCGGCGAGCGGCTCGAGGTCGGCGCGGCCCAGCCCGCCGCCCCACAGCTCGTTGCAGCCCACGAGGGCCGCGGCCGCGTCGGCGGACCCGCCGGCCATGCCACCGGCCACCGGGATCACCTTGCGGATCGCGATCTCCGCGCCGAGGCCCGGGTCACCGAGCCGCTCGCGCAGCAGCTGCGCCGCGCGGACCGCGATGTTGTCGGGGCCCTCCGGCACGCTCATGCCCTCGGGCAGGTCGAACTCGGTGTGCACGGCGACGCTCAGCTCGCCGTCCTCGCGCGCGGTGATGCGCAGCTCGTCGTGGAGGTCCACGGCCTGGTAGACCGTGGCCAGCGGGTGGAACCCGTCAGGGCGCACGCGACCCACGCCCAAGCACAGGTTGATCTTGGCCGGCACGCGCACGGTCACCCTCGTCACCACGGGCACCAACCTAACGGGCGTGCCCATCGGCGCACCGCGCGCCGTGACCGGCGGCGCGGCTCCGCCGGCTCAGCGCGAGGGCAGCGCGTCGGCGACGGCCGCGAACTGCTCGACGGTGAGCTGCTCGCCGCGGGTGCGCGGGTCGATGCCCGCTGCCAGGAGGGCGCGCTCGGCGACGTCGCCGCCACCGGCGTAGCCCGACAGCGCGGCGCGGAGCGTCTTGCGGCGCTGGGCGAACGCGGCGTCGACCACGGCGAACACCGTCTTGCGGTCGCCCGCCGGAGGCTCGCGCCGGGTGAGTGCGACGAGCGCGGAGTCCACGTTGGGCGCCGGCCAGAACACGTTGCGGCCGATGTTGCCGGCCAGGCGCACGTCGGCGTACCAGGCGGCCTTCACGCTGGGGATGCCGTACGTCCTGGAGCCGGGCCCTGCGGCCAGCCGGTGTGCGACCTCGGCCTGCACCATCACCAGGACGGTGCGCAGCGACGGGAAGGTCTCGAGGAAGTGCAGCAGCACCGGCACCGACACGTTGTACGGCAGGTTCGCCACGAGAGCCGTGGGCGGCGGGCCGGGCAGCTCGCGGACGTGCATCGCGTCGGCGACGACGAGGTCGAAGCGGTCGGCAGCGCCGGGGGCGAACTCCTCCACCGTGGCCGGCAGCAGACCCGCCAGCACGTCGTCGATCTCGACGGCCGTGACGTGGCTGGAGCGATCGAGCAGGGCCAGCGTCAGCGAGCCGAGGCCGGGCCCGATCTCGACCACGACGTCGTCGGGGCCGACACCGGAGACGTCGACGATGCGGCGCACCGTGTTGCCGTCGATGACGAAGTTCTGCCCCTTCTGCTTCGTGGGGCGCACGCCGGCCTCGGCCGCCAGCCGACGGATGTCGGCGGCGCCGAGGAGGCGGACGGAGCGGTCGGCTCCGGACTCGCTCAGTTGACGCCGACCTTCGCCGCGCAGGACCACTGACCCCACCCGGAGCGCGCCTGAAGGATCTTGGCGTACTTGATCTGGGTGGCCTTGCTGTGCTGGTGCGGGAGCCCGGGACCGCCGACGCTGCGCCACGTGGCGGCCGAGAACTGCAGGCCGCCGTAGTAGCCGTTGCCGGTGTTGATGCTCCAGTTGCCACCCGACTCGCACTTCGCGATGCGGTCCCAGACGCCGCCGTCGACGGTGTCGGGGTTCTTCGTGCCGCGCTTCTGCACCTCGGCGATCGGCGGGCGGACCGTGCTGCGCGAGATGACGCGGCGCTTGCGGACCTCGCCGTCGGCCAGGATCAGCTCGACCTTCGCGCGGACGAGACCGTCGCGGCCCTCCTTGAGGACCTCGGTGTCGCCCTCGTACAGCGAGGAGTCGTCGGTGAACTCGACCTCGTGGTCGACCTCGATCTTCTCGGTGCGGGTGACCTTCTCGATCCGCACGACGCGCAGCGACTGGCGCGGCTTGAGGTACGACCCGAGTCCGGGCTTGACCTCGTCCATCTCGCCGACCTTCACGCCGCGCTGCTGGAGCAGCGACTGGACCGTGGGGGCGGCGGTGACGAGCCTCTGCTTCTTGCCGTCCACCTTGAGGATGACGGGCTTGGGGTTGCTCACGACGACGCTGTTGCCCTCGAGGCCGAGCCGCTCGTCGGGAGCCATCGAGAACGAGGCGCCCTCCTTCGGCTGGACGTTGAGGGTCTCCAGCGCGCCGGCGACGTCCACGTCGTTCACGGTGCGCTGGCTGATCTTGCCGTCGACCACGAGGGTGACGGCCTTCGCGCGGCGGACCTTCACGACGTCGCCGTCGTCGAGGTCGGTGGCCGGCGCGGGGCTGACCTGGTCGGCGGGGTCGAGCGTGACGTTCTTCTCTGCGAGGAGCTCGCTGACGGTCTCGCTCTCGGTGCGGACCTCGGTGACGACGCCGTCGACGTCGAAACGGACGAGGTCGTCGTAGGTCGAGGCGTGGACGACGCCGCCGACGGCTACGGCCAGACCGACGGCCACCAGGGCCATCGTGACGGTGTTCCGGGGGGTGACTTCAGGCAACAAACGGGGCACAAACTACCTCAGGGGTTGGAGATACAACCTTTCCACCATGCGTGTTGGTGGCGGCAATTTCAAATCCTGTGACTCATGTGACTGTAGCGACTCGCTCCGGCCAGTGTCCGCCGAACGCCCGATCGGTGTTCTCGTCGATGGCCTCGCACAGCTCTGCCACGTCGGTCTGGAGCACCTCGGCCATGAAGCGCACGGTGTGCGGGATGAGGAAGGAGGCGTTCGGCTCGCCCCGGTGCGGCATGGGCGTGAGGAAGGGCGCGTCGGTCTCCACGAGGATGCGGTCGCGGGGCGCGATGCGCAGTGCCTCACGCAGGTACTCGGCGTTCTTGAACGTGACGGTGCCGGCGAACGAGAGGTACGCGCCCCGGTCGACGCACCGCTGCGCGAACTCGGCGTCGCCGCTGAAGCAGTGCATGATCACGCGCTCCGGGACGCCCTCGTCGTCGAGGATCGCGAGCACGTCGTCGTGGGCGTCGCGGTCGTGGATCACCAGCGAGCGGTCGTGGCGCTTCGCGATGCGGATGTGCTGGCGGAAGCTGTGGTGCTGGAGCGGCCGCAGTTCGGGACCGGTGCGGAAGTAGTCCAGACCGGTCTCCCCCACGGCGCGCACCACGGGGTCCGCGGCGAGCCGGTCGATCTCGGCGAGGTCGGCCTCGAGGGTGTCGCTGCGGGCCGCGTCGTTGGGGTGCATCGCGACCGCGGCCACGACGCTCGGCTGCGTGCGGGCGACCTCGACCGCCCAGCGCGAGCCGGCCAGGTCGCAGCCGACCTGCACGGTGCGGGTGACCCCGACCGCGGCGGCACGGTCGAGCGCCTCGTCGACGGGGATGAGCGCGCCCCCGCGGATGCGGGTGTCGAGGTGGCAGTGGTTGTCCACGACCGGGCGCGGCAGCGCCTCGGGCGCGGCCGGCCAGCCCTCGGTGAGCGTCACCGACTCAGGCCTCGGCGAGGTCGATGCGCGGGAACAGCGACGGCACCTTCGTGATGGTGGCGCCGGGTCGGAGGCGACCCCACTGCGCGGCCTCGTCGATGCGCTGGTCGGCCAGCGCGCCCAGGCCGGGCTCGGCGCCGAGCGACTCCCACAGCGAGGCCGTGGCCTTCGGCATCACTGGGTGCAGCGTGACGGCCAGGACCCGCAGGCCCTCGGCGGCGGTGTTGAGGATCGTGCCGAGGCGCTCGCGCTGGGACTCGTCCTTCGCGACGGCCCACGGCTCGGACTCGGTGATGTAGAGGTTCAGCGCGTCGACGATGCGCCAGATCGCGACGAGGGCGTCCTGCGGCGCGATGCGCTCCATGGCCTCGTCGGCCTCGGTCACCGCGGCCGCGACGGTGTCGACGATGTGCTGCTCGGCGTCGCCCAGCGGGCCCGCCGGCGGCAGCTCGCCGTCGAAGTACTTGCCGATCATCGCAGCCACGCGCGAGGCGAGGTTGCCGAAGCCGTTGGCGAGCTCGGCGTGGTAGCGCGCGCCGATGTCCTCCCACGAGATCGAGCCGTCGCTGCCGAACGTGAGGGCGCGCGTGAAGTAGTAGCGGTAGGCGTCCGAGCCGAACGTGCCGACGATCTCGGTGGGGTGGATGCCGTTGGCCTTGCTCTTGCTCATCTTCTGGCCGCCGACCAGCAGCCAGCCGTGCGCGAAGACGCGGTGCGGCACGGGCAGCCCGGCGGCCATCAGCAGCGCGGGCCAGATCACCGCGTGGAAGCGGACGATGTCCTTGCCGACGAAGTGCACGTTGGCCGGCCACAGGTCCTCGAAGCGCTCGTCGTCGACGCCGTACCCGGCGGCCGTGACGTAGTTGAGCAGCGCCTCGATCCACACGTACATGACGTGCGAGTCGTCCCACGGCAGCGGGATGCCCCAGTCAAAGGTGGAGCGCGAGATCGACAGGTCCTTGAGGCCGCCGCGCACGAACGCGATGACCTCGTTGCGGGCGGACTCGGGCTGGACGAAGTCGGGGCGCTCCTCGTAGAGCGCGAGCAGCCGCTCGGCGTACTTGCTCAGCGGGAAGAAGTAGTTCTCCTCGGTGACGTGCTCGACCCGGCTGCCGTCGAGGGTGGAGACCTTGAAGCCCTCGTCCTCCCCCTCGCCGTCGGCGACGTACTCGTCGGCCACGAACTCCTCGGAGCCGACGCTGTACCAGCCGGAGAACTCGCCCCGGTAGACCTCGCCGCGGTCGTTGAGGTCCTGCCAGAACGCCTGGGCGCCCTTCTCGTGGCGCGGCTCGGTGGTGCGGATGAAGTCGTCGTTGGCCGCGTCGATCGTGCGCAGCATCGGCAGCCACTCGTTCTCCACGAGGCGGTCCACCCACTCCTGCGGCGAGACGCCGTGGGCGTCGGCCTTGCGCAGCACCTTCTGGCCGTGCTCGTCGACGCCGGTCAGGTAGTGGACCCGCTCGCCGCGCTGGCGGTGCCACCGCGTGATGACGTCGCCGATCGTGGTCGTGTAGCCGTGACCGATGTGGGGCGCGTCGTTGACGTAGTAGATCGGCGTCGTGGCGTAGAAGGTGGGTTCGGGCACGAGTCCGAGTCTAGTGATCGCGCCGACGGGGTCCGGACCGCCCGGCGCGGGTAACGGAAATCACCTGCCTCGCCTCTGGGGCAACCGCGGGTGACGCTGGAGACTGGAAGGTCGGGCCCCCTCCCCGGCCCCGGGAGCGAGAATCATGAGAATCGAAGCGATCGCCACGTCGGTGGACGGCCCGCACTCCGCGGTGCTGGAGCCGACCTCGGCCACCATCGAGTCCGGAGGGGTGACCGTCGTCGACGGCCCGCCCGGCACCGGTCACACCGCGTTCAGCCTGCTGCTCGGCGGCCGGCTGGTCCCGTCCTCAGGACGGGTGCTCATCGACGGTGAGGCCGACGGGCAGCAACTGCGCGACGAGGTGGCGCTCGTGGACGTTCCCGACGTCTCCGAGCCCGACGACGTCGTCTCGCTGGCCACGACGATGGGCGAGGAGCTGGCGATGGCGCGAAGGCCCGCGGGTCGACGCGACGTCCGCGACTGGCTCGAGGAGCGCGACGCGCAGGAGTGGCGGCGCACCCGCGTGGAGGACGTCCCACCCGACGTGCGGCTCGCGCTGCTGGCCGACGTCGCCGCCCGGCGGCCCGGTGTCACGGCTCTCGTGCTGTGCTGCCCCGACCGGTACGGCGCCGATCCCCACGCGGCGCTCGGCGTGGCGCACGAGCTGGCCGACCGGGGTCTCGCGGTGTGCCTGCAGCTGACCACCAACTCGCTGCGCAACGTCAGGACCTCGCACGCGACTCTCGGAGGTGCCCGGTGACCGCGCTGCGGCTCGCCCTGAGCGAGCTGCGCCGCCTCACCGCCGGCCGGATGCCGCGGCTGGCCGTGCTGGCGATCGTGCTGATCCCGACCATGTACGCCTCCCTCTACCTGTGGGCCAACCACGACCCCTACGGCAAGCTCGCCTCCGTGCAGGCGGCGCTCGTCGTCGAGGACGTGCCCGCCGACAGCGCCCAGAGCGGCACCGTGCACGCCGGGCGGGACGTGGCCCGCGACCTCGTCGAGGACGGCTCGTTCGACTGGCAGGAGGTCGGGTCCGACGAGGCCGCGGCCGGGGTCGAGGACGGCACCTACCTGTTCGCCCTCACGATCCCCCGCGGCTTCTCCACCGCCCTCGCGTCGACGGCGGACTTCGACCCGGCGCAGGGCACGCTGATCCTCACGACCAACGAGGCCAACAACTACCTCTCCTCGACCATCGCCGAGCAGGTGCTGACGAAGGTCAGCTCCTCCATCGCCGAGAACGTCAGCGAGCGCGCCGCCTCTTCCTTCCTGCTCGGCTTCTCGACGCTGCACGACCAGCTGAAGGAGGCCGGCGAGGGCGCCGAGACGCTCGCCGACGGCCTGGTCGACGCCCACGACGGTGCCCAGCGGCTCAGCGCGGGCGCCACCGAGCTGTCGGCGGGCGAGGCCAGGCTGGTGGAGGGCCAGCGTGCCCTCGGCGCGGGCCTGGACGACGCCGCGACCGGAGCCGGCACGCTGGCCTCCGGGGCCGACACACTGTCCGACGGCGCCGGCGAGCTCGCCTCGGGTGCCCGGCAGGTCGCCGACGGCAACGCCGAGCTGGCCACCGTCGCCGACCGCATCGCCGAGGCGTCCGCCCAGGCAAACGGCGATCTCGACACGGCACGCGCCGACATCGCCGAGCGGCTGGCCGCCTCCGGCCTGGACCCGGCCGAGCAGGAGGCGATCCTCGCCTCGCTCGACGACCTGCGCCAGCCCTTGGACGACCTGGACGAGCGGGTGCAGACCACCACCGGCCAGATCGACGAGCTGGCCGACGGGGCGGACCGCGTGGCCTCGGGTGCGGGCGAGCTCCGCGCGGGAGCCACCCGGCTCTCCGACGGCGCCGGGACGCTGCGTGACGGCCTGCAGACTGCGCGCGACGGCAACGCCGAGCTCCTCGCGGGACAGACCGACGCCCAGGACGGCGCCGCCCAGCTGGCCGACGGCGCGGGCACCCTCGCCTCCGGGCTCGAGAGCGCCCGCGACGGCTCCCGCGAGCTGGCCGACGGGCTCGCCGACGGCGTGCGGTCGATCCCCGACCTCTCCGAGCAACGCCGCGACGAGACGGCGCGCACGATCGCCTCGCCCATCCGGACCGAGGACGTCGCCCAGGCCTCCGCCGACAGCTACGGCGCCGGACTGGCGCCGTTCTTCCTCGCGATCGGCGCGTGGGTGGGCGGCTACGTCATGTTCCTGCTGGTCCGCCCGCTGTCGAACCGCGCGATCGCGGCGCGGCAGTCGCCGTGGCGCACCGCGCTGGGTGGCTGGCTCACGCCTGCCGCACTCGCCGCGGCGCAGGTGCTGATCATGCTCGCCGTGGTGATGTCGGTCGTCGGCATCGACGTCCTGCGCGCGACGCAGGTGGCGTTCTTCCTCTTGCTCGTGGGAGCGGCCTTCGTGGCGATCGTGCACGCCCTGAACGCCTGGCTCGGTCCCGTCGGACAGCTGCTCGGGCTCGTGCTGCTGGTGCTCCAGCTGGCCAGTGCGGGCGGCACGTTCCCGTGGCAGACCCTGCCGCCCACGCTGCAGTCGATCCACCACGTCCTGCCGATGACCTACGCGATCGACGGGATCCGGCACCTGATGTACGGCGCGAACCTCGACTCGCTGCCGCGCGACATCGCGGTGCTGGCCGCCTACGTCGTCGGAGGCGTCGCCATCTCCGCGGGCGCCGCCTACCGCCGCCGGATCTGGCGCGTCTCGCAGATCAAGCCCGAGATCGCGCTCTGAGCCGGCTCAGCGGTCGCGCAGGCGCGGGGCGAGGTCGCGCTCGAACAGCTCGAGGAAGCGCTCCTGGTCGTGGCCGGGGGCGTGGAACACGAGGTGGTTGAAGCCCCAATCGACGTACTGGCCGATCATCGCGGCGACCTCGTCGGGATCCGAGCCCACGATCCAGCGCTTCGCGATCTGCTCGATGGGCAGCGCGTCGGCGGCCTTCTCCATCTCGACGGGGTCGGTGATGGAGTGCTTCTGCTCGGGCGTCAGCGACAGCGGCGACCAGAACCGCGTGTTCTCCAGCGCCAGCTCGGGATCGGTGTCGTACGAGAGCTTGATCTCGATCATCCGGTCGGCGGCGTCGGGGTCGCGGTCGGCCTTCTCGGCGCCCTCGCGAAACGCCGGCAGCAGCTTCTCGGTGTAGAGCTCAGCGCCCTTGCCGGACGTGCAGATCGAGCCGTCACCGGCGCGGCCGGCGTAGCGGGCCACCATGGGTCCGCCCGCCGCGATGTACACGGGGATGGGCTCGTCGGGCCGGTCGTAGATCGAGGCGTCGTGGGTCGAGTAGTACTCGCCCTCGAACGACACGCGCTCGTTCGACCAGAGCTCGCGCATGAGCCGAACCGACTCGCGCAGGCGGGCGAAGCGCTCCTTGAACTCGGGCCAGTCCTGCTCCCCCGCGCCGCGGAATCCGGTGGCGATCTCGTTGAGGGCCTCGCCGGTGCCGACGCCCAGGACGATCCGTCCCGGGTACAGGCAGCCCATCGTCGCGAACGCCTGCGCGATCACGGCGGGGTTGTAGCGGAAGGTCGGCGTCATCACCGAGGTGCCGATGACGACCGACTCGGTCCGCTCCCCCACCGCGGTCATCCACGCGAGGGAGAACGGCGCGTGCCCGCCGACGTGGCGCCATGGCTGGAAGTGGTCGCTCGTCCAGACCGACTCCATCCCGTGCGCCTCGGCGGAGACGGCGAACTCCACCAGGTCGCGCGGACCGAACTGCTCGGCCGAGGCCTTGTATCCCAGCTTCAGCGGCTGGCGCTCGTTCATGACGACTCCTTCGGGGCGTGGGCGGCGGCATAGACCACCTTGCGGGAGATTCCGGTGCGCCGCGCGACGTCGGCGATCGCATCCTTCGTGCTGAGACCCTCGGCGCGGACCTCGGCCACCATCGCGGCGAGGTCGGTCTCGGCGAGGTCGGCCGGCGCCTGCGGCTCGGCACCGGAGACCACGATCGTGATCTCGCCGCGCACGCGCTCGCCGTCGGCGGCCCAGGCGGCCAGCTCCGACAGCGGGCCGCGCCTGACCTCCTCGTGGGTCTTGGTCAGCTCGCGGCACACGGCGGCACGGCGATCGGGACCGAAGGCCTCGGCCATCGCCTCGAGCGTGGGGGCCGTGCGGTGCGGGGACTCGAAGAACACCATCGTGCGCTCGTCGGCGGCGAGGGCGCCCAGGACGCGGGCCCGCTCTCCCGGCTTGCGCGGCGGGAATCCCTCGAAGCAGAACCGGTCGACCGGCAGTCCCGACACCGCCAGGGCCGTGAGGACGGCGGACGGCCCGGGGATCGCCGTGACCGGCAGGTCCTCGGCCACCGCGGCGGCCACGATTCGGTAGCCGGGGTCGGAGACGCTGGGCATCCCTGCATCGGTGACCAGCACCACCGTGGCGCCGTCGCGCAGGTGCTCGAGCAGCTCGACGGTGCGCTGCTGCTCGTTCCCCTCGAAGTACGAGACCACCTTCCCGGGCACCTCGACCCCCAGGTCGGAGGCGAGCCGGCGGAAGCGCCGCGTGTCCTCGGCGGCCACCACGTCGGCCTCGGCCAGCGCGACGGCGAGTCGCCCGGACGCGTCCGCCACGGTTCCGATGGGCGTCGCGGCGAGGATCAGCACCCCTCGATCCTGCCACGGCGGCCCGGCGCCGCAGGTCCGGCGGCGGGAGAAGAATGTAACTCGGAGTTCGCCAGCCTCTCCCACGGAGCGCCGCGTCTGGCTAGGGTGTGCGAGTGACTCTGCTGGACAGGATCAGCCTGCGCGCGTGGGAATGGATCGGACCGATCGCCATCGCCCTCGTGGCGTTCGCGCTGCGGATCTGGAAGGTCGGCAGCCCCAACTCGCTCACCTTCGACGAGACCTACTACGCCAAGGACGCCTGGGGGCTGATCCACGGCGGCTACGCACGGGACGCCACGGACGACGCCAACGGCCGCATCATCAACGGCGAGACCGACGTCTTCACGCAGGACCCGACGTGGATCGTCCACCCCGACGGCGGCAAATGGCTGATCGCGATCGGCGAGAAGATCTACGGCCTGACGCCCCTGGGCTGGCGGTTCGCGGCGGTCGTCGTCGGCTCGCTCATGGTGCTCGTGCTGGCCCGGCTCGTGCTGCGCCTCACGGGGTCGCTCGCGCTCGGGTGCATCGCCGGGCTGCTGCTGGCGCTCGACGGGCTGCACTTCACGATGTCGCGGATCGCCCTGCTCGACATCTTCCTGGCGTTCTGGATCCTGTGTGCCGTCGCCTGCCTCGCGGTCGACCGCGACTGGCTCGGCGAGCGGCTGGCCGTCGACCGGCGCTACTACGCGTGGCGGCCGTGGCAGCTGGCCGCCGGCGCCTGCTTCGGCATGGCCGTGGCCACCAAGTGGAGCGGCCTGACCGTCCTGGCGGCGTTCGGCGTCACCGTCGTGATCTGGGAGGTCTGGGCCCGCGGCCGGGTGACCACCTGGCAGGAGGCCGCCACCCGCGTCCTGCGCGTCGGGCTGCCGGCGTTCGGCTGGCTCGTCGGCGTGGCCCTCGTCGTCTACCTGCTGACCTGGACCGGCTGGCTGCTGCACCACGACGTCTTCGAGGCCCGGTTCGGCCACGGCTACGGCGAGGAGCCCGTGTGGGGCAGCGTCTCCGATCCCACGCGTGGCCCGCTGGGCGGCGTGATCGACGCGTTCCGCTCGCTGTGGGCGTTCCACGTGATGACCCTGGACTTCCACACGGGGGACTACCTCGCCACCAAGACCCACCCCTACCAGTCCAACGCGTTCGGCTGGCTCATCCAGTGGCGGCCCACGAACGTCTCGTCGAACTTCGACATCGCCGCCGACGTCTGTGGAGCGGCGGCCGACTCCAAGTGCGTCCGCCAGGTGCTGACGCTCGGCAACCCCGCTCTCTGGTGGGTCGGCACGCTCGGCCTCGTCACCGCACTGGTGGCCTGGATCCGCAACCCGACGTGGCGCTGGAGCCTGCCCCTCGTGGGCGTGCTCGCGACGTGGGCCCCGTGGTGGATCACGTCGGGCCGCCCCATCTTCACCTTCTACGCCGTCGCGATCGTGCCGTTCATGATCATCGCGCTGTGCCTCGTGCTCAACGCCATCCGGCGCCGCGTCCCCGACCGGCTGTGGTGGCCGGCCGTGGGTGCCTACCTCGGCGTCGTCGTCGTCGCGTTCTGGTACTTCTACCCGATCCTGGCGAACCGGATCATCACGTACGACCAGTGGCGCGAACGCATGTGGTGGGACCGCTGGATCTGAGACGATCACCGCATCCGCGACATGTGAGGTCGTGGAGGCAAGGATCGAGACCATGGCCGGACCGGCCGAGCCCGCGTCGACCGACGCGCCGGTGAGCGACGCCGCGCTGCTGGCCCGCGCCCAGCGCGGCGACACGTGGGCGTTCGGGGCCCTGTTCGACCGGCACGTCGGAGCCGTCTACTGGCAGGCGCACCGCGTGGTCGGTGACGCCGACGAGGCCGAGGACGTCTGCCAGGACACCTTCGTCACGGCGTGGCGGCGGATCGACGACATCACGATCGTCGACCGCTCGATCCTGCCGTGGCTCATGGTCACGGCCCGCTACACGGCGCTCAACGCCGGCCGGAAGCGGGCGCGGCTGCGCGCCGTGGCGCTGGAGCACGAGCCGGCCGACGCGGGCGCCGACCCGGCCGGCCACGTGGAGGAGGCCGCCGTCGCGGCGGCCATCGAGGCGGCCGTGGCCCGCCTCTCGGCCGTCGACCGCCGGCTCTTCGAGCTGTGCGTCGACGGCGACCTGACCTACGAGCAGGCGGCCGCCGAGCTGGGCGTGACCCACGGCGCCGTCCGCAACCGCGTGTCGCGGCTGCGGACCCGCCTGCGCGGCGACCTGCGTGAGGAGCGTGCGTGATGACCGGGACGGAACTGCCGGTGCTGGAGCCGGAGCGGATCGAGCGGATGAGGGCGGGCGTCATGGACGCCGTCACCGAGCACGAGGCGCAGTCGCGACGCCAGCGCCGGCGGGTGCGCGGCGTTCTGGCCGGCGCGGCCGCGGCTGCCGTGTTCGTCGTGGGCGGCGTGGGGATCGGGCTGAGCGGAGGGCTCGTGGGCACCACCGGTGGCTCGGACTCGATGAGCAGCGGCGAGGCGAGCGACGTCGAGGCACCGGCCGCCCGTGAGGACGCCGGAGCCGCCGAGGGCGGGGCCGAGGCCGACGACGCGGAGGCGCCGTTCGTGACGACGGTCGTCACCCGCGGGTCGATGTCGGTCGAGGTCGATGCGGTGGACGACGCGGTCGCCTCGATCCGCGACTTCGTCGGCGGCACGGGCGGGCGGATCGACTCCGAGAGCCTCGAACGCTCGAGCGCGAGTCTCGTCGTGCGGGTCCCGGCCCGCGACGTGGAGCCGCTGCGCCGCGAGCTCGACGAGCTCGGCGACCTCTCCGGGGTCTTCCTCGAGCGCTCCGATCAGGCCACCGTGATCGCCGACGTGGACGCGCGGATCGAGTCGCTGGAGACCTCCATCCGGCGCCTGCGGGCGATCATCGCGGACTCCTCCTCCACCCGCGACCTCCTCGACGCGGAGGCGCAGCTGACCCAGCGCCAGGGCGAGCTGGAGTCGCTGCAGGCGCAGCGCCGTGCCCTGCGCGACGAGACCTCACTGGCCACGATCGACGTGTCGGTCGTGGCGCGGGACGCCGCGCGGTCGGTCGATCCCGGCGACGGCTTCGTCGGTGGGCTCACCCGCGGCTGGAACGCGCTGGTCGACACGGTCGACGCGCTCGTCACCGCCGTCGGCGTGGCCGTGCCGTGGCTGCTGCCGCTCGGGCTCGTGGCCGCCGTCGCGCTGGCGTTCCGGCGGTGGCGGGCACGGCGCGACGAACGATGATGCATTCTGCCCCGCTCCCGTACCCGAACGCATCATCGTTCGTCTGACCGGGCCCCGGGACGGGACGCCCCTCGATGTGGCAGCGTGAGCCTCGACACGGGCGAGGGCCGCCCGGACCACGGAGGTGCACATGAAGCTCGGACTCAGCCTCGGCTACTGGGGCAAGGGACAGCCGCCGGGCCAGGCCGAACAGCTGGCCCTGGCCGAGGAGCTCGGCTACGACTCGGTGTGGACCGCGGAGGCGTACGGCTCGGACGCGCTGACCCCGCTCGCGTGGCTCGGTGCCTCCACCTCACGCATCAAGCTGGGCACCGGCATCGTCCAGATGTCGGCCCGCACGCCCACCGCCACGGCCATGGCCGCGATGACCCTCGACCACCTCTCGGGCGGCCGCGTGCTGCTGGGCCTGGGCGTCTCCGGTCCCCAGGTCGTCGAGGGCTGGTACGGCCAGCCGTACCCGCGTCCGCTCGCCCGCACCCGTGAGTACTTCGAGGTGCTGCGCCAGACCATCGCCCGCGAGCGGGTCGAGCACGACGGCGCGCAGATCCAGATCCCCTACGTCGACAAGTACGGGATGAAGTCGACGGGCCTGGGCAAGGCGCTGCGCTCGACCCTGCACCCGGTCCGCGACCAGATCCCGCTGCTGCTCGCCGCTGAGGGCCCGAAGAACATCGCCCTGTCGGCCGAGATCGCCGACGGCTGGCTCCCGTTCTTCTACTCGCCCTGGGACGCCGACTTCGCGCACACCGCGCTGGAGGAGGGCTTCGCCCGGCGCGCGCCCGAGCGCCTCCCCCGCGACCAGTTCGAGATCGCCTGCCCCGTGCAGGTGATCGTCTCGGACGACCTCGAGGCCGCGGCCGACTGGATCCGCCCGTTCATCGCCCTCTACGTGGGCGGCATGGGCGCGAAGGGCGCGAACTTCCACTTCGACGCCGTCGCGCGCCTAGGCTACGAGGAGGTCTGCGCGAAGATCCAGGACCTCTATCTCGAGGGCCGCAAGGACGAGGCCACCGCGGCGGTCCCGCTCGACCTCGTCGAGAAGATCGCCCTGATCGGCCCGAAGGAGAAGATCCGCGACGACCTCGCCGCCTGGAACGAGTCCGTCGTCACGACCCTCATGGTCGGCGGCGACGCCGACACCCTGCGGATGATGGCCGAGCTGGTCCTCTGAGGCTGTCGACTGTCACCCGGCCCAGAGCCCCAGCGCGGCCGCGGCGAGGCTGAAGGCGAGCATCGCGGCGGCGTGGAGCGCGGCGGCGGTGAGCGCGCGGGTCCTGCCGGCGCGGGCCAGCAGCACGGTTTCGACGCTGGCGGCCGAGAAGGTGGTGTAGCCGCCGAGCAGGCCCGTGCCGACGACGGCGCGCACGTCGGAGCCGGCCGTCGTCGATGCCACCACGAGACCGAGCACGAAGGACCCGGTGACGTTCACGGCGAACGTGCCCAGCGGGACCGATCCGCGGACCCACCGGGCGACCACGCCGTCGACGATGAAGCGGAGCGCGGCGCCGAGCCCTCCGGCGAGGGCGACCAGCGCGATCATCGGCCGGCCTCCCCGGACCGCTGCGCCGGGACGCCGCCGCCCGCAAGCACTCCGAGCGCCGCCGCGAGGACTCCCGCGACGACGCTCACCGAGGCGTACGCAAGCCCCAGCCCCACCGAGCCGCCGCCCAGCAGCCGGTCCACCTCGACCGCGAACGTGCTGTAGGTCGTGAAGCCGCCGAGCACCCCGGCGCCCAACGCGGGCCGAACGAACCGCCACGAGCCCGAACGACCACCACGCACCGCGAGCAGCGCCACGAGCAGCCCGAGCAGGAACGAGCCGGCCACGTTCACCCCGAAGGTCGCCCACGGCCAGTCCCCGTGGGCCACGGGGAGGGCGTCGGTGAGCAGGGCACGCGCGGCCGTGCCGATCGCGCCGCCGGCCAGGACGAGGGCGAGCACGGCGGGCTGCAGGAACAGCGGCCGCGCGGTGGCGTCGTCAGCGCGCACGGGAGTCCTCTCGGTGGTGACGGCACGGGTGCGCGCCGAGCCTACGCTCCCGGGAACGACAGCGCGGTGGACCGTGGCCGGAGCCACGATCCACCGCGCGTGAGTCGAAGGGACTACCGCTTCATCCTGAAGACGTAGACCTTCGTGACGGTGCGGGGCTTGCCGCCCGTCGGCGTGTACGTGGCCTTGACACGGATCTTCGTCGAGGCGGCGCCCTTCTTCTTCAGCTCCTTCTTGAGCCTGTTGATCGTCGCGCGCGACGGCTTGACCCACACCGCGGCCTTGCCGGAGGTGCCGACCCGCTTCGAGACGGTCTTCAGCGCGCCCTTCCGGGACGGGCCGACGGTCAACCGGCCGGCGCCGGGCAGCTGGATCTTCAGCTTCACCGCGGCGGCACGGGAGTAGGCCGAGGCCTTGGGCAGCGTGAACGCGTTGCTCGGCGCGGCCGGGACGGGGACGGGGACGGGGTCAGGCTCGGGGACGACCACCGGGGCCTTGATGCCGGTGCGCACCGCCGTGTCGAGGACGGCGCGCCAGCCGCCGTCCTGGCCCTCGGCATGCGCGGGGCTCGCGAGGAACCAGTCCCAGGCCAGCGACACCGTGGTGCCCTTGCCCTCACGCGTCGTGTACACGCCGGCATTGTCGTTGTCAGCGTCGGCGTACTGGCTCACGGCGCCCGCGGGCAGCGTGGAGATCTGGTACGACAGCGAGCCGTTGTTGCTCGGCAGCGTCGCCGGGCCACCGTGGAACGGGCTGTCCGCGGGTGCCACGTTGAGCCACTGGTCGTCACTGGTGGCCTCGACCTCGTACCCGAACAGTCCGTTGAGGGTTCCCAGGCGGTCCAGGGCGACGACGATGGAGCCACCAGAGTTGACCCACGACACGATGGCGGACTTCGCGGCCGGCTCCAGGGCGGGCACCCATTCGCCGCGCTCGAGCTCGGGCACCACGAGCGTGTCCTGGCCCTCGAGTGCCGTGGTGACGGCCTCGGCGCTCGTGCCGGTGAACGGCGTCACCGTGTGGCCGTCGGCACGCAGGCCCACGATCATGTTGGCGGCCTCGTGGTCCGGCTGCGTGCTCACGTTCTCGAGGTCGGTCGTGTCGACGAAGCTCGGGTCGTTGAGCAGGGCGATCTTGGCGCCGGGCTCCGCCGGCTCGGGGGCTGCCGTCGCGGCGGGCGCGGCGAACGCGAGAGCACCGGCGGCGAGGGCGCCGGTGAGGAGTCCGGACAGGACTCGGGTCTGATTCTTCGGGGGGATCATGCGCGTGAGCCTAGGGGCGCATGTGACTGCTGGGAGGACTTTCGTCCCAAGGTGGTGCCAAAGAACCACGCGATGTAGCAACGGCCACGCCTCGCACGGCCCCGGACAGACGACGACGCCCCCGGAACTGGTCCGGGGGCGTCGATCAGACGTGGAGCATAGGAGATTCGAACTCCTGACCTCTTCGATGCGAACGAAGCGCGCTACCAACTGCGCCAATGCCCCAAGGTCGTGATTCAGGATAGCAAGACCGCCGAGGCGGTCGCTCCCGAGGGTCGGTGAGTCGGGTCAGTGCCCGACGGCGTGCTGGTCGGTGCCGGCGTCGCCCTCGTCCACGCCCGGCAGCTCGGTCTGCTCGCCCTCGACGTGACCCGAGGTCCACGCGCCCGGCTGGCCGAACTCGATGGTGCGGACGGTGCGGCCCGCGCGCGGCTTGCTGACGTAGGTGGGCACCGTGATCGGCAGCGGGTCCCACAGCGGCTCGCCGCTGTTGGCCGAGACGCTGGGCACGGCGATCTGCAGCTGCTCGTCGAGGGCGTCGGCACCCAGGGGCGCGTCCATCTCCATGACGTTGCGACGGTCGGGGTCGAGGTCCTCGACCTGGTCGGAGACGACGACGGTCATCTCCTCGTCGGCCGCAGAGCCACCCACGGCGGTGGAGCTGCGGTCGCCCACCCGGCCGGCGGCCCAGCCGAAGACCCGGCCCGTGGCGGCGGGCACGGCGCGCAGCCCGCGCAGGACACGGCCCTGCGAGGAGCGGCGGGCGATGCCACGCTCCTGGCGCACCATGACCCGGCACAGGATCAGCCAGCCGACGATCAGGCCGACGCCGACGGCCGGGGTCCAGACCGGCACGACCCGGCCGACGGCCAGGCCGGAGAGCGCCGCCAGGACGGCCACGAGCGTCAGCAACACGTTGCGACGGCGTCGGGCCGCGATCCGGGCGGCGTCGCGCGTGACGCGCGGACGCTGCGTGTCGACCGCCGGAGAAGTCCGGTCGACACGAGGGGAAGCCGAAGGGGTGGGGGCGGCCTCAGCCCGCTGCGGAGCCGCGGGGCTCTTCACCACGGGGCTCTTCTGCACGGCGAGGGCGTCCACGGGGCGCTCCTCGGCGGCGACGGAGACCCGGCGGGGCTCGACGACGCGGCGGGTCGGACCGTCCTGGTCCAACGAGGAGTTCTTGCTCGCCTCGTCGTAGCGACGCAGGACGAGCGGCACGAAGTACGCCGCCCACAGTGCGACGACGAACGCGACGATCAATCCGCTGGAACCCACGCTTGAAACCGTAGGTCGTGCAGCGCTCGATCCGTGGGAGCGAGCCGGGTGTGTCGCACCAGAGTTCACGCCGGCCCCGTCCGGCTCAGGCCGGGGGACGCTCCTGGCGCAGCCGCTCGAGCACCCCGTGGGGCACGTCCTCCTTGAGCAGCTGGAAGACGCGATGGTCGCGCCAGTCCCCCGCGATGTGCAGGTAGCGCGGCGCCAGACCGAACTCGGTGAAGCCCAGTTTCTCCACGACCCGCAGGCTCGCCGCGTTCTCCGGACGGATGGAGATCTCGATCCGGTGCAGGCCCGCCTTGGTGAACAGGTGGTCGCACACGAGCGCCACCGCGGTGGGCGTGACGCCCTTGCCGGCATGGCTGCGGGCCACCCAGTAGCCGATGCTCGCCCACAGGGCCGAGCCACGTGTGATCCCCGTGACGGTGACCTGCCCGACCATGTCGCCGGCCCACGTGGCGGCGAACGGCATCGCGAGGCCTTCGCGGGCCTTGCGCCGCAGCGCCGCGATCGTGGCACCGTACGAGTCGGGGGCGGTGCCCTCGCCGCGCGGCAGCGTGGCCTCCCACGGCGACAGCCACTCGAGGTTCTCCGCACGCAGCCGTGCCCAGGTGGAGGCGTCGCGACGCGTGAGGGGTCGCACCCCGATCAAGCCGTCCGAGAGGGTCGCCGGCCAGCCGCGCGCCATCAGAAGTTGCGGTCCAGCACGAGGGTGCGGACGGTGTCGCCGAGGTGCAGCGCGCTCTCGTCCTCACCGACCACGATCAGGGCATTGGCCTTGGCGAGGGCGCCCACGAGGTGGGGCCCGGTGTGCGGCAACGGCGTGACCTTCGCCCCGCGGTGCGTGACCTCGAAGAACGCGGGCCGGTACTCGCGGACGCCGGTGTCGGAGGTGAGGTCCTCGGCGAGCACCGCGTGCACCTGCGGACGTCGGTAGGGCGTGCGGCCGAGCATGCGACGGATCGCCGGCACGACGAAGACCTCGAAGCCGACGTAGGCCGAGACGGGATCCCCCGGCAGCGTGATGACCGGGGTCTGCTCGTCGAAGACGCGACCGAAGCCGTGAGTGCGCCCCGGGCTGATCGCGATGTCGGAGAAGGTGACCTCGCCGATCTCGGAGAGCGTGCGCTTCACCAGCGCGCGCTCGTCGCCGGTGATGCCGCCGGTGGTGATCACCAGGTCGGCGCGCACCAGCTGGTCGGACAGGACGCGCTTGAAGTGCGCCGGGTCGTCGTCGACGACGCCCACGCGGTAGGCGATCGCGCCGAGGTCGCGCACGGCGGCCGCGAGCATCGAGGAGTTGGCGTCGTGGACCGAGTCGGCGTCGAGGTGGGCCCCGGGCTCGCGCAGCTCGCGGCCCGTGGACATGACCA
Source organism: Aeromicrobium sp. JP4 (assembly GCF_054957925.1). Lineage (NCBI taxonomy): Bacteria > Bacillati > Actinomycetota > Actinomycetes > Propionibacteriales > Nocardioidaceae > Aeromicrobium > Aeromicrobium sp. JP4. Next base: position 1,425,013 of record NZ_CM143290.1, read on the forward strand.
CCACGCGCGGGCGGGGCCGGGCGCGCACGCGGTCGCGTCCGATGGCCGCCAGCAGGCCGATCTCGCGGGGACCGAGGACCGCGCCCTCGGGCAGCGCGATGCCGCCGCGGGACAGGTCACCGGCCGCGTGTCGCACGCCCGAGCCGGCCAGGACGGCGCGGCTGATGGCGACGCGGGTGCGGCCACCGTCGGTGGAGTCGGCCGCCACCACGGCGTCGGCACCGCGCGGGAGCGGCGCGCCGGCCATGATCCGCACGCACGAGCCGCCGCTGATGGCGAAGGGCTTGCCGAGGCCGGGGACGATCTCGGCGACGACGGGAAGCTCGACGGGGTCACCGGGTCGGGCACCCACGACGTCGGTGGCGTTGACCGCGTAGCCGTCGACCGCGGCGGAGGAGAAGCGCGGCAGGTCCTCGTTGCTGATGACGTCCTCGTGCAGGGTCAGGCCGAGGGACTCCACGACGGGCTGGTCGTAGGCCGCGAGCGGTCCGACGCCCCGCAGGATCGTCTCGAGATGGTCCTCGACCGTCAGGCGCCCGGGGGCGACGCTGACGGGACGCGTCCGCGGAGGCAGCTGACCTGACGACATGCGTGCCAGCCTAACGGCCGTTCCGCCTCAGATCCCGGACAGCACCGTTCCGGAGGCCACGTGGCGCGGTCGGCCCTCGTCCTCGAGGACCACGTCGCCGCGCACGACCACGCCCTCGCCGAAGCTCCAGTCGCCGCGCACGGTGAGGGACGAGGCGTACAGCAGGCCCACCGAGAACGGCACCCGCTTGTCGAACTCGTTGATCGCGCCGAAGTAGCGCTTGTCGAGGGAGACCGACGGAACCTCGTCCACGCGCGCCCGCATCTGGTAGTCGGGTCCCACGTCGTAGACGTCGGACCGCAGCAGCATCAGGTCGTCGGTGGTCTTCACCGGCAGGAACCGGGCCCGGTCGACCTCGATCGCCGTGGCGCCCTCGAACACCGAGATGGCCGCGCCCATCGCGGACTCGATCTGGATGACCTGCGGGCTGTCGGGGTCGGTGGGGTCGACGTTCTTCTGGTTCCGGATCAGCGGCAGGTCGAGCACACCGTTCGCCCGGTCGAGCTCGGCGCGCAGGGCCGGCAGGTCGAACCACAGGTTGTTCGTGTGGAAGTACCGGTGGACCGACAGGTCGGCCGCGGCGTCGCGGTCGTCCTGGGCGATCTGGGCGGTCTCGCGCAGGATGAGCCGGCCGTCCGAGCGGCGCACGACGAGGTGGCCACCCTTCACGTCGGCAGGGGTGCGGCGGCACACCTCGGCGGCGTACGGCGCCCCGGTCTGGGCGAACCAGGCCATCATCGCGGGGTCGGGCACGGCGCCGAGGTTGTCGGCGTTGGAGATCGAGGCGTAGCGGTAGCCGGCCTCGATCAGCTGGTCCAGGACGCCCGAGGCGTCGAGCGCCGTGTAGAGGTCGGCGTGTCCGGGCGGGCACCACTCGAGCGACGGGTCGTCGGGCCAGTCGACGGGCTCGAGCGTCTCGGCGTCCAGGCGCGGCTCGCGGTTCTGCAGGAAGTCCAGCGGCAGGTCGCCGACCCGGAGCTCCGGGTATCGCGCCAGCGTCGCGAGCGTGTCGTCACGGGTGCGGAAGCTGTTCATGAACAGCAGCGGCAGGTCGACGCCCAGGGTGGAGCGCACGTGCCAGACCTGGTCAACGATGAGGTCCAGGAAGCTGAGGCGGTGCTTGATCGGCAGCAGGGACTTCGCCTGCGTCATCCCCATCGTGGTGCCGAGCCCGCCGTTGAGCTTGATGACCACGGTCTCGGCGGCGGCGCGACGCAGGGTCTCGGCGTCGAAGTCGAGCGACTCGATGCTCGCGACGTCCTTCAGCGGCTCGACCTCGGACTCCGGGATCAGGCCGGACGCGCCCTCGTGGAGCTGGTGGTAGAACGCCGTGAAGACGTCGATGGCCTGCTCGGGCAGTCCGTCCGAGCGCATCTTCTTCTGTGCGGCTGCCAGTGCATTCATCGGCCCTAGGCTAGCGCCATGTCGACTTCCGTGACGGGTGAGAAGTCCAACCTCCGCGAAGCGGTCGCCTCACGTCGACGGGCCAGGCCGGCCGGGGATCGGGTCCTCGCGGCCGAGGCGATCGCCCTGCATGCCGCCGCGCTCCCCGCGCTGGTGCGGGCGCGGCGCGTCGCGGCCTACCTGTCGCTGCCGAGCGAGCCCGGCACCGCCCCGTTGCTCGAGATGCTGGTGGGACGGGGCGTCGAGGTGCTGGTGCCCGTGAGCCGGCCCGACCGGTCGCTGGACTGGGCGGCGTACGAGCCGGGCGCGGTGGTCGCCGGCGCGCTGGGCGTGCCCGCGCCCACGGGCCCCACGCTGGGCCCCGAGGCCCTCGCCACGTGCGACGTGGCCCTGGTGCCGGGACTGGCCGTGGACCACGCCGGGAACCGGCTCGGCCGGGGCGCGGGGTACTACGACCGCGCGCTGGCGGACTTCACCGGTGTCACCTGCGCCGTCGTGTTCGAGGACGAGCTGCTGCCGCACGTGCCCAGCGAGCCGCACGACCGGCCCGTGGACCTCGTGCTCACACCCTCGGGCACGTTCCGTCCCGAGCGGGACCGAGAGCCGTAGCGTCGGCGCGCCTCAGGACACCTGGACGATCGGCAGGCGGTAGGCGGCCGGCGCGGACTCGGGGACGACCGGGTTCTTCGGCATCACCGGCTCGAGACGGCGGTAGGCGCGGCCGAGCGGGGGCCGCTCGTCGCGCTCGCCGCGGTTGGGCCACAGCGCCACCGCCCGCTCGGCCTGCGCGGTGATCGTGAGCGAGGGGTTCACGCCGAGGTTCGCGCTGATCGCCGAGCCGTCGATGACGTGGAGTCCCTCGTGGCCGTAGAGGCGCTGGTACGGGTCGATCACGCCGGTCTCGGGCGAGTCGCCGATCGCGCAGCCGCCCAGGAAGTGCGCCGTCATCGGGATGCCGATCGGCTCGGTGACGATGCCGCCGGCCACGCCGTCCATGTAGTCGGCCATCTCCGACACCGCGCGGTGCGCCTCGGGGATGTAGGTGGGGTTCGGCTCGCCCGACCCCTGCTTCGTGGTCATCTTGCGGCCACCGAAGAGCCGGCGCTTCGTGTAGGTGGTGATCGAGTTGTCGCGCGCCTGCATCACCAGGGCGATCACGGTGCGCTCGGACCAGTGGAACGCGTCGTAGAGCTTGGGCAGCCGCGGCGCGATCTTGACGATGTTCTTGAGCACCGTGAACACGCTCGGCTTGCCGTTCCCGCTGCCGTCCGTGGACAGCACCATCTGCACGAACATCATCACGTTGGAGCCCTTGCCGTAGCGGACGGGCTCGATGTGGGTCGTGTCGTTCGGGTGGATGGAGGACGTGATCGCGACACCGCGGGTGTAGTCGACGTCGCGGTGCATCGCCACCGACCCCATGAGGGCCTCGGAGTTGGTGCGGGTGAGCAGTCCGAGCCGGTCGGAGATGTTCGGCAGGCTGCCCGAGTCGCGCAGCTGGTGCAGCAGCCGCTGGGTGCCCAGCGAGGCGGCGGCGAAGACGACCTGCTCGGCGCGGATGACCGGCTGCTTGCCGCGCCACTTCCGGGTCGAGCGCGTGTGCACCTCGTAGCCGCCACCCGCCGGGCGGACGTCGACCACGGTGGTGAGGTCGCGGACCTCGGCGCCGGCCTGCTCGGCCAGGTAGAGGTAGTTCTTCACCAGGGTGTTCTTCGCGTTGTGGCGGCAGCCCGACATGCACTCACCGCAGTTGATGCAGGTGCGGCGGGCGGGACCGACGCCGCCGAAGTAGGGGTCGCCGACGTCGCGTCCCTCGTCGTCACCGAACAGCACGCCGACGGGCGCGAAGTGGAAGCTGTCGCCGTAGCCGAGGCGCTCCGCCGTGTTCTTCACGACCGTGTCGGCCGGGCTCATCTGCGTGACCGGGTTGACGCCGAGCATGCGCTTCGCCTGGTCGTAGTACGGCGCCAGCTCGCTCTTCCAGTCGGTGATGTGGCTCCACGCCGGATCCTCGTAGAACGGGTCGAGCGGCTCGTAGAGGGTGTTGGCGTAGACCAGCGACCCGCCGCCGACGCCCGCGCCGGCCAGCACGAGGGAGTTGCGCAGCAGGTTGATCCGCTGGATGCCGTAGCACCCCAGCCTCGGCGCCCACAGGTACTCGCGCAGGTGCCAGGAGTTCTTCGCGAACTCGTGGTCGGCGAAGCGGCGCCCCGCCTCCACGACGAGGACCTTGTAGCCCTTCTCGGTCAGCCGCAGCGCCGAGACGCTGCCGCCGAACCCCGATCCCACGATGATGACGTCGTAGTCGAACTCACTCATGCTCGTCTTCCTCTCAGGCCCGGCGGGTGAAGCGACGCAGGCCGATGAGGCCCATGGTCAGGAGGGCACCGAAGGTGCGCTTGGACAAGAACGACGGGCCCCCCACGGGGATCACCCGCTGGACGCCGATCGACTGGGTCTCGGTGAAGCGCAGCAGGCCCTCGGCGCCCTGGCGGCGGCCGGTGCCCGACTCCTTCATGCCGCCCATCGGCGCGCCGATGCTGCCGAAGGTGGCGGCGAAGCCCTCGTTGACGTTGACGGTGCCGGCCTTGATCCGGGTGGCGACCTTGCGGGCCCGGCGCGCCGGACCCCAGACGCTGGCGTTCAGTCCGTAGGGGGTGTCGTTCGCCGCTTGCACGGCCTCGCCGATGCTGCGGTACCGGTGGAGTGAGACGAGCGGGCCGAACGTCTCCTCGGCGAAGCACAGCGCCGACTCGGGCACGTCCTCCAGCACGGTGGGCTCGTGGAACCACGGCGCGATGTCGGGGCGGGCGTGACCGCCCGAGACGAGGGTCGCCCCGTGGTCGAGCGCGTCGGCGACGTGCTTCTGGGTGGTGGCCAGCTGCGACGGCGAGACGAGGGTGCCCATCTCGACCTCCCAGTCGGCGTTCGCGCCGTAGGCCAGGTGGGAGAGGCGCTCGGCCAGCCCGTCGCGGTAGCGGTCGTAGATCGAGTCGTGCACGTAGACGCGCTCGATGGAGACGCACAGCTGACCCGCCGAGCTGAACGCCGCGGTCACCGTGCCCTCGACGGCCTTCTCGACGTCGGCGCCGGGCAGGACGATCATCGGGTTCTTGCCGCCCAGCTCGAGCGAGCAGCCGATGAGCCGCTGCGAGCACTGCGCGGCGATGCGCTTGCCGGTGGCCGTGGAGCCCGTGAAGCAGATGTAGTCGGCGTGGTCGATGATCACCGAGCCGATGACGGAGCCGGCTCCGCTGACGACCTGCCAGAGGTCCTTGGGGAAGCCGGCGCGGTGCATGAGCTCGATGATCGCCAGGGCCGTGAGGGGCGACTGGCTGTCGGGCTTGTGCACCACCGCGTTGCCCGCAGCGACCGCGGCGAGGCCGTCGACGAGCGCCATCGAGAGCGGGTAGTTCCATGGCGTGATCAGCCCGACGACGCCCTTCGGCTGGTGGTGCTCGCGGACGCCCGTGATGACCGGGTAGACCCCGTTGCGCCGGTGCGGGCCGAGGATCCGCGACAGCCTGCGCCCGTAGTAGCGGCCGGTCAGGGCCGTGTGCAGCACCTCGTCGAACGCGTGGGAGCGGGCCTTGCCCGACTCCAGCTGGATCAGGTCGAGCAGCTCGCCCTGGTGCTTCAGCACGAGGTCGTGGAGGCGCAGCAGGGCCTTCTTGCGGCGGCGCAGCGGCGTGCGGGCCCAGTCGAGCTGGGCCACGCGGGCCGCCGCGAAGGCGTCGAGCACGTCCTGGTCGGTGGAGACCGGGACGGTGGCGACGTCGGCGCCGTCCAGCGGCGAGACGGTCGTGCGGGTCTCCGTGCCCGTGGCCCGGATCAGGGCGGTGAGCTCGGCGATGCGCGCGGGCGCGACTGTGATCTGGGCGACATCAGGCATGAAGAGGACGATACCCCGGAACGGCCTGATGTGACACCGCGTCTGTCACATCATGTCAACGACGGTTACACTACGCCGGTGCCGCCGAGGCGCTTGGCGAAGCACACCGACTCCGGCACCTGGTCGTACGGCGGGTAGACCTCGATGGGCTCGTAGCCCGACCGCGTGTAGAGGGCGATCGCGGCGCGCTGCCGCTCCCCCGTGTGCAGCACGACACGGTCGGTGATCTCGGCGGCGCGCGCCTCGATCCCGGCCAGCAGGCGCGCCGCGATGCCCGTGCCGCGGGTGGACGGCAGGAGGTACATCCGCTTGACCTCGACGAGGTCGCGCAGCCGGCGCAGGCTCACGGTGCCCACGGGCTCGTCGCCGTCGAGGACGAGCAGGCAGGCCAGCACCGAGTCGGGGTCGATCCCCTCGGCGCCCGTGCCGTGGCGGGCCTCGCCGTAGAGCTCGGCCATCTCCGTCGCCATGCGGCTGCGCAGCGCAGCGGCCCGCGGGTCGAGGAAGTCGACCTCGACGATCTCCGCAGTCACCGCCGGACCACCGGACCGGGGTCGCGGACGTCGGCCAGCATCGTGTGGGTGGCGCGGGTCGCCTTCAGCAGCGGCCGGTCGAGCGTGGCCACGGCGAGCCCCTCGACCTCACTGACCTCGGCGAGGACGCGTCCCTCGGGGTCGTACACGGCGCTGCCGCCGTCGAACTCCGCACCGGCCACCGAGCCGCTGAGCCCGCTGACCACCACGAACATGCCGTTCTCGACCGCACGGGCCCGGTAGTAGACCTCGCGGCGATGGGCACTGCCGGCGTAGTAGGCCACCGAGGCCGCGTAGACCTCGGCGCCGGCGAGCGCCACGGCGCGGGCGTGCTCGGGGAAGCAGCCGTCGTAGCAGATCGAGAGGCCCACGGCCCAGCCCTTCACGTCGACGAGGACGCTGTGGGCACCGGCCACGACGTGGTCGCCCTCGTCGCCGCACGGGTTCTGCTTGTCGTAGATCCGCCGGCCGGCCGGGTCGTCGCCCAGGCCGAACGCCAGCGTGGAGATCGTGAAGCCGTCGGGCCCGTCGAGGCAGGCGCCGACGAGCGCCACCGTGCCGGCCGTCGCGGCCGCGTCGGCGATCGGCTGGAGCCGCGGGTCGGTCTCCCCCACGACGATCGGGGGCATTCGGTAGCCGCCCAGGAAGAGCTCGGGCATCACCAGCAGGTCGGCGCGCGCCGTTTCGATCGCCCGGACCACCGTGGCGATGTCGGCCTCGACGTCGCCGGCCGAGGCGTACTGGCCGGCTGCGACGCGCAGCGTCACCCGAGGACGACCTCGATGCGCTGGAACTCCTTGAGGTCGGTGTAGCCGGTGGTGGCCATCGCGCGGCGCAGCGCCCCGACGAGGTTCATCGTGCCGTCGGGCACGTGCGACGGGCCGAACAGCACCTGCTCGAGCGAGCCGACCGTGCCGATCTCCACGCGCTCGCCGCGCGGCAGGTCGTCGTGCCAGGCCTCGGCACCCCAGTGGAAGCCCTGGCCCGGCGCATCGGTGGCGCGCGCGAACGGCGAGCCGATCATGACGGCGTCGGCGCCGCAGGCGAACGCCTTGGCGAGGTCACCGCTGCGGCCGATCGAGCCGTCGGCGATGACGTGCACGTAGCGACCGCCGGACTCGTCGAGGTAGTCGCGGCGTGCCGCGGCGACGTCGGAGACGGCGGAGGCCATCGGCACCGCGACGCCCAGCACGCTGCGCGTGGTGTGGGTGGCGCCGCCGCCGAAGCCGACCAACACGCCCGCGGCGCCCGTGCGCATCAGGTGCAGCGCGGCCTGGTGCGTGGCGCAGCCGCCCACGATCACCGGCACGTCGAGCTCGTAGATGAACTCCTTGAGGTTCAGCGGCTCGGCGTTGCCCGAGACGTGCTCGGCCGAGACCGTGGTGCCGCGGATGACGAACAGGTCGACGCCGGCCTTCACGACCGCGTCGGCGAACTGCTTGGTGTGGCCCGGGGACAGGGAGCCGGCGACCGTGACGCCGGCGTCGCGGATCTCCTGCAGGCGGGCGGTGATCAGCTCGGCCTTGATCGGCTCGCTGTAGATCTGCTGCAGGCGCCGGGTGACCTGCGCGGGCTCGATCCGGGCGATCTCCTCCAGCTGCGGGCGGGGATCCTCGTACCGGGTCCACAGGCCCTCGAGGTTGAGCACGCCGAGGCCGCCGAACTTGCCGAGCGCGATCGCGGTCTCGGGGCTCATCACCGAGTCCATCGGCGCGGCGATCACCGGCAGGTCGAAGCGGTAGGCGTCGATCTGCCAGTGCGTCGACACCTCCTGCGGGTCGCGCGTGCGACGGCTGGGCACGATGGCGATGTCGTCGAAGTGGTAACCCTGCCGGCCTCGCTTGGCCAGTCCGATGTCGATGCTCACCCGCCCAGCCTATCGGGCGCCGATCGCGTCAGAGGATCGTGTAGTTCGGCGCCTCGACGGTCATCTGGATGTCGTGCGGGTGGCTCTCCTTGAGCCCCGCCGACGTGATCCGCACGAAGCGTCCGCGCTCACGCAGCTCGGGGATCGACCGCGAGCCCACGTAGAACATCGACTGGTGCAGGCCGCCGACCAGCTGGTGCGCGACCGAGGAGAGCGGACCCCGGTAGGCGACCCTGCCCTCGATGCCCTCGGGGACGATCTTCTCGTCGTTCGTGACGTCGGCCTGGAAGTAGCGGTCCTTGGAGTAGGACTTCTTGCCGCGGGAGGCCATCGCGCCCACCGAGCCCATGCCGCGGTAGGTCTTGTACTGCTTGCCCGCGACGAAGATCAGCTCGCCGGGGCTCTCCTCGCAGCCGGCCAGCAGCGAGCCCACCATGACGCTCTCGGCGCCGGCGACGAGCGCCTTGGCGATGTCGCCGGAGTACTGCAGGCCGCCGTCGGCGATCACGGGGATGCCCGCGGGCTCGGCCGCCAGCGACGCCTCGTAGACCGCGGAGATCTGGGGCACGCCGACACCCGCGACGACGCGCGTGGTGCAGATGGAGCCCGGCCCGACGCCGACCTTCACCGCGTCGACGCCCGCATCGACCAGCGCCTGGGCGCCCTCACGCGTGCCGACGTTGCCGCCGATGATCTGCACGCCGTCGAACGCGGAGTCGGCCTTGAGCTTGCGCACCATGTCGAGCAGGGCGCGGGCGTGGCCGTGGGCCGTGTCGACCACGAGCACGTCGACGCCGGCCTCCATGAGGCGCGTGGCGCGCTCGTAGGAGTCGCCGAAGAAGCCGACGGCCGCACCGACGAGCAGGCGGCCCTCGGCGTCCTTGCTGGCCATCGGGAACTGCTCGGACTTCACGAAGTCCTTGACGGTGATGAGGCCGGCGAGCTTGCCCTGGTCGTCGACGATCGGCAGGCGCTCACGCTTGTGCTGGCGCAGCAGGGCGGAGGCGTCCTCGCGGCTGATGCCGACCGGGCCGGTGATGAGCGGCATGTGGGTCATGACGTCGTGGACGAGCGTGGTGGCCCACTCGGCGACGGGCGTGAAGCGCAGGTCGCGGTTGGTGACGATGCCCAGCAGCGTGTTGTCCTCGTCGACGACCGGGAGGCCGGAGACGCGGTACTCGCCGCAGCGCTCGTCGAGCTCCTCGAGCGTGGCCTTCGGGCCGATCGTGACGGGGTTGGGGATCATGCCCGTCTGCGTCCGCTTCACGAGGTCGACCTGGTACGCCTGGTCGTCGATCGAGAGGTTGCGGTGCAGGATGCCGATGCCACCCTCGCGCGCCATCGCGATGGCCATGCGCGACTCGGTGACCGTGTCCATCGCGCTGGACAGCAGCGGGATCCGCAGCGAGATCTCGCGCGTGAGCCGGGTCGTGGTGTCGACCTCACTGGGGATGACGTCGGTCTCGCCGGGAAGCAGCAGGACGTCGTCGTACGTGAGGCCGAGGGAGGAGAACTTGTCGGGGATGCCCACCATGGGCCGAGTCTACCCGCGCGCGACCGCGCTCCCACACGCGCGGGATGTGATCTGAGCCGTCAGTGCAGGCTCGTGGCGGGACTGACCCGGAGCATCTCGTCGACCGACTCGAACTTCACGCGCGGGCGTCCCTCGCGGTGGCCCCGCGTCTCCTCGGCCTTCTCGATCGCGAGCATCCGGCGGCGGCCGACGACGCGGTCGACCCGGGTGCGCACGAACGGCCCGAACGTGAGCCTGCGCTTCGGCGCCGGCGGGATGAGACCGGCGTTCGCGTCGGCGACGATCGTGGCGATCGTCTCGTGGGCGCAGGTGCGGTTGGTGCCGATGCCGCCGGTGGCGCCGCGCTTGATCCAGCCGACGACGTAGGTGCCGGGGACCGCCTCGCCCGTGGCCGGGTCGACCACGCGCCCGTGCTCGTTGGGCACGGTGGCGGTGTCCTCGTCGAAGGGCAGGCCCGCGACGGGGGTGCCGCGGTGACCCGTGGCGCGGATCAGGGTGCCGCACGGGACCTTCTGGGCCTGCTCGGGCACTCCGGACGGGGCCACCTGCACGGCCTCGACGCGCTCGCCCCCCTCCACCGAGACGACCTGGCGGCCGAACGAGAACACCAGCCGGCGGCGTTCGCCGGGCGGTGCGGTGAGGTCGACGTCGACCAGGGGCAGCGCCGCCAGGACGGCGGCGTTCGACTCGGGCTCGGCGTCGGCTAGCTCCGCCTCGGTGAACTCGTCGCGGGCCACGACCACGTCGATGCCCGGGGGCATCATCAGCAGCTCGGGACGGGTGAACGCCGCGGCCGAGGGTCCCCGGCGACCGAGCAGGACGACCTCGCGCACGTCGAGACCGCGGAAGGCGGCGACGGCGTGGTCGGGCATGTCGGTGCGGGCCAGCACCTCGGGGTCGTGCAGCAGCAGGCGGGCGAGGTCGAGGGCCACGTTGCCGTTGCCCACCACGACCACGCGGTCGCCGGACAGCACGACGCCGTCGGGAGCCACGTCGAGCGCGCCGTTGTACCAGCCGACCACCTCGGGCGCCGGGTACACGCCGGGCAGGTCCTCCCCCGGCACCCCCAGCTCGCGGTCGCGACGGGCGCCGACGCCGTAGATCACGACGTCGTGGTGCTGCAGCACCTCCGCGTGGGAGATGTCTCGGCCCACCTCGACGTTCATCACCATCTTCGTGCGGGGGTGGCGGTAGGCCCAGTGGAAGAGGTCGGCGAACTTCTTCGTGTCCGTGTGGTCGGGCGCCACCCCGCCGCGCACCAGGCCGCCCGGCACGGGCAGCTTGTCGATCATCGTGATCTTCGCATCGGTGGACAGCAGCAGCTGCCGCGCCGTGTACGCGGCCGCCGGGCCGGTGCCCACGATCGCGATCGACAGCGAGCGCTCGAGGTCGCCGCCCATCTCGTCCCACGTGTGGGTCTTCGGCTTCTCCCGCGGCGGGCGCCGCTCGAAGAACTCGGCGTTGAGGTCGGCGAACACCGCCTCGGCACCGCGCAGCAGGTCGATCGCCTTGGGCGCCGCCACGGGGCACGCGTCGGCGCAGGCCCCGCAGTCGATGCAGGCCTTCGGGTCGACGTAGAGGATGTCGGTGGTGCCGAAGTCGGGCTCGTCGGGAGTGGGGTGGATGCAGTCCACGGGGCAGACCGAGACGCACGAGGCGTCCTTGCAGCAGGACTGGGTGATCGCGTAGGCCACGGCGGGTGCTTTCGGGTTCGAGGGTCGGCCGGGCCGGGTCAGAGCATGTGGACGGTGCGGTACATCCGCATCGCGGCCGGGGTGAGCAGGCCGACCTCGGACAGGAAGTCCATGAGGTGCACGCAGCTCATCCGCATGAGGTTCTGGTGGTGGGTGTTGGCCTTCACGGCCGCCTTGGCCACCTCGGGGTCCAGACCCACGTTGGCGTAGACGTCGTCGTTCACCAGGGAGTCCACGATGATCGCCGCGACGACCGAGATGACGAAGGCCGCGAGGTGACGCCGCGGCTTGGAGACCCCCTCGAGGTACTCCTTGACCTCCATGCGCGCGAACTTCATGTGGCGCGCCTCCTCGACCACGTGGATCTTGCTCGTGGTGCGCACCTCCTCGAGCACGTTCTCGCCGCGCATCCAGTCGCGCTGCATGACGTCGAGGACCTCCTCGGCGACCAGGATCGACGCGTAGGACTGCTCGCCGTTGGCGGTGCTGCGGAAGACGCGGGCGAGCTCGTGGAAGAGCCGGCGCGGGCGGTAGTGCGGGACGCCCATCTTGCTGCACGTCTTGCTGAACATGAGCGAGTGCCGGCACTCGTCGGCGATCTCGGTGAGGGCGAAGCGGAACTCCGGGTCGCCGTAGTCGGCGGAGTACTGCGAGCGCAGCACCATCGACTGCAGCATCGTCTCGAACCAAATGCCCGTGCTCATGATGGAGCCGACCTCGTGACGGGTGAGGTCGATCCGCTGCTGCTCGCTCATCGAGTCCCACAGCGGCGTGCCGTAGAGGGTGGACCACTCGGGGTTGAGGCCGTACTTGGTCGGGTCGAGGGGCTTGGCCCAGTCGATCTCCTGGTCGGGGTCGTACGACAGGACGGCGGCGGACTCCAGCAGTCGCTCCAGCTCGGTGTCCATGTCGATGGACTGGCGGAACTCGACGGCGGCGCGATCGTCGGTGACGGTCATGCGATCTCCTCGGTCAGCGGTATGTGACATTGTGAATGTAACATAGATGTGAGGCGTGTCACCAGACTTCCGGGCACCGGACTTCAGCCCTACCGTATTGGGCTGCACCGGCTGCCCATTGGGCCCATGCTGTTGTGCATGCCCAAACGCACACCGACGGCCCACACCGCCGAGGTCGCCAGCGCCTTCGCCTCCTGGTTGCGCCACCGGCGCGAGGGCGCGGGCATGACCCAGGAGGACCTCGCGCACCGCGCGGGCCTGAGCCGCAACCAGGTGCAGAACCTGGAGAACAACCGGAACAACAACGCCACCGGACGGTCGTCGGCCAACCCGAGCCTGGACACCCTGCTGGCCCTCGAGGCGGCCTTCGGACTGTCGCTGGGCGACCTGCTGGTGGAAGTCCGCGAGTTCATGGACTCCGCCGGGCGCTGACCCTCCTGCGGTCGCCGGCCAGCCCGGCGGCCCGTTCGACGTCGGCGACGATCCGGTCGAACACGTCGGCCGCGTGCTGCAGGGCGGCCGCGAAGGCCCGGCTCTCTCCCGCGGACGCGGCGTAGGCCTCGGCGCCGTAGGCCAGCTCGATCCGGTCGCCGGGCAGGGTCCCGTGCAGGATCGCCACCCAGGCACCCCCGGGCACCGGGAACACGCGCGCGTGCTGTTCGTCCTCAGCCGTCTCGCCGGAGCGGTGGTCGGTGCACCACCACGGGCAGGTGGTCGATGGCGTCGTCATGGGGCAGTCCTATCAACGGGTGCGGACACCGGGTCGACCCCTAGGTTATTGGGCCCGACGCGCCTTGTCGTCCCCGTGTCTCACCCACGCGTCGCGGCGTCGCCGGACACGACGAAGGCCCCGGGCGGGTGCCCGGGGCCTTCGTGCGTGACGAGATCGTCAGCAGGGACCGATCAGTGGTTGTGGCCAGCGTGATCGTCGGCCTCGTCGGCCGGCTTGTCCACCACGAGGGTCTCGGTGGTGAGCAGCATGGCCGCGATCGAGGCCGCGTTGGCGAGCGCCGAACGCGTGACCTTGACCGGGTCGAGGATGCCCTGCGCGAGCAGGTCGCCGTACTCGTTCGAGGCCGCGTTGTAGCCCTCACCGGACTCGCGGACCTTGGCCACCACGACCTCGCCGGAGACGCCGCCGTTGCGGGCGATCCACTCCAGCGGGGCGTCGGCGCCCTTGCGGACGATGCGCACGCCGAGGGCCTCGTCGCCGGACAGGTTCAGGTCCTGGTCCAGCACGCCGACCGCGTGGACCAGCGCCGAGCCACCGCCGGGGACGATGCCCTCCTCGATGGCCGCGCGGGTCGCCGAGACGGCGTCCTCGATGCGGTGCTTCTTCTCCTTGAGCTCGACCTCGGTGGCCGCGCCGACGCGGATGACGCAGACGCCACCGGCCAGCTTGGCCAGCCGCTCCTGCAGCTTCTCGCGGTCCCACTCGGAGTCGGTCTGCTCGAACTCGGCCTTGATCTGGGCCACGCGGCCCTCGACCTCGGCCTGGTCGCCGCCACCGTCGATGATCGTCGTGTCGTCCTTCGTGATGACGACGCGACGCGCGGTGCCGAGCACCTCGAGGCCGACCTGGTCCAGCTTGAGGCCGACGTCGGGGGTGACGACCGTCGCGCCCGTGAGGGTCGCGATGTCCTGCAGCATCGCCTTGCGGCGATCGCCGAAGGCCGGCGCCTTGACCGCGACGGACGTGAACGTGCCGCGGATCTTGTTCACCACGATCGTGGACAGGGCCTCGCCCTCGACGTCCTCGGCGATGATGAACAGGCTCTTGCCCGACTGGACGACCTTCTCCAGCAGCGGCAGGAGGTCGGACACGGCCGAGATCTTGCCCTGGTTGACGAGGATGTACGGATCGTCGAGGACGGCCTCCATGCGCTCGGTGTCGGTGACCATGTACGGCGACAGGTAGCCCTTGTCGAACTGCATGCCCTCGGTGAACTCGAGGTCGGTGCCCATGGTGTTGGACTCCTCGACCGTGATGACACCGTCCTTGCCGACCTTGTCGAACGCCTCGGCGATGAGCTCGCCGATGACCGAGTCACGGCTGGAGACCGTGGCGACGGCCGACATGTCCTTGACCGAGTCGACGGCGCGGGCGCGCGAGTGCAGCTCGTTCGTGACCGCCTCGACGGCAGCCTCGATGCCCTTCTTCAGGCCGACCGGGTTGGCGCCGGCCGCGACGGCGCGCAGGCCCTCGTGGACCATGGCCTGGGCCAGCACCGTGGCGGTCGTCGTGCCGTCACCGGCGACGTCGTTCGTCTTGGTGGCGACTTCCTTGGCCAGCTGGGCGCCGAGGTTCTCGAACGGGTCGTCCAGCTCGATCTCACGCGCGACGGACACGCCGTCGTTCGTGATCGTGGGGGCGCCCCACTTCTTGTCCAGGACGACGTAGCGGCCCTTGGGGCCGAGGGTCACCTTGACGGTGTCGGCGAGCTTGTCGACACCGCGTTCGAGGGCGCGGCGTGCGTCCTCGTCGAATTCCAGAATCTTGGGCACGAGTGCTCCCTAACGGTTGGCTGGGTGGACTCAGGCGATGACGGCGAGGACGTCGCGGGCGTTGAGGATGAGGAACTCCTCGCCGCCGTGCTTGACCTCGGTGCCGCCGTACTTGCTGAAGAGCACCTTGTCGCCGACGGCCACGTCGACGGGGATGCGCTCGCCGCTGTCGCTGACGCGACCGGGGCCGACGGCCACGACCTCGCCCTCCTGCGGCTTCTCCTTGGCGGTGTCGGGGATGACGAGACCCGACGCGGTGGTCTGCTCGGCCTCTCCGGCCTTGATGACGATGCGATCTTCGAGCGGCTTGATGGTGACCGACACTGGTCGACCTCCCCTTTCGGATGAGTAACGTTCGGTTGGCACTCACTCGGTGGGAGTGCCAGTTGTCAGCGTAGCACCGGCTGGCACTCGACCAAACGGAGTGCCAGAGCCGAGGTCGGGAGAGCGTCCGGTGGCAGACTCTGGCGCGTGGATGCGCACACCTTCGCCGAGCTCACGGCCCCCGCCGGGCAGGCGCTCCTGGCGCAGGTGGCCGACGGCGCGGGGCGCGAGTCCGACCTCGCACTGGGCACGCGACTGCGACGCGACCACCCCGCCGAGCTCGTCGCGGCGGCCGTCACCCAGCACCACCTGCGGCGACGCGCGGTCACGAAGTTCGGGACCGAGGCCGAGCTCCTCTACTTCACCCCCGACGCCCTCGAGCAGTCCACGCGGGCGCCGGTCGCGGCGCACCGAGCGAGCCGGCTGGCAGCGCTCGGCGCCGAACGGGTGGTCGACCTCGGCTGCGGCATCGGCGGCGACCTGATCGCCGCTGCCCGGGCAGGCCTCGAGGTGCGCGGCGTCGAGCTCGACCCCGTCCGCGCCGCGATCGCGCGAGCCAACCTGGCCGCACTCGGCCTCGCCGGGACGGTCGAGGTCGGTGACGCCACGACGACCCCGATCGGCGCCGACGAGGTCGCCTTCGTCGACCCAGCGCGTCGCGACGGCGCCGGCCGCACGTTCCGGCTCGACGCGCTCGTGCCCGCCTGGGACTTCGTCACGGGCCTGCTCGAGGGCCGCGCCGTGGCCAAGGTGATGCCGGGCATCGCCCACGACGCCGTCCCCCCGGGGGTGCAGGCCGAGTGGGTCTCGCACGGCGGCGACCTCGTCGAGGCGAGCCTCTGGGGGGCCGGTTTCGGCCAGGACCCGGCCCGCCACGCCACCGTGCTGCCGAGCGGCGCCTCGCTCGTGGGTCGTGGCGCCCGGGCCCGCGTCGGGGACGTCCTGTCGCACCTCGTCGAGCCGGACGACGCCGTGATCCGGGCGGGGCTCGTGGCCGAGCTCGCCGAGGACCTCGGCGGCCACCTCCTCGACCCCCGCATCGCCTGGATCACCACGGACTCCCCCGCGGCCGAGCCTTTCGGCCGCGCGTTCCGCGTCGTCGAGGAGCTGCCCTTCCGCGAGAAGCAGCTGCGCGCCGCCCTGCGCGAGCGCGACATCGGCACCCTCACGATCAAGAAGCGAGGCGTCGACGTCGTGCCCGAGCGGCTCGTGGCCCGCCTCAAGCTCACCGGGTCCCGCACCGCGACGGTCGTGCTGACCCGCGTGGCCGACGAGGCGCGCGCCTTCCTGGTGGAACGGCAGCGCTGAGCGTGACGTTCGCGGGGTCGACACGCCGGTGCGCACCCCCGGAACGTCACCGCCAGCGATGACCTGGCGCGCGGTAGCGTCGGGCCATGGCCGGCCGCGTGGACCTCAACGTCGATCTCGGCGAGTCGCCCGAGCGGTGGGCGTCCGGCGAGGACGAGCGCCTGCTCCCCCTCGTGACCAGTGCGAACGTCTGCTGCGGCGCGTACGCCGGCGACGACGACCTGATCCGCGCGACGTGCGAGGCCGCGGTCGGGCACGGCGTCGCGATCGGGGCGCAGGTGGGCTACCGCGACCGCGAGGGATTCGGCCGCCGGTTCGTGGACCTGCCGCCCCGTGACCTCGTGGACGAGGTCCGGCGCCAGCTCGACCACCTGCGCGAGCTCGCGGACCGCGTCGGCGGCCTGGTCACCTACCTCAAGCCGCACGGTGCGCTCTACCACCGCATCGGCCACGATCCCCACCAGGCGGAGGCCGTCGTCGAGGCGCTGCTGGCCGACGGGACGCCGCTGCCCCTCGTGGGCATGCCCGGGTCGGTCGCGCTCGAGATGGCGCAGGACTCCGGGATCCGTGTCGTGCTCGAGGGCTTCGCCGACCGCGCGTACACCCCCGAGGGTGGCCTGGTGTCCCGCGACCAGCCGCATGCCGTGCTGACCGATCCGGCCGAGGCCGCCGCCCAGGCTCTCGAGCTGGTGGGATCGGTGGACTCCCTGTGCGTGCACGGCGACAGCCCGGACGCCGAGCGCCTGCTGCGCCACGTGCGCGGCGTCCTCGTGGAGCACCGCGTCGAGATCGAGCCCTTCCACTGAGATGAGGATCCTGCCCTGCGGCGATCGCGCCGTGCTGCTCGACTGCGCGGACGCCGACGAGGCCCGTCGCTGGCATGCCGCGCTGCGCGATCGCGGAGCGACGCTCGGTGCGACCACCGTGCTGCTGCGCGGGCGGCCCGAGGAGCTGCGCTCGTTGGTGGGCGCGACCACCCCTGCTGATCTGGCCGCCGTCGCCGGGGCCGAGGTGGAGATCCCGGTCGTGTACGACGGACCTGATCTCGAGGCCGTGGCGCGACACTGCGGACTCGACCCGGACGAGGTCGTGCGCCTCCACGGGGCGACGCCGTGGACGGTGGCGTTCGCCGGCTTCGCGCCCGGCTTCGCCTACCTGTCCGGGGGCGATCCCCGCCTCGAGGTCCCGCGGCTCGACCGTCCGCGGCCACGCGTGGAGCCGGGCTCGGTCGGACTCGCCGGCCGGTTCAGCGGCGTCTACCCCCGCGCCTCCCCCGGCGGCTGGCGGCTCATCGGCCGTACCGACGCGCCGCTCTGGGACCTCGATCGCGACGACCCTGCACTACTGCACCCGGGTGACACCGTCCGGTTCGTCGAGGTGACGCGATGACCCTGCGCGTGCTGGAGGCAGGCGCCCTGAGCCTGGTGCAGGACCTCGGGCGTCCCGGGCTGGGCGATCTTGGCGTAGGGCCGTCGGGCGCGTTCGACCGCCGCGCCCTGCGCACCGCGAACCACCTCGTCGGCAATCCGGGCGACGCGTCCGTCGTGGAGGCCCTCGGCGGCGGACTCGCGCTGGTGGCGACCCTGCCGCACGTCGTGGCCGTCACGGGGGCGGCGGGGCCGCTGACCGTCGACGGCCGGCCGGTCGACTCCGGCCGCCCGCTCGCGCTGCGGCGTGGCGACGTGCTGCGACTCGGGGCGCCGGTCGCCGGGCTGCGCTGGACGGTCGCCGTCGCGGGCGGGATCGCGGTGCCCCCGGTCCTGGGCAGCCGCTCCCGCGACACGCTCGCCTCCCTCGGCCCCGATGCCCTGGCGGCCGGCGACGAGCTCGCCGTGGGTCCTCCCGTCGGACCGGTCTCGCTCGAAGGACTGCCGCCCCTGCTGCCCACGGGCGAGGTGGCGGTCCGGGTCGTGCTGGGCCCGCGCGACGACTGGTTCACCCCGGCGGCCGTCGCGACGCTGCTCTCGACCGGCTGGGGCGTCGACCCCGTCTCGGACCGCATCGGTGTCAGGCTGGAGGGGCCCGCGCTCGACCGGGCGCGCGAGGGTGAGCTGGAGAGCGAGCCCGTGGTGCGCGGCAGCATCCAGGTGACGACCTCGGGTCGTCCGGTGGTGCTGGGTCCGGACCATCCCGTCACCGGCGGCTACCCCGTGATCGGCGTGGTCCTCGACGCCGACACCGACGTGCTCGCCCAGCTGCGGCCCGGCGACACGCTGCGGTTCCGCCGCCACCGCGCCTGACGCCCCGGCATTGACCCACTAACGCCGAGTGGCGCAAACCGGGGTCGCGAGTGTCGGGGGCAGGCCGGTCAGGCGGCGACGATGCGCGTGACGGGCAGGCTGGAGTCGACGGCGAGGTCGAGCGACGACGGAGCGATGCCCCGGCGGACGACCTCGGCGCCGAGCGCCGCGACCATCGCGCCGTTGTCGGTGCACAGCGAGATCTGCGGGATGCGGACCTCGACGCCGGCCTTCTCGGCGCGCTCGAGGACGAAGTGGCGCAAACGGCCGTTCGCGGCCACGCCCCCGCCCAGGATCAGCCGGGGGACGTCGTGCTCGAGGCACGCCTTGATCGCCTTGCGGCTCAGCACGTCGCAGACCGCGTCCTGGAACGAGGCCGCGACGTCGGCCACGGCGACCGGGCGCTGCATCCGCTGCTCGTGCTGCACGTGGCGGGCCACCGCGCTCTTGAGCCCGGAGAAGGAGAAGTCCCAGCGGTACCGCTCGAGGTCGCGCCCCGTGGTCAGGCCACGCGGGAAGGCGATCGCGGTGGGGTCGCCGTCGCGCGCCACCTTGTCGATCTCCGGGCCGCCGGGGTACGGCAGGCCCAGCAGCCGGGCGACCTTGTCGAACGCCTCGCCGGCGGCATCGTCGATGGTGCCGCCGAGCAGCGTGATGTCGGTGGCGATGTCGTTGACGAGCAGCAGCTCGGTGTGACCGCCGCTGACCAGCAGCGCGATCGAGGGCTCGGTGTACCGGCCGTGCTCCAGCTGGTCGACCGCGACGTGCGCCGCCAGGTGGTTGACCCCGTAGAGCGGCTTGTCGTGGGCCAGGGCGAGGGCCTTCGCCGCGGCGACCCCGACGAGCAGGGCGCCGGTGAGGCCCGGACCGCTCGTCACCGCGATCGCGTCGACGTCACGCACGTCGACGCCGGCCTGCTCGTAGGCCTGCTCGAGCGTGGGAACCATCGCCTCCAGGTGCGCCCGGCTGGCGACCTCGGGCACGACGCCGCCGAAGCGCACGTGCTCCTCGACGCTGGACGCGACCGCGTGCGCCAGCAGGGTGGTGCCTCGCACGATGCCGACACCGGTCTCGTCGCAGGAGGACTCGATCCCCAGCACCAGCGGTTCGCTCACCGGACCATTGTGCCGTGGAGCAGGAAGCACCGTGCCGTCGGTGCGCAGGCTCAGCCCCGCTCGGCGCGCCTGGCGTCGCGGGCCGCCTTCTCCTCAAGGTCGAGGCGGCGGGCCTCCTCGGGCGTGGGAGCGGTGCCGCCGTAGCGGGCCGGGGCCCACCACTGGCCCTCGGGCGAGACGGGGTACTCGTGGATCGCCTTGTCGAGCAGGGCCGTCAGCGAGTCGTGCAGCAGCGCCGTCTCGGCGACCGGGTCCTCCCCCGTCACCGGGATCGGCTCACCGACGTGGAGCGCGATCGTCTTGCCCCGGCCCCACAGGTCGGCCTCGTGGTCCTTCGTCTTGAGCAGCTGCGTGCCCCAGACGACCATCGGGATGAGCGGCACACCACCCTCGGCGGCGGCGCGCACGGCACCGGTCTTGATCTCCTTGACCTCCATCGACCGGCTGATCGTGGCCTCGGGGAAGATGCCGACGATCTCGCCGCGGCGGGCGTAGTCGGCGGCCGCGTGCAGCGACGCCTCGCCCTGGGCCCGGTCGACCGGGATGTGGTGCATCGAGCGCATGATCGGTCCGGAGACCTTGTGCTCGAACGCCTCCTTCTTCGCCATGAAGCGCACGAGCCGGCCGGCGGGCTGGGCGGCGAGTCCGTTGAAGATGAAGTCGACGTAGCTGACGTGGTTGGAGGCCAGGATGGCCCCGCCCTCACGCGGGATGTGCTCGGTGCCGGACGTCTGGAAGCTGATGCCCAGCACCCGGAACAACGTCTTGGCCGTGCCGATGATGGGCGGGTACGTCACGTCGCGCATGCGTGAACCCTAGTGCACGCGCGTTCACCGATGAGGCTTCTCGTCACTCGTCCTCGACGACGTGGACCGCGGCCTCCTCGGCACTCGCACCGGCACCGTCGATGCCGACATCGTCGCCGACGAGCTCGGACACGTGGTCGACGCCGTTGCCGCCTTCGGGATCGACGAGGCGGCCCGAGCGACGACCTCCGACCTCACCGTCGTCGAGGTCCTCCTCGCTCCACTCGGAGTCGGGGTCGACGTCAGGCTCCTCCTGCGAGAGGCGCTGCTCGAACGACTCGCCCTGGATCTGCTCGTCGACCGTCGTGCCGAATCCCTCGCCGGCCGACCAGCGCTCGGGAGCGGTCAGCCCCTCGTCGAGCGGGTCATGGGTCTCGCGACCGAGCAGCGTGTCCTGGTCCTGGTCCTGGCTCAGGTACTGGGAAGGGGCCGGGGGCTGGTTGCGCGGATCAGTCATGCCTCCACCTTGCCACGCACCCGGAGCAGGCGCCGGTCGTGCGGATCAGTCCGGGCCGGGCTCGCGCGCGGGGTCGGCCTGGCTGGCCGAACGCTTCAGCAGGACCGCCACGACGACCACGACCATCAGCACGAAGAGCCAGGCGAGACGCTCGGATCCGCCCGTGAAGACGGCCAGGAACGCACTCATCCCGATGGTGGACCAGATGGTCGCCCAGATCACCGCGCCCGGCACGAGACCGGTCAGGTAGCGCGGGAACGACATGCGCGCGAGGCCCGCGGCCAGGTTCACCGCAGTCTGCGCGCCGACCGTGAAGAAGCTCACGGTGACGGCCGGAGGACCCCAGCGGTCGACCTGTCGCATGGCGGCCCGGACGCGCGGACCGGGCTCGCGCTCGCGCAGCAGACCGGCGGCGATTGCGCGCCCGATCCCGTAGGTGGCACCGGCGCGCAGGAGCACGATGACGAAGAACGTCAGCCACGCCCAGAACCACGGCCATGCGCGGATGGAGTCGAGCAGCTCGGTCATGCCAAGCCCAGCTCCATGAGCACGGCGTCCGCGCCGGAGCGGTAGTAGCCGCGGCGGCGGCCGGTCTCGCGATACCCGGCGTGGCGGTAGAGCGCGAGCGCCGCCCCGTTGTCGTCGGCCACCTCGAGCAGGAGCCGCTCGGCGCCGCGAGCACGGGCGGCGTCCTGCACGGCCTCGAGCAGCTCCGAGCCCACACCCTGGCGCCGCGACCCCAGACCCACGGCGATGCGCATCAGCTCGGCGTCGGGGGCGAACATCCGCAGCGAGGCGTAGCCGCGGACGCCGAACTCGTCGACGAGCGCCAGGACGATCCGGTCGCCCACCAGCTCGTCGCGGACCTGGCCGGACGACCACGCGTCGCGGCCGAAGCTCGCGTTCTCGATCGACTCCAGCGTGTCGAGATCACGCAGGCCCGCGGACCGGATCATGCCAGCTTGGGCGCGACCTGGGGCATCGCGTCGGGTCGGCGCAGGTACAGCGGCTCGAGCGGGAGCTCGGCGGCCCTCCCGGCGGCGACGAGGCCGGCCAGGGCGGCGGCGGACGGGTCGAGCGGCGCACCCTCGACCGCCGCGAGCCGGTCGGCGTACAGCACTCCCCCGCGGCCCACCACCGGCAGTCCGAGCGCGGCGACGGTGTCGGGGTAGTCGACGTCGGGGCCGGTGACGCGCGACCCGTCGGCGCGGAAGCGGCCCCAGTAGACCTCCTTGCGACGCGCGTCCGTGGCCACGACGAAGTCGGTGTCGAGCAGGCCCGCGGCCTCGGCGGCGAGGATGTCCAGCGAGCACACGCCGTGCGTGGCCAGGCCGAGGGTCTGGCCCAGGGTGAGTGCCGTGACGACACCGACACGCAGCCCGGTGAACGGGCCCGGACCGACGCCGACCGCGACGTCGGTGAGGTCGGCGGCGGTGGCCCCAGCCCGCTCGAGCGCCGTGCGGATCGCGGGCGCCAGCAGCTCGCCGTGGGCCATGGCGCCCTCCCCCGTGGCCTCGGCGACGACGGACGAGCCGTCGTGGAGGGCGACGGAGATCGCCGGGGTGGCGGTGTCGAACGCGAGCAGCAGCACGGGCCCAGCCTAGTTGCGGGGCATCGCAGGGTCCGAACGCGCTCGGCGCGCCGGGCTCAGCCGAGCAGGGCGGTGCGCAACGGGACCTCGAGCCAGCGCCGGCCGTGGGGCCGGATCGAGACCACGCGCATCTCGTCCGACGGGATGCCGCAGGCCGTGCCGAGCGGATCGCCCGGACTGGCCGCGCGGGTCTCGATCGAGATCGACAGCCAGCTGTCGGACAGCTGCTCGGCCATCCCCTCGCCCCATTCCACGACCGTCACGGACTCGTCCGTCGTGGCGTCGAGGTCGATGTCGTCGATCTCGGCCGCGTCGCCGAGGCGGTAGGCGTCCACGTGCACGAGCGGCGGGCCGCCCACCTCGCTGGGGTGGGTGCGCGCGATCACGAAGGTCGGGGACGTCACGGGCCCGCGGACGCCGAGCGCCTCGCCGAGGCCCTGCGTGAACGTGGTCTTCCCGGCACCGAGACCACCGGTCAGCACGAGCAGGTCACCGGGGCGCAGCAGCCCGGCGACGCGCGCGGCGAGGTCGCGCATCGCGTCGGCGTCGGGCACCTCGCGCGCCAGCCACAGCGTCTTGCCCATCTCGATCGTGGGACCGTCCTGGCGCACCGGCAGGTACAGCCGGTGGTTCCAGAACCGGTAGTTGGCCGGAAGCTCCTCGCGCACGGTCAGCCAGATGCCGTCCATGCCCTGCTCCTCGGCGACGTCCTCGGCGACGCCGACCATGACGGACGCGACCCCGCGGTCGCGGCCGAGCGGGTCGACGCTGACGCGCTTCAGGCCCAGCATCCCCGGGCGGGAGCGGTCGAACAGGATCGCGCCCATCGGGTGGCCGCGGCGGGTGGCCAGCAGGCCGCCGTCGCGCTCGAGCGAGGCGGCCACCGTCGCGACGGTCTCGTCGCCGGCCGTGGCGGGCGGATCGAGGCGCGGCCGCGCGGCGAAGGCACGATGGATGACTCCGACGACCTCGGCCGCGCGATCCGGGCCGACCAGCGTGACGTCGAGCTCACTGCTCATGCCGCCACCTCCGTGGGAGAAGCACAGTACGTCGGCACCGGCATGAGGGGACTCTCGATCACTCGCTGGCGCTCGCTCATGCGATGTCCTTCAGGACCCGCTCGATCGCCTCCGTCACCTGCTCGTGCTCCTCCAGCATCACCATGTGGCCGGCGTCGTTGACCGGCACGAGCTCGGCTCCGGCGATGTGGCGCGCGAGCCAGCGGCTGTGGCTGAACGGCGTCATCACGTCCTTCGTCCCGCACACCACCGAGGTGCGGCAGCGCGAGATGGCGCCCAGTCCCGCCCCGAGGTCGAGCTCGACGAAGTTGTCGTAGAAGTTCAGCACCACCGCGGTGGGGGCGCGCAGGATCATCTCGTCGGCCATGTCGACGATCGCAGGCTGCGCGTGCGCCCCGAACGCCCAGCGACGGATGATCGAGTAGCTGTTGAACTCGCGGCCCCAGTCGAGCAGCGGGCTGGCGGCCTTCACCAGCGGCACGACGAAGCGCAGGCCGGGGCTGCGCCGCATCAGCTGGCCGGCGCTCGTGCTGATGAGCACGACGCCCTTCACGCGGTCGTCGAACAGCTCGGGATCGAGCTGGGCCAGCTGCATGACGGCCATGCCGCCCATCGAGTGCCCGACGATGACCACGGGCCCTTCGGCGGCGTGCGCGTCCAGCACGCGGCGCAGGTCGTCGGCCATGTCGTGGAGCGAGGAGTTGCGCGGACCGCTGCGTCCGGAGCGTCCGTGCGATCGCTGCTCCATGAACACGAGACGGGCCTGGTCGCGCAGCGCGAGGCGCTGGAAGTGCCACGTGTCGAGGTCGCACATCCAGCCGTGCACGAAGACGACGGTCGGCGCCGGGCCCTCGTCGACCTCGACGTGGATCGGGACGTCGTCGGCGGCGGAGACGTAGTACGAGTCGCCACGAACCGTGCCGAACGCGATCTCCTCGCCACGCTGGAGGCGGCGCTGCTCGGTCTTGCGCTTGTTGAGGATCGTCGCGGCGGCACCGGCCACCCCCGCCGCCGCGAAGGCGCCTGCGGTGGCTGCGACACGTCCTGCGACCGATGTCATCGCTCTCCTCGGTAGGTCCGGGACCACCGTCCGGCGAGGCGCGTGACGATCTCGTAGGCGATCGTGCCGGCGGCGTCCGCCCAGTCCTGGGCGGTGGGCTCGCCGTCGTCGCCGGGCCCGAACACCGTGACCGGATCGCCGATCCGGGCGGGCCGGTCGCCCAGGTCGACGACCAGCTGGTCCATGCAGATCGTCCCACGGACGGGCGCGCGGCCGCCCGCGAACCCCACCTGCGCCCGGTTCGAGGCGGTGCGGTGGATGCCCTCGCCGTAGCCCACCGGGACGAGGCCGAGGGTGGTCTCACGGTCGGCGCTCCAGCGCCAGCCGTAGGACACGGAGCTGCCCGCCGGGACCCGTTTGACGTTCGCCAGCACAGTGCGTGCGGTGAGGATGGGACGCACGTCAGGTACGGGGACCGCCGGGTCTGGAGCGATGCCGTAGGTGGCGATGCCGAGGCGGACGAGGTCGAAGTGGGAGGACGGACGCGTGACCGCCGCGGCGGAGTTCGCGAGGTGGCGCAGCGCCGGGTGGACGCCTGCGGCGGCCAGCTGGTCGACCGCGGCCCGGAACACGGCCTCCTGGTGGTCGTTCGCCGGGTGCTCGGGCTCGTCGGCGCTGGCGAAGTGCGACCAGACGCCCGTGACCTCGATCCGGCCGGCGGCCTGCATGCGAGCGGCGGCCGCCACGAGATCGTCCCACTGCGGCCCGAAGGCACCGTTGCGCGACAGTCCCGTGTCGACCTTGAGCTGGACGCGCGGGCGGTCGCCGGCGGCGGCGATGGCCTCGAGCTGATCGACGCCGGAGGCGGTCACCTCGACGTCCGCGCCGATCAGCTCGGTGAAGGGAGCGCCGGGCACCGCGAGCCAGCACAGCAGCGGCCCGTGGTCGCCGGCGGCGCGCAGCTCGAGCGCCTCGGCCGGCGTGGCGACCCCGAGCCAGTCCACCGAGGCCTGCCGGGCGGCGCGCGCGACGGGGACCATCCCGTGCCCGTACGCGTTCGCCTTCACCACGGCCATCTGCAGGGCTCCGGGCGCGTGGGCCCGCAGCGCCGCGAGGTTGGCGCGGTACTGGTCGAGGTCGATGACGAGCTCCGCGTTGGCGCTCACGGACGGCCACCCCGGGGAACGTCGTCACAGAAGTCGTGGAGGACGGGGCGCAGCTCGCGCGCGACGTCGGAGGCGACGAGGGGGCCGCCGAGGCGCTCGGCGGCGAGCCCGTGCAGCAGGGCGCCCACCGAGCCGGCGTCGAAGGATTCGAGGCCGGCGGCCAGCAGGGAGCCGATGAAGCCGGCCAGCACGTCACCGGAGCCGGCCGTGCCGAGCCACGGGGTACCGGTGAGGTTCACCCGCAGGCGGCCGTCCGGGGCGGCGATGACGGTGCGCGGTCCCTTGAGCAGCACCGTGGCGCCCCACCGCGCGGCGGCCTCGCGGGCGTGGCGCAGCGGGTCGGCCTCGACGGCTTCGCGGTCGGTGTCCAGCACCGCGGCGAGCTCGCCGGCGTGCGGCGTCAGGAGGGCGTCGACCTCGAAGGTGTCGGGCAGGTGGTGCAGCGCCGTCGCGTCCACGACCACCGGCACGTCGTCGCGGAGCGCGGCGGCGAGCGGCGCGGGCGTGTCCTCGCCGCCCGACCCGACGACCCACGCCTGGACCCGCCCGCGGCGGGCGACGATCTCGGGCGCGCGGTCGACGACCCGGCGCGCCAGCTCCTGGGCGCCGACGAAGCGGATCATGCCCGCCGGACCGGCCTGGGCCCCCGCGACGCAGAGGTGCGCGGCACCGGCGTACTGCGGGGAGCCGGCTCGGACTCCCAGTACGCCGCGCGTGTACTTGTGGGCGTCACGTCCCGGCACGATGGCGTCGCGGAACCGCGGCCCGTCGCCCGGCCCGAGCGCCTCCAGGGCGGACTCGGCGGCGAGGTCAAGTCCGATGTCGACGACGTCCACCTCGCCGGCCAGCTCGGCCGCCGGACCGGCCAGCAGGCCGTACTTGGCGGTGGCGAAGGTGACGGTCAGGTCGGCGCGGACCGCGGGCCCGTCGAGCCGGCCGTCGTCGACGCCGATGCCCGACGGCACGTCAACGGCCACCACGAAGGGCCGCTCGCGCTCGATCCACCGCGCCCACGCGGCCGCCGTGCCCTCGAGCCCGGGGCGCGCCCCGATGCCGAAGATCGCGTCCACGACGAAGCGGTGGCCCTCGGGTCCCCCGACCACGCGGGCACCGGCCTCGCGCGCGGCCTCCAGCCCGGCGGGGTGTACCGCCGCCGGGTCGAGCAGGCACAGGTTGACCCGACGGCCCTCGCGGCACCAGTGCGCGGCGGCGAACAGCGCGTCGCCGCCGTTGTTGCCCGGACCGACCAGGACGACGAGCGCCTCGTGGGCGGGCACGACCCGCGAGACCCGGTGCGCCAGCGCCGTGGCGGCGCTCTGCATGAGGGCGTCCCAGCCCCGCTCGGCGGCGGCGACCTCCTCCGCCGCGCGCACCTGCGCGACGGTGTGGGCGGTCAGCATCGGATCACTCGACCGTGACGGACTTGGCCAGGTTGCGCGGCTGGTCGACGTCGTGACCCAGCAGCTCGGCCAGCTCGCCCGCGAAGATCTGCAGCGGCACGGTGGCCACGAGGGGCTGCAGGAGGGTGGGCGTCCTCGGCAGCCGGATCACGACGTCGGCGAAGGGTACGACCGAGTCGTCGCCGTCCTCGACCAGGACGATCGTGTAGGCACCGCGGGCCCGCACCTCCTGGATGTTGCTGACGATCTTCTCCTGCAGCTGGTCGCGCGCCCGGGGCGGCACGACGACGAACATCGGCAGGCCCTTCTCGACCAGCGCGATCGGCCCGTGCTTGAGCTCACCGGCGGCGAACCCCTCGGCGTGGACGTAGGCCAGCTCCTTGAGCTTCAGCGCGCCCTCGAGCGCCACGGGGAAGCCGACGTGGCGGCCCAGGAAGAGGAACGAGCGCCGGTCGACGAGGTCGGCCGCGAGCTTGCGCACCTGGTCACCCTCGTCGAGCATCCGCTGGACCTTCGCGGGAATGGCGTGCAGCTCGTCGATGACGTGGCTGATCTCGTCGCCGTACTTCGCGCCCTTGACCTGGGCCAGGTAGAGACCGAGCAGGTAGCAGGCGACCATCTGCGAGAGGAAGCCCTTGGTGGACGCGACCGCGATCTCGGGACCCGCGTGCGTGTAGATCACCGCGTCGGACTCGCGCGGGATCGTGGAGCCGTTGGTGTTGCAGATCGACAGCACCCGGGCGCGCTGCTGGCGCGCGTAGCGGATGGCCATGAGGGTGTCCATGGTCTCGCCCGACTGGCTGATCGCCACGACCAGCGTGGAGCGGTCGATGATCGGGTCGCGGTAGCGGAACTCCGACGCGAGCTCGACCTCGCAGGGGATGCGGGTCCAGTGCTCGATCGCGTACTTGGCCACGAGGCCGGCGTAGGAGGCGGTGCCGCACGCGATGACGATGATCTTGTCGATCTCGCGCAGCTCGTCGTCGGACAGGCGCATCTCGTCGAGCTGGAGACGGCCGTCGGCCCCGACGCGGCCGAGCAGGGTGTCGGCGACGGCCTTGGGCTGCTCGTCGATCTCCTTGGCCATGAACCACTCGTAGCCGCCCTTCTCGGCGGCGGTGACGTCCCAGTCGACCGTGTAGGCGGTGGTGGGCGCCTCGCGGCCGTCGAAGTCGGTGACCTCGATCGAGTCGGCGGTGATCGTGACGACCTGGTCCTGGCCCAGCTCGATGGCCTCGGCCGTGTAGTCGATGAACGCCGCCACGTCGGAGCCGAGGAAGTTCTCGCCGTCGCCCCGTCCCACCACGAGCGGGGAGTTGCGCCGGGCGCCCACGACGACGCCGGGGTTCAGGGCGTCGGCGAACACGAGGGTGAACGCGCCCTGGAGCTGCCGGCACACCGCGCGCACGGCGCCGGGGAGGTCGGCGGTCTGCTGCAGCTCGCGGTGCAGCAGGTGGGCGACGACCTCGGTGTCGGTCTCGGACGCGAACTCGTAGCCCGCGGCCTCGAGCTCGTCGCGCAGCACTATGAAGTTCTCGATGATGCCGTTGTGCACGACGGCGACCCGCTCACCCGGGTCGAGGTGGGGGTGGGCGTTCGCGTCGGTGGGGCCGCCGTGGGTGGCCCAGCGCGTGTGGCCGATGCCGGTGGTGGACGCCGGCAGCGGGTGCTCGGACAACTCGGCGTCGAGGTTCGCGAGCTTGCCGGCCTTCTTCGCCCAGGCGATCCGGTCGCCGTCGACGACGCCGACTCCGGTGGAGTCGTAGCCGCGGTATTCCAGCCGTCGCAGACCGCCCATCACGACGTCCAGCGCCTGGCGATGGCCCACGTATCCGACGATTCCACACATGGGTTCAGGGTACCGACTGAGCGGTGGGCGAGGTCGCTGGCAACAATGGTCGGTATGTCACGGGACCCGTCCCCCTACGTGGAGCTCGAACGCTCCGCGTGGGCCGAGCTCGCACGCGATGCCGTCCAACCGATGTCCGGCGAGGAGATCGAGCGCGTCCGGGGCCTCGGGGAGGAGCTCGATCTCGAGGAGGTGCAGCAGGTCTACGTGCCCCTCACGCAGCTCATCAGCCTGCGCGTCCGGCTGGCCGAGGCGCTCTACCGGGCCACCGAGCGGTTCCTCGGCGATCCCCAGCCCGACCGTGTGCCGTTCATCATCGGCCTGGCCGGATCGGTCGCGGTCGGCAAGTCCACCACGGCGCGCCTGCTGCGCGACCTGCTGGCCCAGCACGACGACCACGCGCACGTCGCCCTCGTGACCACCGACGGCTTCCTGCTGCCGAACGCCGAGCTCGAGCGGCGCGGCATCATGCACCGCAAGGGTTTCCCCGAGTCGTACGACCGCAAGGCGCTGCTGCGCTTCGTCATGCAGGCCAAGAGCGGCGCCGAGCACATCGAGGCGCCGGTCTACGACCACCTCACCTACGACCGCACCGACGAGACCGTCTCGCTGAAGCGTCCCGACATCCTCATCGTCGAGGGCCTCAACGTCCTCGCTCCCCCGCGCACCCGTGGCGACGGCTCGCCGGGCCTGGCGATCAGCGACTTCTTCGACTTCTCGGTCTACGTCGACGCGAACAGCCGCGACATCCGCCGCTGGTACATCAGCCGGTTCCTGCGGCTGCGCGAGACCGCCTTCGCCGATCCCGCGTCGTACTTCCACCGCTACAGCACCCTGACCGACGCCGAGGCCGTCATGCGCGCCGAGGAGCTCTGGGACACGATCAACTGGCCGAACCTGCGCGAGAACGTGGCCACCACCCGCGGCCGCGCCGACCTCGTGCTGCGCAAGTCGGCCGACCACACGGTCGAGTGGGTCCGGCTGCGCAAGCTCTGACCGCCGGCACCGTCAGGCGAGGTGCTTGACCCACTGGTCGGCCCACGCGCTGGCGCGGTAGCCGAGGTCCTCGTTGACGGCGATCATGTGGTCGTTCTGGGCGTCGTTCCACGTGACGACGCGGCGACGGCCGGGCATCAGGTCGCTGGACTCGCGCATGGCCTGCTGCTTGAGCGAGAAGCCGAGCCCGTGGCCGCGGTGCTCGGGCAGCACGAGGGTGTCCCACTGGTAGACCTCGGGCGTCCCGTGCGGGAACAGCAGCTGCGTGTGGCCGGCGAGCGTGCCGTCGGGCGCGACCGCCACCACGGTCTGGGCTACCCGGCGCTGGCGCTTCCACTGGTCGACCTCGTGCAGCAGCCGGTCGGGGTCCCAGTACTCGTTCTCCAGCTGCGTCTCCCCGGACGGCGCCTCCTGGTTGAGCAGCGCGCGCAGGTGCGCGTACTGCTCGAGCCACTGCTGCGGCGGGGCGCCCCGCCACGCGGCCAGGGTGTACCCGTCCCGGGGCTCGGCGGGCGGCACGTCGGCCGGCAGGGCGAGCTCGCGTTGGACCAACTGCGTGTCGAAGCGGTAGCCGCGGGCCAGCATGAACTCACGCCCGGACCCGGTCTCGTCCTCGATCGGGCGCAGCGTCTCGGTGAGGACCTGGTCGCGGCCGTCCTCGGCCACGCGCAGCTCCAGGCGCTCGAGCAGGGCGGTGCCGTGGCCGCGCCGTCGCAGCTCGGGCGGCACCCACACCTCCGCGAACGCGGTGGTGGCGTTGTCTCGCTCGGGCAGCTCGGCCAGCGCCACCGCGACGACGGTCTCGCCGTCGCGCAGCAGCAGGGAGTCGCAGCGGGTGTAGGCGTCGCCGATGAGCAGCACGCGCAGCTCGTCGGCGGACCACGGCTGGTCGATGTAGCGCTCGTTGGACCGCAGGTAGACGTCGTGGAACTCCACGAAACTGCCGTGGTCGGTGGGATCGAGCACGTCGATGGTCAAGCTCACCCGGGCATTCTCGCACCGAAGCACGGGCGCCGACAGGGTCAGATCGCGCGGGTGAGGAAGACGCTGTGGGGGTCGGGCACGTAGTCGGCGAACGGCTCGCACGGCTCGAACCCGTGACGGACGTAGAGGCGCCGGGCGGGAGCGAAGTACGGCTCGGTGCCGGTCTCGAGGCTCAGCCGGGTGAAGCCGCGTTCGCGCGCGTTCCGGACGAGGTGCTCGAGCAGCGTGGTGGCCACACCGCGGCCGCGGGCGAGCGCCGTCGTGCGCATCGACTTGATCTCACCGTGCCCCGATCCGAGGTCCTTGAGCGCTCCGCAGCCCAGCAGCCGGCCGTCCTCGCGAGCCGTCCAGAAGCTGATCGCCTCGTGCCGCAGGGCGTCGAAGTCGAGCGCGTGCACGCTCTCGGCGGGGCTGGTGGCGAACATCTCGGTGAGGTGCTCGGACAGCAGCGCGCGGACGTCGTCGCAGTCGAGCCCTCCCGGCTCCACGGTGACCATGGTCAGAGCGCGAGGGTCGTGCGGACGACGCCGGCGAGGTGGTCGGCGATCTCCTGCGCCTGGTCGGCGGTGGGCGCCTCGACCATGACGCGCACGAGCGGCTCGGTGCCCGAGGGACGCAGCAGCACGCGACCGGAGTCGCCGAGCTTCTCCTCGGCGGCCGCGACCTCGGCCAGCAGCACCTCGTGGCTGGCGGCACCGGCGCGGTCGACGCCGCCGACGTTGACGAGCACCTGCGGCAGCCGCTGCATCACCGAGGCCAGCTCGGACATCGTGCGGCCCGTGGTGGCCATCTCGGCGGCCAGCTGGAGCGCCGTGAGAGTGCCGTCGCCGGTGGTGGCGTGGCGGCCCATGATGACGTGGCCGGACTGCTCGCCGCCCAGCGTGTAACCCCCGGCGCGCATCTCCTCGAGCACGTAGCGGTCGCCGACCGCCGTGCGCAGGACGGTGATGCCCGCGGCGTCCATCGCGCGGGAGAAGCCGACGTTGCTCATCACCGTGGCCACGACCGTGTCGTCGACCAGCAAGCCCTCGCGCTTGTCGCGCAGGGCCAGGATGGCCAGGATCTGGTCGCCGTCGACGACCTCGCCGAACTGGTCGACCGCCAGGCAGCGGTCGGCGTCGCCGTCGAACGCGAAGCCGACGTCGGCCCGGCGCTCGACGACCACGCGGCGCAGGTCGTCCAGGTGCGTGGAGCCGCAGCGCTCGTTGATGTTGAGCCCGTCGGGCTCGGCATGGATCGCGATGACCTCGGCGCCCGCCCGGGCGAAGGCGTCGGGGGCCGCCTCGTGGGTGGCGCCGTTCGCGCAGTCGAGGACGACACGCATCCCGTCGAGGCGGGTGGGCAGGGTGTCGAGCAGGTGGCGCACGTAGGCGCCGAGTCCGGCGTGGCTGTCACCGACGCGACCCACGTCGGCACCCGTGGGCCGGTCCCACGGCTCCTCGAGGCGCTGCTCGATGGCAGCCTCGATCGCGTCGTCGAGCTTGACCCCGCCGCGCGCCAGGAACTTGATGCCGTTGTCGGGCATCGGATTGTGGCTGGCGGAGATCATGACGCCCATGTCGGCCTCGAGGAACGCCGTCAGGTAGGCCGCACCGGGGGTGGGCACCACGCCGAGGCGGTGCACGTCGACCCCCGCAGACGCCAAACCCGCGACCACCGCGGCCTCCAGGAATTCTCCGGAGGCGCGGGTGTCGCGGGCGACGACTGCCGTGGGGCGCTGGTCGGCGAAGGCACCGGCTTCGCCGAGGACGTGGGCCGCGGCGACCGAGAGGTCGACCGCGAGCTCGGCGGTCAGGTCCCGATTGGCCAGACCCCGAACACCATCGGTACCGAAGATCCGGCCCATGCGCGCCGGCAGATCAGCGCTTGCTGTACTGCGGCGCCTTGCGGGCCTTCTTGAGTCCAGCCTTCTTGCGCTCCTTGATCCGCGAGTCGCGGGTCAGGAGGCCGGCCTTCTTCAAGGTGGGTCGGTTGACCTCGACGTCGATCGCGTTGAGCGAACGGGCCACACCGAGGCGCAGCGCGCCGGCCTGGCCGGTCATGCCGCCGCCGCTGACGCGAGCGATCACGTCGAAGGAGTCCACCAGGCCGGTGACGGCCAGCGCCTCCTTGGCGATCTGCTGGTGCAGCTTGTTCGGCAGGTGCTCCTCGAGCGGCTTGCCGTTGACGGTCCAGACGCCGGTGCCGGGAACGATGCGAACCCGGGCCACGGCCTCCTTGCGACGGCCGGTCGCCGAGCCGGGAGCGATGATCGACTTGATCTCGCCGGTCGCGGCAGCGCCGGAGGACTCCGACGTGTAGGCGACACCCTCGGAGTTGGTGGTGTACTCGGTCTCTTCGGTGGTGGTCTCAGCCACGATGAACCTGCTTCTCGCTTACTGGGAGATCTGCGTGATCTCGAACGGCTGGGGCTTCTGGGCGGCATGCGGGTGATCCGGGCCGGCGTAGACCTTCAGCTTCGTGATGAGCTGACGGCCGAGACGGTTCTTGGGGAGCATGCCGCGCACCGACTTCTCGATCGCCTTGCGGGCGTCCTTGTCGAGCAGGTCGCCGTAGGCGATCTGCTTCAGGCCGCCCGGGTAACCGCTGTGGCGGTAGACGTTCTTGTCGGAGCGCTTGTTGCCCGACAGTGCGACCTTGTCGGCGTTGATGATGATGACGAAGTCACCACCGTCGACATGGGGCGCATAGGTGGGCTTGTGCTTGCCTCGCAGGAGGGTCGCCGCAGCAACCGAGAGACGGCCCAGGACAATGTCCTGGGCATCGATGACGTGCCACTGACGGGTGATGTCAGCAGGCTTCGGGCTGTACGTACGCACGGCGTGACCTTCTCGCTGCAAATCGAAATCTGTGAAGTCGGGACTTTCGCGTCGGTCGGGCACGATCCACATGACATGCCGCAACACAACGACTGCCCAGATTACCTGCCCGCACCCACGCGGGTCAAAACGGGTCACCACAACGTGACCCTGCTCTCGCGCGAGAGTGCGGGGGACACTAGGTTGGAGTGGGTCGCTCACCCCCGCGGCCGTTACTTCTCTGACGTCACAGGAGACCCGAATCGTGACCGACAAGCAGACGCTGACCATTCGTGACAACCGCTCCGGCGAGGAGTACGAGGTCGAGATCACCGACGGCAGCATCCGCGCCGCGGACCTGGGCAAGATCGGCAAGTCCGACGACGACCCGGGCCTGGCCGTCTACGACCCGGGCTTCACCAACACCGCCTCCACGCGCAGCGCCGTCACCTACATCGACGGCGACAAGGGCATCCTCGAGTACCGGGGCTACCCCATCGAGCAGCTCGCCGAGTCCTCCACCTACCTGGAGGTCGCCTACCTGCTCATCCACGGCGAGCTGCCCACGAAGGAGCAGCACGACCAGTGGGTGCACGAGATCACGTTCCACACCTTCGTGCACGAGAACCTCAAGAGCCAACTGCAGGGCTTCCGCTACGACGCGCACCCCATGGGCATGCTGCTGTCGAGCGTCGGCGCCCTGTCGACGTTCTACCCCGAGGCCCGCAACATCAAGGACCCGCAGATCCGCCACGAGCAGATCGTGCGCATGATCGCGAAGATGCCGACCCTCGGCGCCTGGTCCTTCCGCCACGCGCAGGGCAAGCCGTACGTCTACCCCGACAACGACCTGTCGTACACCGAGAACTTCCTCTCGATGCTGTTCCGCATGAGCGAGCCGAAGTACGACCCGGACCCGCGCCTGGCCAAGGCCCTCGAGGTGCTGTTCATCCTGCACGCCGATCACGAGCAGAACGCCTCCACCAACGCGGTGCGCTCGGTCGGCTCCAGCCAGGTCGACCCGTACTCGGCGGTCACCGCCGGCATCGCGGCCCTCTACGGCCCGCTGCACGGTGGCGCCAACGAGGCCGTCCTCAAGATGCTGAAGCGCATCAAGACCAAGGAGAACGTCCCGGCGTTCATCGAGGGCGTCAAGAACGGCGACGAGCGCCTCATGGGCTTCGGTCACCGCGTCTACAAGAACTACGACCCGCGCGCCACGATCATCAAGAAGGCCTGCGACGACGTCTTCGAGGTCACCGGGGTCAACCCGCTGCTCGAGGTCGCCCAGGAGCTGGAGAAGATCGCGCTCGAGGACGAGTACTTCGTCAAGCGCAAGCTCTACCCGAACGTCGACTTCTACTCGGGCCTGATCTACGAGGCCCTGCAGTTCCCGCCGGAGATGTTCACGGTCCTGTTCGCCATCCCCCGCACGTCGGGCTGGCTGGCGCAGTGGCTCGAGCTGGTGGACGACCCGGAGCAGAAGATCGCCCGCCCCAAGCAGATCTACACCGGCGGACGCCAGTTGGACTTCGTTCCGGCCAGCGAGCGCTGGAAGTGAGCTGACGCAGCAACGGCGAAGGCCGCGAGCCCCTCGGGGTTCGCGGCCTTCGCCGTTCCTGTGCTCCGCGACCCAAGGGGCGGGACGGCAGCTGGTGGCAACGGCGAGGCACGGTCGAGACGTGAGACGCCCCGGACCGTCCTCGACGACGGTCCGGGGCGCTCCCTCGGGTCACTCCTTCAACGTCACGCCCGTCAGCTTCGGCTTGCCGAGCAGGTTGTTCTCGAAGCCCTCGACCTTCTCCCCCAGTCCCGTCAGGGAGTGCTGGAACACGATGGGGATGATCGGCATGTCGTCGACCACGGCCCGCGATGCATCGTCGAGCGCCGCCTTGCGCTCCTCCGGCTCGGTCAGGCCGGCGTCCTTGGCCAGCGCCTCCTCGATGCCGGGCGTCGACTGCTTCGAGGTGTTGAAGTAGGCCTCCTTCGTGAACATCAGCCGGTAGGTCAGCGCCGGGTCCGGACGGCCGGTCCACGCCGCGAAGAACGCCGGCGTCTTGATGTCGTTGAAGTAGTCGCCGTTGGCCTGGTTGACCTCACGGGGCATCAGGTTGACGGTCACGCCGATCTCGGACCACTGCTCCTTGAGGATCTCCCCGACGCGCGTCGACGTGGCGTCGGCGTAGAGCAGCATGTCGAAGGTCAGGCCCTCCGCGCCGGCGTCGGCGATCAGCTTCCTGGCCTCGTCGAGGTCGTAGTCCAGCTGGACGTCGTCCGCGGGCTCGGCCCAGTAGCCGTCGGGCAGGAAGCCGCGCGGCTTCGCACCGAGGCCGAAGTACGCGCTCTTGAGGAGCAGGTCGCGATCCATGGCCAGGCTCAGCGCCCGGCGGACCCGCGGGTCGCCGAGCTCCTTGGACGCCCGGTTCGTGTAGATCATCCAGGTCCACATGCGGGGCTGCTCGTCGAGCGTGAGACTGTCGTCCTTCTGGATCGACTCGGCGTCGGACGGCACGATGTCCCAGGCGATGTCCTGCTGACCCGAGCGCAGCGACGTGGCTCGCGTCTTCGGCTCCGGCATGACGCTGATGACGACCTTGTCCATCCGCTCGACGTCCTTGTCCCAGTAGTCGTCGAACTTCTCGTACGTCATGGAGGCGCCGCGCTTCCACTCGACGAACTTCCAGCCGCCGGCGCCCACCGGCTTCGTGCTCAGGTCGCCACCCGCGGCCTCGGCCGCCTTCGGCGACACCATCATCCCGGCGCGGTCGGCCAGGGTCATGACGAGCGCGGAGTTCGGCTGGGCGAGGTTCAGCTGCACGGTGAGGTCGTCGACGACGTCGACGGACTCGATCGACTCGACGTCGGCGACGATGTTCGAGCCCTCGGCCGCGGCGCGCTCGAGGTTGTACTTGACCGCCTCGGCGTTGAACGGCGCGCCGTCGTGGAACGTGACTCCGTCGCGCAGCTTCAGCACGAGCTCGGTGGGCGACTTGTACTCCCACGACTCGGCCAGCCCGGGCTGGGGCTTCAGGTCCTTGTCGAACGACACGAGGGTGTCGTAGAGCGGGTAGAGCATCTGGTGGTCGCCACCGGAGTTGCCCCGGATGGGATCCATCGAGGAGATGTCGGCCTGGGTGGCCACGCGGAGCGTGCCGCTGCCCGATCCGTCGTCCGACCCTCCTCCTCCACAGGCACTGACCGCGACAAGCACGGCGGCCGCGACGGCGACGCCGATTCGGGACCTGATCATGAGCTGGTTCCTTTCGCAGGTGGTCACGCTCGAGTGGTCTAAGCGACTGCTTAGGTCCTCGTGCCGACGACGATAGAGACGGAAATCACATCAGGCAAGGGGAAATCTTCAACGGCACCGCACGGACCTCAACTCGCCACGCCCCAGTGGTGAACGATCGTTCAGCGGGAATTCCCCGACCGGCCCGCGCGAATGTGGCGTTGACCAGACGTGATGAA
The DNA here is from genome assembly GCF_054957925.1 of Aeromicrobium sp. JP4. Taxonomy (NCBI): domain Bacteria; kingdom Bacillati; phylum Actinomycetota; class Actinomycetes; order Propionibacteriales; family Nocardioidaceae; genus Aeromicrobium; species Aeromicrobium sp. JP4. The sequence continues at coordinate 1,462,511 of NZ_CM143290.1, forward strand.
GGTCATAGTGTTCAAACTGAAACTTGTTTCAACTTCAAGTCAGATCGTCGGCCGAGAGGTGCGTTTCCTGTGAGGATGTCGGAGCAGTTCCACCGCGAGATCGATCCGTACCTGGCGAACCTGGCGGACCTCCGCCGGCGCGCCTGGCCCGAGGCGGTCGGGCGCACCGTCGACTACCCGTTCGGAGAGTCCACGGTCACGCACTACCTCCGGTCGTGGGCCTCGGAGCGCCCCGACCACGCCGCGATCGTCTACCACGGGCGGACGGTCACGTACGCCGAGCTGGACCGCGCGAGCGACCGGGTCGCCGCGTACCTCGTGCACCGCGGCTTCGCCCCCGGCGACCGCGCCGCCGTGATGATGCCGAACTGCCCGCAGTTCATCATCGCGTTCTTCGGCATCCTGAAGGCCGGTGGCGTGCACGTCCCGGTGAACCCGATGTTCCGCCGCGAGGAGATCAACTACGAGCTGCTCGACTCCGCCGCCACCTTCGCCTTCATCCTCGACGAGGTCGCCACGGAGTTCCGTGCGGGCGGCGAGGGCACCGACGTCGCCGAGGTCATCGCCTCGGCCAACACCGACTTCCTGCCGGACGGCGCCGACCTCCCGCGCGGCATGGTGGCCGACGCGCCGGTCACCCCTGACACGACGCGCTTCCTCTCGGTCGTCGACCGCGACGACCTTCCCGCGCCGGCCGACCCCGACGACCCCCACGCCCTCGCGGCGCTGAACTACACCGGCGGCACGACCGGCATGCCCAAGGGCTGCGAGCACACGCAGGCCGACATGCTCTACACCGCCGTGAGCGGCGGGCAGTTCGGCTTCGGCGGCGGCCCGGACACGGTGAGCCTCGTGTTCGTCCCGGTGTTCTGGATCGCCGGCGAGGACGCGTTCCTCGTGTCCGTCATGACCGGCGGCACCTGCGTGCTGCACTACCGCTGGGACGCCGAGGAGGTGCTGCGGTCCATCGACGCGTACGGCGTGACCGCCATGGCCGGCACGGTCGACAGCTACCTCGAGCTCCTCGACACGGCGAAGGACTCGGGCCTGTCGCTGGCCTCCATGAAGTCCCCCGTCACGATGTCGTTCGTCACCAAGCTCACGGTCGAGATCCGCGAGCGGTGGGCACGCGAGACCGGCGCCCCGGGCATCATCCGCGAGAGCTCCTACGGCATGACCGAGGACCACACGCTCGACACCTTCACCCTGGGCCTGCAGCAGGACGACGCCGACCTGAAGGGCCGACCGGGGTTCACCGGCATCCCAATCCCCGGCACCGAGGTGGCGATCGTCGACTTCCAGTCCGGCGAGCTGCTCCCGGTGGGCGAGGAGGGCCAGATCATCGTGCGCTCCCTCAGCATGATGCGCGGCTACCACAACCGGCCGGAGGCGACTGCCGAGACGCTGCGCGACGGGTGGCTCCACACCGGTGACATCGGCATGGTCGACGAGACCGGCGCATTGCACTACCTCGGCCGCACCAAGGAGATGCTCAAGGTCAACGGGATGAGCGTGTTCCCCTCCGAGCTGGAGCACCTCTTCAGCCGGCACCCCCGCATCGCCGCCTGCGGCGTGATCGGCATCGCGGACCCGAAGAAGGGTCAGGTGCCCGTCGCCTACGTGCAGCTCGAACCCGGGGCGGCGTCGGAGGTCACGGCCGACGACCTGCTGGCGTGGTGCCGCGACCACATGGCCACGTACAAGATCCCGCGCGTCGAGATCATCGACGAGATGCCGCTGGCGCCGACCGGCAAGGTGTCGAAGGTCGGCCTGGAGAAGCTGGCCTCGTCGATCGCGCCGCAGTGACGTCGGAAGGAGCGCCCATGGCGACCACGCCTGCCCTCGACGGGATCCGGGTCCTGGAGCTGACCCACGCGATCGCGGGGCCGCACACCGGACAGATCCTGGCCGACCACGGGGCCGACGTCATCAAGGTCGAGCCGCCCGGTGGCGAGCTCGCTCGTCAGGCGATGCCCCTGGCCGACGACGACAGCATCTACTTCTCGGCGCAGAACCGCGGCAAGCGCAGCGTGGTGCTGAACCTCAAGGAGCCGGACGACCTGGCGGCGCTGCTGCGCCTCGTAAAGGACTCGGACGTCGTGGTGACGAACTACAGCGTCGAGGTGCCCGAGCGGCTCGGCTGGGGGTTCGAGGCCCTGAAGGCGGTGAACCCGTCGATCATCATGGTCCACATCACCGGCTTCGGCGCGACCAGTCCCGACCGGGCGATGCTCGCCTTCGACGGCATCATCCAGGGCATGAGCGGCATCCCGCAGATGACCGGGACGTCCGAGGGCGACCCCATGTTCATCGGCACCTTCGTCGCCGACCACATCACCGCCTACCGCGCCACGATGTCCGTGCTGATGGCGCTGCGCGTCCGCGACGTCTCGCCCGAGGCCCAGTTCGTCGACGTCAACATGCTGAGCTCCTACATGGGCCTGCTCGCCCACGACATCCACGAGTCGCTCGACGGGCGCCCCTACATGCGTGAGGGCAACCGGGTGCCCGTGTCGATCGCGAACACGTACGCCGCCCGCGACGGCTTCGTGCACCTGGCCCCCGTCGGCCCCGTTAAGTGGGAGCGGTTCTGCCACGCCGTCGGCCGCGACGACTGGGCCGAGCAGCTGCCGTACGACGAGGCCGTGCTGACCGGGCGTGACGAGGTCGACGAGTACCTGGCGCAGTGGTGCCGCGACCGCGCGTGCGACGACATCCTCGCCCTGATGCGCGAGCTGGCCGTCCCGTCCGGCCCCGTCCGCGAGCTGGACGAGGCGGTGCGGCACCTCGACGCGCGGGGCGACGAGAGCGTGGTCCGCGTGACGTCACCCGCCGGGCGCACCGTCGCCGCGCCGGGGCCGATGACCTCGGTCGGCCTGGCCTACGGGCCGCGCCGGCTCCGGGTCCCGGCGGTCGGGGAGCACGACGAGGAGGTGCTCGGACCGATCCGTGCCGCCCTGCGGGACCGGCGTCCCCCGGCCTGAGCCGGGCCGGCTCCGGGCGGCCGCGCCTGCCTTGTCACCCGCGCGAGCGGCCACCTAGCATTCCCACCACGCGTCCTCGACACCCGTGACGCGGGCGAGACGGAGAGACGAGTGAGCACCCGAGCCAGCGGAGACCCCGCCCACGACGCGCTGCGGGTGGCCACCTTCTGGCAGCCGCGGGCCGAGGGCGCCGCCCGCAAGATCCTCGTCGGCGCCACCCTGGTGTTCAACGAGGTCGGCTACCACGGCGCCTCGACCCGGATGATCGCCCAGCGCGCGCAGATGAGCCCGGGCGCGATCTACATCCACTTCTCATCCAAGGAGGAGCTGTTCTTCCGCATCGTCATGCACGGCCACTCGGCCTCGTGCGAGGCCCTGGTCCAGGCGTTGCGCTTCAGCACCGACCCCGCGGAGCGCCTGCGGCACTTCGTCGCCACGTACGCCGCCTGGCACGCGGAGTGGAGCCTCATCGCCCGGCCCGTCCACAACGACATGCAGGTGCTCACCGACGAGCACTTCGCCGAGGTCGTCGAGGTCCGGCGGGCGACGATGGCGCTGCTCGACGAGATCCTGGCCGCCGGGGTCGCGAGCGGGCAGTTCTCCGTGCCCGACCTCCCCGGCACGCGCCGCCTGCTGATGTCGGTCTGCATCGACGTCAGCCGCTGGTACGTCGAGGCCGGCCCGCGCTCCCCCTCGGCGATCGGCCTGCAGTACGCAGATCTGGCGCTGAAGTTCGTCACCACCTGAGCCGCGGGCGCGGTCTCACCGCGTGAGCGTGAACCCGTCGAAGGTCTGGCCCACCTTCGTCGCGGGTCGGGCACCCTTGCCGCGGTGCCCCACGACCGCGCGCACCTTCAGGCTCGTGGGCGTCACGGTGATCACCTGGTAGGTCGACGTGCGGTACGCGGCCTTCACCCGCGTGGCGCCGCCCGCCCTCCAGTCCCGGCTCGAGGAGTCGTAGTACTTCGGCCCGCTGACCGACGTCAGGTAGGTGACGTCCGCCTTGCGGCCGCGGGCGTAGGAGTGGTCGTGACCCGACAGCACGAGGTCGGCGTCATACCTCTCCAGCGTCGGCAGGAACCACTTCCGCATCTCGGTGTTTCTCCGGTCGCCCACCGAGGCGAACGGCCCACTGTGCATCAGCACGATCGACCACGGCCGCCGGTTCGTCCGCAGGGCGTGGGCGAGGAACGACCGCTGCCGCCGCAGGTCGGAGGCGAACGTGTCGAGCACGATGACCCGGGCCGGTCCCTGGTCGACGAAGAACCACGTCCGGCGCTGGTCGGGGAACCCGTTGGAGGGGAACTGGAAGTAGGAGCGGAACCCCCGCCCCGCACCCGAGCGGCACGGCGACTTCAGCTCGCACTGCTCGTGGTTGCCGATCGAGGAGATCCAGTTGCGCCACTGCCCGGCCGGCGAGAGCGCCTCGTGGAGCTGCGACCACTCGCGACCGACCCACGGCTTGTTCACGACGTCACCCGCCTGCAGGAGCAGCCTCGCGTCGGGGAACCGCTCGGTCGCCCTCGTGATGATGCGGTCCGGAATGCCGTCGTTGTCGTTCTGGGTGTCCCCGAACTGCAGAAGCCGGAAGGAGCGGCTCGCCGGCCCCGCGGTGGTGAGGGCGCGCCACCGCGTGGTCACCCCGCGACCCACGATCCGGTAGCGGTACCGGGTCGACGGCGCGAGTCCCGAGAGGCTGGCGACGTAGCGGTACTGCCGGCTCCCGGCCGTGCCCGGCGTCGTGCCCGGCTTGCGGCGGCCGGGGGCGGTGACGGTGAGGCCGTTCGACGCCACGGCCACGACGCGCTGGCCCGAGGAGGCGGAGCCACGGCTCCAGGACACGTACTGCGAGCGGTCGGGCGTCGCGGTGGGCGTGAGCAGGATCCGGTGGATGCCCGACGGGGCCGCCGCAGCAGGAGGGACCGCCGGCAGCACTGAGGTGGCCAGTGCCGCCGCGACCAGCACGGGCACGGTGCGCACCCTTCCACGGTAGGTCGGTCCTTCGGATCCGTCATCCGAGCGGGAGTCGCCGGCGCGTACCGTGGACCCGTGCGCATGCGGATCGACCTGGCCTACGACGGGACCGAGTTCAGGGGCTGGGCCACCCAACCGGGGCTGCGGACCGTGCAGGGCGAGATCGAGGCCGCGCTCGGCACCGTGCTGCGCCTGCCCGAGCCGCCGCGCCTCACGGTCGCGGGACGCACCGACGCGGGGGTCCACGCGCGCGGCCAGGTCGCCCACGTCGACGTCGACAGCCACCCCGGTGTGCTCGAGCGGCGGCTGCGCCGGATCGTCCCGGAGGACATCCGGATCCTGCGCGTCACCCAAGCACCTGAGCACTTCGACGCCCGCTTCGCCGCGATCGAGCGCCGCTACGTCTACCGCATGACCGACCACCCGGCGGGGCCCGACCCGATGCAGCGTCGCATGGTCGCGGCGGCCCCGCGCCCGCTCGACGTCGACCTCATGAACGAGGCGGCCCAGCACCTGCTCGGCGAGCACGACTTCGCGTCGTTCTGCAAGCAGCGCGAGGGCGCCACGACGATCCGCAACCTGCTCACGCTCCGCACGGTGCGCGGCGGCGAGACGATCGCCACCACGGTCCGCGCCGACGCCTTCTGCCACTCGATGGTGCGGTCGCTGATGGGCTGCCTCGTCGCCGTGGGCGAGCGGCGGTACGAGCCGCGGTTCGCGGCCGAGATCCTCGCCGCCGAGACGCGCGACCCGCGCGTGAAGGTGATGCCGGCCCACGGCCTCGTGCTCGAGGAGGTCATCTATCCCGCCGACGACCAGCTCGCCGCACGGGTCGAGGAGTCGCGCCGGCGCCGGGACGAGTGATGGCGCGCCTGCTCAGCGCCGGGATCCTGCTGCACCGCGTGCGCGACGGACGGCGCGAGGTGCTGCTCGGACACCTCGGCGGACCGTTCTGGGCGAAGCGCCACGAGCGGGCCTGGTCGATCCCCAAGGGCGTGGTCGAGGAGGGCGAGCAGCCCGCCGACGCGGCCCGGCGCGAGTTCCTCGAGGAGCTCGGCGTCCCCGTCCCCGACGGCCCCTGGGTGGACCTCGGCTCGGTGCGCCAGTCGCGCAAGGACGTCGTGGTCTGGGCCGTCAAGGCCGACCTGGATCCCACGGTGGTCGTGCCCGGCACCTTCGACCTCGAGTGGCCGCCCGGCTCCGGCACCATGCAGGCGTTCCCCGAGATCGACCGGGTCGCCTGGTTCGGCCTCGAGGACGCCGCCGAGGCGGTCGTCGCGGCCCAGGCGGTGTTCCTGGAACGTCTTCCCGCCGCTCGGTGATCGAGTGGTGGCGAGCGAAGCGAGACGCCGTATCGAGATCAGCCGCGCATGGTCTCGATACACTCGCTCGTTCCTCGCAGCACTCGACCACCGGCCCCGCGTGCGGGCGTACCGTTGCTCCATGACGTGGAGCGAGATCGAGGCCTTCCTGCTCGGCTTCCCCGACACCGAGACCAGCACGTCGTGGGGCATGCCGGGCGTGAAGACCGGCGGCCGGCTGGTGGCGTGGTGGCGCGACCAGCCCGACTCCCCCGGCTGCGTGGCCTTCAAGGTCGACCGTGCCGAGCTCGACGGGCTGGTCGAGGACTCCTCCACCCCGTACTTCACGATCGAGCACTTCCGGAAGTTCGACTCGAACGCGGTGCTCGTGCGTCCCGAGGACGTCGACCCCGACGAGCTGCGCGAGATGCTCACCGACGCCTGGCTCGTCACGGCGAAGCCGACGGCCTGCAAGGCGTGGCTCGCCGAGCACGGTGAAGACGGGTGAGCCACTACTTCGACCGCGCGCCCAGCACCCAGGACGAGCGCCGCACCATCTCGGTGGAGGTCTGGGGCGAACGGCGCGACTTCGTCACCTCCACCGGCGTCTTCTCCGGCGACCGGCTCGACAAGGCCACCGCGATCCTGCTGGCCGAGAGCAGCCCTCCCCCGGCCGGCTCCACCGTCCTCGACCTCGGCTGCGGCTGGGGACCGATCGCCTGCTCGCTCGCCGCGCACGGAAGCACCGTGTGGGCGGTCGACGTCAACGAGCGCGCGCTCGAGCTCGCGGCGGAGAACGCGCGCGGGCTCGACGTGCACACCGCGCTGCCCGAGCAGGTCCCGGCCGACCTGCGGTTCGACGCGATCTGGTCCAACCCGCCGATCAGGATCGGCAAGGACGCCCTGCACGAGCTGCTGCTCACGTGGCTGCCCCGGCTGCGGCCGGGCGGCGAGGCGCGCCTCGTCGTCGGCAGGAACCTCGGAGCCGACTCGCTCCAGCAGTGGCTCACCGACCAGGGCCACCCCGCCGAGCGCGTGGCCAGCAGCAAGGGCTTCAGGGTCCTCTCGGTCCGCTAGCGCACCGGCGCCGCGGTCATCCGTCCGACGATCCCGGTGTCGTGCGTCGCGTCGACGAACTCGGGCTCGATGAGCACCCGCGCGAGGAAGGCCAGGTTCGAGCCCGGTCCCACGATCTCCGTCTCCGCCAGGGCCTCACGAGCCCGCTCGACGGCCTCGGCGCGGGACGGCGCCCACACGATCAACTTCGCCAGCAAGGGGTCGAAGAACGGCGTGACGACCGTGCCGTCGGCGTAGCCCGCGTCGACGCGGACTCCCTCACCGTCGGGCATCCGCCACGTCTCGATCGCGCCCGGTCGCGGGAGGAACCGCTCGGAGTCCTCCGCGTACAGGCGCAGCTCGATGGCGTGGCCCTGCGGCTCGACGCTGTACTCCGGAACGGTCGGGTCGCCGGTGGCGATGCTCAGCTGCCAGGCCACGAGGTCGACGCCGTGCACCGCTTCGGTGACGGGGTGCTCCACCTGCAGGCGCGTGTTCATCTCGAGGAAGAAGGACTCGCCGGAGTCGAGGTCGTGGATGAACTCGATGGTGCCCGCGCCGACGTAGCCCACGGACTCCGTGAGCGCGGCCGCTCGGCGCAGCAGGCTCGCCCGCGCCTCCTGGTCGAGCGCCGGGGAAGGGCTCTCCTCGACGACCTTCTGGTGCCGGCGCTGGACCGAGCAGTCGCGCTCGGACAGGGCCACCGCCCGGCCGCCCGGCAGACCCATGACCTGCACCTCGATGTGGCGCGAGCGCTCGATGTAGCGCTCGACGATCACGCGGCTGTCGCCGAAGACCGACGCGGCCCGGCTCGTGACCGACTCGAAGGCCCGGTCGAACGACGCGGGATCGGGGACGACGGCCATGCCGATCCCACCGCCGCCGGCGACGGCCTTGAGCATCACCGGATAGCCGGCGTCCAGGGCGGCCTGACGGGCCTCGTCGACGGTCTCGACGGCACCGTCGGACCCCGGCGCCACGGCCAGTCCGGCGCGGACCGCGGCGGTGCGTGCCCCGGCCTTGTCCCCCATCAGCTCGATCACGTCGGGCGACGGACCGACGAACACCATCCCGGCCGCCTCGACGGCCCGGGCGAAGGCGGCGTTCTCCGACAGGAAGCCGTACCCGGGATGCACGAGGTCCGCACCGGCCGAGCGCGCCGCGGCGACCATCGCCTCGACGTCTCCGAAGTCGCGCGGGCCCGACAGCTCCACCGAGAGGTCGGCCTCCATGACGTACGGCAGGTCGGCGTCGACGGCCGGGAATGCGACCGCGCCCCGGTGCCCGAGCTCGCGGACGGTGCGCAGGATGCGCACGGCGATCTCGCCGCGGTTGGCGATGAAGACGACGCTCATTCGAGTCACTTCCGCTTCGGGTCGAGAAGGCGCTGGATCTCGTCACCGATGATGTTGAACGCGAACACGGTGGCCGCGATCGCGATGCCGGGGATGAAGATCTGCATCGGCGCCTGGTCCAGGAACGTGTAGGCCCGCGAGAGCACGGCGCCCCACGAGGCGGTCGGCGGCTGGACGCCGAGCTGCAGGAAGCTCAGGCTCGCCTCGGCGATCAGGGCGAAGCCCATGAGCACCGCGACCTGCACGAGGACGGGCTGGATGATGTTCGGCAGCACGTGCGGCAGGACCATGCGCCGCAGCCCGCGCGCGCCGAACGACTTCGCCGCCTCGATGTACGTCTCGGACCGGATGGCCATCGTCTGCGCTCGGGCCAGCCTCAGGATCGCCGGTGACATCACGATGCCGACCGAGATCATCGCCGTCGTGATGTCGGGCCCCATCGTGGCGGTGATGCCGATCGCCAGCACGATCGCCGGGAACGACATGACCGCGTCGACGACGCGCATGACGATGAGGTCGGTCGAGCCGGCGAGCCAGCCGGCGGCGATGCCCAGCGGCAGGCCGATCACGACCGAGATGCCCACGGCGAGCAACGCGGCCAGGACGGACACGCGGGTGCCGTAGAGCATGCGGCTGAACACGTCGCGACCGAGGTCGTCGGTGCCGAGCCAGTGGTCGCCGCTCATCGGCAGCAGGATCGCGTTGAGGTCCTGCTTGTTCGGGTCGTAAGGCGCCAGGAAGCCGGCGAAGAGGACGACGATCAGCACGATCAGCAGGATCGCGTAGCTCACGCCTACCGAGAGCCGGCCGGCCTTGCGGGCACGGCGGGTCGGTGCGTCGGTCGTGGTGGCCAGGTTGGCGGTGTCGACAGCGGTCATCAGGAGATCCTCGGATCGAGCAGTCGGTACGAGACGTCGACGATGAGGTTCGTCAACAGGACGATCACGGCGGCGACGAACACCACCGCCTGGATCACGCCGTAGTCACGCTGGTTGGTCGCCTCGACCGCCAGCGATCCGATGCCGGAGAGGCCGAACACGGCCTCGACGACGACGGCGCCGCCGATGAGGCGCGACACCTGCAGGCCGATGATCGTGGCGAACGGCAGGCTGGAGTTCTTCAGCGCGTGCTTCCACACGATGCTGCGGTTCGACAGTCCCTTGGCCCGGTGCGTGCGGACGTAGTCGGTCGAGAGGCTCTCGACCATCGCACTGCGCACCTGACGGCAGATCTCGGCGCCTCCCACGAGCCCGAGAGCGAGCGCCGGCAGCACCAGGCCCTTCAGCGCCTGGGCCGGGTCGTCCTGGAGACTGACGCCTCCCGGGCCGGGGAACCACCCCAGGTTCAGCGCGAAGACGATGATCAGCATCATGCCGAGCCAGAAGTTCGGGATCGCGATGCCGAAGGTGGCACCCGTCGTGAGGAACCGGTCGAACTTCGTGTCGACCTTCTGCGCGGCGATGACACCGGTCGGCAGGCCGACCGCGATGGCCACGAAGAGGGCCATCGTGGTGAGGATCAGGGTCAGCGGCAGCCGCTGCATCACCAGGGCGGAGATCGACTCCCCGGTCTGGAAGGACGTCCCGAGGTCACCGGTGAAGGCGTTCCCGATCCACGTGAGGTACTGCGACCACAGCGGCTCGTTCAGGCCCAGGTCCTCGCGGATCCGCGCCAGGTTCTCGGGGGTGGCGTACTCGCCGGCGATCGCGACCGCCGGATCACCGGGGATCAGCCGCTGCAGCATGAAGACGATGAACGTCGCCAGGATGAGGGTGGGGATGGCCGAGACCAGGCAGGTTCCCACCACGCGCAGGATCCTCATGACGCCACCGTCCTTCCGATGCGCTCGCCGTAGAGCTCGTCGACACGCAGGCACGCCGAGGAGTGGTTGGGGAGGATCTCCAGCAGCGGGGGCTTCTCCTGGCGGCACTTGTCCTGCGCGAACTGGCACCGCGTGTTGAACCGGCAGCCCGGCGGGGGCGAGACCGGGCTGGGGATGTCGCCCTTCAGCACGATCCGGCGCTCGGCGGAGGAGTCGTGCACGAGCGGCTGGGCCGACAGCAGGGCCTCGCTGTAGGGGTGCAGGCTCTGCTTCACGAGGGACTCGGTCGTGGCGTTCTCCACGATGTTGCCCAGGTACATGACGCTGATGCGGTCGGCCAGGTAGCTGACCACCGACAGGTCGTGGCTGATGAACAGGATCGTCAGCTCGTAGGCCTTCTTCAGGTCCTGCAGCAGGTTGAGGATCTCCGCCTGCAGGGCCACGTCGAGGGCCGCGACCGACTCGTCGCACACGAGCACCTTGGGGTCGGTGACCAGCGCGCGGGCGATGTTGGCGCGCTGCTTCTGGCCGCCGCTGAGCTGGTGCGGGTAGCGCTTCAGCATCTGCAGCGGCAGGCCCACGTCCTCGAGCGCCTTGGCCGCCACGGCCTCGCGGTCCTTCTTGTCGCCGCGACCCATGACGTCGAGCGGCTCGCGCACGCTCTGCAGGATCGTGCGGCGCGGGTCGAGGGCGCTGTGGGGGTCCTGGAACACCATCTGGACGGACTCGGAGAACGACCGGCGCTGCTTCGCACCGAAGCCGGCGACGTCCTCGCCGCGCCAGCGGACGGTGCCGTCGGCGATCGGGACCAGGCCCATCGCGGCGCGCGCCACCGTGGACTTGCCCGATCCGCTCTCGCCGATCAGGCCGAGGGTCTCGCCCTCACGCAGCTCGAGGGTGACGCCGTCGACCGCCGTCACGTGACGCCGATGGCCGATCGGGAACCGCACGGACACGTTGTCCAGGGAGAGCAAGGGGGCGGTCATGGGGCAACTCCTTCGAAGTCGAGCTCGTTCGAGCGGATGCACCGCACCTCGCGCGTGGGCGTCAGGGGCAGCAGCGCCTGCGGTACCGAGCACTCCGGCTGGGCGTAGGGGCACCGCGACTCGAACACGCAGCCGGGGATCGTCAGGCCGGGCGGCGGCACACGTCCGGGGATCGTGGCCAGCCGTCCGCCGCGGGACTCGGGCGAGGGCAGCGCGGCCAGCAGGCCCGCGGTGTACGGATGGCCCGGTGACGCCAGCACCTCGGCGACCGGGCCGCGCTCGACGATGCGGCCGGCGTACATCGTGATCATCCGGTCGCACGTCTCGGACACGACGCCCAGGTCGTGCGTCACGAACAGCACGGCCATGCCGCGCTCCTTCGCGAGGTTCTTGATGAGGTCGAGCAGCTGCGCCTGGATCGTGACGTCAACCGCCGTGGTCGGCTCGTCGGCGATCAGCAGCTTCGGGTCGCAGGCCAGCGCGATCGCGATCATGACGCGCTGGCGCATGCCGCCCGAGAGCTCGTGCGGGTAGGCCTTCATGCGCGCCTTGGGGTCGGAGATGCCGACCGCCTCGAGCAGCGAGAGCGACTCGGTCCTGGCCTCCGACTTGCCCATCCCGCGCCGGATCCGGAGCGTCTCGACGAGCTGGTAGCCGACCGTGAAGACCGGGTCCAGCGCCGTCATCGGCTCCTGGAAGATCATCGCCATCGGCAGGTCACGGCGCGGCGTTCGCTTCTCGCTCTTTCCTTGCCACAGTGGCTTGCCGTCGAGGACGGCCCGGCCCTCGATCCGCGAGCTGCGCGGATCGAGGAGCCCCATCAGGGCCAGGGAGGTGACGGTCTTGCCACTTCCGCTCTCGCCGACGAGTCCCACGATCTCCCCCGGCTCGATCGTCAGATCGACGTCGTACAGGGCTTGAACCTGGTTCCCCTCGTGACCGAAGTGGACCTGAAGTCCTTCGACCGTGAGCAATGACATGACCGTCACCTCCTCTTGGACCTCGGCTCAGCCGAGGGTGACTCCGATGAACTTCGGCTTGCCGAGGAGGTTGCCCTCGAAGCCATCGACGTCCTCGGAGAGGCCGACGATCGAGTTGCCGAACACGAGCGGGAAGAACGACGTGTCGGCGAAGACCGCCTCGGCGGCCTCGTCGAAGCCCGGCTTGCGCTGGTCGGGCTCGGTCGAGACGTCGGACTTCTCCAGCGCCTCCTCCAGGCCGGGCGTCCACTGGTCCGACGTGTTGAAGTAGCCCTCGTCCGAGAACAGCAGGCGGTACGTCATCGCCGGGTCCGGGCGACCGGTCCACTGCGACAGGTACGCCGGCGACTTGCGGTCGTTGAAGTAGTCGCTCGTGCCCTGCACGATCTCGAGCGGCTTGATGTTGACCGTGACGCCGACGTCGGACCACTGCTGCTTGAGGATCTCGGCCACGCGGACGGTGGCGGAGTCGGCGTTGACGATCATGTCGAACGTCAGGTCGGTCTGGCCCGCCGCGGCGAGCAGCTTCTTGGCCTCGTCGGGGTTGAACTCCGACTTGACCGACTCCGGCGGAGCCGCCCAGTAGTCGCTCGGCAGGGCGCCGTGCGCGACCGAGCCGCGACCGAAGTAGGCGCTCTTGAGCAGCGCCTCGCGGTCGATGGCCAGGCTCAGGGCCTTGCGGACCTGCGGGTCTCCGAGCTCCTCGGAGTCGCGGTTCAGGTACACCTGGTTGACGTTCACGCGCGGCGTGTCGCTGACCGCGACACCCGAGGCCTTCTCGAGGCCGTCGGCGTCCGACGGCGACACGTCCATCACCACGTCCTGCTGGCCCGAGCGCAACGAGGTCACGCGGGTCTTCGGGTCGGGGATGATGTTGAAGTTGATCGCCGTGACGCGCTCGGCGTCCTTGTCCCAGTAGTCGGCGTAGCGCTTGACCTTGATGACCGAGCCGCGCTTCCACTCGACGAACTCCCAGCCGCCGGCGCCCACGGGCTTGGTGCTGAGGTCGCCACCGGCCGCCTCGGCCGCCTTGGGCGAGACCATCATGCCGGCGCGGTCGGCGAGCACGAGCAGCAGCGACGCGTCGGGAGCGCTGAGCTTGTAGGTCACCGTGTACTCGTCGTCGGCCGTGACCGATTCGACCGACGCGAGGTCGGCCTGGATGTTCGAGCCCTCGCCCTTGGCGCGCTCGAAGTTGTAGACGACGGCCTCGGCGTTGAACGGCTCGCCGTCGTGGAACTTCACGCCCTCACGGAGCTTCAGAGTCAGCTCGGTCGGCGACTTCTGCTCCCACGACTCGGCGAGTCCGGGCTGGGCCTCGAGGCCCTTGTCGTACGAGATCAGCGTGTCGTACAGCGGGTAGATCAGCACGTGGTCCGTGCCCGCGTTGCCGCGGATCGGATCGAGCGAGGACGCGTCGGAGACGGCCGCGACGCGCAGGGCGCGATCGGAGTCGCCTGAGTCGCCCCCGCCACCGCCACAGGCGGCCACGACGGAGAGGAGGAGCGCCGCGGCGATCGCACCCCCACGGAATCGAATCTTCATGATGCCTGCCCTTCGGTCCACTGCTGACGCAGCTTGTACTTCTCGATCTTGTTGGTCGGGGTCCGGGGGATCTGCCCCACCGGGATCACGTCACGGGGCCGCATGAACTTCGGCATCGTGTCGAGACAGTGCTGCTCGATCGCGTCGCGATCGAACGTGTGGCCGTCGGCCACCTCCACGAAGGCGATGACGTCGTCCTCGTCGCCCTCGGCGCTGGGCACCGCGATCACCGCGGCCAGCGCGAGGGACGGATGCTTGACGAGCATCTCCTCGATGTGGAAGCCCGAGATGTTCTCGCCCCGGACGCGGATCCGGTCGCCCATCCGGTCGATGTAGGCGAAGATCCCGTTCTCGTCGCGGACGGCGGCGTCGCCGGTGTGGAACCAGAGGTTCCGCCAGGCCTTCACCGTGGCCTCGGGCTTGGCGAGGTACTCCTCGTGGATCAGGGCGGGGACGCGCGGACGCATCGCCAGCTGGCCGACGACTCCGTCGGGGCAGACCCGGTCGCGCTCGTCGAGGATCGCCACCTCCAGGAAGGGCGTGGGCTGGCCCATGATGCCCTTCGGCATCGGGTCCGTGCCGCGCAGGACGAGCAGCCCGTTTCCCTCGAAGATCTCGCGCATCCGGTCGTGCGGGAGCCCGCGGTACAGGTCGTCCGGCGTGCCCTCCCCCGGCTCGGTCTGCTCGGTCAGGGTCACGAGCGGGTTGCCGGACTCGGACTGGCCGAACCCCGACGTCACGAAGTCGATGCCGAAGCGGACGGCGAACTCGTGGTGGTTCGCCGGCAGGGGCTGCAGGTGCACCTTGTTCAGCGGGTTGCGGCGGTCCTCGTCGCGCGGCTCGGCGTTGAGCAGCCACGGCGTCATGACGTCCAGCAGGACCGCGGTGGTGCAGCCGGTCTCGGTGATGCGGCGCCAGAAGTCGTTGGGGCTGAAGCGGTCCCACAGGCTGACCGAGGCTCCGGTCCAGAGGGCCCGCACGACGTTGAAGTGCGCTCCGCCGACGTGGTACATCGGCAGGTCGTTGTAGACGACGTCCTCCGGGGTCATCATCGTGCGCGCGACCCACGTGTAGCCGTTGATCCACCGGTGCGACTGGACGACGCCCTTCGACGGGCCAGTCGTGCCGGACGTGTAGATGACGTTGGCGGGATCGTCGAACTCGACGCGCACGTCGGGGCGCTCGGCCGGCTGCACGAGCTTGCCGAACTCGCCCTCGTGCAGGCCGTCGATGACGACCACGCGCGGCGAGCACTCGAGCCGGTCCTCGATGTCGAGGATCCGCTGGTGCATGGCCCGGTCGACCAGCAGCGCGGTGGGGCGGGTGTCGTTGAGCTGGTACGCCAGCAGGTCGCCCGCGTACTGGAAGTTCACCGGGGCGTAGACGGCGCCGGCCTTCCACAGCCCGTACATGACGAGAGTCGAGACGAGCGGGTGCGTGGTCAGGATGCTGACCCGCGAGCCGGGCCCGACACCGAGGGCGGCCAGGTTCCCGGCGACGTGGTCGGTGGTGCGGCCCAGCTCGGCGTAGGTCAGCGTCTCGCCGGTCTCGCCGTAGACGATCGCCTGGCGGTCGCCCGTGGCGGCCACGTGGTGGTCGAGCGCGTCGACCGCGGTGGCGAAGTCGCACTCCAGCAGCGTCTCGAGCTCTGCACTGGTCGGGGTGTCGCCCATGTCAGGGCCTCGTTCCGAACGACGGGGGGCCGACCTGCTCGGGGACCACGCGGTAGGCGTCGCGCACCCAGCGCGTCAGCAGCTCGCGGCTGCGGCGCGGGTCGATGAGGTCCTGCACGCCGTAGCGCTCGGCCGTGCGGAACGGCGAGCGGGCGACCTCGAGCCGGTCGTGGATCTCCTGCATCATCGCCGCGGGGTCGTCCGACGCCTCGAGGTCGGCACGGTAGGCCGCCTCGACGCCGCCCTCGACGGGCAGCGAGCCCCAGTCTCCGGAGGGCCAGGCCCACTGGCGGTTGAAGCGGTGGCGGTTGATCTGACCGGCTCCGCCGACGCCGAAGACGCGGCGCACGATGATCTCGGCCATCGGCACGCGAGCCTGGTAGGCGGCGACCACGGCGCGGGCGCCGCGACGGATCGAGGCCGACTTCTCGGCCGCGAGGCCGATCTGCATCCCCGACTGGTCGGTCAGGCTGACGATCGGCAGGTGGAAGGTCTCGCACAGGTCGATGAGGCGCGTCAGTGCGTCGGCACCGTTGGGCGTCATCGTGGCGCCCTTGTACGGATCGGTGGCCACGACGCCGACCGGGTGTCCGTCGAGGCGGGCCAGGCCCGTGTAGACCGAGGCGCCGTACCCGGCGTACTCGAAGTTCGAGCCGCCGTCGAAGATCGCGTCGAGGATCGTCCGCAGCCGGTAGGGCTGACGACGGTTGCGGGGCACGACGTCGGCCAGGCCCTCGGACGAGGTGGTCGGCTCGATGCCGGCGATGACCGGCGGCACGTCGTGGACGCTCGACGGCAGGTACGACAGGAAGTCGCGGACGGCCTGGAGGGCGGCCTTCTCGTCAGGGACGATCCGGTCGATGGCGCCGCTGCGGCGGTGCACCTCGGAGCCGCCAAGCTGCTCCTTGTCCAGGGTCTCCCCCGTGGCGTGCTTCACGACGGGCGGTCCGGCGACGAACATCTGCGAGATGCCCTCGATGAGGACGCTGAAGTGGCTCATCGCCACGCGGCCCGCGCCGAGTCCGGCCACGGGGCCCATGCAGGCGGCGACGACGGGGACGAGCGAGAGGTTGTCCACCAGGGCGTCCCAGCCCGGGTTGGCGGGCACGTAGGTGTAGCCGGCGTCCTCGATCATCCGGACGCTGCCGCCACCACCGGTGCCCTCGACCAGCCGCACCAGGGGTGCGCGCAGGGCGCCGGCCATCCGCTCGGAGTCGACCTGCTTGGCCATGATCGACGCGTCGGCCGCACCGCCGCGGATCGTGAAGTCGTCGGCGCCGAGGGCGACGCGGCGGCCGTCGATCTCGCCGAGGCCGAACACGAAGTTGGCCGGCATGACGCTGACGGTGCTGCCGTCATCGGCGCGCGTGGCGAAGCCCGCGAGGGCGCCGACCTCCTCGAAGCTGCCGTCGTCCAGCAGGTCGACGATGCGCTCGCGGACGGTGCTGCGCCCGTTCTCGTGCTGGCGGCGGATCTTGTCCTCGCCGCCGAGCAACTCGGCGAAATGCTGTCGGCGGGAGATCTCGTCGATCTCGTCGGACCACACGTGGCTCACTGCTGCCCCTTTGATCGGAGAGGCGGGCGAACCCACCTGGTTTCACTGCACCTAAGCATTCGCTTAGGTCTGCGAAGTTCCACGTTAGGTGATCCGAATCACAGAATCAAGACTGAAGTTGAAGTTATTTTCATGTCGCTGAAATGCCAGTGGCCGAGCCCGGAAAATCAGGCTCGGCCACGAGTAACGTCGGTCGAATCAGTCGCTGAAGCGCGCCACCACGGCGCCCTCCTCCACGATATCTCCCTCGGACGGCAGGATTTCCTGCACCACGCCGGCACGGGGAGCCACGACCGGGATCTCCATCTTCATCGACTCGAGGATGAGGAGGGGCTGCCCCTCCTCCACCTGGTCGCCGACGGCAACCTCGATCTTGAACACGGAGGCTGTCAGCTCGGATCGCACGTCGGACATGTCGTGACCTTTCATTGCTTCGTCATGGCGGAGGAAACCTAAGCATACGCTTATGATGAGATGATAGGGAGCCTGCAGCGCCACCCAGCGGCGCGCAGAGGCCGAAATGGAGTGACGACGATGGCCGAGACCAGCCCAGAGGCGACGATCCCGCCGCGCGTCCTGATCGACCGCGAGCACGCCGAGCGGCGGATCGAGCAGTTCTGGGACGAGCGCGCGTCTGGCGCCTCGCGCAAGATCCTGCGCGGCGCCACGCTGGCCTTCGCCGACCTCGGCTACCACGGCGCGTCCACGCGCGAGATCGCCACGCGTTCGGGCATGAGCTCGGCGGCGGTCTACATCCACTTCGAGTCCAAGCAGCAGCTGTTCCACCGCATCGCGTTCGAGGGGCACCGCGCCTCCACGGGCGCCTTCAGCGAGCCCGCGCGGCAGGCGGGCGACCCGGTGGGCCAGCTCAGGCTGGGAGTCGCGTCGTTCGCCACATGGAACGCCGAGATGAACCTCCTGTCGCGCTCGATCGAGTACGAGATCCGGCTCCAGCGCGGACCGGAGTTCGCCGACGTGTGGGCGATGCGGCGCTCGGTCGACGACCACGTGCTGGAGATCCTCGAGGCCGGCGTGGCCGAGGGCACCTTCCGGCTCGCCGACCCCGAATGGGCCAAGATCACGATCCTGTCGACCTGCATCGACGTGGCGCGCTGGTACCGGCACGGATCCCCCCGCACGCCCACCGCGATCGGCTTCCAGTACGCCGACCTGGCGATGACCCTCGCCGGCGCCCGCCAGCTCCCGCACTGAGGGCTCGCGCGGGCGCGTCCGCACCCGCCTGTTGACACGGCCGTCAAAGTCGGCTTCACTCGTTGACGCTGACGTCAATGAGACCGCCGTCACGTCCCGTGCCCGGTCTCCCCCGACCCCCCGGAGGCAGCCGTCCCATGACGACCCCGCAGACCCTCGACGCGTACCTGACCGAAGTCCGCCGGCTCCAGGACGCGCTGCGTCCCGCCGGGATCCCGGCCGAGGTCACCTACCCGGCCGGCGAGATCACGATCCCGGCTCACGTGTCGCACTGGGCGGGCGAGCGTCCCGACCATCTCGCGCTGGCCCTCGGCGACACCCGGCTCACCTATGCCGAGCTCGACGACGTGCACCGCCGGGTGGCGACGTGGATGTCCGAGCACGGCGTGAGCCGCGGCGATCGCGTCGCGGTCTACCTCGGCAACTCCACCGAGTTCGTCATCGCCTTCCTGGCCCTGCTGCGCCTCGGCGCCGTCCACGTCCCGGTGAACCCGATGTTCCAGCCGGCCGAGCTCGCGTACGAGCTGCTCGACAGCGAGCCGGTGCTCGTCGTGACCAACACGGCGCTGTCGTCGACGCTCGAGGCGTGCACCGACCGGGTCCCAGCGATCCCCGTCCTGCTGACCGACGGCACCGGCGAGCTCGGCTGGGAGTCGGCCGTGGCCGCGGCGCCGTACGCGGGCGACGACGGCGACCTCGACTCGCTCGCCGCGCTCAACTACACCGGTGGCACGACCGGCATGCCGAAGGGCTGCCAGCACTCGCAGCGCCACATGCTCTACACCGTGGCCAGCGCCGCCGCGGCCACCGCGATGCCGTCCGACGGCAGCTACGTCTCGCTCTGCTACCTGCCGATCTTCTGGATCGCGGGCGAGGACCTCGGCATCCTGATCCCCCTCGTGCTCGGCGGCACCAGCATCCTGATGGCGCGCTGGAACGCCGCAGAGGTGGTCGACACCGTCGAGCGCGAGCGCGTCACCCTCATGACGGGCACGGTCGAGAACTACCTCGAGCTGATGGACACCCAGGACCTGGCCTCGCGCGACCTGAGCTCGCTGCTCGACCCGCAGGCCGTGTCGTTCGTCCGCAAGATGACCCCCGAGGTGCGGCACCGCTGGGCCGACCTCGTGCCCGGCTCGGTGCTGCGCGAGTCGGCCTACGGCATGACCGAGACGCACACGATCGACTGCGTTCCCTACGGCTTCTCCGAGAACGACTTCGACCTGCTCTCCGAGCCGGTGTTCTGCGGCATCCCCGTGCCCGGCACCGACATCGCCGTGGTCGAGCTGGGCACCCAGAACCCCGTCCCGCTGGGCGAGGTCGGCGAGATCATCGTGCGCAGCCCTTCCGTCACCGACGGCTACTGGCGCAACGAGGAGGCCACCCGCGAGCAGCTGGTCGACGGCTGGATCCACACCGGCGACAACGGCCGCATCGACGAGCGGGGGTTCCTGCACTACCTCGGTCGCCGCAAGGAGATGATCAAGGTCAGGGGCATGAGCGTGTTCCCCGCCGACGTCGAGATGCTGCTGGCCCAGCACCCGGCCGTGGACTCGGTCGCGGTCGTCCCCACCGACGACCCCGACACCGGCCAGCGCCCCGTGGCGTTCGTCGTCCCCAAGTCCGGCTCGGACGTCACCCCCGAGGAGCTCGTGACGTGGTCGCGCGCCAACATGGCCACCTACAAGGTGCCGCTCGTCTCGGTGCTCGGCTCCCTGCCGATGACCGCCACCGGCAAGGTGCGCAAGAACGAGCTCGCCGACGACGCGGCCGCGCTCAACGCCGGGGCCTCCTCGTGACCACCCTGCCCACGCTCGAGGAGCTCGAGCCGCTCGGCGCGCTGTTCACGCGGACGGTGCCCGAGCGGTACCAGGACCTCAACGGTCACGTGAACGTGCGCGGGCACTACGACCTGCACATGGACGCCGCCGAGGAGTCGTGGGAGCACCAGGTCGGCCTCGACCAGGCCTTCCTCGACCGCACGGGCCAGAGCTCGTTCAGCCTCACGCACCACGTGCAGTTCCACCGGGAGATCCTCGTGGGCCACGAGGTCTCGGCGCACCTGCGGATCCTGGCGCGCGGGCCCAAGACCGTCCACGCCGTCACGATCGTGGCCAACCGCACCACCGGCGAGATCGCCAGCACGCTGGAGTTCGTCGAGGCCTACGTGGACCTGACCACCCGGCGCACGGCGCCGTTCGCGCCCGAGGTCGCCGAGCGCATCGACGCGCTCCTCGAGCAGCACGCCGCGCTGCCGTGGTCGCTGCCGCCGAGCCATCGCCTCGGCACCACGCGCCCGACCTGAACAGCGGGTCGCGCAATTCGGGACGGACTCAGGCGGGCGTGGTCGGCGAGGGTCGAACTGCGCCCCCGGGCGCGGCGCCGGCTGGCGGAGGCCTCAGGGCCGAGACGTCCTTGGAGGAGGACTCGTAGCCCCCTCGCTTCGGTCGGCTCCTGCCGACTCCCCGCGCTTGGGAGTTGGAGTTCTTTCTGATCACCGGTCGCTCCCCTCAGGCATCGATGAACTCAAGGTACTCGACCTCCTGGAACCGCACGAGCAGCCCACGACCGAGGATCGGTCGACCTGAGCCGCTCAGCTCGAACTCCCCGGTGGCCGGGTCGACCTCCGCGACAGCAGCCAGGAAGAGGTCCTCGGGCTCGGGGTACCCGGAGGCGTAGGACTTCAGCTCCCCACTGCTGGCGTAGGCGCCGCCCAGCCATGTACCGGACTTCAGCCTGAGCCGGATTCAGCCGTTCCGCGGCCCTTGGAAGAGATGGTCCCAGGCTCGAGGCGCAGGGTCCGGCCCGGTGATCGCGAGCGCCCATCGCTGGCGCGATCGCGTCCCCCACCCGACGGCGGTTCCTGCCACCAGCGGGACGGCGACGTAGAGAATCGCGGTGGGCCAGGCCCACCAGGACGGCGGGTCGGCTCGAGCCAGCGGAAGGTGAGTCGACCACAGCCACCACGTGGCGGGAGCGAAGAGGGCATGGAGGACCGCCGAACCGCCGACGAACCGGAACAGTCGGTCACTGGCTCCCGAGCCCCACCTGCCCACGATCCGCTCGAACGCCCACGAGTAGAGGGCTCCGGGCAGGAGCGCCAGAAGGACGACACCGAGAGCGTGCATGGTGGAGGGCATCCGCACATGGTGGCGATTCGGCCGGCGCCCTCACCAGAGGGTGGTGGCCGTCTGTGGAAATCAGTGGCCGAGGCAGGCCATCCAGATGCGGTGCATCTCCTCGACGGCCTCGTCCACGGTGGTCGCGCCGGCCACCACGAGCGGCGCGTAGCGGTCGTTCATCCCGGCGCCCATCGTCCCGAGGGCCTCGGGATCGGCCACCGGCTGGACCCGGCCCGCGCGGGCCTGCTGGCTGACGTACGTGGCGGTGCGGTGCACGGCCTCGCCCTGGATCTCGCTCCAGAGGCGGCGCATCTCGTCGTCGGCGACCGCCTGGTGGTTGAGCACGGTCATCAGCGCGAGGTTCTCGACCGTCGCCTCGAGCGTGGTCTCGATCGTGCGTCGCAGCACCTCGTCGACGGCGTCGCGGTCGATCCCCGACAGGTCCTGCGCGCGCAGGAAGCGGTCGCGCACCTGCTCGGCGAGGACGGCGAAGACCTGCTCCTTGGACGCGAAGTAGACGTAGAACGTCGCGCGGCTGACGCCGGCCCGGCGCGTGATCTCCGCGATCGTCGTGGCGCCGTAGCCGAGCTCCTCGAACGCCGCGCGAGCCGCGGTCAGCAGCTCGCCGTGCCGTTGCGCGTCCGCCCGGTCGTGGTCCTCGCGGATCGCCCAGCCCTGAGTCATGGCCTCACCCTAGCCTGCCCATTGACACAGGTGTCAACAGTCGCGAGGATGGAAGTTGACACC
Source organism: Aeromicrobium sp. JP4 (assembly GCF_054957925.1). Lineage (NCBI taxonomy): Bacteria > Bacillati > Actinomycetota > Actinomycetes > Propionibacteriales > Nocardioidaceae > Aeromicrobium > Aeromicrobium sp. JP4. The sequence goes on from NZ_CM143290.1 coordinate 1,484,823, forward strand.
CACGTCAACACCAGGAGTCGACGATGAAGGTCCTGATCGCCAACCGCGGCGAGATCGCCCACCGGATCGAGCGCGCGGTCCGCGCTCTCGACTGGACGCCCCAGCACGTGCACACCGCCGAGGAAGCGGGCAGCGCGGACCCCGAGAGCTACCTGCTCCCCAAGGCCGGCGTGGCCGGGTACCTCGACGTCGAGGCGATCGTGGCCGCCGCGGTCCTGACGGGCTCGGACCTGGTGCACCCCGGTTACGGCTTCCTCAGCGAGAGCGCGGAGCTCGCACGGGCCTGCGAGGCCTCGGGGCTCACCTTCGTCGGCCCGGACCCGACCACGCTCGAGCTGTTCGGTGACAAGGGCAGCGCCCGCGAGCACGCGCTGGCCCACGGCGTCCCGGTCCTGGACGCGACGGGACGCGACGCCTCCCTCGCCGACGTCACGGCCCTGCTCGAGCGCCACCCCGCGGGCATCATGATCAAGGCCGTCTCCGGTGGAGGTGGCCGCGGCATGCGCCCCGTCACCGACGCCGCCGACCTCGCCGAGGCGTACGACCGCTGCCGCTCCGAGGCCGAGCGCGCCTTCGGCAACTCCTCCGTCTACGCCGAGCGGCTGCTCACCAGTGCCAAGCACATCGAGGTGCAGGTGCTGGGCGACGGCGCGGGCGTCGTCACGCTCGGCGAGCGCGAGTGCTCCGTGCAGCGCCGCCACCAGAAGGTCATCGAGGTCGCGCCGAGCCCGTCGCTGACCGACGCCCACCGCGAGCGCCTGACCACGTGGGCGAAGGACCTCACCGCTCCCCTGGGCTACCGCGGCCTGGCCACGGTCGAGTTCCTGGTCAACGCCGACCTGTTGCGCCGCGGTGGTCCCCTCGACGCCGTGTTCATCGAGGTCAACCCCCGGCTCCAGGTGGAGCACACGGTCACCGAGGAGGTCACCGGCACGGACCTCGTGCGGGCCCAGCTGCTCGTCGCGGCCCGCCACCGCCTCGACGAGGTCGGCGTGCCGACCGACGTGCAGCCCCGTCCGGGCGTCGTCGCGATCCAGTCGCGCGTCAACGCGGAGGAGGTCGTCGGCGGCACGGTCGTCTCCACCACCGGCACCGTCACTGGCTTCTCCGCTCCCGACGGCGTCCGCGTCGACACGGGCATCGCGGCGGGCACCGTCGTCGACGGCACGTTCGACTCCCTCCTCGCGAAGGTCGTCACCGTCACCGAGGGCGACCACGCCACGGCCTGCGCCGACGCCGACGCGGCCGTCGCCGCCCTGCGGATCGAGGGCGTGCGGACCAACGTCCCGCTGCTGCGCGAGCTGCTGGCCCACGACGCCGTGCGCAGCGGTGAGGTCACCACCGCGTGGCTCGACCGCCTGCTCGCCGATCGCGCCGACTCCGAGCGCACCACCGACGAGTCCGGAACCGTGTCCTCGGTCATGAACGGCACCGTGCTGGCCGTGTCGGTGAAGCCCGGCGACACCGTCGGGCCGAAGACGCCGCTGGCGACCCTCGAGTCGATGAAGATGGAGCACCCCGTCACGGCCGGGTTCGCCGGCACCGTCACCGAGGTCCTCGTCGCGACCGGGGAGCAGGTGGCGGCCGGCCAGCCGATCGCCGTCGTCGCGCCCGACGACACCGTCGACCACCAGCACGCCGAGGACGCGGACGTCGACCTCGACCACGTCCGCCCCGACCTCGCGGAGCTCCAGGACCGGATCGCCCGCACCCGCGACTCCGCCCGGACCGAGGCCGTCGCGAAGCGGCACGCCCGCGGCCACCTCACCGCGCGCGAGTGGGTCGACCTGCTGGTCGACGAGGGCACCTTCACGGAGTACGGCGCCCTGACGGTCGCGGCACAGCGGCAGCGCCGCACGCTCGACGACCTCATGGACAACACCCCCGCCGACGGCATCATCACCGGCCTCGGCACGATCAACGGCGACGACTCCGAGACGTCGCGCCGCTGCGCCGTCCTGGCCTACGACTACACGGTGCTCGCCGGCACGCAGGGCTACTTCAACCACAAGAAGACCGACCGCCTGCTCGAGCTGGCGCGCGACCGGAAGCTGCCGGTCGTCCTCTTCGCCGAGGGCGGCGGCGGCCGTCCCGGCGACACCGACACGGCTGACCTGCTCGCCGCAGGGCTGAACGTGCGCACCTTCGCCACGATGGGCTCGCTGAGCGGCGTCGTGCCGACGGTCGGCATCCTCACGGGCCGCTGCTTCGCCGGCAACGCGGCCCTCCTGGGCTGCTGCGACGTCATCATCGGCACGGAGGACGCCAACCTGGGCATGGCTGGCCCGGCGATGATCGAGGGCGGTGGACTCGGCGTCTTCACGCCCGAGCAGATCGGCCCGATGTCGGTGCAGGGCCCCAACGGGGTGGTCGACATCGTCGTCGGCGACGACGCCGAGGCGATCAGCGTGGCCCAGCGGTACCTCTCCTACTTCCAGGGCGGTCGCACCGCGTGGGACGCCGCCGACCAGCGACGCCTGCGCCACGTCATCGGCGAGAACCGCAAGCAGGTCTACGACATCCGCACGGTCATCGACGCGCTGGTCGACACCGACAGCGTGCTGGAGCTGCGCCGCGAGTTCGGCACCGGCGCGATCACCGCCCTGGTGCGGATCGAGGGCCGGGCGTACGGACTCGTCGCGAACAACCCCGCCCACCTCGGCGGCGCGATCGACGCCGACGCGGCCGACAAGATGGCTCGCTTCCTCCAGCTGTGCGACGCGCACGGCCTGCCCGTCGTGTCGCTGTGCGACACCCCCGGGTTCATGGTCGGGCCGGAGAGCGAGCAGACCGCCACGGTGCGCCACTTCAGCCGGCTCTTCGTGATCGCCGCGCACCTCAAGGTGCCGATGACCACGATCGTCCTGCGCAAGGCCTACGGGCTCGGCGCGCAGGCGATGGCGGCCGGCGGCTTCGCCCAGACCACCGCGACGGTCTCCTGGCCGACCGGCGAGATCGGCGGCATGGGACTCGAGGGCGCGGTGCGCCTGGGCTTCTCCAAGGAGCTGGCCGCCATCGAGGACGAGCAGGCCCGGGCCGACCGCTACGAGGAGCTCGTCGCGCAGCACTACGAGGCCGGCAAGGCGATCAACGGCGCGATGAAGCTCGAGCTCGACGAGGTCATCGACCCCGCCGACACCCGCCGCTGGATCGTCGCCACCCTCGGCGACTGGGACGGCGAGGGCTCGCACCGGTTCGTCGACACCTGGTGATCCTGCGGGGCGCCTGAGCCGTGGTTTCGATACGCCGCTCGTTCCTCGCGAGCTACTCAACCACCGGAACCCGGTGATCGAGTGCCGGCGAGCGCAGCGAGACGGTGTATCGAGATCACGCCCCCGGTGAGCGCTGGTTTCGATACGCCGCTCGTTCCTCGCGAGCTACTCAACCACCGGAACCCGGTGATCGAGTGCCGGCGAGCGCAGCGAGACGGTGTATCGAGATCACGCCCCCGGTGAGCGCTGGTTTCGATACGCCGCTCGTTCCTCGCGAGCTACTCAACCACCGGAACCCGGCGATCGAGTGCCGGCGAGCGCAGCGAGACGGTGTGTCGAGATCACGCCCCCGGTGATCGAGTAGCACTGCGAGGAACGAGCAGGCGTATCGAGATCACGCCGAGAGGGACCGCTCGATCGTCGTCACGACACTCGTGACCGACGGCCTCGTCGGCGTGCTCGAGAACCCGAAGCGGCACGGCGGGTCCACCGGCCGGAGGTCCCCGAGGTCGGTCCCCCGCCACGTCCCGGCGATCGCGTCCACCGAGGTGATCCCCGTCGCGCCGTACCACTCGCGGCGGTCGTTGCCAGCCGTCCCGCGCGTCCGCACGCCCCGCATCACCACCCGCGCGACCGGGTCGATCGCACCGCACCACGCAGGTGCGGCGGCCACCCGCGCCGGCACGAGGCCGAGCAGCGCACCCAGCGGCGTCCGACCGCCCACCACCAACTGCAGCGACAGGGACGGCGTCGTGACCTGCCACCCGTCGCCCGTGTCCGCCACGGACACGGGCTCGATGACGTGCTCGTCGAACGTGTAGGTCGCCGCGACGAAGTCCCGCACCCGATCGGACGGGGCCAGCAGCACGCGGTGACCGGACGCGTCCTCGATCATCACGTCCGCGAACGCGCCCCACGGCGAGGCGTCCCAGCGCCCGACGACCACGCGGATCCCGCTCGTGCTCCCGACGCCGGCGATGCGGCCGACGAAGCGCTCCCTGATCCGACCCGGCTTCACGAGCCCATCCTGCCCGGTCGGGGCCAGCGGCTGTCGGTGGCGAGCGGCAGGATGGGGGCATGCTGCTCGCCGAGCTCGTCGCCACCTCCACCGAGGTCGCCGCGACGCGCTCCCGGAAGGCGAAGGTGGCGCTGCTCGCCGAGCTGCTCGGCCGGGTCGAGCCCGACGAGCTCGAGGTCGTGGTGTCCTACCTCGGCGGCGCACTGCGCCAGCGGCGCACGGGCCTGGGCTGGCGGGGCGTGAGCGCCCCCACCCCGCCGGCCGACGAGCCGTCGCTGGGCGTGCTCGAGGTCGACGCCGCGTTCGAGGCGATGTCGCGGCTGTCCGGGTCCGGCTCCCAGCGCGACCGCCGGGAGGCCGTCGCCGACCTCTTCGCGCGGGCCACCGCCGCCGAGCAGGCGTGGCTCCGGGCGATCGTCACCGGCAACCTGCGCCAGGGCGCGCTCGACGCCGTCACGCAGGAGGCCGTGGCGCAGGTCGCGGGGGTGCCGGTGGCCGCGGTGCGCCGGGCGGCGATGCTCGCCGGCAGCACGGTCGCCGCGGCGAGCGCCGCCTTCGAGGGCGAGGAGGCACTGGCCGCGATCGGCCTCGAGGTCGGCCGACCGGTCATGCCGATGCTGGCCTCGAGTGCACCCGACGTGGCCACCGCCATGGCCGGTCTCTCCCCCGACGGCCGGACCGACGTCGCCATCGACGCCAAGCTCGACGGCATCCGCATCCAGGTCCACCGCGACGGCGACGCGGTGCTCGTGGTCACCCGCAGCCTCGACGACATCACCGACCGGCTGCCCGAGGTGGTCGCGGTCGCCCGCTCGCTGCCCGCCACGCGGTTCGTGCTCGACGGCGAGGCGCTGGCTCTGTCCGACGACGGCCGTCCGATGGCCTTCCAGGACACGGCCAGCCGCACGGCCCAGGCCGCCGGCGTCGCGATCACGCCCCACTTCTTCGACGTGCTCCACGTCGACGGCCGTGACCTGCTCGACTCCCCCGGACACGAGCGCACGGCCGCGCTCGACGCGCTGGTGCCCGAGGCCCACCGGGTCCGCCGCCTCGTCACCTCCGACGCGGCGGCCGCCGACGCCTTCGCCGCGGAGACCGTCGCCGCCGGGCACGAGGGCGTCGTCCTCAAGGACCTCTCCGCTCCCTACGCCGCGGGGCGCCGCGGCGCGGCCTGGGTGAAGGTCAAGCCGGTCCACACGCTCGACCTGGTCGTCCTCGCCGTGGAGTGGGGCTCCGGCCGCCGACAGGGCTGGCTCTCGAACATCCACCTCGGCGCGCGCGACGAGTCGTCCCCGACCGGGTTCGTGATGCTTGGCAAGACCTTCAAGGGGATGACCGACGCCATGCTCGCGTGGCAGACCGAGCGGTTTTTGGCCCTGGAGACGCACCGCGAGGGTCACGTCGTCCACGTCCGGCCCGAGCAGGTCGTCGAGATCGCCTTCGACGGGCTCCAGCGCTCCACCCGCTACCCCGGCGGCCTGGCCCTGCGCTTCGCCCGCGTCGTCCGCTACCGCGACGACAAGGCACCACATGAGGCTGACACGATCGACACGGTGCGCTCGCTCGCCGGCGCTTGAGCAGTCCCATCGCCTGATCTCGATACGGCGTCTCGCTGCGCTCGCCACCTACTCGATCACCGGGCGCGGGTGACGGGGTCTCGCTGCGCTCGCCACCTACTCGATCACCGGACCGGTGGTCGAGTAGCACCGCGAGGAACGAGCGGGCGTATCGAGACCATGCCCGGACAGACAGCAGCCCCGCCGGGGAGGAATCCGGCGGGGCTGCTGGTCCGTGGGCGTCAGTCCGCGTTGCGGATGCTGCGCAGGTTCACGACGCGGTAGCCGGCGTCGAAGGTGAGCCCCTTGGTGAAGTAGTTCACGACGGGGATCATCAGCGGGACGAAGTCCACCCGCTCCAGCAGCGCGGCCTCGGCCTCGCCCCAGAGCTTGCAGCGCTCGTCGCCCTCGACCTTCGACAGCTGGTCCTTGACCATCGCGTCGAACTTGTCGTTGTCGACGCGGCCCCAGTTCAGCGCGCCGCCCTCGCCGTAGACCGAGCTCATCTTCGTGGCCATGGGGAACGGCGTGCGGATCGCGGTCTGGTACGGGTAGACGATGATGTCCCAGTCCTCGTCGTCGCCGTAGATCGTGCCCGCAGCCTGGGCCTGCGTGCCGCTCGTGATGTTGACCTTGATGCCCAGCTGGCGCACCGCGTCGGCCAGGTACTCCGGTCCGGAGTTCTGGACGTCGTAGCCCAGCATCTCGACCGTCAGCTCTTTGCCGCCCGGGCCGTAGCCGGCCGCCTCGAGCTCCTTCTTCGCGGTGTCCAGGTCGAACTCCGGGGTGAACTGCTCGTTCTCCGGGGTGTAGCAGTTCATGTCCGGCGTGATGAAGGTCCGGGTGGGCTCGCCCAGGCCGAACGAGGCGGCCTTCGTGAAGCCCTCCGGGTCGATGGCGTGGGCGACGGCGCGGCGCAGGCGCTCGTCGGCGAACGGACGGCCCTCGCGCTCGTTGAACGAGATGGCGTCGGCGCCGTAGGCCTTGCCCTGGATCGGGTCGTTGTCCTGCACCAAGCGCTCGTTGTCGCGGCCGAGGATCGCGGCGATGTCCGTGGCCCCGGTCTCGAAGAGGTTCGCCCGGGTGGAGTCAGAGGTCACGACGCGCATCGTGATCTTCGCCGGCACCTCCTCGTCATCGCCGAGGGCCGGCGAGTCCCAGGACTCGAGCACGTACTCGTCGCCGCGCTTCATCGAGGCGATCTTGTAGGGGCCGGAGCCCTGCGGCTCGGTGCCGAGGCTCTCGACGTCCTCAAGGCCCTTCGGGCAGACGACGAATGCGTTCGTCATCGACTCCAGCATGTCCGCGTGGGGCTGGTTGACTTCGATGGTCAGGGTGTCGGCCTCGTCATCACCGACGATCGCCTTCGCGCCACCGGGACCGAAGAGTCGACCGGTGAACGGCGAGCCCGACTTCGGGTCGGCGAGGCGCTTCATGTTGTTCGCGACGTCCGACGGCAGCAGGTCGGAGCCGTCGCTGCACTTGAGGTCGGGGCGCAGGGTGAACACGACCTTCGTGGGCGTGACCTCCCACTTCGTGGCCATGGCCGGGGCGACGCCGCCCGTCTTGCGGTCCTGGCGGACCGGAGTGTCGTAGAGCGCCTCGAACAACTGCATCGACCCTTGGTCCGACGACGAGATCGCCGGGTCGAAGGTGTCGATGTCGTTGCGCAGGTCCATCACGAGGCTCTCGGGAACCTCTCCCGCCGGGCCTTGCGCTCCCCCGGACTCCCCTCCGCACGCGGCGAGCGTGAGCGCCGCGATCGTCACCAGTGCAGATGCCTGAACTCGTCTCGACATGACCAGCCTTTCCCTCCGATGGACATGTGATCGGTCTCACATGTTCAGCCCATCCTGATGGCGCCGACCCGCAAAGTCAATGTTGAACTCAGGTTTATATGAAGTTGGTTTCAACTCAAGCGAAAGGGCCGCGCGGATCACCGCGCGGCCCCTCCGTGAAGCTGTCTCAGCGAGCGTGCGTGACGCCGCCGTCGACCGTGATGGTGGAGCCGACGACGTAGTCGCCCGACCGTGCCGCGAGGTAGATCGCAGCGGCGGCCATGTCCTCGGACGTGCCGATGCGGCCCGACGGGATCGAGGACTTGATCTCCTCCGCGTGGTCGCGAGCGTCCTTGTTCATGTTCGAGGCGAACGCGCCCGGCGCGATGCCGCTGACGGCGATGTCGTCCTCGATCAGGCGGATCGCCATGCGGCGCGTCAGCTGGATGACCCCGGCCTTGCTGGCGTGGTAGGAGTACGTCTCCTGCGGGTTCAGGCTGATGCCGTCGATCGAGGCGATGTTGATGACCTTGGCGAGGTGGTCGCCGGTCGCGGCCACGAGGTCCGACTTCAGCGCCTGCGTCAGGAAGAACAGCGACTTGACGTTGAGGTCCATGACCTTGTCCCAGCCGGACTCGGGGAACTCGTCGAACGGCGCGCCCCAGGCGGCACCGGCGTTGTTGACCAGGATGTCCAGGCTCGACTCGTGCTCGCGGTAGCGCGCGACGAGGTCGTTGATGCCGTCCAGCGTCGAGACGTCGGCCGGCAGCGACACGCAGGTGCCGAACTCGGAGAGCTCGGCGGCGGTGGCGTCGCACGCCTCGGTCTTGCGGGCCGAGATGTAGACCCGGGCGCCCTGCTTGAGGAAGCCCTCGGCGATCATCCGGCCGATCCCGCGGGACCCTCCGGTGACGAGAGCGGTGCGGCCTTCGAGTGAGAACAGTGACGTGGTGTCCATACGTGGATCCTCCAGGTGGTGGGTGAGGTGGGTCGGGGGGTCAGGACTGCGGCAGGTCGACGAGACCGGCCAGGTCGGAACGGTGCGCCGCGGGCGTGCCGAGCGCGAGCTGGTCGGACTTGGCCCGCTTCAGGTACAGGTGGATCGCATGCTCCCACGTCATGCCGATGCCGCCGTGGAGCTGCAGCGCCTCCTCGGCCGCGTGCAGCGCGACGTCGGAGCAGTACGACTGCGCCACGGCCTGCGCGACGGGGGCGTCCGGATCGCTCGTGGCGAGCGTGTCGGCCGCGTACCGCGCGGCCGCCTGCGCCTGGGTGACCTCGAGGTAGAGGTCGGCGAGCCGGTGCTTGATCGCCTGGAACGAGCCGATCGGCCGGGCGAACTGGATGCGCGTCTTGGCGTACTCCACGGTGGTCTCCAGGCACCACTGGGCCAGGCCGAGCTGCTCGGAGGCCAGCAGCGCGGCACCTGCGGCCAGCGCCGCGTCGACGGCGGCGACCGCGGCGTCGCCCTCGGCGAGCACCTGTCCCTCGCCCGTCGGGGTGACCGACGCCAGCGGCCGGCTCATGTCGAGCGACGTGAGCGGGTTGACGTCGGCGGTCTCGTGCAGCACGAGCCGCACGGTCCCACCCTCGGAGGTGGGCACCAGGAAGAGGTCGGCGCCGATGGCGCCCGCGACCGGAGCCGTGACACCCTCGCCCGCCGACCAGGCGCCGGCACGAGCCGACCACGGCAGGACGAGCACGGCACGGCGCTCGCCCGAGGCGACCCGGGGCAGGACGTCCTGAGCCTCGACCGACAGCAGGGCGGTGGTCGCGATGACCGCGCTCTCCAGGAACGGGACGGGCGCGACGGTGCGACCGAGCTCCTCGAGCACCACGGAGGCCTCGCGCGCACCTGCACCCGCGCCTCCCCACTGCTCGGGAACCAGCAGGCCGGCCAGTCCGAGGTCACCCGCGAGGGCGGACCAGGCGGCGGAGACGTCGGTCTCCGGGGCGTCGTAGAGCGCCGCGACGGTCGAGGGATCGACGGTGCGCTTCAGCGCGCCGCGCACGCTGGAGCGCAGCGACTCCTCGACATCGGAATACAGCAGTTCACTCATCGGGGCACCTCGTTGAAGGGGACGCCCTTGTCGGGGCGGTGGTCGGCGGGCAGGCCCAGCACGCGCTCGGACACGACGTTGCGCATGATCTCGGACGTGCCGCCCTCGATCGAGTTGCCCTTGGCGCGCAGGTAGCGGAAGCCAGGGCCGCGGCCCAGGAAGCTCGCGGACGCGGTGCGCACCATGGTCCAGTCGTCGTACTGCAGCCCCGCGTCGGGATCGAGCTCGAGCGCGAAGCCGGACACCTGCTGTGCCTGCTTCGCGAACGCGAGCTTCATCGCCGAGCTCTCGGGGCCGGGCTGACCGACGGCCAACTGCTGGCGCAGACGCTCGCCGGCGAGGCGGGTGACCTCGGTCTCGACCCACCACTGCATGAGCCGGTCGTGCTCGGCGGCGGAGCGGACCGACGGGTCGGTGCGCCACCGCTCGGTGACGATGCCGATCTGGCCGGCCTCGCGGTCGGCCCCGCTGCTGATCGCCACGCGCTCGTTGTTGAGCGTCGTGGTGGCCACGCGCCAGCCCTGGCCGACGTCGCCGACCCGGTCGGCGTCCTGCACGCGCACGTCGTTCAGGAAGACCTCGTTGAACTCGGCCTCGCCGGTGATCTGGCGCAGCGGACGCACGTCGACGCCCGGATCGGCCATGTCGACGACGAAGTACGACAGGCCGGCGTGCTTGACCACGGTCGGATCGGTGCGGGCGACGAGGATCGCGCGCTGGGCGTTCTGCGCCCCCGAGGTCCAGACCTTCTGGCCGTTCACGATCCAGGTGTCGCCGTCGAGGACGGCCTTCGTCGCCACGCCCGCGAGGTCGGAGCCGGCACCGGGCTCGCTGAAGAGCTGGCACCAGACCTCCTCGCACGTGAAGAGGGGGCGCAGATACCGCTCCTGCTGCTCGGGGGTGCCGAACGCGATGAGCGTCGGCGCCGCCATGCCCAGGCCGATGCTGTTCAGGCCGAGGTCGGGCGCCGGGGCACCCGCCTCGGCGAGCAGCTGCTCGACCACCTGCTGCTCGTCACGCGGGCGGTCCAGGCCGCCGCGGCCCACCGGGAAGTGGACCCACGCGAGCCCGGCGTCGAACCGGGCTCCGAGGAACTCCACCGGGTCGACCGTGGCGAGGTCGAAGCGCTCGAGCAGTGCCGCCACCTCGGCGCGAACGTCAGTCACGCGTCCCCGCCTTGCGCAGCTCGTGACGCGCGAGGGCGTTCTTGTGCACCTCGTCCGGCCCGTCGGCGAAGCGCAGCGTGCGCACCTGGGCGAACCACTCGGCGATCGGGAAGTCCTGGCTGAGTCCGCCACCACCGTGGACCTGGATCGCCTTGTCGACGATCCACTCCACCGTGCGGGGGGCGGCGATCTTGATGGCCTGGATCTCGGTGTGGGCACCCTTGTTGCCGACGGTGTCCATCAGCCACGCGGCCTTGAGGGTCAGCAGGCGGATCTGCTCGATTTTGACGCGCGACTCGGCGATCCAGTCGCGGACGACGCCCTGCTCGCTCAGCGGCTTGCCGAACGCCACGCGGTCGTTGGCCCGCGCGACCATCAGCTCGAGGCTGCGCTCGGCGATGCCGATGAGGCGCATGCAGTGGTGGATGCGGCCGGGCCCGAGGCGCGCCTGGGCGATCGCGAAGCCCTCGCCCTCACCGGCGATGAGGTTCGTGACGGGCACGCGCACGTCGGTGAAGATCACCTCGGCGTGGCCGCCGTGGTCACGGTCGTCGTAGCCGAAGACGCGCATGCCGCGCTTGATCTCGATGCCGGGGGTGTCCCGCGGCACGAGGATCTGCGACTGCTGGCGGTGACGCGATGCGTTGGGGTCGGTCTTGCCCATGACGATCATGATCTTGGCGTTCGGGTTCATCGCGCCCGAGATGAACCACTTGCGGCCGTTGATGACGTACTCGTCACCGTCGCGCACGATCGAGGTCTCGATGTTGGTCGCGTCGGAGCTGGCCACGGCCGGCTCGGTCATCGCGAAGGCGGAGCGGATCTCGCCCTCGAGCAGCGGCTCGAGCCACTGCTTCTTCTGCTCGTCGGTGCCGAACATGCTCAGCACCTCCATGTTGCCCGTGTCGGGCGCCGCGCAGTTCGTGGCGGTCGGGGCCAGGTGCAGGCTGCGGCCCATGATCTCGCACAGCGGCGCGTACTGGAGGTTCGTCAGGCCGGCGCCCTCGGCGCCCGGGTGGAAGAGGTTCCACAGGCCGCGCTTCTTCGCCTCGACCTTCAGGCCCTCGATCACCGGCGGGGGCGACCACACGTCGGGAGCTGCTTCGAGCTGCTCCCAGAACGTCGCCTCGGCGGGGTAGATGAACTCGTCCATGAACGAGGTCAGGCGCTCGATCAGGTCGTTGGTGGTGGCGTCGTAAGCAAATTCCACGAGGGACTCCCAAAGGTGAATTCAGATTCAACTCAGGCTAGCGCCTCGCCCCGCGGATGGCAATGGCCGGTCCGACTCAGGCGGAGGCGCGCGACGGCAGCGTCATCCCCAGCGCGTTGAACCACAGCTTCGTCGACGTCTCGACCATCGCGTCGAGGTCGTAGCCCTCCCCCAGCGCGAAGGAGTAGTAGGCCAGCCGGCTCACCATGCTGGACAGCGCGCGCGACGTCATCACCGGATCGAGCCCGGGGTCGGCCAGTCCGGACTCCTGGGCGGACTCCACCCAGCGCGCCACCCGGTCGGTGAACAGCGTGGAGCGCTGCACGCGCAGCGCGCGGAAGTCGGGGTTGATCGTGGCGACCTGCTCCAGCAGCACCATGAGCTTGGCGTTGCGCCGGTACGCCTCGAAGTAGGCCCGGTTGCTGGCCTCGAGGACGGCCGCGATGTTCTGGGGATCCTCCTCGACGCGCGGCAGGCCGGGGTGCAGCATGTCCTCCTGCGCGACCTGCAGGACGGCCGTGAAGATCTCGTCCTTGCTGTCGAAGTAGGTGTAGAAGGTGCCGATCGACGTGTTCGCCTCGCGCGCGATGTCGGTCAGGCGGGAGTTGATGAACCCGTCGCGCTCGAACACGCCTCGCGCCGCCCTCACGAGCGACTCACGGGTCCGCTGCCCCCGGGCCGTCACGGGCAACGAGCGCAAGGTGCTCTCGTCGACCAACGACCCGGGGGCATGACCGTCGGGACTACTTGATCTGCTCACCGACGGGCCTGAGCACCGAGATGACGGGCGGGCCCGCGACGAGATCCTTCAGCACCTCGCCGAACGTGGCGAACTCGGCCGACGAGCCGTGGCGACGCAGCGCGTCACCATCGGCGTACTCCTCGATCAGCACGTAGTCGACCTGGCTGCCGCTCACGCGCTGCAGGTCCCACCGGGTGCAGCCCTCGTCGACCAGCATGGCCGGCCGGGCGGCCGCGACGGCCTGCTCGAACTCGGCCGTGCGGTCCTCGCGGACGGTGACGGCGGCGGTCACGTTGATCATCGGTCTCCTCCAGCGGTCGCGGCACGGCGGCCGAACACGGGCGTGCGCTTCTCCACGAAGGCGCGCACGGCGCCGATGTGGTCCTCGGTGAGCCCGGTCGCCTTGTGCAGGGGCACCTCGGCGTCCATGCTCTCCTCGAGGCTCACGCGGGGGGCGCGGTCGAGGTTGTCCAGCATGTACTCGTACGCCTGGGCCGGACCGTTGGCGAGCTGCTCGGCGAGGGCTCGCACCCGCGCGTCGAACTCGTCCTCGGACACGACCTCGTTGAGCAGGCCCAGGCTGCGGGCCTCCTCGGCGCGGACGCGCGGGTTCAGGAGCATGAGCTCCCGCGCCTTCACCGGGCCGACGATGTCGTTGAGCAGCCACGCCACGCCGAAGTCGCCCGAGAGGCCGACCGCGCCGAACGCCGTCGCGAAGACGGCGCGCTCGCTGCCGATCCGGAAGTCGGCGGCCAGGGCCAGGCCCAGACCGGCGCCGGCGGCCGCGCCGGGGATCGCGGCGATCACGGGCTTGCGGCTGCGGTAGATCTTGCCCACCGTCGCACGCTGCGCCTGACGCTGCGCCTCGACGGCCTCGGCGTCGACCTCGGAGCTGCCGCCGCCCTCACCGCCCTTGGCGTCGAAGTCCTGGACGTCGCCACCGGAGCAGAACGCCTTGCCGGCGCCCGTGATGACGATGACGCCGACGTCCTCGGAGTCCTGCATCGCGTCGAGCAGGGTCTCCAGGCCGGCGACCATCGCGTCGGACAACGCGTTGCGGCGGTCGGGACGGTTCAGCGTGATGGTGCCGATGCCGTCCGCGACCTCGCCGTAGACGTCGTCGTCCATGCTCGTGCCGTTGATGAGCTTCGACATCACGCGACCTCGAAGAGGCCCGCGGCACCCATGCCGCCGCCGATGCACATGGAGATCACGACGTAGCGCGCGCCGCGACGCTTGCCCTCGATGAGCGAGTGGCCCACGAGGCGGGCGCCGGTCATGCCGTACGGGTGGCCGACCGAGATCGCGCCGCCGTTGACGTTGTAGCGCTCGGGGTCGATCTCGAGGGCCTCGCGGCAGTACAGCGCCTGCGACGCGAAGGCCTCGTTGAGCTCCCACAGGCCGATGTCGTCGACCGTCAGACCGTGGTGCTTGAGCAGCTTCGGGATCGCGAAGACCGGGCCGATGCCCATCTCGTCCGGATCACAGCCGGCGACGGCCATGCCGCGGTAGACGCCGAGGACGTTCGCGCCACGCTGCTCGGCGACCTTGCGCTCCATGAGCACCGAGGCGGAGGCGCCGTCGGAGAGCTGCGAGGCGTTGCCGGCGGTCACGCTGGACACCTTCGTCACCTGGCCGTCGGGCAGCACGGCCGACAGGCCCGAGAGCGACTCACGCGTGGTCGAGGGGCGGTTGCCCTCGTCCTTCGCCAGGGTCACGCGCTGCTCGCTGATCTGCTTCGTCTCGCGGTCCTGGACCAGCTGGACCGACTCGAACGGCACGATCTCGTCGTCGAAGCGGCCGGCCTCCTGCGCGGCGGCGGTGCGCTGCTGCGAGAGCAGGGCGAACTCGTCCTGGGCGTCGCGGCTGACGTTGTAGCGCTCGGCCACGATCTCGGCCGTCTGCAGCATCGGCATGTAGAGGTCGGGGCGGTGCTGCTCGAGCCACGGGTCGTTGGCGCGGTGGCCGTTCATGTGCTCGTTCTGCACCAGCGAGATGGACTCCACGCCGCCGCCGATGGTGATGTCCATGCCGTCCGCGACGATCTGCTTCGCGGCCGTGGCGATGGCCATCAGGCCCGAGGCGCACTGGCGGTCCACCGACATGCCGGCGACCGAGGTGGGCAGGCCCGCGCGCAGCGCCGCCTGCCGTGCCACGTTGAAGCCGCTGCTGCCCTGCTGCATGGCGGCGCCGAAGACGACGTCCTCGACCTCCGAGCCATCGATGCCGGCACGCTTCACGGCCTCGGCGATGGCGTGACCCGCCAACTCCTGGGCCTGCGTGTTGTTGAAGGCACCGCGATAGGCCTTGCCGATGGGGGTGCGGGCGGTCGAGACGACAACTGCCTCTCTCATGAGCGTTCCTTCTGATCCGAAAGTCGATGGTCGTGAGTCCTCGCGCCGGCGGCGCGGAACAGGTAATATGAATCTTACTTCAGTTTCAACTTTGGCTCGTTGTCCCCCCGATGTCAACAACGCGCCCCGCAGGGAAGTGGGATGGACACCGATGGCACGGAACACCGCGCGTCGATCAGGCGCGGCGCTGGTCATCGTCCTGTCCCTGCTCTCCACCGTGACTGCGTTGCTGCAGACGATGGCGGTGCCGGTCCTGGGCAAGATGAGCCGCGACCTCGAGGTCTCCACCGCCGCGATCGGCTGGGTCGTCACGATCAACCTGTTGGCCGCTGCCGTGCTGACCCCGGTCCTGAGCAAGTCCGGCGACCTGCACGGCCGGCGCCGCCTCGTGCTCGTCGTCGTGGGCGCTGTCGCGATCGGATCGCTGCTCGCCGCGGTCACGTCGTCATATTGGATCCTGCTCGTGGCCCGCGCCATGCAGGGAGCGTCCTTCTGCCTGTTCCCGCTGGCGGTCGGCCTGCTGCGTGAGCACCTCCCGATGCGCCGCCTGCCCCTCGGGCTCTCGTTCCTGACCGGCGCGATCAGCGTCGGCGCCGGCGCGGGCCTCGTGCTGACGGGCGTCCTCACCCACGGCGACCGCGACTACCGCAACATCTTCTGGTTCACGATGACGGTCGCGCTGGTTCTGTTCGTGATGTCGGTGGTCGTCATCCCCCAGGACCGGCCGCACGCCGCCGGACGCGTGGACTGGCTCGGCGGATTCCTGCTCGGCGTCGCGCTCGTGCTGGTGCTGCTGGCCATGACGCAGGGCAACGACTGGGGTTGGACGAGCGTCACCACCACCGCGACGCTCGCCGGCTCGGTGGTGACCTTCGCCGTGTGGCTCGCGGTGGAGAACCGCGTGGCCGAGCCCCTCGTCCCGGTGGCGATGCTGCGCGACCGCACGCTCGCGTCGGCCAACGCGATCGGCTTCTTCATCGGCTTCGGGATGTTCCTGATCTTCCTGAGCCTCACCGCGCTCGTGCAGGTGCCGGAGAGCCACGGCCACGGGTTCTCGGCCTCGGTCCTGGAGACGAGCCTGGTCTACCTGCTGCCCGCCGCCAGCATCGGCATCGTGGCCTCGCCCCTGGGCGGCGTGTGGGTCACCCGCTTCGGCGGCCGCGCCACCCTCCTGGTCGCCTCGGTCGTCGGCCTGATCGGCTACGTGCAGCTGTTCGCGTTCCACGACGAGGTCTGGCAGGTCATCCTCGGCGGCGTCATCACGAACTTCGCCTTCAGCATGGGCTTCGCCGCCGTCCCGGCCGTCGTCACCTCGGTCGTGCGCCCCGAGGAGACCGCCCTGGCCAACGCGATGGCCTCGATCATGCGCTCGGGCGGCAGCGCGCTGGGCAGTGCGCTCGTCGTCGCCCTGATCGCGAGCCACCTGATGCCCGACGACCACCCCGAGGAGTCGGTGTTCGTCATCGTCTTCGCGATCGGCGCCGTGACCATGGTCCTCAGCATCGTCATCACCCTCGTCGGCATCCCCCGACGCGACGTGGCCGCGGCTCGCGCTGCGGAGCCGGCAACGGACGAGCCCGAGACGGCTCGCGACCTCACGCCCTGACCGACACGACGAAAGGGCCCCTGACGACGAGTCGCCAGGGGCCCTTCGCGTGCGACCTCAGGAGGAGGGCGACGAGATCTTCAGCGCGTTCACCCACAGCTGCGTGAGCGACTCGACCATCTCCTCGATCGTCCACTCCTCGCCCAGCACGAAACGCGAGTACGCCGCCCGGGCGACCATGCCGGACAGGAAGAACGACGCCAGCTTCGGATCGATGTCCTTCGTGGCGATGCCCTGGTCCTGCAGCTGCTTGATGCTCCTGGCGTTGCGCTCGACGAACGCCTCACCGCGCTTGCGTCGCAGGTCGCGGAAGTTGTCGTCGATGTTCGCGACCTGCTCCATCAGCCGCATGAACGGCGCGAAGCGCTGGTAGGACTCGAGGTAGGCGCGGTTCGCCTCACGAATCTGGGCGACCGGGTCGTCCCCGCCGGTGACCGCCCGGACGTCGGGGTGCAGCATCTCCTTCTCGACCTCGGCCTGCACGGCGGAGAAGATCTCCTCCTTGCTGTCGAAGTACGTGTAGAAGGAGCCGGCGGAGATGCCCGCCTCGGTGGTGATGTCCACGAGCCGTGCGTCGAGGAAGCCGTCGCGCTCGAACACGACGCGCGCCGCGTCGATGAGGTTGGCGCGCGTACGCAGCCCACGAGGGGTCGTGGGCAGCTCGCGCGACGGCGCCTCGCCGGAGAAGCCGGCGGAGCGCCGATGGCGCGTCGTACTCTCTGCAGAGCTGCTCATGCCGTCATCCTAAGGGGAATCTGAGGTCGAGTTCGGCTTTGTTACCGCGTGGTCACGAAGGTTCTACTTCGCTTCCACGAGACGTCCGAGGGACTCGGCCACCGCGACCGGCTTCTCCGAGCCCTCACGCTCGAAGACCTGACGAGCGCGCAGCTGGACGCCGCCGGGCACGTGGTCGATCGAGATGACCTCGGTCGTCATGCGCACGCGCGATCCGATGGGCAGCGGCGCGGGGAACCGCACCTTCTCGTAGCCGTAGTTGAGGCTGTGCGCGAACGCCTCGAACGAGATGAGCGAGTAGGAGAACGCCGGTCCGAGCGACAGGCTGTAGAGGCCGTGCGCGATGGTCGTGCCGAGCGGGCTCTGCGCGGCACGGTCGGGATCGACGTGGATCCACTGGTGGTCGCCGGTCGCGTCGGCGAACGCGTTGACGCTCTCCTGCGTGACGTCGTGCCACTCGGTCGGGCCGATCGTCTTGCCGATGAGGGCCTCGAGGTCGGCGACGTTCTGCGGGCGGACGGGCAGCTGGGTGGTGTCGGTCAAGGTTCTGTCCTTCGTGAGTGGTGGTGGTGTGAAATCGGGGTCAGCGTCCGCGCCAGACGGGCGCGCGGCGCTCGGCGAACGCGGTGGCGCCCTCGCGGGCGTCCTCCGACGTGCTGACCTTCATGGCGATGGGCTCCTGCTGCTTCCAGCCCTCGGCCATGCCCCAGTCGGCGGCGTTCTCGAGCACGTACTTGGTGCCCTCGAGGGCCAGCGGCGCGTTGTCGACCAGCTGCTGCGCCAGCTCGAGCGCGACCTCGAGGGCCTGGCCGGGCTCGGCGACACGGTTGACCAGGCCGACCTGGTACAGCCGCTCGACCGGGAGGTGGTCGCCGGTCAGCCCGATCTCCGCGGCCACGTGGTACGGGATCCGCTGCGCGAGGCGCAGCAGGCCACCACCGGCGGCGATGAGGGAGCGCTTGACCTCGGGAAGGCCGAGCTTGGCGTCCGAGGCGGCCACGATCAGGTCGCACG
Organism: Aeromicrobium sp. JP4; assembly: GCF_054957925.1. Classification (NCBI taxonomy): domain Bacteria; kingdom Bacillati; phylum Actinomycetota; class Actinomycetes; order Propionibacteriales; family Nocardioidaceae; genus Aeromicrobium; species Aeromicrobium sp. JP4. The sequence continues at coordinate 1,503,274 of NZ_CM143290.1, forward strand.
CGAGGGCCATCTCCAGGCCCCCGGCGACGGCGAAGCCCTCGATCGCGGCGATGAGCGGGGTCTTGGGGCCGCGCGTGGCGAAGCCGCCGAAGCCCCGGTCCTCGAACGCCGGGAAGTCACCCTCGAGGAAGGCCTTGAGGTCCATGCCGGCGCTGAAGCCGCGGCCCTCGCCGCGGATGATGCCGACCACGAGCGACGGGTCGGCGTCGAGCTCGTCAAGCACCGCCGCCATCTCGCGCGCCACCTGTCCGTTCACCGCGTTGCGGGCGTCGGGGCGGTTCAGGGTGATCAGCAGGGCCCGGCCGTCCAGGACCTTCTCGCTGAGTACGACTGACATGAATCTCCTTGTGCTGGTCGCCGGTGGCACCGGCGGTGGATCAGGACGTGAGGAGGCGGGCGCCCCGTGCTGCGCGGGGCGCCCGCCGGCTCTCACTCGACCGCGCGGATGCTCCGCAGGTCGACGGTGCGGTACGTCGCGTTGAACGTGAGTCCGTCGGCGAAGTAGTTGGCGATGGGCCACAGCAGCGGCACCAGGTTCGTCTGCTCAAGCAGCGCGGCCTCGGCCTTGCCCCAGTTCTCGCAGCGCTCCTCGCCCAGCGAGCCGGTCGCGGCCGCCGAGTACTTGTCGAAGTCGTCGTTGCGGGTCCGGCCGAAGTTGTACGAGCCGCCCTCACCGAGGTTCGAGCTCATCTTCGTCACGAGCGGGTACGGGTGCGGGGCCGCGCTGAGGTACGGGAACACGATGACGTCCCAGTCGCCCTCGTCGCCGTAGACGATGGCACCGGCCTGGGCCTGCGTGCCGTTCGTGACCTTGACGTCGATGCCGACCTTGCGCAGGGCGTCCGCGACGTAGTCCGGGCCGGAGTTCTGCACGTCGTAGCCGAGCAGGCGCACCGTCAGCTTCTTGCCGCCGGGACCGTAGCCCGCGGCCTCGAGGTCGGCCTTGGCCTGGTCCTCGTCGAACTTCAGGCCGATGTCGCCGTTGGACTCGGTGTAGCAGTCCATGTTCGGCGTGATGACCGTGTTCACCGGCTCGCCGACACCGAAGGACGCGGCCTTCGTGTACGCGGCGGCGTCGATCGCCTGGGCGACGACCCGGCGCAGGCGCTCGTCGGACATGGGCGCCTCGGGACGCTGGTTGAACGTCAGCGAGTCGGCCTCGAAGGCCTTGCCCTGGATGAACTCGTGGTTGGACTCGAGTCGCTCCGAGTCACGACCGAGGATGCCGGCGATGTCGGTCTCACCGGTCTCGAAGAGGTTGGCGCGCGTCGCGTCGTTCGTGATGACGCGGAACGTGATCTTGGCGGGGACGCTCTTGGGGTCCTCCAGCGCGGGCGAGCCCCAGGCCTCGAGCTCGTAGGTGTCGCCGCGCTTGAGCGAGGCGACCTTGTAGGGGCCCGAGCCCTGCGGAGCCGTGGCGAGCGCCTCGGTGTCCTCCAGGCCCTTCGGGCAGATCACGAAGGCGGTCGACATGCTGTCGAGCAGGTCCGAGTGGGGGTCGTTCACCTCGATCGAGACGGTGCGGGCGGCGTCGTCGGCGACGATGTCCTTCACTCCCCCGGCGCCGAAGAGGCGGCCCGTGTAGATGGAGCCCGTCTTCGGATCGGCGAGGCGCTTCATCGAGTTCGCGATGTCTGTGGCCGTGAGGTCGGTGCCGTCACTGCACTTCAGGCCCTCACGGAAGGTCATGTCGATCTTCGTCGTGGTGACCTCCCAGTCCGTGGCCATGGCGGGGACGTACTCGCCCGACTTCATGTCGCGGCGGACCGGCGTGTCGTAGAGCGCCTCGTACATCTGCACGGCGCCCTGGTCGGCGGCGGTGAGGAAGGGGTCGAAGGTGTCCACGTCGTTGCGCAGGTCCATGACCACCTTGTCGGGCGCCTGACCGGCGACACGGTCGCCGCCTTCGTCGGAGCCTCCACAGGCAGCGAGGATCGAGGTCGACAGCGCGAGTGCGCCGGCGAGGCCGACCGTGCGGCGCCACGGACGGGTTCGGGGAGAGGTCATCGGTCATCCTTCGTCGAGGGGCCTGAATCCGAATTCAGGTTCTTGAGTCGAGTGTGACGGAGGTCACCAGAAATATCAATACTGAACTCAGTTTCATTTACAGCGAAGGCCGGCCCCCCGGGTGAGGGAACCCAGGAGGACCGGCCGCTCGCGGCGTGGAGGCTCAGCCCTTCACGCGAATCGTCCGCAGATCGGTGGTGCGGTAGCCCGTCTCGAAGGTCAGGTCCTTCGAGAAGTAGTTGGCGATCGGCCACATCATCGGCACGACGTCGGCGCGCTCGAGCAGGGCCGCCTCGGCCTTGCTCCAGTTCTCGCACCGCTCGTCACCCGTGGTCGCGGGTGCCAGCGCGGCGTACTTGTCGAACTCGGCGTTCTTGATGCGACCGAAGTTGTACGAGCCGCCCTCACCGAGGTTCGAGCTCATCTTCGTCACGGCCGGGTACAGGTGCGGCGCGGGGGCGTTCATCGGGAAGACCAGCAGGTCCCACTCCCCCTGGTCGCCGTAGACGATGCCCGCGGCCTGGGCCAGCGTGCCGTTGGTGATCTCGACCTTCATGCCGATCTCGCGCAGCGCGTCGGCGACGTACTCCGGGCCGGAGTTCTGCAGGTCGTAGCCCAGCAGACGCACCGTGAGCTCCTTGCCGCCGGCACCGTAGCCCGCGGCCTCGAGGTCGGCCTTCGCCTGGTCCTTGTCGAACTTCGGCTTCAGGTCGCCGTTGCTCTCGACGTAGCAGTCCATGTTGGGCGTGGCCAGGGTGTCGATCGCCTCGCCGACGTCGAACGACGCCGCCTTCGTGTAGGACTCGGCGTCGAGCGCCTGCGCCACGACGCGGCGCAGCTTCTCGTCCGCGAACGGCGCACCGTCGCGCTGGTTGAACACGACCGAGTCGGACTGGAACGCCTTGCCCTGGATCGGCTCCACGGTCGCCTCGAGGCGCTTGGAGTCACGGCCCACGACGCTGACGATGTCGGCGCCGTCGGTGTCGACGAGGTTCGCGCGGGTGGAGTCGGAGGTCACGACGCGGTAGGTCAGCTTCGCCGGGACGCTCTCGGGGTCCTCGAGCGCGGGCGAGCCCCAGGCCTCGAGCTCGTATGTGTCGCCACGCTTCATCGAGGTGACCTTGTAGGGGCCGGAGCCCTGCGGGGTCGTGGCGAGCGCCTCGGTGTCCTCGAGGCCCTTCGGGCACACGATGAACGCGGTCGCCATGCTGTCGATCAGGTCCGAGTGCGGCTCGTTGACCTCGACCGAGACGGTGTTCGCGGCGTCGTCGCCGACGATCTCCTTCACGCCGCCGGCGCCGAAGAAGCGGCCGGTGTAGATGGAGCCCGTCTTCGGGTCGGCCAGGCGCTTGAGCGAGTTGGCGATGTCGGTCGGCTTGAGGTCCGAGCCGTCGCTGCACTTCAGGCCCGACTTGAGCTCGAAGTCGATCTTGGTGGCGGTGGCCTCCCACTTCGTGGCCATCGCGGGCTCGTACTCGCCGGTCTTCCAGTTGCGGCGCACGAGCGTGTCGTAGAGCGCCTCGTACATCTGGACCGCGCCCTGCTCGGCGGCGGTCAGCATCGGGTCGAAGGTGTCGACGTCGTTGCGCAGCACCAGCGTCGCCTCGTCGGGCGCCTCACCGGAGGTGCCGGCGGACGACGACGAGCCGCCGCCACACGCGGTCAGGAGGGACACGGCCAGGGCGACGACGGCTGCCGACCCCAGTCCGCGGCGCAGCGCGGACCGGCGATCCGCGCGGCTTCGGTGGTTCAACTTCATGCTCGACCTCTCACATACTCAGGGCTGCCGGCGGGGGGCACGGCACCGCACCATCGTATATGAACTTGGTTTCATGTTTACTTGCAGGGGGGTGGCTCAGGTCACAGGCCGACGGCCCGCGCCTCGAGGTCGGCCCGCTGCATCAGCGCGTCGATCAGCTCGGGCGAGACCTGCCCGGTCACGGCCTTGTTGCGCGGGTCGTCGATCGAGCGGCGCAGCACGCCCTCGGCGATGATCGCGATCTTCCACAGGCCCAGCACGTACCAGAAGCCGATGGCCGAGACGTCGCGCCCGGTGGCCCGCGCGTACTCCTCCACGAGCTCGGCGCGCGTCGGGAACCCGGGCAGGGTCGGGCCCTGGAAGCCGGTCACGATCTCGTCGTCGGCCTGCGGCCAGTACGCCAGCAGGCCGCCCAGGTCGGCCAGCGGGTCGCCCAGGGTCGACAGCTCCCAGTCGAGCACCGCGGTCACGCGGCCCGCCCGGGGATCGGTGATGACGTTCATGAGGTGGAAGTCGCCGTGCACCAGCGACAGCCCCTGGTCCCCCGGGACGTTCGCCGTCAGCCGCGCGGCCAGGTCGTCCACGATGGGCAGCTCACGCGTGCGCGACTGCTCCCACTGGCGGTGCCAGCGGCGCAGCTGACGCTCGGCGTAGGGCGAGTGGCTCGCGAGGTCGACCAGCTCGGCCTTCTCCAGGTCGACGGCGTGCACCTCGCCCAGCGTGGACGCCAGGGACAGGCCGATCTCGCGGCGCGTCTCCTCGGGCACGGACTCGACCGCCTCGATCGTGTCGAGCACGCGCCCGTCGACGAAGTCCATCAGCATGAGCGGCGCGTCGGTGACCGCCGGGTCGTTGGTGAACCCGTGGATCGTCGGCACCGGCACACCCGTGCCCTGGAGTCCGGACATGATCCGGTGCTCGCGCTCCACGTCGTGGGCCGACGCCAGCAGCTTGCCCAGCGGCGGGCGGCGCATGATCCAGCGGTGGCCGGCGGTGTCGGTCACCAGGAACGTCAGGTTCGACTGCCCGGCGCCGACGCGCTCGAAGTTCAGCGGGCCCTCGGCCTCGATGCCGAGGGTCTCGATCCAACGGGCGATGGGCTCGGTCTCGATCAGCTGCGTCACGAGATGCTCCTCTCACGGGTGACCTTCACGCCCTGCTCCCGGACCGTCCCGCGGTCCAGCTGGCGCTTGAGGATCTTGCCGGTCGAGCCCTTGGGCAGCTCGCGGACCTCCTGGTAGATGCGCGGCACCTTGTAGGCGGCGAGGCGCTCCTCCAGCCAGGCCCGCAGCTGCGCGGTGTCGACCTCGCGTCCGGGATGGGTCGCGAACACGGCCGCGACCTCCTCCCCCAGCCGCTCGTCGGGCACGCCGATCACGGCGACCTCGCGCAGGTCGGGATGCGTGTAGAGGACCTCCTCGATCTCGCGCGGGTAGACGTTGTAGCCGCCGCGGATGACCAGGTCCTTCTTCCGGTCGAGGATCCAGATGTCGCCGTCCTCGTCCTGCTTGCCGATGTCGCCGGTGAGGAACCACTCGCCGCGCATCACCTCGGCCGTGGCCTCGGGGCGGCGCCAGTAGCCCTTCATGATGACGGGGCCCGCGAGGGCGACCTCGCCCCGCTCGCCCGGTGCCGTGGGGTTGCCCTCGGGATCGACGACGCGCGCCTTCATGCGCGCCAGGGCCGGTCCGACCGAGCCCTCCTTGCGACGCACGCTGAGCTTGGCCGACGTGCCGGCGCCCGTGGTCTCGCTGAGGCCGTAGCCGTCGAGCACGCGGCAGCCGAAGCGCTCGCGGAACGCGTCGGCGACCGCGAGCGGCAGCGCGGCGCCGCCGGAGAGCGCGTGGGTCAGGCTGGCCAGGTCGTCGCGCGAGAGGTCGACGTCGGCGTGGAGCATCGCGTTCCACATCGTCGGGACGCCCGCCAGCACCGTCAGCTGGTGGGCGGCGGCCATCCTCAGCAGCGCCTCGCCGCTGAAGGGACGCAGCAGCGACAGGCTCGCACCCACGTGGAACGTCGCCATCATCACGCAGACCTGCCCGAACACGTGGAAGAGCGGCAGCGCCGTCCCGACCCGGTCCGAGCTGTCGCTCCCGAGCGTGCCCGAGACGATCTCGGCACAGGCCGCGAGGTTGCCGTGCGTGAGCTCGGCGCCCTTCGGCTTGCCCGTGGTGCCCGACGTGTAGAGCAGGACGGCGGTGTCGTCGGTCTCCCTCGCGCGGGGCAGGTCCAGGTCGGCGCCCGGTCCCACCTCGATGTCACCGGCCTCCAGGGTCCACAGCTCGATGCCCGTGGCCTCGGCGGCCCGTCGGGCGACGTCGGCCGTCTCGTGCCAGGCGATCGCCAGCGAGCACTCGGCGTCGGTGAGGAAGTACTCCAGCTCGACGGCGGTCGACGCGGAGTTCACCGTCACGCCGATCGCGCCCGAGGCGAGGATCGCCTGGTGGACCACGGCGAACTCCTGGGAGGTCGGCGCCACCAGCAGCACCCGGTCCCCGGGCTCGATCCCGGCCCGCACGAGGCGGTCGGCCCAGGCGGAGGCGAGGTCCCGCACCTGCGCGTAGGTCCAGGCCTGGTCGCCCACGCGCAGCGCGATGCTGTCCGGAGCGGTCCGGGCGTGGTCCCAGAGGCGATCGACGGCGTTCATGTCATGACTCCTCTCGCTCCCGCGGGAGCGATCGACGGGTGGAAGGATCAGAGCGCGGCGACGGGCTCGTGGCGCGCACGCCAGCGGCTCCCGCCCAGCGTCGGCACGGCCGACAGCAACGCCTTCGTGTACTCCTGCTGGGGCGCGTCGAACACGGCGTCGGCCGTGCCGGACTCGACCATCTCGCCGTGCCGCATGACGTAGACGTGATCGGCCAGGTAGCGGATCACCGACAGGTCGTGCGAGATGTACAGCATCGAGACGTCGAGCTCGCGCTGCAGCTGGCGCAACAGGTTGAGGATGCGCGCCTGCACCGAGACGTCGAGCGACGCGGTGACCTCGTCGAGGATCATCAGCGACGGCTCGAGGGCCAGGGCACGGGCGATCGACACGCGCTGCAGCTGACCACCCGAGAGCTGGTGGGGGTAGCGACGCATGGCGGCCTTGGGCACACCGACCTTGTCCAGCAGGTCCAGCGCGGTCACGGCGCACGACTGCGACGTGATGCGCTTGCCGGTGGCGACGCTGACGGCCTCCTGGACGGCCATCGCGATCTCCATGCGGGGGTTGAGCGAGGCGTGCGGGTCCTGGAACACCAGCTGGGCCTTGCCGCGCAGGAGACGCAGCGCCTTGCCCTTCGGGTTGGTCACGTCGTCGCCGTCGAGCAGGATCCGACCCTTCGTCACGGGCGTCAGGCCGATCGCGGCGCGCGCGATGGACGACTTGCCCGAGCCGGACTCGCCGACGAGGCCCACGGTGGATCCGGTGGGGACGGTCAGGTTGATGCCCTTGACCGCCGTGAAAGGGGGCGGGCCCGGGTAGGTGACTTCGACGTTCTCCAGCTCAAGCATGGTTCATCTCCCGTTCGACGTCGAACTGCCCGTCCTCGATCGTCACGAGGTCCTCGGTGCGGTCGGTGTTGAGGTCCGGGACCGCGCGGATCAGTCCCTGGGTGTAGGGGTGGTCGGGCCCGGAGAGCAGCTTCGCGGTGGTGAGGTCCTCCACGATCTCGCCGCGGAACATCACGATGATCCGGTCGCACACCTCCGACAGCAGGGAGATGTTGTGCGAGATCAGCAGCACGGCGCTGCCCTTGCGGTCGTTGAGGTCGCACAGCAGCTGCATGACCTGCGCCTGCACCGTCACGTCGAGCGCGGTGGTCGGCTCGTCGGCCAGGATCAGGCTCGGCTCGCCCATCAAGCCCATGGCGATCATCGTGCGCTGGCGCATGCCGCCCGAGAGCTCGTGCGGGTACTGCTTGAGCCGCTTCTCGGGCTCGGTGATGCGCACGTCCTCCAGGCTGCGGATGGCCAGGTCGCGGGCTTCCTTCTTCGACAGGCCCTTGTGCTCGCGCACGGTCTCGATCATCTGCGCCCCGATCTTGCGGGCGGGGTTGAGCGAGGACATCGGGTCCTGGAAGACCATCGCGAGGTCGGTGCCGAGCACGCTCCGCAGCTCGCGGTCCGAGCCGTTCACCAGGTCGTGACCGTCGTAGTCGACCCGGTCCGCGGTCATGGCCAGGCCCTTGGGCAGCAGCCGCGACACCGCCAGCGAGGTGAGGGTCTTGCCGCTTCCGGACTCCCCCACGATGCCGACGATCTCGCCACGCTTCAGCGAGAAGGAGACGTCGCGCACGAGCGGCGGGACGTCGTCCCGGCCCTCGATGGTGATCGAGAGATTGCGCACGTCGAGCAGGATGTCGTCGTTCATGGGCGTCCCTTCCTGGTCTCGGTCTCCATGCCGGGGTCGATGGTGATCTCGGGCTCGATGGCGGCAGTCGCCGCACTGGAGCGCCGGAACTTCGAGCGGAACAGGCTGGGCCGCTCGTTCCACAGCACGGGGTTGACCGCACGGGCCACCGCGTCACCGAAGAGGTTGACCGCGAGGCCGGTGATGAGGATCAGCGTCGCCGGCACGAGGGCGGCGTACGGGTTGAGGTAGAAGTTCTTGACGCCGTCGGTGAGCATCTGGCCCCAGTCGAACTGCGGCGACTGGATGCCCAGTCCCAGGAAGCTCAGCGAGGACATCGCCATGATGCCCTCGGCGACGGTCGTGAAGGTCACGATCACGAGGCTGTCGGCCACGTTGCGCCCGACGTACCGGGTGCCGATGCCCGACTTGCTCACACCGACGACCTGGGCGGCGGACATGTAGTCCCGCACCATGACCGAGTCGACGAGGCTGTAGGTGAAGCGGGCGAAGTGCGGGGTGAACGCCACACCGATGGCCAGCACGGCACCCTTGGCGCCGACGCCGACGATCGCGACGACCACGACGGCCAGCAGGATGTCGCCGAAGCCCATCATCGTGTCGATGACGGTGCCGCCGACCTTGCGGACGCGAGGTCCGCCGGCGGCGATCAGCCCGCCGATGAGCCCGCCGACCACCATCGCGAACAGCACCGCGGCCGACGCGTAGAGGATCGAGAGCCGGGTCGCGGCCAGCGTGCGGGTGAAGATGTCGCGGCCCAGGGCGTCGGTGCCGAAGCGGTAGTCCGCGGACGGACCCTCGCTCGAGCGCGCCATGTCGCTGACGACGGCCTGCTCGCCGAAGCCGTTCGGGCCCATGATCACCAGGACGGTGAGGCCCAGCAGGATCAGGCCGGAGATGATGCCGGTGGGCGTCGCGAGGAACGCCCGGAACATCTGCTTGGCGCTGCTCTCGCGCTTGTGCTGCTTCATCGGCCCGCCTCCATGGTCCGGGGATCGACGATCCCGAGGATGATGTCCACCAGCGCGTTGACCACGACCACCGCGAAGCCGAGCAGCAGGACGATGCCCTGCACGACCGGGTAGTCGCCGACGAGGACGCTGTGGACGAGGGTCGTGCCCAGGCCGAGCCGGGCGAAGACCTGCTCGACGATCACCGCGCCGCCGAGCAGGCTGGCGAACGTGACGCCGCCCATCGCCAGCATCGTGGTGATCGAATTCGGGAACACGTGCGCGAGGTAGAGCTTGCGCGTGGGCAGCCGCTTGCTGCGTGCGGTGCGGACGTACGGCGACTCGAGCACCTCCAGCGTGCGGACGCGGACGAGTCGGGCGATCGAGGCCGCCGGTCGGATCGCGATGGCGATCGCCGGGAGCACGGCCGCGTTGAGCGAGCCGGAGCCGGCCACCGGGAAGATCTGCCACGTCACGGCGAAGAAGAACGCCAGGAAGGTCGCGATCAGGTACTGCGGGATCGAGGCCATCGCACCGGTCGAGCCACTGAAGATGACCTCGAACGTGCGGTGCCCGTTGCGGGTCATCACGGCGCCGATGATGCCCATCGGCAGGCCGACGAGCAGGATGATCGCCATGCCGAAGATGGCCAGCTGGGCGGTGGGCCCGATCTTCTGGGCGATCTCGGCGGTGACGGGCTGGTTCGTCGCGAAGGACGTGCCCATGTCACCGCGCAGGAGTCCGCCCACGTAGTCGAGGAACTGCTGGTACATGGGCTGGTCGAGGCCGAGGCGCTCACGAGCCACCTGCACGGCCTGCTCGTCCGCGTCCATGCCGGCCACGAGCCGGGCGGGATCGCCCGGGGCGAGGTGCATCATCAGGAAGGTGAGGGTGGTGATCGCCACCAGCACGAAGGCGAGCCGGACGAGCCGGGACACCAGGAACCGACGCCATTTCATGTCACATCGTCTCCATCAGCATTGGTCGATCTCCTGGAAGTTCGGGGGGTCTCGGGGTGCTCAGGGGGCTGCGCGGACCGGCCGTATGCCGTCCGTCACACCCTAATTCATAGTTGAAATCAAGTTCAGTTCGTGGGGTGTAGTACCGCCCCACCGGGCGGCTGGGAACAGGGAAAGCGTCCCCAGCCACCCGTCGCGGGGGTCAGGCGCGAGCGTCGCGCTCGTTGGTGCGGCGGCGCAGCTCGACGCGGGCGAGGGTGCGCTTGTGGACCTCGTCGGGTCCGTCGGCGATCCGCAGGGTGCGCTGGTGGGCGTAGAACGACGCGAGCGGGAAGTCGTCGGTGACGCCACCGCCGCCGTGGACCTGGATCGCGCGGTCGATGATCTTCAGCGCGATCTCGGGCGCCTTGACCTTGATCGCGGCGATCTCGACCCGGGCCTTCTGGTTGCCCACGGTGTCCATCAGCCACGCGGTCTTGAGCACCAGCAGACGGGTCGCCTCGATCTCGATGCGGGCCTCGGCGATCCAGTCCTGGATGTTCGCGCGGTCAGCGACCGGCTGACCGAACGTGGTCCGCGACTGGGCGCGGTCGATCATCAGGTCCAGCGCACGCTCAGCCATGCCGATCGAGCGCATGCAGTGATGGATCCGGCCCGGCCCGAGGCGGGCCTGACTGATCATGAAGCCGTCGCCCTCACCGGCCAGCAGCGCCGTCTTGGGAACACGCACGTCCTCGAACAGGATCTCGGCGTGGCCCTCACGGTCCAGGTAGCCGAACACCGGCAGACCGCGGACCACGGTGACGCCGGGGGTGTCGATCGGGACGACCATCATCGACTGCTGACGGTGGGTCTCGGCCTCGAGGTTGGTCTTGCCCATCACGATCAGGACCTTGCAGTTCGCGTGCAACGCGTTCGACGCGAACCACTTGCGACCGTTCAGCACGTACTCGTCGCCGTCGGGAACCATCCGCAGCTCCACGTTCGTCGCGTCCGAGGAGGCCACCGCCGGCTCGGTCATGCAGAACGCCGACGCCATCTCGCCCGCGAGCAGCGGCTTGAGGTACTTCTCCTTGTGCTCCTCGGTGCCGAACAGCTGCAGCACCTCCATGTTCCCGGTGTCAGGAGCGTTGCAGTTGATCGCCTCAGGAGCCAGGTACGGACTCCGTCCCGTGATCTCCGCCAACGGCGCGTACTCGAGGTTGCTGAGGCCGGGCGAGCCCCACTCCTCGTTCTTGTGCGGGTGGAACAGGTTCCACAGACCCAGCGAACGCGCCGTCTTCTTGAGGTCCTCCAGCACCGGCGGGTGGAAGTTCGGGTTCCCCGACTCCGCCATCTGCTGGTGGTACACGGCCTCGGCCGGGTAGACGTGCTCGTCCATGAAGGCGAGCAACCGCTCCTGGTACTCCTTGGCGGTGTCGGAGAGTTCGAAATGCATGGGGTCAGCTCCTTGCTGGTCGCGTCGGGTCTCGACGAGGTGGAATCAGGGTGAGGGGGATCAGGCGAGGGAGGCTTGGTAGCGGCGCATGCCGGCGAGCCAGCGATCGATGTCGCCGGTCTTGCGCGACTGGAACACCGCGACCTCGGGGTGCGGCAGGATGAGGAACTGCTCGGCCTCCATGGCCCGCAGCACGATCGCGGCCACCTCGTCGGCCTCGAGCACGCCACCGGCGTCGGTGACGGCCTGCGCGGCACGGCGCTGCGTCTCGTTGGTGATGGGGGCGCCGCCGGTGAGCATGTCGGTGTTGACGCCCATGGGGCACAGGCAGCTGACGGCGACTCCCTGGTCGCCGTACGTGATCGAGAGCCACTCGGCGAAGGCCACGGCACCGTGCTTGGAGACCGAGTAGGTCGCCGAGCCGATCTGCGTGAGCAGCCCGGCCGCCGAGGCGGTCGAGACGAAGTAGCCCTGGCCGCGCTCGACCCAGCCGGGGACGAGCAGGCGAGCCGCGCGCACGTGGGCCATGACGTTGACCTGGTGGGCGAGGTCCCAGTCCTCCTCGGAGGCGTCCAGGTCCACTCCCCCGCCGACTCCGGCGTTGGCGAAGTAGATGTCGACCGGGCCGAAGGACTCCTCGGCGGCGGCGACGAGCTTCTCGATCTGGTCGGTGCGGGACACGTCACCGGCGACCGCCACGGCCGAGCCGGGCGTGGCCTCGTTGAGGCGGGCGGCCACGGACTCGACGCCGTCGGCCTTCAGGTCCGCGAGGACGACGCGCGCGCCGCCGGCGACCAGCGCGTCGGCCAGGGCGGCGCCGATGCCGCCACCGGCTCCGGTGACGACGGCGACCTTGCCGTTGATGTCCATGCTGTTCCTCCGAGTCGAGTGACGTGGTTCACAGTGCCCCGTCATCATAATCTGAAGTCGGACTCAACTTCAAGTCGTTGGGACCGACGAATCCGCGTCCAGCGTTCCGGGCGCCAGCCCGAGCAGCTCCGTGAGCGCGGTGATCGTCTCGGCGGCGTCGCGGTGCACGATCCCGCCCAGGCCCAGCGCCGCGGCCGCGCGGATGTTCATCGCGAGGTCGTCGATCATGATCGCCTCGGAGGGCCGGACACCCAGCCGCTCGCACGCGATCTCGTACAGCGCACGCGACGGCTTGCGGACCCCCTCGCGGCCCGAGATGGCCTGGACGTCGAACAGCTCGTCGAGGCCGTGCCCCGTGTAGCAGTCGCGACCGAGCGAGTTCGAGACCAGCGCCACCGCGATGCCCTCGTCCTTGAGTCGTCGCACGAGCGCCGTCATCGCGGGATCGGGGTGCAGGTCGCGCTGCATGCGGGCGATCAGGCCCTGGGGCTCCACGGTGGCCCCGCGTACCGCGAGGGCGCGGGCGACCGCCTCCTCGAACGCCTCGTCCTCGATGCGGCCGCACTCGTGGTCGACGAGGGCGGCCCGCGCCTCCTCGTCGTCGGTCAGCGCCCGCACGAGCGCGTCGGGATCGCCGCACTCCTCGCGGCTGAAGCGCTCGAACGAGGCGAAGACGCTGCCGGTGAGGACTCCCCCGAAGTCGAACAGCACCGCGCGGGGCGGTTCGGCCGAGGCGACGACGCGGGCGTCGTTGTCGCTCACCGGGCCTGCGCCCGGGACGCGGCGTGCGCGATCTCGCGCAGCTGGTCCTTGTCGATCGAGCGCTTGAGGATCTTGCCCGTGGCGCCCTTGGGCAGCGCGTCGACGAACGAGTAGATGCGCGGGACCTTGTAGGCCGAGAGTCGCTGCTTCGCCCAGGCGCGGAGGTCCTCGCCGGTCAGCTCTGCGCCGGGCGCCAGGGCGATCACCGCGGCGATCTCCTCGCCGTAGTGGTCGTCGGGGATCCCGACGACGGCGACCTCGACGATGTCGGGGTGCTCATAGAGCACCTCCTCCACCTCGCGCGGGTAGACGTTGTAGCCGCCGCGGATCACGAGGTCCTTCACGCGGTCCACGATCGTGAGGTACCCGTCGGCGTCGACCGAGCCGAGGTCGCCGGACTTGAGCCAGCCGTCCTTCAGCTCGGCGGCGTTGGCCTCGGGGCGGTTCCAGTAGCCCTTCATCACGGTCGGGCCCTTGATGAAGACCTCGCCGACCTCGCCCGGCGCGAGCACCTGGCCGCTGCCGTCGCGGATCTCGACCTCGGTGCCGGGCAGCGTCGGTCCGGTGGTGCCGGTGCGCTGCTCGCGGTGGATGTCGTTGAACGTCGCGGCGCCGGTCGTCTCGGTCAGGCCGTAGCCCTCGAGGATCGTGCAGCCGAACCGGTCGGTGAACGCGCGGATCACCTCGACGGGCAGCGACGCGCCGCCCGAGCTGGCCATCCGCAGCGAGGCGAAGTCCTCGGGCTGCCAGTCACCCTGGGCGTGCAGCATCGCGTTCCACATCGTGGGGACGCCCGAGACCGTGGTCAGCTGGTCCTGCTTGACCATGTCGAGCATCTTCGCGGGGTCGAACGGCGACAGCAGCGAGAAGGACGCGCCGATCGCGAGGGCCGTGTTCATGCAGACGGCCTGGCCGAAGACGTGGAACAGCGGCAGCGCGGTGCCGAAGCGGTCCTCACCCGTCAGCTCCAGCACGGGCAGGAACGAGTCGACCGTGCGGTCGAGGTTTGCGGCCGTGAGCTCGGCGCCCTTCGGCCGGCCCGTGGTGCCTGAGGTGTAGAGGATGATCGCCGTGTCGTCCGGCGCATGGTCGTGCGCCTCCAGCAGCGGCTCGCCCGGGAGCTCCAGCCCGGGGCGCAGCTCCCACAGCTCGATGCCGCGGTCGGCGGCCGCGGCGCGGGCCGCGTCGGAGCACTCGTGCCACGCGATGACGAGCGTGGCACCCGAGTCGTCGAGCACGTAGCCGATCTCCGGGGCCGTGGACATCACGTTCATCGTCGTCACGGTCACGCCCGCGGCATGGAGGCCGTAGTAGACCTCGGGGAACTCGGGGATCGTCGGGGCGATGAACAGCACGCGGTCGAGCGGAGCCAGGCCGGCCGAGCGCACCGCGCCGGCCACGCGCTGGTTCGTCTCACGCAGCTCACCGAACGTGATCGTCCGGGGTGAGCGGATCGCCACCCGGTCCGGCTCGGAGTCGGCGTGGGCCCAGACCCGCGAAACGATGTTGACCATGCGTCGTCCTTCGATCAATCTCGGTGTGACGCGCCTCATGGGGCTGCGTCACAAGGTGAACTTGGGTTCAATTTTAATAGAGTATCCCGCGGGCCCCCGACCTGACCACCCCGGACGTCCCGCACCGCACATGAGGCGGGATTCAACTCTGGGTAGGGTGGCGGCCATGCACACCGTCGCCCGGCCCACCGTGGACCAGATCGATGCCCTCGGCACCGCCCTCTCGCTGGTCGCCCTCCCCGAGTTCGAGGACGGCAACGGCCACGTCAACGTCGGCCACTACTACCGGCTGCACATGGAGGCCGGCGACGCCGCGTTCCAGCGGCTGGGCTTCGACGAGGACTACCGCGACCGCACGGGCCACAGCGTCTTCAGCGTCGAGCACCACATCAAGTTCCTCGACGAGTCGCTCGTCGGCGACGAGCTCTCGGTGCACCTGCGCCTACTGGGCGTGAGCGCGAAGGCGCTGCACGCCCAGACGATCCTGGTGAACCGCTCCCGCGGGACCGTGGCCAACACGCTGGAGTTCCTCGAGCTGCACGTCGACCTCACCACCCGCCGCACGACCGCCATGCCGCAGCACCTCATCGCACCCCTGGAGGCGCTGCGCGACGAGCACGCCGCTCTGCCGTGGGGGCTTCCCCTCGCCGGACCCCTCGGCGTTCGCTGAGCCCGCCGCTCGCTGCGTCCGCGGCCGCGCTCGGCTAGCGTCGAGGCGTCGGACAGGGAGGGACGATGGCGGACACGAACGAGCCGGAGCGAACCCCCGACGGTCGCTTCCTGGTGATCGGCGGGCGCCGGTGGCGGGCGAGCGATCCCGAGATCCCCGGCCCGCTGCGCCAGGAGCTCGTCGACGAGCTGATGAGCGCGCGGCGCGCGGTGAAGGCCGGCGAGCCGGACGCCCGCGACCGTGTCGGCGATGCGAAGGTCGCCCTCGGCGAGCGAGGGCGTCCCTGGTGGGAGACGCCGACCGACTACTCGATCGCCGCTCGCGCCGAGGCGGCGGTCCGAGCCCTCCTGCGTCACCGCGACGGCACCACGATCTGCCCCAGCGACGTCGCCCGGGTGGTGGGCGGCGAGCACTGGCGCAGTCGCATGGACGCGGTGCGCCAGGTCGCCGACGCCCTCGCGGAGGCCGGCGCCGTGGTGGTCACCCAGCGCGGCGAGCCCGTCACCGCGACGACGGCAAAGGGGCCGGTCCGGATCGGACGCGGCGACCACTTCGCCTGACCGTCAGCGGACGCGGACCACCTTGCTCTTCTGCGCCGACGTGGTGACCCCGTCGCCGGAGTAGATCACGCGGATCCGGTGCTTGCCCTTCTTCGTGATCTTTGGCAGCAGGACCGCCACCTTGCCGCCGTTCTTCGCGTACAAGCTCTTCGTGGCGATGCGCTTCGAGCCGTCGTAGACCCGGATCGTGCCGGTCGGACGGACGAGCGGCGCAGAGACCCGCACGACCAGGCGCGCGCGCTTCGTGCGCTTGAGGCTCGAGGAGATGGACATCGACACCCGGGCCCTGGCCTTGGTCTTCGGCACCGCGACCGAGCCGGCGCGGTACACGCCCGCGAAGCTCCCCGACACGACCGTGTCGCGAGCGGTGAGCGTGCGACCGAGGTCGGCTCCGGTGATCCGGTAGCTCGCGCCCGACCCGATCCGCGTCGATCCGCGCCACCAGGTGATCGCGGACGTGCCGCCCTGGTTCGTCAGGCCGCGCGAGGTCGCCCGCAGCACTCCCCCGGGCTTGCGCGTGCCCGAGATCGCCGGCGCGCCCAGTGGCGCCGTGACCTTCGAGAGGTCGAGGATGCCGGTGCCGCACGCGGTGCGACCGCTCGTGGTGCAGTTCAGCGTGTCGGTCGTGAGGACACCACCGCCGATCTCCTGCGGACCCTTGTCCACGGGCGAGAACGGCTGCACGGCTGCCTTGAGCTTCGCCTCGACCTGCGCCGGGCTCGTGAGGCCGAGTGAGTACAGCAGCGCCGCACCGGCGGACACGGCCGGGGCGGCCATGCTCGTGCCCTGGTACCAGCCGTAGCCGGCGGCCGCCGGCGTGGTCGAGCCCTGGTTGATCGTGGAGAGGATGCCGCGCTCGTCGCTGCCCCCGTCGACCTGCTGGTCACCGCCGGGGGCGGCGAGGTCGGACCCGGGGCCGGCCGTCGAGTACCAGGCCCGGTGGCCCGTGTCGCTCGTCGCCGTGACGGTCAGGTAGCCCTCGCAGGACGCGGGGACGCTGTTCGCGACCGGGAAGATCTCGTCCCACGACGCGTTGCCCGCCGCGGCCACCAGGGTGGCACCCTTGGCGCGAGCGTCGGCGGCCACGCCGCCGTAGTACTCGCAGAAGTACTCCACCTCGGCCGGGTCCTCGGACTCCCCGCCGAGCGAGAGGTTGATGACCCGGGCCGGCGTCCGGTTCAGGGGCACGCCGTAGTCACGCAGGTCGTACCCGGCGGCCCAGAGGATGCCCGCCGCGATGTCGGAGTCCCACCCGCCGCAGTGACCGAGCACCCGCACCGGCTGCACCTTCACGCCCGGCGCCACCCCCGCCACACCGATGCCGTTGTTCGCCTTCGCGGCGATGGTGCCTGCGACGTGCGTGCCGTGCCATGAGCTCGGCATGACGTAGTCCGCGGGGTCCTCGCCCTCGGGAAGCCCGCACCGCGTCACGAGGTCCTCGTCCAGCCAGTCGCCCGGGTCGGAGGGGTCGGCGTCCCAGCCGCTGCCGTCTCCGGCGTTCACGTAGGTCTCGTCGTAGTAGCAGTTCTCCTCCACCGGCGTGCACTCGTCGTCGACGAAGTCGTAGCCCGCCACGGTCTGGCCGGCGAGGTCGGGGTGGCTCGTGATGCCCGTGTCGATCACGGCGACGACCACAGAGCTGCTGCCCTGGGTGGCACGCCAGAGCGCCGGGGCCTTCGTCGTGTAGCCACCATTGGTCGACACCCCGTCGATCTCGTCGCGGGTGTCCCACAGGTTGCCCTGCTGGGTGAAGTACGGGTCGTTCACACTCACCGGGGGTGCGCTCGAGACCGTGCGCAGGGTGTCCGGCAGGACCCACTCCACGTCGGCGCGATCCTCGACCGCCTCGACGGCCGCCGCGAGGTCCTCGACCGGCACCGGCCGCTCGAAGCGCAGCAGTGAAAGCCCTTGGGGCGCCGGCACGGTGGTGGCCACGTCGACTGCGGTCGGCAACTCGGTCTCGGCGCTGCGCGCCAGCGAGGTGCGGCGCGCCTTCGTCGCGGACGTGGCCTTCACGATCAGGCCGCGCGCGACGCGTGGCGCCTGCTTCGCGGCGGGCGACTGCGCCCCCGCCGGCTCGGGCGACGGGGCCGCGGACGCGCCCGTGGACACCAGCGCCGACGCGACGAGGAGAGCGGGCAGGGCGGAGAGGGCGAGGCTGCGGCGCACGGTGGTCCTGACTCGAGGGTTCCCCGACGGGAACGACCTCAGCAGGATAGGGCAAATCCCACGTGTCACAGAAGCCCCACCGCCCTCAGCTCAGCGGACGCGGACGACCTTGCTCTTCTGGGCGCTGCTGACCTTGGCGCTACCGGAGTAGATGACGCGGATCCGGTGCTTGCCCTTCTTCTTGATCTTGGGCAGCTTGATCGTGACCTTGCCCTTGTTCTTCGAGTAGATCTTCTTGACCGCGATCCGCTTCTTGCCGTCGTACACGCGGATCGTGCCGGTGGCCCGCACGTAGGGCGCCGTCACCTTGACGGTCAGCTTCACGCGCTTGGACTTGCTGAACTTCGACGGCACCGCGAACTTCAGGCGCGACTTGGACTTCACCACGACCGAGCGCTGGTGGAAGATGCCGCCCGAGCCGTTCGTGGCCGTGGCCCGCACGGTGACCCGCTTGCCGAGGTCGGCCTTCGTCACGCGGTACGTGCTGCCGGTGCGCACAGCCTTCGAGCCGCGGAACCAGGTGAGGCGGACCGTCGCGCCGTTGCGCCAGCGACCGGGACTCGCCACGAGAGTGCGTCCCGGACGCGCCGAGCCCCTGAGGCCGGGCGCCGTGAGGGGCGCCTTCGCGGTCAGCACGCCGTGCGCGTTCACGACACCGGCCCCGCAGGAGGAGGCGGCGCAGCTCGCCGCACGGCGCGCGGTGGCCTTCAGGACCCGCTCGACGACATCGGGGCTCGTGATGCCCACCGAGTAGGCCAGCGCCGCGGTCGCCGCGACCGCCGGGGCAGCCATGCTGGTGCCGTCCATCGCCGCGTAGGTGTTTCCGCCCGGCGCGTACTGGCCGTCGTTGTAGGTCGACGGGATGCCGACACCCGGCGCCGCGACGTCGATACCGGCACCGTGGTTCGAGAACGACGCGCGGTTGCCGTTCCTGTCCGTGGCGGCCACGGAGATGAAGCCCGGGCACGACGACGGGACGTTGTAGGCGTGGTTGCCGAAGTTGTTGCCGGCAGCCGCGACGAGCGTCGAGCCGCGCTTGCGTGCGATCGAGGAGATCTGGCCGTAGAACTGGCACATCTCACGGACGTACGCCCGGTCGGGGGTGTACCCGCCCAGCGAGAGGTTGATGACCTTCGAGGGTGCGCGGTTCACCGGGATCGAGCCGTGACGACGCCCGTCGTAGGAGGTCACGTTCGCGCCGGAGGCCCACAGGATGCCCATCGCGATGTCCCAGTCGGTGCCGCCGCAGCGGCCCAGGACGCGCACGGGCTGCACCTTCACGGTGGGGGCGATGCCGACCACGCCGGTGCTGTTGTTGCGCTTCGCGGCGATCGTGCCCGCCACGTGGGTGCCGTGCCAGCTGCTGCGGCCGCCGGACAGGTACGGGCACATGCTGCCGTTCTGGCGTCCGTCGCCCGGGTCGGCGGCGTTCGCGTCCCAGCTGCTGCGATCGTTCGCGCTCACGTAGGAGCGACGGTAGGCGATGCGCGAGCACGAGCGGTTCATGCAGTCGTACTCGTCGTCGACGAAGTCGCGGCCCGCCACGAACTGACCCGACAGGTCGGGGTGGCCCAGGATCGCTCCGGTGTCGAGCACGGCCACCCGCACGTTCGGCGAGCCGGTGCTGATGTCCCAGGCGCGGTTCGCCTGGACGCCCCAGGAGCCGGTGAGGTTCCACAGCGAGTTGTTCGTGAAGTACGGGTCGTTGGCGGTGGCCGACGGCAGGCGCACGCCGTTGGGCACGGCCCACTCGACCGCGGGATCGGCGTTGAGCTCCTCGATCGCATCGTCGAGGTCGGTCGCGTCGACCTGCTCGGACAGGTCGAGCACGCCGAGGTCCTGGGTGCCGGACGTCGAGTCGGCGACGCCGACGCCGTCGGGCAGCTCGGCGGCCACGTCGTCGGCGAGGTCGGCGACCTCGGCGTCGGTGTCGTCAGCGAGCTTGACGATGATGCCGCGCGCGGGCTGCTCCAGCTCGGTGGTGTTGAGCGGCGCCGGCTCGACCGGCTCGGTCTGGGCCACCGCTGCCATCGCACCCCCGGCCAGGGCGAGCGACGTCACCAGCGGGACGACGAGAGTGAGTGGACGGCGCAGGCGCTGCGTCATGTGGTGGGCCTTCCCCGAGTCAACTGGCGCCTCACCGCCGAGGGGCCCCGCAGATCATATCCCGAAAGCGCCCGATTCCCTGCCTCGATCGACGAAGGGCCCGGGAACGACGAAGCGCCCACCCCGTGCGGGGTGGGCGCTGCGTGCGGAGCTGTTACTTGGTCTCGTCCCCGGCGGCCGCGGGGGCCTCCTCGGCGACGGCCTCGTCGGCGGGAGCCTCGGTGACCTCGACGGTCTCCTCGGCGGGCGCCTCGGTGGTCTCGTCGGTCACGGTCTCCTCGACCGGGGCCTCCTCGACGACCGGAGCGGACTCGGCCTTCGTCGCCTTCTTCTGCGACTGGGGCTCGAACTCCTTGGCCTCGACGATCTCGATGACGGCCATGGGGGCGTTGTCGCCCTTGCGCGGACCGATCTTCGTGATGCGCGTGTAGCCGCCCGGACGGGTGGCCATGGCCGGGCCGATCTCCGTGAAGAGGGTGTGCAGGACACCCTTGTCACGGATGACCTTCACGACGTGGCGGCGGTTGGCCACCGTGTCGGTCTTGGCCTTGGTGATGAGGTGCTCGGCGTACGGGCGCAGGCGCTTCGCCTTGGCCTCGGTCGTCGTGATGCGGCCGTGCTCGAACAGGCTCTGGGCCAGGTTCGCCAGGATCAGCCGCTGGTGCGAGGGGCTGCCGCCGAGGCGAGGACCCTTGGTGGGGGTGGGCATGTCGTTACTCCTGAATCAGTGGTGTCAGAGCAGTTCAGTACTGCTCGTCCTCGGCGAAGCTGGCGTCCTCGTCGAAGTTGTCGATGACGGCGGACGGGTCGAATCCCGACGGGCTGTCCTTGAGGGAGAGACCGAGCTCGGCGAGCTTGGCCTTGACCTCATCGATCGACTTCGATCCGAAGTTGCGGATGTCCAGCAGGTCCTGCTCGCTGCGCGTGATCAGCTCACCCACCGTGTGGATGCCCTCGCGCTTGAGGCAGTTGTAGGAACGGACGGTGAAGTCCAGGTCCTCGATCGCCAGGGCGAGGTCGGCAGCCAGCTGCTCGTCGACCGGCGAGGGACCGATGTCGATGCCCTCGGCCTCGACGTTCAGCTCGCGGGCCAGTCCGAACAGCTCGACCAGGGTGGACCCGGCCGACGCGATCGCGTCGCGCGGCAGGATCGAGGCCTTGGTCTCGACGTCGATGATCAGCTTGTCGAAGTCGGTGCGCTGCTCGACTCGGGTGGCCTCGACCTTGTAGGTGACCTTCAGCACGGGGCTGTAGATCGAATCGACCGGCATGCGGCCGATCTCCTCGTCGCCGGTCTTGTTCTGGACGGCCGAGACGTAGCCGCGGCCACGCTCGACGACCAGCTCGATCTCGAGGCGACCCTTGCCGTTCAGCGTGGCGACGTGCAGGTCCGGGTTGTGGACCTCCACACCGGCCGGCGGCGTGATCGCGGCGGCGGTGACGTCACCGGCCTCGTCGGCGCGCAGGTACATCACGACGGGCTCGTCGATGGTCGA
The DNA here is from genome assembly GCF_054957925.1 of Aeromicrobium sp. JP4. Taxonomy (NCBI): domain Bacteria; kingdom Bacillati; phylum Actinomycetota; class Actinomycetes; order Propionibacteriales; family Nocardioidaceae; genus Aeromicrobium; species Aeromicrobium sp. JP4. Next base: position 1,524,891 of record NZ_CM143290.1, read on the forward strand.
GGAGACCACGAGGTTCTTCAGGTTGAGGATGATCTCGGTGACATCCTCGGTGACGCCCTCGATGGTCGAGAACTCGTGGAGGACACCGTCGATCTTGATCGAGGTGACGGCCGCACCCGGGATCGACGACAGCAGCGTACGACGCAGCGAGTTGCCGAGGGTGTAGCCGAATCCGGGCTCCAGGGGCTCGATGACGAACCGCGAACGGAACTCGTCGACGACCTCTTCGGACAGGACGGGGCGCTGGGCGATCAGCATGGTTCTTCCTTTCCGGACCCACCGCTATTTGAGGGCCGGGTAAGTGGACAGATGAGGTGGATCAGATCTTCGAGTAGAACTCGACGATGAGCTGTTCCTGGATCGGCACGGTGATCTGCTCGCGGACCGGGCGCTGGTGCACCAGGATGCGACCGCGATCGGGCGAGACGTCGAGCCAGCCGGGCACGGTGTCGGCGTCGTGGGTCTCACGCGCGACGATGAACGGCGTGGTCTCCAGGCTCTTGGCCTTGACGTCGATGATGTCGTGCTTGCTGACCTGGAACGACGGGATGTTCGTCTTCACGCCGTTGACCAGGAAGTGACCGTGGGTCACCAGCTGACGGGCGTGACGACGCGTGCGGGCCAGGCCGGCACGGTAGACGACGTTGTCCAGGCGGCTCTCGAGCAGGCTGAGCAGGTTGTCACCGGTCTTGCCGGGACGGCGCGAGGCCAGCTCGTAGTACTTGCGGAACTGCTTCTCGAGGACGCCGTAGGTGTAGCGCGCCTTCTGCTTCTCCTGCAGCTGGGTGCGGTACTCCGACTCCTTGACGCGGGTGCGGCCGTGCTGGCCGGGCGCGTACGGACGGCGCTCGAAGGCCTTGTCCCCACCAACGAGGTCGACGCCGTAACGGCGCGACTTCTTGGTGAGAGGTCCGGTGTAACGGGCCATGGTTGATTACTCCTTGAGGAAAAGTCGACGACGCGTCAGAGACGACGGTGCTTGGGCGGACGGCAGCCGTTGTGCGGGCTGGGGGTCACGTCAGAGATGGTGCCGACCTCGAGGCCGACGCCGCTGAGCGACCGGATCGCGGTCTCACGTCCGGAGCCGGGGCCCTTGACGAAGACGTCGACCTTCTTCATGCCGTGGTCCATCGCCTGACGTCCGGCGGCCTCGGCGGCCATGCCGGCGGCGTACGGAGTCGACTTGCGCGAGCCCTTGAAGCCGACGGTTCCGCCGGAGGCCCACGCGATCACCGCACCGCTGGGGTCGGTGATCGTCACGTGCGTGTTGTTGAACGTGCTCTTGATGTGGGCCTCGCCCTGAACGACGTTCTTCTTTTCCTTGCGGCGCACCTTCTTGGCGCCGGAGTTCTTCGGGGGCATCGGCTACCTCACTTCTTCTTTCCGGCGACGGTGCGCTTCGGGCCCTTGCGGGTGCGCGCGTTGGTCTTGGTGCGCTGGCCGCGAACGGGCAGGTGCGCACGGTGACGGCGGCCCTGGTACGAGCCGATCTCCATCTTGCGGCGAATGTCCGCGGTGACCTCGCGGCGCAGGTCACCCTCGACCTGGTAGTTCGCCTCGATGTGGTCACGGAGTGCGACGAGCTGGTCGTCGTTCAACTCGTGAACGCGGGTGTTGGGGTCGATGCCGGTGGCGGCGAGGGTCTCGATCGCACGAGTGCGACCGACACCGAAGATGTACGTGAGTCCGATCACCACGCGCTTTTCGCGCGGCAGATCCACTCCGACGAGGCGTGCCATGTGCTGGCAGTTCCTTTCGGTTCGGCAGAGGTGTCGTCACCTGGGGCACCTCGATCGCCTCGATCGAGCTCCGGCCTCTGCGCCGGAGGTGACACCCGGGACTCCGCCTGGTGGCGGGGCCCGGATGAGCCGTCAGATGTTCAGGGTGCTGCGTTGAAGAAGAAGCTCTCTGCTCAGCCCTGGCGCTGCTTGTGGCGCGGGTTCTCGCAGATCACCATGACGCGGCCGTGGCGACGAATCACCTTGCACTTGTCACAGATCTTCTTCACGCTCGGGTTGACCTTCATCGAGAAGCTCTCTCTTCGGTACGAACTGAACGTGGGGGATTTTTAGTTGTCACTTGTAGCGGTAGACGATGCGTCCGCGGCTGAGGTCGTACGGCGAGAGTTCCACCACGACCCGGTCCTCGGGGAGGATCCGGATGTAGTGCTGGCGCATCTTGCCGCTGATGTGCGCCAGGACCTTGTGGCCATTGGCCAGCTCGACCCGGAACATCGCGTTGGGCAGGGCCTCGACGACCGCACCCTCCATCTCGATGACGCCTTCTTTTTTCGCCATACACCTCAACTTCTTCGTATCGACTGATCGACCTGACACGCACGTGTCCCCACCTCGAAAGGTCTGCCGGAGGGCATGGGGATACGGCCCGACAAGGCCGACACACAAGTCTACGCCGAAAGGGGTGCTGGACTCAAATCGGCCAGGGGACGCCGGCCTGCAGGACGGCCTCGTCGAGCGCGGCGGTGCGCAGACCGGTGATCTGCTGGTACTCCGGGTCGGCGACCATCTCGCTGAACGCCTGGCGTGACGGGTAGCGCACGAGCAGGAGCGCGTCCCACGACCACCCGTCGGGGGCGACCAGCGCGGTGCCCAGGTCACCGGCGTGGATCACCTCGCCGCCGACCTTCTCCAGGAACGGGCCGATGCGCTCGGTGTACTCGCGGTAGGACGACGCCCCGTCCTCGCGGAACTGGAGCAGGTTGAGCATCACGACGGGGCCGCCGGGGTCCTCGGCGAGGAAGCGCTTGAGGTCGGCTCCGGTGGGATCGACAGGCATGACCTGACCCTAGCCCGGTTCAGCCCATGCCGGTGATGAGTGCGCGGTGGAACGCGCTGCCACGCTCGAGCGTGTCGATCGCGACCTTCTCGTTCGGCGCGTGGATCGAGTCGCGCTGCGCCCGGCTCATGTGCAGGGGTGCGAACCGGTAGACCGAGTCGCTGATCCGCGTGAAGTGCCGAGAGTCGGTACCACCGGTCTGCACGTACGGCACGACCGAGATCCCGGGACCGAGCGCCGCGATGGCCTCGCCCAGGGCGCGCCACGCGTCGTTGTCGGTGCGCGAGGCCGGCGGCGGGTCCTCGCCGTCCATCCGCTCGATCTCGACGTCGAGCCCGCGGAACAGCCTCTCGAGCCGGCGGCGCAGTCGCTCGCGGGTGTCGCCCACGGCGAGCCGGACGTTGACGTTGGCGCGTGCCTCGGTGGCGAGGACGTTGCGGGCCGGGCTGCCGCTGACCTGCGTGACCGCCATCGTCGTGCGGACCATGGCGCCGGTCTCCTTGCCGAGCCGCGCCAGCAGCTCGGCCACCGGGCGGTTGGCCCGGCCGGCGTGCTGGAGCACCGGAGCCAGCGGTTTCGGCACGAGACCCGACAGCGCGTCGAGCATCTGCAGGACCGGGTCGGACAGGTGCGGCCTCGCCGGATGCCGGTCGATCCGCACGATGGCGCGGGCCAGGCGCGCGGTGGCGCCGTTCTTCGCCGGCGTGGAGGCGTGACCTCCTCCCCCGCGCGCGAGCAGGCCGACGTCGACCGTGCCCTTCTCGACGATCGCGACCATCGCGGTGGTCGCCGACACTCCCGGCAGCCCGTCGTCCACGATCGCGCCACCCTCGTCCGAGACGAGCCACGGGCGCACGCCCATCGAGTCGAGGTGGTCGACCACCTCGGCCGCACCGTGCCCGAACACCTCCTCGTCGGACCCGAACGAGAGGTAGACGTCGCGGGCGGGCTCGAAGCCCTCGGCCAGCAGTGACTCCACCGCCTCGGCGATGCAGACCAGCGGTCCTTTGTCGTCGAGGGCGCCGCGGCCATGGACGAAGCCGTCCTCGATCACTCCTGCGAACGGATCGCGGTCCCACTGCTCCGCCGGGGCGGGCACCACGTCGTAGTGCGCCATCAGCACGAGCGGCCGCTCGGTGCTGCGACCGGGCCAGCGGAAGAGCAGCGTGCCACCCGGGAACTCGGTGAGCTCCAGGGCGGTGTGCAGGCTCGGGTACAGCCGCGCGAACGTCTCGCGGAAGGCCACGAACTCGGCCTCGTCCCGCTCGTCCGGGGCAGACACGGTGCGACAGCCGATCAGCTCGGCCAGGCGTGCGGCGGCGTTCATCGCCCGATCTCCTCCTCGATCCCGGCCGGGTCGGCGAACGCCAGCCGCGGCACGAAGGTCAGTCCGACGGCGGCCACGAACGCCGTGGCCGAGCACACGATCCAGACGGTGTAGTAGCCCGACATCGACGCGGCGGCCGCGTGGGTGGCGCCGGCGGCCAGGGCCACACCGAAGATGCACGAGGCGAAGGAGCCGCCGATCGTCTTGGTGGTGTTGGTCAGTCCGGTAGCCACGGCGGTGCGCCCCTCGGGCGCGGCGGCGGCCGCGGCGGCGGGCAGGGCGGCGACGAGCGCTCCCGAACCGAGGCCGGCGACGACCATGCACACGGCCATCTGGGCCACCGAGAAGTGCAGCGGCACCAGCGCGGCGTAGCCCAGGCCCACGAGACCCGCCGCCGCGATGAGGCACGCACGCGGGGTGAAGCGCTGGCTGAGTCGCGCGAACACGAGCGCGCCGATGAGCATCGACAGTACGTAGCCGCCGATCACCGGGGCCACGGAGCTCGCGGTGAGGCCGAGCCCGTAGCCGTGCACGTCGGGATCGGTCTGGGCGAACGTCGAGAGCGGGATCTGCGCGCCGAGCACGCTGACGCCGAACAGCAGCGCCGTGAACTGCACGGGCCACATCGACGCCTGGCGCATGACCCGCAGGTCGATGATCGGATCGGCCGCCCCCAGCTCGTGCTGGACGAACGGCACCAGGACCAGCGCACCCAGGGCGATGGCGAGCCATGGCCAGGGCGAGGCGACGCCGACGATCCGCACGAGCGAGAGGCCGCCGGTCACCAGCAGCAGGCTGGCGCTCAGGAGCAGGAGTCCGGGAACGTCGAGGCTGCCGGCCTGGCGCTCGTGCGTGCCCGGCACGAAGCCGACGATGACGAACACGACCACCACGGTCAGGACGCCGGGCACGGCGAGCACCATCCACAGCGAGTCGAACAGCGCCGAGGTCGCACCGGCCGAGAGCGCTCCGGCGATCGCACCGGCCTGCAGCGCGGCCACGATGACTCCGGTCGCCCGCCGGGTGGCGGCGGCCCGTTGGGGCAGGCCCGCGCTGCGTCGGTAGATCAGCGCCACCTCGAGCGGCAGCCACACGGTGAAGACGCCCTGCAGCGCCCAGAACACGAGGTAGCTCTGGAACGAGGTGGAGAAGGCGATGCCGCACGTGGCGACCGCCGTGAGGACGGCCGCCCAGACCAGCACCCGCTGGTGGCCGATGAGATCACCGAGCTTGGACAGCGGCGGCACGCACAGCGCCGAGAGGAGCAGCTGCGCCGCCTCGAACCAGTTGACGTCGGCGTCGTTGATGTCGAGGTGACGCGCGATGTCGGTGGCCAGCGGCGTGTAGTAGCCCTGGAGGAATCCGCTGACGAACTCCACGAAGACGAGCGCGCCGACGAGTCCGGCCCCGACGGAGGCAGCGCGATGTCGTCCCATGCGCCACAGGCTAGACCCTCGGCCGGGGTCCGGACCGTGGATCGCCGGGTCAGTCCCCCTCGACCCCGTGCCGGTCGTGGATGAGCCGCGACAGCACGATCGACGTCTCGGTCTGGCTCACGCTGGCGGCGCCGACGCGGATCTGCTCCAGCGCGGACTCGAGGTCGCGCACGTCCTCGGCCACCAGGTGCAGGATCGCGTCCGCGGCACCGGAGACGGTGGCTGCCGCGTGGACCTGGGGCACCTGCAGGAACGCCTCGCGCAGCACGCGCGGCGAGATCGTGCCCTGGCAGTGCACCTCGACGTAGGCCTCGGTGGTCCAGCCGCGGTGGTGCGGGTCGACGACCACGGTGAACCCGCTGATCACGCCCGTCTCCACGAGCCGGTCCACCCGGCGCTTGACCGCCGGCGCGGACAGCCCGACCCGCGAGCCGAGTGCGGCATAGCTCGCGCGACCGTCCTCGGTGAGGGCGTCCAGAAGGGAACGATCGATCTGGTCCAGGCTCATGGGCGCAACGTATCAAACCATGACAAGCGAAACGCACAAGAAAGCGCAGGTCATGCGAGGGATAAACGGCTGGTTCCCGTCGTCCGGAGTCCCTACGCTCGTGTCATCCCCCGCCCGAGGAGATCCATGACGCAGATCCTGACCACGCCGCAGGCCGCCCCGGCCCGCAGCGCGCGCACGCGCCACTACGCGATGTGCCCACCCACCGAGTTCGAGGTCGTCTACTCGATCAACCCGTGGATGGACCTCACGAACCCGGTGGACGCCGGCCTCGCGCAGGCGCAGTGGCAGGGACTGCGGGACGTGTACCGGGCGCTCGGGCACCGCGTCGACCTGCTCGAGCCGGTCCCGGGTCTGCCCGACATGGTGTTCGCCGCGAACGGCGCCGTGTCCGTCGGGGACCGCACGTACGGGGCGGCCTTCGCCTTCCCGCAGCGCCAGGCCGAGGCCCACGCGCACGTCGACTTCCTCCGGGCGTGCGGCCGTGAGGTCCAGCGTCCGAGCCACATCAACGAGGGCGAGGGTGACTTCCTCGTGACGCGCGACGTCGTGCTCGCCGGCCACGGCTTCCGCACGTCGCGGGACGCCCACCACGAGGCCGAGGCGGCGCTCGGACGCCCGGTCGTCTCGCTCGAGCTGGTCGACCCGCGGTTCTACCACCTCGACGTCGCGCTCGGTGTGCTCGACGACGGCTGGGGCGACGCACCCGCTGACATCGCGTGGTTCCCCGGCGCCTTCAGCGCGGCGGCGCGTCGTACGCTGCGACGCCTGTTCCCCGCGTCGCTGGAGTGCTCGGAGGCCGAGGCGCTCGCGTTCGGACTGAACCTCGTCAGCGACGGCGCGAACGTCGTGCTCCCGAGCGAGGCTCCGGAGCTCGCCGCGACACTGCGGGATCGCGGCTACCACCCGGTGCCGGTCGAGCTCTCGGAGTTCGTCAAGGGCGGTGGCAGCGTGAAGTGCTGCACCGCCGAGCTGCACCGCTGAACCCGCCTCAGGCCGTGACCCGGGGGCGGCGGCCCATCCGTGCCAGCAGCCTCGTCTGCCGGTCAGCGTCGTCCGGCACGTCGACCGGCCGGCCGAACACCCCGTCGTCGTAGGCGTGGTCGCCGAAGCCCACGAACGCGGCGTCCAGCGCGTCCATGTCCGCTTCGGAGAACGTGGTGGGCCGCCCGTTGGACGCGCCGAGGTCCCAGCCGTGCACCACGAGGTCGAAGCCGTAGAAGGCGTCCAGCGTGGCGCCGATGGTGGTCCGGCCGAAGAAGCCGTCGAACTCGCGCGAGGTCACTGCCGGGTCGGCGGCGTAGGGGCGGACGGCGTCGAGGTGGGCGGCCCAGGCCTGCGCGGGAGGGCCCGTCGGCCGCTCGCCGAGGTCGATCTCGTGCCGCGCGAAGAAGTCGCGCTGCGAGTCGATCACGTGGGCGACCACGTCGGCGGCGGTCCAGTCCGCGCACGGGGACGCGGCGGACCAGTCGGTCGTGGCGGCCACGGTGGCGGAGAAGCGGTCGGCTGCGTCGAAGTAGGAGGTCATGCCCCCAGCATGGTCGCGGGACGACCTCGACTCTTGAAAGAATCCGACACATGACCGGAGAGGACGTGCGGCGCATCGACCCGACCGAGCGGGCCCACCTGCTCGACGCGTCGGGCTACACGCCGCCGATCCACCGCTTCGCCCCCTCCCCTGGGCTCGCGTCGGTCGTCCGGCGGTACTGGATGCCCGTCTGGTCGCTGCCCGAAGGCGCGGTGTCGGTGCAACGTGTGCTGCAGTACCCGGTCTGCCTCCTGGTGGTCTCGCACGAGTACGCACTCCTCGTGGGGCCGAGCAGCGGGCTGTCGACCACCGAGCTCGGAGGCTCCGGCTGGGCGCTGGGCACGATGCTCCAGCCCGCGGCCGGACTCGCGCTCGCCGGTGGGCCGGTGGACCGGCTGACGGACGGATCCGTCCCCCTCGCCGACGAGGAGCTGGTCACCGGGATCCGCTCGGCGGTCGGCGAGGACCCGCACGATCCGCAGCGGCAGCGAGCCGCCGTCGCTGTGATGGAGGCGTGGCTGGCGGCGCTCCTGCCCGTGGACGAGGAGGGCCTGCTCGTCAACGCGATCGTCGAGTACGTCGAGGGCGACACCGACGTCCAGCGGGTGAGCCAGGTGTGCGAGAAGTTCGCCCTCACCGAGCGCACGCTGCAGCGGCTCACCGCGCGGCGCATCGGGCTCTCGCCGAAATGGCTCGTCCAGCGCCGGCGGCTCCACGAGGCCGCCGAGCGACTGCGTGAGGAGCCCCGCCCCGACCTGGCGCGCGTCGCAGCCGACCTCGGCTACGCCGACCAGGCCCACTTCGGACGGGACTTCCGCGCCGTCACCGGCCTGACACCGGGGGAGTTCGCCGCCGAGTCCGACGGGTGAGTCGTCGCTGAGACGTCGCTCAGACGTCGTCCCCGCTGTCGGCCGACAGGACCAGCCACTCCCCCTCGGCACGTTGCAGGTCCCAGGTGTCCTCCGGGCCCTTCGGCCACTGCACCGTGACCGTGGCGCTGTCGTCGAAGACCTCGACGCTCATCGGCACCTCCTCCAGGTCGGTGCCGTCGGCGCTCCACCGGCCCTCCTGCTCGCGGACGTCACCACACTCGACCTGCTCGGGTACAAGGACCGTCTCCTTCACCGTGTCGCAGTCGCCCGCGTCCGCGGCGAGGAGATGGCGCCGCAGGAGGGCCTCGGCGGCCTGCTGCTGGTCCGCGCCCTCGGCCGAGGCGCTGGGACTCGGGTCGGCGCCGTCACCCGACGACTCGCCCTGACCGCACCCCGCGAGCAGGACGACGGCCAGCAGGAACGGGACGACCGAGCGAAGACTCATGCCCTCAGTCTCCCCCGCGACCCAACCCCGCCCAGCGCGCACTCACGCCGAATGGCGCAGAATCGCCCACCACTCGGCGAGTGGCGGGCGAAACTGCGCCACTCGCGGTCAGTGGGAGGCTCAGGCAGGTTCGGCGCAGGGCACGCCGAGCTCGGCGAGACGTGCGGCTCCGCCGTCGAGAGCGGTGAGCACCCAGACGCCCTCGGTGGTCACCGTGATCGAGTGCTCGTGGTGCGCCGCCCAGGTGCCGTCGGTGGTGACGGCGGTCCAGTCGTCCTCGAGGATCGCGGCGCGCGAGGTGCCCAGCGTGATCATCGGCTCGATGGCCAGCGCCATGCCGAGCGCGAGCTTCGGTCCCTTGCCGCGGCGGCCGCTGTTCGGCACGTCGGGGGCCTGGTGCATCTCGGACCCGATCCCGTGCCCCGTGAACCCGTCGGTGATGCCGTAGCGTCCCTGGCTGCGGACGTAGGACTCGATCGCGTGCGAGATGTCGCCGACCCGACCACCGATGCGGGCGGCGGCGATGCCCCGCCACAGCGACTCCTCGGTGACCCGGTTGAGCTCGGCGACCTCGGGTGCGACCTCGCCGACCGGGACGCTGATCGCGGCGTCGCCGTGCCAGCCGTCGACCACCGCGCCGAAGTCGATCGAGACCAGGTCGCCCTCGGCGAGCACACGGTCGCCGGGGATGCCGTGGACGATCTCGTCGTTCACCGAGGCGCAGATGACGCCCGTGAAGCCGTGGTAGCCCAGGAAGTTGGACGTGGCGCCCTCGGCGGCCAGACGCTCGCGCGCCAGCGCGTCGAGGTCGCCCGTGCTGACTCCGGGGGCGACAGCGCTGCGCAGCACCTCGAGGGTGCGGCCCACCACCAGGCCGGCCTGGCGCATGGTGACCAACTGCTCGGCGGTCTTCAGCTCGATCGACTCACCGAACATCGAGAACCGCCACTCAGGCGCGGGTGGAGAGAGCCTCGGCGATGCGCGCGCCGACCTCTTCCGGAGTGCCCATGCCGTCGACCTCGATCAGCAGGCCACGGTCGCGGTACACGGCCAGCAGGGGCGCGGTCTCGTTCCGGTACACCTCCTGGCGGTGCCGGATGACCTCTTCGGTGTCGTCGGAGCGACCGCTCACCTTGGCCCGCTCGAGCAGGCGGCCGATGAGCTCGTCCTCGACGACCGTCAGGGCGATGACGCCGTCGAGGCCCGAGCCGAGGTCGGCCAGGATCTGGTCGAGCTTGGCGACCTGGTCGAGGGTGCGCGGGTAGCCGTCGAGCAGGAACGCCTCGCGGGCGTCGTCCTGCGCGAGCCGGTCGGCCACCATCGCGTTGGTGACCTCGTCCGGCACGTACTCGCCGGCGTCCATGTAGCGCTTGGCGGCCTGGCCCAGCTCGGTCTCCTTCGCGACGTTCTCGCGGAAGATGTCGCCGGTGGAGACGTGCGCACCGTGGATGCGCTCGGCGAGCGCCACGGCCTGCGTGCCCTTGCCCGCGCCGGGCGGACCCATGATGAGGAGTCGCGTCACTTCAGGAACCCTTCGTAGTTGCGCTGCTGCAACTGGCTTTCGATCTGCTTCACCGTGTCGAGCCCGACGCCCACGATGATCAGGATCGTCGTGCCGCCGAACGGGAAGTTCTGATTGGCCCCGACCAGGGCGATCGCCAGCATCGGGATCAAGGAGATCAGGCCGAGGTACAGCGCGCCCGGCGCGGTGATGCGCGAGAGGACGTAGCCCAGGTAGTCCTGCGTGGGCTTGCCGGCGCGGATGCCCGGGATGAAGCCGCCGTACTTCTTCATGTTGTCGGCGACCTCCTCGGGGTTGAAGGTGATCGACACGTAGAAGTACGTGAAGAACACGATCAGTGCGAAGAACGTGGCCATGTAGTACGGGTGGTCGCCCGTGACGAAGTGGTCCTGGATCCAGCTGGCGGCCGAGGAGTCGGAGTTGAAGTTGACCCACAGCACCGGCAGGTACATCAGGCTGGAGGCGAAGATGACCGGGATGATGCCGGCCTGGTTCACCTTGAGCGGGATGTAGGTGGAGGAGCCACCGAACATGCGGCGGCCGACCATGCGCTTGGCGTACTGGACCGGGATCCGGCGCTGGGCCTGCTCGATGAAGATGACCAGCGCCACCACGGCCAGGCCGACGGCCACGACGATGGCGAAGGTGGTCCAGCCGTTCGTCTGGCGGATGTTCCACATCGCGCCGGGGAAGGTGGCGACGACCTGCGTGAAGATCAGGATCGACATGCCGTTGCCGACGCCACGGTCGGTGATGAGCTCGCCGAACCACATGATGACGGTGGTGCCGGCGACCATGACCGTGACGATCAGCAGGTACGAGGCCATGCTGTCGGGGCTGTAGAGCAGCGGCAGGTTGCAGGCGCCCTGGAAGAGGTCGCCGCTGCGCGCCAGCGCCACGATGCCCGCCGCCTGCAGGATCGCCAGGCCGACGGTGAGGTAGCGGGTGTACTGCGTGATCTTCGCCTGGCCGGACTGGCCCTCCTTCTTGAGGGCCTCCAGCCGCGGGATCACCACGACGAGCAGCTGCAGGATGATGCTCGCGGTGATGTAGGGCATGATGCCGAGCGCGAACACGGTCAGCTGCAGCAGCGCACCGCCGGAGAAGACGTTGATGAGGGCGAACAGGCCGGCGTTCTCGCCGCCCGCGGCGAGGTCGACGCACTCGCGCACGTTCGCCACGTTGACGCCGGGCGCGGGCAGCATCGAGCCCATCCTGAAGAGCACCACGATCCCCAGGACGAAGAGGATCTTGCGACGCAGTTCAGGTGTCCTGAACGCGTTCACGAAGACTTTGAGCACGAACTTCCTCCCGCTTCACGGCATGACGCCGTCTGACTGTAACAGTGAGCGAAACGGGCGGGCTCTCCTCATGGGGAGAACCCGCCCGACGATCGCTTCGGATCCTGCAGTTGGCGTCAGGACGCGCTGACGGAACCGCCGGCGGCCTCGATCTTGGCCTGGGCCGAGGCGGACACCTTGTCGACGGTCACCTGGACCGCGACGTCGATGTCGCCGCCACCGAGCACCTTGACGGGACGGCCCTTGCGGACCGCACCCTTCTCGACGAGCGTGGCCACGTCGACCGTGCCGCCCTCGGTGAAGAGCTCGGCGATCCGGCCCACGTTGACGACCTGGTACTCGACCCGGAACGGGTTCGTGAAGCCCTTGAGCTTCGGCAGGCGCATGTGGAGCGGGATCTGGCCGCCTTCGAAGCCGGCGGACACCTGGTAGCGGGCCTTCGTGCCCTTGGTGCCACGACCGGCGGTCTTGCCCTTGGAGCCCTCACCGCGACCCACGCGGGTCTTGGCGGTCTTGGCGCCCGGGGCGGGACGCAGGTGGTGCAACTTGATCGCCATGATCAGTCGACCTCCTTAAAGGTGACGAGGTGCGGGATGGTGTTGACCATGCCGCGGATTTCGGGACGGTCCTCGACGACCTTGACGTCGCCGATGCGCTTGAGCCCGAGCGAACGCAGCGTGTTGCGCTGGTTCTGCTCGCGACCGATGCCCGATCGGACCTGGGTGACTTCGAGCTTGCCCATCAGACGGTCACCTCCGCGGTCTCGCCGTGCTTCAGCTTGCCGGCCTTGATCAGGGCGGCGGGGGCGACCTCCTCGACCGTCAGGCCGCGGCGCGTGGCCACGTCCTGCGGCGACTCCAGCGAGCGCAGCGCCTCCACCGTCGCGTGGACGATGTTGATCGCGTTCGAGGAGCCGAGCGACTTGCTCAGGACGTCATGGATGCCAGCGGCCTCCAGCACGGCGCGGACCGGGCCACCGGCGATGACGCCGGTACCGGGCGACGCCGGGCGCAGGAAGACGACACCGGCCGCCTTCTCACCCTGCACCGGGTGCGGGATGGTGCCCTGGATGCGGGGGACGCGGAAGAACGACTTCTTCGCCTCCTCGACACCCTTGGCGATGGCCGTGGGAACTTCCTTGGCCTTGCCGTAGCCGACACCGACCTGGCCGTCGCCGTCACCGACGATGACCAGCGCGGTGAAGCTGAAGCGCCGGCCGCCCTTGACGACCTTGGCCACACGGTTGATCGTGACGACCTTCTCGATGTAGTTGGACTTCTCGGCGTTGCGGTCGCCGCGGCCTCCGCGACGCTCGCCACCCTGTCGGCGCGTGCTCATGCGGCACTCCCCTTGTTCGTCGTGATGGTCATCAGAACTCCAGTCCGCCCTCGCGGGCGCCGTCGGCCAGCGCGGCGACGCGACCGGCGTACTTGTTGCCCGCGCGGTCGAACACCACCGAGCCGACACCGGCAGCCTTGGCGCGATCGGCGAGCAGCTCGCCGACCTTCTTGGCCTTGGCCGTCTTGTCGCCCTCGAACGAACGCAGGTCCGACTCCATGGTGGAAGCCGACGCGAGCGTGTGTCCCTCGAGGTCGTTGACGACCTGCGCGACGATGTGCTTGCTCGAGCGGGTGACGACCAGGCGAGGACGCTCGGCCGAACCCTGGATCTTCTTGCGGCCACGGATCTGGCGGCGCTGACGCGACGCGACCCGACCCGCAGTGTGCTTGGCGTGCTTGATCGAGATTGCCATGGCTTACTTACCAGCCTTTCCGGCCTTGCGCAGGATGCGCTCTCCCGCGTACCGCACGCCCTTGCCCTTGTAGGGCTCCGGCTTGCGGATCTTGCGGATGTTGGCGGCGACCTCGCCCACGACCTGCTTGTCGATGCCCGAGACGGTCAGCTTGGTCGGACCCTCGACGGTGAACGTGATGCCCTCGGGCGCCGTGAACGGCACCGGGTGGCTGAAGCCGAGGTTCAGCTCGATCTCCGACGGGCCCTTGGGGAGCACGCGGTAACCGACGCCGACGATCTCGAGCTTCTTCTCGTAGCCCTCGGTGACACCGATGACCATGTTGTTGACCAGCGTGCGGGACAGGCCGTGAAGGGCCTTGCTGCGACGCTCGTCGTTGGGACGCTCGACCGCCAGCGCGCCGTCATCGTCCTTGCGGACGGTGATGGGCTCGGCGACGGTGTGCGAGAGCTGGCCCTTGGGACCCTTGACCGTGACGGTCTGGCCGTCGATGTTGACGTCGACGCCGGAGGGGACGGCGACGGGGAGCTTGCCGATGCGCGACATGTTCAGTCCTCTCTCGTCACCAGACGTAGGCGAGGACTTCCCCACCCACTCCGTTGTTGTTGGCCTGACGGTCGGTCTGCAGACCCTGGCTCGTGGAGATGATCGCCACGCCCAGGCCGCCGAGGACCTTCGGAAGGTTGTTGGACTTGGCGTAGACGCGCAGCCCCGGCTTGCTGATGCGGCGGATGCCGGCAATCGAGCGCTCGCGGTGCGGGCCGTACTTGAGGGTGATGGTCAGCGACTTGCCGACCTCGCCCTCGGTCGGCTCGGCCACGGCGTAGTCGGTGATGTAGCCCTCCTGCTTCAGGATGGCGGCGACGCCCTCCTTCAGCTTGGAGTGCGGCATCGTGACGGCGTCGTGGTACGCCTGGTTGCCGTTGCGGACACGCGTGAGCATGTCCGCGATCGGATCGGTCATCGTCATTTCAGTGTGTTCCGTTTCTCGCTGCGGTTTCCGTCTCGTCCGGCCGTGGGCCGTGGGAGGGGACCTGCTGCGGTGTGAAGTGGTTTCTTAAAGTCGCGCGATTACCAAGAGGACTTCGTCACGCCGGGCAGCTCGCCCCGGTGCGCCATCTCCCGCAGGCAGATGCGGCACAGGCCGAACTTGCGGTAGACGGAGCGGGGACGGCCGCAGCGCTGGCAGCGCGTGTAGCCACGGACGCCGAACTTCGGCGTACGGGACTGCTTGACCTTCAGACCGGTCTTCGCCATGTCAGTTCTCCTTGTACGGGAAGCCGAGCAGCTTGAGCAGAGCGCGGCCCTCATCGTCGTTGGTGGCCGTGGTGACGACCGTGATGTCCATGCCCCGGCTGCGATCGATCTTGTCCTGGTCGATCTCGTGGAACATGACCTGCTCGGTCAGGCCGAACGTGTAGTTGCCCCGGCCGTCGAACTGCTTGGGCGACAGACCGCGGAAGTCGCGGATGCGCGGCAGCGCGAGCGTCAGCAGGCGGTCGAGGAACTCCCACATGCGGTCGCCACGCAGCGTGACGTGCGCGCCGATCGGCATGCCCTCACGCAGCTTGAACTGGGCGATGGACTTGCGGGCCTTCGTGACCTGGGGCTTCTGGCCGGTGATGGCCGTGAGGTCCTTGATGGCACCCTCGATGAGCTTGCCGTCGCGGGCCGCCTCACCGACGCCCATGTTGACGACGATCTTGGTCAGGCCGGGGACCTGCATGACGTTGTCGTAGTCGAACTGCTCCCGCAGCGCGGCCACGATCTCCTCGCGGTACTTCGCCTTCAGGCGAGGCGCGGTGGTGGTTGCCATCTCAGATCTCCTTTCCGGTCTTGCGGCTGATGCGGGTCTTCTTGCCGTCGACGACGCCCGAGCCGATCTTGGTGGTGGTCTTGCCGCCGTCGGCGTCGACCACGAGCATGACGTTCGAGACGTGGATCGGGGCCTCGGCGGTGATGATGCCGCCCTCGGTCCCGGTCTGGCCGGCACGCGTGTGCTTCTGGACGCGGTTCACGCCCTCGACGACGACGCGGTCGTTCTCCAGGACACCGATGATCTTGCCCTCGACGCCCTTGTCCTTGCCGGCGATGACCTTGACCTGGTCACCCTTGCGGATTCCTGCCATCTCAGAGCACCTCCGGAGCGAGCGAGATGATGCGCATGAACTTCTTGTCGCGCAGCTCGCGGCCCACGGGGCCGAAGATGCGGGTTCCACGCGGATCGCCGTCGGTCTTGAGGATCACGGCAGCGTTCTCGTCGAACTTGATGTACGAACCGTCAGGACGGCGGCGCTCCTTGGTGGTGCGCACGATGACCGCCTTGACGACATCGCCCTTCTTGACGTTGCCTCCGGGGATCGCGTCCTTGACGGTGGCGACGATCGTGTCGCCGATACCGGCGTAGCGACGACCGGAGCCGCCGAGAACGCGGATGCAGAGGATCTCCTTGGCACCCGTGTTGTCGGCGACCTTGAGTCGCGACTCCTGCTGAATCATCTGTCTCTCACTTCGCCTTCTCGAGGATCTCCACGACCCGCCAACGCTTGGTGGCCGAGAGCGGACGCGTCTCCGACAGGAGCACACGGTCGCCGATGCCGGCCGCGTTGGCCTCGTCGTGGGCCTTCAGCTTGATGTTGCGGCGCAGCACCTTGCCGTACAGCGGGTGCTTGAAGCGCTCCTCGATGCTGACGACGACGGTCTTGTCCATCTTGTCGCTGACGACCAGACCCTCACGGATCTTGCGCGAGGAACGTTCGTTGCTCACTTCAGTGTCCTTCGTGCTCATGCCTGAACCTCCTCGATGATGCCGAGCTCGCGCTCACGGATGACCGTGTAGATGCGCGCGATGTCCTTGCGCACCGTGCGCAGACGCGCGGTGTTGTCGAGCTGACCGGTGGCGTTCTGGAAGCGCAGGTTGAACAGCTCCTCCTTGGCCTCCTTCAGCTTCGCGGCCAGGTCATCGGCAGTGAGGTCGCGGAGCTCTGCGGTGTTGCTTGCCATCACAGGTCTCCTGTCTCGCGGGTGATGAAGCGTGCCTTCATGGGCAGCTTGTGGATCGCGCGGCGCATCGCCTCACGGGCGACCTCTTCGGTGACACCGGAGAGCTCGAACATGACACGGCCGGGCTTGACGTTCGCCACCCACCACTCGGGCGAGCCCTTGCCGGAGCCCATGCGGGTCTCGGCGGGCTTCTTGGTCAGCGGACGGTCCGGGTAGATGTTGATCCAGACCTTGCCGCCACGCTTGATGTGACGGGTCATGGCGATACGAGCGGACTCGATCTGACGGTTGGTCACGTAGTGACCCTCGACCGCCTGGATGCCGAACTCGCCGAAGGCCAGCTCGGTGCCGCCCTTGGCCATGCCGCGGCGCTTGGGGTGGTGCTGCTTGCGGTACTTGACGCGACGAGGCATCAACATCAGGACTCAACTCCTTCAGTGGCCGCGGGAGCAGCTGCGGGAGCCGCCTCGGTGGCGGCCGGAGCAGCGGCGGGAGCGGCGTCACGAGCGGGGCGACGGGCGCCGCCACGCTCACCACGGCCGGGACGACGGCTGCCCGGAGCAGCCGCGCGACGGGCCGCCTCGGCCTCGCGCTCGGCCCGGGTACCGGCGACCTCGCCCTTGTAGATCCAGACCTTCACGCCGATGCGGCCGAAGGTCGTCTTGGCCTCGTAGAAGCCGTAGTCGACGTCGGCGCGCAGCGTGTGCAGCGGGACGCGACCCTCGCGGTAGAACTCCGAGCGGCTCATCTCGGCGCCGCCGAGACGACCCGAGCACTGGATCCGGATGCCCTTGGCGCCCGAACGCATCGTGGTCTGCATCGCCTTGCGCATGGCACGACGGAACTGCACACGACCGGACAGCTGCTCGGCCACGCCCTGCGCGACGAGCTGGGCGTCCATCTCGGGCTGCTTGACCTCGAGGATGTTCAGCTGGACCTGCTTGCCGGTCAGCTTCTCCAGGTCGCCGCGGATGCGGTCGGCCTCGGCGCCACGGCGACCGATGACGATGCCCGGACGCGCCGTGTGGATGTCCACGCGGACACGGTCACGGGTGCGCTCGATCTCGACGCGGCTGATGCCGGCGCGATCCATGCCCTTGGTGAGCAGGCGGCGGATCTTGACGTCCTCGCCGACGTAGCTGGAGTACAGCTTGTCGGCGTACCAGCGGCTCTTGTGATCCGTGGAGATGCCCAGGCGGAAACCGTGCGGGTTGATCTTCTGACCCATGTCAGTTGCCACCCTTCTTCTCGTCGGTTGCGGGTTCGACGACCACCGTCAGGTGGCTCGTGCGCTTGAGGATGCGGTTGGCCGCACCCTTGGCGCGCGGGCGCCAGCGCTTCATCGTCGGGCCCTCGTCGACCAGCACGGTGGTGATGACCAGGGTCGAACGATCCAGTCCTTCGGTGGTCTCGGCGTTCGAGGCAGCCGAGTCGACCAGCTTGTAGAAGTTCTCGGCCACAGCCTGCGGCTGGAACTTCAGCATGGTCAGGGCGTCCTCGACGCGCGATCCGCGGATCAGGTCGGCGACACGGCGCGACTTCTGCGCGGTGACGCGGACGTACCGCGCCACGGCGAAGGCGCCGGGGCGGTCGCCGAGCAGGCGCGCGCGGCGCTCGCTCACGTTGTCACGGGTGGTGGCACTCATCGGCGCTTCGCCTTCCGGTCGTCCTTCTCATGGCCCTTGAACGTGCGGGTGGGAGCGAACTCCCCCAGCTTGTGGCCAACCATCGAGTCGGTGATGAACACGGGAACGTGCTTGCGGCCGTCGTGCACGGCGATCGTGTGTCCGATGAAGGACGGCAGGATCATCGAGCGACGGGACCAGGTCTTGATCACGTTGTGGGTCTCGGCCGCGTTCTGAGCGTCCACCTTCTTCTCGAGGTGGCCGTCAACGAAGGGACCCTTCTTCAAACTACGAGGCATCTTTTTCTCCAGGTCCTCTCTCAGCGACCGCTCTTGCGGCGGCGGACGATCATCTGGTCGCTGGCCTTGCGCTTGCGCGTACGGCCCTCGGGCTTGCCCCACGGGCTGACCGGGTGACGGCCACCGGAGGTCTTGCCCTCACCGCCACCGTGCGGGTGGTCGATCGGGTTCATGGCGACACCGCGGACGGTCGGGCGCTTGCCCTTCCAGCGGTTGCGGCCGGCCTTGCCCCAGTTGATGTTCGACTGCTCCGAGTTGCCGACCTCACCGATGGAGGCGCGGCAGCGGACGTCGACGTAGCGCATCTCGCCGGAGGGCAGGCGCAGCTGCGCCTTCGAGCCCTCCTTGGCGACGAGCTGCACCTTGGCACCGGCGGAGCGGCCCATCTTGGCGCCGCCACCGGGACGGAGCTCGATCGCGTGGATCGTGGTGCCGACCGGGATGTTGCGCAGCGGCAGGTTGTTGCCGGGCTTGATGTCGGCGCCGGTACCGGCCTCGACCGCCATGCCCTGCTTCAGGCCCTCGGGCGCGATGATGTAGCGCTTCTCGCCATCGGCGTAGTGCAGCAGCGCGATGCGGGCGGTGCGGTTGGGGTCGTACTCGATGTGAGCGACCTTGGCCGGCACGCCGTCCTTGTCGTAGCGCTTGAAGTCGATGACGCGGTAGGCGCGCTTGTGGCCACCACCCTGGTGACGGGTGGTGATCCGGCCCTGGTTGTTGCGGCCGCCCTTCTTGGGCAGCGGCTCGACCAGCGACTTCTCGGGCGTCGTACGCGTGATCTCGGCGAAGTCCGCCACGCTCGAGCCGCGACGGCCCGGCGTGGTGGGCTTGTACTTGCGAATAGCCATGTCTCAGTCAGTCCTTCAGCTCGGGCTCGAGAAGATGTCGATGCTCTGGCCCGCGGCCACGCTGACGACGGCGCGCTTGGTGTCCTTGCGCTTGCCTTCGCCGTTGCGGGTGCGACGGGTCTTGCCCTTGCGGTTGATCGTGTTCACACCGGTGACCTTGACCCCGAAGATCTCCTCGACGGCGATCTTGATCTGGGTCTTGTTGGCGTCCGGGTGGACCAGGAACGTGTACTTGTTGTCGTCGAGCAGGCCGTAGCTCTTCTCGCTGACCACGGGGGCGATCAGGACGTCCCGCGCGAAGGTTCCGTGGTTGGTCATCAGTTCTCCTCCTGGGCCTCAGCGCCACCGGCCGGAGCGAATCCCGCGGCCTCGGCGGACTCGACCGAGTCGAACCAGACCTCGGCGACCGTCTGGTCGTACCACTGGCTGTCGGGCACGTGGTACTTCTTCGAGTTCTCGTTGCCCTTGATCTCGTGACCCTTGGGCGCGTTGCCGCTGGCCAGCGGCGCCTTCGAACCCGGGCCGTACGGCTGGGTCTTGGTGGCGCCGGACTTCGCGTCGTCCTCGGCGGGAGCCTCGACCACCTCGGCCTTGGCCTCGGCCTTCGCGGCAGCCTGCTTCGGGGCGGACTTCCTGGCCGGCTTGGCCGCGGGGGCGTCAGCCTCGACGACCGCCTGGCTCAGCTTGACCGTCTCGGCACCCTCGGTCGAGCGCGCCGCCACGAAGGCGTCGAACGCGGCCTTCGTGAAGATCACGTCGTCGGCCAGCAGCACGTCGTACGTGTTGAGCTGGTCGAAGGTGAGCGTGGCGATGAACTCGGCGTTGCGCAGGCTCTTGACCGTCAGCGCGTCGTCGCGGTCGACGACCACGAGCACGCGCGCCCGGTTGGAGAGGCCACGCACCGCGGCGAGCGCGGTCCGGGTGGACGGCGCGTCACCGGAGACGAGCGAGTCGATGACGTGCAGGCGACCGCTGCGGGCCCGGTCGGTGAGGGCGCCACGCAGGGCGGCGGCCTTCATCTTCTTGGGCGTGCGCTGGTCGTACGAGCGCGGCGTGGGGCCGTGCACGACGCCACCACCGGCGTACTGGGGAGCGCGGATCGAGCCCTGGCGAGCGCGGCCGGTGCCCTTCTGGCGGTACGGCTTCTTGCCGCCGCCGCGGACCTCAGCGCGCGTCTTGACGCTGTGCGTGCCCTGACGGGCAGCCGCGAGCTGTGCGGTGACGACCTGGTGCATCAGCGGGATGCTGACGCGGGCGTCGAAGATGTCGACGGGCAGGTCGACGTCGATGGTCTGTGCCATGTCGGTCAGGCCCCCTTCGCAGCGGAGCGGATGACGACGAGAGCGCCCTTGGCCCCGGGCACTGCGCCCTTGACCAGGATGAGGCCCCGCTCGGTGTCGACCGCGTGGACGGTGAGGTTCTGGGTGGTCACGGTGTCCGTGCCCATGTGGCCCGCCATGCGCAGGCCCTTGAAGACCCGGCCGGGGGTGGCGCAGCCACCGATGGAGCCGGGCTTGCGGTGGTTGCGGTGCGCGCCGTGCGAGGCGGAGACGCCGGCGAAGCCGTGACGCTTCATGACGCCGGCGAAGCCCTTGCCCTTGCTGGTGGCGGTCACGTCGACCTTGTCACCGTTGGCGAAGATCTCCGGGGAGATCTCCTGGCCCAGGGTGTAGTCGGCGACGGCCTCGGTACGGATCTCCACGACGTGGCGGCGCGGCGTGACGCCGGCCTTCGCGAAGTGACCGGCCTGCGGCTTGTTCAGCTTGCGGCCGTCGATCTCGCCGTAGCCGAGCTGGATGGCGCTGTAGCCGTCGGTCTCGCGGGTGCGGATCTGGGTGACGATGTTGGTCGAGGCCTCGAGGACGGTGACCGGAATGACCCGGTTGTTCTCGTCCCAGACCTGCGTCATCCCGAGCTTGCGACCGAGGAGGCCGCGCGCGGTGAGTGTGCTGCTGCTCATGGTGTGCGTCCCTCCCTCAGAGCTTGATCTCGATGTCGACGCCGGCCGGCAGGTCGAGTCGCATGAGCGAGTCGACGGTCTTGGGCGTCGGGTCGATGATGTCGATGAGCCGCTTGTGGGTGCGCATCTCGAAGTGCTCGCGGCTGTCCTTGTACTTGTGCGGCGAACGGATGACGCAGTACACGTTCTTCTCCGTCGGCAGCGGCACGGGGCCGGCAACCTTGGCGCCGGTGCGGGTCACGGTGTCGACGATCTTCTTCGCCGAGGAATCGATGACCTCGTGGTCGTAGGCCTTGAGCCGGATACGGATCTTCTGTCCCGCCATGCTCTCGCTCGTCCTTTACATTCGTCTTCGCCAGCCCCCGGGTTCGGGGTAGGCAGGCCCCCGTCTCCGTTCCCCGAGGTCGGGCGTGTCGCGGCGCTGACGCGCACAAAGGAACACACACTTCTCGAGTTAGGTGGTTGGACCGGCTCCGCCCCGCCGATGCGGTGCGACTGGCCGGACAACATGGTCTCGGGTTCGGCACCGACGTTGAGCTGGGCGTGAGTTCCCAACCGCAGGCGCCACCGCGAACATGCCGGGGCAACCTGACCATTCTGACAGACTCCGCCCGCGTAACACAAATCGGGTCGTACGGGTGTGACCGTGGGCTGCGACACCTGCCCTAGTCGTGCCCGTGGCGCTCCGACTCCAGGTGCCCGGCGGGCTCCAGCTCGAACGTCGAGTGGGCCACGTCGAAGTGGTGGCTCAGGCACGTGCACAGGTGGTCGAGCACGTGGTGCG
Source organism: Aeromicrobium sp. JP4 (assembly GCF_054957925.1). Lineage (NCBI taxonomy): Bacteria > Bacillati > Actinomycetota > Actinomycetes > Propionibacteriales > Nocardioidaceae > Aeromicrobium > Aeromicrobium sp. JP4. Next base: position 1,546,898 of record NZ_CM143290.1, read on the forward strand.
CGTCGGCCATGTCGACGACCGAGTCGTCGACGACGACGTGCGCACTCATCACCGGCATCCCGCTGGTGATGGTCCAGACGTGCAGGTCGTGCACGTCCACCACGCCCTCCACGCCGAGGATGTGGCCGCGCACCTCGTCGAGGTCGACGTCGCGAGGACTGGTCTCCAGCAGGACTTCGGCCACGTCGCGCAGCAGCGACACCGCGCGCGGGATCACGAGTGCCGCGATCACCAGCGAGGCGATCGGGTCGGCCTCGTGCCAGCCGGTGAGGAGGATGACGACCGCGGACACAATCACCACGACCGAGCCGACGGCGTCGCCGAGCACCTCGAGGTAGGCGCCACGGACGTTCAGGCTCTCCTTCGAGCCGGCGCGCAGGATGACGAGTCCGACGATGTTGACCGCGAGTCCGACCGCGCCCGCCACCAGCACCCAGCCACCCTCGATGCTCGGTGGGTCATCGAGCCGAGCGACGGCGTTGACAGCGATGACGACGCAGATGCCCAGCAGGATCAGCCCGTTGGCGCCGGCGGCGAGGACCTCGGTGCGGTGCCAGCCGTAGGTGCTGCGCGGACCGCCGGGCCGCTGGGCCACGGCGATCGCCGCCAGCGCGAGCACCAGACCGAGGGAGTCGCTGAGCATGTGGCCGGCGTCGGCGAGTAGGGCGAGCGAACCGGTCATCAGGCCGACGACGACCTGCACGACCAGGACCCCGAGGGTCAGCGCCAGCACGGTGAGCAGTCGTCCGCGGTGCCGGACCCCGGCGCCGTGCGCGTGATCGTGTCCCACACCGCGAGGGTACGGCAGGCCCCTCCCCCGAACGGCACCCGGACATGACAGAACCCCCGGGGCCGAAGCCCCGGGGGTTCTCACGCAGTGCGTGTCAGGTCAGATCACTTGCTGATCTTCGTGACACGGCCGGCGCCGACGGTGCGGCCGCCCTCGCGGATGGCGAAGCGCAGGCCCTCCTCCATGGCGATCGGCTGGATCAGCACGACCGACATCTCGGTGTTGTCGCCGGGCATGACCATCTCGGTGCCCTCGGGCAGCGTGACGACGCCGGTGACGTCCGTGGTGCGGAAGTAGAACTGCGGGCGGTAGTTGTTGAAGAACGGCGTGTGACGGCCACCCTCCTCCTTGGACAGGATGTACACCTGGCCGTCGAACTCCGTGTGGGGAGTCGTCGAGCCGGGAGCGATCACGACCATGCCGCGCTCGACGTCCTCGCGCTTCGTGCCACGCAGGAGCAGTCCGACGTTCTCGCCGGCCTGACCCTCGTCGAGCAGCTTGCGGAACATCTCGATACCGGTGACGGTCGTGGTCTGCTTGTCCTCACGGATGCCCACGATGTCGACGGTGTCGTTGACCTTCACGATGCCGCGCTCGATACGACCGGTGATGACGGTGCCACGACCGGTGATCGTGAAGACGTCCTCGACCGGCATGAGGAACGGCTTGTCCGTCTCACGCGGGGGCAGCGGGATGTACTCGTCGACCGCGTTCATCAGCTCGAGGATCGACTCGGCCCACTTCTCGTCGCCGGTCAGGGCCGGGTGGGCCGCAACCTTGACGACGGGGACGTTGTCGCCGTCGAAGTCCTGCTCGTTGAGCAGCTCGCGAACCTCGAGCTCGACGAGCTCCAGGATCTCCTCGTCGTCGACCATGTCGCACTTGTTGAGCGCCACGACCATGGCCGGCACGCCGACCTGGCGGGCGAGCAGCACGTGCTCACGCGTCTGGGGCATGGGGCCGTCGGTGGCGGCGACAACGAGGATCGCGCCGTCCATCTGAGCCGCGCCGGTGATCATGTTCTTGACGTAGTCGGCGTGACCCGGGCAGTCGACGTGCGCGTAGTGGCGGTTCTCGGTCTGGTACTCGACGTGCGAGATCGAGATCGTGATGCCGCGCTGGCGCTCCTCGGGAGCCTTGTCGATCTGATCGAAGGCCGAGGCCTCGTTCAGGTCGGGGTACTTGTCGTGCAGCACCTTGGTGATCGCCGCGGTCAGCGTCGTCTTGCCATGGTCGATGTGACCGATGGTGCCGATGTTCATGTGCGGCTTGGTCCGCTCGAACTTCGCCTTAGCCACTGGGGCCCTCCTGGTTTGGTTTCTCTAGATCTTGTTTGACTGAAACGCCGTGTGGAACGCGTCGGAGCGAACCTCAGGCCACCCTATGCGATGGGGCCGAAGCTCACTCGCCGCGGGCCTTCTTGACGATCTCTTCGGCCACGGCCTTGGGGACCTCGGCGTAGGAATCGAACTGCATCGAGTACGACGCGCGGCCTGAGGTCTTCGACCGCAGGTCACCCACGTACCCGAACATCTCGGACAACGGCACGAGCGCCTTGATCATCTTGGCGCCACCGTAGCCCTCCTCCATGGACTGAACCTGTCCACGACGAGAGTTGAGGTCGCCGATCACGTCGCCCATGTAGTCCTCGGGCGTCGTGACCTCGACGGCGAACATCGGCTCGAGGAGAACCGGGTTGGCCTTGCGCGCTGCTTCCTTGAAGGCCATGTTGCCGGCCAGCTTGAAAGCGAGCTCGCTGGAGTCGACGTCGTGGTAGGCGCCGTCCTCGAGGGTGAACTTGACATCGACCATCGGGTAGCCGGCGAGGACGCCGAACTCCATGGCGGCCTGGCCGCCGGCGTCGACCGAGGGGATGTACTCGCGCGGGACGCGACCACCCGTGACCTCGTTGACGAACTCGTAGCCGCCCTCGCCACCGGCCTCGGGGCCGTTGGGCGCCAGGCCGATGACGACCTTGGCGAACTGACCCGAGCCACCGGTCTGCTTCTTGTGCGTGTAGCTGTGACCCGTGACGGCCTTGCGGATGGTCTCGCGGTAGGCGACCTGCGGCTTGCCCACGTTCGCCTCGACCCGGAACTCCCGCTTCATGCGGTCGACCAGGATGTCGAGGTGGAGCTCGCCCATGCCGGCGATGATCGTCTGACCCGTCTCCTCGTCCGTGTGGACCTGGAACGTCGGGTCCTCCTCGGCGAGCTTCTGGATGGCGACGCCCAGCTTCTCCTGGTCGCTCTTGGTCTTGGGCTCGATCGCGACCTGGATCACCGGGTCCGGGAAGGTCATCGACTCGAGCACGATCGGGTTGGCCGAGTCGGCCAGCGTCTCGCCCGTGGTGGTGTCCTTGAGGCCCATGACGGCCACGATCTGGCCGGCGCCGACCGACGCGATCTCCTCACGCTTGTTGGCGTGCATCTGGTAGACCTTGCCGATCCGCTCCTTGCGGCCCTTCGTGACGTTGAGCACCTGGGTGCCCGCCTCGAGGCGACCGGAGTAGACGCGCACGAAGGTCAGCTTGCCCAGGTGCGGGTCCGTGGCGATCTTAAAGGCCAGACCGGCGAACGGCGCGTCGTCGGACGGCGGGCGCGTGTCGTTCTTCGACTCGTCCTTCGGATCGAGGCCGACGATGTCGCCGACGTCGATCGGGCTGGGCAGGAAGTCGACGACCGCGTCGAGCAGGGGCTGGACGCCCTTGTTCTTGAACGCCGTGCCGCACAGGACCGGGTTGAGCTTCGCGGCCAGGGTGGCGCGACGAATCGCGGCCTTGAGGTCCTCGACCGAGATGTCCTCGCCCTCGAGGTACGCCATGGCGATCTCGTCGTCGACGTCGGCCAGAGTCTCGAGAAGGTTCTCGCGACCCTCGGCGGCGGCGTCGGCCAGGTCGGCCGGGATCTCCTCGACCGTGTAGTCCTCACCGATCGTCGTCTCGCCGCGCCACGTTAGGGCACGCATGCCGACGAGGTCGACGACGCCCAGGAAGTCCGACTCGGCACCGATCGGCAGCTGCAGGACGAGCGCGGTCGCGCCGAGGCGCTCGCGGATCGTCTTGACGCAGAAGTCGAACGAGGCGCCCGTGCGGTCGAGCTTGTTGACGAAGCACATGCGCGGGACGCCGTACTTGTCGGCCTGACGCCACACGGTCTCGGACTGGGGCTCGACGCCGGCGACGCCGTCGAACACCGCGACCGCGCCGTCGAGGACGCGCAGCGAGCGCTCGACCTCGACGGTGAAGTCGACGTGACCGGGGGTGTCGATGATGTTGATCTGGTGGTTCTTCCACCAGCAGGTCGTCGCGGCCGACGTGATCGTGATGCCGCGCTCCTGCTCCTGCTCCATCCAGTCCATCGTGGCGCCACCCTCGTGGACCTCACCGATCTTGTACGTGATGCCGGTGTAGAACAGGATGCGCTCGGTGGTGGTGGTCTTACCGGCATCGATGTGCGCCATGATGCCGATGTTGCGGACCTTGGTCAGGTCGGTGGTGATGTCGGTTGCCACGTGAGGATCAGCCTTCGCAGAGATGGGGGTGGGTGGGCGAGCGCGGGGTCACCGCGCTCACGGTCACCAGCGGTAGTGGGCGAACGCCTTGTTGGCTTCGGCCATCTTGTGGGTGTCTTCGCGCTTCTTCACGCTGGCACCCAGGCCGTTGCTGGCGTCGAGCAGCTCGTTCTGGAGACGCTCGGCCATGGTCTTCTCGCGACGCTCGGAGCTGTACTTGACGAGCCAGCGCAGCGCGAGGGTGGTCTGACGGCCAGGACGGACGTCGACCGGGACCTGGTAGGTGGCGCCACCGACGCGGCGGCTCTTGACCTCCAGGGCGGGCTTGACGTTGTCGAGCGCGCGCTTGAGGGTGATGACCGGATCGGTGCCGGACTTCTCACGCGTGCCCTCGAGGGCGCTGTAGACGATGCGCTGTGCGACCTGCTTCTTGCCGTCGAACAGCACCTTGTTGATCAGCTGGGTGACCAGCTGACTGCCGTAGACCGGATCGGTCTCGATGGCACGCTTCGGAGCGGGACCCTTGCGAGGCATCAGCTCTTCTCCTTCTTCGCGCCGTAACGGCTGCGAGCCTGCTTGCGGCCCTTGACACCCTGCGTGTCGAGGGAGCCGCGAATGATCTTGTAGCGGACACCCGGGAGGTCCTTCACACGACCACCGCGAACGAGCACGATCGAGTGCTCCTGGAGGTTGTGGCCCTCACCGGGGATGTAGGCGGTCACCTCGGTGCCGCTGGAGAGGCGGACACGAGCGACCTTCCGCAGCGCGGAGTTCGGCTTCTTGGGGGTCGTGGTGTACACGCGGGTGCACACGCCACGCCGCTGGGGCGAACCCTTCAGGGCCGGGGTGTTGGTCTTGACGACCTTGCTCTGGCGGCCCTTGCGGACAAGCTGGTTGATGGTGGGCACTATGCCTCTTCCTGGGAATTCTCCCGTGCAGTCGCGGGCGCGCATACCGCCTCGCGGGTCTTTCTCGATCTCCACCACGGGGGCATCCGACCACCGTGGTCACGGATCATCGGGCCAGGGGCCCTTGTCCGTTCGAACGTCGCACCGACTCACGTCGGGCACGGCTCCCCATACTACCTGAGCCCGCCGCGTCGGGACAAATCGCCTCCGCCGGCCGGCAGCGGCCGGGCGTCAGGGGACGCGCGGCCCGTCGAACCAGGCGATGGCCGCGCCCGAGGGGGCGACCGCGGACGCCGGCGCCCTGCCCCACAGGGCGAGGTACAGGTCGGTCGCCGTGCCGACGGCCTCGCCCTCGACGTCGATCTCGCGCTGGACGAGGCGCGGCGGCCCCTCGGGGTCGTCCTCGTCGGGCGCGACGGTCCAGCTGCGCTCCAGGTCGGTGGCGACGAGACGGACGGGCGCGTGGACGTGGGGCCGCCTCCCGCGGTCGGTCATCCGGCGGCCGAAGACGCGGATCACCTCGGCGATCCCGTCCCCCGCGACCTCGGGATCGACGTCCCACGTGAGGTCCGGGCGGCCGCACGCCTGGAGCAGGTCGACCCGGTGGATGCAGGTCTCGTGCAGCTGGCGCCGCGGCCAGAAGGCGGCGACCTCGTCGGTGCGGGAGAAGTTCGGCACCGGCTCGTCGGGATCCACCGCCTGCAGCGCCGCGATGAGGGCCGTGGCGGTGCCGGCGTACCACTCGTCCAGCGGCTCGCTCGCGCGCGCGGCCGGCTCGTCGGGGATCCGCTGGCCCGACAGCACGATGGCCGCCGCCCACCGGTGGATCGAGCCGAGGTGACGGACGACGTCGGCCGAGGTCCAGCCGGGGCAGGCGGGCACGGGCTCGTCGCCCTCGATGTCCCCGACGAGGGCGGCGAAGCCGGCCATCTCGCGGCCGAGCAGGATCAGCGGGTCTTCCATGGCGCCCATCCTCCCGCTCCACGCCCGACTTTTGTGACGCGGTTCGGCACGCCGAGCCGGATCGAACCGAACGGTGTCACAAAAGTTGCCCCTGGGGGCGGTGGTCAGCGGTCGCCGAGGAGCAGCTGGGCGAGGTGGACGGCCTGGACGTCGGCGAGGTCGTCGAGTTGGGTGCGGCAGCTGAAGCCGTCGGCGACGACGATCGCGTCGGGACCGGCGTCGCGTACGGCGGGGAGCAGCTGCTGCTCGGCCACGGCGACCGAGACCTCGTAGTGCCCCTGCTCGACGCCGAAGTTGCCGGCGAGACCGCAGCACCCGCCCACCCGGACGACGCTCGCGCCGGTCCGCGACAGCAGGCGCAGGTCGGCCTCGAAGCCCATGACCGACGCCTGGTGGCAGTGCGGCTGGACCACGAGGGTGCGCCCGGACAGGTCGGGCACCTCGAGATCCTCGCGGTCGGCCAGCAGCTCGGCCAGGGTGAACACGCCCTTGGCCACCTCCGCCGCGCGCGGGTCGTCGACGAGCTCGACGGCGTCGGTGCGCAGCACCGCGAGGCACGAGGGCTCGAGGCCGACCACCGGGATCCCGGCCGCGACGTAGGGGTGCAGCTGGTCGACGGCAGCGCCCGCCAGCTCGGCGGCCTGGTCGAGCTGGCCGGTCGAGATCCAGGTGAGCCCGCAGCACTGCTGGCGCTCGAGCAGCCGGATCTCGTACCCGGCCGACTCGAGCAGGCGCACGGCCGCCCGGCCGGCGTCGGTGGAGAAGTACTCGGTGAAGGAGTCGGCCCACAGCAGCACGGGATCGCCGCCGGTGGCACGCTCCTCCCGCGCCAGGACCTTGGAGAAGGTGCGGGTCGCGAAGGCGGGCAGGCTGCGGCGCTGGTCGACGCCCGCCACCCAACGGGCGAGGTGCGCGACGCCCGGCGTGCGCAGGGCCAGGTTCGCCAGGCGCGCGACCGGTGCGGTGAGTCGCGCCCACAACGGGAGCCGGCCCAGGACGTAGTGACTGCGGGGCCGCAGCTTGCCGCGGTAGGTCTGGTGCAGCACCTCGGACTTGTAGCTGGCCATGTCCACACCGGTGGGGCAGTCGCCCAGGCACCCCTTGCACGACAGGCACAGGTCGAGCGCCTCGTGCACCTCCGGGCTGCTCCAGCCGCCGTCGACGAGACGCCCGTCGATCATCTCCTGCAGCACGCGGGCTCGACCACGCGTGGAGTCCTTCTCTTGGCGGGTGGCCTGGAACGAGGGACACATGACGCCGGACGCGGGCGCCGCGAGGCACTTGCCCACTCCCGTGCACCGGTGCACCGCGGCGCCGAAGTCGCCGTCGTCGTGCAGCAGCTTGAGTCCGCGCCGCTGCCCGGGAAGGCCGGCGGGCCAGCCGGCGCCCATGCCGCGCAGGTCGGCGTCGAGCGGACGGGGTCGCACGAGGACGCCCGGGTTCATCAGGTCGTCGGGGTCGAAGACCGCCTTGACCTGCTCGAACAGGGAGACGGCCTCCGGCGAGTACATGAGGGGCAGCAGCTCGGACCGGGCCCGGCCGTCGCCGTGCTCGCCGGAGAAGGAGCCGCCGTACGAGGCGGTCAGCGTGGCGGCATCGGTGAGGAAGGACCGGAACCCCCGGCGGCCGTCGGGCGCGTCGAGCGGGAAGTCGATGCGCACGTGCACGCAGCCGTCGCCGAAGTGGCCGAACAGGGTGCCGTGCAGGCCGTGCTGGTCGAGCAGTGCCTCGAAGCCGCGGAGGTACTCCCCCAGCCGCTCGGGCGGGACGGCGGCGTCCTCCCAGCCGGCGAGCGCCGGGCGGTCCCAGGCGCGGGACGCCAGGCCGGCGCCCTCCTCGCGGATCCTCCACAGGACCGACTGCTCGATCGGGGAGGTGACGTGGCGGTGGCCGAGCGCACCCGAGGCGCGGACGACCCGATCGGCCCGGGCGCGCAGCTCGGCCGCGTCGTCCCCTGCCAGCTCGACGTAGAGGAAGCCGTCGCCCTCGGGCAGCTCCGGAACGGACGAGACGCCGTTCGCCGCGCGGTAGACCTCGACGATGCGACCGCCGAGCCCCTCGCACGCGATCGGCTCGAACGGCAGGATCGCCGGGACGTGGTCGGCGGCCTCGGCCATCGAGGGGAAGGACAGCACGACGAGGTGGCGGACCGACGCGTCGGCGACGAGGTCGACCGTGGCGCCCAGCATCACCGCGAGCGTGCCCTCGGTGCCGGCCATGAAGGAGGCGACGTCGAAGCCGCGCTCGGGCAGCAGGTGCTCGAGGCTGTAGCCCGACACCTGGCGGCCGAAGCGGCCGAACTCGGTGCGGACGGTGGAGAGGTTGGCGCCCACGAGCGAGCGGAGCCGCTCGAGCCGGTCGGACGCCACCGTGACGTCGCGGCCCACCTGGAACCGGTCCCCCGACATCGTCAGCAGGTCGAGGGCGGCCACGTTGTCGGCGCTGCGCCCGTAGCCCAGCGCGCGGTTGCCGCAGGCGTTGTTGCCGATCATCCCGCCCACCGTGCACCGCGTGTGGGTGGACGGATCGGGCCCGTAGCGCAGTCCCGCCGGCGCGGCCGCGCGCTGGAGCGTCGCGTGCACGACCCCCGGCTGGACCTGCGCGGTGCGCGTGGCCTCGTCGATCGCGTGGATGCGGTTCATGTGGCGCGAGAAGTCGAGCACGACGCCCGTGCCGATCGCGTTGCCGGCGATCGAGGTGCCGGCGCCGCGGGAGGTGAGCGGGGTACCGGTGGTGCGGCACGCCTCGACGACGGCGTGGACCTCGTCGATGTCGTGCGGGCGGACGACCACGGTCGGCTCGACCCGGTAGAGCGAGGCGTCGGAGCTGTAGAGCGCGCGCGCCAGCGACGAGGAGTCGACGTCGCGCACCCCGGCGCGGTCCAGCGCCGACAGGACGTCGCCGGCAGTGTGCGTGCGCTCGAGGGGAGGCGTGGTCATCGGTGTCCTTCGTCCGCGGAGTCCGTCAGTAGCATGCTACTCCCCGCGGCCGCGGTGGCTCCGCGGACGTCGTCGGCCCACGCCAGGTCGACGGTCTCCCCCGGTCCCGCCACCTGGCGCATCAGCAGCGTCCCGGTGCGCTCGAGGTGCGCCGCCATCCGTGCGGCTGCGGCCTCGGGCTGGCGGGCCGCGACCGCCTCCGCCACGGGAGCGTGCTCGGCGGCCACCTCACCCAGGGGGCGCGAGCGCCCGAAGGTGGAGACGCCCCGCGCCTGGATCGAGTCGCGCAGGCGGGTGACCTCCGCCTCCAGCCGTGGATTGCGCACCGCGGACGCCACGAGCGAGTGGAAGTCGCGGTCGACCCGGGTGAAGTCGGTCCGGCGCCCGGCCTCCGCGTGGGCCCGGGTCGCCTCGACGTTGGCGGCCAGCTCGTCCAGCAGGGCGCGGTCGGCGAGGCGCGCCGCTGCCGCGGCGGCCGGCACCTCGAGCAGCAGCCTCAGCTCGAAGACCTCGCGGACGTCGGCCACGGTCACGCCGCGGATGCGCACGCCCCGGTTGCGCTCGATCTCGACCAGACCGAGGTCGGCCAGCCGCAGCACGGCCTCGCGGACCGGGGTGCGGGAGACGTCGAGCTGCTCGGACAGCCGGTAGATGGAGTGCTGCGATCCCGCCGCGAGCTCGCCGCCGACGATCTGCTCGCGCAGCAGCGCGAAGACCCGGTCGGTGGCGGTCGTCCGTGTGGTCACGGTCGCCTCGGGACGATCATGGACAGAACCATACGGCGCCACCTTGTAACCTTGGGTGGTCCACATCTACCAAGGGATTCGATGCGCCGTCTGACTGCTGCCATCGCCGCGACGACGGCGCTCCTGACGTTGACCGGCTGCACGTCCGACGGGGGTGTGCCCAGCGCCGACCGCACCACCGTGCCGCCCGAGATCGACTCGCACGAGTCCGGTCCGGCGAGCCCGATCGCCTACGGGCTGAGCGTTCCCGCCGGCGCCACTCAGCTCGGTCCCCTGGTTCGCTACCGCAGCGAGCGCCTGATCGACGCCTTCAAGCCCGAGCTCGACGCCGTGCGCGCGGAGCAGGCGCTGGAGGACGCCGAGGAGGCCGAGGAGGAGGGCACCGACACCACGCCCACCCCCACACCAACTCCCACCGTGGACACCCGCCCCGAGGGCGACCTCTTCGAGGACCTCGACGATCCGCCGAAGCCCGACACGTTCGTCTCGCTGATGCGCGTCGACGGGAACCCGACGCTCGTCGTGCGCCGGATGCTCGCCGAGCTCGACGTCCTGCTGCCCGAGTCCGACATCGTCACCGACGACCTGTCCGCGTACTGCCAGGCGAAGGACCGCCGCGTCACGGGCTGCGACCTCGACATCACCGGCACGAGCCCGGGCGGGCGCGACCTGCGCGTGCACCTGACCGTGGATCCCGGACGCGTCTCCACCCGCACCGGCAACTTCGCCTCGCTCGAGCGGCCCGTGATGCGCCTCGACCTCTCCTACGTCGGCGATCCCCGCACCGGCCAGGAGGATCGCACTCCCGAGGAGCTCGAGGACCCCGTCGAGGTCGAGGACACCACCGAGAAGACCGACTGGATCTGGCCCAAGATGGACGAGGACGCCCCCGCCACGGAGCCCGTCATCGACGGCTACCTGCCGCCGTCGAGCGCCACCGTCCTGCTGTCGGGCCAGCGTCCGCCGTTCGCCACGATGACCACGCTGCGCGCCTCCATCGCCACCGAGGTCGCCGAGACCTTCACCAGCGAGCGCGTCGAGGGCGCCCTCGAGCGCGACGTCGTGGCCGACCTCAACGAGGTCATCATCACGACGTGGGGCACGAGGGCCGACGGCACGGGCGTGCGCACGGTGCACACGCTCTCGGCGCGGGGCAACTACCTCTCGCTCTTCCTGACGCCTCCGGCCTGATCCCACCGCGGAATCGCACGGGCTGCGGCGCGGCCGGGAACTACTAGAGTCGAGGCGATGAGCCGCCTCGATCCGCTGCCGGTCAGCACCTCAGCGCCGAAGGAACGTGTCGCGTACCTCGACAACGCGCGGTACTGGGTCATGCTCCTGGTCGTGATCGGGCACTCGCTCACCGAGCTGGTGGTGATGGACTCCGCCCGGGGCGTCTACACGTGGATCTACTCGTTCCACATGCCGTTCTTCGTGCTGATCTCGGGCTACACCGCCCGGCACTACGTCGGCGACTTCCGCCAGATCCGCCGCATCGTCTCCACCCTGATCGTGCCGTACCTGATCGTCGAGACCGGCCTGCAGCTGATCACCCGCCACTACGACGGCGAGCCCGAGCACCTGATGATCCTGTCGCCGCAGTGGCTCGGCTGGTTCCTCGCGGCGCTGTTCATCTGGCGGCTCACCACCCCGATCTGGCGGGCGCTGAAGTACCCGATCACCACCGCGGTGCTGATCTCCCTGCTGGCCGGCCTGATCGAGATCCCCAACGTCCTGGCCCTGCCGAAGGTGCTGGGCCTGCTGCCGTTCTACGTGATCGGCCTGCACTTCGACCGCGACATGTTCCTGCGGCTCGGGCGCACCCGGATCCGCGTCGTCTCGGTGGCGCTGCTGGTCGGTGCGTTCGTCGCCTGCCAGCTCTTCGCCCAGTCGTGGGCGGACCGCTGGCCCACCACGACCTGGCTGCTGTGGAAGGCGCGCTACGACGAGCTCGACGCGGCGCCGCTCGAGGGCGTCGCGATCCGCGCGCTGCTGATGGTCATCGCGCTGGTGCTGACCCTCGCGGCCCTGTCGCTCATCCCCCGCGGTCGCTCGTGGACCACGACGCTCGGCGGCCGCACCTTCTACTGCTACCTGCTGCACGGGTTCGTGATCCTGTGGCTCGACCGCCACTACGACCTGTGGGCCCGCATCGAGCCCTACGGCGCGACCGCCGTGCTCGGCTGCATCGTCACGGCGCTCATCGTGGCGAACCTGCTGATGACCAAGCCGGTGGCCACGGTGTTCCGGCCGGTCTTCGAGCCGCGCCTGACCTGGATGTTCCGCGACCCCAGCGAGGACACCGACCACTTCCAGGGCGAGCACCCGGACGTGTGGGACCGCGGCCTCGAGCCGGCCTACCCGTCGCGGCACCACCGCCCGCTGGGACACCACCTCCGCTGACCCACCGCCCATCCCGGGCACGACGAAGGGGCCCTGCCGGATCGGCAGGGCCCCTTCGCGTGACTCAGTGACTCACTTGTCGAAGCTGAAGTCGTAGTCGTCCAACGCCACCGGCGCCGCGTCCGAGGCTCCGAACTGGTAGTCGAAGCTGTCGTAGCCGGTGACCGCGTAGGCGTTCTGACGCGCCTCCTCGGTCGGCTCGACCCGGATGTTGCGGTACCGCTCCAGGCCGGTGCCGGCCGGGATCAGCTTGCCGATGATGATGTTCTCCTTCAGACCGCGCAGCGAGTCCGACTTGCCCTGGATCGCGGCCTCGGTGAGGACGCGGGTCGTCTCCTGGAAGGAGGCGGCCGACAGCCAGGACTCGACGGCCAGCGAGGCCTTCGTGATGCCCATCAGCACCGGACGGCCGGAGGCGGGGGTGCCACCCTCGGCGACGACGCGACGGTTCTCCTCCTCGAAGATCGCGCGGTCCGCGAGATCGCCGGGGATCAGCTTCGCGTCACCCTGCTCGATGACCGTCACGCGACGGAGCATCTGGCGCACGATGATCTCGATGTGCTTGTCGTGGATCGCCACACCCTGGCTGCGGTAGACCTCCTGGACCTCGTCCACGAGGTGCTCCTGCGCCTTGCGGACACCCAGGATGCGCAGGACCTCCTGCGGATCGGGCGTACCGTGCGTGAGCTGGTCGCCGACCTCGACCGAGTCGCCGTCCTGCACCTGCAGGCGCGCGCGCTTCGTGACGGGGTACTCCATCGGCTCGGCACCGTCGTCGGGCGTGACCACGATCTTGCGACCCTTGTCGGAGTCGTCGATCGTGACGCGACCGGCGGCCTCGGTGATCGGCGCCTTGCCCTTGGGCTGACGAGCCTCGAAGAGCTCGACGACGCGCGGCAGACCGTGAGTGATGTCGTCACCGGCCACACCGCCGGTGTGGAAGGTACGCATCGTCAGCTGGGTGCCGGGCTCACCGATCGACTGGGCCGCGATGGTGCCGACGGCCTCGCCGATGTCGACGAGCTTGCCGGTGGCCAGCGAACGGCCGTAGCACTTGGCGCACGTGCCGGTCTTGGCGTCGCAGGTCAGGACCGTGCGCACCTTGATCGACTCGACGCCGGCGGCGATGAGCTGGTGGATCTCGACGTCGCCGAGGTCCTCGCCCGCACCGACCAGCACCTCGCCCGACTCCGGGTGGACGATGTCCACCGCGGCGTTGCGGGCGTAGGCCGAGGTCTCGACGTTCTCGGCGGCCACAAGGGTGCCGTCGTCGAGGCGCGTCGCGATCACCTTGGGCAGACCACGCTCGGTGCCGCAGTCCTCCTCGCGGATGATGACGTCCTGGCTGACGTCGACCAGACGACGGGTCAGGTAACCCGAGTCGGCCGTACGCAGCGCGGTGTCGGCCAGGCCCTTACGAGCGCCGTGGGTCGCGATGAAGTACTCGACGACCGACAGGCCCTCGCGGTAGTTCGCCTTGATCGGGCGCGGGATGATCTCGCCCTTCGGGTTGGCGACCAGGCCTCGCATGGCGGCGATCTGACGCAGCTGCATCATGTTGCCTCGAGCACCGGAGTTGACCATCATCCAGATCGGGTTGTCCCCGCTGGCCTTGAACATCTCCTCCATCGTGCCCGCGACCTCGGCCGTGGCCTGGGTCCAGATCTCGATGAGCTCCTGGCGACGCTCGTCCTCGGTGATGAGACCGCGGTCGAACTGCTGCTGCACCTTGGCGGCCTGACCCTCGTACTTCTCGAGGATCTTGCCCTTCTCCTGCGGGCTGACCACGTCGTCCATCGAGATGGTGACGCCCGAGCGGGTCGCCCAGTGGAAGCCGGCGTCCTTCAGGTTGTCCAGCGCGACGGCCACGTCGACCTTGCTGTAGCGCTCGGCGAGGTCGTTGACGATGACGCCGAGCTCCTTCTTGCCGACCTGGAAGTTCACGAACGGGTAGTCGTCCGGGAGCGTGTCGTTGAAGATCGCCCGGCCGAGCGTCGTGTCGCGGATCTCGCCGTTGATGCGGATCTTGACCTTGCTCTGCAGCGTGATCTCGCCCCGCTCGAACGCCATCGTCGCCTCGGAGGGCGAGCTGAACGCACGGCCCTCGCCCACGTGACCGTCACGGTCGAGCGTGAGGAAGTACAGACCGATGATCATGTCCTGGGTGGGCATGGTGACCGGTCGGCCGTCCGACGGCTTGAGGATGTTGTTCGTCGAGAGCATCAGGACGCGGGCCTCGGCCTGCGCCTCGGCCGACAGCGGCAGGTGCACGGCCATCTGGTCACCGTCGAAGTCGGCGTTGAAGGCCGAGCAGACGAGCGGGTGGATCTGGATGGCCTTGCCCTCGATGAGCTGCGGCTCGAACGCCTGGATGCCCAGACGGTGCAGGGTGGGCGCGCGGTTCAGCAGCACGGGGTGCTCGGTGATGACCTCTTCGAGCACGTCCCACACGACCGGGCGAGCACGCTCGACCATGCGCTTGGCGCTCTTGATGTTCTGCGCGTGGTTCAGGTCGACCAGACGCTTCATCACGAACGGCTTGAACAGCTCGAGCGCCATCTGCTTGGGCAGACCGCACTGGTGCAGCTTGAGCTGCGGGCCGACGACGATGACCGAACGGCCCGAGTAGTCGACGCGCTTGCCGAGCAGGTTCTGACGGAAGCGACCCTGCTTGCCCTTGAGCATGTCGGAGATCGACTTCAGCGGGCGGTTGCCCGGACCCGTGACGGGACGGCCACGACGGCCGTTGTCGAACAGCGAGTCCACGGCCTCCTGCAGCATCCGCTTCTCGTTGTTGACGATGATCTCGGGCGCGCCGAGATCGAGCAGTCGCTTGAGGCGGTTGTTGCGGTTGATGACGCGGCGGTACAGGTCGTTCAGGTCGGACGTCGCGAAACGGCCACCGTCGAGCTGGACCATCGGGCGCAGCTCCGGCGGGATCACCGGGACGGCGTCCAGGACCATGCCCGCCGGGTTGTTCTCGCTGCCCATGAAGGCCGAGACGACCTTGAGGCGCTTGAGGGCACGGGTCTTGCGCTGACCCTTGCCCGTGGCGATGATCTCGCGCAGCAGCTCGGCCTCGGCGTCGAGGTCGAAGTCCTGCAGGCGCTTCTGGATCGCCGCAGCGCCCATGTAGCCCTCGAAGTACTTGCCGAAGCGGTACTGCATCTCGCGGAACAGCAGCTCGTCACCCTCGAGGTCCTGGACCTTGAGGTTCTTGAACCGGTCCCAGACCTCC
Organism: Aeromicrobium sp. JP4; assembly: GCF_054957925.1. Classification (NCBI taxonomy): domain Bacteria; kingdom Bacillati; phylum Actinomycetota; class Actinomycetes; order Propionibacteriales; family Nocardioidaceae; genus Aeromicrobium; species Aeromicrobium sp. JP4. The sequence continues at coordinate 1,562,398 of NZ_CM143290.1, forward strand.
TGGATGCGCGCGATCTCACGGTCATGGCGATCGCGCAGCTGGCCCATCTCACGCTCGGCCGCATCGCGGACCTTGCGCAGCTCGGCCGCCTTGGCCTCCTCGGCCTCGAGCGCCGCGACGTCCTCCTCGAGCTTGATCGCCCGGGCGTTGATCGCGCCGTTCTTGCGGTTCTCGATCTGGTCGATCTCCTGGCGGATCTTGCCCTCGAGGCTGTCGAGGTCACGATGACGCGCATCGTCGTCGACCGAGGTGATCATGTAGGCCGCGAAGTAGATGACCTTCTCCAGGTCCTTCGGCGCCAGGTCCAGCAGGTAGCCCAGCCGGCTCGGCACGCCCTTGAAGTACCAGATGTGCGTGACCGGGGCGGCGAGCTCGATGTGGCCCATCCGCTCACGGCGCACCTTGGAGCGGGTCACCTCGACGCCGCAGCGCTCACAGATGATGCCCTTGAAGCGCACGCGCTTGTACTTGCCGCAGTAGCACTCCCAGTCCCGGGTGGGACCGAAGATCTTCTCGCAGAAGAGTCCGTCACGCTCGGGCTTGAGCGTGCGGTAGTTGATCGTCTCCGGCTTCTTGACCTCGCCGAACGACCAGTTGCGGATGTCGTCGGCGGTCGCGAGACCGATCTTGAGCTGATCGAAGAAGTTCACGTCGAGCACGGTGTCTTCTTTCCCTTTCAAAGATGGAGCAGAGTCGAAGTGGTCGGTATCGGTGGTGCTCAGAGCTCGTCGACGGACGACGGCTCGCGGCGGGACAGGTCGATACCGAGCTCTTCGGCAGCGCGGAAGAACTCCTCCTCGGAGTCCTTCATCTCGACGGCGGAGCCGTCGGCGGAGAGCACTTCGACGTTGAGACACAGGGACTGCATCTCCTTGACGAGAACCTTGAACGACTCGGGGATACCCGGTTCGGGGACGTTCTCGCCCTTCACGATGGCTTCGTACACCTTGACGCGACCGACGATGTCGTCGGACTTGATCGTCAGCAGCTCCTGCAGCGCGTACGCGGCGCCGTAGGCCTCGAGGGCCCAGACCTCCATCTCACCGAAGCGCTGGCCACCGAACTGGGCCTTACCGCCGAGCGGCTGCTGGGTGATCATCGAGTACGGGCCGGTCGAGCGCGCGTGGATCTTGTCGTCGACCAGGTGGTGAAGCTTCAGCATGTACATGTAGCCGACGCTGATGGGATCGGGGAACCGCTCGCCGGTGCGACCGTCGAACAGACGTGCCTTGCCGTCCGGGCCGACCATGCGGTCGCCGTCGCGGTTCGGACGCGTGTTGGAGAGCAAACCGGAGATCTCGTCCTCGCGCGCACCGTCGAACACCGGGGTGGCGATGTTCGTGTTCGCGGGGGCCGTGTCGGCACCGATCTTGCGCAGGCGCTCGGCCCACTCCTCCTTGTTCTCGGCCGGAACTTCCCAGCCGGCCTTGGCGATCCACCCGAGGTGGTTCTCCAGGACCTGACCGACGTTCATTCGACCGGGCACGCCCAGCGGGTTGAGCACGATGTCGACCGCGGTGCCGTCCTCGAGGAACGGCATGTCCTCGACGGGCAGGATCTTCGCGATGACGCCCTTGTTGCCGTGACGGCCGGCGAGCTTGTCACCGTGACTGATCTTGCGCTTCTGGGCCACGTAGACACGCACCAGCTGGTTCACGCCGGGGCTGAGCTCGTCACCCTCGGACGCGTCGAAGACGCGCACGCCGATGACGGTGCCGGACTCGCCGTGCGGGACCTTGAGCGAGGTGTCGCGCACCTCGCGCGCCTTCTCGCCGAAGATCGCGCGCAGCAGGCGCTCCTCGGGGGTCAGCTCGGTCTCGCCCTTGGGCGTGACCTTGCCGACGAGGATGTCACCGTTGCCGACCTCGGCGCCGATGCGGATGATGCCGCGCTCGTCGAGGTTGGCGAGGGTCTCCTCGCTGACGTTCGGGACGTCGCGCGTGATCTCCTCCGGGCCCAGCTTGGTGTCGCGGGCGTCGACCTCGTGCTCCTCGATGTGGATCGAGGTCAGCAGGTCGTCCTGGACGACACGCTGGGACAGGATGATCGCGTCCTCGTAGTTGTGACCCTGCCAGGGCATGAAGGCGACGAGCAGGTTGGTGCCCAGCGCCATCTCGCCCTCGTCGGTGCAGGGACCGTCGGCCAGCGGCGTGCCGACCTCGACCCGCTGCCCCTCACGGACCAGCGGGCGCTGGTTCGTGCAGGTGCCCTGGTTCGAGCGACGGAACTTCGCCAGGCGGTACGTGGTGTACGTGCCCTCGTCCTCCATGATCTCGACGGAGTCCGCCGAGACCTCCTTGACGACGCCGGGCTTCTTGGCGACGGTGACGTCACCGGCGTCGACGGCGGCACGGAACTCCATGCCGGTGCCGACGAGCGGGGCGTCGTTGCGGATCAGCGGGACGGCCTGACGCTGCATATTGGCGCCCATGAGCGCGCGGTTCGCATCGTCGTGCTCGAGGAACGGGATCAGGGCGGTCGCGACCGACACCATCTGGCGCGGCGAGACGTCCATGTAGTCGACCTCTTCGGCCGGGCGGAGCTCGGCCTCGCCGCCGCGCTGGCGCACCAGCACGGCGTCCTCGGCGAACGAGCCGTCCTCGTTGAGGATCGAGTTCGCCTGGGCGACGATGAAACGGTCCTCGTCGGTGGCGGTCAGGTAGTCGATCTGCGTGCTGACCTTGCCGTCGATGACGCGGCGGTACGGCGTCTCGACGAAGCCGAACGGGTTGATCCGTCCGAACGACGCGAGCGAGCCGATCAGGCCGATGTTCGGGCCTTCCGGGGTCTCGATCGGGCACATGCGGCCGTAGTGCGACGGGTGGACGTCGCGGACCTCGTAGCCGGCGCGCTCACGCGACAGACCACCCGGGCCGAGGGCCGACAGACGACGCTTGTGCGTCAGGCCCGCGAGCGGGTTGTTCTGGTCCATGAACTGCGACAGCTGGCTGGTGCCGAAGAACTCCTTCAGCGCGGCCGTGATCGGACGGATGTTGATCAGGGTCTGCGGCGTGATGGCCTCGACGTCCTGGGTCGTCATCCGCTCGCGCACGACACGCTCCATGCGGGCCAGGCCGGTGCGGAGCTGGTTCTGGATCAGCTCGCCGACCGTGCGCATGCGACGGTTGCCGAAGTGGTCGATGTCGTCGGCCTCGACCGGGACGGTGCCGGCCGGGGTCTCGAGCTCGGCGGCGCCGTCGTGCAGGGCCACGACGTAGCGGATCGTGGCCACGACGTCGTCGAGCGTCAGCGTCTGCTGGTCGAACGCCGCGTCGGTGCCGAGCTTCTTGTTGATCTTGTGGCGACCGACCTTGGCCGTGTCGTACCGCTTCGGGTTGAAGTAGTAGTTCTCGAGCAGGGTCTGCGCGGCCTCGACCGACGGCGGCTCGCCCGGACGCAGCTTGCGGTAGATGTCGATGAGCGAGCGACGCGTGACCTCGGCGTCGACCATCTCGGTGGTGACGGCGGCGTCGCGAGCCTTCTTCTCGAGCTCCTCGCGCACGATCTCGCTGCGGACCGAGTCCTTCTCCATCGTGATGCGGATGGACTCGTACTGGCCGAACTGCTCGAGGATCGCGTCCTCGGTGAAGCCCAGCGCCTTGAGCAGCATCGTGACGGACTGCTTGCGCTTGCGGTCGAGACGGACGCCGACGATGTCGCGCTTGTCGATCTCGAACTCCAGCCACGCACCGCGCGACGGGATGACGCGCGCCGTGAAGATGTCCTTGTCGGACGTCTTGTCGGGGGTGCGCTCGAAGTACACGCCCGGCGAGCGGACGAGCTGGGAGACGACGACACGCTCGGTGCCGTTGATGATGAAGGTGCCCTTGTCGGTCATGAGCGGGAACTCGCCCATGAAGACGGTCTGGCTCTTGATCTCGCCGGTCTCGTTGTTCATGAACTCGGCGGTGACGAACAGCGGGGCGGCGTAGGTGACGTCGCGGTCCTTGCAGTCCTCGACCGAGTACTTCGCCGGCTCGAACCGGTGGTCGCGGAAGGACAGGCTCATCGTCTCGGAGAAGTCCTCGATGGGGCTGATCTCCTCGAAGATCTCCTCCAGACCGGACTTGGCCGAGACGTCGTTGCGTCCGGCGGCCAGATCGGCCTCGACGCGCTCGCGCCAGGCGTCGCTGCCGATCAGCCAGTCGAAGCTGTCGGTCTGCAGGGAGAGAAGTTCAGGAACCTCGAGCGGTTCTGCGATCTTCGCGAACGAGATGCGCGAGGTGGTGTTCGTGGGTGCGGCGGTACGCGAGGCGGCCAAGAGAAGTCCTTCCGAAGGAACTCGCATGCGATGAACGTGGCGGTTCTGTACTCTTCAGTTGTGTTGCGCGGCTCACGCCGCCCAACCCGCACGACTGGTGCCGTGCGCGCGCATGCTTCGGGGACCCCGTCAAGTCCTGCACACAGCGGGCAGGACCGTTCAAGGGCATGACAAAGTAGGCGCGAACCTTCATGCTATCGCGACGACACACCGAAATCAACCCCGGGCCTTGACATCGTCGCGATGATCGGGAACGATCTTTCGTTTCCCCTTTCCTCCCGGTGAATTCGAACTCCCCCGGAAACGGCGAGAGCGCCCGTCCCCCGAGGGGAACGAGCGCTCTCGCGCGAGCAGTCAGCCGTGGATCACTTGAGGGTGATCGTGGCGCCGGCGGCCTCGAGGGCCTCCTTGGCCTTCTCGGCAGCGTCCTTGTTGACGCCCTCCAGGACGGCCTTGGGGGCGCTCTCGACGAGATCCTTGGCCTCCTTGAGGCCCAGGCTCGTGAGGCCACGGACCTCCTTGATGACCTGGATCTTCTTGTCGCCGGCGGCCTCGAGGACGACGTCGAACTCGTCCTTCTCCTCGGCAGCGGCGGCATCGCCGCCACCAGCGGCGGGGGCGCCCGCAGCGGCCACGGCGACCGGGGCAGCAGCGGTGACCTCGAAGGTGTCCTCGAACTGCTTCACGAACTCAGAGAGCTCGATCAGCGTCATCTCCTTGAAGGCGTCCAACAGTTCGTCGGTGCTCAGCTTCGCCATTTTGGCGTCCTTTCTGCAATGAGACCCCGAGGGGGTCCCGATGGGAATCGGGCGGTTCAGCCCTCGGTGACGTCGGTCTCGACGTTCTCGGTGGCCGACTCGGCCGCGGGGGCCTCGTCGGCAGGTGCCTGCTCGGCGGTCTCGGCGGCGGGAGCACCCGCAGCCAGGACCGACGGATCGGCTTCGGCCTTCGCCTGCAGCGCCGCGAAGGTGCGGGCTGCCTGCGACAGCGGAGCGTTGAACAGCCCCGCGGCCTTGGCCAGGTTGGCCTTCAAGCCACCCGCGAGCTTGGCGAGGAGGACCTCGCGCGACTCGAGGTCGGCCAGCTTCGTGATCTCCTCGGCGTCGAGCTGCTTCCCATCGAGGAAGCCGCCCTTGACGACGAGAGAGGGGTTAGCCTTCGCGAAGTCGCGCAGACCCTTTGCCGCTTCGACCGCGTCGCCCGTGATGAAGGCGATCGCGGTGGGGCCGGTGAGCAGCGACTCGTCGAGCTCGATTCCGGCGTCCTTGGCGGCGATCTTGGTCAGCGTGTTCTTGGCGACGGCATAGCTCGCGGCATCGCCAAGCGCGCGCCGCAGATCCTGCAGCTGCTTGACGTTGAGGCCGCGGTACTCGGTGAGCACCGCGCCGTTGGACTCGCGGAAGCTCTCCGCGAGATCGGCGACGGCTGCTGCCTTGTCCGGGCGTGCCATGGGTCTCCTTCACTGTCATGCGAAGAACGCCTGCACGAGAAAAGCGCCCCGTGCGTGGGCACAGGACGCTCATGTGAACGCAGGGACGGACCCTGATCTGCACCTGCGCGGGTCGCCCTGACGGGCACTTCGGGTGACTCGTGGGAGACACCACCGGCGGTCTTCGGTTCTGCCAGTCTAGGTGGCGGCCCGCCGTTCCTCCAAATCGGGCCCGGATCAGCTCTTCCGGGAGCCCTCCATGAGGCGCCCCAGGTCGCCCAGCCGGCTGCTGTCGGTGACCTGGTCGGCCGGCGGGGCCTTCACCTCGACGGGCTCGCCCCACTTGGACCAGTCCATCGTCTTCGTGGAGCCCGCGATGTCCATCGTCAGTCGGCGCAGCAGGTCGTCCGAGCCGACGTAGAGGGTGTACTCGAGCTGCTTCGGGGCCTTGGCGCCGAGGCCGGGGCCGCCTGCCTCGTGGTCCTGGAGCGCCTTGGAGGCGTCGAGCACGAGCCGCAGCTTCATGGTCTCGACGCCGTCGATCTCGCCGCCGGGCCCTTGGTCGTCGAACTCGACGAGCGCGTCGCTGAACACCTTCAGATGCTTCGTGGGATCGACCTGCCCGGCCATGGATCCGAAGTGCTGGCCGACGGGGTCCTTCGGATCGTTCAGGTCCACCCGGATGAACTTGCCACCGCTGAGCTCGCCCAGCTTGAGGTAGACGATGCCGTCGACGACCCGCAGGTCCATCAGCATCGACCCGGCGCCCATCGTGACCCGCGCCTCCGTGCCCTCGAGGTCCTCGGCCAGACGGACGTCGCCGCGCATGTCGACCCCGTCGTCCATCTCGACGTGGGCACTGCCGGCGGCGAGCTGGGCCGCCGTGAGCCGCTCGACGAAGTTCTCCTGCGTGAGCGGATCGGCAGCGGCCGCGGCCGCTGCTGCCTTCGCCGGGCTCGACGTGCCGTCGGCGGCGGTGAGATCGGCACCACCGGCGCCGCACGCGGAAGTGAGCGCCAGGATCGTGGCGGCGAGCGAGACCTTGAGCGACTTCCTCATGCCTGCGACAGTACTCGCCGTTTCCTCACCGAGAGGGCGTTCGCCGTGCTCAGCTCGCTCAGACGACGACCACGAACGCCAGGACGATGGCCATGAGAACGAGCGCGAGCGCGACCACCGGCGCGGACGTGAAGGCCGGCAGGGGCTCGCGCCGGCGCATGGCGCGCTCGACCTTGGCCCAGCGCAGCCACGACATCACCGCGCACCCGGCCGCGAAGATGAGCAGGAGCACGAGCACGACGGTGCGGGGGCCGTCGGGCCCGGGCAGCTCGAGGCTGTACAGCGCGACGGCGCCGGCCATGACCGCGATCGACGTCCGGACCCAGGCCAGGAAGGTGCGCTCGTTGGCCAGGCTGAAGCGCGGGTCGGGCTCGTCGCCGGCCTCGTAGACCCAGCGGGGGCGTCGATCGGTCATCGCCCCATCATGCCCGGCCCGCGGGCCCGGGCCCGGGAAAGACGCGACGCCGCCCTCCGTGCGGAGGGCGGCGTCGTCGGCTGAACTGCTGGCTCAGGCCTCGTCGTCGGACGCGAAGTTGCGCGCGCGCGTCGGGTCGACCGGGATGCCGGGGCCGTTCGTGGTGGAGATGGTGGCCCGCTTGATGTAGCGGCCCTTCGAGCTGGCCGGCTTGAGACGCAGGATCTCCTCGATCGCCGTGCCGTAGTTCTCGGCGAGCTGCTCGGCGGTGAACGACGCCTTGCCCACCACGAAGTGCACGTTGGCGTGACGATCGACGCGGAACTCGATCTTGCCGCCCTTGATGTCGCCGACGGCCTTGGCGACGTCGGTGGTGACGGTGCCGGTCTTCGGGTTCGGCATCAGGTTGCGCGGACCGAGGACGCGGCCCAGGCGGCCGACCTTGCCCATCATGTCGGGCGTGGCGACGACGGCGTCGAAGTCGAGCCAGCCGCCGTTGATCTTGTCGACGAGCTCGTCGGCACCGACGAAGTCGGCGCCGGCCTCACGAGCGGCATCGGCGTTGGCGCCGGTGGCGAAGACCAGGACCCGGGCGGTCTTGCCGGTCCCGTGCGGCAGGTTGACGGTGCCGCGCACCATCTGGTCGGCCTTACGGGGATCGACGCCGAGACGCACGACGGCGTCGACGGTCGAGTCGTACTTCTTGGAGCCGGACTCCTTGGCCAGGGTGGTGGCCTGCAGGGGCGTGTACAGGGCGTCGCGGTCGATCTTCTCGGCGACGGCGCGGTACGCCTTGCTGTGCTGTGTCATGACTGGTTTCCTTCATTTCCAAGACATTGCTGTCTGTTGCTACCAGGTGTGGTGCGGGCCCAGCTGGCCCTCCCACGGGGATCGGCGGTCGGAGGACCGCCGAGGGTGATCACTTCTCGACGGTGACGCCCATGGAGCGGGCGGTTCCCTCGACGATCTTCATCGCGCCATCGATGTCGTTGGCGTTGATGTCGGGCATCTTGGTCTGGGCGATCTCGCGCACCTGATCCTTGGTCAGCTTGCCGACCTTGTCGGTGTTCGGCACGGACGAGCCCTTGGAGAGGCCGGCGGCCTTCTTGATCAGCTCGGCGGCCGGGGGCGTCTTGGTGACGAACGTGAACGAGCGATCTTCGTAGATCGTGATCTCGACGGGGATGACGTTGCCGGCCATGGACTCGGTCTGGGCGTTGTACGCCTTGCAGAAGTCCATGATGTTGACGCCGTGCGGGCCGAGCGCGGTGCCGACGGGCGGCGCCGGGTTGGCCTTGCCGGCCTGCAGCTGCACCTTGACGACAGCCGCGACCTTCTTCTTGGGAGGCATTTCGGGTCCTTCTAACTGGTTGTTCGTTCTGAGTCCGTCACCGCTCGTTCAGTGCGGTGACCTGACCTTTGATCGCGGGGCGATCAAACCTTCTGGATGTAGTCGAACGGGAGCTCGACCGAGGTCTCGCGCCCGAAGATCTCGACGAGGCCCTTGACCTTCTGGCCGTCGATGTTGATCTCGGTGATCGTGGCGTGCAGCGTGGCGAACGGGCCGTCGATGACGAGCACCGAGTCGCCCGCGGCGAAGTCGCTGAACTCGACCTTGGCGGCGGCAGCCTGCTGGGTCTTCTCGGCGCTCTCGGTGGCCTCGGCGGCGACCTCGGCCTCGACCGCGGGGGCCAGCATCTTCTCGACCTCGCTGAGGCTGAGCGGCACCGGCTGGTGGGCGTTGCCGACGAAGCCGGTGACCGACGGGGTGTGGCGCACGACGCCCCAGGAGTCGTCGGTGAGGTCCATGCGCACGAGCACGTAGCCCGGGAGCACGGTGCGGCGCACGAGCTTGCGCTGGCCGTTCTTGATCTCGGCGACCTCTTCGGTGGGGACGACGATCTCGTGGATGAAGTCCTCGGCGTTGAGGGCGACCTTGCGGTTCTCGAGGTTCTGCTGGACGCGCTTCTCCATGCCGGCGTACGTGTGGATCACGTACCAGTCGCCGGGCTGGCTCCAGAGGCGGTCGCGGAACTCCTGCAGCGGGTCGGCGGCGGCCTCGTCCTCGGCCGCGGGGGCCTCGGCGGTGTCGTCGGCGCCCTCGGTCTCGTCGGCCGCGGTGTCGTCGGAGTCGGTGGCGTCGGTGTCGACGTCAGCGACCTCGTCCACGCCGTCGGCGGCGGGGGTCTCGTCGACCGACGCCTCCTCGGTGGACGTCTGGTCCACGGGCGCGTCGTTCTCGTCGAATTCGGAGGTCACAGAGGTTTCAGTCCTTGGTCTAGGCGAAGATGGCGAAGGCGGCCTTGCCGAACCCGTAGTCCAGCGCGGCGACGAACGCCATCATGATCAGCACGAAGACGAGCACGACGAAGAAGTAGTTGACGACCTGCGGACGGGTCGGCCACACCACCTTGCGCAGCTCGGCGACCACCTGGCGGTAGAACGTCAGCGGGGACGTGCGCTTGGTGCGCGTCCCTGCCAGTTCGTGATTCTCGCTCACGGTGCTCCTTCGTCGAACGGTGCCGGCTCGGGGCCGACCTTGCAGGGCACGAGGGACTTGAACCCCCAACCTTCGGTTTTGGAGACCGATGCGCTACCAGTTGCGCCAGTGCCCTCCGCCCGATTCCGGGCATGACGAAACAGGGTAGTTCCGCCGGTTTCGTCAAGTGTACGCACCTCGCCCACGAAAGCGAAACCGGGCGTCCCCGGCGCTGCCCGAACCCCCGTCCGGGCCGCGTGGCACGATGGCCGCGTGCGGCCGCTGACGACTCTCCCCAAGGCACATCTGCACCTGCACTTCACCGGCTCGATGCGCCACGGCACGCTGATCGAGCTGGCCGAGCGCGACGGCGTGCACCTGCCCTCGGCCCTCGTGGAGGAGTGGCCGCCGCAGCTCTCCGCGGCCGACGAGAAGGGCTGGTTCCGCTTCCAGCGGCTCTACGACGTGGCCCGCTCCGTGCTGCGCACCGAGGGCGACGTGCGCCGGCTCGTCCGCGAGGCCGCCGAGGACGATCGCGCCGACGGCTGCGTCTGGACCGAGATCCAGGTCGACCCCTCAGGGTACGCCGCGAAGTTCGGCGGGATCACCGCGTTCACCGACCTGGTCATCGACGCGGTCCGCGACGCCTCCGCCTCGACGGGCCTCGGGATGAGCGTGATCATCGCGGCGAACCGGACGCGCCACCCCCTCGACGCCCGCACCCTCGCCCGGCTCGCCGGCCAGTACGCGGGGCGCGGCGTCCACGGCTTCGGGCTGTCGAACGACGAGCGGCGCGGCGACACCTCGGCCTTCGGCCCTGCGTTCCGCATCGCCGACCGGGCGGGACTGGTGCTGGTGCCCCACGGCGGTGAGCTCCGCGGCCCCGAGCACGTACGCCAGTGCCTCACCCACCTGGCTCCGCACCGGCTCGGCCACGGCGTGCGCGCCGCGGAGGACCCGCGCCTGCTCGAGTCGATCGCGAACGCCGGCATCGGGCTCGAGGTCTGTCCGGCCTCCAACGTGTCGCTCGGCGTCTACGCCACGATCGACGAGGTGCCGGTGCGCGAGCTGATGGCGGCCGGGGTCGACGTGGCCCTCGGGGCCGACGACCCGCTGCTGTTCGGCACCCGGCTGGCCGGCCAGTACGCCCTGCTGCGCGCGGCCCAGAACTTCAGCGACGAGGAGCTCGCGGAGCTGGCGCGTCGCTCGCTGCGCGCCTCACAGGCGCCCGAGGACCTGAGGACGTCGGCACTCGCGGGTGTCGAGGCCTGGCTGGCCGACGAACGTGGAACGATGACCCCATGAGCGAGAACCAGCCGCCGTCGTACCCGGGCGACCCCTCCGGCCAGCAGCCGAACGACCCGACGGGTCCCGAGCAGTCCTCCCAGCCTCCGCAGCAGCAGCCGTACCCCGGGCAGCAGCAGCCGTACCCGGGCCAGCAGCCGTACCCGGGCCAGCAGCAGCCGTACCCCGGCCAGCAGCCCTACGGCGCGCAGCCTCCCGGCCCCGGCCAGCCCTACGCCGGCCAGCCGCAATGGGGCGGTCCCCCGCCGAAGCACCCGAAGGCCACCCTGGTGCTGATCCTGGGCATCCTCGGCCTCATCGTCTGCAGCGTCCTCGCGCCCTTCGCGTGGGTCATGGGCAACCGCGCCGTCGCAGAGATCGACGCCAACCCGGGCGTCTACGACGGTCGCGGCGAGGCGCAGGCCGGACGCATCCTGGGCATCATCGGCACCGTGCTGCTGATCCTGGGCATCGTCGCGTTCGCGTTCTTCATCGTCCTGATCATCGCCGGCGTCGCGTCCTCGGACACCAGCTCGGACTACTCCGAGCTCTCGCTCATCTCGCTGTTCGCCTGAGCGCCGTCGGCGGCGGCCCTAGAGCCGGTCGCCGCCGACGAGCACGGGCTCGTTGACCAGCCGGATCCCGAACTCGCGCTCGACGCCGTCGCGGACCTCGCGCGCCAGTGCCAGCAGGTCGGCCGTGGTGGCGCCGCCGCGGTTCGTCAGGGCGAGCACGTGCTTGCCGGAGAGGGCCACGGGCCCCCGGCCGAAGCCCTTCTCGAAGCCCGCGTGGTCGATCAGCCACGCCGCGCTCGTCTTGACCGAGCCGTCGGCCTGCTCGAACCGGGGTGCCCCGGACGGCAGCTTCGCGGCCTCGTCGGCCGTGAGGATCGGGTTCGTGAAGAACGACCCCGCGCTCCACGTGTCGTGGTCCTGGGGGTCGAGCACCATGCCCTTGCCGCGCCGCAGCGCCAGCACCGTCTCGCGCACCTGCGCCAGGCGGGCGCGGGCGCCGACCTCCACGCCCAGGTGCCGGGCGAGCTCGGCGTAGCGCACGGGCGCGCTCAGCGCTCCGGCGAAGCGCAGCTGGAACGCCACGGTGAGGACCACGAAGCGATCCGGCTCGTCCTTGAAGCGGCTGTGGCGGTAGCCGAACCCGAGGTCGGTGAACATCAGCGTGCGGACCCGCTTCTCGGCACGGTCCCACGCGCGGACGCTGACGATCGTGTCGGCGACCTCCTGGCCGTAGGCGCCGACGTTCTGGATCGGGGTGGCACCGACCGAGCCCGGGATCCCGGCGAGCGCCTCGACGCCCTCCCAGTCGTGGGCGACGGCGTGGGCGACGAACTCGTCCCAGCTCTCCCCGGCCGCCACGGTGACCATGGCGCCGCTGCAGGCGTCGGCCGAGACGTCGATGCCGCGCGTGCGGACGAGCACGACGGTGCCCTCGAAGCCGGCGTCGGAGACCACGAGGTTGCTGCCGCCGCCGACCAGCAGGACGGGCTCGCCGGCCTCGTCAGCGGCGCGCACGGCGGCGATCAGCTCGTCCTCGGTGGTCGCCTCGACGACCGAGCGGGCCGGGCCGCCCAGACGGAGCGTGGTGACCTCGGACAGGAGCATGTCGGCGACGCTAGCAGGCACGATCGGGACCTCCACAGAACGCCGACGACCCCCGCGCCGGTCGGCACGGGGGTCGTCGCAAGACGGGTTCAGCGCGTTTCGCGGTGCGCCTGGTGGGCGTTGCAGCGCGCGCAGTACTTCTTGACCTCGAGGCGATCGGGGTCGTTGCGACGGTTCTTCTTGGTGATGTAGTTGCGTTCCTTGCACTCGGTGCAGGCCAAGGTGATCTTGGGACGAACGTCGGAGCTCTTGCTGGCCACGGTGTGCCTCTTCTGGTCGGTGCCCCACCCGTTGCCGGGCGGGAGGTTTGCTGCTGACTAGCCGGTCTGGTAGCTGGGGCGGGGCTCGAACCCGCGACCTCACGATTATGAGTCGTGCGCTCTGACCAACTGAGCTACCCAGCCACGGAGTTGCGAGTCACCTCGCTCCTCAGAGCCCCTTTACGGAATCGAACCGTAGACCTTTTCCTTACCATGGAAACGCTCTGCCGACTGAGCTAAAGGGGCAAGCCGACAAGTAAAGATACCGGGTCAGGTGCCGGGTTCCCAAATCGGGGTGGTCACGATGTCGATCCGCCTTGGTATCGCAGCGTTCATCGTGCGGCGGCGGCGAGCCGGGAGGGCCACTTCGGGCCTCCGTAGATGAAGCCCGTGTAGCCCTGGACGAGGTCGGCACCGGCCTCGATCCGGGCCCGCACGTCGGCCTCGTCGGTCACCCCGCCGACGCCGATCAGGGTGAGCCCCGCGCCGGCACGGTCGCGGATGCGGCGCAACACCTCGACGGCGCGGTCGGCCAGGACCGGGCCGGACAGCCCGCCGGCCCCGGCGGCATCGACGACGTCGCGCGGCGTGAGCAGCTCGGCAGGCCGGGCGATCGTGGTGTTCGTGGCGCTGATCCCGTCGAGGCCCAGCTCGAGAACGAGGTCGGTGACCCGGTCGACGTCCTCGTCGGCGAGGTCGGGGGCGATCTTGACCACGAGCGGGACACGGCGACCGTGGTTGCCGTCGGCGACGCCCTTGACCGCCGCGAGGATCGGCTCGAGCGACTCCACCGCCTGGAGGTCGCGCAGGCCCGGGGTGTTGGGGCTCGAGACGTTGACGACGAGGTAGTCGGCGTGCGGCGCGAGCAGGCGGGCGCTCTCGACGTAGTCCTCGGCCGCGCGCTCGGCCGGGACGACCTTGGTCTTGCCGATGTTCACCCCGATGACGGCGCGGCGGCCCGCTGCCGTGCCGCGCAGGCGGTGCAGACGGGAGGCCACGACGGCGGCACCGTCGTTGTTGAAGCCCATGCGGTTGACGATGGCGCGGTCGTCGACGAGCCGGAACAGCCTCGGACGGTCGTTGCCGGGCTGGGGCCGCGCCGTGACCGTGCCGATCTCGACGTGACCGAAGCCGAGGGCCAGGAGACCGAGCACTCCGCGGGCGTTCTTGTCGAAGCCGGCCGCGAGGCCGAAGCGGTGCGGGAACTCGATGCCCATCACCTCGATCGGCGACGGGTCGACCCGGTACGCGAGCCGGGACACGGGACGGCCCAGGCGGATCGCGGCGAAGGCGCGTTCGTGGATGCGCTCGGGATCCATGCGGGCGAACACGGAGTCGAAGAGCGCGTCGTAGGCCACGGCGACCAGCCTAGGACACGGCCACCGCCGCGCCTCCGGTCAGGCTCGGAGCCAGGCGGCGACCCACCAGAGCACACCGTGAGGGGCGTCGGCGTAGGGCACCGAGACCTGCCAGCGCCCGTCCAGGCCCTCCCCCAGCGCCGTGAGCGTCTTGATGCCCGAGGCCCACAGATCGGCGCCGAGCGTGGCGTCCAGCGCGGCCAGGCGGGCGCCGTCACCCGAGCGCAGCGCGAGGTCGACGGTGTCGTCGAAGTCCAGCGCGCGCTCGTCGAAGTGGCCCGGCGCCTTCTCGCTGCGCTTCGCGCTGCCGTTGGCCATGACCAGCAGGACCTCGGCGTCGGCGTCGACCGCGCCGTCGAAGCCGGCGGCGTCGAGCAGGGCGCGGGCCACCGGCTCGGCGAAGGGGTCGTCGCCGACGACGGCAACGGAGTCGACCCCCGCGACGACCGCGCGCACCGCGGCCACCGCGGAGACCCGCAGGTCGGCCACCGGGTCCTCCAGGCTCGCGTACCGCGGCAGGAGGGCCGGAACGGGCGGCACGACCACGAACCGGCGGATCACGCGAGGCCCCGGATCGCGCGCGCGGGCCGGCGCCGGCCCGCGATCGTCCAGGCCATGTCGACGACCTGACGGGTCTCGGGGACCTGGTGGACGCGGTAGACCCGGGCGCCGGCCGTGGCGGCGACGGCCGTGGCCGCGAGCGTGCCCAGCAGGCGCTCCCCCACCGGGCGGTCGAGGGTCTCGCCGACGAAGTCCTTGTTCGACAGCGACACCAGCACCGGCCACCCGGTGTCGACCATTTCGCCCAGGCGACGGGTCACCTCGAGCGAATGGAACGTGTTCTTGCCGAAGTCGTGCGCCGGATCGATCAGGAGGCTCTCGCGCGCCACTCCCAGGGCGAGTGCGCGCTCGGCCTGCGCCACGGTGGACGCGATCGCGTCGGCCACCACGTCGTCGTACTCGATGCGGTGCGGCCGCGTGCGCGGCGTGATGCCGCCGGTGTGCGTGCAGACCATCGCGACGTCGAACTCGGCGGCGACCTCGGCCAGCGCCGGGTCGGCACCTCCCCAGGCGTCGTTCAGCAGGTCGGCACCGGCCTCGCAGACGGCGCGGGCCACCTCGGAGCGCCACGTGTCGACGCTGATCACCACGTCGGGGAAGGCCGACCGCACGCGCTCGACGAACCCGACCACGCGGCGCTTCTCCTCGTCGGCGTCGATCTCGGCACCGGGGGCCGCCTTGATGCCGCCGATGTCGACGATCTCAGCGCCCTCCGCGACGACCTGCTGCACGCGCTCGAACGCCGAGTCCTCGGCCCACGTGGCGCCCCGGTCGAAGAACGAGTCGGGCGTGCGGTTGACGATCGCCATCATCAGCGTGCGGTCGTCGTCGAAGCTGTGGCGTCCGAGGCGCAGGGTCATCGGGCCACCTCGGCGAACGGCGGGCGCTCGGTGAGGTCGACGTCCTGGTGCATCGCCACGAACGCCCCCTCGAACGACCGGAACTGGCGCAGGGTGGCCTCGTCTGCGTCGGGCGCGCGACCGGCGCGCGACATCATCGCGGCCAGCAGCTGCACGGACATCGCTCCGAGGGCGCGGAGGGGCTGGTGGGAGTGCGCGCGCCGGCCGAGATCGACCTGGGCGATGGCACCGATCCCCTCGGCGTCGCTCACATCGACCAGCGCGGCGAGGTCGACGCCGTACCCGACGGGCACGCTGAGGGACGCCAGCGCGGTGCGGCGCACGGCCCACTCCCCCGCGAGCGGCTGGACCACGTGGGTGAGCTCGGGCCGCAGCAGCGCCAGCGCCGGACGGGCGACGAGCTCGGTGGCCCGGCCGCCGCCGTCGGGATCGTCGAGGGCGCCCTCGCGGTAGGGGCGCTCGTAGAAGCCCTTCACGAGCGTCACCGAGGGATCGGTCAGCAGCGGCCCGAGCAGCCCGGTGACGAAGTGCGTGCCCCACTCGGTGAGGTCGGCGTCGACGAACACGAGCACGTCGCCCGTGGCCACGAACTGCGCCTTCCAGATCGCCTCGCCCTTGCCCCGGTGGCTGCCGAGGTCGGGACGGATGTCAGCGAGGTGGTGGACGGCGGCTCCGGCCTGCGCGGCGAGGCGCGCGGTGTCGTCGGTCGAGCCGCTGTCGATCACCAGCAGCTCGTCGACGAGGCCCGCGTCACCGACGAACGCGTCGTGGATCCGGCCGGCGACGTCGCCCACGGTGGCGGCCTCGTCCAGCGCGGGGATCACGACGGTGACCCGGACGCCGGCGTCACGCTTCGCCCGCAGGAGTGCAGCGGGGTCCCACTGGTCCCAGCGGTAGGTCCTGCGATCGAACCACGTGTCAGCCACGCGCTCACCGTACCCGCGGGCTCAGCGGAGGTCGTCGTCGACGACCACGCCGCCCAGCAGCCGCTCAACCAGGAAGCGAGCCTGCGTGACGCTGGGCGCGGCGGCCTCGGCCAGAGGCTGCGGCTCGGGCTCGTCGTACGCCAGCCCCGCGACCGCGGCGTCCCACGCGGCGGAGAGCTCGGTCATCAGCGCGACCACCTGGTCCTCGTGGCGCTGGTGACGCGCCTCCTCGAGGAGGTCGAGCTCGTAGGCGTCGGGCACGAGCTCGTAGAGCCCGTGCAGGGTCGAGGCTTCACCGGGACGGCGATCGTCGGCGTGGCTCATGCCTCGACGATAGGGGCCCGGACCGACATTCGGCCACGCCGCGGCAACGAACGAGCCCCCGACCGTCTCCGGTCGGGGGCTCGCGTCACGTGGCAGGTAGAGGATTCGAACCTCTGTAGGCAATGCCGGCTGATTTACAGTCAGCTCCCTTTGGCCGCTCGGGCAACCTGCCGCGACAGTCTGCAAGATTACCCCAGCGTCCGGTGGACCTCGAAATCAGGGCGGCTAGGGTGGACTCATGGCCGATTCCTCGTTCGACATCGTCAGCAAGATCGACCGCCAGGAGGCGGACAACGCGCTCAACCAGGCGGTCAAGGAGATCGCGACGCGGTACGACTTCAAGAACACCAACGCCTCCATCGAGTGGAAGGGCGAGTGGGGCGTCGAGATCACCGCGAACGCCGAGGAGCGCGCGCTGGCCATCCTCGACGTCTTCCAGACGAAGCTCGTCAAGCGCGGCATCAGCCTCAAGACGTTCGAGGCCGACGACCCGCGCCAGTCGGGCAAGGACGTGAAGATCAACGGCACCTTCACCGAGGGCATCAGCACCGAGCAGGCCAAGAAGGTCAGCAAGCTGATCCGCGACGAGGGCCCCAAGGGCGCGAAGGTGCAGATCCAAGGCGACGAGCTCCGGGTCACCAGCAAGTCGCGCGACGACCTGCAGGAGGTCATCGCCCTGGTCAAGGGCGCCGACCTCGACTTCGCGGTGCAGTTCACGAACTACCGCTGAATCGCTGCGGCCGCCCCCGTCAGGCCAGCCGGCGACCCTCCGGCGGCACGACACGAAGCCACCGGTAGCCGTAGCCGTCCATCGCGACCTCCGCCCGTCCGTCGGCGTCGAGCTCGGTGGCACCCGACTGGAGCAGGTCGACCAAGCGGCAGCCGGCCTCGCATCGGGTGAGCTGGAGCGGGACGGTGCAGCGGTCCGGCGAGAAGTTGTGCACGGCGAGCATCCGCCGGTCGTCCCACCGGGACTCGTGAGCCAGCACGTTGCGGTGTGGCTGTTCGAGGATCGTGAAGTCGGACCAGCCGAGCTCGGGAGACTCGCGGTACCTGCGGATCAACAGCGCCACGAAGTTCAGGAGGGAGTCAGGGTCGGAGCGCTGGTCGGCGACGTTGACGTGCTCGGGGCTGAAAGGCCCCTCGACCACGGGCCATCGCAGGCGGGAGGGCGCCGCGCTGCTGAAGCCGCCGCTGCGGTCGGGGGACCACTGCATGGGTGAGCGGACCGCCATCCGTCCCTCGATCTCGAGGTTCTCACCCATCCCGATCTCCTCCCCGTAGAACAGGGAGGGTGTGCCGGGGAGCGAGAACATCAGGCTGTAGGCCATCCTGATCCGCCGTGGGTCGCCGTCGAGCATGGGCGGCAACCGCCGCCGCAGTCCGCGGCCGAAGAGCTGCAGCTCGGGGTCCGGGCCGAAGGCGGCGAAGACCTCCTGGCGCTCACTCTCACTGAGCTTGTCGAGCGTGAGCTCGTCGTGGTTGCGCAGGAACGACGCCCACTGGGCATCGGCGTGGATGGCCGGTCGCCGTTTCAGCGTGCGGGCCAGGGGTCGGGCGTCCTCGCGCGCCAGCGAGAGGTACAGGTTCTGCATGCCGACGAAGTCGAACATCATCGTCAGCTCGTCCCCGTCACGGCCGCCGAAGAACTTCTTCTGCTCCGGGTAGGGCAGGTTGACCTCTCCGAGCAGGATGCCGTCGCCCGTGCGCCGCCCGAGGAACGACCGCAACGAGGCCAGGTAGTCGTGAGGATCGGCGAAGTCCTGCGCCTGGCTGTCCGCGATCCCCTCCAGACCGAGCAGAAACGGCACGGCGTCGACCCGGAAGCCGGAGATGCCGAGCTCGAGCCAGAAGCCCATCACCTTCGCGATCTCGTCGCGGACCTTCGGGTTGGCCACGTTGAGGTCGGGCTGGTGCTTGTAGAACCGGTGCAGGTAGTACTCTCCGGTGCGCGCGTCCAGCTCCCAGATGCTGTCCTCCTGGTCAGGGAACACCACCTGGTCGGAGGTGTCCTGCTCCGGTGCCTCTGCGCGCCACACGTAGAAGTCCCGGAAGGGCGAGCGCTTGCTCGACCGCGCCGCCTTGAACCAGGGGTGCTGGTCGGAGGTGTGGTTCACCACCAGGTCGACGATGACCCGGATGCCGCGGTCCCGGGCGGTCCGCACCAACTCCACCACGTCGCCGTGCGTTCCCAGCCGGGCGTCGACGCCGTAGAAGTCGGTGATGTCGTAACCGTCGTCGCGGTTGGCCGTCGGGTAGAACGGCATCAACCACAAGCAGGTGATGCCCAGCTCGGCGAGATAGTCGATCCGCTCGGTGACGCCGACGAAGTCACCGACTCCGTCACCGTTCCAGTCGAGGAAGGTCTCGACGTCCAGGCAGTAGACGACAGCCGTCTTCCACCACAGGTCTGCCGTGTCACTGATCCTCATCCGTGCCTCCCGGTGCGACTTACGTGTTCAGTGTCCCTGCAGCTGCGGAAGCACACGGTCCGCGAACGCCTCCTGGAAGGCCTGCTGCTCCCGGCCGACGTGGTGCAGGTACAACTCGTCGAACCCCAGCTCGACGTACTCGGCGAGCCAGGCGGCGTGCCGGTGGAGGTCGTCGGAGACGAGCACGACCTGCTTCACCTGCTCGAGCGGGACGTGCTCGGAGGCGATGTCGAAGATCTCGGCGGAGTCGATGTCCCAGGATGCCGGTGGAGGGAAGGTGTTCGTGCGCCACTGGTCGTGGGCGATCGCCTCCGCACGGTGCATCGAAGGGTCCCAGGACAGGTGCACCTGCAGGCGCAGCGGCCCAGTGCCCCCGGCGTCGCGGTAGGCGTCGATCATCTGGCGCAGCTTGTCGTGGGGCTGGTTCACCGTGATCAGGCCGTCGGCCCAGGCCGCGACCTCGCCCGCGGTGGTCACGCTGACCGCAGGGCCGACCAAGTGTGGCAACGGATCGGGCAAGGACCAGAGCCGCGCTCGGTCCACGGTGACGAGTCCCTGGTGGGTGACCTCCTCACCGGCGAGGAGGCGGCGGATGACCTCGACGCACTCCCGCACTCTGGCGTTGCGGACCTCCTTGGGCGGCCACGGGTCCCCGGTGATGTGCTCGTTCGAGGCCTCCCCCGAGCCCAGTCCGGCCCAGATGCGGCCGGGGAACATGGCCCCGAGCGTGCCGAGCGCCTGAGCGACGATCGCCGGGTGGTATCGCTGTCCCGGGGCGTTCACGACACCGAAGGGCAGACGCGTCGTGGCCAGTGCGGCGCCGAGCCAGGCCCAGGCGAAGCCTGACTGGCCCTGGCGTTCGCTCCACGGCGAGAAGTGGTCGGAGGACATCGCGGCGTCGAAGCCGAGCTGCTCCGCGCGCTGCACGTCCTGGAGCAGTTGTGCTGGGTGGATCTGCTCGTGCGAGCAGTGGACTCCGATGGTCGTCATGTCCGTGCTGGCCCCTACCGGTGTGGTCGAATCGACAGCGTGTGCAGCACCCTGCCGAGGGAACTCCTGCCTACCTGCGTATCAGATGCGACGCGCGAAGACGAGCGTCCGCTCGTCAGCCGCGGCTGGCGCGTCTCGCCAACGCAGGTGGGCCGACGGACCGTGCAGCAGACTGCACCGCCTACCGCTGAACGGTGACGTCTCGCTGGCGGGCCGCTCCGGCGACCAGGACCCCGGCCAGGAGCATGACCGCGGCCGACGCCGCCAGGGCCCACGCTGCGCTGAGCTCCTCGGCGGCGATCCCGAGCGCCACTCCCCCGGCCGATGCCGAGCCCAGGAACGCCATCGACGTGACCGACAGGGCCGTGGCCCGGTGCGCCTCGGTGACCCGGTCGTGCACGAGCGCGTTGTAGGCCGCGCCGAACGACGTGTGCACGAGGTAGCAGAGCCAGAACCCGGCCACGAGCGCGACGGGGCCGCCGGCGATCGCCATCACGGCCAGACCCAGCCCCTCGGCCACCGCGAGGATCGGCGCCACCACGCCGGGGCCCACCTCGCGCAGGACGCGCGACGCGACGGTGGCCCCGAGCGCCGCAAGGCCCCACGCGATCGACGAGACGACACCGAGGACGCTGCCGGCGGCGGAGGTGTCGGTCGAGAACTCGGCGAGCCGGACCGGCATCAGCATCTCCAGGCCGGCCACGGCCACGCCGCACAGCAGCATCGCCGCGGTCAGCAGGCGCAGGCGGCGGCCGAAGGCCACGCGCACACCGGTCGCGAGGGTGTGCCGCCATGCGGCGGCGGTGGTGGGCTCGGTACGGGCGACCGGCTCCATCAGCAGCCGGGCGGCGACGACCTGGACCACCACGATCCCGATCGCCAGGACGTAGGGCACCGCGAGGGAGTCGCCGGCCGACCACGGGGACACGTACAGGAGCCCGGCGGACAGCAGCGAGCCGATCGCGATCGCCGCGCTGATCACGCCGCCGGCCGTGGCCAGCGCCGAGGGCACCTCGTCGGCGGCGCCGCGCGCGTTCTCGGCGTCGACGAACCACGACTCCAGCGCGCCGCTGTCGAGCGCGCGGAAGAGCCCGCTGACGCCCCAGGCGAGTGCGAACGCCAGCACCGACTGCGCGGCGAGCGTGAGCGCGTAGGCCGCAATCGCCGCGACACCCGACGCGATGAAGACCGGCCGGCGCCCCCACGAGTCGGCCAGCGCACCGCTGGGGACCTCCATGACGATCACGACGATCCCCTGGGCCGCCATCGCGATGCCGATCTCGGCGATCGTCAGGCCACGCTCGAGCGGCAGCAGCAGCGCGACGGGCATGAGCAGGCCCGTGGCGAGCCAGCGCAGGCCGAGCAGCAGCAGGAACCGTCCGCGCACCCCCATGCCCCGACTCTAGGGGCCACCCAGCGGGATGAAGCGGAGCGCCGAGGGTGTTGAGTTAGCACGTGGCGACCTCGAACACCGACTCCAGGGCCGGGCTGATCTACGGCACGGCGGCGTACCTCTGCTGGGGGTTCTTCCCGCTCTACTGGCCCCTGCTGGAGCCGGCGTCGCCCTACGAGGTGCTCGCCCACCGCATCGTGTGGACCCTCGTGTTCTGCGTGGGCCTGCTGACGATCACCCACAAGTGGGCGGCCTACCGGTCGATCCTGGGCCAGCGCCGCCTCATGATGCCGCTCGCGCTGGCCTCGGTCGTCATCACGCTCAACTGGGGCGGCTTCATCTACGGCGTGACGAACGGCCACGTGATCGAGACGAGCCTCGGGTACTTCATCAACCCGCTCATGACGGTGCTGCTGGGCGTCTTCCTGCTGGGCGAGAACCTGCGGAGGCTGCAGTGGGTGGCCGTCGGCCTGGGCATCCTCGCGGTGGTCGTCCTCACCGTCGACTACGGCCGGCCGCCGTGGATCGCGCTGCTGCTGGCGACCAGCTTCGCCACGTACGGGTTCCTGAAGAAGCGCGCGAACCTCGGCACGATCGAGGCCCTGTCGGTGGAGACCACGATCCTCACGCCGTTCGCGATCGCCTACCTCGTCTTCCTCGCGATGACCGGAACGCTGGCCTTCGGCCACGAGGGCACCTGGAACACGCTGCTGCTGATGGGCACGGGCGTGGTCACCGGGATCCCGCTGCTGATGTTCGGCGCCGCCGCGACGCGGCTGACCCTGACCACGATCGGCATCCTGCAGTACCTCGGGCCGATCCTGCAGTTCATCTTCGGCCTGACGATCTTCGGCGAGGAGATGGGCGCGGCACGGTGGGTCGGCTTCGTGATGGTGTGGTCCGCGCTGGTGATCTTCACGTACGACGCGATCAGCACGCGGCGCCGCGCCAAGCGGACCGTCGACGAGTGCGCCGCGGAGTCCACCGCGATCTGAGGTTCTCGGCGGCGTTCGCCGAGTGGCGCAAACCGGGGTCGCGAGTGGCGCAGAAACGCCCGCCACTCGGCGAGTGGCGGGCAGATGTGCGCCACTCGCGGTGAGGTGGGTAGCGCGGGATTAGCCCAAGCGCTGGGTGGAGCGGGTGCAGATGTCGTCGAGCGCGTCGCGGGCGGGGCCCGCGGGCAGCTTGTCGAGGAGGGCACGGGCCGCGTCGGCCTCGGCGCGGACGTAGGCGCGCGCCTCGTCCATGGCCGGGTGCTCCCGCAGCGCGCGGATGACCCACTGGACGTCGTCCTCGTCCTCGATGGGGCCCGAGAGC
This sequence comes from Aeromicrobium sp. JP4, assembly GCF_054957925.1. Taxonomy (NCBI): domain Bacteria; kingdom Bacillati; phylum Actinomycetota; class Actinomycetes; order Propionibacteriales; family Nocardioidaceae; genus Aeromicrobium; species Aeromicrobium sp. JP4. The sequence goes on from NZ_CM143290.1 coordinate 1,585,365, forward strand.
AGGTCGCGCAGGCGCTCGTCACCGGCGACGGGGTTCGACTGCACCAGCAGCGTGGGCAGGGTGGGCACGCCCTCGCGCAGGTCGGTGCCGGGCACCTTGCCCGAGTCGTCGGCGTCGCTGGCGACGTCGATGATGTCGTCGGCCAGCTGGAAGGCCACGCCGATCCGCTCGCCGAACTCCAGCAGCGTGGACTCGACGTCCTCGCCGGCACCGGACATCATGGCGCCGAAGCGCGCGGCGGTGGCGATCAGCGAGCCGGTCTTGTCGGCCACGACCGAGAGGTAGTGCTCGAGCGGGTCGTCGCCCGGGCCCGGACCCAGGGTCTCGCGGAGCTGGCCGTGCACCAGGCGGGCGAACGTCTCGGCCTGGATGCGCACGGCATCGGGGCCGAGGTCGGCCACCAGCGAGGACGCCCGCGCGAAGAGGAAGTCACCGACGAGGATCGCGACGGAGTTGTTCCAGCGCGCGTTGGCGCTGGGCGCCCCGCGGCGCATGGATGCCTCGTCCATCACGTCGTCGTGGTACAGCGTGGCGAGGTGGGTCAGCTCGACCACGACGGCGGCGGGGACGATGTCCTCGCGCGTGGGGTCGCCGAACTCGGCGCACAGCACCGTGAGCAGCGGCCGGAAGCGCTTGCCACCGGCCTGCAGCAGGTGCGAGGACGCCTCGGCGACGAGCGGCTCCGGGCTGTGGGCGGACGTGATCAGCAGGTCCTCGACCTGCTGCACCCCCGCGGAGACACGCTGCTCCAACGCGTCATCCGCGAACGACCCGACGCTGGCCACGTCCCACTTCCTTCCCACAACCGCCGACGACATGCCCGCTAGCGCACGAAGGCGCCGGCGTTCTGGGCCAGATCCAGCATCGGGCCCGGCAGGAGGCCGAGCACGACCGTCGTGATCACGGCCAAGGCAATGACCACGGTAGTCGGCACGCCCGCGACGGCCACGGTCGGCCCGTCACCGACGGGGTCGGTGAAGAACATCAGCACGATGACACGGACGTAGAAGTAGGCCGCGATCGCGCTGCACAGGACGCCGATGACGACCAGCACCCAGGCCCCGCCACCCCACGCGGCGCTGAACACGGCCCACTTGCCGATGAAGCCGGCGGTGAGCGGGATACCCGCGAACGACAGCATGAAGATCGCGAACGAGCCGGCCAGGAACGGCGACTCCTTGCCCAGGCCCGCCCACTTCGACAGGTGGGTGGTCTCGCCGGCCGAGTCGCGCACGACCGTCACGATCGCGAACGCACCGATCGTGGCCACGCCGTAGGCGAGCAGGTAGAAGAGCACGGACGACACCGACGTGATCGCCAGTCCGTCCTCCTGGCCCAGGTACGCACCCGACAGGCCCACGGTGAGGAAGCCGGCGTGGGCGATCGAGGAGTACGCCAGCATGCGCTTGACGTCGGTCTGGCTGATCGCCACGACCGAGCCCACGATCATCGTCAGCACGGCGACGACCCACAGCACCGGGCGCCAGTCCCACGACGCACCACCGAAGGCCACGAACAGCACGCGCATCATCGCGATGAACGCGGCCGCCTTGGTGGCGGCGGCCATGAAGGCGGTGACCGGCGTCGGGGCGCCCTGGTAGACGTCGGGCGTCCAGCTGTGGAACGGCACGGCGCCCACCTTGAACAGCAGGCCCACCAGCAGCAGGCCGATGGCGGCCAGCAGGATCGGCGTCTCGTCGCTGCGGGCCGAGATCGCGGTGTCGATCTCGGTGAGGTTCAGGCTGCCGGCGTACCCGTAGGCCAGCGCGGCACCGTAGAGGAAGAACGCCGAGGCGAACGCGCCCAGCAGGAAGTACTTCATCGCAGCTTCCTGGCTGAGCAGGCGACGGCGACGCGCCACGCCGCACAGCACGTACAGCGGCAGGCTCAGGACCTCGAGGGCCACGAACATCGTGATGAGGTCGTTGGAGACCGAGAACAGCATCATGCCCGAGAGCGCGAACACCGCGAGCGGGAAGACCTCGGTGTGCTCCAGGCGTGCCGTCGTGGCCTCCGCCTCGCCGGGCGAGCCCGGGGCGTCGGCCGCACGGCCGATGAAGTCGCTCAGGCCGCGCTCGTGCGAGCGCTCGGCGAACATGAGGAACGACAGGACCGCGAACAGCAGCAGGAGCGCCCACGTCAGGACGCCGGGGCCGTCGACCGCGACGGCGCCCTCCGCACCGGTGCCGCCGAGCGCGGCCCAGCGGGCCTCGGGGACCTCCTCGAGACCGAGGTAGACCCACACGGTGAGGCCGAGCGCGACCAGCGAGCCGAGGACGGCCACGACGGCCTGCGTGAGGAACCGCGCGCGCCGGGGCACGGCGATCTCGATGACGAGCCCGATCATCGCGAGCGCGCCGACCGCGATGAGCGGCGACAGCTGCGCGTAGTCCAGGTCGGCAGCGGGGATGTCGGGCCCGGCGGTGGCCAGGACGGAGGAGACTGCGCCGATCATTCGTGGGCTCCTTCCGTCTGGTCTGCGAGGTCGATGGGCGCGCGCTGCGGCGGGTCGCCGACCCCCACGGTGGCCACGGTGGGCTCGACGGCCGGGTCGATGACCGCCAGCAGCGGCTGCGGCACGAAGCCGAGGCCGATGATCAGCACGAGGGCGGGGGTCAGCGAGCCGACCTCACGACGCGTCAGGTCGGTGAACCCTGCGGTGCCCTCGTTCAGCGGGCCGGTCATGGTGCGCTGGTACATCAGCAGGATGTAGACGGCGGCCAGGACGATGCCGAGGGTCGCGGCGGTGGCGATCGGGATCGAGCGCGTGAACGTGCCGGCGAGCACGAGGAACTCCGAGACGAACGGCGCGAGTCCCGGCAGCGAGAGGCTGGAGAGGCCGCCGACGAGCAGCACGCCCGACAGCACCGGCGCGACCTTCTGAACGCCGCCGAAGTCGCTGATGCGGGCCGAGCCGCGGCGCGTGATCATCATGCCGGCGACGAGGAACAGCACGGCCGTGGAGAGGCCGTGGTTGAACATGTAGAGCACCGAGCCCGTCATCGACACCGACGTGAACGCGAAGATGCCCATGATGATGAAGCCGAAGTGCGAGACCGAGGTCAGCGCGATGAGGCGGCGCAGGTCGTCCTGGCCGATCGCGAGCAGCGCTCCGTAGAGGATGCTGATCACCGCGAGGACGAGCACGACCGGGCTGGCCCACTCCGAGGCACCGGGGAACAGCTCCAGGCACCAGCGGATCATGCCGAACGTGCCGATCTTGTCGATCACGCTGACCATCAGCACCGAGGTGCCCGGAGTCGCCGAGCCCGCGGCGTCGGGCAGCCACGTGTGGAACGGCCACAGCGGCGCCTTGATCGCGAACGCGATGAAGAAGCCCAGGAAGAGCAGCCGCTCGGTGGTCTGGGACATCTCCAGGCCCATGAGGTCGGCGTGCAGGAACGTCGCGCCGCCCTGCTGCGTGGACAGCACGTACAGGCCCACGACCGACGCGAGCATGAGCAGGCCGCCGACCAGGTTGTAGACCAGGAACTTGACCGCCGCGTAGCTGCGCTGGCCGGTGCCGTGGCCGCCGATCAGGAAGTAGATCGGGATCAGCGTGGCCTCGAACAGGACGTAGAACGTGAAGACGTCGGTGGCGGCGAACACGCCGATGGCGAGCGCCTCCAGCACGAGCATCAGCGCGAAGTAGGAGTTCGTCCCCGCGGGGTCGTGCTCCTTGTCGCGCCACGACGCGGCCAGGACGATCGGGACCAGCACCGTGGTCAGGAAGATCATCGTGAGGCCGATGCCGTTGACGCCGAGCGCCCAGTGGGCCCCGATGGCACCGATCCACTCGTAGTCCTCGGTCAGCTGGTAGCCGCCGCTCTCGATGTCGAAGCGGCTCAGCAGCGCGAGCGACATGACGAGCGTCAGGATCGACACGCCGAAGGCGACGTACCGCGGCAGCAGGCCGTCGGCCGACCGCGGCAGGAGCGCGACCACGAGCGACCCCAGGAGGGGAACGGCGATCAGCAGGGACAGCATCATGCGAGCGTCACCGCCAGCAGGCCCAGCAGGACCACGAGAGCACCTCCGAGCACCATCAGTGCATAGGAACGGACATAGCCGGTCTGCGGCTTGCGCAGCTCGCCGGAGACTTCACCGATGCGGTCGGCCGACCCGGACACGAGGCCGTCGATGACCTTCGCGTCGGCCCACACCAGGGCGCGGGTCAGGTGGATCGTGGGACGAACCACGAGCGCATCGTTCACGTTGTTGCCGTAGAGCTCGGCGCGACCGGCCCGGGTGAAGACCGAGACCTCGGAGTCGGCGGGGGCGGTGTCGGCGATCTCGCGGCGGCCGTAGAGGACCCAGGCGAGCGCGACACCCGCGGCCACGACGATCAGCACGATCACCGTGACGACCCAGATCGGGACGGCGAGCTCGTGGTGCACCGGGTGACCGGTGGCCGGCTCGAGCCACTCCTCGATCCAGTCGCCGAGCGCCATCACGCCGGCGAACAGCGACAGGGCGGCCAGGATCATGAGCGGGACGGTCATCACGGCGGGCGACTCGTGCGGGTGCACGTCCTCGCGCCAGCGCCGCTCGCCGAAGAACGTCATCAGCATGAGGCGCGTCATGTAGAACGCGGTGATGCCCGCGCCGATGAGCGCGGCCAGGCCGACCCAGATGTTGTGGCCCAGCGCGGCCTCGATGATCTTGTCCTTGGAGAAGAAGCCCGAGGTGCCGGGGAAGCCCAGGATCGCCAGGTAGCCGATGCCGAACGTGTAGAAAGTGATCGGCATGGCCTTGCTCAGGCCGCCGTAGTGGCGCATGTCGACGTCGTCGTTCATGCCGTGCATGACCGAGCCGGCGCCGAGGAACATGTTGGCCTTGAAGAAGCCGTGGGTCAGCAGGTGGAAGATCGCGAAGGCGTAGCCGGCCGGGCCGAGGCCGGCGGCAAGCATCATGTAGCCGATCTGGCTCATGGTGGAGCCGGCGAGCGCCTTCTTGATGTCGTCCTTCGTGCAGCCGATCCAGGCGCCGGCCAGCAGCGTGACGAAGCCGACCGCGATGACGAAGTTCCTGGCCGTGGGCGAGGCGTCGAAGATGTCGTGCGAGCGCACGACGAGGTAGACGCCCGCGGTGACCATGGTGGCCGCGTGAATGAGCGCCGAGACCGGCGTGGGGCCCTCCATCGCGTCGAGCAGCCAGGCCTGCAGCGGCACCTGCGCGGACTTGCCGCACGCGCCGAGCAGCAGCAGCAGGCCGAGCGCGGTGGCGACGTTGCCCGAGACCGAGCCGACCTGGTCGTTGACCGCGGCGATCGAGGTGGTGCCGAACCAGGCGAACATCGTCATGATCGCCAGCGCCATGCCGAGGTCGCCGACGCGGTTGAGCACGAAGGCCTTCTTGGCGGCGGCGGCCGCCGAGGGCTTGTGCTGCCAGAACCCGATCAGCAGGTAGGACGCCAGGCCGACGCCCTCCCAGCCGAGGAACAGCACGAGGTAGTCGGCCGCGAGGACCAGCGTCAGCATCGCGGCGATGAACAGGTTCAGGTAGGCGAAGAACCGGCGACGGCGCGGGTCGTGCGCCATGTACCCGATCGAGTACACGTGGATCAGCGTGCCGACGCCGGTGATGAGCAGCACGAACAGGCTCGAGAGCGTGTCGAACGTGAACGAGAAGTCCACGTGGAACGCCCCGGCGTCGATCCAGGTGCCGAGGGTCTCGGTGACCGAGCGGTCCTCGGGATCGCGTCCAGCCAGCTGGATGAACATGATGAGGCCGAGCACGAACGACGCGGCCGAGCACGCGGTGGCGATCAGGTGTCCGAAGCGGTCGGACTCCTTGCCCCACGTGAGCAGGAGCGCGGCGCCCGCCAGCGGGATGGCGATGAGCAGCCAGGACAGTTCCAGCACGACGTCTCCCTCAGGCCTTCAGCAGGTTCGCCTCGTCGACCGAAGTCGTCCGACGCGTGCGGTAGATGGACACGATGATGGCCAGTCCGATGGTGACCTCGGCGGCGGCGACGACCATGACGAAGAACGCCGCGACCTGTCCGTCGAGGTTGCCGTGCTGGCGCGCGAACGAGACGAACGCGAGGTTGGTGGCGTTCAGCATGAGCTCGACGCACATGAACACGACGATCGCGTTGCGGCGCACGAGGACGCCGACCGCGCCGATCGAGAACAGCAGCATCGACAGGGTGAGGTACTCGGTCATGCGCGGTCCTCCTCGTCGGTGGCCCCGCCGGTAGCCTCACCGGTGGTCGGGTTGGCGACGTCGGGTCGCTCGGTGGTGAGCGGCCGCGCGTCGGGATCGATGTCGCTCGCCGAGATCTGGCCCACCACGCGGGTGACGTCCTCGCCGTCGTGCACCTCGAACTGGTGGCGCGACACGAGCGTGCCGGGCACCGACTCGGGCAGCGGGGTGCCGTCGGGCAGCAGCGCCGGGGTGTCGACGGCGTTGTGCCGGGCGAAGACGCCGGGCGTCGGCGCGTTGCCCGGGTGCTTGCCGGTCTCGGCGTAGTCGCGCATGCGGCGCGCCTGGAGCTCGGCCTGGGTGGGCGGGTCGACGAGGCGCTCGCGGTGGGCCAGCACCATGGCGCCGAGCACCGCGACGATCATCAGCGCGGCGGTGAACTCGAACGCCAGCACGTACTTGGTGAACAGCAGCGAGGCGAGGCCGTGGACGTTGCCGTTCGCGTTGGCCTCGCCGAGGCCGACGACGGCGGCGGACACCGACTGCGCGATCGCGGTGGTCAGCACCAGCGCGAACAGGATGCCCACGATCGCCGCCGCGGCACGGTGGCCCTTGATGGTCTCCACGACCGAGTCGGAGGTCTCGACGCCCACGAGCATCAGCACGAACAGGAACAGCATCATGATGGCGCCGGTGTAGACGATGATCTGCACCGCGAACAGGAACGGGGCGCCCTGCGCCGCGTAGAGCATCGCGAGGCAGATCATCACGACCGCCAGGCACAGCGCCGCGTGCACCGCCTTGCGGGCGAAGATGAGCCCCATCGCCGCCAGCACCATCACCGGGGCGAGGATCCAGAACGCGGTCACGCCGTGGCCTCCGGCCCGCTCGTGGTCTCCACGATCGGCAGCGACTTCCCGCGGTAGTAGTCCGTGTGGTCGTCGCTGATGAGCATCTCGTGCGGCGGCTCGACCATGCCCGGCAGCAGCGGCGCCAGCAGGTCGGACTTCTCGTAGATCAGGTCGGCGCGGTTGTCGTCGGCCAGCTCGTACTCGTTGGTCATCGTGAGCGCGCGGGTGGGGCACGCCTCGATGCACAGGCCGCACAGGATGCAGCGCAGGTAGTTGATCTGGTAGACGCGGCCGTACCGCTCACCGGGGCTGAAGCGCTCGTCCTCGGTGTTGCTGGCGCCCTCGACGTAGATGGCGTCGGCGGGGCACGCCCACGCGCACAGCTCGCAGCCGACGCACTTCTCCAGGCCGTCGGGCCAGCGATTGAGCTGGTGCCGGCCGTGGAAGCGCGGCGCCGTGGGCACCTTCTCGAACGGGTACTTCTCGGTGACCGGCTTCTTGAACATCGTCCGGAACGTCACGCCGAAGCCGGCGATCGGGTCCCAGAGGGTCTCCTTGAGTGTCGTCATCGCGCTTCTCCCCCATCAGTGGGCTGCGAGGTGGTGGTCGGTGCGGCGGCCATGGCGTCGCGCTGCGAGGGCAGCGGCGGCACCGGGTAGCCACCGGCGAAGGCGTCGAACTCCTGCGGTTCGGGCTCGAGCTCCTCGTCCTCCTCGTCCCGCGTGGGCAGGAAGAAGGTGATGAGCAGCAGCGCGCCGGCGACTCCGGCGGCCACGAGCATGGCGTTCTGGTCGAGCATGTCCTCGACCTGGAGCTTGCGGATGAACGCCAGGGCGACGATCCAGCCGAGCGCGATCGGGATGAGCCACTTCCAGCCGAAGTGCATGAACTGGTCGTAGCGCATGCGCGGCAGGGTGCCGCGCAGCCAGATGTACATGAAGATGAAGCCGAGCGTCTTGAGGAAGAACCACAGGACGGGCCAGTAGCCCTCGTTGGCGCCCTCCCAGATCTGGGCGATGCCGAACGGCGCACGCCAGCCGCCGAGGAACATCGTGGTCGCCAGCGCCGCGACGGTGACCATGTTGATGTACTCGGCCAGGAAGAACATCGCGAACTTGAACGACGAGTACTCGGTGTGGAAGCCGCCCACGAGCTCGCCCTCGGCCTCGGGGAGGTCGAACGGGGCGCGGTTGGTCTCGCCGACCATGGCGATGACGTAGATGATGAACGACGGCAGCAGCGGGATGAAGAACCAGATGTCCTCCTGCGCCGCGACGATCTCGGACGTCGACATGGAGCCGGCGTAGATGAAGACCGTGACCAGCGCCAGGCCCATCGCGACCTCGTAGCTGATCACCTGGGCGCTGGAGCGCAGGCCGCCCAGCAGGGCGTAGATCGAGCCGGAGGACCAGCCGGCCAGGACGATGCCGTACACGCCGACCGAGGTGACCGCGAGGATGTAGAGCACCGCGACGGGCAGGTCGGTCAGCTGCAGGGGCGTCTCGTGGCCGAAGAAGTTGACCACCGGGCCGAACGGGATGACCGCCCAGGCCAGGAACGACGGCACCACCGCGATGATCGGCGCGACGTAGTAGACGACCTTGTCGGCGGCCTTCGGGAAGATCTCCTCCTTCAGGCCCAGCTTCACACCGTCGGCGAGGCTCTGCAGCAGGCCGAACGGGCCGTTGACGTTCGGGCCGATGCGGTGCTGCATCCGCGCCACGACACGGCGCTCGAACCAGATGTTGAAGAGCGTGTAGAGGACGAGGAAGACGAAGATCAGCAGCGCCTTGAGCGCCACCACCCACCAGGGATCGTTGCCGAAGAGCTCCATCAGGAAACACCTCCCGACAGCGCGACCCGCGCGCCGTGACCGGCTCCGGTGGCGGCGCCGAGGTTCACACCGGAGTTGGTGGGCGCCCACACGACCCCGTCGGGCATGAAGGCCGCCTCGGCCACGAACGTGGCCGATCCGGTGGGTCCCGTCAGCGTGGCAGGGCCGCCCGGCTGCACGCCGGCGGCGAGCAGCGTGGCCTCGCTGGCCCGCAGGACGGGCTGCCGCGCGGTCTGGCGGTAGAAGTCGGCGCCGTCCTGGAGGCGGCCGTCGTCGACGAGCAGCTTCCAGGTGTCGAGGACGACCTTCTTCGCGGCCGACCGGGGGGCGGCCTGCTTGCGGGCGCGGAACGCAGCGCGCTTGCCGTCCCAGGGGCCGAGCTCACGCCACTCGGCGCCGGCCTCGTCGACCGTGCGGATGCCGATCGGGCGGCCGAGCTCCTCGGCGATACCGGCGAGCACGCGCACGTCGGGCAGGGAAGGAGCGTCGAAGAGGACCTTGGCGAAGGGCCGCGGACGACCCTCCCAGTTCACGAACGTGCCGGCCTTCTCCACCGGGGGCGCGACGGGCAGGACCACGTCGGCCAGCTCTGTGACGGCGGACTCGCGCACCTCGAGGCTCACCAGGAAGCCGACGGCGCGCAGGGCCTCGCGTGCGGCCGCGGGATCGGCCAGGTCGTCGAGGTCGACACCGCCAACCACGAGTGCTCCCAGCTCACCGGACGCCGCCGCCGCGATGATCGCGTCGGTGTCGAGGCCGGCCTCGTCGGACAGGCTCGCGACGCCCCAGTCGGCGGCCACGTCGGCGCGCGCCTCGGCGGACGCCACGGGGCGGCCACCGGGCAGGACGGTGGGCAGGCAGCCCGCGTCAAGGGCGCTGCGGTCGCCGGCACGGCGCGGGACCCACGCCCAGCGGGCACCGGTCTCATCGGCCTTGGCGGCCACGGCGGACAGGCCACCGGGCACCGCGGCCAGGCGCTCGCCGGCCAGGATGACGCTGCCTGCGGGAAGCTCGAGGGCGGCCAGCGCCTCGGGCTCGCTCCCGGGCACCGTGGGCACGAGGGTGCCGTTCATCTTCGTCAGGCCGCGCGTGGCGTGCGTGCCGAGAGCGATGACGTTCACGCCCTTGCGGCTCGCCTTGCGCAGACGCAGGAACAGAGTGCCGGCCTCGTCCTCGGGCTCGAGGCCCACGAGGACCACGGTGGAGGCGCGCTCGAGGTCGGCGAAGCGGACGCCGACCGGCGTGCCGGCGACCTTCGCCGCGAGGAACTCGGTCTCCTCCTTGGCCGTGGCCCGGGTGCGGAAGTCGATGTTGTTGGTGCCGAGGGCCACGCGGGCGAACTTGGCGTAGGCGTAGGCGTCCTCGACCGTGAGGCGACCGCCGGTCAGCACGCCCTTGCCGGCCGCGGCGGCCAGACCCCGCGCCGCGACGGCGAGCGCACCGGGCCACGAGGTGGGCTCGAGCTCACCGGTCTGCGGGTTGCGCACGAGCGGCGTCGTCAGGCGGTCGGCCTGGCGCGACCAGGTGAACGCGAAGCGGTCCTTGTCGGTGATCCACTCCTCGTTGACCTCGGGGTCGTCGCCGGCGAGCCGGCGCATGACCTTGCCGCGGCGGTGGTCGACACGGATCGCCGCACCGCAGGCGTCGTGCTCGGAGACCGAGGGGACGCTGATCAGGTCGAACGGGCGCGAGCGGAAGCGGTAGTCGGCGCTGGTGAGCGCGCCCACGGGGCAGATCTGGATCGTGTTGCCGCTGAAGTACGACCCGAACGGGACGTCCTCGGCGATGCCGATCTGCTGATGGGCCCCGCGCTCGAGCAGGGCGATGAACGGGTCGCCGGCGATCTCGGACTGGAAGCGCGTGCAGCGCTGGCACAGGACGCAGCGCTCGCGGTCGAGCAGCACGTTGCTCGAGAGCGGGAGCGGCTTGGGGAACAGGCGCTTGGTCTCGATGAAGCGCGACTCGGACGCGCCGTGCGAGAGGGCCTGGTTCTGCAGCGGGCACTCGCCGCCCTTGTCGCAGACGGGGCAGTCGAGCGGGTGGTTCGCGAGCAGGAACTCGAGGATGCCCTCCTGGGCCTTCTCGGCGACCGGCGACGTGACCTGCGTGCGCACGACCATGCCGGGGGCGACCTCGAGGGTGCACGAGGCCTGGGGCTTCGGCATCGGCCGGCCGTTGCCGGCGTCGGGGATCTCGACGAGGCACTGACGGCAGGCGCCCGCGGGGGCGAGCAGCGGGTGGTCGCAGAAGCGCGGGATCTCGGTGCCGATCAGCTCGGCGGCGCGGATCACCAGCGTGCCCTTGGGGACGCTGACGTCGACGTCGTCGATCGACAGCGTGACCAGGTCGACGGGCGTCGTGTCGGTGGGGTTCGGCTCGGTGACGGTCATGAGTGGACACCTCCGACGGGGACGATGGTGGTCTCGATACGCACTCGACGACCGGTGATCGAGTAGCTCGTGAGCGCAGCGAACGGCGTATCGAGATCACGGGGAGGACGGCTCACCGGACGGCCTCCTTCGCGAACAGGGTCGAGGCGGCGGGCGGGAAGAGGTCGCGGCTCGCCGTGGTCATGCCGGCCTCGAACTCCTCGCGGAAGTACTGGATGGCCGAGGTGATCGGGCTGGTGGCGCCGTCGCCCAGGGCGCAGAACGCGCGACCGAGGATGTTGTCGCACAGGTCGAGCAGCAGCGCGATGTCGCCCGGCTGGCCCTGGCCCTCGTCGATCCGGCGCAGGGTCTGGACGAGCCACCACGTGCCCTCGCGGCACGGGGTGCACTTGCCGCAGGACTCGTGCTTGTAGAACTCGGTCCAGCGCAGGACGCACCGCACCACCGAGGTGGTCTGGTCGAAGATCTGCAGGGCGCGGGTGCCCAGCATCGAGCCCGCGGCGCCGACGCCCTCGAAGTCGAGCGGGACGTCGAGGTGCTCGGCCGTGAGCAGCGGGGTGGACGAGCCGCCGGGGGTCCAGAACTTCAGCTCGGAGCCCTCGCGCATGCCGCCGCCGAGCTCGAGCAGCTCGCGCAGCGTGATGCCCAGCGGGGCCTCGTACTGGCCGGGCCTGGCGACGTGGCCCGAGAGGCTGAAGATGCCGTGGCCCTTCGACTTCTCGGTGCCCATCGAGGCGAACCAGTCGGCGCCGCCGGCGATGATGCCCGGGACGGACGCGACCGACTCGACGTTGTTGACGACGGTGGGCGAGGCGTACAGGCCCGCGACGGCGGGGAACGGCGGACGCAGGCGGGGCTGGCCGCGGCGACCCTCGAGGGAGTCGAGCAGCGCCGTCTCCTCCCCGCAGATGTACGCGCCGGCGCCGGCGTGCACGATCAGGTCGAGGTCGTAGCCGGTGCCGTGGATGTCGCGTCCCAGGTGTCCGGCCTCGTAGGCCTCGCGCACGGCGGCGCGGAGGCGGCGGATGACGTGCAGGACCTCGCCGCGCACGTAGATGAAGGCCGTGTTCGCCCGGATCGCGCGCGAGGAGATGATGACGCCCTCGACCAGCACGTGGGGGTTGGCCATCATGAGCGGGATGTCCTTGCAGGTGCCCGGCTCGGACTCATCGGCGTTGACCACGAGGTACTTCGGGTTCGGGTTGTCCTGCGGGATGAAGCCCCACTTCATGCCGGTCGGGAAGCCGGCGCCGCCGCGACCGCGCAGGCCGGCGTCCTTGACCTCCTCGATGATGGCGTCGGGGTCCATCGTGAGGGCCTTCTCCAGGCCTCGGTAGCCGCCGCGCGCCGTGTAGGCGTCGAGCGTCCAGGCGCGGTCGTCGGCCCAGTTGGCGGTCAGGACCGGGGTCAGCGTGTCAGTCATCGACGCCCTCGCTCTCCTGCAGGTCGGCGCCACCCTCGACGTCGGTGTCGGTCTGCTCGGCCACGGTCTCGGACTCCGCCCGGCTCGTGTCGGCCTCGGCGACCGCCTCGGTGGTCGACTCGGGTCGAGCCTCGGTTCCCGAGGCGTCCAGCGGCGGGGCGGCCCAGCCACGCTGGTCGGCGATCTCCAGGCCCACGAGCGACGCGGGGCCGGCGGCCGGTCCCTCGTCGACCAGGCCATCCTCGAAGCCGCCGATGACCCGCTCGGCCTCGCGCCACGAGGTGATCGTGGCGCCGCGAGTGGACTGGACCGTCTCACCGGAGCGGAGCTTGTCGACGACGTCGATCGCGGACTCGGGGGTCTGGTTGTCGAAGAACTCCCAGTTGACCATCATCACCGGCGCGAAGTCGCAGGCCGCGTTGCACTCGACGCGCTCCAGCGTGATCCGGCCGTCCTCGGTGGTCTCGTCGTTGCCGACGTCGAGGTGACCGCACAGGCGCTCGAAGATCTCGTCGCCACCCATCACGGCGCACAGGGTGTTGGTGCAGACGCCGACGTGGTGCGTGCCCATGGGGCGCCGCTTGTACATCGTGTAGAAGGTGGCGACGGCGCTGACCTCGGCCTCGGTGAGGCCCAGGATCTGCCCGCACACCTCGATGCCCTCGGCCGTCACGCGGCCCTGCTCCGACTGCACGATGTGCAGCATCGGCAGCAGCGCGCTGCGCGCCTGCGGGTACCGGGCCGCGAGCTCGCGCAGCTCGGCCACCGTGGTCTCCGAAAGGCCTTCAGAAATCTGCTCGGTCATCGATCAACGCCTCCCATGACGGGGTCGATGGATGCCACCGCGACAATGACGTCGGACAGCATGCCGCCCTCGCTCATCGCGGAGACGCCCTGCAGGTTCACGAACGACGGCTCGCGGAAGTGGACGCGGAACGGACGGGTGCCGCCATCGGAGACCGCGTGGCACGCGATCTCGCCCTTGGGCGACTCGATCGGGAAGTAGACCTGCCCGGCCGGCACCCGGAAGCCCTCGGTGACGAGCTTGAAGTGGTGGATCAGCGCCTCCATCGACTCGCCCATGATGTGGCGGATGTGCTCGGGCGAGTTGCCCTGGCCGTCCGCTCCCACCGAGAGCTGCGCGGGCCAGGCGATCTTGCGGTCGGCGATCATCACGGGCTGGCCCTCGGTGGCGTCGAGGCGCTCGATGCACTGCTCGACGATGCGCAGCGACTCCCACATCTCCAGCTGGCGGATCATGAAGCGGCCGTAGGCGTCGGGCTCGTCGCGGGTGATCACGTCGAACTCGTAGGAGTCGTAGCCCCAGTACGGCTGCGTGCGGCGCAGGTCCCAGTCCAGACCCGTCGAGCGCAGGATCGGCCCGGTGATGCCCAGGGCCAGCACGCCGGCGAGGTCGAGGTGGCCGACGTTCTTGAGCCGGCCCTTGAAGATGGGGTTGGCGTTGCAGAGGGCGGCGTACTCGGGGAGGCGCTTCTTCAGCAGGGCGACGAGGTCGCGCAGCTCGCCCGTGGTGCCCTCCGGGAGGTCCTGGGCCACGCCACCCGGGCGGAAGTACGCATGGTTCATGCGCAGGCCGGTGATGAGCTCGAACGCCTTGAGGATCTCCTCGCGGTCGCGGAAGCCGCACGTCATCACGGTGAGCGCGCCGATCTCCATGCCGCCGGTGGCGATCGCCACGAGGTGGCTGGAGATGCGGTTGAGCTCGAGCAGCATCACGCGGATGATCTGGGCGCGCTCGGTGATCTGGTCCTCCACGCCGAGCAGGCGCTCGACGGCGCCGACGTACGCGGCCTCCGTGGAGAACGGCGCGACGTAGTCCATGCGGGTGCAGAAGGTCACGCCCTGGGTCCAGGTGCGGAACTCCATGTTCTTCTCGATGCCGGTGTGCAGGTAGCCGATGCCGGCGCGGGCGTCGTGCACCTGCTCGCCGTCGATCTCCAGGATGAGGCGCAGCACGCCGTGCGTGGACGGGTGCTGCGGGCCCATGTTGATGACGAGGCGGTCGCCCTCGAGGGCGTCGGCCTCGATCGTGTCCCAGTCGCCGCCGGTGACGTTGAAGACCTGGCCGGAGGTGGACTCGGAGGTGCCCGCGTACGGGTCGGTGGTGACCATCAGGAGTAGCTCCTTCGGTTGTCCGGGGCGGGGATGAATCCGCCCTTGAACTCCACGTCGATGCCGCCCAGCACTGCGAGCGGAGCGAGCGATTCAACGGAGCGTCCCGGGGCTACCCGCTGGGCGGCTCTCATGAGTAGCTCCTTCGGTTGTCCGGGGCGGGGATGAAGCCGCCCTTGAACTCCACGTCGATGCCGCCCAGCGGGTAGTCCTTGCGCTGGGGGTGGCCCGGCCAGTCGTCGGGCATGAGGATGCGGGTCAGGTGCGGGTGCCCGTCGAACTGGAGCCCGAACATGTCCCACACCTCGCGCTCGTGCCAGTCGGCCGTGGGGTAGACGCCCACGACGCTCGGCACGTGCGGGTCCTCGTCGGGGCACACGACCTCGAGCCGGATCCGGCGGTTGTGGGTCATCGAGAGCAGGTGGTAGACCGCGTGCAGCTCACGACCCGTCTCGTTCGGGTAGTGCACGCCGCTGACGCCGCTGAAGAGCTCGAAGCGCAGGCCCGCGTCGTCGCGCAGGTGCTGCGCCGCCTGGAGCAGCTTCTCGCGGCGGATGAAGAACGTGATCTCGCCGCGGTCGACGACGACCTGCTCGATCGCGTCGGCCAGGCCCTCACCGCCGGCGAGCCGCTCGGCGACCTCGTCGAACCAGCCGCCGTAGGGCGGAAGCGATGCGCCCGGCATGACCACCGGGCGGCGCAGGCCGCCGAAGCCGCTGGTGTCGCCGGTGCCGTGGACGCCGAAGGCGCCCTCGCGGACCTCGATGACCTCGAGCTCGGTGGCGTCGCTCTTCTTCAGCTCGGCCCGCGTCTCGTGCGACGCGTCCTGGGTCTCGTCGCTCATCGAAGCAACCCAGTCTGTGCGGAGGTGGGCAGGGCGGCCAGGGCGGCGGCCTCCTGCTCGCGGATCTCGGCGGTGCGGTCGGCGCCCAGCTGCGTGTGCTGGATCGAGTCGCGCAGCTTGAAGATCGCGTCGATCAGCATCTCGGGGCGCGGCGGGCAGCCGGGCAGGTACATGTCGACCGGGACGACGTGGTCGACGCCCTGGACGATCGCGTAGTTGTTGAACATGCCGCCCGAGCTGGCGCAGACGCCCATCGCGAGCACCCACTTGGGGCCGGGCATCTGGTCGTAGATCTGGCGCAGGACGGGCGCCATCTTCTGGCTGACGCGGCCGGCGACGATCATCAGGTCGGCCTGGCGCGGCGACGGCCGGAAGACCTCCATGCCGAACCGGCCGGAGTCGTAGCGCGGCGCGCCGAACGTCATCATCTCGATGGCGCAGCAGGCCAGGCCGAACGTGGCCGGCCAGAACGACGCCTTGCGGAAGTAGCCGGCCAGGCCCTCGACGGTCGAGAGCAGGACGCCACTGGGGAGTTTTTCCTCGAGGCCCATCAGGTCCAGTCCATTCCCCCGCGCCGCCACTCATAGACGTACGCGATCGTGATGTTGAGCAGGAAGAGCATGACGGCGAAGAACGCGAACCAGCTGAGCTCGTCGAAGACGACGGCGAACGGGTAGAGGAACACGATCTCGATGTCGAAGACGATGAACATCATCGCCGTGAAGAAGTACTTGATCGAGACCTTGCCGCCACCCTCGGGCAGCGGGCTCGGCTCGATGCCGGACTCGTAGCGGTCCATCTTGGCCCGGTTGTACCGGGCGGGTCCGGTGAACGGCGCGATGCCGACGCTGAACAGCGCGAATGCCAACGCGAGTCCGCCCAGCACCAAGATCGGGATGTACTCGTTCACGGCACCTCCATCACCCTCGGACGATCACCCTCGGACGAACCTTGTGAAGATCTTCACAGGCTCACTGCGATCACTCTAGTAACCGCGTGGACCACGCGTGTGAGTTAGGTAACACTTAGTGTGACGCGCGCCTCAAAGGGGGCGCTCGGCGCGGTGCACGGCGACGATCCCGCCGGACAGGTTCTGCCACGTGACCGGGCCCCAGCCGGCCTCGGACATGCGGATCGCGAGGCCCCGCTGGTCGGGCCAGGAGCGGATCGACTCGGCGAGGTAGACGTAGGACTCGGGGTTGGACGAGACGCGGCGGGCGATCGTCGGCAGCGCCCGCATGAGGTAGTTGGAGTAGATCGTCTCGAAGGGCTTCCACGTGGGCGTGGAGAACTCGCACACCACGATCCGGCCGCCGGGACGGGTGACGCGGAGCATCTCGCGCAGGCCCTGAAGGGGGTCGTGGATGTTGCGCAGCCCGAAGGAGATCGTGACGGCGTCGAACACGCCGTCGGCGAAGGGCAGCGCCATGCCGTCGCCCGCCGTGAAGTTCAGCCCCGGGTACTGCTGCTTGCCGACCTCGAGCATGCCGATCGAGAAGTCGCACGGAACGACGTGAGCACCCGCCTCGGCGAACGGCGCGCTGGACGTGCCGGTGCCGGCCGCCAGGTCGAGGATCCGCTCGCCGCGCTGCGGGTCGACGGTGGCGACGACCTTGGTGCGCCAGCGGCGGTCCTGACCGAGGGAGAGGACGTCGTTCGTGAGGTCGTACCGCGCCGCGACCGTGTCGAACATGCGCGCGACGTCGCGGGGATCCTTGTCCAGCCCTGCTCTCATGGCGCCACCTTCTCACGCTCGCCCCCACGGTCCCCACGTCCGGCCCGTTCCGCCGGTCCACCACGTGCCTTCTCACAGCGCTAGTAAGGTGGAGCGGGTGAGCACGCTGGCGACCGACGGACGCGCCGAACCGCTCGTCGCACGCTCCCGCGAGATCGCCGATCCGGGTGAGCTGCTCGCCCTCCTTCCCTCCTCCCCCGACGCGCTCGCGTGGGTGCACGGCGGCGACGGCATCGTCGGCTGGGGCCGCGCGGCGTCGTTCGCGCCCGACGGCGACGACCGCTTCGACGCCGCCGACGACTGGTGGGCCGAGGTCGTCGACGCCTCGGTCGTCCGCGACGAGGTCGAGCTGCCCGGCAGTGGCCTCGTGGCCTTCGGCAGCTTCACGTTCGCCGACCGCCCGGGTTCGCTGCTCACCGTTCCCGAGATCGTCGTGGGTCGTCGCGACGGGCGCTGCTGGGTCACCACCATCGGTCGCTCGCTCGGCCCCGTGCCCGAGCTCTCCGCCTCGACGCCACGGGATCCGGCCGGTGTGCGGTTCGCCGACGACCCCGCTCGCCGCGAGGCGTGGTCGGCCACCGTCGAGAAGGCCGTGCGCCGGATCCAGGCCGACGAGCTCGACAAGGTCGTCCTGGCGCGCTCCGTCGACGCCCGCTTCGACGAGCCCCTCGACGTGCGCGCGCCGCTCGGCCGGCTCGCCTCGACCTACCCCAGCTGCTGGACCTTCCACGTCGACGGCTTCTTCGGCTCCACGCCCGAGATGCTCGTCCGTCTCCAGGGCGGCCTGGTCACCTCGCGCGTGCTCGCCGGGACGATCCGCCGTACCGGCGACGACGCGCGCGACCTCGGCCTGGCCGCATCGCTCGCCCGCTCCAGCAAGGACCTCGAGGAGCACGAGTACGCCGTGCGCTCGGTGGCCGACGCGCTGGCCCCGCACTGCACCGGCATGAACGTGCCCGAGTCGCCCTTCGTGCTGCACCTGCCCAACGTCATGCACCTGGCGACCGACGTCACGGGCGTGCTGCGCGACGACGCGGGCGTCCTGTCGCTCGTGGCCTCCCTGCATCCGTCGGCGGCCGTGGGCGGCACGCCGACCGCCGACGCCGTCCGGGTCATCGCCGAGATCGAGCGGCTGGACCGGGGCCGGTACGCCGGTCCCGTCGGCTGGATCGGTGCCTCGGGCGACGGCGAGTGGGGCATCGGCCTGCGCTCGGCCCAGGTGCGCGCCGACGGCCGCGGCGCCCGGCTCTTCGCCGGTTGCGGGATCGTCGCCGACTCCTCCCCCGCCGACGAGCTGGCCGAGGCCGACGCCAAGCTGATCCCGGTCCGCGACGCCCTGCGCTGACGGCGCCGCCCGCGAGGCAACGGCGACCGTCCTGCCTGCGACCGGGTCAGCCGACCAGCTGCGACTTCAGGCGGGACAACTCAGCAGCGGGGTCCTCGGCGACTCCCCCGTGCACGGGTCCCGGCTGCACGACGGTCGACTTCGGCGACTTCAGGAAGCCGAATCGCTGGCCCAACGGACGAGACGCGGCCTCGCCGCCCCGGGCGTCACCGGCGCACACGCCGCTCACGAACTCCAGGGCGGCGCAGACACGGTCCGGGTCCAGGTCGGGGGCGAACGCGGCGATGCGCTGCCGGTCCACCCTCCACTCGACGGCCAGGAAATCGGCCTCCTGGCAGTAGAGGACGACGCCGACGTTCACGAACTCCTCCCGCTCCGGGCGTGGCACGCATCGCAGGACGACGTACTGGTAGGCGTACGTGCTCATGCCGTCACCTCCGGGAGCCAGGCGGTGCTGCCCAGCCGCGCGGCGAGGAATTCGACGTACGCCTCGCGCAGCGCCCGGGGCGTCACATCGGGGGTCGTGGTCAACCACTCGTCCGGGACCTCGGCCACGACCTCCTCGAAGACCTCGCGGGAGAGGATGCCTCGGGCCCGGACGTCCGCCGAGGCCACCTCGGCGAGGTGCGAACGCAGCACGTGGTCGGAGGAGTCCCAGGGCTGGGCGGCGAAACGCCCGGGATCGGTGATGCCCCGGCTCCACGCGTGGTGGAAGTAGAGCGAGGCGCCGTGGTCGATGACCCACACGTCGCCGTGCCACACCAGGAGGTTGGGATTGCGCCAGCTTCGGTCCACGTTCGCGCAGAACGCGTCGAGCCACAGGATCATGCCTCGATCGTCGGCACGTGCGTCGACGTGGCCATCGAACCCGAAGGAACCGGGAAGGAAGTCGACTCCGAGATTGAGGCCGATGCTGGCGTTGAGCAGGTCCTGCACCTCCTCGTCCGCCTCGTAGCGCGCGATGGCCGGATCGAGCTCGAGGGCGACGAGGCGAGGCGTGCGCAGCCCCAGCCGGGCGGCCAGCCCGCTCACGATGACCTCCGCGACGAGCACCCGGGGCCCCTGACCTGCTCCGGAGAACTTGCAGACGTAGGTCCCGAGGTCGACGGCCTCCACCACGCCGGGCAGGCTGCCGCCCTCGCGCAGGGGAGTGACGTACCTGACGACCCTCACCCGCGGGATCACGTGATCTCGTTCGACTCGTGTGCCATGGCCCCATCATGGCTGTCGAGACGCAGTGGAGATCGCAGGCTCACGCGGTGACGTCGGCACAGATCGTGTCGGCGTGGTGGACACCTGCGCGAGGCCCGTCGATCGCGGTTCACCGAGGGTCCGTGACCGGCCACCGGGCGCGTCCCGTCGGTGCCGACCGCTAGCGTCGCCCCATGCGGATCGACGTGGCGGAGCGACGCCGACGCCTCGGGGTCAGGCACGCCCTCGCGGCACCGGTCACCAGCGCCGAGGACGTCGCGGCGTCCGTGACCGCGCTCCACAGCACCGACCCGGCCTCGATGGTGCTGTCGGCGATGGCCCGCCTCGCCCGTCCGGAGGTCGCCGAGGTCGAGCGCGCGCTCTACGCCGACCGGTCCCTCGTCCGGGTGCTGGCCATGCGGCGCACCGTCTTCGCCGTTCCCGCGCAGGACTGCGGCGCGTACCTCGCCTCGGTCCAGCACTCCGTCGCCGGGCCCGAGTACCGCAAGCTGCGCGGCATGATCGCCGACTCGGGCATCGCCGAGCCCGACACGTGGCTCGCGTCGGCGCACGCGGCGGCGCTGGCCGCCTTCGACCGGCTGGACGAGTTCAGCAGCGCCGAGCTGGCCGCCGCCGACCCACTGCTGGGCACCCGCATCGAGGTCGGGGCCGGCACGAAGTACGCCACCTCGCAGTCGATCGCCAGCCGGCTGCTCACGGTGATGTCGGCCGAGGGCCACGTGGTGCGCGCTCGACCTGCGGGCTCCTGGGCGTCCACCCAGTTCCGCTGGGCCGCGATGCACCGGTGGCTGCCGGCGCTCGGTCCCCTGCCCGATGCCGCCGAGGCGCGGGCGACGGTCGCTCGACGCTGGCTCGCCCGCTTCGGCCCGGCCCGGCCCGAGGACCTGCAGTGGTGGACCGGGTGGACGAAGGGCCACACCACGGCCGCGCTCGCCACCCTCGACCTCGCCGAGGTCACGCTCGACGGGGCACCCGGCATCGCGCTCGCCGACGACCTCGAGCCCACGCCGGACCCCGGCCCGTGGGTGGCGCTGCTGCCGGCACTCGACCCCACCACGATGGGCTGGAAGCAGCGCGACTGGTATCTCGGCCCGCACGCGGAGCGAGTCTTCGACACCACCGGCAACGCCGGGCCCACCGTCTGGAAGGACGGCGAGATCGTGGGCGGCTGGGCGATCCGCGACGACGGCGGCGTGGCGGTGCGCCTGCTCGCCGACGTGGGCGCCGAGGCCGGCGCTGCGATCGATGCCGAGGCGGCCGCGCTCGAGCAGCGCCTCGGCGGCACGGTGGTCAAGGCCCGTGGCCGCCGCTGGACGCCCGTCGAGAAGGAGCTACGCGGCTGAGCCGCCGAGCGGCGTCAGCTCGCGGTAGCGGGGGTCGAGTCCGTCCCCGCTGGAGCGGCCGGTGACGCGGCGCTTGATCCACGGTCCGAGGTACTCGACGGCCCACTGGACCTGCGCCTTGACCCGATCGAGGACGCTCAACGGCGTGGCGTCCGCGAGCACCAGCGGCTCGAGGTCGTGCTGCACGCCGAGGGCGTCGAGCACGGCGATCGCCATCCGCTGGTGACCGGCCGGCGACATGTGCATGCGGTCGGTGTCCCACAGTCGCGGATCCCGGTAGTCGGTGAGGTGCCAGTAGTCCACGACCGTGGCCCCGTGCCGGGCGGCGATCTCGCGCACGGCGGCGCAGTAGCGCTCGAAGCGGTCGCGCACGAGTGCGTAGATGCGCGAGCCGCCCGGGTCGGCGGGGGTGAACATCACCACGTGGGCGCCCGACGCCGCGAGGCGCCCGATGACCCGGTCGTACTCCCCGAGCAGCCAGTCGAGGTCGACCTTGGGCCGCATGATGTCGTTCGCGCCGGCGTAGATCGTGACGAGGTCGGGCTGCAGCGCGAGCGCCGGGTCGATCTGCTCGGCCGCGATCGGCCCGAGCTTGCGACCGCGGATCGCCAGGTTGGCGTAGGACAGGCCGCCGCCCTGCGCGCGGTCGAGCGCCGCGGCGAACCGGTCGGCCCACCCCCGCACGCCGTTCGGCAGGCTCGGGTCGTCGTCGCCGACGCCCTCGGTGAAGGAGTCGCCCAGGGCCACGTAGCGCGCGAAAGTCACCCCCCGAGATTACGCGCCGTCTCAACCCGGGCGACGACTGCTCTCCACCGTCATGGGAACGCCGCTTCCCGTCCAGATTGGAGAAATCGATGACCCCCCTCGTCAAGACCACCTCCCGGGCGTTCGCGCTCGGCACCACCGGCGCGCTCGTCGCCGGGCTGATCGCCGCCGCACCCGCGACTGCCGCGGTGAACGTGGACGTACCGCCCACCAAGACCGTCAGCGGAGAGCTGTCCGGCCCCATCGGCATCGAGGACGACGCAGCCGGGAACGTCTACGTGGCGTCCCAGGGCAACGACGCGATCGTCGTCCACCGCAAGAACGCCTCGGGCGCCTCGGCCCCGCTGCGCCGGATCAGCGGCGCCTCGACCCAGCTGGCCACCCCACGCGACGTGGCGCTGGACAGCAACGGCTTCCTCTACGTCGCCAACATCGGCGGCACGGTGCTCGTCTTCGCCCCGAACGCCTCGGGCAACGTGGCTCCGGTCAAGACGTTCGGCACCGGGGCCGGATCGACCTACGGGATCGACATCGCCGGTGGTGAGATCTACGTCCGCAAGGCCAGCGGGTACAACGTCTACTCGCCCTCCGCGACGGGCAACCCGGCACCGACCGAGCGGGCCGTGACCGGACTCGGCAACGGCAGGTCCATCGTGGTCTCCGGACCGCGGGTGTGGACGGCCAGCGGCACCCAGCTGCGGGCGTACTCGCGCACCGCGGACGGCTTCGCCACGCCGATCCAGTCGATCAACAACGCCCTGCCGAACACCGAGATCAACGGCCTGGACGCCGACTCGGCAGGCCGGATCCACGTCGCCACGTTCAGTCCCTCGACGGTGCGGGTGTTCGCGCCGAACGCCAACGGGAACGACGGCCCGCTCAAGGTGCTCGGCGGACCCGCGTCGGACCTGAACCTCCCGACGGGCCTCACGATCCTGAGCGGCGGCTCGTTCGCGGTCGCCAACTTCAACCAGGGCCGGTATCTCGTGTTCAAGAGCCTCTTCGTGAAGCCGGCCACCCGGCCCGGGAAGGTCCGGGCCCTCAAGGTCGGCGGCAAGAAGACCTCGAAGGTCCGCAAGGTCGTCTGGAAGGCGCCCGCGTCCAACGGCGGCGCCAAGATCACCTCGTACCGGATCGTGGTGAAGAAGGGCGGCAAGACGCTGCTCAAGCGCAACGTGAGCGGGTCCAAGCGAGCGATGGTGATCAAGCGCTCCAAGCTCCGCAACGGCGTGAACACCGTCTTCGTGCAGGCGAGGAACAGCAAGGGCCTCGGCCCCGTGGCCAAGAAGCACTTCCGCGTGAGGAAGTGACAGACACCCACCGACAGAGCGCCCCGAGTCCCTCAGGGACCCGGGGCGCTCTGGTGCGTCAGCGGCGTGTCAGCGCTTCTTCGGCAGGGTGCTGGACCCGCCGTGCATGACGGTGAGGAGCTGCTGGAAGCGGCTCTCGGTCTTCTCGTCGCGGGTCATCGACTGCAGCATCAGCAGCGGCTTCATCCGCTGCTTCGTGATGGCCTTCGGGTAGGTGAACTCGCGCAGGCCGTCGGGGCCGTGGATGCGGCCGAATCCCGAGTCGCCGACGCCACCGAACGGCAGGCCGGGGATGGCGGCGAAGGAGATCACCGAGTTCACCGATGTCATGCCCGAGCGGATGCGCGAGGCGACGTCGAGTGCGCGCTTCTTGCCGAACACGGCACCGGCCAGGCCGTACTTCGTGGCGTTGGTGAGCTCGACGGCCTCGTCCATGTCCTTGACGGGGTTCACCACGAGGGTGGGCCCGAACGTCTCCTCCGTGACGGCCAGGGAGTCCTCGGGGACGTGCGTGAGGATCGTGGGCTGGACATACTTCTCGCCCACGGCTCCGGCGCCGCCCAGCACCGCCCGGCCACCACGCGCGAGCGCGTCGTCGATGTGACTGCGGATCACGTCGAGCTGCTTGGGCATCGTCGCGGGGCCGTAGACGCCGCCGTCGTCGTAGCCCGGACGGATGCCCTCGGCCTGCTTGAGCAGCTCGGCCATGAACGGGTCGAACACCCGCTCGTGCACGTAGACGCGCTCGGTGCCGATGCAGGTCTGGCCCGCGTTGGACATCCCGGCCCACAGCGCCGCCTCGGCGGCGGCCTGCAGGTCGGCGTCCTCGTCGACGATGAGCGAGTCCTTGCCACCAGCCTCGATCACCACGGGCGTCAGGTTCTCGGCGCACGCCGCCATCACCTTCTTGCCGGTGGCGGCCGAGCCGGTGAACGCGATCTTGTCGACCGCGGCGGTGCACAGGTGGTTGCCGGTCTCGCCCAGGCCCGTGACGAGGTTCAGCACGGGGCGGCCGTGGACGACCTCGGTGAAGGTGTCGACGAGGAAGCGCCCGACGCCGGGCGTGTACTCGCTGGGCTTGAAGACCACGGCGTTGCCCGCCGCGAGCGCGTAGGCGATCGAGCCCATGGGCGTGAACGTCGGATAGTTCCACGGCCCGATCACGCCGACGACGCCGAGCGGCTTGTACTCGACGTACGCCGTCTGGTTCGACATCAGCAGGCCGGTGCTCACCTTGTGGCGGCCGAGGACCTTGCCCGCGCTCTTGGCCGCCCAGGCGATGTGGTCGATCGCGAGTCCGGCCTCGAGCAGGGCGTCGCCGTGCGGCTTGCCGCCCTCGCGGTGCACCTGGTCGGCGAGCTGGTTGAGCCGGCGGGTGAGCACGCTGCGCCACTGCAGCAGGTACTCCTTGCGGCCGTCGAAGCCCAGGTCGCGCCACCACGCGGACGCCTCGCGCGCGGCGGCCACGGCAGCGTCGACCTCGGCCCTGCCGTCGATCGGGTGGGTGCCGACGACGTCGCCCGTGGCGGGGTTGAACGAGTCGAACGTGGGCGTGGGACCTTCGGCCGCGTCGACGCCGGATTCGATGGTGGCGGTCATGTCAGGCTCCTCGGATGAGATCGGCGAGCTTCTCGCCGATCATGATGGTGGGTGCGTTGGTGTTGCCGCGCGGGACGCGTGGCATGACGGAGGCATCGGCGACGCGCAGGCCCTCGACCCCGTGCACGCGCAGCTCGGGATCGACGACGCTGCCCTCCACGGTACCCATCGCGCACGTCGAGGTCGGGTGGTAGAGCGTCTGGCCCAGCCGGGCGATGACGTCGAGGATCTGGTCGTCCGTGGGGTTGCGCACGGCCGGCTCCCACGGCTCGTCGAGCATCCGAGCCATGGGGCCCTGCCAGACCATCTCGAGCATGCGCCGGTAGCCGCCGAGCATCGCGTCGAGGTCGGCCGGGTCGTCGAAGTAGGCCGGGTCGATCTCGGGGTGCCACGACGGGTCGGCCGAGCGCAGCCGGATCTGGCCGCGGCTCTGCACGTTCACCAGCGTGGGCGCCACCGTGACGGAGCGGCGGACGGGCTCGTGCAGGCCGTTGTCGTAGAAGCCGCTCGGTGCCACGTGGATCTGGATGTCGGGCAGGTCGAGGTCGTCGCGCGAGGCGTAGAACGCCCCACCCTCGCCGATGTTGGACACCAGCGGGCCGGTCTTGGTGGCCTTCCATCGCATGATGTTGCCCAGCGTGATCGCGTCGGCCAGGTCGGTGGTGTTGCGCGTGTAGACGAGGGTCCCGGCGACGGGATGGTCCTGCAGGCCCTGACCCACGCCGGGCGAGTCGACCACGACGTCGATGCCCATCTCGCGCAGGTGCGCGCCGGGCCCGACGCCCGAGAGCATGAGGAGCTGCGGGCTGTTGATCGCGCCGCCGCTGAGGATGACCTCGGCGTTCGCGCGGACGACGTGCTCCTGCCCGTGCTTGCGGTAGACGACGCCCGTGGCGCGCCCGTCCTCGATCAGGATGCGGGTGACGAATGCGTCGGTGCGCACCGTGAGGTTGGGCCGGCCCATCGCCGGACGGATGTAGGCGTCGGCGACCGACCAGCGCTCGCCGCGGCGGTGGGTGACCTGGTAGACGCCGGCGCCCTCCTGGTGGGCGCCGTTGAAGTCGTCGTTGCGCTTGAGTCCGGCAGCCACGGCCGACTCGACGAACGCCGAGGTCAGCTCGTGGGTGAACCGGCGGTCCTCGACCACCAGCGGACCCTGCGTGCCGTGGTACGGACCGGACAGGCGCTGGTTGGCCTCGGACTTCACGAAGTACGGCAGGACGTCGTCGTAGCCCCACCCCGTGGCCCCGTAGGCGTCGCGCCACTCGTCGTAGTCGGCGGCGTTGCCGCGGATGTAGATCATCGCGTTGATCGTGGAGCTGCCGCCGAGGGCCTTGCCGCGGGGCCAGTAGGCACGGCGGCCACCGAGGTGCTTCTGCGCGCTGGTCTCGTAGTTCCAGTCCCAGCGGGTCTTGAACAGCTGGCTGAACCCGGCCGGGATCTTGATCATGTCGTCCTGGTCGACGGGACCGGCCTCCAGCAGCAGGACCGAGCGGTCGCGATCCTCGGTGAGCCTCGCGGCGATCACACCTCCGGCACTTCCCGCACCGATGACGATGTGGTCGAACGACTCGTCGGCCATGTCCACTCCTGCCCAGCGCAACACGGTGTGACGCTGGCCACAAACCTAGACGGCGGCGAGACCCGAGACAACCGATTGCAGGGCACGGCGCCCGGCGCGCGTGACCTGCACCTCCAGCACCTCGATCCCGACCGGCGCCCGGGAGAGGTAGGCGGCCAGCTGACCGGCCTCGACGAGGCGGTGCTTGATGCCGTGCGCGGCGCAGAGCGCGTCGATCTTGGTGCGCGTGGGCGTGCCGAAGACGCGCTCGAACGCGAGCGAGTACTCGGGCGATCCCTGCTCGAGGGTGTGGAAGATGCCGCCGCCGTCGTCGTTGAGCACGACGATCGTCAGGTCGGGCCGCGGCTCGATCGGACCGATCAGCAGACCGTTGGCGCCGTGCAGGAACGTGAGGTCCCCCATCAGGGCGATCGCGCGACCGTAGCTGGCGAGGGCCGCGCCGATCGCGGTGGAGACGGTGCCGTCGATGCCCGCCAGTCCGCGGTTCGCCAGGACGCGCGGCCCGGGGGCGCGGACCGGCGCCACGAGGTCGACGTCGCGGACCACGTTGGACGAGCCGAGGACGAGCAGGCCCCGCGTGGCGGCCTTCCAGACCGCGTCGGCCACCGTGAACTGCTCGGCCTGCAGCAGGGCGTTCTGGATGCGGTCGCCGGCCTGGAGCCAGCTGCGGAGCCAGGACTCGTCGCCCACGCCTCCGCGCACAGAGATGCGGTCGGCGAAGGTGACGTTCCCGCCGGGGATACCGGGGAACGTGCTCGCGTCGCCGACGTGGATCGTGGGCAGGTTGGTGCGGGTGAGCAGGTTCGTGACGGGGCGCGAAAGCGTCGGGTGCCCCGCGCTGACGATCCGCTCGACGCGCTCGATCAGCCGGCCGCCCAGCACGACCCGCCCGCACGCGACCGCCGTGGGCGCGCCGCGCAGGCCGGACGACGGCTCCGCGAGGATCGGCCAGCCGGCCTGCTGCGCGACGGCGGCGAGCGCCGGGTCGGCGCCGTCACCGGCCACCAGGAGCGTGCGGGGTCCCGTCTCCAGGGTCTGGGTACGTCCCGCGACCGGGGTGTTCATCGACCAGGAGTTCTGCGGGAACTTCCACGAGACCGACTCGACGAGCGGCTCGTCGAGCTCGACGTTGAGGTGCACGGGGCCGCCGCCGCGCACGGCACCGGCCAAGCCGGTGATGCGGTCGGTGAACGTGATGCCGGGGAACATGCCCGGCTGCACCGTGGTCTGGTTCGCACCGGTGCCGCGCAGGTGCCCCGGGCGATCGGCCGTGACGGCCAGCACCGGGATCCGCGAGTGCAGCGCCTCGAGCAGCGCCGGGTGCAGGTTGGCGACGGCGGTTCCCGAAGTGGTGATCACCGGGGTCAGCCGGCCGGAGGCCTTGGCCAGGCCCAGGGCGAGGTAGCCGGCCTCGCGCTCGTCGACGCGGACGTGGAGGCGGATGAGCCCCTGGTCGTCGGCGGCGTGCAGGGCCAGCGCGATCGGGCCGGAGCGGGAGCCGGGCGAGAGCACCGCGTCGGAGACCTCCTGCGCGAGGAGGGTCGCCACGAGTCTTCGCGCCGTCTCGACGGCGCTCTCGTCGGTCACAAGGTCTCCCGTACGTGGGCCAGCCGGGCCTGCCAGCGCTCGTCGACCTCGGCGGACGCGGCGACCTTCGCGTAGGCCTCCTCGTCGAGCACCGGCCGCGTGGGCCACAGGCTGCCGTCGACCGGCTCGAGCGGATCGGCGACGACGTCGCTCGTGAGCAGGTGGGCCGTGCCGATGCCGCAGGCGTAGGGCAGGTCCGGCAGGGCGGCGGCGAGCGCGACGCTGGCCGCCAGGCCGATCGACGTCTCGACGGCGCTCGACACGCTCACCGGCATGCCGATCTGCTCGGCGATCCGCAGGCACGCGCGCACGCCGCCCAGCGGCTGCACCTTGAGCACCGCGATGTCGGCGGCGTCGAGGTCGCGGACGCGGAACGGGTCGGCCGCCCGGCGGATCGACTCGTCCGCCGCGATGGGGACGTCGACCTTGCGTCGTACCTGCGCGAGCTCCTCGACCGTGGCGCACGGCTGCTCGACGTACTCGAGGCCGCGCGCGACGTGGTCGAGCTTCTTGATCGCCTTGATCGCGTCCTTCACCTGCCACGCGCCGTTGGCGTCGATGCGGATGAGCACGCCGGGCAGCGCGTCGCGGATCGCGGCGATGCGCTCGATGTCGTTCTCGAGGGTCTCGCCGGCCTCGGCGACCTTGATCTTGATGGTGTGGCAGCCGCTCTCGATCGCGGTGCGGGCGGCGGTGGCGCCGTCGCCCACGGCCGGGACGATGCCGTTGATCGGCACGCACTCGCGGACCGGCTCGGGCCACGGCTTGCAGGCGGCCTCCATCGCGGCCTGGAGCCACGGCAGCGACGCGACGTGGTCGTACTCGGGGAAGGGGCTGAACTCGGCCCAGCCGGCCGGGCCCTCGGCCAGCATCCCCTGTCGGTGCTCGAGCCCGCGGAAGCGCGTGCGCATCGGGATCGAGTAGGTACGGAACTCCACCCACGAGAGTATCCACGGAGAACCGCTCAGGTTCCACTGCGCCTCGGACTTCGCGCCGGGCGAACGCTTCGGGACCTGCCTACGGTGGAGGCATGTCCGACATCGCCATCGTGGGAGGCCACGGCCAGGTGGCCCGCCTCCTCGTCCCTCTGCTCACCGAACGCGGCGACCTCCCGGTCGCTCTCGTCCGCAACCCCGACCACGCCGCCGACCTGCCCGGCGCCGCCATCCGGCTGCTCGACATCGAGAAGGCCACGGCCGAGGACTTCGCAACGGCGTTCACCGACTGCGACGCCGTCGTCTTCGCGGCCGGCGGCGGGCCCGACGGCAAGATCGAGCGCAAGCGCAGCGTCGACCTCGAGGGCTCGCTGAAGTCGATCGAGGCCGCCAAGGCGCTCGGCATCCGCCGCTTCGTCCAGGTCTCGGCCATCGGCGTCGACAACGACCTCGGCGACGACGTCCAGCCCGTGTGGAAGGCCTACGTCGAGGCGAAGCGCGACGCCGACGCCGCCCTGCGCGACAGCGGCCTCGACTGGACGATCGTGCGCCCCGGTGCCCTGACCGACGACCCCGGCACCGGCTCGGTGACCGTCGGCGAGACCGTCGACCGCGCCGAGATCCCCCGCGCCGACGTCGCCGCCGTCATCGCCGCGGCCCTCGCCGACGACGGCACCATCGGCAAGCAGTTCGAGGTCATCGGAGGCGACACCCCCGTCACCGAGGCGCTCCGCGGCCTCTGAAGGGCGCCCACTCCCGGTCACACGGCCGACCGAACGAGGTTTCCTGTCACTTCACGAGGTTCGCGAACCTCGTGAAGTGACAGTTTCCCCGGTTAACCGGGGAAACTTCCTCCCGCCAGCGCGACCCGGTCGGGCTTGCCGCCCGGGAGCAGCGGCAGGGCCTCGAGGACGTGGACGGCGCGAGGGGTCCAGGCGCGAGGGTGGCCCGCGGCCTCGATCGCGGCGGCGGCGCCGGCCCGGTCCAGGTCGCCGACCACGAACGCCACGACGCGCTGGCCCCACTCGGGATCGGGCTGGGCCACGACCACGACGTCGAGCACGCCCGGCTCGTCGCGCAGGACCGACTCGACCGCGGCCAGCGGGACGTTGACCCCGCCGCTCACGGCCACCTGGTCGGCTCGACCGAGCACGCTGAGACGGCCGGCGGCGTCGAGCCGGCCGAGGTCGTTCGTGACCAGCCACTCCCCCAGGCCCTCGGCCAGGACCGGTCCGGCGATGGCCACGCGTCCGTCCTCGATGCGCAGCCGCACCCCGTCGAGCGGGAGCCCGTCGTAGACGCAACCGCCGCAGGTCTCGGTCATCCCGTAGGTCCGCACGATGCGCACGCCTGCCGCGGCGGCCCGCTCGAGCACCGCCCGGGGCGCGGCGGCACCGCCCAGCAGCACGGCGTCGAGCGACGCGAGGTCCCCCGCCCGTCCGGCCTCGACGAGGCGGAAGAGCTGCGTGGGCACGAGCGACGCGTAACGGCGGGACTCCGTCATCGCGCCCGCGGCGGCCGCCACGTCGGCGTGCTCGTCGAGGAAGACCGGCTCGGTGCCCGCCACGATCGACCGCACGAGCACCTGGAGGCCACCGACGCCGGTGGGCGGCAGCGCGGAGAGCCACCGGCCCGGACCACCCAGCCGCTCCAGCGCTGCGTGCGCCGACGCGAGCACGGCGGCGTGGGACAGCCGAATGGACTTCGGCTCGCCCGTGCTGCCGGACGTGCGCATCACCAGCGGCGGCCCGCCGGCGGCGACCCAGGGCCGCAGCAGCTCCAGCACCTCGCGGGCGGAACCGGTGACGGGAGACAGGGAGGCGGCCACCCGACCACTGTAGGACCGGCCCGGATGCCGC
The DNA here is from genome assembly GCF_054957925.1 of Aeromicrobium sp. JP4. Taxonomy (NCBI): domain Bacteria; kingdom Bacillati; phylum Actinomycetota; class Actinomycetes; order Propionibacteriales; family Nocardioidaceae; genus Aeromicrobium; species Aeromicrobium sp. JP4. The sequence goes on from NZ_CM143290.1 coordinate 1,616,259, forward strand.
CTCCTAGACTCACGGGGTGACCTCCCCGACCGGCCTGAAACTGTGGATCGAGGGCGCGCGGCTGCGCACGCTGCCCGCCGCCATCGCCCCCGTCGCCGTCGGCACGGGTGCCGCCGCGTTCGACGACGGCGTCATCTGGTGGAAGGCGTTCGTGGCGCTCGGCGTCTCGCTGGCGCTGCAGGTCGGCGTGAACTACGCGAACGACTACTCCGACGGGATCAAGGGCACCGACGAGAACCGCGTCGGCCCACTGCGCCTCGTCGGCTCCGGCCTCGTCGCGCCCGCGAAGGTCAAGGCCGTGGCGCTCGCGTTCCTCGCCCTCGGCGCCGGCCTCGGCCTCGTGCTGGCCGCGACGTCGGGCTGGTGGCTCATCGCCGTCGGCGCGCTCGCGATCCTCGCGGCGTGGGGGTACACCGGCGGGTCGAAGCCCTACGGCTACCGCGCCCTCGGCGAGCTCAGTGTCTTCCTGTTCTTCGGCCTGGTCGCGGTGCTGGGCACCACCTACGTCCAGCTCGGCACGATCAACGACGTCAGCGTGGCGGGCGCGATCGGCGTCGGCGCGCTGGCCTGCGCGATCCTCGTGGCCAACAACCTGCGCGACATCCCCACCGACACCCAGACCGGCAAGCGCACGCTGGCGGTGGTCCTCGGCGACCGGCGCACGCGCTGGCTCTACACCGCGCTCGTGATGACGGCCTTCGTCCTCGTGGTGGCCTGGTGCGCCACCGAGACGCCGTGGGCGCTGCTGGCCTGGCTCGGCATCCCGCTGGCCGCCCGCTCGGTGGCCGCGGTGCGCTCGGGTGCGACCGGACCCGCGCTGATCCCGGTCCTGAAGGACACGGGCATCGCCGAGCTCGTCTACGCGATCGGGCTGACGGCCGGGCTGTTCATCGGCCCGGTGTGAACGTCCCGCTGCTGGTCAGCTCCGACAGCTGCTGGAGGTAGGGCGTCGGGTCGAGCCCGTGCTCGGCCACCCAGCGGTCGTCGAAGTACGTGTGCGTGTAGCGGTCTCCCCCGTCGCACAGCAGCGTGACGATCGATCCCTCGCGGCCCTCGGCCACCATCTGCGAGGCCAGCCCGAGGGCCGCCCACATGTTGGTGCCGGTGGAGCCGCCGACGGGGCGTCCGATGAGGTCGGAGGTCCAGCGCATCGCCGCGATGGAGGCGGCGTCGGGGACGTGCACCATCTCGTCGACGACACCGCCGACGAACGACGGCTCGACCCGCGGCCGGCCGATGCCCTCGATCCGCGAGGAGACGTCGGTCGTGACGTCGGACCGGTCCTGGTCCCAACCCTCGAAGAACGCCGAGCCCTCGGGGTCGGCCACCAGCAGCCGGGTGTGGAAGCGCCGGTACCGGACGTATCGGCCGATCGTGGCCGACGTGCCGCCCGTGCCCGCACTGACGACGATCCACGCCGGGATCGGGTGCGGCTCCGCCGAGAGCTGGGCGAAGATCGACTCCGCGATGTTGTTGTTCCCGCGCCAGTCGGTAGCGCGCTCGGCGTAGGTGAACTGGTCCATGTAGTGGCCGTCGCACTCGTCGGCCAGGCGCTGCGCCTCGGCGTACATCAGCCGGGCGTCGTCGACGAAGTGGCACCGGCCGCCGTACCACTGGATCAGCGAGATCTTCTCGGCGCTCGTGCTGCGCGGCATGACCGCCACGAACGGCAGGCCCAGCAGCCGCGCGAAGTAGGCCTCCGAGACGGCGGTGGAGCCGCTCGACGCCTCGACGATCGTCGAGCCGCGGTGGATCCAGCCGTTGCACAGCGCGTAGAGGAACAGCGAGCGCGCCAGCCGGTGCTTCAGGCTGCCGGTCGGGTGGACCGACTCGTCCTTGAGGTAGATCTGCACCCCGTCGAACGGCAGGTCGAGGGCGTGCAGGTGGGTGTCGGCGCTGCGGTTCGCGTCGGCCTCGACCCGGCGGACCGCATCCGCCAGCCAGTCGCGGTCCTCAGTCGACGTCTTCGGCACGGCGCGACTCCTCGATGCGCTCGTTGAGAGCCTGGGCCCGCTCCTGCAGCTTCACCGCCACCTGGTCGCGCAGGCGGCGCAGCGTGAGGATCGAGATGATCGACGAGACGATGAGCGCGAGCAGCAGGACCCACAGGTCAACGACGGCACTCGGGTCGAAGACGAAGCGGGAGATCCCCCACAGCACCGCCCACGTGACGAGGAAGACCCCGAGTCGGGCGAGCGTGTACGTCCAGAAGGCCTTCATGCCTCGGATTCTAGTTGTCGTCACCGAGCACGGGACCGGCGGTGAGGTCACGTCAACACGGCGCGGCGCTGGAACGGGGTCGGTACGCTCTGGCCATGGGCAAGGTCTTCCTCGTACTGGCGGCCGTGGTTCTCATGGTCTACAGCCTGTACGACCTCGTGGCGACTCCGCGCGACCGCGTGCAGCACCTGCCCAAGTGGGGCTGGGCCCTGCTGATCGTCCTGGCGCCGTACGCCGGCGCCGCGCTGTGGCTGATCTTCGGCGTGGCCAAGGGCCGCTCCACGGGCGGACCCCGCAAGCGTCCCCCGCCGCGCCCCCTCGGCCCCGACGACGACCCCGACTTCCTGCGCGGTCTCTGACTCTCCCGCGTCAGGCGTCCCAGCGGAACACGCGCGAGGCGATGAGCGAGCAGACGGCGGCGAAGCCCAGCAGGATCGCCATCGGTGCCCAGATCGCCTCCACGCCCTGACCGCGCACCATGACGTCGAGCATCGCCTCGTTGAGGTGGCGCAGCGGCAGCAGCCTGCTGATCGCCTGGAGCCAGTCGGGCGCACCCTCGAGGGAGAAGAACGAGCCCGACAGGAACGCCATCGGCAGCACGATGAAGTTCGCCAGGCCGACCGCGCCCTCCTCGGTCTTGCTGATCGAGCCGGCCAGCAGCCCGATCGACAGGAAGGCGAGCGTGCCCGCCAGCACGAGCGGGATCACGAGCGGCCACGACCCGCTGAGCACCAGGCCGAACGCGCCGACCGCCAGACCCAGGAAGATCGCGGTCTGGCCCAGCGCCACGAGGACGCTGACGCCGACGCGCGCGAGCACCACCGACGACGTGCGGATGGGCGCCAGGCGCAGGCGGCGCAGCAGGCCGGACTGGCGCCACGAGACGAGGTTGACCGCGGCACCGAAGGTGGCGCTCATGGCGATCGCCCAGCCGAGCAGGCCGGGCGTGACGTACTGGATCGGCTCGAGGGACTCGTCCTCGACCTGCTGCGTCTCCAGCGTGAACGCGGGGGTGCCACCGGCGGCGGCGAGGTTGGCGGAGTCGACGATGCCCTGGAACGTGCCGCGCACCCGCGCCGCCGTGACCTGGTCGGCCTGCGAGTAGTGCACGACGAGGCGGTCGCCCTCCTCGGTGATCACGGCGGCGAGGTCGCCGTCGCGCACCTCGCGCAGCGCCTTCGCCTCGTCGGTGGCCGGCGTGATCTCGATGCTCTGCTCGAGGGCTTCGCGCGCGTCGGGCGCCATGTCGTCGAGTGCGGCCACGTCGCCGACCTGCGCGACCTCGAGCTTCGGCGCGCCGTCATTGGTGAGCAGCCCGCCGAACAGGACGAGGAACATGAGCGGGAACAGGACGGCCCAGAACAGGGTCATCCGGTCGCGGACGAAGCCCAGGAGCATCGCGCGCGAGAGCGAGGTCAGTGCGGTCACGAGCGGTACTTCCGTCCGGTGAGGCTGAGGAAGACGTCCTCGAGGGAGGCGCCGGAGGCGCTGAGCCCGTCGAGGGCGTCGAGGCCGGCCAGCGCGGTCAGCACGTCGGCGGGGCGGCGCGTGGACAGGACCGTGCGGTCGGGGTGGACCTCGACGGCCTCCACGCCGCCGATCCCCCGGGCGCGGTCCTCGTCGATGGCTCCGGGCGCGAGGCTGATCCGCGTGGGGGCGTCGAGACCGCGCACGAGGGCCGCCGGCGAGTCGAGCTCGAGGAGGCGTCCGTGGTCGATGATCGCGACGCGGTCGCACAGCACCTCGGCCTCCTCCATGTAGTGCGTGGTGAGCACGACCGTGCGGCCGGAGTCGTTGAGGCCCTCGAGGAAGTCCCAGAGGTTGCGCCGCGCCTGGGGGTCGAGGGCGGCGGTCGGCTCGTCGAGGAAGACCACCTCGGGGTCGTGCACGAGCGCGCACGCGATCGAGAGCCGCTGCGCCTGGCCGCCGGACAGGTCCTCGACCCGCGACCCGGCCTTGTCCTGGAGTCCGACCTGCTCGAGGAGGGCGTCGACGCGGTCGCCACCGACGCCGTAGAGCGCACCGAAGATCGCGAGCTGCTCGCGGGCGGTGAGCCGCTCGAAGAACGCGGAGGACTGCAGCTGCACGCCGATGCGACGCTGCAGCGCGGGGTCGCGCTTCCAGGGGTCGTGGCCGTCGATCGAGACCGAGCCCCCGTCGGGATGGCGCAGCCCCTCGATCATCTCCAGCGCGGTGGTCTTGCCGGCGCCGTTCGGGCCGAGCAGGCCGAAGAACTCGCCCGGCTCGACCGTGAACGTCAGGTCGTCGACGGCGGTGAGGTCGCCGTAGGACTTCGTCAGCCCCGCGACCTCGATGCGTGCACCCATGCGGACGACGCTAGCGAATCGGTCAGGCGTAGCTGTGCTGACCGGAGATGAACAAGTTGACGATGTAGTAGCTGATGATGAACGTCGTGAACCCGACGAGCGCGAGGTAGGCGGCGCGCTTGCCCTTCCAGCCGGCGGTCACGCGGGCGTGAAGGTAGCCCGCGTAGACGATCCAGGTGATGAGCGCCCAGACCTCCTTCGGGTCCCAGCCCCAGTAGCGGCCCCACGCGAGGTGGGCCCAGATCGGGCCGGAGATCAACGCGCCGAAGGTCCACAGCGGGAAGCCGACCGCGTTCATGCGGAACGCCACCTGGTCGATGCGCGCGGCGGCGGGGAACCGCTCCAGGACCGGGCCGACGCTGCCGCGCTCCTCGGCTCGAGCCTTGACGAGGTACAGCACGCTGGCCGCGGCACCGACCATGAACAGCGCGGCGGCGGTCATGATGGAGGTGACGTGGATGTACTTCCAGAACGTGTTCAGCGCGGGCACGAGAGGTCCGGCCGGCGTGTAGGTGGAGATGGACATCGCGAGGATGAACAGGCAGACGGCCAGCACGACGCCGCCCATCCACTGGATCTTCGAGCGCCACACCATGACGAGGTAGACCGACAGTGCGATCGCCGTGCCAGTCACGCCGAACTCGTACATGTTGCCGTAGGGCGCGCGCTGCGTGGCCAGGCCGCGGGTGACCGCAGCGCCGATCAGCAGCAGCGTGCCGAGCACGGTGAGCGACACGGCGACGCCGACGAGGCGGTCGGGCGTGTCGGTCTCGGCCTCATCGGTGTCCTCGGGGAGGACGTCGCCGCTCCCGGCCGCCACGGCGACGGGAGCCTTGGCGCGAGCCGTGAGCCACTCGGCGACGTGGCAGAAGAACGCGACACACAGCACGGCGAAGGCCGAGCCGGTGAGGTAGTTGGAGAGCTGGGCCCACTGGTCGAGTGTCATGCCTTTTCCTTCTCCTGCTCGCCCAGTTCAGCGTGGAGCCGGGACATCAGGTCGTCGAGTTCTGCGGGCAGGTCGTCACGGGGAACGCGGTCGAGCGCCGCCACCTCCACCACGGTACGTGATCCCTCGGCGCGGGCCCGGATCCAGGTGCGCCGGGGCCGGACGAGCAGGGAGGCGGTGAGGCCCAGGATGCCGAGGCCGACGCCGAGCAACGGGAGCCACGGGACCGGCGTGTGCCCGATCTGGAACCTCGCGAACTGCTTGAGCTCGACGAACTCGATCGTGCCGCCGCCGGGCAGCTCCTGGCTCTCGCCCGGGCCGATGTCGACGCGGAAGTTTCCGTCGCCGTCCTTGACCTGGGTCATCTTGCTGGTGTCGAGCGAGTAGACCGACTGCGAGACGCCCTCGTCCAGGCCGAGGTCGCCGGTCCACAGGTTCATGCCGATCCGCGGGTTCAGCGCGCCGGGGAACACCGAGACCGACGGCTTGTCGGGGCTCGAGGAGAACGCGGTGGGCAGGAAGAAGCCCTGGAAGCCCAGCTGTTCGCCGTCGGCGTCGGGCACCTTCACGACACCGGTGGAGGTGTACGTGGAGTCGGCGGGCAGGAACGGCACGGGGCCGTCGAACGCCACCTTGCCGGAGGCGTCGGTGACCCGGATGACGGGCGCGTAGCCCTGGCCCACGAGGAAGACGTCCTCGCTGCCCACCGAGAGCGGGTGGTTGACCTCGATCTTGAAGTCATCGTCGTCCTTCCCCGCCTCGTTGTAGGTGCCCGTGGCGCGGAACAGCTTGGGGGCGCCGCGCTGGTTGCCCTCGACGTAGAAACGGGCGAGGAGGTCCTCGAGCTGCAGCGACCACGGCTCGAGACCGGACTGGGCGTCGAACATCGCGCCGGAGGAGAACTCGTCGTACTGCGACAGGGTGTTGCTGAAGCCATTGCCCTCGACCACGATCACGTTGCCGCGGTAGCCCCACAGCGCGGCGGCGGCCACGCCCACGAGCGCCACGAGGACACACACGTGGAAGACCAAGTTGCCGAACTCGCGCAGGTAGCCCTTCTCGGCGCGCAGCTCGCCGGTGTCGCCCTCCTCGACGACATCGATGCGCGCGCGCCCGAGAGCACGGCGACCGGCCTCGAGCACCTCGGTGACGGACGCGTCGGTCTCGAACCGCTCCGAGGCCGGCATGCGGGCGAAGTTGCGGGGCGCCTTCGGCGGGCGGGCCCTGAGCGCCTGCGCGTAGACCTTGGTGCGCGGCAGGATGCAGCCGATCAGCGAGACCATCAGCAGCAGGTAGATGGCGCTGAACCACACCGACGAGAACACGCTGAAGCCGCCCAGCCTCTCCAGCACGGGAGCCAGCTTGGGGTGGTCGAGGTAGTAGGCCTGCACGGCACGGGCGTCGACGCCACGCTGCGGGATGAACGACCCCGGCACCGCCGCGACGGCGAGCAGCAGGAGCAGCAGCAGGGCCGTGCGCATCGAGGTCAGCTGGCGCCAGGCCCAGCGGGCGAACTCGACGGGGCGCAGCTCGGAGGCGGTCTCGTTGCGCTTGTCGCGGGGGCTCACAGGGGGACCTCGAATCCATTGATCCAGTGCTGCAGGGCGATGACGATGTCCTGCCACCAGCCGGTGATCAGCAGGACGCCGGTGGCGATGAGCAGGCTCGCCCCGACGGCCGACACGGCGCGCTGGTGGGTGCGCACCCAGCCGGTGACACGCAGGAACCGGGTGAGGAACAGGGCCGCGAGGACGAACGGGATGCCGAGCCCGAGGCAGTAGACGAGCGCGAGGAACGCCCCGCGTCCGGCGGTGGCCTCGTTGGCCGAGAGCGCCAGCACGGCCGTGAGCGTGGGACCGATGCAGGGCGTCCAGCCGACGCCGAACACGACGCCCAGCACGGGCGCGGCGAGCAGGCCCACGCGGCGGACGCCGTGCTTGCGCACGTCGCGCTGCAGCACGGGGACCCAGCCCATGAAGACCACGCCCATCACCACCAGCAGCACGCCGGCGATGATCGAGATCTCCCGCTGATAGGGCAGCAGCTGCTGACCCGCGGCACCGAACAGCGCTCCCCCGGCGACGAACACCGAACTGAAGCCCAGCACGAAGAGCAGGGAGCCCGTGACGACCCGGCCACGGCGCGCGGTCTCCAGCTCGGTGACCGCCACCCCCGAGACGTAGGACAGGTAGCCCGGCAGCAGCGGGACGACGCAGGGGCTGAAGAACGAGAGGAGGCCGGCGAGCAGGGCGACGGGGACCGTGAGGACGAGGTTGCCAGACGCGGCGGTCTCGAGGAACCAGTCGCTGACGTCGCCAGCGATCACTGGGTGCTCTTCTTGGTCTGGTCGACCAGACCGCGCAGCGTCGCGTCGGTGAGCTCGCCCATGACGCGCGCCGCGACCTTCCCGTTCTTGTCGATGACCCACGTGGTCGGGATCGCCATGGACGGCAGGACGTCGGCAAAGACGGCCTGGTTGCGGCCCGAGGAGTCGTCGATGCTCGGGTAGCTGATTCCGAAGGACTCGTTGAACGCCTTCGCGCTGGCCGGGTCGTCCTTGGTCAACAGGCCCAGGAACTGCACGTTCTGGTCGGCCAGCTCCCTCGAGGCCTTCGCCAGAGCGGGGGCCTCCTTCCGGCACGGAGCGCACCACGAGCCCCAGAGATTCACGACCAGGATCTTCCCCTGGAAGTCGGCGCTGCTGATCTGGTTGCCGTCCAGGTCGGCGCCGGAGAGCTCGGGCGCGGTCTTGCGCTTGCCGGGGTCGACGAAGGTGATCTCGCCGTTGCCGTTGATGAAGCCGTCCTCACCGGTGTCCTGCACCCCGCCGACGCACGCCGAGAGAACGAGTGCGACAAGAACGACCACGACGAGGCGAGCGAATCGAGTGCTTCTCATGCTCCACCGATGAACTTGCCGCGCAGGGCGTCGGGGATGAGGTGACCGGCGGGCTCGCTGTAGACCAAGCCCTTGAAGGCGTCGTCCTCGAACGTCAGCGTGGTGAGGCTGGCCAGCGAGCACTGGCGATTGCGCGGGTCGTGCGCGAAGCGGCCCTTCTCGTAGGACTTGCGCGCGATCCACACGGGCAGCTGGTGCGACACGATGAGCGCCTCGTGACCGCGCGCCGCCTCGCGGGCGTCGTCGATCGCCAGCAGCATGCGCGCGGCGATGTGCGCGTACGCCTCGCCCCACGACGGGCGGAACGGGTTCCACAGCCACGGCCAGAAGCGCGGGTTCAGGAACGCCTTGGGCCCCACGCCGACGGTGCGGCCCTCGAACTTGTTGCCGGCCTCGATGACACGCTCGTCGGTCTGGATGTCGAGCTTGAGGATGTCGGCCACGGGCCGGGCGGTCTGCTGCGCGCGCTCCAGCGGCGAGGCGACCAGGTGCGTGATGTCGTGGGTCTTCAACGACTCCGCGACCGTGGCGGCCATCTGGTTGCCGAGATCGGAGAGGTTGTAGCCGGCCAGGCGGCCGTACAGGACCCCGCCGGGGTTGTGGACCTCGCCGTGGCGCATCAGGTGGACGATCGTGCGGGTGCTCATCTGGGTTCCTTCGTGTCAGCGGGCCGCAGCGGCTGCCGCGCGGGCCGCGCCGGGGAGGGCTTCGGCCAGTCTAGAGAGGGGCTCGGAGTCGACGTCGGGGTCATGGGCTGCCGACAGGAACCAGGCCTCGTAGGCCGACGGCGGCAGGTAGACGCCGGCGTCGAGCATGGCGTGGAAGAAGGCCGTGTAGGCCGCCGTGTCCTGGGACTGCGCGCCGGCGAAGTCGGCCACCGGCTCGGCGACGCCCCAGAAGATGCTGAACATCGTCCCGGCGGTCTGCAGGGTGTGCGCGACGCCGGCCTCGGCGAGCGCCTCGGAGACCAGCTGCTGCACCTGTGACGAGGTGGCGGAGAGCCGGTCGTAGACCTCGGGGGTGGCCAGCCGCAGCGTGGTGAGGCCCGCGGTGGTGGCGACGGGATTGCCCGACAGCGTGCCCGCCTGGTAGACCGGGCCGACCGGCGCGAGCAGGTCCATCACGTCGGCGCGACCCCCGAAAGCCGCCGCGGGGAACCCGCCGCCCATGACCTTGCCGAACGTCATGAGGTCGGGCTGCCAGCCCTCGACCTGGCCGTCGATCTCCCAGTAGCCGCTGCGCGCCGCGCGGAAGCCGGTCATCACCTCGTCGGTGATGAACAGGGCGCCGTTCGCGGCGCAGGTGCGGGCGAGGTGCTCGTTGAAGCCCGGGTGCGGCGGGACGACGCCCATGTTGCCGGCGGCGGCCTCGGTGATGACGCACGCGATCTGGTCGCCGTACTCGGCGAACGCGGCGTCGACGGCGGCCGGGTCGTTGTAGGGCAGCACGATCGTGTCGGCCGTGACGTGCGCGGGCACGCCCGGCGTGCCCGGGATGCCGAGCGTGACGACGCCCGAGCCGGCTTCGGCGAGGAGTGCGTCCACGTGGCCGTGGTAGCAGCCGCTGAACTTCACGATGCGGTCGCGGCCGGTGAAACCTCGGGCCAGCCGGATGGCCGACATCGTGGCCTCGGTGCCCGACGAGACCATGCGGACCCGCTCGACGGGGGTACGGCCGACGATCTCCTCGGCGAGCAGCACCTCGGGCTCGGCCGGGGTGCCGAAGCTGGTGCCGCGGGCGGCGGCGGCGGTGACCGCCTCGATGACCTCGGGGTGCGCGTGGCCCAGCAGCATCGGACCCCACGAGCCGACGAGGTCGACGTAGCGGTTGTCGTCGGCGTCGGTGAGCCACGCGCCCGAGCCGGACTTCATGAAGCGCGGCGTGCCGCCGACGGCGCGGAACGCGCGCACCGGCGAGTTCACGCCGCCGGGCGAGACCTGCTGGGCCCGGGCGAACAGCTCCTCGGATGCGGTGGTGCTCATGCGTGCTCCTCTCGGGTACCCCGGCGGTCGAGTGTTCGCGAGGAACGAGCGAACGTATCGAGACCACGTGATCTCGATACGACGTCTCGCAAGCTCGCCGTCACTCGATCACCGGCTGCGCAGTCGGCGGGCGACCTCGGCCGCCCAGTAGGTCAGGACGATGTCGGCGCCGGCGCGGCGGATCGACAGGAGGGACTCGTCGATCGCGCGGTCGCGGTCGATCCAGCCCTGGGCGGCGGCGGCCTCGACCATCGCGTACTCGCCCGAGACCTGGTAGGCCGCGACGGGCACGTCCACGGCCGCCCGCACGTCGGCCAGGATGTCGAGGTAGGACATCGCGGGCTTCACCATGACGATGTCGGCGCCCTGCTCGACGTCCAGGAGCGTCTCGCGCAGCGACTCGCGCCGGTTGCCGGGGTCCTGCTGGTAGGTGCGGCGGTCACCCTGCAGCGAGGAGTCGACCGCCTCGCGGAACGGGCCGTAGAACGCCGAGGCGTACTTGGCCGCGTAGGCCAGGACGACGACGTCCTCGTGGCCGGCGACGTCGAGGTCGCGGCGGATCACGTCGATCTGGCCGTCCATCATGCCGCTGGGGGCGACGACGTGGGCGCCGGCCTGCGCCTGCGCCACGCCCATCCGCCCATAGATCTCGACGGTGGCGTCGTTGTCGACCCGGCCCTGCGCGTCGAGCACGCCGCAGTGACCGTGGTCGGTGAACTCGTCCAGGCACAGGTCGCTCATGACGAGCAGGTCGTCACCGACCTCCGCCCGTGCGTCGGCGATGGCGACGTTGAGGATGCCCTCGGGGTCGAGCGCGCCCGAGCCCTGCGCGTCCTTGTGCTCGGGAACGCCGAACAGCATGACGCCGCCCAGGCCCAGCTCGACCGCCTCGGCGTAGGCCTTGCGGGCGGACTCGCGCGAGTGCTGGACGACGCCCGGCATGCTCGCGATCGGCCGGGGCTCGGTGATCCCCTCGGCCACGAACATCGGCAGGACGAGCTGCGACGGCACCAGGTGCGTCTCGCGCACGAGGCGTCGCACGGCCGCGGTGGACCGCAGCCGGCGTGGGCGTTCGATCATGCTTGCCTCCTTGGACGAGGACGATGGTTTCGATACGCCGCTCGCTGCGCTCGCGAGCTACTCAACCACCGGTGGTCTCGGTGATCGAGTAGCTCCGCGAGGAACGAGCGGGCGTATCGAGATCCGCCCGACTCAGGCCTTGCGGCGCGAGGACGGCTTCTTCTGCGAGGGGCGCAGGACGGGGTCGCCGGCCTCGATGAACTGCAGGCGGCGCTGCTCGCCGAACTGCGCGAGCGCGTCGGCCAGCTCCTCGGCGGACGGCTTCTCGGCCATCACGTCGACCCGCAGGCCGTGCTCCTCGGCGGTCTTGGCCGTGGCCGGGCCGATGCAGGCGATGATCGTCGTCGCGTGCGGCTTGCCGGCGATGCCGACGAGGTTGCGCACGGTCGAGCTCGACGTGAACAGCACGGCGTCGAACTTGCCCGACTTGATCGCCTCACGCGTGGGCGCCGGCGGCGGCGAGGCGCGCACGGTGCGGTAGGCGGTGACGTCGTCGACCTCCCAGCCCAGCTCGACCAGGCCGGCCGCGAGGGTCTCGGTGGCGATGTCGGCGCGCGGCAGGAAGACCCGGTTGATCGGGTCGAGCAGCTCGTCGAACGGCGGCCAGTCCTCGAGCAGGCCGCGACCGGACTGCTCGCCCGACGGCACGAGGTCGGGGCGGATGCCCCACGTCTCGATGGCCTGCGCGGTCTTCTCGCCGACGGCGGCGATCTTCAGGCCGCTGAAGGCACGGGCGTCGAGGCCGTACTCCTCGAACTTCTCGCGGACGGCCTTGACGGCGTTGACGCTGGTGAAGGCGACCCACTCGTAGCGGCCCTCGACGAGGCCGCGGACGGCCTTGTCCATCTGCTGCGGATTGCGCGGCGGCTCGACCGAGATGGTCGGGACCTCCTCGGACACCGCGCCGTACATCCGCAGGCGGGAGGCGAGGGACTGCGACTGCTCCTTGGTGCGGGGCACCAGGACGCGCCAGCCGTAGAGCGGCTTGGTCTCGAACCACGACAGGACCTCGCGCTGGGCGACGACCTCGCCCACGACCACGATGGCCGGCGGAGTCATGTGCGAGGCGGCGGCCGCCTCGGCGATCCCGGCCAGCGTGGAGACGACCGTCTCCTGCGCGGTGGTGGTGCCCTGGCGCGTCATCGCGACGGGCGTCTCGGGCGAGCGGCCCGCGGCCACGAGGCCGGCGGCGACCTCGCCGATGCGGTTCACGGCCGAGAGCAGGACGAGCGTCTCGTGACGCGCAGCCTCGCTCCAGTCGACGTTCGAGTCGCCGACGCTGACGACCTTGAACTCGCGGTGCTGCTTGTCGGTCAGCGGCACGCCGGCGTAGGCCGGGACCGCGGAGACCGAGGAGACACCGGGGACGACCTCGAAGGAGATGCCCGCCTTGGCGCAGGCCTGGGCCTCCTCGGGGCCGGTGGCGTAGGTGAACGGGTCGCCGACCATGAGGCGCACGACGTGCGCGCCGGTCTTGGCGTGCTTGACGACGAGCTTGCCGCGGGCGGCGTGGGTCAGGGTCTCGCCGGCGGCGTTCGTGCCGCCGTCGATCACGTCGGCACCGTTCGTGACGAGCGCGTGCTGCTCAGGCGCTTCGACGATCACGACGTCGGCCTGGGCGAGCACCTCGGTGGCGCGGACGGTCAACAGGCTGGCGTCGCCTGGACCGGCGCCGACGAAGCTCACCCGCCCGGCGGGCTGGGCGGTCGGCGCGGTCGTGGCGGGGGACGTGGGCATCGCGGAGGTGGTGGACACGCTCTTCCTTGCTGTGATCGGTGGCGGAGTCTCGTGCAGGTTGTTGCTCATGAGGTGGTCACCGATCCCATGAGCTGATCGGCGCCCTCGGCCAGCAGCTCCTCGGCGAGACGACGCCCGAGGGCGGCGGCTTCCGTGGGAGCACCGGAGGCGGAACGTCGGATGACGGGGTTGCCGGAGAGGTCTCCGACGACGGCGCGCAGCCAGAGCTCGTCCCCGTCGTCCCCCCAGACGACGTCGGCGAGGGCTCCGACCGGAGCGCTGCACCCGGCCTCGAGGGTGGCGAGGAGGGTGCGCTCGGCCGTGACGGCGGCCCGGGTGTCGGGATCGTCGAGCACGGCGAGCAGTGCGGTGGTCGCGTCGTCATCGGCGCGGCACTCGCACGCGAGGGCTCCCTGTCCGGGAGCCGGCAGCATCTGGAGGGGGTCGAGGACCTCGGTGGCCTCGTCGGCGCGGCCCAGGCGCAGCAGGCCGGCGCGGGCGAGCACGATCGCGTCGAGCTCGCCGCCGGTGACCTTGCCGATGCGGGTGTCGACGTTGCCGCGCAGCTCGGCGATCTCGATGCCGAGCCCGAGGGCGTTCAGCTGGCTGACCCGGCGGGGGCTGCCGGTGCCGACCCGGGCGCCGCGGGGCAGCTCGCCGAGGGTGAGGCCGTCGCGGGCGATCAGGACGTCGCGGGGGTCCTCGCGCACCGGCACGGCGGCCAGGGTGAGGCCCTCGGCGGCGCCGGTGGGCAGGTCCTTGAGCGAGTGCACGGCGAAGTCGACCGTGCCGTCGAGCACGGCCTCGCGGACGGCCGCGACGAAGACGCCGGTGCCGCCGATCTGGGCCAGCGGAGCGCTGGAGCGATCACCGTAGGTGGAGATCTCGACGAGCTCGACCTCGACGCCGTGCGCCTCGCGGAGGCGGTCGGCGACCCAGCCGGACTGGGTGGTGGCGAGCTTGCTGGCGCGGGTTCCGAGACGGATCACGCGGGGTCACCTCCGGGGTCGGTGACGGCGCTGACGGCCGAGGGGTCGAGCTGGAACAGGTGGGCCAGCGCGTCGGCGTAGGTGAGGTTCTCGGGGCCCTCGACGAGCTCCTTGACGCGCACCGTGGGCTGGTGGATCAGCTTCTCGGCGACACGGCGCATCGCGCGGCGGACCTCGTCGAGCTGGGCGTCGTCGAGGCCGGACAGCCGGCTTTGCAGGCGCGCGGTCTCGGAGCTGACGACCTCGGTGGCCATGCTGCGCAGCGCGACGACCGTGGGCGTGACCTTCGCCTGCTGGCGGCTGGCCAGGAACGAGTCGACCTCGGACTGCACGATCTCGCGGACCTGCTCGACGTCCTCGGCGACGGAGTCGGCGGTGGCGTGGGCGGCCAGGACCTCGATGTCGATGACGTCGACGTTCGGCAGGTCACGCACCTCGTGCGAGACGTCGCGCGGCAGCGCCAGGTCGATGACCGTGAGCGGGCGGCCGTCGCTCATGGCGCGCTCGATCCGCTCGGTGTCGAAGACGACGCCCGCGGCTCCGGTGCAGGTGATGAGCACGTCGGCGGCGGAGAGCTCGACGTCGAGCGACTCCCAGCGGACCGCGCTGACGCCGTGGCTGGCGACGAGCTCGAAGGCGCGCTGGAACGTGCGGTTCGCGACCCAGATCCGCGACGGCTCGACGCCGCGCTCGATCAGGGTGCGCACGGCGAGCAGGCTCATCGTGCCGGCGCCGGCGACGAGGAAGCGGGCCTGCGGATCGGTGACCGCGTCGCCCGCGGCACCGAGGGCGGCGGTGACCAGCGACGGCGCGAGGCGGTCGATGCCGGTCTCGGCGTGACCGCGCTTGCCGATGCGCAGGGCCTGCTGGAAGAGCGTGTTGAGGCTGGTGCCGGCGGTGGCCTCGGCCTGGGACTGGTGCAGCGTGGAGCGCACCTGGCCGAGGATCTGGCTCTCGCCCAGGATCATCGAGTCGAGTCCGGCGGCCACGCGGAACAGGTGGGCCACGGCGGCCTGGTCGTAGTGCACGTAGACGTACGGCAGCAGGGCCTCGCGACGCAGTCCGGCCATGTCGGCCAGCAGCTGCGTGACCTCCTCGACCGAGCCGTGGAAGCGGTCGGCCTCGACGTAGACCTCGACGCGGTTGCACGTGGAGATGACGGCCGACTCGGTGACGGCCGGGACGTCGAGCGCCAGGTGCGACAGCTTGACGGCCGCATCGGTGTCGAGGGAGGCCTGCTCGAGCAGGTCGACGGGCGCCGACCGGTGGGACAGTCCGACGACGAGAACGCTCATGCCGTCACCCCCGAGGAGAGGCGACGGTACGGGCGTGCCGGCATGAGGTGCCGTTGGTTCACTCGCTGACGCTCGTTCATGCGAGCACCTCCGTGCTGGGAGCCGCCTGCCGGCGGTGGGCGTGGTAGCCCAGGATCTGCAGCTCGGCGGCGACGTCGACCTGGCGGAGATCGACCTCGGCGGGGACCTGCAGCGCGGTGGGCGCGAAGTTCAGGATGCTGCTGATGCCGGCGGCGACGAGGGCGTCCGCGACGCTCTGCGCGGCGGCGGGCGGGGTGGCGATGATGCCCAGCGAGACCTCGTCGCGCACGACGATGGCCGCCAGGTCGTCGATCGAGAGCACTTCGTGACCGCCGACGTCGGTGCCGATCAGTTCGGGGTCGGCGTCGACGATCGCGGCGACCTTGACGCCCCGGGCGCCGAAGCCCTGGTAGGCGGCGAGGGCCGTGCCGAGGTGGCCGGCGCCGACGATGACGACGGGCCAGGGCTGGGTCTGGCCGACGACGGTGGCGATGTGACCGGCCAGGAAGCGGACGTCGTAGCCGACGCCGCGGGTGCCGTAGGAGCCCAGGTGCGAGAGGTCCTTGCGGACGATCGCGGAGTTCACGCCGGCCGCGGTGGCCAGGTGCTCGGACGAGCAGACGTCGGTCCCTCGCTCCGCGAGCTCATCGAGAGCACGCAGGTACAGCGGGAGCCGGGCGACGGTGGCGTCGGGGATCCCAGCGGGGCTGCGAAGAATGGTCACGATGCTCCTGCGCCGCGGAATGACGGGAATTTTGGGCCGTGGCGCGCCGTCAGTCTAAGAGTTTGGGAACCCTTTCACAAAATCGGCGACGACGACGCGGCCCGTTCAGCGGTTACCGGTGGGGAGCCCGTCGACCGCCCCGGTGATGCGGTTCCACAGGAATGGGGCGAGCGTCCGGGTGAACGTCGCGGTGAAATGGTGACGGTCGCGATAGACGTTCACGCCGCCGATCATCGCGGGGCAGACGTCCTCGAGGCAGTAGAAGTCGGTCATGTCGATCCGGTGCGCACCGTCGGTCATCCGGGCCGCCTCGCCGAACGGGTCGCCGTACGGGAACGCGTCCTCACGCGGGACCGAGCACGTGGTCTCGTCCCACGAGTCGACGCGGTCCAGGCACTTCGCCGGCGGGGTGCCGTTGTCGGGGTTGTCGACGAGCGCGGCCACCGGGATGCCCAGCTTCGTCCCGCGGGTCCACGCCTCCGAGAGCGCCTTCGCCTGCTGCGTGCGCGAGCCCGCGAGGTTGCGCGAGTAGCCGGTGGTGACGATCAGGTCGATGTCGTCGCGGTTCTGCCCGAGCCACTCCTCGACGTTGCCGCGCCACGCGGGACACGTGTCGAGGACCTCGGGAACGGCGGTGCGGCCCGGCAGGTCGGTCGACCAGGCGCAGCCGCCCTTGAGGTGGGTGGTCAGCGAGAGCTCGCCGATCTCGGCCAGGCGCACGAAGGCGGGCAGCATGGCCCGCGCGTGGGAGTCGCCCAGCAGCACGACGTGGGGCCGGTCGCCGGAGCGCTCGCCGAACTCGCACGACTTGAGCTCGACCTGCTCGTTCTTGCCCCAGCACTCGCTGCGGCCGCCCCAGTCGCGACTGACGTCGGGCCCGGCGGGGACGCGCATCGTGGCGAGGTCGGGGTTCTCGCACTCCCCCGCCGGTGGCATCGAGCCGGCGCCGAAGCAGTCGGGCATGTCGGCGTTGACGCGCGCTGTCAGCTGCTCGGCACGCTCCTCCTGCGCGCGGCCGGCCTGCCAGCCGTACGCGGCGACTCCCACGACCACGGCCGCGGCGGTCAGCGAGCCGATCGCGGTGACGACGGGCCGGCGGATGCCGAAGCGCGTGCCGAAGCGGATCGGGTTCTCGACGAAGCGCATCGTGAGCCAGGCCAGGACGAAGGTCGCGACGAGGATGCCCACGCGCGGCCACAGGCCCATCTCGCCGTCGAGGATCTCGGGCAGCAGGATGATCGGCGGCCAGTGCCACAGGTACATCGAGTACGAGAGGTCGCCCGTGGTCTGCACGGGTCGCCACGCCATCAGCGGCGTGGGCGAGAGACGCCCCGAAGGGGTGCCGGCCGCGATCACGAGCAGCGTCGCCAGCACCGGCGCGATCGCGGCGGTGCCGGGGAACGGCGTGCTCTCGTCGTAGACGTAGGAGCACACGGCGATCACGCCGAAGCCGATCCACGAGGCGGCGATCGCGGTGCGGCGCGGCAGCCGGATCCGGTCGACGAGGGCCACCGCGAACACGGCGCCCGCGCCGAACTGCCACGCCCGTGCCGGCGTCGCGAAGTAGGCCAGCTGTGGGTGCTGCGCGGTGAGCCACAGCGAGTACAGGAAGCTCGCGAGCGTCACGACCGACAGCACGATCACGACGGCGCGCTTCCGGGACAGCCCGCCGAAGCGGCGTGCGAGCGCGAGGGCGCCGATGATCAGCAGCGGCCAGACGAGGTAGAACTGCTCCTCCACCGAGAGGGTCCAGTAGTGCTGGACGGCCGACGGGACGCCGTCGGCGGCGAGGTAGTCGACCGAGTCGATCGCCAGGACCCAGTTCTCGACGTACAGGGTCGAGCCGACGATCTCGCGGAAGTTCTGCGTCCACTGGGCCGGCGGCAGCCACAGCAGCACGCCGATGGCCGTCACGAACAGCACGAGGTACGCCGCCGGCAGCAGGCGCCGGGCGCGCCGCGCCCAGAACTGGGCGAGGTCGACGCGGTCCTGGCGCTCGACCTCGCGCATCAGGTGGCTCGTGATGAGGAAGCCGGAGATGACGAAGAAGACGTCGACGCCGATGTAGCCGCCGCTCAGGCGGCCGGGCCACAGGTGGAAGCCGACGACCGCCAGGACGGCGACCGCCCGCAGGGCCTGGATCTCGGGACGCATCAATTCAGCGGCTGCGGCGGAACAGGCCGCGACGCTGGTTCCCCGACTCGAGCTCGGCCACCCGGGCCTCGAGCTTCTTCGTCCGCGCCTCCGCCTGGGCGATGCCCTGGTGCGCCGAGCGCGCCGCGTTCCAGACGCGCAGGTCCATCAGCTCGGGCTCGGTGGAGCGAGGGCGGACGACGAGACCCGGCCGCACGTCGACCTGCGCCACGGCGCGGTCGAACGGCGCCTCGCCGGCCGGGAGGTCCAGCGCGTGGCGCAGGCCGTGCTTCTCCAGGAAGCCGGCGAAGCGGGCCAGGCGCTCGGGGTGGCCCTGCACGAGTCGGGTGTAGTCCGACCGCTCGAAGAGACGCTCGGGGGTGTCCTCGCGGCGGTGCTCGGTGACCTGCGTGTGCGGGATCTCGAAGTACTCGCACAGCTCGCGGGTCCGGCTGTCGTGGACGATGACGTGCGCCGGCGTGCCCGACAGGAGCGAGGCGATGTTGCCGTGGATGCGGTGGCCCACGGTGAACTCGCGGTCGGCCATCGACTGGATCCACGTGGGCGCGTGGCAGTGGAAGACCGCCTTGTTCTCCAGGAACGCGTGGTGGCGGATGGAGCCGGGGTACCCGGGGGACGTCGCCTTCACCGTGGGTCCGCCGAGCATCGCGTCGAGGTCGTTGACCTGCTGCGCGACGTACTCGGTGCGGGGGTGGCGGTCGAAGACGTCCTCGACCCAGCCCTTGGGGATCCGCACGTGCGGCGTGAGGTTCAGGCTCACCTTGGTGTGCTCGTCGAACGCCGGCGCGGTGTCGCGGATCCTCAGGTCGGCGCCGCGCAGGAACATCGACGGGCAGCCGATGACGTCGACGTCGGAGAAGCCGAGGTCGGACAGGTAGGCGGCGGTGCGCTCGCCGCGCACGCCGATCGACGGGCCCCGCGACAGGACCGCGCGCATGAAGCGCTGAGCGGCGGCGTCGACCTCCTCGGAGCGCTCCGGCGTCCCGTCGAGCTGGAACTGCCCGCCGACCCCGAGGATCGTGACCGGGACCGTGAGCTGCTCGATCGCCGACGTGAGGGCGGTGAGCTGCGGGAGGTAGCCGCGGCGGAAGGCGTTCGCCAGCGGGATCACGACGTGTCGCTCCTCCTCGTTGAGGCGGTCGACGCTGCGCATGAGGGTGTTCAGGTTGTTCGCCTCGACGTCGACGCCGTCCACCATCACCGAGCGCTGCGCGGACGCGGCGAAGATGAGGTTGCCGGAGTTCTTGCCGCAGCCGACACGGAAGACCTTCATCGACGGAGGGTTCATCGGGTCGACGTAACGGCGGACGTAGATGCGATCTGACACGCCTTGAAGTTTCCCTGACTGCGGCAAGGAACGCTAATGCGCCCCGCGGCGGCGGCCGTCGCGGCGGCTCAGCCGCGGGCGAGCGCCGCGCGCAGACGCGCCGGATCGACGCGCCAGAAGTCGTGCTGGCGCCCGTCGACGAACGTCACCGGCACCTGGTCGGTGAACCGTTGCCGCAGGTCGGGGTCGGCGTCGATGTCCACGCGCGTCCAGGTGTCGCCGGTCTCGGCCACGAGCTGGGCCACGACCTGCTCGGCCGCCGCGCACAGGTGGCACCCCTCACGCGAGTAGACCACCACGCGGGCGTCCTCGGCGTGCGCGATGCTCATGCCGGCTCCCCCGAGAAGAAACGACGGTACGGGCGCGCCGGCACGAGGTGCCCCATGCTCGCTCGCTGGCGCTCGCTCATGCCGGCTCCGAGCGCGCGAGGGCGCGCAGGCGCCCCTTCGCGACCTTGCCCGTGGGCGAGTGCGGCAGGGCGGCCACCACGATGACGCGCGACGGCACCTTGAAGCGCGCCAGCCGCTCGGCCGCGATGGTGCGGACCGCGGCCTCGACCGGGGCCGAGTCGCCCTCGGGGTCGTCGGGGACGACGAAGGCCACCACCGCCTCGCCGGTGCGCTCGTCGGGGACGCCGATCACGGCGACCGCCTCGACACCCGGGGTGTCGACGATCGCCTCCTCGATCTCCGAGGGGTAGACGTTGAAGCCCGAGACGTTGATGGTCTCCTTCAGCCGGTCGACCAGGACGAGGTTGCCCGCGTCGTCGAGCAGACCGATGTCGCCCGTGGCCCACCAGCCCTCGGCGTCGGGGCCGTCCGAGCCGTCGGGCCAGTAGCCGGAGAAGAGGTTGGCACCGCGGGCGTAGATCTGGGCCGGGTCGCCGGGGGCTGCGGGCTGGCCCAGGAAGTCGCGCAGCGCGATCTCGACACCCGGGAGCGGGCGCCCGACCGAGCCACCGGGCGGCAGCTGGCCCGGCTCGCGGCCGTCGCCGATGGTCATGGTGAGCACGGGCGAGGTCTCGGTGAGGCCGTAGCCCTGCTCGACGGGCTTGCCGGAGAGGGCATGGAACGCCTCGGCGAGCTCGGGGTCGAGCGCCGAGGCACCGGAGACGACCACACGGACGCCGTCGAACGCCTCGGTCAGACCCTCCAGCCCGACGAGGGCCTGGATCACCTGCGGCGCGACGGGCAGGTTGGTGACGCCGTGGTCGACGATGTCGCCCAGCAGCGCGCCGGGGTGGAACTCCTCCACGAGCACGGCGGTGGCGCCGACCCGGACCGAGAGCGACAGCACGCAGTTCAGGCCGTAGATGTGGAACATCGGCAGCAGGCCGAGCACGACGTCGTCGGGCGTGATGACGGGCGGCGAGTCGACCTGGAGCAGCTGGTCGAGGTCGGCCGCGAGCGCGCGGTGCGTGAGCATGACGCCGCGCGGCAGGCCCGTGGCACCGGAGGTGAACAGGACGACCGCGAGCGACTCGGGGTCGCGCGGGGCGATCGGCTCCAGCTCGACCGCCTGCTCGAGCAGCGCCCCGAAGCGCAGCTCCCCCGCCTCGGGGGCGGCGCGGTGGACGACGATGAGCGAGTCGCCCGTCTCGGCCTGGCGCACCTGCGTGATCGACTGGGCATCGCCGACGACGATCTTCGGCGAGCAGGCCTCGACCATCCGGGAGATCTCGCGCGGGGTGGCGCGCGGGTTGATCGGCACGGCCACGAGGCCGCCGCGGAGCACGCCGTAGTAGGCCACGGCGAGGTCGATGCCGTTGGACATGACGAGGGCGACCCGCTGTCCTGCGAGGACATTGCGTCCGAGGAGGGTCTGGGCGACACGATCGGCCCATTCGTCGAACTCGGCCCACGTCACGCGACGGTCGCTCCGGGGCTCGATCAGGGCGATGCCCTCAGGGTCACGACGCGCGGTCTCGCGCAGATCGTCACTCACGTTGACGGTCATGGCGTCGAGTCAACCACACCTCGCCGTCCGGCAACGCCGTTACAGTGACGCCATGTCCCCGCGACGACCGCACGACGCCCCGCGCAATCTGCAGTCGCGCTCGATCCTGGCCGGCCAGGCGGCGGCCGCCGCCGCCGAGGTGGAGCAGGCTCTCGCCCAGCCCGCCGACCCCACCGCCGCCGCGTTCTTCGACGTGGACAACACGATCATGCAGGGCGCGTCGATCTTCCTGCTCGCCCGCGGCCTGCACCGCCGCGAGTTCTTCACCACGCGCGACATCGCCCGTGCGGCCTGGCAGCAGGCGTACTTCAAGTACGTCGGCGTCGAGGACCCCCAGCACATCGAGCAGGCCCGCAACGCCGCCCTCCAGTTCATCGCCGGCCACGAGGTCAGCGAGCTGGAGGAGATCGGCGAGGAGGTCTTCGACGAGTACATGGCCGCCAAGATCTGGCCCGGCACCCGCGCGATGGCCCAGTGGCACCTCGACCGCGGCCAGCGGGTCTGGCTGATGACGGCGGCGCCGGTGGAGATCGCGCAGGTCATCGCCCGCCGGCTGGGCCTGACCGGCGGCCTGGGCACCGTGGCCGAGCACGTCGACGGCGTCTACACCGGGCGACTCGTCGGCGACATGCTGCACGGAGAGGGCAAGGCGATCGCGGTGCGCGCCCTGGCGGAGTCCGAGGGCCTCGACCTCGAGCGCTGCTACGCCTACTCCGACTCCTCGAACGACATCCCGATGCTGTCCCTCGTCGGGCACCCGTGCGCGGTGAACCCTGATGGCGCCCTGCTCTCGCACGCCAAGGCCAACGGGTGGCTCGTGCGCGACTACCGCACCGGCCGCAAGGTGGTCGCCGCCGGCGCGAAGGCCGGCGCCGCGGCGGCCCTGGCCACCACCGCCTGGCTGCTCACCCGGTTGGCCGTCCGGCGCCTGCGCCGCTCCTAGTCGGCGTCGAGCGGCGGCTGGCGTCGCTCGGGCGGGGCGCCGAGGCGGTCGTAGTCCTCGTCGGAGAGCGGCGGCAGCTCACCCTCCGCCTCGGGCGACAGCGCGGGCAGCAGCATCGCGAGGTAGCGGCGGCGGACCGTCTCCGTGGCGACCGGCGAGTTGAGGCCCAGCACGATCATCCGCAGCAGCCAGTAAAGGTCGACCGGCTCGAGGTCGCGGCGCAGCACGCCCCGCAGCTGGCCGCGCCGCAGCAGGTCGACGAACGGCTCCGCGAGCACCTCGAGCGCCTCGTCGGTGACCTGGCTCGCGCCCACCTCGCTCAGCACGGGCGCGTAGCGGCCGATCACCTCGACGAAGTGTGCGGCGACGTCGAGCAGGTCGGCGTCCTCCTCCTCGGCGCCGTCGACGAGCGGCAGCAGCTCCTCGGCGAAGATCCGCGCGAACACGGCGCTCTCCAGGGCGGCGCGGTTCGGGAAGTGCCGGTAGACCGTGGCGACGCCGACGCCGGCCTCGGTCGCGATCCGTTCCATCGAGGGCGCGGCATCCTCGACCCAGAGGCGCTGGACCGCGACGACGATGCGCTCGGCGTTGGCCCGCGAGTCACGTCGTGACACAGGTCTCCTCCCCTCCCCTCGCTTCGTTCCACTCCCCATCCTACGATGTGAGAGACATCTATCACTTCGTGAGGAACGCCTGTGTCGACTCTCCTGTACCGGTGGGGCAAGTCCGCCTTCGCCCACCCGTTCCGCTTCCTCGGCGCCTGGCTCGTCCTGCTCGTCGTCATCGTCGGGTCGATCGCGGTCAACGCGCCGAAGCTCAGCAGCGAGGTGACGATCAACGGCGTCCCCGCCCAGGAGGTGCTCGAGCAGCTCGAGCGCGAGATGCCGGCCGCCGCGGGCGGCGCGGGCCAGATCGTCTACCGCGCTCCGGAGGGCACCACCTTCTTCGACGAGGCGTCCGCCGCTCCCCTGGCCCAGTCGATGCAGGGGATCTACGAGGACGACAACGTCGTGAACCCGCTCGACCTCGCCGGCTCCGAGCAGGCCCAGGCCGCGGCGCAGGAGCAGATGGCCGCCCAGGTCCAGGCCGCTGAGCAGGCCATCGCGGCCGCGGAGGCCGGCCAGGAGCTCGACCAGCCCGTGCCGCTCGTGGTCGGAGGCGAGCTCGTTCCCGGCGTGACCATCTCGCCGGACGGCACCGTCGCCATGGCGCAGTTCCAGTTCACGAAGCAGACGATCGACCTCCCCACCGGAGCCATCGAGGAGGTGCTCGACCACGCCGAGGCGCCCCTGGAGGGCACCGACGTGGAGGTCCTGCCCGGAGCCTCGCTGCAGGAGCTGCCCGAGGTGGCCGGCGCGGGCGAGGCCGTCGGCATCGTCGTCGCCGCGGTCGTGCTCTTCCTGGTCCTGGGCTCCGTCGTGGCCGCCGGACTGCCGCTCGCGACCGCGCTGCTCGGCGTCGGCGTGGGCGTCGGCGGCGCCTACGCGCTGGGCCACTTCTACGACCTCGGCTCGATGAGCGTCGTGCTGGGCCTCATGCTCGGCCTGGCCGTGGGCATCGACTACGCCCTCTTCATCGTCAACCGCCAGCGCCGGCTCATCATGCGTGAGCGGCTGTCCGCCCACGAGGCCACCGGGCGTGCCGTCGGCACCGCCGGCAGTGCGGTGTTCTTCGCCGGCACGACCGTCGTGATCGCCCTCGCGGCGCTCACGGTCATCGGCATCAGCCTCCTGACGACGATGGCGATCATCGCCGCCGCCACCGTGGCCGTGGCCGTCCTCGTGGCGCTCACCGCCCTGCCCGCCCTGCTGGGGCTGGTGAACGAGCGGATCGTGTCGGCCAAGGCCCGCGAGAAGTTCCAGGAGCGCGAGGCCGCCGGCGTCGACCACGCCACCGCGCGCCGCTGGGCGACCTTCCTGTCCAAGCACCGCTTCCTCGCCTCGGGCGCCGTCATCCTGACGACCCTCGTCATCGCGATCCCGGCGCTCGACATGCGCCTGGGCCTGCCGTCGAGCGAGAACTACAACTCCGGCACCGACCAGCGCGAGAGCTACGAGACGGTCAGCGAGGCGTTCGGCGAGGGCCTCAACGGCCCCCTGCTCGTGGTCCTGTCGTCGCGCGACGACCAGCCCGTCGACCAGCAGGCCGCGGGCGCCGTCCTGGCCGAGCTCGGCCAGCTCGACGACGTCGCCTCGGCCACCGCCGCAGGCATGAGCGAGGACGGCCGCACCGTGCTCGTCTCGCTGATTCCTCGCGAGGGCCCGACCGATCCGTCCACCGAGGACCTCGTGCACTCGCTGCGCGACGCGTCGACCGATGTCGAGGCGACGTACGACATCGACCTCGGCGTCACCGGCCAGACCGCCATGGGCATCGACATCGCCGAGAAGATGGGCGAGGTCATGCCGATCTACCTCGGCATCGTCGTCCTGCTCTCGCTCATCGTCCTGACGATCGTGTTCCGCTCGATCATCGTGCCGCTCAAGGCCACGGCGGGCTTCCTGCTGACGATCCTGGCCACCCTCGGCGCCACCACCGCCGTGTTCCAGTGGGGCTGGCTCAACGGCCTGTTCGGGCTCGACTCCACCGGCCCGGTGATGGCGATGCTGCCGATCCTGGTGACGGGCATCGCCTACGGCCTGGCGATGGACTACCAGGTGTTCCTGGTGTCGTCGATGCGCGAGTCGTGGGTCCACGGCCACAGCGGCCGCGAGTCGGTGATCGACGGGTTCAGCCACTCCAGCCGTGTCGTGGTGGCCGCGGCGGTGATCATGACGGCCGTGTTCGCCGGCTTCATCTTCAACGGCGACCCGATGATCAAGCAGATCGGCTTCGCCCTGGCGGTCGCGATCGCGATCGACGCGTTCCTCGTGCGCATGACGCTCGTGCCCGCGCTGATGGCGATGTTCGGCGACCGCGCGTGGCGCCTGCCGGCCTGGCTCGACCGGCTGCTTCCCGACCTTGACATCGAGGGCGACCAGCTACTCAAGCGCCTCGGCGCGAAGGAGTCCTGACCAGCGCGCCAAAAAAAACTCCGGGGGCGTGTAACGCCGGTGCGCTCCCGTGACATGTGAGAGGTGTCAGCAGTCTCCGGACTGCCCATCATCTGAGGAGATCACATGAAGAACAGCGCACGCATCGGCGCGCTCGCCGCCGGCCTCGCCCTCTCGCTTGGCCCTCTGACGGCTCCCGCGCACGCCGACGCTCCGACCAAGGAGCCCTGCGCGACCCAGACCACCCAGGTCGCCCGCGCCGAGGCGCAGCTGGCGAAGGTGAACGCCGTGTTCGCCAAGAAGCAGGCGAAGGTCAAGAAGGCCAAGAAGGCCGTCGCCCAGGCCGACACCCGCGCCGAGAAGCGTCAGGCCGTGAAGAAGCTCAAGGTGGCCAAGGCGAGTCGCACCAAGGTCGTCAAGATCAAGAAGGCCCAGGTGCAGCGCGTCGCTCACGCCAAGGCGCGCCTCGCCAAGTGCCTGGCGAGCCAGCCCGCCTCCTGATCGTCCCCCCGGGACTCGCCCTCGTCTGCGTGGGCGTGCAGTTGTCGGCCCGCCCCAATCCCCCGGGGCGGGCCGGCTTTTTCTCCGTCGGTGCGGGTTCAGACCCCGGGCGCCCCGTCCGGGATCGACTCGAGGGAGGCCCGCACCGACGGTCGGCGCTCCAGCCGGCGCAGGCCGCGGTGCCGTGCCACGCGCAGCGCGACCGCACTGACGCCCAGCACCTCGGCGGCCGTGTGCGGATCCATGCCGAGCCCGTCCACGAGGCCCACCGCCGCGCGCTCGCGGGGTGGCAGACCGGCCAGGACGGCCCGGAGCCACTCCTGGTGGGCGACGTCGGGACCGTGGTCGGGAACCGGCTCCAGCGCCAGCTCCTCCCCCTCGCTCGGACGGGTGTTGCGACGCTGCCACGTACGGCGCGAGGTGGCGCTGATCCGGCGCGCGATGCCGAAGATCCAGCCGCCGAAGTCGGACGACGTCCCCTCGAACTCCGCGATCTTGCTCGCCGCGACGAACCACGCCTCGGCCGCCACGTCCTCGGGAGCGGCCGCGGAGTCGCCGGTGGGCCGGATGCGCAGCCAGGCGACCAGCCGGCCGGCGTGCTCGACGTAGAGGGCGCGCCACGCCTCCTGCTCGCCGCGCTTGGCCGCTGAGACGAGGGCGTCGTCAGTCATCGCCGGCCCCCGGCTCCTTGTCCTGCGGCTCCGCCGGTGCCGGCTTCCTCCCGGTGCGCTCGCCTGCCTGGCCGCCGTCCTGCTCCCGCGCCGAGCCGCCGTCACCGCGGTCCTTCTTCTGCTTCTCCTGCCCGACGTGCTGGCCGTTCTCGCCCTTGTCCTCGCTGCGGGTCTCGCCCTGACCCCGGTCCTTCTCGCGACCCGGAGCCGGGTCCTTGCTCTGGTCCTTGCCCTGCTCCGTGCCCTGGTCCTTGTCCTTCACCGGCGCGTCGGACGCCGGGGAGTCGGCCCCGCGCCCTGCCTCGTCGTCGCGCGCGGATGAGCCCGTCTCGCGACTCGAGGGCGCTCCGGGATCGACGGCACCGCCGCCGGACCCCTCACCACGGTCGGCGTCGCCGGCCGGGGCGCCACCCTGCTCGCCCTGCGGTGCTGGCGGGTCGGGCGTCACGACGGCCTCGCGCAGCGGCGACGGCGGCAGCCCGGGAACCTCGATCGCACCGACCGCCCACGCTCCACCCACGGAGACGGCACTGATGCCGAGGAACGCCGCGACCGCGACGGCGACGCGGTGCCGTCGGCGCGGAGCCGCGACCGTGACGCCGCTCGTGCGGGCCGCGGCGGCCAGCCGGTGGACGAGGTCGTCCGACGGCTCGAGCGTCGGGGTGTCGAGCAGCAGGTCCGGACGTCGCGACATGGGCGTGCTCCTGGGGCGGATCAGACGAAGGGATTGCCGCGCTCGACCAGCAGCGTGTACAGGGTCTGCTGGATCGTCTCGCGGACCTGGTCGGTGACGTTGAACAGGAGCATCGGGTCGTCGGCCGACTCCGGCGGGTAGGCGTCGGTGCGGACCGGCTCGCCGAACTCGATGATCCACTTGCTGGGCAGCGGGATCAGGCCGAGCGGACCGAACAGCGGGAAGAACGGCGTGATGGGGATGTACGGCAGACCGAGCAGCCGGGCGAGCGACGGGATGTTGCCGATCAGCGGGTAGATCTCCTCGGCACCGACGATCGACACGGGGATGATCGGCACCTGCGCGCGCATCGCGGACGAGACGAAGCCGCCGCGGCCGAAGCGCTGCAACTTGTAGCGCTCACTGAACGGCTTGCCGACGCCCTTGAAGCCCTCGGGCCACACCGCGGCGAGCTCCCCGGAGGTCAGCAGGCGCTCGGCGTCCTCGGCGCACGCGAGGGTGGCGCCCATCTTGCGCGCGATCTGGCCCACGTAGGGCAGCCGGAACACGAGGTCGGCGCCGAGCGGGCGGATCGGCCGGCCGGTGTGCTTGCGCACGGCGTAGCCGGTGATCAGGCCGTCGACGGGCACGGTGCCGGAGTGGTTCGCCACCAGCAGCGCGCCACCGTCGGTGGGGATGTTCTCCACGCCGCGCACCTCGAGGCGGAACCAGCTCTCGGCCAGCGGCTCGACGAGGTTCGAGAGCAGGTCGAGCACCTCGGGGTCGAGGCCGAACTCGTCCACCTCGTAGCCGCCCGAGAGACGCCGGCGCAGGTTGCCGACGATGTCGACGACCTTCACCTGCCAGTCGGTGCCCATGAGCCGGCGGGCGCCCTCAGCGAAGGCCGCCGCCACGTCCTCGGGATCGATGTCGGCGGTGGCCTCGCGGGGCGGCTCCTGGCGGGGCGGCTCGTCCTCGGGCACGGCATGCAGGTGACGCTCACGCTGGGGACCGGGCGCGGTCTCCTCGGGCGCCGCCGTGGGCTGCTGCGGCGCCTCGGGGCGCTTCTTCGCCGCGGGCGCCTTCCTGGTGGTCTTCTTCGTCGCCTTCTTCGCCGGGGCGGTGGCGGCGGCCTCCTTGGCGGCGGCGGAGGTGGCCGCCTCGGCCTGCGCGGCCGAGGTGGGCTTCGTGCCCGAGCCGGACTTCTTCGCTGCGGCCTTCTTGGCGGGGGCCTTCGGAGTCGCCTTCTTGGCGGCGGGCCCGGCGAGCGTGCGCGCGGCTCGCGAGGGCGACGTCGAGCCGTTGCCGCGACCAGCGCGCCCCGACGTCCCGATGCCCTTGAGGTCGTCCTTCATCCCGTGATCCCCCATGAGTGCAGCAGACCCGGGCGCGCCGCCTCGGCGTACCACTCGAAGGTCTCGCGCGTCGTGTGCCGGGGACTGTAGCCGAAGATCTCGCGCAGGGCGGTGGTGTCCAGCACCCGGCCGTACGTCAGTAGACGGTGGACGCCCGGCGAGACGTCCGAGCCCATGTAGTGCACCATCCGGCGCAGCACCGAGCCGAAGCCCAGCGGCGGCAGCGGGATGGTGGGCTTGCCCATGATCCGGGCGGCCTGGGTGAGCATGAGGATGCCGTCGCCCGCGACGTTGAAGGTGCCGGGCCGGTCGGACAGCGCGGCCATCGAGATGACCTCGAGCGCGTCCTGGGGGTGCAGCAGCTGCAACCGGGCGTCGAAGCCCATGGGGACCGGGAGAACCGGGTTCGCGAAGTACGTCCCCAGCACGGTCGGGAAGTGCGGCGACAGCCACTGCGCCATGCGCAGCGTGGTGACGGTGACGTCGGGACGACGGCGCGCGAAGCCGCGCGTGTAGCCCTCGACCTCGACGATGTCCTTGGCGAACCCGGACTTCGTGCCGCCGCGTGCCGTGGCGGACTCGGTGAACACCGCGGGATCACGCGGCGACGCGCCGTACACGGCAGCACTGCTGGCGAGTACGACGCGTTGGACGGTGTCGGAACGCTGGCAGGCGGCGAGCACCTGCATCGTGCCGATGACGTTGATCTCCTTGGTGGCACTGCCGCCCCCGCGCGATCGCATCGGCGCCAGGTCCATGTGGACCACGGTGTCGACGTCCTCGACGGCAAGAACCTTGGAGATGACCGGCGTGCGGATGTCCGCACGCACGAATTTGACTGACCCGAGATCGTCGGTGGGCAGGGTCGTGTCGACTGCGACGACCCTGGCATCACCAGCTTCAGCGATGCGCCTCGCAGCGAGTGCCACGCCCGGCGTGGCCGCGCCCGTGACGAGGACGACCCCGGCCATCGGTCACTTGCCCAGACGGCGGCGCTGCACGCGTGTGCGCTTCAGCATCTTGCGGTGCTTCTTCTTCGACATCCGCTTGCGGCGCTTCTTGATGACAGAACCCACGACTCACCTCGATCTGATCTTTCACACAGGACAGACCAACCCTAGGCGATCGCACCCCGCCTGCACACAGCGGTGGGCAGGGGAACGTCAGCGACCGTCGGTCCGCCCCCCGCGGACCTCGGGCCGGATCAGCCGGCTTGGTAGAACGACTTCTGCAGCAGCTCCTCGACCGCGTGCTCAGGCACACGGAAGGAACGGCCGACACGCACGGCTTCGAGCTCGCCGGAATGCACGAGCCGGTACACCGTCATCTTCGAGACACGGATCTGGTCCGCGACCTCGGCAACGGTCATGAAGCGGGTTCCCTCAGACATCTCACACCATCCTCCCAGGGGCACGCGCGCTCTCCGGCTTCCCCACCGGAGAGTGAGCGCGCGTGCTTGGTGTGAAGACTAGTGGCAGAAGGGTCACCTGGGAACGAAAAATTTGAAACTCATGGCCTCTTGGCGTACCGTCCGCGCTCGACCCGCTCCTTGTGTACCGCGACCGTACCCCCAAACCCGCAGTTGCGCCGGGGATTTCGGTCAGTACGAGGGATCGAGGCCGATCAGGGGAAAAGTCTCGGTCCGGGTGGCCTGGATCGATCGGTCGAGCCACGAGGCCGGGTCGTACCCGTCCTCCCAGCGCCGGTAGAGCGCTCGCCGGCCGTCGGTCATCCGGGTGGGCGCGGGCTGGCCGCGCAGCTCCTCCACGGCCCGCCGCCACGCCTCGGGCGTCTCGGTCTCGGGCGGGAGCGGATGACCGCTGACGATCGACAGCAGATGGCCCCACGCGCGCGGCACGACGTCGACGACGGCGTAGCCGCCCCCGCCGGTGGCGAGCCACTTGCCCGCGGTGACCTCCTCGGCCAGGTCGCGCACCGCCAGGTAGGACGCACGCTGCCCGTCGACGCTCAGCATGAGGTTGGTCAGCGGGTCGTCCATGTGCGAGTCGCAGCCGTGCTGGCTGACGATCACCTCGGGCGCGAACTCGCGGACGATCGGCGGCACCACCGCGTGGAACGCGCGGAGCCAGCCGGCGTCGGACGTTCCGGGGGGCAGCGGGACGTTGACCGCGGAGCCCTCGGCTCCCTCGGCGCCGACCTCGGTGGAGTAGCCGGTGCCCGGGAACAGGGTCTGCGGCGACTCGTGCAACGAGATCGTCAGCACCCGGGGGTCGTGGTAGAAGATCGCCTGCACGCCGTCGCCGTGGTGGGCGT
Source organism: Aeromicrobium sp. JP4 (assembly GCF_054957925.1). Lineage (NCBI taxonomy): Bacteria > Bacillati > Actinomycetota > Actinomycetes > Propionibacteriales > Nocardioidaceae > Aeromicrobium > Aeromicrobium sp. JP4. The sequence continues at coordinate 1,647,325 of NZ_CM143290.1, forward strand.
CGACGTCGATGTAGACGATCTTCTGGGCCCCGTGGTCGAGCATCCACTGGATGCCCATCGCGACGTCGTTGTAGACGCAGAATCCGCTCGCGCGGCCGGGCATCGCGTGGTGCAGGCCACCGCTGACGTTGATCGCTCGCTTGCGCTCGCCGGTCCAGACCAGGCGCGCCGCCTCCAGGCTCGCTCCGGCGATCAGGGCGCTGGCGTCGTGCATCCCGCGGAAGACCGGGTTGTCCTCGGTGCCCAGGCCGTGGGCGGCGTCGGTGTGCGTCGGATGCTTGCTCAGGTTGATCACGCGCTCGACGTAGTCGGGCGTGTGGACGCTGAGCAGCTCGCGCTCGGTGGCGGGCCGGGCACCCACGACGTCGAGGTCCTCCAGCACCCCCAGCTCCTCGGCGAGCGCCATGGTCAGCTTGACCCGGATCGGCGCCATCGGGTGCGAGGGCCCGAAGTCGTAGTCGGTGAGGTGCTCGTCGAACACCACCGCGGCGCGATCGTCCATGCCCGTCACCCTAGTTCCGCGGACCGGGCGATCGCGGCGAGAACGCCGGCTCGGATCCCCTCGCCCACCCCGTGCTGGTCGAACGTGGTGATCGCGGCGTGCGTGGTGCCGTTCGGCGAGGTCACCCGACGGCGCAGCTCCTCGGGCGACTCGTCCGAGCCGGCCAGCAGCTCGGCCGCGCCGACGAGGGTCTGCACCGTGAGGGTGCGCGCGTCCTCGGGGTCGAGTCCGCCCTCGATGCCGGCGGCGATCATGTGCTCGGCGAGGTGGAACAGGTAGGCCGGTCCCGACCCGGAGACGGCGGTGACCGCGTCCTGGTGGGACTCGTCGACCACGACGACCTCGCCACCGGAGCCGAGCAGGTCGACCACGGCCTCGAGCCGGTCGGCGGGCACCCGGCTGCCGGGTGAGACGCCGAACATCCCGCGCCCGATGACGGCCGGCGTGTTCGGCATCGCGCGGACGACGGCGACGGCGTCGGGCAGGGCCGCCTCGATCGTGGCGGTGCGCACCCCGGCGGCGAGCGAGACCACGGTGGCCCCGGCGTCGACCGAGGCGGCGATCCCCGGGAGTACCGTGGCGACGTCCTGGGGCTTCACGACGAGCAGGATCACGTCGGCCCCGGCGACCGCGGAAACGTCCTCGGCGGTGGCGTGCCCGAGGGCCTCCAGGTCGGCCCGGCGCTCGGCGCTGCGCTCGATCACGACGATGTCATCGTGCCCGGCGCGCGTCGTCGCCTCGGCCAGCGTGCCACCCATGACCCCGCCACCGACGACCGCGATCCTCATGGGTCCGAGGGTAGTTCCCTGCGGGCGCGTCCCGGCTCCGGCCCTGCCCTCAGGCGTGACGGGCGTCTCTCACGCGTCGATCCCCAGGACGGCGAGCGCCTCCTCGACGGACGCGACGATCGTGAACAGCTCCTCGTCGCGAGGACCGGTGAAGCCCTCGGCCGCGCCGTGCGAGACGATCTCGCGCAGCGGTCCGTAGTAGCCGGCGGTGTCGACCACGACGATCGGCTTGTCGTGGAAGCCCAGCTGGCGCCACGTGAGGATCTCGAAGAACTCCTCGTACGTGCCGAGCCCGCCCGGCAGGACGACGAACGCGTCCGACAGCTGGTGCATCAGCGCCTTGCGCTCGTGCATGGTCTCCACGACGTGCATGTCGGGATCGCCGCGGTGCCCACCCTCGCGCTCGAGCAACGATTGCGGGATGACGCCGACGACGCGGCCGCCACCTTCGCGGGCCGCGCGGGAGGCGGCCCCCATGATGCCGATCCCGCCGCCACCGAACACCAGGTCGACTCCGGCGCGGGCCAGTGCGGCACCGAGCTGCTCCCCGGCGGCGAGGTACTCGGGGCGGGCTCCGTCGCGCGCTCCGCAGAAGACGCAGACGGCGCCGATGGTGGTCTCACTCATGGAAGTCACGGTGCCAGTGTGGAACGAACCGACGGCGACCGGACGGCGACCCCCGGGCGACGGCGTGCCGAAGCGGCCTATCGTGGCCCGGTGCGCATCGACCCGTTCGTGCTGATGATCCTGGGCCTGGCCGGCCTCGGGATCGTCCTTCCCGCGCAGGGTGTCGTGCTCGACGTGGTGTCCGTGCTGGTCCAGGTGGGCATCGTCGCGCTGTTCTTCCTCTACGGGGCGCGGCTGTCGACCGCCGAGGTGGTGCACGGCCTGACCGCGTGGCGCGTGCACGCCGTGATCGTGGCCGTCACGTTCGTGGTCTTCCCGCTGATGGGCCTGGCCCTGTCCCCGCTGGCGCCGGCCGTGATCTCGCAGCAGCTGCTCACCGCGCTCGTGTTCGTGTGCCTCGTCCCCTCCACGGTGCAGTCGTCCGTGGCCTTCACGTCGATCGCCGGCGGCGACCGCGCGATCGCCGTGGTCGCGGCCTCGACGTCGAGCCTGCTCGGGGTCTTCCTCACGCCGTTGCTGGTGGCGCTGGTCCTCGGGGGCGACGTCACGGTGGACGCCGAGGCCGTCCTGCGGATCGTCGGCCTGCTGCTCGTGCCGTTCCTCGCCGGGCAGGTCGCACGGCGGTGGCTGCGGCCGTGGCTCGTGCGCCACGAGACGGGACTGCGACGCTTCGACCGGTCGACCGTGCTGCTCGTGGTCTACGCCGGCTTCAGCCGGGGCACGAACGCCGACGTGTGGAGCGTGCTCGACTGGGGAGACGGCGCCGTGGTGGGCGCCGTCTGCGTCGGGCTGCTGGCCGTCTCGTCGGTGCTCTGCTGGCTGGCCGGGCGCCGGTTCGGCCGCGGCGCCGGGATCGCGATCTACTTCTGCGGGACCAACAAGTCGCTCGCGGCGGGCCTGCCGATGGCCAGCGTGCTGTTCTCCGCGACCACGTTCCCGCTGATGATCCTGCCGCTCATGGTCTACCACCAGCTCCAGCTGGTCGTCGGCTCGCTCATCGCCACCAGACTGTCGGGGCACGGCCCTAGCGTGGGCCCATGACTGTCACTCCAGCGATGATCACGTGCGACACGACTGACGCCACGGCGTTGGCCACCTGGTGGGCCGAGCAGACCGGCGGAACCATCACCGAGGAGAACGACGGCTGGTACGTCATCGTCTCCGTGCCCGACAGCCCCACGCTGGCCTTCCAGAAGGTGGAGGACCCCACGCCGGGCAAGAACCGCCTGCACCTCGACGTGCTCGCCGACGACCTCGACGCCGAGGTCGCCCGGCTGCGCGAGGCCGGTGCCGGCCTGGTCGCCGAGCGCGGCGACGAGAACTTCCAGTGGGTCACGCTCACCGACCCGGCCGGCAACGAGTTCTGCGTCGCCCAGCGGTCCTGACCCGGCTCAGACGGGCGTGGGCGCCAGGTGCAGCCGCGCGTAGGCCAAGGCCTCCAGCAGGTCCGCGTCGCGGTCGGCCGCCTTGCGGGTGTTGACCTCCACCACGACATGGCCGGTGAAGCCCCGGTCGGCGAGGTGGCCCAGCAGCTTGTCGCACCCCTGCGTGCCGCGGCCGGGGATGAGGTGCTCGTCCTTCATCGACCCGGATCCGTCGGCGAGGTGGATGTGCGCCAGTCGGTCGCCCAGGTCGTCGATGAGCTGCATGGAGTCGATCCGTGAGGTGGCGCTGTGCGAGAAGTCCACCGTGACGTTCTCGTACTCGAAGGGCACCGGGTCCCACCCGGGCGCGTAGGCCTGGAACTCGCGCTTGCCCGAGCGCCACGGGTACATGTTCTCCACCGCGAACGCCACGTCGTACTCGTCCTCGAGCCGGGTGATGCCCTCGACGAAGCCGCGGGCGTACTCGCGCTGCCAGCGGAAGGGCGGGTGCACCACCACGGTGTCGGCGCCGACGTCGAGCGCCATCTCGGCGCTGCGGTGCAGCTTGCCCCACGGGTCGGTGCCCCACACGCGCTGCGTCACCAGCAGGCAGGGCGCGTGGATCGAGACCACGGGGATGTCGTGCGACGACGCCAAGGCCTTGATCGCGGTGGTGTCGGCGCTGACCTCGTCGAGGCCCACCATCACCTCGACCCCGTCGTAGCCCAGCCGCGCCGCGGTCGCGAAGCCGGCTGCCGTGCCCTCGGGGTAGACCGACGACGTGGACAGCGAGACCATCGGGTCGCTCGAGCGCGTGCTCACGACTCCCAGCCTAGAGCGGTGCTGGTCACATGTGGTCCAGGTACTCGATCAGCACACCCTCGCGCAGGGCCCACGGACAGATGAGCAGCTCCTCCAGTCCGAAGAGCTCCATCGTCGCCTCGGCCACCACGGCGCCCGCTCGCATCTGGTGCGCGCGCAGGGCGGACACGCCGGGCATCGCGGCGATCTGCTCGTCGGACGCGACCCGCAGCTCCTGGCCCAGCTCGACGAGGTCGCGGTGCTTCAGGGTGCGACGCACGTAGGGGCCGTCGCCCGACGGGGCAGCACCGCACATCCGCGCCAGCGAGCGGAACGTCTTGCTCGTCGCGACCGCCTGGTCGAAGGGCCCGCCCCGCAGCAGCGGGCCGGCGACGGCACCGATCTCGCGTCGCACCTCGCGGCGCAGGTCGTCGTGGTCGAGACCCCGGTCGAGCCACTCGCGGGTGAGTCGGCCGGCTCCGAGGGGCAGCGACGTCGCGGTGTCGGGCGTCTCGTCCGACCCGACCGCGAGCTCGAGCGAGCCCCCGCCGATGTCGAACACTCCCAGACGGCCCGACGACCAGCCGAACCAGCGGCGCACCGCGAGGAACGTCAGTCGCGCCTCGTCGTCGCCGGGGAGGATCTGCAGCTGGATGCCGCTGGCGTCGGCGACGCGGGCGATGACCTCGTCGGCGTTGCCCGCCTCGCGCACCGCCGAGGTGGCGAAGGCCAGCACGCGCTCGGCGCCCTTGTCCTCGGCCTGCGAGCCCGCCTCGACCACGTACTTGGCGAGCCGGTCGATGCCCTCGCGGGTGAGGTGACCGTCGGTGTCGAGGTTCTCCGCGAGCCGCAGTGGCTCGCTGAAGGAGTGGGCCGGCACCGGCGGTCCGCCCCGGAAGGCGTCGACGATGAGCAGGTGCCCGGTGTTGGAACCGATGTCGAGGACGCCGATGCGCATGGGCTCAGTCTGACATCGAGGCGACCGCCTGCGCAGCGGTCCACCGCGGCTCGAACACCCCGGTGCGGGCGATCTCGCGGTAGAGGACCGGCGCCAGCGTGGCCGAATAGGTCGCCGAGACGTGGTTGTAGTCGCGGTAGACGTTGACCCCGCCGATCACGGCCGGGCACCGGTCGTCGACGCAGAACAAGGGCCTCGTGTCGACGAAGTGGGCGCCCTCGAGCTGCTCCGCCGCCGGGCCGAAGGGATCGAACTCCGGGACGAGATCCTCGACCGGGACGTCGCACCTCGACCACTCGCGCGAGTCCAGCTCGGTCAGGCAGTCCAGCGTGTCCTCCTCGAGTCGCGGGTTGTCGCGCAGCGCCACGACCGGCACGCCCGCCTCGACCACCGGCTTCCAGGCCTCCACGTGGCTGGCCACCTGGCGGGCGTCCGGGCCCTTCATCCGGCCGTTGTACGCGGTGGTGACGACGACGTCGTAGTCCTGGACGTGGTCGACCAGCCATTCCGCCAGCCGCCCGCGCCACACGTCGCACCGCGGGCCACGCTCGGTGTCCTTGCGGTCCAGGACCGGCAGGGTGCTCCACCCGCAGCTGGCCTTCGTCGCGGCGTCGACCTCGATCACGCCGCGCTCGTCGAGGCGGCGGAAGGCGCCCAGCAGCACGCGGGCGTGGGAGTCGCCCAGCACGAGCACGCGGGGCACGTCGGGGTCCGGGCTCGCGTCCTCCCCCAGCTGGCAGACGTCGAGATCGGCGTCGCTCGGGTCCGACCAGCAGTCGAGGTAGGACTCGAAGTCCCACCGGGCCCGGTTCAGGGGCGGACGGATGACGCCGTCGAGCTCAGGGTTGGCGCAGTCACGACCGTCGCTCACCGCCGCCATCGTCATCGCACCGAGGCAGTCGGGCAGGTCGGCCGTCATCACGGTCTCGACGCGGGCGACGTCGCTCTCGATCGCCTCGACCCGGCCCAGGCCCGGCACGGTGACCAGGAAGGCGGCCAGGACCGAGGCGGCCGCGACGCCGACCCAGACCCCGCCGCGATCGACGAGCGCGCGCACGGCGGCGATCAGGCCCACCGTGGCGACGGCGACGGCACCCACCATCAGGAGCAGCAAGGCACGGTCGCGCAGGCCGAGCTCGCGTCCGATCACCTCGGGCGCGAGCCGCAGCGCGGGGCCCGCCCAGCACAGACCGGCCCAGGCGACGGCGCCGAACCAGGCGGCCAGCCGCGGGCCGAGCAGGACCGCGGGCGAACCCGGGGCGGGCCCGCTCAGCACCAGGATGAGGCCGACCACGGCGCCCGTGACGGTGTCCAGCACCCCGCCCGTTCCGAGAACGGCGACGCCCGCCACGGCCAGCGTCGTGAGCCAGGCGATGACGGCGAGCTCGCGCCGCTCGGCCGCCTCGGGCCGCCGGGCCATCGCCAGGGACACCAGGACGCCGAGTCCGACCGGCCAGAACCTCGCCCCGAGATGCCCCGCCGGGTCGAACGCCCACCAGGCGAACGACGCGACCGACAGCGCGAGCACGATGAGGCCGAGTCCGCTCGCGAGCCGGCCAGCGACCCAGCGCAGCACCAGGACGAGCGCGGCCGACTGCACCAGCAGCGCGATGATCCAGAAGAGGTAGACGGGCGACTCGGCGGCGACTCCGCGGACGTTGGTGGCCGCGACCGCTGCGTCGCGGACCTCGTCCAGCACGGGGTCCCACGCACGGACGTCGACCCAGCGCTGCACCGCGAGCCCGGTGGCGACGAGGGCGAGCAGGGGCGGCACGAGGAGGCGCAGTCCGGCTCCGAGGGCGGGCCCGAGCGGGCGGCCACGCTCCACCAGCAGCGTGTGCCCCAGCAGCGCGCCGGCGGCGACCAGCAGGATCTCGGTGGCCGCACCCGCGCCGGGCAGGCGGCCGGGCCAGTACAGGCCGAGCACGACGAGCGCCGACGCGGCGCCCGCGATCGTGCACCACGCCGTGGTGGGTCGTCCCCCGGTCATCACGTTCGTCAACCCTACGTGGCACCGCCACGTGACCTACTGTGTGACCGTGCCCGAGGTCGACCTGGGATTTCCCCGCTCCTTCGTGGAGTTCGCGAACCCCGACGACGCCACCGAGGTCTTCCGCTGCGACCTCACGTGGCTCACGTCGCGGTGGACCTGCATCTTCGGCGCCGGCTGCCCTGGCATCTACGCGGACGCCCCCGACTCGGGCTGCTGCACCCTCGGGGCCCACTTCAGCGACGAGGACGACCACGCCCGGGTGGCCGGCTTCGTGGAGCGGCTGGACCCCACCGAGTGGGAGCTGCACGACCTGGGGCACCGCGACGGGTGGACCGAGCGCGACGAGGACGGCGAGCTGAAGACGCGCGTCGCGGACGGCGCCTGCATCTTCCACAACTCCCGTGACTTCCCCGGCGGCTACGGCTGCGCGCTGCACGCCCACGCCCTCGCCACCGGCCTCGAGCCCCACACGACGAAGCCCGACGTGTGCTGGCAGCTGCCTCTGCGACGTCAGTTCCGCGAGGTCGACCCGGGCGACGGCTCGTCCTACACCGAGGTCAGCATCGGCGAGTACACCCGCGCCGGGTGGGGCCCGGGCGGCGCCGACCTCGACTGGTACTGCTCGTCGAACACCGAGTCCCACGTGGCCGCCGACCCGGTCTACGTCGGCAATCGCGCCGAGCTGACGGCGCTGATGGGCGAGGCCGGCTACGCCGAGCTCGTCGTCCACTGCGAGCGCTTCGTCGCGGCGGGACGGCCGGTGCCGCACCCCGCCGACCCAAGGTGACCCTGACTGCGACCGCGATCACATGACGGGCAACAATGCCGTATGCACCTCGATCATCTGTCGTTCGCAGTCGGTCCGGCCGGTCTCATCGAGACCACGACCGAGCTGAGTGAGAAGTTCGGCGCCGTGTTCCAGGCCGGCGGCGTCCACCCCCGCTTCGGCACCAACAACATGATCCTGCCGCTGAGGAACCGTCAGTACCTCGAGGTCGTCGAGGCGCTCGAGCACCCCGCCTCCGACAAGGCGCCCTTCGGCCAGGCCGTCAAGGCACGCTCCGAGCTCGGCGGCGGCTGGATGGGCTGGTGCGTCTCGGTCGACGACATCACGTCCGTGGAGCACCGCATCGGCCGTCACGCCGTGCCGGGCAACCGCCACCGTCCCGACGGCTACAACCTCACGTGGGAGCAGATCGGCGTCCACGGCATGCGCGCGGATCCGCAGCTGCCGTTCGTCATGAGCTGGGGCGTGCCGCCCGAGGAGCACCCCTCGCAGATGGCCGAGACCGAGATCGCGCTCGTCGGCCTGGAGATCGCCGGAAGCCCCGAGCGCCTGGCCGACTGGCTGGGCGAGCCGGCCGTCGGCGCCCTCGAGCAGATCGAGGTCCGGTGGGTCGCCCCGAACGGCGCGCCGGGCATCCTCGCGGCCGAGTTCGAGACGCCCGACGGGACCGTCCGCATCTGACCCGGCGGTCTGTCGGACCTCGCGTCTAGGCTCCTTCCATGCCACCGAAGACCGCCTCCGCGTTCGCCTGCTCCGAGTGCGGCTGGACCACCGCCAAGTGGGTCGGCCGCTGCGGAGAGTGCCAGGCGTGGGGCACCGTCGACGTCGTCGGCGGCAGCTCGCGCAACGGCCGCACGGCGGCCGGCCCGGTCTCCAGCCCCGCCGTCCCGATCGCCCAGGTCACCGCCACGGAGGCGGCCTCCGTGGGCTCGGGCATCCCCGAGCTCGACCGCGTCCTCGGCGGTGGCGTCGTCTCCGGTGCCGTGATGCTGATGGCGGGCGAGCCGGGCGTGGGCAAGTCCACGCTGCTGCTCGAGGTGGCCGCACGCTGGGCCCGCGCCGGCCGCCGCACCCTGTACGTCTCGGGCGAGGAGTCCGCCGCCCAGGTCCGGCTGCGTGCCGAGCGCACCGGCGCCCTGGCCGACGAGCTCTTCCTCGCCGCCGAGACCGACCTCGGCGGCCTGCTCACCCACATCGACGCGGTCAAGCCCAGCCTGCTGATCGTCGACTCGGTCCAGACCATCGGGTCGGCCTCGATCGAGGGCGTCCCCGGCGGTGTCACCCAGGTGCGTGAGGTCGCTGCCACGGTGATCGGGCGCGCCAAGGCCGAGGGCATCGCCACCCTCCTGGTCGGCCACGTCACCAAGGACGGGTCGGTCGCCGGCCCCCGCGTCCTCGAGCACCTCGTCGACGTCGTCCTGCAGTTCGAGGGCGACCGCACCAGCAGGCTGCGGCTGCTGCGCGCCACCAAGAACCGGTTCGGCCCGGTCGACGAGATCGGGTGCTTCGACCTCGTCGACGCCGGGATCGTCGAGGTGCCCGATCCGACGGGGCTGTTCGTCTCGCGTCACGAGTCCCCGGTCCCGGGCACGTGCGTCACGGTCACGATGGAGGGGCGCCGGCCGCTGCTGGCCGAGGTCCAGGCCCTCACCGTCGCCGCCACCACGCCGTCGCCCCGGCGCTCCTCCAGCGGCCTGGACTCCTCCCGCGTCGCGATGCTGCTGGCGGTGCTGAGCAAGACCGGTGTCTCGCTGGGCAACCAGGACGTCTACACCGCCTCGGTCGGCGGTGCCCGCCTGCACGAGCCGTCGGTCGACCTGGCCGTCGCGCTGGCCGTGATCTCGGCCGCGGGCGGCTCGCCGCTGCCCGGCGGGCTCGTCGCCATCGGCGAGGTCGGACTCGCCGGCGAGGTCCGTCCCGTGCGCGGGCTGGAGGCCCGGCTGCGCGAGGCCGCGCGGATCGGCTTCACCCACGCGATCGTCCCCACGGGCAGCGAGAACCTCGACCGCGTGGGCCTGAAGGTGCTGCGAACCGGAGATCTGGCCGCCGCGCTCCGGGCGCTGCCCTAGGATGAGGCGACCACGTCCATGACCGAGAGCGGGGGATGTCGTGGCGGTTCCGGACCTGAGGGCCACACTCACCTCCGTCGCGCCCGGAACGGCGCTGCGTGAGGGACTCGAGCGCATCATGCGCGGGCGCACCGGCGCCCTGATCGTGATCGGCCAGGACCGGATCGTCGACTCGATCTCCACGGGCGGCTTCGCCCTCGACGTGCCCTTCACGGCCACCGGCGTCCGCGAGCTGGCGAAGATGGACGGCGCGATCATCCTGGACTCCTCGGCCACGCGGATCATGCGGGCCGCGGTGCACCTCATGCCCGACCCGTCGATCCCCACCACCGAGTCCGGCACCCGCCACCGCACCGCCGAGCGCGTGGCCCGCCAGACCGGCGTCCCGGTGATCTCCGTGTCGGCGTCGATGCACACGATCGCGCTGTACCAGGACGACCAGCGCTACGTCCTCGAGGAGCCCACGGTCGTCGTCAGCCGCGCGAACCAGGCGTTGCAGACGCTCGAGCGCTACCGCACCCGCCTCGACGAGGTGTCCGACGCGCTGTCGGCGCTCGAGGTCGAGGACCTCGTCACCGTCCGCGACGTCACTGCGGTGGCCCAGCGCCTCGAGATGGTGCGACGCATCTCCGACGAGATCGACATGTACGTCCTCGAGCTCGGCTCCGACGGCCGCCTCCTGTCGCTCCAGCTCAACGAGCTCGTCGGCGGGGTCGAGTCCGAGCGCACCCTCGTGGTGCGCGACTACCTGCCCGCCGGCGCCGACGACCAGGTGGTCAAGGTCCTCGACGAGCTGGCCGCGCTGGAGTCGCAGGAGGTGCTCGACCTCGGTGTCGTCGCCGCCGCCCTGCAGATCGGCGACGGCAACTCGCTCGACGCCTCGGTCTCGCCGCACGGCTACCGGCTGCTCGCGCGCATCCCGCGCCTGCCCGGCTCGGTGGTGGAGCGCCTCATCACGCACTTCGGCACGCTGCAGCGCCTGCTCGGCGCGAGCCTCGACGACCTCCAGGCCGTCGAGGGCGTGGGCGACCTGCGGGCCCGCGGCGTGCGCGACGGCCTCTCCCGCCTCGCCGAGTCCAGCATTCTGGAGCGCTACGTCTGAGAAGGCGGCGACTCAGCTGGGCAGGTCGGCCACGGCGCGGTCGTCGGAGGCGTAGTACTCCGCGAGGATCTTCTGCGCGACGCGGGCGCCGCTCTCCTCGAGGCGCCGCTTCCCGCCGGGCAGCCGCCCCAGCACCCGGTGCCGCGCCGAGTTGGCCACCCACAGCATCACGTGCGCCCACGGAGGTCGCCACGGCAGTCCGAGCTCACGCATGCTCTCGCGGCCGAGGAACAGGCTCAGCATGCTGAGTGAGCGCTCGGTCTTCCAGCGCCCGTGCGGCAACCGGCCGAGCACGGCGATGATGTCCTGCGAGAGCTGCGGTCCCGCTTCGGTGATCCCGTCCTGGGCCAGCACGACGTGGTAGTTGATCCGTTGGCGCTCGCGTTCGGAGTCCACCAGCCACGGCTCGTCAACACCCATCAGCCAGCCCACGTACTTCCACAGGTGCATCACGGCACGTGAGTCGTCCTGACCCACCGGCACCCCGAGCGCCTTCACACCGATCAGCACCGTGCCGTCGAACAGGCCGAGCGTGCCCGCCTGGTCGGCCTGGTTGATCGGCAGGCCCCACCGCTCGACGTCCCACCGCGGCTCGAACGTGTGGTTCACCAGCGCGTGCATCGCCCGCACGTGCGCCGTGGTGCGCCAGCCCTCGCCGTGCACGTCCAGGCCGCCGGCCGTCGTCACCGCCACCGCCCACGACTGGGTCTCGGCGAGCCGACGCTGCGTGCTCTCCCCGGCCAGCGCTCCGGTCGCCACGAGCAGGTCCGGAGGCCCGCCGAAACGGTAGCCCCCGATCAGCGAGAGCTGCAGCAGCACGTCGGCCGCGTTCCGCCCGAAGCGCCGGAAGACCCGCGCCCCCTCCTCGACCAGGTCGCGGTCGAGCCAGGGCGGGTCCTCCCGCAAGGTCCCCACGAACTCCGCGAGCGCGGGCGGCGCCTCGGCGTCGATGCCGTGCTCCAGCGCGGCGCGGAACTGCGCCATGGACACGCGCTCGGGATCGCCGGCAGGCAGGCGCATCGCCGCTGCCAGCCGAGCGCCCAGCTCGTCGCGTTGCGTGAACCCCCGTCCGATCCGCGCCATCAGGAGCTCGTCGACCTCACGCACCCCGGCGAGGACCTTGAGCACCCGGCCCAGCCTCACGTTGCGCTCTCCCCCGGCCCGGAAGCGGGCGGGCGGACTCTGGACCGTCGTCATGACGACACCGTGACACGAGTAATTGCTCGCATACAATTCGCGTCATGGCCCTGAGGAAGCTCCCCCGTCAGCAGCGCTCACGCGACATGGTCGACCGGATCGTCGCCGCGGCCCGCGAGGTGCTGGTGGCCGGCGGCTACGACCGGCTCACCACGAACCGCGTGGCCGACCGGGCCCGGGTGAGCCCCGGCTCGCTCTACCAGTACTTCCCCGACAAGGCCTCGATCGTCGAGGAGGTCACCGCGCGGTACGTCGACCGGCTGGCCGAGGACGTGGTCGCCTCGCTGGTCGACCACGTGCACGAGGATCCCGAGGCGATGGCCCGTGCGACGGCCGAGGCCCTGCTGTCGGCGCTCGAACGCGACCCCACGCTGCTGCGCGTGGTGTGGCAGGAGCTGCCGGCGTCGCGTCACCTCGACGACCGGCTCGGCCTGGAGCGACGGGTGCGCGACGTGCTGCGCGCCTACCTCGGCGGCCGGCAGCCTCCCGGCGCCCGGCGTCGCGACCCGGCCCGCCCTCGTGGCTGATCGTCCTGGCGGTGGAGTCGCTGGCCGTGCGCTTCGTGCTGGACGACGATCCTCCCCTGACTCGCGAGGAGCTCGTGGAGGACCTCGTCGCCCTCGGCCTCGCCTGGTGGTGACCGCCCCACAACAGACGAGCGCCCGGCCGAAGCCGGGCGCTCGTCAGTGAGTGGGTTGCTGCGTCAGGAGGCGAGGACCTCGTCGAGACGGATCTCGGCCTTGTCCTCGTTCGTGTTCTCGGCGAGCGCGAGCTCGGAGACGAGGATCTGGCGCGCCTTGGCCAGCATCCGCTTCTCGCCGGCCGAGAGGCCACGCTCGTGATCGCGGCGCCAGAGGTCGCGGACGACCTCGGCCACCTTGAGGACGTCGCCGGAGTGCAGCTTCTCCAGGTTCGCCTTGTAACGTCGGGACCAGTTGGTGGGCTCCTCGACGTGCTCGGCACGGAGCACGCTGAAGACCCGCTCGAGTCCTGCTTCATCGACCACGTCGCGGACGCCCACGAGATCGACGTTGTCGGAAGGAACGCGGACGACCAGATCGTTCTGAGCGATGATCCGGAGAACGAGGTACGTGCGGTCCACGCCCTTGATGTTCCGGACCTCGATGTCTTCGATCACCGCCGCGCCATGATTGGGGTACACGACGGTTTCGCCGACAGAGAAAGCCATGGAGAAAGCACCTTTCCTAGGTGACCAGAATAACATGGCGGAACGAGTACCCTGCCTGCCTTCGCTCCCGGGTGCCCCGGATACCATGCCAGCGTGAGCACACGTCGCACCCTTGCCGCCATCGCCCTGGCCGTCGCCGCCCCGTTCGCGCTCTCCGCCTGCGGCACCAGCTTCGGCGCCCAGACGAACCAGCAGTACCAAGCCGCTGTCGGCTCGAACCTGCGCACGGGCCCGATCGGCGTCTACAACGGACTGTTCGTGGACAACGCCGACGGCACCGCCACCTTCTCCGGCGGCCTGCTGTCCACCGAGAACCAGACCATCGAGTCGGTCACGGTCGACGGCGCCGCGAAGAAGCTGGCCCGTCCGATCACGCTGAAGCCCGACACGCTGCTGACGCTGGGCACGGCGGGCGAGATCGTCGTCAAGAGCGACATCGAGGCCGGCGACTACGTGGTCATCAGCTTCGCGGCCACCCCCGGTGGGGACGTCAGCATCGAGGTCCCGGTCGTGGCCCGCACCGAGATGTACGCCGACGTCGCGAAGCGTCCCACCGGCGAGGCCAAGACCGTCCAGGAGCAGGAGTCCGATCCGGCCGAGGGCGGCGAGGACCAGTCCGACGTCGAGCAGGAGGACACGTCCCCGCCCTCGTCGTGATCCTCACCCCGAGCACGACGAACGGCCCCGGCGATCGCCGGGGCCGTTCGCGTTCCGCAGGTCAGGCGACGGGAAGCTCGCCCGTCACGAGGTAGACGACGCGGCGGGCCATGCTGACGGCGTGGTCGCCGATGCGCTCGTAGTAGCGACCCAGCAGCGCGAGGTCGATCGCCGTGTCGACGCCGTGCTCCCACGTGCCGTCGAGCAGGACGCGGAAGAGCTCCTGGCGCAGGCGGTCCATCTCGTCGTCCTCGATCTCGAGCTCGGCGGCCGCGCCGAGGTCGCGCTCGGAGACGATCCGGGCAGCCGACCCGATCATCGAGTGGGCGACCCGCGCCATGTCACGGATGAGCGGCTGCACCGGCAGCGGCACGGCCGCCTCGGGCGCGCGGCGGCGGGCGATCTTGGAGACGTGGACGGCCAGCGCGCTCATGCGCTGCAGGTCGGCCACCATCCGCAAGGTCGAGACGAGCTGCCGCAGGTCGGTGGCGACGGGCTGCTGGGTCGCCAGCAGCACGAGGGCCCGCTCCTCCACCTCGTCGATCGCCTCCTCGATGCCACGGTCGGAGCCGATGACCGCCTCGGCGGTTGCGATGTCGGTGTCGAGCAGTGCGGTCGTGGCGTCGGCCACCGCGGTTCGCACCCGGTCGGTGATGAGGACGAGCTCGTCGACGATGACGTCGAGCTGCTCGTAGTACTGGTCGCGCATGGCTCGACGGTAGGCGCGCCGCATGAATGCGAGACGACCTGCGGTGAACGGGGGGTGAACGCCAGCGGAAACCGTGCCTCTCGGGCCCGCCGCGATGGTGGCCGGCACGTGTCGTCGGCCTACGATCGGTCCCGTGGAGGTCTCCCAGATCCTGGCCGGCGCTGCCGGCATCGTGCTCGGCGCCGTGATCACGTACGTGTGGCGGTTCTCCGAGCGATCCCAGGAGGTCGTCCCGCCCGCTCCGGCCGCGGCCGTCCCGCCGGACATCGCGACCGTGCTGTCGGTGCTGCGGTCCTCGGCCGTGGTCCTCGACCAGGAGGAGCGCGTCCTGCGCGCCTCCGCGCCGGCGATCGCCCTCGGCCTGGTCACCGACGACGACCGGCTGCGCAGCGGTGAGCTGCTCGACCTGGTCCGGCAGGTCCGCCGCGACGGCGAGGTCCGCGAGGACGAGTTCGAGATCCGCATCCGCCGCCGGCCGCTCGTCTACGTCCGCGCCCGGGTCGCGCCGCTGTCGCACGGGCTCATGCTCGCTCTCGTGGAGGACCGCACGAGCGAGCAGCGCGTGGAGGCCCTGCGCCGCGACTTCGTCGCCAACGTCAGCCACGAGCTGAAGACCCCCATCGGCGCGATCAGCCTGCTCGCCGAGGCGGTCAGCGAGGCCCGCGACGACCCCGAGGCGGTCGACCGGTTCGCGGGCCGCATGCAGACCGAGGGCGAGCGCCTGACGCGCCTCGTGCAGCAGATCATCGACCTGTCGCGGCTGCAGGCCGACGTCGCCAGCGACGACGCCGCGCTCGTGAAGGTCGGCGAGCTCGTGGCCGAGGCGATCGAGCACTCGCTCACCGACGCCGAGGCCAAGTCCATCGCCATCTCGCAGGACGTCCAGCCCGACCTCTACGTCCAGGGGGACCGGGCCCAGCTGCACGCTGCGGTCAGCAACCTCGTCGAGAACGCCGTCACCTACAGTCCCGACAGCTCGGTCGTCGCGGTCTCCGCCACGGGCGACGGCGAGGACATCCGCATCACCGTCTCCGACCACGGCGTGGGCATCCCGCCGGAGGAGCAGGACCGGATCTTCGAGCGGTTCTACCGGGTCGACCCGGCGCGCGCCCGCGCCACCGGGGGCACGGGCCTGGGCCTGTCGATCGTCAAGCATGTCGCCGCCGGCAACGGCGGCTCCGTCGAGGTCTGGAGTGAACCAGGCCTCGGTTCGTCCTTCACGCTGGTGCTGCCGGCGCGGGACGTCGATGAAGGAGAGTTCGAGTGACCAAGGTCCTGATCGTCGAGGACGAGGCCAGCTACAGCGAGGCCCTGTCGTACGTCCTGCGCAAGGAGGGCTACGACGTCGCGGTCGCCGAGACCGGCCCCGACGCGCTGACCGCGTTCGAGCGCGGCGGTGCCGACATCGTCCTGCTGGACCTCATGCTGCCGGGGCTGTCGGGCACGGAGGTGTGCCGCACGATCCGCCAGACGTCCTCGGTGCCGATCATCATGGTCAGTGCGAAGGACACCGAGGTCGACAAGGTCGTCGGGCTCGAGCTGGGGGCGGACGACTACGTCACCAAGCCCTACTCCCCGCGTGAGCTGGTGGCGCGGATCCGGGCGGTGCTGCGTCGCGGCGCGCCCGAGGAGGTCGACGACGACGCCGTGATCGAGGTCGGCGGCGTCCGGATGGACGTCGACCGTCACCTGGTCACGGTCGACGGCGGCGAGGTGAAGCTGCCGCTCAAGGAGTTCGAGCTGCTCGAGTTCTTCCTGCGCAACAGCGGTCGCGTCCTGACCCGCGGCCAGCTGATCGACCGGGTGTGGGGCGCCGACTACGTGGGCGACACCAAGACCCTCGACGTCCACGTCAAGCGCCTGCGCGCCAAGATCGAGGACGACCCGGCCCACCCCACGATCCTCACGACCGTGCGGGGGCTGGGCTACAAGTACGCCTAGTCAGCGGCCCTGGTTCGCCACGGCGGCGATGGCGGCCGCCGCGGCGTCGGGGTCGAGGTACTGGCCCCCGCGCTGCGTGGGCTTGAGGTCGTCGTCGAGGTCGTAGACCAGCGGGATGCCGGTGGGGATGTTCAGTCCCACGACCTCCTCCTCACCGAGCCCGTCGAGGTGCTTCACCAGCGCGCGCAGCGAGTTGCCGTGCGCGGTGACGAGCACCGTCCTGCCGGCGCGGAGGTCGGGAACGATCTGGTCGTACCAGTACGGCAGCATCCGCACGAGCACGTCGGCCAGGCACTCGGTGCGCGGCATCAGCTCGTTCGGCAGGTCGGCGTAGCGGGCGTCGCCCACCTGGCTGAACTCCGAGTCGTCGGCCAGCGCCGGCGGGGGCGTGGAGTACGAGCGCCGCCACGTCATGAACTGCTCCTCGCCGAACTCCTCGAGGGTGGCCTTCTTGTCCTTGCCCTGCAGGGCGCCGTAGTGGCGCTCGTTGAGGCGCCAGCTGCGCTTCACGGGGATCCAGTGGCGGTCGATGCCGTTCAGGGTGATCTCGGCCGTGCGGATCGCGCGCCGCAGCAGCGAGGTGTGCGAGACGTCGGGCAGCAGGCCCGCCTCACGCAGCAGCTCCGGGGCGCGCAGCGCCTCTTGGAGCCCCTGCTCGTTGAGGTCGACGTCGACCCATCCGGTGAACAGGTTGAGGGCGTTCCACTCGCTGTGACCATGACGCAGCAGGACCAAGGTGCTCATGGCGACAGCCTAGTGCCGGGCCCGGGAGCCCGGCTCAGGACTGCGCGGTGATGGACTGCAGGGCCCGCAGGTAGTCGTCCTGCGAGTGCACGCCCGCGAGCGTGTAGCGCGCCTCGACCACCACGAACGGCGCGGCGTCGGCGCCGATGGCGGCGGCGGTGTTCCGCTGCTCCCCCACCTCGACCAGCAGCTCGTCGCTCGCCAGGAGAGCCTCGGAGGTCTCGAGGTCGAGCCCCACGAGGGCGGCGCGGCTGGCCAGCACGAAGCCGTCGGCGATGTCGGCGCCCTCGAGGAAGTGGGCCCGCCACAGCTGGTGCAGGAGCTCGCGCTGGACCTCGGGCCCGGACTCCGCCGCCCACGTCAGGAGGCGCCACGCGTCGGTGGAGTCGGCCGGCACCACCTCGTCGACGTTGAGGTCGATGCCGGTGATGCGAGCGGCGGCGACGACGTCGTCGGCCGGGGCGGAGGCGTCGAAGGTGGCGGCCCGATAGGAGACCTCGACCGGCTCACCGGTCAGGATCGTGAACAGCGCCGCGGCGCGCTCGAAGCGCACGGCGCCGACGTAGGACCAGGCGTCGACGACGTCGGCGAAGACGATGGCTTTCACGGCTCAGTCCTGGGGACGCAGGTGGCGGAACGCGTCGAGGTTGCGCGTGGGCTCACCCCGGGACTCGCGCCAGCGCCACTCCTTGCGGATGCTCGAGGCGAAGCCGAGCTCGAGGATCGTGTTGAAGGACTCGTCGGCGTACGACAGCACCGAGCCCAGCAGGCGGTCGAGCTCGTCGGCGGTGACCGCCTCCAGCGGCAGCCGGCCGTCGAGGTAGATGTCGCCCGCGGAGTCGATCGCGAAGGCGACGCCGAACAGCTTGAGGTTGCGCTCCAGCATCCAGCGGTAGACGGCCTCGTGGTTCTCGTCGGGGTTGCGCGCCACGAAGGCGTGGACGCCGAGCGCGTGCCGGCCCACCTCGAGGCGGCACGTGGTCTTGAGCTTGCGTTCCCCCGGCAGCTCGACCTCGAACACGTCCTGCCCGTGGCGCACGTACTCCAGGCCGGCGTCGTCGAGCGAACTGACGATCACGTCGCGAACGTCGGTCATCCTGCCTCCTCCCGCGCCGCCTCGCGATCGTGCAGGGCGGCGGCATAGACGTCGAGGGTGCGCTCGGCGGTGACGTCCCAGCCGAACGACTCCGCGTGGCGCACGGCCTTGGCGCCGGCGTCGGACCGGAACTCCGGGTCGGCGAGGTACGGCCGCAGCGCCGCCGCGTAGGCGGCCGGGTCGTGCCCGTCGACGAGCGTGCCGGTGACGCCGTCGGCGACGGCCGTGGTGAGGCCGCCGACCGCCGCGGCGACCACGGGGGTGCCGCAGGCCTGGGCCTCGATCGCGACGAGCCCGAACGACTCGCTGTACGACGGGACGCAGACGACCGCGGCCCGCGAGTACCAGGTGGCCAGCTCGGCCTGGGTGACCGTGGGGACGAACTCCACCCGGTCGGCGATGCCCAGCTCGTGGGCGAGGTCGGTGAGCTCGGTGGGGCGGTCCAGCCCGCTGCCGGACGGCCCGCCGATGATCGCGACCCGGTGCGGCACGTCGAGCAGCGCCGAGGCGTGCAGCACCACGTCGGGTGCCTTGAGCGGCTGGATCCGGCCGGCGAAGACCACGAGCGGCGGCTCGTCGTCGGGCTCGCTCGCGCTGAAGACGTCGAGGTCGACACCGGGGTGCACGACCGCGACGGCGCGCGGGTCGGCCTCGTAGAGGTCGATCAGCTCGCGCCGCTCCTCGGCGGTGTTGGCGATCAGCCGGTCGGCGAACCGCACGATCTCCTCCTCACCGGCGACCCGGCCGACGGGCTCGGGACGGTCGCCGGCCGCGAGCGACGCGTTCTTGACCTTGGCCATCGTGTGCATCGAGTGCACGAGCGGGACGCCCCAGCGCTCGCGCAGCACCGTGCCGACCTGGCCCGAGAGCCAGTAGTGGGAGTGGACGAGGTCGAAGTAGCCGGGCTCGTGCCAGGCCTCGACGCGCAGCACGTCGCGGACGAACGAGCAGAGCTGGCTCGGCAGGTCGCCCTTCGTCAGTCCCTCGAAGGGTCCGGCGGCGACGTGGTGCACCCGGATGCCCTCGTCGGCCTCGACGACCGGAGGCAGGTGGCGGGACGTGGCCCGGGTGAAGACCTCGACCTCGATGCCGCGGGCGGCCAGCCGGCGCGAGAGCTCGAGGACGTAGACGTTCATGCCGCCCGCGTCGCCGGTGCCCGGCTGGTCGAGGGGGGAGGTGTGCGCCGACAGCATCGCGACACGACGGATCCCTCGGGCAGCCATGCGATCCATTCTGGCACGCTGTCCCCATGCCCACAGCCGTCGTCACCGGAGCCAGCAGCGGGATCGGCGAGGCCACGGCCCGCGCCCTGTCGGCCGCCGGCTACACCGTCCTGGCCGCCGCCCGCCGACGCGACC
Organism: Aeromicrobium sp. JP4; assembly: GCF_054957925.1. Taxonomy (NCBI): domain Bacteria; kingdom Bacillati; phylum Actinomycetota; class Actinomycetes; order Propionibacteriales; family Nocardioidaceae; genus Aeromicrobium; species Aeromicrobium sp. JP4. The sequence goes on from NZ_CM143290.1 coordinate 1,667,207, forward strand.
GCATCGAGCGGCTCGCCGAGGAGATCGACGCCATCGCACTGCCGTGCGACATCACGAACCCCGACGACGTGGCCCGGCTGGCCGAGGCCGTCGGCGACCGGCTCGACCTGCTCGTCAACAACGCCGGCGGCGCGAAGGGCCTCGAGGACGTCACCGAGGCCGACCTGGACGACTGGCGCTGGATGTACGAGACGAACGTCCTCGGCACCGTCGCGGTGACGAAGGCGCTGACGCCGGCGTTGATCAACTCCGGTGCCGGCACGATCATCAACGTCGGCTCCACCGCGGGCCGGGTGACCTACGAGGGCGGCGGCGGCTACACCGCGGCCAAGCACGCCCTGGCCGCCGTCACCGAGACCCTGCGACTCGAGCTCAACGGCCAGCCCGTGCGGATCACGGAGATCGCGCCGGGCATGGTCCGGACCGAGGAGTTCAGCCTGACCCGCTTCGACGGTGACAGCACGCGCGCCGACGCCGTCTACGCGGGCGTGGACGAGCCGCTCGTGGCCGAGGACATCGCCGACGCGATCACGTGGGTCGCCACGCGGCCGCGGCACGTGGACGTCGACCTGATGGTCATCAAGCCGGTCGCCCAGGCCGCGCAGTGGAAGGTGCACCGCCGGCCCCAGTGAGTGGCAGGGCCGGCGGGTCCTCTCAGTCGGACGCGGGAGCGTCCGCGCTGGCCGGGTTCTGCGGCGTGGCCGGAGGCGTCGTGGGCGACGTGGTCCCGGTGGCGGTCGTGGCCTTGCGCGCGGCGGTCTTGCGGCCCGGCGAGGCCGTGCGCTTCGCGGTGGACGTCGCGCCGGCCTTCTTCGCCGGCGCCTTCTTGGTCGCGGTCTTCTTCGCGGTCGCGGTCTTCTTCGCGGTCGCGGTCTTCTTCGCGGTGGTGGTCTTCTTCGCCGGGGACTTCGTGGCGGGCGTCTTCTTGGCGGCGGCCGGCCGCTTCGCCGCGGCCTTCACGGCCGGCTCCGGCGTCACCTCGGCCGTCGGAGCGGTGCCGGGCACCTCGGGGTCGACGGGCCCGCTCGCGTCCGACGCGGCCAGTGCCTCGCCGGCGAAGGAGAGCCTGTCGTCGGCCTCGGTGGCGGAGTCCGGCAGCGTGGCCTTCTTCGCGGTCGTCTTCTTCGCACCGGCCTTCTTCGCCGGAACGCTCTGCGCCGCTGCGGCGGCCAGGGGGTCGCCGTGCGGTCGGTCCGAGCCGGTCTCGGCCGGGGGCGCGGTGGCCTCGGCCGGCGGCGGCGTGGCGGAGCCTCCGGGCCTGACGAGGTCGGGGGCGAGCCGGGCGACCATCGCGGTCAGGTCGGCGATCTGCTTCGCCGTCGTGTCGCGGACCTGGGCCACCTCCTCGCGCACCTTCTTCAGCTCGGCGGAGGACGACCGGGTGGCCTTGTCGATCTGCTGGGCCGCCGCCTTCTCGGCCGCCTTGCGGACCTTCTTGAGCTCACCTCGCAGGTCGTTGATCGTGGAGATCGTGTCGCGGAGCTTCTTCTCGACCTTGCTCTTGGCCATCGGGGGATCCTCTCGGTGGTGCGGAGTCGGTGCTGCCAGCCTAGGAGGATCGGGGCTCATGCGCCCGCCGCGTCTCAGCGCGTGCCGGCCTCGGTGCGGCCTCGGTCGATCGTGCCGTCGGGCTTCCACCCGGGCGGACCGAGCACGTAGCCGACCTTCTCGCGCCACGTGGACGCCGACCTCACGTCGGCGGCCATCTTGCGGTAGTCGCCGTACTGCAGCGTGAGGATGTTGTAGGTCTCGACCGGGTGCGTGAGCCCGTACCGCGGACGGTGCAGCTCGCGCTGGAAGGTGCCGAACATCCGGTCCCAGACGATGAGGATGCCGCCGTAGTTCTTGTCGAGGTACTCGGGGTCGGAGCCGTGGTGCACGCGGTGGTGCGAGGGGGTGTTGAACACCCACTCGATCGGCCGCGGCAGCTTGCCGACGACCTCGGTGTGCACGAAGAACTGGTAGATCAGGTTGATCGCGAAGGCGGCGAACAGGGTCCACGGCGCGAACCCCAGCAGCGGGAGTGGCAGCCAGAAGAAGAACTCGAACCACGGGTTCCACTTCTGCCGCAGCGCGGTCCCGAAGTTCATGAACTCGCTGGAGTGGTGCGACTGGTGGCCGGCCCAGCCGATCCGCACGCGGTGGCTGAAGCGGTGGTGCCAGTAGTAGCAGAAGTCGAGTCCGACGAGCAGCGCCGGCCAGTACCACCAGGCCGAGACGTCCAGCTCGAACAGGGCGAAGTGGGCGAACACGAAGACGAACGCGAAGAAGGTGATGATCTTGAAGACCGTCAGGAACAGGATCGAGCCGATGCCCATCGAGATCGACGTACGCACGTCCTTGAAGGCGTAGCCCGTGACGTTGTCGTCGTGGTCGAGCCACTTCAGCGCGGCCAGCTCGATCGCGATGCTCAGCACGAAGAACGGCACCGCGTAGGTCAGTGGGTTCTTCATCGGGTCCAGGAGTTCGGCCAGCACCCCACCACGATACGCGAACCCTGTGACTACCATCACAACGCATGGGCATCGATCCGGCCGGGCAGGTCGTCGTCATCACGGGCTCCTCCAGCGGCATCGGCGCCGCGGCCGCGCGCCGGCTCGCCGCCCGCGGTGCGACGGTGTGCCTCCTGGCCCGGCGCGAGGCGGAGCTGGAGGCCGTCGCCGCGGCGATCCGGGCCGAGGGCGGCGACGCCCACGCCCATCCGGTCGACCTCACCGACGAGGCGTCCACCCGCTCGGCCGTCGAGCGCATCCTGGCGGACCACGGCCGCGTCGACGTCCTCGTCAGCAACGCCGCACGCTCGATCCGGCGCCCCATCGTGGACTCGCTCGACCGCCTGCACGACCACGAGCGCGTCATGGCGATCAACTACTTCGCCGCCGTGCGCCTCATCCACCTCGTGCTGCCGTCGATGCTCGCCACCGGGCGTGGCCACGTCGTGGTCAGCTCGACCCTGTCGACCCAGGTGCCGATCCCCCTGTTCTCGGCCTACCTCGCCAGCAAGAGCGCGCTGGAGTCCTACGTGCGCTCGCTGTCGGCCGAGCTGGGGCACCGCGGCATCACCACCAGCACCGTGCACTTCCCGATGGTGCGCACCGAGATGTCCGGTGGCACCGAGATCTACCGGGCGATGTCGATGATGAGCCCGGACGAGGCCGGCCGATGGATCGAGCGCGCCGTGGTGTCGCGCCCCTCGCGGATCACGAGCGCGTTCGGCGTGGCCGGCGAGACGTCGATGGCCCTGCTACCCGGCGTCGTGACGCGGGCGACCGCGCCGTTCTTCCGGCGCATGGACCGCAACCTCGCACGTCGTGCCGCCGCCGGCGACGTTCGCGAGTAGCGTGGGTCACAGCGGCCACCACCCCCGGCCGCGCGACACCACCGCAACCGACAGGCCGGCACCACCCCCGCCAGCCCAGGAAGAGGAAGCATGAGCACGCCCAGCAGCTTCGGCACCCACCACGAGCAAGTCGTCTTCTGCCACGACGAGGCCTCCGGACTGCGGGCGATCATCGCCCTCTACTCCACCGCCCTCGGTCCCGGCCTCGGCGGCACCCGGTTCTTCCCGTACGCCAGCGAGGGTGACGCGCTGGCCGACGTGCTCAACCTCAGCCAGGGCATGGCCTACAAGAACGCCCTCGCCGGACTCGACCTCGGCGGCGGCAAGGCCGTGATCATCGGCGACCCGCGCACCGACAAGTCCGAGGCCCTCCTGCGCGCCTACGGCCGCTTCGTCCAGAGCCTCGCGGGCCGGTACTTCACCGCGTGCGACGTGGGCACGTTCTCCACCGACATGGACGTCATCGCCCGCGAGTGCGACTACGTCACCGGCCGCACGGTCGAGCACGGCGGCGCGGGCGACTCCAGCGTCCTGACCGCCTTCGGCGTCTACCAGGGCATGCGCGCCTCGGCGCAGTTCGCGTGGGGCGACACGTCCCTGGCCGGCAAGCGCGTCGGCATCGCCGGCGTGGGCAAGGTCGGGCGTCACCTGACCGCCCACCTCGTGCAGGAGGACGCCCAGGTGGTCGTCACCGACATCGACCCGGCCGCCGTGGCCCGCCTGGTCGAGCAGTACCCGGGCCTCGAGGTCGCCGAGTCCACCGAGGCGCTGATCGCCGCCGACCTCGACGTCTACGCGCCGTGCGCCCTGGGCGGGGCTCTCAACGAGTCGTCGGTCGAGGCCCTCACGGCGCGTGTCGTGGCCGGGGCGGCGAACAACCAGCTGGCGCACGACGGCATCGGCAAGCTCGTGACGGACCGCGGGATCGTCTACGCGCCGGACTACTGCGTGAACTCCGGCGGCGTCATCCAGGTCGCCGACGAGCTCGACCCGAGCGGCTTCTCCTTCGACCGCGCGAAGGCGCGGGCCACCGGCATCTTCGACACCACGCTGGCCGTCCTCGAGCGCGCGGCGAGCGAGGGCATCACCACCGCCGAGGCCGCCGACCGCCAGGCCGATCAGCGCATCCGCGAGATCGGGCGGCTGGCGCAGATCCGGCTCCCGTGACACCGGCGGGAGGACCGGTGGGCATCCCGATGTACCTCCGATTTAGTTAGATCGCCTAGCCTTCTAGCGTGCCTCCAGTCGACCATCGGTCCTTTCCGCTCGCGCGCCTCGTGGGGCCGCGACGATCCATCGTCGTGGTGCTGCTGGGGCTGATCGTCTCCGGACTGATCATGGCCTTCGCCCCGGAGCCCACCTCCGGCAACGAGGCCGGCTCCAACCTGCCGGAGTCGGCGGAGTCCGCGCGCGCCGCGGCGCTGCTCGACGAGCTGCCCCAGGCCGACGAGGCACCGGCGATCGTCGTGTTCTCCCGCGAGGGCGGTCTCTCCCCCGAGGACCTCACGGCGCTCGGCGAGCGCTCGCAGGCGATCGGCGCGGAGCTGGACCTCGAGGCGAGCCCGCCCGTGCCGTCGGAGAACGGTGCGGCCGCGATCGTCGCGATCCCGGTGAAGACCGGCCTGAGCAACGACGACAACGCCGAGCTGGTCGAGCAGATCCGTGAGGTCGCCCGCGCCGACCTGCCCGACGGCGTGAAGGCCGAGGTCACCGGCGCCCCGGCGGTCCAGGCCGACCTCGGTGCGGTGTTCGACGGCGCCGACGTGCGCCTCCTCGCCGTCACCGCCGCCGTCGTGGCGGTGCTGCTGATCATCACCTACCGCAGCCCGTGGCTGTGGCTCGTCCCGCTGACCGTCATCGGCATCGGCGACCGCGTCGCCGCCCGCACGCTCGAGGGCATCTCCGGGGCCTTCGGCTTCGAGATCGACGGCTCGATCACCGGCATCACCTCGGTCCTCGTCTTCGGCGCGGGCACGAACTACGCGCTGCTGCTGATCGCGCGCTACCGCGAGGAGCTGCGCCGCCACGACTCGCGCCACGAGGCGATGCAGACCGCCGTGGGCGGGGCCGCCCCCGCGATCCTGTCCAGCTCCGGCACCGTGGTCCTGGCCCTGCTGTCCCTCCTGATCGCCGACTCGCCGTTCGTCAGCGGCATCGGCCTGGCCGGCGCGATCGGCATCGTCATCGCGGTGGCGTTCGCCCTGCTCGTGCTGCCCTCGGCGATGGTCCTGCCGGGCCGCTGGCTGTTCTGGCCGTTCGTTCCGCGCAACGGCGACGAGGACCCGTCCGAGCGCGGCTGGTGGTTCCGCGTCGGCAGCACCGTCACGTCGCGCCCCTGGCCCGTAGCCATCGCCTCCCTGGGCGTCCTGACGGCCATGGCCGCCGGTGCCCTCACCCTCACCACCGGCCTCGGCCAGAGCGAGCAGTTCCTCGACACACCCGAGTCGATCCAGGCGCAGGAGACGCTGCAGGACGGCTTCCCCGCCGGCATCTCCGCGCCCACCGTCGTGGCGACCTCTCCCGATCAGGTCGAGGCCGTCACGGCCGCCGCGAGCGAGGTCTCCGGCGTCGAGAGCGCCCGACCGGCCGGCGCCTCCGACGACGTGGCCGAGGTCCAGGTCGTGTTGTCGGTCGCACCCGAGAGCGACGAGGCCCTCACCGCCATCGAGGACCTGCGCACCGCGGTCCAGGACGTCGATCCCGACGCCCTCGTCGGCGGCCCGGACGCCCAGGCGCTGGACGAGGCACAGACCGCCGCGGACGACCGCGCCACGGTCATCCCCATCGTGCTGGCCATCGTCCTGATCATGCTGCTGGTCCTGCTGCGCTCCGTCGTGGCCGCGGTGATCCTGTGCGCCACCACGGTGCTGTCGTACCTGTCGGCGCTCGGCGTGGGCTGGCTGCTGTTCGACCACGTCCTGGGCTGGTCGGCGATGGACGTCAGCACGCCGCTGCTGGCCTTCATCTTCCTGGTCGCGCTGGGCGTGGACTACAACATCTTCCTCACCGCGCGGGCGCGCGAGGAGATGGCCCTCACCGGCGACGCGACCGGATCGATCGTCAAGGCGCTGGCCGTGACGGGCGGCGTGATCACCAGCGCGGGCGTGCTGCTGGCCGCCGTCTTCACCGTGCTGGGCGTGCTGCCGCTCGTGCTGCTGGCCCAGCTGGGCGTCGTGGTCGGGTTCGGCGTGCTGCTCGACACCGTGCTGGTGCGCGGCGTGGCGACGCCGGCCCTGGTCGCGCTGTGCGGCCGCCGCTTCTGGTGGCCGAGCAAGCTCTCACGCTGAGGGCGGAAACGCCGAGCACCCGTGGGGCACAGAGGTGCCCCACGGGTCGTGAGCTCGATGTCCGATGCAGGCGCTGGAGAGAGCCGACACCAGGGAGAAGTTCGCCCTACCGCTCAACTAGCGGCAGGGTCTCCCAGTTTCTTGGCGAGATCAACGTACTGGTCGGGAATCGGGTCGCCCGACTCTCCATGAAGCTCTCGCTCCAGATCATTGAAGTCCGTGTCCAATGTCCGGTACTTGAGATCGCGAGCGACCTTGGTCTGCTTCGCTTTGGCACGGCCGCGGCCCATGGGCTCGACCCCCTCGCACTCAGTGGTTCAGTATGTCGTGCTCCCAAGAGTACCCAAAGGACCTCGGAACGCATGAACGACCCCCGGTCAGGCGAGCCGCCTGACCGTCGTTGCAACGAATATTCTCAGCTGAGGGTGACCGAACCGCCCGCACCGTGGGTTCCGGCCGCCGCGACCTCGCCCGCGATCCACGCGTCGACGCCGTGCTGGCCGAGGAGGGCGACCGCCGCGTCGGCCGCGTCGGCCGGGACGATCGCGACCATCCCGACGCCCATGTTCAGGGCCAGGTCGAGGTCGGCCTGCGCGACCTTGCCGAGCTCGCCCACGAGGCCGAAGACGGGGGCCGGGGTCCACGAGGACCGGTCGAGCCGGACCGAGACCGAGTCGGGCAGGACCCGCTCGAGGTTCGCCGCGAGCCCGCCGCCGGTGATGTGCGACATGGCGTGCACCTCGACGGCGTCGGCCAGGGCGAGGCACGGCTTCGTGTAGAGGCGGGTGGGGGTCAGCAGCTCCTCGCCCAGCGTGCGGCCGAACTCCGGCACGTCGCGGTCGAGCTTCCAGCCGGCGATGTCGAAGAAGACGTGGCGCACGAGCGAGTACCCGTTGGAGTGCAGGCCCGAGGAGGCCATCGCCACCACCACGTCGCCCTCGCGCACGCGCTCGGCGCCGAGGAGACGGTCGGCCTCGACGACGCCCGTGGTGGATCCGGCGACGTCGTACTCGTCGGGGGCCAGGAGGCCGGGGTGCTCGGCCGTCTCGCCGCCCAGCAGCGCGGTGCCGGTCTCGGCGCATGCCGCGGCGATGCCCTTGACGATGTCGGCGATCCGCTCGGGCACGACCTTGCCGGTGGCGATGTAGTCGGTGAGGAACAGCGGCTCGGCCCCGCACACGACGAGGTCGTCCACGAGCATGCCGACCAGGTCGAACCCGATCGTGTCGTGGCGGTCCATCGCCTGCGCGATGGCGACCTTCGTGCCGACGCCGTCGGCGCTCGTGGCCAGCAGCGGGCGCGTGTAGCTCTTCAGGGCCGAGGCGTCGAACAGGCCGGCGAAGCCGCCGATGCCGCCCACGACCTCGGGACGGGTGGCCTTGGCGACCCACTGCTTCATGAGCTCGACCGCGCGGTCGCCCTCCTCGATGGAGACTCCGGCGGAGGCGTACGAGGTCACTGGATCACCTTCAAGGGCTCGGTCCCGTTGGACGGCAGCTCCAGCAGGTGCTTGCCGATGAGGTCGTCGTCGGGCAGCTCGATCGGGTAGACCCCGTCGAAGCAGGCCCGGCAGAGGTTGTCGGCCGGGACGTTCGTGGCGGCGATGAGGTCGTCGAGCGAGACGTACGACAGACTGTCGGCGCCGATCGAGCGACAGATCTCGTCGACCGTGAGGCCGTTGGCGACCAGCTCGGCCCGCGAGGCGAAGTCGATGCCGTAGAAGCACGGCCACTTCACCGGCGGGCTGGAGATCCGGACGTGGACCTCGGCGGCGCCGAACTCGCGGAGCATCCGCACGAGGGCACGCTGGGTGTTGCCGCGCACGATCGAGTCGTCGACCACCACGAGGCGCTTGCCCGCGATGACGTCGCGCAGCGGATTCAGCTTGAGCCGGATGCCGAGCTGGCGGATCGTCTGCGAGGGCTGGATGAACGTGCGGCCCACGTAGGAGTTCTTCACCAGGCCGTGACCGAACGGGATCCCGCTCTCCTCGGCGTAGCCGATCGCGGCGGGCGTGCCGGACTCGGGCACCGGGATGACGAGGTCGGCCTCGACGGGCGCGGTGTTGGCCAGGCGGCGACCGATGCGCTCGCGCACGCTGAAGACACGCTGGTCGTTGATCGTGGTGTCGGGGCGCGCGAGGTAGACGTACTCGAAGATGCAGCCCTTCGGCGCGGCGTCGGCGAACCGGCTGCTGCGCAGGCCGTTCTCGTCGATCGCGACGAACTCGCCCGGCTCGATCTCGCGGATGTAGGAGGCGCCGACGATGTCGAGCGCGGCGGTCTCGCTCGCGATGACCCAGCCGCGCTCGAGGCGGCCGAGCACGAGCGGGCGGATGCCCTGGGGGTCGCGCGCGCCGTAGAGAGTGGTCTCGTCCATGAACACGAGGGAGAACGCGCCGCGCAGCTGGGGCAGGACCTCCAGCGCCGCGTCCTCGACCGAGCGGTCGCGGTAGGACGCCAGCAGCGAGGCCATCACCGAGGTGTCGGTGGTGGCGGTCTCGGCCGACACCGACTTGGCGTCGCCCTCCGTCCGCTCGCGGAGCAGCTGCACGAGCTCGTGCGTGTTGGTCAGGTTGCCGTTGTGCCCCAGCGCGACCGAGCCCTGGGCCGTGGGCCGGAACGTGGGCTGGGCGTTCTGCCACACGCTCGCACCGGTCGTGGAGTAGCGCGCGTGGCCGATGGCGATCTGGCCCTGGAGCGACTCGAGGGTGGCCTCGTCGAAGACCTGGGACACCAGGCCCATGTCCTTGTAGACGAGGATCTGGCGGCCGTTGCTCACGGCGATGCCGGCCGACTCCTGCCCTCGGTGCTGCAGGGCGTAGAGGCCGAAGTAGGTGAGCTTGGCGACTTCCTCGCCGGGGGCCCAGACGCCGAACACGCCACAGGCGTCCTGGGGTCCGGCGTCACTGGGATCGAGCTCGTGGGTCAGGAGACCATCTCCGCGGGGCACACCGGCAGTCTACCGGCCGTTCCCGCCTTCCCCGACCAGTACCGCCCGGAGCGGACGCGCGCACTAACAGTCAAGGTTGACTGGAAGTCTTCCGTCGAGGCACTCGGAGCACTACGGTGTGAGGCACATCACAGCCAAGGCCTCAGAGGGAGACCCCATGTCCGATGCGACGTTCATCGCCGATCACGCCCGAGCCGCCGCGCAGGCCGCGCCCGACCAGACGGGCTGGATCTACGAGGGCCGCGAGTGGACCTGGGCGCAGGTCTGGGACTCGATCCGGCGGACCGCCGGCGCTCTCTCGGCGGAGGGCATCGGTCGCGGCGACCACGTCGCCGTCGTGGACAAGAACAACCCGGCGATCCTGCAGCTCGTGCTCGGCGCCAGCCTGATCGGCGCCTCCACGGCCATCGTGAACTGGCGCCTGGCCGGCGACGAGCTGGACTACACGATCAACGACGCCGGCGCGAAGGTGCTCTTCGTCGGTCACGAGCTGCTGGACCAGGTCGACGTCATCCGTGACCGGCTCACCACCGTGGAGAAGATCGTCGTCATGGGCGGCGACGCCGACGAGTTCGAGGCGTGGCAGGCCGCCGGCGAGCCCCTCGAACAGGCGGACGACTCGTCCGTCGACGACACCGTCGTCCTGATGTACAGCTCGGGCACCACGGGCCGCCCCAAGGGCGTGATGCTCAGCCAGCGCAACCTGGTGGCGCACACCGAGAACGCCGACACCGGCATCGCCTACGGCGAGGACGCGAAGATGCTGGTCGCGATGCCGATGTTCCACGTCGGCGGCACGTCCTACGCGATGTTCGGCCTCAAGAACCGGGTGCCGGGCCACATCATCCGCGACGTCGAGGCCGGCGCGCTGGCCGGCGCGATGATGTCGGGCGTCACCCACGCCTTCCTCGTGCCCGCGGTGGTGGCGATGCTGCTGCAGGCCGGGCCCGATGCGATGAAGCTGTTCAGCGGGTTGCGCGGCTTCTCCTACGGCGCCGCGCCGATGCCGCTGACGATCCTGCGCGGGGCGCAGGAGCACTGGCCCGACACGGCGTTCTACCAGGTCTACGGCCTCACCGAGTTCTGCGGCGTCGTCACGATGCTGCACGACGACGAGCACCGTGACCTGGAGCATCCCGAGCGGCTGCTCTCGGCCGGCAAGCCGATCCCGGGCGTCGAGGCCCGCGTGGTCGACCCCGCCACCCTGCAGGACGTGGCGACCGGCGCGGCCGGCGAGCTGTGGTTCCGCACCGAGCAGGCGACCGCCGGCTACCACGGACGTCCCGAGGCGACCGCCGAGCTGTACGCCGAGGACGGCTGGGTCCGCACCGGCGACATCGGCCGGATCGACGCCGACGGCTACGTCTACGTCGAGGACCGCATCAAGGACATGATCATCACCGGCGGCGAGAACGTGTACTCCCCCGAGGTCGAGCGGGTCCTGTCCGAGCATCCCGACCTGCTCGAGGTCGCGATCATCGGCGTGCCCGACGCGACGTGGGGCGAGTCCGTGAAGGCCGTCGTGGCGCTGCGTCCCGGGGCCGAGGCGACCGAGGCCGAGATCATCGAATGGGCGCGCGAGAACCTCGCCCACTACAAGGTGCCGCGGAGCATCGACATCGTCGAGCTGCTGCCGCGGAACCCCTCGGGCAAGATCCTCAAGCGCGACCTGCGCAAGCCCTACTGGACCGACGCGGCGCGCCAGGTCTGAGTCAGGAGACCGACTCGATCACGACGTCGGTCTTGGGGGCGACTCCGTCCGGGCCGTTGCCCTCCTCGGCGATCGCCCGGGCGGCCTCGAGCCCGTCCTCGTCGACCGTGCCGAACACGGTGTAGGCCGCGGGCAGCTCGGCGTCGTCGAGCACGATGAAGAACTGCGAGCCGTTGGTGTCCGGTCCGCTGTTGGCCATCGCGAGCGTGCCGGCCGGGTACGTCTCGTCGCCGCTGAGCTCGTCCTCGAAGCTGTAGCCCGGCCCGCCGCTGCCGGTGGCCGACGGGTCGCCGCACTGCAGCACGAAGCCGGGGACGAGGCGGTGGCACTTCGTGCCGTCGAAGTAGCCCTGCTCGGCCAGCGACGCGAACGAGTTCACGGTGCAGGGTGCGGCCTCGGCGTCGAGGGTGAGCGCGAAGTCGCCCCGGTTCGTCTTCATCGTGAGCGTCTCGGGCGCGAGCAGGTCCGACGGCGGCAGCTCGGCGTCCTTGGCGGCCGCGCCCTCCTGCGCGTACGTGCACTCGCCCGACGAGGAGGCGGAGTCGTCGTCCCCTCCGCCGCAGGCAGCGAGGATCGGGAGGACGAGGGCCGACAGGAGCAGGAGTCGCACGCGCATGGGGAAGACCCTAGCGAGCGTCGTCCTCCACCAGCGGCAGCAGTGGCGTGAGGTCGGAGCGCTCGCCGCTCGCGCGGACCCGCGCATCGGCCCAGGCGAGTCGGCCACGCGCGAGCGCGATCCAAGTCTCGGGGTCGGTCTCGACCACGGCCGGCGGCGTGCCGCGCGTGTGGCTGGCCCCCTCGATGCACTGGATCGCGGCGAACGGCGGGATGCGGACCTCGACGCTGTGCCCCGGCGCCCGTCGCTGCAGCAGCGCCAGCAGGTGCTTCGTGGCGGCCTTCAGGTCGGCCCGGTCGGCCGTGCCCGTGTCGATCCGCGCACAGATCGCCGTGAACTCGGCGGGGTCGAGCGGGGTGAGGGAACGCGCCACGCGGCCACCCTAACCGGGCGGCCTCAGCTCAGCCGCAGCGCCGAGTGGCGCGGCCGCGGGGCGGAGAGACGGCCGGCCATGTACTCCTCGGTGGAGACGCCGGTGACGTCGGCGGGGTCGCGGCCCTCCTCGGCGAAGACGCGGCGGGCGATGTCGGCCCACGACTCCACGGGGCCGCGGCCGGTGACGTGGTGGATGCCGTACGGCGCCTCGGTGCGGAGCAGGTCGAGGATCCCCTCGGCCAGCACCGATGCCGGTGTGAGCCGGCCGAACTGGTCGTCGACGACCGACGGCGAGACGCCGTCGCGGGCGAGGCGGCGCATCGTGTCGACGAAGTTCGCGCCCTCCCCCACGACCCAGCTGGTGCGAACCAGGTAGCCCTTCGGCACGACCGACGTCACGGCCTCGGTGGCCGCCTTCGTCTGGCCGTAGACGCCCAGCGGCGAGACGGGCTCGTCGACCTCGTGCTCCTCCTTCGTGCCGTCGAACACGTAGTCGCTCGAGACGTTGACGAAGGTCAGGCCGTGGGCGATGGCGATCCGGGCCATGGCGGCGACGCCCGTGACGTTGATCGCCCAGCACAGCGTGCGGCCCTCGGGGGTCTCGGCGCCGTCGACGTTCGTGTAGGCCGCGGCGTTGATGAGCGTGCCGACGCCGTTCCATTCGATCGAGTCGAGGGTCTGGGGCTTGGAGAGGTCGACCTCGGGGAAGTCGTGGTACTCGGCGTCCGGGAGGAGCTGCTGCAACGCCTTGCCCAGCTGGCCGCCGGCCCCGATGACCACGGTGCGGCGCGGCGCGAGCGGCGTGACCTCGGCCAGGAGCGGGTGGTTGCGGTCCTTCTCGGACATCTCGGCCACGGGCAGCGGCCACGGGACGGCCACCTCCGGGTCGAGCAGGTTGACGTTGGCGTAGACCGCGTCGGGGCGCCAGTGGTCGTTGACGAGGTAGCTGTACGCGGTGCCGTCCTCGAGGACCTGGAAGGAGTTCGCGACCCCGCGCGGCACGAACACCGCGGTCTGCGGGTTCAGCTCGACCCAGAACGAGGAGCCGAACGACTCGCCCTCGCGCAGGTCGACCCAGGCGCCGAAGGCTCGCCCGGACGCGACCGAGACGTACTTGTCCCACGGCTCGGCGTGGATGCCGCGGATAGTGCCGGCGACGCCGTTGAACGAGATGTTCTGCTGGACGGGCCCGAAGTCGGGCAGCCCGGCGGCGACCATCTTCTCGCGCTGCCAGTTCTCCTTGAACCAGCCGCGGTTGTCGCCGTGGACGTCCAGGTGGACGACGAGCAGGCCCGGGACGGGAGTGGTCTCGATCTTCATCGGCTCCCTCACTGACCCGTCGCTGCGTACTTGGCCTCGGTGGCAGCCTTCGCGGGGCGCCACCACTGCTCGTTCTCGCGGTACCAGCGCACCGTGTCCTCGAGGCCCGACGCGAAGTCCGAGAACTGCGGCGTCCAGCCCAGCTCGGTGCGCAGCTTGGTGGAGTCGATCGCGTAGCGCAGGTCGTGTCCCGCGCGGTCGGCCACGTGGTCGAAGTCGTCGGGCTCGCGGCCGAAGAGCTGCAGCAGCGCCTCGACGACCTCACGGTTGGACTTCTCGCCGTCGGCGCCGATGAGGTAGGTCTCGCCCATCGCGCCCGACTCCAGGATCGTGAGCACGGCCGAGTTGTGGTCGTCGACGTGGATCCAGTCGCGCACGTTCAGCCCCTCGCCGTACAGGCGCGGACGGACGCCGTCGATCAGCCCGGTGATCTGGCGCGGGATGAACTTCTCGATGTGCTGCCACGGCCCGTAGTTGTTCGAGCAGTTGGAGATCGTCGCGCGGACGCCGAACGAGCGGACCCAGGCCCGCACGAGCAGGTCGGAGCCGGCCTTCGTCGAGGAGTAGGGGCTCGACGGGTTGTAGGGCGTCGACTCGGTGAACCGCTCGGGATCGTCGAGCTCCAGGTCGCCGTAGACCTCGTCGGTGGAGATGTGGTGGTACCGCACGTCGTGCTTGCGGGCCGCCTCCAGCAGGGCGAAGGTGCCGATGATGTTGGTGTCCAGGAACGGGCGCGGCCCGACCAGCGAGTTGTCGTTGTGCGACTCGGCGGCGAAGTGCACGACCGCGTCGTGCTGCCCCACGAGCGAGTCGACCAGCTCGGAGTCGGCGACGTCGCCCACGACGAGCGACACCCGGTCCTCGGGCAGCCCCGCCAGTGACTCACGGCTGCCCGCGTAGGTGAGCTTGTCCAGGACGGTCACGTGATCGTCCGTCCGGTCGATGACCTGACGGACGAAGTTGGACCCGATGAACCCGGCACCGCCGGTGACCAGCAATCGACGCATGCGCACGAGCGTACCGGCCGACGGATGCCGTCCCTCGCGGCGATCACCTAGGGTACGAACCATGCGCGGCATCATCCTGGCCGGGGGAACCGGCTCGCGACTGCACCCGATCACCCTCGGCGTCAGCAAGCAGCTCGTCCCCGTCTACGACAAGCCGATGATCTACTACCCGCTGTCGACGCTGATGGCGACGGGGATCCGCGACATCCTCATCATCACGACACCGCACGACGCGGAGGCCTTCGAGCGCCTGCTCGGCGACGGGTCGCGGTTCGGCGTGAACCTGACCTACGCGCAGCAGCCCTCCCCCGACGGGCTCGCGCAGGCGTTCATCATCGGCGCCGACCACGTGGGCGGCGAGGGCGCCGCGCTCGTCCTGGGCGACAACATCTTCTACGGGGCCGGGCTGGGCACGAGCCTGCACCGCTTCGACCACACCGTGGGCGCCGCGGTCTTCGGCTACCAGGTGGCGAACCCGCGTGCCTACGGCGTCGTCGAGTTCGACGAGAGCGGCCGGGCGATCTCGATGGAGGAGAAGCCGGAGCACCCGCGGAGCAACTTCGCGGTCCCCGGCCTGTACTTCTACGACAACTCGGTGGTCGAGCGGGCCCGCGACCTGAAGCCCTCGCACCGGGGCGAGCTGGAGATCACCGACCTGAACCGCACCTACCTCGAGGAGGGCACCCTCCAGGTCGAGGTCCTCCCGCGCGGCACCGCCTGGCTCGACACCGGCACGTTCGACGACCTGGCCGACGCGGGAGCGTTCGTGCGCACGATCGAGAAGCGGCAGGGCCTCAAGGTCTCGTGCCCCGAGGAGATCGCCTGGCGCCAGGGCTGGCTGACCGACGACCAGCTGGCCGAGCTGGCCCAGCCACTGGTCAAGAGCGGCTACGGCAGCTACCTGCTGGGGCTGCTCGGCGCCTGAGGGCCGAGCCACGCGTCCACCACGCGGGCCGTGACTTCGCCGTCGTCCAGCGGGGCGAACCGCTCGCGGAACGCGCGCGCCTGCTCCGACGTCCCACCGGCAGCGGCGAGCGCCTCGACGACCTCCTCGGTGGAGGTCACGATGGGGCCGGGCGGCGCCTGCTGCAGGTCGAAGTAGAAGCCGCGGTCGTCGCGGTACTGGTCGACATCGGGCACCAGGAGCACCTGCGGGCGCTCGGTGACAGCAAAGTCGAACATCACCGAGGAGTAGTCGGTCACGAGCACGTCGGCGGCCGCCAGGAGCGCGGTGACGTCGGGGTGCGCCGTCACGTCAAGGACACCGGGGCCGCTGATCCGGCCGCGACCCGCCGCGGCGTTGCTGTGGCTGCGCAGCAGGACGGTGGCACCGGTCTGCTCGTGCACGGCGGCCGCGTCGAGGTGGGAGACGAACGCCCGGCGGCCCTGCTCGGTGCGGGCGGCATCGCGCCACGTGGGCGCGTAGAGCACCACGCGCTCGTCGCCGAGCCCGAGTGCCATACGGGTGGCGTTCCTCAGCGCCCGGCCCGAGTCACCGGCGAGTGCGTCGTTGCGCGGGTAGCCCTCGCCCAGGACCCGGCCGGCGAAGCCCAGCGCGCGCGGCAGCGTCTCGGCCGCGAACGGGTTCTGCGCCAGCAGCGCCTCCCAGACGGCGGCTTCGCGGGCCATCGCGGCGGTGTAGCCGGCCGAGAGCCGGGGTGAGGCGATGTCGCGGCCGATGCGCTTGAGCGGGGTGCCGTGCCAGGTCTGCAGGTAGCGCTGGCCGTCGCGGAAGCGCACGTAGTGCGGGAACTCGGCGTTGTTGACCAGGTACCGCGCGTGCGTGAACGCCTCGTGCCACTCGCGCGAGTGCAGCAGCACGGGCCGGGTGCCGTCGGGCACGGTCACGGAGTGGTCGGCGACGACCCAGTCGACCGGGATCCCCCGGTGGACGAGCTCGCGCGCCACGGGGGCGACGCTGTCGCCGGCGCCCGCGCCGCCGAAGCACATCGCGACGGCTCGCTCGCGCAGCGGACCCGCCTGCTCGCGCACCTCGTCGAGCAGGAGTCGCTGGCGGCGGCGTCCGCGGTCGTGCACCGGGATCGGGTTGCGGACCACGAGCGACACGGCGGCCTCTCCCGGCGACCAGCCCCGTGGCGTGACGAGCAGGTCGACCAGGTCGATCGCGCGCTCGGCCAGGGGCAGCTCAAGCACCGAGGGGTCGGCGAGTTCGAGGGCTTCGTCGGCGGTGACGGCGAAGCGCCCCGCCGGGATCGTGGCGGCGACACCGAACCGGTCGATCCGGGCCTCGAGCGAGAGCGGTGACGGCCCGGCGCCCCAGCCCTCGGACGTCGCGGCCACCCGCAGCGTGTGGTCGCCGGCGTCGAGCAGCACGCCCGACCCGGTGGCACTGACGACCACGGGCACCGCCCCGGTCAGCGCGGGCACGACGGCCTCGGCGGTGCGCGTCACCCCGGCCGACTCGATGGTGACCGTCAGGGTGATCGGCTCGCTACGGTCAGCTTCGATCGTGGCCCACCAGGACGCGCCGGTCTGGTCGGCCCAGCGCTCCCCCGACTCGGCGTCGGCGACGGGATCGGGTCGCATCGTCACGGCCGTCTCGAGGGCGCCATGGCTCGTGGCGGCCTCGACGCGGACGGAGTCGGCCTCGGGGTCGAACGCCAGCCCGGAGATGAACGAGGTCCCGGCCACGTGCACCGGTTCGGATCCGGCGACCTCGACGCTCAGACGCGTGACGAGGTCGTGCTCCTGTGCCACGAGGAGCCACTCGGGCACCGCGACCGGGTCTCCGAGGTCGATCCGCAGGGCGTCGCGATCGACGAGGAACGAGGGACCGTGGACGGTGCGTGACTCGGCCAGGCGCTCGACCGTGGGGCGGTCGGCTCCAGAGGCGGCGTACAGGGCCACCCGGTCGCGCACGGGCAGGTCGAGCCAGTCGGCGTGGGTCCACGCCCTGGCTCCCGCCGCCGCCTCGTCCACGAGAGCTCGCCACTGCTGGTCGTCGAGCCGGAACGCGGTGCGCACGCGCTTGGCGAGGGCGGGCGGCGACGGCGCGTCGCCGTGGCCGCGCAGTCGCTGCACGATCCTGCGCACGAGGTCCATCCGCTCAACCTACCGATCGGTGGGGGTCCCGCTCGTCACCCGGTGAGCGTCAGGGGGCGGTAGTGATGGTTGCGTCGCCAGGGCTCGCCGGGACGCCGCCGGAACTCGACGATGCGGTCGATCGCGTGGAGCCGGACCTGCCATCCGCGGTCGTGGACCTCGTGGTGGTGGCGTGCGAACAGCAGCACTCCGTCGTCGACCGTGGTGGGACCACCCCGCGACCACGGGACGATGTGGTGGCTCTCGCACCAGCCGGGCGGCCGGTCGCAGCCGGGGAACGCGCAGCCGAGGTCGCGGAGCGCGAGGGCTCGTCGCTGGGGCACCGAGTGGAGGCGCTCCTCGCGACCGAGGTCGAGCACGGTCGACGCCCCGCCCATGACGGCCGGAAGGATCCCGGAATCGCAGGCGAGCCGGCGCAGCTGCCCGGCCGAGACCGTGGTGCCGTGCTCGGTCACCCCGGCGCGGTCGGTGGTGCCGCGCAGCGTGGACTCGTCGACGGTGACCACGAGCGTGGCCGGGATGCCTCCGTGGTTGCCGAAGCCGTCCTTGGGCAGGTGCCGGACGAGCTGGACGAACGCCTCACCCTGCGCGTGGGGACGATCCGGGAGGCCGTCCTGCTTGCGCGGCGAAGTGGCCGAGTCCATGAAGGAGCGCAGGACGTCGCCCGTGACGGCGTCGACCTCGAAGCCGCCCTTGACCATGCAGGTCTCGGGGTCGGGGCGCGACATCCAGAAGGACGCCTGCGTGGCCTGGTGGCGCTCGTCGCGCTCGACCTGACGGTTCTCGACGGCATCGGCGCGGTCGACGTCGACGACCTCCACCGCGCGGCGCGCCTTACGCCGAAGCTGCTCCAGCGGGAGGTCGGGCGCGGCCGCGGTGAGGTCGCACTCAATCGCGCGACGCTCGTCGGCTGTGAGGTCGCGAGGCAGGTCGCCGAGGGCATCGGACACGATGCGCGCCTTGTCGGTGGACATGCCGGCACGACCGAGCGACTCCCGCAGGACGGGCGCGGCGTCGAGCTGCTGGGCGAGCCGGACCTGCTGCGCCGCCTCGCGCCGGGAGACGCCGGCCTCCTTCGCGACGAGCGCCGTCATCGACAGCTCGCCAGCCGTGCGGTGCGCCTCGGCGCGCGAAGCCTCCGCCATCGCGGCCAGACCCAGCGCGGTGGCCTTCCGGACCAGGTCCTGCGCCAGGCGATTCAGCCGGACCAGCTCCTCAGCAGTGAGCTCGCTCAGGTCGCAGCCCAGCGCCGCGTCGAGGGCCCGCGGCCCCGACTCGATCTGACTGAACACCCGATGCATGCGTCCCCCGACGGCTCGAACTAATGTTCTGAGTCTACTGCATTGGGCCCAACAAAACAAGCATCAGTTGGGAGGTTCTTCCTCGCCCGCGTGGTCACGCTGCCACCAGAACGTGAGCTGCTCGCGCGGCACCTTCGGCTGCACGACCACCTTCAGCCGGCGCGGCCCGGCCAGCGCGAGGTAGCCCTGCCGGTCCTCCAGCTCGAAGTCCCACGGCAGCTGGAGCGCCAGCGCTTGGTCGACCAGCCGGCCGGGCACCTCGTGCTCCCCGATCTCGGTCGGGATCTCCACGTCGGCCGGATCCGCGAGGTCGCCCTTCCACAGGACGACGTCGTCGCGGTCGAGCGCCCACGGCTCCTCACCCGTGAGGGTGAGCCCGGCGGCCTCCTCGCGGATCGCCGCCGATCCCAGCGGGTCGATCCGCGTGACCACCTCGCGCCGGGTGCGCCCGTGATGGGTCAACTCCACGACCAGTTCCGAGGAGTCGACGTCGTCGAGGTCGGGCAGCGCGAGCTCGAGGTTCCAGACGCTGTCCTCGTTGCTGCGCCGTGTCGTGCGCACCCGGTGACCGATGAACTCGTCCGACGGAGTCACGGCGAACTCGCGCTCCCAGCCAGTGATGTCGCGCAGCCACGCCCGGCAGGTCGGCACGGCGTCCACGTGTCGCAGCCAGGCCGCGATCGTCAGTCGCAGGCCCGACTCGTCGAGCCGCGCGCGCAGGACGGTCGCGTCCAAGGGCGTCTGACGCTCGGACAGGACGCGCGCCGCGTCGGGCACGTCAGGGTCGCCCGTGAACGGGAAGACGAGCGCCGGGTCTCCCCCGACCTCATCCGACTTCAGTGACGGCAGGTCGAAGCCACCGCTCTCAACGAAGGTCTGCACGTCCGCCGCTCGTCCGGCCTGCAGGAGCGCGTAGACCACGCGCGCCTCGGCCGGCGCCTGTGACAGGTCGAGCCCCGATTCGCCCAGGAGATCCAGCGCTCCGCGGAAGAGTCGCTCGCGGTACCCCTCGTCGGCGACCTTGGCGAGCGTGCGGAGGTAGCGCGGCACGTCGTTCGACAGCACCTGCGAGGCGCGTGCGGCGCGCGCGCCCGGTACCGGCTCGAGCGCGCCGAGGCTCAGGGTGATCGCGTCGAAGAACGCCCCGATGGACCGCTCAGTGGCCTCGCGCGTGATCGAACCGGACCGCACTCGCCACAGGTAGGTCGTGAACGGCACGAGATCGACGCGGTTCGCCGCGGCGAAGGCGCGCGCGGTGACCTCCTGGTCCTCGTAGAGGACGCCGTTGCGGAAGGCGAGGCCCGCATCGTCCCAGAACGACCTGCGGTAGACCTTCGACCAGGCGGTCGCCTGGGCCAGGACCTCGGGGTGCTCGTGCGCAACGACGGTGCTCGTGCCGTCGCCGTAGATGTCGGCGACCCACGGCGGCGTGGGGCTGATCGATTCCAGGTCGCGGAACTGCTGGTACGGCAGCAACGCGTAGTCCGACTCCGTCCCTCGCAGCGACTCCACGGCGTCCCTCAGACCGACCGCGTTCACGCGGTCGTCGGAATCCACGAAGGTCAGGTACGGCGCCGTCGCGTGCTCGATGCCGGTCATGCGGGCGGCGCTGAGCCCGCCGTTGGGGCGGGTCACGACCCTCACTCGCGGGTCACGGCGTGCGTACTTTCGAGCGATCCTCGCGCTGCGATCGGGCGATCCGTCATCCACGACGATGACCTCGAAGGGCGCCTCCGGCTGCTCGAGGATCGAGTCCAGGCACTCCGCCAAGAAATTCTCGACGTTGTACACGGGCACGATGACACTCAGCAGCGGCTCGGGAGCCGCGCGCCGGAACAACCTCACGCGTCCCACCCGAGCAGCCCGTCGACGACCCGCTCGGCGGCGCGCCCGTCGTGGAACCGGTTGAACCGCTCGTTGAAGGCGGCGTACGCGGCGGCGTGCTCGGCCACCCACGACGTGTCGCGCACCAGCGCCGGCAGCTCACTCGAGTCGCGCACCACGGGGCCGGGTGCGGACTCCTCGAACGGGAACAGGAAGCCGCGCAGCTCCTGCTCGTACTTCTCGAGGTCCGGCACGAAGAACACCATCGGCTTGCCGGTGATCGCGTAGTCGAACCGCAGTGACGAGTAGTCCAGGATCGCGAGGTCGGACGCGAGCACGAGGTCGTTGATCTCGGGGTGGTCGGTGACGTCGACGACCCCTCCCCCGGTGCCGTGCCGCTGGTCGGACCGCGCCACGGAGTGGTGGCTGCGCTGGAGCACGACCACGTCGTCGCCGAGCTCCTCGGCGAGCGCCTTCACGTCGAGCAGGTTCGGGTCGGCCGACGTGTTGTCGCCGCGCGAGAGGTCCTCGCGCCACGTGGTGGCGTGCAGGACGGCCACCTGGTCGTCGCGGATGCCCAGCAGGCGGCGCGTCGCGCGACGCACCTCCGTGGCGTCCTCGGCGAGCAGCGAGTCGGTGCGCGGCAGGCCGTGGTCGAACGCCGGGCCCTCCCAGTCGTAGGCCTCGCGGTAGAACTCGGCCGCCTCGGGGTACGGCAGGCAGATCACGTGCCAGTACGCCGAGCGCCGGTCGGTGGCCTCGAACTGCGCCCGCCACGGCGCCATCCGGCGCACGAAGTCGGGCCGGCCCATCCGCTTGAACGGCTGGCCGTGGAACGTCTGGAGGTACACCTGGCCCGGCCGCAGCCGGGTGTACGCGCCGACCTCGGTGTTCTTCACGAGGAACTTCGCGGACGCCAGCGTGGAGTACCACTCGCGCGTGCCGGCGACGACGCGCTTCGCGCCCTCGGGCAGCGGCACGGAGTGGTCGACGGTGCCCCAGTAGAGCCGCATCCGCGGGTCGCGGCGGCGGAGCTCGCGGTGGATGGCGGCCTGGCTGTCGGTGGCGACCTCGGCCCAGTAGCACTGGAACATCGCGGCGCGCGCGTCCACGTCGACCTCGAGCGCCTCGTACGCCTCGCGCAGGTACCGCTGGCCGTACATGGTGTTCTCGTCGGGCTGCCGCGGCTTGATCAGACGCAGTCCGAGGTCGGTGGTGTGGCCGACGAGCGGACCGTCGCCGAGGTCGGTGGGCCAGCCCACGAGCTCGGCCGCGAGGGGCATCGGCGTCCCGTCGGACACGACGGCGTAGTCGCCCAGCGGCAACGGCAGGGCGCCGCGCCCCCACCGGTCTGCGGTGGCCGGGAAGACGGCGCGGAAGCTCGAGCCCAGGCGGGTGAACTCGGTGGCGGGGAGGGTGAGCCCGGCGGACTCGAGGGTGGGTGCGGCGTCGAGTCCGCGCCCGCTCACAACGATCGTGCCGCGCTCGAGCGAGATCGTGTCGACGACCGGACCGACCGGCTCGGGCTGCGCGATCAGTCCGATCCGGCCGGAGGCGGTGCGGCCGGCGAGCCGGACCTCCACCTCCAGCTCGAGCGCCTGTTCCGGGCCGAGCCGCGACAGGGGCACGTCGAGCGCCCACGTGCTGCGGTCGTAGGTCTCGCGCCACATGGCGGCACCGCCGCGGTGACCCGAGGTCTCGCCAGTCCGCTCGACCCGCACGCCGGGAGTCACGACGGTCAGCTCGGGAACGGCGCCCGGCGCGTCGACGTGGGCGAAGCCGGCGCGGAACACGGCCTCGAAGCGATCGCCCACGACACGGGAGCGGACGACCTCGCCGGCGAAGCGGGTCTCGGAGTCGGCCAGCACGAACGCCTCGCGGGGGATCGCCGGATCGTCCCAGCCGGGGAGGCGGGCCACCGGCTCGCCCTCGTGCACGCCACCGGCGTGCTGGCGCACGTCGAGCAGGCCACGGTTGAGCGCGGCGTGGAGCGCATCGGCGTCGCCGTGCTCGAGATGGTGCAGCGCGACCTTCGCCCACGACGGAACACGACGCACGAGGGCGGCGCGGTCGACGCCCTCCAGCAGCTCGGGCAGCCCAGCGCGGAGGTCGGCCTCGACGCTGCCGTCGAGGTCCTTCGGGAGTCGGCGGACGAGCGGAGGGAACTCCTTGACGAACACGTCGAGGGGCTTCGCCGGACCTGTCGCGAGGTCCAGCACCCGCCGCGAGAGCGACCGCAGCCTGCCCATGTCACCTACGCCTTCACCGAACATCCCGGACGGCCTCGATGCTATACGCTCGCCGCGTGTCGCCTTCCGCTGCTGCACCGGGCGAGCCTGCCACGAGCTTCCCCGACGGAGCCTGGTTCTCGGTCGTGGGCAACGTCCGCCTCGGCGCCGGCGGCCAGACCCGCATGGTGCTGCTGCGCCACCGCCTCTTCGTCGCGGCCGGGCTCGACTTCCCGATCCTGACCTACAACCCGGTGCCGTCGTACGAGCCGATCCGCACGGGCCTGCTGGCCGACGGCCTGCTGCTCCCCGAAAGCAGGCTGCTCAACCTGCACGAGGACCTCCGCGAGCGTGATCTCGGCGCACTGCCCGCCGTCGAGGCCCCTCCGATCGTGCCCGGCGCGAGCACCGAGGAAGACGTCGAGGACGGCTACACCTGGCGACGGCGCCACCTCGACGCCGCGGGCACCGAGACCACGTGGGAGTACCTGAGGCCCGACGGCACGACCTACGCGTTCACCCCGCCCGACGTCATGGAGGGCGAGACCCGCGTGCTCGACTACCACGGCCGCATCGTGCTGGCCGGCGACGGACTTGGCGACCTATGGCGCTGGTGGACCCGGCAGCTGGCGCCGGCCGACGGCACGGTGTTCCTCGTGAGCGACAGCCGGTTCGTCGCCGAGGAGCTCGGCCTGCTGCACGACCCGCGCTTCGTGCTCATGCACCAGATGCACAACCCGCACCTGCGCGGCGACCGCCGCTGGGACTCGCCCCTCGAGCCGTCCTACGCGTCGTCGCTGGAGCACGTGGACCGGTTCGACGCGCTCAACACCCTCACCGAGCGCCAGCGGCACGACCTGCGGCTCCGCTTCGGCGACCTGCCGCAGTTCCACGTGGTCGCGAACCCCGTGGAGGCCGTCGAGCCGCCCTCGCCCGCACCGGCGCGCGTGCCCGGGCGCATCGTCGTGATCGCCCGGTTACACCCGCAGAAGCAGCTGGACCGGGCCATCGACGCGTTCGCCCTCGTGGCTCCCCGGCACCCCACCGCGACGCTGGAGATCTACGGGGATGGCGACGAGGAGGAGAAGCTGCGGGCCCGCGCCGCGCAGCGCGACGTGGCCGACCGGGTGGTCTTCCACGGGCACGTGCCCGACGCCGCCGACCGGCTCTGGGAGGCCGACCTCGCGTGGCTGACCAGCCGCTTCGAGGGCTACGGGCTGTTCATCCTCGAGGCGCGGATGCGCGAGTGCCCGGTGCTGGCGTTCGACGTGCCCTACGGCCCGGCCGAGCAGATCGAGTCGGGCGTGGACGGGGTGCTCGTGCCCGCGGGCGACGCGGCCCGCCTGGCGCACGCCACGCTGGACCTTCTCGCCGACCGTGAGCGGCTCGAGTCGATGCGCCCCCGCGCCCGGGCCGGAGCCATCGCCCACGGCCACGAGTCGTTCCTCGCCGCCTGGGCGCAGGTGGCGCGCGAGGCACAGGCTCGCAAGGCGGAGCGGGTGGACCTGCAGGACGTCGCCGTGGACTTCGCGGGCCGCTCGGCCGTCGTCCGGGCGGACGGCGAGGGAGACCTCGACGCGGTCGAGCTGCGCTGGCAGGCGTGGCACCAAGGCGACGACGCCCCCACGGACCTCACGACCTCGGTCGAGCGAAAGGGCACGACCTTCGAGGTCCGGGCCGGGCGCGCGCCCAAGGGCGCGCACGAGCGGCTGCTGCTGACGTGGAGGAACGCCTCCTGGCAGCAGCCCGTGCCGCAGCGACGCTGGTGGCAGCGCGGCCGCTAGGTCACTCGGGCCGGTCGAAGACCTTCCGCGTCAGCGCCTGGACGTCGCGATCCAAGTGGTCGATGCGCGTATCGAGTCGCTGGAACTGGGCGTCGACCCGCTCGAACTGGGCATCGACCCGCTCGAACTTCGCGACGATCTCCCCACGCAGCCCACCGATCTCGGCACGCAGGACGTGCGTGAAGGTTCTCGACACGACTCCCAGCACTCCGAAGATGGTCGCGGCGAACACACCCATCAGCGTCCACACCTGCGGCTCGTTCAACTCGATCACTCCCCCATCATGACGACTGGAGGGCGACGATGCCAGAGTTCGGCGGCGCCCACCAGAGTGGGCGTCGAGGATGTGGACAAGCGTCACGCGGGGGCGGGGCCGGCCTCGGACGTCGTCTCCTCGTCGTCGTCCGACGGGAGCCGGCAGGTCCACTCGAGGACGAGCGCGGCGATCAGCAGAAGCAGGGCCGCGGCGGCGGCGGCGCCGGCGCGCCAGAACCTCAGCTCACCCAGCTCGGTGGACGAGCCGACGTAGGCCAGCGCGTAGCCCGCGTAGCCGCCGGTGAAGACGCCCCCGACGAGCACGGCGGCCTTGGCCAGGGCCAGCAGGCGGATCGCGTGGTCGGCGGTGAAGCGGCGCTGGCGCCGGTGCAGGTTCTGCCAGGTGCCCCACGCGAGGGCTCCGACGGCGATGGCGCCGCACAGCAGCACGATCGCGGCGGCCCAGCCGGGAACCGGCGGGGAGGTGCCGTCGAGCCGCACCGTGAGGGGCGGCAGCAGACGACCGGCGACGAGGCCCGACGCGATGAGCACCGCGACGTAGAGGGGCGAGCTGCGCCGGGCCTTCCTCATCGGACGATCACAGAATGATCTCGACGTCCTCGCGCTTGGTGACGCCCGAGGTGTCGACACCCGACACGAGGTCGGCCACGAAGCCGTGGCCGGGGATCTCGCCCTCGGGATCGATCTCGAGCCACGGCACGAGCACGAAGCCCCGCTCGTGGGCGCGCGGGTGCGGCAGGGTGAGCGAGTCGTCGTTGGCGACGCGGTCGCCGACCACGATGATGTCGACGTCGAGCGTGCGGGGGGCACCCGGCTCGCTGCGCTCGCGCTCGAAGGCGTCCTCGATCGCGAGGGCGCGGTCCAGCAGCGTGTGCACCGTCAGCGTGGTGTCGATGAGGACGACCGCGTTGAGGAAGGAGCCCGAGCCCTCGGGGGTGCCGACCGGCTCGGTCTCGTAGACCGAGGAGATCGCGACGACCGTGACCTCGGGAGTGTCCTCCAGCGCGGAGACGGCGCCCTGCAGGCGGCCGGCACGATCGCCGAGATTCGAGCCGATCGACAGGACGGCCTGGCGGATGGGTCGCATTCCCCCGGTCATCGTGTCGGCGTCGAGCTCGTAGGGCGTGGGTGCTTCGGTCACAGCTTGCTCCGCTCCATCGTCACGGTGACATCGGTGAACGCCACCTCGATCGGCGCCTCGGGCTTGTGCACCGTCACGCTGACCCAGCGGACGGGCTCATGGCCCAGACACACGTTCACTATACGGAGGGCCAACGTCTCGATGAGATCCACGGGGTCCCCCGTGATGATCGCGTGGACCTCCTCCGCGAGTTCGCCGTAGTGCACGGTCTGCGTCAGGTCGCCCGAGACGGCGGCAGGCTCGAGGTCGACCGACAGCACGAGGTCGACGACGAACGTCTGACCATCCCTGCGCTCCTGGTCGAAAACGCCATGGTGGCCCACCGCGGAGAGCCCTCGGAGCTCGATCCGGTCCCCCACGTTCTGGCTCACGTGTCCTCCGGTTCGATCAGGGGCGAGGCGTGCCTCGCGAAGAATCGCCATTGTCCCGCATCGCGGACCAAGATGCTCGTGGCGACCGCACGACCGCCGTTGAACGACTCCACCGACCCCGCGTCGGACAGGATGTTCTCGGTGCACACGACGATCGCCGTGGTCGGGTCGGTGGCGGGCAGCAGGGTGACCTCGACGTCGGTCAGGAAGAACTGGATGTAGCCGACGCCGGCCATCAGCACGGTCCACGACCGCAGGATCGGACCCGTCCCGTTCAGCGGCGGAGCGCCCGGGTGCACGCAGGTGGTGGCGACGTCGTCGACCCACAGCGACGCCATGAGGTCGACGTCGCCGGTCTCGATCGCGTCGTAGAACGCGCGGTGGGCGGCCATGACGTCAGCCACGGGCGGCCTCCGAGCGCAGGCGGGCCGCGACGCGCACGGCGTCGGCGCTGGGCCGGGGGTCGTGGACGCGCACGCCCCACGCCCCCGCCATCGCCGAGAGCGTGCTGATGGCCGCGGTGGCGTCCTCGCGGCCGTCGACCGGGCGCGGGCCCACGGAGTCGGCCAGCAGGGCACCGAGGAAGCCCTTGCGGCTGGCGGCGACGAGCAGCGGTCGGCCGAGGTCGGTGAAGCGCTCGAGGTGCGCGAGCAGGGTCCAGTTCTGGTCGCCGGTCTTGCTGAAGCCCAGACCGGGATCGAGGATGACCCGCTCGGGGTCGACGCCGGCCTCGCACACCGCCGCGTACTGGCTGCGGAGCTCGGAGACCACGTCCTCGACGACGTCGTCGTAGTCGGTGTGCTGCTGCATCCGGTCCGAGTGCGCGCGCCAGTGCATCACGACGAACGGGACGCCGGCGCGGGCGACGAGGGGCACCATCTGCGGGTCGGCACGGCCGCCCGACACGTCGTTGACGATCGCCGCGCCCGCCTCGATCGACTGCTCGGCCGTCTCGGACCACATCGTGTCGACGGAGACGACGACGCCCGCGTCGGCCAGCCGGCGCACCACCGGGACGACGCGGCGCAGCTCCTCCTCGCGGTCGACCGGGAGCGCACCCGGACGGGTGGACTCGCCGCCGACGTCGACGAGGTCGGCCCCGCGCCGCACCAGGTCGAGTCCGTGCTCGGCAGCGGCGCCGGGGTCGAACCAGCGACCTCCGTCGGAGAACGAGTCCGGCGTGACGTTGACGACCCCCATCACGACGCACCGGTCCTCGGGGAGTCCGGGGATCGGTGGGGTCGTCATGCGCGCTCCTGCCTCACCTGCTGATGAGGTTCATCGCCTCGGCGCGGGTGGCGGGGTCGAGCAGCTGGCCGCGCACGGCGCTGGTGATGGTGCGGGCGCCGGCCTTGGCGACGCCACGCATCGTCATGCACAGGTGCTCGGCCTCGATGACGACGATGACGCCCTCGGGCTCCAGGACCTCCACGATCGACTCGGCGATCTGCGTGGTGAGGCGCTCCTGCACCTGCAGCCGCCGGGCGTAGACGTCGACGAGGCGGGCGAGCTTGGACAGGCCGGTGACATGACCGTGCTCACCCGGGATGTAGCCCACGTGGGCGACGCCGAAGAACGGCACCATGTGGTGCTCGCACATGCTCCACAGCTCGATGTCGCGCACCAGGACCAGCTCGCGGTGCCCCACCTCGAAGACGGCGGAGAGCACCTCCTTGGCGTCCTGGTCGTAGCCGCGCAGCAGCTCGGTGTAGGAACGGGCGACGCGGGCGGGGGTGTCCTCGAGTCCGTCGCGCTCGGGGTCCTCACCGATGGCCGCGAGCAGCTCGCGGACGGCCGCCTCGGCACGGGGTTGGTCGACGGGCACGGCGCTCCTCAGATGGTGGGTGACTCGCCCGGCTGGGGCTCGTCGACAGGAGGTGCGTCGGGGCCGGCGTCCGGTCCGACGACGATACCGTCCTCGCGATCGTCACGGCTGGAGCCGTTGCGGTGCGGCACGACGATGGGCGGCTGCGACGACGGGAGGCGCGTGTCCGAACCGGTCCACGCGGGACGGATCTCGCGCCGGTTCAGGGCCTCGAAGATGCGGGCGACCTCGGCCTTGTCGAGGGTCTCCTTCTCCATCAGCTCGCGCACGAGGCTGTCGAGCACCTCGCGGTTGTCCACGAGGATGTCGAACGCCTCCTGGTGGGCCTGCGCGATGAGCGAGGAGATCTCGTCGTCGATCGTCGCGGCGATGTCCTCGGAGTAGTTCCGCGAGTGGCCGATGTCGCGGCCCAGGAACGGCTGGCCGTTGTCCTCGCCGAACCGCACCGCGCCGATGCGCTCGCTCATGCCGTACTGCGTGACCATCGCGCGGGCCAGGCTGGTGGCCTTCTCGATGTCGTTGCCGGCACCCGTGGTGGGGTCGTGGAAGACCAGCTCCTCGGCGGCGCGTCCACCGAGCATGTAGGCCAGCTTGTCGAGCAGCTCGGCGCGCGTCTGGCTGTACTTGTCCTCGTCGGGCAGCACCATCGTGTAGCCGAGGGCACGGCCGCGCGGCAGGATCGTGATCTTGTGCACGGGGTCGCTCTGCGGCAGCGCCGCGGCCACCAGGGCGTGGCCGCCCTCGTGGTAGGCGGTGACGAGGCGCTCGTGCTCGTTCATGAGGCGCGAGCGCTTCTGCGGGCCGGAGATGACGCGGTCGATCGCCTCGTCCAGCGCCTCGTTGTCGATCGTCGTGGCGGCACCGCGCGCGGTGAGCAGCGCGGCCTCGTTCAGCACGTTCGCGAGATCGGCGCCGCTGAAGCCGGGGGTGCGGCGCGCGACGGCCTCGAGGTCGACGCCGGGTGCGATGGGCTTGCCCCGGGCGTGCACCTTGAGGATCTGGGTGCGGCCCGCCAGGTCGGGCGCCTCCACCGCGATCTGGCGGTCGAAGCGACCCGGGCGCAGCAGCGCGGGGTCGAGCACGTCGGGGCGGTTCGTCGCGGCGATCAGGATGACCCCGCCGCGCACGTCGAAGCCGTCCATCTCGACGAGCAGCTGGTTGAGGGTCTGCTCGCGCTCGTCGTGGCCGCCGCCCATGCCGGTGCCGCGGTGACGGCCGACGGCGTCGATCTCGTCGATGAAGACGATCGCGGGGGCGTTGTCCTTCGCCTGCTCGAACAGGTCGCGCACGCGGCTGGCGCCGACGCCGACGAACATCTCGACGAAGTCCGAGCCGGAGATCGAGTAGAACGGCACGCCAGCCTCGCCGGCGACGGCGCGCGCGAGGAGGGTCTTGCCGGTGCCGGGCGGCCCGTAGAGCAGCACGCCTTTGGGGATCTTCGCGCCGACGGCCTGGAACTTCGCGGGCTCCTGCAGGAACTCCTTGATCTCGCCGAGTTCCTCGATCGCCTCGTCGCAGCCGGCGACGTCGGCGAAGGTGGTCTGCGGGGTGTCCTTGGTCATCAGCTTCGCCTTGGACTTGGCGAACTGCATGACCCGGCCGCCGCCGCCCTGCATCGAGTTCATCAGCCACAGGAAGATCAGGATGAAGATGACGAACGGCAGGAAGCTCAGCAGCACCGAGAGGAACGTGTTCTTCGGCGGGATCTTGACGTTGTAGGCGTTCATCTGGTCGTCGTCGACCAGCTTCTGCGCCTGGGTGACGAGCTGGGACCCCTGGTCCTGGCCGAGCCACGTGGCCTTGACCTTCTTCTCGTCGTCGCCCTTGAGGGTCGCGCGGACCTCCTGGTCGCCGTCGACGAAGGTGACGTCCTTGATCTTGGCGTCGTTGAAGTAGCCCACCATCGTGGCGGTCTTGACCTCGCGGTACCCGTCGGCCGACCCGGAGAACGACAGCACGCCGATGACCACGCCCGCGATCAGGATGATCCACAGCCACGGTCCCTTGAACACGCTCTTGATGCTCATGCCGCCTCGTCGTTCATGCAGGTGGTGTTCCGTTCGATGCTCACAACCGCGTACTCAGGAGTACATGTGCTTGGCCAGTGTGCCGATGCTGCGCAAATTCCGGTACTTCTCGTCGTAGTCGAGTCCGTAGCCGATCACGAAGGCGTTGGGGATGTCGAAGCCGACGTACTTGACGTCGACGGGCATCTCGAGGGCCTCGGGCTTGCGCAGCAGCGTGGCGATCTCGACCGAGGCCGGGCCGCGCGACTTCAGGTTGGCGACCAGCCACGACAGGGTCAGGCCGGTGTCGATGATGTCCTCGACGATCAGCACGTGACGGCCGTCGAGGTCGGTGTCGAGGTCCTTGAGGATGCGGACGACGCCGGAGGACTTGGTGCCGGCGTAGGACGACACGGCCATCCAGTCGATCTCGACGTGGCGGTTCAGCTCGCGGGAGAGGTCGGCCATCACCATGACCGCGCCCTTGAGGACGCCGACGAGCAGCACGTCCCGGCCTTCGTAGTCGGCCTCGATCTGGCGGGCCATCTCGGCCAGCCGGGCCTTGATCTGCTCCTCGGTGAAGAGCGTCTGGGTCAGGTCGAGGTCGGCTTCGACGTGCGAGGTGTCCACGACGCCCAGCGTGCCACAAGCGGCGGAATCGGTCTCAGCCGGTGGCGAGGTCGCACGACGAGGCATTCGGGCGCCGCAGCGGGGCGGAATGCCTCATCGTTCGTCGCGGAACCGGACCCCGGCTCCCTCGCGGACGGCGACGACATGACCGGGCAGCTCGATCCGGGTGCCGCCGCGGGCCTGCAGCAGCCCGTCGAGCGCGAGGGTGTGGGCGTGCGACAGCTCGCCCGGCGCCGCGCCGGCGGCCACGGCGAGGCGCCGCCACACCCGCAGGCGCAGGGCGCGGTCCAGGTCGCCGAACGACTCGACGTCGTCGATCTCACCCGTCGCCGGCGTCTCGGTGGAGGCCATGGCATCCAGCAGGTCTGCGTCCGCGCGCACCAGGTCGGCGGTGCGCCCCAGCGCCTCGGCCACGCCCCCGCCGAGCACGTCCTCCAGCAGCGGCAGCAGCTCGCGCCGCACGCGGACACGGCGGTAGGAGGAGTCGTCGTTGTGCGGGTCCTCCCACCACTCGAGGTCGTGCAGCGCGCAGATCCGCTCGGTCTCGGAGCGTCGCAGCGTGAGGAAGGGCCGGTGCAGTCGGCCGCTCACCGAACGCATCCCGTCGATCGCGCGGGGACCCGAGCCGCGCGCCAGGCCCAGCAGGACCGTCTCGGCCTGGTCGTCGAGGGTGTGCGCGAGCAGCAGGCCGCCGCGGCCGGCCTCGTGGTGCAGCGCGCGGTAGCGGGCGACGCGCGCGGCGTCCTCGGGTCCGGTGCCGAGGTCTCCGACCTCCACGGCGCTGACCGAGGCGGGCAGGCCGAGCGACGCGCACTGCTCGGCGGCCCGGGCGGCCACCTCGGCCGAGCCGGGCTGGAGCCCGTGGTCGACGACCACCGCACGCGCCTCGACGCCGCGGCGGCGCACGAAGAAGGCGACGACCGCGGCCAGGGCCAGGGAGTCGGCACCGCCGGAGACCGCGACGACCGCTCCGGGGGCCAGGTGGGGCTCGACGAGGTTCCGCGCCCGCGCGACGAGCGGGTCGAGCCGGGTCACGCGTGGGCCACCCTGATCTCGATACGCGGGCTCGTTCCTCGCCCTGCTACTCGATCACCGAGCGGAGCGCAGCGAGCGACGTGACGCGAGCTCGTTCCTCGATCACCGAGCGGAGCGCAGGGGTCGACGCGACGCGAGCCCACTCCTCGGTCACCCAGCCGGTGGTCGAGTAGTACGCGAGCGCAGCGAGCGACGTATCGAGACCACGTCGACAGGCGGCCGGGCACGTCGCCCCTTAGCCGTGGACGCGGGCGACCCAGGACTTCGGGTCGACGATCTCGGCGCGCGTGGGCAGGTGCTCGGGGGCGGCCCAGACGGCGTCGAAGCCGTCCTTGCCGACCTGGTCGGTGACGGTGCGGACGAACGTGGCGCCCTCGCTGTACTGGCGCATCTTGGCCTCGTAGCCGAGCAGCCGGCGGAACACCTTCGACAGCGTCGAGCCGGAGGCCCGGCGCTTGGTGAACTTGCGACGGATCTCGGCGACGCTCGGCACGATCTCGGGGCCGATGTCGTCCATCACGACGTCCGCGTGGCCCTCGAGCAGCGACATCAGTCCGGTGAGCCGGTCGACCACCTCGCGCTGCTGCTCGTTCTGGAACAGGTCCGACAGGGACTTGTCCGAGTCGCCGCGGACGATGCGCACCAGCTCGGGCAGCGCTTCGGAGAGCAGGTCGGTCACCGCTCCCCCGCCGACGTCGGTGACATCCATCAGCTGGTCGACCTGGCTCAGCATGTGGCCGCGCATCCACGGCACCGCGGTGAACTGCGCGCGGTGCGTCTCCTCGTGCAGGCACACCCAGCGCCGGAAGTCGGTGGGGTCGACGTTGAGCTCGCGCTCGACGTGCACGATGTTCGGCGCGACCAGCAGGAGGCGCCCGGGTCCGTGGCCGCCCTCGGCGAACGGGTCGAACTGGCCCAGCACCTTCCCACCGAGGAACGCCACGATCGCGCCCAGCTCGACGCCGGTGACGCGCCCGCCGACGGCCTTGGGCAGGCCCGTGGGCAGCTTGCCCTCGGCGGCGAGCTTCTCGTTGAACGGGGTCATCAGGACCTCGAACGCGGCGAGATTGGCATCGGCCCAGCGCGGACGGTCGACCACCAGGACGGGCGTCGGGTAGGCGGGAACGAGGCCGGTGAACTCCCGGACCGGCCCCTCGGCGATCGCCGAGGCCTCGCGCAGCTCGGCGACGACCTCCTCGACCTCCGCCGCGCTGAGGTCGGGCCCGGGCTTCATGAGCCGCCGGGCCGTGGAGCTGGCGACCTTCCAGTCGATCATGGCGTCCAACCTACGTCGCCCGGCCTCACCCCACGGCCGACTTCTGTGACGCCGTTCGGTCCGCGTCGGCGATCCGCACCGAATGACGTCACAAAAGTCGCGGGCCGCGGGCCGGGGCGGCGGTCAGCGCGGACCGATGTCGAGGACGCGGACCACCGGCTCGCCCTCGGCGTCGGAGGCGTCGAGGTCGACCTCGGCGCTGATGCCCCAGTCGCGATCGCCCTCGGGGTCGTCGAACACCTGCCGGACCTGCCAGACGCGGCGCGTCTCGTCCTCCACCATGAACAGCTGCGGGCCGCGGGCCTGGGCGCCGCTGCCCAGTTCGCTGTACTCCTCGCGGTAGCCGGCGATCGCCTCGCGCCACGCCAGCGCGTCCCAGCCGGAGGCCGCGTCGAGCTCGCCGAGCGCGTCCCACCGGCCGAAAGCGGCCAGCTCGACCCGGCGGAACATCGCGTTGCGCACCAGCACGCGGAAGGCGCGGGCGTTGGCGGTGAGGGGGCGCGGTGTCTCGGCGCCGGTGGCCTGGGGGCGCACGTCGGCCGGGTCCTCGCCGGGCGCGATCAGCTGCTCCCACTCGTCCAGAAGGCTGGAGTCGGTCTGGCGCACCAGCTCGCCCAGCCACTCGGTGAGGTCGGTCAGCTCGTCGTTGCGCACCGCCGTGGGCACCGTGCGGACGAGCGTCTTGTAGACGTCGGAGAGGTAGCGCAGGACGAGCCCCTCGGACCGGGCCAGGCGGTACTCGGCGATGACCTCCGAGAACGTCATCGCCCGCTCCCACATCTCGCGCACGACCGACTTCGGCCGCAGCTCGTGGTCGGCCACCCACGGGTGACCGTTGCGGTACATCTCGTAGGCGGCGTTCAGCAGGTCCTCGAGCGGCTTGGGGTGCTCGACGTCCTCGAGCAGCTCCATCCGCTCGTCGTACTCGATGCCGTCCATCTTCATCTCCGCGACGGCCTCGCCGCGGGCCCGGAATCGCTGGGCGCTGATGATCGGCCGCGGGTCGTCGAGCGTGGACTCCACGACCGACACGACGTCGAGGGCGTAGGTGGGCGACTCGCGGTCCAGCAGGTCGAAGGCCGCGACCGCGAACGGCGACAGCGGCTGGTTCAACGCGAAGTTCGCCTGCAGGTCGACGGTGAGGCGCAGGGTGCGGCCCTGGGCGTCGGGCGGGTCGATCCGCTCGACGACCTCACCGGCCAGCAGCGCCTCGACGATGTTCTCGACCTCGGCCAGCAGGCGCTCCTGCGACTCCTCGGTCTCGCCGCTCTCGCGGATCAGGTGCTCCAGCGCCGCGCGCGCGTCGCCGGGCCGGGTGATGACGTCGAGCACCATCGCGTGACTGACCTTCATCCGCGAGACCAGCGGCTCGGGCGTGCCGTTCACGAGTCGCTCGAACGTGCCGTGCCCCCAGGAGACGAAGCCCTCGGGCGGCTTCTTGCGCTGGATGCGCTTGAGCTTCTTCGGGTCGTCTCCGGCCTTGCGCACGAGCCGGGCGTTCTCGATCTCGTGCTCGGGCGCCTCGACGACGACGTGGCCCACGGTGTCGAACCCGGCGCGACCCGCGCGCCCGGCGATCTGCTGGAACTCGCGCACCTGGAGGTGGCGCTGGCGGGTGCCGTCGTACTTCGACAGGCCGCTGAAGAGCACGGTGCGGATCGGCACGTTGATGCCCACGCCGAGCGTGTCGGTGCCGCACACCACCTTCAGCAGGCCCTGCTGCGTGAGGGTCTCGACGAGGCGGCGGTACCGCGGCAGCATGCCGGCGTGGTGGACGCCGATGCCCATGCGGATCAGGCGCGAGAGGGTCTTGCCGAAGGCCGAGGTGAAGCGGAAGTCGCCCAGCGCGTCGGCGATCGCGTCGCGCTCGGCGCGGGTGGCCACCTTGGCGCTGGTCAGGGCCTGCGCGCGCTCCAGCGCGGCCGCCTGCGAGAAGTGCACGACGTAGACCGGCGTCTGGTGCGTCTCGACGAGCTGCTCCAGCGTCTCGTGCACCGGCGTGGTGACGTACTCGCTGACGAGCGGCACCGGACGCTCGACCGACGTGACCGCCACGGTCTCGCGGCCCGTGCGCCGGGCGAGATCGGACTCGAGGCGCGTCGTGTCGCCGAGCGTGGCCGACATGAGCAGGAACTGGGCGCGCGGCAGCTCGATCAGCGGCACCTGCCAGGCCCAGCCGCGGTCGGGGTCGGCGTAGAAGTGGAACTCGTCCATCACGACCAGGCCGATGTCGGCCGCGGCGCCCTCGCGCAGCGCCATGTTCGCCAGGATCTCGGCCGTCGCGGCGATGATCGGCGCGTCGGCGTTCACGGCGGCGTCACCGGTGACCATGCCGACGTTGTCGGCGCCGAAGACCTCGCACAGGTCGAAGAACTTCTCGCTGACGAGCGCCTTGATCGGCGCGGTGTAGACACTGCATTCACCGCGCGCGAGCGCCGCCCCCATCGCCGCCGTGGCGACGAGGCTCTTGCCCGAGCCGGTGGGCGTGGCCAGCACGACGTTGGACCCGGCGACCATCTCCAGGATCGCCTCGTCCTGCGCGGGGTACGGCGTCAGGCCGCGGTCCTGGATCCAGTCAAGGATGGCCTCGTGCACCGCGTCGACGTCGTCGGAGGTGCCGGCGGGGAGCCGGTCGACGAGACGGGAGGAGGCCACCTGAGCAGCCTAGAGGTCACCTCGCAGGGCCGATCTCGATACACCGTCTCGCTTCGCTCGCCGGCACTCGATCACCGGCCCGGTGGTCGCGTAGCCCGGTGGTCGAGAAGCCCGGTGGTCGAGAAGCCCGGTGGTCGAGGAGCCCGGTGGTCGAGGAGCCCGGTGGTCGAGTAGCACGCGAGCGCAGCGAGCGGCGTATCGAGACCAGAGGCGCGCTAGGCCCCGCAGGCGCAGGTGGCCATCGACGCGGCGACGCGGTCGAGCGCGGCCTGGGTGACGAAGGGGTTGACCTGCTCGGTGTCGTCGGCCATCACCGCGAAGGCCACGGGCCGGCCACCGTCGAGGGTGACGATGCCGGCCAAGGAGTGCACGCCGGTGAGGGTGCCGGTCTTCGCGCGCACGACGCCGCGCGCGTCGCTGCGGTCGTAGCGGTTCTCGAGGGTGCCGCTGAAGCCGCCCACCGGCAGGCCGCTCAGTGTCGAGGACAGGCGCGGCCGGGCCGACGCCTGGACCATCGTCTCGGCGAGCGTGGTGGCGGAGATCCGGTTCTTGCGCGAGAGCCCGCTGCCGTCGTTCAGCACCAGTCCCTCGGTGCTGACGCCCGACCTGGCGAGGACCTCGGTGGCCACCTTCGCACCACCGGCGAAAGAGCCAGGCTGCCCTCCCCCGAGCGCGGCCTGGCGCAGCAGGACCTCGGCGACCTCGTTGTCGGAGTCGGCCAGGAACCGCTCGACGATCCGCGACAGCCGGGCGCTGCGGGCCTGCGCGACCTTCGTGGCCCCGGCGGGCGCCTCCACCCGGGCGGGCTCGCCTGCCACGTCGACGCCCCTGGCCCGGAGCAGCTCGGCGAAGCGACGGGCGGCGTCCGCGGCCGGCTCGGTGGAGCGTGCGGCGCCGACCCGCCCGCGGTCGATCCACAGCGGACTGACGGGCGCGACCACGCTGCCGACGTAGCCCTCCTCCCAGGCCGGGCTGACCGACGGCCCGGAGAACAGGGAGACGTCGTAGCCGAGCGTGACCCGCGCCTGACCGACCTTCGTCGCCGTGGCGGCGGCCAGCGTGGCGAGGTCGGCGCGCTCGACCGGCGAACCCTTCGTGCGGGTGTCGGTGAGGTAGGGGTCGCCGCCGCCGACCAGCACGAGTCGGTCGCCGTCGCGCACCACCGAGGTGGTGAAGGTGGCGTCGGGACCGAGGGTGTCGAGGGCCGCCACGGCGGTGAGCAGCTTCGTCGTGGAGGCGGGAATGTGCGTGCCGTCGCCCGACTCGGCCAGCACGGTGCCGTCGCGGGCGTCGAGGGCGACGAGGCTGGTGCGACCGCCGAGCGCGTCGGACGCCATCGGATCCTTCACCGCGGCCGCGAGCGCGGCGGCGTCGACGGGCGCGGAGCCGACGCCGGTGGCCCGGTCGGACGCGGGCGACGCGGACGCCAGGCCGGTGGGGGCGGTGACGTACTCGGGTCCGCACGCGCCGTCGCACAGGATGGGGTTGAGGTCGCCCCGCACGTACAGCGCGCCGATCGCCGCGAGCGTCACCACCACGAGCAACGGCAGCATCCAGGCCGCATGCACTCTCTCCCCCCTGCGGGAGCCACGGGCCTTCACGTGCGTCAGACTATGTGACAGCCATCAACACCAAGCCGGAGGAACCGTGTTTTTCGACGTCACCGTGGAAATCCCCAAGGGCGAGCGCAACAAGTACGAGCTCGACCACAAGACCCACCGCATCCGGCTGGACCGCACCCTCTTCACGTCGATGCAGTACCCGGCGGACTACGGGTTCATCGACAACACCCTCGGCAACGACGGTGACCCGCTCGACGCGCTCGTCATCCTTCCCTTCCCGACGTTCCCCGGCTGCGTCATCGAGTGCCGCGCGATCGGCATGTTCAAGATGACCGACGAGGCCGGCGGCGACGACAAGATCCTCTGCGTGCCCGCGGGCGACCCGCGCCACGACCACACGCAGGACGTCGGCGACGTGTCCGACTTCGACCTGCGCGAGATCGAGCACTTCTTCACCAGCTACAAGGACCTCGAGCCCGGCAAGTCGGTCGAGGAAGACTCCGAGTGGGTCGGCCGCGCCGAGGCCGAGGCCGAGATCCAGGCCAGCTTCGAGCGCTTCAAGGCCAACGGCGGCTACTGAGCCGCGGGGTCCCTCCGGGGCCTGACGAGACCGGCGAGCACGTCGCCGAACACGTCCATGTCGATCTTCGGGTCGAGCGCGCGCAGGCCGCCGAGTCCGGCGCCCACCGCGAGCAGGGCCGTGGCCACGTGCTCGACCGGGACCGTGGTCTCGAGCCCCGCGTCCTCGACCGTGGCCGAGATCAGCTGCGCGATCAGGCGGCGCACCTCGCGGTGACGCTTCACCAGCTCCGACGCCACCCAGGGGTTGTGCCGCGCGACGGCGGCGAACTCCACCTCGAGCGCCGTCCAGCGGGGCTCGCCCAGGCCGGACCGCGACCACTCGACGAAGCTCTTCAGGCGCGTCTCGATCGACGTGTCCTCGGTGAACATCTCGTGCACGAGGCGGATCTTCTCGGCGTGGATCGTGTCGAGCGCCGCCATGCAGAGCTCTTCCTTGCCGGCGAAGTTCGAGTACACCGCGCCCTTGGAGAAGCCGGCCTCGACCGCCACCTTGTCCAGCGACGTGCCGGAGTACCCGACGTCCAGGAACATCTGGGTGGCCACCTCGACGAGGCGGTCACGCGTCTGCTGCTGACGCTCGGCACGGCTCACTCTGGTCTGCGTCACGGCGGGCTCCTTCCGGCTTCGCATACCGATGGTATCTGAATCCGGGAGACTGTCGTCCGGCAATCCCCCATTTGGACGCCGCTAGGGTCGGCCCATGACCTCACGAGCCCTCTGGTCGGCGATCGAGAACCTGCACGGCGGCGTCTACTTCGCCCCCGACTCGAAGGCCAGGTACGAGTCGGTCGGCCTCAAGGGCTACTGGATGGGGTACTTCGCCAGCCGGGCCGCCGCGCTCGGGACGCCCGGCCCCCGGCTCGTCGTCGCCACGTTCCACGGCTTCGCCCCGCGCCTCGTGGAGCGCGCGCTGCCCGACGCGTGGCGGATGGCCGACCGCGACCGCGTGCTCGAGCAGCGGTACGCCCTGGCTCGCGACCTCCTCGAGGGCGTCGCCGAGGGCGCGGCGGCCCTCGCGCCGCGGGTCCGATCCGTGCTGCAGGGCGTCGACTGGGCCGGCAAGCCGCTGGCCGCCGCCCACGCCGACCTGCCCGCCTCGGACGATCCCGTCGTCGACTTCTGGCAGTCCGTCACCGCCCTGCGCGAGTACCGGGGCGACTGCCACCTCGCCGTCCTCACGGCTGCCGGGCTCGGCGGCGCGGCGGCCAACGCCCTGGCCGTCGGCACCGGCTGGTCCTGGTTCTCCGACCAGCGCACGATGCGCGGCTGGACCGAGGATGAGTGGGCCGAGGCGATCGCCGGACTCGTGACGCGCGGCTGGCTCGAGCCCGACGGCACCGCCACGGAGACCGGCCGGGCCGCACGCGCCCAACTGGAGGACGCCACCGACCGCGTCGTGGCCGCTGGCCTCGACCGCGAGGCCGCTTCCCGCATGGTGACCCTCGAGGCCGAGCTCGTCGATCTCGCGGGACAATGGGCAGATGATCACCCCGCCCTCGCAGGACGCTCTCTCCGCAGCTCGTGACCGCCTCGCCGCACTGGCGATTCCCGGCGGGGCCCTCGGGCGCCTCGGCGAGCTGGCGGTGTGGTGGTCGTCGGTCCGCGGCGAGGCCACCCCGGCAGCTCCCTCCAACGTGCGAGCCGTCGTCTTCGCGGGCGACCACGGTGTCGCGGCGCACGGCGTCTCGGCCTATCCGTCGGCCGTCACCGGCGCCATGGTGCGGGCCTTCGTCTCCGGCGTCGCGGGCGTGGCCGTCCTGGCCCGCCAGCACGACGTGCACCTGCGGGTCCAGGACCTCGGCGTCGACGGCGACTTCCCCGACCTCGACCCCTCGATCAGCGCGTACAAGATCCGCCGGGGCACCGAGCCGCTGCACCTGACGGACGCGATGACCGCAGACGAGGCGCAGCGCGCCGTCGACGCGGGCGCGGCGATCGCCGCCGAGGAGATCGCGGCCGGCGCCGACCTGCTGATCGGCGGCGACATGGGCATCGGCGACACCACCACGGCGGCGGTCCTCACGGCCGCGGTCCTCGGTCTCCCGGCCGTCGACGTCGTCGGGCGCGGCACCGGCATCGACGACGCGGCGCTGCGGGTCAAGACCGACGTCATCGACACGGCCCTGCGTCGCGCGCAGGACCGCACCTCCGACCCGATCGACCTGCTGAGCGCGCTCGGCAGCCCCGACATCGCCGCCCAGGCCGGGTTCATCAGCGCCGCCGCGCAGGCGGGCGTCCCGGTCCTGCTCGACGGGGCGATCGCCACGGCCGCCGCACTCGTCGCCGAGCGCCTCACGCCCGGCGTCGCCCCATGGCTCGCCGCCGGCCACCGCTCCACCGAGGGCGCGCAGTGGCACGCCCTGAAGGACCTCGGGCTCGAGCCGCTGCTCGACCTCGGCATGCGCCTCGGCGAGGGCTCGGGCGCGGTCGCCGCCGTGCCGCTCGTGCGGTCCGCGGCCCTGCTGCTGTCGGAGATGGCGCGGCTCGACGAGCTCCTGTGAGCCGATTCGGGGACGCGGTCCGCCTGTCCGTCGGGACGTTCAGCGCCGTTCCGGTGCCGGCTCCGCGACGGGTGGACCGCGCCACCGCCGGCGTCGCCGTCGCGATCGCGCCGCTGGCTGTCATCCCGGTCGGTGTGCTGGTGGCCCTGGTCGCCTGGGGCGGGCGGGAGCTCGGGCTGTCCTCAGTTGTCGTCGGCGCGCTCGCGATCGGCCTCGGCGCGTGGGCGACCCGCGGGTTCCACCTCGACGGGCTGGCGGACACCGCCGACGCGCTCGCCTCCTCCTACGACCGCGACCGGGCGCTCACCGTCGCGCGGACGGGTGACGTGGGGCCCGCCGGCGCGGCCACCCTTGTGCTCGTCCTGCTGGTGCAGGCCGCGGCGGCGGGGACCCTGGCGACATGCTGGTCGTGGGGCCCCGTGGCCCTCGGGGGGCTGTGGTGCCTCGCGCGCGCCGCGGCCACCGTGGGTCTGCGGCGCGGCGTCCCCGCGGCACGTCGCGACGGCATGGGCGCCACGTTCGCCGGCAGCATCGGGCCCATCGCTCTGGCCGTCGTGTGGCTGGCGGCAGCCGCGGTCGGCGCGGCGCTGACGGCGGCGACCTCGGCCCCCGTGCTGCAGGGCGTGGTCGCGGTGGCCGTGGCACTGGTGGTGGTCGTCGCCCTGATCGCCCACGTCGTGCGCCGCCTCGGTGGCATCATCGGCGATGCGGTGGGCGCCTCGGTCGAGGTCGCCCTCGCTGTCCTCCTGATCGGCTTCTCGGCGGTGATCCCATGACGTTCCTCGGCCCCGACGGCGAGCCGCGCTGCGACTGGGCCGGCGGCGCCCCCGGCTTCGTGGAGTACCACGACGGCGAGTGGGGCTTCCCGGTCTCCGACGACGTGCGGCTGTTCGAGAAGTTCTGCCTCGAGGGCTTCCAGTCGGGCCTCTCGTGGCGCACGATCCTGGACAAGCGCGAGAACTTCCGCGCGGCGTTCGCGGGATTCGAGCTCGAGACCGTCGCCGCGTTCGACGAGTCCGACGTGCTCCGCATGCTCGCCGACGCGGGCATCGTGCGGCACCGAGGCAAGATCGAGGCGGCGATCAACAACGCCGGCCGCGCGCTGGAGCTGATCGAGTCGGAGGGCTCGCTCGCGGCGTTCGTGTGGCGTCACGAGCCCGATCCCGCCGAGATCCCGGAGCCCCAGTCGCTGACCACCTCGCCCACCGCGATCGCCCTGTCGAAGGACCTCAAGCGGCGCGGCTGGAAGTTCGTCGGCCCGACCACGGTGTTCTCGTTCATGCAGGCGATGGGCCTGGTCAACGACCACGCGCACGACTGCGTGGTCCGCGCCCGCGCCGCCGACGCCCGCGCGGGGTTCACGCCGCCCGCCTGAGCACCGCGAACGGCTCAGAGCCGCAGGACGCGGCCCGAGACGACGAGCAGGACCTCGTCGCAGTCCATCGCGAAGCGCTGGTTGACCTTGCCGAGCAGGTCGCGGAACAGCCGCCCGGAGCGGTGCTCGGGCACGACTCCCCAGCCGACCTCGTTGGTCACCACGACGACGTCCTCGGCGTGGGCCGTCATGGCCTGGACGGCGCGCTCGACCCGGAGCCAGAACTCGGGCTCCCAGTCGTCGAGCGTCTGGTCCCAGCCGTCGAGCTCGCTGATGAGGGCGGTGACCCACGTGCCGAGGCAGTCCACGATCACCGTCCCGTCGGCCATCGCGATGGCGCGCTCCAGGTCGGCGGTCTCGACCGTCTTCCAGTGCTCGGGGCGCCGACCGCGATGGGCCTCGACGCGCGCCGCCCAGTCGGGGTCGAACTCGGGATCGGGGGCCGGCCCGGGAGCGATGTACGTGACGTCGGTGGCCGCGACGAGCATCGACTCGGCATGGAACGACTTGCCCGACCGCACGCCTCCGGTGATGAGGGTCCTCACGCTCGAAGCCTAGTCCCGCCGCGAGCCGCGGCGGTCAGCCTTGGTCGAACACGGAGTCGAAGGAGGCGGTGGGCAGGTCGAAGTCGAAGCGCTTGAGGAACTCGAGAGCCTCGGGCGCGCCCCGGAGCCGATCCATCCCGGCGTCCTCCCACTCCACGGAGATCGGCCCGTCGTAGCCGATGCGCGCGAGCGCACGGAACGCGTCCTCCCAGGGCACGTCACCGCGACCGGTGGAGACGAAGTCCCAGCCGCGACGCTGGTCGCCCCACGGCAGGTGCGACGAGAGGATGCCGTTGCGGCCGCCGCCCATCCGCATGCGGGTGTCCTTGCAGTCCACGTGGTAGATCCGGTCGGCGAAGTCGCTGATGAACGCGACCGGGTCGAGGCCCTGCCACAGCATGTGGCTGGGGTCCCAGTTGATGCCGAACGCCTCGCGGTGGCCGATCGCCTCGAGCGTGCGCACGGTCGACCAGTGGTCGTAGGCGATCTCGGAGGGGTGCACCTCGTGCGCGAACCGGACGCCGCACTCATCGAAGACGTCGAGGATCG
This sequence comes from Aeromicrobium sp. JP4, assembly GCF_054957925.1. Classification (NCBI taxonomy): domain Bacteria; kingdom Bacillati; phylum Actinomycetota; class Actinomycetes; order Propionibacteriales; family Nocardioidaceae; genus Aeromicrobium; species Aeromicrobium sp. JP4. The sequence goes on from NZ_CM143290.1 coordinate 1,710,344, forward strand.
GGTGCCAGCGGTCGGCGAAGTCCTGGTAGCCGGCCTCGATGCGCTCGGCGGGAACGGGCGGGAACATCGCCACGTACTGCCAGATCGACGAGCCGGTGAAGCCCACCACGACGTCGATGCCCATCCGCTGAGCGAGGCGCGCGGTGTGCTGCATCTCCTCGGCGGCGCGGCGGCGCACGCCCTCGGGCTCCCCGTCGCCCCACACCCGCGGCCCGACGATGGACCGGTGGCGGTCGTCGATCGGGTCGTCGCACACGGCTTGGCCCTTGAGGTGGTTCGAGATCGCCCAGCAGCCGAGGCCGTGCCGGCGCAGGATCTCCAGCCGTCCCTCGACGTAGTCGTCGTCGTCCCAGCGCCAGGCGTCGAGGTGCTCGCCGGACACGGCGATCTCGAGGCCGTCGTAGCCCCAGCCGGCCGCCAGCTCGGCGACCTCCTCGAGCGTCAGGTCGGCCCACTGGCCCGTGAAGAGCGTGAAGCGCTTGCCCATGGTGTCCCTCCTTCGATGATCAGGATCTCGCGGGTGCGACCGTGTCGCGTCCGGCGACGGCACTGCGCTCGATCGCGTCGAGCACCCGCTGCACCGCCAGACCGTCCTCGAACGACGGCGTGGGGTCGGTGCCGTCCGCGATCGCGGCGAGGAAGCCGGCGGCCTGGGTCGTGAACGTGTGGTCCCAGCCCAGCACGTGACCGGGTGGCCACCACGGCTCGAGGTGGGGGTGGTCGGGCTCGGTGACGAGCACCCGGGTGCGTCCCTCGCCGGTGTCGATCCACAGCTCGTTGAGGCGCTCGAGGTCGAAGGCGACCGAGCCGCGGGACCCGTACACCTCGATCTGCAGGGCGTTCTTGCGCCCGGCGGCCATCCGGCTGACCTCGAGGCTGACCATCGCTCCGCGCGACGTGCCCAGCAGTGCCCACGCGGCGTCGTCGACCGTCACCGGCTCGGGACCGGAGGGCCCGGGCCGGGACCCGACGAACGTCTCCAGCCGGCCCGCGACGCTCGAGACCTCGTCGTCCAGCAGGAAGCGCACCTGGTCGACCACGTGCGAGCCGAGGTCGCCCAGCACCCCGGACCCGGCCTCCTCCTTGCGCAGCCGCCAGGTCATCGGGGCCTCGGGATCGACGAGCCAGTCCTGCAGGTAGGACGCCCGCACCTGACGGACCTCGCCGATCCGGCCCTCGGCGATCACCGAGCGCGCCAGGGCGAGCGCGGGCACGCACCGGTAGTTGAACCCCACCATCGAGCGGACCCCGCGCGCGCGGGCCTGCTCGGCGGCGACGACGAGCTCCGCGGACTCCTCGAGCGTGTTGGTCAGCGGCTTCTCCACGATGACGTGCTTGCCGGCGCGCAGGGCAGCCAGCGCGATCTCGTGGTGCAGGTGCCCGGGGGTGCAGATGTCGACGATGTCCACGTCGTCGCGGGTGACGACGTCGCGCCAGTCGGTGGCTGACTCGCGCCAGCCGAACTGGTGGGCTGCCGAGCGGACGGCCGAGGGATCGCGGCCGACCAGGACCTGCTGGGCGACCGGCGGCAGGTGCGGGTGGAACGCCCCGACGTTGCGCCAGGCGTTGGAGTGGGCCTTGCCCATGAACGAGTAGCCGATGACGGCCACCCCGAGCTCGCGCGTCATCGTGACTCCCCCGTTCGGTTCAGCTCGCGCAGGAACGCCAGTCCGTCGCGCGCCAGGTCGTCCTGCGTCGGCGCGAGGGGCCGCCAGATCGACGCCGCCGTGGCGATCGAGGCGTTCTCGGCCGTGAAGCTCTCGATGACGAGGGGGCCGGTGTGCCCGACCTCGTCGAGGGCGCCGATCAGGGCGTCCCAGTCGGTCTGGTCGCCCCCGGGCGCACCGCGGTCGCTGCCGCAGACCTGGATGTGCACGAGGTGCTCGCCCGCCGCACGGATCGCGCCCGCGCTGGACCGCTCCTCGATGTTCAGGTGATAGGTGTCCAGCGCGAGGCCGAGCGACGCCCCGAGGAGTCCGTCGAGGCCCTCGAGCGCCTGGTCGACCGTGTTGACGAGCGACGTCTCGTAGCGGTTCAGCGGCTCGATGCCGATCCGCACGCCGCGGGACGCCGCGTGCTCCACGACCGGCGCGAGACTCTCGCGCCACTGCCCGTAGGCCTCGCGGCGCTCGTCGGGCGACAGGCGCCACGTGCGGCCGGTCGCCGCGTAGAAGGGGCCGCAGACCGCCTCGGCGCCGATGCCGGCGGCGAGGTCGATGCACCCGCGCAGGTAGTCCTGCGTCGCCGCGACGGCCGCGTCATCGGCCCCGACGAGGTCGCGTCCCGGCGCCATCGCGCCGACGACCGAAGGGGCCAGCCCGGTGCGCTCGAGCGCCGGACCGACGACGTCCACCGTCAGGTCGCCGAGGTTCTCCAGCGGCAGCTCGACCGCGTCGAAGCCGAGGGCGGCGACGTGCTCCAGGCGAGCCTCGACCGTGGCGTCGGTGAGCGGCGACTGCCAGACCCACGTGTTGATGCCGATGCTGCGCACGACTTCTCCTGTCGAGAGGGACGGGTGGGTCCCGGGTGGCGGCGCCGAGTCGCCGCCACCCGGTTCGCGATCAGCGGTCCTGCCAGGCCTTCGGGAAGCCCGGGAGGTCCTCGCCGCCGAACTTGGCGTAGTGCCCGTCCGGCATCCCGTCGTTCGCCTTCAGGTAGTCCGCGCGGTCGTCCTCGGTGATCGGCGACTGGGGCAGGACCCACTCGGCCGGCACCTCCTCGCCCGCGAAGATCTTCTGCAGGGCCAGCAGCGGGGTGCGCCACTGGAAGTTGGAGTACACGGGCGCCAGGCCGGTCAGCCCGGTGTCCTCCCACTTGCGCAGGAAGCTCATCTCGTCCTCACCGGTCATGACCGGGTAGTCCTTGCCCGCGTCCTCGAAGGCCTCGATGGCCGCGACGGCACCGTCACCGGCGTCCATCCAGACGCCCTTGATGTCGTCCTGGTTGATCGCGTCGGTGATGATCTGCTTGATCTTGGTGGGATCGGCGTCGGTGAACTGGTCCTCCGCGTCGATGTCGTTCTCCTCGAAGATCTTCTCGGCCGCGGCCCAGCGGGTCTCCAGGACGTCGACGCCGGGCAGGATGCGCAGCGCGATGACCTTGTCGCCCTTCTCGAGGTTGTCCACGAGGAACTCGGCCGTGTCGATGCCCCACGCGTAGCCACCGATCGGGTGGATGAACGTGGTGGCGCAGTCGGTGTCGACGCCGCGGTCGAACACGACGACCGGCTTGCCGGTCTCACAGGCGCGCTCGACGGCCGGGGTCATCGCGGCCGTGGAGTTCGGCGAGATGATGAAGGCGTCGCAGTTGCCCTCCTTGATGAAGTAGTCGATGTCGGCGATCTGCGTGTCGTCGGAGTCCTGAGCGTCGCGGGTCTCCATCTCCGAGACGACGCCCTCGTCCTGCATCACCTTCAGCTGCTGCTGCATCGTGATCCAGCCGGTCTGGCGCCACGGGTTGCTGATCGAGGCGTTCGCGAAGCAGACCTTCTTGGCGCCCTCGGTCTTGAACTTCGCGGTGTCGGTCATGTCGCCGGCGATGTACTGCATCCACGGCGTGGCGGGATCGCCCTCGAAGGTGGCGCTGCGCTGTTCGTCCTGACGGTCGAAGTCAGCCTGGACGAACCACTCGGTGTCCTTGGATCCCGAGTCGTCGTCGCCGGAGTCGGGCACGTCGTCCGTGCTGCAGCCGGCCAGTACCAGGACGGCCGCGGCCGACACCAGTACCCCTCTCATGGATGCGCGCATCAGTTCTCTCCTGTCGTTGCGCCCGTGGCGGGCTGGGGTGATGGGGGTGGAGAAGTCGTGGGGCCGCGGCGGCGCCCTGCGCCCTGCCAGGCCCGGCCCGCAAGGGCGACGGCGGCGATGATGATGAGGCCCTGCACGGTGTCGCGCCACGTCGACGCGATGCCTAGGCTGGTCAGCAGCACGAAGAGCAGCTCGAGCGCGAAGGCGCCCGCCGCGGCCGAGAGGACCCAGCCGCGTCCGCCGCCGAGCACGACGCCGCCGAGCACGACCGCCGTGATGGCGGCGAACTCGTAGCCGCCGCCGACCGAGGGGTGAACGCCGGCGTAGCCGACCAGCAGGATGCCGGCGACCGTCGCGGACAGGGACGAGATCATGAAGGCCCGCGTCTTGGTCCACCACAGCGGCGTGCCGGAGAAGCGTGCGGACTCGGGGTTGTCGCCGGCGGCGATCAGGGTGCGACCGAACGGACGGCGCATGAGCCACACGGCGAAGATCCCGACGGCGATGAGCACCAGCAGCGGGTACGGGATCATCCCGACGACCGGCACGTTCTCGATGCCGCCGCGGCCGATCTCGCGGAAGCGGTCGGAGGGGTTGCCGGTCGCGGCGCCGCCGGTGACGTATCGCACGACACCCGTCAGCGACAGCATCATGCCGAGCGTGACGATGAAGCTCGGCACCTTGAGCAGCGTGGTGGCCAGCCCGTTGAGCAGCCCGATCCCGGCGCCGACGGCCAGCATCAGCAGCAGCCCCGGCAGGATGCGCGACTCGTCCTGACCGATGACGTTGCCGGCCAGGACGACCTGGGCGGCGATCACCGCGCCCATGGAGAGGTCGAACTCGCCGCTGACGATGACGAAGTACTGGCCCATCGCGGCGATCGCGATCGGCGCCGTGCGACCCGCGAACCGGATCAGCGAGTTGCCCTCGGCGAAGCTCGGGTTGGACACGATGATCGCGAGGAGCAGCGCGATGACGAGGAGGAAGACGGCGCCGCCGGGGGTGGCCAGGACGCCCAGGAACCGTCGGCCGGGGGTGCCCTCGTGGAGGGGCAGCGCGCGCACGCTCATGCTCATGAGACGACCTCCTTCGTCGCGCCGAAGCGCTCGGGTCGCCGGTCGATCTCGCGGCGCGCGTAGACGGCGACCGCGACGACGATGACGATGCCGCGCACGACGTCCTTCAGGAACGGGTTCAGCTCCATGACGCCCATGACGTTGTCGAGGACGGCGAAGATGCCGACGCCCGCGATCGTGCCGACGATGCTGCCCTTGCCGCCCGACAGCAGGGTGCCGCCGAGCACGACCGCCGCGATGGACATCAGGTCGTAGCCGGCCTGCGAGCCGACCGTCGGCTGGCCGACGCCGAGGCGCGCGAGCAGCAGCAGTCCGGCGAGGGCTGCCGTCACGGAGCAGATGACGTGCGCCGCGACGATCGGCACCTGCGTCCGGACGCCCGACATGCGGGCCACCTCGGCGTTGCCGCCGACGGCGTAGATGTGGTGGCCGAGGCGCGTGCGACGCAGCATCAGCACGGCCAGCCCGGCACACGCGAGCATGATGAGCGTGGCCACCGGCACGGGGCCGATCCGCGTCGCGTCGAGCAGCCGGAAGGCGTACGGCGCCGTGCCCGAGCTGCCCTGGTAGTTCGACCCGAGGAAGCCCGAGACGATCAGGCCGGTGCCGAGCGTGGCGATGAAGCCGTGGACGTGGAGCATGCTGACGATCAGGCCGTTCAGCAGGCCGAAGAGCACCGCGACGCCCAGCGCCACGGCGACGCCGAGGGCGATGTTCGCGGAGCGGTCGGCCATGATCCCGCCGGCCAGCACGCTGGCGAGGCTGACCATGAAGGGCACGGAGAGGTCCAGCGACCCCACGAGGATCACGAGGGTCTGGCCGATCGCGATCAGGCCCAGGATCGTCATGGTGGTCAGGACGTTGTCGATGTTGCCGACGCTGAAGAAGTTGCGGCCCTCGAGTGCCGTGATGATCGAGCCGGCGACGATCGAGACCGCCAGCACGACGAACACGATCATCGTCGAGTCCAGGCCCGCGAGACGTGCCCTCATGAGGCGATCTCCTCGTCCAGTCCGGCGGCGAGCGACAGGATCGTCTCCTCGTCGGACCCGCCGGGCAACTCGCCGGCGAGCCGGCCGTCGCGCATCACGAGGACGCGGTCGGACATCCCGATCACCTCGGGCAGCTCGCTGGACACCATGAGCACGGCGATCCCGCGGGCGGCCAGCTCGCGCATCACCTCGTAGATGGCGTGCTTCGCGCCGACGTCGATACCGCGCGTGGGCTCGTCGAGCAGCACGATCTTCGGGTCGGTGACCAGCCAGCGCGCCAGGACGACCTTCTGCTGGTTGCCGCCGGACAGGAACTGGGCCTCCTGGCTCAACGAGCGGGCCGAGACCGACAGCGAGCCGAACAGGCCGGGCACCTCGCGCCGAGCGGCGTCGGTGCGGCGCGGGAAGACGGCGCGAACCACGCCGAGCGCGTTGTCGAGCAGGGACTGCTGCAGGGCCAGGCCGGTGGCCTTGCGGTCCTCGGTCACGAGCGCCAGGCCGGAGCGGATGGCGCGGCGCGGGGAGCCGATCGGCGTGGCAGCACCGTCGACGGTGACCTCGCCGCGGGTGAAGGGCTCGATCCCGAAGATCCCCTCGAGTAGCTCGGTGCGGCCGGAGCCCTGCAGGCCCGCGATGCCGACGATCTCGCCGGCGTGCAGCGTCAGGTCGATGTCGTCGACGTAGCCGTTGCCGGCGCCGCGCAGCTGGAGGCGCGGCTCGCCCACCGTGGTGCCGGGCGTCGGGTCGGGGATGAACGAGTCCATCGGGCGTCCCACCATGAGGCGCACCAGGGTGGCCTCGTCCAGCTCGGAGGCGGGGCGCGTGTCGACCTGGCGACCATCCTTCAGCACGGTCACCGTGTCGCACAGGTCGAGGACCTCGCGCAGCCGGTGGGAGACGTAGACGATGGCGACGCCGCGCGAGGTCAGCCGGCGCACGATCCCGTAGAGCAGCTCGACCTCGTGGTCGGCCAGCGCGGCGGTCGGCTCGTCCATCTGGATGACGCGGGCGTCGAAGCTGACGGCCTTGGCGATCTCGACGATCTGCTGCTCGGCGACCGAGAGCGAGCGGACCCGGCGCGACGCGCGCAGGCCCTCGATGCCCAGCCCGCTCAGCAGCGCGGTGGTCTCCTGCTCCATGCGGCGCGTGTCGACGAGGCCACCGCGTCCACGGGGCTCGCGACCGAGGTGGATGTTCTCGGCGATGGTCCGCTCGGGCAGCAGGTTGAACTCCTGGAAGACCGTGGCGAGTCCGGCGCGCTGGGCCTCGACCGGGTGGCTGAAGGTCACCGCCTCGCCGTCGAGCTCGATGGAGCCGGAGTCGGCCGGGTGCACGCCGGCGAGGATCTTCATCAGCGTCGACTTCCCGGCGCCGTTCTCGCCCACGAGTCCGAGCACCTGTCCGGCGACCAGATCGAGGTCCACACCGTGGAGGACCTGGTTGCCGACGAAGGCCTTCGTCACGGCGCGGACGCGCAGCACCGGCGCGTTCTCGCGCACGTTCGGGTCAGCCTCGTTCACGCAAGCACTGTGACACAGATCTCCACTTCTGTCGAGTATTCGGTAAAAGTTGTCGGCTGGACGTTCAAAAGGCGGAATGGTTGAATCAGCACCGTGAAGACCAGCGACGTGTTCGCACTGCTCCAGCGCGAGGGTCGGCCCATGACCCGCGCCGAGCTGGCGGCGTCGAGTGGTCTGGCGCGCTCCACCGTGGCCTCACGCGTGGACCTCCTTCTGAAGCTCGGGCTGATCGCGCCGTACGGGGGCCGCAGCTCCACGGGCGGCCGTCCGCCGTCGCTGCTCGCGGTCAACACCGGGGCGCGCGTGGTGGCCGCGATCGACCTCGGCGCCCGGCACGCCCGCGCCGCGATCGTCGACCTCTCCGGTGCCGTGCTGGCGCAGGATCGCGAGGACCTGGACATCGCCGACGGCCCCGTGCCCGTCCTGCGTTGGGTGACCGCGACCGTCGACCGCCTGATGCTTCAGACCGGCCGCCCCCGCACGGACCTCGCCGGCATCGGCATCGGCCTGCCCGGCCCCGTGGAGCACTCGACCGGTCGCGCGATCAACCCGCCGATCATGCCCGGGTGGGACCGGTTCGACGTGCCGCAGTTCGTCCGGCGCTCGTTCGACGTGCCCGTGCTCATCGACAACGACGTGAACATCATGGCGCTGGGCGAGCAGGACACCCAGTTCCCCGACGAGGACGACCTGATCCTCATCAAGGCGGCCACGGGCATCGGCGCGGGCATCATCGCCGGCGGCGCGCTCCAGCGCGGCGGGCAGGGCACCGCCGGGGACATCGGGCACATCCGCGTCTCCCGCGGCAGCGACGTGCTGTGCCGCTGCGGCAACGTCGGCTGCCTCGAGGCGCTGGCCGCCGGGCCCGCGATCGCGCGGGTGCTGGACCGGCCCGGGGTGACCACGGCGACCCACGTCGTCGATCTCGTCCGCTCCGGCGACCTGGCCGCGATCCAGGCGGTGCGCCAGGCGGGCCGCGACATCGGCGACGTGCTGGCGATGATCGTGAACTTCATCAACCCGTCGGTCGTCGTGATCGGCGGCGCCCTCGCCGAGGCCGGCGAGCACCTGCTGGCCGGCATCCGCGAGGAGGTCTACCGGCGCTCCTTGCCGCTGGCCACCGAGCACCTGCGCATCGTGCCGTCGGTCAGCGGCGAGCAGTCCGGCGTCCTGGGCGCCGCGGCCATGGCGATCGCGCACGTGCTCTCGCCCGAGGCGATCGAGCAGGCCAGCGCCGAGCTGCTGGCCGCGGCCGACTGACGCCTGCCGCTCCCAGGGTCAGTCGCGGCGGCGGCGCGCGACGACGAAGGCGGCCACGGCCACCAGCAGGGCGGCGACGATCGCGATGGGCAGCGCGACCGTGGCGAGGGAGGACGACTCATCGTCGGTCACGGCCTGGTCGCCGTGGTTCTCGTGGTCCGCGACCTCGGCATCGGCACGCGTGGAGGCGTCGGCGGCGGCGTCGACCGGGACGTTCTCGCCGTCGGCCATCAGGTGGTACTTGAGCGCGATGAAGTCGCCCGGGACGAGCTCGTACTCCTGCAGGCCCACCGAGGCGTAGCCCCAGTCCTGGCCCTCCTGGGCCACCAGGAACGCCCAGTAGCCCGGGCCGTTCAGCGCGTTGCCGCACTTCTCCTGCTCCGGTGCCGGCAGTCCGTCGATGCGGCACACCATCGGCATCGCACCGCTCGTCTCCGCGGTCTCGACGCCGGCGGCGTTGAGGGCCTCGAGGCCGGTCGTGCCCACGGCGTCCTGGGCACACACGACCCGGTCCTCGCCGTCGAGCGAGCCGAACTCCAGCACGATCGGGACGTCACCGGCCGCCTCGCAGGACTCCTCGGCGGTGGCCGTCGTCGGCAGCGCGACGACGCTCGCCGACAGCAGGGTCACCGCGGCGAGGCGGGCGAGCAGGCTCTTCATGTGGACTCCTTGGAGAGGTACCGGGCGCGCCGGGCGGCGCGCCTCAACGTGGCCAGGACGGCCGGCCCGAGCACGAGCACCAACACGCAGTTCGTGATCGCGCGGCCGAGGTCCCAGCCCCAGAACGAGGTGAGCAGGGTGAAGACGAGGAAGCGCTGGAGGTTCTCCAGCACGGGGTCGCCCGGCACCATGGCCAGCGAGTCCTCCGCGCCGGGGATCGCGATGCCGAGGGTGAACGGCCAGGACGACAGGTTCATCAGCAGCCCGTAGGCGAACGCCGCGATCACCGTGTAGACCGCGAGCACGGCGATCTCCGACCGCCCGGTGAACCGCCGCGGCAGCAAACCGGCGCCCATGCCGACCCATGCCGCGCACAGCATCTGGAACGGCAGCCACGGCCCCACGCCGGAGGTGAGCAGCGCCGACGCGAACAGACTCGTGCACCCGAGCACGAAGCCGAAGCCCGGCCCGAAGACGCGACCGCCGAGGATCAGCAGGAAGAAGATCGGCTCGACACCGGCCACGCCCGCGCCGAGGGGCCGCACGGCGGCGTTGATCGCGCTCAGCACCCCCAGCATCGCGAGCGCCTTGGAGTCCAGTCCGCCCTCGGAGAGCTCCGCGATCACCACGAGGACGACCACCGGCATCAGGACCATGAAGATGAAGGGCTGGTCCACACGGGTCTGGTCCGGCGCGGGCGCGAAGATCAGCGGCCACAGCAGCATGAGCAGCCCCGCGACGCTGGCGGCGCCGAGCACGAGCGCGGACCGCAGGGTGACCGGGACGGCCTCGGCGGATCGCAGGCCGCTCACCGGACCACCTCCGTGGGCAGCGCGGCCGACACCTCGTCGACGGTGAGCCAGTCGTGACCGAGCACCTTCGACACCTGGGGCGCGAAGGCGGGCGACTCCGCCAGCACCGTGCGGACCGGCCCCGTGGAGACGATCTCGCCCTCGGCCATCACCGCGACGGTGTCGGCCACGGTGGCGACGAACTCCACGTCGTGGCTGGACACGACGATCCCGCGACCCTCGGCGGCGAGGTCGCGCAGGATCGCCGCGAGGGCCGCCTTGCCCGGGTAGTCGAGGCCGCGGGTCGGCTCGTCCAGCGCGACCACCGCGGGGTGGGCCGTGAGGACGATCGCCAGGACGAGGGCCAGCTTCTGCCCCTCCGAGAGGTCGCGCGGATGACGGTCGCCGGGGATGCCCGGCGCGAGACGGTCGAGCAGCGCGCGGCAGGTCCCCGGGTCGACGACGGACTGGTCGTCGGCGGCGGCGCACTCGCGGTCGACGGTCTCGAGGTACAGCAGGTCGGAGGAGGTCTGCGGGACCAGGCCGACCAGCATCCGCGCCTCGGCCGGGCGCACGTCGCCCGGGTCCACCCCGTCGACGTCGACGACGCCCGCGGCCCGCGCGCCCGTGCCCTGCACGGCCCAGAGCAGCGAGCTCTTGCCCGACCCGTTGCGGCCCATGAGCGCGACGACCTCACCGTGGCCGACCTCCAGGTCGACCTCCTTCACGGCCGCGAAGCGCCCGTACTGCACGGTGATCCCCCGCGCTCGCAGCGCCGGCGGACGCTCGAACGGCACGTGAACGGGCGGCGGACCGAGCCGCGAGGCGAGCGGCCTCACCCGGCGCCGCGCCTCACGGACGGACAGCGGCAGCGGGCTCCAGTCGGCGAGGCGTCCGAGGTGCACGAGCGGCGGCGCGACCGGCGCGTCCACGAGCAGGGCCGCCGTCTCGCCGATGCGGACCCGGCCGTCCTCGACCACGACGAGCCGGTCGGCGAACGGCACGACGCGCTCCATCCGGTGCTCCGCGACGACGACGGTGAGCGCCAGGTCGTCGACGAGGCGCGCGATCGTGGCCAGGACGTCCTCGGCCGCGGTGGCGTCGAGCGCCGAGGTGGGCTCGTCGAGCACGAGCACGCGAGGGTGCATCGTCAGCACGGAGCCGATCGCGACGCGCTGCTGCTGGCCACCCGACAGCGAGCGCACCGAGCGGCGCCTCAGGTCGGCGATGCCGAGCAGGTCGAGCGTCTCCTCGACGCGGCGACGCATCGTCTGCGGGTCGAGGCCGAGGTGCTCCATGCCGTAGGCGAGCTCCTCCTCGACCACGTCGGCCACGAAGCCCGAGGCCGGGTCCTGCGCGACGTAGCCCACGAGGTGCGCCAGCTCGCGCGGCGGCCTGCCGAGGACGGACGAGCCGTCGATGCGGATGTCGCCGCCGAGCGTGCCGCCGGTGAAGTGGGGCACGAGGCCGTTGAGCATCCCCAGCAGCGTCGACTTGCCCGAGCCGGTGCGGCCGGACACCAGCACGAGCTCGCCCTCCTCGATCTCGAGGGAGACGTCGCGCAGCGTCGGGTCCTGGGCGCCGTCGTACCAGAAGGTCACGTCGTCGAACGAGATCATGCGTCCTCGCCTCCCACGTGGTCGTGGGCGACGGGCGCCTGCGGGGCGACGAACACGGGCAGGATCCCGATGGCGACCACCACGAGCGACAGCACGCTGAGCGACGGCCAGCCCGGGACGTCGGGGTAGATCACGGGGATCTGCTGCGTCGAAAGCACCTTGAGTCCGATCGCTACGGCGAGGCCGGACGCCGCGGTGAGGTACTCGGCCACCTGCCAGGCGATGGGACGGTAGCGGGTGCGGTGCACCCGGCGTCCCGCCGACCGCAGGGCCAGCACCGCGAAGACCAGGCCGAGGGCCAGCATCGGGTAGGACAGGAAGCGCGGGGCCGTGCCGTCGAGGTAGCCGTAGGTGCCCACGCTGAGGCCGAACAGGCCCACCAGCATCAGCACCCCCGTGGCGAAGCGGTCGCGAGGCGCGACCGTGCCGGAACGGCCGTAGCCCCGCGCGTCCATCCCGGCGGCGAGCGTCATCGAGCGGTCGAGGGCGTCCTCCAGCACGGGGATGACGATGCGGTGCATCGCGCCGGTGCCGCGGCTCGCGTCACCGCGCAGCTTGCGCGCGCGGTTCACCCGGCGCACGCTCTCGGCCAGCTGGGGGAAGACCGAGACGGCGACGACCAGGGCCGCGCCGACCTCGTAGAGCGCCGGCGGCGCGGCGGCGAGCAGCTTCTTGGGGTTCGCCAGGGAGTTCGCCGCGCCGATGCAGATGATCAGCGTGGCCAGGCGCATGCCGTCGTAGAGGCCCAGCAGCACCTCGTTGACCGTGACGTCACCGAGCAGCTGGACGCCCCGCGCCACCTCGGGCAGCGGGATCTCGGGCAGGCCGAACAGCACGGGGTCGCCCGGTGCCGAGCCGCCGCCGAGCAGGATGCGGAAGACGACGCGCATCACCACGATGAGCAGCCCGAAGTACAGGTAGTACCGGAACGACAGCGCCCACGGGGCGTCGCCGCGGCACGCCGCCACCACGAGCGCCGCGATCGCGACGATGACCAGCAGCAGGAAGGGGTTGAGCGTGAACGACGCGCCCGCCGCGAGGCCGAGCGCCCACAGCCACCACGCGCCGGGGTGCAGCTCGCGCCGGGGACGCCCGGTGGCGGGGCTCCTGACGGGGGTGGAGTCGACGACGGCGGTCATCCGGTCCCCTTCCCCGCGGTACGGGGGCGAGGTCCACGAGGGCGATCGCCCACCCGTCGTTGCGCGACAACATGTGGTGGTGGCCGTCCGGCGCGGGTTCCCGGCTCGCTCCGCCGGGTGGGGCGGGGCTCACGGTTGCGGCACAGCACCGGAATCTCACCGGTTTCCCCTGGGCCGGACGTTGGTCCAACGCCCGCGAGTCTACTCCCCCGCGACCGTCAGCCCGACCGGCGTCGGTACCACGTGACGCCCCCGGCGGCGGCCAGCAGCACCACGACGCCGGCTCCCGCGACCAGCGCGGCGGGCGACGTCGAGTCGGACCCGGCCTCACCGGCCGTCGGCTGGACCGCCGGTGCTCCGGCGACGGGCTCGTCCCCACCGGAGGTCGTCGGCGCCTCGGCGCTGGGCGTCGCACCGGACGACGGGGTCGCCGACGGGGTCGGCCCCGACGTGGCCGGCGAGGTCCCCGCGGACGGGGTCGCCGAGGCGCCGGGGACGGCCGCCTTCGGCGCGGCGGTCGCGGTGGTGCGCTCGGTCGAGCCCTTCGGGCGCGGCTTGTCCTTCGCACCCGGCTTCGACGTCCCGGAGGTCGGACGCGTCGTCTCCCGGGTGGGCTCCGGTGCGACCGTGGGCTGCACCGACGGCCACGTGCGCGAGGACGAGGTCTGGAACACGAACGCGACGGAGCCGCCCTGCGGCACCTTCAGCGCGGAGGCGCCCAGGCTCGAGTAGGCCCAGCCGGACTTCCCGTCCGAATAGAACAGCGCCCAGTAGGCGTCGCTCGGGGAGGCCTCGACGCAGGGGTCCGACGCGGGCGCACCGTCGACACGGCACACGAATCCCGGAGCGCGCGACGCGTAGGTCAGCCGGTGGCCGGCCTCGGTGAAGTTGCTCGCGGCACGGCCACCACCGTCGGAGTCGCACCCGACGCTCGAGCCCACCACGACCGTGACGCCCTGGCTGCCGCTGCACGCCGCGGCCTGGGCCGGTGCGCTGAGGGACGCGGGTCCGGCGGCGACCCCGAGGAGGGTCGCCGCCAGGACACGACGGAGCAGTCGGCTCACTTGACGACCCGGAAGACCTTCGCCCCGCTGCGGTTCGCGTACGCGCCGAAGACCGTCACCTTCGCCTTGCCGAGCTTCTTGCCGACACGGAAGGTGTGGGAGTAAGTGCCGTTCGACGAGGCCGTGCCGCGCTTGACGAGCTTCCCTCGGTAGTAGACGCGCACCGGCTCGCGGGCGGTGAGTCCGCCCACGACGACGCGCTGGAACCTGTTCTTCCTGACCTTGGTCCTGGCGACCTTGGTCGTCAGCGTGCGCTGGGCCAGGACCGGCACGGTGGTCGAGCCGGCTCGGTTCGCACGCGAGCCCGTCACCGTGATCGTCCGGGCGGCGTTGCCGGCGGGAGCCTTGACGCTGGCCGAGACGGCGCCGCTCGCCGGGACCGTGCCCGTGACGGTCCCTCCGCCGGAGACGGCGATCCGGACCTTCTCACCCGCCGCGAGCCCCGCGGCGGTGACCTTGATCGTGCGGCCGGCTGCGACGTACGCCGCGGCCTTCGTGACGGTGACCCTGGCCGCCGGCAGCTGCGCCTGGACGCCCGCCGCGGCCTGCGTGGTAGCTCGGATCCACTGGTCGCGCGTCTCGTCGGTGATGCCCTCCGCCTTGCCGTCCGCGAGCGCGGCCACGTCGTAGGCGATGCTGCCGGTCTCGGTGGCCAGTCGGGAGTCCTCGGCGACCGCGTCGGTGACCTGGTGCCTCGCGACCCAAGCGGCGGCGGATCCGGCCGCGCCCGGCTGGCCGACCGATGCGAGGACCTTCGCCGCCTTGCCGGTCGAGTTGGTGTTCGGGACGCCGTCGCCGACGAAGGAGCCGTCCTGGGCCTGCGCCTTGAGCATCGCCGCGGTGGCGGCGGTGATCGCTGCGTCGGCGCCCGCGATGCCTTCGCTCCGGGCCGACAGGAGGGTTTCCACGGCGAACGCCGTCGAGTCGATGGCGGTCACGGACGGGCAGGCACCGGTGTACACCTGCTTGAACGAGCCGTCCGCGCACTGCTGCGACAGCAGGTAGGCCACGGACTCGTCGGCCTCGTCACTCCCACCGAGGATCAACGCACGCGTGGCCCAGGCCTGGCCCACCCCGCCGAAGGTGAGATCCGGGTCGATCTCGCCCGTGGCGTCGTCGGTGACGTTCTCGATACCGGCGATGAGATCCGTGCCGTTCACGTTGCGGGGATCGCCGCCCGACGCGGCGACCGCGCTGGCGAGCTTCCCGGCCGACGCGGGGTAGAACGTGACGCTCGTGCCGTCGTCGTAGGTGGTGTAGTCGCTCACCCGGGCGCTGACAGCCTCGATGATGCGCGTCTGCGTGGAGGGGCGGGTCTGGAGGTCGTTCAGCGTGAAGAACACGTCGAGCGACAGTCCGTAGTCGTCGAAGCCGCCCCAGTTGGGGTTGTGGACCAGCCCGTTGGTGAGCTGGTCGTCGAGCCAGCGGGCCGCGGACCAGGCGTAGCTGTTCGGGGCTGCGGAGGCGGCCGGGGCGACGGCGACGGCGGTGGACACCGCGACCGCGCCGCCTGCGAGCACCGCGAGGGCGCGTCGACGCAGGGATGTACTCATGGGGGTTTCCTTCCCGCTGCACAGGACGGGAAGGGGCCGATGTCATCAGCTCCGCCCGCTGCGTTCCTCGACAGCGTGTGGCCGGTTCCGACAGGCAGGTGCTCCGGCTCGCCGTCCCGAGGGGCGGTCTCACGGTTGCGGGTCAGCGCCGGATTCGCACCGGCTTCCCCTGGCACTGCGGAAGGTGATTGTTCAGGCGCACTCTAACAGGCCGGGAGCCCCCGCTTTCCCTCTCCTCGAGGCAGAGATCAGCACGTGCGGTAGACGTGGCCCTTGGCGCCGCGCGGGACGACGTCGCGATCGCGGAGCAGGACCGAGATCCTCGACCCGCGCGCGCGACAGGCACGCGTGAACGCGCGGCGGCCGTTGTCGGTGTACTCGATCTCGATGACGTGGCGGCCGTACATCCGCGTGTACCGGCCGCACTCGCGGTACACCTCGCACTCCTCGGCCACCGCGAAGTCGAAGCCGAGCCTGCGGCCGTTGATCTCGGCGGTGTTCTTCTGGGCGATGGCGAGGCCCTCGGAGTGGGCGGCGGTGACGAGGCGCTTGGCGTAGGCCCGCGCCTGCGATCGCCGGATGAGCCGCTTCGACCGGGTCCACGAGTCGAGGTTGTCCGGCTCCACCGCCCGGTACCCGCGATCGGCGCAGGAGGCGAACCACGTCCGCATCACCCGTGCCGCAGCCGCGCGCTTGCCCGGGGAGCGCAGGTCGAGCAGCACCTCGTCGGGCCAGCCGGCGTCGCGCACGACGCGTCCCCTGCCGTCGCGCAGCAGCAGGCTCGGGTGCCTCTTCTTCCACCAGCGCAGGCTGCCCGGCTGCGTCTGGAACGCGTTCACGTAGCAGATCGAGTACACGCCGGGCGCGGGCTTCTCGGTGCGATCGCGCACGACGACGTCCACCTTCGAGGCGGGCCGGTACGCCCCACCGAGCTGGTAGTCGGCGACCCCTCC
Organism: Aeromicrobium sp. JP4; assembly: GCF_054957925.1. NCBI lineage: Bacteria > Bacillati > Actinomycetota > Actinomycetes > Propionibacteriales > Nocardioidaceae > Aeromicrobium > Aeromicrobium sp. JP4. The sequence continues at coordinate 1,726,717 of NZ_CM143290.1, forward strand.
GGCCGGCGGGAGCGTGACGGGCGTGACCGCCGCGAGCACCGCGAGCAGCAGGGAGGACAGGAAGGCCATGCCTCAGGAGTACCAGTCTTCGCCGTGTCGTGGTGGGCCGCCGCCACTAGCCTGTGCCCATGAGTCTCGGTGAGGAACTTCGACGGTCCATCGACGGCAAGTGGCGCCACGTGCGTGAGCAGAGCCGGGCGGAGCTGGCGCAGCTGGACCTGGCGTACGACCACTCGCTCACCCTCGACGAGGCCCGCGAGCGCGTGCTCGACCAGATGAAGCAGCTCGTGCCCACGGGCATCCCCGCGGCCGGCTTCCGCACCGAGAACGGCGGCACCGGCGATCCGGGGATGGCAGTCACGGGCATCGAGATGCTGGCCCAGTTCGACCTGTCGCTCATGGTGAAGGCCGGCGTGCAGTGGGGCCTGTTCGGCGGCGCGATCGAGAACCTCGGCACCGAGCGCCACCACGAGAAGTACATTCCCGCGCTGATCAACCTGGACCTGCTCGGCTGCTTCGCGATGACCGAGACCGGTCACGGCAGCGACGTGCAGAGCCTCGAGACCACGGCCACGTACGACCCCGCGACGCAGGAGTTCGTGGTCCACTCCCCCACGCCGTCGGCGCGCAAGGACTACATCGGCGGCGCCGCCAAACATGCGCGCGTGGCCGCGGTGTTCGCCCGCCTCATCACCCTCGGCGAGGACCACGGAGTGCACTGCTTCGTCGTGCCGATCCGCGACGAGGCCGGCGAGGACCTGCCGGGCGTCACCACCAGCGACTGCGGGTTCAAGGGCGGGCTCGGCGGTGTCGACAACGGCCGCCTCATGTTCGACCAGGTGCGGATCCCCCGCGAGAACCTCCTGAACCGGTACGGCAACGTCGACGAGGGCGGCGTCTACTCCTCCCCCATCGACAGCCTCAACGCGCGCTTCTTCACCATGATCGGCACGCTCATCCGCGGCCGAGTCAGCGTGGGTGGCTCCGCCCGTGCCGCCGCCGAGGTGGCGCTCAGCATCGCCGGTCGGTACGCGCTCCAGCGGCGTCAGTTCGAGGGTGTGCCGGGCGAGGAGACCGTGCTGATGGACTACCGGATGCACCAGCGTCGCCTGCTGCCCCTGCTGGCCGAGGCCTACGCGTTCCGCTTCGCCCACAACCAGCTCGTCGCGCGCATGCACCGCCTGCAGACCGAGGCCGACCCCGACGCCCACGCGCAGCGCGAGCTCGAGGGACGTGCCGCCGGCCTGAAGGCCGCGCTCACCTCGTTCGCGACCCGCGCGATCCAGGAGTGCCGCGAGGCCTGCGGCGGTGCCGGGTACCTGGCCGAGAACCGGCTCACGACCCTCAAGGCCGACAGTGACGTGTTCACCACGTTCGAGGGTGACAACGTCGTACTGCTGCAGCTGGTCGCCAAGGAGCTGCTGACCTCGTACGCCCAGGAGGTCACCGGCCTCGACCCGGTCGGCATGGTGAAGTTCGCCGCCAGCACCGTGGCCGAGACGGTCAAGGAGCGCACCGCCGCCGCCCAGCTGATCCAGCGGCTGATCGACGCCCGCTCGCGCGACGACGACCACAACCTGCTCGACCGCGGCACGCAGCTGGACCTCTTCGAGGACCGCGAGCAGCACGTCATCGAGACGGCCGCCCGGCGCCTGCGCCGCGCCGGCAACGACAAGGGCGCCGCCTTCGCCGCGTTCAACGCCGCCCAGGACCACGTGGTCAAGATCGGCCAGGTGCACATCGACCGGGTCGTGCTGGAGGCGTTCACCGCCGGCATCGCCCGGACCGAGGACGACGCCGCGGCCGACGTCCTGCGCGACGTCTGCTCCCTCTACGCCCTCACCATCATCGAGCGCGACAAGGCCTGGTTCATGGAGCACAACCGCATCAGCGACACGCGCGCCAAGGCGGTCACCACCGAGGTGAACGCCCTGCTGGAGAAGCTGCGACCCCACACGCTCGCGCTCGTCGAGGGACTGGGCGTGCCGGAGGAGAGCCTCGGCGCCGAGATGCTCGGCTGAGATCACATCCGCGACTTGATGGTTCTTCGGAACTATCCGGTCCAGCCGTGGCAGACTGACGCTGCTCAACTCATACATTTCGTCTCGGGGAGAAAAATGAACCGACGCATCACCCAGGTCGCGGTCGCCGCCGCGGCCGCCATGGCGCTCTCGCTGGCCACGCCCGTGTCTGCCCAGGCTGCCGAGTCCGGCGCCATCGCTCCGGCGCCGAAGGCCGCGTCCGCGCCGTCCGTCGCCACGCCCAGCGCCATCACGCGCAACCCGGCAGCCGCGCCGTCCGTGACCCGCCTGTCCGTGGGCCGCGGCACGCTCTACTACACCGGCAACACCTACGTGCCGGCCGCGATCAACTACAACGTGCCCGACGGCTGGAGCAGCATCCCCACCGCGCGCCTCTCGATGAACGGCCGCAGCGCCAACGTCGACCTGTTCGACGGCAGCTCCATCCGCGTCCCCAGCTCGTGGGGCGCCGGCGCGTACCGCGTCGACCGCATCACGTTCCGTCGCTACGACGGCACCGCCACGCACATCGCGCCCAACTCCCTCACGTTCCGTGTCCGCCAGGGCGTGCAGTGGAACTACAGCCCCATCACCAAGCGCGGCTCCAAGGTCACGTTCAAGCTCAAGGGCTTCAAGACGTTCACCGGCACCCGCTGGGTCTCGGTCAAGAAGGTCAAGCTTCAGGTCAAGAAGGGCAAGAAGTGGAAGACCGTGAAGACCATCCGGGTCAACGCGAACGGCCACGGCAAGTACTCGCTCAAGTCCAAGAAGAAGCGCCCCTACCGCGTGTACATCCCGACGACCACGCGCGTCCAGGGTGCGGTCAGCCGCGCGACCCGCATCTGATCTGATCCACGCCGAGCGCCGGTCCACCTTCGGGTGGGCCGGCGCTTCGCGTTCGGGGGCTCAGCTCCAGTCGTCGCGGCGCAGCGGGGTGAGCAGCTCGTGGATCGTGCGCTGGTCCTGCGCGCTGACGCCGCCCACGCCGAAGTCGAGCTCCGTTAGCGCCTCGGTGGCGGCGTCGAGCACCTTGGTGCCGGCCGGCGTGAGCGAGGCGAGCGCCCGGCGCCGGTCGCGCGGGTCGATGTTGCGGTCGACGAGCCCGTCGGCGACGAGCCGGTCGATGACGTTGGTGACCGAGGTGGGGTGCACCATGAGCCGCTCGCCGATCTTCGACAGCGGCAGCGATCCCGAGGAGCTGAACGACAGCAGTCGCAGCACCTCGTAGCGCGCGAAGGTGATGCCGAACGGCTTCAGGGCACCGTCGAGGCGGGCCAGCACGATCTGGTGGACCCGCATGATCGAGGTCGCCAGGCGCATCGAGGTCGCGTCGCCGATGCGCTCCTCCCAGAGCTCGCCGGCGCGCTCGAGCGGGTCGAAGTCCAGTCCTGGCATGGCTCCACCGTAGCCATCCGCACCGCCCTGCGCGTCCACGGACCGATCCCGGTGGTGTCGTCGCGGAGGGAAGGCTTAGGCTTGGCTTACCTACCCGTCATGAAAGGTACTCCCTTGCGCCTCGCACCCCTGCTGGCCGCCGCGACCCTCGCGCTCAGCCTTGCCGCCTGCGGCTCCTCCTCCGACGACACGAACGAGTCCTCGGGAGCCTCGGGCGAGAACTTCCCGGTGACGATCGAGCACGCGCTCGGCAAGACGCCGATCAAGAGCCAGCCGAAGCGGGTCGCCACCGTCGCGTGGTCGAACCAGGACACCGCCCTGGCGCTGGGCGTCGTGCCGGTCGGCATGCCCAAGGTCACCTACGGCGACGACGACACCGACGGCCTGCACCCGTGGGTCAAGGACAAGCTCGATGAGCTCGGCGGCGAGGCCCCCGTGCTGTTCGACGAGACCGACGGCATCGACGCGACCGCGGTCGCCAAGACCACGCCCGACCTGATCCTCGCGCCCAACTCCGGCCTGACGAAGGAGGAGTACGAGACCCTCAGCAAGATCGCGCCGGTCGTCGCCTACCCCGGCCAGGCCTGGGGCACCTCGTGGCGCGACGCCATCAAGCTCACGGGCCAGGCGCTCGGCAAGTCCGACGAGGCCACCCAGCTGATCTCCGACCTGGAGCAGCAGATCACCGACGCCACCGAGAAGCAGCCGGAGATCAAGGGCAAGACCGCCGTCATGAGCTGGATCGACCCGAGCGACCTGAGCAAGGTCGGCTACTACACCGCGTCCGACACCCGCGCGACCTTCCTCAACGACCTCGGCTTCGAGACGCCCGACTTCGTCACGAAGGCCTCCGAGGGGAGCGACCAGTTCTTCCTGGAGATCAGCTCCGAGAAGGCCGACGAGCTCAACGGCGCCGACGTGTTCGTGGGCTACGGCGACGACGCGGCCCTGAAGAAGGTCCAGGCCGACCCGCTGCTGGGCCAGGTCACCGCGTTCAAGAACGGCTCCGCCGCCCTGCTGGAGGACAACACGCCGATGGCCGCGGCCGTGTCGCCCTCGGCCCTGTCCATCCCGTGGATGATCGACGACTACGTCGCCCTGCTCGCGGACGCAGCCGCGAAGGTGAAGTGACCACGACGACCGATCCGACCGTGGGGGCTGCCGCGCTGACGCGGCAGCCCCCGTGGTGGTTCCTCGTCAGCATCGTGGCGCTCGTCGCCGCGGTGTTCCTCTCGGTCGCGTTCGGCGCGCGGGTGGTGAGCCTGTCCGACGTCGTGGAGGCGCTCACCGGCAACGGTGACGACGTCACCTCCGCCGCGATCCGCTCACGCGTGCCGCGCACGATCCTCGCCGTGCTCGTGGGCGCCGCCCTCGGCATCGCCGGTGCCGTGCTGCAGGCCGTCACCCGCAACCCGCTCGCCGACCCGTTCATCCTCGGCATCAACTCGGGCGCCTCGCTGCTCGTCGTGATCGGCATCGCGTTCTTCGCCGCCGCATCGATGCCCGAGTACATCTTCTTCGCGCTCACCGGCGCCGCGCTGGCGGCTGTCTTCGTCTACCTCGTCGGATCGCTGGGCCCCGGCGGGCCCACTCCGCTCAAGCTGGCGCTGGCCGGCGCGATCACCACCGCCGCCTTCACCTCGCTCTCGAGCGCGATCCTGCTGCCGCGGATCGACGTCATGCGAGTCTTCCGGTTCTGGCAGGTGGGCAGCGTGGGACGCGCCGAGAACTCCGACACCCTGATGGTGCTGCCGATCCTCGTCGTCGGCGCGGCGATCTGCTTCGCCAGCGCCCGCTCCCTGAACATCCTCGCCCTGGGCGACGAGGCCGCCGCCGGACTGGGCGTCTCGGTCGTCCGGACGCGCCTGCTGGCCGCCGCCGGGGCGATCATCCTCTGCGGCGCCGCCACCGCGCTGGCCGGGCCCATCGGCTTCGTCGGTCTCGTCGTGCCGCACCTGTGCCGGCTCGTGGTCGGGGCCGACCACCGCTGGCTGCTGCCGGTGTGCGCCACCGTCGGCGCCACCCTGCTGACCCTGGCCGACGTCGTCGGTCGCGTGCTGGGCCGCCCGGGCGAGATCGACGTCGGCGTGATCACCGCCCTCATCGGCGGACCCGTCTTCCTCTGGGTCGTCCTGCGTCGCACCGGGGGTGCCACATGACCATGACCCTCCCCACCGGCACCGAGATCGTCCACGCCGCCCGCACCCGCGGCGCGCGCCGCGCCACCTGGACCGTCGTCGGCCTGGCGATCACCCTCGTCGTGCTGTTCGTCGTCTCCCTGAGCGCCGGCGACCCCGTCTACTCGCTCGGCGACGTCTGGCGCGTCATCATCGGCGAGCAGGTGCCGGGCGCCTCGTTCATCGTCGGCGAGCTGCGCCTGCCCCGATCCGTCCTCGCGGTGCTCGCGGGCGCGGCGTTCGGCCTGGCGGGCATCACCTTCCAGACGATGCTGCGCAACCCGCTGGCGAGCCCGGACATCATCGGCATCACGAACGGCGCCAACGCCGCCGCCCTGTTCGGCATCGTCGTGCTGGGCGCGAGCGGCCTCGCGGTCTCGCTCGGCGCCGTCGTGGCCGGCGTCGCCACCGCCGCCCTCATCTACGGCCTCGCCGCCTCCGGCAAGGCGGTCGGCACGCGCCTCATCCTCGTCGGCATCGGCATCGCCGCGATGCTGCACAGCGTCACGTCGTACCTGCTGGTCTACGCCAACGAGCTCGACCTGCAGCGGGCGATGCGCTGGCTGAACGGCAGCCTCAACCTCGCGACGTGGGAGACCGTGGCGATCGTGGCCGTCCCCTTCGTCTTCCTGGCGCCGGTCCTGCTGCTGCTCGGGCCTCGTCTGGCGCTGCTGCGGCTCGGCGAGGACCTGGCCGCCGGACTCGGCGTCCCGGTGGAGACGACGCGGCGGATGCTCGTGCTCGTCGCGGTGGCACTGGCCTCGTTCGCCACCGCAGCCACCGGGCCCATCCTGTTCGTCGCGTTCATGGCCGGGCCGATCGCCACGCGCCTGGTCGGCCACCGCGGCTCGCTGATGCTGCCCTCGGCGCTGGTCGGCTCCACGCTCGTGCTGGCGGCCGACCTCATCGGCCAGTACGCCTTCGACACGCGCTACCCCGTCGGCGTCATCACCGGCGCGCTCGGCGCACCGTTCCTGATCTACCTGCTCATCCGCACCCAGCGCACGGGAGGCTCCCTGTGACCACCACCCTGACCACCGAGTCACTGACCCTCGCTTACGGCGACCGGCCGATCGTCTCCGACCTCACCCTGTCGCTGCCGGCGGGGAAGATCACGACGATCGTCGGCGCGAACGCGTGCGGCAAGTCCACGCTCCTGCGCGGTCTCGCGCGCCTGCTGCCCGCCCAGTCCGGCCGCGTCCTGCTCGACGGCAGCGACATCCACTCGATGCCGACCAAGCAGGTCGCGCGACGCCTCGGCCTGCTGCCCCAGTCGCCCATCGCGCCCGAGGGCATCACGGTCGCCGAGCTCGTGGCGCAGGGCCGTCACCCGCATCGCCGCTCCTTCGCGCGGTGGACTGCCGACGAGGACGCGATCGTGGCCTCCGCACTCGAGGACACGGGCGTGCTCGAGCTGGCCGACCGCGTCGTCGACGAGCTCTCCGGCGGTCAGCGCCAGCGGGTCTGGATCGCCCTCGCGCTCGCCCAGCAGACCGAGGTTCTGTTGCTCGACGAGCCGACCACGTTCCTCGACGTGTGCCACCAGGTGGAGGTGCTGGACCTGCTGACCGACCTCAACCGCACGCGCGGCACGACGATCGCGATGGTGCTGCACGACCTGAACCTCGCCGCGCGCTACGCCGACCACCTCGTCGCCGTGGACCGCGGGCTCATCCACGCCCAGGGCTCGGCCGAGGAGGTGCTGACGCAGGAGACGGTCAAGATCGTGTTCGGCCTCGACGCCCGCGTGGTCGAGGACCCCACCAGCGGCCGCCCCATGATCCTGCCGATGGGGCGCCACCACGTGCGGGCCTGACGGACGGAGTTTCCCCGGTTAAGCGGGGAAACTGTCACTTAACGAGGTTCGCGAACCTCGTTAAGTGACAGGAAACCCACTTAACCGGGGAAACTGTCAGCCCGTCAGCGGACGCGGACCGTGGTCGCGTTCGCGCTGGGCGAGAGCAGCGACGAGCCGCCGTAGCGGGCCCAGACGGTGCGCTTGCCCTTGGCCGACTTCAGCGTGACCGTGGCCTTGCCGTTGCGCAGCTTCACCACCTTGGTCGAGGAGCCGACCTTGACCCGCACGGAGCCGGTGGGCGTGCCCGCCGACGACTTCACCGTGACGGTGACCTGGACGCGGCCCTTCCCGAGCGCCTTGGCCCTGACGCCGGTGCGCGAGGTCGCCTTGGCGACCCTGACCGTGGCCGGAGCCGAGGCCGACGGCGCGAAGCCCGCACCCGACGGGACGAAGTGCGCCGTCAGGCGTCGCGAGCCGGGCTTGAGGCCCGACACGCTCAGGGTCGCCGTGCCGCTCGCCGGCAGCGCCCGCGAGGCGAGCACCTTCGAGCCCTCACGCACCTGCACCGTTCCGGCAGGCTTCTGCGCACCGGCCGCGGTCACCTTGACCGTGGCGCTGATCGACCGGCCGTAGGTCGCCGTCGCCGGGACCTTCAGCGTCGTCGTCGTGGCCACCACCGGGGCAGGCGCCGGAACACCCTCGCCCTCGGGCGCCGCCCAGAACAGCGCGCGCGCCGCCTGGCTCTGGCCACCCTTGGTGTGCGAACGGTAGACCGGCGACGTGCCGAACACGAACGCCTTGGCACCCGAGGGCAGCGCGGCCGAGACCGCGGCCGGCTGGCCCGCCGCGTTCAGCGGACCGTTCGAGCCGTTCGTGTCACGCCAGTGACCCGACAGCAGCGGGTTGCCCGTGGCGTACCGCTGCTCGACCGTGACCGACTCCGGCAGCCCCGTGAACCACGTGGCCGGGTAGACGAAGGCGAACTTCTGCGCGTACGGCTTCAGCACTCCCGCCTCGGTGGTGTCGATCGTGACGATGCCGTTGCCGGAGCCGTTGCCCACCACCGCGGTGCCGTCGGCGATGAGGCCGAACGTCTTCGCCGCGTTGAAGGCACCCGCCGCGCGACCGACGATGCTGCCACCGGCGTCGACGAAGGCCTGCACCGCAGCGCGGCCGGCGGCCTGGCTGTCGTTGAAGCTCAGCGCCGAGCCGAGCCACAGCACGTCGACGCCGTCGAGGATCGCCGGGTTGGCGGTGATCGTGGCGGCCGTGACCGCCTGCAGGTCGTCGAAGCCGAGCTGCGTCAGCGAGAGCAGGTCGTCCTGGTTGCCGGTGTAGCCGATCTTCAGGTCCTGCAGCCCACGGGTGGACTCGTCGGACAGCTGCGCGATCTCGGTCGCCGTCGCCTCGTCGACGTCGACGTCGAACTCCTCGGCGGCGTCCTCGAGCGCGTCGCGGGCCTCGTCGGCCTCGACGATCGCCGAGCCGTCGGCCAGCACCGACACCGCGACCTCGTCCTCCAGCAGCGCGTTCAGCGTGCGGAAGTCGTTGACGCCTGCCAGCTCGAACGTGAGGTACGAGCCGCCCGAGGCGACCTTGCCGTCGGCGTTGCCGGTGGTGACCTTCGTGGACGCCGGCAGCGAGCCCTCGCCCGTGGTGCCGAACGAGTCCACGTCGACGCCCCAGAGGTGGCTCCAGCTCCACGCCGACACGTCGTACATGCTCAGGATCCCGGGCTTGTTCGAGATGTCCGAGCCCGGCGCCAGCAGGGCGTGCGCCAGGTTGCGGTTGGGCTGCGACATGTCGACCACGTACGAGCCCGCGGGATACGACGTGCCGTCGATCGTGGTCGCCGCGTCGAGGCGACGGACCGCGATGTTGTGCATCAGCAGGCGCGACACCAGGAAGCGCGCGTCGGAGATGGACCGCTGACCCTCGCCGACCGGGATGACGAACGCGCGGGGGTACTGCACGGCCGTCTGGTCGTCGGAGTCGTTCCACAGCGGCTTCCACTCGGCCGGCCCGGGGACCGCGTCGATGTTCGCCTGCGTGAGCGCGACGCGCTCGGCGCCGACGTTCGCGCGCCGGAAGAACTCGACCTGGTCGGCGAGCATCGCGTCGTCGTTGGCCACGACGTAGTCGACCAGGCTCTCCATCGTCTTCTTCGCCACGGCCACGTTGATGGTGGCACTCGCGGGCGTCTGGGAGCTGCCGTTCGGGCGGCCCTTCGGAAGCTCCACCGTGTTGCTGACGGCGCCCGCGAACGCGGCGTACTGCGCCGTGAAGATCGGCGGGAAGTCGTCCCAGCCGGTCGGGGTGTCGCGGTAGGGGATCTTGATGTGGTCGGTGTCGTCGCTCGTGTTCTCGGGCACGACCTGGCCGGTCACCACGTTGTAGTACGTGTTGCCGGGGATCTCGGCGTCGACGACGTCCCGCTCGACCTTCAGCGCCGCGGCGTAGGCGTGCGGGATGAACAGGTCGTACTCGTAGTCGTCACCGTGCGGCGGGCCGCACGGCTCGATCTGCAGCACGCTCGTGTAGCCGTGGAAGTCGGCCGCGTAGAGCGCCTGCACCGCGTGCGCCGTGCGGACGAACGAGGTCGACTCGGGCGTCGTGTTCGTGATCATGTCGCGGTTGGCGTCCAGGTTGAGCGCCGTCGGTCGCTGGCCGATCGTGCGGCCGTCGGGGTTCAGCACGACGCTGAAGTAGAGGCGGTGTCCGCGCATCAGCGACTTGACGTCGTTCCACGGGGCGGTGGCCAGCTCCTCGACGTAGTCCAGCGACGCGTCGGTGCCCTCCCACTCGTTGCCGTGGATGTTCGAGCTGATCCAGATCGGGGTCTTGTAGCCCGACTTCAGCGCCGTGTCGGTCGCGGCCTCGCCGGGGTTCGTGCGGATCTTCTTGCGCCATGCCGTCTGCTGGGCGGTCTGCTCATCGTCCTCCGGCGCGGTGACCGTGACCAGGTACAGCTGGCGGCCCTGCGTGGACTCACCGACGATCTGCGTCGAGACCCGGTCGGACGCGCGCATCAGCGACTGCAGCCGCGGGGCGATGTCGTCATACCCGATGAGATTGCCCGTGTCGGCCGCGTCGGGGTTTGGCGTCGGGGTACACCTTGAGCTTCGGCTGGACCGGGTAAGAGTCCGGCATCGCCAGGGCGCCCTCGGGCTCGTCCTCGGCGGCGGCCGCGCGCGCGGCCTTCGCGGTGAGAGACCCGGGGGTCGTGGGCTCGGGAGCGGAGCGGACGGTGGCGGACGGTGGAGCGGTGGGCTTCTCGGCGGTGGCTGGGCTCGAGCCCAGCACGGATGCCAGGAGCGCGATACTCGCGGCAGAGGCCAGCAGACGGGTGGTGCGCACGGACGGACTTCCCTTCGGACGGGTCCGGCAGAGCGTCTGGTGGGGCACCACCGGCAGGGGGATTGCCCGCCATCTTGCTTGCTCCGGACGTGTTCGCGGAAGGGTATGTTGCGCTGGGGGTCAGCCTTCAGGACGGTTTAACGCACGGGACGCGTGGTGCGCCTGCGGTTTCCCGACCTCAGGGTCGCCGCGGGAAACGGCTGAAGTCCGGGGTGCGCTTCTCCTTGTAGGCGTCGCGACCCTCCTGCGCCTCGGCCTGCCCGTAGAACAGCAGGTTGGCGTCGTGGGCGAGCTGCTGGATGCCCGCGTAGCCGTCCTCGTGCGCGTGGAAGCTGAGCTTCGACAGGCGCAGCGCCCACGGCGACAGCTGCAGCATCTCGCGGCACCACTTCAGGGTCTCGGCCTCGAGGTCGGCGAGCGGCACGACGGTGTTGACCAGGCCCATGCTCATGGCCTCGTTCGCGTCGTACTGGCGGCACAGGAACCAGATCTCCTTGGCCTTCTTCGGGCCGACGAGGTCGGACAGGATGCTCGCGCCGTAGCCGCCGTCGAACGAGCCGACCTTGGGACCGACCTGGCCAAAGCGGGCGTTGTCGGCCGCGATCGTGAGGTCGCAGACGAGGTGCAGCACGTGGCCGCCGCCGATGGCCCAGCCGGCCACCATCGCGACGATCGGCTTGGGGGTGCGACGCATCTGCACGTGCAGGTCGGTGACGTCGAACCGGCCGGTGGCGCCCTCGTCGGACTTGTAGCCCGAGTCGCCGCGCACCCGCTGGTCGCCGCCGGAGCAGAAGGCCTTCTCGCCCTCGCCCGTCAGCACGATGACGCCGACCGACTCGTCGTCACGCGCGATTGTGAGGGCGCGCGAGATCTCGCGGATCGTCTGCGGGCGGAACGCGTTGTGGACCTCGGGGCGACAGATCGTGATCTTCGCGATCCCGTCGGTCGTCGTCTCGTACCGGATGTCCGTCCACTCGCCTGCGGCGTTCCACTCAGTCATGGTTTCCACCCTAGGGTGGGCCGAGATGCACGATGACCTCGGCTTCGACCTCCCGCCGCTCGGCCCTGCCCGGCGCGTCGTCAGCCTCGTTCCGTCCCTCACCGAGGCGATCGCCGCCACGCGACCCGAGGCACTCGTCGGCGCCACCGACTGGTGCACCCACCCGGCCGGGCTCGAGGTCGCCCGCGTGCGCGGGACGAAGAACCCCGACCGCACGGCGATCGAGGCGCTCTCCCCCGACCTCGTGATCGCGAACAAGGAGGAGAACCGCGAGCTCGACGTCACACGCCTGCGCGCGGCGGGCGTGCGGGTGTGGGTCACCGACATCACCACGCTCGACGAGGCGTTCGCCAGCCTGCGTCGCCTGTTCGCCACGGCGCTCGACTGGGACGTCCCCGCGTGGCTCGACGAGGCCGAGCGGGCGTGGAGCGAGCCGGCCGCCCCCGACGGCCGCCGCGTCGCCGTGGCGATCTGGCGCGATCCGTGGATGGTCGTCGGCCGCGACACGTTCACCGGCGACCTGCTGCGGCGGCTCGGGCTGGTGCACGCCTTCGCCGACGCCGCCGACCGGTATCCCCACGTGGAGGTGGGCGACCTGGACTCCGCCGACCTGGACCTCGTCCTGCTGCCGGACGAGCCCTACGTGTTCACGGGCGCCGACGGGCCCGAGGCGTTCCGGGCGGTGCCCACCGCGCTGTGCAGCGGCCGGGCGCTCACCTGGTACGGGCCGTCGCTGCTGACCGCGCGCGACGAGCTGGCCGCCGCGCTGGCCTGATCAGTCGCGCGGCTCGTCGATCTCGTCGATCGTCTGCTGCGCGACGGCCTTGCGCACCTGGGCCTTCTTCGAGATCGACTTGCGGGCCGACCGCGCCGACTTCTTCGGCGGCACCGTCTCGATGTCGCTGCCGGAGACGATCTTCGGCTCGTGCGCGATCACGTACGGCGTCTCGCCGACGATCGCGTTGTGGCTGCGCCACAGGAGGTACTTGAGCGTCAGGTTCGTCATGGTGGCGAAGCGGTTGCGGTTGCCGAGCAGCAGGGCGACGTGGACCGTGACCCAGATGAACCAGGCCGGGAAGCCCTTGAGCCGCGGCAGGCCACGGACCTCGGCGATCGCGGCGGCGCGCCCGATCGTGGCCATCGTGCCCTTGTCGAAGTACTTGAACGGCTTGGGCAGGCTCTTGCCCGAGACGCGCGCCTTGATCACCTTGGCGACGTGCTTGCCGCCCTGGATCGCCGGCTGGCCCAGCTGGGGCAGCGGCGAGTCGGGGTTGACCGAGATGTCGCCGATCGCGAAGACGCCCGGCATCCCGCGGACCTGCTGGTGCTCGTCGACCTCGATGCGGCCGCCACGGCCCTGCGGCAGGCCCCAGTCCTTCACCACGCCGTGGGCGGCGACGCCGGAGGCCCACACGACGATGCCGGCACTGAGGAACTCCTGGTGGCCGTCGTTCTCGATGAGCACGCCGTCGCGGCGGACCTCCTTCACGGCGGTCTTCAGGCGCAGGTCGATGCCGCGCTTGACGAGCTCCTTCTTGGCGTACTCGCGCAGCTTCGGGTGGAAGGGCGCAAGCACGTGCTCGCCCATCTCCACCAGCGAGATGTGGATGCGCTTGGAGTCCAGCTCGGGGTAGGTGGTCGGCATGTCGAGGTTGCGCATCTCGGCGAGCGCGCCCGCGGTCTCGACGCCGGTGGCGCCACCGCCGACCACGACGACGCGCAGGTCCTGGTCCTGGCCGTTGACCGCGGCGTTCTCGAGGTTGGCGAAGATCAGGTCGCGCAGGGCGAGCGCCTGCGAGCGGCGGTAGAGCGGCATCGCGAACTCCTCGGCACCGGGGATGCCGAAGTAGTTGGCCGTGACGCCGTTCGCGAGCACGAGGTAGTCGTAGGTGACCGTGATGTTGCCGTCGAGCAGCACCGACTTGGCCTCGTGGTCCATCGACACGACGGTGCCCTTGAGGAAGCGGATGTTGTCCTGCTTGGCGCGCACGGCGCGCAGGAACCACGTGATGTCGCCGGGGTTCAGGCTGGCCGTGGCCACCTGGTAGAGCAGCGGCTGGAACGTGTTGTAGGTGTGCCGGTCGATCAGGGTGATGTCGACGTCGGCTCGCGCGAGCTTGCGCACCAGGGCCAGTCCGCCGAATCCGCCTCCCACGACGACGACGTGTGGACGATAGGACGCTCGGACCATGGACATGAGATCCAGCCTAACGAGCCTTTTTCATCGGTTCACGCCGGAGTGGCCGGTGTGAGCACGATCATGCCCGGCGGAACCACGCTTTCGCCTCAGGACGCGACAGCTGGACGATCACCACGATGGCTCCGAGGATCCACACCAGGCCGACGGGCAGCCCGAGAGCCGCGAAGCCGGCCGTGACGACGCTCACGACGACGAGCGCCCACCAGCCCAGCGGCGCGCCGGAGGCGGCCCACGCGGTGGCGGCCAGACCGACGAGCGAGAGGACGAGCCACCCGCCGAACAGCCAGGTGCCGAGGGTGACCATCTCGGCGGCGGTGATCCCGGCGCTGTCGAGCTGACGCTGCAGGAGGTCGTTCTGCTCGTACTGCGCGGTGACCTCGTTGCGCAGGCCAACCAGGGCCAGCAGGACGACGCCCGAGCCCAGCGCGCCGACCAGGTAGGCGATGCCCGAGATCAGCAGTGCCAGGCCGACGGGCCGCGGCCGGCCGCCGGGCACGGCGCCCGAGAGCGGTACGGCGGCGTGCTGGGCGGGGTCGTACGGCGGCGGCTGCACCGGCTGGCCGGGCTGCACCGGCTGGTTCGCCGGGCCGGGAGGGGTGAACTGCGTGGGCGCGGACGGCACCGACGGAGCGGTGCCGAGCGACAGGGGCGTGCGGCCGTTCATCACCGCGAACCACTCACGCGCCGGGGCGGTCCACAGCAGGTACACGATCAGCAGTCCGAGGATCGCCGGCAGCAGGCCGGCCACCCCGGTGGCCAGGAAGCCCGCCGCGCCGACGCCCGCGAGCACGCTGAGCCCGATGCGCGAGGACTGGTGGCCGCGCGCGGCGTAGAACGAGAAGACGGTCGCGGCGATCGCGCCGACCAGCAGCGCCATGACCACCCAGCGCAGGGTGGGCAGGACGGCGTCGGGATCGGCGCCGGTGGGCTCGAGGACTTGACGGAGCCCGTCCTGGACCTCGATCGAACCCCAACCCGCCAGCACCTCGTAGAGCGCGACGGCCGCCAGGACGCCGCCGAGCCCGCCGTACACGCAGGCGAGCGTCACCGAGCGGGGCCTGGGGGTCGACATGCCTTCGATCCTCCCAGATCGCGCCTGACGCCCTCACCCCCGGACCGAGCCGGTTCGGGCCCGGACGCGACGGCGCCTCCCCGGGGGATTCCCGGGGAGGCGCACGGCACGACGCGACCGGCCGTCAGGCGCGGCGCACCACCAGCTCGTCGGCGTCCGGCTCGCGATCGACCAGGACCGTGTCGCCGTCGCGGACCTCGCCGGCGAGCAGCTCGCGGGCGAGCCGGTCGCCGATGGCCTGCTGCACCAACCTGCGCAGCGGGCGGGCACCGTAGGCGGGGTCCCAGCCGGTCAGGGCGAGCCACTCCTTCGCCGCCGAGGTCACGTCGAGCGTGATCCGGCGCGGCGCCAGCCGCTGGCCCAAGGAGGCCAGCTGGAGGTCGACGATGTGCGTCAGGTCCTCCACCCCGAGGGCGTCGAACATGACGACCTCGTCGAGCCGGTTGAGGAACTCGGGCTTGAAGGACATCCGCACGACGTCCATGACCTTCTCGCGCTTGGCCGCGTCGTCGAGCGCCGGGTCGACCAGGAACGACGAGCCCAGGTTCGACGTGAGGATCAGGAGGACGTTGCGGAAGTCCACCGTGCGGCCCTGGCCGTCGGTGAGCCGACCGTCGTCGAGCACCTGGAGCAGGATGTCGAAGACCTCGGGGTGGGCCTTCTCGACCTCGTCGAGGAGCACCACCGAGTAGGGCCGGCGCCGCACCGCCTCGGTGAGCTGGCCGCCCTCGTCGTAGCCGACGTAGCCCGGAGGGGCACCGACGAGCCGGGCGACGGAGTGCTTCTCGCCGTACTCGCTCATGTCGATGCGGACGATCGCGCGCTCGTCGTCGAACAGGAAGTCCGCGAGCGACTTGGCCAGCTCGGTCTTGCCGACGCCGGTCGGGCCGAGGAACAGGAACGAGCCGGTGGGACGGTCGGGGTCGGAGACGCCCGCCCGCGCCCGGCGCACCGCGTCGGACACGGCACGCACGGCGTCGCGCTGGCCGATGAGCCGCTTGCCGAGCTCGTCCTCCATGTGCAGGAGCTTCGCGGTCTCGCCCTCGAGCAGCCGCCCGGTGGGGATGCCGGTCCACGACGCCACCACCTCGGCGATGTCGTCCGAACCCACCTCCTCGTGAACCATGCGGTCGTCCGAGACCGAGGCCTCGGCGGCCTGGGCGTCGGCGAGCTGCTGCTCCATCTGCGGGATCTCGCCGTAGAGCAGGCGGCTGGCCGTGGCCATGTCGCCCTCGCGCTGGGCGCGGTCGGCGGCGATGCGGGCCTCGTCGATGCGCTCCTTGATCTCACCGACGGCGTTGAGGCCCTGCTTCTCGGCCTCCCACCGCTGCTCGAGCGAGCGCAGCGTCTCCTGCTTGTCGGCCAGCTCCTGACGGAGCTTGGCCAGGCGCTCCTGGCTCGCCTCGTCCTTCTCGTTCTCCAGGTGCAGCTCCTCCATCTTCAGGCGGTCCACGCCGCGGCGGAGCTCGTCGATCTCGACGGGGCTGGAGTCGATCTCCATCCGCAGCCGGCTGGACGCCTCGTCGATGAGGTCGATCGCCTTGTCGGGCAGCTGGCGGCCCGGGATGTAGCGGTGCGAGAGGCTCGCGGCGGCCACGAGGGCGGCGTCGGCGATCTCGACCTTGTGGTGGGCCTCGTACTTCTCCTTGAGGCCGCGCAGGATCGCGATCGTGTCCTCCACGCTCGGCTCGCCGACGTAGACCTGCTGGAAGCGGCGCTCCAACGCGGGGTCCTTCTCGATCGACTCGCGGTACTCGTCGAGCGTGGTGGCGCCGATCATCCGCAGCTCGCCGCGGGCCAGCATCGGCTTGAGCATGTTGCCCGCGTCCATCGCGGAGTCGCCGGTGGCGCCGGCGCCCACGACGGTGTGCAGCTCGTCGATGAACGTGACGACCTGGCCGTTGCTCTCCTTGATCTCGGCGAGGACGGCCTTGAGCCGCTCCTCGAACTCGCCGCGGTACTTCGCGCCGGCGACCATCGCGCCGAGGTCGAGGCTGACGAGCCGGCGGCCGCGCAGCGACTCGGGCACGTCGCCGTCGATGATGCGCTGGGCGAGCCCCTCGACGACGGCGGTCTTGCCGACGCCCGGCTCGCCGATGAGCACGGGGTTGTTCTTCGTGCGGCGGCTGAGCACCTGGACGACGCGGCGGATCTCGGCGTCGCGGCCGATGACCGGGTCGAGCTTGCCCTCGCGGGCCAGCGCGGTGAGGTCGATGCCGTACTTCTCCAGCGACTGGTACTGGTCCTCGGCGTCCTGGCTGGTGACGCGCGCGCCGCCGCGCACGGCCTCGAAGGCCGCGGTCAGCGTCTCGGGCGTGGCACCCCGGGAGGCGAGCAGCTGCTGGGCCGGGCCCGCGACGGTGGCGATGCCCACCGCGAGGTGCTCGCTGGAGACGAACTCGTCGCCCAGCTCGCCCGCGAGGTCGATCGCGCGCTGCAGCACCTCGTGGGTGGCGCGCGCCAGCTGCGGGTTGCCGACGGTGGACCCGCTGGCGCTGGGCAGCCGGCCGATGACGGCCTCGAGCTCGGACAGCACGGTCTGGGGATCGGCGCCGGCCGCCGTGAGCAGCGGCGCGGCGGTACCGCCCTGCTGGGTGAGCAGGGCTCGGAGCAGGTGCGCCGGCTCCACGGTGGGGTTGCCGGCGGCAGCGGCCTGCTGCATCGCGGCAGCGAGGGCCTGCTGGCTTCGCGTGGTGAGTTTGTTCAGGTCCATGTCAGTTTCAACATACCCAAAGTTGAGTCCATTCCACTCAACCCTGTGATTCGTTCTGTGATCTGGGCCAAAGCGGTGGGCCCAACGCACGCAGGCCCGCCCCTTCCGGGACGGGCCTGCATGGTCGGACGGATGGCTACTCCTTGGCGGGAGTCTCCTTCGTCGCGGCGGCGGCCGCGGCGTCCTCCTCCGCGAGGATCTCGTCGCGCCGGGCGCCGGGCGTCCAGCCGGAGTCGACGACCTTGACCTGGTAGATCGAGGCCGCGACCACGAGCACCACACCGATGAGGACGCACAGCACGATCCCCACGCCGGAGCCCGCCTGGAAGCTCGTGCCGAGCAGCGTGCCGAACCAGCCGAAGTCCGCGTCGCCGAAGGTGGAGTTGATGTCACCGAGCGCGCCGAAGACCTGCAGCAGCAGCGCCGGCAGGATCGTGATGAGCACGCCGTTGACGAAGCCGCCCACGACGGCGCCCTTGCGACCACCCGTGGCGTTGCCGTAGACGCCGGCACCGCCGCCGGTGAAGAAGTGCGGCACCATGCCGGGCAGGATCAGCGCGAGGCCGAAGGCCGGCTCCAGCCACACGGCGATCAGGGCGAGCGTGACCAGACCGCCCACGAACGAGGCCAGGAAGCCGATCAGCACGGCGTTGGCGCCGAACGGGAAGACGATCGGGATGTCGAGCGCCGGCTTGGCACCGGGGACGACCTTCTCGGCGATGCCCTGGAAGGCGGGGACGAGCTCACCCAGCACGGTGCGGACACCGTAGAGGATGATCGCGACGCCGACGCCGAACTGCAGCGCCTGGGCGAAGCCGGCCATCACCGCGGCACCCGCGTCGGCGGCGCCGAGCAGCTCCTTGGTGCTCTCGGGGCTGGCGATCAGGCCCCAGATGACGAAGACCTCGTAGATGAGGACCATCGACAGCGCGGTGGCGACCATCGAGTCGCGCAGGAACTTCAGGCCCTGCGGGAAGTCGATCTCCTCGGTGGAGCGGCTCCTCTTGCCGACGGCCTGGCCGGAGGCACCGGCGGCGATGTAGCCCAGCGTGCCGAAGTGGCCGATGGCCAGCGTGTCGTCACCGGTGATCTTGCGGGTCCACGGCTGCGCGAGCGCCGGCATGACCACCATGATCACGCCGAGCAGGAACGCGCCGACGAGGACGACCAGCCAGTCGTTCTTGCCGTCGAGGCCCACCGAGAGCACCACGGTCAGCATCAGGGCCATGAAGACCATGTGGTGACCCGTGAGGAAGATGTAGCGCAGCGGCGTGAAGCGGGCCAGCGCCAGCATCACGAGGAAGCCGAGCGTCAGCACGTAGGCGCTCTGCGCGCCGTACTGCTCGGCGGCCATCGCGGTGATGACCTCGTTCGTCGGGATGACGCCCTGGGCGCCGGTGACGTCGAGGATGATCTCGCCCAAGGGGGCCAACGAGCCGATGACCACGTTCGCGCCGGCGCCGAGGATCAGGAAGCCGAGGGCCGCCTTGAGGCCGCCACCGATCACCTGTCCGCTGGAGCGCTTGAGCGCGATGAGGCCGACCGCCGTGATGATGCCGATCAGGTACGCCGGCACGTTGAGGATCTGCTGTCCGATGAAGTCGAGTACGTCGACCAACCAGTCCATGTCGTTCTCTTTCTAGGTTCCGTCGTCCGTCAGACGAGGGGGGTCAGCTTCGCCGTGATCTCGGCGACGTCCATGAAGTTGTCGATGACGATGACCTCCGCCGGCACGTCGCCGATCTCCGGCGCGAGCTCGGCCGAGGTCAGGACGATCTGGGCGGTGCGGGCGGCACCCTTGGCGGTGCCGATGTCGGCGGCCTCGACGTCGGCGTCCTTGCCGAGCGCACGGAGGGCCTTCTCGGCGTTCATCTTCAGCAGCACCGAGGTTCCGATGCCCATTCCGCACACGGCGACGATCTTCATGAGGTGGGCCCTTCGTTGGCAGTGGTGGGGGTCAGGAGTTCGAGGACACGCTCGGCGGAGTCCGCCTCGCGCAGCCGGTCCAGCAGTTCGGTGTCGCCGAGGACGGCGGCGAGGGCGGACATCAGACCGAGGTGTCCGTCGTGGTCCAGCGCGGCCAGGGCGACGACGAGCCACACCGGGTCGTTCTTCTCGTGGCCGAACTCGACCGGCTCGGCCAGCTGCAGCCAGCCCAGTCCGGCGCGCTGCACGGCGGGCGACGGGCGCGAGTGGGCCAGGGCGATGCCGGGGGCCAGCACGATGTAGGGGCCGAGCTTCTCGACCGTCTGGACCATCTCGTCGGTGTAGTCGTCGGTGGCGACGCCCACTGCGGTGAGCAGGGCACCGGCCTGCCGGACGGCGTCGCGCCAGTCCGAGGCCTGGGCACGGACCGCGATCGCATCCTTGGTGAGTTCGTCGTTGAGTGCCACGAACGCCCCCTTTCGTCCCCGGTGGGACGGCTGCTTGGAGCGTAACCCGCCCCGGGTGTCTTTTGCCTAACCCTAGGCATATGTCGGCGCGTCGCCGCCCGCGACCCCGGGGCGAAGGGTCAGGCGGGTCGCTGCAGGACGCGGAGGCTCTCGGTGTGACCGACCTCGACAAAGCCGTCGGCCAGCGCGCGCTCGTAGATGTGGAAGGGCGCCTGTCCGCCGTCGTTCGGGTCGGGGAACACGTCGTGGATCGCCAGGGCGCCGCCCGGACGCACCCACGGCGACCAGCCCGCGTAGTCGGCCTGCGCGGCCTCCTCGGTGTGGCCGCCGTCGATGAACACGAGGTCGGCGGGGGTGCGCCACCACGACGAGATCGTCGAGGAGCGGCCAATCATCGGCACGACGACGTCCTCGAGCTTCGCGGCCCACAGGGTGCGGCGCAGGACGGGGAGGGTGTCGAACGCACCCGTCTCGGGGTCGACCAGCGAGGCGTCGTGGTACTCCCAGCCGGCCTGGTGCTCCTCGGAGCCGCGGTGGTGGTCGATCGTCACGAGCGTCGCTCCGGACTCGCGGGCGACGTGGCCCAGATGCACCGTGGACTTGCCGCAGTAGGTGCCGATCTCGACGATGACTCCCCCGCGCGTGGCGACCTGCGCAGCCGCGGCGCGCAGGGCCGTCGCCTCGACGTCGGGGAGGAAGCCACGGACCTCGTCGGCGATGCGGGACAGGTCCTCGGGGAGCGCGTTCACCCGCCGCACTCTACGACCTCCGAAGTGGGTGTGACGGAAGTGGCAAGAGGGACTCATTTTCTGACGTAGCATCGTCCGGTGACTCGACGCCCCTGGATCCTGACGGCCGCCGTCGCCGTCGCGGTGTCGTTGCTCGCAGCGCCTCACGCCACGGCCGACGAGGCAGCTCCGGTGGAGACCGTGCCCACCCCGGTCACCACGCCCGAGCCGACCGCTCCCGCGACGACTACCCCGACTTCCGGCACCGACCCCGGCGCCATCCAGGAGGGCGGCGAGGTCACGGTCCCGAACCCCGCCGCGCCGTCCCTCCGGAACCCGCGCGTCCTCGTGTTCGGCGACTCCTTCTCCGCCACGCGCCGCTACAGCGCCGGTGGCACGCGCACGCGCCCCAAGGCCTGGTGGGCGCACGTCGCCGACGCGGCGGGCCTGCCGGCATCGGAGGTCATGGTGAGCGCCGAGGGCGGCAGCGGCCTCCTCGCCCGCGGCCACGGCGAGCGGCTCGAGGCGTGCACCGGCACCACGTTCGGCGAGCGGCTGACCGACCTCGCCACCACGGACCCGGACCTCGTGATCGTCGAGGTCGGCCGCAACGACGTCCACCGCTGCCGCGCCGGCGTCCGCGTCCCGGCCACCGCGGCCGAGCGACGCGCCGCCGCCGACGCGTACTTCGCGACGCTCGCCCGGCTGGCCGACCGCCAGGGCATCCCCCGCTCCTTCGTCTACGTCATGACCCCGTGGGGCTCGTCGGGCGGCGCGGGCAAGATCGCCACGGCGACGCAGTACGAGGCGCTGGCCAAGGTGCGCGGCTTCACGTGGATCGCCCTCCCGTCGCTCGTCCGCAGCCAGACAATCGACGCGATCCACCCCACCGCCGCCGGCGCGAGCACGCTGGCCGCGTGGGCGATGCGGGGCTCCGACCTGACCGCTGCGATCCGCTCGCGGGGCACGCGGCACGGGGCCGTCCCGAGCCACGCGCTGGCCCAGTGCACCGGCGTCAGCGCCTGCCGTCGCGCCGGGGTCTCGACCCGGCGTCACGACACCGTCACGCGCCGGATCTGGGGCGCGGCGAAGGGCACTCCGACCCACTACGTCGCCCACCGCTTGAGCACGGGTGGCCGCCGGTCCGCGCCGGTGCTGACCACCACCTCGCCGCGGTCGTGGCGCACCGCAGCCCTGAAGGAGCGGGCCGCCACGCAGGTCGCGGAGGCCCGGCCGGGCGACATCGCCTGGTGGCTCGCCGCACCCAGCGGGGCCGGCTCGCCGTCGCAGGGCCACCTGGCCGTCGTCGAGAGCGTCGCGAGCAACAACTCCTACGTGGTCGTCACCGAGCTCACGAGCCGGGGCACCTTCCGCTCGGTCCGGTACGCGGGCACGTCGTACCCCCGCGCCTTCCTGCGCTTCGCCGGCACCGACGGCAGCCCGCGCGGCGTCGTCACCGGCCTGAGCGCCAAGCGCGGCTCCGTGGCCGTCCGCGGCCGCGCAGTGGACACCGACGCGGAGACCAAGGGCGTGCAGATCCGCGTCAAGGTCACGCAGGGCCGTCGCACGTGGACCCGCACGGCCACCCGCACGAAGCTCGGCTTCTTCCACCGCTTCTCGGTGCCGGGCCTGCGCAAGGGCGCCGCGGTCGTCAAGGTCACCGCCCTCGACGCGCCCGGCACGCGCGGCACCACCCGCACCCTGCGGACCAGCCGCGTCACCGTGCGCTGAGCCCGCCGCGAGCGGCACGCAAGGGCGAACCTGCCACCAGTGCTGTCACAATCACGTGACGCACGCCACAATCAGTCCATGACCTTGCAGCGTGACGTCGACGTCCTCATCGTCGGAGCCGGCCTCTCCGGCATCAACATGGCCTACCGGATCCAGCAGGCCTGCCCCGGGCTGACCTACGCGATCGTCGAGCGACGCGACCGGATCGGCGGGACGTGGGACCTGTTCCGCTACCCCGGCGTCCGTTCCGACTCCGACTTCTTCACCCTCGCGTTCCCGTTCCGCCCGTGGCGCGGCAAGGACGCGATCGTCGACGGCGACCAGATCCTGGAGTACCTCGAGGACACGGCCCGCGAGGCCGGCATCGACCGCCACATCGCCTTCGGCCGGCGCGTGGACTCGGCCGACTGGTCGTCGGTGGACTCCCGCTGGAGCGTGGAGGCGAGCGGCCCCGAGGGCCCCGAAACCTGGTCGGCGCGGTTCGTCGTGGCGTGCACGGGCTACTACGACTACGACTCCCCCTACGATCCTGGCTTCGCCGGCGTGGAGGACTTCGACGGCACGCTGGTGCACCCGCAGTTCTGGCCCGAGGACCTCGACCACACCGGGAAGCGGGTCGTCGTGATCGGCAGCGGCGCGACCGCCGTGACGATCGTGCCCGCGATGGCCGAGACCGCCGAGCACGTCACGATGCTGCAGCGCACCCCGAGCTACCTCCTGGCCCAGCCGAAGGGCGACCCGATCGCCGACGTCGTGCGGAGGATCGCGCCCCCCACCGTGGCCCACCACGTGGTGCGCACCAAGAACATGCTGCTGCAGTGGGCGCTCTTCCAGGCGTGCCAGCGTGCGCCGAAGGCCATGCGCTCACTGCTGCTCAAGGGCGTCGCGCACGGCACCGGCTCGGCCGAGATCGCCGAGCAGCACTTCAACCCGCCGTACGACCCGTGGGACCAGCGCCTGTGCGTCACCCCGCAGGGCGACATCTTCGCCGCCATCAAGGCCGGCCGGGCGTCGGTGACCACCGCGCGGATCGACCGCTTCGTCCCCGAGGGCGTCCGGCTCGAGGACGGCACGGTGCTCCCGGCCGACATCGTGGTCACCGCGACGGGCCTGTCCATCAAGATCCTCGGCGGCGCGAAGGTGAGCGTCGACGGTGAGCCGCGCGACCCCTCCGACTCGTTCGCCTACCACGGCACGATGCTCACCGGGCTGCCGAACCTGGCCTTCTGCGTGGGCTACATCAACCTGTCGTGGACGATGCGGTCGGACCTGACGTCCCGCCTCGTCGCCAAGGTGCTGCGGCGCCTCGTCGACTCCGGGGCGAGCTCGGTGGTGCCGGAGTTCACCGGCTCGGGCCCGACGGCGCCACTGATGGACATGCAGTCGGGCTACCTGCAGCGCGGCGCCCACCTGATGCCCCGGGCGACGGACTCCTACCCGTGGTCGTTCCGCCAGAACTTCCTCGTCGACTCCTGGTCGACGAACCGCGCCGACCTCGACGACGGGCTGGTGTGGACCGCCCCCGACCGCGCGGAGGCCCCGGCGTGAAGGCGGTCAGCGTCCACGAGGGCGAGCTGACGGTCGTCGACCTGCCGACCCCCGAGCCCGGACCCGGGCAGGTGCTCGTGGCCGTGACGCGCTCGGGGATCTGCGGCTCCGACCTGCACGCGCGCGTCCATGCCGACGCGAGCGCCGACGTGGCCGTCGAGGTCGACTACGACCGCTTCATGCGGCGCGCGCACCACGTCGTGATGGGTCACGAGTTCACCGGCACGGTGGTCGCCTACGGGCCGAAGTGCCGCAAGCGCTGGCCCGTCGGCACGCCCGTGGTGGCGCTGCCCGTCCTCAAGCGCGACGGGCAGGTCGACATGACCGGACTGTCCGAGCAGGCGCCCGGCGGGTACGCCGAGTACGTCCTCGCGCAGGAGGCGATGACCTTCGAGGTCCCGGCCGGTGCCGACCCCGACCAGGTCGCCATGACCGAGCCGCTCGCGGTGGCCCACCACGCCGTGAACCGCAGCGAGATCCGCAAGCGTGAGGTCGCGCTGGTGATCGGCTGCGGCCCGATCGGCCTGGCGGTGATCCTCATGCTGAAGGCCGCTGGCGTGAGGACCGTCGTCGCGAGCGACTACTCACCGGGCCGCCGCGCCCTCGCGCAGCGCTGCGGCGCCGACGTCGTCGTGGACCCGGCGGTCCAGTCGCCGTGGGAGGCCTACTCCCGCCCGGCGACCCACCTGAGCTCCGCCCCCGACTACTTCGGCCAGGGCATCGACGCGATGCGGATGCTGCGCCGCGTCCGCCTCGTGCCGTGGAAGCGCGTGATGAAGGTGGCCGAGCGCGCGGGCCAGACGCCGCGCGGCCCGGTGGTCTTCGAGTGCGTCGGCGTGCCCGGCGTGATCGAGGACCTCGTCACCCACGCGCCGATCCGCTCGCGCATCATCGTCGTGGGTGTCTGCATGGAGCCCGACACGTTCCGCCCGACGATGGCCGTCAACAAGGAGCTCGATCTGCGGTTCGTGTTCTGCTACCAGCCGCACGAGTTCCACGAGACGCTCGAGATGATCACCGACGGCCGCGTCGACCCCACCCCGCTGCACACCGGCACGGTCGGCCTCGACGGCGTCGCGCAGGCCTTCGACGACCTCGCCGACCCCGAGCGGCACGCGAAGATCCTCATCGATCCGACGAGGTGACCGATTTCCCGTCACGACCGGCCGCGCACCGACGGAGACGGCGCTCGAGTGGCTCGCTGAGGAAGATCCCGACGCTCGTGCAGACCAGCAGCGCATCGGAGAGGAGTTCGGCGCCCAAGATGTCCGCGGTCACGACCATGAGGAGCAACGCCCCCAGGACGGCGCGGAGGCTCCACGCCAAGGCTTCCTCGCCGCGGTTGGGACGGAGCGCGATCGCCAGCAGGACCGCCATCACGGCGATCGCCCAAGCCGTCTGGTCGAGCCACACCAGGAACCCGGCCGTCAGCCCGAGGGACACGAGCAGCGCGGTCAGTCCCCACTCCCGCACGGATGTGCGGGAACTCCCGCCGACCGACTGCTCCACGCATGCAGGATCGCAGCGCGAGTGACCCTGTGTCAGGCCTATCCGAGGACTGGGCTCAGCGGCCCATGAAGCCGGCGGCGGGGGTGGCGCCGGTGAGGGCGTCGTGGGCGAGCAGGGCGGTGCCGGCGGTCCAGGTGGACTGCTCGACGGGCCAGCGCTTGCCGTCGTTGTAGACCAGGCCGGTCCACCAGGCGCCGTCGGGATCGCGCAGGTGCTGGATGTCGTCGTAGAGCGACGTGGCCGCGTCGAGGCGGCCGGCGCGCACGAGGGCCAGGACCAGCTCGAGCGTCTCGCCGCCGGTGACCCACGGGTTCACGGTGACACAGCGCGTGCCGAACTCGGGCACGACGAACTCGTCCCAGCGCTCGTCGATCCGGGCCGCCGCGGCCGCGCCGTCGAGGACGCCCGTCATCACCGGGTAGTACCAGTCCATCGAGAAGCGCGGCTTGGGCGTGAACAGCTCGGGCCGGTGGGTGAGGGCGTCGGCGATGCCGTCGGCGGCATGCTCCCAGTGCGGGCGCGGGTGGCCCCAGCGCTCGGCGAGCCGGGCGGCGCACCGCAGGCTGAACACGATGCTGGCGTTGCCGGTGACGAGGCACTCGCCGGCGACCTTGCCGTCGATGCCGCGCGCCCAGGCCACCGGACCGTTCCCGACCTGGAGCTCGAGCACCACGTCGACCGCGCGCTCGAGCATCTCGAAGAAGCCACGACCATCGACGCCCAGCAGCTCGAGGTGCCACAGTCCGGTGGCCACGTACGCGCAGTAGTTCGCGTCGGTCTCGGGCTCCTCGACGCCGTCGTCGTCGGCGCCGGGCCAGTACTTGCGGCCCCAGGAGCCGTCAGGTCGCTGCGCGTGCCGAAGCCAGTCGTAGCCCGCGACGGCCTCGTCGACGAGGCCCGCCGTGGCCAGCCCCATCGCGGCCTGCACGTGGTCCCACGGGTCGAGGTGACCGCCCTCGAACCACGGGATCGCACCGCTGGTGAGCTGGACGGACGCGATCCACTTCCCGGTCTGCTCGGCCTCGGTGGGCGTCACCGCGCCACCACGACGCCGAGTGGCGCATTCCGGGTCGCGAGTGGGGCGCGCGCTGCGGCGGCGTGCATCAGAACGGCTTCTGGAAGTACAGCGCGACGCTCTTGCCGAGCACCGGGTTGAGGGCCTTCTCGGCCCACCGCGTGGTGCGCGGGGCTTTCATCATGTCCCACACCAGCAGCTGGTGGTAGCCGCGCACGAGGGGGTGCTGGTCGCGCTCGACGCCGACCGCGCACTTGATCCACCAGTACGGCGCGTGCAGGGCGTGCGCGTGGTGCTGGTGCGTGAACGTCAGCCCCGTCGCCTCGACCTTGCCGCGCAGCTCGTCGGCCTTGTAGATCCGGATGTGGCCACCCTCGTTGGCGTGGTACTCGTCCGAGAGCGCCCAGCAGACCGCCTCGGGCATCCAGCGCGGCACGGTGACGGCGAGGATGCCGCCGGGCGCAAGGATGCGCTCAAGCTCGCTGATGGCCTGCACGTCCTCGGGCACGTGCTCGAGGATCTCCGAGGCCAGGACGACGTCGAACGAGCCGTCCTCGTAGGGCATGTCCAGGATCGTGCCGACCTTGATCTCGCCGCTGCCGCCGGGTGGGACCTCGCCCTCGAGCGCCATCGCGCCGAACATGTCCTCGACGCCCTTCAGCTCGACCTCGTCCATGTCGAAGGCGGTGACGTGCGCGCCGCGGCGCAGCGCCTCGTAGGAGTGACGGCCGGCGCCCGCGCCCACGTCGATGAATCGCGTGCCGCGACCCACCCGGAGTCGGTCGAAGTCAACGGTCAGCATGGGGGTTCCTTCCGTCCCGGGACTGGCGAGCACGGTGATCGCCGATCACCTTCTCATAGGCCTGTGTGGTGGCTCGGGCCACCGCGAGCCAGCTGAAGCGCTCGATCGCCCGGCGGCGGGCGACCGAGGAGAGTCGCTCGCGCTCGGCGGGGTCGTCCAGCAGCCGGCCGATCTGCGTCACGAGCTGCTCGACGTCGCCCGGCTCGACGAGCACGCCCGCGTCGCCGACCACCTCGGGCAGGGCGCCGGCGGCACTGGCCACGAGCGGCGTGCCGCACGACATGGCCTCGACCGCGGGCAGGCTGAAGCCCTCGTAGAGCGAGGGCACGACCATGACCTGCGCCGAGGAGATCAGCGCGGCCAGCTCCTCGTCGGAGATGCCGCTGTGCACCGTGACGGTGCCGGCGAGGTCGCCGCGGTGGATGCGGTGGTGGGCGGTGCCCTCCGGATCGAGGTTGGACACCAGCTGCACGTCGATGTCGCGATCGGTGCTGAGCTTCGCGGCCGCGTCGAGGAAGTGCGAGAGGCCCTTCAGCGGGGAGTCGGCGCTGGCGACCACGACGAGCCGCCCGGGCACCCGCTCGTCCGACGGGCTGAACAGGTCGGTGTCGACGCCGAGCGGCACGACGGTCATCTGCTCGGGCCGCAGCCGGAAGTCGGCCACGGTGTCGCCGGCGGAGGCCGACGAGACGCCCAGGATCGTGCGGATCCGGCGCGCCACGAACGCCTGCATCCGCACGAACGCGTACCAGCGGCGCGTCGTGATCTGCTTGCGCAGCGGGGCGGCGGCGATGTCGAGCGCGCGGTCGCGGCTGATCGGGTGGTGGATCGTGGCCAGGAACGGCTGACGCCGGTTGATCGAGAGCAGCCCGAAGCCGAGCGACTGGTTGTCGTGCACGACGTCGAAGCCCGACAGGTCGAGGCGGCGCGCGCGGAGGCTGAAGGTGAGCGGCTCGGGGAACGCCGCCGTGAGCATCTGCAGGTACTCGAGGACGTCGATCCAGTCGCGGAACTCGCGCAGCCTCGGCGTCCGGAAAGGGTCGTCGTCACGGTAGAGGTCGAGGCTCGGCACCTTCTCCAGGCGCACGGACTGGTGCAGGTCCTCCGGGTACGGCTGGCCCGAGAAGATCGTCACCTCGTGCCCGAGGTCGGCCAGTCCGGCGCTGAGGTTGCGCACGTAGACGCCCTGCCCACCGCTGTGCTGCTTGCTGCGGTACGACAACAGTGCAATCCGCACGCGGCCTCCTCGGGTACTCGTGGGTAACCCATTGTGCCGGGTCGGACGGCGGTCGGCTCAGGGGGCGCTGATCTGCACGCTGCGCAGCTCCACCTCGCGCGCCGCGCGGAGCGTGGCGTGGACCTCCGCGAGGAGGTCCGTCTCGCGCACCAGGTCCGCCACCAGACCCGCATTCGCCCGGGACCGCACGTGCACCTCGTAGGTGAGGTCGCGGGCGGGCTCGCCGCGGCCGCCGTACTCGGACTCGACCACCACCTCGACCGTCCCGATCTCGATGCCACGCCGCCCGGCCTCGCGGTGGAGGTCGTTGAGGAAGCACGTCGCGAGCGCCGCGGCGAGCAGCTCGCCGCCGTTCACGGCCGAGCCCGGACCGCCGTCGCGAGCCGGCAGGTCGAGTGTCGTGGTCCGTCCGTCGGTCGCGACGGTCACCTCGTGACGACCCGGCTCGTGGTGCACGGTCGCGGTGATCCTCACCCTTCGATCGTGCGCCCGCCGCGGGTCACCTGACAACCCCGGCGGCCGGGGTCAGTACCCCAGGAAGTGATCGCGCTTGATCCGCCGCACCTTGCCCCGCAGGCTCCGCGAGACGGCGTCGACGAAGTCCGGTCGGCCGGACACCAGCGCCGTGCGCGCGGACAGGTCGGGGACGAGCTCGGCGATGGCGTCCCCGTCGACCTGCTCCACCGGCAGCCGCACGACCCGGGCGCCCGAGGCCTCGAGCTCGGCGACGTAGGGCTGGTCCTCACGCTCCCCCAGGACGACGACCACGTCGCGGCTGGGGTGGGCGGCGAGCTGGCTCAGGAACGGCGTGACGCCGATGCCCGCACCGACCAGGAGGACCGGACCGGACGCCGGCCACACGAAGTCGCCGTGGACCGCGGTCACGCGCATCCGGTCGCCGGGGGTCGCGGCGGCCAGCGCGCGCTTGAACGAGGAGCCGGGCTCGGGATGCCGCGTCGCGACCACGACCTCGGATCCGGGGGCGGACACCACGCTGAACATGCGGCGCCGGCCTCGGGTGTCGACGCGTCCGTGCGGCACGTCGAGCTCGACGTACTGGCCCGGCCGGAACCGCAGCGGGCGATCGGCCGCGAAGACGTACTCCACGACGTCGTCCCCGAGGCGCCGGCGCTCACGCAGGGTCAGGGTCCGCGAGCCCTGCCGCAGTGCGAAGGCCACGAGTCCGGTGACGACGAGCGTCAGCTCGTACGTGCTGGTGAAGGGCTCGGTCGTCCACGGCTCGCCGAAGATCCGCGAGGTGAGCAGGGGCCACGTGAAGAGGAAGCCGGCGAGGGCGGCGACGCCGAGCTGCTGCCGCCGACGCGGCGGCAGGGTGAGCGGCTCGCTGAGCATGAAGCCGCCGAAGAACACGATGGGCGTCGAGTAGAGCGTGAACCGGACGGCCTCCTCGAGGCCGGCGCCGACGCCGACCTGCCACCAGATCGTGACGGCCACGGCGACCACGGCGAAGACGGCACCGAGCGCGAGCCGGCGGGTTCGGTACAGCACCACGACCGCACCCACCAGGACGAACCAGAACAGCGACTCGCTGGCCACCCACCAGCCCGTGAACGGGATCGGCCAGTCCGTGAACCAGCCGAGCAGGACCGACAGCACCACGCCGGCGGCGGCCGGGTTCACGAGGTGACGCCCCCGCCAGGCGATGAGGTACTTCGACACCTGCGCCAGCGCGGCGACGAGCGCGAGCCAGGCGAGCTGCTCGGCGTGGGTGGAGGGCCAGTACAGGAACCACAGGATCAGCGCGGTGACGACCGACGACTCGAGATGGGGCTGGGCGCCGACGAGCCGTCCGACGACGAGGTTCACCACCACCGACGTCGCCACCATCACCGCCAGGGTGAGCAGCAGCGCGTCGACCGGGAAGATGTCGGAGTCGAGCACGCCGAGGGCCGACTGCACCACGGCGACGACGGCCAGCGCGAGCAGCACGACGGTGACGAGCCGGTACATCGTGAACCGGCCCAGCTGGCGATCCAGGAACGTCATGCGAACACCTCTCCGGGCAGCCCGTGGGCCACCAGTCGCCGGTCACGGTCGAGGGCCGCCCACCAGTGCCCGGTGCCGGACAGGTCGGAGGCGAAGAAGGCGGCGGTGGCCAGCCCGTCGGCCCACGCCGCGTCGGGCCCGCCGGCCCAGGCCGCCACCACGTCGCGGGTCGGCGTTCCGGACCGGGCGTCGAGCACGTGGTGCAGGTCGTCGGACCAGCGCCTCCGGTTGCTGGCCGATCCGCAGATCGAGTCGCCGTCCGGCACCTCCACGACGGCGATCGCGAGCTCGGCGTCGTCGGGGTCCTCCAGCGCCACGCGCAGCACCCCTCCCGACCGGTTCACCAGGTCGCCGCTGGCGTCAACGACGCACGGCTGGTCGATCATCCCAGCGATCTCGCCGGCGATCCAGCCCTTGCCGACGGCGCCGATGTCGAGGACGACCGGGCCGGGTACGCGCAGCACCGTGCCGACGAGCTCGCAGTCGGCCCACGAGGGCACGCGCACCGGGTCGCCGGAGGGAGTCAGGGTGTAGCCGGCGCCGTAGCCGAGCTGCTCCAGCGCCCCGCCGACGAGCTCGCAGTCGGCCCACGAGGGCACGCGCACCGGGTCGCCGGAGGGAGTCAGGGTGTAGCCGGCGCCGTAGCCGAGCTGCTCCAGCGCCCCGCCGACGAGCGGGCTGACGGCACCTGAGGTCAGCGCGAACAGGCGGTCGTAGACGGCCAGGATGGCCGGGGCGTCGGGGCCGAGGTCGACCTCGCGTTCGGTGCGCAGGGCGTTGGCGGCCGAACCGACGCGGAACCGCGACCACGTCCGATCGAACGAGTCGATGCGGGCCGTGATCGCGGTTCGCAGTCCGGGGGCGATCGGGTCGGGGGTCCCGATCGACCACGCGGTTCCGATGGCGTCGAAACGCCAGTCGGAGTTCATGGGGTCAGGCCTGAGCCTGGCCGATGATCTGGTCGATGGCGTCGTTGAAGCCGCCGCTGGTCAGCGACGATCCGGACACCTTGTCGACGTCCAGATCGGTGATCTTGCGGCCCTCGACCTGGGCGTCGATGCCGCTCTCGAACTTGCCCTGGAACTGCTCGGAGTTGCCGCCCTCGGCGTTGCCGTCGGCGTCGAGCTCGGTGATCGTGCCGTCGGCGGCGAGGGTGACCTCGACGTCGATCGACTGGGTCTGGCCGTCAGGGGTCGTGTAGGAGCCCGTGGCCTCGTACTCGCCCGGCGTGAAGGCGGCGGCGCCGGCCGGGGCCGACGCGGCGGGCTCGGATGCGGACGGCGTGGTGGCCGAGGGAGTCTTGCTGCTCGAGGACGCGTCGTCCTCGGCGGCGTCGCTGCCACAGGCGGCGAGGGTCAGCAGGGCGGTGGAGGCGGCGAGGGCGGCGTACGTGCGTCGCTTCGTCGGGTTCATGGGGCTCCTGGGTCGGTACACGAAATGGTTTCTCGTTCAACCGTCGTGCGTCCAACGTAGGCGAACCCGTCGCGGATCACTACCTCCGGGGGGCTCCCGTGGACGACCCACAGGGACTTCTCAGGTGGGCACCGGCCTAGTCGAGGCAGAACTCGTTGCCCTCGGGGTCGCGCATGACGAGGAAGCCCGCCTCCATCGGCGGCTCGGGCTCGAACCGCCGCACGCGCTCGGCCCCCCGGGCCACGAGCCGCTCGGCGGCGGCCTCCAGCGCCGCCATCCGCTCGTCGCCCTGCAGGCCCGGTGCGGCGCGGACGTCGAGGTGGACCCGGTTCTTGGCGGTCTTGCCCTCGGGCACCTGCTGGAAGAACACGCGGGGCCGCGAGCCGTCAGGGTCCTCGATGGCCGCCCGGGCACGGCGCTGGTCCTCGGGCACGCCGACCCGCTCGAGGAAGTCGTCCCACGCGGCCCAGGGATCGTCGCCGGGCTCGAGCTGGGCGTCGGGCGGACCCGGCACCTCGTAGCCGAGTGCGTCGGCCCAGAACTCGGCCAGGAGACGGGTGTCGCGGGCGTCGAAGGTGATCTGCACGTCGAGGCTCATGAGGGGCTCCGTTCCGGTGGTCCTGCTCCCATCCTGTCCCCGCCGGGCGACAGAATCGACCCCGTGACGCTCTTCCATCTCGTTCCCGCCGCGCACTGGCTCCCGGCCGAGGGCCGCCGGGTGTACGAGCCCGCCTCGCTGGCCTCCGAGGGGTTCGTGCACCTGTCCACCGGCGACCAGGTCGCCGGCACCGCCGCACGGTCCTTCCCCGGCGTCCCCGACCTGCTGCTGCTCGAGGTCGAGATCCCGCAGGACGACCCGCGCCTGCGGTGGGAACCGAGCGCCGGCCCCCGCGGCGTGGAGGAGTTCCCGCACTATCACGGCGCGCTGCCGCTGGCCTACGTCACGGGCTGGTCCAGATGGCGGTCGGGTGCGGAACCGTTGGGCCCGGAGTCTTAGGCTTGCCTCATGACTGTGGACAGGAAGGTGCGCGTCGCCGTCGTCGGCGCCGGCCCCGCTGGCGTGTACGCGGCCGACATCCTCACCAAGACCGAGGGCCTCGACGTGACCGTCGACATCCTCGACCGCGACCCGACCCCGTTCGGCCTGATTCGCTACGGCGTGGCACCCGACCACCCGCGGATCAAGGAGATCATCAAGGCGCTCAAGCGCGTGATGGCGAACGAGGACATCCGGTTCTTCGGCAACGTGAACTTCGGCACCGACATCAAGCTCGAGGACCTCAAGGGGTTCTACGACGCCGTCGTGTTCGCCACCGGCGCGCGCCGCGACCGTGAGCTCTCGATCCCGGGTGTCGACCTCGACGGCTCCTACGGTGCCGCCGACTTCGTCTACTGGTACGACGGCCACCCCGACGCCCCGCGCGACTGGGACTTCCAGCCGCACGCCAAGCAGGTCGCCGTCCTCGGCGTCGGCAACGTCGGCCTCGACGTCGCGCGCATCCTGGCCAAGACGGCCGACGAGCTGCTCGTCACCGAGATCCCCGACAACGTCTACGAGGGCCTCAAGAACAACGCCACCACCGACGTGCACGTGTTCGCGCGTCGCGGCCCGGCCCAGGTGAAGTTCACGCCGATGGAGCTGCGCGAGCTGAGCCACTCCCCCACGATCGACGTCGTCGTGCACCCCGAGGGCTACGAGTTCGACCACGGCTCGATGGAGGCGCTCGCCGCCGCGAAGAGCCAGAAGCTCGTCGTGAAGGTGCTGGGCGACTACCTGGCTAAGGAGCCGTCGGGCGCGCCCCACCGGATCCACATCCACTTCTGCCAGAACCCGGTCGAGATCCTCGGCGAGGACGGCCGCGTCGTCGGCCTGCGCACCGAGATCACCGAGCTCGACGGCACCGGCAACGTGCGCGGCACCGGCGAGTTCAAGGACTGGCCCGTCCAGGCCGTGTACCGCGCGATCGGCTACTACTCCGACAACCTGCCGGGCCTGCCGTTCGACTCGAACGGCGGCGTCCTGCCGAACGACGGCGGCCACGTGCTCGACATCGACGGCTCGCCGATCGAGGGCGTCTACGCCACCGGCTGGATCAAGCGCGGCCCCGTCGGCCTGATCGGCCACACGAAGTCCGACGCCGCCCAGACGGTCAAGATGCTCGTCGAGGACCTGCCGCAGCTGCCCGCGCCGGAGTTCGCCGACCGCGAGGCCTTCGACCGCCACCTCGACAGCCGCGGCGTGGAGTACACGACGTGGGAGGGCTGGGAGAAGCTCGACGCCCACGAGATGTCCCTCGGCGAGGGCGACACCCACCCGCGCGAGCGCAAGAAGGTCGTCCCGCGCGACGAGATGGTCGGCATCGCGCGCGGTTGAGGTTCGACGTCGAGATCACGTGGTCTCGATACGCCGCTCGCTGCGCTCGCGAGCTACTCGACCACCGGCTCGGCCCGGTGATCGAGTAGCACCGCGAGGAACGAGCGGGCGTATCGAGATCAGGATGACCGGGCTCGGTGATCGAGTGCCGCGGCGAGCGCCAGCGAGCTCGCGGTCTATCGAGATCAGGATGACCGGGCTCGGTGATCGAGTGCCGCGGCGAGCGCCAGCGAGCTCGCGTGGGGGCACCTCCCGCTTGCGGGGGAGTATCGAGATCACACGCTCCTAGACTCGGACCATGAGCCGACTGCTGCTGATGCGCCACGGCAAGGCCGCGTTCCCCGACGGGGTCGAGGACTTCGAGCGACCCCTGGCCGACCGCGGGCGGCGCGAGGCGGCGCTGGCGGGCGAGTGGATCCGTGAGCACGTGGGCACGGTCGACGTCGTGCTGTGCTCCACCTCCACCCGCACCCGCGAGACCCTCGCCGCCACCGGCCTCGAGGCTCCCGCGCGCTTCCTCGACGAGATCTACGAGGGCTGGACCGGGAGCCTGCTGGAGGCGATCCAGTCCGTCGACGACGCCGCGTCCACCGTGCTGCTGGTGGGCCACGCCCCCGGCACCCCGGGCCTGGCCGCGCGGCTCGCGGGCGAGGACTCCGACCCGGATGCCCTGCACACCGTGCGTGCCGGCTTCCCCACCTCGGCCATCGCCGTCCTCGACGTCGCAGGTCCCTGGGCCGCGCTCGAGGTCGGCACCGCCACGCTGACCGACGTCGTCATCCCGCGCTGACGGCGGCCTGCGCGGCCAGGGCCTCTGCCAGCATCGACCGGCCGAACCAGTCGGGCACGACGGCGCGGGTGTCACGGGGCGCCTCGATCTCGACCTGCCGCGCCCGCATCGCCTGCTCCCACGAGACGTCGCCGCGCCACACGTGCGTCAGCGTGCGCAGCGGCGCCCGCACCGTGGCCGAGACCTCGTAGCCCGGGTCGTAGTCGCAGGCGTCCACGACACCGCCCGACACGACGAGCCACCACCGGCGCGCCCGCTCCAGGTCGGTGAACTCCACCGCCACGCACGTGCGCCCGGGCGGCCAGGCGGCACTCGGCACCGTGCGGCGGACGTCCCACATCAGCAGGTGCGGGTCGAGGTCCTCGTCGCCGAAGTCCTCGATCCACCGCAGGCCCCACACGCCCAGGCTCATCACGGCGGTGTGCAGGTCGCGGCCGCACTCGGTCAGCCGGTAGCCGGACGCGTCGTGCTCGATGATCCCGTGGCGCTCGAGCGCCTGGAGCCGCTTGGACAGCAGTGCCGGGGACATCCGTGGCACCCCACGCCGCAGTTCGTTGAAGCGCGTGCTGCCCAGCAGGAGCTCGCGCACGATCAGGATCGTCCAGCGCTCGTCGAGGATCTCCATCGCCTTCGCGAGTGGGCAGAACTGGCCGTAGGAGGTCGCCATGGGTCTTCCCCTTCGTCCCGACCATCGTGCGCCTCGCCGGCCTCCCGGCGCCACCACCCGATCGGACGGTACAGAAACGGAACTGGTATCACCGCGGGCCCCGGGCGGACTCTGGGTGGAGGAACACCACACGAAGGAAGATCCATGGGAATCACCGACACCACCGCCACCGACGCGGTGCAGCAGGACACCGAGCTGAAGAACAAGCACCGCCGCATGTGGGGGCTGGGCGACTACCCCCGGGTCGCACGCGAGATCGTCTCGCCGCTGGGCGCCGTCCTCGTGGACGCGCTGGAGGTGAACCCCGGCGAGCGGGTCCTCGACGTCGCCGCCGGCACCGGGAGCGCCGCGGTCCGTGCGGCACAGCGGGGCGCGACCGTGGTTGCCTCCGACCTCACTCCCGGCCTGCTCGAGGCAGGCCGGACCGAGCACCCCGACGTGGACCTCACGTGGGACGTGGCGGACGCCGAGGCACTGCCCTACGAGGGCGACGCCTTCGACGTCGTCATGTCGTGCATCGGCGTGATGTTCGCGCCGCACCACCAGCAGGCCGCCGACGAACTGGTGCGCACGTGCCGCCCGGGCGGCCGGATCGGCATCGTCTCGTGGACGCCTGAGGGCACGATCGGCCAGCTCTTCGCCACGATGAAGCAGTACGTGCCGCCGCCCCCGCCCGGCGCCTCACCGCCGCCGCTGTGGGGGAACGAGGAGCACGTGCGGGCGCTGCTCGGCGACCGGGTCGGCGACGTGCGGGTACGCCGGCTGACCCTGCCGGTCACGCACTTCGAGGGCGGGGAGCAGTTCCGCGACTACTTCGCGGCCCACTACGGCCCGACGATCGCGGCCTTCGCCGCCCACGCCGACGACCCGGAGCGCACCGCCGACCTCGAGCGCGACCTGGCCGCTCTGGGCGAGCGTGAGGGCTCCCGCTCGGAGGAGGGCTTCACGATGCAGTGGGAGTACCTGCTCGTCACGGCCGAGGTGCGCTGAGCTCGGACGGCGCACCCGGACAGAGGACGGCCCCAGGATCTCCCTCCGATCCTGGGGCCGCCCGGCCTGTCCCCCTTGCCTCAGCGCACCCGCAGCACGAACGCGCGGCTCGCCGGCGAGGTCAGCGACGTGCCGCTGAACCGCGCCGTCAGGCGCACCGAGGACTTCTGGCGCGGCAGGGTCACGGTGACCTTGCCGCCCTTGACGTTGCCCGCCGCGAGCAGCTTCGAGCCCCGGTAGATCCGGACCTTCCCGGAGCTCTCGACGAAGCCCGGCGTACGGACCACGACGCGCACCTTGGCGCGCGTCCGCTCCGTGACCTTGCCGTTCAGCACCTTCGCCGACACGGTGGCCCTCGCCTTCGCGATCGCCACGTCGACCGAGGTGCGGCTCGGCTCGTGAGCACGGTCACCGGCGTAGAAGACGGTCACCGCCGTGGTGCCCGGCCGCAGGGCCGTGCCCGGCACGTTGATCGTCGCCTTGCCGCTGCGCATGATCGCCGAGGCGATGATCCGACCTCCGGCCGTGGCGTAGACCAGGCCGCCGGCGTCGGGCGCGCCCGTCACCGCGATCGCGGTGGGCCTGCCGTAGGTGCCGCGTGCCGCCGTGGCGGTGATCGCCGAGTCGGCACGGACGTCGACCGTGACGGTGCCGGCCGAGTCGGCGTAGCGACCCTCGCCCGCGAAGGCGACGTCGAGCACGTGACGACCCGCCCGCAGCGAGCCCGCCGGCACCGTGACCGTGGCCCTGCCATCGGCGACCGCGGCCGTGCCGAGCACCTCGTCGCCCAGCGACACGGTGGCCGTGCCACGGGGCGAGCCCGTGCCCGAGGCGACCGTGACCGCGACGTCGAACGCCTCGTCGGCCCACACGACGGACGGCACCTTCGCCGTGGTCGTCGTGGCGACCTCGGCGGCTGCGCCGGGGTCAAAGCCGACGATCACGGGGTCGTGGTCGCTGGCCCGGAACGGCGTGGACGCGTCGAACAGGTTCGTCACGTTGTTGTTGAACCGGCTGTACTCGCGGCCGATCGACTCGGGCGCGTTGATGGTCCACACGTCGGCGCCGGTGACCCGCGCGAACGCGGCCGAGGAGGCGAACACGTGGTCGAGCGAGCCGTGCATGCCCTCGAACTGGTAGGTCTCCTCGTCGGTGAGGCGCTGGTCGACGTTCACGAAGCCGGCGTCCTCGATGATCGCCAGCGGGTCCTCCTTGGCGTAGGAGTTGAAGTCGCCGAGCAGGAACACCCGGTCGGTGTCGGTCTGGTCCTCCAGCGAGGACACGAAGTCGACGAGCGCCTCGGCCTGACCGACGCGAGCGCGGTTCGACGCACCCTGGCCGTCGCCCTGGTCGGCGTTCACGCCGTCGCCCGAGCCCTTCGACTTGAAGTGGTTGACGATCGCCAGGAAGTCCTGGCCGGCGTCGCCGTCGACCGGGCGGAACTCCTGCGCCAGCGGGGCGCGGGCGTTGGCGAACGCGGGCGAGTCGAGGATGACCGACGGCCCGACCGGCTCGACCACGTCGCGCTGGTAGATGAACGCGGTGCGGATGACGTCACGACCGGAGGTCGGGATCGTCGACGGCGACAGGACCGCCGCCCAGCGCTGCGAGCCGGCGTCGGCGTTGAGCGCCGCGACGAGCGTCGTGAGGGCCTCGTCGCGATCGGCGCCGCCGAGCGATCCGGTGTCCTCGATCTCCTCCAGCGACAGCACGTCGGCGTCGAGCGTGTTGATCGCCCGGACGATCTTCGCCTGCTGGCGGGCGAGGCTCACGTCGTTGGCGGCACCGCGCGGACCGTTGTTCGTGCAGGTGTTCACGGTGATGCGGTTGCCGTCGCGGTCGGTGTAGAAGGTGCAGGTGCCGCGGCTCGAGGACACCCAGTCCTCACCGGTGGTGGTGAAGTAGTTCAGGACGTTGAACGAGGCCAGCTTGACCGCTCCGCCGACGTCCTTCGGTGCCGTCTCGCGCGTGCTCTGCGGCGCGATCGTGGCGGACTCGCCACCGGCCGCGAAGGGCTGCGTCGGCTGGAGCTTCCACGTGCTGTTGCGCCAGTCCATGACCAGCGGCTCGTCGATCGTGACCGACGCGCCCGTGCGGACCTCGTTGGTCGGCGTCAGCCACGGACCCGGGATCGCGCGGTTGGCGCCCGAGGTGAAGTTGATGCTCTTGCCGTCGTCGAGCGTGATCATGCGGGCCGCGTTCCGCGCCACCAAGGCGTCGTAGGCGGACGTGCGCGGACGGACCTCGTTGGTCGGCTGCGGCAGCACGGTGTCACCCGAGGCCAGGCCGATCTCGCCGAAGGTGTTCGTGCCGTAGTTGTTCGTGAGCGTGAACGTGCCCGCCGTGGCGTCGACGAGCATGCCCTCGAGGGCCTCACGCTGCGCCTCGGTCATGGGGAAGGTGACGGGGGTCGGCGTGACGGTGCCGGCGGTGGTGGCGTCCTGCCACGTCGCCGCGGTGATCTGGGTCAGGCCGTTGAACTCCGACACGGCGCCGGTGACGTCGATCGTGTCGCCGAGGTCGACCGACTGCGCGAACGCGGTGGACGAGCCGAAGACGAACAGGCCGTGCGACGCGGGACCGGGCGTGCCGCCGGTGCCGGGCGTCTGGAGGTACGCGCCGTTGAAGCCGCCTGACGCGTAGAGCGCCGTGACGACGCCGGTGGTGGTGACCGTCTGGCCGACGCGCGGGCTGGCCGCACCCGTGCCCTGGATCTGCGCGATCGTGACCGTCTCGGAGGGCTCGGGCTCCTCGGGCTCGGCGTCTCCGGGGCCGTCGCAGGTGGCGCCGCACGCCACGGGGGTGGGCGCCGCGGTGGTGAAGTCGGTGGAGTTCACGTCGGTGTCCGCGCCGGCTGCGCGCGTCACCGAGGCGGTCACCGTGTAGCCGTCGGCCTTCGGCGTGCCCTCAAAGGTGTTCGAGAGGCCGTAGCCGATGAGGTCGACCAGGGACGCGTTGGCACGGACGGTGGCCAGGTCGCCGGTGAGCGCGGTCTCGGACGAGACGAGCGCGATCGTGCCGCCGTTCGTGTTGCCCGAGAAGCCGGTCGTGCTGGCCACGTCGGGGGTGGGCAGCGCCGCGCCGTTGGCGGCGTTTGAGTTGCCGCTCACGAGCAGGGTGCCGCCGGGCTCGAGGTGGCGGTCGCCGAGGGGGATCACGGCGGAGAAGTTCGCGGTGCCGTTGTACGCGCGGTACTGCACCGACCAGCCGTTGACGCTGATGTCCTC
The DNA here is from genome assembly GCF_054957925.1 of Aeromicrobium sp. JP4. Lineage (NCBI taxonomy): Bacteria > Bacillati > Actinomycetota > Actinomycetes > Propionibacteriales > Nocardioidaceae > Aeromicrobium > Aeromicrobium sp. JP4. Next base: position 1,766,881 of record NZ_CM143290.1, read on the forward strand.
GTCCGTCGGGTTGTGGAGCTCGACGAACTTGTTGAGGTAGGTGGCCCCCGCGGAGCCGCCGTTCAGGTAGACCTCGTTGATCACGAGGCCGGAGCCGTCGGGAGCGGCGGTGGCCGCCGGCGGCACCGCCACGGCCGCACCGGCCGCCACGGCGAGCGCGGTCAGACCGCGAAGGACAGGACGAGACATCGGGATTCCCCTCGAATGGTGCTGATGGAGTGAGCCGGGGCGGCCCGCGTGCGGACCGCCCCGGCTCAGGTCACTACTTGACGAACGTCTTCGCGGACGTCGTGGAGCCGTTCGCGACGGAACTGCCCTTGTAGAACACCCGCAGCGTCGCCTTGCCGCGCGGGAGCTTGGCCAGCTTCACGCGGGCCACGCCGTCCTTGACCGTGGCCTTGCCCACGACCTTGGTGCCGCGCTTGACCACGACCGTGCCGGTGGGCGTGAAGCCCTTGGCCGAGACGCGGGCCTTCAGGACCGCGCCCTTGGACTTGATCTTCGAGGCGACCACGGCGCGCACCGAGGTGTCGGCCTTGGTGACCTTCACGGTCGCCGTGGCGTCGGCCGGCTCGTACGAGGCGCTGCCGTTGAAGAACAGGCCGTAGGTGTACGAGCCCGGCTTGAGCGCCGTGCCGCCGAAGCGGAACGTGCCCTTGCCGTCGGACAGGAAGGCCGTGCCGACCTGCATGCCCAGCTGGTTCGCGACGTAGACGATGCCGCTGGTGCCGGGGGCGGCCGTCAGCGTGATGGTCGCGCCCGTGCCGTACGGCGTGGTCGAGCCCTGCGCGGTGAACGGCGTCTCGCCCTTGATGACCTCGACCGAGACGGTGGTCTCGGAGCCGGCCACCGTGCCGGAGCCCTGGTAGGCCACGGTCAGCGTGCGCTGGCCGAGCCGCAGGTCGGAGGCCTGGACCTCGACCGTCCCGGAGCCGTCGGTCACGGTGCCGGTGCCGACCTCGGTGGCCCCGTCGCGGACGACGACCGTGCCGTCGAGGTCGCCCGCCGCCGCGGTGACGTCGACCGAGACGTCGAACGCCTCACCCTTCGTGACCTGGGCGGGAGCCGTGGCGGTGGTGGTGGAGGCGGCCTTCTCGACCGACAGCGGGATGGTGGCCACGGTGCCGCTCGGCGACGCCTCGGCGCGGATCGTGCCGCCCTCGATCGCGCCGGCGGGCACGGTGAAGGAGAACTGGCCGGAGGCGCCGTTGGTGACCGGCTGCGAGCCGAGGTCGAGCGTCTGGCCGTCGCCGTACTCCAGGGTGGCCTCGACCGACGTGTTCGCCGGGCTGCCCAGCGAGGTCAGGTTCAGCTTCGGCAGCGAGAACGTCGCCGTCTCGCCGACCTCGTAGGAGCTCGCGAGGCCCGACACGGCCACCGAGCGGCGGCCGAAGTCGGGGGTCACCGGGGACTTGGCGCCCAGGTACTCGATCCAGCCCTCGTAGTCGACGACACCGGTGTCGACGTAGGTGCCCTCGGCGAAGGCGCGGAAGTTGTCGCCGCCGGTGGCCAGGAACGACGGGACGATGACCTTGTAGGACTTCGCCGGGTCGAGCAGCTGGTCGTCGATCCAGACGCTGGTGATGCGGTCGCCCTCGGCGCGGGTCGCGTCGTACGTGTAGCGGACGTTGTCGGACACGCCCAGCTGCAGGTACGGGCGGCTCGGCACCGTGTTGTCGGGGTTGCGCTGCCACTGCTGCTCGAAGACCTTCTTCAGCGACTCGCCCGTGAGGGTGACCGTGAAGAGGTTGTTGGTGAACGGCAGCACGGCGTTGGCCTCGGCGAACGTCACCGAGCCGTCGGTGTTGTTCGGGCCGCCGGTGGTGGTGTTACCGGCGAAGAACAGCTCGTCGCGCAGGCCGCCGGGGTTGTTGATCGACAGGTCGGCCGGTGCGTTCGTCGCCTTGGACTGGGCGAGCATCGCGTCGGGCACGAGGTTGCCGATCGTGGACTCGCTCGCACGGTCGTCGCGACCGGTCTTGGGTGCGGCCGGGTTCGACGGCGTGTAGACGCCGCCGACGTAGCTGCCGCCGGTGTAGGCGGTGGTGATGTCGGCCGTGATGTCGGCGACCTTCTCGTTGCCGATCGTGGCGGCGTACGCGAGGGCGTTGTCGACGATGGTCTTGACCGCGGCGACGCGGGGCAGCTGCTCGTTCGCGGTGGCGACGCGCGGGACGTTCGCGACCGTGTGCGAGGCGACGTCGCCGGTGTCGGGATCGACCGACAGCGTGACCTTGCCGATGTTCTCGCCGTAGCTGCCCGTCTGGATGATCGGGCGGGTCTTGGCGGCCTGGCCGGGGATCGGGGCGTCCCACGCGTAGGCCTTGTGCGTGTGGCCGGTGAAGATCGCGTCCACCGAGGCGTCGGTGTTGTTCACGATGTCGGCGAAGGCGCCGCCGTGGGCGACCTCCTCGGCCAGGCTCGAGCCGTCGGGGGTGCCGGCGCCGGCGCCCTCGTGGAACGCCGCGACGATGACGTCGGGCCGGTCGACCTCCGGCAGCGCCTCCAGGCGGTCGACCTCGGTGTTGACGGCCTCGACCGGGTCGGTGAACGTCAGGGTCGAGATGCCCGAGGGCGTCACGAGCGACGGGGTCTCGTCGGTGACCGCACCGATGACGGCGACCTCGAGGCCGCCGACGGTGAAGGTGGCCGACGCGGGCAGTGCCGCGGCGCCGGTGGCCCGGAGCTTCACGTTCGCACCGAGGTACGGGAAGTCGGCCCGGTCGGTGACGCGGCCCACGAGGTCGTCGAAGCCGCGGTCGAACTCGTGGTTGCCCACGGACGAGACGTCGAGGTCGAGCGCGTTGAGGACGTCGATCGTCGGCTCGTCCTGCTGCGTCGAGGAGGCGAACGGCGAGGCGCCGATGCTGTCACCGACGGAGAGGAAGAGCGTGTTCGCCTCTCCCGCCGTCTGTCGGATCTGCTCCACCGTCGTCGCGAACTTCGTGGTGTTCGAGTCGATGCGGCCGTGGAAGTCGTTGATGTCGACGAGGGTGATGTCGACGGGGTCGGCCGCGGTGGCCGACGGGGCCACGACGATCGGTGCGCTCAGCAGCGCTCCGATCGCAACAGCCGAGAGGGAACGTCGGGACTTCAAGGTCTGTGTCCTTTGTCGCAGGGGAACCGGTTTGGCACACCGTAACCCTGAGAATCAGCCAAGAGACCGGACGGACCATGACATTTTGGTTAAGACGCGGCAAAAGGTCGGGGGCGCCTCGTGGGCGCCGCGGCGTCAGAGGGAGATGACCGCCCGGAGCCGGCACGGGCCCTCGGGCGCGGCGACGATCGGGTCCATCGTGAACGGCACGCTGGCGCCCGCCCGCACCCGGTCGAGCTCCACGACGCGCGCCGGTCCGGTCTGCTGCCCGATGAACGCCGTGACGCTGTAGTCGCGGGCCTGCTTGCCGGTGTTCTCGAGCGTGCCCTGCACCTTCCAGACGCCCTTGGCGTTCCGGCGGCAGACGTACGAGGTGATCGCCAGCGGATCGACCGTGCCCGAGGCCTCGGTGGCGACCTTCCCGGGGGTGGTGGAGGCCGAGCTCGCCGACGGGGTCGGGGCATCATCGCTCCCGCCGCAGCCGGCCAGGGCGAGGACGAGCACCACCGGGAGCCACGCACGCATGGGGCCATCCCATCACGCCTCCTCGAAGCGCTTGCGGAGGCTCACCCGGCGACCGTTACGATCGAAGGTGAGGAATCCATCATCTTTACCGGGAGGTCGCGTGACCATCGAACGCATCGGAGTCGTCGGAGGTGGCCTCATGGGCTCCGGCATCGCAGAGGTGAACGCGCGCGCCGGCATCTCGGTCGTCGTCGTCGAGGTCACCGAGGAGGCCGCAGCCGCCGCGCACGGCCGGATCGAGACCTCGCTGCAGCGTGCCGTCGACCGCGGCAAGCTCACCGAGCAGGACCGCGACGTGACCCTCGAGGCGATCAAGGTCACGACCGACCTCGACGATCTCGCCGACCGCCAGCTGGTGGTCGAGGCGGCGAGCGAGAAGGAGTCGATCAAGCTCGACCTCTTCACCCGCATCGGGAAGATCCTGCAGGACCCCGACGCGATCCTGGCCTCCAACACGTCGTCGATCCCGATCGTGAAGCTGGGCGCCGCGTCCGGCCGCGCCGACCGCGTCATGGGCGTGCACTTCTTCAACCCGGCGCCCGTCATGAAGCTCGTCGAGCTCATCCCGTCGCTGACGACCTCGGACAAAACGCTCGACCGGATGCGCTCCTACGTCTCGGAGACGCTCGGCAAGCAGCCCATCGACGCGACCGACCGCGCGGGCTTCATCGTCAACTCGCTCCTGGTGCCGTACCTGCTGTCGGCGATCCGGATGTACGAGGCCGGGTACGCCTCGGCGAAGGACATCGACAACGGCATGGTGCTGGGCTGTGGCCACCCGATGGGGCCGCTCGCGCTGAGCGACCTCATCGGGCTGGACACGATCAAGGCGATCGGCGAGTCGATGTACGAGGAGTTCAAGGAGCCCCTCTACTCGCCGCCGCCGCTGCTCGACCGCATGGTCGACGCGGGCCTGATGGGCAAGAAGTCGGGGCAGGGCTTCTACCCCTACCCCTGACCCTCAGTCGGTGGTGCGCTTGCCGAGCCCTTGGTCGGGCAGCAGGTGCAGGAAGAGGCCCTCGGCCTCGGCGCACACGACGTCGCCGTGGCGGATCTCGCCGCGGATGAACCACTTGCGGCCCTCGACCCGGTCGATCCACGCGATCGTCTCGAGCTCGGTGTCGATCGGGGTGAGGGCGCGGTAGTCGGTGTGGAGGTAGGCGGTGCGGGTGATGCCGCCCGCCGCGAGCGACGCGATGATCCCGAGCACCTCGTCGAACAGCAGGCTGACGGCTCCGCCGTGCACGGCCATCCCGCCGCCCATGAACCAACGGCCGAAGCGCACGGTCCCCTCGACGCGGTCGGTGGTGCGTGAGGTGACGTCCAGCTCGGGCAGCATCGCGTGGCCGCGCACGGGCAGCTCGGCGACGCGACCGTTCACCTGGTGCTGCTCGTCGGTGACCGACGGCTCGAGGCGCTCGCGCCACCGCGCGAGGTCGGCGGAGAGGCCGTCGATCGCCTCGCGGTCCATCGGCATCGCGGCCAGCGCGTCCTGCACCGCGTGCAGGTTCCGCACCAGCTCGCCGTAGGCGCGGACGTCGTCCGCGGCGAAGTCACCCTTGAACATCTCTTCCCAGCTCACCGGGCCGAGGCTACCCAGCGCGCCGGGTGACGCCCTCCACCGCTCCCCCCGGCTCCGCTCGTCGGGAGGCGCCGACCGCTGGTCGCTCGTACCCGGACTCGGGGTGCACGGCACCACCGGGAGTCGACACAATGGCAGCGTGACGTGACCCACACGCACCTTTCGACCCCGCCGGAGGCCCCATGATCGTCCCGCTCACCCTGCGCGACTTCCTCGACCGCGCCCGCACCGTCTACCCCGACCGCGTCGCCGTGGTCGACGAGCCGAACCAGGTGGCGGACTCGTGGGGCGAGGTGACCTACGCCCAGCTGTACGCGAGGGCGCGCAGCCAGGCCGCGACGCTCGACGAGCTCGGCGTGCCGCAGGGCGCGCGGGTCGCGATGGTCTCGCACAACGCGGCGCGACTGCTGGCCTCGTTCTACGGCGTGGCCAACTGGGGCCGCGTCTTCGTGCCGGTGAACTTCCGGCTGGCGCCGGCCGAGGTCCAGTACATCGTGGAGCACTGCGGCGCCGAGGTGGTCATGCTCGATCCCGAGCTGGAGCACCTCGCGGAGTCCTGCACGTCGGCCAAGCACGTGTTCGTCCTGGGCCGCGACGACGACAAGATCTGGGCGTCGAAGGCCGAGCCGGCCGAGTGGGAGCCCGACGAGAACGCCACCGCCACGATCAACTACACCTCGGGCACGACCGCCCGGCCCAAGGGCGTGCAGCAGACGCACCGCGCCCGCTGGGTCAACGCCACCACCTTCGGCTGGCACGCCACGCTCACCGACCGCGACGTCTACCTGCACACGCTGCCGATGTTCCACTGCGACGGCTGGGGGCTGCTCTACTCGGCCACGGGCGTCGGCGCGAAGCAGGTCGTGATCCGCCAGATCGACGGCACCGAGATCCTGAGGCGCATCGAGGAGCACGGCGTCACGGTGCTGGCGTGCGCTCCTGCCGTACTCAATGCGACGCTCGACGCGCTCGAGGACTGGACGGGCGACACGGGCCGCGACCGGGTGCGCTGCATCGTCGCCGGGGCTCCCCCGCCGACCCGCACCATCCAGCGGGTCCGCGAGGAGCTCGGCTGGGAGTTCATCCAGATCTACGGCCTCACCGAGACCTCGCCGCTGCTCACGATGAGCCGCATGCGCGAGGAGTGGGACGACCTCGAGGGCGAGGAGCAGGCGCGCCTGCTGGCCCGGGCCGGCGCCCCCACGATCGGCACGCGCGTGATGATCGACGACCAGGGCGAGATCCTCGTGCGCAGCAACACCGTGCTCGAGTCGTACTGGGAGAACCCGGAGGCCACCGAGGACGCGCTGGCCGGCGGCTGGTTCCACACCGGCGACGGCGGCGTCTACGAGGACGGCTACGTCACGATCGCCGACCGCAAGAAGGACGTCATCGTCTCCGGCGGCGAGAACGTGTCGTCGATCGAGGTCGAGGACGTGCTGGCCTCGCACCCGGCCGTGCGCGAGGTCGCGGTGATCGGCATCCCCGACGACAGGTGGGGCGAGCTCGTCCTGGCCCTCGTCGTGGTCGACGGCGACGTCACCGAGGACGACCTGCGCGCTCACGCGCGCGAGCGCCTCGCGGGCTACAAGGTGCCGAAGCGCGTCGAGTTCCGCGAGGAGCTGGCCCGCACCGCCACCGGCAAGCTGCAGAAGTTCAAGCTCCGCGAGGCCTACTGGGAGGGCCGCGACCGCCAGGTCAACTGATCTCGATACGCGGGCTCGTTCCTCGCCCCGCTACTCGATCACCGGTCCACCGGCGACGGAACTGCGTGCGTGATCTCGATACGCGGGCTCGTTCCTCGCCCCGCTACTCGATCACCGGGTCGGTGATCGAGTAGCTCGCGACGGAGTCGCGGCGTATCGAGATCCTGCTCAGCCGGTGTTGCGCAGGCCGTTGGCGATGCCGTTGACGGTCTGCAGCAGCGCGGCGCGCATGTCCTCGTCGACGGCGTCGGGGTCCTCGCGGTAGCGGGCCAGCAGGTCGACCTGGGCGAACGAGATCGGCTGCAGGTAGGCGTCGCGGACCTCCAGCGTGCGGCGCAGGCCGGGCTGGTCGTCGAGCACGTGGCGCTCGCCGGTGACCCGCAGCACCTCCTCCACCGTGACTGCGTGCTCGGCGCGGATCCGGTCGAAGATCGGGCGCAGGTCGGCCGGCACGAGCGTGTTCACGTAGTGTCCGGCGACGTCGAGGTCGGTCTTCGCGAGCGTCATCTCCACGTTCGAGATGAACGTGCGGAAGAAGTGCCACTGGTCGAGCATCTCGGCCAGCACGTCGCCCTTGCCGGCGAGGCGGGCGGCGCGCAGGCCGCTGCCGACACCGAACCAGCCCGGCACGATCTGGCGGCTCTGGGTCCAGCCGAACACCCAGGGGATCGCGCGCAGGCCGTCGATGCCGCCGCCGGTCTCGGGGCGGCGCGACGGGCGCGAGCCGATGTTGAGGTCGCCGAGCTGGTCGACCGGGGTGGACGCGAGGAAGTACTCGAAGAGCCCCGGCGCGTCGATCAGGCGCCGGTAGGCGGCGTAGGCGGCGTCGCTGACCTGGGTCATCGTGTCGTCCCACTGCTGCATCGACTCGGCGGGCGTGCGGGCCTCCAGGTGCAGCGTGGAGGCCTCCAGCACCGCCGCGAACGACAGCTCCAGGTTCTCGTGGCCGAGGCGCGGCAGCGAGTACTTGTCGCTGATGACCTCGCCCTGCTCGGTGAACTTGATGTCACCGGTGAGCACCCCGTACGGCTGGGCCAGGATCGCATCGTAGGTGGGTCCGCCACCGCGGCCCACCGTGCCGCCGCGGCCGTGGAAGAGCCGCAGGGTGACGCCGTGCTTCTGCGCCACGTCGCGCAGCGCCCGCTGCGCGCGGTGCAGCTCCCACTGCGAGGTGGTGATGCCGCCGGCCTTGTTGGAGTCGGAGTAGCCGAGCATGACCTCCTGCCGGTCGTCGCGCAGGCGGACCAGCGAGCGGTAGTGGTCGTCGGAGAGCAGCTCGTCGAGGACGTCGCCGGCCCGGCGGATCTCTTCGACGGTCTCCAGCAGCGGCACGAAGCCCAGGCGCGCGAACGGCGGCGTCTCCTCGCTGCCGACGAGGTCGACCAGCCCGGCCTGTCGGGCGAGGACGACCGGCGCGAGCAGGTCGTCGCCGCTGACGGTCATCGAGACGATGTAGGACTCGATGACGTCCTCGCCGAAGGCCTCCTTCAGCTCACGGACCGCGGCGAAGACGCCGTAGGTGCGCGCGCCCCACTCGTCGAGCGACGGCGGGTCGGCGGCCAGCGGGCGCAGCCGGCCGAGCTCGCGCGAGAGCAGGGCGAACCGCTCGTCGCGGCTGAGGTCGTCGTAGGAGGTCTCGGACTCGTCGAGACGGTCGAAGAGGAGCCCGAGCGCATGGTGGTGAGCCTCGGCGTGCTCGCGGATGTCCATCGTGGCCAGGTGCAGGCCGACCGACGAGATGGCGCGGATCCCCCGCGCCAGCATCCGGTCGGCGATGAGCTCGCCACCGTGCTCGCGCAGCGACGTGTCGACCACGGCCAGGTCGGCCAGCAGCTCGTCGCGATTGGCGTAGTCGCGCCCCGGGACGTGGGGGGTGCCCTCGGCGACGCGCGCCGCCGAGTTGGCGACCTTCAGCTTCACGCACGACAGCTTGAGCCGGTAGGGCTCGTGCGCGTTGACGTTCAGCAACCGGGGGTCGAGATCGGGCAGCGCCACGAGGTCGGCCTGCAGCGACTTGGTCAGCTCGGCACTGACCTCGACCAGCTCGTCGGACGACGACAGCTCGCGGATCAGCAGGTCGAGATTGGTGTCGACGATGCGGGTGGCGATGCGATTCTGCAGCTGCAGGATGCTGAGCGTGACCTCGGGCGTGACGTTCGGGTTGCCGTCGCGGTCGCCGCCGATCCAGGTGCCGAACGACAGCGGCCGCCGGGCGGGGTCGAGCGAGATGCCGTGCTCGGCGAGCCGGTCCGCGAGGTCGGTGCCGATGTCGGGCAGCGCCTCCTCGAGGATCTGCTGGAGGAAGAACACGAGGTGGCGCGCCTCGTCGAGCGGCGTGGGACGCGTGCGGCGGACGGCATCGGTCTGCCAGATGAGGTCGATCAGCTGGGCCAGGTCGCGGTCCTGCGCGGCGCGGCGGCGGGTGCCGGGCTCGGCGGAGTCGACGAGGATGTCGGCGATCCGGCGCAGCTTCGTCAGCACGGTGCGGCGGCTGACCTCCGTGGGGTGGGCGGTGAAGATCGCGCGGACGTCGATCCGCTCGACCCCCTCGCGCAGCGCGTCGACGCCCTGCTCGGCGACGATGTCGTCGATCGCGCGGGCCAGCCAGCCCTGGTCGTCGGGGCGGGCCTCGATGCCGCGCACGCGGGCCACCTGCTCGGCCACGTTGGCGAGGTTGAAGTAGACGCTGAACGCCCGCACGAGCTTGCCCACGGTGGGCGCGTCGAGATCGGCGAGCAGCGCGCGGATCCGCGAGGCGGCCTCGTGGCGCTCGTCGGGGTCGTCGGACTCCTCGATGACCTTGCCCTGGGCGCGCACGAGCTCGACCTGGTCGAAGAGGTGCTGGCCCTCCAGGCGCCGCAGCGTCTGGCCCAGCAGGTCGCCGACGCGGCGCACGTCGGTGCGCAGCGACTCGTCCTTGGATCGGGCAATGGCATCGAACTCGGAGTCGGTCATGGAGCTCCCCTCGGCTGGCGAAAGTCGTGGGGCGCCGTTGCCCGCGACCAGCCTAGTCAGATCCGCGGCGGCGTGGGAGTGACGCGCGGCTCAGGGCGCATGGTGGACGACGGCGTCGACGAGCTCGCGCCACGGGCCGTCGACCTGGCGCTCGGGCAGGGTGGCCTCGCGGTCGTTGGCCTGCAGCTCGTAGACGAAGCCGTCGGGGTAGCCGTCGCCGGGAGTGGCGTCCCACGGGCACGCCTCGACGAGCGGCCACCAGGCCTGCGCCTCGTCCTCGGACGTGGCCTCGACCTCCCACTGCCGGCGCAGCCCGGCGAAGCCGCCGGTGCGGGTCACCCGGACGACGAGGAGGGGCTGGTCGATTCCGTCCATACCCCCACAGACTGCCACGCGGAGCGCACCACGTCAGCAGCGTCGTGATTCTCGGCGACCGCCACCGTGGCCCGGGCGAACTGCTCGAACGTCGCCCGCGGGGACAGGTCGCCGAGCAGGGTCTCGTACCAGATCCGGCCGGCGACCTCCCAGGCGTTGCCACCGAGCCCGGTGGCGACGAGGTGGAACGCCTTGTTGGGGATCCCGGAGTTGAGGTGCACGCCGCCGCTGTCCTGCGTGGTCTCGACGAAGTCGTCCATGTGGGCCGGCTGCGGGTCCTTGCCCAGGACGTCGTCGTCGTAGGCGGTGCCCGGGGCACTCATCGACCGCAGGGCCCGGCCCTGGACCGCCTCGGTGAACAGGCCCTCGCCGATGAGCCACGACGCCTCGTCGGCACTCTGCCCCGCGGCATGCTGCTCGACCAGGGCGCCGAAGACGTCGGCGACGGACTCGTTGAGCGCCCCGGACTGGTCGCGGTAGACCAGCCCGGCCGTGTACTCGACCACCCCGTGCGCCAGCTCGTGGCCGATGACCGAGAGGGAGGCCGTGAAGCGCCCGAAGATCTCACCGTCGCCGTCGCCGAAGACCATCTGGGAGCCGTCCCAGAAGGCGTTGTCGTAGGCGACGCCGTAGTGCACGGTGCCCGCCAGCGTGAGCCCGGCGTCGTCGATCGACTGCCGTCCGTACACGGAGCGGAGCAGCCCGTCCGTGGCTCCGAAGCCGTCGTAGGCCTCGTCGACGGCGACGTCGCCCGTGGGCGGATCACCTTCGGAGCGGACCACGCGACCCGGCAGCTCGGTGCGGTTCTCGGCATCGCTCACCCGGCGCCGTAGGGGCGTGTCGACCGCCGGCGGGCGCGCCGACGGGTGCCTGTGGCCGCCGTGCCCGGGCCGCTCGGACAGCGCGTGCTGGGCCGCGCGGGCGGCCGTGGCGTAGCGGTCGTCCTCCAGCGAGGCGATCTGACGGAGCAGGTAGGGCGGGACGATCCCCCGAATCGTTTCCATGCCCCGACCGTAGGGCCCGGCACCGACATCGCGCGCGGCGACGACTGCCACGTGAGACGAGGCGCGCCATCCGGCCACCGGAAGTAGCCGTTCGGTCGTCCCGAGGACGCCGACTCACCGGTTAGCGTGCCGGCATGCCCTCCTGGACCCTGCGCGACCGCGGTCGCGACCTGGCCGTGCACGAGGACGCCGACCACACCGTGACGCTCACCATCGACGGCACCGAGGTGGGATCCAGGACGCTCGGCACCCTCGACGACGCGAAGTTCGACCTCCCCGGCGACGGCGACCCCGTGGAGCACGTCAAGGTCGCGAACGGACTGAAGCGCCTGCGGGCCGTCACCCTCGTGGAGCAGCGCGACCTGAGCCCCGTCCGGGTGCCGTTCGTCCCACCGCCCAACACCCGCGCCCGCCGGCTGTACGAGCTCAAGGAGTCCCACCCGAAGCTCTACGCGGCACGGCACGTGGTGTTCACGCTCGTCGGCTTCCTGGGCATCGGCGCGGCCGTGTCGGCGATCCTCGGTCGGCTGCTGCCCGCCGTCGACTGGTCGTGGCTGCCCGACGTCGACCCACCGGACATCGATCCGCCGGACTGGCTCCGGTACCTGAACCCGTTCTACTGGCTGCGGCGAATCACCCCGGACTGGGATCTGGGCTGGTTCGCCGACCTGCCGTGGGGCATCATCGTCCCGCTCGTCGTGGCCAGCGGCATCGCGTGGGGCGAGTACGAGAAGCACCGCGCCCGCAAGGAGCGCGAGGAGCGCACCGACGACGAGTGAGGGGCGGCCTCGGCGTCGACTGACGTCGAGTGGCGCAAACCGGGGTCGCGAGTGGCGCAAGAACGCCCGCCACTCGGCGAGTGGCGGGCGATTCTGCGCCACTCGGCGAACCGGGGCGGACGGCGAGGGGATTGGGTCAGGGCTGGCGGCGCCAGATGGTGACCTGACGGCCGCCGTAGAGCGCGGGCAGGTTCTGCGGCGTGCGCGCCTGCACCAGCTCGGCCTGCAGCTCGGCGACCTTCGCCTGCAGTGCCGCCACCTGGTTCTCCAGGGCGATGACGCGCTTGACGCCCTCGAGGCCCAGGCCCTCGGCGGTCAGGTGCGCGACCATCCGGAGCAGCTCGACGTCGCGCAGCGAGTAGCGGCGGCCCCCGCCGGAGGTGCGACCGGCCTCGACCAGGCCCATCCGGTCGTACGTGCGCAGGGTCTGCGGGTGCAGTCCCGACAGCTCGGCGGCGACGCTGATCACGAAGACCTTCGCCTCCGGGCCCGGGGGGACGAACTCGTTCATCAGGCGCTCCCCGTTCTCGCGGCGCGGAACGCCTCCACCGCGGCCCGTTCCTCGGGCGACGGCTCGTGGGGCACCTGCACCTCGACCGTGATCAGCAGGTCGCCGCGCGACCCGTCGCGCCGCGTGCCGCCCTTGCCGCGCGCGCGGAACGTACGGCCGTTGGGCGTGCCCGGCGGCACCTTGAGCTTGACCGACGGACCGTCGATCGTGGGCGCGCTGACCTCGCCGCCGAGCACCGCGTCGTCGAACGGCAGCGGCACGGTGACCGTGAGGTCGTCGCCCTTGCGCCCGAAGCGCTCGTCACCCTCGACGTGCACCAGCAGGAACAGGTCGCCCGCGGGAGCTCCGGTGTCGCCCTTCGCGCCCTTGCCGCGGATCTTGATCCGCTGGCCGTCCTTGACGCCGGCCGGCACCTTGACGTTGATGGTGCGGCTCGACGGCGCGCGGCCGGTCCCCGTGCAGACCTCGCACGGGTGCTCGACGATCAGCCCGCGACCTCGGCACTGCGCGCAGGGCTCGGTCATCGCGAAGACGCCGCCCGAGGCACTGGTCTGCATGCCGCTGCCCTGGCAGTTGCCGCACACCTTCGGGACGGTGCCGGGCTTCGCGCCCGTGCCGTGGCACATCGTGCACGGCTCGTCGCTGGTGAGCCGCAGCGGGAGCGTGACGCCCTCGACGGCCTGCCGGAAGGTGATCGTCGCCTCGGTCTCGAGGTCGTCACCGCGGCGCGGCTGGGGCGCGCGGCGGCGACCGCCGCGGGCACCCCCGCCGAAGATGCCGCCGAGGATGTCGCTGAGGTCGAAGTCGACCCCGCCGTTCGGGTACGAGCCGCCGCCACCGCCGGGCGGGAAGCCGCCCTTGAACTGGCCGAACAGCGAGCGCTGCTCGTCGTACTGCTTGCGCTTCTCGGCGTTGCCGACGACCCCGTAGGCCTCGGAGATCGCCTTGAAGCGCTCCTCGGCCTGGGTGTTGCCGGGGTTGGAGTCGGGGTGGTTGTCCCGCGCCAGCTTCCGGTACGCCTTCTTGATCTCGTCGGCCGAGGCATCCTTCTTGACGCCCAGGACCGCGTAGAAGTCCTTCGTCGCCCAGTCAGTCGGTGCGCTCATTCACCCCTCCTCCCTCTCGTGTTCCCAGTGATTCAGTCCTGCGTCGTCGGCTGCTCGGTGGCCGCGGCGGCGGCACCGGGGTCGACGACGCCGACCACGGCCGGCCGCAGGACGCGGTCGCCGACGCGGTAGCCGGTGCGCATCACCTGCGCGATGCTCTGCACCGCCACGTTCGGGTCCTCGCCCGCGTGGAAGACGGCCTCGTGCAGGTTCGGGTCGAACGGCTCGCCGGCCTCGCCGAACGAGACCAGGTCGAACTTGCCCAGCGTGCCGCGCAGCTGGTCGGCCACGGCCTTGAAGCCACCGGTCAGCTCACCGTGCTCCTCGGCGCGGCCGAGGTCGTCGAGCACCGTCAGCAGCTCCGTGAGGACCTTCTGCTTGCCCGTCTCGACCGCGCGGACGCGATCGTCCTCGACCCGTCGCTTGTAGTTGATGAACTCCGCCTGCTTGCGCTGGAGGTCGTTCGTCAGCTCGGCGACCTTCGCCTCGAGCTCGGCGACCGGGTCGGGAGCGGCCTCCTCGGAGGCCTGCTCCTGCTCCGCGCCGGCGGCGGGCGCCTCCCCCTCGGGGGAGGTCGCCTCGTCGTCGAACGGCTTCTCGGTCACTTCTGCTCACCCTCGTCGTCGACGATCTCGGCCTCGACGACGTCGTCGTCATCGGCCGGGGCGTCGCCGGTCGGGGCCGCGCCCTCGGCGCCGGCCTCGGCCGCGGCGGCGGCGTACATCGCCTCGCCCATCTTCGAGCTGGACGTGCCGAGCTTCGTGACGGCCGCCTGGATGGCGTCGGTGTCGTCGCCCTCGAGGGCCGACTTCAGCGCGTCGACGTCGGCCTGGACCTCGGTCTTGACGTCGTCGCCGACCTTGTCGCCGTTCTCGGCGAGGAACTTCTCGGTCGAGTGGACGAGCGTCTCGGCCTGGTTGCGGACCTCGACGGACTCGCGGCGCTTGCGGTCCTCCTCGGCGTACTGCTCGGCGTCCTTGACCATCTTGTCGATGTCGTCCTTCGACAGCGCGGAGCCGCCGGTGATCGTCATCGACTGCTCCTTGCCGGTGCCGCGGTCCTTCGCCGAGACGTTCACGATGCCGTTGGCATCGATGTCGAACGTGACCTCGATCTGCGGGACGCCGCGGGGCGCCGGCGGCAGGCCGGTGAGCTCGAACGTCGCCAGCAGCTGGTTGCCGGCGGCCATCTCGCGCTCGCCCTGGTAGACCTGGATCGCCACGGACGGCTGGTTGTCGTCGGCCGTCGTGAAGACCTCGGAGCGCTTGGTCGGGATCGTCGTGTTGCGCTCGATGAGCTTCGTCATGACGCCGCCCTTGGTCTCGATGCCCAGCGACAGCGGGGTCACGTCGAGCAGCAGGACGTCCTTGACCTCGCCCTTCAGCACGCCGGCCTGCAGGCTGGCGCCGATGGCGACGACCTCGTCGGGGTTGACGCCCTTGTTGGGCTCCTGTCCACCGGTGAGGCTCTTCACGAGCTCGGAGACCGCGGGCATGCGGGTGGAGCCGCCCACCAGCACGACGTGGTCGATCTCCTTGACGGTGACGCCCGCGTCACGGATGACGTTGTTGAACGGCGCCTTCGTGCGCTCGAGCAGGTCGGCGGTGATCTTCTCGAACTCCGCGCGGGTCAGCGTCTCGTCGAGGAAGACGGGGTTGCCGTCGACGACCGTGATGTAGGGCAGGTTGATCGACGTCGAGGACGAGCTGGAGAGCTCGATCTTCGCGCGCTCGGCGGCCTCGCGGATGCGGGGCATGGCCATCTTGTCCTTGGTCAGGTCGACGCCCGTGGACGCCTTGAACTTGTTGACCAGCCAGTCGACGACCGCGTTGTCCCAGTCGTCGCCGCCGAGGTGGTTGTCACCGCTGGTGGCCTTGACCTCGATGACGCCCTCGCCGATCTCGAGCAGGGACACGTCGAACGTGCCGCCGCCGAGGTCGAACACCAGGATCGTCTGGTCGTCGCCCTTGTCCAGGCCGTAGGCCAGCGCGGCCGCGGTGGGCTCGTTGATGATGCGGCTGACGTTGAGGCCCGCGATCTCGCCGGCCTCCTTGGTGGCCTGGCGCTGGTGGTCGTTGAAGTACGCCGGCACGGTGATGACCGCGTCGGTGACCGGCTCGCCCAGGTAGGCCTCGGCGTCGCGCTTGAGCTTCTGCAGCACGAACGCGCTGATCTGCTGGGGGTTGAACTTCTTGTCGTCGATCTCCACCGACCAGTCCGTGCCCATGTGGCGCTTGACCGAGCGGATGGTGCGGTCGACGTTGGTGACGCCCTGACGCTTGGCGACCTCGCCGGTCAGGACCTCACCGTCCTTCGCGAACGCGACGACGGACGGGGTGGTGCGAGCGCCTTCGGCGTTCGCGATGACGGTGGGCTCTCCACCTTCGAGCACGGCCACGACGGAGTTCGTCGTGCCGAGGTCGATGCCGACTGCACGGGCCATGGTTCCTCCTGGGGATCGCAGTGTCTCTGCTTGAGATCTGTGCCTTGAAAACTGTGGGTCAAAAGACTTGAGTCATACGTTATCAACTTCGATCAAGGCCGTTCCATTCCCCCTCCCGCCATCGATCTGCAGGACCAGACCCTGGTCTGACGACGCGCGTCCGGGGCGCCCCTAGGCTCGGGCCCATGGAGGACAGCCGGATCGCGCCCGCGGGGCCGTGGCGCCTGGGCCCGCGCGCGACGCGGCTCTTCGACCTCGCCCTCGCCTCGGCGCTGGTGCTGCCGTCCTTCCCGTTCGCCGTGCTGGCGGGGCAGTCGCTGTGGGCGCTGACGCTCTCGCTGCTGCAGACCGTGCCACTGTTCTGGCGCCGGCGGCACTCCGCGCTCGTGTTCGGGCTCGTCGCCGCGGCCAGCGTGCTGCAGGCCGCGACGTACGACATCCCGACGTGGGGACAGGTGGCGTTCCCCGCCGCGCTGTACGCCCTCGCGCGGTACAGCTCGGGCCGGGCGGCCCTCGTGGGCCTCGGCGTGGGCATCTGTGGAGCGGCCGTCGCCTCCTGGGTGTGGACCTCCTCGTCGATCGCCGCGTACCCGCCGGGCCTCGAGTACGTCGACTACGACATCGGCCTCGACGACCTGTCGCCCTACTTCTTCAGCATCGCCGCGATCGTCCTGGCCGCGTGGGCGCTCGGCAGCCAGGCACGGATCCGGCGGGCCTACGAGGCGAGCCTGGTGGAGCGTGGGCGGCAGCTGGCTCTCGAGGCCGAGCAGCGCGCGGTGCTGGCCGCCGCCGAGGAGCGCACCCGGATCGCCCGCGAGATGCACGACGTCGTCGCGCACGGCCTCTCCGTGGTGATCGTGCAGGCCGACGGCGCGCGCTACGCGGCGGCGAAGGACCCGCAGGTCGCGGTCGCGACCCTCGGCGCCGTCGCCTCGGTCGGCCGGGAAGCGCTCACCGAGATGCGGCGGCTGCTCGGCCTGCTGCGCGGCACCGAAGACCCCGCGCTCACGCCGCAGCCACGGCTCGAGGACATCCCCTCACTCGTCACGGCGGACGACCGGGTCGATCTCGTCCTCCCCGACCCCGTCCCCTCGGTTCCGGCCGGCGTCGCGCTGACCGCCTACCGCCTCGTGCAGGAGTCCCTCACCAACGTCCGGAAGCACGCGGGCCCGCAGGCGCGTGCGGTCGTGCGCCTCGCGGCGAGCGACGACGCCCTGGACATCGAGGTCGTCGACGACGGCCGCGGCTCCTCCGCCGACGGCTCCGGCGGCCTCGGCCTGCTGGGCATGCGCGAACGGGTGGAGGTCCACGACGGCACGCTCGAGGTCGGGCCCGCGCCCGGCGGCGGATGGGCCGTGCGTGCGAGGATCCCCACGTGATCCGGGTGGCGCTCGTCGACGACCAGCAGATGGTGCGCGCCGGGTTCCGCATGCTCGTGGAGAGCCAGGACGACCTCACGGTGGTGGGTGAGGCCGGCGACGGCGAGGAGGCGCTGCGGCTGCTCGCCGAGGTGGAGGCCGACGTCGTCCTGATGGACGTGCGCATGCCGCGCCTCGACGGCGTGGAGGCCACGCGCCGGATCGCGCCCGGCGACGACGGCCCCCGCGTCATCGTGCTGACCACCTTCGACCTCGACGAGTACGCGTTCGCCGCGCTCCGCGCCGGCGCCTCGGCCTTCCTGCTGAAGGACGCCGCTCCCCCGGACCTGCTCGCGGCGATCCGCGCCGTGCACGCCGGCGACGCCGTGGTCGCCCCGTCGACCACTCGGCGACTGCTCGACCACTTCCTCGCGGCACCGTCCGCCCCACGGGCCTCGGCCGCCGCCGACCGGCGCCTGTCCGGCGTCACGGAGCGCGAGCTCGAGGTCCTCGGCCTGATCGCCCGCGGCCTGAGCAACCCCGAGATCGCCACGACGCTCGTCGTGTCGGAGGCGACGGTCAAGACGCACGTGAGCCGACTGCTCGCGAAGACCGGGTCGCGCGACCGCGTGCACCTCGTGCTGCTGGCCTTCGAGGCGGGCCTCGTCGGCTGACCGTGCGGGGCTTCCCGCCCCGCGTCATACCGTGGGCGGACGCCGAAGATCCGCCCGTGAGGCGACGCCCCGGGCCCCGCCCCGGAAATAGCGTCGAGGCATGACTTCGACCTCCCTTCCCGGCGCCGCCACCGAGCGCGGCGTCATGCCCGCCGCGTCCGTGCGCGGCCTGTCCAAGACCTACGGCCACGGCGACACCACCGTGCACGCGCTGCGCTCGGTCGACCTCGACCTGGCGCCCGGCCGGTTCACCGCGATCATGGGACCGTCCGGCTCGGGCAAGTCGACGCTGATGCACTGCCTCGCGGGTCTCGACCGCCCCACCGAGGGCACGGTCGCGATCG
The DNA here is from genome assembly GCF_054957925.1 of Aeromicrobium sp. JP4. Taxonomy (NCBI): domain Bacteria; kingdom Bacillati; phylum Actinomycetota; class Actinomycetes; order Propionibacteriales; family Nocardioidaceae; genus Aeromicrobium; species Aeromicrobium sp. JP4. Next base: position 1,785,340 of record NZ_CM143290.1, read on the forward strand.
CGGGCACCGACATCACCGCGCTCGACGACGACCGGCTGACGCACTTCCGCCGCGACCACCTCGGCTTCGTGTTCCAGGCGTTCAACCTGCTGCCGATGCTGACGGCGCGGCAGAACATCATGCTGCCGTTCGAGCTGGCCGGCCGCCGCCTCGAGCCGGGTGCCACCGAGCGGATCGAGCAGGTCATCGACGTCCTCGGGCTGCGCGACCGACTCGACCACCGCCCCGGCGAGCTCTCGGGCGGTCAGCAGCAGCGCGTCGCGATCGCCCGGGCGCTCGCCGCGGACGCCGACGTGGTCTTCGCCGACGAGCCCACCGGCAACCTCGACAGCACCGCGTCCTCCGAGGTGCTGTCCTACCTGCGCCGCAGCGTCATCGAGATGGGCCACACGGTCGTCATGGTCACGCACGAGCTCGACGCAGCCGCCTACGCCGACGACGTGGTCGTGCTGGCCGACGGTCGCGTCCGGGCCCACCTCGACACCCCGTCGCGCGACGAGATCGTCCACGCCCTCGAGGGCGGTGCCCGATGAGGACCGTCCTGTTCGCGTCGCTGCGGACTCACACGCGGCGCTACGTCTCGGCGCTCGTCGCCGTCGCGATCGCGGTGGCGTTCGTCGTCGTGATCGACGCCATCGGCTCGGGTGCTCGCAGCGGCATCGCCGCGAGCGTGGAGGCGGCCTACCCGGAGGCCGAACTCGTCGTGGGCGAGGAGTACGGGATCGCCGAGTCCGATCCCGACCGCGTCCTGCGGGTGGCCGAGAGCCGGGGCGACCGGGCCGCCGTGATCGCCTCCACGTGGACCACGGTGGAAGGGCCCGACGGGGCGATCGGGGACGACGTCCGGGTCGGCACCGTCGCGCTCGATCCGCAGCTGCGCTCGCAGGAGATCGCGAGCGGCCGCGCCCCGAGCTCCGACCGCGAGGCGCTCGTCTCCACCGACACCGCGAAGGCGGAAGGCATCGCCCTCGGCGACAGCCTGACCGTGGGGGTCGGCCGCGAGACGGTGGACGTCACCGTCGTCGGCCTCGCCGGCTCCTCCAGCTACCTCGACGCGGACGTCGACATCACGTGGCCAGCCATGGCCGCGGTCGGCCTGGCGATCCCCGACGCCGTCGCCTACGACGCGCGCGACGACGTGGCCGGGGCGCAGGAGGCGCTCACCGCGGTGACCGAGTCGCCGGTGCAGACCCGCGACGAGTACGTGCAGGCCCGCATCGTGCTGATGAACCAGGGCGCCGACGTCCTGTCCTACCTGCTGCTGCTCTTCGCGGCGATCGCCGGCTTCGTCGCCGTGCTCGTCATCGCGAACACCTTCACGATCCTGTTCGCCCAGCGCAGTCGCGACTTCGCCCTGCTGCGGTGCGTCGGCGCCACGGGGCGCCAGGTCCTGAGGTCGGTGCGCGCCGAGGCGCTCGTGCTGGCGCTCGTCGCCGGGGCGACCGGCGTCGCGGCGGGCATCGTCACGGGGCAGGTGCTCGGCTGGGTGATCCGCGCCTTCGCCGGGGAGGAGGCCTTCGGGCCCGTCAGCCACTCCCCAACCTGGCTCGTGGCCGCGTTCGTCGGCGGCGTGCTCACGACGATCGTCGCGGCCTGGCTGCCGACGCGGGCCGTGGTGCGCGTCAGCCCGCTCGCGGCCCTGCGGCCCGCCGCCGACCCGACCGCCCGCACGACCGCGGGCCGGGTCCGCATCGCCGTCGGCGTCCTGACGACGCTCGCGGGATTCGCAGCGCTCGGCCTGGCCGCGTGGGGGTCCTCGATGCCGCTCATGCTCGCCGGCGGGATGGTCTCGTTCATCGGCGTGCTCCTGCTCGGACCCGTCGTCGTGCCGCGACTGCTGCGGCTCTTCGGACGGGTCGGCCGCGCCGGCGGGCCGTTCCGGGTCGCCGCGGCCAACGCCGTGCGTCACCCACGTCGCAGTGCCGCGACCACGGCGTCGCTGCTCGTCGGCGTCACGCTGGCGACGGCGATCCTCACCGGCATGGCCAGCGCCCGCGACGCCGTCACGACCGAGATGGACGCGGAGTACCCCGTCGACTTCGCCGTCAGCGGAGCGCGCGCCTTCGACCCCGACCTGGTCGAGGCGGTCGGTGGGATCCCCGACGTCGCCGACGTCCGGGGCGTGAAGGGTGCGACCGTCTCGTCGGAGGCCGGACGGCTCACGGTGATCGCCGCGAGCGAGGCCGACCGGGCCGCGACGCTGGACCCGGCCGCCATCAGCCCGAAGGGCGACGAGGTGCTCATCCCCGCCGCGGTGGCCCAGGAGTTCGCCGACGGCGTGCCCGAGGAGCTCACCCTGCGGACCGGCGACGGCGCGGTCACCCTCGCGACCCGCGTCGTCGGCTCCGAGTGGGGTCAGGCGGCGATTGTCCCGACTGACGCCCTCGAGCAGGTGGCACCGGACGCCGCCGTGCGCGTGCTCTGGGTCCTGGCCGAGGACGGCGCCGACGCGGACGACCTCGCCGGGGCGCTCGGCGCGCTCACCCGCGACGCCGACGGCGAGGTGGCCAACAACCTGAAGGACCAGCAGTGGGTCGCGACGCAGCTGGACGTGCTGGTGTGGGCGGTCCTCGGCCTGCTGGGCGTCGGCATCCTCATCGCCCTGGTGGGGATCGCGAACACGGTCGGGCTCTCCATCCTGGAGCGGTCCCGCGAGCACGCCCTGATGCGTGCCCTCGGGCTGACCCGCCGCGGCCTGAGCCGCGTGCTGGCCGCCGAGGGGATGCTGCTGGCGCTCGTCGCGTCGGTCATGGGGGTCGTGCTCGGCACGGTCTACGCGACGTTCGGCGTGGCCACGGTGGTGGCCGACGTCATGCCCGACGCGCGCCTCGTGGTGCCGTGGGGCCAGCTGGCCGCCGTGCTGGTCGTCGCGACGGCCGCCGGGCTGGCCGCGGCCACCCTCCCGGCCCGCCGGGGCGCGCGGGTCATGCCGGCCGAGGGGCTGACGCTCGACTGAGTCGCGCCCGCCACTCCCCCGGTTCGGCGAGTGGCGCAGATTCGCCCGCCACTCACCGAGTGGCGGGCGTCTTTGCGCCACTCGGCGTCAGGGACCCTGGATCAGCGGGCCCAGCGCAGCTCACCGGGAGCGCCGACCGGCACCTGCGGGTCCCGTGGGGGCACGGCGGGGAGCCGGCGGTAGGGCTCGCCGAGCGCCGGCCGGGCGTCGGGCTCGCCGCGATTGGGCCAGAGCGACAGCGCGCGCTCGGCCTGCGCGGTGATCGTCAGCGAGGGGTTCACGCCGAGGTTGGCGCTGATCGTCGATCCGTCGACCACGTGCAGGCCGGGGTGCCCGAAGAGTCGCTGGTACGGGTCGACCACGCCCTCCTCGGGCGTCGCTCCGATGACACAGCCGCCGATGAAGTGGGCCGTGACCGGCACGCCCACCAGGTCGGCCACCGAGCCTCCGGCCACGCCGCCCACGCGCCGGGCGAGGCTCCTGGCCACACGGTGCGAGACGGGGATCCACTCGGGATTCGGCTCGCCGATCCCCTCGCGCGTGGTCATTCGCAGGCCCCACGGACGGCGCCGGAGGAAGGTCGTGACCGAGTTGTCGAGGGTCTGCATCGTCAGGATCACGATCGACTGCTCGGCCCAGCGCCGCGGGTCGTGGAGGCGGAACGCTCTCCGCACGCCCAGCCGACGGTAGGTCCGCAGCGTGGCGCGCCACCGCGGCATCCCCTCGACCGGATCGACCAGGTGCGCGTTGAGCAGCCCGATCAGCCCGGAGCCGGGGCCGTACCGGACGGGCTCGACGTGCGTCTGCGGGTCGGGATGGAAGGACGAGGTGATCGCGAGCCCCGGCGTGTGGTCGGCGCGGCGGTCGCCGTCGCGCGCGGACAGCACGGACTCGGAGTTGGTGCGCGCCAGCGTGCCAAGCAGCGGCGAGATCCGGGGCAGCGAGCGGCGCCGCAGGCGGTGGAGCAGGTCCTGCGTGTTGAGCGAGTTGCCCGAGAAGACCACCTGCTCGGCGGTGAGGCCACCCCGCTTCCACGGGGTCCCGGTCCCTCGAGTGGACACCCGGTAGCCGCGTCCGCGCGGGCGCACGTCGGTCACGGTCGTCAGCGGGCGAACCTCGGCCCCGGCCTGCTCGGCCAAGTGCAGGTAGTTCTTCACGAGGGTGTTCTTCGCGCCGATCCGGCACCCCGTCAGGCAGGCGCCGCACTGGGTGCACGACGTGCGGTCCGGGCCCCGGCCTCCGAAGAACGGATCGGCCAGCGGCAGGGAGGGCCGGTCGGCGAACAGCACGCCGACGTCGGCCGGGTGCACCGTCTCGGCCACGCCCAGCTCGTCGGCGACCTCGGCCAACAACCGGTCGGCCGCCGTCGAGCCGGGGTAGGTGACGACGCCCAGCATCCGCCTCGCCTGGTCGAAGTGCGGCTCCAGCTCGGCCCTCCAATCGGTGATGTGGGCCCAGCGCGAGTCCTGGAAGTACTCGTCGCCCGGCTGGTAGAGCGTGTTGGCGTAGACCAGCGAGCCGCCGCCCACGCCCACGCCGCTGGCGATGAGCACGTCACGCAGCGGGGTGAGCCGCAGGATCCCGAAGCACCGGGCCCACGGCGCCCACAGGTAGCGGCGCACGTCCCACGACGAGGTGGCGAACTCGGCGTCGGCGAACCGGCGGCCGGCCTCGAGCACGACGACGGAGTAGCCCTTCTCGCGCAGCCGCAGTGCCGTGACGCTGCCGCCGAACCCGGATCCGACGATCGCCACGTCGTAGTCGAAATCGCTCACGCGACCTCACCGTAGGGGACTGTTGACAGTCTGCCAATAGGCCGCCGACACTGTCCTCATGACTCCAGCGGCGCGCACCCGCCTCGCCCCCGACTTCCGACGCCGGTCGATCCTCGACGCCGCGGCCGTGCTCTACGCCTCCCGCCCGTACGACCAGGTCTCGACCACCGAGCTGGCCCGCGCGGCGGGCGTGACGCGCGGCCTCGTCCACCACTACTTCGGCAGCAAGCGCGCGCTGTTCCTGGCGGTCATGCGCGAGTCGGTGCAGATGCCCGAGGCCGCGCTCCCCGACCTCTCCGGCCTGCCGCTGCCCGAGCGCGTGAGCCGCACGATCGACTGGATCCTGGACGCGGCGACCACCTACGGGCAGGCGTGGGTCGCGGCCTCGGGAGCGGCGAACCTCCACGGCCCCTCCGACGTCCAGGCGATCGTCGACGAGGCCGACGACCGCGCTGCCCGCCTCGTGCTCGACGCGCTGGCGCTGCCCGACGACGCCGCCCTGCGCGCGCGGCTCCGCCCTGTGGCGGCCTACGTGAAGGCGCTGTGCCGCGAGTGGCTGGTGCAGGGCACGCTCGAGCGCGAGGACGTCCACGCCGACGTGTGCGCGGCCGTCCTCACGGTGACGGCGCCATGACGTCGATCGGGATCATCGGCACCGGCTTCGGCGGCATCGGCACGGCGGTCGAGCTGCTCACGCACGGGTACGACGACGTGCGGCTGTGGGAGCGGGCCGACGAGCTCGGCGGCGTGTGGCGCGACAACACCTACCCGGGCTCGGGCTGCGACGTGCCGGCCCCGCTCTACTCCTTCTCCTTCGCGCCGAGCGACCGGTGGTCGCGCCGCTACCCCGTGCAGGCCGAGATTCTCGCCTACCTGCGCGACGTCGCCGACCGGTTCGGCGTCGCCCCGCGGTGCCGCTTCGGCGCGCGGGTCGTGTCCGCGCACCGGGACGCGAGCGGCTGGCGCGTCGCCTTCGACGACGGCACCGCCGAGACCGTCGACGTCCTGGTGAGCGCGGTGGGCCAGTTGTCCGAGCCGAGTGCGCCCCAGGTCCCGGGCTGGGAGTCCTTCGCCGGACCGGTGCTGCACGCCGGCTCGTGGGACGCCTCGGTGGACCTCGCCGGTCGGCGCGTGGCCGTGGTGGGCACGGGCGCGTCCGCCGTGCAGCTGGTGCCGCGGCTGGCCGAGGTCGCGCGCGAGCTCGTCGTGGTGCAGCGGTCCGCCCAGCACGTGCTGCCGAAGCTCGACGGCGCGTACCCGGCCTGGTACCGCGACCTCGCCGCCCGCGAACGGCGGCCGATCGACTGGATCACCCAGCAGTTCTCGCGCGGGCTCGATCCCGAGTCGGGGGTCGCCACGTTCATCGAGCGCCTGGCCGCCACGCACCGCCGCGTGCAGGTGCGCGACGCGGGCCTGCGGCGCGACCTCGTCCCGCGCCACCAGGTGGGCTGCAAGCGGATCCTCTTCTCCAACGAGTACTACCCCGCCCTGATGCGCGACCACGTGCGCCTCGTGCCGCACGCGCTCACCGAGGTGCGTCCGGAGTCGGTCCGCACCGCCGACGGCACCTGGCACGACGTGGACGCGATGTGCTTCGCCACCGGTTTCGACACGCAGGACTTCCTGCACGGGATCGAGGTCACCGGTCCGGGAGGCAGTCTCCACGAGCAGTGGCGCGACGGTGCCCGCGCGCACCTCGGGATCCACGTGCCCGGCTTCCCGAACCTCTTCCTGGCCTACGGCCCCAACACCAACCTCGGCGGCGGGTCGATCATCACGATGCTCGAGGCGCAGGCCCGCCACATCCGCGCGACCCTCGACCGGATGCGGGACCGCGGGGCGCAGCAGGTCCAGGCCCGGCCCGAGGCGGAGCAGCGGTGGGACGCACGGGTGCAGGACCACCTCGCCCGGTCGGCCTGGGCGTCGTGCTCCAGCTGGTACCGCCATCCCGAGACCGGTCGCATCACCTCGAACTGGCCCGGCGGCACGTGGGCGTACGAGAGCGTGGTCTCGCAGGTGCACGACGAGGACTTCGCGTGGGCCTGAGCCGCCGTGCCGGAGGTTGAGCCGGGCGGGGACAATGGAGGCATGTCCCCCCGCCGCCTGTTCCGCATCGTCGCCGTCGCCGAGGCCATCACCTGGGCCCTGCTGCTGACTGGCATGTTCCTCAAGTACGTCACCGAGACCACCGAGCTGGGGGTGCGGATCGGCGGCATGCTGCACGGCGTCGTCTTCGTGGCCTACGTGGTCACCACCGTGGTCGTCGCGATCGACGCGCAGTGGAGCCTCAAGCGCTCGGCGCTCGGCCTGCTCGCCGCCGTGCCGCCGTTCTTCACGATCTGGTTCGACGTCGTCAGCGAGCGCCAGGGCGCGCTGCCCGAGCGGTGGCGCCTGACGACCGGCGAGCCGGCCGGCACCCTTGACCGCCTCGTCGCGTGGCTCGTGCGCAAGCCCCTGCAGGGCCTGGCCGTCGGCGTGCTGGCCGTCGTGGCCCTCACCGGCGCGGCCCTCGTGGTGGGCCCGCCCACCAGCTGACCCCCGCGGACCCGCGCACGCCCCACTTTTGTGACGGGAGTCGGCCGGATCGAGGCTCAGAAGCCGAAGGGCGTCACAAAAGTCGGGCGTGCGGTTCTTCGGCTCAGGTGAGCGCGCGCGTGATCGGGTCGATCGCGAAGTAGACGACGAACAGCGCCGCGATGATCCACAGCAGGACGTGGACCTCGCGGATGCGGCCCATCACGACCTTGAGCACGACGTAGGCCAGGAAGCCCGCGCCGATGCCGGCCGTGATCGAGTACGTGAACGGCATGAAGGCGATCGTCAGGAACGCCGGGATCGCGATCTCGGGGTCCTTCCAGTCGATCTCGGTCACCTGCGTCATCATCAGGAAGCCCACGAGCACGAGCGCGGCCACGGCGGCCTCGTTCGGGATGATCTGCACGACGGGCGTGAAGATCGTGGCCAGCAGGAAGCACAGGCCCGTGACCACACTGGCCAGGCCGGTGCGCGCGCCGTCGGCGACGCCGGCCGTGGACTCCACGTAGGACGTGTTGCTCGAGACGCCGGCGGCACCGCCCACCGCGGCGGCGACGGAGTCGACGATGAGGATGCGCTGCGCGCCCTCGGGCGCGCCGTCCTCGTCGTTCAGGCCGGCCTCGGCGCCGACGGCCGTCATCGTGCCCATCGTGTCGAAGAAGTCCGCGAGCATGAGGGTGAAGACGAGCAGCACCGCCGCGACGACGCCGACGCGGTCGAACGAGCCGAGCAGGTTGAAGTCGCCGAGCAGCGAGAGGTCGGGCGTCTCGACGATCTTGTCGGGCCACGCGGGGACGTTGAGGTTCCAGCCCTTCGACGTCGGGTCGCCGCCGGAGCCCGGGGTGTCGGTGATCGCCTGGACGACGATCGCCACGATCGTGGTCACGACGATGCCGATGAGGATCGCTCCGGGGACCCGGCGCGTGTGCAGGCTGATCATCAGCAGCAGGCCGAAGCAGAACACCAGCACGGGCCAGCCCGACAGCTCGCCGGCGATGCCCATGCCGATGGGCGGGGCGGCGTTGCCGGTGGCACGCACGAAGCCCGCGTCGATCAGGCCGATCAGGGTCAGGAAGAGGCCGATGCCCACCGCGATCGCGGTCTTCAGCTGCCCGGGCACCGCGTCGAAGACCGCCTTGCGGAAGCCGGTCAGCACCAGCACGAGGATCACGATGCCCTCGAGCACGACCAGACCCATCGCGTCGGCCCACGTCATCTGGGTGGCCACGGAGAACGCGACGAAGGCGTTCAGGCCCAGGCCGGTCGCCAGCGCGATCGGGAAGTTCGCGACCACGCCCATCAGGATCGTCAGCACGCCGGCCACGAGCGCGGTGCAGGCCGCGATCGTCGCGAAGCCCGAGCCCGGCTCGGTGCCTCCGCCGAGGAACTTGCCGTCCGCGTCGGCCACCCCGCTGAGGATGATCGGGTTGAGGACGATGATGTACGCCATCGTCAGGAAGGTCACGACGCCGCCGCGGACCTCCTGTCCGACCGACGAGCCGCGCTGCGAGATCTTGAAGTAGCGATCGAGGGTAGTCGTCACGGGTCCCCATCCTGCCAAGCGCGCGAGCGTCCCGGCACGGCGGGCTCATCGGAGGCTCTCAGGAAACGGACAGGTACGCTCGGCAGACTGTCCGGGCGACTCCCTCGACGAAATGAGAACCATGCGGAACCTGAAGACCCTGCCCCTCGTCCTGCTGCTGTCCGTGGCGCCCCTGGCGGCCTGCGGCTCCGGCGACGACGACGCGAAGGACTCGAAGAAGGAGAGCTGCACGGAGTACGACTCGGGCGCCTCGAGCGACGCCGTGAAGGTCTCGGGCGAGTTCGGCAAGACCGGCCCCAAGGCCACCTTCACCTCGCCGTTGGCCGCGAAGGCCGACGACCTGCAGCGCACCGTCGTCGACGACGGTGACGGCGACGACACCTCGAAGGGCGACCAGGTCGAGGCCGTCATCACGGTCTTCAACGGTCGTGACGGCAAGCAGGCGCTCAGCGAGCAGGCCACCCTGACCGCCGGCGACGACAAGACCTTCGAGGCCTTCCGCGCCGGCATCGAGTGCGTCCCCACCGGCTCGCGCGTCGTCACCACGGTGGCCGCGTCCGACGTCTACGGCGCCGAGGGCTACGCCGACCTCGCCATCAAGGGCACCGACTCGCTCGTGATCGTGACCGACGTCGTCGACGTGCGCGAGGAGGTCAAGGCCAAGGACTGGAAGAAGGACGTCCCGGAGGTGAGCCTCGAGGGCGACGAGCCCAAGGTCGAGCTGCCGAAGACCGACCCGCCGAAGGACGTCCTGGTCAAGGTCCTCGAGGAGGGCGACGGCAAGACCGTCAAGGCGGGTGACGCCCTCACCGTGAACTACCAGGGCAGCACCTGGGAGGACAAGGGCAAGGTCTTCCAGCAGACGTTCGGCAAGGACGGTCAGCCCGCGCAGCTGTCCACCGACCAGGTCGTCCAGGGCTTCAAGGCCGGCGTCGTGGGCCAGAAGGAGGGCTCCACGGTGCTGATCAACATCCCCGCCGAGTACGGCTACGGCACCGAGGCCTCCGAGGGCAACGAGCTCGGCGGCAAGACGCTGCTGTTCGTGGTGGAGATCGTCTCGATCGACTCCTGACGCTCCGCACCACCAGCCCACTTGTGGAACGGGATCCACGCCGAACACGCTTCGGAAGGTGGATCCCGTTCCACAAGTGGCGTGAGGGGTGCGTCAGAACGCGCCCGCGGGCGCCGTCACCACGCAGCCGGACCCGCGGAACGGCTCGGCGGCAGCGGTGATCCGCTCGTTCAGCGCAGCCCACCAGGCCGCATCGCGCTCGGAGCGCGACTCGTCCCACGTGTCGCCCTGGCCGTCGAGGCCCTCGCGCAGGATCTCCAGGTGCCCGGCGTGCTGCGCGGTCTCGGACACCAGGTGGACGAGCAGGTAGTCGAAGGACGTGTCGGGCTCGCCCCACCACGGCACCTTCGCCGGTGAGTCCGCCGGCAGCTCCGCGCAGGCTCGCGCGGTGTGCTCGCCCACGGCGACGTAGAGGTCGACCACCGACTGGGCGCTCTCGTCGGCCGTCAGCCACAGGTCGGAGTTGTCCTCCTCACCCGTGGTGGTCTCCCACGGGGTCCCGAGGTCGCTCGGGAAGCCGCAGCAGCTCGCGACGTACTCGAGCTCGACGATGGCCAGGTGCTTGACCAGGCCCAGCAGGTTCGTCCCCGTCGGCGTCAACGGCCGCCGCGCGTCGTACTCGTCCACGCCGTGCACGGCACGGAGCACGGCGCGGTGGCCCCGCTGCAGGTAGCGCAGGCTGGTCTCCCGGCCGCTCATCGGCTCGCCCTCCACTCGGGGTCGCGACCGATGAAGCCCATCAGCCTGAGCACCCCGTCGGCGTCGGGCGGCACCGGGACAGCCGGCCCGTACTGACCGGAGTCGCGCAGGATCTGCTCGTGCAGGCTCATCCCCTGCAGCAGGTTCTCGCACTCCTGCGGGTCCAGGCCCGACGGCACGCCGGCCGACTCGGCCAGGTCCCACGTGTGCATGAGGACGTCGGTCGAGTAGAACCGGTCGATGATGCCGCCCAGCGGCTCGGTGCCCAGCTGCGGGTGCGTGAAGTCGTCCTCGGTCGCCGGCGAGTCGAGCAGCTCCTGGATCTCGGCGGCGTGGGCGCGCCAGGCCGCGACGGGATCCGCGAGGTCGACTTCGCGACGGAGGTGGACGCCCCCGGAGGCGAGAAAGCCCTGCGACCACGTGACCAGGTGCTCCACGACGTCGCGCGCCGCCCACTCGGGTACCGGCGTGGGCGCGTCCCAGTCCGCGACGCGGTCGACCACGGACGTGAACCCGTCGGTGACGCGGGCATGGCGTTCGGCCAGGGGCTTCGACGCCCCGGGATGAGATGCGGACACGGATCCTCCGACGGTCGACGACACGAGGCTCCCAGTCGACCGCTCCCCCTCCGCGGCGTCAAGGGCGGCGAGGACCCGGGTTGTCGAACCACCCGCGTGCACGAGACGGTGGCGGGGTGACCGCACTGCACGAGCTGGACGCCCACGACCTCGCTGCCACGATCGCCGCCCGCGAGGTGTCGTGCGTCGAGGTGACGCACCACTTCCTCGATCGCGTCGAGGCCGACCACCTCGGCGCGTTCGTCACCGTGACACCCGAGCGCGCGCTCGCCCGCGCCGCCGAGCTGGACTCCCTCGACGAGCGCCCGCCCTTCGCCGGCGTTCCTACCGCCTTCAAGGACCTCACGCCCACCGCGGGCGTCCGCACCACGATGGGCTCGCGCCTGCTGGCCGACCAGGTCCCCGACCACAGCGCCGACCTGGTCGGTCTCGTCGAGGAGGCCGGGTTCATCAGCCTCGGCAAGACGAACACGCCCGAGTTCGGCCTGAGCTCCTACACCGACAACGACGTCGTCGGGCCCACCGGGACCCCAGCCGATCCGGCGCTCAACGCCGGGGGCTCCAGCGGTGGCGCCGCCGCGGCCGTGGCCGCGCAGCTGCTGCCCCTCGCTCCGGGCAGCGACGGCGGCGGCTCGATCCGGATCCCGGCGTCGTGCTGCGGTGTGCTCGGGTTCAAGCCCTCGCGCGGGCGCGTCGGGGCCGGACCGGACTCCCCCACCTGGAGCGGTCTCGCCACCGACGGAGTGCTCGCGCGCTCGGTGCGCGACGTCGCCGCGGTCCTCGACCTGCTCGCCCGTCCGGTCCCCGGCTCGTCGCGCGTGTGGCCGGCTCCGGCGACACCGTTCGCCGAGGAGATCCGCCGCGAGACCGGCCGGCTCCGGATCGCCACCTGGACCGACCCGTACCTCGACTTCGTCGACGCGTCGCCCGGCTCGGTGGCCGCGGTCGCCGCCGCGCGCGAGGCCCTCGCCGGGCTGGGCCACGAGGTGGTCGAGATCGCGAACCCGTGGCCGGCCGAGCTCGAGCCGCAGTTCAACGTGGTCTGGTCCGCGGGCATGGCCTCGGTGCCGCTCCCCCCGGAGGCGATCGGGACGCTGCGCCCGACCACGCGCTACTGGTACGAGCGCGGCGGGCAGGCGTCCGCCCCGGCACTCGCCGCGGCGCTGACGTTCCTCGAGCTGACCACGGCGGCGGTCAACGCCTCACTGGCGTCGTTCGACCTGTTCCTCACGCCGACCCTGGCCCTGCCGCCGCAGCCCCACGCGTGGTTCACGGAGTCGGGCGACCCCACCGAGGACCACCGGCGCGAGCTGCTCTTCACGCCCTACACGGCACTCATGAACATGAGCGGCCAGCCGGCCGCGAGCGTGCCGGGCCACGTGCACGACGGCCTGCCCGTGGGCGTCATGCTGGCCGGCCACGTGGGCGCCGACGCCCTCGTCCTGCGCGCCGTCGATCAGCTGATGGAGGTCAGCGGGCGGTCATGACGATGGGGTCACCGTCGGTGATGGCGATGGTGTGCTCGCTGTGGGCGCCGCGGGAGCCGTCGGCGCTGCGGATCGTCCAGCCGTCGTCGTCCATGCGGATCTCGTCGGTCGAGGCCAGCAGCCACGGCTCGATCGCGATGACCAGGCCAGGCTTCAGCGGGAAGCCACGACCCGCCACGCCGTCGTTCGAGATGTGCGGGTCGCCGTGCATCGTGCGGCCGACGCCGTGGCCGCCGAACTGCGTGTTGACCGTGTAGCCGTACTCGCGGGCGGTCTCGCCGATCGTGGCGCTGATGTCGCCGATCTTCCCACCGGGACGGGCCACCTCGATCGCCCGTGCGAGGGCCACCTCGGTGGCCTCGATGAGGCGCAGGTCCTCGTCGCGCGGCGCGCCGACGACGACGCTCAGGGCCGAGTCGCACACCCACCCGTCGACGCTGACCGCGAAGTCCAGGCTGACGAGGTCGCCGTCGCGCAGCTTGTACCGGTGCGGGAGGCCGTGCAGCACCGCGTCGTTGACGCTCGTGCACAGCACCTTGCCGAACGGGCCACGGCCGAACGAGGGCGCGTAGTCGATGTAGCAGGACTCGGCGCCGCGGTCCTTGATCATCCGGTGGGCCAGGGCGTCGAGCTCGAGCAGGTCCATCCCGACGTCGGCCGTCTCGGCCAGGGTCGTGAGGACCTCCGCGACGAACCGGCCGGCCGGCCGCATCTCGTCGAGTTGGGTGGGGTTCAGCAGCTCGATCGCCATGCGGCCAGCCTACGGACCCGCGTCAGCGGCGGACCCGGAAGGTCGCGGTGTACGACCCGCTGACCTTGCCGGGGGCGACCAGCGCACCACGGCGCTGCGAGGCTCCCTTGGACCGGCCGACCTTCCACTTCCAGCCCGCCGTCACGGCGGCGCGGTCGGAGGGAATCAAGGCGTCCAGCTGCTCGAGCAGGGCCGCGAACGTCCGGGGCCCGTCGTCGTCGCCACCGAACTCGGGGCAGTAGATCTCGCCGTCCTCGTCCTCCATGCACTCCGGCTTCGAGGCCGCAGCCTTCGGCGCGTAGGTGACCTTGCCGCGACCCACCGCGTTCCTGCCGATCGTGAACTTCTTCGACGGGCCGGTGCGCAGGCCCTGCGGCTTGCCGTTCACGTACTCGCGGTAGACGGGACGCACGAGCACGCCGCGGCCGGCCTTGACCGACGAGCCGCCGAGCGTCACCCAGGCCTTGCCGTTCCACTTCTGGGCACCGCTGAACCGGTACTCGATCGCCTTCGCGCTGCGCAGCGTGAGGTGCGAGGTGACCGAGGTGATGGTCGCGTCGGCCAGGTCGGTGCCCACGATGGAGGCGACGTCGCCACCGATGTCACCGGCCAGCTGGTCGCCCAGCTCGCCGCGATCGGAGTAGACCTGCTCGTTCGTCAGGGTGCCCGTACGGCCGTCGCGCAGGCGGTACGAGATCCGCCAGACGTGACGCGCCGTGCCGATGCCGAGGTTGTCGAGCGTGTCGACGGCGGCGAAGGCGGGCGCGTAGCTCGCGGCGAACGCCGCCATGTCGGGGTTGACGACCGTGCCGCTGTACGTGCGGATGCGCTGGGCGGACGCGTTGTAGACGTGGGTGGTCACGCCGAAGCCCTTGATCAGGCCGAGCTCGCCGCGGATGGCCGCGTAGCCGTCGTGCGTGATCGTGCCGATCTGCTGACCGATCCGCGAGACCTGCTTGTACGAGCCGACCTCGCCCGTGGCGTCGGGGACGATGAGCGCCGCCGAGGCGTTGTGGATCGACAGCGAGGTCTCACCGGCGAAGTCCATCGGGTGGCCGAAGGCCCACACCGTGGAGCCGCAGATCGCCGTGACCGTGCCGACGCCGCCGGAGAACAGGTCGCCGGTGGAGTAGCCGACCGCGATGTTGCCGCCCGGGACGAGCGGGTCGTCGATGACCGTGGGCGTCGCGACCGCCGCGAAGCCACCGGCGCGCGCCGAGCGGGCGGCCGGCGAGGCGCCCGGGACCCGGGCCAGCGTGCGGTTCGCGAGGCGGTTGGCCTTGGCGCCGCCCGCCACGACCTTGCGCGTCCTGAGCAGGGGCAGCGTCGCACCCGCGAGGTCCACCTCGGTGGCGGCCGAGACGCCGCTCAGGCCGCGGCGGGTGATCGGGACCGCCGCCGGGCCCAGGCGGTCGACGCCCGTGCGCTTCATGTGGTCGGCCGGGGTCACGCCCGCGATCGGGATGTTGTCGGCGTTGAGGCCGTACGCGACCGCACCGATGAGGCGGCCGTCCTGGGCGTAGACGGGCGAGCCCGACATGCCCGACCAGATGCCGGCCCTCGGGCTGCCCGTGTCGATCCCGGCGCCCGAGAGCTCGAAGAGGAGCATGTCGACGCCCTGGCCGAGCGCGTTCTCCAGGTGGCCGGTGTAGCGGCCCGTGAACTGCACGGGCTGCGTGCCCTTGACGACCGTGAGGCCCGTGACGGCGGTGTTCTCGTCGAACGTGTCGACCACCTCGTCCTGGGTGATCATCGGCACGCTGCCGTCGGAGCAGAACGCCGCGGGAGCCGCGACGGCGGGCGAGGCGGGGGCGACCAGCGCGGTCGCGGCCACGCCGCTGATGGCGGCGGCGGACAGCCAGCGCAGGGTCGGACGATGCATCGGGTACCCCCGGTTGAAGGACTTGAGTCGGATGATCGTATCCACAGAGTCCGTCCCACCGGGGGTGATACCCGAATCAGCCTCCGAGCGACGTCCGGAAGCGCTGCATCCCCGACAGCCAGTGGTCGGTGTCCTGGGCCTTGCGGCCGTACATCGTGCCGACGGACTCGTGAGGGAGCGCGATAAAGCGGCCCTCGTCGATGGCCTCGAGCAGGACCCGCGCGGCCTCGCTCGGCGCCAGCGTCTCGCCCGCCGCCGCGACCGACGCGTGGGCCAGCCGCGCGTCGGGCTCGGTGGCCGTCTCGCCGGCCTCGGCCATCGGCGTCGCGACCCCCATGGGGCACAGCGCCGTGACCCTGACGCCACGGTCGCCGTACGTGGCGGCGAGCCACTCGGCGAAGCCCACGGCGGCCCGCTTGGAGACCGAGTAGGTCGGCGAGCCGAGCTGTGTCAGCAGGCCCGCCGCCGACGCCGTGACCGCGAAGACGCCGGGGTTATCGACGCTCCACCGAGGCACGAGCGCACGGGCTGCACGCACGTGCGCCATGAGGTTGACGTCCAGCGACAGCGACCAGTCGAACTCGTCGGCGTCGAGACCGAAGCCGCGGAAGATGCCGGCGTTGGCGACGAAGACGTCGACGCCGCCCAGCTCCTCGTCCGCGCGGGCGATGAGGTCGGTGACGCCCGCCTCGGACGCCACGTCGCCGGCGAACCACGGGTGCCCGAGCCGCTCGCCGGCCTCGGACACGCGCTGCTCGTCGAGGTCGGCCAGCAGGACGCGGTCACCGCGCTCGACCAGGGCCTCCGCGATCGCCAGGCCGATGCCACCGGCCGCACCGGTGACGACGCAACGACGCCCGGTCATCGGAGTCCCTGCCTCTTCAGCTCGGCCTTGGCCAAGGAGTTCTTGTGCACCTCGTCGGGACCGTCGGCGAACCGCAGCGTGCGGATCCCGGCGTACATCTCCGCGAGCGGGAAGTCCTGGCTGAGGCCTCCGCCGCCGTGGACCTGGATCGCCTTGTCGAGGATCCACTGCACGGTCTGCGGCGTGGCGATCTTGATCGCCTGGATCTCGGTGTGCGCGCCCTTGTTGCCCACCGTGTCCATCAGCCACGCGGTCTTCAGCACGAGGAGGCGCAGCTGCTCGATCCGCACCCGCGACTCGGCGATCCAGTCGCGCACGACGCCCTGGTCGGCCAGCGGCTTGCCGAACGCGGTGCGGTCCTGCGCGCGCTGGCACATCAGCTCGATGGCTCGCTCGGCGATGCCGATCGAGCGCATGCAGTGGTGGATCCGGCCCGGCCCGAGACGCGCCTGGGCGATCGCGAACCCGTCGCCCTCGCCGGCGATGAGGTTCGTGACCGGCACGCGCACGTCGGTGAACCGCAGCTCGGCGTGGCCGCCGTGGTCGCGGTCGTGGTAGCCGAACACGTGCATGCCGCGCACGATCTCCAGGCCCGGGGTGTCCCGCGGCACGAGGATCTGCGACTGCTGGCGGTGGCGGGCGGCCGTCGGATCGGTCTTGCCCATGACGATGAAGACCTTGGCGTTCGGGTTCATCGCGCCGGTGATCCACCACTTGCGGCCGTTGATGACGTACTCGTCACCGTCGCGCACGATCGAGGTCTCGATGTTGGTGGCGTCGCTGGAGGCCACGTCGGGCTCGGTCATCGCGAACGCCGAGCGGATCTCGCCGGCCAGCAGCGGCTCGAGCCACTGCTTCTTCTGCTCGTCGGTGCCGAACTCGTTCAGCACCTCCATGTTGCCGGTGTCCGGGGCCGCGCAGTTCGTGGCCGGCGGGGCCAGCTGGATGCTGCGGCCCTGGATCTCGGCCAGCGGCGCGTACTGGAGGTTGGACAGCCCTGCTCCCCCCTCGCCGGGCAGGAACAGGTTCCACAGCCCGCGCTTCTTCGCCTCGACCTTCAGGTCCTCGATGACCGCGGGGATGTCCCACGAGTCGTTCGCGTAGTTGGCCTCGATCTGCTCGTGCGCGAGCGCCTCGGCCGGGTGGACGACCTCGTCCATGAAGGCACGCATCTGCGCGATGAGGTCCTGGGTCCTGTCGTCGAAGGCGAAGTCCATCGGATCAGCCCTCGGCGATGACGTAGACGACGTCGGCGATGCAGGCCGGCTTCTCGACGCCGTCGATCTCGACGACGACGGTGAGCACGACCTGGGTGCCGATCGAGATGTCCTGCGTCTCCTTCAGCGTGGCGGTGGCGCGCACGCGGGAGTCGACGGGCACGGGGTGCGGGAAGCGCACCTTGTTGGCGCCGTAGTTGACGCCCATGACCGCGCTCTTGACGCTGTAGATCTGCGCGGTGAACACCGGCAGCAGGCTCAGCGTGAGGTACCCGTGGGCGATCGGCTTGCCGAAGGGGCCCTTCGCGGCCGCGTCGGGGTCGACGTGGATCCACTGGTGGTCGCCGGTGGCATCGGCGAAGAGGTTGATCTTCTCCTGGGTCACCGTGACCCAGTCGCTGGTGCCCAGCTCCTGGCCGGTGGCGGCCTTCAGGTCGGCGATCGTCTCGAACTCACGGGTCATCGGGGTCTCCTGGGGTGACTAAGCGCTTGCTTAGTCTGCACCGTACCGCGAGGACGAGGTCACCGGCAACGGTCCTGCTCGACCCGTGGTGCGCGGGTTCGGCGGACTCGATTGTCGCGCCGCCGCGCAGATGTGACACTCGGTTACATGAACGCCCCCGTCGGCCCGCCGCGCCGCGAGCGTCCCGAGCTGAAGCCGACCCCGCAGCTGCGGCCGGCGCGCCTCGTGGCGAGCCTGCTGAGCCTCGTGCTGGTGCTCGGGCTCGGCTGGGCCGCGTGGAACTACATCGGCACCAACATCGTCGCGAAGCAGCGCCAGGGCGAGATGGCGGTCGCGCTGGCCGACGACTGGAAGGGCAACCGCGAGGGCGACGCCACCCGCGACGAGATCCGCATGGGCCAGGTGTTCGCCGTGCTGCGCGCCCCGCGGTGGGGCGACGACTTCGAGGTGCCGGTGGTGGCCGGCATCGACGACACCGCGCTCACCTCGGGCGTGGGCTGGTTCACCGACACCCAGCGCCCGGGCCAGAAGGGCAACTTCGCCGTCGCCGGCCACCGCGTCACGAACGGCCAGCCGTTCAAGGACTTCCCGAAGCTGCGCGCCGGGGACCTCGTCGAGGTCGAGACGCGCACGCACGTCTACACGTACGAGCTGCAGAACTCCGGCACCGACACCATCGTCGACTTCACCGACATCTGGGTGGTCCAGCCCGTGCCCGAGAAGGCCCGGGAGTCGAAGGACCAGAGGACGAAGGCCCGCCCCACCGAGTCACTGCTGACCCTCACCACGTGCTCGGAGATCTTCCACACCGACAACCGCTCAGCGGTGTTCGGGACGCTCGTGAAGACCGAGCACGTCTGATCCCAGCGTCCGAGACCGCTCCACGACGCATGGTGTAACTCCGTGTTACTTTTCGCCCGTTCCATACCGATCGGGGAGAAGACATGAACCACCCACATCACCGTCTCGTGCTCGCGTCCGGCGCTGCGCTCGCACTCGGCCTCGCCGTCTCGACGTCTGGCGTCGCCCACGCCGCCGGCGCCCCCAGCACGCTGCGACAGTCGACCGACGACACCTTCCTCACCGCCGGAAGTGGTGTCGCGAACTCGTACACCGTCCTCGCCAGCGGAACCTCGACCCTGGTCACGTTCAAGGACGCGTCTGGGGCGCCCTTCTCCGTTCCGGCGGGCACTCCCCTCTGCGGCACGTCAGCGGACGTCACGCTGTGCCAGGTCACCAGTGGTTCGGTGATCATCGACGCGAGGGACGGGAACGACTCCGTCAGCGTGACGGTCTCGATGCCCGTGGTCCTCGCCGGCAACACCGGCGATGACCTCCTTCGTTCCGTGGGGACGAGCAAGTCCACCTTCATGGGCGGAGCCGGGAACGACACCGTGTCCTACGCCGGTGTGACGAAGTCCGTGTCGGCCGCCATCGGCAGCAGCGCAGGGATCAGCGGTGGCACGAGCGGCTCGATCAACGCGGACGTCGAGAACCTCCTCGGTGGGTCGGCGGCTGACGTCCTGATCGGCGGCGCCCACCCACTCGGCCGGGTCGACGGCGCCGCCGGCGACGACACGCTGGGCGGAGGCCCGAACGGCTCGGCGCTGGTCGGCGGCACCGGCAACGACCAGCTGCTCGCGCGCGGGCCCAACAACTACTTCGAGGGCGGACCGGGGAACGACCACCTCGTCGGCGGGTCGGGGGTGGACTGGTTCTTCGCCAAGGACGAGCCGCCGGAGACCGCATCACGTGCGGAGGCGGCGACGACTGGGTGAGCGCCGACCCCGGCGACACGATCGTCGACCCGCAGAACTGCGAGACGATCTCGTAGGCACCCAGCGGCTGATCGGGGCGCCCCAGGGGCACCTCGATCAGCTGGTGGTGAGGTCGTCGACCAGCCAGTCGCCGTCGACCTGCTTCATCCGCACCACGATCGAGAGCGCCGCGGGCGAGGCGGGCTTCGTCGCGATGGTGCGGTTCTGGTCGACGAAGGCCAGCAGCCGGACCGAGGTGGTGGAGCACTCCTGACCGCACTCCAGGGCGGCGATCATGCGCACCGTCGCGGTCACGTCGATCTTGCGCTGCTGTGCCGTCGCGGTGAGCTGCGGCGTGAGCTCGGAGTACTTCTTGGCGAACCGCTTGGTCATGACCTCGGTGGCGTCGTCCAGGTCGGCCGCGATCGTGGCGTGCTCATAGCCCAGCATGCGCGGGATGGCCTCGGAAGCAGCGGCGGTGGCGGCGTCCTGGACGTCGAACTGCTCGACGGCCGACGCCTCCTCGCGCTGGATCACCAGCACCACCACGAGGGCGAACACGACAGCGGCAAGTGCCAGGCACACCAGTGCGGTGCGGCGCGCGGGGCGGCGGATCCTCACTGATCACTCCCGTCCTGGGCCGGCTCGTCCTCGACGGCGACGTCGGCGAAGCTGTCGACGAGCCACTCGCCGTCCTCGCGCACGAGCGACACGCGCCACCGCAGGCGTGGCTTGCCGTAGGCCACGTTCTCAGGCTTCGTGGTGACCGTGATCGCGGCGAGGGACTCGGCGCTGTCGGCGTCGATGCTGTCGATCGCGACCTGGTCGACGGTGCCCTTGGTGACGATCTTCGCCTCGGCGAAGCGGGCCAGCAGATCCTGCGTCGAGACCTCGAACTGCTCGGCGAGGTCGTCGGTCATGAGCGGGGTCATGCGCTCGACGTAGGGGTCGAGATCGGTGACGTCGTAGGTGTTGATCCCCGCGGCGAACCGCTCGGTCGCGGCCCGCACGTCCTGCCGGGCCGAGGTGTCGGCGTACGCGGGCACCTCGGCTCCCCGGGCCAGGACGGCGATGCCCGCCACGAGCCCGAGCACGGCGATGACGACCAGGGCGGCATCGAGGAGACGACCCCGCGTCACTGCGCCACCGCGGGCCCGAGCATCATCCATTTCCACGACTCCTCGCCGAGATCGAGCGCCTGAGGGATCGTCGACTGCGCATCGCCCACCTCAAGCCGGTTGGTCGCCACATCGTACGTGCCCAGGACCAAGGGCTGGTCCGGCGTGGAGTTCGTGGACGCTCCCGAGACGCGGGCGGGCCCGGCCTTGGATCCACGCGGACTGGTCGCGGCGCAGGTCTTGGAGCGGTCCCACTTCTCGACCGTGCGATCGAAGGGGGTGCGCTGCCGGCCCGACGGGACGTAGCCGCTGAGGCACGGCGCGTTCTCGGGCTCGAGCGAGAGGCTGAGTCGGGCGGCGTACTGACCGGTGCGCGAGTCCTTCGCAATGATGGAGTAGGCGCTCTCGACGCCGTGGGGCGCGATCACCAGGACGCCACGGACACCGCCGAGATTCGCCTTCACCGTGGCGTTGAGGGTGATGGCGTCCTCCACGAGCGCCGAGATCTGGTCCGAGTTCTCGTCGACGACCGTGCGCAGCGTCGTGGCCGTGGGCGCTCCGACGTCGATCACCCGGCGCAGGTCGGCGTCGGAGGCCCGCACGGCTGTCGACAGCTCTCGCAGGTTGGTGGCGAAGGTGCGGATGTCGTCCTGCGAGTCGACCTGGGTCTGCAGCACGGTGGAGGAGCTGCGGATGAGCGCCGCGGTGACCTCGTACTTCTGATCGGCCTCCGTGATGAACGAGTTGCCGCTGTCGATGATCGTGCGGAGGTCGTCGCCGGAGCCCTCGAAGGCGTCGCCCAGCTCGGCGATGACCGTGCTGAGGTCCTCGGGATTCACCGAGGACAGCAGCTCGCTGACGTTCGTGAGCAGCGTGCGAGTGTCGATGGGCACCTCGGTGTTCTCGCGCGCGACGACCGCGTCGTCGTCGAGGAACGGCCCCCGGTCGCTGCGTGGCTGGAAGTCCAGGAACTGCTCGCCGACGGCGGAGCGGTTGGCGATGACCACCTTGGTGTCGGCCGGGATCTCCGTGGACTTCTCGTCGATGTGGACCTCGACCTTGACTCCGTCCCCGTCGAGCCACATGTCCGTCACTCGACCGACGCTGACGCCGCGGTACGTGACGTCGGCGGTCGTGAAGATGCCGCCGGACTCGGCCATCTCGACCGTCACGGTGTAGCCGCTGCCGAACAGCCGGTCGACGCGGGCGTAGTTGGCGCCGATGTAGGTCGCGGCGATGAGGGTGCCCACCACGAAGAGCACCAGCTGGATGCGAACACGGCGGGTGATCACGGCGTCACCACCGTTCGGGCCAGGACGCCGGAGACGTCCTCCTCGCGCAGGCTCTCCTTGAGAGCCGCGCGCTCGCGCTCGGTCATGAGCCCGACCGTCTTGGCGAAGTCGGTCTCGAAGTCGATCGACACGTTGAGGAAGTTGCCCATCTGGTAGTTCCGCGCTTCCTTCGGCGTCTCGCCCAGCAGGGAGTCCGGGAACGGGAAGGTCGGCAGGACCTCCAGGGAGGTGATGAGCGCGTCGCCCGCCGAGCCGAGACTGTCCAGGACCGGCGCGAGTGCCTGGAGGTCGGCGGTGAGCGCGTCCTTGCTGGCGATGATCACGTCGGAGCCGACGTCGCCGAGCTCGGAGAGGGCGGCGAGCATCTTCACCAGGTTGGCCCGCTGCTCGTTGACCGTGGCCAGCGCGGCCGGGAGGTCGTCGAGCGCGGCGTCGATCGCCTGCTTCTGGTCGTTCGTGGTGCGGGCGAGGCGGTCGATCTGCTCGATCGCCTCGACGATGTCGTCCTTGGAGTCGTCGGCGACCTCGACGAACTCGTCGAGCCGGCGCACCAGCGTGCGCATGTCGGCCTCGCGACCGGACAGTGCCGTGTTGAGCTCGCGACTGATCACCTGCGCCTTGCTCAGCGCACCGCCGTTGAGGACGAGCGAGAGCGACCCCAGGACCTTCTCGATCTCGGGCGCGTTGCCGGTCCGTTCGATCGGGATGACGTCGCCCTCGTCGAGCCGGCCGCCGCCGCCCTCGACCGGCGCGGCCAGGGACACGAACTTCTCGCCCAGGATCGAGGTCTGACGGATCGACGCCGTGGCCTGGTCGGGCAGGTCGACGTCGCGGTTCATCTTGACCGTGACCTGCGCGCGCCAGCCCTCGAGCTCGACCTTCGTGACGCGGCCGACCGAGACGTCGTTGACCTTGACCGCGCTCTGGGGCACGAGGTCCAGGACGTCGGCGAACTCGATGACGACCGTGTAGGGATCGTCACCCAGGTCGGCTCCGCCCGGCAGCGGCAGGTCGCCGACGCTCGACACACAGCCGGACACCAGGGCGAGTGAGCCGAGGGTGCCCACCGCTGCGTGGAGGAGGCGGACCCGACTCATCACGCCACCCCCATCAGGTCCGAGAGCGAGGTCGGCGCGCTCGTCGCGGCTCCCGAGGACGGGTCGGCCTGCCGGCCGAGCCACGTGAGCACGTCGGCCATGGCATAGCACGCCGAGGTGTACTTGGAGTTCTGCTCGCTGGCGGGCGCGCAGAAGGCGGCCACCTGCTCGGGCGTGGTCATCACGGTGAACTTCCCGTCCCGGGCACCCTTGAGCGACGTCCGTGAATCGAGCGTGCCGGTGGTGGGGTTGTACGCCGTGGCGAGGTTCGACAGTGCCTTCGGCCCGGACTCGAGGATGTCGGCCAGCTCCTTGCGCTGCTTGGCCAGCGACCTGGTGACCTTGCTGAGCCCATCGACGTTCCGGCGCAGTCCCGTGCGGTTCTCGGCGACGTACGACTGGACCTGCTGGAGTGCGCTCGCCAGCTCCCGCACGGCGAGCTGCAGGTCGTCGCCTTCGTCGGCCAGGACGTCCGAGACCCCCGCCAGGCTGGCGTTGAACCGCTGGACGCTGGCGTCGTTGGCCTCGAGCGCCGAGACGAAGCGCTCGATCTGCTCGACCGAGGCGAACAGCTCGTCCTTCGAGCCGTCGGCGGTCTTCGTCAGCTTCGACAGCGCCTCGATGCTCTCTCGGATCTCGGCACCCTTCCCGTCGAGGTTCTTGGCCGAGCTCGCCAGCAGGTCGCTCACGGCGCCGTCCTCGTTGAGGCCGTCGGGCCCCAGCGTGGTGGCCACGCGATCGAGCGCCGCGAACGTCTCGTCGAGCTCGGTCGGCGTGCCCGTCCTCGACTGATCGAGGTGCGCACCGTCCGGCATCTTGGCTCCTCCGGTGTAGGCCGGCACGAGTTGCACGAAGCGGTCGCCGACGACCGACGGCGAGACGATGACCGCCTGGGCGTCGGCCGGCACGTCGTAGTCGCCGTCCCACGCGATCCGCGCCCGAACGTTCTGACCGCGCGGGGTGAGCTTCTCGACCGTGCCGACGTCGACGCCGAGGATGCGAACCTTGGAACCCTCGTACAGCGAGACGGACCGCTCGAAGTCGACCGTGATCGTCTTGGTCTCGGCACGCGACCCCCCGACGATCGCGAGCACGATCACGACCGCCAGGACCACCGCGGCGAGGACGACGGCGAGGACGGCGCGCGGGACGCGGTTCCGGGTCGAGGCGCTCACAGACCCTCCTCCAGGCCGAAGATGCTCAGCAGGTTGTAGACGTACGCGTCCAGCCACGGGCCGTTGGAGCTGTTGTTCGCGACCATCGCGTAGTACGCGGGCAGCTGGTCGATGGCGCTGGTGATGTTGGCCTCGTTCTTGCGCAGCACCGCCACCACGCCGGCGAGCCGGTCGAGGGCAGGCTTGAGGTCGGCACGGGTCTCGGTGACCAGGGTCGAGATCTCCTGGGACATGTCCGTGACGCCGACCAGCACGGCATGGATCGCGTCGCGCCGTGCGGTGAGCGCCTCGAACAGCACCGAGCCGTCCTCGAACAGCTTGGCGAACTCGGTGTTGCGATCGGCCAGGACCGTGGAGATGCCGTCGATGTTCTCGAGCAGCGTCTTGATCTCGGCATCGCGCGAGGCGAGGCTGTTGGACAGCGCGGTGACACTGGTGACGGCCTCGCGGAACTCGTCCGGCGTCTTCGCGGCCACGTCGTTGATCGTGTCCAGCGCCTGCGCGAGTTGGTCGTTGTCGATCTGCTGCGTGGTCTCGGTGAGGCCGGAGAACGCCTGGACGATGTCGTACGGAGCCTGCGTGCGCGTGACCGGGATGACCGCGCCCTTCGCCAGGGTGCCTGAGCCATCGGGTTCAAGGCTGACGTACATCGTCCCGAGCAGGGACTTGATCCGCACGGACGCGCCGGTCTGGCTGCCGAGCCGATCGCGGTCCTTCTTCACGCGGAAGACCACCCGCACCTTGTCGCCGTGCAGCTCCAGGTCCGCGACCTCGCCCACGCGCACGCCGGCCAGCCGCACGTCGTCGCCCTTCTTGAGGCCACCGACCTCGGTGAACTCGGCGGCGTACTCGGCGCCGCCACCGATGATCGGCAGCCGCGCGGCCTGGCTGGCGAGCAGCAGGATCGCGGCGATGATCGCCAACGAGACGGCGCCCACGATCACAGGATTGCGCTCGCGGAACGGCTTCATGTCCCTCAACGGCATCGACTCACCCCCGCTCCGGTCACGGTGACGCGCCTGGTGGTCTTGAACGGACGGGTCTTCTCCCATCCGGGCACCCCGCTGAGCGAGGGAACCTTGCCGTTGACCCCGAGTTCGCACACGTAGAAGTTGAAGAAGGACCCGTACTGACCCGTGCGGCCGATGCGATCGATCTTGATCGGCAGGATTCCGAGCGTGCGATCCAGGTCGCGTCGAGCCTTCTGGGTGCCGATCTGGGATGTCAGCTTGCGCAGGTTCTTGATGTCCGCCGTCATCGCGGGGCCCGCGTCGTCGAGCAGGCCGGCCGTCTCACCGGTCAGCACGGCGATGTCGTCGAGCGACCCGGTCAGCACACCGCGGTCGTCCTTCAGCCCGGTGATCAGCTGTTGCAGGGTGGAGATCGCGGTGGACAGCTCGTCATCGCGCTCGTTGAACGAGGTCAGGACGACCGTGAGGTTGTCGATCACCGACCCGATCAGCTCGTCGCGCTCGGCCAGGGTGCCGGTGAGGGAGGCGGTGTGCGCCAACAGCGACTCGACCGTGCCGCTCTCACCCTGGAACACCTGGATCAGCTCGTAGGCGAGCTGGTTCGTGTCCTCGGGCGACAGCGCCTCGAACAGCGGCTGGAAGCCGCCGAACAGGTCGGTCAAGTCCAGCGCGGGGGTGGTGCGGTCGAGGCCGATCGTCTCGCCTTCCTTCAGTCGCGCGGCGGGGCCGTCGCCCTCGCTGAGCGAGATGTAGCGCTGGCCGATCATGTTGCGGTAGCGCAGGGAGGCCTGTGTCCCCTGGGTGAGCGCGATGTCGGTGTCGACGTTGAGCGTCACGATCGCCGAGTTGCCCGAGTGCACCTCGACGTCGGAGACGTTGCCGACGCGCACCCCCGCGATGCGCACGTCGTCGCCCACCACGAGGCTGGTGACGTCGCTGAAGACGGCGCGGTACTCGTGCGTGCGACTGAACGAGCGATTCCCGATGACCGCCGCCAGCAGGGCCGTCAGGAGCCCGGTGACGACCAGGAAGACCATCAGCTTCACGAACGAGCGCGCGGTCGCGCGGTCGAGTCCGGTACGGCTCATCCGAGGCTCACCTCCGCTCCGCGCAGGACCGGCCCGTAGAGCGCGGTCGCCACATCGGGAACGTCCTTCGGCTCGACGCCGAGGGACGCCGCCACGATCGCCTTGACCTGTTCGGCCTCGGCGGCACTGCCGCCGGAGCGTACGACGGTCGGCGCCGTCAGCGGCGCTCGCTTTCCGAGGTCGCCGCCCACGCCGAGCTCCTCGAGCAGTGAGTCGCTCATGCCCGGCGCGGGGCGCTTCTTCGTGTACCGCGTGCCCGGCAGCGTGGCGCAACTGGGAGACAAGGAGCCCGGGCCGCCGGTGGCGGCGGGCAGGCGCGGCGTGTCACGGCCGTCGTACTCGCGCGGCGAACGCGGCGCGAACTCGATCGACACGTTGGCGCGGTTGTTGCGGAACGTGCTGTCGATGGCGGGCATGAGCCGGTCGATGCCCTGGAGCACGCAGCCGATGGTCGGCGAGTAGTCGGCCAGCAGCTCGAGCGTGGGCCGGGAGTCACGCGCGAGCGTGATGAAGTCGTCGCCCGAGCGGTCGAAGAGCGCTTCGGCCGACGTCGCGAAGGCGGCGGTCTCCACGAACAGGGACTGCAGCTGCGCCCGGCGAGCCGTGAGCGTGTTGCCCGTGACCACGGCGTTGCGCAGGGTCGTGCCGATCTCGGGCATCGCGTCGGCATACGTCCTTGCCGTGTCGCCGAGCAGCGTGATGTCCTCGACGAGCTCGGGAGCCAGTGGGGTCATCTTCTGCAGGTAGGCCGACAGCGTCTCCAGGCCCGTGCCGAGCGTCTCGCCCTGGCCGGAGAGCGCGTCGGACAGCGCCGTGAGAACGTACGACAGGTCTTCGGGATTGAGTGCCGTCAGCAGGGGGTCGAGGTCGGTCAGCAGGTTCTCCACGTCCGACGGCAGCGCCGCCTGGACGATCTCGTCCCCCGCCTCGATCGGCTGTCCCGACGACTGAGCGACCGGTTGCAGGTCGACGTACTTCTCGCCGAACAGCGTCTTGGGGACGACGAACGCCTGGACGTCGGCGGCGATCAGTGGCTGCTGCTCGGGATCGAGTGCCAGGTGGATCACCGCTTGGCCCTCTTCCGAGGTGATCTCGTCGACCCGGCCGACGATCACCCCGCGCAGCTTGACGTCGGCGTTGGCATTGAGCTGCAGGCCGGCGCTCGAGCTGCGGATCGTGACGGGGACGTCGTCGGAGAACAGCTTCGTGAACATCGCGTAGGTGAGGAACACCGACCCGGCGACCAGGGCGACCATGACGACGCCGAGGCCGCGGACCACGGCAGGACGGTCCATCGTCGAGACGCGGGGCATCAGCCGGCCAGCCTGACGGTCGTGGTGGTGCCCCAGATCGCCATCGACATCATGAGGTCCGCGACGTTGATGACGACGATCGACGTGCGGACGGCGCGACCCACCGCCACGCCGACGCCGACGGGGCCACCGCTGGCGTAGTAGCCGTAGTAGCAGTGGATGAGGATCACGAGGAACGCGAACACCAGCACCTTGAAGAACGACCAGAGCACGTCCTCCGGCGGGAGGAACAGGTTGAAGTAGTGGTCGTAGGTGCCCTCGCTCTGACCATAGATGGCCGTCACCGTGAGCTTGGTCGCGAAGTACGAGGCCATCAGTCCGAGCATGTACAGCGGGATGATCGCGATGAGCCCGGCGATCACGCGCGTCGTCACCAGGTAGGGGAGCGACGGGATGGCCATGACCTCGAGCGCGTCGACCTCCTCGGAGATCCGCATGGCGCCCAGCTGCGCCGTGAAGCCGCAGCCCACGGTGGCGGCCAGCGCGATGCCGGCGACGAGCGGCGCGATCTCGCGCGTGTTGAAGTACGCCGAGAAGAAGCCGGAGAACGCACTGGTGCCCAGCTGCTCCAGGGCACTGTGGCCCTGCATGCCGACCTCGACGCCGGTGAAGAACGACATCGTCGTGATGACGCCGACCGTGCCGCCGATCACTGCGAGCGAGCCGCGCCCGAAGGTGACCTCGGAGAGCAGGCGCAGGATCTCCCGCGGGTACCTCATGACCACGCGGGGCATCCACGCGATCGTGCGGATGTAGAACGCGAGCTGGAGTCCGAGGTCGTCCAGCGTGCTCAGGGGCCGCCGGTAGGCGCTCTTGACGTCGACCACGTCACAACGCCTTCGCCGGGACGAGCTGGAAGTACAGCGCGCTCATGACGAAGTTCGCCATGAACAGGAGGAGGAAGGTGATGACGACCGACTCCATGACGGCCTGGCCGACGCCCTGCGGACCGCCGTCGGCGTGCATCCCCATGTAGGTGGACACGAGCGCGGCGATCAGGCCGAACACGAGGGCCTTCGCCATGCCCTGGTAGAGGTCGGGCGTCTGGGCGAGCGCCGTGAACGAGGCCAGGTAGGCGCCCGGGGTGCCCCCTTGGAGCACGACGTTGAAGATGTAGCCGCCGAGCACGCCGACGACGCTGACCAGTCCGTTGAGGAAGACGGCCACGAGCATGCAGGCCAGGACCCGCGGCACGACGAGACGCTGGATCGGGTCGATACCCAGCACCATCATCGCGTCGAGTTCCTCACGGATCTTGCGGGCTCCGAGGTCGGCAGCGATCGCGGACCCACCGGCACCCGCCACCAGCAGCGCCGTGGCGATCGGGGCAGCCTCGCGCAGCACCGCCAGGACCGCGGCCGAGCCCACGAACGACTGCGCGCCGAACTGCTGGACGAGGCTGCCGGTCTGCAGCGCCACGACGGCACCGAACGGGATGGCCACCAGGGCGATCGGGATGATCGTGATCGAGGCGATGAACCACGCCTGCTGGATGAACTCGCGGAACTGGAACGGCCGGCGGAAGACGGCGATCAGCACGTCAGTGCCGAAGGCGAAGAGTCGTCCTGCGGTCGCCAGCGGCGCCGTGACGGTGGCGATCAGGCTCAACGGGCACCGCCGACGGACTGCGGCGACGGGGACATGAACCCCGAGCCGTCGTTCTCGAAGGAGCCCGGCGGCGGGATGACACCGTGGGCGGCGCACCAGGCCCCCGGCTCGGCCTGCGTGGCGCGAGGGCGGCCGTCCGACGGGAAGAGCTGGAGCGGGATGGGCGGCAGCGGCGGCAGCGTGGTGTGGTCCTCGGCGGCGAGCTCGTCTGCGTCCTTCTCCTCGCTCATGCCGATGGGCCCCACGGTCTGGGCGTTGAGGAACTGGCGCACCGCCGGCTCCTCGCTCGAGAGCAGCATCTCGCGGGGACCGAACATCGAGAGGTGGCGGTGGTAGAGCAGGCCGATGTTGTCGGGCACCGTGCGCGCGGTGTTGATGTCGTGGGTGACGATGAGGAAGGTGGCCTCGGTCTGGGCGTTCAGGTCGACCATGAGCTGGTTGATGAACGCGGTGCGCACCGGATCCAGGCCGGAGTCCGGCTCGTCGAACAGGATGATCTCGGGCTCGAGCACCAGCGCACGAGCGAGGCCGGCTCGCTTGCGCATACCGCCGGAGATCTCACCGGGGAGCTTCATCTCGGCGCCCACGAGGCCGACCATCGACATCTTCTCCATGACGATGTCGCGAATCTCGGTCTCGTTCTTGCGGGTGTGCTCGCGCAGGGGGAAGGCCACGTTGTCGAACAGGGTCATCGACCCGAACATGGCCCCGTCCTGGAACAGCACGCCGAACAGCTTGCGGATCTCGTAGAGCTCGCGCTCGCTGCAGGTGGCGATGTCGGTGCCCTCGATGAAGATGTGTCCCTCGTCGGGCTTGAGCAGGCCGATGAGCGCCTTGAGGAACACCGACTTGCCGGTGCCCGACGGGCCGAGCATGACGCTGATCTGCCCGGCGGGCAGCGTCAGCGACACGTCACGCCAGATCGTCTGCTGACCGAACGTCTTGGTCAGGCCTTCGACGCGAACTTCGACACCCATGGGGCTCCTTGTCAGGGGGACGGAGCCCGCGCGTTCGCGGGCACCTGGAGGAACTCGTCCGGATCACGCGCCGGCGCGCCGCTCCCTCACCGCGAGCGCCAGGCGGATCGCCACGAGAAGGCCGAAGAGGGCGGCCAGGCCGGCAGCGAACGGGGACCCGGTCGCAGGGAGCTCGGCCGTCTCGGCGGAGACGCTGGTCGTGGTGTCCGCCACGCCGTCGCCGTCGCTGTCCTCCCAG
This sequence comes from Aeromicrobium sp. JP4, assembly GCF_054957925.1. Lineage (NCBI taxonomy): Bacteria > Bacillati > Actinomycetota > Actinomycetes > Propionibacteriales > Nocardioidaceae > Aeromicrobium > Aeromicrobium sp. JP4. The sequence continues at coordinate 1,815,797 of NZ_CM143290.1, forward strand.
GTGTACCCGCTGTCGCTGACGTCGGTGGGATCGTCGGGGTTGACCGGGTCGATCACCTCGGGGTCGGTTCCGCTTCCGTCGGGAACGTCGGGATCTTCAGGTGTCTCGGTCCCGGACCCGACAGGCGGCGGCGGGCACTCGGTCTGGGAGCAGCCCGCTCCGACCGCGATGGTGCCGATGATGCGCTGCTCCTTGTCGGGAACGACGCCGTCCCCGGCCGAGTTCAACACTCCGCGGGTGCACCGCAGGTCGGCCTTGGAGATCGATCCGACGACCGGCGGGTCCATCTCCGAGTGGAGCGTGAAGCTGAGGGGCATCTGGACGTAGATGAGGCCGTTGCCGTCAGCGGCCTGCGGCACGTCGACGGCGTCGACCCTGCCGCGAGCGACGATCGACACCTCGCTGCCCTCGGTCAGGTCGACCCAGTCGTTGACCAGGGGTCCCGGCTCGCCGTTGGGTCCCTTGACGTCGGGGCTCATCGTCTCGACGAGCTCGCCCCCGGGCGCCACGGCCTGAAGGTCGACCTTCGTGGTCGAGGAACCCTTGACCCGGCGCACCTTCATCGGTCCGTAGAGCCGATCGACGAGCGCGGTCGACAGCGCGAGCGTCAGCGACGTCTCGGTCGCGGGCACAGTTGCACCGGCTTCGACGCTCGCAGGCAGATCGGTCTGCGACGTCACGTAGAACTGCTTGGGCCCTTGGAGCGAGAGGTCGATCGTGGAGTTCAGCGCCTTGCAGACGTAGGGGACACGGTCGATGCTGGCCGGCACGGCCTGCGCGGGCGCGGAGAAGGCGATGGCGCCGCCACCGACCACGGCACTGGCCACCGCGAGGCGAAGGCCTCGACGTACATGAGCGCTCAAGCGCATGGTTTCCTCGCTTCACGACTGGACAGACCCGGCTGATTGCCACCCCCGGGTCGCAATCGCGTCGACTGTAACCTCTAGTTGCACTGTGATGCAAGCCACTCTCGTCCGTCGAGGGATCACACCCGACTCGCGAGTAACAAGAGCACGGGAAGGGCGCCTGCGGCGGCCGCGAAGGCCAGCGCGAGCAGGTCGATCGGCGGCCAGGTCGCCGCCTCGGCCCACGTCCGACGCCCGGCCGTGGCGAAGCCGCGGGCGTCCATCGCGATCGACGTTCGGCTCGCGTCCCTCATCGTGTGGACCAGCAGCGCGAAGGCCATCGGCCACGGGCGGCGCCGCAGCCCGCGCGCCCTGCGGGCCCGGTCGAGGTCGTGCCAGGCCTGCCACGCCCCGCCGACCCGTTGCAGCGCGGCGGACAGCGCAGCGGCGAACCGACTGGGAACGTGCAGCGTCTGGGCCAGGTAGTCGCCGAGGCGCGCGACGTCGATGTAGCCGGCGGCCACGGCGCCCGGCCACGCCATGACGAAGGTCCGCACTCCCGCGACCGCCGCGACCTCGAGGTCGCGACCGCCGAACAGCCACGTGCTCCACACGATCGTGGCGACCGGGAGCGCCACGAAGGCCAGGCACACCACCGGATACCGCCACGAGGGCACCACCGCCACGACCGCCACGACGTAGACGGCGGCGCACGTCACGGCGATCGGCATCGTGCGGATCGCCGGTGAGCCGAGGGCCGCGGCGACGCCGATCGCCAGCAGGACGAGCGGGTTGAGTCGCGTGATCAGGCCAGTCATCGCACGACGACTCCCTCATGCAGGACCACGTCGCGGTCGCGCGGCAGGTCCGGATCGTGCGTGGAGACGGCCACCGTGGCACCTGCCTGCGCCGACGCCCCCAGCCAGCCGGCGACGGTCGCCCACGTGCCTCGGTCCTGTCCGACGGTGGGCTCGTCCGCGAGGACCAGCCCCGGCCGGTGCGCGCAGCTGGCCGCGAGCGCCAGCCGGCGCTGCTCTCCGCCCGACAGCCGGTAGGGGTGATCGTCACCACGGCCGACCAGGCCGATGACCTCGAGCACCGCGTCGACGTCGACGGTGCGCCCGAACGCCGCAGGGCTGGCCTCCAGCTCCTCGCGCACCGTCCGCGCGACGAAGCCGAGCTCGGGGTCCTGGGGGCACCAGCCGAGCTCGGCCGGTGCGTCGACTTCCCCCGAGACGGGCTCCAGGAGTCCGCCCAGCGCCAGCAGCGCCGTGGACTTGCCCGCTCCGCTGCGGCCCACGAGCGCTGTCAGGGTGCCGGGTGCCAGCTCGAGCGTCAGCCCGTCGACCGCCCGCGTGCGCTCGGTGCCCCGCAGCGTGCGCGTGACCCGGTCGATCACCAGCGCACGCGCGGTGACGCCGGCCGGGGCGAACGGGTGCACCAGTTCCTCAGGGATCCAGGCCGGCTCGGGCGCCGGGCGCCCCGGCATCCATAGCGCCTCCGGCACGGCAGCGCCACGGAACGACGGCACGGACCCGTCGAAGACCGGTCGCCCCTCCTCGAGCACGACGACCCGGTCGACATGGTCGAGCCAGAGCTCGAAGCGGTGCTCGACCACGAGGAGCGAGCGGTCACCGACGACGCGCAGGACGGCGTCGCGGACCTCCGCCGCCAGCTCGGCGTCCAGCATGGACGTCGGCTCGTCCAGCAGGAGCAGGTCCGGCTCCGTCGCCAGGGCGCCCGCGAGCGCGAGACGGTGCCGCTCTCCGCCCGACAGTGCACTGGTGAAGCGCTCACGCCCCTGATCCAGGCCCACCGCCTCGAGCGCGGCGTCGACCCGTCGCCAGATCTCCTCGCGCGGCAGACCCAGGTTCTCCGGGCCGAACGCCACGTCGCGCCCGATCCGGTCCGCGACGATCGACGAGGACGGGTTCTGGGTGACCATCCCGATGCGCCCGTGCACCTCGACCGATCCGCTGGCCTCGCCGACCAGCGTCGTGCCGAGTGCGCCGGCGATCGCATGCAGGGCGGTCGACTTGCCACTGCCGCTGGGCCCGACCAGCAGGACGCGCTCACCGGGGTCGATGCGCAGGTCAAGCCGGTCGAGCGCCGGGCGGCGGGCGTGCAGCGGCGTCCAGGAGTAGTCGTGGAACGCGACCGTCACTGCCGGCCGGCAGCGAACGAGTCGAGCGCACCTGCCTGTGCGAGCGCACGCACCAGGAGCCAGCCACCCAACCCGGCGATGATGATGCCGGACGTGACGAAGAAGCCCAGGTGGAACAGCCGCCACGTCAGGTCCCAGTCCGCGTAGTAGTAGTTCCATTCGTAGAAGGCTGCGAAGACCGCCGACAACGCGCCCGCGAGGACGGCAGTCGGCAGGTCGAACCTCCGGTACAGGAAGATCGCGAACGCGAGCTCGGCCCCGAGCCCTTGGACGAGGCCCGAGATCAGCACCGCGCTGCCCCACTCGGTGCCGCCGAGGACGATCGTGGACACGAGCGCGGCGACGAGCTCGGTGGCGAGCGCCGCACCTGGGCGGCGGACGATCAGGCCGCCGACGACGCCGGCGATGAGCCACATCCCGGCGAGGAGGGCCGCAGCCGGCTTGAATCCCACGGCCGCACCGATGTCGACGAGGGCGTAGAGCTTCCCCCAGCCCCAGAAGACGACGCCGAACGCGACGCCGAGCATCGTGATGGTCACCAGGTCGAGCGTGCGATACCTCGTGGTGGAACGGACAGCAGATGTCATCGTGACTCCCTTCGCCGGTGCTAACCGGAGCAGGTTCAAGGGTCTGCGGCTGTTCCGCACTCTCAGCGCCCTCTGCATGGCGCTCCCCTGTCGTGTGCAGCCAGCCTAGCCTCCCGTGGCGGGCGCGGCACCGGGGGCGGCCCCCGAGGCGATTCCGTCCTCTGCCCAGGAGGCCCGAGCCGCGAGCCGGCCCAGCGGTGGGAGCTGCATCAGCAGCACGCAGGCGGTCCAGCCGATCGCGGTGCCCAGGGTGTTGCCGACGAGGTCGTCGACATCGGCGATCCGGCCGGTGCCCACCACGAGCACTCCGGCCAGCTGCACCGCCTCGATGGCCACGCTGACCAGCAAACCCACGGCCGCCGCCCGGCGCACCGTCCGGACTCGGGTGACGAGCGGCAGGAGCATTCCGAGGGGCACGAAGAGCAGGATGTTCAGGAGCATCCCGGCGGGGTCGTCCAGGACATCGATGAACGGCGTGAGGTGGACCAGGACGCGCCACGGCCGCGGGTCCTCCGTGGCGACGGGGAACGGCAGGAGCACGTGCGCCAGGACGGCGGCGCCGTAGACGCACGCGACCACGCCGACCGCGGCGCGCAGCGGTGTGAGGCGCCCGCGACGGTGCAGCCACCCGAGCGACGCGGCGATCGCGGCGATCGTCGCCGGGATCAGCACGGGGAGCATGGGGATCTCGACGGTGGGCACCGGAGGATCCTCTCAACCCCCGGGCACGCCAAGGGCGGGGGCGGGTCCGCAGAGACCCGCCCCCGCTCCCCCGGCGGCACTCAGTCGCGACGCGTGCGGCGACGTTGCAGCATCACGGCTGCACCAGCCACGACCAGGGCACCGCCGAGGACTGCGACACCGAGCCCTGGGCCACCGGCGGCGGCCAGGTAGTCGTCGCTGGCCCAGTCGTCGTCCGACGCGTCGCCGCCGGCGTCGGCGGCGACGATCTCCACCGGGACCTCGGCGATGACGACGCCCCGGCTGAGCACCTTCACCGTGTGGGAGCCCAGCGGCGCGTTGGTCGGGATGCGCACCGAGGCCTCGCCCGAGGTGCTCACCACTCGCGTGCCCATCGCGATCGGGTCGGAGTGCAGCTCGAAGGCCAGCTCCTTGCCGATCCAGTCCGGCCCGAACGCGAAGGTGATCGTGTCGCCGGGCGACAGCACGTCGGAGCTGAGCAGCTCGACCTCATCGTCGGCGGGCTCCTCGCCCGGGTCGGTCGTGGGCTCGGACGTCGGCTCCGCGGTCGGTTCGCTCGTCGGCTCCGAGGTCGGTTCGCTCGTCGGCTCCGAGGTTGGCTCCGAAGTCGGCTCGGTCGTCGGCTCCGAGGTCGGCTCGGTCGTCGGGTTGGTGACGGGGTCGCCCGAGACCGGGATGCTGCCGAGATCCAGCGCGGACGGACCCGCGCAGGTCAGTGCCGCCGGCAGCGTGGTGCTCGTGGTGTGGATCGTCGCCGCAATGGTGAAGTCCTGCGGCATGCCCAGCGCCACCGACTCGGCCGCGTAGGCCGGGACGGTGATCGAGGGCACCGTGCCCGAGGCCGGGATCAGCCACGGGGAGCCGGCCTGCTGCGGGATGTCCGTGCGGGGGGAGCTCAGGTTCGGGATCGCGACCGTCGACGTCTGACCGCCGGTGGTGAGCGTGATGGCGGCATCGGTCGAGCCGCCCTCGGCCGACCGGCCACCCAACAGGAGCACGGTCGACTCGCGCAGCAGCTCCGGCATCGTCAGCGTGATGCTGACCCCGCGCTCCGCGATGGTCTCACCGGGGCGCACTGAGCCGGGAACCGTCGTCTCGGCCAGGACGCCGATGTCGTGGTTGCCCAGGTTGAGTCCGCCAGCGACGACCTCGCACACGTACGTGAAGCTCTTCGAGAGGTCGACCGGCTCAGTCGGCGTGGGCTCGGTCGGCTCCGTCGTCGGCTCCGTGGTGGGCTCCGTCGTCGGCTCCGTGGTGGGCTCCGTCGTCGGTTCCGTGGTCGGCTCCGTCGTCGGCTCCGTCGTCGGCTCCGTCGTCGGCTCCGTCGTCGGCTCCGTCGTCGGCTCGGTCGTCGGCTCCGTCGTCGGCTCCGTCGTCGGTTCCGTGGTCGGCTCGGTCGTCGGCTCCGTCGTCGGCTCCGTCGTCGGCTCCGTCGTCGGCTCCGTGGTCGGCTCGGTCGTCGGCTCCGTCGTCGGCTCGGTCACCGCGATCGAACCCAGGGCCAGGTCAGCGGGACCGGTGCACGAGAGCGTCGACGGGATCGTGGAGTCGTCCGCCTTGTAGATGGTGGCGGTGATGTTGAAGGCCTGGGGCATGCCCACGACCACCGTGTCGGTGGCGTAGTCCGGCACCGTGATGGGCGGCACCATGCCGGTGGCCGGGATGAGCCACGGCTCGTTCGCCACCTGCGGGATCGGCGTGCGGGCCGAGCCCAGCTCGGGGATCGCGACCGTCATCGTCTGACCGCCCGAGGTGAGGGTGACGGCGGAGTCGGTGGACGCACCCGCTGCCTCACGTCCTCCGAGCAGCAGCGCGGTGGACTGGCGCAGGAGCTCCGGCATCGTGAGCGTGATGCTCACGGCGGTGGAGGGGATGGTCTCGCCGGGAGTCACCGAGTCCGGGACCACCGTCGTGGCCTTGACGCCGATGTCCTGGATGCCGAGATTCAGACCGCCGGCGATGACCTCGCACTTGAAGGGGAAGTCCTTCTCGAGCGTCTGGTCGGCGGCCGCCGGGCTGAGGAAGCCGGCACCGACGACGCCGGCGGCGGCCAGGCCCAGGGCGGCGACAGCGGCGGTCGCGCGTCGGGACGGTAGACGTGTGAAGCGCACAGATGGTTCCCCTCGTTGTGGCGAGCACTCCATCTGGCGCACGCCGACCTGCGTGTGATCCACCTCACCCTAAGTGCTGTAACTCGTAGTGACAACCGGTGTTCGCGAACGACTTGCGCTGCCGACGACCGCCCATCGACCACAATGGGCCCATGCCCTCCGTGCGCACCCCCGACCCGAACCCCGGCTGGCTCTCCGAGTTTGAACTGGAGGAGACCCGCGGCCGCGTCCCGATCCTCTACGTGGAGGCGATCCCGGTCCGCCTGGACAGTCTCGGCCAGGTCGAGCAGGTCGGTCTGCTGCTGCGTGGGTCCGCCACCACCGGCACCATGGCGCGGTCGTTCGTCTCGGGACGCGTGCTGCACGGCGAGCCCATCCGCACCGCGCTGATGCGCAACCTGGAGAAGGACCTCGGCCCCACCGCGTTCCCGCAGCTGCCCGCCGACATCGTGCCGTTCACGGTGGCCGAGTACTTTCCGTTGCCCGGCGTGACGCCCTTGCACGACGCGCGCCAGCACGCCGTCGCGCTGGCCTACGTCGTGGCGGTCACGGGTGAGTGCGACCCCCGCCAGGACGCGCTCGAGCTCTCGTGGCTGACCCCGCGCGAGGCCCTCGCCCCGGCGGTCCTCGACGAGCTCGAGGGAGGCCGTGGCGTCCTGCTCCAGCAGGCGATGGCGCACGTCGGCGCCCTGGCGTGAGCCGCCGGGCGGCCCCGCCGGGGACCCGTCACCCGAGCCCGTGGCTCATGCTCGTCGCGGCGATGGTGGCCCAGGTCACCGCCACCGCCGTCGTGAGCACGCCGCTGCTCCTCATTCCCCACCTGCACCTCGACGAGGGCCTCTCCCTCGTGGCCAGCGGCGCGCTCGCCGCCGCGCCCCTGGTGGGCACGCTGCTCACCCTCGTGGCGTGGGGAGCGATCGTCGACCGCGTCGGTGAGCGGATCGCCCTGTCCTCCGGTCTCGCCCTCCTCGTGGCGGGGTGCGCCGTGGCGCTCGCGGGCGCCCGTGCCGACGACGCGATCGTCCTGGCTCTCGGCTTCGGCCTCTGCGGCGTGGCCGCCGCCAGTTCCAACTCGGCCAGCGGCCGCCTCGTCGTGGGCTGGTTCCCGGCCCACCGGCGCGGACTCGCGATGGGCATCCGTCAGACCGGTCTCCCGCTGGGCGTCGGGCTCGCCGCCCTCGTCGTGCCGGCGGCGGTGCAGACCCGCGGCGTCGCGTGGATCGTCACGCTGTGTCTCGTCGTCGCGGCCGTCGCCACCGTCTTCATCGCCGTGACCGTGGTCGACCCGCCCCGCCACGCGAGCGAGGACCCGAGCGGCGGCGCCAACCCCTACCGAGGCGATCGACGGCTGGCCCGGATCCACGCCGCCTCCGCACTGCTCGTCATCCCGCAGTACGTGGTGTGGACGTTCATGCTGCTGTGGCTGATCGACCGGCACGGCTGGAGCGCCGCCGCCGCGGGCGTCCTCTACGCCGTCTCGCAGGTGCTCGGCGCCGCCGGCCGCATCGGGGCCGGCTGGTGGTCCGACCGCGTCGGCGACCGGCTCGGTCCCATGCGACAGGTCGCGGTCGCGGCCACCGCGGTGATGCTGCTGCTGGCGCTCCTCGAGGGCTCGCCCGTCGCGGTCGCCATCATGGTCGCGGCGACGATGATCACAGTGGCCGACAACGGGCTGGCCTTCACGGCGGTGGCCGAGATCGCCGGGTCGCGCTGGTCGGGCCGGGCGTTCGGGATCCAGAACACCGGGCAGTACCTCACATCGGCCGCCGTCCCTCCCGTGGTGGGCGCGATCGTGCAGTACGCGGGCTACGGCTGGGCGTTCGCGGCCGCGGCGGTCTTCCCCCTCGCAGCCATCGCCTGCGTGCCCGTTGCTACTCGTAGGTAACATCAAGGCACGGCTTTGGCTGGCCTAACTGAGCAGCCCGCTTCGCCGCAGATTAGGGTCAGCACAAACTGCTTGAACCGCGAGAGGAATCGGCATGGAACCGATCAACATCATCGCCGGAGTGATCACGCTGGTCTCCACGGCGTTGGCGGTGTACTACCTGGCACCCGGGATCAAGCGGATGCTCGGAGTCATCCGCGCCGGCACGCCGGCCTACGGGCGCACCGACAACCCCAAGAGCCGCACGAAGAACATGCTGGTCGAGACGCTCGGCCACACGCGCATGCTCCAGTGGCAGTGGGTCGGCATCCTGCACTGGGCCGTCTTCTTCAGCTTCATCATCCTCAGCACGGCGGTCGCGACGGCGTACCTGCAGGTCTGGAACCCGCACCTCGTGCTGCCGCTGATCGGCCACTTCTTCCTGTTCGAGTGGGTCAGCGAGCTCATCGCCTGGCTCGGCCTGATCGGCATCGCCGCGCTCGTCGTGATCCGCCAGCGCAACCACCCGCGCACCCTGGGCCGCAAGAGCCGCTTCTTCGGCTCGCGCTTCGGCCAGGCCTACTTCGTCGAGGCGATGGTCGCGCTCGAGTGCGCCGCCGGCATCCTGATCCGCGGCGCCGAGTACCAGCTGATGAGCCTCCAGGGCGACAGCAACGCGAGTGCCTTCCACTTCCCCACCACCGCCTGGATCGGCGAGACGCTGTGGTCGGGCCTGTCGGTCACCGGCCTCGAGGCCACCATCACCATCCTGGCCGTCGTCAAGGTCGTCTCGGCCACCGTCTGGCTGATGGTGATCGGCAAGAACCTCACGATGGGCGTCGCCTGGCACCGCTTCCTGGCCTGGTTCAACATCTACTTCAAGCGCGAGGCCGACGGCGGCACCGCCCTCGGTGCCCTCGTCCCGCTCTACGTCGCCGGCAAGCCGCTCGACCTCGAGACCATGGAGGACATGGAGGAGGAGGAGTTCGAGAAGCTCGGCGTCGGCAAGGTCGAGGACTTCAGCTGGAAGTCCATCCTGGACTTCTCCACCTGCACCGAGTGCGGTCGCTGCCAGAGCCAGTGCCCCGCGTGGAACACCGAGAAGCCGCTCTCGCCGAAGCTGCTCATGATGGGCCTGCGTGAGCACGCCTACGCGAAGGTGCCGCTGCTCGGCGCCGATCCCGAGACCCTCACCGAGGAGCAGCAGCGCGAGCTGGAGCGTCCGCTGATCGGGAGCGAGGACCTCTTCGGCGTCATCGACCCCGACGTCCTGTGGTCGTGCACCAACTGTGGCGCCTGCGTCCAGCAGTGCCCGGTCGACATCGAGCACGTCGACCACATCGACAACATGCGCCGCTACCAAGTGCTCGTCGAGTCCAACTTCCCCGCCGAGCTCAACAACATCTTCAAGGGCCTCGAGCGCAAGGGGAACCCGTGGGGCATGAACCCGCGCGACCGCATGAAGTGGGCCGAGGACCTCGACTTCGAGGTCAAGCAGGTCGGCGTCGACGTGGAGTCCCTCGACGAGGTCGAGTGGCTGTTCTGGGTCGGCTGCGCCGGTGCCTTCGAGGACCGCGCCAAGAAGACCACGCAGGCGGTCGCCGAGCTGCTGGACATCGCCGGCGTCACCTTCGCCGTCCTCGGTGACGGTGAGACCTGCTCGGGCGACTCCGCCCGCCGTGCCGGCAACGAGATCGTCTTCAAGCAGCTCGCGATGGAGAACGTCGCGGTCTTCCAGGAGACCAAGGTCAAGAAGGTCGTCTCGACCTGCGCCCACTGCTTCAACACGCTCAAGAACGAGTACAAGGAGCTCGGCATCGAGCTCGAGGTCGTGCACCACACGCAGCTGCTCAACCGCCTCGTGCGCGAGAAGAAGCTCAAGCCGGTCGCGCCCGCCGCTCCGGCCGCCAAGGTCACGTACCACGACCCCTGCTTCCTGGGCCGTCACAACCAGGTCTACTCGCCGCCGCGCGAGCTGATCGGTGCGACGGGCGCGGACTACGTCGAGATGGACCGCAGCAAGGAGACCTCCTTCTGCTGTGGCGCCGGCGGCGCCCGCATGTGGATGGAGGAGAAGATCGGCTCCCGCATCAACATCAACCGCACCGAGGAGGCCATCGGCACGGGCGCGGAGAAGATCGCCGTGGGCTGCCCGTTCTGCCGCGTCATGCTGGCCGACGGCCTCACGGCGAAGCAGGCCGAGGACGAGTCCCTGGTCAACGTCGAGGTGCTCGACGTCGCGCAGCTGCTGCTGCAGGCGGTCAAGCGCTCCGAGGAGGACGTCGTGGCCGAGGCGGAGGCCCTGGTCATGGCGGCCGAGGAGTCGCACGCCTCCGGTGACGAGCCCGAGGACGCCGAGCCCGGCCCCGCGGCCGAGGCCGATCCCGGCACGCTGACCGACACCGAGTCGGTGGGCGCCGCCGCGGACGCGCACGACTCGGCCGAGGCTCCCACGGACGCCGGCGACGACCTCGACAACCCCGAGGGCGACAGCCGCGCCGAGGACGCCGAGATGGCCGCGAAGCACAACATCGCGGTCGACGACAAGGGCACCGCCGGCGGCATCTTCGAGAAGGGCGACGCCACGCCGGAGGGCGCGGCCGACCACGAGGGCACCAAGCCGGTCTCCGTGGCCACCGAGCCCGAGGACGAGCCGGCCCAGTCCGACCCCGAGCCCGAGGCCACGGGCGATGCGGTGTCGAACCCGGAGCTCGGCTCGGAGTCCGAGGACGGTCCGGCCCAGAACGAGCGCCAGGAGGGCCTCGGCCAGCCTGACGCCGACGCAGTGGCCGAGGTGTCCGAGGCTCCCGCCGAGGCGCCCGAGACCGAGGCCGAGCCCGCCGAGGCCGAGCCCGCCGCCGAGGAGCCGGAGGCCACCGAGCCCGAGGCCACCGAGGACGCCCCCGCCGCGAACGAGCAGCCGTCGCTGCTCGACGCGCTGGAGGACGACGAGCCGAAGCCGCACACGGCGGCCGAGGACGAGCCCAAGCCGGAGCCGCACCCCGAGAGCGGTGACACGACGAACCCGGACGCCGAGTCCGTCGTGTACGACGACTCCGAGCCCGAGCTGCCGGCCGAGAAGCACGCCGAGCCGTCCTCGGAGCAGGAGGAGCTCGCCGCGATCACGCCGGTCGAGGACGCCCCCGCCCCGGATCCGGTCTCGGACGACGCGGTCCCGCTCAGCGACGCCAACCCCTCGGGCGCCGAGCTGAGCGAGTCCGCCCAGCAGGCCGCCCAGGACGACGAGGCCGACGACACGAAGGCCTGACGGCCCTCACTCACGACGACGCGCCAGCCCCCTCACGGGTGCTGGCGCGTCGTCGTCTCCGCGGGGAGGACCTACGGACGGGCACCGCGCTGCTGCACGCAGCGGCTGGCCGCACCGATGCCGCCGGTGAGCGCGGCGCGGGCATCCTTCGTCTCCAGCCACGAGGCCAGGAACCCCGCGGTGAACGCGTCGCCGGCGCCGGTGGTGTCGACCACCTGCACGCGCGGCGCCGCCACCTGCTCGCGCGCGCTCCCGGCCACGTAGGCGGCTCCCATCGAGCCGAGCGTCACGACGACGTGCGGGTACATGGCCGTGAGGGTGTCGAAGTCGACGAACGGGCCGGTGGCCCCCACCAGCAGGCGCGCCTCGTCGAGGTTGGGCACCAGCAGGTCGACACCGCGGGTCCACGCGGCGAACGCGTCGGGCGTGACCTCGCGCAGGAACGCGGTGGTGCTCGGGTCGACGCTCACGCCGGCTCCGCGCCGCTTGGCCTCGGCGATCAGCTCGATCGCGACGTCGCGCGTCTGCGGGTCGAAGAACGTGTAGCCGGTGAGGTGCAGCCAGTCGACCCCGTCCCACAGGTCCTCGGGCAGGTCGGCGGAGGCCAGGGTGCCGTTCGCGGCGCGGTCGACGTACATCGTGCGGTCGGCGTCGTCATCGAGGGTCAGCACGATCGTGGCCGTGGGCAGCAGCGGGTCGGCGACGAGCCGCGGCTCCACCTGATGGTCGCGCAGAGCGGCGCCGTGCCGCTGCACCCCGTCGTTGCCGACCTTGCCGAAGAACCGGGTGTCGGCGCCGAGGAACCCCAGCCACGCCGCGGTGTTCGCGGCCGAGCCGCCGGGTGTCATCCGGATCTGGGCGCGGGTGTCACTGCGCGGCGCGACGGGCTCGAGCGGCAGCACGCCGATGTCGTCGACCACGTCACCCACGACGAGGATCACGGGTACTCCGCCGCGGCGATCGCGATGCGCGCGGCGACCGCGATGTTGTTGCGCGCGATGTCGAGGTTGACCGCGAGGCTGTCGCCGCCGGTCAGCTCGACGATGCGCTGCAGGAGGAACGGCGTGACCTCCTTGCCCGACAGGCCCTTCGCGTCGGCCTCGGCCAGTGCGCGCTCGAGCGCCTCGTCGTGGACCACGGGGTCGAGCTGCTTCTCCTCCGGCAGCGGGTTGGCCACGACAATGCCCGACTTCAGGCCCAGCTCGTCGCGGCTGTGCATGACGGCGGCCACGGCGAACGCGTCCTCGGCCCGCCAGTCGAGCTCGTGGCCCGACGACGTCAGCCAGAAGCTGGGGAAGTCCTTCGTGCGGAAGCCCAGGACGATGACGCCGAGCGTCTCGAGACGCTCGAGCGTGGCGGGGATGTCGAGGATCGACTTCACGCCCGCCGACACGACCGTGATCGGCACCTGGCCCAGCACCGTGAGGTCGGCGGACTCGTCGAACGACTCCGATGCCCCGCGGTGCACGCCGCCCAGGCCGCCGGTCGCGAAGACGCGGATCCCGGCGCGGTCGGCGATCCACGACGTGGCGGCCACCGTGGTGGCGCCGCTGCCGGCCATGCCGAGCACCACGGGCAGGTCGCGCACCGTGAGCTTCGGGACGTCCTCGTTCGCGATCCGGGCGAGCTCGTCGGCGGTGAGCCCGGCCTTGAGCTCACCGTCGAGCACCGCGATCGTCGCGGGCGTGACGCCCTGCGACCGCAGGATCTCCTCGAACTCCTGCGCCGCCTCGAGGTTGTCGGGACGGGGCAGGCCGTGGCTGATGATCGTGGACTCGAGGGCGACGACGGGCCGCCCCTCGTCCAGGGCAGCGGCGACTTCGGGGGACGACTGGACTCTCACCCGGCGACTCTATCGAGGCGCGACGTCAGAACTCGTAGCCGCAGTTCGAGCCGATCTCCCGGAACGAGCCCTTCATCGGGAAGATCTGGACCTCGTCGACCTTCTTGTCACGGGGGCCCTTGCGGTTCTTGATCAGCTTCACGGTGACCTTCGCGCGCCAGTGGCTGTAGTAGAGGCCCGTGTTTCCCCATCCGGTCCTGTCGCCCGGGGTCGTGGTCCAGTCGTAGTTCTTGTTGGTGACCTTGACCCAGTTGGACTCGGAGTAGTAGCGATCCTCCTCCCTCCACATCCCGCTCTTGTAGACCTCCCACTCGATCCAGCGCTTCACCATGTACTTGCCGGAGCCGTACAGGTAGGCGGGATCCTTGAAGGTCACCCGCACGGCGATGGCCGACTTGAAGGTGTCGCAGCTCTTCCACCGCGTGGTGATCCGGAACGTGCCGGCCTGCGCAGCCGGCGCGAATCCCAGGATCAGCGCCGCGAGCAGGGTCACGACCAGCGTGATGCGTCTCGTCCTCATGGGGCTTCCTCTCATCGGTAGACCGTGATCGTGACGACGCCGGTCCGTGCGTCCATGGCGTTGGGTGACTGGGAGAAGACGACCTGGAGCCGGTGCCGGCCCCGCGCGAGGGGCGGGCTGACGAGCGTCAGGGTGTTCCGGTGCCGTGCGGCGAGGGTGGCCGTGGCCCGCACGCGACCGTCCACGAGGAGCTGGAGGCGCCCTGTCGCGTTGATCGCCGGCGTCGTCCTGAGGGTGGCGGTGACGCGGATGCGCTCCGTCGTGAGGAAGGTGAGGTCGTTGACCCGGCCCCCGAGCCTCGTCGCGGCCTTGACCCGCACGGTGACCGGCGCCGAGGTCGAGGACGAGAACTGTGCGTCTCCGCTGTAGGTGGCGGTCAGCACGTGGTCACCCAGGGCGAGGTTGCGGGGCAGGGCGAAGGTCGCGGCGCCGTTCGCCAGCTCGGCCGTGCCGAGTACGCGCTGGCCGTCGCGGATCGTCACGGTCCCCGTGGGCGGTCCACCCGCGCCCGTGACCGCGATCGTGACGGTCGCCGCGGCACCGTAGGCGACGGTGGCTGGCGCGCGCAGCACGGTCGAGGTGGCCGTGACGGCTCGGTTCGGGTCGAACGCCCACAGCTCGTTCCCGACGTTGCGGTCGTCATCGGGACTGTTGACGAAGTAGAGCACCCCTTCCGTGCCGTAGAACACCATCGGTCCGTCGAGCACCGCTCCCGCCGCGTTCGGCAGGTCCATCACCCGCTCGGTCCCGGCGGGAGTGCCGTCGGTCCGGTAGAGGTCGCGACCCGAGCCGCCGTTGGCCCCGAAGTACGCGTGGGAGCCCCACGTGGTGATCGGGAACGGATGCGCCCCGGCCGCCCCGGCACGCAGGTCCCCGAGGCGGACCGAGGACGTCCCGCCGGAGAACCACGGCTCCCGGCCGGTGTCGTCCTGCTCGAGCCCGAAGACCACCCCGGAGCCCAGCGTCACCGGATCGGTGGCGTCTCCCGCCGGGCTCACGCGCTGACCAGCGCCCGTGCCATCGGTCGCCCACATCCCGTCCCAGTCACCGCTCCAGGCCCGGTAGAACAGCCGGCCGCCTGCGACGGCGGGTTCGAAGTCCCACTGGTCGTCGAGGTACGCGAGCGGCAGGTGCGCGACCTTGGTGGTCCCCTCAGAGACGCCGTTCGTCCTCCACAGCTCGGGCTCGGCGACGCCGGGCTCGGTGCTGTCGAGGAGGAAGTACAGCGATCCCCCCATCACCGCCGTCCCGGTCCGCTCGGCGAACGGCGTGCTCTGCTGCGGCGACGGGTCGCCCCAGGCATCGGTCTGCGAGATGTCCTTGACGAGCTGCGGAGGGCCGGTGGGGCCGACCCTCCACAGCTCTCTCCCCGTTCCGGACGTCGCGACGTAGTGATCGCCCCACTCGCTGGCGTCCGCGGTCCTGATCGTCTGGTCGGCCGTGAACACGAACGCGTCGCCGACCATCCCCAGTGCGACCGGGCTGGAGTCCGTCCAGTCCGTCCGCCACTGGTCCTGCAGCTCCTCGTCGGAGGTCATGCGCGCCGTCGGGTTGACGTCCAGCAGCTGGGGCGCCGCCCCGGGTCCGGTCCACCGGTACAGCTCACGCCCGTGCGCGCCGTCGTCGGCCGCGAGGTAGACCGCTCCGGGCCCTGCCTCGAGCAGCCATGTCGAACCGGCGTCGTCGACCGTGAGGTCGGCGATCATCTCCGTGCCCTCGGTCGTCCCGTCGGAGTACCAGACCTCCGCGCCACCTGCCGGGCCCGTGGCGGTGAAGACGAAGCCGCTGCCGAACTTCAGGAGCGAGCCCACCAGGCCACGCCCGCCCGGGTTCGGGTCGAAGAACTCGTGCGTTCCCTCGCTGGTGCCGTCGGAGGTCCACAGCTCACTGTCGTTCGAGCTGGTCCCGCTGTTGCCGTGATTGACCCAGAAGATCCGATCGCCGATCGCGACGTGAGCCGCGCTCGTCCCACCCTCGAGGCCCGTCGCCACGCGGTACGGCTCGGGCGGAGCCGCCACGGCCGGAGCCGCCACGAGGCCCAACACGAGCGCGAGGATCGCGCCGAGCACCCACCGGACCGACCGAGTCATCGCCACACCTCCGCGAACGACCCCCCAAGATCCTCAGGGTCACACCCGCGGTCGGAGCGCGTGATGGAAAACGTTCACTTACCAGCGAATTCGTGACCTGCGACCGCTGATGGGTCAGGTGGTGCCGGAGAGGTTGGCTCAGAGCCCGAGGACGGCGCGCACGGTGGTGATGACGCCGTTCTCGGAGTTCGGCGGGGCGGTGTAGTTCGCCAGGTCGAGGATGTCCGGGTGGGCGTTGCCCATCGCGAACGACCAGTCGGCCGCCTCGAGCATCTCGTAGTCGTTGAGGTAGTCGCCGAACACCATCGTCTGGGTGGCGTCGATACCCATCTCGGACTGGAGTTCTCGGACGGCCAGGCCCTTGTTGACGCCCTCGGCCATCACGTCGACCCAGTGGGCGCCCGAGAGCGCGACCGGGTTCTTCTCCGCGTGCTCGATGAGGAACGGTGCGGTGACGGCCTCGAGGTCGCCGAAGTCGTGCACGGCCAGCTTGATGATCGTGTCGTCGACGGCGGTGAGGTCGTCGACCACCTTGAGCCGCCGGTAGTACGGCTCGACCTGGTCGAGGAAGGGCTGGTCGGTGCGGTCGATCCACGCCGACTCGACGCCGCAGACCACGATGCCGAGGTCGACGCCCCGGTCGAGCAGTCCCTGCGTCTTCGCGACGGCCGTGGACACCCAGGCCGGGTCCAGCGGGTGCACTGCCACCTCGACGCCTCGGTGGGTCACGTAGGCGCCGTTCTCGGCGATGATGACGAGCTCGTCGGCGACCTCGTGGAACATCGACTCGATGGTCGCCCACTGGCGTCCGCTGGCGGGAGCGAAGGCGACGCCGGCCGCCTGCAGCTCGCGAATGAGGCCGAAGGTCTCGGCGGGCATCTGCTTGCGCTCGTCGAGGAGGGTGCCGTCCAGGTCGGCCACGACGAGCTTGATGTCGGGCGCGGTCATGCCCTCAGTCGATCACACTCCGGTGGAAGTTCGCGTGGGACCGCGATGCCGTCGGTCCGCGCTGGCCCTGATAACGGGACCCGTACTTCTCCGAGCCGTAGGGGTTCTCCGCGGCCGACGTCAGCCGGAAGAAGCACAGCTGGCCGATCTTCATGCCGGGGTAGAGCTTGATGGGCAGCGTCGCGACGTTGGCGAGCTCGAGCGTGATGTGGCCCTGGAAGCCGGGGTCGATGAAGCCGGCGGTCGAGTGCGTCATCAGGCCGAGACGGCCGAGCGAGGACTTGCCCTCGAGCCGGGCGGCCACGTCGTCGGGCAGCGTCACGTACTCGTACGTGGAGCCGAGCACGAACTCTCCCGGGTGCAGGATGAACGCGTCCTCGCCGTTGACCTCGACCTCGCGCGTCAGGTCGGACTGGTCCTGCGCCGGGTCGATGTGCGGGTACTTGTGGTTGTCGAAGACGCGGAAGAACTTGTCGAGGCGCACGTCGATGCTCGACGGCTGGATCATCGAGGGCTCGTAGGGGTCGAGCGCGACCCGTCCGGCGTCGATCTCGGCGAGGATGTCGCGGTCCGAAAGCAGCACGAGTAGAACCTAACGCACGCCTGCCGCCCTGGTCGCGGAGCCGTTCTGACCGGTGACGCCTGGCCCTTTCGTGTGCGAGGGTGCTGGCAAGCCAACCCTGAGGAGTCAGACGTGTACAAGACCATCCTCGTCGGCGTCGACGGCAGCGACACCGCGTCCCGCGCCGCGGAGGTCGCGGCCGGGCTCGCCTCCGCCACCGGCGCCGCGCTCCACATCGTCACGGCGGTCGACGAGAAGGCCGCCGCGGCCACCGACCTGCCTCCGGGCATGCACCCCCTGAGCCCGGGCGAACGGGCCGAGGCCATCGCGCGCCAGGTCGCCGAGGGCCTCTCCTACCAAGGGACCGTCGAGGCGAGCCCCGCGCCCGGGAAGCCCGCCGACGCCCTCGTGCACGTCGCGAAGGAGATCGGCGCCGACCTCATCGTGGTGGGCAACCGTCGCGTGCAGGGGATCAGCCGCCTGCTCGGCAGCGTGGCCACCGACGTGGCGCACCACGCGCCCTGCGACGTGTACATCGTGAAGACGGTCTGAGCGGGAGCGAACGCCGCTGGTGGAGCCGGTGACGGGAATCGAACCCGCGTATCTTGCTTGGGAAGCAAGCGCTCTGCCATTGAGCTACACCGGCGGTGTGCCCCGATCGTACTAGGCACGCTCGCCGGCCTCGCAACGTCATACGGAACGGCTGCTGGAGCGACCGCATCGTATGACGCAGCGCGGCCTCAGAACTGGCGCAGGAACTCGCGGACCTGGCCCACCAGCTCGGCGGGGCGCTCCTCGGGGATCCAGTGGCCGGTGCCCGAGATCTCGGTGACCGTGACGTTCGGCGGGCCCTCCACGCGGCGCACGAGGCTGGGCGCCAGCACGAGGTCGCCCGTGCCCGGCAGGAAGAGCAGCGGCACGTCGTCGACCCGGCGGGCGTAACCGCGGCCGATCTTCGGGATCTCCTTCAGCAGGAAGGAGCGGTACATCGCCTGGCCGGCGCGGGCGCGCGCCGGGTCGCGGAACCGCGCCAGGTACTCCTCGCGCACGGAGCGCGGCCAGTGGAAGCGTCGGGTCGCACCGGCGCGGAAGACCGTCTTCAGCAGCACCTGGCCCGCGCGGCGCTGCAGGAACGCACCACCGGGACCACCGGCGATCGGCTGGTACGCGAAGCGCCACATCTGGTGCAGCGGCACGTCCTGCCACGGCGCGACGATCGCGGCGGCGACGACGCCCCGCACGGAACCCGGGTGGCGGCTCGCGACGAGCAGCGAGGTCCAGGCGCCCCAGTCGTGACCGACGAGCACCGGCCGTTCGAGCCCGAGGACCTCGAGGGCGCGGGCGACCTCGTCGGCGATGACGCGCTTGTCGTAGGCGTCCGTTCCTTCCGGCACGTCGCTCCAGCCCGCACCGCGCAGGTCGAGCGCGATGACGTGGTGGGTCTCCGCCAGGGCCGGCATCACGTGACGCCAGCAGAACCAGTGCTGCGGCCAGCCGTGCAGCAGGACGAGGGTGGGACGGTCGGCCGATCGGTGAGCCGTTCCGGCCTCCGCCACGTGCAGGCTCACGCCGTCGACATCGATCCACCGGTGCTCGACTCCGGGCACCACAGGCAGGGTCCGTTCGGTCATGGATTGATCGTAGGGTGATCCGCATGACACTCGTCGAGCTCACGCGCGAAGACTCCGTCCGCACGATCACGCTGAACGCCCCCGAGCGCCTCAACGCCCTCGACTGGCCGCTATTGGAGGAGCTGCGCGCGGCCGTCGAGTCCGTCGCCGCCGACGACGAGGCCCGCGCCCTCGTGGTCACGGGCGCCGGCAAGGCCTTCTGCTCGGGCGCCAATCTCGAGAGCCTCTTCGGCGACACCGGCCGCCCGGCCGACGTCCTGCGCGAGCACCTGATGAACGTCTACGCCTCGTTCCTGGGCATCCGGAACCTCTCGATCCCCACGGTCGCAGCAGTGCACGGCGCGGCGGTCGGCGCCGGGCTGAACATCGCCCTCGCGTGCGACGTCATCGTGGCGGGACCCGAGGGCGGCTTCGGGCCCACCTTCAGCAAGATCGGCCTGCACCCCGGCGGCGGCTGCACGTGGATGCTCACCCAGCGCATCGGCTCGGCCAACACGGCCGCAGCCCTCTTCAACGGCGACATCATCAAGGCCGAGGCCGCCCTGCGGCTGGGCATCGCCCAGGAGATCGCCGACGACCCGAAGGCCCGTGCCGCCGAACTCGCCGCGTCGTGGAGCATACGCAACCCCAAGTTGATGTCCGACATCAAGAAGTCGGTCGCGATCGCGGCGCGCGACGACCTCCACGAGTCGCTCAACTTCGAGTCGTGGGCGCAGGCCGAGTCGCTCAGCAGCCCGGAGTTCGCGGCGTTCGCCGCGAGGTTCGCCGGACGCTGACGCCTCACGCTGACACCGGACGCCCGTCGACTCCGGCCGAGGGGCGTGAGAAGGTCAGTTCCCATGTGGACCCTGCATGGTGACGGCTCGAACGTCTCCCCCGGCGCGATCGTCCTGCCCGAAGAGCGCCTCTCCTGGCCGCGCACCCTGGGCTTCGGCGCCCAGCACGTCGTGGCGATGTTCGGCGCGACGTTCCTCGTGCCGCTGCTCACCGAGATGCCGCCGACGACGACGCTGTTCTTCTCCGGCTTCGGCACCCTGCTCTTCCTGGCGATCACCCGCGGCCGGCTGCCCAGCTACCTCGGGTCGTCGTTCGCGTTCATCTCCCCGGTCCACGCGCTCGTCCTCGACGACAACATGGGCGCCGCCCTGTTCGGCATCATGTGCACGGGCATCACGCTGGCCGCGTTCGGCTTCCTCGTGCAGGCCACCGGACGGGCGTGGCTCGAGACGCTGATGCCCCCGGTCGTCACGGGCGCGATCGTCGCGCTCATCGGCTTCGCGCTGGCCGGCGCCGCCACCGACAACTTCGCGAAGGCGCCGTGGCTCGCCACGATCACCCTGGCGGTCATCTGCCTCTCGGCCGTGCTGCTCACCGGGTTCGCCGCGCGGCTGTCGATCCTCTTCGGCATCGTCGCGGGCTACCTCGTGGCACTCGCCTCGGGGGAGATCGACTTCAGCAAGGTCGAGAAGGCCGACTGGGTCGGCTTTCCCGAGTTCCACACCCCCACGGTCGAGTGGTCCGTGCTGCCGATGTTCCTGCCGATCGTGCTCGCACTGATCGCCGAGAACATCGGCCACGTCCGCAGCGTCGCCCACCTCACCGACCGGCCGGCCATCAACGAGGAGACCGGCCGCGCCCTCATCGCCGACGGCCTGGCCACCACGATCGCCGGCGGCTTCGGCGGCTCGGCGACCACCACCTACGGCGAGAACATCGGCGTCATGACCGCGACCCGTGTCTTCTCCAGCGCCGCCTATGTGGTGGCCGGCGTCGTGGCGATGCTGCTGAGCCTCTCCCCCAAGTTCGGGGCACTCCTGGGGACGATCCCCGAGGGCGTCATCGGGGGCGTCACGGTCGCGCTCTACGGCCTCATCGGCCTGATCGGCGTGCGCATCTGGATGGACCACCACGTCGACTTCGCCAACCCGATCAACCTCTACACGGCTGCCGCGGCTCTCATCATCGGCATCGGCAACCTCACGATCACGCGCGGCGACGTGTCGCTGTCAGGCATCACGCTGGGCTCGGTCGCCGCGATCGTGATCTACCACGTGATGCGGATCGTCCAGCGCGATCCCGACGCCGAGGTGGCCACCGAGAGCGTCGACCCGGGAGCCTGACCCTGTAGACATGGGCGGGTGGATCCCACCCTGGTGCTGCTCGTCGGCGCGTGCGCGTTCGCGACGTCGGCACTCACCGCGGTGCTGGGCTTCGGCGGCGGCGTCGTCCTGCTGGCCGTGCTCGTCGCGTTCCTCGACCCGCTCGTCGCGCTGCCGCTGCACGCCGCCATCCAGGTGGTGTCGAACGGCACCCGGACGCTGGTCCGCCGCCGTGACGTCGACTGGCGGATCGTGTGGCGCACCTCCCTGCTCCTGCTGCCCGCGGGCGCGCTGACCCTGTCGCTGGCGCGCCAGGCACCGGACGCCGCGCTGCAGGCAGCCATCGCCATCGCGGTCCTCGTGGCGACGTGGCTGCCCGAGTGGCTCTCGCGTCCGCTGCCCGCGCCGAGCCCGGGCGGGTGGATCGCGATGGGCGGCGTGCTCGGTGCCCTGAACCCGGTGGTCGGGGCGACCGGCACGCTGGCCGCCCCGTTCTTCCGGGCCGGCACCAAGGACCGGATGGGGTTCGTCGGCACCTTCGCCGCGTCGCAGGTGGCGGGTCACGCCGCCAAGCTCGTGATCTTCGGCGCGGTCGGGCTGCTACCCGCCGCCCAGGCCCCGGCGGCCGCCGTCGGCATCGTCGGCGTCATCACCGGGACCTGGGTGGGCAGTCGCGTCCTCGACCGGATGCCCGAGCGCCGCTTCGACCGGATCTACCTCGTGGCGATCACGCTCGTCGCGGCGTGGCTGCTGGTCGACGCGCTGCGCTGACCGCGCTCAGCTGGCCTCCGGTCCGGGCGGGGTCGGGTAGGAGGTGTCGCCCTTGAGCGGCCTCGACGTGACCCGCTCGCAGGAGGCATCGACCTGGGCGCTGCCGACGAGCCAGCCGTAGGTCAGGAAGGTCACGGAGTCGTAGCCGTCGCCGCAGTAGACGGAGGCGCCGCTCGCCACCTGGCTGATGAGCACCTCGTCGTCGCCCGATCCGGCGTCGGCGCGGTCGGAGTCGGTGACACCGATCAGGTCGTTCCCCTCGCCGCCGCTCAGGGTGTCCACGCCGATGCCCCCGCCGATCTCGTCGTTGCCGGGACCACCGGAGATGGAGTCGTTGCCACGACCCCCGTCGATCATGTCGTGGCCCGCGTCGCCGCGCAGCCAGTCGTCACCCTCGTCGCCCCAGATGTCGTCGTCGCCGTGCTCACCGCCGATGCTGTCGTTGCCGCCATCGCCGTGGAGCACGTCCCCACCGCCACTGCCCAGGAGCGCGTCGTTCCCGTCACCGCCGTACAGCCGGTCGCTGCCACCCACGACCGCGTCGCTGTCGGCGTCGCCCACGAGCGTGTCGTGGCCCGGTCCTCCGTCGACGAAGTCGTCGCCATCGAGCGCGGTCACGTGGTCGTCCCCTCCGAACAGGAAGATGCTGTCGTTCCCGGTCGTGCCGTCGAGCCAGTCCGGCCCTTCGGTGCCGGTGATCCTGGCCGCGTGCGCCGGGGCGACGGCTCCGATCGTGAGCACGGCGGCCGCGGCGAGGGCGAGGCGCAGTCGGCGGCGAGCGCGGCGGTGGGTGGGACGGTCGTGGACAGTCGTCATCTGTTCCCCCTGAACGAGACGCGGGGGTCGGCACTCTGCTGCCCCCGATGGCGTGAGTGGGCTCAGCGTAATCGCCACGGCGCCCGGCGCAAGGGCTCAGACGGCGGCGTGCCGGTCGGCGACCGTGCGGGCCTCCTCGCGCAGAGCCTGGACGCAGAAGCGCACGCTGGGTCGCTCGAACCGGTCGGGCCGCAGCACCGCCGTGATGTCGCGTCGCGCCCGGATGCCGACGAGCGGGCGGGTCACGAGCCCGTTGTCGCGCGTCCGCGTCGTGAAGCGCGGCAGGATCGCGATGCCGTGGCCAGCGGCGACGACGGCCTCGACCACGCCGTTGTCGTCGAAGCGCTGTGCGATCCGCACCGACTCGCCGGTCACCGCCACGAGCTGCTGCAGCACCCGGTCGTAGGGATAGCCGTGCGGCGCCCCGATCCACGTCTCGCCGATGACGTCCTTCGGCGACAGGCTCTGCTTCGCCGCGAGGCGGTGGCTCTCCGGCAGTGCCACGTCGAGGGGCTCGCGCAGCAGCGACACGAGCTGGAGCCCGCGGTCGTGCCACTCCTCGGTCGCGGCGGGCGAGTCGGCGACCACGATGTCGAAGTTCGCCACCATGTCGAGCACGTCGAACCGCTGGGTGGGGTCGCGGTCGGTGCAGATGAGGTTCACGGCGGGCTCGGCGACCACGCGCGTGAGCAGTCCGGGCAGCAGCATCTCGCCGCCCGTGGGAAAGACCGTCAGGGTGACGTCTCCTGCGGGGCCGCCGAGGTACTCGCGCCACCGGGACTCGGCCCGTTCGAGCGCGACGGCGACCTCGGTGGCCGTCTCGGCCAGGGCACGCCCGGCCGCGGTGAGGCGCACGCCGCGGCCGGCGGGCTCCAGCAGGGGCACACCCGCCTCCGCCTCCAGCAGTTTCAGCTGCTGCGACACCGCGGAGGGTGTGACGTTCATCTCGTCGGCGACCGCGCCGACGGTGCCCCGCTCGGCCAATTCGCGCAGCATCGCAAGGCGTCGGGTGTCCATGTAGTCAAACTACACGTTGGGCGTAGTTCCGTTGGATTGTCCTTGACAGTTGAACGTCTCACAATGGAAGGGAACGAAAGGAGCACGCTCATGACCTTCCTCGCACTCTCCGGCATCGTCGCCGTCGCCGCCGGCACGATCCACACGGCCTACCTGGTCGCCACCGACGGCCTGACGCGCATCCCCGCCCGTCGCGCCTGAACCCCTTCACGGAACCGACCCGCCTCCCCCTGAGGAGCGGGTCGTTTTTCTTTTCCCCGAACGGCCTTTGTGCTCGACGGTGGCTGGAGTAGTATCTAGTTACTGGCCAGTAGAACCCGCCAGTAACACTGGCAGTCCCCTTTCCCGGAGGTCCCACGGCCCATGAGCCACTACAAGAGCAACCTGCGCGACGTCGAGTTCAACCTCTTCGAGCTGTTCGACCGGCAGTCCGTCCTGGGCACCGGCCCGTTCGACGAGGTCGACGTCGACACGGCGAAGAGCATCCTCTCCGAGGTCGAGCGCCTGTCGCGCGAGGACCTCGCCGCGTCCTTCGCCGACGCCGACCGCAACCCGCCGGTCTACGACCCCGCCACGCACTCGCTGCAGCAGAACCCCGCCTTCGCCAAGAGCTACAAGGCCTGGATGGACGCCGAGTGGTGGCGCCTGCAGCTGCCGACCGAGCTCGGCGGCCAGCCCGCCCCCTCCTCCCTCGTGTGGTCCATGGGCGAGTTCGTCCTCGGCGCCAACCCCGCCATCTGGATGTATGGCGCCGGCCCGGCCTTCAGCCGCGTCGTGTGGGAGAACGGCACCGACCGCGACCAGAAGATCGCCGAGATCATGATCGAGCGCCAGTGGCTGACCACGATGGTGCTCACCGAGCCCGACGCGGGCTCCGACGTCGGCGCCGGCCGCACCAAGGCCTTCCCGAACGAGGACGGCACGTGGCGCATCGAGGGCGTCAAGCGCTTCATCACCTCCGCCGTGAGCGACCTCGGCGAGAACACCATGCACCTGGTGCTGGCCCGTCCGGTGGGCGTCGAGGGCGCCGGCGGCCCGGGCACGAAGGGCCTGTCGCTCTTCCTGGTCCCCGAGCACCACTTCGACCTCGAGACCGGCGAGCTGACCGGCGAGCGCAACGGCGTCTACGTGACGAACGTCGAGAAGAAGATGGGCATCAAGGTCTCGGCCACGTGCGAGGTCACCTTCGGCGACGCGCAGCTCGGCGGCCCGGCCACCGGCTGGCTGCTCGGCGAGGTGCACGACGGCATCAACCAGATGTTCCGTGTCATCGAGAACGCCCGCATGATGGTGGGCGCCAAGGCCATCGCGACGCTGTCGACCGGCTACCTCAACGCGCTGGAGTACGCCAAGGAGCGCGTGCAGGGCGCCGACCTGACCAACCCCGCGAAGGACGCGCCGCGCGTCACGATCACGCACCACCCCGACGTGCGTCGCTCGCTGCTCACGCAGAAGGCGTTCGCCGAGGGCCTGCGCTCGCTGATGATCTACGCGGCCACGTTCCAGGACGAGGTACAGATCAAGAAGGTCTCGGGCGAGGACGCCAGCCTCGCGGCCTCGGTCAACGACCTGCTGCTGCCGCTCGTCAAGGGCTACGGCTCCGAGCGCTCGTGGGTCCTGCTGGGCACCGAGGCGCTGCAGACGTTCGGCGGCTCGGGCTTCCTGCAGGAGTACCCGCTGGAGCAGTACGTCCGCGACGCGAAGATCGACACGCTCTACGAGGGCACCACGGCGATCCAGGGCCAGGACCTGTTCTTCCGCAAGATCGTGAAGGACCAGGGCCGTGCGCTGGGCTACCTGTCCGAGCAGATCAAGTCGTTCATCGACAACGAGGCCGGCAACGGTCGCCTGAAGGTCGAGCGCGACCTGCTCGCCCGCGGCCTCGACGACGCGACCGCCGTCATCACCGCGATGTTCAACGACCTCATGGCCTCCAACCCGGCCGACGAGAACGGCGACGCCCGCAACGTCTACAAGGTCGCGCTGAACACGACGCGCCTCGTGTACGTCCTCGGCGACCTGGTCGTCTCGTGGCTGCTGCTGCGCGGCGCCGAGGTGGCGCAGGCCAAGCTCGACGCCGGTGCCTCGGGTGCGGACAAGTCGTTCTACGAGGGCAAGGTCGCCGCGGCGTCCTTCTTCGCCAAGAACGTCCTGCCCCGCCTGGCCGCCGAGCGCGCGATGGCCGAGGCCGTCGACCTCGACGTCATGGAGCTCGACGAGGCTGCCTTCTGAGTCGCTGACTCACTCTCGAGCGGCGCGGACCCGGCTGGGTCCGCGCCGTTCGTGCGTTCACGCCCGCCCCCCAGCTCCACTTTTGGAAACGGATGCACGTCGATACGACGTCAGACGGTGCAACCGTTTCCAAAAGTGGCCGGCGGTGGCGGAGGCTCCGGCCGTCGGCGCACGCGCGCGTCTAGGCTGTCGGGGTGGACCTGACCCGACGACGCTGGTACCTCGTCGCCGCGTTCGTGGCCGCACTCGCATGGGTCGCCGGCACCGCGTTCGCCGCCTCGGCGTGGGACCCGCTGCGCGAGGCTGAGGTGGTTCCCGTTGGCCAGCCGATCCAGACCAACGGCACCGACGACCTCGCCGTCCTCACCGACCTGCCGCAACCCGAGCGCGCCGTCACGTGCGCCGCGCGCAACGGAAAGAAGCGCACCCCCGTGCCCGCCGCCACGGTCGACATCGTCGTCGACAGCGACGGCAGCCGCTGGCACCTCATCGGCGTCCTTCCCGACGCCCCCGACGAGACGCGCATCGTGTGCCGTCCGGCGGACAAGCAGACCGACACCGCTCGCTACGGGACCGCCTTGGTGGACCTGTCGAGCCGAGCCGGAACCGGACGGGCGATCGCCTGGACCGGACTCGTCGCGGGACTGGGGCTGGCAGGTGCCACCCTGACCGCCCGAACGCGCAGGATCCTTGCCCATGACTGACCTGAAGCTCTACATCGACGCGTGGCGCGAGTCGGCCGACGCCGTCCTCGCCCTCGAGCCCGACGACTGGGAGGTGCCCACCGACCTGCCCGGCTGGACGGCTCGCGACGTCCTCGCGCACCTCGTGCACCTCGAGCGCGTCATGGTCGAGGGCGAGCCGGAGCCTGTCGGCGGCGGCGCCGTCCCGGCCGAGTACACGAATGCCGGCGTCGCGGCGCTGCGCGGCGTGCCGGTCGACCAGCTGCGCGCCGATCTCGCCGACCTGGTCGCCCGCCGCGCCGAGACACTCGCCGACCTGCCCGACCCGCAGGCGCCCGCCGTGAACACGCCCGCCGGGGTCGAGTGGACCTGGGAGGTCGGACTGCGGAACCGGGTGATCGACCTCTGGTCGCACGAGCAGGACATCCGTCGCGCCACCGGGCTGCCCGGCGGGCTCGACGCGCTCGGCGCGCACGTCACCACCGCCACCTTCGCGGCGGCCCTGCCCTACGTGCTGGGGCGCAAGGTCAAAGCGCCGGCGGGCACCGTGGTGCGCTGGGTCGTCACCGGGCCGGTCCCGCTCGACAGCACGATCGGGGTCGGCGACGACGGCCGCGCCCGCCCCACCGAGGCCGACCCGACAGCCACCGTCCGCATGGACACCGCCGCGTTCACGATCCTCGGCGCCGGGCGACGCACGCCCGACGATGTCGAGGTCGAGATCGAGGGAGACCGGGAGCTGGCCGAGCGCGTGCTGCGCGCCATGGCCGTCACCACCTGATGCGCCCCGGGCCGGCAGTCCCCGTCGTGCGGCTCGTCCGCCTGGCACGACGCGGTCTCGCCCGGCTTCAGCGGCGGACCGGTCCGCGCACGTTCACCGCCGCGGTGGCCGCAACCGTTCCGACGGAGGTCGCCCTGCGGCTCGAGGCCCGGACCGGCGCGATGTCACCGGCCGAGCGTCGAGTGCTCGATCCGACGTCCCACCCTCGCGACTTCCGCCAGCCGGACGACACCTCGTGCGGTGCGGCCTCGCTGGCGGTCTCTCGGATGCTCCACGACGACCCCTACGCGCTGTGGCTGACCACCGGCTATGACGCCGCGGCCGACTCCTCGGACTCGACCAGCTTCGCCGAGCGGTGGAAGGCCGAGGTCGTCAGGATGCACCGGCGCGTGACGGGCCTGCGCGACCACGACGGCGACCTGCAGTGGCCGTGGTTGCGACTCTTCGGGACCTCGCCGTGGGGCGCCGCCCGGCAGATGACAGGAGCCGGCGGATCGGGCTTGCCGGGTCACGAGTACGAGGCGCGCACGCTCGACCCCGACGACCTCGCCGGCGAGTTCGACCTCGTGCTGGCGGCCGTGCAGGCGGGTCACACCGTGCCGCTCTACGTCGGCGACGAGGTGCGCCCGGCCCACGTCGTACTCGCCGTGCGGACCAGCGGGGAGCAGCTCGAGCTCTTCGAGCCGAGCGCCGGCCGGATGGTTCGCGTCGGGCGCGACGCGTTCGCCGCCGGTAGGTTCAGGCTCGGTGGTTGGTCGGTGCCGTGGTTCGCGGTGCTGCCCCGCTGAGATCGGAGGACACATGGGCTGGGAGACGTCGGCCATCGGCGACCTGACCGGAAAGCGCGCCCTCGTCACGGGCGCCACGAGCGGCATCGGCACCGAGACCGCGCGCGTGCTGCTGCGGCACGGGGCGGAAGTGGTCATCACCGCGCGCGACGAGCGCAAGGCGGCGGACACCGTGGCCGACCTCGGCGACGTCGACGTGATCACCCTCGACCTGGCCGACCTGCCCGGCACGATCGCCGCGGCCCAGGGCGTGGTGGACGTGGGTGAGCGCTTCGACATCGTGATCAACAACGCCGGTGTGATGGTGCCGCCGTTCACCCGCACGATGGACGGCTTCGAGCTGCAGATCGCGACGAACCACCTCGGCCACTTCGCCTGGACGGCCACGCTGTGGCCGCTCCTGCGCGAGGGCGCCACGCGCGTCGTCACGGTCTCCTCACTCGCCCACTCGATGACGAAGGGGGTCGACCTGAGGTCCCTCGATCCGAACGGGGATCCGCGGCGGTACAGGCGCTGGCGCTCGTACGCGGAGTCGAAGCTGGCCAACCTGCTCTTCATGAAGGAGCTCGACCGGCGCGCCAAGACGGCCGGACTCGGCCTGGTCTCGGTGGCGGCGCACCCGGGACTCAGCGCGACGAACCTGACTCGCTCGAGCGGTGCCCTGCACTTCCTCGGCGGCGCGTTCAGCCAGCCCGCTCACGCAGGGGCGTGGCCCACGTTGCGGGCCGCCTCGGACCCCACCCTCACCGGTGGTGAGTACATCGGGCCGGCCGGCCTGCGCCAGACCCGCGGGCGCCCGACCAAGGTCGGCATGACCTCCGCGGCCCGCGACCCGCGCCTCGCGGCCGAGGTCTGGGCCGCCAGCGAGACCGCCACCGGGGTGGTCTTCGACGTCTCCTGACCGCCGTCCCTGCCGGAATCAGCCGAGGCCGGCGTGGCGCGCCCAGCGGTCAGGGTCGTCGCGCACGAGGCGGGCGCGGGTCTTCACGCGGTAGCGCCACACCTGGGCGAGGCCGAGGGCCCACAGCACGTACTGGAAGCTCATCGCGGCCTTGAAGTTCTGGCCGGTGGCGTCGAGGATCACGCCCACCGCGATCACGGTGATGAGGCTCGCGAGGAAGCCCGCCTGGTTGACGATGCCCGTGGCGGTGGAGAGGCGGTCGATCGGGTTCGACGTGCGCACGAGGTCGAACCCGATCATCGAGGCCGGTCCTCCCACCCCGACGACGATCACCAGGACCACCAGCAGCCAGCCCGGCGCGTCGCCTGGCCACGCCAGCACGGCCGTCCAGGCCACCACGATCGATGACACGATCGTCAGCACGATCGTGGAGCGGTGCCACGGATGGTTGCCGATGAGCCGGCCGAGCACGGGCCCGGCGAACATGACTGCGACGACCATCAGCGTCAGCAGCGTGCCCGCGAAGGCCTCGGAGGTGTGCTCGCCGCGAACGAAGAACGGATACCCCCACAGCAGGCCCAGGACGGTGGAGCTGAACTGGGTCACGAAGTGCATCCAGAAGCCGAGCCGCGTGCCGGGGTGCTCCCAGGACGCGGCCAGTGACGTCCGGATGCGGGTCCACGACAGGGCCGGCCCGCGGACCGACCGCGCGTGCGGCTCGTCGCGCACCAGCAGGAGCACTGCGATCGTCACGATCAGACCGAGCCCCGCGGCGACCAGGTAGGCCTTGGTCCAGCCCAGGTTGCTGAAGGCCCACGTCATGGGCACCGCGGCGATGATCCCGCCGAGCTGGCCGATCGGCCCCGTGAGCAGCGTGATCTGCGGGATCCGACCGGGCGAGAACCACGCGTTGACGAGGCGCAGCAGGCACACGAACGTCATCGCGTCGCCCATGCCGACGAAGAAGCGCGCGGTCAGCGCCGTGGCGTAGGACTCCGCGAACGCGAACCCGGCCTGCGACAGCGTCAGCACCGCGGCGCCGGCGAGCATCACCGCGCGCGGGCCGAACCGGTCGACCGCCAGGCCCACGGGGATCTGCATGCCGGCGTAGACCAGCAGCTGCAGCATCACGAACGTGGAGAGCTGGGCGGCACTGATGTCGAACCGCTCGCCGGCCACCAGGCCCGCGACCGCGAGGGACGATCGATGGAAGACCGCCAGCAGGTAGGCCGCCAGCCCGACGATCCAGACGGTCCAGGCGCCGCGGTACTGCTGGCCCTGGTCGTTCACCGATCCAGTGTGCCCCTGCAGCGCTGGCAGTGACGTTCGGGGGGCATGAAACGGCGTGTCGACCCCGCGAACGTCACTGCCAGCGTTTCAGAACGCCAGCGCCATCGCGGGGTCCTCGAGGATCGCCGCGACGTCCGCCAGGAACCTCGACGCCTGCTCGCCGTCGGCCACGCGGTGGTCGAACGTGACCGCCAGCGTGGTGACCCAGCGCGGCACGACCTCGTCGCCCACGACCCACGGCCGCCGGGCGACCTGGCCGAGCGCGAGGATCCCCGACTGGCCGGGCGGCAGGATCGGCGTCCCGCCATCGATCCCGAACACGCCGATGTTCGTCAGCGTGAACGTGCCGCCGGACATCTGGTCGGGCTGGATGCGACCGGCGCGCGCCGTGGCCACGAGGTCGTCGATCGCCCGCCCCAGGTCGGGCAGCGACAGCCCCTCCGCCTCGCGCACGACCGGGACGACCAGGCCGCGCTCGGTGGCGGCGGCGATGCCCAGGCCCACGGACGCCGGGTGCTCGATCGTCGACTCGTTCCAGCGCGCGTGCAGGTCGGGCGTGCGCCGCAGCGCGAGGCAGATCGCCCGTGCCGTGAGCAGCGTCGTGGTGACCCGGACGCCCTCGAAGCGCCGGTCGCGCTTGAGCCGCTCGACCAGGTCGACCGAGGCCGAGACGTCGACCGTGATCCACTCGGTGGCCTGCGGAACGGCGACCGAGGCGATCATCGCCTCGGCCGTCGCCCGCCGCACCCCCGAAACTGGCGCCGCGGTGACGGCGTCCGCGCCGTGACCGCGGGCGAAGGCCTCGACCTCGGCGCGCGTCACCACGTCGCCGCTGGCCGGGACCTTCGAGAGGTCGATGCCGAGGTCCTTGGCGAGCTTGCGCACCGGCGGCTTCGCCAGCACGCGGACCGCGGCGCGGGCGGCGCCGGCGTCCACCGGGGCCGCTCGGTTCCGCGTGCGGCGCCGGCCCGTGCTGGGGCCGTAGCCGACGAGAACCTCGAGCTTCTTCTCCGGGACCTCGGGGGCCGGCTCGCGGTCGGCGACCTTCGCCGGGGCCGAGGCCGATGCGTCACCGGACCCGATCCGGACGATAGGGCTGCCCACGGCGACGGTGTCGCCCTCGGAGACGAGCAGCTCCTCCACGCGGCCCGCGAACGGGCTGGGCAGCTCGACGATCGACTTGGCCGTCTCGATGTCGACCAGCGGCGCGTTGACCTCGATCTCGTCACCGACGCTGACGTGCCAGGAGACGATCTCGGCCTCGGTGAGGCCCTCGCCGACGTCGGGCAGGCGGAACTCGCCGCTCGTGACCGTGCTCATCAGAACTCCCCCGTGACGTCGACGGCGTCGAGGATCCGCTCGACGCTCGGCAGGTGGTCGTGCTCCACGCGGCACGGCGGGTAGGGCATGTCGTAGCCCGTGACGCGCTGCACTGGCGCCTCCAGCGAGTAGAAGCACTCCTGCGTGATCCGCGTGGCCAGCTCGGCACCGAGGCCGAGGGTCCGCGCGGCCTCGTGCACCACCACGACACGACCGGTGCGCTTGACCGACTCCATCACCGGACCGAGGTCCAGCGGCGACAGCGAGCGCAGGTCGATGACCTCCAGCGACGCATCGGCCTCGTCGGCCGCGGCCAGGCACGTCTTGACGACCGGGCCGTAACCGACGACCGTCACGTCGTCCCCCTGCCGCGCGACGCGGCTCTCGTGCAGGCCCAGGTCCGCCTCGTCGCGCACCTCGCTGGTGTCCCAGTAGCGCTGCTTCGGCTCCAGGAAGATCACCGGGTCGTCCGACGCGATGGCCTGGCGCATCATCCAGAACGCGTCGTGCGCGTTCGACGGCGTCACCACCGTGAGGCCGGGCGTCATGACGAACTGCGCCTCGGGGCTCTCCGAGTGGTGCTCCACTGCACCGATGCCGCCGCCGTAGGGGATGCGGATGACCATCGGAACCTTGACGAAGCCGCTGCTGCGGAAGCGCAGCCGCGCCACCTGGTTCACGATCTGGTCGTAGGCCGGGTAGACGAACCCATCGAACTGGATCTCGACCACCGGCCGGAAGCCGCGGTAGGCCATGCCGACCGCCGCGCCGACGATGGCGGACTCCGCCAGCGGCGTGTCCATGACCCGCTGGTCGCCGAAGTCCTTCTGCAGTCCGTCGGTGACCCGGAAGACGCCGCCGAGACGGCCGATGTCCTCGCCCATCAGGACGACCTTCGCGTCGTCGTCCATGGCTGCTCGCAGGCCCGCGTTGAGGGCCTTGCCGATGCTCAGCTCCATGACCGCACCTCCTCGCGCTGGGCCACCAGCTCCGGTGGCAGGTCGGCGTACACGTGCTCGAACAGGTCGGCGAGGTCGGGATCGGGCAGGTTGCCGCAGACCTCGCGCAGGTGGGCGCCGAGCTCGTCGGCCTCGGCCTTGACCTCGGCGTCGAACTCCGCGAAGCCCGGATCGGTGCGCTCGAGCAGGATCCGCAGGCGCAGCAGCGGATCGCGCTCGGCCCACTCGTCGGCCTCGTGCGGGTCGCGGTAGCGGCTGGGGTCGTCGGACGTGGTGTGCGCGCCCATCCGGTAGGTGATCGCCTCGATGAGGGTGGGCCCGCCACCCGAGCGCGCCTTCGCGAGCGCCTCGCTGGTGACCTGGTGCACGGCCAGCACGTCGTTGCCGTCCACACGGACGCCGGGGAACCCGAAGCCGGCGGCGCGCTGGGCGATCGGCACCCGGGTCTGGCGCTCGAGCGGGATGCTGATCGCGTAGTGGTTGTTCTGGCAGAAGAAGACGACCGGCGCGTTGTAGGACGCGGCCCACGCGAACGCCTCGTTCGTGTCGCCCTGGCTGGTGGCGCCGTCGCCGAAGTACGTGACGACCGCGTCCTCCTTGCCCTCCAGGGTCAGGCCGATGCCGTAGCCGACCGCGTGCAGGGTCTGCGCGCCGATGATGATCGCGGGCAGCGCGTACCCGTACTTGGCGGGGTCCCAGCCGCCGAGGCTCGTGCCGCGGAACAGGCTGAGCAGCAGGGCGGGGTCGAGTCCGCGGCACCACGCGACGGCGTGCTCGCGGTAGGACGGGAAGACGAAGTCGTTCGGGGCCAGCGCGCGTCCGCTGCCGATCTGGGCGGCCTCCTGGCCGAGCATCGGGGCCCACAGGCCCAGCTCGCCGTGCCGCTGCAGCGCGAACGCCTCGGAGTCGATGCGCCGGGCGAGCACGAGGTCTCGGTGGAACCCGCGCAGCTCCTCGGGGGTGAAGTCGTGCGCCGCGACGAGCTCGCCGTCGGGCGCCAGGGTCTGGGAGATGGGTAGGCCCATGACTGCCTCCTTGCCGGGGGCGGGATCACCGCCCCAGTGACACGGCCGCGGCTCGGGGTGGTGAGCGTAGGGCCGTCGATGTGACAGGCATCACATCTGTTCAGAGGCTATCAGGCGGCCGGAGTGTCCGGCGCCGTACTCAGTGCCGGAACGCCGCCGCGCGGGCCAGGAAGGCGTCGTTGATCTCCGGGGAGCCGATGGTGACGCGGACGCCCTCGGGGAAGGGGCGCACCGAGATCGGGTGCGCGTGGTCGGCGAACTCGGCGGAGCGGTCGCCCAGCGGGAGCCAGACGAAGTTCGCGTGGGTCGCCGGGACGTCCCAGCCCTGCTCGCGCAGCGCGTCGAACACGCGGGTGCGCTCGGCGACGATCGCCTCCACCCGCTCGGTCAGCGCGTCGATGGCGTCGAGGGAGGCCAGCGCGGCCGCCTGCGCGACGTCGGTGACGCCGAACGGCGGCAGCGCCTTGCGGATCGCCTCGGTGATCGCCGGGTGCGCCATCGAGTAGCCGATCCGCAGCCCCGCGAGACCGTAGGCCTTCGAGAACGTGCGCAGCACCACGACGTTCGGGTGGCGCTCCAGCGCCGCGGCACCCGACAGCGCCTCGGGGTCGCGGACGAACTCGAGGTAGGCCTCGTCCACCACCACGAGCACGCGCGACGGGACGCGCGCCATGAACGCCTCGAACTCGGCGTCGGTGACGATCGGCCCGGTGGGGTTGTTGGGCGTGCAGACGAGCACGACCTTCGTGCGTTCGGTGATCGCGTCGGCCATCGCCGGGAGGTCGTGCCGGTGATCGGCCGTCAGCGGCACGCGCACCGAGGTCGCGCCGGGCAGGTCCACCGCGATCGGGTAGGCCTCGAACGAGCGCCACGGGTAGACGACCTCGTCGCCGGGGCCGCACCACGCGTCGAGCAGGCCGAACAGCACCGAGACCGAGCCGGTGCCGAACGCGAAGTGGTCGGTCGTGAGGCCCGTCCGCTTCGCCAGCGCCTCGCCCAGCGCGGTGACGCCCGGGTCGGGGTACCGGTTCATCCGCAGCAGCCCGGCGGCCGCGCGCTCCACGACCCCGGGCAGGGGCTCGAACGGGTTCTCGTTGCTGGAGAGCTTGTGGCTCTCGGCGTGCGCGGGCCGGCCCGGCCGGTAGGCGGGGATCGCGGCCAGCACGTGTCGAGGACGGGGGTCGGTCATGGCTCGAGCGTACGACCGCCGGGCCGTCCGGCCCCTGACGACCGGCGGTGCGATGATCGTTCGGTGCCCCAGCCCCACGTGCGCCGCGGCTACGCGCTCGTCGTCACCGCCGCGGTCTTCTTCGGGATCAACGCCGGGGTCACCCGGATACCGATGGAGGCGGGCCTGCCGACCGCGACGTACACGACCATCCGCGTCACGTTCGCGTTCCTGACCTTCCTCCTGATCGCGGTCGCGTTCGACCGGTCGGCGCTGCGCCGGCCGCGGGGACGCGACCTGCTGCTCGTCCTCGCGCTCGGCGTCGTGGGCGTCGCGTTCGTCCAGTGGACCTACAACATCGCGATCATGCGGCTGCCGATCGGCGTCGCGCTGCTGCTGGAGTACCTGGCGCCGGTGCTGGTGGTGCTGTGGGTGAGGTTCGTGCGCCGCGAGCCCGTGCACCCGCGCGTGTGGCCCGCGATCGCGCTGGCGCTGCTGGGCCTCGCACTCGTGGGACAGGTCTGGGACGGGCTGAGCCTCGACGGGATCGGCGTGCTGATGGCCCTCGCTGCGGCCGTCTGCTTCGCCGCCTACTTCCTGCTCGGCGAGGAGCTGACATCCTCGGCGGCCGAGCCGCTGACCGCCCTGCGCACCGTGGTCTGGTCGTTCGGCGTGGGCGCCATCGTGATGAACGTCCTCGGCGGCTGGGAGGGCACGAGCGCCCTGGCGAACGA
The DNA here is from genome assembly GCF_054957925.1 of Aeromicrobium sp. JP4. Classification (NCBI taxonomy): domain Bacteria; kingdom Bacillati; phylum Actinomycetota; class Actinomycetes; order Propionibacteriales; family Nocardioidaceae; genus Aeromicrobium; species Aeromicrobium sp. JP4. Next base: position 1,851,516 of record NZ_CM143290.1, read on the forward strand.
CGCCTCGATGCTGGGGCGCCTCGCGGAGTTCACCGTGCCGGCCTGGCTCGCGATGGCGTCGGTCGTACTGCTCGGCACGGTGCTGCCCTTCTTCCTGTACCTCGCCTCGCTGCGCGACCTGTCCAGCTCGAAGGCCTCGGTGACGGCCATGCTCGAGCCCGTCGTCGCGGTGATCGTGGGGTGGCTGTGGTTCTCCGAGACCCTCGACGCGGTGCAGGTGATCGGCGTCCTGGCGGTGCTGGCCGGCATCGTCCTGGCGCAGACGGCCCGGCACGTCCCGGCCGACGAGCTGCCGCCGCCCCTCTAGGGTGAGACGCATGGAACGCTTCCTGTCCTCCTGGTTCGTCAGCAGCGTCGCGCTCGCGCTCGCGGCTCTCCTGCTGGGCAGCCACATGACCATCGGCGACGCCGACGAGACGACCCTGAACCGTGTCCTGGCCCTGGCGATCGTCGGCTTGGTCTTCACGATCGTCCACCTGTTCGTGGGTCAGGTCGTCAAGCTCATCGCGCTGCCGTTCATCGTCCTGACGCTCGGCATCCTGCTCGTCGTCATCAACGCCCTGCTTCTGCTGCTGACCGAGTGGATCACCTCGGCGTTCGGCGTCGAGTTCGGCGTCGACGGGTTCTGGTGGGCGATCCTGGGCGCCGTCGTCATCTCGGTGTGCCAGTCGATCCTCTCGGCGATCATCGACTGATGTCCCGCCGCGTCGCCCTGGTCTGCCTGGGCAACATCTGCCGCTCCCCCATGGCCGACGTCGTGCTGGAGCACCAGCTGGCGCAGGCCGGCATCGACGACGTCGAGGTGTCCTCGTCGGGCACCGGCGACTGGCACGTCGGCCAGCCGATGGACGAGCGCGCGGCCGCCACCCTGACCGCCGCGGGCTACGACGCCACGCGCCACCGGGCCCGCACGTTCACGCCCGACTGGTTCGACGAGCAGGACCTCATCCTCGTGATGGACGCGTCGAACCACAGCGACGTGCTGGCGCTGGCCACCTCCGACGAGCAGCGCGCCAAGGTTCGCATGTACCGCTCGTTCGACCCGGAGGCCGACGCCCCGGACGCCGAGGTGCCCGACCCCTGGTACGGCGGACCCGAGGGCTTCGACGAGGTCCTGGCCATGGTCGAGCGCACCACCCGCGAGATCGTCCGGCACCTCTCCGACGACTCGTGACCGCGCGCAGCCTCCGCCTCACCACTGCCGACGACGCCGAGGACCACCTGCTCTTCAACGCCTTCCGCGATCCGGCGACTCCGTGACGTGACCGCTGTCGTCCGCCCACTGGACTCCAGCCGGTAAGTTCAGGGACATGGCACGAATGGCGGGGACCGCAGCGCTCGCGGAGAAGCTGCTGGATGTCGCCGTGGTGTCGACCACGTCGGTGGCCGGCGGCGACATCTGCACCACCACGCGGCTGCGGCTGACCGACGGCCGCTCCGCCATCATCAAGACCCGGCCCCAGGCCCCCGCGGGCTTCTTCACCACCGAGGCCGAGGGGCTGCGCCGCCTGCGCGCGGCCGGCGGGGTCAAGGTGCCCGAGGTCCTCGCGGCCGACGACGAGTGCATCATCCTGGCGTGGGTCGAGCCCACCAAGCCCTCGGTCGACCTGGCCGAGTCGTTCGGCCGCGGTCTCGCGGCCCTGCACGCCTCCGGCACCGGCGGGTTCGGCGCCGACCACGACGGCTGGATCGGCCTGGCGCCGCTGCCCAACCGTCCCTCCCCGACGTGGGAGGAGTTCTACGCGAGCCGCCGCGTGATGCCCTACGTCAAGGCCGCCGCCGACCGCGGCTCGCTCTCCCTCGAGCAGGCGCGCGTCATCGAGCAGGTCATGAAGCGGCTGCCCTCGCTCACGCCCGACCCCGAGCCCCCGTCCCTGCTGCACGGCGACCTCTGGTCAGGAAACCTCGTCTGGTCCACCGAGGGGGTGCACCTGGTCGACCCGGCCGCGCACGGCGGTCACCGCGAGACCGACCTGGCGATGCTCGCCCTGTTCGGCGCGCCCCACCTCCAGCGCATCCTCGACGCCTACCACGAGGCCGCGCCGCTGCAGGACGGCTGGCTCGACCGCGTGCCGCTGCACCAGCTGCACCCGCTGCTCGTCCACGCCGTGATGTTCGGCGGCGCCTACGGTGCGCGCGCGGCGGCCGCGGCCCAGAGCCTGCTCGACGGCGCGGCGTAGGGGCGGCCGGGCATGCGAATCCTCGTCGTCGACGACGACCGCGCGGTGCGCGACTCCCTGCGGCGGTCGCTGGAGTTCAACGGCTACACGGTGGAGGTGGCCGGCGACGGCGCCGAGGCCCTGGCGAAGGTGGCCCAGTCCGGCCCCGACGCGATCGTCATGGACGTGATGATGCCGCGGCTCGGCGGCCTCGACGCCACCCGCGCGCTGCGCGCGGCCGGCAACGACGTGCCGATCCTCGTGCTCACCGCCCGCGACGCCGTGAGCGACCGGGTCGACGGACTCGACGCCGGCGCCGACGACTACCTGACGAAGCCCTTCGCCCTCGAGGAGCTGCTGGCGCGCGTGCGCGCCCTCTTGCGCCGCGGTGGCCGGGCGCGCGACGAGCTCGACGACGAGCCCGCGCTCACGTTCGCCGACCTCACGCTCGACCCGAACACCCGCGAGGTGCGGCGCGGCGAGCGCTCCATCTCGTTGACCCGCACCGAGTTCGCCCTGCTCGAGCTGTTCATGCAGCGTCCCAAGCGCGTGCTGGAGCGCTCGTTCATCCTCGAGGAGGTCTGGGGCTTCGACTTTCCCACCACCGCGAACTCGCTCGAGGTCTACGTCGGCTACGTGCGGCGCAAGCTCGAGGCCGAGGGCGAGTCCCGCCTGCTGCACACCGTGCGGGGCGTGGGCTACGTGCTGCGGGAGACGCCTCCGTGATGCTCGTCGATCGGGTCCACGCAGTCGCTCACACGCTGCTCGAGCCGATCACCAAGCGGCTGTCGCTGGCCGGCCGGGTCGCCCTGCTGACGACCGCGGCCGTGGCCACCGTCCTGACGATCATCAGCATCAGCATCTTCGTGCTGGTGCGCCAGGAGATCGTGGGCGCGCTCGACGACTCGATGCTGAAGCGGGCGAACCAGGCCGTAGACGCCGGCTACACACCGCAGAACCTCACCCCCGACGAGGCCAACCTGCTGGCCTTCGCGGGGATCCAGCTGCTCTCGATCAAGAGCGGCGGCGGCGAGTTCCTCGTCCACTCCGACGACGCGTTCCCCTACGACAACCGCGAGCGCGAGGTGGCGCTGGGCATCGAGGAGAACTCGGCCCGCACCGCCCACGTCGACGGCGTGACCTACCGCGTCGTGGCGGTCCAGGCCGGGCCCGGGCAGGCGTTCATGCTGGCGCAGTCGATGGAGTCCACGCGGCGCGCCCTGGAGCGGCTCACGGTCGTACTGATCCTCTCCACCCTGTCCGGCATGATCCTGGCGGGCGTGGCGGGCTGGGCGGTGGCCAGCAACGGACTGCGACCCGTGCGGCGGCTCACCAGCGCCATCGAGCGGGTGGCGGTCACCCGCGAGCTGACGCCGATCCACGTGAGCGGCAAGGAGGACGAGCTGGCCCGGCTGACCCGCTCCTTCAACGCGATGCTGCTGGCCCTGTCCGACGCCCAGCGCCGCGAGCGCCAGCTGATCGCCGACGCCGGCCACGAGCTGCGCACTCCCCTCACGAGTCTGCGCACCAACATCGACCTGCTGCGCCAGGCCAGCAGCCAGCCGGAGCGGCAGCTCGACGCCACCGCCCATCGCGAGCTGCTCGACGACGTCGGCGCCCAGCTCGACGAGCTCACGACCCTCGTCAGCGACCTCACCGAGCTGGCCCGGGACGAGCCGCTGCACCGCGACCCGGAGCCGCTCGACCTCGCCGACGTGGTGCGGCGCGCGGTGGAGCGGGTCGAGCTGCGCGCGGCGAACGCCACGTTCGACGTGCTGCTCGAGCCCACGTGGATCATCGGCGACAGCCTGCTGCTCGAGCGCGCGGTGACCAACCTGCTCGACAACGCCGTGAAGTGGAGCCCTCCCGGCGGCACGGTGCGGGTCCGCCTGCACAACGGCTCCGTGACCGTCGCCGACGAGGGACCGGGCATCGCCGCGGAGGACCTCCCCCACGTCTTCGACCGCTTCTACCGCTCCACCGAGGCCCGGACGCTGCCCGGCTCCGGTCTCGGCCTGGCCATCGTCCGGCGCGCGGCCGACCGCCACGGCGGCACCGTGGACGTCACCTCCGAGCCCGGACGGGGTGCGACGTTCACGTTCAGCGTCCCCCTCGACGAGCCGTGATCCATCTCGCGGGACGTCACTGCGTGGTGGCGCCCGGCTCCGGCCTGATCGCGTAGATCTCCGCCGTACCCTCCAACACCCCGGGCGGGTACTCGTTGGGGACGTTGATGGTCAACCGCGGACCAAGTTCATCGATGATGATCGGATCACCCTCTCTGCGGGTCGTTCCGGTGAACTCCAGGATGTCGAGGTCGAAGTAGGAGATCGCATCACTCTTCGCCTCGGGACGCGCGTCGAGCGGCGTCGAAGCGAAAGTCGCGAGATAGTCCACCGCGCCCGGAAGGCGCACCTCGAAGGTTCGACCAGACGAGGGCGAGTTTCGTATGACGACGGTGGAGCCGTCGTCGGACCACTCGGCAACGCCACCCAGGACGTCGAGCACGTCACGGACGCTGAAGCCAGCGGACACCAGCAGCTCCCCTCGAACCCTCACATGACGACCGTCACCGTAGCGTGTCACTCACGTGACACATCTGGGTGTGAAACCGAGAAGGCTGTGGTCGAGAATCCGGTCGTTCGGCGGGCGCTTCTGGGCGCTCCTCCAGCCTGTTCACAAGCGATTCTCAGGTCCTCGCGGGAAGGTTGAACCATGACAGACCAGCGTGATCCGTACGCCGACCGCCCCTACGTGCCCCCGACGTCGCCGCACGAGCCGCAGCAGCCCGCGCAGGCCGAGAGCGGTTGGCCGTTCTCCGAGCCGCGCGCCGAAGAGCGTCCGTCGTACGCCGACGCCCCCAGCTCGGACACCGAGCCCACCGTGGCCGTGAACGAGCCCACCCGCACGTTCGCCGGTGGCCCGGGCGACCCGGGCGGACCCACGACGCCGTTCTACGGGACCACCCCGGCGCCCCAGCCGCGCAAGAAGCGCCGCGCCGGCCGCCTCGTGGCCGCCGCCACCGGCATCGTCCTGCTGGCGGGCGCCTCCGCCGCCGGCGGCGCCGCGATCTACGACGCGATGCAGGACGACCAGAGCACGGGCACCACGGTCACCGGCACGTCCCTCGACCGGCCGGCGTCCTCGTCGGGCTCGCAGAGCGACGTCTCCGCGGTCGCCACGGCGGTCCTTCCCGCCACGGTGAAGATCAACGTCACCGGCGGCGGCGAGTCCGGCACGGGCACCGGCGTCGTGATCAGCAAGGACGGCACCATCCTGACGAACAACCACGTCATCGAGGCCGCGGCCGACGGCGGCTCGATCACCGTCGCGTTCAACGACGGCAAGATCGCCAAGGCCGAGATCCTGGGCCGTGACGTCGCCACCGACGTCGCCGTGATCAAGGCCGAGGGCGTCAGCGACCTCCCGGCGGCGACGCTCGGCAACTCCAAGGACGTCAAGGTCGGACAGACCGTCGTCGCGATCGGCTCGCCGTTCGGCCTGGAGTCCACCGTGACCACCGGCATCGTGTCCGCGCTCAACCGCCCGGTCTCCCCCGGCGACGGCTCCGACGGTGGCGCCACCACGTTCCCCGCGATCCAGACCGACGCCGCGATCAACCCCGGCAACTCCGGCGGCCCGCTGGTCAACCTCGAGGGGCAGGTCATCGGCATCAACTCGGCGATCAACACCGGCGGCAACGGCAACGGCTCGGTCGGCCTCGGCTTCGCCATCCCGATCAACCTGGTCAACAACGTCGCGAAGCAGATCCTCGACGACCAGACGGTCGAGCACGCCCAGATCGGCGTCCAGGTCCGCAACGCCACGGGCGACGACCAGGTGACCTCGATCGGCGCCGAGATCGGCGAAGTTCGCGCAGGCACGGCGGGCGAGAAGGCGGGCCTCAAGGCCGGCGACATCGTCACCCAGGTCGACGGCAACCCGATCTCCAGCAACGACGCGCTCGTCGCGACGGTGCGCGGCTACAAGCCGGGCGACACGATCACGCTGACCGTGCTGCGCGGCGACAAGACCCAGGAGATCAAGGTCGAGCTCGGCAGCGACGAGGGCGCCCTCGCCCGCGAGCAGAACTGAGCGTCAGCCCAGCAGCGCCTCGGTGAGATCGCGCAGGATGGCGTAGCCGTTCTGGGTGAGCACCGACTCGGCGTGGAACTGGATCCCGCGGTAGTGAGGCCCGGCCACCAGGTGGATGTCACCGGTGGCCGGGTCCGTCTGCACCGTCACCCCGTCCGGCAGGCCCGACTCCGGGACCCGGCCGACGAAGGTGTTGTAGAAGCCCACGGTCTCTGTGCGGTCCAGGACTGGAAGGGCGCTCTGCGTGCCCTGGAAGACGATGTCCTTGTAGCCCAGGTCGAGGCCGAGCTCGTGGCACAGCGTCTGGTGGCCCAGGCAGATCGCGAGGAACGACTGGCCGCGGTCGAGCAGCCGACGCGTGGCGGCCCGCAGGGTGGCGATCTTCGCGTCGTCGCCGTCGCGCGGATCACCCGGGCCGGGACCGATCACCACGAGGTCATGGCCGTCGAGTGCGGACTCGGTCCACTCGTCGTGGCGGATCACGTCGGTGGTCATGCCCATCACGCCGAAGACGTGGGACAGCATGTTGACGAAGTCGTCCTCGCCGTCGAGCACCACGACGCGCTTGGCCTCCAGGGCGGGCGTCGGGCGCGTGCCGGACTGGTCGCTCAGCCAGAACTGGCTCAGTCGCTGGTTGCGTGAGCCGAGCGCGATGAGCACGTCGTCCTCGCGGGTGAAGGCGTCGAAGCCCTCCACCGGCTCGGGGGCGGCCGCGACCAGGCCGAACGCGCTGAGCACGCCCGACGCCTTGGCCCAGGTCTCGTTCGTCTCGTACTCGGCGTCGGAGTCGCGCACGAGCGTGGCACCGGCGGTGACCGTGAGGTTGCCCTCGAGGTCGACGTCGGCCGTGCGAATGAGGATGGGCGCGTCGAGGCGGGGCGTGCCGTTCTCGTCGCGGCCGACGAGCGCCGCCACACTGGCGTAGTAGCCGCGACCCTGCGGCTCGTACTGCTTGATCAGACGGCAGGCGTTCTCCACGGGGCTGCCCGTGACCGTGGCGGCAAACATCGAGTCGCGCAGGATCTCGCGCGGGTCGCGATCCGTGCGGCCGGCCAGCAGGTACTCGGTGTGCACGAGGTGGCTCATCGGCTTGAGGTACGGGCCCAGGACCAGGCCACCCTCGTGGCACAGGTCGCACATCATCTTGAGCTCCTCGTCCACGACCATGAAGAGCTCGTAGATCTCCTTCTCGTCGGAGAGGAACTTCAGCAGCTCGCGCTTGCGGTCGGCGTGGGTCTCGAGACCGCGCATGCGGAACGTGCCGCTGATCGGGTTCATCCGCAGCTGGCCGTCGTCGAGGCTGACGTGCCGCTCGGGGCTGGCGCCGATGAGGTAGCGGTCGCCGGTGAAGATGCAGAAGGTCCAGAACGCGCCGCGCTCGCGCTCGAGCAGGCGGCGGAAGACGGCTAGCGCCTTCGTGTGGTCCCAGTCGGCGACGGTGGCGCGGTAGCGGCGACCGATGACGAGGTTCGCGCCCTCGCCCTGGCCGATCTCGTCGTCGATGATGCGGCGCACCATGGCCGCGTAGTCCTCGTCGGAGGTCTCGAAGCCGCCGCGGTCGGCGAGATCGATCGGGCCGTCGGGCAGCACCTCGAGCAGATCGGCGAGGGCGACGTCGTGGTTCGAGCGTGCCTCGATCACCGAGAGGGGCGTGCCGTCCTGGTGGGCCTCGAAGCCGCGCTCGGCGACCTGCGCGAACGGCACGAGCACGAGGTGGTCCCACGCCGGTCCGGAACCCTCGGCCAGCGGGATGTCCGCGAGCCTCTCGATGTCGGACCGGGGGCCGCCGATGAGCGCGACCCGGTCGGCCTCGCGTCCGCGGATCAGCGCGAACGCGGGCTGGGCCAGCACGTCGTCGAGGAGCTCTTGCGTCATCGTGGTCTTCTTCCCGCGGTCGGACGAGCAACGCCCAGACCGCCATGTGGGGGTCTGGGCGTGGGTACGTCGACAGTCCTCCTCAGCGGAGGGGCCACCAGGTGCTGGTCGTCGACATGCGCACAGCGTAGCGGGCGGGTTCGGGATCGAGTGCGCCATGGTCTCGATACACCGTCTCGCTGCGCTCGCCGGCACTCGACCACCGGCCCCGGTGATCGAGTAGTCGGCGAGCTTGCGAGACACGTATCGAGATCACGCTCGTGTGGTCTCGATACACCGTCTCGCTGCGCTCGCCGGCACTCGACCACCGGCCTCGGTGATCGAGTAGCTGGCGAGCTTGCGAGACGCGTATCGAGATCAGGGTCAGCCGGCGGCGACCGGGACCGGCAGGGTCGTGTAGTCGCCGACGTCGATGACGCTGCCGGGCTTGAAGGTGACGATCTGCAGGCCGACCACGCGGCCGGCCTCGAAGGTCAGCACGGCCACCTGGGCGTCGCGGCGCAGCTTCGTGCCGAGCGCGAAGGCGTAGACGGCGCCACCGGTGGAGCCGATCGAGACCTCGGTGGAGGTGCCGTTCGGGCCCTCGGTGCTGGTGGGGCCCACCTGGCGGTGCAGGTGCCCGCTGATCGCCAGGTCGACGCAGCCCTGCGCGACGGCCTGCTTGGCCGACGCCGCGCTGTGGGTGGCCAGCAGACTGACCTCGCCGTCCTCGCACGCCGCCTCGGCGAGGGCCTCGCTCTGGTCGGTGATCGCGGCGATGTTGTCGCCCTCGTTGCCGTTGTAGCCGGCCGTGAGGCCCGAGCTGCGCGGGTCGCTCTCGCCGAGCATGCGCACACCCTCGATCTCGGTGGGCTCGCCGTCGAGCACGGTGAAGTCGTTGCGCTCCATCTCGCGCCGGATGTAGCGGCCGGTGTCGTGGTTGCCCGCGACCGCGACGATCGGCAGGTCCTCGAAGGTCTCACGCAGCGACTTGATGCTGAAGGCCTCCCACGAGGCGCCGTTCGAGGTGTCGTCGCCGAGGTCCAGCACGAAGGACGCGTCGGCGGCGCGAGCCACCTCGCGGGCGACCGGGTCCATGCCCACGTTGTTGTGGCGGTCGGTGACGACCAGCGCGGTGGTCTGGCCGTCCTCGGGCGCGCGCACCGGGACGTCCTTGGTCTTCTCGGCGAGTGCGGTGTAGAACTCCAGCGACTCCTCGTAGGTGTCGAAGGCGCCCTGCACGATCGCCTTGCTGGTGGCCGTCGCGGCACCGCGCGAGATCTCCACCTTCGCGAGCCGCGGCTCGTCGGGCAGCTCGGGGAACTCCTGGCGCAGCGGCACCCAGGCGACCTCGCGCTTCGTTCCGGGGTCGGGCGCGTAGGCCATCACGGCGCCCAGCACCACGACGGCGAGCACGCCGCCGACGAGCGCAGTGCGCGGCTCGGGCGGCCACTGCTCGCGCAGCTCGCGCCGCCGGCGCGGGCCGACCGCCCACCAGCCGACGCCCACCACGACCATCGCGATGACTCCGGCGGCGACGCCGCGTTGCAGCGCCGCGAGGCCCATCTCAGTGATCTCCGACGTCATCGCCGCGATCTCGCCCTCGGGCTGGCTGGCGATCGCCGCGTCCTGGGCGAGCACCCGCTCGAGGTCGGTGTCGGGGCTGTCGCGCAGCACGACCTCGGCCCCGATGCCCAGCAGCGCGTCCGACGGCATGCGCAGCTCGGGCAGCAGCGGACCGGCCACGATCCTGACGTGCCCGTCGAAGGTGGGCCGCGCCGTGGCGTTGTGGGCACCGATCGTGACGGTGCGCTCGGTGTCGACGAACGTGGTCGCGGCGACGGGCACGGCGACGGCCAGCCCGACCAGCACGAGGCCGATCGCGGCGGGGAGTCGTCTCACCCGTCGACCCTATCGAGCCACGAACGGCTCGTACCGACGGTGACGAGGCCCTGCGTGGCGCGGGTGAGCACGACGTAGAGGGTGCGCCAGCCCGCCGCGGACTCGCCGACGACGCCGTCGGCGTCCACGAGCACGACGCCGTCGAACTCGAGTCCCTTGGTGTCGAGCGGGTCGAGCACACGGAGCCGGTCGTCGGCCGGCATCGCCTCCGCCAGCGCGGCGAGCCGGCTCGCGGGGGCGACCACGGCGACCGTGCCCTCCACCTGCTCCAGCATCTCGGTGGCCTCGGCGACGGCCCGCTCGACCAGCCGGTCGCCCTCGACGGCCTCGTGGCGCGGGTCGACGCCGGTGCGCCGCACGGCCTCGGCGAGGTCGGGATTCGCGATCGCCTGGCGAGCCACCTGCGCGGCGAACTCGTAGATCTCGGCGGAGTTGCGGTAGTTCGTGGACAGCCGGAAGCGGTGGACGGGCATCGTGCCGAGCGCCTCGTCGCGCGCCGCGGCCGACTCGGCCGGGACGGGCCACGAGGACTGGGCCTCGTCGCCGACGATCGTCCAGCTGGCGGTGCGACCGCGACGGCCGAGCATCCGCCACTGCATGGGCGAGAGGTCCTGTGCCTCGTCGACGAGCACGTGGGCGAAGCCCTCGTCGTCGATGCTGCCGGTGGCGTGAACCCGGTCCTCGCGCTCACGCTCCTCGAAGCTCATCATCTGCTTCGGCGTGGCCCAGTCGTCCTCGGTGCGGACCGGCGCCTCGCCCAGGAGGTGCCGCAGCTCGTCGATCAGCGGGATGTCCTCGATCGTGGGCTGGTCGGCCCACTCGCGGCGCAGCACCTGTTGCTCGAACGAGGTGAACAGGTCGGAGGCCACCTCGCCGAGGCGGGACGGGACGGTGCGCCAGACCTCCACCGGGTCGAGCTCGGGCCACCACGCGTCGACGAAGGTCTCGAACGTCAGGTCGCCGTCGAGGTGGTCGGCGAACGCCTCCTCGCCGCGATCGAGCCCGCGGTCGCCGGTGACACGCTCCCACAACGCCTTCACGAGCTCCTCGCGCACGACTCCCAGCGTGGTGTTGGGCAGGCCGTTCGACAGCACCTTGCGGCGGATCCGCGCGAGGTCGGAGGCCTCGAGCACGAGCCGGTCGTCACGGTAGAACAGGTCGAACCGGTTCGGCGTACCCGGCTGCGGCGACTTGGCGATGCGGGCCAGCGCCTTGGCCATGTTGGCCGAGCCGAGCAGCGCGGCGGCCTCGGGCACGGCGTGCTGCGTGGCGCGGATGCCGTTGACGACCTCGCCGATCGAGCGCAGCACCACGCTGGTCTCGCCGAGGCTGGGCAGCACGCGCTCGATGTAGTTCATGAAGACGCCGGACGGGCCGACGACGAGCACGCCGCCGGACTCGAAGCGGCGCCGGTCGGTGTAGAGCAGGAAGGCCGCGCGGTGCAGCGCGACGACCGTCTTGCCGGTGCCGGGACCGCCGCCGATGATCGTGGCGCCGCGCGCGGGCGCGCGGATGGCCTCGTCCTGCTCCTTCTGGATCGTGGCCACGACCGAGTGCATCGAGCTGTCGCGGGCCCGGCTCAGGCTGGCCAGCAGCGCGCCCTCGCCGATCACGACCATGTCGTCGGGGGCCGCGTCGGCGTCGAGCAGCTCGTCCTCGATGCCGATCACGCGGTCGCCGCGGCAGCGCAGCACCCGACGGCGCACGACGCCGGCCGGGTCCTGCGCGGTGGCCTGGTAGAAGACGGCGGCGGCCGGGGCGCGCCAGTCGATGAGGATGATCTCGCGGTCCTCGTCGCGCACGCCGATGCGGCCGATGTAGCGGGCGTCGCCGGTGCCGAGGTCGAGGCGACCGAACACGAGACCGTCGTGGGCGGCGTGCAGCGCGCTCAGCCGGCGCGAGGCCTGGTAGACCATCGCGTCGCGCTCGACGAGTCCGCCCTCGTGGCCGATGTGCCCGCGCGCCAGCCCCTCGGCGACGAGGGACTTGGCCACCTTGGTGGACTCCTCCAGTCGCTCGTAGACCGTGTCGACATACGCCTGCTCGTGCTGGAGCTCGCGTTCATCGGGCGAGGGCTTGCTCATCGACGTCCTTCGGTGGCGTGGGGGAACTCTCCATTCTAGGCACCGGACACCAGCCGGTACGCCCCATCGCCACGCTTCGGGCTCAGTTGATGCGCAGGACCTTCGTCACCGTCCTCCCCGCGACCTTCGCGTCCCCCTCGTAGGTGATCGTGAACGTGTGCTGTCCCTTGGGCAGGTTCGACGCCGTGAGGACGGTGACGCCGAGGAACAGCCGCCCCTTCGCGACGGTCCTGTCCCCCAGGCGGACCGTGACGTTCCCGCTGGGCAACGTGCCCTTGGCGGACACCCCGACGGTGAACACCGCCGAGCGCCACAGGCCCAGCGCGCCCACCTTCACCGACGGTTGGAGCAGGACGGGTCCGGTCGTGGGCGCGGTGGTCGGCTCGACCGTCGGCTGGGTCGTCGGCTCGACGGTGGGCCCGGCCGTCGGCGTCGTGGTCGGAAGGGTGGTGGGCGGACTCGGCACGAACCCCAGCGCGATGCCACCGAGACGGTGGTCACCCGGGGCGAGGCACTGCAGCGAGGTGGGGATCAGGGTGTGGTCCGCCTTCTCCAGCGAGCCTCGCAGCGTGAACCGCTCAGGAACGCTCAGCCACAGCGGATCCAGGGGGTTTGCGTCGAGCCCCACCACGATCTCGGGCAGCTCGACCTGTCCACGCATCACCCACGGCACGTTCGCCTCCTGCGGCACCGGACCGCGCTCGACGAAGAGGCCACCGGCGGCCAGGGCCGTCTCGCCACCGGCGTTCTCCAGCTCCCACTCGGTGCCCGACGTGGTGGAGCCGTCGAACTGGCGGGCCCCGATCAGGTCGAAGACCGCGTCGCGCAGGATTTCGTCGACCGTCAGCGCGAACTTGGCCGAGCGGGGAGGCAGGGCCCACCCGGGCCGGCCGACGTCCTCATATTCCGCGCTCACGTCGGCGACCACGCGCTGGACGCCGAGGTCGATCCCACCGGTGTTCACCCGGCAGGCGTACTCGAAGGACCTCGAGAGCACTCCGGGACCGATCGGGGCGGGCCCGGCGGGGTCGGGGTAGGGGTTGCTCGTCGGGTCCGTCGGCTCCGTCGGGTCGGTCGGGTCCGTTGGCACGGGCGCGGTGGGCGGCGTCGGAGTCGTCGGGATCGTGGTGGGCGGATGGGTCGGGTACGTCCAGCCCTCCAGCGCTATGCCACCCACCCTTCTGTCGCCGGAGGCGGTGCAGTCCATCGTGGCCGGGATCGTGCTGTGGTCGGCCTTGCGGAACGTGCCGTCGAGCCTGAACTGGTCGGGTGCGTTCAGCCAGAGGCCTCCCGCGACGTCGCCCGGGACGGTGAGGGCCGGCAGCGCGACCTGTGCCCCGAAGTTCCAGACGCGGCCGGCTTCCTGCGGGATCCCGCTGCGCGGCGCGACGATGTCGCCGGCCTGCAGGGCGGTGGTCCGGTCCGCTGTCGTGAGCGACCACGCGCTGCCCTGCGAGGAGGCCTCGAACTCCCGGGCGCCCAGCAGCAGGGTCGTGCTCTGGCGGAGCAGCTCCTGCGGCCTCAGCACCAGCTCTGCCGGGCGGGCGGGAAGCACGTCACCGGGCGCTGCCACCTCGGGGTAGTCGACGGTCGCCCGGACGTCCACCCGCTGCACGCCCAGGCCGAGCCCCCCGGTGACGGTGGCGCACCAGTAGGTCACGGTCCTCGTCAGGGTTCCCGGCCCTGCAGGGGCCGGGGACGAGGGGTCGGGGAACGGGCCGAACGTCGGATCGGGGGTGGGATCGGTCGGGTCGGGCGTCGGATCCGGCGTGGGGTCCGTCGTCGGATCGGGGTCGGGCGTGGGGTCCGTCGTGGGGTCGGGCGTGGGCGGGGTGGGATCCGTCGAGCCCTCGAGGGCGACTCCCCCGAGGACGCGGTCGGCCGGTGCCGTGCAGGTGAACTCGCCGTCGTGGGTCTCGCCGCTTGTCGTGTGCATCTGGCCCGCCAGGGTGAAGCGCTGGGGAAGACTCAGCCACAGCGCTCCCTCGGCGTCGTCGGGCACCGTCACCGCGGGCAGGTCGACCCGACCCGGCAGCCGCCACGACTCGTTCATCCCCTCGGGGACCGCTGCGCGGGGGAAGACGAGGTCCCCGGTGTCCCAGGCGGTGGCGCGGCCCGCCGTGGTGAGCGTCCAGTCGGCGTCGGCCGTCCCCTCGTAGGACGTGCCGTTGAGGAGGAGGTGGACCGACTGGCGCAGCAGCTCGGACAACTCGAGCTCGACCGAGGCAGAGCGCGGCGCGAGGACATCACCCGGCGCAGCCACCTCGGGGTAGTCCGCAGTCGCCCGGACGCTCACGGAGTGCGTTCCGAGGTTCAGGCCCCAGAAGATGCTCTCGCACTGGTAAGCGAAGGTCCGCTCGAGCTCGCCCGGCCCGACGGGCACCGAGGCAACCGGAGTCGACGTCGGCGCCGTGGTGGGGACCACGGTCGGATCGGTGGACTCGGCGAACGCCGGCGACGCGACGACGAGGGCGGCCACGAGGGCGCCGACCGACGTCGCGACCGCGACGGATGGAATGAAGCGTGGCATGACGGCCCCCTGGCTCCGCAGGCCCCCGAGCCCACCTGTCACTGTGAGTTACACACCGGAACCTACACGCGCAGGGCGCCTCCGAGAACCCCTCGCCGGCGGATGTATCAGGGCGTGGCCAGGCGGCTCGTGGGGGGCGTCGGCCGTTCGCGGCCGACGCAAGCGCCGCGCGGGCGCCGACCGCCAAACGGGGGTCGGCCGGCGCCCGCGGGTGCGTCCAGCGATTCAGCGGGCCCGGTACGTGACCTTGAGCTTCTTCAGGTACGTGACCTTGCCCTTGCCGTCGAAGCCGCGGACCACGATCGTCCGCTTCGCCGACCGCAGGCCCTTGTCGTACCGGACCTTGCGCACCACGCGGCCGTACGAGTCGGCCTTGCCGGTCACCATCTGGTGGCGCAGCGAGATCCGGTAGCGCTGGCCCGAGGCCAGGCCCTGGGCACGGATCGTGAAGGCCTGCGTGCCACGAACGGTCAGGCGCGAGGCCGTGGCCTTCGCCGTCTCCTTGATCACGTTCGTCCGCAGGGTCGTCGACCACTCGGTGTGACCCGGCGCCGTGACGGTGATCCGTGCGCAGACCACGCGTCCGACCATGCCCGCGGTGACACGGAACGAGCTCGCGACCTTCGACGGACGGCAGTCGGCCGCGGCGGGGGCGAAGCCCCACGTGGTGGTCGTCTTCGCACCCTCGGGCAGCGGGCCCGAGAGCAGCGACGCCGTCAGGGTGGCGCCGATCTTCGGGCTCGTGCTGCTGAGCACCCCCCGCAGGACGGGCAGCGTGCCGCGCAGGACCGGGTGCTCGTGGAGGAACGTCCCGGAGAGGGACTCATAGCCCTCGGCCGTGACGCCCACCTCGACACACAGCACCTCGCCGACCTCAGCGGCCGTGGGCGTGAAGGAGTCCGACGTCGCACCCGAGATGGCGACACAGACCTCACCCTGCTGCACTCCCCACTGCCAGTGACCCTCGGCGCCCTCGGGCGCCTCGGACAGGTCGAGCGGCAGCGAGATCTCCTCGCCCACCGTCGGGCGAACCGTGCTGAACGCGGGCTCGTTCACCTGCAGCGAGCCCGAGCCGATCTCGACCTCGCCGGAGGTCGTCACGTCGGCGACGTAGCCGCGGGCCGTGGACGTCACGGTGACCGAGAGGTCGTGACCGCGCTGCGCGCCCTTCGGCGTGTAGGTCGTGGCCGTGGCGCCCTCGATCGGCTCGCCGTCGAGGTTCCACTGGTAGGTGCGCTCGGCATCCGCCGGGTCGCCACCGGTCACGGAGGCGGACGCCTCCACGCCGACCGCGGTCCAGCCCGGGATCGTCACCGTCGGCGACTCGCCGAAGGCACCGGCACCGGCACCGACGGTTCCGACCACGAGGGTCGCCTTCGCGTCCTGGTGGCCGAACGGCCACAAGTGGTCAGAAGTGACTACCGTTTCGCGCAACATCAGCCACTCCTGCGCCACTACGCTGACGTGGCCGCCATTTCGACGACGTAAGGAAGAACCGCATGCGCGTGCGCGTCATCGCCATCGCCGTGGCGACCGGACTGGTCCTCGCCCTGGCGCCCCTCGCGGCTCAGGCGGCATCGACCTACTCCGTGTCCCTCTCCATCAACGCCAGCAGGCCGACGGTCGGCACGAAGCTCAAGCTCTCCGGAACGGTCTCCGGTCCGCAGGCGGCCGGGAAGCAGCTGCTCGTGCAGCGCAAGATCGGCAGCGGAGCGTGGAGGACGGTGGCGAAGGTGCGCACCACGGCACGGCGCACCTACGCGGCACGGGTGAAGGTGACCACCGCCGGCCGGCAGTACGTGCGCGTCGTCGCGCCGAGGTCGTCGTCGGCAGGCGCCGGCACGAGTCCCGCGCGCCGCTACACGGGCTTCCGCTGGCTCGACCTCACCAAGCAGCGCCACGCGACGGGCGGTGAGCCCGTGAACGGCCCCGTCACCATCGCGGGGAAGCGGTACCGCAAGGCCTTCACGTTCCGCGACTCCGGCGTCTACTTCAACACCGGCGGGAAGTGCACGACGCTCCGCGGCTCGGTCGGCACGCCGGACAACGCCGCCGGCCGCCTCGTGGTCCTCACGGCCGCCAACGCCGACTTCGACGACGAGCGCGAGTACCACGCCCACGCCGCGGCCGGTGCCGCTCCGAAGGCGGTCAGCTACCCCGTCACGGGCCGGAAGGTGGTCGCGTTCGGCGACGACAACAGCCGGAAGCGCGTCTCGATGGTCGCGCCGAAGCTGCGCTGCTCGGTCAACGCCCTGCCGAGGATGGTCCTGCCCTCGCTCTGACGCCGGACGAAGGCGCCCCGCTTGGGTCGATTCACGTACCACCAGCCACTCCAGCCACTACGCTGGCCGGGCCGAATCCCCCGAACCGAAGGACCGTCCCATGCGCCTGCGCGCTCTCGCCCTCGCCACGGCCACCGGCCTGGTGCTCACCCTGGCACCGGCCACCGCGGCCGAGGCGGCCAGGAAGCCGGCCTACAAGGTCTCGATCTCCACCAGCACGGCCAACCCGACCGTCGGCGCGACCGTCAAGGTCACCGGCAAGGTCAAGGGACCCAAGGCCGCGAAGAAGCGCCTGCTCGTCCAGCGCAAGGTCGGCGCCGGCCGCTGGACGACCGTCGCCAAGGTCCGCACCACGAAGAGCCGCAAGTACGCCGTGCGCGTCAAGGTCAGGACCGCCGGGAAGCACTCGCTGCGCGTCGTGGCGCCGAAGTCCTCGAAGGCCCGCGCCGGCAGCAGCCGGGTCCGCGGCTTCACCGGATGGCGCTGGATCGACCTGACCACGCAGGGCCACGCCGACGAGGGCACGAACTCGGTCGGCTCCGTCAGCATCGCCGGCCGGACGTACCCGAAGGCCATCCGCTTCGCGGGCGGTCGCTACTTCAAGACGAACGGTGCCTGCAGCACCTTCCGCACGAGCGTCGGCGTTCCTGACACCGAGAGCTTCGACGGCGGCCTGAGCTTCCTCGAGTTCAAGAAGGCCGACCTCTCCGACGAGCCGACCCTCATCGAGCTGGACGTCCGGCAGGACGCGGCTCCGCTGCCGCTGCGCACGTCCGTCGCGGGATCCCAGGTGATCGCGTTCGGCGGAGGCTCCGTCGCCGCCGTGTCGCCGCAGGTGCTGTGCCGGACGAACTCGCTCCCGTCCTTCGCGCTTCCGCGCTGACCACCACGACGAACGCCCCTCCCCGCCGGGGAGGGGCGTTCGTCGTTCAGCGGGGGCGAGACAGGAACGCGAGCATCGCCTCGCGCGCCTCGTCGCTGCCGAACAGCTGAGCCGACTGCTGGGCCACCTGGTCGCCGAGTGCGTCGATGCGCGCCACGAGGTCGTGGTTGAGCAGGGCCTTCGTCTCGCGGAACCCCTGCGGGTAGCCCTGCGCGAGGTCGGCGAGCACCGCTTCCAGTCCGGCGTCGAGCCCGTCGTCCTCCACGACCCGCGTGACCAGGCCGATGCGCTGGGCCTCGTCGGCGTCGAACTTCCGGCCGGTGAGGAAGAGATCGGACGCCGCTCGCGGCGCGAGTCGCGGCAGCAGCGACAGGCTGATGACGGCCGGCGCGAGCGCCAGCCGGACCTCGGTCAGCGCGAACGTGACCGACGCCGTGGCGAGCACGATGTCGGCTGCGCCCACGAGCCCCAGGCCGCCCGCGCGGACCGGGCCGCCCAGCACGACCACGACGGGCTTGGCGCTCGTCGCGATGCGGCGCTGCAGGTCGACCAGGGCGCTGGCGCCCTCCTGCATCGCCCCCTCCGCGGCCTCGGACAGGTCGGCGCCCGAGCAGAACACCCGGTGGGCCGAGCGCAGCACGATCACCTTGGCGTCGGCGTCGGCCTCCGCGGTGCCCAGGTGCGCCCCCAGCTCCGTCACGAGCTGGCGGCTGAGCGCGTTGCGGTTGTGCTCGCTGTCGAGCGTGATCGTCGCGACGCCGTCGGCGACGTCCAGATGGACGAGTTCGGTCATGGTGCTCCGTTCCGCTGCGGTGGTTTCGATACGCGGCTCGTGCCTCGCCCGCTACTCAACCACCGGGCTCGGTGATCGAGTGGCGGCGAGCGAAGCGAGACGGCGTATCGAGATCAGTAGGACTTCGGCAGGCCCAGCGAGAACTGGGCGACGAAGTTGAGGGCCATCTGCTTGCTGACGGGCGCGATGTTCGACAGTCGCGACGAGGCGAGCGCCTGCACCAGACCGTACTCGTTCGCCAGACCGTTGCCGCCGTGCGTCTGGATGGCGGTGTCGACGGCCTTGGCGGCGGCGTCGCCGGCGGCGACCTTGGCCATGTTGGCCGCCTCACCCGCACCCATCAGGTCGCCCGCGGCGTAGAGCGCGGCGGCCTTCTGGGTGAGCAGGCGCGTCATCTCGATGTCGATGTGCAGCTGCGCGAGCGGGTGGGCGATGGCCTGGTGCGCGCCGATCGGCTTGCCCCAGACGTCGCGCTCCTTGGCGTAGGCGACGGCCTTGTTCAGCGCCCAGCGCGCGGTGCCCGTGCCCATGGACGCGGCCATGATCCGCTCGGGGTTCAGGCCCGCGAAAAGCTGCTCGAGCCCGGCGTCCTCGCTGCCGACCAGCGCGTCGGCCGGCAGCCGAATGTCGTCGAAGAACAGCGTGAACTGCTTCTCCGGGCTGGTGAGGCCCATGTCGATCTCCTGGGCGCTGAAGCCCTCGGCGTCGGTGGGCACCATGAACAGCGCGGGCTTGAGCTTGCCGCTGCGGGAGTCGGCGGTGCGGCCCACGACCAGCACGTGGCTGGCCTCGTCCACGCCCGAGATGTAGGTCTTGCCGCCCTTGAGGATCCAGCCGTCCTCGGACTTCGTGGCCGTCGTGACCAGGTGGTGCGAGTTCGACCCGGCGTCCGGCTCGGTGATGCTGAACGCGTAGGTCGCAGTGCCGTCGGCCAGGCCGGGCAGCCAGCGCTGCTTCTGCTCCTGCGTCCCGTACTGGGCGATGACCGTGCCGACGATCGCGGGCGAGACCACCATCAGCAGCAGCGGGCAGCCGGCGATCGCGAGCTCCTCGCATACCGCCGCGAGGTCGCCGATGTCGCCGCCCCCGCCGCCGAACTCCTCGGGGATCGAGACGCCGAGGTAGCCGAGCTTGCCGGCCTCGGACCACAGCTCCGTGGTCTTGCGGCCCTCCTTCGCGGCGTCGTAGAAGTAGTGCTCGCCGTACTTGGCGCCGAGCGACGCGACCGCCTTGCGCAGCTCGCGTCGCTCCTCGGACTCCACAAAGTTGCTCATTCGGTCTCCTCCTCGATGACGGCGAGGACCGCTCCGGCCTCGACCTGTTGCCCGACGCTCACGGCCAGGCCGCTGACGACGCCGTCGGAGGGCGCCGCGATCGTGTGCTGCATCTTCATCGCCTCGAGGACGACCACGGGGTCGCCCTTCGCGACGCGATCGCCGTCGGCGACCTTCACCGCCGTGACCGCCGCCGGCATGGGCGCCAGCAGCGAGCCCTCGGCCACCACGTCCGCCGGGTCGACGAAGCGGGGCACGGGGACGAGGCTCGTCGAGCCGTCCGGGCCGTCCACGTCGACGTGGCCCGGCGCCACCGCGACGCGGTAGCGGCGGGTGACGCCCTCGACCTCGAGCATGATCTCGACGGTGGAGCCGTCGACCGCGACGGAGACGACGTCGACTCCGTCGACCACCAGGCGACCCTGGGCGCTGCGGTACGCGACGGGCTCGTGGCCCTCGTACTCGCGCGTGAGGGGCTGACTGGGCACGTTGCGGAAGCCGGCGGGGATGCGGGACAGCACCCTCGCCGAGGAGGCCGCGAGCGTGGCCTCGGCCAGCGCGGCCGCGACCGGCACCAGCGGGTCCGGCTTCTCGGCACCGAACCAGTCGTCGGCGTGCTCCTCCAGCATCGAGGTCCACAGGTCGGCGTCCCGCACCTGCGGCGCCTCGAGGATCTGCCGCAGCGCCGACCGGTTCGTCGTGACGCCGTGCACGCGGGACCGACGCAGTGCATCGACCAGCGTGCGCAGGGCCGTGGCCCGGTCGGGACCGTGGGCGATGACCTTGGCGATCATCGCGTCGTAGTGGATGCCCACGACGCTGCCCACCTCGACGGCCGAGTCGACGCGCACCGAGTCGGGGAAGTCGAACGCGCGGATCGTGCCGGTCTGGGGCGACCAGTCCTCGGCGGGGTCCTCGGCGTAGAGGCGGACCTCGATCGCGTGGCCGTTCGGCTCGGGGACGCTGCCCACCAGTGCGCCACCCTCGGCGATGCGGATCTGCTCCGCGACCAGGTCGAGCCCGTGCACCTCCTCCGTGACCGGGTGCTCCACCTGCAGACGGGTGTTCATCTCCAGGAAGAACACGCGGTCGCCGTCGACGAGGAACTCCACGGTGCCGGCGCCGCGGTAGCTCACGGCCTTCGCGGCCTCGCGGGCGGCGATGTGCAGCGTCGTCCGGGCGCGGTCGGAGAGCCCGGGCGCCGGCGCCTCCTCCACGACCTTCTGGTGGCGGCGCTGGATCGAGCAGTCGCGATCGCCGACGGCCCACACCGTGCCGTGGGTGTCCGCGAGGATCTGCACCTCGACGTGACGGGCCCGGGGCAGGTAGGGCTCGACGAACACCGTGCCGTCGCCGAACGCGGACTCGGCCTCCGCCCGGGCCTTCGCGAGCTCGGCGTCGAGGTCGTCGAGCCGCTCCACGACGCGCATGCCGCGACCGCCGCCGCCGGCACTGGCCTTGACGAGCAGCGGCAGCTCACCGGGCGTGACGCCGTCGAGGTCGACCGCGAGGATCGGCACGCCCGCGGCGGCCATGATCTCCTTCGCGCGGATCTTGCTGCCCATCTCGTCGATGGACTCGGGGCTCGGCCCGATCCAGACCAGTCCGGCGCTCTCCACGTCCCGGGCGAAGCCAGCGTTCTCGGACAGGAAGCCGTAGCCGGGGTGGATCGCGTCAGCGCCACTGCGGCGGGCCGCCTCGATCACGAGGTCGCCGCGCAGGTACGTGTCCGACGGGGCGCTGCCGGGCAGCCGCACCGACACGTCGGCCTCGGCCACGAACGGCATGCCGGCGTCGGCGTCGGAGAACACCGCCACCGTCTCGATGCCGAGGTCGCGGCACGTGCGGAAGATCCGCCGCGCGATCTCGCCGCGGTTGGCGACCAGGACTCTCTTGATGGTCATGCGGTGGCTCCTTGATTGGCTGTGGTCTCGATACGCCGCTCGCTGCGCTCGCGAGCTACTCGACCACCGGTGCGCTCGTTGATCGAGTGCCGCCGAGCGGAGCGAGAGGGCGTATCAAGATCGCTCCTCTTCGCGCGCAGATCCGTCACAGGCGGAACACCCCGTAGCCGCGGGCGCCCTCGACGGGTGCGTTGGCGATCGCGGACAGGCAGATGCCCAGGATGGTGCGGGTGTCGCGCGGGTCGATGACCCCGTCGTCGTAGCCCAGGCCGCTGGTGAAGTACGCCAGCGACTGCTCCTCGATCTGGGCCTCGACGAGGTCCTTGATGCCTTGGAACCCCTCGGCGTCGAACGGGATGCCCTTCGACTCCGACGACTGGCGCGCGACGATCTCCATCACGCCGGCCAGCTGCGCCGGGCCCATCACGGCCGACTTCGCGCCCGTCCAGCTGAACATGAAGCGCGGGTCGTACGCGCGGCCGCTCATCCCGTAGTGGCCCGCGCCGTAGGACGCGCCCATCACGATCGAGATGTGCGGCACCTTGCTGTTCGAGACCGCGTTGATCATCTGGGCGCCGTGCTTGATGATGCCGCCCTGCTCGTACTCCGCGCCGACCATGTAGCCGGTGGTGTTGTGCAGGAACAGCAGTGGCGTGTCGGTCTGGTTCGCCAGCTGGATGAACTGCGCGGCCTTCTGCGCCTCCTGGCTGAACAGCACGCCCTGCGCGTTGGCGAGGATGCCGATCGGGTAGCCGTGCAGCTGCGCGAAGCCGGTGACGAGGCTCTGGCCGTACAGCGGCTTGAACTCGTCGAACTCGCTGCCGTCGACGAGCCTCGCGATGACCTCGCGCGGGTCGAACGGCACCTTGAGGTCGGTCGGGACGATGCCCAGCAGCTCCTCGGCGTCGAGCACCGGCTCGGCGTAGACGGAGGCCGGCACGGGGCCGGCCTTGCGCCAGTTGATGCGCCGGATGATCTGGCGGCCGAGGCGGATCGCGTCGCGCTCGTCCACGGCGAGGTAGTCGGCCAGGCCGGACTGCTTCGCGTGCATCTGCGCGCCACCGAGCGACTCGTCGTCGGACTCCTCGCCCGTGGCCATCTTCACCAGCGGCGGACCGCCGAGGAAGACCTTCGCGCCGCCGTCGACCATGACGACGTAGTCGCTCATGCCCGGCACGTAGGCGCCGCCGGCGGTGGAGTTGCCGAAGACGAGGGCCACCGTCGGGCGGCGGTCCTCGCTGGCCTGCGTGATGTTGCGGAAGCTGGCCCCGCCGGGGATGAAGATGTCCTTCTGGGTCGGGAGGTCGGCGCCGCCGGACTCCACGAGGTTGATCGTGGGCAGCCGGTTCTCGGCCGCGACCTGCGCCGCGCGGAACCCCTTCTTGACCGTGACGGGGTTCGATGAGCCGCCCTTCACCGTGGGGTCGTTCGCGATGATCATGCACTCGACGCCCTCGACGACGCCGATGCCCGTGATGATCGATCCGCCCACCGTGAAGTCGGTGCCCCAGCCGGCCAGGGCGCCCAGCTCGAGGAACGGCGAGTCCTGGTCGACGAGCAGCTCGATGCGCTCCCGGGCGGTCAGCTTGCCGCGGCCGTGGTGACGGGCGACGTACTTCTCGCCGCCGCCGGCCAGCGCCTTCGCGTGCTGCTCGGCGAGGTCGGCGACGCGCGCGAGCGCCGCCTCCCGGTTCTCGGCGTACGCGCCCGTCGTCGGGTCGACGGCCGTCCTGGCTCCGGTCATGCTCGGTCCTTCCACTGCAGTTCGACGGGGGTGTCGAGGTGTTCGATGAAGGCGGCGGCATCGGCGTGGATGCGGTCGCGGTCGGAGGGTGCGAGGGGTCGCACGGGGGTGATCTCGAAGAGGCCCGGGCCGTCCTTGCGCTTCGCCTTGAGGCTGCGCCAGGTGGCCGCGACGACGCCGTCGAGCAGGACGAGGTTGCCGCCCCAGACGTCGATCGTGCCGCGCTCCGCGATGGGCACCTCGTAGTGCGAGCGGTCCGCGTAGGCGATGACGAGCTCGTCGAAGAGGCTCAGGATGAGGGCCGTGCCGTCGGAGGAGACCGGCGCGACCGGCTCGACCTCCGCCACCTCGTAGGCGCGCTTCGCGTCGGTGACGGTGATCCCGGCCCACCACGCGAAGTCGTGCGCCGTGGCGGGGGCGTGGCCGGCGAGGTACATCGTGGCCAGCCGCAGGAGCGCCTCCTCATGGTCGAGCTCGACCGTGGGGATGCGGGACGCGTAGGGGACGAAGGTGTCCCAGTGACCTCGGCGCGCTCCGGTGGTGACCACCTTGTCGAGCTCGGCGCTGACGGTGACGTGCCCGAGGGCCTGACCCTTGAGGTCGACCCCGCGCAGGGCGAGGGCCTCGCCGATCTCCTTGCGGGTCAGCGGCGCCTGCGCCGCCTCGACGATCTCGCCGACCATCGCGACGAAGCGGTCGCGGTCCTCGAGCAGTCCGGTCGTGCGCAGCTGCGGGCGGGACTGCGCCCGGATCCGGTCGGCGGTGAGGTCGAGCATCCAGTCGAGGTCCTGCGTGCGGACCACGTGCCAGGTCGGGCGCAGCACGTGGTGGCGCACGAGGTCGCCCTCCGCGATCTCGGCTGCGATGGCCTCCCGCGCGGGGCGGTCCTGCGTGCGGCGCGCGAGCGACCACAGCGAGTCCTCGAACTCCTGGAACTGCACCGCGCCCAGCGCGCTGACGCACGAGATCAGGTCGGGGAACGGCTCACCGATCAGCCGCTGGCGCGCCATCCGCTCGCCGCGGACCTGTGCTGGGCTCATGACCGCCACCCCTCTCCACTTTTGGAGAGCGTTGCACCGTCCGCGGACGAAATTGCGTGCATCCGTTTCCAAAAGTCGCACGAGGGCGGCCGGGTGCGGGTCACGTCAGTACCCCAGCAGCTTCGCGGCGAGGTCTTTCATGACCTCCGTGGCGCCGCCGCCGATGCCGAGGATGCGGGCGTCGCGGTAGTGGCGGTCGATCTCGGACTCGCGCATGTAGCCCATGCCGCCGAAGATCTGCACGGCCTCGTGCACGACGAACTCCACGCACGCGACGGCCTCGTTCTTCGCGACGACGGCGTCGAGGATCAGCGTGGGATCGGACTTCGGGGTGTCGAGCGAGCGCTCGACGACCTGGCGGGTGAGGGCCCGTGCGGCGGCCGTGCGCGAGTGCATCTCCACGAGCTTGTGGCGGATCACCTGGCGCGCGATGAGCGGCTTCCCGAACGTCTCGCGCTCCTTCGCGTACGCGACGGCGAGGTCGAGGGCGCGCTGCGCCGTGGCGTAGGCCTGGGTGGCGAGGTTGATGCGCTCGCCGACGAACTGCTGCGCGATGTAGTAGAAGCCGGCGTTCTCTTCGCCGACGAGGTTCTCGGCCGGCACCCGCACGTCCTCGAAGGAGAGCTCGGCGGTGTCGGAGCAGTGCCAGCCCATCTTGCGCAGGCTGCGGCCCACCGTGAAGCCCGGCGTGCCCTTCTCGACGACGAGCAGGCTGATGCCGCCGTGGCCCTCGCCGCCCGTGCGGACGGCGGTGGTCACGAAGTCGGCGCGGACGCCGCTGGTGATGAACGTCTTCGCGCCGTTGACGACGTAGTGGTCGCCGTCGCGCACGGCGCGGGTGCGGATGTTAGCCACGTCCGACCCGCCGCCGGGCTCGGTGACGCCGAGCGAGCCGATCATCTCGCCGGCCAGCGTGGGCCGGACGTACCGGTCGATGAGGTCGGTATCGCCCGAGTCGATGATGTGCGGCGTCGCGATCGAGTGGGTGAACAGGCTGGCCTGCAGGCCGGTCGAGCCGCCGGCGGCCATGATCGCCTCGGTGGCGATGACCGAGTCGATCATGTCGCCGCCGTCGCCGCCGACCTCCTCCGGGAAGCCGATCGCCAGGAACCCCGCCTTCGCGGTGCGGCGGTGCAGCTCGCGCGGGAGCTCGCCGTCGTCCTCCCACTGCGGCAGGTGCGGCGCGATCTCGGCGCGGGTGAAGTCCTCGACCGCGGTGCGGAGCGCGTCGCGCTCGGGCGTGTTCCAGGCGTTCATGCGAGCAGCTCCTCGGGGATGGGCACGACGCGGGCGCGCAGCCACTCACCGAGCGCCTTGGCCTGCGGGTCGAAGCGGGTGGACGAGGCGACGCCCTCGCCGAGCAGTCCGTGCAGGATCACGTTCACGCCCGCCAGGTTCGGCAGCGGGTGGACGTCGATCTCCAGGTCGGCCGCCTCGGGGAGCAGCTCGCGGATCCGCTCCTCGGTGAGGAGCTCCTCGAGCCAGACGTAGGCCTCGTCGCGTCGCGGGTGCGCCGCCGGGATCCACACGCCGACGTTCGCGTTGCCGCCCTTGTCGCCCGAGCGCGCGTGGACGAGGCGTCCGAGGGGGATCTCGACGTGATCTCGATACGCCGCTCCTTCGTCGCGTGCTACTCGATCACCGGGGACCGCCGATCGAGTGTCGGCGAGCTTGCGAGACGACGTATCGAGATCAGCGGTCACGGCCGGCGGCGCGACCTCGGCCCGCGAGCCGTCGGCGTGGACGACGACGTGAGGCACCTCGGCCTGGGGCACGTGGGCGGCGCGGTAGATGCCGTAGGGGGCGCCGCGGCCGGGAGGGGCGGTCATCGTGAAGCCGGGGTACGACGCGAGGGCGATCTCGACGGCGGCGCCGCTGAACGCGCGGCCCACCGCGTTCTGGTCGGCGTCCTTCACGTGGCAGCGCAGGATCGCCGCGGCCTCGGGCTGCGAGGCGGGGTCGGCCTTGTCGGTGCGGGCGAGGTCCCACACGATCTCGGCCGGCGGGCTCGGCGCGAGAGCGGACTCGATCTGCGCCCGCACCCACGCGGCCTTGTCCTCGATGTCGAGGCCGGTCAGCACGAACTCGACGCTGTTGCGGAAGCCACCGAACGCGTTGAGGCAGACCTTCGTGGTGGCCGGCGGCGCGGTGCCGCGGACGCCCGAGATCCGCACCCGGTCATCGCCGTCGGGGGCGAGGTCGATGCTGGTCAGGTCGACGATGACGTCAGGGTTCAGGTACCGCTGGTCCTGGATCTCGTAGACCAGCTGGGCCGTGACGGTGTCCACGGTGACCGCGCCGCCGGTGCCCTCGTGCTTGGTGACCACGACCCCGCCGTCCTCGGCGATCTCGGCGATCGGGAAGCCGAGGGGTCGCGAGGTGTCGATGTCGCGGAAGCCGCTGAAGTTGCCGCCGGTGGCCTGGGCGCCGCACTCGATCACGTGTCCCGCGACCACGGCGCCGGCGAGCCGGTCGTGGTCCTCGCGGTCCCAGCCGAACTCGGCAATCGCGGGGCCGACCACCACGGAGGCGTCGGTGACGCGGCCGGTGACCACGATGTCTGCACCGGCCCGCAGCGCCTCGGCGATGCCGAACGCTCCGAGGTAGGCGTTGGCGGTGAGCGCGTCGCCGAAGCCGAGCTCGGCCGCCCGGGCGACGAGATCGTCACCCTCGACGTTCGCGACGGAGACCTCGACGCCCTGCTCGGCGGCCACCTCGCGGATCGCGGCGGCGAGACCGGCGGGGTTGAGACCGCCTGCGTTCGCGACGATCCTCACCCCGCGCTCCTTCGCCAGCGCGAGGTTCTCGGTGACCTGCGTGAGGAAGGTCTTCGCGTAGCCCAGGTCGGCGCTCTTCATCCGGTCGCGGCCAAGGATCAGCATCGTCAGCTCGGCGAGGTAGTCGCCGGTCAGGTAGTCGAGCTCGCCGCCTTCGAGCATCTCGCGCATCGCGGAGAGGCGGTCGCCGTAGAAGCCCGAGCAGTTGCCGACACGAAGGGTACGCACCTGACCAGTGTCGTGCCTCACATAGAAACAGTCAAGCCTGATTGTAAGTTCATCGAGGAGTCGTCGCAGCCGCCGTCCCCCGGCCACCTCTAGGCTCGCGCCATGGTGACCACCGCCGCGCTCGCGGCCTGCCTCCTGCTCGCAGCCCTGGCCGCCTTCCAGGTCGCGCTCGCCCTCGGGGCGCCGTGGGGCCGGTTCGCGTGGGGCGGCCAGCACACCGTGCTGCCGACCTCACTGCGCGTGGGCAGCGCGCTCTCGGTCGCGATCTACGTCGTGATCGGCGCGATCCTGCTGGCGCGGGCGGGGTTGATCTCGCTCGGCGTCTCCGACCGCACCGTCGAGATCGCGGCCTGGGTAGTGACGGGCTACTTCACCCTGGGCATCGCCATGAACCTCGCATCGCGCAGCCGGCCAGAGCGCCTGGTGATGGCGCCGGCCTGCGTCGTCCTGGCCCTGCTGTCGGGCGTCGTCGCCCTGTCCTGAGTCAGCGGGCGATGCCCACGTACTGGTACTCGAGGTACTCGTCGATGCCCTCGCGACCGCCCTCGCGGCCGAGACCGGAGTGCTTCACGCCACCGAACGGGGCGGCCGGGTCGGACACGACGCCGGCGTTGACGCCGAGCATCCCGAACTGCAGCCGGGGCGCGATCCGCATGACCCGGTCGAGGTCCTTCGCGTAGACGTAGCCGACCAGTCCGTACTCGGTGGAGTTCGCCAGCGCGACGGCCTCGTCCTCGTCGGCGAACGACTGCACGGGCGCGACCGGGCCGAAGATCTCCTCGGTGACGACGCGGGACCGCGCATCCACACCCGACAGGACCGTCGCGGGGTAGAAGTGACCGGGGCCGTCGGGCAGCTCGCCGCCCACGACGACCCGCGCCCCGCGCTCGACCGCGTCGGAGACCAGGCCGTGCACGCGCTCGCGGCTGCGGTCGTCGATCAAGGGACCGAGGTCGGTTCCGGGCTCGTCGCCGGCACCCACGCGCAGGTCGCCCATGCGCGCGGCGAAGCGCGTGACGAACTCGTCGTGCACGTCGCGGTGCACGAGGAAGCGGTTGGCCGCGGTGCAGGCCTCGCCGATGTTGCGGGTCTTGGCGGCGATCGCGCCGTCCACGGCCGCGTCGAGATCGGCGTCCTCGAACACGATGAACGGGGCGCTGCCACCGAGCTCCATCGAGCACCGCAGCACCCCCGCGGCGGCCTGGGCCAGCAGCGCCTTGCCCACGGGCGTGGAGCCGGTGAACGAGAGCTTGCGCAGGCGCGGATCGGACAGCAGCGGCCCGGTCGTGGCCGCGGGATCGGTGGTGGTGAGCACGTTGATCACGCCGGCCGGTACGCCGACCTCCTCGAACACCTTCGCCACGGCGAGGGTGGTCAGGGGCGTCAGCTCGGCCGGCTTCACGATCGAGGTGCAGCCGGCGGCGAGGGCGGGGCCGAGCTTGCGGGTGGCCATCGCCAGCGGGAAGTTCCACGGCGTGATCAGCAGCGACGGCCCGACCGGACGCCGGTCGACCATCATCTGCAGCTTGCCGGACGGCAGCGTGCCGTAGCGGCCGTCGATGCGCACGGCCTCCTCGGAGAACCAGCGCAGGAACTCCGCGCCGTACGTGACCTCGCCGCGCGCCTCGGCCAGCGACTTGCCCATCTCGGCGGTGATCAGCCGGGCGAAGTCGTCGGCGTGCGCGGTGATGAGGTCGAACGCGCCGCGCAGCAGGTCGGCCCGCTCGCGCGGCGTGGTGGCGCCCCACGACTCCTGGGCCGCGTCGGCCGCGGCGAGTGCAGCCTGGCCGTCGGCGGGGGTGCCCTCGGCGACCTCGGTGATGACCTTGCCCGTGGCGGGGTCCTCGACGGCGAAGGTGGCACCGCCCGAGGCCGGGGTCCAGCGCCCGTCGAGGTAGAGGTCGGCCGGGTGGCCGGAGAGCAGGGACTCGATGAAGTCGGCGACGCTCACGCTCACTCCTTCGTGAAGTCGATGATCTGGCGCAGCTCGGACCCGTCGGCCAGGTCATCCATGGCGCGGTTGATGTCGTCCAGCGCGATCGTGGAGCTGACGAGGTGCTCCAGCTGCAGGCGTCCGGCACGCCACAGCTCGACGAACACGGGGATGTCACGCTTCGGCACGGCCGAGCCGAGGTAGCTGCCGACCAGCGTCTTGCCCTCGGCCACCAGGGCCAGCGGCGAGAGCTCGATCGTGTCGTCGGGCGCGGGCAGTCCCACGGTGATCGTCTTGCCGCCCGGCGCAGTGAGGGCGATCGCGGCGGCGAAGACGCGGCCACTGCCGACGGCCTCGATCACGGCGTCGGCCTTGAAGCCCGACTCGGCCGCCTCTGCTGGCGTGAGCGCCTCGTGCACGCCGGCCTGCAGCGCGGCGGCGCGCTTGTGCTCGAGCGGGTCGATGCCGACGACGCGCACGCCCTCATACGACAGCGCGGTCAGCGCGGCCGCCAGGCCGACACCGCCGAGGCCGACCACGGCCACGGTCTGGCCGGGCGTCGGCTTCGCGACGTTGATGATCGCACCGCCGCCGGTGAGCACCGCGCAGCCGAGGACGGCGGCCATGTTCGGCGGCACGTCGTCGTCGACGGGGACGAGCGAGCGATGGTCCACGACGGCGTGGGTGGCGAACGCCGAGACGCCGAGGTGGTGCGTGACGGGCGAGCCGTCGCGGGTGAGCCGGCTGCCACCGGCGAGCAGCTCGCCGCCACCGTTGGCCACCGAGCCCGGCACGCACGGAGCCATGCCGTCGGTGGCGCAGCCCGCGCACTCGCCGCAGCGCGGCAGGAACGTCATGATGACCCGCTGGCCCACGGCGAGGTCGGTGACGTCGGCGCCGACCTGCTCGACCCGACCGGCGGCCTCGTGCCCGAGCAGCATCGGCACGGGGCGCGGGCGCTTGCCGTCGACGACCGAGAGGTCGGAGTGGCACACCCCCGCCGCCTCGACCCGCACGAGCACCTCGGTGGGCCCGGGCTCGGCAAGGTCGAGCTCGGCCACCCGCAGGGGCCGGGACTGCTCGAAGGGGCTCGATGCCCCGATGGTCTCCAGGACGGCGCCACGAATCTTCACTTCTGCTCCTCGTCGATCAGCCACGTCTGCTCGCTGGACGCTACCGCGGGAGGCGCGCGGCTGGCGACGGCAGTCTCGCGGATCTGGACGGCTTCAGCGGTCGTGGGCCGGTTGGAGTTCCTCGAGGATGTGCACAGCTCGGTCCAACTTCTTCGGTGTTATTGCAAAGCGATCGAATCGAAAAGAACTACGAAAGGTCGCCAATATCGGCCTCCAGTTCTCGAACGGCCTTGCTCACAACATGTACGAAGCTGGTGCGTACGTCCGCATCCGACATCTTCTGAATGCCCGGGGTACCTAGGTCTTGAAGCACCAACCTTTGCTTCGATACGTCCATCAAGTCGAAGTTCGGAACGTACCGGCTGTTGCGTGACGTAGGTCGGGTCACTGACCAGTGAGCGCGCATGAATTTCTTAGGCTGAAGGCCGACGGGTGCGCCGAACCGCGCTTGGAGTCGAGCCACAGTCCAATCAAGCTTCTTTAGGAGGGTTCGATCGTTCAATTCGCGGAAGTACTGGAGCCATCCATAAGCACGGTTGTCAAAGATGCACCCAGTTATCGTCAAGTTTAAGTGCCACTCTAGACGCTGATCGGCGTAGGGGCTTGCACGATCCGCTCTCCAGTTCGCAAAATGTCGAGCGAGCCGAGCCTCCAGTCGTGCAACGCTTTCAACCTTGACGCTGACCCGCGTTCCCTTGAAGGCGTACCCCAGGTACTCGAACCCTCCGTCAAGTGCGCCATGCCCAGACTTTCCCGGGACGTCATCCGGATGGGGTGAGAGCGCCATCTTGCCCAACACCTCACGGCACGCCTCTTTCACTTGATCGACGGCCACAGAGTCGCAGAGGATCAGGATGTCGTCCACGTACCGGTGATACGCGATCGACTTGGCGGCCCCGCCCGCATCGGACGATTGGCCCCTTTCCGGGGCGGCCACTGACATCGACCGGAGCTCCTCGTCGACCGAGCGCATATATATCTCAGCGAGAACGTTCGAGATTGGCAAACCTTGCGGCACTCCTGTACGGAGGATTTCCGCGTTATGAGCTCGTCCGTCCGGAACAGTTGGCGTTGTTACCGCGGAGTCAATGAGCCTGTGAACTTCCCGCTTTCTCACTCGCTTTCGTAGTTCAAGGGCCAGGAGGCTGTGGTCCACAGAACCATAGAAGTCTTGAACATCCACTCGCACGAAAGCACTAAAGACAGACCGCGAAAGATCACCGGCGACAGCTTGAACGACGGATTGCGGCAATTTTGGCTGGCACTCCGGGAATGCCGCCCCGAGGACGTCCGCGAGGACTCTAAGCGCAAGCCGGTCTCGCAACGTCGGAACGGACAACTGCCGAGGATGCTTTCTCGCTCCCTTAAGGACGAGCCTCTCGCGGTACATTGAGAATCGATACGTCCCCGCCCTAGCGCGAGTTTGGATTAGCGCGAGTTCCCGCTCCAAATCAGCGGCAAAATGTTTCCCCGCGACCCCGTCGCGACCGCGGACGTTCGTGGACTCGAAGCGCTCACGGAAGATCCTCCGCAAGTTGCGCTTGCTCGTCGCGGAGCGGAATGCCGAGGATGCGCTGACTCGTTTCCTTTTTCCTCCCCTCCAGGCGCCCAAGGGGGCCGATGCGCTCAATTCGGACATCGGAGGTCACAACCCCACAATTATCCAGTTGATGAAACGGATCAGAAACCACAGAGGAACGAGGAGGAATGCGTATGGCAGCCAGGAAGTCATTACGCTCTTCAACCATACAGAACTAAACTGGTGCCGGTACGCATGAAAATCGGCAGTCGTATGGTTTTCGGAATCCCTAAGGTACGCCGTGAACCGGCGCAGGTGCTTTTCGTAGATGTCTTGGCTAACGGACGTAGTGCGCGTAGCTTCCATCTCATAAGACAGTCGCTGGCACTCTTTATAAGAGTTCTCCATAGCAACGGCCCGAGACGGGTAGGCAAGGGACGAGACCAGCAGGGAAAGCGCTAGAGATAGGACAGCGCAAGCGACCAGAAGGGTCTCCCCCGAAGTGCCGTACATCGCGCCATCCACCAGAAGACCTACCGAGGCAATTGTCGTCGCGACTGCAAGCGAGACGAGCGCAAGATTCCAAGCAACTGCACGGCCCCGAATCCGCTCGTACGCTTCCAGTCGGGACTTATACGTGGTGTAAGCGTTATCCTCGAGCCTTTTCATCAACTGATCTGGCGTGGGTGCGGGCGAAGCCACTTATTCCTCCTAGGAACTCTGCTGTCTATCTCAACCCCAATTGGTGGAGCTCTTCGCCGATGCTCTCGCTCCGGACGTAGGCACTTGGCCCGCTTATCAGTACTGCCTGGAACAACCGCTCATCCAAGCGAAGCGGCTTCGCTCGCACATGGATCATATGTGGAGGCCGAGGGGTTTGACCTCGACTTCTGGGGATCCGCGCCTGTGCCCGCTTGAGCAGCACATGTTCTTTGAGGCACACGCAAAGGGGTACTTTGCGGTCGTCCGAACCATGACTGCGGGGCGACCTCGACCGTCTCGATCGACCTGCTCGCCCATGGTTCGAGCCGGCATCACTCGTCCGAGCACATGCGGGGCTACGGTGCGCGTGCCTCAGGCCGGGGATTCCCGGTGGGGCTCACGACATCGACGCGAACTCTGAGTGGGTTCCCGCCAAGCGACGCTGCAGGGGCGACTCCGCAGACGATTGAGATACGTCGGGGCGTCCTTGCCTCTGGCAACACGCGACTGAAGACGTTCGAGCTGTTCGACAGGGTGACGTGCGTCGTTACTCCGGCAATACTCGCTACGGCTGGAAAATGCCTATATCAGCGGTCGTCAGCCGGGCGGAGGTCCTCGAGGATGCGTCGCGCGACCGTGCGGCGGTCGGAGGTCCGCTCTCCGACTGGGCCCGCCAGCAGGGTCTCCACCGCGGCGCCGAGGCGCGTCCGCTCCGCCGACGACAGGTGCGTCAGCGCGCGCTCGGTCGCGACCAGTGCGTGGTATTGCTCGAAGGTCGAGCGGCTGTCCCCGATCGCGTCGGCCAGGACGCCGGCGCTCGCCAGCCGTGGGTCGGCCTCGATGAGCGCCAGGGCGGTGATCCGGTCGCCGTCGGAGCCGCTCGCGAAGATCCGAGCCACGTCGTCGGCCGAGAGCGCGTCGGTGTCGAGGGCGCGGGCCTCGCGCAGGATGCCCTCCATGCGGGAGGTGCGGTCCCACCCGGACGGCTCGGTCTCCCGAAGGCGCTCGTAGCGCGACCCCACCAGGGAGGCCGCCGCGAGGAGTCCTTCCGCACGCCGCTCGAGCTGTTGCGCCTGCTCGGCGTCGCCGGCCGCCCGGGCCCGGGCCGCCTGCTGACGCACGCTGCGCGCACGGCGCTCCAGCTCGAAGCGGACGCCTGCTGCCTCGATCGCCTCGAGCCGGTTGCCGAACACCGACAGCGCGCAGATCGCGACGCCCGCCGCGACCAGGGCGGTGGAGCCGAGCTCGTTGTCGGTGAGGAACACGGCCACGCCGCCGGCCACCAGGACGAGCATTCCGACGACGACACCGCCGATCCGCGCCGAGCGCGTCAGCACCGGCCCGGGAGCTTCCACCGGCGCGTGGGACATGCGTTCAGCGTAGGTCCGCGAGGGTTCGACGACGAGCCGTCGAGCGCCGGAGAACCGCGGAACACGGCCCTCTGTCCCTGGACCCCGGGGAGGCCCTAGCCTTGCGCCATGCTCATCCTCGCGATCATCGTGTTCGGAATCCTCGTCGGCGGCCTCGCCCAGATGGCGCTCGGCCGCCGCATGGAGTCGGTGAACTGGACCCTGGCGATCGCTGCCGGCCTCATCGGCTCGCTGCTCGGCGGACTCGTCGCCAGCCTGATCGCGGGCGACGGCCTGGAGCTCCGCGCGAGCGGACTGATCGGCTCCTTCCTCGGCGCCATCGTCGTCACCGCGGCCTGGGGCGCGCTCTCCACGCGCCGCGCCTGATCGCCGGAGCCACCATGGCCCTCCACGTGAACGCCGACAACTTCGTCGGCGCCGAGACCGCCCGCATGTTCCACGACTTCCAGGCGGAGGCCGGTGCGGTCAACGTGTTCTCGCACGTGCGGGAGCCCTCCCCCATCGAGAACCAGCTCGTGGTGCGGCTCAACCGCGACACGCTCTACAGCTTCGCGGTCGTCGATCTCGCGCAGGACGTGGTGCTCACCCTGCCCGACTGCGGCGAGCGCTACCTGTCGGCGATGCTCGTGAACGAGGGTCACTTCGTCCCGCTCGTGCTGCACGCCGCCGGCCCGCACCGGCTCGCCCAGAACGAGGTCGGGAGCCGCTACGCGGCGCTCGCGATCCGGATCCTCGTCGACTCGCAGGACCCCGATGACGTCGCCGAGGTCAACCGCCTGCAGGACACGCTCTCGATCCAGGCCGGCTCGGCGGTGCCCTTCGCGCTCGACGACTACGACAAGGCCAGCTTCGACGCCACCCGTGACGCGCTCCTGAAGCTCGCCGCCGGGCTCTCCAGCTTCGATCGGACGTTCGGCCGGCCCGACGAGGTCGACCCCGTCCGACACCTCATCGGCACGGCCGCCGGCTGGGGTGGCCTGCCGTCCTCCGAAGCGGCCTACGTGGGCGTGCAGCCCGACGGCGACGGCCCGTACGAGCTCACGATGGCCGACGTGCCCGTCGACGGCTTCTGGTCGATCTCGGTCTACGACGCGAAGGGCTTCTTCGCCCAGAACGACCGCGACTCCTACAGCATCAACAACATCGTCGGCGTCCCGAACGAGGACGGGTCCGTGACCGTGCGCTTCGGCGACTTCGGACCCGACGTGCCGAACGCGATCCCCACGCCGGAGGGCTGGAACTTCCTCGTGCGCCTCTATCGGCCCCGCCCCGAGATCCACGACGGCACGTGGAAGGTGCCCGCGCTCGTCCCGGTCTCCTGAGCCGCGCTCAGTGCAGCAGGGCCTTTGCCGCCACCAGGAACAACCCCAGCAGGCCGGCCATGAAGGCCTCGACCGACGCGCGGCGAACGCTCAGCCCCGCGCTCAGCGAGGCGAGCAGCACTCCCACGCCCAGCTGCAGGATCGTCCAGATCAGGCACAGGTAGATCGCGGTGCTGCCTGAGGCACCGAGGGCGACGGCCAGCAGGTAGGCGACGATCACCGGCACGCCGCCGAGCAGGACGCCGGCCTGGAGCCCGGCGTGGCGGGCGAGGCGCCGGTGCAGCGGGTCGGCCTGGCGGCGGAGCTGGTCGCGCAGCGCATGCAGGTAGACGTGGGTGAGCCAGTAGACGACGAGCACGACCGCCCACGCGAGGAAGACTCCGGAGGTGTGCTCGGCGTGCGCGCCGGCCACGGTCACGGTCGCCGCGCTGACGATGGTCCCCTCGATCGGCGCGCCGATGTCGTCCACCAGGAGCGTGCGCATCCTCGAGGAGGAGGCCGTCGCGTCGCTCACTGGGTCCATGGGCCAGCAGGCTACCGACCGCGGGACGCCGGGCTCAGACCCGGTCGAGGACCCGGAGGTACCGGCGCGTCATCGCGGTCTGGACCGCCGTCGTCAGGGGCCCGCCCAGCCGCGCCAGCCGGGTGGCGGGCCGTGAGTAGGCAGCGATCGTGAAGGTCAGCGATCCGTCCGTGCGGCGCTCCACGACGAAGGACTCCTCCCCCGACTCCGGGTGTCCCGGCAGGGATCCGTAGGCGAAGCCCACGCGGTCGGGCTCCTCGATGACATGGACCACGCGGCAGGGGATCTTCACGCCGACCGTGCCGAGGCCCAGGGTCATCTGCACGACCGTTCCGACCTGCGCTCGGGCGTCGGACGCCCTCACGTGGAGCCCCGACCGCTCCTGCACGCGCCACGCCATGAGGTCCTCGACGGCTCCGGCGAAGTCCCGCCGAGCCAGCGTGCGCTGCCTCGTGAAGTGGTGGAAGCCCGGCTGCGGCTCGGGCGTCGCGCCCACGGGCGCATAGGTGAACGGAGCGGCCCGCAGCCGATCCGCTTCGCTCGTGGGGAGGATGTCGACCATGCTCAGCCGACCGGGACGACGTACGACTCGACCTCGGCGATGAGGTCGCCGCGGAACGTGAACAGGTCACAGAAGACGAAGGAGAACCGCCCGGCCTGCCGGTGACGGCCGGCTCCCGTCCCGGTGATCACGAGGACGTCGCCCGCCTCGGTCGTCCGGTTCACGGTCAGCTCCGGGCTGCCCTCGAAGTCCGGGTTCTCGATCTCGGTGTCGAACTCAGCCCTGCCGCGCGTGGTGCGCAGGCCGTGCACGTGCCACACCACGTCGTCCGTCAGGCAGCCGAGCACCATCGCGTGGTCGCTGCGACGAAAGCCCTCCAGATAGCGGTCGAGGACCTCGAGCCGGGTCTGGGTGGTCATGGACGGCACTCTGTCAACGCGCCGAGCATCTCGCCAGTCCTGCTCGGCGGCGAAAGTCGTCACGCGACCCAGGTACGGATTCGACCGTCCGCCGCTCTCCACTGGAGAACCAGCGGCTCGACAGATGGAGAGACCCATGCCCAGGGATCGAACGACCACGAACACCCACCACGTCTCCGGGAGGAACCGTCGCGCCCGCGGACTCCTGCTGTCCCTCGGGCTGGTGGTTGGCCTGCTCGCCGCGGCGCCGGGCGCCCAGGCGCGCGAGGCCACCACACCGGATCCCGCAGGCGGCGGCTCCAGCGCACTCGACCTCCACAAGGTCAAGGTCGTCAACAACGCCAAGGGCGTGCGGATCACCGTGAGGATGAAGGCCGTCGACTGGGAGGCGGAGTCGACACCCGTCGGCGAGTTCCGTCTGCTGCTCGACACGAACGCCTCGTCGCCCGGCGCGGAGTTCGCCGAAGAGGTCGGCATCCCGGGCGACGGCGGCTTCCGTGCGCTCAAGGGGTCGAAGAAGCACCGCAAGAGCTGGGTGACGTACCCGTTCCCCGGAACGTGCGGCAAGACGGTGCGCGAGCGGTACGACCTCGAGCACGGCCTGGTCGTCGTCCACGTCAAGCCCAAGAAGGGCTGCCTCTTCCACCCGAAGCACGTGCGCGTCAACGTGCGGACCATCCAGTCCGGCTACATCGACGCCAGTGGCTACGAGCCGTTCACGCCGGCCCGCGTCGACCACCTGCCGTACAAGGGCAAGTTCACGCCGTGGGTGAAGTACTCGCGGAGCTGACCCCGCAGAAGCACGAGGGCCCGGCCATCGGTCGGGCCCTCGTGCGGAACGGCGCAATCCGCGAACGAGCGGACGCTGGTTGCCTAGGCTCTCGTACGTGAGGTCCGTTGTCCTCGCCCTCGTCGTCTCGTCCGCGCTGGTCCTCGCGGGGTGCGGACCCTCGGGCCCGGGCGTCGACCCGGACGACTACGGAGCCGTCGTCGAGGAAGCGCCCTCCGAACTGCTGACGGAGGCCCAGATCCAGAAGGCGCTGCTCACCGTCAACGACCTTCCCGACGGATGGAGCTTCAACTCCGACTTCGAGGGTGGCGGCGAGGACGATTCGCGCACGACCTCGGAGGACCCCGGGTGCGAGGAGTTCACGGCCGGCCTGACCAACACCGACGGCACCCTGACAGCCGGCGAGGCCGAGGTCACCTTCTCCAAGAGCGAGTACGGCCCCTTCCTCACCCAGACGATCCGCTCGAAGGGCGGTGACGACGCGGTGAAGTCGATGAAGTCGTTCAAGAGCGCGCTGAAGGGCTGCGACTTCTACACCATGATCGACGGCGCCGGAGGCGTGAGGACCGACTACGTGATCTCCGACCTGCCCTTCCCTGACCTGGGCGACGACACGGTGGCGCTGACGATGCGCGCCACCACGGAGGGGCAGACCATCGACCTGCCGATGGCGATCGTCCGGGTCGACCACACCTTGGTCATGCTGGCGACATTCCAGCTGGGCGGCGGCACGGGAACCCAGGAGTTCGAGGCCGTGGCGCGCACCGCCGTGAAGAAGGTCAAGAAGGCCTCCGCCTGACGAGGTCGCCAAACGAGCGGGGCTTCCCCTGACTATGGGGGGAAACTTCAGCGCTCGGCCAGCGGCCGGGGGTCGTTGCCCGGGAGGCCGGCGAAGGCCTGGACGATGTCGAGCCAGTGGTCGGCGGCGGGGCCGGTGGCGGTGACGTCGACGTCGGAGCGGTGGCGGCGCCGGGTGGCCAGGAGGGCGAAGTCCCAGCCGTCGCCGGTGACCCGCTCCTCGGAGTCCTCGGGGCCCCACGTCCACAGCTCGCCCGACGGCCCGGTCAGTTCGACGCGCGGCTCGACGGCCGGCGGCTCCTCGCCGCGCATCTGGTGCGTGAAGGCGAACGTGCGCACGCCGATGTGGCAGACGTGCTTGGCGCGGTCGGTGCGCGGCACCGCGATGCCGAGGGCCTCGGCGACGTCGTGCCCGTGGGCCCACGTCTCCATCAGCCGCGCGGTGGCCATCGAGACCGGACTCATCGGCGGCCCGAACCACGGGATCTTGTTGCCGTCGGGGACCGACTGCAGGGCATCGACGAGGTCGCTGCGACCCTGGCGCCACGCCGGCAGCAGCGACTCCGGCGGCTCCTGCGCCAGCTCGTCGGTGGCCTGGTCGATGTAGCCCTCGGGATCCTCCAGCGCCGCCACGATCAAAGCGTCGAACGCAGCCTTGTCGTTGATCGCGTAGGTCGAGGTGACGTCGGTCCAGTGCAGGTGAGCCACCTGGTGGGCGACGGTCCAGCCCTCAGGCGTGGTGACGGTGCCCCACTGGTCGGGCGTCAGGCCGGCGACCCACCCGTCCAGCTGCAGCGATTCCGCGGCGAGATCGTCCAGGACAGTGTCGAGTTTGCTCATCGTTCCAGTTCTCGGTCGAGGGTGTCGGCCCAGGCGTCGAGGATCGAGGCCCGGCGTGCGGAGTCGTCGGTGAGGGTGGCGGCCAGGCCCAAGCCGCGCAGGAGGTCGAGCGTGGCCTGGACCAGCTGGCGGTTGCGGCCGCGCGACTCGTCGACCTCCAGCAGCTCCACGGCGCGCGCGTGCGTCTCGCGGCCCAGCCGGCGCTCGAACGGCGCCACCTTCTCCAGCAGGTCGGGGTCGGTCCGCGCCGCGACCCACAGCTCCAGTGCAGCGAGGAACGCCGGCGAGGTGACGAGGTGGGACAGCAGGCCCAGGACCACCCGGGTGCGACCGCTCTCGGGCAGCTCGTCCGGGTCGATCGCCAGCTCCTCGCGGCGGCGCTCGGCGATGTACTCCACGGCCGCGACGACGAGGTCCTGCTTGCTGGGGAAGTGGTGCAGCTGCGCACCGCGACTGACCCCGGCGCGCTGACTCACGACCGTCGTGGACGTGCCGGCCCAGCCGACCTCCACCAGCGAGTCGACCGTGGCCTCGAGGAGCCGCTGGCGCATGAGCCGCGTGCGCTCGGGCTGCGGGGTCCTCGTGGGGCTTTCGGTCACTGGCCCAGCATCCTCGACCCCTCACTTACAGTCAAGCCTGTTGGTTTCTTCCCTCCCCGGACTGGAGGCGTAGTCACTTGTGACGGTTGATACGTATACAACCTTCTGGGGCCGGCGGGGAAACCTAGAGTCGCACACGCGGGGTGAGCGCTCCGTACCCCCACTCGAGAGCGAATCTCCATGTATCGACGCGTCACCTCCGTCGCGACCAGTGCGGCCGTCGGCCTCGCTGCCGCTGTGGCCCTCATGCCCGCCAGCGCCCAAGCGGCCCCCGAGACGTTCACCGGACGCGTCCAGGTGATCGTCGGCGACACCATCATCGGCTGCGCGTCCACCCAGATCCAGGCCTACGGCGACCTCCCGGGGATCAGCCAGTCCACCGACGGAGCACTGCGCGTCTCCGTCTCGGCAGGGACCCAGCAGCAGATGGCGATCGAGGGTCGGGACGGAAGCGTGCTCGGCGTGGACGACTCCGCGGCCGCCTACCCGATGACCGGGACGGATCCGCAGTACACCTTCCTCAGCATGCAGGAGCCCCTCGCCGCGGGTTCACCGTCGGTCGCGCGGCGTCAGAGCGCGATCTGGTCGGTCGATCCGGCCACGATGGATCTCTCCGCGGCCTACGTGCGCGATGACCTCACCGTCCTGGACATGACGGCCCACACGTTCGGGCACGAGTACTTCATCTCCCTCACCCCCAACTTCGCTGCCGTGGCGAACGAGTTCTCGATGGCGCGCCAGGCCACCTTGCGCCTCGGTGAGGCCTGCTCCGGTCTCGTGCAGGTCGATGAAGCGCAAGCCATCACGTTCACCTCGTCTGCGCCGAGCCCCGCGTACCCCGGCCAGACGTACACGGTCGCGGCGACCGGCGGCGCGTCCGAGAACGCGGTCAGCTTCTCGTCGGCGACCTCCGACGTCTGCTCGGTCGACGGCACCACGGTGACGTTCGACGCCGTCGGCACCTGCACGATCGACGCGAACCAGGCCGCGGCCACGGGCTACTCGGCCGCCCCGACGGTGAGCCAGGACATCGCCGTCAGCGCGATCGCCAGCTCGGTCGCACTCGACCTCGCTGACGCCGCCGTCGTGACCGGCCAGACCACCACCGCACGGGCCACCG
Source organism: Aeromicrobium sp. JP4 (assembly GCF_054957925.1). NCBI lineage: Bacteria > Bacillati > Actinomycetota > Actinomycetes > Propionibacteriales > Nocardioidaceae > Aeromicrobium > Aeromicrobium sp. JP4. The sequence goes on from NZ_CM143290.1 coordinate 1,892,635, forward strand.
TCGACGTCGTCGCGGGCACGGTCGCCGCGGCGGGCGGCTCGGTCCAGTTCGCGGTCGACGGCACCGACGTCGGTGCCCCGGTCGCCATCGACTCCGACGGCCTCGCGTCCAGCCCCGAGCTCGGCGCGGGCGTCGGCTCGCACCAGGTCACCGCCACCTACGTCCCCGCGAGCGCTCACCACCTCGGCTCCACGAGCAGCGCCTCGCTGACCGTCGCGGCCGCGAACACCACCACGAAGGTCTCGGTGAAGCCGACCGAGCTCTCGGCCACCGTCGCCCCGGTCGCGCCTGGCGCTGGCACCCCCACCGGTGACGTCACGTTCCGCGTCGACGGCACGAAGGTCGGCACCGCCGCCCTCGCGGACGGCATCGCGAAGCTCGACTTCACCGTGCCGACCGACACGGCGCACGGCGTCTCGGCCGAGTACACCGGCAGCACGGACTTCAACGCCTCCTCCGCGTCGACCTCGCGCTCGAACCCGACCATCACGAGCCGCGTGAGCTCGGCCCAGAAGTCGCGCGGCGGCTGGTACCGCACGCCGGTCACGGTCTCGTTCACCTGCGACGCCAAGGGCGCCGAGCTGGCCACCGCCTGCCCGAAGCCCGTCACGGTGTCCCGCCAGGGCGCCAGCAGCGTGACCCGCACCATCCACACCGCCGACGGCGGCGTCGCCACCGTCACCGCCTCGGTCAAGCTCGATCGCAGCGCGCCGAGCGTCGGCATCCGCGGCGTGAAGTCCGGTCGCAGCTACTTCGACGCAGCGAAGCCGACCTGCTCGGCGAAGGACTCGCTCTCGGGCGTGAAGACCTGCAAGGTCACCACGAAGCGCAGCGGCAGCCGGGTCGTCGTCACCGCCAAGGCCACCGACGTCGCGGACAACGTCCGCACGAAGCGCGTCGCGTACCGCCTCGCGGGCTACAAGATCGAGGGCGCGAAGCTGAAGAACGGCGTCTACCAGGTCCGCCACGGCGAGACCTACACGATCGTCGTCCGCGGCTCGAAGGCCCGCTACGTCTACGCGACGCCGGCGCCCGGCAAGCCGCACCGCGGCTCGGTCCCATTCAAGAAGGCCGGGAAGGACCGCTGGGCCCTCGGCGTGAAGATGTCGATGACGACGAGCCGTACCCGCTCGTGGAACCTCGGCTACACGCAGCACGGCAAGTTGCACGTGATCAAGGTGAAGGTCGTCGGCTGACCGCCACTCACTGACGGAGGTTTCCTGTCACTTCGCGAGGTTCGCGAACCTCGCGAAGTGACGGTTTCCCCGGTTAACCGGGGAAACCGTCAGGCCATCTCGCCCTCGAGGGTCTCGGGACGCGCGTCGGCGTCCTCGACCTCGACGGCCGGGGGCTCGCCGATGTGGGTGAGGGCGAACTCGGCGGCGAGCTCGATCGCGAGGTCGGCGTCGGGCAGGTGCCCGGCCATGATCGGGAAGGCGTGCAACTGCCCGCGCCACAGGTGCACGTCAACCTCGACGCCCTTGTCGTCGAGCAGCAGCGCGAACGCCTCCACCTCGGGGCGCAGGAACTCGTCCTCGACGGCCACCAGCTGCGTGGGCGAGTGGATGTAGGCACTCGCGTGGAGCGGGTCGGCGAAGCCCTCGATGGCCTCGCCGTCCTCGGGCAGCCACAGCCGGCGCAGCGCGGCGACTCGCGCGATCGGCAGCACGGCCTCGCGCACCTTGTCGACGCGCATGACGTTCTTGTCCTGGCGGTCGGGCTCGAGGCTGAGCAGCGGAGAGAACGCGACGAGCGCGGCGGGCGCGGGCAGTCCACGGCGCGTGGCCAGCTCGGCCACCTTCATCGTGAGGTAGCCACCGGCGGAGTCGCCCGCGACGACCACCTTCGAGGCGTCGGCCGCGCGGTCGAGCACACCGGCGTACGCGGCGATCGCGTCCTGCACCGACTCGGCGATCCCGGCCTCGGGCAGCTGGCGGTAGTCGATCGCGTAGATCGTGCCGCCGGTGGCGCGCACGATCTCCTCGAGCATCGAGCGGTAGGAGTGGACGCTGCCGGTGAAGAAGCCGCCTCCGTGCAGGTAGAGCAGGTGCAGCCCCGTGGTGGGCCCGTCGCCGGGCGTCATCACCTCGCCCGGGACGCCGCCGATCTCGCACACCTCGACCGCGATGTCCTCCGACGCGCCACGGTTCACGACCTCGGAGAACCGCTGGATGCGGCGGATGGTGCGGACGTCGACCGGGGCCATCCTCAGCAGTGGCTTCACGGTCATCCGCGCGCCGCGACCGACCATGCGGGCGAGGGGCGTGGGACTGTCGTGCAGGACCGCCGCGGTGTGCACCGCCCGCATCGGGCGGCGGCGCCCGCGTCCGGATCGGGAACCGGCCTGCGTGTCCACGCCCCGAGTTTAACGACCGGGCGGACATCCGCGTGCCGATCGCAGATCCTGGGCTCCGATAGCCTGTCAGCGTGGTGACGCTCGAGGAACTGCAGGTTCGCACCCTCGGCGAGTGCAGGTACGACTCGCCGCTGTCCGACTATGTCGCGGCTCGCGCCACCAACGCCTACTACGTCGCCGAGACCGATCGCGTCCTCATCGACGACACGATCTCCTTGCTGTCGGCGCGCGGCGACACCCCCTTGACCGAGGTCCCCTCGTTCGAGCCCGGCGGGCCGCGCCGCAAGATCTTCTTCGATCCCAAGAAGACCAAGGTCGGCATCGTCACGTGCGGCGGCCTGTGCCCCGGCCTCAACGACGTGATCCGCGCGATCGTCCTCGAGCTGTTCGAGCACTACGGCGTCACCGACATCACCGGCTTCAAGAACGGCTACGCGGGACTCGTGCCCGGCAAGGCGCCCGACCCCATCACCCTGACGCCGGCCTTCGTCGAGACCATCACCGACCGTGGCGGCACCGTGCTCGGCTCATCCCGCGGCAGCCAGAACATCCCGCAGATCGTCGACAACCTCGTGCACCGCGAGATCGACATCCTCTTCGTCATCGGCGGCGACGGCTCGATGCGCGGTGCCCACGCAATCGCCGAGGAGGCCCTCGCGCGCGAGCTGCCGATCGCGGTCGTCGGGGTCCCGAAGACGATCGACAACGACATCCCACTGATCGGCACCAGCTTCGGCTTCCAGACGGCCTACGCGAAGGCCGCCGAGTCGATCAAGGGCGCCCGCGTCGAGGTCGAGGCGGCCATCGGCGGCGTCGGCGTCGTCAAGGTCATGGGTCGCGCCGCCGGGTTCATCGCCTGCTACGCCGCCCTGGCCAACCACGACGCCGACTTCGTGCTGATCCCCGAGGTGCCGTTCAACCTCCAGGGGGAGAACGGCCTGCTCGCCACGTTGCGCAAGCGCGTGAAGGAGCGCGGCAGCGCCGTCATCGTGCTGGCCGAGGGGGCAGGGCAGCACCTCATCCCCGCCAGCCGTCGCACCGACGCCAGCGGCAACACCGTGCTGGGCGACTTCGCGGGCTTCCTGCGCGCCCAGATCGCCCGTGACTTCAAGGACCACGACGAGCCGCTCACGCTGCGGTACTTCGACCCCGGCTACATGATCCGCTCGGTCCCGGCCGACGCCGCCGACTCGGTCTACTGCACCCGGCTGGCCCAGGCCGCCGTCCACGCCGCGATGGCGGGCCGCACCGACATGGTGATCGGCCGCCCCCGGCACCGCTTCGCCCATGTGCCCATCTCGGTGGTCGTCAAGAACACGCAGAACGTCAATCCCGACGGCGACCTGTGGCTCTCGGTGCTCGAATCGACGGCGCAGCCCTTCAACATGTCCTGATCGCGGACGCGACTCTCGCATGGTGAGACGGCCGGAAGGACGCGCCGAACGGTGACAGGCTCGCACTGACACCCGATGCCGAAGGAGCACCCATGAGCGAGCACTGGTCGTTCGAGACCAAGCAGATCCACGCCGGCCAGACGCCCGACCCCGCCACGGGTGCGCGCGCGCTGCCGATCTACCAGACGACCTCGTACCAGTTCCGGGACACCCAGCACGCCGCCGACCTGTTCGCGCTCGCCGAGCCGGGCAACATCTACACGCGCATCATGAACCCGACGCAGGACGTCGTCGAGCAGCGACTCGCCGCGCTCGAGGGTGGCGTGGGTGCGCTGCTCGTGGCCTCGGGCCAGGCCGCCACCACCGGCGCTCTCACCAACGTGGCCGAGGCCGGCGACCACATCGTCGCGTCGGCCAGCCTCTACGGCGGCACCGACTCGCTGCTGCGCCACACGTTCCCCAAGCTCGGCATCGAGGTCACATTCGTCGAGGACAGCAACAACCCCGACGCATGGCGTGCCGCGGCTCGCGAGAACACGAAGGTGTTCTTCGGCGAGACCATCGGCAACCCGAAGGGCGACATCCTCGACCTCGAGGCCATCAGCGCGGTCGCGAAGGAGGTCGGCGTCCCGTTCATCGTCGACAACACCGTCGCCACGCCGTACCTGCTGAACCCGCTCAAGCACGGCGCCGACACCGTGGTCCACTCGGCCACGAAGTACATCGGCGGCCACGGCACCGCGATCGCGGGCGTCGTGATCGACGGCGGCACGTTCGACTACGCCGCCCACGGCGACAAGTTCCCGGGCTTCACCACCCCCGACGCGAGCTACCACGGCCTGGTCTTCAGCGAGGCCCTCGGCCCGGCGGCGTACATCGCCAAGCTGCGGGTGCAGTACCTGCGCAACGTCGGCCCGGCCGTCTCCCCCTTCAACGCGTTCCTCATCGCCCAGGGCCTCGAGACCCTGAGCCTGCGCCTCGAGCGCCACATCGAGAACACCCGCAAGGTGGCCGAGTGGCTCCAGGCGCGCGAGGACGTCGCGAAGGTCACCTGGGCGTCGCTCGACGGCAACCCCTACAAGGAGCTGGCCGACAAGTACACGCCCCGCGGCTCGGGCGCGGTGCTCACGTTCGAGCTGCCCGGAGGCGTCGACGCCGGCCGCCGCTTCATCGACGCGCTGGAGCTGTTCAGCCACGTCGCGAACATCGGCGACGTCCGCTCGCTGGCGATCCACCCGGCCAGCACCACCCACTCGCAGGGCACGCCCGAGGAGCATGCCGCCACCGGCGTCACTCCCGGACTCGTCCGCCTCGCGGTCGGCATCGAGGGCATCGACGACATCCTCGCCGACCTCGACGCCGGGTTCCGGGCGGCCAAGTAAGCCGTGACCACCGTTCAGCCGCTGGGAGACCTCACCCTCGAAGGGGGTGAGGTCCTCCCGCGTCTGGAGGTCGCGTACGACACGTGGGGAGAGTTCACCGGCGACAACGCCGTGCTCGTGCTGCACGCCCTCACCGGAGACTCGATCGTCGCCGGCCCCGACGGCTGGTGGAACGAGGTCGTCGGACCCGGCCTGGGTATCGACACCGACCGGTTCTTCGTCGTCGCCGCCAACATCCTGGGTGGGTGCAAGGGCACCACCGGCCCGGCCTCCGCCGGCCCCGACGGTCGCGTCTGGGGCAACCGCTTCCCCGCCATCACCGTCCGCGACCAGGTGGCCGCCGAGGCGATGCTGGCCGACCACCTCGGCATCGACCGCTGGCACGCCGTGATCGGCGGCTCGGCGGGCGGGATGCGCGCGGTCGAGTGGGCCGTCACGCACCCCGAGCGCGTGGAGCGCCTCTTCCTGCTCGCCTCGTCGGCCTACGCGTCGGCCGAGCAGATCGCCTGGACGTCCACGCAGGCCGACATCATCCGCGCCGCGGGCCCCGAGGCGGGCCTCGAGCTGGCGCGGCGGATCGCCCACACGACCTACCGCAGCGAGGCCGAGCTGGCGGAGCGGTTCGGTCGCACGGTGCAGTCCGACGGCCGCTTCGCGGTGCAGTCGTACCTGCAGCACCACGGCGACAAGCTGGTCAAGCGCTTCGACGCGTGGTCGTACATCGCCCTCGGCGACGCCATGAACAGCCACGACGTGGGGCGCGACCGCGGTGGCCTCGAGGCGGCCCTCGGCCGGGTCACGGCACGCACCGTCGTCGCCGCGATCGACTCCGACCGGCTGTACCCGCCGTACCAGCAGCAGGAGCTGGCCGACCTCATCCCCACGGCCGAGCCGCTCGCCGTGGTGCGCTCGCCGCACGGGCACGACGGCTTCCTCATCGAACACGAGCAAGTGGGCGCGCTCGCCCGGGAGCTCCTAGAGCACTGAGCCCGTCCGGTCGCGACAGCGCGCGGTTCGTGGTGTCGTGGGATCGAGAGGAGATCCCATGGCACCGAAGAAGAAGGCACCGTCGAGCCTGAAGAATCCCGACCTCTACGAGGAGCTCCGCGACGACGGCGCATCGAAGTCGAAGGCGGCGCGCATCTCGAACGCCGCGGCCCGCGACGGCAAGAAGACCGTCGGCAAGCGCGGCGGGAAGTCGCCGGCCTACGAGGACTGGACCGTCGCCGACCTGCGCAAGCGCGCCAAGGAGATCGGCCTGTCCGGCTACTCCAGCCAGAGGAAGTCCGAGCTGATCGACTCCCTGCGCAACTCCTGACGTGCCTCGGGACCGGCCCGAAGGCCGGCCCCGAGGTCCTCGGTCAGTTGATGCGGTAGTCCGAGATGCCGTTCGTCAGCGACGGGCTCGGCCCGGGGCTGATGAACTGCTCGTAGCGCGTGTCGTTGTCGACGTAGCGCTTGAGCCAGGCGATCGAGTACTTCGCGATCGTCGTGTTGCTGGTGTTCGGAGCGAAGTGGCTCGCGCCGCGCAGCTCCAGGTACGAGCGCCGCTCGGCGTTCGTCAGCGAGTTGTAGAACGGGATGGCGTGCGATCCGGGGGGCGCCACCGTGTCGTTCTGCGCACCGATCTCGAGCGAGGCGGCCTCGACCTCGGGCCACGACTTGTCGAGGTTCCACGGCGTCAGGCCGATCGTCGCCTCCAGGGAGCGACGCGTCTTGGCGGCCTCGAGCGTTCCACCGCCACCCATCGAGTGACCGATCACGGCCTGGCGCGAGGCGTCGATGCGGCTGCGGACGGTCGTGTCGGCGATCGTCTGGTCGAGCGCCGCGAGCAGCTGCGTGCCGCGCGAGCCCGGCTGGTCGAACCGGCTGTTGGTGTCGATCGTGATGACGACGAAGCCCTGCGAGGCGATCCGCGGGCCCAGCCACGAGATCGTCGACTGCGCCGCCGTGTAGCCCGGCGACACCGCGATCACGCCGAACGTGCCGTCGGCCGTGGAGGTCGGGTAGTAGATCGTGCCACCACCGAAGCCGCGCGCCGACAGCGACGAGATCGTCTTGGAGCTCACCGCGTACGGGCCGCGGGTCGCCTCAATGCTGCTGTTCGTGGGAGCCGGCCCCCGCTCGTACGGGTTGTCGGCGGCGACGACCGGCTGGGTCGCGGCGCCGACGGTGAGTGCCGCGCCGGCGAATGCCATCGCGATCAGTCTGGACAGTTTCATGCTCGTCTCCTTCGACGGTCTGGATCGAACCGTTGGGACGAGCTCGTCCAAACGCAGCGGCTTGCCCCCCGATGACGGGCCGATCCAAGGTATCTGCACACCTTGTGCGGATAGTTGGTGCCCTCACGATGCGTGACGCCGACACCTCCTGTCAAGAGGTGAATGTGAGCCACGCCACATTCCGTTAAGGTGAGTTCAATTTCAGGAAATGACGGGAGTCCCCCCATGCCCACGATCGATGTCAACGGCACGACCCTGCACTACGAGGACGAGGGCCCACGCGACGCGCCGGCCCTGCTCATGAGCGCCTCGATGTTCTTCGACGCGCGGATGTTCCAGGCGCAGGCGGACCGCTTCGCCGACCGCTACCGCGTGGTCCGCTACGACCACCGGGGACAGGGACGCAGTGCTCGCGCGCCGCGTGAGCAGCTCGACTACGACACCCACACCGCCGACGTCGTGGCCCTGATCGACGCGCTGGACCTGGCCCCCGTCGTCTTCGTCGGGAACTCGATGGGCGGCTTCATCGGCCTGCGCCTGGCCGCCCGCCACGGCGACCTGCTGAGCTCGGCCGTCGTGATGGGCACCTCGGCGGACGTGGAGGAGCAGGCCGACCAGATGGACCAGCTGATCGAGGTCCTGGCCGAGCACGGGATGGAGCCGGTGCTCGACGGCGTGCTGCAGTTCATGATGGGCACCACCACGCTGACCGACCCGGCCCGGGCCGACGTCCTGGCCGGTGTGCGCGAGCTCCTGCTGAGCCGCGGCCCGGAGTACGCCGACGCCGCCTGGAACATCGCCCACCGCCCCGGTGTGCTCGACGAGCTCGGCGACATCCGCGTCCCGCTGGTCGTGGTGGCCGGAACGGAGGACGCGACCTACCCGCCCGAGAAGTCCGAGCAGATCGTCGCCGGCGTGCCGCACGCCCAGCTGATCCGGATGGAGCACACCGGCCACGTGCACGCGCTGGAGAACCCCGAGGCGGTCAACGAGGTCCTCGAGCGTCACCTCGCCGAGGTCGCACCGGTCTGACCAGGACATGACACGAGGGCCCCGGCGCGATGCCGGGGCCCTCGTGGATGTCGTGCGTCGGAGGTCAGTTGCTCCGCGAGCTGGTGGGCGCGCTCGTGGGCGCACCATCACGGCGACGACCGGGACTGCGCGAGCCCTGCGGGCGTCCGCCCGGCCCACCGCGACCCTGGCCACCGCGACCCTGACCACCACGGCCCTGGCCACCGGCGCCCTGACCGCGACCGCGACCGCCGCGACCCTGGCCGGAGCCGGAGCGCGAGCGTCCGTCGGCCGGCAGCTCGGGCGCCTCGGTGCCCGCGGTCGTCAGCGACGCCACGGTCATCGGCGACGGGGCCGAGGACGCGTAGTGGTGACGAGCGGTCACGCCCGCCTTGCGCTGGAGGGTCATGACCTCCTTGAGCGCGTCGGGGGTGGTCATCGTGACGACCGAGCCCGACTCGCCGGCGCGGGCGGTGCGGCCCGAGCGGTGGAGGTACGCCTTGTGCTCGGCGGGCGCGTCGTAGTGCACGACCAGGCCGATGCCGTCGACGTGGATGCCGCGGGCGGCGACGTCGGTGGCGACGATGACGGTGGCCTCGCCACGGGTGAACTGGGCCAGGTTCCGCTCACGGTTGCGCTGCGAGAGGTCGCCGTGCATGTCGACCGCGGAGACGCCCTTCTGCGTGAGCTGCTTCGCCAGGCGCGTGGCGCCGCGGCGGGTGCGCGTGAAGACGATGCTGCGCGGGTTCACGCTGAGCAGGTCGTACGCGGCGCGCGTCTTCTCGGTGGCCTCGGTGACGAGCACGTGGTGCTCCATCGTCTCGACGTTGTCGTCGGTCGAGTCGACCTCGAACAGCGCGTGCTGGGGCAGGTGACGGCGCACCAGCTTGTCGACGTCGCCGTCGAGCGTGGCCGAGAGCAGCAGGCGCTGGCTGTTCGCCGGGGTGCGGGCGAGTAGCGCGTCGATCGGCTTGAAGAAGCCGAGGTCGCACAGGTGGTCGGCCTCGTCGAGGACGGTGATCTCGATGCCGTCGAGCGTCAGGCAGCGACGGTCGAGCAGGTCGGTGAGGCGGCCCGGGGTGGCGATGACGATGTCGATGCCGCCCTTGAGCGCGTTGATCTGCTTGTTGATCGGCACGCCGCCGTAGACGGTGGTGTGCTTCAGGCCCATCTTCTGCGCCAGCGGCAGCAGGGCGGTGTGCACCTGGATCGCGAGCTCACGGGTGGGCAGCAGGATCAGCGCGCGCGGCGCCTTGGGGCGGCTCGTGCGGCCGGCGAGGCGAGCCAGCACGGGCAGGCCGAACGCGAGCGTCTTGCCCGAGCCCGTACGGGCGCGGCCGAGGACGTTGCGGCCCTCGAGTGCGGCCGGGAGGACGGCCTGCTGGATGGGGCTGGGGTTGACGATCTCCTGCTGTGCGAGCTTGCGCACGAGGCCGTCGGGGAGGTTGAAGTCGTTGAACGTGGGCAGCGCAGGGCTGCGGTCAATCTGGGTCAAGGGGTCTCAATCACTGAAGGGTGCCCGCTTGCCAGGGACGCGATTTCCGCGCTACATCGTCGGGCCGGAACAGCGCGCGAAGGGCGCGTTCACCTTTCGAGCCTAGCAGCCGGGCGCCCCGGAGGCCCCATCCTGACGACGTGACCCTCGACTCCCCGCACAGCAGGGCCCCGGCTCGTCGCCGGGGCCCTGCCGATCCGAGTGGGAGGATCACTCGAAGTAGCGGCGCGGGTTCTTCACCAGCATCGTGTCGACGTCGTCCTCGCTGAGGCCCTTCTCCAGCAGCATCGGCACGACGTCGTCGGGGATGTGCCGGAAGTTCCAGTTCGGCTGCATCTCGACCTTGTCCTCGGGCTTGAAGTAGTCGATGTAGCACGACGCGTCGTGGGCGAGCGTGATCTTCTCGACGTAGCCGCGGCGCACCAGCTCGACGATCGTGTCGACGCGCTTCTCGGTGGACAGGTAGACGTCCAGGCCGAAGCGGTCCATGCCCAGCAGCGAGCCGTTCTCCGCCAGCTCCGACAGGTAGTCGACGTCGTCGGAGTCACCGGAGTGGCCGAGCACGATCTTGCTGGGATCGACGCCCTCCTCCCCCAGGACCTTCTGGGCCACGAGGCCCGAGCGGGTGTGCGGGTTGGTGTGCACCGTGACGGGGGCGCCGGTCTGCGAGCTGGTCTGCCCGACGGCGCGCATGACGCGCTCGACGCCCGGCGTCAGGCCGGGCTCCTCGATGACGCACTTGAGGAACGCCGCCTTCACGCCTGTGTCGGCGATGCCCTCGTTGATGTCCTTGAGGAACATCTCGACGAGGGGCTCCGGCTGGTCGAACAGCAGGCCGGGGCCGCGGTGCTCGAACTGGTGCGGGAGGTCGTTGTAGGTGTAGAGGCCGGTCGCCACGACGATGTTGAGGTCGGTCTGGGCGGCGACCTTCTGGATGCGCGGGATGTACCGGCCCAGGCCGAGCACGGTGGGATCGAAGATCGTGTCGATCCCCGCCGACTTGAGGTCGTTGAGGTCGCGCACGGCATCGGCGACCTTCTGGTCCTCGTCCCAGTCCCCGGCGTAGTTGATGCGGAACTCCTCGCCCAGGACGAAGACGTGCTCGTGGACCAGGGTCCGGCCCAGCTCAGAGCTGTCGATCGGACCCTTGACGGTCTGGACAGTCGCCATGCGCACTCCTTGGATGATCAGTTGATGTGGCTTGTGTCACACCCTTAGGATCACAGCGTACTGAATTTGAGTCCGGTTTCAACTGTCTTTCGAGAGGAATTCCCGATGGCCGCCTCCTCCGCGCTGCGACCCCGCGCAACGCCTGCTATTTCCACTCCCATGGGCCCCGTCCGTGCGACCGAGTACGGTCGTGAAGCATGACCACCACCAAGCGCACCACCCTCGCCCAGCGCCCCTCGGGACTGCCCGACGACAGCACCTGGGCGACCGAGGAGGTCGACCTCCCCGCACCCGCGGACGGCGAGTTCCTGGTGAAGATCGACCACATCTCGCTCGACCCCGCGATGCGCGGCTGGCTGAACGACGTGCGCTCGTACGTGCCTCCCGTCCAGATCGGTGAGGTCATGCGCGCGGCCGGCACCGGCACGGTCGTCGAGTCGAACCACCCCGACTTCGCGGTGGGCGACGCCGTCACCGGCACCTTCGGCGTCACCGAGTACGCCATCAGCAACGGCGACGGCGTCCAGAAGATCGACACCTCGCAGGTGGGTCCCGCCACGTGGCTCGGCGCCCTGGGCATGCCCGGCCTCACGGCCTACCACGGCCTCCACGAGGTCGGCGAGATGAAGGAGGGCGACATCGTCGTCATCTCCGCCGCCGCAGGCGCGGTCGGCAGCGTGGCCGGCCAGCTGGCCAAGGCCAAGGGCTGCACCGTCATCGGCATCGCCGGTGGCGCCGAGAAGTGCGCGTGGCTCAAGGAGATCGGCTTCGACGAGGCGATCGACTACAAGAACGAGAACGTGCTCAAGCGCCTGCGCGAGATCGCTCCGAAGGGCATCGACATCTTCTTCGACAACGTCGGTGGCGACATCCTCGACGCCGCGCTGGCGAACCTGCGCCACGGTGCCCGCGTGATCATCTGCGGCGCCGTCTCGACCTACAACGACGAGAAGCTGGCGCCCGGCCCGAAGCGCTACATGTCGCTGCTGGTCTTCCGCGCGAAGATGCAGGGCTTCCTCGTGTTCGACTACCCGGAGAAGGACGCGGCGGCCATCGCCGACATGTCCGAGCTGATCTCCTCGGGCAAGCTCGTCGCCCGCGAGACGGTCGTGGAGGGTGGCGTCGAGAAGTTCGGCGAGACGCTGCTCGGCCTCTTCGAGGGTCGCAACACCGGCAAGCTGGTCCTCCAGGTCGCCTGACCGACCCCCGCGAACGGCGCCGGAGCGAGAGTTCGCTCCGGCGCCGTCCTGCGTCAGGCGTGGGCGGCGAGGAAGTCCAGCACCTTCGGCTCCACCGTGTCGGGCGCCTCGAGCAGCGGGCTGTGCCCGCACCGCGGCACCATCACCAGCTCCGAGTCGGGCAGGCCGTCGGCCAGCTCGGCGGCCCAGTCCGGCGGCCGCACCGGGCACTCCTCGCCCGACACCACGAGGGCCGGGACGCCGATCGAGGGCAGCAACGGTGTGGCGTCCTTGCGCCGCATGACCCCCACCATCGCGGGCAGCAGCTCGGGCGGGAGCTCGCTCATCCGCCCGGACCACAGGTCCACGACGTCCTTCTTCTGCGGGTCCGCCAGCGTCGACCGGCCGAGCATGACCTGCTGGAGAAACTCCAGCCGGTCGTCGGCGAAGCCCTGCTGCGCGGCGTTCGTCGCGAACGCCACGTACTCCTCGACCTTCTCGGCGGGCTCGCCGCGGACGGACGAGCCGACGAAGACGAGCGCCCGCACCAGGTCGGGCCGGTAGGCGGCCAGCCGGGCCGCGACGTCGCCGCCCATGGACGACGCCACCACGAGGGAGTCCTGCAGGCCGAGCGCGTCCATCACGGCGGCCGTGTCACCCGCGGCCTGTTCCATCGTGACCTCGTCGGACTCCGCCGGCGCGCTCGCGCCCTGGCCGCGAAACTCCGGGCGGACGAACCGGAACCGGCCACGGCCGGCCTCCACCAGGCCGTCGAACATGCGGTGGTCGAGGAAGAGCGAGTGGAGGCAGACCACCACGGGGAGGTCGTCCTCTCCGGTGTCCTCGACGTTGAAGGTCGTGCCTGCTGCGTTGATCGTCGTCATGTGGGGGGATCCTCTCGTGTGACCTGCGTCACTGTCTCGCGCCACACTAACCTGAAACCGAATATGATTTCACCTATGACTTCCGAAGCGGCCTCGGCCACCCGCGCGCCCTCATCCCTCCTCGAGGGCAGCACCGGCGCCGGAACGGACGCCTCCCTGGGCGAGCTGCTGCGCAGCCGGCGCAGCATCCGCGGCTACCGTCCCGACCCCGTGCCCCGCGAGGTCATCCGCGAGATCCTCGCGGAGGCCGTCCTCTCGCCGTCGTCGATGAACACCCAGCCGTGGAAGTTCCACGTCCTGACCGGCGATGTCCTCGACCGCATCCGCGAGGAGAACACGCGGCTCATGCTGGCCGGCGCCCCGATCCAGCGCGACGTGACCGTGGCCGAGCGCTACGAGGGGGTGCACCGCGACCGCCAGGTCGACATCGCCAAGCGCCTCTTCGGCGCGATGGGGATCGCCCGCGAGGACCAGGAGGCCCGCCTCGACTGGACGATGCGGGGGTTCCGTCAGTTCGACGCGCCCGTGTCGATCGTCATCGCGCACGATCGCAGCCTCGAGGCCGTGAGCCCCATCGCGCACTTCGACCTCGGCGCCGTCGTCCACGCCCTCGTGCTGTCGGCGTGGTCGCGCGGGCTCGGCACCGTCATCAACAGCCAGGGCATCATGCAGGGCGCCGCGGTCCGCCGCGAGGCCGGCATCCCCGACGACCACGTGATCTTCACGGCCGTCGCCCTGGGCTACCCCGACGAGGACTTCGCCGCCAACCACGTGCGCTCGGCGCGAGAGTCCGTGGACGACGTCGCCAGGTTCGTCGGATTCGACTGAGCGTCGGATTCGACCGAGCCGCGTCAGGCCCGCTTGGAGCCGTCGAGCGGGACGCCCAGCGCGTCGAGCCAGACCCGCGTCGCGGTCTGGACGATCGCGTCGTCGCTCATGCCCGGCTCCTCGAGGGCGTACACGTGGTACGCCAGGCGGCCGAGGATGGGCGAGAGCGCCCGCGCCGTCATGTACGGATCGAGCTCGGGGTTGGCGTAGCCCGCGTCCTGGAGCCGCTTGATCCACCGCGCGTTGCGCTCGGCGAACGCCTTGGCCCGCTCGAGGCGCAGCTGGCGGAAGTTCGGGTCGATCGTCGCGACCTGCTCGAGCAGCAGGTTCAGCTTGGCGTTGCGCTTGTACGCCTCGACGTACGCCCGGTTGCTGGCGTCGAGGATCGCCGCCACGTTGCTGAGGTCGTCGTCCACCCGCGGCAGCCCGGGGTGGAGCATGTCGTCGGCCGCCGCCTGCATGACAGCGGTGAAGATCTCCTCCTTGCTGTCGAAGTAGGTGTAGAACGTGCCGATCGAGCAGTTCGCCCCGGCGGTGATGTCGGCGAGGCGCGAGTTGATGAACCCGTCCCGCTCGAACACGCTCCGGGCGGTGGCGACCAGGGCGGCGCGCGTGCGCACGCCGCGGGCCGTGGTGGGCATCTCCCGGACGCGGGAGGTGTCGACCAGGGTCGGCAGCTCGCGGACGACGTCCTCTGCTTCCACTTCGCTCATGACGTCACCGATCCTACTGTGCGGTAGTGCTCGACGTGACCGGGCTCACCGGATCACCACCGGGTTCACGGGGGCACCGGTGCCGCCGACCACCTTGAGCGGCGCGGCCGTGTAGAGGAACGTCCACCGTCCGTCCGCCGCGCACGCGGCGGCGAGGTCGTCCAGCCAGGCGATCTCGGTGAAGGTGACGCCGAGGTTCCGCATCAGCGCACTGTGCAGCGGCAGCACCACGCCGTGGTTCGGATCCATCGTGACCTCGTTCGCGATCGTGTCGGTGACGAGGTTGGGGATCTCCATCTGCTGGAACCACTCGACGAGCTCGGGCGAGTAGGTCAGGCCCGGCTCGCAGAAGTCGGCGTAGAAGTCCTCGGGGGTCGTCTCGTACCAGTGCCCGATGAAACCGGTCCGGATCAGCAGGACGTCACGCGGCTCGATCTCCTGACCCTGGGCCTTCGCTGCCTCGAGGAGGTCCTCGTGCGTGAACGTCTCGCCCTTGTCCAGGTGCGCCTTCCCGCGGTGGCGGGCCATGTCGATGAGGATGCCGCGACCGACGATGCCCTTCTGCGCGATGGGCAGCACCGAGGCCTTGCGCATCTCGCCGACGGTCTCGGTGGCGTCGAAGCCGTTCCAGATCTTGCCGCCGATCCAGACGTGGCCGAGGGCGTCGTACTGCGTGGACGCCTGCAGGAAGATCGTCGCCTTGTCGTCGGCGTAGTGCGCGCCGCCGGGCGTCTCGTCGCCCTCGCCTCGCTGGAAGAATCCCTCGTCCATGATGTTCTGGCGCTGGATCGGCTCGCGCCCCGGCCACACGGGATCGCCACCGGGGTCGCCCATCGGGACCTGCAGCGTGAAGCTCTCGCCCGAGACGATGGCCGCCGCGCCGCGGACGGCCTCCTGCGGGCCGAGGTAGTTCAGCGAGCCCACCTCGTCGTCGGGGCCCCACTTGCCCCAGTTCTTGGGCGAGTCGGCCAGGACGGCCTCGGTGTCGGGGGCGGCGTTCTCGGTCATGGACGTCCTCTCGGGGTGGTGAGGCGACCGGCGAGTCCGGTCGTCTCGGCGACGTGCCAGGCGTGGTCGATGACGCCCTGGATGCGTTCGGGGGTGGGTGCGCCGCCCTCGGCGGTGTTCGCCGGGTTGTCGAGGGTGCGCCGGTAGACGCCCTCGCTGATGATCGCGACCTTCCAGATGCCCAGGACGTGCCAGAAGGCGAGCGTCCCGCCGTCCCGCCCGGAGGCGTCGAGGTAGGCCTGTGCCAGCTCGTCGCGGGTCGGGAAGCCCGGCAGGGTCGAGGCCGCGAACAGCCCGCTGGGGGCCTCGCCGGCCTCGGGCCAGTACGCCAGGGTGCTGCCGATGTCGGCCATCGGGTCGCCCAGGGTCGACAGCTCCCAGTCCAGGACGGTGCGCACCGTGCCGTCCTCGCCGTCGACGATCACGTTGCGGATGTGGAAGTCCCCGTGCACGAGGGACAGGTCGCCCGGCGGCGGGACGTGGTCGTGCAGCAGCGCGGTCAGCGCGTCGAGGTCGGGTCGCTCGACGGTTCTGCTCGCCTCGAACTGGCGGGACCAGCGCTTGAGCTGGCGCTCCGCATAGGGCGAGCGCGACGCCAGGTCGCCGAGCCCGACCGCGTCGACGTCGACCGCGTGGATCGCCGCGAGCGTGCGGGCGATCTCGAGTCCCAGCCGGCGACGGGCGTCGAGAGTGAGCGACTCGGCGATCTCCATCTGGTCCAGCACGATGCCGTCGACGTGCTCCATCACGACGACGGGCACGTCGGCGACCCGCTCGTCCTCGCACACCCCGACGAGCCCGGGGACGGGGACGGGAGTGTCCTGCAGCGCAGCGAGGATGCGGTGCTCGCGCACCACGTCGTGCGCCGACGCGAGCAGCTCGCCGAGCGGGGGCCGGCGCGCGATCCACGTCCGGCCCCCCTCGTCCTCGAGGCGGTACGTCAGGTTGGACTGGCCGCGGCCGACGCGGGTCGCGGAGATCGTCCCGCCCACGTCGACGCCGCGGCCACGCATCCAGCCGCCGAGGGCGGTCAGGTCGAGTGCGACCGTCACTTACCGCTCCCGAAGCGCTGTCCGCCGTCGATCACGAGGGTCTCGCCCGTGATCCAGCTCGCGGTCGAGCCCGCGAGGAACGCGACGGCCGAGCCGATGTCCTCCGGCTCGCCGATCCGGCGCAGCGGCGTGTTCGCCGCGACGGCCTCCTCGTGCTCCTTCCACAGCTCCTCGGCCAGGCGGGTCCGCACGACGCCTGGGGCGACCGCGTTGACCCTGATGCCCGGGCCCAGCTCCTGCGCCTGGTGGCGGGTCAGGTGGACCAGGGCGGCCTTCGAGGCGTGGTAGACCGCGAGGTTCGGGCCCACGGCGAACGCGCCGAGCGACGCGGTGTGCACCACCGAGCCGCCGTGCTCGCCCATCCAGAGCTCGTACGCCAGCTGGGTCCACAGCGTCGGGCCCCACAGGTTCACGTCGAGCGTCTTGGCGAACCGCGAGTGCTGCTGCTCGACGAGGGAGCCGAACGCCGGGTTGGTGCCGGCGTTGTTGACGAGGACGTCGATGCTGCCGAACTGCTCGAGCGTGCGCTCGAGGCAGGCCCGGGACGCGTCCTCGTCGGTGACGTGGGCCCCGATGCCGAGGGCGCGCTCGCCCACCTCACGGGCGGCCGACTCGGCGTCCTCCTGCTTGCGTGCGGTCAGGACGACGTTGGCGCCCTCCTCGTGCAGGGCGTGGGCGATCGCGAGGCCGATGCCTCGCGACGCGCCCGTCACCACGGCGGTACGACCGGCGAGTCCGAGATCCATCAGAGACCACGCTCCGAAGCGCGGCGGCGCAGCTCGACGCGGGCGAGGGTGCGCTTGTGGACCTCGTCGGGTCCGTCGGCGATCCGCAGGGTCCGCTGGTGGGCGTAGAACGACGCGAGCGGGAAGTCGTCGGTGACGCCGCCGCCGCCGTGGACCTGGATCGCGCGGTCGATGATCTTCAGCGCGATCTCGGGCGCCTTGACCTTGATCGCGGCGATCTCGACGCGGGCCTTCTGGTTGCCCACGGTGTCCATCAGCCACGCCGTCTTCAGCACCAGCAGGCGGGTCGCCTCGATCTCGATGCGGGCCTCGGCGATCCAGTCCTGGATGTTCGACCGGTCCGCGACCGGCTGACCGAACGTGGTCCGCGACTGCGCCCGGTCGATCATCAGGTCAAGTGCACGCTCGGCCATGCCGATCGAGCGCATGCAGTGGTGGATGCGTCCGGGCCCGAGGCGGGCCTGGCTGATCATGAAGCCGTCACCCTCACCGGCCAGCAGCGCCGTCTTGGGGACGCGGACGTCCTCGAACAGGATCTCGGCGTGGCCCTCGCGGTCCAGGTAGCCGAACACGGGCAGGCCACGCACCACGGTCACGCCGGGGGTGTCGATCGGGACGACCATCATCGACTGCTGACGGTGGGTCTCGGCCTCGAGGTTGGTCTTGCCCATCACGATCAGGACCTTGCAGTTCGCGTGCAGCGCGTTCGACGCGAACCACTTGCGACCGTTCAGCACGTACTCGTCGCCGTCGGGAACCATCCGCAGCTCCACGTTCGTCGCGTCCGAGGAGGCCACCGCCGGCTCGGTCATGCAGAACGCCGACGCCATCTCGCCCGCGAGCAGCGGCTTGAGGTACTTCTCCTTGTGCTCCTCGGTGCCGAACAGCTGCAGCACCTCCATGTTCCCGGTGTCCGGAGCGTTGCAGTTGATCGCCTCCGGAGCCAGGTACGGGCTCCGGCCCGTGATCTCCGCCAACGGCGCGTACTGCAGGTTCGTCAGCCCCGGCGAGCCCCACTCCTCGTTCTTGTGCGGGTGGAACAGGTTCCACAGACCCAGCGAACGCGCCGTCTTCTTCAGCTCCTCCAGCACCGGCGGGTGGAAGTTCGGGTTCCCCGACTCCGCCATCTGCTGGTGGTACACGGCCTCGGCCGGGTAGACGTGCTCGTCCATGAAGGCATTCAGCTTGTCCTGGTACTCACGCGTCATCGCGTCGAGTTCGAACTTCATCAGTCTCTCCTCGAGTGGTGCGGCCGCCGCCTCTCGACGCCCGCGGGATGGGGTGGGGGGACGGCGCTATGCGGCGGCTCGTCGTCGGGCGAGCGTTCCCACGCCAACGCCCAGGATCAGCAGCAGGCCCTGGAAGAAGTACTGCCAGTAGGTCTCGAGTCCCACCAGGGCGATGGAGTTGAAGCCGACCGAGACCGTGATGACGCCGACGAGCGTGCCGAGGATGTGGAACTGCCCGTCCCGCAGCACGGCTGAGCCGAAGAAGGACGCGGCGAACGCGCTCAGCAGGTACGTGTCGCCCGCCGAGACCGCGGCGCTGCCCGTGCGGGACGCCAGCAGGAAGCCGGTGACCGCCGCGCACATCGAGCACACGACGAACGCGATGACGCGCACGCGGTCGACCCGGATGCCCGACAGCTCGGCGGCGACCCGGTTGCCGCCGACGGCCTGCATGGACTGCCCGAGGACGGTCCGGTTGAGCAGCCACCACAGCAGCGCAGCGATGACGAGCATGATGTAGACGGGGTACGGGATGCCCAGGAACCGGCCGAACGTGATCTCCAGGAAGGCGTCGGGATCGCCCAGGGCGATGGGGGCGCCGTCGGAGATCATGTAGTTCACGCCGATCACGATCGTTCCGACGCCCAGTGTCGCCACCAGCGCCGAGACGTTCATGAACGTGACGACGAACCCGTTGATCAGGCCGACGATCGCGCCGACCACCAGGATCGCGACCAGCGCGAGCGGGATCGAGAGGTTCTGGTTGACCATCAGCGCGCACGCGGTCACGCCGGCGAGGCTCGCCGTGTTGCCGATGCTCAGGTCGAACTCGCCCGTCACCAGGACGAAGGTCAGGCCCATCGCGATGATCGCCGACAGGGCACTCTGGTTCAGGATGTTGATCGCGTTGTCGACGGTCGGGAAGGTGGTCGGCGCCAGGATCGACGTGCCGATGATGAGGATGGCGAGGACGAGCAGCGCGCCGTACCGGCCGAACCACTCGAAGAAGTGGGCGTGGGACTTCGGGGCTTCCGAGGTCGGTTCGTTCTCCATCAGGCTGGTCATGCGGGCTTCTCCGTTTCGGTGGTGCCGGAGCTCTCGGAGCTGCCGAAGCACAGGGCGGTGAGGTGGTCCTCGTCGAACTCGCTGGCCGGTACCTCGGCGACCAGCTGTCCTGCGCGCATCACGAGGACGCGGTCGCAGATCGCGAGCTCCTCGAAGTCGCTGGAGATGACCAGGACCGAAGTCCCCTCCGAGGCCAGTCCGGTGATGATGCGGTAGATCTCGGCGCGGGCGCCGACGTCCACCCCGACGGTGGGCTCGTCCAGGACGAGCAGTCCGGGGTTGGTCCGGACGTACTTGCCGACGACGACCTTCTGCTGGTTGCCGCCGCTGAGGTGGTGGGCCGTGTCCCGGATGGAGCGGGCCTTGACGGAGAAGCGCTCCATCAGCGCCTCCCCCGTGGACCGCGAGGACTTCGGCCGGAACGGCGCCCGCATGCTCGATGCCGAGCCGTGCTCGGCCATCGCCAGGTTGTTCTCGACCGTGTCGGTCAGGACCAGGCCCTGGCTGCGACGCTCCTCCGGGACCAGCGCGATGCCGGCCCGCAGGGCGTCGTGCGGCGACTTGGGTGCGTACGGCTCGCCGCCCAGCGTCATGGTGCCGCCGGTGGCCCGATCGGCTCCGATCAGCAGCCGCGCCAGCTCGGTGCGGCCCGCGCCGACGAGTCCGGCGATGCCGACGATCTCGCCCTCGTGGACGTCGAACGAGGCGCCGAGGACCCGCGGTGCGCGGCTGAGACCGCGCACCCCCAGGCGCACCGGACGGGTCTCCGCGACGCTCTCGTCCGCCTCGGCCTCCAGGCGCGACACCAGCTTCTCGACCTCGCGGCCGACGATCTGGGTGGTCAGCTCCTGGCGGTCGGTCTCCGCCGAGTCCAGCGTGGCGACCTTCTGACCGTTGCGGAACACCGTGATGGTGTCCGACACCTGGAGGACCTCGTCGAGCCGGTGCGACACGTAGAGGATGCCCACCCCGTCGGAGGTCAGCTCGTCGATCACCGACATGAGCTTGCTGGCCTCCTCGTCGGTGAACGAGGCGGTCGGCTCGTCCATCGCGATGAACCGGGCGTCGCGCATCAGCGACCGGCCCAGCGACACCATCCACCGGTCGGAGACCGAGAGCTGCTCGACCTCGATGTCGAGCGGGATCTCGAAGCCGAGCCGCTCCTGCACCGCCTTGGCCTCACGGCGCAGGCGGCGCAGGTCCAGGATCCCGAACCGGCCGGGATGTCCCGATCCCATCGCCATGTTCCGCAGGACCGAGAACTTCGGCACCAGGTTCAGCTCCTGGTGGATGAAGCTCAGGCCCAGGTCCGCGGCGTCACGCGGGTTGGCCACCTCGACGAGCTCGCCGTCGAGGAGGATCTCGCCCTCGTCGGCGCGCTCCAGGCCGGCCAGGATCTTCACGAGGGTCGACTTCCCCGCGCCGTTGGCACCGCACAGCGCGTGCACCGAGCCGGGCCTCACCTCGATCGAGACGCCGTCCAGAGCCCGACTGCCGCCGAACGACTTGGAGATGCCCCGCATCTGGAGCAACCCGGACGTCACGGGGGCCGGGTCGGGCCCGCCACCTGCTGGGGAACCGGTCATGGTCTTCTCCTCGTCGCCCTGCGCGGGCACGTCGAGCTCTGGACGGATCGTCATGTCAGCCGGCCCTCAGGACGCGTCCGCGCCGGGGTTGTCCGCCAGGTACTGGTCCAGCGTCTCCGGCGTGATGATCGGGAAGGGGATCTCCTCGGTCTTCGGCTCGGCGTCGGGACCGCCCTCGATGACGTCGGGCGTCGCGTCGAAGAGCATCTGGGCAGCACCGGTGGTGTCCGGAGCGGCGGTCGCGGCGAGCTGGCCGTCCTTGAGCGCCTTCAGCGCGGGCGGCGTGCCGTCGTAGCCGTAGATCTGGACGTCGTCACGGCCCGACTGCTTCGCGGCCACGATGGAGCCCATCGCCGGGTCGTCGAAGCACGCCCAGATCGCGAGCGGCTCGGAGCCCTTCGGGTTCTTGGCGAGCCACGTCGTGGCGAACTTCTGGCCCGACTCCAGCTGGCCCGGGATCAGGACCTCCTGGCGGTCGACCGTGATGTCGGTGCCCTCGACGGTCTCGTTGAAGGCCTCCTCACGCAGCTGGCACGGCAGGCCCGGCTTGTAGCCGAGGGCCAGGACGCGGCCCTTGCCGCCCATGTTCTCGACCATCGCCTCGGGAACCTCGACGCCCGGCGAGACGACGAGGTCGAAGGTGACCCCCTCGGCGCCGCCACCGGCGATGGAGGCCACGGGGATGCCGGCGGCCTCCGCCGACTTCAGCCCGGCCGTCAGCGACTTCGACTCGATGACCGAGACGATGATCATGTCGACGTCCTTCTGCACGAAGTCCTGCATCGCGCCGATGGCCTTGTCGACGGCTCCGTCGGGGTTGGCGGTCGTGACCTCCCAGCCCTCCTTCTCGGCCATGTCCGTGTACTTGTTGATCACCGCTTCGGTCGTCACCTCACTGGGTGCGAAGCGGACGATGCCGACGGAGAAGGCGTCGTCGCCACCGTCGGAGCCGGAGGACGAGCCCCCACAGGCGGCGGCTGTCGCGAGTGTGAACGCCAGGGTCGTGCCGAGTGCAACGCGTCGAAAATTCATCGAGCCTCCTCAAGCTCAAGCCCACTCGAGGTTGAGTGGTGCTTCTGGTCCCCCGAGAGTCGCCCGCGGGCGACTGTGGCGGCGGCGGCGTCCGCGTGGACTCCACCGCCCATCACGAGGCGTGGTGCCACGGCGATGTCTTGGGCGAGTTCGTCGATGACGAGCTCGGTCGGCCTGGTGCTCATGCCAGCGACTCCTGGTAGCGGCGCATGCCGCGCAACCAGCGGTCGTAGTCGGACGCCTTGCGCCGGTAGAACTCCAGGACGTCGGGGTGAGGCAGGATCAGGAACTCGTCGGTGGCCAGCGAGGCGACGACGATGTCCGCCACCTCGAGCGCCTCCAGGACGAGTCCGGCCTGCGTGACCGCCTTGGCGCCCTGGCGTGCCGCCTCGCTGTCGGAGTCCGCACCGCTGTTGAGCATCGCGGTGTTGACGCCCATCGGGCACAGGCAGCTGACGCCGATCCCGCGCGACCCGTAGGTCACCGACAGCCACTCCGCGAACGCGACCGCCGCGTGCTTCGTGACCGAGTAGGTGGCCGAGCCGATCTGCGTCAGCAGGCCGGCGGCCGAGGCGGTGGACAGGAAGTGGCCGCTGCCGCGCTCCAGCCAGCCCGGCACGAGCAGCTCGGCGGCTCGCACGTGGGCCATGACGTTGACGTCGATCGAGGTCTGCCAGTCCGACGGCGTCGCGTCGAGGTTCTCCCCGAGGCCGACACCGGCGTTGGCGGCGTAGAGGTCCACCGGGCCGAAGGCCGACTCAGCGAGCGCGATCGTCGCGCGGATGTGCTCGACGTCCGCGCAGTCGCCGGCGAGCGCCTCGATCGTGCCGGGGTGGTCCGCGGCGATGGCCTCGACCTCGCTCTTCAGGCGTCCCTCGTCGAGGTCGGTGGCGACGACGCGGGCACCGTGCTCGACGAAGCGGCGGCACAGCGCCGCGCCGATCCCGCCCCCGGCGCCGGTGACGATCGCGACGCTGCCCTCGAGGTTCATGCGCGGCCGCCCTGAGCGGCGACGGAGCGCAGCTCGTCCCGGTCGATCGCCCGCTTCAGGATCTTGCCGGTGGCACCCTTCGGCAGGGCGTCCACGAACGCGAAGAGTCGGGGCACCTTGTAGGCCGACAGGCGCTCCTTGGCCCAGGCGCGGATGCTCTCGGGCGTGGCGTCCGAGCCCTCGGTCAGCACCGTCACGGCCGCGATCTCCTCGCCGTAGTGGTCGTCCGGGACGCCGACGACGGCCACCTCGACGATGTCGGGGTGCTCGTACAGCACCTCCTCGACCTCGCGCGGGTAGACGTTGTAGCCGCCGCGGATGATGAGGTCCTTCACGCGGTCGACGATGCTGAGGTAGCCGTCCGCGTCGATCGTGCCGATGTCGCCGGTCTTCAGCCAGCCGTCGCGCAGGTCCGAGGCCGTGGCGTCGGGCCGGTTCCAGTAGCCCTTCATGATCGTGGGGCCGGTGACGTACACCTCGCCGGGCTGGTCGGGACCCAGGACGTTCCCCTCGGGGTCGCGCACCTCGATGCGGGAGCCGGGAAGCGCGGGCCCGACCGTCCCGGTCCGCTGCTCGCGGGTGATGTCGTTGAACGTGGCCGCGCCCGTGGACTCGGTCAGGCCGTAGCCCTCGAGGATCGCACAGTCGAAGCGGTCCTTGAACGCCCGGATCACCTCGACCGGGAGGCTCGCGCCGCCCGACGTGGCCAGCCGCAGGGCCGCGAAGTCCTGG
Source organism: Aeromicrobium sp. JP4 (assembly GCF_054957925.1). Classification (NCBI taxonomy): domain Bacteria; kingdom Bacillati; phylum Actinomycetota; class Actinomycetes; order Propionibacteriales; family Nocardioidaceae; genus Aeromicrobium; species Aeromicrobium sp. JP4. The sequence continues at coordinate 1,916,709 of NZ_CM143290.1, forward strand.
GGCGAGTGGTCGCCCTCGGCGTGCAGCATCGCGTTCCACATCGTCGGGACGCCGGCCATCGTGGTGAGCTCGTCGGCCACCATGACGTCGAGCATGACCTTCGGGTCGAACGGGTGGACCAGGGAGAACGAGGCGCCGGTCGCGAGCGCCGTGTTCATGCAGACGGCCTGGCCGTAGACGTGGAACAGGGGCAGCCCGGTGCCGAAGCGGTCGTCGGGGCTGATGTCGAGGACGGGCTGGAACGACGAGACCGTGTCGACGAGGTTCGCCGCGGTGAGCTCGGCGCCCTTCGGGCGGCCGGTGGTGCCCGATGTGTAGAGGATCAGCGCGGTGTCCTGCGGCGCGTGGTCGTGCGGCTCGGTGAGGGGCTCGGCGTCGAACGAGAATCCGGGGTCCAGCTGCCAGAAGTCGAGACCACGGTCGGCGGCCGCCGCCCGGGCGTGGGCCGCGCACTCGTGCCAGGCGATGACGAGCGTGGCGCCCGAGTCGTCGAGCACGTAGCCGATCTCCGGCTCGGTCGACATGGTGTTCATCGTGATGACGGTGACGCCGGCGGCGTGCAGGCCGTAGTAGACCTCGGGGAACTCCGGGATGCTCGGCGCGATGAACAGCACGCGGTCCAGCGGAGCGACTCCGGCGGCGCGCACGGCGCCGGCGACCTGCTCGTTGGTGCGGCGCAGCTGCCCGAAGGTGATGGTGCGCGGTGAGCGGATCGCCACCCGGTCGGGCTCGGAGTCGGTGTGGGCCCAGACCTCTGTGGCGATGTTGACCATGCGGGAAGCCTTTCGACGCTGCGTGTGACCTATGTCACCGAGCAACGTATGTGAAACCGATCACGGGTTCAATAGAAAACTGAACTCAATTTCAGAATCTCCGGGCCATCTTCGCGTGGTCCCGATGGGCCATGGCGCGCACCGAAGATGCGGAAAGGCCCGGCACCGCAGGGCGGTGCCGGGCGTTCCGGACGGGAGGAGGGCCTACTTCACCTCGTCCGGGTACTTCTCCGCGAACTCGTCGTAGGACTCCTTCGTGACCACGAACGTCGGGATCGGGATGTCCTCCGGCTCGGCGTCGACGCCGCCCTCGATGACGTCCGGCGTGCGCTCCGCCAGCTCCGCGCCGGCCCCCGCGACGTCGATGAACGCCGTGGCGCGCATCGCGCCGGACTGCACCGCGGTCACCGCGGCGGGTGTGCCGTTGATGCCGTAGACCTTCACGTCGTCCCGGTCCGCCGAGCGCAGGGCGCTGACCGCACCGAGCGCCGGGTCGTCGAAGCACGCCCAGATGGCGAGGTTCCCGCTGCCCTCGGGGTTCTTGGCCAGCCACGCCTGCGTGAACTTCGTGCCGCTCTCCACCTGGCCGGGGATGGCCACCTCCTGGCGGGTGACGGTGATGTCGCTGCCCTCGAGAGCGTCGTTCAGCGCCTCCTCGCGGCCGATGCACGGCAGACCGCTCTTGTAGCCGAGCAGGAGCAGCTCACCCTCGCCGCCCATGTCGTCCACGAGCTGCTTCGAGATGTCGGTCGAGACCAGTGCGCCGGAGTCGGCGTTGAGCGGCACGCCCTCGCCGGAGCCGCCGCTGAAGGAGATGATCGGGATGCCGGCCTCGGTGGCCGCGCGCACGCCGCCGGTGATCTGGTCGGTCGGGAAGACGGTGACGATGATCAGGTCGACACCCTTCTGGACGAAGTCGTTGACCGCGCTGATGGCCTTGTCCACCGAGCCCTGGGGATCGACCTTCGTGATGTTCCAGCCCTCCTCGTCGGCGACGTCGATGTAGGAGTTGATCGCCTTCTCGGCGGTCTCGTCCGTCGCCGAGAACTGCACGATGCCGATGTCGTAGGAGTCGTCCCCGCCCCCACCGCCACCGTCACCGTCGCCGTCCGAGCTGCCACAGGCGGACGCGGTCGCCAGGACCGCGGCCATCGTCGCCCCGAGTGCCATGCTTCGAATGTTCATCGAGCCTCCTCAAGCTCGAGTCCGCCGCGGACGGGCGGACCCACGACCCGCTCCGAGGACGTCGGAGCGACGTCGATGTGAGGTAGGTCACGATGAACCTAGGTGAAGCCAAACTCAACTTCAATAGTGCCGACGGGTGACATCCGTCGGCCCGTCGCCTCAGACGAGCTTGCGCACCACCGAGAGCGGGGCGTGCTTCATGACCTGCCCGATGGGGGCCCAGGGCCACGCGGGCACGGCGGCGTCGACGACTTCCTTCTCGATGTACTTCACCATCGCGGCGGTCCCGGTGGCGGTGTCGACCATGAGCCTCTGCTCCTGCTCGACCTGCGCGTTCATCTCGCTGGCGATGTAGCCCGGGTAGAGCGTCGTGACCTTGATGTCGTGTCCCTTGCGGCCGATCAGGTCCGAGCGGATTCCCTCAGCGAGGTGCGCGACGCCGGCCTTCGTGGCCGCGTACGTCGTCATCGACGACGGCATGCCACGCATGGCGGACATCGACGAGATCAGCACGAGGTGCCCGGCGCCGCGCTCGTAGAAGTGCTCCATGGCCGCCTCGGCCTGCGCGAGCGCGGCGACGAAGTTCGTCATCGCGGTCTCGCGGTTGGCCTCGAACTTCCCGGTGCCGATGCGGCCACCCTTGCCGAGGCCGGCGTTGACGATCACGCGATCGAGACCACCGTGGGCGGCAGCCGCCTCGCCGAACACCCGGAACACGGCGTCGTGGTCGTTGACGTCGAGCGCGTGCACGGAGACCTCGATGCCCGGGTGCGCAGCCACGAGCTCGGCCCGCAGCGCCTCGAGCCGCTCGACCCGTCGGGCCGTGATCGCCAGGTGGTGTCCGGACGCGGCCAGGTGGCGGGCCATGCCCTCGCCCAGCCCCGAGCTGGCGCCCGTGATCAGCGTGTTCCGTCGCATGTCGCTCCTCGTCGTGTCAGCGGAAGGTGACGTCCGCGGCACGCAGGTGGCTGTGGTCGTTGAACGTCAGCACCCGCGGCCCCGTGCCGCCCACCATGAGGGTAGTGACACTGCTGTTGACCACGACGTCGTTCAGCTTCTGGAACGCCGAGTCGTCGCCGGTGATGAGGTGCGAAGCGACCATCGCGATCGGCCCACCCGAGGTGAACACCAGCACCCGCCGGCCCTTGCCGGACGCGAGCTCGACGGCCTCCTCGAAGCCCGCCATGACGCGCTCCCGGAACAGCGCGTACGGCTCGGTGAAGTCGCCCTCGCCACTGCGCCACACGTCGATCGCGGCGTTCAGCGCGGCCTGGAACTCCTTGGAGTTCTTGGTCAGGGCTCCCGGGTCGAACGCGGTGGCGACGGCGAGGTGGTCGTACTCGTTCCAACGGGGGTCGACCTCGTAGCCGGGCAGGCCGGGGTCGGCGTCCTCCTCACCCAGTCCGCTGGCGTCGATCGCGGCGATCGCGGTCTGGGCGTGACGCAGCATCCCGCCGGCGACGGCGTCGGTGAAGACGGCTCCGCCCGCCTCCCAGCCCGCGCCGAGCGCGGCGGACTGGCGGGTGCCCAGCTCGCTGAGGCGGTCGTAGTCGTCGGTCCCGAAGGACGCCTGGCCGTGACGAACCAGGTGCAGGGTTCCCACGTGCTCAGAACTCCAGCACGAGCTTGCCGGTGGCCTGCGCCCGGTCGAGCGTCAGCAGCGCCTCGGAGGCGTCCTCGAACGCGAACGACTGTCCGACGATCGGCTTCAGCGCGCCGGAGGCCAGGTGCTCGACCATCGCGTCCCACTGCTGCTTGATCAGGCCGGGGCGCTTCATCGCGTAGGCGCCCCAGCCGACGCCGACGGCCGAGAGGTTGTTGAGCAGCAGGCGGTTGGCGGCGATCTTGGGGATCTCGCCGGCGGTGAAGCCGATGATGAGGATCCGGCCGTCGTCGACGAGGCAGCGCAGGGAGTCGGTGAAACGGTCGCCGCCGGCCGGGTTGCCCACGGGGTCCACGACGATGTCGACGCCGCCGGACGCCTTGACGGCATCCTTGAAGCCCTCGGAGAGCACGTACTCGTCGGCGCCCGCGGCCACGGCGATCTCGCCCTTGACATCGGTGGACGTCACGGCGATCACGTGGCCGGCACCGAATGCCTTCGCCACCTGGATCGCGGCGGTGCCGATGCCGCCGGAGGCACCATGCACCAGCACGCGCTCGCCCTCGGCGAGGCCGCCGCGGTTGACCAGTGCGAAGTAGACCGTGGCGTAGTTGAACATGAAGGAGGCGCCCTCGGCGAAGGACACCGAGTCGGGGAGCTTGAACGTGAGGAGCTGGTCCGCGACGACCTGCTCGGCGAAGCCGCCGAGCATCGGCAGTGCGGCCACGCGGTCGCCCGGGGCGAAGCCGGAGTCCGCGGGCGCCTCGACCACGACCCCGGCCACCTCGGCGCCCGGAGTGAAGGGCAGCGGAGGCTGTAGCTGGTAGCGGCCGCGGCTCTGCAGCAGCTCGGGGAAGGCCACGCCGGCGGCCTTGACGTCGATGAGGACCTGGTCCTCGCCACGCTTCGGGGCCTCGACGTCGACGAGTTCGACGGCCTCGGGACCGTCGAGGGATGTGATCTGGATCGCTCGCATGCCCTGAGCGTAGCGGATATCTAAGCGCTTGCTTAGTGCCTGTCCACGAACTTGAGGATATCCTCAGGTTCATGTCCACCGGAGTCCGCTTCCCCACCGACAGTTCCACCGCCACCGCGCGCCAGGTCGTGGCCGACGCGCTGCGCAAGGTCGATCCGGTGGGTGCGCAGGCGGCCGAGCGCGAGACGAACTGGCGCCGCGGCTACCTCATCCACTTCTCCCGCCTCCTCGAGGCGGGGCTCGCCACGCCCGAGGACGCCGTGACGATCGCGACCGAGGGCCTGCGCAGCATCCACGAGCAGATGCGCTGCGGCGACGGCTCGCTGGCCGAAGCACTCGACTCCCGCGCCGCCGGTCACGAGTGGACGACCGTGGACATCGCCGGTGAGGCGGCGCCGGAGACCGAGCTGAGCGTGCCCTACCGCGGCGAGCGGCTCACCGGTGCCGCCCTGGACGAGCAGCTCGACGACTGGGTCCGGCGCGGCGTCGTCGAGCCGACCTTCTCCGAGGCGATCCGCGAGGTGGCCGACCACCCGGAGTGGCTGCGGCTCGAGGGCGACACCGTCGTGGTGCTGGGCGCCGGCGCCGAGATGGGTCCCTACCGGTCGCTGCTGCGGTGGGGCGCCGACGTCGTCGCGGTGGACCTGCCGCGCGCCGACATCCAGAAGCGCATCCGCGACCACGCCCGCGAGGGTGCGGGGCGGGTGCGGCTGCCCGTGGGCGGCAAGGAGACCGGGGCCGACCTGCTGCACACGCTGCCCGAGCTCGGCAGGTGGCTGGAGGACCTCGAGGGCCGACTCGTCCTCGGCACGTACTGCTACGCCGACGGGGCCACCCACGTGCGCGTCTCGGCCGCCGCCGACGCCATCGCGGCCCGGCTGGTGGCACAGCGCCCGGACACGGCCCTGGCCTACCTGGCCACGCCGACCGACGTCTTCGCCGTGCCGGCGGGCGCCGTCACCACCTCGAACGACGCCTACGAGAACGGCCGCCGCCTGCTGCGCGCGCCGTTCCGGACCCTCAGCGGAGGACGCCTCCTGCAGCGCAACTACCCGCCGGACGTGGAGATCGGCGTGTGCGACTCGCTCGTGCCGCAGCAGGGTCCGAACTACGCCCTCGCCAAGCGGCTGCAGCGGTGGCGCGCGGCCGCGGCGCGCCACGACGGTGCCACGGTGTCGCTGAACGTCGCGCCGGCGACGCGCACCGCCTCGGTCGTCAAGAACCGCGCGCTCGCCGCGGCCTACGCCGGGGCGCACCGCTTCGGCGTCGAGGTCTTCGAGCCCGCCACGAGCAACGTGCTGATGGCCGCCCTGCTCGTGCACGACCTGCGCAGCGACCGGGTCCCCGAGGAGGAGCCGTGGCGCGAGGAGGCCTACGCGGCCGCGCACGGCGGCCTGTGGACCGCCGGCTATCACCCGCGGTCCGCGTTGGGCCTCGCCGCCGTCCTGGGCTTCGCCGGCTCCCGCGCCTGACCGCGGCGGCGCGCCGGGGTCCGTCCGCCCGTCCGCCCGTTCGCCCGTTCGTCGAGTGGCGCAAACTCGCCCTCCGACCCTCGCCGAGTGGCGCAGAATGGCCCGCCACTCGGCGAGTGACGGGCGATTCTGCGCCACTCGCGGCGGGTGGGCTTGGGGACGCGGCGGCGGTGAGGCGCTCCCGCACAGGCCGGCGAGCCGGTAGAACGGGGGCATGAATCGCCTCGGTGCCGCGTCCGCCGTCCACCTCGCCGCCGGGACGTGGCTGCTGATCGACCTGTGGCGGGCGTGGACACCGACCCTCATCACGATCTTCGGTCAGGCCGCGACGACGCCGCCCGAGCTGATCGGCGCGTTCGCGTTCGGGTGCGTCCTCGTCCCGGTGCTCGTCGTGGCCGTCGCGCGGCGCCTCGGCCGCGAAGGCACCTTCGCCGCGGCAGCGCTCGTCGTCGCGCTGGCCGGCCGAGTCGTGCTCCAGCTCACCGACGGCGGCCACCTGCACCTCGTCGTCGCCTCCGTCGCGGGGATCGCGGCCATGACCTGGCTCTCCCTCGCGCTGCCCCGGCACCGTGACGCGGCGGTCACGGGCGTGGTCGCCGGCCTCGCCGTGTCGGTGACCACCCACGCCGCACTCGGCACCTGGGGCGCGGTCTGGCGCGCCGACGTCTGGGCGTCGCTGCTGCTGGCCACCCAGCTCGCCGCGTGCCTCGCCACGATGCGCACCCCTGCGGAGGGCCGAGGAGTCGGCCGGCGGTTCGCCCTGACCGTGATGCCCGGACTGTTCCTCGCCGGCGTGATCGTCGCGAACGCCGGGCGCGCCTCGGCCACCTTGGGCGAGGCCGGTCTCGCCGCGGTCGCGTTCGGCGCCACGCTCGCCGTCGCGGCGACCCTCGTGCCCGTCACGCGAGTCTCGGCCGCGGCGGCCGCGCTCGTGCTGACGGGAGCGGTCGCCGCCTCAGCCCTCGTCACCGACGCCGACGGACTGCTGCCCGCCTGGACCGTGGTGGCGTTCGTGGTCGGGATGCCGGCGCTCGCCCACCTGTGGCGCGCCGCCGACCACGGAGACCGCGGCACCTCGATGACGCTGGCACTCGGCGGTCTCGTCTGGGTGGCCCTGCTCTTCGCGTACTACGCGGGCTACGACCTCGGGTACCGCGCCGACTGGCTGCTGGTGGGCGTCGCCCTGGTCATCGGCATCGCCGCCGCGACCACTCCCCCGGCGCCGGCGACGACCGCGCCGCCCAGGACGCTGGCCGCCATCGGCGTGACGGCCCTGGCGGCGGGAGTCGTGGCCGCGGCGGCCCCTGCGCTCACCATCCGCCCGTTCGACGCCTCCGAGCCCCGGGACGACGAGGTTCGCGTGGCGGCCTACAACCTGCGCATGGGCTACGGGATGGACGGCGTGTTCCGCCCGAAGGCCGTCGCCGCGATCCTCGTCTCCGCCGACGTCGGGCTGATCAGCGAGATCGACCGCGGCTGGTTCCTCAACGGCGGCCAGGACCAGCTCGCGATCCTCGAGCGCCTGACCGGCCGCACCGCCTGGTGGGGCGCCGCGGCGGACCCCGTGTGGGGCGACGCCGTCCTCGTCGATGCGAGCCGAGCCCGCGTCGAGCGGCGGGCACTGCCGTCGCACGGTGCGGTCACCGGCGCCCAGGCGATCGCGGTACGGCCGCAGGGACCGTGGGAGTCGACGTGGTTCGTGTCCACCCACCTGCAGCCCGTGGGCAGCGACGAGGGCGTCACCGCGCAGTCGGCCGACCTCGCCGCGTGGCTGCGCGAGCTCGGCGGCCCGATGGTCCTCGGCGGGGACTTCAACCTGCAGGAGGGCAGCGCCGCCTACGACAACGTCATCGACGTGGGACTCGTCGACGCCGCTCCCGGCGGCGCCGACACGAGCCCGGCGGACGCCCCCGTGAAGCGGATCGACTACCTCTTCTCGACGCCCGACCTGGTCGCCTCGGACGTCGAGGTGCCGGGCCTGCGGGCCTCGGACCACCTGCCGGTGGTCGCGACGTTCACGCGCCGGTGAACTTGGCCTGACGCTTCTCGCTGAACGCGGCGACGCCCTCGGCGAAGTCGTTCGAGGCGCCCAGGACGCCCTGCTCGACCGTCTCGGCCGCGAGGGTCTCGTCGAGGTGCGCCAGCGCTGCGGCGTTGATCGTGGACTTGATCCGCGCGTAGGCCATGGTGGGGCCGGACTTCAGCTTGTCGACCAGGCCGTCCACCGCGGCCTGCCACGCGTCGGCGGTCACGCAGTGCGTGATCAGGCCGGCGGCGTGCGCCTCGGAGTTCGGCAGCTTCTCACCGAGCATCAGCAGGCGCGTGGCACGGGCCCGGCCGATCGAGGCGGCGATCAGCTCGTGCGCAGCGCCGTCGCCCATGAGGCCCACGTTGACGAACGCCTGGAGGAAGTAGTCGTCCTCCTTGGCCACCTGGAAGTCCGAGGCCAGCGCCAGCGAGGAGCCGATGCCGGCGGCCAGGCCGTTCAGCGCCGCGACCACCGGGAACGGGGCCTGCGTCAGCGCGTGGATCAGGCGGTCGGCGGCCTCGAGGATGCCCGTGTTCGTCGCGCCCGGGGCCATGACGGCGCCGGAGCAGAACGCGCGGCCCTCGCCGGTGATGACCGCGACGCGGACGCCCTCGGCGTCCTCGAGCGCGTCGCTCATCTGCTCGAACATCTCGGTGGTCACCGAGTTGAGTCGCTGCGGGGCGTTCAGGGTCAGCGTCAGGACGCCGTCCGTGCGGTCGACCAGTAGGTCGGTCATCGTCTCCTCCATTGTCCGAGCAGGGTCTGCAGCACCGCGATGAGCGCGGTGGGCTGGTCCAGCATGATGTGGTGTCCCGAGTCGGGGATCACGGTGACGGGCACGTTGCCGCCCAGCCGCGACCGGATCTCCTCGGTGATGTCGGTGGTGGCCATGCCGCGCTCGCCGCGCAGCAGCGCCACCTCGCACGCGCTGCGGGCCACGTCGGCGGGCTCCATCATCGAGCGCAGGAAGACGCGCGGGTCGAACTTCCACGTCCAGCCCGAGCCCTCCTCGCGCACGACGTGCTGGATCGAGCCGCGCGCGATGTGGTCGCGGATGTACGGCAGGCACGACGGGTCCTCGGGCAGCGTGCGGAAGCGAGCCACCATCGTCCGGGCGTCGGGGTAGAGCGGCATCGTGAGGTCGGCGCGGTCGGCGCGCCACGAGCGGGCCTCGGGCGACACCGCCTGGACGGGCGAGTCGATCGCGGCCGCTCCGAGCATCCCGGCGCCGTGCTCGCGGGCGGCGGTGAGGGCGACGAACCCGCCCATGCTGTGCCCGAAGACCACCGGCTTGTCGGTGGACTCGGAGGTGGCCACCGCCATCACCTCGCGGGCCCAGGCCTCGAGCGTGTAGGCCTCGCGGCGGCCGCTGTCACCGTGCCCGCTGAGGTCGAGCGCGAGGACGCGGTGATCGACAGCGAGGTGCGGGGCGACGTGGTCCCACCAGCCCGCGTGGGCCGCGCCGCCGTGCACGAGCACCACGACGGGATCGCCCGAGCGTCCCCACGCGCGGTAGGAGATGGGCACGCCGTCGACGTCGAGCTCGAGGTGCTGGGGCTTCTGGTCGAGCGCCCAGGTGAACCAGTCGGGAACGGTCACCGGTGGAACCTCGTCACGTCGTCGAGCGGGGCCCGGCCGGCCCGGAACGAGTTGGCCGGGTGGTCGGGGTCGGCGTGGCCGAAGGAGATGCCGCAGACGACCAACCGGTCCTGCGGGGTCCTGCGGGAGCTCGAGCCACTTCCGGAGGAAGTCGGACTTCTGCGCCAGCGCCGCCTGAGCGATGGTGGCGACGCCGCGCGCCTGGGCGGCCAGCAGGAACGACTGCACGAACAGGCCGCAGTCGATCGCCGCGTAGACGCCGAGCGACTCGGGCGCGGAGATGATCGCGACGTGCGGGGCGCCGAAGAACTCGAAGTTCCGCAGCATCTCGCGCGCGGACCCCTCACGGTCGCCCTTCGGGACGCCGACGGCCTCGTACAGCTGCCAGCCGACCTCGCGGCGACGCTCGGCGTGGACACCGTCGTAGCCCGGCGGGAACGGGTAGTCCGAGCCCAGCGAGGCGTCGGCCATGAGGTCGTCCCGCAGCCGCCTGAGGGCCTCGCCGGAGACGACGTGCACGTGCCACGGCTGGACGTTGCACCACGACGGCGTGCGCGCGGCGGACGACAGGATCGCGCGGATCTCGTCCTCCGGGACGGGCTCGTCGGTGTAGCCGCGACAGCTGAAGCGGGAAGCCAGCAGCTGGTCCAGGACCTGAGCCGGTGCCGGTGCCTCGTCGATCATGGGGCCACCGTACCGGCGGCTCAGACCTCGGAGGACCGGACCTGCACCACGCGCACGGGCGAGGGCAGCTCGACCGTGCGGCTGACGGTGCACAGCTTGTGGTGCGACTTCTCCATCGCGTCGGGCACGCGCTCGGCCATCTTCTGGCCGTCCTCGTCGTTGTCGAACGCGATGTCGAGGGTGACCAGCAGCTTCTCCAGCAGGTGCGCCCCGGCGGAGTCCTTGACCTTGTGACCCTCGACCGCGATGTCGAACCGGTTGGGCTCGGCACGCTTGGTGAGCGCCTCGACGGTCAGGCCGGTGCACCCGCCGAGGGCGACCAGCAGCAGCTCCACCGGGGTGAAGTCGGTGTTCTGGCCCTCACCGATCGAGATGACGCCACCGCGCCCGTTCTCGGCGCGGTACTCCATCGCGCCGGTGCGGACCAGGTGGACACTGCGCAGGGTGGAGGATTCGTCGCTCATGCCTCGACAGTAAGCGCCTGCGCACCGGCGCGCTCAGCGGGTCAGGCGTCGAGATCGGCCTCGACGAGGGCGGCGATCTTGACCAGTGCCGCCTCGTCCTCGCTCTCGACGGTGACCTCGGCGCCCTGGCCCGCGCCGAGCGTCATGATCATCAGGGCGGAGCCGGCGTCGACCGGCTCGCCGCCGGCGGTGGCGAGGGTGACGGGGACCCCGGTCTCGGCGACGGCTGCGGCGATCGTGGCGGCCGGGCGGGCGTGGAGGCCGACGGCCGATCCGACGGTGACGGTCTTGCTGGGCATGGAGTGTCCTCTCAGACGGTGACGGGTTCGTCGGCGGTCTCGGCCGCCTGCTTGGAGTAGCTGACCTGCTTGAGGGCGGTCACGAGGAATCCTGCCACCAGCGTCCCGACGATGAGGGACACGAAGAACCACAGGACGTTGTCGACAGCGAAGAACACGAAGATCCCTCCGTGCGGAGCCACGCAGGTGACGCCCAGGGCCATCGACATCGCGCCGGTGACGACGCCACCGGCCATCATCGCCGGGAGCACGCGGAAGGGGTCGGCCGCCGCGAACGGGATGGCGCCCTCGGAGATGAACGAGGCACCGAGCAGCCAGGCCGCCTTGCCGTTCTCGCGCTCGGCCGGGGCGTAGAGCTTCGGGCGCAGCGCCGTGGACAGCGCCATCGCCAGCGGGGGCACCATGCCGGCCAGCATCACGGCCGCCATGATCTTGGACTGCGAGGAGCCCGGGTCGAGCGCACCCGTGGTGGACAGGCCGGTGACGGCGAAGACGTAGGCCGCCTTGTTCACCGGGCCGCCGAGGTCGACGCACATCATCAGGCCGAGCAGGGCGCCCAGCACGATCGCCGAGCCGCCGGTCATGCCGTTGAGCCCGTCGACGAGGGCCTCGTTGAGCCACGCGAGCGGCTTGGCGAGGACGAGGATCATCGCCATGCCCACCACGAGCGTGGAGACGAGCGGGATGATCACCACCGGCATCAGTCCGGCCAGCCAGCGCGGCACGGGTCGGCTCGCGAACCACGCGGCCACCAGGCCGGCGAGCAGGCCGCCGATGATGCCGCCGAGGAAGCCCGCGCCGCTCTGGTTGGTCTCGGTCACGCCGATCTGGGTCGCGGCGTAGCCCATGACGAAGCCGGGGGCGATGCCCGGACGGTCGGCGATCGCGTAGGCGATGTAGCCGGCCAGGGCAGGCACCAGGAAGCTGAAGGCCCACGAGCCGAGCAGGTAGACCAGCGCGCCGACGTAGTAGAGGAACGCGCTGTCGAACAGGGCGTGGTCACCGGCCGCCGGCAGGTTCGTCAGGGAGTTGGTCGCCAGGATCTCGTTGGCCGTGTCGGTGATGTCGTAGCCCGCCAGCAGGAAGCCGAGGGCGATCATCAGGCCGCCCGCCGCGACGAACGGGATCATGTAGCTCACGCCCGTCAGCAGCCAGCGTTGCAGCTTCTTGCCGATGTGGTCGTTGTCGCCGCCGCCGGTGCCCGCGGTGGCCTCGGCGTCGCCCTCGACCCGGCGGGCGTTCGGGTCGCCCGCGGCCGCGAGGGCCTCGTCGATCATCTTCGCCGGCTCGTTGATGGCGCGCTTGACCCCGCTGCGGACCACGGGCTTGCCGGCGAACCGGGCCTGGTCCTTGACGCCCACGTCGGTGGCGAAGATGACCGCGTCGGCCGAGGCGATCTGCTCGGCCGTCAGCGGGGTCACGCCCGAGGAGCCCTGCGGCTCCACGGCGAAGTCGACCTGGGCGTCGCGCGCGGCCTGGGCCAGCGCGTCGGCGGCCATGTAGGTGTGCGCGATGCCGGTGGTGCAGGCGGTCACGGCGATGACGCTGCGCCGAGGTGCGTCCGTCGTCGCGGTGTCGGCGGCCGGCGCGGCGGCGGCGGGAGCGGGCTGCTTGACCTCGACGCCCGAGGTGGCCTCCTCGACGAGCGCGATCACGTCGTCGGGCGTCTGCGCGTCGCGCAGGGCCTGGGTGAAGTCGGGCCGCACGAGCGCCCGCGCGAGCGACGAGAGCAGCTTCAGGTGGGCGTTCCCCGCACCCTCGGGCGCAGCGATCATGAAGACGATGTCGGCGGGGCCGTCGGGCGCGCCGAAGTCGGCACGGTTCGTCAGCCGCGCGAACGCCAGGGTGGGCTCGGTGACCGTGGCGGTGCGGCAGTGCGGGATCGCGATGCCGCCGGGCACGCCCGTGCCGGCCAGCTCCTCGCGGGCCTTGGCGGCACCGGCGAGCTCGTCCACCGATCCCGCCCGGCCGGCGGCGACGACCTGTGCGGCGAGGGCCTCGATGACGTCCGACGCCCCCGCGCCGAGGTCGACGTCGAGTGACACCAGCTGAGGGGTGATGAGCTGTTCCATGTTGGCCTCCATCAGGCGGGATCCACGGTCTCGACGTGGGGTGCTTCGGGTAGGTCGGAGGGACCGGGCAGGCGCGACCCCGGCAGGGCGGCCGCGGCGGCGCCGTGGACGGCGGCGCTGGCCAGGCACTCGGCGGGCGAGCGGCCCGCGACGTGGGCCACGAGGTAGCCGGCGAGGGAGGAGTCGCCCGCGCCCACCGTGCTGCGGACGGTGACCGGCGCCGGCGGGCAGAACCACGAGCCCTCGGCGGTGGCGAGCACGGCACCCGCTCCCCCGAGGGTCAGCAGCACCGTGCCGACGCCGTGGTCGTCGCGCAGCTGGTGCGCCCGGGCGGCGGCGTGGCGACGGTCGCGCTCGATCTCGTCGGGGTCGCAGTCGAGCAGCTCGGCCAGCTCGTCGGAGTTGGGCTTCATCAGGTCGGGCGAGGAGTGCTCCACGGTGAGGCCCAGCGCCGCGCCCGAGGTGTCCACCGCGACGCGCGCACCGGCGTCCTGCAGGCGGCGGGTGGTGGTGGCGTACCAGTCGAAGGGCACGCCCGGAGGCAGGGAGCCGCTGAGCACGGCCCAGTCGCCGGGACCGACGGCACCGGCGAGCGTGTCGGTGAGCGCGGCGAGCTCGGCGTCGTCCAGCCGCGGGCCCGGGGAGTTGACCTTCGTTGTGACGCCCTCGGGCTCGGCGAGGGTGAGGTTCACCCGCAGGCGTCCGCTGACGGGGACGGCGCGATGGTCCAGGCCGAGCGCGGCGAGGGCGGCGAGCAGCGGCTCGTCGGCGGCGGCGGGGAGCACCGCGGTGACCGGGACGCCCGCGGCGTGCAGCACGCGGGCGACGTTGATGCCCTTGCCACCGGGATCGTCGTGGGCGATCTCGCTGCGCACCACGGCGCCGCGCTCGAGCGGCTCGAGGAGGCTCACGAGCCGGTCGATCGCCGGATTCGCGGTGACGGTGACGATCACGGCCCGCTCCTTCCGATCCTGGGTACCAGCGTCACACGTGACGGGTGCACGTGCGATGTGGGTTTGTGTGGCTTCGAATGTTGTTGTGTATTGATTTACGTCACATCGTGGGACATTGTCAAGACCCCGGTGTCGCGTGGATCACGTGGGCGTTACCGTCGAGGCGTGACCAGCGTGTACTCCGGAACCGCCGTCGTCCCCGGGATCGGGGTCGGCCCGGTGGTCCGCCCGGCCCCCCGTCCCACCGCTCCGGAGCACGAGGAGGCCGGTGACCCGAGCGTCACCACCGTCGCCTTCGGCACGGCCGCCGCCGAGGTGGCGCGTCGCCTGCGCGCCCGGTCCCAGGCGGCCAGCGGTGCGGCCTCCGAGGTCCTCTCCGCCACCGCCGCGCTCGCCGAGGACCGTGGCCTGGCCACCTTCGTGACGAAGCACGCCACCCAGGGCGCCGGGCCCGCCACCGCCACCACCGCGGCGATCGAGGAGCTCGCGGCCATGTTCACGTCGGCCGGTGGCCTGATGGCCGAGCGCGTCACCGACCTCTACGACGTCCGCGACCGCATCGTGGCCGAGCTGCTGGAGCTGCCCGAGCCCGGCATCCCCGTGCCCGACGAGCCCTCCGTGCTGCTGGCCGACGACCTCGCCCCCGCCGACACCGCCGGCCTCGATCCGGCGAGGATCGTCGCGATCGCCACCGAGCTGGGCGGGTCCACCAGCCACACCGCGATCATCGCGCGCCAGCTCGGCATCCCCTGCGTCGTCGCCGTCACCGACCTGCACGACGTCGCCGCGGGCGACCGTGTGGCGGTCGACGGCAGCCGCGGCACGGTCACCGTCGATCCCGACGAGGCCCAGGTGGCCTCGCTCGTCGAGGAGGACCGCCGCACCCGCGAGGCCGCCGCCGGATGGACCGGACCGGGCCGCACGGCCGACGGCCACGAGATCCAGATCCTCGCGAACGTGCAGGACGGCGCGGGCGCGCGCGTCGCCGCCGAGCAGCCGATCGAGGGCGTCGGCCTGTTCCGCACCGAGCTGTCCTTCCTCGACCGCTCCACCGAGCCCTCCGTCGACGAGCAGGCCGACATCTACGCCGCGGTCTTCGAGGCGATGGGCGACAAGAAGGTCATCGTGCGCACGCTCGACGCGGGCTCGGACAAGCCCCTCGCGTTCGCCAACCAGCCCGACGAGCCGAACCCGGCCCTCGGCGTGCGCGGGCTGCGGATCGGCCTCGCCGACCCCGCGATGCTCGACCGCCAGCTCGACGGCATCGCCGCCGCGCAGGCCCGGACCGGCGCCGACGTGCGCGTGATGGCGCCGATGGTCACCACGGAGGCGGAGGCGCAGTGGTTCGCCGAGCGCGTGCGTGCCCGCGGCCTGCTCGCCGGGATCATGATCGAGACGCCCTCCACGGTGCTGCTCGCCGACCGGATGTTCCGCCACCTCGACTTCGTCTCGATCGGTACGAACGACCTCTCGCAGTACACGTTCGCCGCCGACCGGATGGCGCCCACGCTGAGCGACCTCACCGACCCGTGGCAGCCCGCGCTGCTCGCGTCCATCAAGCTCGTCGCCGACGCCGGCCGCCGGGCCGGCAAGCCCGTGGGCGTGTGCGGCGAGGCCGCCGCGCACCCGCTGCTCGCGTGCGTGCTGACCGGACTCGGCGTGACCTCGCTGTCGTGCGCCGCCACCGCGGTGCGCCCCGTCGGCGCGAAGCTCGCGCAGGTCACGCTCGCCCAGTGCGAGGCCGCCGCCGAGGCCGCCCTCGCCGCCCCCGACCACTCCCGCGCGGCCCAGGCCGCCGTCGAGCACCTCGCCTGACCTCGCGCCGGGGCCTCGGGCGTCGCGTTCGGCCGCCCCCAAGCCAACGGTTGTGACGAGATTCGGCCGCACGACCGCTCCTGTGCCGAACTCCGTCACAAAAGTTGCGTCGGAAGCCCTGACGAGAGCGTTCGTCCACAGGCGGCAGCGGCGGGTCGTGTCGTCCACAGCCACGGCGCGAGGGGTTCTCATCGGCACCCTCGAAGTCGCACGGTTCAGCGATGGCGTCGATCCCTTCAGACCTGCGCGGCCGCCCCTTCACCACCTCCGAAGCGATGGCCCGCGGCGTCACCAGACATCGGCTCTACGGCCACGCGTTCACTCTGCTGCACCGCGGCCACGGCGTCTGGTGCGTGGCCGACGAGCCGCGCACGCTGGCACTCCTCCTCGCTGCTGACCGGTTGGTCCTCCCAGCAGACGCGGCCGTCAGCCACGTCACGGGGTTGTACCTCCATCTGCCCGCGGACTTCCCGGAGTCACACGGACTTCACGTGCCGCGCCACTGGTCGACGAACTCCACCACGCAGGTTCGATCCCCTGCCATCACACTGCATCGCCGCCTCGCCCGTCTGCAGCCCGGCGCGGTCGGTCGCCTTCCCGAGCTCAGCCCGGAGCGCTGCCTCGTGGACGCCGCGATCTCCCTCAGTCAGGCCGAGATCGTCCGCTTCGGTGACGCACTGGTGAGAGCCGGCCACCTGACACCTGAAGGCTTCGCCGAGTTCGCGTGGACCCAGCACCTCCACGGCGTTCGACGATCACGCATGACGGCATGG
This sequence comes from Aeromicrobium sp. JP4, assembly GCF_054957925.1. Taxonomy (NCBI): domain Bacteria; kingdom Bacillati; phylum Actinomycetota; class Actinomycetes; order Propionibacteriales; family Nocardioidaceae; genus Aeromicrobium; species Aeromicrobium sp. JP4. The sequence continues at coordinate 1,933,406 of NZ_CM143290.1, forward strand.
CGCATGCGCGAACGGGTCGGCTCCTTCATGGAGACCGACGCGCGACTGATCATGGCGGCGTGTGGCCTTCCTGAACCGGAGACGAACGGCGCGATCCCCGTCGCGGGCGGCCGCACCTGGCACGGCGATCTCGTCCTGAGGCCGTGGCGCATCGTGGTGGAGTACGACGGCTGGTACCACGAGCGCTCGTCCGAGCAACGACGGATCGACATCATCCGGCGCGAATCCCTCGAGGCCGACGGTTGGCTCGTCATCGTCCTGACCGCCGACGACCTCCGCTCGCCGCCCACGCTCGTCGCCCGCGTCTGGCGTGCCTTGGTTTCGCGGGGCTACACCGCTCGCGCACCGAGCCACGCCACCGCGGAGCTCCGTGAGCTCGCACGCCTCCCGAAGCCTCGCCCCTGACCGATGTGCTGGCTCCCGAGGGCAACTTTTGTGACGGGAATCGGCCCGCACGCGGTCGGCACGCGGAAACGCGTCACAAAAGTGGCGCGCGGAGCAAGCGAGCAGGCGGACGGAGCGGGCGAACGGCAACCCGTCACAAAAGTCGCGGGGGCGCGCGGCGCACCGTTGACTGTGTGGCATGCGAACTCTCGTGACGGGGTCCACCGGGTACGTCGGCGGCAGGCTCGTGCCGCAGCTGCTGGACGCCGGCCACGACGTGCGCGTGCTGGTGCGCGATGAGCGGAAGGCGCGGGCACACCCGTGGGCCGACCGCGTCGAGATCGTCGTGGGCGACGCGACGAAGGCCGAGGACGTGCGCCGCGCGTGCGAGGACGTCGACGTCTTCTACTACCTGCTGCACTCGATCGGCTCCGGCGGGGACCTCGTGCGCACCGAGCACGAGATGGCCGCGACGATCGCCGAGGCCGCGAAGGCCGCGGGCGTCAGGCGCATCGTCTACCTCTCGGGCATGGTGCCCAAGGACGAGGAGATGTCCGAGCATCTGCGCTCGCGCGACGAGGTGGCCCGCGTGCTGCTGGACTCCGGCGTGCCGACCGCGGTGCTGCAGGCCGGCATCATCATCGGCTCGGGCTCGGCGTCCTTCGAGATGCTGCGGTACCTGACCGAGCGGCTGCCCGCGATGGTCACACCACGCTGGGTGGACTCCCGCACCCAGCCGATCGCGATCCGTGACGTGCTGCACCTGCTGGTGGGCTGCGTCGACCTGCCGCCGGACGTGAACCGCCGCTTCGACATCGGCGGCCCCGACGTCCTGACCTACCTCGAGATGATGCAGGGGTACGCGAAGGTCGCGGAGCTCCCCCGGCGGCGGATCCTGCGGGTCCCGGTCCTGTCGCCGAGCCTCTCGAGCCACTGGGTCGGCCTCATCACCCCCGTGCCGGCGGACCTCGCGCGGCCACTCGTCGAGAGCCTGCGCAACACGGTGGTCGCGCAGGAGGACGACATCTGGCGGTACGTGCACCTCCCGCCCGGGGGACTCACGGGGTTCCAGCGGGCCGTGGAGCTGGCGCTCACGAAGATCCGTGACCTCGACGTGCCCACGCGGTGGACCTCCGCCGCGACCCGGGGCGCCCCCTCGGAGCCGCTGCCCGAGGACCCCGACTGGGCCGGCGGCTCGCTCTACACCGACGAGCGCACCCGCGAGGTCGCCGCGTCACCCGAGGACCTGTGGGCGGTCATCGAGGGCATCGGCGGCGACCACGGCTGGTACTCGTGGCCGCTGGCGTGGCAGGTGCGCGGCCTGATCGACCGCGCCTTCGGCGGTCCGGGCCTGCGGCGCGGTCGCCGTGACCACAGCAGGCTCGTGGTCGGCGACGCCGTGGACTTCTGGCGGGTCGAGGAGGAGGTCGAGGGCGAGTTCCTGCGCCTGCGGGCCGAGATGAAGGTGCCGGGGCTGGCGTGGCTCGAGCTGCGCGTGGGCTCGGACGACTCGGGCACCACCTCGTTCCACCAGCGGGCGCTGTTCCACCCGCGTGGCCTGCTGGGGCACCTGTACTGGTGGGCGGTCGCGCCCTTCCACGGCCTGATCTTCGGGGGCATGCAGCGCAACGTGGCCAAGGCCGCGGAGTCGCGCGCCTGATCGTCGGATTCGCGCCCCCGGGGACGGGGGCGTATCAGCGCGGGGACACGCGGGTCATGGGAGGTCGTGCCCGATCGGGCTCCAAGTCACCCCCAAGTCGGACGCAAGGTCTCGGGCCGACTGTCGGTGGCAGGAACCATCCCCCCACTGAAGGAACCGAGACAGATGTCCTCCCTTTTGTACCGCTTCGGCCGCACGACGGCCCTGCACCCGTGGCGCACGATCGTCGGCTGGTTGATCCTGGCCTCGCTCGTGTTCGCCGCCAGCTCAGCGTTCGGTGGCTCGACCCAGGACGACTGGAACGTGCCCGGCGCCGAGTCCCAGCGCGGGATCGAGCTGCTGCGCGACCACCTGCCCGACGCCGGCAACGCCTCCGCGAACGTCGTGGTCCACGACGACCGGGCGATCCCGCCGGCCGTCCTGGCCTCGCTCGGCGAGCGTCTCCAGGACGTCGCCCACGTCTCCAGCGTGAGCCCGCCCCGCCTGAGCGCCGACGGCCACACGGCCGTCGTGCACCTCGCGTACGACACCGAGGTGACCCATCCCGACCTCATGGGCGACATCGAACCGCTCGAGAAGGCCGTCGAGGCCACCCAGGATGCCGGCTACCAGGTCGAGCTCGGCGGCGACCAGCCGGCGACCGCCAGCGCGCCCATCAAGGGGTACGGCGAGCTCATCGGCGTGGGTGCCGCCCTGCTGATCCTGCTGATCGCCTTCGGATCGGCCGTCGTCGCGGGGCTGCCCGTCCTGGTCGCGGTCGCCGGACTCGCGGTCGGCTCGGCCGGCGTCACGCTCCTGGCCGCCACGATGGACGTCTCGACCTCGGCCCCGATGGTCGCGTCGATGGTGGGCCTGGGGGTCGGCATCGACTACGCCCTGCTGCTCGTCAGCCGGCACGCCGAGTTCCTGGCGCAGGGTCACTCCGTCGAGGAGGCCGCCGGGCGCAGCCTCGCGACCGCCGGCAAGTCCGTCGTGTTCGCGTCGCTGACGGTCCTCATCTCGCTGCTGGGCCTGGGCCTGACCGGCCTGCCGACGTTCGCGACGTTCGGCTGGGCCACCGCGATCGCGGTCGTCTCGGTCATGCTCACGGCGCTGACCCTGGTGCCCGTGCTGTGCCGGTTCGCCGGACGCAAGGTGCTCTCCCGCGGCGTGCGCCGTGGCCGGGTGCCCACTGAGCGCCCGCTCACGGCTCGCTGGGCGGAGCGCGTCACGAAGCGCCCGTTGCTGTGGGCCCTGCTCGGCACGACCGTGATGATCGCGCTGGCGGCCCCCGTGCTCGACATGCGCACGTGGCCCCAGGACGACGGCAACCAGACGACCGAGGCGACCACGCGTCGCGCGTACGACCTGACGGCCGACGCGTTCGGGCCGGGAGCCACCGGACCGATCTCGATCGTCGTGGACCACGCGAGACTCGACGCCTCCGAGGTGGCCTCCGTGCGCAGCACCCTCGAGGGCAACGACCAGCTCGTGTCCGTCTCCCCCGCGATCCCCTCGCCGGACGGAGCGATCACCGTGCTCACGGCGGAGCCTGCGTTCGGTCCCGCCGACGCCCGCACCTCCGGCCTGGTGGAGGACCTGCGGGCCGACCTGCCCTCGGGCGTGGAGGTCACCGGCCAGACGCCGTTGTTCGCCGACCTCGCGGAGATGCTGTCGCACCGGTTGTGGGTCGTCATCGGGTTCGTCGTGGCGGTCTCGGTGCTGCTGCTGATGCTCGTGTTCCGCTCGGTGGTGATCCCGCTCAAGGCGGCCGTCATGAACCTGCTGTCGATCGGCGCCGCTTACGGCGTCATGACCGCGGTGTTCCAGTGGGGCTGGGGGGCGAGCCTGCTCGGCATCGACCACGCCGCGCCCGTGTCCAGCTGGGTGCCGATCCTGATCTTCGCGATCCTGTTCGGCCTCTCGATGGACTACGAGGTGTTCCTGCTGAGCCGCATCCGTGAGAAGTGGCTCGACACCGGCGACTCCACGGCGAGCATCGTGCACGGCCTGGCCGCGTCGGGCAAGGTCATCACCGCCGCCGCGGCGATCATGGTCTTCGTGTTCCTCGGGTTCGCGACCGAGGGAGACCTCGTGGTCAAGATGCTGGGCCTGGGCATGGCGACGGCCGTGTTCCTCGACGCGACGGTCGTGCGGATGATCCTCGTGCCGGCCACGATGACCCTGCTCGGGAAGTGGAACTGGTGGCTGCCGGCGTGGCTCGACCGGGCCCTGCCGCAGGTCGACGTGGAGGGAGACGTGGAGGGCGACGAGCGCGAGCTCGTCACCACCCGCTGACGCCTCAATAGCCGCTCTGCTCAGTAACCGCTCTGCTCAATAACCGAACTGGTCCCGCTGGTCGCGCAGTCGCTGCGCGGCCAGCGGGATCTGCCACTGCTCGCACAGCTCCGCGGCCCGGTCGGCGTGGACCCGCGCGGTCGCGAGGTCGCCGAGCGCCGCGTGCGCGGCCGCGATGTAGTGGTCGACGGGGCCCGAGGCGTTGCCCGACCCCGCCGAGCAACTGGAGCCCGGGAACGGCGCGATCCGCGCCAGCGCGTCGGCGGCCAGGGCCCGGTCCCCGACGTACAGGGCCGCCTCGGCCGCGTTGCACCACGCCAGCATCGAGAACCAGTCGTCGTGATCGAGGTCCACGGCGTACCGCCGCAGGTGGTCGCGCGCGTCGTCCACCCGGCCGGCGCGACACAGCAGCGCCGCGGTGACGGAGGTCAGGGGAAGGGGGTCGCTCTCCTCCATCGCCACGAGGAGGTCCACGACGTCCCCGGCGCGCCCGCTCCAGACGGTGAGCACGAGCTCGGCGCCGAGGATCGCCACGTCGGACTGCGGCAGCGTGACCGTCCGCTCGAGGCGCCGCATCCGCTCGAGCGCCGTGGCGCACTCCTCGAACCGGCCGGCCATCGCGAGCCACGGGATCTCGAGCCCGTCGAGGACGAGCTGCGCGTACGCCAGTCGCAGCCGGTCGGCCTCGACCCGCGTCTGCGCGATGACCTCGCGCATTTGCAGCGGACGGCCCGCCTCGCCGAGCGCGACGGCCTGCAGGGTCGCGGAGATCACCACGTCGCGGTCGCGGCCGAGCTCGCGGGCGAGCCGGGCCGACTCCCCCGCCCACGCGGCGCGCTCCTCGGCGGTGCTCGCCGTCCAGAGCGCGGCCACCCCGACCTGGGCGACGTCGACCATGAGGCCGGGGTCGCCCAGGTCGTCGGCCATGGCCCGAGCCCGGGCGACCAGGTCGGCGCGCTCGGCGAAGGGCGCGGTGTAGTACTGCTCGCTCGCCAGCGCGGCCAGCACACGACAGCGCAGGGCGGACGGCTCGGGGGGCAGGTCGGCGAGCGCCTTCCTCAGCGCCGCGACCACGACCTCGTTCACCTGACCGTGGTGGCTGGCCTGCCACAGCGCCCCCTGGGTGGTGGCGAGCGCGGCCCGGGCGAGCAGCTCGGGGTCGCCGAGCGCGCGGGCCTCGCCGATGGCCTCGGCGACGTCGGCGGCGAGCTCGGTCCAGCGCGCCGACCAGCGGTGGGCGTCGGCCAGCTCCATCAGCGCGTCGAAGCGGTCGCGCGGCGTGGCCTCGGGGTCGGACGACATCGCGCCCAGGGCTGCGGAGAGCAGGTCCGCCCGGTCCTCGTGGGCGTGCAGCACGCGGGCTGCCTCCGCCGCGCGCTCGGCCGCGCGCCACGCCGTGGCCGCGTGGGCCGGGCCCGCGGCCAGCCAGTGCCGGGCCTCCTCCGACGGCCGACCCGCGCCCGTGATCGCCGTGGCCACCACCGCGTGCCGGCGGGCACGCCGCGACGCCGAGAGTCCCGCGTAGAGGCTGTCGCGCACGAGCGCGTGGGCGAACGAGTACCGGTCGATCCCCTCCTCCGCGACCAGACCGGCCTCGACGGCCGGCTCGAGCAGGTCCAGCACGCCCTCGTCGTCGGTGCCCAGCACGGCGCCGAGGGTCGGACCGTCGAACTGCCGGCCCATGACCGCCGCGGTGCCCAGCGCGGCTCGGGTGTCCTCGGGCAGCCGGGCGAGCCGGCGGGTGAGCACGTCCTGGACCGCCCGGGGCGTGTCGTCCTCGGCGAGCAGCGCCGCCAGGTCGCCGCGCTCACCGGCCAGCCGGGCGTACTCGACGAGGAAGAAGGGGTTGCCGTCGGTGCGCTCGTGCAGCGCCTCCACCTGGTCCCGGGAGGGAGCCGAGTCCGCCACCCCGACGACGATCTCGGCGACCTCGTCCGGCCCGAGGCCCGACAGCTGCAGGCGCACCGCGTGCCGGCGGGCGAGCGCCTCGGCCGCGTCGGCGAACAGGCCCGAGGGCTCGGGGTGGTCGCGCCACGTCGCCACCACCAGCAGCCGGGCGTCGGTGACGGACTCGGCGAGCAGCATCAGGCAGCGCAAGCTCGCGGGGTCGGCCCAGTGCAGGTCCTCGAGGACCACCACGACCGCCTGCCGCCGCGCCTCCTCTCGCACGGCGGCGAGGATCGCCTCGCGCACCCGGAAGCCGTCGGCGACGTCGGTGACGTCCGGGAAGTCGAGCCCGAGGCCCTCGAGGACCGACCGCCACGGCCACAACGGAGGCGCGCCCTCGTCGCTCGAGCACCGGCCCACAGCGACCACGGCGCCCGCCGCCGAGGCCCGGAGCCCGAGCTCGGCGGCGAGCCGGCTCTTGCCGATGCCGGGCTCGCCGGTGATCGCGGCGAAGGAGGTAGCTCCGGCGAGGGCGGCGTCGAGACTGCGCGCGAGAGCCGCGAGCTGGTGGTCGCGGCCCACCATCGGCCACGGCGCGGAGACAGACGAGCCCTCGTCCGCGTCCGGTTCCGGGGGCGGGCTCCAGTCCAGCGCGGAGTCCTGGCGCAGCAGCGCGGTCTGCAGGCGCTGCAGCTCGGCGCCCGGCTCGATGCCGAGCTCGTCGTCGAGCACGGCGCGCACCCGGCGCAGCACCTCGAGCGCCTCCGCCTGGCGTCCGGACCGCGCGAGGGCGAGGGCGCGCAGGCCCCACAGCCGCTCGCGCAGCGGATGGGCCGTCGTCAGTGCCTCGAGCTCGGCAGCGGCCGTCGCGTGGCGGCCCAGGGCGAGCGCCGCGACCGCCCGGTCCTCCAGCGCGACCAGCCGCAGCTCCTCGAGTCGCGCGCGCTCGGCCACCGCGGCCGGCGCGTCGCCGAGCTCCGCGTACGGAGTGCCGCGCCACCGCCCCAGGGCCGTGGCGAGCGTCGCGTCCACCTCCTCGAGCTGGGCGCGTGGGGGCCGGTCCGACTCCAGCAGGCGGTGGGCCGCGGCGACCTCGAGCTCGAAGGCGTGGGCGTCGACGTCCTGCGCCGGCACGTGCAGCGCGTAGCCGGGCGCGACCGTGACGAGCACCTCCGCGGGGGCGCGACGGGCGCGGCCGGGCTCGAGGACCTTGCGCAGTCCCGAGACGTAGGCCTGCAGCGTCGTCGCGACACCGGGTGGAGGGGCGTCGCCCCACACGAGGTCCACGATCGTGTCGACCCCGACCGGCCGACCGCCGGAGAGCGCGAGCGCGGCGACGAGCGTGCGCTGCCGGGGCGTGCCGAGATCGAGGTCGGCACCGTCGGCCGAGACGGCCACGGGCCCCAGCACCCTGAGCTCCACAGTCGAAGCATAGGGACGCGCCCGGGCCACCGACAGGGATCGCAGGAATGAGAAATCGCCCGTCCTCGCGGGCTCCAAGCCAGCTCCCAGTCGGTATCAAGCCCTCCGGCCGATGCTCTCGGGGACAGGAAGCGAATCCCCCCACCAAGGAGCACCACCGTGTCCATCAACGAAACCATCGACCAGCTCGAGCGCCCGGCCGACCGCCTGCGCGGACTGGCCGGCGGCGCCGTCCACCTGCCCGGCGACCCCGGGTACGACGTCGCACGAGCCGCCTGGAATCTCGCCGTCGACCAGCGTCCCGCCGCCGTGGCCGTCCCGCGCGACGCCGACGACGTCGCCCGGATCGTGCGTGCCGCGCACGCCGCGGGCCTGCGGGTCGCGCCGCAGAGCACCGGCCACAACGCCGGGCCGCTCGTGGCCGGAGGCCTCGACGACGTCGTGATCGTCCGCACGAGCGAGCTGAACGACGTCAGTGTCGACCCCGAGCGCCGCATCGTGCGCGTCGGCGGTGGCACCGTCTGGCTGCCTGCCGTGAAGGCGGCGGCCGAGCACGGCCTGACCGTCCTGCACGGCTCCTCGGTCGACGTCGGCATCGCCGGCTACAGCCTCGGCGGCGGCATGGGCTGGTACGCCCGCAAGCTCGGGCTCGCGGCGAACAGCCTCACGGCCGTGGAGATCGTCCTGGCGAACGGCGACCTCGTGCGCGCCGACGCCGAGCACCACGCCGAGCTGTTCTGGGCCGTCCGCGGAGGCGGCGGCAACTTCGGCATCGTCACGGCGCTGGAGTTCCGCGCGTACGACTTCAGCACCGCCTACGCCGGCCTGATGATGTGGGACGTCTCGATGGCCCCGCGCGTGCTGGACATGTGGCGGGCCTGGGCGCCGGTCGCGCCCGACGAGGTGACCACGTCGTTCCGCATCCTGCGGATCCCCCCGATCCCCGAGATGCCGGACTTCCTCCGCGGCCGCACCATCGTCGTCATCGACGGTGCGGTCCTGGCCGACGACGAGCGGGCCGCCGAGATCCTCGCCCCGCTGCGGGCGCTCGAGCCCGAGCTCGACACGTTCGGGCGGGTTCCGAGCGAGACCCTCGTGCACCTGCACATGGATCCGGAGGGGCCGGCGCCCGGCATCATCCGCTCGACGATGCTGCGCGAGCTCGACGACGAGGGCGCGGAGGCGTTCCTGGGCCTGTTCGGCCCCGGGGTCGAGACGCCCCTCATGATCGCCGAGCTGCGCCAGCTGGGCGGCGCTCTCGGCCGCCCTCACGAGGGCGGCGGCGTGCTGACGCACCTCGAGGGCGAGTTCGCCTTCGTGTGCGGGGGCATGGCACCCACGCCGGAGCTCGGGTCGATGATCGCGTCGGCCGGGGAGCACGCCGTCGCGGCGCTCCGGCCGTGGTCGAACGGGCGGTCGTACCTCAACTTCGCCGAGGAGCCGACCGACGCCCGCACGGCCTACGCCGACGATGCGTGGCTGCGGCTGGCCGCGATCCGCTCCGCGGTGGACCCCGACGGCGTGTTCGTCGCGAACCACGCGATCCCGCGGCTGTACGAGAACGGCCGGCCCACCCGCTGACCGCGTCCGAGCCCGCCGGGACCTCACGGTCGCGGCGGGCTCTCGCCGTGGAGCCCGGTTGCAGGCGCCTGCGCGGAGGGCCAGAGTCGTGGCCATGAGCCTGTTCCGCACGAAGACCGTCGAACAGTCGATCGCGGAGACGGACGAGCCCGAGCACCGACTCAAGCGGGAGCTCACCGCCCGCGACCTGATGGTCTTCGGCGTCGGCGTCATCATCGGCACCGGCATCTTCGTGCTCACCGGCCAGGAGGCGCACAACCACGCCGGCCCGGCGATCGTCATCAGCTTCCTCATCGCCGGCGCCGTCTGCGCCCTCGCCGCGCTCTGCTACGCCGAGTTCGCGGCGACAGTGCCGGTGGCCGGCAGCGCGTACACCTTCAGCTACGCCACCCTCGGCGAGTTCATCGCCTGGATCATCGGCTGGGACCTGCTGCTCGAGCTGGCCCTCGGCGCGGCCGTGGTGGCCCGGGGCTGGTCTGGCTACCTCCAGGAGCTGCTCGAACTGCCCACCCAGGTGGCCGGCGACGAGGCGGTCGTGGACGTCGCCGCCATGGGCATCGTCGTGCTGCTGTCGTTCCTGGTGATCGCCGGCACGAAGCTGTCCAGCTCGGTCACGAGCGTCTTCGTGCTGATCAAGGTCGCGGTCGTGCTCTTCGTCATCGTCGCCGGCCTGTTCCTCGTCAAGGCGGCGAACTACACCCCCTTCATCCCGCCCGCGCAGGAGCAGGAGCTGGCGAAGGGCGCCGACCAGCCCCTCATCCAGGCTGTCTTCGGCATGGCCCCGACCGCGTTCGGGGTCATGGGCATCGTCGCGGCGGCCTCGGTGGTGTTCTTCAGCTACATCGGCTTCGACGTGGTGGCCACCACCGCCGAGGAGACCAGGAACCCCCAGCGCGACGTGCCCCGCGGCATCCTCGGCTCCCTGCTGATCTGCACCGTGCTCTACATGGCCGTGTCGTTCGTCATCACCGGGATGCTGCCCTACACCGACGACCGGATGAACACCGGCGCCCCGCTGGCCGAGGCGTTCTCGGCGAACGGGATCGAGTGGGCGGCCAACCTGATCTCGCTGGGCGCCGTCGCCGGCATGACCACGACGATCCTCGTGCTGCTGCTGGGCCAGTCGCGCATCCTGTTCGCGATGTGCCGGGACGGGCTGCTGCCGCGCGGCCTGGCGAAGGTGCACCCGAAGTACGGCACGCCGCACCGCATCACGATCATCACCACCGCCTTCGTGGCGATCCTCGCGGGCTTCGTGCCGCTGGCCGAGCTCAGTCATCTGGTGAGCATCGGCACGCTGTTCGCGTTCGTGCTGGTCTCGGCCGGCGTGCTGATCCTGCGTCGCACGCGGCCCGACCTGGAGCGGGCGTTCAAGGTGCCGTTCGCACCCCTCGTGGCGGGAGGGTCGATCCTGACCTGCATCTGGCTCATGTTGAACCTGTCGCTGCTCACGTGGGAGCGCTTCGCGATCTGGATGGCGATCGGCATCGTCATCTACTTCGCCTACGGCCGCCGGAACTCGCGGCTGGCTCAGAGCAGCTCGACGCGGTAGGACAGCTCCTCGCGCCCGCCCGGCGGCACCACCGCGTTGCCGGGCTTGCCGGCGAACTGGCCCACGTAGTCGGTCGGGGCGGGCCGGCCGCGCCACGGCTCGATGCACACGAACCGCGCGCCGGGCACCGACCACAGGGTGATCCCGGTGAACCCCTCCCAGGTCAGCCGGACCTGGCGACCGGCTCCGGAGGAGTAGACCAGTCCGCGACTGGCGACCTCGGGCATGATCACCGCGCCGTCGGTGAACCACGCGTCGTTGAGGGTCACCACGTGGTCCCAGGCGGGGTTGTCGAATCGCTCGTCGGTGAGCAGGTTGTCCACCACCCGGCGCACGGGGGCCGTCTCGGGCTCGTCGAACCGCACCTGGTGCATCGAGCGGGGCTGGTCGTCCTCGAGCGGCCACACGAACGCCGGGTGGGACCCGAGGTCGAACGGCATCGGCTCGTCGCCGCGGTTCTCCACGGTGTACTGCACCGAGAGGCTGCGTCCCTCCACGGTGTACGTCACCGCCAGCGCGAAGTCGAAGGGGTAGTGCCGCCGCGTGTCCTCGTCGGCGACCAGCACGAAGGACGCACGGTCGTGCGTGCTGTCGACCACGGTCCACTCGCGATCACGGGCGAAGCCGTGCTGCGGCATCGGGAAGGTCTGGTCGCCCACCCGGATGCGGTCGTCGGGCACGCGGCAGATCACGGGGAACAGCACGGGGGCGTGACGCCGCCACGGCTCGTCGCCCGACCAGAGGTACTCGTGATCGTCCTGGTCGCGGATCGAGACGGGCTCCGCCCCGTGGGGCGCGACGGCGACGGTGATCTCGCGGTCATGCAGGACGAGGGAGGTCATGTCACCGACGGTAGACACCGAACCCCTCCGGCCGCACGTCAAACGACCTCGACATCATCAACGTCACATCAGTCGGTGGCGACGCCACGGTCACCACCACCCACGACGAAGCCCCGGTCCAGGTGGACCGGGGCTTCGTCGTGCGGAGTGTGATCAGGCGAACTTCTCGCCCTTCTCGGCCTTCTCGAGCAGCAGCGCGGGCGGGGTGAACCGCTCGCCGTACTTCTCGGCCAGCTCCTGCGCGCGCTCGGCGAACGCCTTGACGCCGATCTCGCCCGTGGCGGACTCGTAGCCGTTCACGTACTGCAGCGCGCCACCGTGGACCGGCGGGAAGCCGATGCCGAAGATGGAGCCGATGTTGGCGTCGGCCACCTGGCGGATGACGCCCTCCTCGAAGCAGCGGACCGTCTCGATCGCCATGATGAACGTCAGGCGCTCCTTGATGTCCTCGAGCGGCACGTCGACGTCTTCCTTGACGAACAGGTTCCACAGCTCGGGCCACAGGAACTTCTTGCCGCCCTCCGGGTACTCGTAGAAGCCGGCACCGGCGGCCTTGCCCGGGCGACCGAGCTCGACCAGCTTGTTGACGACCTCGGACGCGGGCGTGACGGGCAGCTCCTTGCCCTCGGCGGCAGCGGCCTTGCGGGCCTCGCCCTCGATCTTCTGCTGCAGCGTCAGCGAGACCTCGTCGGACATCGCCAGCGGCTGACCGGGGAAGCCGGCCAGCTGCGCGGCGCGCTCGATCGTGACGGGGTCGACGCCCTCGGCGAGCATCTCGACGCCCTCCATCACGAGCGTGCCGAACACGCGCGAGGTGAAGAAGCCGCGGCTGTCGTTGACGACGATCGGGATCTTGCGGATCTGCTTCGTGAAGTCGATCGCGCGGGCCAGGGCCTCGTCGGAGGTCTTCTCGCCCACGATGATCTCGACGAGCTGCATCTTGTCGACCGGGCTGAAGAAGTGGATGCCGATGAAGTCCTCGGGACGCTGGACGCCCTCGGCGAGGGTGGTGATCGGCAGCGTCGACGTGTTCGACCCCAGCAGCGCGTCGCCGTTGACGATCGGCTCGAGCTCGGCGAAGACGCTGTGCTTGAGCTCGACCGACTCGAAGACGGCCTCGACCACGAAGTCGCAGCCGGCGAGGTCGGCGTAGTCGGCCGTGGGCTGGATGCGGGCCAGGATCTCGTCCTTCTTCTCCGCCGTGAGGCGACCCCGCTCGACCTGCTTGGTGAGCAGGTTGTCGGAGTAGCTCTTGCCCTTCTCGGCGGCCTCGACGCTGACGTCCTTCAGGACGACCTCGATGCCCGCGCGAGCGGCCTCGTAGGCGATGCCCGCGCCCATCATGCCGGCGCCGAGGATGGCCAGCTTCTCGGCCTTGCGCTCCGCGACGCCCACCGGACGCGACCCACCGGCGTTGATCGCGCCGAGGTCGAAGAAGAACGCCTGCGTCATGTTCTTGAACTGCTGGCCGATCAGCAGGTTGACCAGGTAGCGCGACTCGATCCGGCTGGCGGTGTCGAAGTCGACCTGGGCGCCCTCCACGACGGCGCTCATGATGTGGCGCGGCGCGATGTACGGCGCACCCTTGAGCTGCTTCTTGAGGTTGGCCGGGAAGCTGGGCAGGAACGCCGCCAGCTTGGGGTTGCTCGGCGTGCCGCCGGGGATCTTGTGACCCGGACGGTCCCACGGCTGGGTGGCCGCCTCCTCGTTGCCGGCGTTGGCCTCGACCCAGGCGCGCGCCGAGGACAGCAGCTCGCCGGCCGGGACGATCTCGTCGATCAGGCCGATCTTGAGCGCCTTCTCGGGCTTGTTGCGCTGGCCCTGCAGCAGGACGTTCATCAGCGCGTCCTGGATGCCGAACATGCGGGTGGTGCGGGTGACGCCGCCGCCACCGGGCAGCAGGCCGAGGGTGACCTCGGGCAGGCCGATCTCGTAGCGACCCTCCGCCGCGATGCGGTGGTGGCACGCCAGCGCGATCTCGAGGCCGCCACCGAGGGCGGCGCCGTTGATCGCCGCGACGACGGGCTTGCCGATCGTCTCGAGCTTGCGCAGCGTGGCCTTGATCGACTCGACGTTGTCGAACAGCGTCTGCGCGTCGGCCGGGGTGGCCTGGGTCATCAGCTTGAGGTCGCCGCCGGCGAAGAAGGTCTTCTTCGCGCTGGCGATGACGACGCCCTTGATGGCGTCGCCGTCACGGGCGATCTCGTCGGCGAGACGGTTCACCGCCGCCTCCATCGAGGCGCGGTAGGTCTCGTTCATCGTGTTGGCGCTCTGGTTCGGGTCGTCGATCGTCAGGGTGACGATGCCGTTCTCGACCTCGTAGCGCACCGCGTCGGTTGCAGTCATACGTATTCCTTCGAAGTGTGGGGTCGGACGGATCAGATGCGCTCGACGATGGTGGCGATGCCCATGCCGCCGCCGATGCACAGCGTGGCCAGGCCGTAGCGCTTCTCACGACGCTCCAGCTCGTCGACGAGCGTGCCCAGGATCATCGCGCCGGTCGCACCCAGCGGGTGGCCCATCGCGATCGAGCCGCCGTTGACGTTGGTGCGGTCGTGCGGGAAGTCGTCGAGGTCGCGCATGAGCTTGAGCGCGACGGCGGCGAAGGCCTCGTTGATCTCGAGCAGGTCAATGTCCTCGATCGACAGGCCGGCCTTGTCCAGCGCCTTGCGGCACGCGGGGCCGGGGCCCGTCAGCATGATCGTGGGCTCGGAGCCGATGACGGCGGTCGAGACGATGCGGGCGCGCGGCGTGAGGCCGTGGCGGGCGCCGGCGTTCTCGTTGCCGATCAGCACCAGGGAGGCGCCGTCGACGATGCCCGAGCTGTTGCCGGCGTGGTGGACGTGGTTGATCCGGTCGACGTCGACGTAGCGCTGGAGCGCGACGGCGTCGAAGCCACCGAGGTCGCCGATGTCGGCGAACGAGGGCTTGAGGCCCGACAGGGACTCGACCGTGGTGCCCTCGCGCACGAACTCGTCGTGGTCGAGGATCGTCAGGCCGCTGAGGTCCTTGACCGGCACGATCGACTTGTCGAAGTAGCCGTTGGCGATCGCCTTGGCCGCGCGGGCCTGCGACTCGGCGGCGAACGTGTCGACGTCCTCCCGGCTGTAGCCCTCGATCGTCGCGATCAGGTCGGCGCCGATGCCCTGGGGCGCGAAGCCGGTGTCGAGCGAGGTCTTGGGGTCCATCGCCCAGGCGCCGCCGTCCGAGCCCATGGGCACGCGGCTCATGGACTCGACGCCGCCGGCGATGATCAGGTCCTCCCAGCCGGACTTCACGCGCGAGGCGGCCTGGTTGACCGACTCCAGGCCCGAGGCGCAGAAGCGGTTGAGCTGCACGCCGGCGACCTGCTGGCCGAAGCCGGCGGCGAGCACGGCGGTGCGGGCGATGTCGGCGCCCTGGTCGCCCACGGGCGACACGACGCCGAGGACGACGTCGTCGACCTGGTTCGGGTCGAGGTCGGGGTTGCGCACCTTGATCTCGTCGAGCAGGCCGGTGACCAGCGAGATCGGCTTGACCTCGTGGAGCGACCCGTTCTTCTTGCCGCGCCCGCGGGGGGTACGGATGGCGTCGTAGATGAATGCCTCGGTCATGGATGTCCTCACAACGGATGGAAGCGTTGGCGATGATTCTGACACCATTACTGTCAGAGTCGCCACATACCCCCAGTATTCCACCGGATCGAAGCAGGATCCACGCGTGCGGACCGGCTCAGGAGCCGGGGATCACCAGGCCGGCCAGCAGCACGCCGAGCACGACGAGCACGACCGCGGCGAGCATCGCGAAGGCCGCACGGGCCACCGGCGAGCCGCTGGAGGCGGCCCGCACCGCCCCGAAGCCGAGCACCGCGCCCGCCACGTCGGCGACCACGTCGAGCAGCGATGCCGTGCGGTCGAGGGGACCGAGCCCCTGCGCCAGCTCGATCGCGACGGCGATCACGAGGCCGACGGCGACGGCGACCAGCACCGAGGACCTCGGCAGCGCCACCGCCACCACCGCACCGACGGGGACGAAGAACAGCGTGTTGGCCAGGACCTCGGCCCCTTCGACCACCCGGGAGGCCGGCACGGAGAGCACGTCGGCGATCGCCGTGGTGAGCGGCCAGGTCTCCACGCCGAGCCCGGAGTCCACGTGCCGGGGCCACAGGGCGATCGCCGCCGCCAGCACGACGTAGAGCACGGCCAGCGCGATCACGGCGCGGGGCACCGGGGGCCGTGGCTGCTGCATTGGCCGAGCGTAGGGCAGGGCGCGGGCGGATCGGGCTAGTCTCGACAGCGTGAACGACGCCCCCGAGTCGATCGGCATCGAGCAGCTGGCCGAGCGGGTCGGCATGTCCGTGCGCACCGTGCGGTTCTACGCCGGCCGTGGCCTGATCCCGCCGCCGCGACGCGCGGGGCGCAACGGCTACTACGGCGCCGACCACATCGTCCGGCTCGAGCTCGTGCGGGAGCTGCAGGCCCACGGCTTCACGCTGCAGGCGATCGAGGGATACCTCGAGAAGATCCCGGCCGACGCGGGTCCCGACCAGGTGGCCCTGCACCGCACCCTCCTCGCGCCCTGGATGCCCGAGCTGCCCGAGACGCTGGAGCGCCCCGCGCTGGAGAAGCGCGCCGGGCGCGAGCTCTCCGACGAGGACCTCGAGCTGCTGATCGCCCTGGGAGTCATCGAGCCGACCCCGGACGAGGACGTCTTCCGCCTCGCTCCCGCCCACCTCGCGGTGGGCATGGGCTTCCTCGACGCCGAGCTGCCGATCGACGCGGCCCACGCGGCCCGAAAGCTGATCCTCGCCCACGGCACCGCGCTCGCCGACGAGCTGACCGCCCTCTTCCGCACGCAGGTGTGGCCGTACCTCACGTCCTCGGGCCAGCCGCCGGAGATCATCACGTCGATGATCGAGCGCTTCAAGCCGCTGACGATCCAGGCCTTGGTGACGGCGTACGAGCAGGCGGTCGACGAGCAGAAGCGCGAGACGGTGCGACGCCGTAGCTGAGCCGGGCGCCTCGTCACCGTGCCGTCCCTCAGACGACGGCGGGGACGCGCAGACGGGCGAGCAGCAGCATGCTGATGTCCTCGGTGGCGAGGCTCATCGGCTCGCGGATCGGGCCGGAGCCGGGCGGCAGGTCGCCCAGCACGAGGTCGATGCCGTCGGAGAGCACCACGCTCCCGCGGCGGTCGGCGAGCGTGCAGGCCAGCCAGCGGCCCGTGGTGCCGGGGCTCCCGGTCGCGAACGAGCCGATCAGGGTGGCGGCCGCGCGGGCCGGCGGGACGAACGCGAACCGACGCCAACCGAGCGCGTCGACGGTCTCGACGAGCGTCTCGGACCCGGCCGTGGCGTACCAGTGCATCGACGCGCCGTGCATGAGCGTGATGTCGTCGGCCGACGTCTCGTAGAGGCTCAGCGGATGCACGTCGGCGACGGTGGCCAGCACGTCGGCGAGGCGGGCCCACAGGCGCCGTCCGCCCTCCCCCGGCTGCACCCGCTCACGGTCGACGAATCGAGACGCGCGGACCGATCGGGGCCCGAGGTCGCCGTCGGGCGCCACGAGGACGTCGGGGGTCGCGGTGTGCCACCAGGTCTGCATCCGGATCACCTTCTCCGACAGGCGCGAGGTGCGCCGTCCCCCATGAGACCGGGCAGGAGCGGGTCCATGACGCGACTCGCACCAGGAGTCTCAGGAGTGCCGTGCTGTCACGCGGGCGAGGAAGTCGACCGACGCGGTCAGGACCCGCCGCGCCTCGGGTCTCGTGAGGTCGAACTGGAACTCGTGGTTCAGGCCGGGATGGAAGTGCGTCTCGTGCTCCACCCCGAGCTCGGCGAGGCGTGCCGCGAAGACGCGACCCTGCGCCGTGAGCGGGTCCTCGTCGCCTCCGCTGAGCAGGGTGGGCGGGTACGCGGCGGTGGCGTGGTCGACGACGGACGACTCGCGAACCCGCGGGTCGGTGAAGTCCTTCGTGCCGAGATACGCCCAGCCCACCGTGCGCACGAACCAGCCGCCGAAGCCGGTCGAGTGCATCGCCGTCGGCGGGTCGTACGGACCGCAGTGCAGCATCGTGCCCACCAGATGGTCCGCCTCGAGGGGCGGCTCGATGCCGAGCAGGTCCGCGTAGTCCGGGCTGGTGACGAGAGCCGCGTACTGCGCCGCGATGTGCGCCCCGGCGGAGTCCCCGGCCAGCACGACGCGCTCGGGATCGACGCCCAACTCGTCCGCGTGCTCGCGGATCCAGGTCAGCGCCGCCCCCAGCTGGCGCACCGGCAGCGGGTACGGATGGTCCGGAGCGAGCGAGTAGTCGATGCCGATCCCTACGTAGCCGTGCTGGGCCAGCAGGCGCAGGTACGGCGCGGGCTGGGACCGGCCGCCGCCGATCCAGGCCCCTCCGTGCGCCCACACGACGACCGGCAACGGCCCGGCGGCTCCCTCCGGCGACCAGACGTCGAGGACCTCGTCGGGGCCATCGCCGTAGGCCAGACCGGTGCGTCCGACGACGCCGGTGGCCTCCATGCCCTTGACCTCGCCCGTGTCGGTCAGCGAGAAGAGCCAGTTGATCAGTGCGACCCCGGGCCGCGGGCTGACCCTCGCCCACACCAGGACCGCGCCGAGGAGGGCGGCCAGGCCGAATGCCGCACGACCCATCCACCGACCGAGGACTCGAAGGAAGCGCACGCGCCGAGCCTAGGGCGGATCAGTCCCCAGCGGGGCGCATCTCGCTGGTGCATCACGGGTGATGCACCTATGATGCTGTCCATGCGAACCACCGTCGACCTGCCTCCTGCGGTGCACCGCCGTGCGCTGGCACTCGCGGAAGCGCGCCACCAGTCGCTGTCCGCGGTCGTCGCCGAGCTCACGACCCGCGGCCTGGCCTGCCTCGGTGAGCCGGTCGAGATCAGCACCGACCACGTCAGCGGTCTCCCGGTGATCTCCATCGGGCGAACCATCACGTCGGCCGAGGTCGCCGACGCCCTGGACGACGAGTGACGGCACACCTGCTCGACGCGAACGTCCTCATCGCGCTCACCGTCGCGGAGCACGAGCACCACCGGGCCGCGGCCGCCTGGGCGGGGTCCGGCGTGGAGCTCGCGCTCTGTCCCGTCGTCGAGGGCGCGCTGGTGCGCTTCCTCGTCCGCCTCGGTGAGAGCCCGTCCACCGCGCAGGCCGTCCTCTCGGCGCTGTACGCCTCGGGCCGGTGCGCCTTCTGGCCCGACGCCACGTCCTACGCCGACACGCCGCTGGATCATGTCGTCGGGCATCGACAGGTCACCGATGCCTACCTCCTCGGGCTCGCCGCCAGCCGGGGCGCCCGTCTGGTCACGTTCGACCGAGCGCTCGCCGAGGCGTCCGAGCGTGTCGATCTGCTGACCTGACCGAGCGCTCGGCGGCTCCCGCAGGGATCAGTCCGCCGCGGCGCCCAGATGCACCACGAAGCCGCCGGGGTCGCGCACCTGCGCGACCCGCTCGCCCCACGGCATCACGTCGGGCTCGGCGATGCTCGTCGCGCCGGCCTCGAGCGCCCGCCGGTACGCCGCGTCGACGTCGTCCACGTAGAGCCACAGCGCGGCGCCGACGGGCTCGGCCGCCAGGTCCTCGTCGAGCCCGAGGCCGAGAGCGGAGTCACCGATGCTCAGGGCGACGTACACGTCGCGGCCCCCGGCCTCGAACGCGTAAGTGCGCTCGGCGCCGAAGGCGTCACGGTAGAACGCCTCGAGTCGCGGGAGGTCCCGCGTCGAGAGGATCGCGAAGCTGCTCCGTACCCCCATGCGGGCATCGTACGAAACCCCGAGGGTCAGATGCCCAGCGTCAGATGCCCAGCGACCGGCCGACGATCTCCTTCATGATCTCGGTGGTGCCGCCGTAGATCGTCTGGATGCGGGTGTCCCGGTAGGCCCTGCTGATCGGGTACTCGCTCATGTAGCCGTAGCCGCCGTGCAGCTGCAGGCACGCGTCGACGGTCTTCTTCTGCAGCTCGGTGGTCCACCACTTGCCCGCGGCCGCGTCGTCGATCGAGAGGGTGCCCGCGTTCAGGGCCTCGATGCTGCGGTCGACGAACACCTGCGCGATGCGCTGCTCGGTCTCGAGCTCGGCCAGCACGAAGCGCGTGTTCTGGAACGACCCGATCGGCTTGCCGAACGCGTGGCGCGACTTCACGTACTCCAGCGTCATGTCGATCGCGGCGCGGCACGCGGCCGCCGCGACCACCGAGATCGTCAGGCGCTCCTGCGGCAGCTTCTCCATGAGGTAGACGAAGCCGCGGCCCTCCTCGCCGAGCAGGTTCTCCACCGGTACGCGGACGTCGTCGAAGAACAGCTCGGCGGTGTCCTGCGCCTTGAGCCCCAGCTTGTCGAGGTTGCGGCCGCGCTCGAACCCCTCCATGCCGCGCTCGAGCACGATCAGCGAGACGCCCATCGCGCCGGCGTCGGGATCGGTCTTGCACGCGACGATCACGAAGTCGGCGTTGATGCCGTTCGTGATGAAGGTCTTCGCGCCGTTGACGACGTAGTGGTCGCCCTCGCGGACCGCCGTGGTCTTGATGCCCTGCAGGTCGGACCCGGTGCCCGGCTCGGTCATCGCGATCGCGGTGATCATCTCGCCGGAGACGAACTTGGGGAACCAGCGGCGCTTCTGCTCGTCGTTCGTGTAGCTGAGCAGGTAGCCCGACACCAGGTCGGTGTGCAGGGCGAAGCCGACACCGCTGGCGCCGATGCGGGTGAGCTCCTCCTGGAGCACCGCGTTGTAGCGGAAGTCCGAGACGCCGCCACCGCCGAACTCCTCGGGCATCATGAAGCCGAGCAGGCCCAGCTCGCCGGCCCGCGTCCACACCTCGCGCGGGACGATGCCCTCGCGCTCCCACTCGTCGTGGTGGGGCACGACCTCCTTCTCGAGGAAGACGCGCACGGTGTCGCGGAACGACTGGTGCTCGGGCTCGAACAGGGTGCGTTCCATCAGTTCTCCTCGTCCTGGACGGCGACCTTGCTCTCGATGAGGTCGTCCACGTCCTCGATGCCCCACGCGGTCAACGCCTCGCGGGTGCTGGCGCCCGGGCGTTCCGGGGCGCGGTGGATCCCGGTCTCCGTCGCCGAGAAGCGCGGAGCGGGAGCGGGCTGGGTGATGCCGAACGCCGAGACGTAGGTGCCGCGGGCGACGTTGTGCGGGTGCTCGTAGGCCTCCTCCGTCGGCATGACGGGTGCGACGCACGCGTCGGTGCCGGCGAAGAGGGTGGTCCACTCCTCCTGGGTGCGGCTGAGGAACCACGTGCGCAGGGTGTCGCGCAGGTCGGCCCAGTTCTTCGGGTCGTTGCGGTCGGGCAGGTCGCCCAGGCCGACGGAGGCGAAGACCTCCTGCATGGCGTACCAGAACTGCGGCTCGAGCCCGCCGACGCTCATCCAGTAGCCGTCGGAGGTCTCGTAGACGTCGTAGAACGGGGCGCCGGTGTCGAGCAGGTTCGTGCCGCGGCGCGGCGACCACGCGCCCGACTGCTGCATGCTGATGGTCATCGACAGCAGGTGCGCCACGCCGTCGGTGATCGCCGCGTCGACGACCTGGCCCTGCCCGGTGCCGCGCGCGTGGGTGAGGGCGGCCAGCACGCCCGTGACGAGGTACATCGACCCGCCCGCGAAGTCGCCCAGCAGGTTCAGCGGGACCTGCGGGGGTCCGCCGGCACGGCCGATCGGGTCCAGCCCGCCGGCGACCGCGATGTAGTTGATGTCGTGTCCCGCGGCGTCGGCGAGCGGGCCGCTCTGGCCCCAGCCGGTCATCCGGCCGTAGACGAGGCGCGGGTTGCGCGCGAGGGCGACCTCGGGTCCCAGCCCGAGGCGCTCCATCACCCCGGGACGGAATCCCTCGATCAGGATGTCGGCACGCTCGACGAGGTCGAGCACCATTGCGACACCCTGCTCGTGCTTGAGGTCGATGGCCACGCTGGGCCGGTTGCGGCCCAGGACGTCGCGCTCGGGCGGCGCGACCTGCAGGGCGTTGCCGCCCGGTCGATCTATGCGGATGACGTCGGCACCGAGATCGGCGAGCAGCATGGCCGCGAACGGGCCCGGGCCGATCCCGACGATCTCGACGACGCGCACCCCGGCGAGGGGTCCTGTGCTCTGGGTCACGCCGTGATTCTGACACCATCGCTGTCACAGTGGCAACCGCGGTGCCGCGGCCTCGCGGGGCGGGCCCGCGTGGTCCCGTTCACACCCGGCGAAATCTGTGCGATGCTGCATGCGACATCGTCGATGTCACATCGGGCGGGCGTCCGGTGGGTGAGCCTGAGGAGTCCCCAATGTTGAGCGAGATGGCCTACACACGACGCGGCCAGGGCGAGCCGCTCGTCCTGCTGCACGGCATCGGGCACCGCCGCGCCGCGTACGAGCCGGTCCTCGACGAGCTGGCACGGCACTACGACGTCATCGCCGCCGACCTTCCCGGTCTCGGCGACTCGCCGCCCCTGCCCCACGGCACGGGCTACTCGGCCGAGAACGTGGCCGCCGCGATTGCGGAGAACTTCACGGCCTGGGGAGTCGACCGCCCCCACGTCGTCGGGAACTCGCTCGGCGGACTGCTCTCGATCGCGCTCGCCCAGCGCGGCGACGTGCGCTCGGCCACCTGCCTGTCCCCCGCGGGCTACTTCCGGCCGTGGAGCCTCCTGCAGGCCACCGTCACCCTGCTGCCGCTCAAGTTGGGCTCGTACCTGCCGAAGCGGGTCCTGCGGGCGGTCTCGCGCCTGCCGATCGGTCGCCGCCTCATCGGCTTCTCGCTCTACAGCCACCCTGACCGCTACACCGCCGAGCGCGTCTACGGCGACGCCCTCGCGATGAGGCACGGCCAGGGCTTCTGGCGCTACTTCATCCGCTGCTTCCCGCTGGGCTTCACCAGTCCCGAGTCGTTCCGCGGCTCGGCCAGGGTGCCGATCACGATCGCGTGGGGCGACAAGGACCTCATCCTGCACAAGTCGCAGGCCAAGCTGGCCGCGAAGCGGATGCGCGGCGTGGAGTTCGTGACCCTCGCCGACTGCGGCCACGTGCCCATGGGCGACTCCCCCGAGCAGGTCGTCGCGGCGATCCGCGCCACCACCGCCCGCGCCACCGCGGCCCGGGACGACTCCTCCGTCGCCTGAGCGCTGGTCTCGATACGCCGCTCGTTCCTCGCGAGCTACTCGATCACCGGCCCGGCCGGTGATCGAGTGCCGGCGAGCGCAGCGAGTCGTGGGGGCACCTCCCGCTCGCGGGGGACTATCGAGATGCGTCAGCGGGCGCCGGAGTGGCGGGCCAGGAAGGCCGCGGTGCGCGGGTCGCGCGGCGCGGTGAACAACTGCTCGGGCGGCCCGGACTCGACGATCCGGCCCTCGGCCAGGAACACGATCCGGTCGGCGCACTCGCGGGCGAAGTCCATCTCGTGCGTCGCCATGACGATCGTGCGGCCCTCGTCCTTGAGCTCGCGGACGACATCGAGCACCTCGGCCACGAGCAGCGGGTCGAGCGCGGACGTGACCTCGTCGAGCAGCAGCAGCTCGGGATCCATCGCCATCGCCCGGGCCAGCGCGACCCGCTGCTGCTGACCACCGGAGAGCGAGTCCGGGTACGCCGCCGCCTTCGCGTCGAGACCGACGCGCGCGAGCAGCTCGTGGGCCCGCCGCGTGGCCTGCGACCGGGAGACCCCCTTGACCCGGCGCGGTCCCAGCACGAGGTTCTGCAGGACGCTGAGGTGCGGGAACAGGTTGAACGCCTGGAACACGAACGCGATCCGCGCGCGGGCCGCGTTCTCGTCGATGGCCGGGTCGGTCAGCTCGAGGTCGCCCAGGAAGATGTCGCCGTCGTCAGTCAGCTCGAGCAGGTCGATGCAGCGCAGCAGGGTGGACTTGCCCGACCCGGACGCTCCGATGAGGCACACCACCTCGCCGCGGCCGACCGTCAGGTCGATCCCGTCGAGCACGACGTGGTCGCCGAACGACTTGCGGACTCCCTCGACGCGCAGCATCACTGGCCTCCCTGACGACGCATGGAACGGATGGTGAGCCAGTCGGTGAACCGCGCCAGCGGGATCGTCACGACGATGAAGAACAGCGCGGCCACGCACAGCGAGGTCACGTTGAACGTGGTGGCCTGGTAGACCGAGGCCGCGCGGAGCGCCTCGACCAGGCCGATCGTCGACACCAGCGCGGTGTCCTTCTGCAGCGACACGAAGTCGTTCATCAGCGGCGGCGTGACGTTGCGGACGGCCTGCGGCAGGATCACGCGCGTCAGCGTCTGGCCGTACCCCAGACCGAGGGCGCGACCGGCCGCCCACTGCGTGGGGTGCACCGACAGGATGCCCGCCCGGATCACCTCGGCCACGTAGGCGCCGTAGCTCAGCGTCAGGGCGATGACGCCGAGCCAGAACAGGCTGGTGGGGACCCCGGCCAGGCCGAGCGCCGGGAAGCCGAAGCCCACCAGCATCACGACGAGGATCGTGGGGATGCCACGGAACACGTCGGTGTAGGCGGCGGCGAGGAACTTGAAGGGCGCCATCGCCGGCGCCGGGATCACGCGGACCACCGCGACGAGCAGCGCCAGCGGCAGCACGAGCAGCTCGACCGTGAGGAAGAGCCGCACGTTCAGCCAGAACGCGTCACGGATCGCGGGGAAGGACTCGCGGGCGTGGTAGCCGCTGAAGAACGTCTCGCGGACGCGGGGCCAGCCCGGTGCCGACGTGACGACCCAGGCCAGCAGGCCCAGGACGACGAGGCTCGAGATCGTCCCCACCACCACGCGGCGCAGCGTGCGCCGGCGCCGGAAGGCGTTGCGCTGCTGCTGCCGAGCGGACGGAGGGGGAGGGCTCGCGAGCCCCGCGTCGTGGGTCACCGGGTCACTTCAGGACGGGGACGTCCTGCGACGCCGACAGCCACTTCTGCTCGAGGTCGGCCAGCGTGCCGTCCTCGGTCAGGGCGGTGACCGCCTGGTCGACGCACGGGGTCAGCTCGCTGTCCTTCTGCAGCAGGAGACCGAACTGCTCGGGCTCACCGCCGTCGAACTCGAACTGGCCGGCGATCGTGGCGTCCTCGAGCTCGGCGGCGACGAGGTAGAAGGCGCTGGGCAGGTCGGCCACGATGCCGTCGACCTGGCCGTTGGCCAGGGCGAGGGCCGCCTTGGTGGTGTCGTCGTAGACCAGGGGGGCGTCCTCGGTCTCGAGCGATTCGATCGCCTTGAGCGAGGTGGTGCCGATCTGGGCGCCCAGGCTGGCGGTGCGGAAGTCGGCGAGGCTGGAGGCGTCGGCGAACTCGGAGTCGTTCCGGACGATGATCGCCTGCGCGGCCGAGTAGTACGGCTTGCTGAAGTCGACAGCGTTCTGGCGCTCCTCCGTGATCGAGATCTGGTTGATGTCGAAGTCGAAGGCCTTCTTGCCCGGCTGGTAGGAGACGTTGAACGGAACCTTCGTCCACGCCACCTGGTCGCGGGTGAAGCCCATCTCCTCGGCCACGGCGTAGGCCACGGCGGACTCGAAGCCCTCGCCGTTGCTGGGATCGTTGTCGGTGAACCACGGCTCGAACGCGGGGTCGTCGGTGGCGATCGTGAGCTTGCCGGACGTGGTCAGCGGCAGCTGGTCGGCGGCGCACTCGCCGCCGGCGGAGGCGGAGGCGGTGGACTCGGACGCCTTCGCGTCGTCGGAGTCGTCGGACGGCGCGCAGCCGGCCGCGACGGAGAGCATGAGCGCCAGGGGGACGGCGAGCAGGGATCGCTTCATGGTGCCCATCGTAATGGGCACGAGACACCGTCTCGTCGTGCGGATACGTATGAACCTCGTTGCATATGGTCCGGCCGAGCCCTAGGCTCCCCGCATGGCCCTCGACCACGCGATCCTGGTGTCGCTGACCGAGCGCGCCGCCAGCGGCTACGACCTCGCCCGCCGCTTCGACGCCTCCATCGGCTACTTCTGGCCGGCCAGCCACCAGCAGATCTACAAGGTGCTGGCGCGGATGCAGGAGGCCGGCTGGGTCGAGAGCACCCTGCAGGAGCAGGACGGCCGACCCGACAAGAAGACCTACGCGATCACGCCCGACGGCGCCGCGGAGCTCGATCGGTGGGCCGCCCAGCCGACCGAGCGCGAGGCGCTGCGCAGCGACTTCGCCGTGAAGCTGCGCGCCTTCCGCGACGCCCGGACCGTGCTCGCCGACACGCGCGCCCGTCGCGCCGCCCATGCCGAGCGGCTGGCCGAGTACGAGGCCAGCGAGGCCCGCTTCTACCCCGATCCCTCCGCGCTCGACGGTCCGGACCTCGGCTCGTGGCTGGCGCTGCGCGGCGGCATCCTCGGCGAGCGTCAGGGCATCGCCTGGTGCGACGAGATCCTCACTGTCCTCGAAGCGCGCGGATCCCGATGACGAGCACGATCACGCCCAGCGTCATCGCCGTGCCGATCAGCACCAGGTGCACCCAGAAGAACGACGTCGGCTCCTGCCACCTCGCCCCGCCCCACGCGCGGTCGTCGTCGACGATCGCCTTGAAGAAGCGGGGCCAGATGACGATGTTGAAGACGCCGGCCGCGATGAGCAGCCAGGACGCGAGCTTTCCGATCACCCCTCCATTGTCCCCACCGAAGGGAACCCGCCCATGAAGGCCTTCCGAGAACTCGTCGAGCGCGGCATCGCCACCGGCTCCCTGGCCGGGGTCGAGGACCTGCTGGCCGACGACGTCGTGTTCCGCAGTCCCGTCGCCCACAAGCCGTACCCCGGCAAGGCGATCACCACGGCGATCCTCAACGGGGTCGCGCGGGTCTTCGAGGACCTCCACTACGTGGGCTCCATCGAGGAGGGGAACCGCAGCGCACTCCTCTTCGAGACGAGGATCGGCGACGTCACCGTGAACGGCTGCGACTTCATCACGACGAACGACGAGGGCCTCATCACCGAGTTCACCGTGATGGTCCGCCCGATGTCGGGCGCCACGGCCCTCATGGAGGCCATGGCCGCGGAGTTCCCGCAGATCCAGGCCGACGCCGCCGCCTTCGCGGAGCAGCAGCGGTGAGCGAGTTCCCGCACCTGCTGAGTCCGCTCGACCTCGGCTTCACCACCTTGCGCAATCGCGTGGTGATGGGCTCGATGCACACCGGCCTGGAGGACCACGCGAAGGACCTGCCGAAGCTCGCGGCCTACTTCGCCGAGCGCGCCAAGGGCGGCGTCGCCCTGTCGATCACGGGCGGGTTCGCGCCCAGCTGGCGCGGCTGGCTGCTGCCGTTCGGCTCGGAGATGTCGCGGAAGCGGCACGCCGACAAGCACCGTCTCGTCACCGATGCGGTGCACGAGCACGACGGCAAGATCGCGCTGCAGATCCTGCACGCGGGCCGCTACGGCTACTCGCCGTTCAAGAAGGGCGTGTCGTCGGTGAAGTCGCCGATCACGCCGTTCCGGGTGTCCCCGATGTCGACGAAGGAGGTCGACCGCACGGTCACCGACTTCGCGCGGTCGGCCGCCCTCGCGAAGCGCGCCGGCTACGCCGGCGTCGAGATCATGGGCTCCGAGGGCTACCTGATCAACCAGTTCCTCGCGGCGCGCACCAACACCCGCACCGACGCGTGGGGTGGGTCCGCCGAGAAGCGCATGCGGTTCCCGGTGGAGATCGTGCGTCGCACCCGCGAGCTCGTCGGCGACGACTTCATCGTCCAGTACCGGATCAGCCTGCTCGACCTCGTCGACGACGCGCAGTCGTGGGAGGAGACCATCGCGCTCGCGAAGGCCCTCGAGGACGAGGGGGTCACGATCCTCAACACCGGCATCGGCTGGCACGAGGCACGGATCCCGACGATCGTCACGAGCGTGCCGCGCGGCGCATTCACGTGGGTCACGGCGAAGCTGCGCGCCGAGGTCTCGGTGCCGGTCGTCGCATCCAACCGCATCAACACCCCCGAGCAGGCCGAGGCGATCCTGGCCGCCGGCGAGGCCGACCTGATCTCGATGGCGCGGCCGCTGCTCGCCGACGCCGACTTCGTGAACAAGGCCGCCGACGGGCGCTCCGACGAGATCATCACGTGCATCGCCTGCAACCAGGCGTGCCTGGACCACACGTTCAAGAACCAGCGGGCCACCTGCATGCTGAACCCGCGGGCGGCGCACGAGACCGAGCTGGTCCTGCTGCCCACCCGGTCCACGAAGCGGATCGCCGTCGTCGGCGCGGGACCGGCGGGACTGGCGGCCGCCGTCGAGCTCGCGGGGCGCGGTCACGAGGTCGAGCTGTTCGAGGCACTGCCCGAGATCGGCGGCCAGTTCCGCCTCGCGATGCAGATCCCCGGCAAGGAGGACTTCGCCGAGACGATTCGCTACTACTCGGTGATGCTCGAGCGCCGCGGCGTGAAGGTGCACCTGAACCGCTGGGCCTCCGTCGAGGACCTCAGCGACTTCGACGAGGTGGTCATCGCAACGGGCGTCGAGCCGCGCGTGCCCGCGATCCCGGGTGTCGACCATCCCTCGGTCGTGACCTACCAGCAGCTGATCCGCGAGCAGGCCGTCGCCGGCGAGCGGGTGGCCGTCCTCGGTGCCGGCGGCATCGGCTACGACGTGTCGGAGTTCCTGCTGCACGAGTCCGGCGAGTCGCTCGAGCACTGGATGTCCCGCTGGGGCGTCACCGACCCCGAGGTCGAGCGCGGCGGGCTCGCCACGAAGACCAAGGCCCCGCCGAGGCGCGCCGTGACGCTGCTCCAGCGCAAGGCCACGACGTTCGGCAAGGACCTCGGCAAGACCACGGGCTGGGTGCACCGCACGACGCTGAAGGACTCGGGCGTCGAGTTCGTCGGGGGCGTCCGGTACGACCGCATCGACGACGACGGCCTGCACGTGACGGTCGGCGCCGACGGCGACTCCCCCGAGTCGCGCCTCATCGCCGCCGACACGATCGTGCTGTGCACAGGCCAGGAGTCGGTGCGCGACCTCGTCGAGCCGCTCGAGGCCGCAGGCGTCTCCGTCCACGTCATCGGCGGCGCCGACGTCGCCGCCGAGCTCGACGCCAAGCGCGCCATCCGGCAGGCCACCGAGCTGGCGGCTCGGCTCTGACGGTTTCCCCGGTTACGTGGGTTTGCTGTCACTTCCCGGGGATCGCATCCCCGGTAAGTGCGAGAGAACCCACGTAACCGGGGAATCTGTCCACCGGTCGCAGCACACTGGGGACATGGCCAGACGAGTGGTGCTGCTGCGAGCGGTGAACGTCGGCGGCTCGAAGCTGCCGATGGCGGAGCTGCGCGAGGTCGCGCAGGAGCTCGGCGCGCGGGACGTCTCGACGTTCATCGCGTCGGGGAACCTGCTGGTGGACGTCGACGAGCCGGAGGCGTTCGACCGGGCCCTCGAGCGAGCGATCGAGGAGCGGTTCGGGTTCTTCCGCGAGGCGATCAGCCGCTCCCCCGAGGAGTTGCGTGCGGCGCTGGAGGCGCACCCGTTCGCGATCGAGGGCGAGCGCAAGGCGCACCACGTCTACTTCCTGCTCGAGCCGCCGAGCGCCGAGCAGGTCGACGCCCTGATGGCCCGCGGTCTGCCCGACCGGCTCGCCGTGATCGGCCGTGACCTGCACATCCGCTACGCCGACGGGGTCGCGAACACGAAGCTGACGCCCGCGCTGATCCTGCGGACGCTCGGAAGTCACGGCACCGGACGCAACCTCAACACCGTCGAGAAGCTGGTCACCCTCGCGACGGTGTGAGCCTGTGGACGGGCGGGTGCGCGGCACCGTCGCGGGCTGACATCGTCACCGGCAGCCGTCACACTGGAGGAGTGCCCGTCATGGACCTGGAGTCGATCATCACCTTGGTGGGGTTCGCCGTGGACGCCCGCTTCGATGCGCTGGCGTCACGCTCTGAGGCACTGGAGCAGCGCACCTTCGACATCGGCGCGCGGCGCCGCCCGGGGGCCGGGTGAGCGACTGGTTCGAGCGCCGGTGGCTGGTGCTCACCGGCGCGGGCGTCAGCACCGACTCCGGCATCCCCGACTACCGCGGCCCCGAGTCGGTGCCGCGGCAGCCGATGACGTACCAGGACTTCATCGCCTCGCCGGCCAACCGCCAGCGCTACTGGGCCAGGGCGCACCTGGGCTGGAGCCGGATGGGCGGCGCCGAGCCGAACTTCACCCACCGCTTTCTCGCCGAGCGCCAGGACCGGCTCGTCGGGCTCATCACCCAGAACGTCGACGGCCTCCACGAGAAGGCCGGCTCGCTCGACGTCGTCGACCTCCACGGCCGGCTCGACCGGGTGATCTGCCTCGACTGCGGCGACGTCACGAGCCGGACCGAGGTGCAGGCGCGGCTCGACGCGCTGAACCCGGGCTGGACCGAGCAGGAGGTCACGATCGCGCCCGACGGCGACGTCGACCTCGAGGACACCGCGGGTTTCGTCGTGGCCGACTGCACCCAGTGCGGCGGCCGGCTCAAGCCTGACGTGGTGTTCTTCGGCGAGTCGGTGCCCAAGCCGAAGGTGAACCACTGCTTCGAACTCGTGGAGCGCGCGGGCCGCGAGGGGGCGGCGCTCGTCGTGCTGGGCTCGTCGCTGCAGGTGATGAGCGGCCTGCGCTTCGTGCGGCGGGCGGCCAAGGACGGCATGGAGATCGTGATCATCAACCGCGGCCCGACCCGCGGCGACGAGCTGGCCACGGTGCGGATCGACGACGGGGTCGCCGAGACCCTGCGGCGCCTCGGCGAGGGCTGAGACGCGACGGGGCCCGGTGCTAGGACTAGCACCGGGCCCCGTCGCCATGATCTCGATACGCCGCTCGCTGCGCTCGCGAGCTACTCGATCACCGGTGGTCGAGTAGCGCTGCGAGGAACGAGCAGGCGTATCGAGACCGGGTCAGCTCAGCTGGCGCAGGCGCACGGTCTCGGGCAGCGCGGCGAGCTCCTTGAGCACGTCGGCGCCGACCTCGGCCGAGACGTCGGTGACGACGTAGCCCAGCTCGCCGCGGGTGGCGAGCTGCTGGCCCTCGATGTTCACCCCGTGGTCGCCCAGGATCGTGTTGATCGTGGCGAGCACGCCCGGGGCGTTGTGGTGCACGTGCGCGAGGCGGTGACGCGCCGGGTCGCTCGGCAGGTTCAGCTCGGGGAACGTGACGGACAGGTTCGTCGTGCCGGCCTTGGCGTAGGCACGCAGCTTCGACGCGACGAAGCGGCCGATGTCCTGCTGGGCCTCCTCGGTGGAGCCACCGACGTGCGGCGTGAGGATCACGTTCGGCACGCCGCGCAGCTCGCTCTCGAACGGGTCGCCCTGGGCCTTCGGCTCCACGGGGAAGACGTCGAGGGCGGCGCCGGCGATGTGGCCCGACTCCAAGTGGCGGCGCAGCGCCGAGGTGTCCACGGCGATGCCCCGCGACAGGTTGAGGAACAGCGAGCGCGGCTTCATCGCGCGCATCTGCTCGTCGCCGAACAGGCCCGCGTTGCCCGGGCGGCCGTCGACGTGCAGCGAGACGACGTCGGAGATGGCGAGCAGCTCGTCGATCGTGGCGCACTTCTTGGCGTTGCCCAGCGCGAGCTTGTCGTCGATGTCGTAGAACACGACCGACAGGCCGAGCGCCTCGGCGATGACCGAGAGCTGGCTGCCGATGTTGCCGTAGCCGACGATGCCGAGCGTGCGGCCGCGCACCTCGTGGCTGCCGGCGGCCGACTTGTTCCACACGCCGCCGTGCATGGCGGTGGACTTCTCGTGCAGGCGGCGGGCGAGCGAGATGATCTCGGCGATCGCCAGCTCGACGACGCTGCGCGTGTTGGAGTAGGGCGCGTTGAAGACCGCGACGCCGTGGCGCTTGGTGGCGGCGAGGTCGATCTGGTTCGTGCCGATGCAGAACGCGCCGATCGCGAGCAGGTCGGGAGCGTTCTCCAGGACCTTCTCGGTGATGTATGTCGTCGAGCGGATGCCGAGCAGGTGGACGCCCTTGACGGCCTCGATGAGCTCGTCCTCGGTGAGCGCGGCGCTGCGCGTCTCGACCTGGTAGCCCTTGTTGCGCAGGAAGTCCGCGCCGTCGGCGTGGATGTTCTCGAGGAGCAGGACCTTGACGTCCTGGTCGTCGATCGTGGTCATCGGTTCGTGAACGTCGAAGCTCATGCTCATCATCGTCATCGTGTGTGGCCTCCGGGTCAGCGGTCGATCGGGCTGACGCGGGGCCCAGGCGAACGGTCCCGTAAGTCGTGCTGTCCACGGCTCCCTGGTGGTAGCCACCTCAACGCCAGTCGCGCGCGGACCACCCCATCCTAGCGGCTCGGGCCTGATCCCTCGATCACGTCCGGGAGCGTGGACTCAGGGCGCGAGGTTGCCCTTCATCGCCTCCACGGCCTCCGGCGGGACCTCCTGGTCGAGGTTCGCCAGGCGCACCTGGCCCTGCGCGATGAGCTTCCCGTCCTGGTTGACCGAGTCCAGGTGCCACAGCTGCTGCGTGCGGCCGCGGTGGATCGGCGTCGCCGTGACGGTGATGGTGTCGCCGTTGCGCGCCTGGCGCAGGAAGTCGGTGGAGTTGTTGGTGCCGACGACGACGCCCTTCGTGCCCAGCCAGATCTGGCCGGCCATGCTCGCGGTCGACTCGTGCACCGCGCAGTAGATGCCGCCGTGCGGGATGCCGAAGGGCTGCAGGTGGCGGTCGGTGATGGTGAAGCGCACCACCACCTTCTCGGGAGTCAGCTCGACGTGCTCGACACCGAGCACTCCGTCCAGTCCGGGAACTTCGCTCATGCAGGGGACTCTAAATGAGGCCGCACCGCCTTCGTCCGCCGCGTGGGCCGTTCGGGACTTGATACGGGTACCCCCTAGGGGTATGGTCGAGACATGAGCCATGAACATCCCGGATACGCCGACGACAAGGCGGCCGTCCTGAAGCGGCTGGCCCGCATCGAGGGCCAGGTCCGCGGGATCAACCGCATGGTCGAGTCCGACACCTACTGCATCGACGTGCTGACCCAGATCAGCGCGACCACCAAGGCACTCGAGGCGGTGGCGCTGAAGCTGCTCGACGAGCACCTGGCCCACTGCGTCGCCGATGCCGCCGCCAAGGGCGGCCCCGAGGCCGACCTGAAGATCAAGGAAGCGTCCGACGCCATCGCGCGTCTCGTGAGGAGTTGAGGATGAGCACCACCACCTACACCGTCACCGGCATGACCTGCGGCCACTGCGCCGCCTCCGTCACCGAGGAGATCTCGACCCTGCCCGGCGTCGAGGACGTCGCGGTCGACGTCGCCTCCGGTGCGGTCACCGTGACCAGCACGGCCCCGCTCGACGACGCCGCGGTCGCGGCCGCCGTGGACGAGGCCGGCTACGCGTTGGCGGGTCCGCGCGACCTGCCGCTGGCCTGATGACCACGCACGAGACCGGGGTCGAGCAGACCACCACGTACCGGCTCGACATCGGCGGCATGAGCTGCACGTCGTGCGCCGCGCGCATCGAGAAGAAGCTGAACCGGCTCGACGGCGTGGAGGCCACGGTCAACTACGCGACCGAGAAGGCCACCGTCCACGCGCACCACGCCGTGGACCCGGACGAGCTGGTCCAGACCGTGGAGAAGACCGGCTACACGGCGCAGGTCCACGACCCGCACGCCGGTCATGAGGGCCACGCCGCCCACGGCGGCCTGCACTCGGCCGAGTCGATGCGCCGGCGCCTGATCGTCGCCACGATCCTCACGCTGCCCGTCCTGGCGATCTCGATGGTCCCGGGCCTGCAGTTCACCGGGTGGCCGTGGGTCGCGCTCGCGCTGACGACGCCCGTCGTGCTGTGGTGCGCCTACCCGTTCCACTGGTCGGCGGTGCTCAACCTGCGCCACGGCGCGGCCACGATGGACACGCTCATCAGCATGGGCGTCACGGCGGCGTACGCCTGGTCGCTGGTCCAGCTGTGGATCGGCGTCACGGGCCACGGCGTGGAGCACGGGCACTACTACTTCGAGACGGCTGCCGCGGTGACCACGTTCATCCTCGCCGGCCACTACCTCGAGGCCACCGCGAAGGGCCGGTCGAGCGCCGCCCTGCGCGCCCTCATGGACCTCGGCGCCAAGCAGGTCACCCTCCTGCGCGACGGCCGCGAGGTCGAGGTGCCGATCGAGCAGCTCCACGCGGGTGACACGTTCGTCGTGCGTCCCGGCGAGAAGATCGCCACCGACGGTGACGTCGTCGACGGCGCCTCGGCCGTGGACGAGTCGATGCTGACCGGCGAGTCCGTCCCGATCGACGTCGCCACGGGCGACACCGTCACGGGCGCCACGGTCAACCAGTCGGGACGCCTCGTCGTGCGCGCCACCGCGGTCGGCCAGGACACCCAGCTGGCCCAGATGGCACGGCTCGTCGAGGAGGCCCAGGAGGGAAAGGCCGAGGTGCAACGGCTCGCCGACCGCATCTCCGCCTGGTTCGTCCCCGGCGTCATCGCGATCTCGGCCGTCACGCTGCTCGTGTGGCTGCTCGTGGCGCCTGGCATCGGCGCCTTCGAGGCCGCCGTGGCGGTGCTGATCATCGCCTGCCCGTGTGCGCTCGGTCTGGCCACGCCCACCGCGCTGATGGTGGGCACGGGCCGAGGAGCCCAGCTCGGCATCCTCATCAAGGGTCCGCAGGTGCTGGAGTCCACCCGCGCGATCGACACGATCGTGCTGGACAAGACCGGCACCATCACGACCGGCACGATGACGGTCGCGCACGTCGACCCCGCCCCCGGCGTGGATGTCGACGAGCTGCACCGGCTGGCCGCGTCGGTGGAGGCCGCGTCCGAGCATCCCGTGGCGCGGGCGATCGCGGCACTCGCCGAGCCGCTCCCCGTGACGGCGTTCCGCAACCACGCGGGACAGGGCGTCGAGGGCACGGTCGACGGCCACGTCGTCCGCGCGGGCCGCCCGGGCTGGATCGGCGCCGACGACCGGCCCGACCGCACCGGCACCGTCATCGCGGTCTCCCGCGACGGCGAGGTCCTCGGCACGATCACCGTGGCCGACCGGGTGAAGGAGTCGTCGCGCGAGGCCGTCGCCGACCTGCGGCGCCTGGGCCTCGAGCCGATCCTGCTGACCGGCGACAACGAGCGCGTGGCCACGGCCGTGGCGGCCGAGGTCGGCATCGACCGGGTGCACGCCGAGGTGACCCCGCAGGACAAGCTCGACGTCGTGCGCGAGCTGCGGGAGCAGGGTCGCGTGGTGGCGATGGTCGGCGACGGCGTCAACGACGCCGCGGCGCTCGCCGGGGCCGACCTCGGGATCGCGATGGGCACCGGCACCGACGTGGCGATCGCCGCGAGCGACCTCACGCTCGTGCACGGCGACCTGGCCACGGCCGTCACCGCGGTCGAGCTGTCGCGGGCCACGCTGCGCACGATCAAGGGCAACCTGTTCTGGGCCTTCGCCTACAACGTCGCCGCGATCCCGCTGGCCGCCCTGGGCTTCCTGAGCCCGATGATCGCGGGCTTCGCGATGGCCGCGAGCTCGGTGTTCGTGGTGACCAACTCGCTGCGACTGCGCCGCTTCGGCCACTGATCGCCTCCGTTCCGGCCCCCCGATTCCGGGGGGCCGGACCTCGTCTTCGGCGGCCCACGCAGACCGATGACGCCTCCGCATGACACGATTCCCGGAGAAACGCGGCGACCGTATCGGGACGGCGCCGCACCGACGAGGGGGAAACATGAACGTTCGCAAGCCTGCCGCCGCACTCGCCGCCGTGGTCCTGTCCCTGGGGCTCACCGCCTGTGGCGGTGGCGGCCAGTCCGTCGAGGACGCCTGCAAGGTGGCCGAGAAGGAGGTCAAGGACGCGATGGGTGACCTGAGCGGCATCGACCCCACCGACAGCGACAAGGCCACCGAGACGATCGCCTCGATGGGCGACGCTCTGCAGAAGACGCAGAAGAAGCTGGACAACCAGGAGGTCAAGGACGCCATCGCCGCGCTCTCGGCCGAGTTCGACAAGCTCGAGGGCGCCTTCGCCGACCTCAAGGCCGCCGGCCAGGACACCACGAAGCTCCAGGAGGTGTCCAAGGAGATGAGCACGCTCTCCACCGACATCCAGAAGAAGGGCGAGAAGCTCGACGAGCTCTGCGGCTGATCCGCCCACCCCGCCGACGCCGCGGAGTCCCCTCGGGGGCTCCGCGGCGTCGTCGTCGGTGGCGGCGGCGGGTGTCGGGGCGCGGGCATAGGCTGGCCGCATGTCGATGCTGACCGTCTCCGGTTCCCTGTCCGTCCGCGAGAAGATCGCGTTCCCCCCGGGCGGGGTGGCCACGGTCAAGGTCGTCGACGCCGACGGCGAGGTGCTCGCCGCCACGGCCCTCCCGGCCGACGGCGTGCCCGTGGAGTTCAGTCTCGACATCGACGAGCAGCTCGTCACCAGCGAGCTGTTCGTGTGGGCGTTCCTGCGCAACGAGGTCGGCGGCTGGGGCACCCTCGAGCTCGTCCCGGCCGACCTCGGCACGGTCGACCTGACACGGATCGGGGACTGAAGCCGTGCCGCGACCGGGCCCGTCCGTCACGCACCTGAGCGATGCCGAGATCGCTGCGGACAACCGCCCGGTGCTGCGGCGCATCGCCACCCTGCTGCGCCCCTACCGCGCCAAGATGGCCTCGGTCGGGGTCATCGTCGTGCTCGCGGCGCTGCTCACCTCGATCGTCCCGTTCCTCACCCAGGCGGTCTTCGACGACGCGCTGTTCGGCGAGGGAGGTCCCGACCTCGGCCTGCTGGGCTGGCTCGTCGCCGGCATGTGCGCGCTGCCGATCCTGGCGTCGATGCTCAACATCGCCCAGAACTGGCTGACGTCCACGATCGGCAACTCGGCGATGGCCGACCTGCGCAGCGAGCTGTTCGCCCACCTGCAGAAGATGGAGCTGGCCTTCTTCACCACCACGAAGACCGGTGCGATCCAGTCGAGGCTCGCCAACGACGTGGCGGGGGTCCGCACCGTTCTCACGGACACCGCCACCTCGATCCTGCAGAACACCGTCACGGTCACCGCGGCGTTCATCTCGATGGTCATCCTGTCGTGGGAGCTCACGATCCTCACGCTGATCCTCATGCCGCTGTTCGTGTGGCTCCAGCTCAAGGTCGGCCGGCGCCGCCAGCAGCTGGCCCGGCGCACGCAGGAGAGCCTCTCGGAGATGACCGCGATCACCGAGGAGTCGCTCAGCGTCTCGGGGATCCTGCTCGCCAAGGTGTTCAACCGCAGCAGGTCCGAGGCCGAGCGCTACCGGACGGCGAACCTCGAGCAGACCCGCCTGCAGGTCGAGCAGGCGATGACCGGCCGGCTGTTCTTCGCCACGGTGCAGACCTTCTTCGCCATCACCCCGGCGATCATCTACCTGTTCGCCGGCTTCATCATCGCGGGGCGACTCCCCGGCGATCCCGCCTCGCTGACCGCGGGCACCCTCGTGGCGTTCACCACGGTGCAGGCCCGCCTGCAGATGCCGCTGCTGCAGCTCATGCGCGTCTCGCTCGACGTGCAGACGTCGCTGGCGCTGTTCCGCCGCATCTTCGAGTACCTCGACCTGGAGCCCGCGATCGTGGACCGACCCGGTGCGCGCGACGTGAGCCCGGCCGACCTGCAGGGCACGATCGAGTTCCGCGACGTGTGGTTCCGCTACCCCGAGCCGCGGACGCTCACCGGCGAGACCGCCAAGGACCGCTTCGGCGACTCCGCCGGCGCCATCGACGCCGAGTCCACGGCGCAGGAGGACGCCTGGGCCCTGTCCGACCTGTCGTTCACGATCGAGGGCGGCCAGCTGGCGGCGATCGTGGGCCCCTCGGGCTCGGGCAAGACCACCGCCACCTACCTGGTCCCGCGCTTCTACGACGTCGATCGCGGCCAGGTGCTGATCGACGGCATCGACGTGCGCGACATCAGCCTGTCGTCGTTGGCCGACTGTGTGGGCATGGTGACGCAGGAGCCCTACCTCTTCCACGGCACGATCCGCGAGAACATCGCCTACGCCAAGCCGGGGGCCACGCCTGAGGAGATCGTCGCGGCCGCCACCGACGCCAACATCCACGACCGGATCATGAGCTTCCCCGACGGCTACGACACCGTCACGGGCGAGCGCGGCTACCGGCTCTCCGGCGGCGAGAAGCAGCGCATCGCGATCGCCCGCGTCCTGCTGAAGAACCCGCGCATCCTCATCCTCGACGAGGCCACCAGCGCGCTCGACAACGAGACCGAGCGGCTCGTGCAGGAGGCGCTCGAGCGGGCCACCTCCGGCCGCACCACGCTCGCCATCGCGCACCGGCTCAGCACGATCCAGAACGCCGACGTGATCTTCGGTCTCGTCGACGGTCGCGTCGTGGAGCAGGGCACCCACGCCGAGCTCGTCGACGACCCCGACGGGCTGTACGGCCGGCTGTACCGCGAGCAGTTCTCCACGCGCCGTCCCGCGCAGGATGCGCCGCATCCCGTGGGAGCCGTGGGGTTCCTGCGCGCCGATGTCTGCCTCTGATTCCAGGGGGACGCGACAAAGGCGTGGTCACCGCCCGCGAGGACTGCCAGAATTCACGCCATGACCACCGCCTACCTGGTGACCTCGGCAGTGCTGCTGCTGTCGGTCCTGGCGGTGCGGCACCACCGGCCGGCCGTGTCGGTGCCCGTGGTCATCCTCGTGCTGTCGGTGGCCGCCTGGAACCTGCTGCGGGCGCTTCGCGGACCCGACGACCTCGCGCCGAGCCTCCTCGTGGCGGTCAACGTCGTGGTCGTGCAGGTCAGCGCCGTCAGCTTCTTCGTGGCCGCGCGACGACTCGTCCACGGGCGCTGGGTGGTCGCGCCCTGGCTGTGGATCGCCGCGGCGGCGATCGCCGCTCTCAGCTTCGCCGGCATGGTGCCGGCGCTCGGCATCACCGACGGTGACCGCTACTACGACAGCCCGGTCTACGCGGCGCACCTGATCTACGCGTTCGGACTCCTCGGCGCCGGCGTCCTCACGCTGAGCACACGCCAGCACGACCCGTCCAGGCACGTGCGCCGGGTCGTCCTCGCGGCCGAGGTCGCGGGCCTGTTCGTCGTGTCCTTCCAGGTGCTCGTTCCCGCGCTGACGCCGCTGGCCATCGCCGCGATCTGCCTCGTCCTGGTGTGGACGACGAGCCACGTCGGGTCGTGGTCGCGGTCGGCCTCACGGGCGGACCGCCTGATGAACTCGATCGGCGTCTTCATCTTCGTGATCGACCGCGCCGGGCGGCTCCAGGACTGGAACGGCCCGGCCGCCAGCCTGCTGCGCCTGATGGGTCGCACTGCCTCGCACGGGATGGATCTCACCGCTGCGCTGTCGATGCCTCCGCGGTTCGTGGACGGGGCCACCGTCACGCTGTTCATCCAGGGCGGTGAGCTGCGCACCGCCCTGTCGGTGCACTCGGTCGACCCGCTCGCCCGCGACGGCGACCTGGTCCTGATGTTCCGTCCCGTGCGCTCCTCGGTGGAGGGCTCGTCCTTTCCCACCGTCTCCGGCGCCCTCAAGGGACACGACCCCGGCACCCAGACCCTCGGCCGCAAGGCCGCCCTCGAGGTGCTGAGGACCGTGGCGGCGCAGGGCGGCACCGTCATCCGGCTCGTCGTCACACCGCGCGACCCGCACCGGACCGACGAGGTGATGTTCCTGATCGCGCGGCGCATGGAGGCCCGAGCGGCCGAGGCCGGCTTCCCCGACGTGGAGTGGGCCCGCCTGGACACGTGGACGTTCGTCACCGAGCTGCTGGAGCACGACTTCGACGCCGTCCCGGGAAACGTGCCGCTGGACGACCTCGGGGTCGACATGGAGGTCACCTTCCACACGCCCCTGCCGGGCGAGTCGTCCGCCGCCTTCATCCGGCGCGTGAGCGACGACGCCTACGGACGCGACACCGCCCACGGCAGCTGAGCCGGGGACCGAGCGGCTCCGGACGTGACTCGCCCGGGGCCCCTGAGGACCCCGGGCGAATCGAGCGATCAGGCCCGGCGGCGGCGTGCCATCACGATGGCGAGAGCACCGAGCGCGATCGCACCCAGTCCACCGGCCAGCGCACCGAGCGTGGCGCTCGAGCCCGCGTCCGCCAGCGGCGAACGGTCGGCCGCGCGGTCGGCGGCCTTCTCGTCGCCCCGGTCGCTGCCGTCGACACTGTCGTCGTCACCCGCGACGTCGGGGTCGTCGCCCGGCTCGGCCGGCGCGTCGGGAGCCGCCGTGACGTCCACCGTGACGGTCGCCGTGTCGCAGACGGGCACCGGAGTGGAGTCGTCGCAGCGCTCGTACTCGAAGGAGTCCGTGCCGACGAAGCCCTTCTTCGGCGTGTAGCGCACGGTGCCGTCCTGCAGGACCTCCGCGACGCCGTGCTTCGGCTGCGTGGTGACCCGCGCGGCCGTGAGCGGACGACCGGTCCGGCTGGTGTCGTTGCCCTCGACCTCGATGACCACGGGTCGACCCTCCTGGGTCGTGGCCTTGTCGTCGCCGGTCACGACCGTGTTGGCCCGCACCTTCACGGGGATCGTCACGGTGTGGCACTGCACGGGCTTCGACGTGTCGCACACCCGCAGGTCGAACGCGTCGTCACCGGAGTAGCCGTCGTTCGGCGTGTAGGTCACGGCACCGGTCTGGGGGTCGACGGTCACGTCACCGTGGGCCGCGCGTCCGGCGACCACCGACTGCGGATCCAGCGCCGCACCCGCGGAGCTCACCAGGTCGGCGAGCGGGATCGTCAGCGCCTCGTCCTGGTCGGTCTCGACACCGTCGGAGGCCAGCGGAGTGTTCGTGAACGCGTTCACGACCGTCACCGTGACCGTGGCGGTGTCGCACACCGGCGTGGGCGTCGACGTGTCGCACACGCGGTACTCGAACGTGTCCTCACCGGAGAACCCGGCCTCGGGCGTGTAGGTGACCAGGCCGTCGGCGTCCACCACGGCGGTGCCGTGGGCCGGGGCCGTCGTGACCGTCGGGTGCCCCAGGGCCTGGCCGGAGGCCGAGCCGTCGTTGTCCCTCACGTCGACGTCGACCTCGGTGCCGAGCGCCGTCGTCGCGGAGTCGTCGGCCGCGGCGACCGCGTTCGCGGACACCTCGACGCCGATCGTGACGGTGGTGCACTGGGCCGGGACCGAGGTGTCGCACACGCGGACCTCGAACTCGTCGTCACCGGAGTAGCCCGGGTCCGGGGTGTAGGTCAGCTCGCCCGTGGTCGGGTCGACCGTGACCTCGCCGTGGTCGGGACCGTCGGGGACGGTGACCGTGGTGGGGTCGAGCGGCTTGCCCGAGGGCGAGACCACGTCACTGAGCGGGATGTCCTTCGGAGTGTTCTGCGGCGTCGCGACGCCGTCCTCGACGGCGGTCTCGTCGGCGAAGACGTTCTCGACCGTGACCGTCACCGTGGCCGTGTCGCACACCGGCGTGGGCGTCGAGGTGTCGCACACGCGGTACTCGAACGTGTCCTCACCGGAGAAGCCGTCCTCGGGGGTGTACGTGATCCGGCCGTCGGACTCGACCACGGCGGTGCCGTGACCCGGAGCCGTCGTCACCGTCGGCGCCGCGAACGGCTGCTCCGACTCGCTGTCGTCGTTGCCGCGGACGTTGATCGTCCGGGGCGTCTCGACCGACGTCGTGGCCGAGTCGTCGGCCGCCTCGACCGTGTTCGCGCCGACCGTGACCTCGATCGTCACCCGCGTGCACTGGACTGGAGCGGAGGTGTCGCACACGCGCACCTCGAACTGATCGTCACCGGTGTAGCCGGGGACCGGCGCGTAGGTCAGCTCGCCCGTGACCGGGTCGACCGTGGCGGTCCCGTGCTCGGGAGCCACGGGGATGGTGACCTTCGTCGGGTCGAGCGGCGTGCCGGTCGCGGAGACCACATCGTCCAGCGCGACCTTCTTCGCCGTGTTGTGCGGCGTCGAGACGCCGTCCTCGACCGCGCTCTCGTCGCTGAAGACGTTCTCGACCGTGACGGTCACCGTGGCCGTGTCGCACACCGGCGTGGGCGTCGAGGTGTCGCACACGCGGTACTCGAAGGTGTCCTCACCGGAGAAGCCCGCTGCCGGCGTGTAGGTGATCCGGCCGTCGGACTCGACCACCGTCGTGCCGTGGGCGGGAGCCGTCGTCACCGTCGGCGCCGCGAACGGCTGCTCCGACGCGCTGTCGTCGTTGCCGCGGACGTTGATCGTCCGGGCCGTCTCGACCGCCGTGGTGGCCGAGTCGTCGGCTGCCTCGACCGTGTTCGCGCCGACCGTGACGCCGATCGTCACCGTGCTGCACTGGACCGGGTCCGAGGTGTCGCACACGCGCACCTCGAACTCGTCGTCA
Organism: Aeromicrobium sp. JP4; assembly: GCF_054957925.1. Lineage (NCBI taxonomy): Bacteria > Bacillati > Actinomycetota > Actinomycetes > Propionibacteriales > Nocardioidaceae > Aeromicrobium > Aeromicrobium sp. JP4. The sequence goes on from NZ_CM143290.1 coordinate 1,975,167, forward strand.
CCGGTGTAGCCGGCATCGGGGGTGTAGGTCAGCTCGCCCGTGGCCGGGTCGACCGTGACCTCGCCGTGGCCGGGCTCCTCGGAGACCGTGACCTTGGTCGGGTCGACCGGCTTGCCGGTCGCGGAGACCACGTCGGCGAGCGGGATGTCCTTGGCGGTGTTCTGGGGCGTCTTCACGCCGTCCTGCGCCGCGGTCCCGTCGCTGAAGACGTTCTCGACCGTGACCGTCACCGTGGCGGTGTCGCACACGGGGGTCGGCGTCGACGTGTCGCACACGCGGTACTCGAACGTGTCCTCACCCGAGAAGTCGTCCTCCGGGGTGTAGACGATGCGGCCGTCCACCGTGACGGAGGCGGTGCCGTGCTCCGGAGCCGTCGTCACGGACGGCAGCGCGAGCGCCTGGCCCGAGAGCGAGGTGTCGTTCTGGCGGACCAGGACCGCGGTCGCCGTCCCCACCTCGGTGGTCGCGGTGTCGTCGGACGCCGCGACGGTGTTCGCGCCGACCGTGACCTCGATCGTGACCGTCGTGCACTGCGCCGGGCTCGAGGTGTCGCACACGCGCACGTCGAACTCGTCGTCGCCCGAGTAGCCCAGGTCCGGGGTGTAGGTCAGCTCGCCCGTGGTCGGGTCGACCGTGACCTCGCCGTGCGCGGGTGCCTCGGGGATGGTCACTGCGGCGGGGTCGAGCGGCTGGCCCGAGGGCGAGACCACGTCAGCGAGCGGGATGTCCTTCGGGGTGTTCTGCGGCGTCGTGACGCCGTCCTCGACCGCAGTCTCGTCACTGAAGACGTTCGTCACCGTGACGGTCACCGTGGCCGTGTCGCAGGCCGCCGTGGGCGTCGAGGTGTCGCAGACCCGGTACTCGAACGTGTCCTCACCCGAGAAGCCGTCCTCCGGCGTGTAGGTGATCCGGCCGTCGGACTCCACCACGGCGGTGCCGTGGGCGGGAGCCGTCGTCACCGTCGGCGCCGCGAGCGACTGGCCCGAGGCGCTGTCGTCGTTGCCGCGGACGTCGATCGTCCGCGGGGTCTCGACGGGCGTGGTGGCCGTGTCGGCGGTGGCCGTCACCGTGTTGGCGGTCACCGTGACGTTGATCGTGACGGTGCTGCACTGGACCGGGCTCGACGTGTCGCACACGCGGACGTCGAACTGGTCGTCACCGACGTAGCCGGCGTCCGGCGTGTAGGTCAGCTCGCCCGTGGTGGGGTCGACCGTCACGTCGCCGTGGCTCGGCTCCTCGGACACCGTGACCTTCGTCGGGTCGAGCGGCTTGCCGGTGGCGGAGACCACGTCGGTCAGCGGGATGTCCTTCGCCGTGTTCTGGCGCGTCGTGACGCCGTCCTCGGCGGCCGTCTCCTCGGCGAAGACGTTCGTCACCGTGACCGTCACCGTGGCGGTGTCGCACTCCGCGGTGGGAGTCGAGGTGTCGCAGACGCGGTACTGGAAGGTGTCCACGCCGGAGAAGCCGGCGGCCGGCGTGTAGGTGATGCGGCCGTCGGACTCGACCACGGTGCTGCCGTGGGCCGGGGCCGTCGTGACGCTCGGCGCCGCGAAGGGCTGGCCCGAGGCACTGTCGTCGTTGCCGCGGACGTCGATCGTCCGAGGCGTCGCCACCGGCGTCGAAGCCGTGTCGTCGTCGGCCGTCACCGTGTTGGGCGAGACCGCCACCGTGATGGTGACCGTCGTGCACTGGGCCGGGTCCGAGGTGTCGCACACGCGGACGTCGAACTCGTCGTCACCGACGTAGCCGGCGTCCGGGGTGTAGGTCAGCTCGCCCGTGACCGGGTCGACCGTCACGCGACCGTGGTCGGGAGCACCGGGGACCGTCACCTTGGTCGGGTCGAGCGGCCGGCCCGACGGGGACACCACGTCGGCCAGCGGGATCTTCTTCGCGGTGTTCTGCGGCGTCGTCACACCGTCCTCGACGGCGGACTCGTCGCTGAAGACGTTGGTCACGGTGACGGTGATCGTCTGGGTGACCTCCTGGCCGGAGGCGTCGCGCAGCGTGTAGGTGAAGCGGCCGGTGCCGGAGAACCCGGCGGCCGGGGTGTAGGTCACCACGCCCTGGTCGAGCGCGACGGTTCCGTGCTCGGCCGAGCCGACGCCGACGAGCTCGAGACCCGTGCCCCGACCGAGCGCCTGGAGGGCTGCCTCCGAGATCGTCACGGGGACGCCGGCCTGCGTCGTGCGGCTGCCCGGGTCCGCCTGCGGCGTGACCTGGACGAGGACGGTCACGAGCGTCCCGTCGGACGTGCGGTAGGTGAAGGAGTCCGAGCCGGAGAAGCCTGCCGGCGGCGTGTAGGTGTAGCGACCGGCGGCGTAGGCGACCGTGCCGCCCTTCACCGAGGTGCGGTCGTACGTGCCGTTCGAGGTGTCCGTGACCGTGGCCGGGACGTTGACCTCGGTGGCGAGGACGACCTGCGTCTCCGCCGTGGCCGGCGGGGCGGGGTTCGGGTCCTCGTTGCCGATGGCGTAGGCCTTGTTGATCAGCGGGCCCGGGGTGGACGGCGCGGTGGCGCTGACGTTGACGACCGCCTCGGCGCCGACCGGGAGGTAGCCGCCGTTGCACGTGGCGACCTTCTGCGTGGTGCCGGTCACGACGCACGACGTGTCGGTGCTGGTCACGCTGACGTTGCCGAGGTTGTTCGGGAGCACATCGTTGAGGACGAAGCCCGACGTGTTGCCCGGGCCCTCGTTCTTCACCACGACGCGCCACGTGATGGTCTTGCCGACGACGACGGTGGCGGGGCCGGTCTTCGTCACGCTGAGCTTGGACTCCAGGGCGGTGGCGCAGTTCGTCGCGTCGCTGCGCTGGTTGGCGGGGGCGGTCACGCGGCTGATCAGCTCGAACGTGGGCGTCGCCTGGTCGGCGTTGCGGATCGCGATCTGGTACATGAAGCCGTTGGTCGCGATGAGGGCGAGGTTGCCGTTCGTCATCGTGAACGCCGAGCCGTACGAGTTGGTCGGCATGATGTCGGTCGGCACCGTGAAGGCCGTGACGGCACCGGTGGACGGGTTGATGCGGTAGAGCTCGGGCGCCTGACCGTAGTTCGCGGCCCACAGGTAGCCCTTGAGGAACGTCAGGTCGGCGAAGCGGATGCTCCGCGAGAGGGTGATCGTCGTGCGCGTCGGGCGCGGGGTGCTCGTGGCGCTCGTGACGTCCTTGAGGCCGGCGATCCTCTGGATCGTCGTCGTGCCGGCGTTGCCCGAGGCCACGTAGTAGTTGCCGGCGCTGTCGAACTCGCCGCTGTCCCACAGGGTGCTCGGGGGCGCACCCAGCGCCGTGCTCGCGTCGCCCAGCGGCGTCACGGCACCCGAGCGGTTGATGCGGGCGAGCGAGCCACGGATGTTCGTGCCCGAGGTCTGTCCGTAGAACGTTCCGTAGAGGTACTCGTCGGTCGGGTTGAACGCCAGCGCGTTGAACACGTTGGCGCCGGTGTAGTTCGTTCCGATCTGGGTCCACTGGGAACCGCCCGAGGTCGTGTACGAGCCGGTGTTGAGCTTGACGGTGCCCACCGGGTCCTCGGCCTGGGCGAAGAAGCGCGGGACCGTGCAGTCGAACGCGGGCGCGGGGGCAGCCTGGGCGACCGGCGCGGGCGCGAGGACCGTCATGGTCCCGGCGAGGCTGAGCGCGATCAGGGTGAAGGCGGTGGCACAGGTGAGCAGACGGCGGTGCAGACGGAACGCCATGGAAATACGAGACCTCTCGACAAAGGAAGCTTCAGAGCACGCGAAGGCAGGACGAGATCGGGCCCGATCGGTGCGATCCGGCCCGTCGTTGCTGGGTCCTGAGGGGAGCGCGCCCGGCTCCCTCCGGACCGCTCCGGCAGGACGTTACCTGCGGCGGTCCTCGCCTGTCGGCGTTTCGGCGCCCCGCGGGCGCAGGGCCGTCGAGAAGGGTCCCAAAGAACTACACAGGGGTGACCAAAGTGTCATGACGCACGCCACATGAGTCACATGAGGTGAGTTCCGAAGCACCCGCCGCGCTTGGCGACGGCGGCGGTCAGGGGGCCAGGCCCACGTACTTCGTCTCGAGGTACTCCTCGATGCCCTCGTCGCCGCCCTCGCGACCGAAGCCCGACGCCTTCATCCCGCCGAACGGCGCGGCCGGGTTGGAGACGACACCCTGGTTGATGCCGACCATGCCGGTGTCGAGGCCCTCGTAGACCTTGATGGCGCGCGAGTAGCTCTGCGTGAACGCGTAGGCGACGAGACCGTACTCGGTGTCGTTGGCCATCTGCAGCGCCTCGTCGTCGTCGGAGAACGTGAAGATCGGCGCGACCGGCCCGAAGATCTCCTCACGCCAGACCCGGGCCTCGCGCGGGACGCCGGTCAGGACGGTGGGCGGGTAGTGGTAGCCCGCGCCGTCCGGCACCTCGCCGCCGGTGAGCACCGTGGCACCGTGCTGCTTCGCGTCGTCGACCAGCTCGGCCACCTTGTCGCGCTGCTTGGCCTCGACGAGCGGGCCCACCTCGGCCTGCTCCATCCGCTTCGCGAAGCGCGTGGCGAACTCCTCCGCGAGCGACTCGTGCACGATGAAGCGGTTCGCGGCCGTGCAGGCCTCGCCGATGTTGCGCATCTTGGCCAGCATCGCGCCGTCGACCGCCTTCTCGAGGTCGGCGTCCTCGAAGACCAGGAACGGGGCGTTGCCGCCGAGCTCCATCGAGACGCGCAGGACACCCTCGGCGGCCTGCTCGATGAGGGAGCGGCCCACCTCGGTGGAGCCGGTGAACGTCAGCTTGCGCAGCCGGGGGTCGCGGATGATCGGCTCCATCACCTTGCCGGTGCTCTTCGTCGTGACGATGTTGAGGACGCCGTCGGGCAGGCCGGCCTCGGTGAGGATCTCGCCCAGGCTCAGCATCGTGAGCGGCGTCAGGGAGGCGGGCTTGACCACCATCGTGCAGCCGGCCGCGATCGCCGGGCCGATCTTGCGGGTGCCCATCGCGAGCGGGAAGTTCCACGGCGTGATCATCAGGCACGGGCCCACCGGCTGCTTCAGCGTCAGCAGCCGGGTGGCGCCGTTGGGGGCGACCGAGTGGCGGCCGGCGATCCGCACGGACTCCTCGGCGAACCAGCGGAAGAACTCGGCACCGTAGGCGATCTCGGCCTTCGACTCGCTGACGGGCTTGCCCATCTCGGCGGTCATCTGCTCGGCCAGTTCGTCGGCGCGCTCGGTGATGATCTCGAACGCACGCCGCAGGATCTCGCCGCGGTCGCGGGGCGCGGTGCGCGCCCAGTCGGCCTGCGCGGCCACTGCGGCGTCGAGCGCCGCCCTGCCGTCGGCCACGGAGGCGTCGGCCACCGTCGCGAGCGTCTCCCCCGTCGCGGGGTTCTCGACGTCGAAGGTCGCGCCGCCCTCGGCGTCGCGCCACTGTCCTGCGATGAAGAGCTGATGGGCCATGCTCCCGACGCTACCGCGCTCAGCGCCTCCCTTCGACCTGTCAGACTTCGGGCCATGCACGACCGCCTGCGCGGGTGGATCCGGCTCACGCTGCCGGGACTCCTCGGCGCCTTCGCCTTCGCCCTGCTGTCCCTGACCCCGTCCCTGCTGCCCCGGCCCGCCCTGTTCCAAGGACTCGTCACGGGCGTCACGGCCGCGATCGGGTACGGCCTGGGCGTCGCCCTCGCCTGGGTCTGGCGCGCCTTCGCCGACCGCGAGGCGCGGCGACCGAGCCGGCGGCAGTGGCGCTGGACGATCGGTGTCGGGCTCGTCGCGCTCGGGATCGTCGACGTGATGAGCGTGCGCCAGCAGGACCGGGTCCGCGAGCTCATGGGCATGGGCGACGCCAGCGCCTGGCGCCTGGTCACGGTGCCGGTCGTCGCCGTGATCGTGTTCGCCCTGCTGGTCGCGGCCGGCCGCGGACTGCGTCGCGCCACCCGGTGGGTCTCGGCCCTCCTGGCCCGGCGGATCGGCGCGCAGGCCGCCCGCGCCACCGGCGTGGTCCTCGTGGCCGCACTGACGTTCTTCACGCTGAGCGGCGTCGTCTACGACAACGCCATCGCCGCGGTGGACTCCTCCTTCGCGCTGGGTGACCAGCAGGTCTCGTCGAATCTCGAGGCACCCACCAGCACCTTGCGGTCGGGCAGCCCGGACTCCGAGCTGGCCTGGGAGGACCTCGGCCGGCAGGGGCGCCGCTTCGTGGCACGCGGCCCGAGCGGCGAGGAGATCGCGGAGTTCACCGGCCGGCCGGCCCTCGACCCCATCCGCGCCTACGCCGGCACCGCCAACGCCGAGGACGTGGAGGAGCGGGCGCGGCTCGCCGTCGACGACCTGGAGCGGGCGGGCGGCTTCGACCGCGCCAACCTGTTGGTGGCCGGGACGACGGGCTCGGGCTTCATCGAGCCGAGCGCGTCGAACTCGTTCGAGTACCTCACCGGCGGCGACTCGGCGATCGTGTCGATGCAGTACTCGCACCTGCCGTCCTGGGTGTCGTTCCTGGTCGACCAGCGCGCCGCGCGCCACGCCGGCCGCGCCCTCTTCGACGCCGTCTACGAGCGGTGGAGCGCCCTGCCCGCCGACAACCGGCCGCGGCTGTACCTCTTCGGCGAGAGCCTCGGCTCGTTCGCGCTCGAGACGGCGTTCAGCGGCGAGGCCGACCTGCGCAACCGGACGTCCGGTGGGCTCTTCGTCGGGCCCCCGGGGTTCAATGCGCTGTTCACCGAGTTCCGCGAGCAGCGCGACCCGGGCAGCCGCGAGATCGAGCCGATCTTCCGCGACGGGCGCACGGTGCGCTTCACGAACGACCCGTGGGGTCCGACGATCCCCCTCACCCGCCCCTGGGACGGACCGCGCCTGCTCTACCTCGTGCACCCCTCGGACCCGATCACGTGGTGGAGTCCCGACCTGATCTGGGACAAGCCCGACTGGCTCTCCGAGCCGCGCGGCTCCGACGTCGCGAACGCGATGCGCTGGTACCCGATCGTCACCTTCTGGCAGACCTCGGCCGACATGGCCGTGGGGATGGCCGTCCCGTCGGGGCACGGGCACGACTTCGTCGGCGAGCACGTCGCCGCCTGGGCCTCGGTGCTGCAGCCCGAGGGCTGGACCAGCGCCGACCTGCGCCGCCTCCAGCAGCAGATCGTCGACGCCGACGCCGAGAACGCCGGCGTCCCCCCGTCGCTGCGCGACTGACCCGGGGAAACCGTCAGCGCTCGCGCGGGTCGCGCAGCTCGCGGACGCGGGTGATGACGAACCAGCCGCAGACCACGAGGACGGCCAGGATCACGAGGCGCTGGAACCAGTCGGCCCAGGGCTCGATGACGTGCCAGTTCTCGCCCAGCGTGTAGCCGGCGCCGACGAAGATCGAGTTCCAGATCAGGCTGCCCAGCGTCGTCAGCAGCAGGAAGATGCCGAAGGACATCCGCTCCACGCCGGCCGGGATCGAGATGAGGCTGCGGAAGATCGGCACCATCCGGCCGAAGAAGATCGCCTTCGTGCCGTGCTTGGCGAACCAGGCCTCGGTGACCTCGAGATCGCGCACCTTCAGCAAGGGGGTCCGCTCGAACACCCAGGCGGTCCGGTCGCGGCCGAAGAGGCGCCCGAGCCAGTACATGATGCAGGCGCCGATCACGGAGCCGGCGGTCGTGGCGAACAGCGCGCCGGCGAGGGAGAACCGGCCCTGGCTCGCGGCCAGGCCCGCCATCGGCAGCACGATCTCGCTGGGGATCGGGGGAAAGAGGTTGTCCAGGCCCACCGCGAGGGCGGCGCCGAACAGGCCCATCCGGTCCATCAGGTCGACCATGAAGCCCGCGAGTCCGTCGATCTCCTGGTCGGTCGCCTGAATCATCACCCGGCAGAGCATAACGAGCAGTGCTCAGCGTGTCGCCGTTCCGAGGAGCCGGGTACCGTCGCCGGGTGCACCCGTTCCGCCGTCTCCTCGCCGCCACCGGCGCCGTCGTCCTGCTGACGACGCTGCTGGCCGCGTGCGAGGGCGAGGACTCCGGGCCCGACGCCGAGACCGTCCGGGCCGCCGAGCCGGCCGGGCTCGCCGCGGCCCCGGCCGGCGACGTCGTCGCCGCCTCGCGCTTCCTGCTCGAATCCGCCTCGGCCGTCGTGCTCGTGCCCGCCGAGGAGCCGCAGGCCGCCCTCGACCGCGCGCTCGACCTCGGCGTGCCGGCGCTGCCGGACACCGAGGCGGGTCGGGCCGAGGCGAAGCGGCTCGGCGCCCGCATCCTGGCCGCGGACGACCCGGCCGGCGCCGGGGCGGATCCGATCGAGCGCGCCGTCCGCCCCACCATCGCCGCCACCGGGAAGCCGTCCCGCGAGCTGCTCGCGATCGCCGACCTGGGCGATGCCGACCTCGTGCGCATCGCCACCGACCCGCGCCGGCATGCGCCCTCGGCGACGCTGCTGCGTCGCGACCCCGACGGCGCCCTCCTCTCCCTCGGCGCCGACGACTACGCCGTGCGCGTGGTGCGGGCGGACGCCCAGACCGTCGGCGGTGGCTGGTTCGCCACCCGCGACAAGCACCTCGTCGCCATGTACGGACACCCGTCCGGCCCGGCGCTCGGCGTGCTCGGGGAGCAGGGCACGAAGGCCTCGGTCGCCCGCGTCCGCAAGCTCGTGCGCAAGTACCGGAAGGCGGCGCCGGACGAGCACTTCGTCCCCGCGTTCGAGATCATCACCACCGTCGCGGCCGCCGACAAGGGACCGCACGGCGACTACTCCGCCCGCACCGAGGTGTCCGACCTCGAGCCGCTCGTCGACGCGGCCGAGAAGGCCGGCATCGTCGTGATCCTCGACCTCCAGCCGGGCCGCTCGTCGTTCCTCACGCAGGCCAAGGAGTACGAGTCGCTGCTGCGCCGCCCCCACGTCGGCCTGGCCCTCGACCCCGAGTGGCGGCTCGGGCCGAAGGGCAAGCCGCTCCAGCGCATCGGCCACGTCGGAGCGAACGAGGTCAACCGCACGTCGGCGTGGCTGGCCGCACTCACGCGCAAGCACGCGCTGCCGCAGAAGGTGTTCGTGCTGCACCAGTTCCAGACGCAGATGATCCGGAACCGTGACCGGGTGCGCACCGATCACCCGGAGCTCTCCACGGTCATCCACGTGGACGGCCAGGGCAGCCCGGGCGCGAAGTTCGGCACGTGGGGCGTCATTCGCGAGGACGCTCCCGCGAACGTCGGCTGGGGCTGGAAGAACTTCGTCGACGAGGACGAGCCGATGCTCGACGTGGGTCAGACCTGGCGCCGCGTGCGCCCCCACCCGGAGCTCATCACCTACCAGTGAGCGCGTCCCCGATCCGGTCGAGCAGGCGGCCCAGCCGCTCGGCACTGGTGCCGAAGTTGAGTCGCGCGTAGGTCGAGGAGTCCAGCGAGGTGTGCGCCGTGAAGTCGGGACCGGGCGCGAGCCGGACCCGGCCGCGCTCGAGGATCCGGCCGGCCGGGTCGTCCGCGATCGGCGTGGCGTCGAAGTCCAGCCACGCGAGGTAGGTGGCCTCGGCGGGGCGGACCCCCACGCCCACCTCGTGGGCCCAGGCAGTGACCGTGTCGCGATGGGCCTGGAGCACGGCGACGAGCTCGGCCAGCCACGCGTCACCTTCGGTCCAGGCGGCCACCGCGGCGGCGCGAGAGAGTGTGCTGACCCCGCCGAGGTAGGCGAACGGCAGCGCGGCCAGTGCCTCGCGCACCCGGGCGGGTCCGACGTGGGCCACGGCGCAGTGCAGCCCCGCCAGGTTGAAGGACTTCGAGGCCGAGGTCACCGTCACCGTGCGGTCCTCGACGTCGCGGCCCAGCGAGGCGAACGGCACGTGCCGCCGGCCGTCGAACGCGAGGTCGGCGTGGATCTCGTCGGCGAGGACCACGAGGTCCAGCGCTGCCGCCGCCTCGGCGATCGGTCGCAGCTGCTCCGTCGCCAGCATCCGGCCCGACGGGTTGTGCGGGTTGACGAGCACGACGAGCGCCACGCCCTCGCGCCGCCACAGGTCGACCAGCTCGTCAGCCGTCGCCTCGAGGGGCAGCGGGACGACCGTGCGGCCGGCGTCGGCGATCGAGGTCAGGAAGACCGGGTAGCTCGGCACGTGCAGCGCGATGCCGTCACCGGGAGCGGTGAGCGTCTCCACCAGCACCTGGAACGCCTGGATGACGTCGGTGAACAGCCGGCCGCGCCCGCCGGCCGGGTCCCAGCCGTGCCGATCGGACATGCGCCGCTCGAACGCCGCCACGAGGGGATCGGGGGCGTCGAAGTCGGGATACCCCACGTCGCCGCGCGCGAGCCGCTCGTGCACCGCCCGGACCACGACCTCGGGCACCTCGACGTCCATGTCGGCGACCCATGCCGGCAGCACGTCGGCGGGCGTCGTCGTCCACTTGAGGTTGTCGCGGTCGCGCAGGGTCTCGTCGCTTCGGTCGAACACGCGTCGAGTCTGCCCCACGGTCCCGGACGCGGGAAGGCCGCGGACCCGGGGGTCTGTCACCCCGGATCCGCGGCCGCCTGGGACCCGACGTCAGCGCACGCGCAGCTTCACCAGACGGGAGCTGCCCTCGACACCCGACTGCGGGACGTAGACGAAGCGCACCGCCGAGCGGCCCTTCTTCGCCACGCGCAGCCAGACCGTCGCGCTGCCGTCCTTGACCTTGACGTTCTTCTTGACGAGCCGGCCGCCGGCGTAGACCCGGATCGAGCCCTTCGGGCTGACGCCCGGGGCCTTCACCGAGACGCGCGCCTTGAACGCCGCCTTCGCCTTGACCGATCCGGGCACCTTGACGCCCGTCCGGCTCACGGCCTTCCTCGTCACCCTGATCGCCTTCGCGACCGCGGTGCCGTCGGCGTGGTCGGCCTTGGTGGCCGTCACGCGGGCGGAGATCGAGGCCTTGAAGTCGGCCGGCGTCAGGCGGTAGGTCGACCGCGTGGCCCCGGCGATCGCCTTGCCGTTGCGCAGCCACTGCACCCGCGTGGAGACGCCCTTCACCGACCACGTGCCGGGCGAGACCGCGAGCACCTTGCCGACCTGGGCACTGCCCGAGATCTTCGGGGCGGTGACGGCGGTCGGTGCCGCGATCCGGTCGACGGCGACGGACGCGCCCTCGACCTCGACCGTGCGAGCCTCGCCGTCGGTGCCGACGAGCTTCAGCGACGGCACGGCGAGAGCCGCGGTGCCCGCCTTGCGGGCCGTGAAGGTCGCCGAGACGAGCGACACGTCGCCCTCCGCGGGCGGCGAGGTGCCCAGCTTGGTGTGCAGCACGACGAGGTCGTCGCCCTGCACCGACGCGTAGGTCGAGCCGGTCACGTCGGTCGACGCGCTGTCGGACTCGTAGGCCAGCACGGCCGGGTCGAAGTCCAGGGCGAGCTCGTAGGCGAACACGTCCTGCACGTTCTCGGCCGCCACCGTGACGGTGACCTCGTCACCGACGGCCACGCTGGAGTCCGAGGTGGTCACCGCGAACGTCGGCTCGTCGGCCTGCGCGGGCGTCATCGCCAGCGCACCGCCCAGCAGGGCCACCGAGATCGCCCCGACCGCGCCGCGCCGCATCGTCTTCTTCGTCATCTGTCGTCCTCGGATCGTCTGGTCGCGGTTCACGGTGCCTCCTGCGCGAGCGGGCCGTAGAGCGCCGGCGTGGTGCGGTGGCGCGTGCCCTGCTCGTAGGCGTAGGCCAGGCCCAGCAGCGGTCCCTCGTCGAACTGGCGACCCAGGAACTCCAGGTTCATGCCTGCCGAGGGGTCCGCGGCGTCAGCGCCCATCGGCACCGTCACCGCCGGCATCCCGGTGTTCGGGCTGAGCCGCATGTTGGTGCTGAAGGTGCCGTACTGCGTTCCGGAGGGGTAGACGACCGCGTCGATGTCCTGCGCATCGAGCAGTGCAGTCACCTGGGTGTGACCGAGTGCGAGCTGCGTCGTGTGCGAGCCGTTCGGCCCAGCCCACGCCTGGTAGGTCTCCTCGGTGATGCCGTTCCGCTGGACGTACGTGGAGCGGTAGGCGGGCGCGAACTTGCCGCTGTCGATGATGCCCTGCAGCGTGTTCGCCTCGACCTCGGGCGACAGGTGCGTCGCCATGTACTGCGCGAGGTCGTGCTTGAACTCGTTCGTGCTGCCGCTGCCCTCGTTGAGCACGCGGGTGAACGCGGTGCCCTCCTCGGTGGTCATCTGCACCGGGACGACGGTGGCGCCCTGGGCCTCGAGGTCGGTCTTGGCCTGCTCGAAGCGGCGCGCCGCGGCGGCCTGTCCGGCGTTCGTCGCGGTCAGCGACGGCACCATCTGCGGGAAGTAGCCGATCCTCTTGCCCTCGAGGGCCTTCGGGTCGAGGTACTTCGTGTAGGAGTTCGGCACCTTGCCGACCTGGCGCTGCGTGACTGTGTCGTTCTCGTCGACGCCGACCACGGCGTCCATCGCGATCGCGGCGTCGGAGACCGAGCGCGCCATCGGGCCGCCGGTGTCCTGGGAGAGCGCCAGCGGCACGATGCCGTCGCGCGAGGCGAGGCCGACCGTGGGACGAACGCCGACGAGCTGGTTGTAGCTCGACGGGACGCGGATCGAGCCGCCGGTGTCGGAGCCGAAGCCGAACGCGGCGAGGTTCGCCGAGATCGAGGCGCCGGTGCCGCCGGAGGAGCCGCCCGCGGTCTTGCTCGTGGCGTAGGGGCTCGCGACCAGCGTGCTGCGCTGCGTCGTGGTGTCGCCGTTCACGGTGACGCCCTGGAAGGCGGAGAACTGCGAGCTGAAGCCGTAGGCGAACTCGTCGAGGCTGGCCTTCGCCAGCACGACGGCGCCCTGGGCGCGCAGACCCTCGACCATCTCGGCGTCGTCCTCGGTCTGGTTCTCCTCCCAGCACGCGCAGCCGGCCGTGGTGGGCATGTCCTTCGTGTCGTAGTTGTCCTTCAGCGCCACGGGGATGCCGAGCAGCACACTCGTCATGCCGTCCTCAGCGCGCACCGCGTCGGCCTCGGCCGCCAGCTCGAGCGCCTCGGGGTTCGTCGAGATGATCGACTTCAGCGGCCGGCCGTTCGCGGCCGGGTCGACCTTCGCGTTGTCGTAGGCCTCGATGCGGTCGAGGTACTGCCGAGTGAGGTCCACCGAGGTCAGCACGCCGGCGTTCATCGCGGCCTGCATGTCCAGGACCGACGCCTCGACGAGCTCGAACTTCCCGTCGTCGTAGATCATCGCCTGCGCGAGGCGGGCCACGTCGGTGACCGTGATGGTGTCGTCGCCGTCGTGGTCGGCGGCGGACACCGCGGTCCAGCCGTCGTCGGCGGACGTCGTGCCCACGCGGCCGGCGAGCAGGTCGACGTCCTCCTGCGTGACGGCGTCGTCGCCGGTGAGGTCGGCGGCGGTGAACTGCGGTGCGAGGTACGAGCCGGCGTCGGTCGTCCCCTCGGCGCTCGTGGCCGGCGTGCCGGCGGCGATCAGGACCGCCCCGGTCATGCAGGCCAGTGACAGGGCTACCCCTGCTCGGATGGGTGTGCGTCTCACCATGTTCCTCTCGACGTGGGATCTCCCCGACGTCGTCACGCTAGGAACGCGATGTTGCGCAGGTGTTTCGTGTGGGTGTTGGGGCGGAGAATTGCGGGTCGCCCGGGTTACGAGTGGTGTCGCGTCAGTCCGGGAGCGCCCGCGAGGACTGCCACGCCGTCTGCGCCGCCAGCAGCACGATGGCCGCGATCGCGATGACGAGGGCCGTCGTCGACTCGCCGGCGACGGCGGCGGCGATCCCGACCAGCGCCCAGACGACGGCGGCCGCGTAGCCCGGGCTCCGCGGCAGCTGCGAGTTCACCGCGAGGGCGAAGACGACGGCCGCGACGAGCAGGGCGATCTGCCAGCCGCGGTCGTCGGGCTCGGCGAGGTCGAGCTCGAGCACCCCCGTGCCGAGGTTGAGGAAGACCGCCGCGCTGACCCAGCCGGCGTAGATGCCCGAGGTCGCGCGGGCGAGCCACGTGATCCATGCGGGCTCGACCGGGCGGGTGTGCGCCGCGAGGCGGGCCGCGTCGATCGCCACGGCGGTCATGAAGGCCAGCACGAGGAACGTGGCCCAGCTGATGGCGGCCGCCGACACCGCGATCCAGACGGTCGCACCGACGTAGAGCAGGATCAGGTCGACCACGAAGCGCCGCTTCCCGACCCCGTCACCGCGCCACAGGGTGACGATCGCGTGGGCCAGGGCGAGTCCGTAGATGAGGCTCCAGATCGAGAACGCCCAGCCGGCCGGGGTGATGAGCAGCGAGTCGCTGTCGTCGCCGGGTCGGGCGACGTCGGCGAGGGCCTGGACCACCGGGGCGACGATCTGCGCGATCGCCGCCGCGAGCAGGGTCCAGCCGAGCCGACGATCGGTGTGCACGTCGGTGGAGGTCATGCCTCCACGCTAGGCGGGGCTCCGGGGACTCGCAGGGTGACGCGTGAGGGCTCAGCGGGTCGGGAAGAGCACGTCGGCGACCTCGCGCGGGGCGAACCGCTGCTCGAAGTCGCGCTCGTTCGGCTCCCAGACCTCGGTCCACACGCGGTCGTGGTCGTTGCCGTCGTCGCGGTCGCGCGCGATGCCGCGCTGGGTCGCGGTCCACAGGTCGATCTCGCACCAGACCGCCAGGTCGAGCAGCGGCAGCGTCGTGGGGTGGAACAGGCCCACGAGGTCGATCACGAGCACGTCGGCGCGCGGCACCGGCTCGGGCTCGGTGAGGCGGCCTCGGTCCCAGTCGTAGCGCTGGAACTCCCCGGGGACCTCGTCGCGGAACGGACGCAGCACGTCGTCCACGAGCCGGTCGCGCTCGACGCCGTCCCAGTCGGGCGAGCGCCGGTGCACCCGCACCGGATCGAGGAAGTCGTCTCCGCGCAGCCGCACGGCGTCGGGCAGGGCGGCGACGAGGCGACGGGCGAGGGTGGACTTGCCCGACCCGCCGAACCCCGAGATGCCGACGATCGCCGGGCGGCCGAGCTCACGCTGGCGGGCGGTGACGACCTGGACCAGCTCGTCGAGATTGCTCATCGCGTCCCAGCCTCGCCCGGCCCGCGGACACCCGCAAGGTCTCGGGCCCGTGACGCTGGTCATCGTGGGTGCTGCCGCCTACGGTCGGGGCATGACCGACCACGTGGTTCTGCGCTACACCCGCACCTACCCGCTCGAGGTGGCCGAGGCGTTCGAGCGGCTGCTCGAGCTCGACCTCACGGCGCTGTTCGACCGCCGGTACGCCGCGATCCCGCGCATCGCGCAGGTCCGCGACCAGGAGGGCCCGTGGCGCACGCCCGGGCAGACGCGCACCATCGTCCTGGCGGACGGCGGCACGATGCGCGAGGAGCTGACGGCGGTCGAGAGCCCGTCGCGGTTCACCTACCGGATCTCCGGCATCACGGGACCGATGAAGCACCTGATCGCGTCGCTCGACGGGGCCTGGACGTTCGAGCCGGCGGGAACCGGCGTCCGCATCGGCTGGACGTGGACGGTGCGCCCCGAAGGGCGCCTCGGCCGCCTCGCGATGCCGGTCTTCGGCCGGATGTGGCGCGGCAACGCGCGGCAGGCCTTCGACAACATCGAGAGACTGCTGGTCCGCTGACCGGCGGACCTCAGACACGCATCGGCCGGGGCGCGCGCGGCGCGTCCCGGTCGATGCGTCCCCCCGAGTAGGTCCCTCCCGATGGGACGAGGCCGGCACCATGCGGGCCGGCCCAGTCCCTGTTCCATCCTGAGGGCGCGCGCCCGGCGCCGGAACCCCCGGAATCGGGGGGTCACTCCTCGTCGAGGACGTCCCCCGGGGCGAGCCCCACCGCGCGCTCGATGTCGCCCGGGCTGGTGTGCTGGAGGTAGTCGCGCAGCTTGCGGCAGGCCACCCGGTAGTGCTCCCGGGCGGTGTCCTCGGTGATGTAGAGGGTGGCGGCGATGTCGGCCCAGTGCCGGCCGCGGGCGCGGCCCGAGATCACCTCGCGCTGACGGGTGCTGAGGTCGAGCCGGGCGCCGCGGCGGTCGAGCAGCTCGGTCAGCCCGACGAGCGACTGGGTGACCACGACGCGGTCGCTGCGGACGTCCTCGATCGCCTGCATCGTGACGTGGGGCGGGTCGGCCTTGTGGACCACGCCGAGCGCGCCGGCACGCAGGCACAGCGCGAGCACGATGGGGCGGCGCTCATCGGTGTAGAGGCACACCCGCAGCCCGCGCTCGCGCAGGGCGCGGATGGCCGCGCGGCCCTGCTTGGTGGTGGTCGACGTGCCCTGGGGGCCGCGCAGCAGCAGGTCGAGGACGACGACGTCGCAGTGCACCGGCGCGGCCTCGAAGTCCTCCACGCTGGCGTAGGTCGCCACGACGTCGAGCCCCGGGTGCACGGTGGCGAAACCGCCGCGGATCACGGTGCTGTCGTCGATCACCACCACGCGGGTGCGTCGCACGGTCATGCGTCCACCTCCGCCACCGGCCCGGTGATGGTCACCGAGGTTCCGCGGCCCGGCGCCGAGCTGACGTCCACGGTCACGCCGACGTCGCGCAGCGCCTGGCCGACCTGCGTGTCGAGACCGAAGCCGAGCGGCTGGTTCCCCTGGTCGAAGCCCACCCCGTCGTCGGACACCACGACCTCCCACGTGGAGCCGTCGGTGTCGGCGTGCACCACCACCTGGTCCGCCTTCGCGTGCAGCCGCACGTTGTGCAGGACGGTGGTGACCGCCCGTCCGACGGCCGTCCACACCGCGTCGTCCAGCTCCACGTGGGCGCCGAGGGCCACGGCCGGCTCGACCGGCAGGTCCTCGAACCCTTCGAGCGCGTGCGCGAGCATGGTCCCGACGGTGCGGGCCGAGGAGTCGATCCGTGCCGGCTCGGCACCGAGGTACGTGCGCAGTCGCTGGGCCTCACGGTCGGCCTGGAGCCGCAGCCCCGGCAGCACCTCGGCAGGAGTGTCCTCGTCGGACAGCAGCCGCAGGATGCTCGAGGCGTCGTGGACGGTGAGCTGGTAGCGCTCCAGCTCGAGGGCGCGCGTGGCGGCGACGGCGTCCTCGCGGGACTGGTCGGCGTCCACCGCGAGGCCGCGCAGGTAGTGGGTCAGCAGCGCGACGACGAGGGCGTAGCCGGGGATCGTGAGCGCATTGCTGAGGCTGGTCTCCCACGACGTGGTGTTCGCCGTGAGGGTCCAGGCGAGGTACCAGCCGCCGAGCGCCACGCCGTGGACCATCGCCACTCCGGGCGGCAGCCACGCGGCCGCCAGCGCCCCGACGTTGACGGCGAAGCCCGAGGCCCACGCCTCCCACGTGCCCACGACGAACGGGTCGGGCAGCAGCAGGTTCATCGCGGGAACGGCGAGCCACGCGAGCAGCAGGTCGGGCACGTGCCAGGCGCCGCGGCGCACCGAGCCGGTGACCAGGCACTGCACGATCAGCAGCAGCGAGACCGCGACGACGGAGAGCGTCAGTGCCCAGTAGGCACCGCGGTGCTCCGCGACGCCGGCGCCGGAGGCGGCGGCGAGCAGGATCTGCACCAGCACCACGGCACGCATCGTGGGGGCGACGAGGGCGATGCCGCGCTCGGCGCGGCGTGCGGACGATCGTGAGGACGCCCGGCTGAGGGCCTCGGATCGACTGTCCACGCCTGACATCGTCGCAGACCTCGGTGGGACCGGCCCAGCACCGCTCTCGCACCCGTAGCCTGAACCGGTGCGCCTCACCTCCTTGCACCGCTACCCCCTGAAGTCCGCCCGGGTCGAGGACCTCGCGGCGGCCGAGGTCGAGCCGTGGGGACTCGTCGGCGACCGCCGCTGGATGGTGGTGGACGAGGCGGGCCACTTCATCTCCGCGCGCGAGTCGCACCGGCTGCTCACGGTGCACCCGCGGCTCACTGACGGCGGCCTGCACCTCAGCGCGCCCGGGGCCGCGCCGTTCGAGGTCGCACCGCCCGATCCGGCACGCCAGGTGCCGGTCAGGCTGTGGAAGACGGAGTTCACCGCCGCCGAGGCCACCGACGCGTCGGCCTGGCTGAGCGAGCTGCTCGGCGGGGCGGTCCGGCTGGTCCACCTCGACGACCCCACCCGCCGGCCGATCACCGGCTTCGCGCGCCCCGAGGACCGCGTCAGCCTCGCCGACGGCTACCCGCTGCTCGTCGCGACCGAGGCGTCGCTGGCCGCCCTCAACGCGTCGATCGAGGAGGGCGGCGGTGAGCCGGTCCCGATGTCGCGGATGCGACCGAACCTCGTCGTGGACGGCGACCTGCCGTGGGCCGAGGACGACTGGCGCCTGCTGCGGGTCGGCGATGCGACGTTCCGCGCGGTGAAGGGCTGCGCGCGCTGCGTCATCACCACGCTGGAGGCCGATCACGGCTCGGGCGCGGTGACCGGCGGCAAGGAGCCGCTGCGCACGCTCGCCCGCACCCGGCGGTTCGGGAAGAAGGCGTGGTTCGCGGTGAACCTCATCCCCGAGACGCCCGGTGCGGTGGTCCGCGTCGGCGACGAGGTCGAGGTGCTCGAGGCCGCACCTCCCGGCGGCGGCCCGCTCGGCGCCTGACCCCGCCAGTGGCTCAGGTCCCGAGCAGGTGGTCCACCCAGCGCGGGACGACCTCGGTGGCCGGGCCCTCGTAGGTGGTGTGGAAGTCGCCGTTCGGGGTCGGGACGAGGTTGAGCTCCACCGTGGTGGCGCCGGCTGCGTGGGCGTAGTCGACGAACCCCGCAGCTGGGTAGACCACGCCGGAGGTGCCGATCGCGGCGAACACGTCCACTTCGGTCAGCGCCTCGTGGATCTCGTCCATCCCGTGGGGGTACTCGCCGAACCAGACGATGTCGGGTCGCAGCGCCCGCCGCCGGTTGCAGGACGGGCAGCGGGGCTCGTCGGCCAGCGTGCCCTCCCAGGCGTGCCGTGACTCGCAGCGCTGGCACCGCACCCGGCGCAGCTCGCCGTGCATGTGCAGCACGCGGCGCGAGCCGCCGCGCTCGTGGAGGTCGTCGACGTTCTGCGTCACCAGCAGGAGGTCGTCGCCGAGCGCCTCCTCGAGCCGGGCGAGCGCCACGTGCGCCGCGTTGGGCCGCACGCGGCCGAGCGACGCGCGGCGCTCGTCGTAGAACCGCTGGACCAGGCGTCGATCGCGCCGGAACGCCTGCGGCGTCGCCACGTCCTCGGGCCGGTGCCCCTCCCAGAGCCCGTCGGCGTCGCGGAACGTGGCCAGGCCGCTCTCGGCCGAGATCCCGGCGCCCGTCAGGACGACGACCTTCACGCCACGCTCCCTCGCAGGGCGTCGCCGATCTCGCGCACGGCGGTGCGCGGCCCCGCGACCGACCAGACCAGCCCGTGGGCGTCGATGCGCTCGGCGGCCCCGCCGAGGCCGGCGACCAGCGCGGTGCCGGGCAGCCAGTCCCAGTCGGGGGTGCTGTGCTGGAACCAGCAGCCGAGCCGGCCGATGGCCACCCCGACGAGGTCCATGGAGCCCGAGCCGAGCATCCGGATCGTGGCGGGCAGCGCGGCGGCGCGCACCCACGCCTCGAAGCCGGCGCCGCTGCCGATGAAGCCGGGGTGGGCGTAGGTCGCGGCGCCGAGTCCGGCGAGCGGCGCGTCGGCGATCGGCGTCAGCGGCTCGCCGTTGCGGGTGGTGTGCAGGCCCGGACCGCCCACGAGCACGGTGCCCGAGGCGTGGTGCGCCACTGCGCCCAGCAGGACCTCGTCCCCCTCGGCCAGCGCGATCGCCGAGCACCAGTAGTCGGACCCGGTGGAGAAGTTGTAGGTCCCGTCGACCGGGTCGATCACCCAGCGCCGGCCGGACGTGCCGTCGCGCGAGGTGCCCTCCTCGCCCAGCAGTCCGTCGTCGGGGCGCTCGCGGTCGAGGCGCTCCACCACGAGGGCCTCGGCGGCGAGATCGGCCTCGGTCACCACGTCGGACACGTTGGTCTTGGCGCGGGTGCCGAGATCGCCGGTGGCGCGGATGCCGGCGGCGAGCGCCGCGGCCTCCACGACGAGGTCTCGGGCCAGGTTCGCGTCGGCGGGGGTCACGGTCACGCCTCCACCGTAGGAGGTGCCGCGCAGCCGCCGGCTCAGAGGTCGACGACCGGCTGGCGCAGGATCGTGCGGAGCTTCTCGGGGGCGGCGCGGCGCGGGTCGCTGAGGTAGATCTCGTGGTGCCTGCCGGTGAGCCGCAGGCCATGGGCGGGGATGAACTCGTCGTGCATCCGCTCCAACACCGGGCCCTCGGCGTCGTACGGACCTACGTGCAGCGTCTGGACGCACCGGCCCTCGTCGAGCCTCTGCACCCGCAGGACGTCCAGCCGGGGCGCGCCGCCCTTGCCGGCCACGGTGGCGCGCGCCTCGTCGACGTGGGCGTCCTCGATCCAGTCGGGGACGAGGCTCAGCACCGTCCAGTCCCACCGCGACTTGTCGCGCGCGGTGGTGAACGCGGCCATGTCGTCGCCCCACCACAGCGCCTCGAGCGGCGGCACGACGTAGTCGCGGTCGAGCTCGCGCTTGCTGAGGAACTTCAGGTTGTAGGCGACGGGATACAGGGTCGTGAGGGCGTCCTCGTACTGGCCGCGCTCGTTCGGATCGCCGTGCCCGTCGATCATCAGGTAGCGGATCGGTGGGACGGTGACGATCTCGAATGCACCACGTGGTGCGGTGTACGTGGAGATCTGCCTCTTGGGGTCGACCTTCACCCGTCCTCCTGCGACACGAGCCCCGATGCCATCAACGCGGTCTGGAAAACGTAGCGGTTCCAGGGGTCACGGGGGTCGCGTCCGGTCACGGCGGCGATCCGGCCCAGCCGGTAGCGGACCGTCTGCGGATGCACGTGCAGGTGCGCCGCGGCGGGGGCGGCGCCACCGGCCTGCAGCACGGTGTCGAGCGTGCGCAGCGCCTCGGCGTCCTCGCTGAGGCGCCCCAGGACCACCCGGGCGGCGCGCACGGGATCGGCGTCGGGGTGGCCGGACGCCAGCGCGACCACCTCGAGGTCGCCGGCGCCCAGCAGCGGGCCGGTCCAGGCGAAGCCGGGCGCGTGGCCGACCGCGTGCAGCGCCAGCCGGTGGGCCCGCGGAGCGGTGCGCGGCGTGACCCCGGCGTGGTGGGCGGCCCGGAGCCCAAGGCGCGACAGCCGCTCGGCCAACGCCTCGGGATCCGCGTGCGCCAACAGCACCACGCCGACCCCGTCCATCACGGTGTGGATCGAGGTGATGAGCGGTCCCTCGTCCGACTCGCGGACCCCCGCGACGGCCGCGGCCGCCTGGACGGGGTCGGGGCACGCGCCGATGACGACGAGGTCGAAGGAGGTGGGCAGCTCGGCCTCGAGCTCGCGCAGTCGGGCCGCCAGCGTTCCGGCATGGCTCTGGCGCCCGAGCAGCAGATCGGTCAGCAGCTGGCGCAGCGAGCTCTCGCGGTCGGACCCGAGGACGCGCCCCGTGGACTCGTACCCGTCGTAGATCGCGTCGGACAGCTCGTCCAGGGCGGCGAACCAGACCCGCACGAGCGAGGTGACGTCGTCCACCGAGACGTCCTCGCGGAAGCGGCCGGCGACCTCGTCGAGGAAGGTCGTCGCCGCCACCCGGTAGGCGCGCAGCACCGCCGAGAGCGGGCGGCCGTCGCGGGCACGGACGGCCCCGACGCCGCGGAAGAGCCGGATGTCCTCGTCGGTGAGGGCTCCGTCCTGCGCCCACAGGTCGAGCACCCGGTGCAGCGTCCACACGATGATCGAGCGAACCTCCTGGAGCTGGCGCTCGTCCAAGGTGGCGTAGGCGGGGATCTCGCGCGCGAGCGACGTCAGGAAGGTCTCGACGAGCGCCGACTCGCCCTCGGTGAGGCGGGCGCTGATCGCGCGGCGGCGGTCGACGGTCTCGGGCACGGCTCGTCCTCGTCGTCCTCACTGACAACACTTCTTGTCACTACGGCACAAACGTACTAGTGCCGGCACCCCGCGTGCGTCACCGTGGCGACATGTCCTTCACCCCCGATGTCATCGTCGTCGGCGCCGGGCTCGCCGGCCTCGTCGCCACCCACGAGCTCTCCCAGGCCGGCAAGCGCGTGCTGGTGCTCGACCAGGAGAACCGCAAGAACCTCGGGGGCCAGGCGTTCTGGTCGCTCGGCGGCCTCTTCTTCGTCGACAGCCCCGAGCAGCGACGCACCGGCATCAAGGACTCCCCCGAGCTGGCCACGCAGGACTGGCTCGGCTCCGCAGGGTTCGACCGCCTGGACGACGAGGACGTGTGGGGCCGCCGCTGGGCCGAGGCCTACGTGGCGTGGGCGGCCGGCGGCAAGCGCGACTACCTGCGGGCGCTGGGCCACCGCGTCATGCCGATGGTCGGCTGGGCCGAGCGCGGCGACGGCGCGGCCAACGGGCACGGCAACTCGGTGCCGCGCTTCCACATCACGTGGGGCACGGGGCCGCGCCTCGTCGAGACGTTCGCCGACCCGGTGCTGAAGGCCGAGACCGGAGGACTGGTGCAGTTCGCGTTCCGCCACCAGGTGGACGAGCTGCTGACCGAGGACGGCGCGGTCGTCGGCGTCCGCGGGTCGGTGCTGGAGCCCGACGAGTCCGACCGTGGCGTGAAGTCGTCGCGCGAGGTGATGGGCGAGTTCGAGCACCGCGCCGCCGCCGTGGTCGTCACCTCCGGCGGCATCGGCCACAACCACGCACTCATGCGTGCGAACTGGCCCACCGAGCGGATCGGTCCGGCCCCCGAGCACCTCATCTCCGGCGTCCCGGCCCACGTCGACGGCCGCATGCTCGAGATCTCCGAGCGCGCGGGCGGCCGCATCGTGAACCGCGACCGGCTGTGGGCCTACACCGAGGGCATCACCAACTGGGACCCGATCTGGCCCGACCACGGCATCCGCATCCTGCCCGGCCCGTCGTCGATGTGGTTCGACGCGAACGGCCGCCGGCTGACCGGCATGTCGGGTGTCCCGGGCGCCGACACCAACGGCGCGATGAAGCAGATCCTGGCCACCGGTCACGACTACTCGTGGTTCGTGCTCACGCAGTCGATCATCGAGAAGGAGTTCGCCCTCTCGGGCTCGGAGCAGAACCCCGACATCACCGGCCGCGACATCCGCGTCCTGCTCAAGGCCCGGCTCGCGAAGGGTGCGCCCGGGCCCGTGGAGCGGTTCAAGGAGCACGGCGTCGACTTCGTGGTGGCCTCGTCCCTCGACGACCTGGTGACGGGCATGAACGAGATCGCGCGCGGGCCCCAGCTGGACGCGACGATCCTGGAGCGCCAGATCGTCGCCCGCGACCGCGAGTTCGACAACGCGTTCACGAAGGACGTGCAGGTGATGGCGATCCACAACGCGCGCCGCTCGCGGATGGACAAGATCGTGCGGGTCGCCAAGCCGCACCGGATCCTCGATCCCACGCACGGCCCGCTCATCGCCGTGCGCCTCAACGTGCTGTCACGCAAGACGCTCGGCGGCCTGCAGACGAACCTCGACTCGCAGGTGCTCGACGCCGACGGCGCACCGGTCCCCGGCCTGTACGCCGCGGGCGAGGTGGCCGGCTTCGGCGGCGGCGGCGTGCACGGCTACAACGCGCTCGAGGGCACCTTCCTCGGCGGCTGCATCTTCTCCGGCCGCGCGGCTGGTCTGGCGCTCGCGGGGCCTCAGACGCGGGCCTGAAACCTGCGCGCCTTCGTGGCACCCTGAGGAGAAGGAGGATGCACGGCTGTACCGGTACCGGGGGGTGCCCATGCCCGGAGGACGACGCGCACGCCGGCTCGCGCTGGCGACCGTGACGCTGCTCGCCCTGGTGGCCTCTGCCCTGACGACCGCGACAGCGCCGGCCGCCGCCGATTCCACGCTGTCGAGCATCCCGGTCGCCGAGCTCGACCTGGCTCCCGGGACCGAGGCCTGCTTCCCGGGCCACCATCCCGGCGAGACACAGGTGCTGACGTGCGAGTACGGGCACCAGGGTCCCCGCGTCCTGGCCATCGGGGACTCCCACCTGCGCGCCGTGTCCCCCGCGCTGCGGCGCCTGGCCGAGGAGGGCAAGATCCGGGTCACGCTGATCATCCGCTCCCGCTGCGGGTGGTCGTCGCGGGTCGTCGAGAACGACACGCGGTGGATCCGCGACGACTGCCAGACGTGGCGCAGGAACGTGGCGCGGTACATCCGCGAGCAGGACGACGTCCGCGCCATCGTCACCCACCACCGCGCCTCGACGATGGCCGGCCGAACCTCCCAGCGCGGGCCTGACACGGTGAAGGCGTGGCGCGTCGCCCTCGAGCGGCGGATCCCCGTGATCGCCCTGTCCGGCGCCGCCAACTGGCCGTTCAAGGGCCCGATGCCGACCGAGTGCCTGCGGGAGAACCGGGCGCCGTCGCAGTGGGACGACTGCTCGGCGAGCGTCCGCAAGGTGATGAAGTTCGACTGGACCGTGCCCGCGGTCGTGCTGGCGCGGCGGGCGTACGGCCCGACCGCCGCGTTCCGGATCGACCTGCGCGACGTCCACTGCCCGAAGCGGCGCTGCCGCGTCGTGACTCCCTCGGGCCAGATCATGTACCGCGACCACCAGCACCTCACGGCGACCTACAGCCGGTCGCTCGCGCCGTTGATGGAGAGGCGCCTGCGCGAGACGGGAGTCGTGTTCCCGAGCTCCGAGGCGTCCCGCTCGAAGCGCGTGGCGACTGCTGTCGCCCGGTGCGCGGCACTGCACCCGCTGCCGGCGCCGATGGTGTGCACGTCGCGCCCCGGCCCGCGCCCCGGCATGGCACCCTGAGACCGGGGAGGTGCCATGCGCGCTCGGATCGTCGTCGTCCTCGGCCTCGCGGCGCTGGTCCTGGGCGCCGTCCCTGCGGCCGCTATGGACACCCCCCGGCTGTCGAGCATCACGGCCGCCGAGCGCGACGTCGCGCCGGGAACCCGCGCGTGCTTCTCGGGCTCGGAGTCCGGCGTCACGAAGGCGCTCACCTGCCACTACGGCCGCAAGGGCCCGCGCCTCCTGGTGATCGGCGACTCGCACATGCGGGCGCTGTCCCCCGCGTTCCGGCGCCTGGCCGACACGGGGAAGATCCGTGTCACCCTCATCCTCCGGTCGCGCTGCGGGTGGTCGTCGCGGCCGATCAAGAACCTCAAGGCGTGGGTCCGCGAGGACTGCCAGACGTGGCGGGCGAACGTCACCCGCTACATCCGCCGCCAGAAGAACGTGCGCGCGATCGTGACGAGTCACCGCGCCTCGACGATGCCGGGCACACGGGCCCAGCGCGGGCCCGACACCCTGAGGTCGTGGCAGGTCGCCCTCAACCGCCGGATCCCGGTGGTGGCGATCTCCGACTCTCCCAACTTCGTGCTCTCGCGCCCCTCGCCGACGCAGTGTCTGCGCCGCAACTCCGCCCCGCGGAACTGGCGGAAGTGCTCGGCCGACGTCGGCGACGTCATGTGGTTCGACTGGACCGTGCCGTCGGTGAAGCTCGCCCGGAAGACGTACGGATCACGGTCGGCGTTCCGCATCTCGATGAAGGAGACGTACTGCCCGAAGCGCCGGTGCCGCGTCGTCACGCCGCGGGGCCAGATCATGTTCCGTGACCACCAGCACCTCACGGCCACCTACACGCGCTCGCTCGCACCCGTGATGGAGCGGCGCCTGCGGGGCATCGGGATCCTGCCGTAGGTCGCTCAGAGGAAGAGCTGGCCGGCGGCCGCGGCGGCGATGACCGCCACCCACACGGGGACCCGGCTCCACCACTGCGAGACGAACACGGCCACGGCGATCGCCAGCGTCCCGGGCGAGATGATGCCCTGCGTGATCACGGGGTCGTAGAGGGCCGCGGCGAGGATGCCGACCACGGCCGCGTTGACGCCCATCACCACGCGGCGAGCCGAGGGCGCCTGGCGCAGCCGGTCCCAGAACGGCAGCACACCCACCACCAGCAGGCCCGCCGGGAGGAACACCGCCACCAGCGCGATCGACGCGCCCAGCACCCCGCTCGGACCGGACTCCATGCTGGCACCGAGGTAGGCCGAGAAGGTGAACAGCGGCCCGGGCACCGCCTGTGCCGCGCCGTAGCCGGCGAGGAAGGTGTCGGCGTCCAGCAGACCGCCCTGCACGGTCTGTGACTCCAGCAGCGGCAGGACGACGTGGCCGCCGCCGAACACCAGCGCGCCCGTGCGGTAGAAGATGTCGGCCAGCCGCAGGGTCGGGTCGTCCGTGAGGGCCACGAGGACCGGCAGTGCGACGAGCAGCACCGTGAACACCGTCAGCGCGGCGATCCCGCCGCGGTGCGAGACCCGGGCGAGGTCGCGCACCGCCTCGGGGCGTCCCGCCCGCAGCCAGAGCCAGCCGATCAGCCCACCCAGCACGATGACGCCCACCTGTGCCACCGGGCTCGCCACGACGAGCAGCACCGCCGCACCGAGGGCGGCGATGACGATCCGCTTGAGGTCAGGCGTCAGCGTGCGCGCCATCTGGATCACGGCCTGCGCGACGACCGCGACCGCCGCCGCCTTCACCCCGTGCAACCAGCCCGCCCCGGACACGTCACCCGACGCGGCGACCCCGTACGCGAACGCCACCAGGAGGATCGCGGACGGCATCGTGAACGCGAACCACGCCGCCAGCAGCCCACCCACCCCGGCGCGACGCAGGCCGATCACCATGCCGACCTGGCTCGATCCGGGTCCCGGCAGGAACTGGCACAGCGCGACGAGGTCCGCGTAGGCCGCGTCGGTCATCCAGCGGCGACGCTCGACGAATGCCTCGCGGAAGTACGCCAGGTGCGCGACCGGTCCGCCGAACGAGGTCAGCCCCAGGCGCAGGAACACCCAGAACACCTCGGCGACCGTGCCCTCGCGCGCCGTCCCCGATCCGGTCATCGCGACCATCATGACCTGCCGCCGTGCGAACGCGCCCCTCGAGTGGCCCCGGCGGGATGATCGTGCCCGAGCTGCGGACGGGTCAGCCCCCGATTGCGGGGGTGTCGGCGGCGGCCGGCCGGCCCGAAGGTGAGTCCACCGGGTCCTCGACGGAGCGGGCCCACAGCGGAAGGACCCTTCATGACCCCACTCACGATCCTGCGCAACGGAGCCCTCACCGGCGCCGCGGCGATCCTCGGCGTCACGGTGCTCGCGGCTCCCCCGAGCCAGGCGGCCGCCGCCTCGAGCCTGTGCTCGAACGTCATCACCGTCGTGGTCCGCGGCAGCGACGAGGCCGCCGGAACGACGAACACCGCAACCACCAGCACCGCGCTCTACGCCTACAAGACGGGCATGGGCCGCCCGGGCCCCGTCGCCGGCGATCTGCAGACCGTCAGCAAGAAGACCGTCTACATCGCGGGCCTCAAGTACAACGCGGCCATCGGGATGGCGGGGCTGGCCTACAACAACAGTCGGCACGGCGGCGTGGTGAACCTGCAGAAGTCGCTCAACTACCTCGCCACCAAGTGCCCCAACTCGAAGACGGTGCTCATCGGGTTCTCCCAGGGCGCCCACGTGATCGGCGACGCCCTGTCGGCCAGCAGCGGCGTGCGGCCCAACGCCACCGCGCGCGGCAAGATCGCCGCCGTGGTGTTCTACGGCGACCCGATGTACAACCCCACCGAGCCGTTCGTCGCGACCAAGGGACTCAAGAAGTTCGGCATGCTCGGCACGCGGGCCACCGGTGACCTCAAGGCCTTCGAGGGCCGGCTGCGGTCGTACTGCTTCTCGGGCGACCCGGCCTGCCAGGGCTCGACCAAGCGCGGGGGCCAGAACCTCACCGCACTGAACAACGCGGCGGGCCTGGCGATCCACCGCTCCTACTTCACGGCGCGCTCGACGCCGCGTGTCGGAGCGGTGAACTTCATCGCCGGCAAGACCGGCTGACCCACACCGCGAGGCGGCCTGTCACGGTCGAATGATGTGCCGCTTCGGCCCGTATATGGGCCGAAGCGGCACATCATTTCTCGCTCGAGCTAGCGGCCGAGCACCTCGGCGGCGTCGACAGCGCCGTGCCGGCTCTGGATGGCCTCCGCGAGGGCGGTCACGTGGTCGTCGGACACATCGATGCCCACCTCGGAGAAGCCCTTCTGCAGCTCCTCCTCGACGGTGCCCTCGGTGGCGCCGTCCTGCCAGGAGGTGACGCGGTCGACGACGGTCTGGACGGCTTCGAGATCGATGTTCGTGTCAGTCATGTCGGGGAGGTACCCGGTCAGGCCGTTCGCAAGCGCCCGCACGCCACCCGGCCGGCTGTCAGGCCCACTCAGGCGAAGTCGGCTCCCGAGGCGCCACCTGCGGCGCTCTCGGGCTCGCGCGCCATCGGGGTGAAGCGCGAGTAGTGGCCCTGGAAGGACACGGCGACCTTGTTGACCGGGCCGGAGCGGTTCTTCGCGACGATGATGTCGGCCTCGCCGGGACGCTCGGACTCGCCGGCGCCGTGGGCGTCGGGGCGGTTCAGCAGCATGACGATGTCGGCGTCCTGCTCGATCGAGCCGGACTCACGCAGGTCGGAGATCTGCGGCGTCTTGTCGGTGCGCTGCTCGGAGCCACGGTTCAGCTGGCTGATCGCGACGACGGGAACGCCGAGCTCCTTCGCCAGCAGCTTGATCTGACGAGAGAACTCCGAGACCTCGACCTGGCGGTTCTCGACCTTCTTGCCCGAGGTCATCAGCTGCAGGTAGTCGAGGACGACGAAGTCCAGGCCGTGCTGCTTCTTGATCCGGCGGGCCTTGGAGCGGATCTCGGGCATCGTCATGTTGGGGCTGTCGTCGATGATGATCGGCGCGGCCTGCACGGTGGCCATCGCGCGGCCGATCGCGTCCCAGTCGCGGCCCGACATGGAGCCGGCGCGCATGTGGTGGATGGCCACCTTGGCCTCGGCCGAGAGCAGACGCATCGCGATCTCGGAGCCGGTCATCTCCAGGCTGAAGATCGCCGAGGTCAGACCTTGGCGGATCGAGGCATTGCGGACGAAGTCGAGCCCGAGCGTCGACTTGCCGACGCCCGGTCGCGCGGCGACGACGATCATCTGGCCGGGCTTGAAGCCGGTGGTGAGACGGTCGAGGTCGGGGAAGCCCGACATGACGCCGTGCACCTCGCCGGAGCGGGTCTCGAGCTCCTCCAACTCGTCGATCGTGGAGGACATGAGATCGGACAGGACGTTGTAGTCCTCGCCCGACTTGGTGCCGTCGACGTCGAGGACGGCCTTCTGGGCGCGGTCGACGATGTCCTGGATCTCGCCCGTGCCCGACTGGCCGAGCTGGGCGACCTGCTGGCCCACCTCGACGAGGCGCCGCAGCACGGCCTTCTCGTGCACGATCTCGGCGTAGTAGTCGACGTTGGCCGCGATCGGCACGCCCTGGACGAGGTCGTGCAGGTAGGCGGCTCCGCCGATGCGGCCGATCTCGCCGCGGCGGGTGAGCTCGGCGGCCACCGTGATGGCGTCGGCCGGCTCGCCGCGACCCGACAGGTCGGTGATGACGTCGAAGATCAGCTCGTGCGCGGGGCGGTAGAAGTCGCGGCTCTCGAGCAGGTCGGTGGCCGGGTCGATCGCGTTCTTCGACAGGAGCATCGCGCCCAGGACGCTCTGCTCGGCCGCCATGTCCTGAGGCGGAACGTAGCCCGAGCCCGCGGAGTCCGAAGATCGTTCGGACTCGTACAGATCGGTAACGCTCACGGCACTCCTCGACGTGATCGGCAGCTGGGGGAAAACCTACGGGCGAGGTCCGACAAAAGACCGGCTTGAAGACCGGCTCCCCCCGGTCCAGAACCTCACCTCGGGTGACCTTACGGGCCCGCGGGACGGGGGTCGAGACAGCCGCGCACAGGCCATGTGAACAAGTCCGCCGATCCTGTGGAAAACGCCGGTCGGGAGTGTGCACAGTCGGTGGACCACCCTGTGGAAAGCCTTGTGTGGCACAGGTCACATATGCCTCTGACCTGCGGAAACGTGAGTCACAAGGTGTGGAACGAACATGGTGGGGTGTGATTTTCGCCGTCCGAGTTTTCCACGGCGGCTACCACGAGGACCGCCGACATGTCGATAAATCCACCACATTCGTCACAGGAGTATCGTCGCCCCGTGCGGAACGCCTCTCTCGACCGTCGGATCCTGGCCATCACCGTCCCGGCGTTCGCCGCGCTGATCTGCGAGCCCCTCATGCTGATGGCCGACACGGCCATCGTCGGCCACCTCGGGCGCGCCGAGCTGGCCGCTCTCGGCGCCGCCTCCACCATCCTGTCGACGGTCGTCGGCCTGTGCGTCTTCCTCGCCTACGGGAGCACCGCCACCGTCGCCCGGCACCAGGGCGCGGGCGACGAACGGCGGGCCCTCGAGGCGGCCCTCGGCGGCGTCTGGCTGGCCCTGCTCATCGGCATGGCGCTCGGGACACTGGCCGCCCTCACGGCCCGCCCGCTGGGTGCGGCCCTGGCCAGCTCCGACCGCGTCGCGGACCTCACCGCCGACTACCTGCTGGTCGCGGCCGCCAGCATCCCCGCGGTCCTGCTCGTCCTCGCCGCCACCGGGGCGCTGCGTGGCGTGCTCGACCTGCGCACGCCCCTCGTCGTCATGATCATCGCCAACGTCCTCAACGTCGTGCTGACCGTCGCGCTGGTCTACGGAGCGGACCTCGGCATGCGCGGCGCTGCGCTCGGACTCGTGCTGGCGCAGTGGGCCGCCGCGCTGGCCCTCGTCGGGCAGGTGATCCGCCGCAGCCGGCACACGCACGCCTCGGCCCGGCTGCAGTGGCCTGACGTCGCGCGGGCCGGGCGCGACGGCGTCCCTCTGCTGCTGCGCACGCTGAGCCTGCGGGCCGTCCTGCTGCTGGCCACGCTCGTCGCGGCCGGCTTCGGCGACGCCTCGCTGGCCGCCCACCAGATCGCCACCACGATCGTGATGCTCCTGGCCTTCGCGCTCGATGCCTTCGCGATCGCCGCCCAGACGCTCACCGGCCACTCCCTCGGCGCCGGCGACGCCGAGGAAACCCGCGAGGTCACCCGGCGCGTCATCGCGTGGGGCTTCGGGTTCGGCCTGGCCGCGGGCGTCCTGCTCGCCGTGTCCGCTCCCTGGGTCGCCCGCGCCTTCAGCCCCGACGCCGACGTCCGGGCGGCCGCCGTCCCGGCCCTGCTGATCGTCGCGGCGATCCAACCGCTCTCGGGCGTGGTCTTCGTGCTCGACGGCGTGCTGATCGGCGCTGGCGACGGGGTCTACCTGGCGTGGGCCGGGCTCGTCGCACTGCTGATCTATGCACCCGTCGCACTGTGGATCCGCGAGACCGACGCCGGCTTCACGTGGCTCTGGGGCGCCTATGCCCTCTTCCAGGCGACGCGGTGGGTGACGCTGTGGGTCCGGCAGCGCGGCGACCGCTGGCTGGTCCTGGGCGCCGCCCGCTGAACCCACGCCGAACGTTCACCTGCGTTTCAGGTGGTTGACAGGTTCGGGGGCTTCCGTGGAGGCATGAGCATTCCCGTCCTGCGGACCATCCCGCGACTCGCCCGTTCCGGCTCCGACCGCGTCGGGCGCGTGTACGTCCTCACCACCGACGAGCTCGCCGGCGTCCTGCGTGAGACCGGGCCCCTCGAGGTCGTCTCGCACGAGGGCCTGCGCAGCCACATCGTGCGCGGCACGACGCGCCCCGCGGGCCGGCGGCTCCCCGGCCGTCGCCGCCAGGTGCCGTGCGGCGACGTCGAGCGCACCGAGCTCGACCTCCCGAACGGCACCGCGTGGCTCGACCGCGAGCTGGGCACCGACCGGATCATGGTGCGCACGTGGGCACCTCGCGACGGCTCCGAGCTCGACCAGACGCTGTGGTGGCAGGGTCACCCGGTCGCGGCCCGGCTGCCCGAGGCCGCCTGAGCCGACCGAACGAGGTTTCCTGTCACTTCACGAGGTTCGCGAACCACGTTCAGTGACAGCTTCCCCGGTTAACCGGGGAAACTGTCACCGGCGCCAGTACCCCGTGGCGTCGAGGCAGTCGCGGGGGACGCCGCGGTCGTCGGCGAGGTGACGGCGGACCTGCCGGACGGCGCCGGCCTCGCCGGCCACCCAGCAGAAGGTGGGGACGTCCGGCCACGGCAGGGCGCGGACGGCGTCGATCCAGGCCTCGGCACCGTGCACCCAGCGCACCGTGACGCCCGGCAGCGCGGGCAGGTCCTGAATCCCCTCGGGGGACGCCACCTCGATCACGACGTCGGCAGCCATCGAGCCGGGCCAGGCGTCGAGCAGGCGCGCGATCGCCGGGAGGGCGGTCTCGTCGGCGGCCAGCACCATCCGCTCGATGCCGGTGGGCAGGAGCAGCGAGCGCGTGGGGCCGACGATCCACGCCGGGTCGCCCGGGGTGGCGCGCCGTGCCCAGCCGGCCGCGAACCCGCCCTCGTGGAGCACGAAGTCGAGGTCGAGCTCGCCGCCGGCGAACCGTCGCGGCGTGTAGTCCTTGGCCACCGGGCGCCCGCCCGCGCCGCCCCACTCGAGCCGGTCGGGACCCTGCACCGGCAGCGGAGGCCGGTCGGTGCCCTCGAGCGGCACCAGCAGCTTCACATGGTCGTCGAAGCCCTCAGAGCGGAACGCCGCCGCAGTGCCTCCGGCGACGGCGAACTCCTCGAGCTGCTCACCCGCGAGGGTCACGCGGCGCGTGGTGGGCGTGACGTCGGCGACGCGCACGACGCGCAGCTCGCGCAGGATCGTGGGCCAGGCCACCGCCTCGCGCCGGGTGCGCGCCATCAGTCACCCTTCTTCGCCGCGAATCCGACGGTGGTCCAGTCGAGCTGCCCCAGCGCGGAGGGGCCCAGGTTGCGCACCGTGGGATCGACGGCCTGGACGTCGGGCATCACGGCCAGCGGCAGGATCGACGCCTGGGCCCGCGCGACCTTGTCGACCTTTGCGATCGCGTCGGCCCGCTTGGCATCGTCCAGCTCCTCGATCGCCGCGTCGAACGCCTTCCCCGTGGCCTTGGACGACTTGCCGGTGAAGTTCATCGGGCTGTCGATCGGGGTGAACAGCCGCTTCGTGTCACCGAGGTCGAACGGCCCGACCTGCCACGCGAACGTGGTGAGGTCGAACTTGAGCGGGATCACGAACTTCTCGAAGAAGGTGGCACCGGGGACCGTGGTGACCTTGACCCGGACGCCGACCTCGGACAGGTCCTCGGCGATCGCCTCGGCTCGCTGGACCGCGCCCGAGCGGGTGTCGGGGACCGGCAGGGTGAGGACGAGCGGGCGGCCCTTGCGCACCACCGGACCCGTGCCGTCCTTGCGCCGCCAGCCCGCCCTCGCGAGGAGCTTCTGGGCCTTCGCGACGTCGCGGGCGATCGGGGCGGTGTCCCGGTAGCCGACCTGACCGGGCAGCAGGGCCACCGAGGTCATCGGGTCGGTGGGCACGCCGTACCGCTTCGACGTGTCGTCGACGATCCCGGCCGAGTCGACCGCGAGTGTCACGGCGCGGCGGACGTCGGCGTCCTCGAGCGGGCCGGCGCCGCCGTTGATCGTGAGGTGCGACCACTCCGAGCCACGGGAGGCGCGCAGGTCGGCCTTCGCGAGGTCGGCTCGGGTGGCCGGCGTGACCGGGGCGGACTCGAGCTCGCCGGCCAGGAACGCCTGGGCGAGCACGTCCTCCTCGCCGATCCGCCAGACAATGGAGTCCAGTCGCGGCGCGCGGCCCCACCACCGCGGGTTGCGCTCGAGGGTGATCGTGCCGGTGCGGCGCTCGATCTTCGAGACGAGGTAGGGACCGTTGGCCGAGGGCGCCTTGGCGGTCATGCCGCGGTTGAACCGGTCAGCCGACTTCGTGTGGGCCTTCGGCAGCGTGGGGTAGACGGCGGCGGGCCAGTCGGCGGTGGGCTCCTCGAAGACCACGTCGTACGCGAACTTCCCGTCGGGCTCGACGGCCTCGACGAGGTCGTAGACGGGGGGCGCCGCCGCGGCGTAGTCGTCGTCCTGCAGCGCGGCCACCCACGCGACCATGTCGGCCGAGGTGATCGCGGTGCCGCCCTGCCAGACCGCCTTGCGGTTGAGCTCGACGCGGACGGTCAGCGGATCACGGTCGGTGACCTCCACGCTGGTGGCGTAGTCGGGGTCGGCCGACCACGAGCCGTCCTCGGCCACCCGCACGGCACCGCCGAGGGTGGGATCGAGGATCTGCGGCGCCGTGCTGGCGACGCCGTCGGTGTGCACGGGGTTGAAGTTCGCCGGGAACGACGAGACGCCCAGGCGCAGGGTGCCGCCGTCGCGGACCTCGTCGGCCTCGGCCGGACGCAGGTCGGACATCGGCAGCGACGTGTCCTCGGCGGGCTTCTTCTCGGGCGCGGCGTCGTCGTCACCGCCGCCGAGACAGCCGGCGAGCAGCAGGCCCGCCAGCGCCCCGACAGCAAGGCGCCGGGCCCCGCGTGAAGCGGGACCCGGCGTCTTGGGAATCACTTGGAGGCGACGACGTTCAGCTTGACCGTCGCAGCGACCTCGGGGTGCACGCGGACGGAGACCGTGTGCGCGCCGAGGCTCTTGATCGGGTTGCCGACCTCGATCCGACGCTTGTCGACCTTGACGCCGGCCTCGGCCAGCGCGTTGGCGATGTCGGTGACGGTGACGGCGCCGAAGAGGCGACCGCCCTCACCGGCGTGGGCGGGGACGTTGATCGCGGACGACTCGAGGTTGCCCTTGATCGACTGCGCGGTCTCGAGGTCGTGCACGGCGCGCGCGTCGCGAGCAGCCTTGATCGACTCGACCTGCTTGGCGCCGCCCTTCGTCCAACGGATGGCGAAGTTGCGCGGCAGCAGGAAGTTGCGGCCGTAGCCGTCCTTGACCTCGACGATGTCGCCGGGCTGGCCGAGGTTCGTGACCTCGTGCGTGAGGATGAGCTTCATCTGTTCTGTGCTCCTGACTCAGCGACCGCTGGACGTGTAGGGCAGCAGCGCCATCTCGCGCGCGTTCTTGATCGCCTTGGCGATCTGGCGCTGCTCCTGGACGGAGACGCCGGTGACGCGACGGGCGCGGATCTTGCCGCGGTCGGAGATGAACTTGCGCAGCAGCGCAGTGTCCTTGTAATCGATGGTGGTGACGCCGGCGGCCGCGAGCGGGTTGCTCTTCTTCTTCGGCTTCCGGACAACGGGCTTGGCCATGATGCTCCTGGAAATGTTCTTGCTACGTGTGATGGATCAGAAGGGGGGCTCGTCGTTGGAGCCGCCGGCGTTGCCGCCGCCGCCCCAGGGGTCGTTGCCCCCGGAAGGCTGCTGCGGCGCGGAGGGCTGGGCCCACGCGCTGGCATCGGACTGCTGACCGCCCTGCTGGCCGCCACCGAAACCTCCGGAGTTGCCGCCGGCGTTGCCGCCGAAGCCTCCGGAGTTGTTGCCGCCGAAGCCGCCCTGGCCGCCGCCGCCACCCGACGTGCGGGTGACCTGTGCGGTGGCGTTGCGCAGCGACGGACCGACCTCGTCGACCGTCATCTCGACGCTCGTGCCACGACCGCCGTCCTGACGCTCGTACTCACGGACCTTCAGCGCACCGGTCACGATGACGCGGGTGCCCTTGGTCAGCGAGCCGGCGACGTTCTCGGCCAGCTGGCGCCAGGCCGAGCAGCGGATGAACAGCGTGTCGCCGTCCTTCCACTCGTTCGTCTGACGGTCGAACGTGCGCGCGGTGGACGCGACGGTGAAGTCGGCGACTGCCGCGCCCGACGGCGTGAAACGCAGTTCGGGGTCGCGGGTCAGGTTGCCGACGAGGGTGATGGTGGTTTCGCCTGCCATGGATCAGCCTTCTCTCGAGGTGCTCTCGCGACGAGTGTGTCGGATTCGGGGGACGGAATCACTCCGTCCACAGAATCACTTCACGTCGGGACGCGTGACCTTCGTACGAACGACGGACTCGTTCAGGGAGAGCTGACGGTCCAGCTCCTTGACCGAGGCGGGCTCGGCGGACAGACCGACGACGGCGTAGATGCCCTCGGACTTCTTGTTGATCTCGTAGGCGAGACGGCGCTTGCCCCAGACGTCGATCGCATCGACCGAGCCGCCGTCGGCGACGACCGTGTTGTTGAGGTAGGTCGAGAGGCTCTTCTCGACGGAACGCTCATCGATGTCGGCGTCGAGGATGACCATGACTTCGTACTTGCGCAGTGACACTGCGGATCTCCTTTGGACTGAGCGGTGACGGGCTTTCCGTCACAGGAGGGTGTTGCCTCGAACGGCAACCTCACGAGTCTAGCAGCGGCCCGTCGTTCCGGACCAATCCGACGGTCGACCGTTACTCGCCCGTGATGGCGCGCAGGACGTCGAGCTTCGCCGCACGCCGCGCGGGCAGCACCGCCGCGAGGACGCCCACGAGCGCCGACACCACGACGAACACCGCCAGGGAGCCTGACGGGATCGCCAGGTCGCTGATGCCGTCGTCGGCGAACGACCGCTGCAGCGCGATGCCGAAGAGCAGGCCCGCGCCGATGCCGAGGACGGCACCGAGGATCGCGATCGCCACCGACTCCAGGCGCACCATCCGGCGCAGCTGGGGGCGCGTGAGCCCGACGGCACGCAGCAGGCCGATCTCGCGCGTGCGCTCGATGACGCTCAGCGCCAGCGTGTTGATGATGCCGAGCACCGCGATCACGATCGCCAGGCCGAGCAGGGCGTAGATCAGGTAGAGCAGGGTGTTGACCTGCGAGCGCTGCGCCTCGGCGTAGCTCTCCTTGTCCTGGACGACGATCGTGGGGTTCTCGCCCACCGCGCGCTCGAGGTTGGCGCGCACCGTGCGCGTGCCCGTGCCCGGCTCGGCGTTGAGCGCCAGCGTCGTGTCGCCGCGCTTGATGCCCGCCGTGGTGACGGTGGACAGCGGCACGACCGCCTGGCCGACGATGTTGCTGTCGGAGTAGACGCCGGTGACCGTGCCCTCGACCTTGCCCGTGCTGAACGACAGCTCGACGACGTCGCCCACGGTGCGGCCGAGCGACTCGGCGAGCGACTCGCTCAGGGCGATCGTGCCGTCCGCCGCCGGGGCCTCTCCCGCGGTGTAGTCGAGGTCGAAGACCGAGCCCAGCTGCACCGGGTCGGTGGCCGACGCGAAGACCTGCGAGCCGTCGGCACGGAACACGATCGCCTGCACGGGAGCGACGCCCGCGACACCGGGCACCTCGGAGACCTTCTTGGAGATCTCCGGCGAGAACGGCTGCCCGCTCACGTTCTGGATCACGAAGTCGGCGGAGAACTCGCGATCGACGCCGGCGTCGATCGACTTGTTGATGGAGGCGCCCAGGATCGACATCGTGGTGACCAGCGCCAGGCCGATCATCAGCGCCGAGGCCGTGGCCGCCGTGCGCCGCGGGTTGCGGCGGGCGTTCTGCGCCGCCAGCTTGCCGACCGACTTGTACAGCAGCCGGTACAGCGCACCGAAGACCGCGAGCACGGGGGTGGCGATGATGGGGCTGCCGAGCGCCACGGCCATGAGCACGCAGAAGATGCCGGCACCGACCCAGGCGATCGGCTGGGGGACGTCGAGCCACGAGCCGGCCGCCATCGCCCCGGCGCCGACGAGGCCGAAGAGCAGCGCCAGCACGAGTCGCCACCGCAGCGACGACTCGGGCATCGCGATCTCGTCGCGCATCGCGGCCACCGGCGGCACCCGCGCCGCCCGGCGCGCCGGGATCCACGCGGCGAGCATCGTCACGAGCACGCCCACGACGTAGGCGAGCACGATCGTGCGTGTCCGGAACACCAGGGCGGTGCCCGACAGGTCGAGCCCGAAGTTGCTGAACAGCACCTTGAGCAGCATCGCCAGGGCGAAGCCCAGCGCCAGTCCCAGCGTGGAGCCGATGATGCCGATGACGAAGGCCTCGGTCAGCACCGACCGGCTCACCTGTCGGCGGGACGCGCCGAGGGCCCGCAGCAGGGCCAGCTCGCGGCTGCGCTGCGCGACCAGGATCGAGAACGTGTTGACGATGAGGAACGTGCCCACCACGAGGGCGATGCCGGCGAACACGAGCAGGAAGGTGTTGAGGAAGCCGAGCAGCTGGTCGAAGAGGTCCTTGGACTCCTGCGCGACGAAGTCGCCGGTGACCGCCTCGGTCCCCTCCGGGATGACCTCCGCGACCTGGTCGGCGACCTGCTGCTGCGTGGCTCCGGGCTTGGCCTCGACCTGGATGACGCTGTACGCGTCCTGGCCATCGAGGAAGTACTTCTGGGCGCTCACGTCGTCGAACATCACGAGCGTCGCGCCGGCCAGGCCGCCGGAGGTGAAGTCGAAGATGCCGACCAGCTCGGCCTTGAGGATCGGCGGGTCGCTGGGCAGCGCGATCTTGGCGGTGTCGCCGATGCGGTAGCCGGCGACCTCGGCCGAGCGCGCGTCGAGCGCGATCTCCCCCTCCTTCGCGGGAGGGCGGCCGCCGTTCCAGCTCAGCATCTGCTCGCCCGCGGCGTTGGGGATCGGGTCGGCCGGGCCCGCGTTGAGCGCGATGGTCGGGGCGCCCGTGCCGCCGAGGAGCCGGTTGTTCTTCTTGACCACGAAGAGGCCACCGCCGTTGACGGCACCTTCGGCGCGCGCCACGTCGGGCAGCGCCGCGACCTGGCCGACGACCGAGGCCGGGATGGTGCGTGCCTCCCGGTTGACGCTCATCGCGACCGCGTCGCCCTCGCCGGTCTGCGGGCGCACGGCGACGTCGGTGACGGTGCCCAGCGCGATCTGGTCGAAGCTCTTGCCGATCGTGTCGGTGAACACGAGCGATCCGGAGAGGAACGCGATGCCCAGCACGATCGCGAAGGCGCTCAGGAAGAGGCGGACCTTGCGGGCTACGAGGTTGCGCCAGGTGACTCGGCGCACGTCACGCGCCGATCCGGCGCTGCACCACGCTCATGCGCTCCAGCACCTTCTCCGCCGTGGGGTGACGCAGCTCGGAGACCACGCGGCCGTCGGCGAGGTAGACCACGCGGTCGGTGTAGCTGGCCGCGACGGGGTCGTGGGTCACCATGACGATCGTCTGGCCGAACTCGTCGACGCTGCGACGCAGGAACGAGAGCACCTCGGCGCCCGACGTGGAGTCGAGGTTTCCGGTGGGCTCGTCGGCGAACACGATCGAGGGTCGGCTGACGAGCGCGCGAGCGCAGGCCACGCGCTGCTGCTGGCCGCCCGACATCTCGTTGGGGCGGTGCTTGAGTCGGTCGGCGAGGCCGACGGCGTCGATGACGTTGCGGTACCACTTCTCGTCGGGCTTGCGACCGGCGATCGACAGCGGCAGCAGGATGTTCTCCTCGGCCGTCAGCGTGGGCACGAGGTTGAAGGCCTGGAAGACGAAGCCGATCTTCTCGCGCCGCATCACGGTGAGCGCCTTGTCGTCGAGCTTGGCCAGCGTGGTGGGTCCGATCGTCACCCGGCCGCCGTCGGGAGTGTCCAGCGCGGCCATGCAGTGCATGAGCGTGGACTTGCCCGAGCCCGACGGACCCATGACGGCGGTGAACTCACCCTCGTAGATCTCCAGTGAGACTCCGTCGAGCGCACGGACCTGCGCATCGCCCTTGCCGTAGGTCTTCGTCAGCTCGTGCGCGTGCGCCGCGACGGTCT
The DNA here is from genome assembly GCF_054957925.1 of Aeromicrobium sp. JP4. Lineage (NCBI taxonomy): Bacteria > Bacillati > Actinomycetota > Actinomycetes > Propionibacteriales > Nocardioidaceae > Aeromicrobium > Aeromicrobium sp. JP4. The sequence goes on from NZ_CM143290.1 coordinate 2,014,446, forward strand.
TCTCCATGGGCAGAGCCTAGGCGAGAAAACCTGAGTTCCGGCACGGGGTCACTCAGAGTTACACGATGTGAGCCGAACCACCCCACAGATCGACCCGCGCGTCGGCGTCGTGGCCGACCAGCTCGTCGATCCGCTCGAGCTCCTCGGTGGTGAAGTCGGTGTGGGCCGCGGCGGCGACGTTCTCGTCGAGCTGCTTCGTGCTGGAGGCGCCGATGAGGGCCGACGTGGCCGCCCCCGGGCGCAGCACCCACGCGATCGCGAGCTGCGCGAGGGACTGCCCGCGCTCGCGGGCCACGTCGGCCAGCCCGCGCAGGCGGTCGCGGTTCGCCTCGACCACGGAGTCGTCGAAGGACGACCGCCCGCCGGAGCGCTCGACCGGCTCGTCGCCGAGGTAGCGGTCGGTCAGCAGGCCCTGCGCCAGCGGCGTGAAGGCGATCGATCCCATGCCGGTGTCCTCGAGGGTGTCGAGGAGCTCGTCCTCGACCCAGCGGTTCACCATCGAGTAGGCGGGCTGGTGAATCACGAGCGGTGTGCCGAGGTCGGCCGCGACCTCCGCGGCCCGGCGGGTGCGCTCGGCCGAGTAGGACGAGATGCCCACGTAGAGCGCCTTGCCCTGGCGCACGGCTGTGTCGAGCGCGCCGACCGTCTCCTCCACGGGGGTGTCCGGGTCGGCTCGGTGCGAGTAGAAGATGTCGACGTGGTCCAGGCCCATCCGCTGGAGTGACGCGTCGAGGCTGGACAGCAGGTACTTGCGCGAGCCGAGGAACCCGTAGGGGCCGGGCCACATGTCCCAGCCGGCCTTCGTCGAGATGACCAGCTCGTCGCGGTAGGGGGCGAAGTCGCCGCGCATCATCCGGCCGAAGTTCTCCTCGGCCGAGCCGTACGGAGGGCCGTAGTTGTTGGCCAGGTCGAAGTGCGTGATGCCGAGGTCGAACGCGTGACGGAGCACCTCACGCTGCGTGTCGAAGGTGCGGTTGTCACCGAAGTTCCACCACAGCCCGAGGCTGATCGGCGGCAGCAGCAGCCCGGACCGGCCCACGCGGCGGTACTCCAGCCCTTGGTAACGATCGGCGTCAGCCTGCCAGGGGCGGTTCGTCTCGGGAACGCGGTTGCGGGTCCAGTCGGTGCTCATGGGTCCACGGTAGGGCGCACCCACGACACCGGCGACCGGGTCAGGCCAGGCGGGTGATCTCGACCTCGACGGTGGTGCTGACCTCGCCATCGGTGGAGTAGATGCCGCGCAGGTTGGGGTTGTCGTCGAAGTCGCGTCCGCGCGAGACCACGATGTGGCGCTCGCCGGGGGCCTCGCCGTTCGTGACGTCCCAGCCCACCCAGCGACCGTCCCACCACTCGAGCCACGCGTGCGGCTCGGCCGCGACCGGGGCGTCGACCTGCGGGTCGGCCTCGGGGTGGACGTAGCCGGCCACGAAGCGCGCCGGGATGTTCACGTGGCGCAGGGCGCCGATCGCGATGTGCGTGATGTCGTGCGTGACGCCCCGGCCGGTCTCCCACGCCTCCTCGGAGGTGGCGCTGACGTGGGTGGCGGCGACGAGCCGCGTGACGCGGGTGCGCAGCAGCTCCACCACCCGCTCGACGTAGGCGCCCGGGGTGGGGGCGTCGGCGCGGATCGCGTCGAGCTCGGTCACGAGCGACGGCGCGGGACGCACCTTGTCCTGCTGGTGCACGAACTCGCAGTAGCGGTCGAGGGTGTTCGGGTCGAGGGCGTCCCAGCCGATCGACTCGCCGGGCTCGGCGGGGTCGGCCGTGTCGACCACCGAGGTGGCCACGACCGTGAGCTCGTCGTGCGGCTCGGTGACCTCGAACGCCGTCACCGTGGCGCCCCAGTAGTCGCGGTACTCCTGCGACCACGCGGTGGGTGCGATCTCCAGGCGCGTGCGCCGCACGTACTGGTGGGCGGTGGTCTGCGGCGTCAGCCGCGCCTCGCTGTAGGAGGCCACGGTCGGCTCGGAGTACGTGTACGTGGTCGCATGGCGGACCCTCATCCTCAGGCTCACAGCGACACCCGTCCTCTCCAGCTGTGCCAGTCCTCCTGGGCGAAGTAGCGCGCGGTGATCGCGTCGCTCGCAGCCGAGCAGGCGCGCTGCAGGCGCTCCATCTCGACCGGCATGGTCTCGAGGATCTCGTTCAGCGGGCGGTACTCGATCTCGGTGCGGGCCCGCCCGAGCAGGCGCAGGGCCTCGTCGGAGAAGCCCGCGCGGCGTCCGGTGACGTCGAGCCGGGTCAGGGCGCGCTCGGCCTCGCTCAGGCTGGAGATCAGCGACCGCGGGAACCAGCGGTCGAGCAGCAGGTACTCGGCCGAGGCGCTGTCGCGCTCGATGCCGCGGTACGTCCGCAGGAAGCTCTCGTAGCCGCCGCACGCACGCAGCGTGTTCTGCCACGCGATGCCCGACGCCCCGGCGCTGGCCGCGGTGGACAGCAGGCGCGCGGTCATGTCGGTGCGCTCGATGTTGCGGCCCAGCACGTAGAAGTACCAGCCCTGGTCGCGCGGCATGGAGTCGTCGGCGGTGCCGGCGATCATCGCGGTGCGGCGGCGGACCCAGTTGAACATCTCCGCCGGACGCATCGAGGTGGCCGCCGGGACGCCCTGCCAGGTGGTGTTGATCGCGGACCAGACGTCGGTGGACAGCGTCTCGCGGGCACTGCGGGCGGCCTCACGCATCGACCCGATGACCGACGCGATCGAGCTCGATGACTTCTGGTCGTAGGCGAGCAGGTCGAGCATCGACCAGCGGTTCGGCACGCCCTCGAAGCCCTCGATGCCCATCACCGCGAAGAGCTGCTGGCAGCTGGTGACCTCGTCGATGGCGGGGTCCTCGACCAGCATCTGCATCTGCACGTCGAGCAGGCGCGCCGTGTCGTCGGCGCGCTCGAGGTAGCGGCCGATCCAGAAGAGGGACTCGCCGATCCGGCTGAGCATCAGCCCTCACCCCTCAGCGGCGCGTTGATGGGCGCCATCGTCTGGGTCTGGGTGACCGGGTCGAGGTCGTCGTCGGGCTCCTCGATCGGCTCGGTGGGCCGGGCCAGCACCCACGTGTCCTTCGAGCCGCCACCGCGGCTGGAGTTCACGATGAGCTCGCCCTCGGGCAGCGCGACGCGGGTGAGGCCGCCGGGCAGCACCCACACGTCGTCGCCGTCGTTGACCGCGAACGGGCGCAGGTCGACGTGGCGGGGACGGATCCCGTCCTCGACGAGCGTGGGGACGGTGGACAGCGAGATCACCGGCTGGGCGATCCAGTCGCGGGGCGCGGCGATCACCTTGGCGCGCAGCTCGTCGAGCTCCTCGCTGGTGGCCGCCGGACCGATGACGATGCCCTTGCCGCCAGAGCCGTCGACGGGCTTGAGCACGAGCTCGTGGAGCCGGTCGAGGACCTCCTCCCGCTGCTCGTCGTCGCCGCAGCGCCACGTGTCGACGTTGCGCAGGATCGGCTCCTCGTGGAGGTAGTACCGGATCAGGTCGGGCACGTAGGTGTAGAGCAGCTTGTCGTCGGCCACGCCGTTGCCGACCGCGTTCGCGATCGTGACGTTGCCGGCCCGCGCGGCGTTGATGAGGCCGGGGACGCCGAGCGAGGAGTCGGCGCGGAACGCCAGCGGGTCGAGGAAGTCGTCGTCGATGCGGCGGTAGATGACGTGCACCGGGGCCAGCCCGTCGGTGGTGCGCATCATGACGCGGCCGCCGTGGCAGACCAGGTCGCGGCCCTCCACCAGCTCGACGCCCATCGTGCGCGCCAGGAGGGTGTGCTCGAAGTAGGCCGAGTTGTAGACGCCCGGCGTCAGCACCACGACGGTGGGCTCGCTGACGCCCGCGGGCGCCGCGGCGCGCAGCGCCGACAGCAGCTGGCGCGAGTAGCGCGCCACGGGGCGGATGCGGTGGTCGGCGAAGACCTCCGGCAGGCCGCTCGACATCGCGCGGCGGTTCGTCATGACGTAGGAGACGCCCGACGGCACGCGCGCGTTGTCCTCCAGGACGCGGAAGTCGCCGGCGCCGTCGCGGATCAGGTCGATGCCCGAGACGTGGATGCGCACGCCGTTCGCGGGGTCGATCCCGGCGACGACGCGGTGGTAGTGGCTGGAGGTGACGACGGTCTCGCGCGGGACCACGCCGTCGCGGAACAGCTCACCCGCGCCGTACGCGTCGGCCAGGAACGCCTCGAGCGCCTTGACGCGCTGCTTCACGCCGGACTCCACCTCGTCCCACGCATCCGCCTCGATGATGCGGGGCACGATGTCGAGCGGGAAGGGACGCTCCTCGCCGGCCACGCCGAAGGTGATGCCCTGCTCGAGGTACGACGACGCGAGCCCGTCGGCGCGCTGGCGGACCTCCTCGGGAGGCATCTTCCCGAAGGCCGCGTGGACGGAGGAGTAGAGGTCGCGCAGACCCTCGTCGCCGTACATCTCGTCAAAGCCCGCGACGGGTCCGTATCCCTCGAACAGTTGCGCCTGGGTCACGGACTCCACCTTAGGGGCGGATTGTCACTTGCACGTTTCGGCCGCCGACGCTCCCGAAATGGCCTCTCGCGCGGTTACGCTTCGTAGCGGAAAGGGGCGCGCCCATGACCGCAGGTGACGTCTTGGTGCTCAACGCGAGCTACGAACCACTGCAGCGCGTGTCCCTGCGCCACGCCATCAAGATGCTGGTGCGCGAGGTGGCGGTCATCGAGGAGGCGGCCGACGACTCGTTCGGCCCGTTCCCGCGGCCCCGGGTCCTGCGCCTGGTGCGCTACGTCGTGGCGCGCTGGATGCACCGGCGCAGCCACCTGTGCACCAAGAGCGCGATCAAGGCCCGCGACCGCCGGTGCGCCTACTGCGGCGGCTCGGCCGAGACCGTCGACCACATCGTCCCGCGCTCGCGCGGCGGCGGGCTCACGTGGGAGAACGCCGTGGCCGCCTGCCTGCGCTGCAACCACAAGAAGGGCAACCGCACCCCCGCCGAGGCCGGCATGCCACTGCTCATCACCCCGGCGCGGCCCACGTCCTGGGTCGCCTGACCGGGGAATCGGTCAGAGGCCGACGGACTCGTAGATGTCGTCGAGCTCGTCGAGGTAGGCGCCCTCGTCCTCGCCGGCGCGCTGGTAGGCCTCCATCGCCTTGGCCTGGACCTGCTCGGCGACCTTCTCGTAGCGGGCGTTCCACTTCTCGGCGTCGATCTGCCAGTAGCCGCACGTGTAGAAGGAGGCCTGCGGCCAGCCGAGGTCGCGGCGCAACAGCTTGCGGGCGGCACGGCCGGCGCGAGCCTCGCCCGCGAGCCAGACGTAGCGACCCGTCGGATCGGCGGGCAGGTCACGCGCGCGGAGGGCGGCCTCGAGGGCGTCGGGGATGTCGTGGTCGTTCTCGACGACCTGCCACTGCACCGTCACGTCCGCGGTCGAGGGCAGCGGGACCTCGTCGGACGCGTCCTTGACCACCACGTGCACGTCGGCCCGGACGCCGGGCGCGAGGCCGCGCAGGATCCGCGCGAGCGCCGGGACGCCGGTCAGGTCGCACACGAACACCTGCTCAGTGGCGTCGGCCGGCGGGCGGTAGAGGCCGTGCGGCTCGAGCAGGCCGACTCGGTCGCCGGGCTCGCACGTGCGCGCCCAGTCGGAGCCGACCCCGTGGTCGTGCAGCGCGACGTCGACGTCCACGCGGACCCGGCCGTCGACGATGCGGTGGTCGGAGATCGTGTAGACCCGCGGCACCAGCTCCTCGGCGCCCTCGGGGTACGTGACCGACCAGTCCTCCCCGATCTCGGGCAGGACGACCGGGGCGTCGGGACGCGGCGGCAGCAGCAGGCGCACGTACTCGTCGGGGATGCCGGTGGACTGCCACTCGTCGATGTCCCCGAGGGTGATCGAGACGAGGTGCGGGGTCAGGACGCGTCGACCGAGGACGGTCGCGACAAAGGTCTTCACTGGGATCCTCCGATGCTCGGCCGCCGGGCGGCCCGGCCCGGATCGGCCTCCAGGCACGTCCGGGGTACTGCGTTAGGCCAGCCTAACAAACATCGTTGGATAGCCTCGAGCCGTGACCCTGCACGTACGGACCATCGGAGCCGAACAGCACCTGGCGTTCGTCGCCTCGCGCGGTTCGGCGAGTTTCCTGCAGACCCCCGCGTGGGCGGCGGTGAAGTCCGAGTGGCGGGGCGAGTCGATCGGCTGGTTCCGCGGCGACGAGCTGGTCGGCGCCGGTCTCGTGCTGTACCGGCAGGTGCCGAAGCTGAAGCGCTACCTGGCCTACCTGCCCGAGGGCCCCGTGCTCGACTGGAGCCACGACGTGCCCGAGGCGCTCGACGCGATGAGCGCCCACCTCAAGGCCAACGGCGCGTTCGGCATCCGCATGGGACCGGCCCTGGTGACCCGTCGCTGGGAGGCAGCCACCCTCAAGGCTGCCCTCGCCGACGACGTCCTGACCCGGCTCGGCGACGTCCCGGCCGACCACACCGACGACGCGGCGCTCGCCGTGGCCCAGCAGCTCCGCTCCCTCGGCTGGCGCGAGCAGGCGGCCGAGGGCGGCTTCTCCGCCGGCCAGCCCAAGTACAACTTCCAGGTGCCGCTCGCCGGCCGCACCGAGGATGTCGTCCTGGCCGGCATGAACCAGCTGTGGCGCCGCAACATCCGCAAGGCCGCCAAGCAGGGCGTCGAGGTCACCCTGGGCACCCGCGACGACCTCGCCGAGTTCCACCGCGTGTACGTCGAGACCGCCGAGCGCGACCACTTCACGCCACGACCGCTCTCGTACTTCCAGACGATGTGGGACGCGATGACCGCCGAGGACCCGCAGCGCCTGCGCCTCTACCTGGCCCGTCACGAGGGCGACCTCGTCGCCGCCACCACGCTCGTGCAGGTCGGCACCCACGCCTGGTACTCCTACGGCGCCTCCACCACCGCGAAGCGCGAGGTCCGCGGCTCGAACGCGGTGCAGTGGCAGATGATGCGCGACGCGCTCGCCGGCGGTGCCGAGGTCTACGACCTGCGCGGCATCACCGACACCCTCGACACCGACGACTCCCACGTGGGCCTGCTGCAGTTCAAGGTCGGCACCGGTGGTGAAGCCGTGGAGTACCTCGGCGAGTGGGACCTGCCGCTGAACCGCCCGCTGTACGCCGCGTTCACGGCCTACATGAAGCGTCGCGGCTGACCCGGACAGCGGCGGCCGAGGGCGGCTGCTCGGGTCAGGTCGGGAATGATGGGGCCATGGCGTTCGACCTCGAGATCCGTGCCGCCGACTGGCGCGCCCACCTGGCCACGACCCACGCCGCGCTGCCGGGCCTGGTCCCGGTGATCAAGGGGAACGGCTACGGGCTCGGCCGCCAGCGGCTCGCCCGCGAGGCCGGCGCGCTGGGACTCGAGACCATCGCCGCCGGCACCTACGAGGAGGCCGACGAGCTGCTCGGCGCCTTCACCGGCGACGTGCAGGTGCTGACGCCGTGGCGCCCCTTCTCCCGCCGCGTCGCCGATGCGCGCGTCGTGCACACGCTCGGACGCCTCGAGGACATCCCGGCGCTCGCCGCCCAGCTGCCCGGTGCCCGCGTCCTGGTCGAGATCGAGACCTCCATGGCACGTCACGGCTTCGACCGCCACCGCCTCACCGAGGCCGCCCGCGCCATCGCCGAGGCGGGACTCGTCGTGGAGGGCTTCGCGATGCACCTGCCGATGACCGGCGGGAACCTCGACGAGGCGCGGATGTGGAGCGCGGTCCTGGAGACCTCCGCGCTGGAGACGACCACGGTGTTCTGCTCGCACCTGACCGGGCCCCAGCTCGAACAGCTGCGGACCGAGCGACCGCAGCTGACCATCCGACCGCGCGTGGGCACGAGCCTGTGGCTCGGACGGCTCGACACGTTCAGCGTCCGCGCCACCGTGATGGACGTGCACACCATCCAGCGTGGCGAGCGGATCGGCTACCGCCAGGGCCGTGTCCCCCGGGCGGGCCACGTACTGGTGATCGCCGGGGGCACGAGCCACGGCATCGGCCTCGAGGCTCCGCGGGCGGTGACCGGCGTCGCCGGTCGCGGCAAGGCCGCGGCCAAGGGCGGCCTGGCGGCCGCGGGCCTGGCCCTGTCGCCGTTCACGATCGACGGGAAGCTGCGCTGGTTCGTCGAGCCGCCCCACATGCAGGCCAGCATGGTGCTGCTGCCCGAGGGCGCGACCGTCCCGGCCGTGGGCGACACCGTGCCGGCGCAGGTGCGCTACACGATCGCCAGCTTCGACACGATCCGCGAGGCCTGAGCCGAGCGGGACTCAGTCCCGTCCGCCTCCACCGCCGCCGGCGCCCCCGCCGCCCCCGGGCGTGGGGACGGTCGGCGGCGGTTCGGACGACGGGGGCGGGGTCGTCGGAGCCGGCGTCGTCGGAGCCGGCGTGGTCGGCGCGGGCGTCGTCGGCTTCGGAGCCGGCTGAGTCGGCCGCTTCGTGGGCTCGGTCTTCTTCTTCTCCGGCTCCTTCTTCGGCACCGGGTTGGAGATGGCCGTGCCCTTCTCGGCCTTGATGTTCGCGCGCGGCGGGAACGAGCCGCACTCGGAACCCTCGAGCGCACTGTTCATGAACGCGCCGAAGGTCTGCGCCGGGTAGGTGCCACCGAAGAACGGGTTGAGGTAGCCCTCGAGCTCCTCGTTGCCCTTGCCGCGGTTGTACATGACCGCCGTGGCCAGCTTCGGCGTCGCGCCCACGAACCAGGAGGACGAGACGCGCTCGTTGTCGCCGTCACCGTCGGTGGCGGTGGCCGTGCCGGTCTTGCCCGCGGTGGGGCAGAACGTGGCGGCCTGGCGACCCGATCCGCTGCGCACGACGGTCTGCATCGCGGCCAGCGTGTCGGCCGCGACGTCCTCGTCGATGGCCTGCGTCGTGGCGACGTTGTGCTTGAACACGCGGGCACCGTTGCGGTCGTTCACGCGCTCGATGACGTACCAGTCGGCGCGCTTGCCCTCGGCCGCGATCGTGGCGTAGGCGTTGGCCATGTCGACCGGCGCCACGGGGGCGTAGCCGAGCGAGACGCCGATGACCGGATCGATCCGCTCGAGCGTGGACTCGGGCAGACCGGCCTCGCCGGCCGCCTCGATGATCTTCTCCTCGCCGTCCTTCATCTGGTCGGTGAGGTCGACGAACGCGGTGTTGACCGAGAACTCGGTCGCGCGCTCGAGGTTGATCCGTCCGTAGGACCGGCCTCCGGAGTCGCCCTGATTCTGGATCTCGGCGTCACCAATCCTCAGGGGCGCGTTGCCGTTGAGGCTCGTCTGGAGGCTGTAGCCGTTCTCCAGCGCCGCGATGACCGCGAACACCTTGAACGTCGAGCCCGGCTGCGTGCCGAGCGTGGCCCAGTTCAGCTGGTTCTTGAGGTAGTCGGGACCGCCGTACATCGAGCGGACCGCGCCCGTGCCGGGCTCCACCGAGACGAGGGCCGTGTTCAGCTCGTCCAGGCCCTCGGGCCGCACCTCCTTGACGGCGTCGACCGCGTCGGCCTGCTTGTCCTTGTCGATCGTGGTGACGACGCGCAGGCCGCCGCCCTCGATCTCGGAGTCGAGGAAGCCCTCGGCCGCCATCTGCTTGCGGACCAGGTCCAGCACGTGACCCTTCGGGCCCTCGAAGCGCTGGTTGGCGCGCTGCTTCTTGAACTTGGGGAACTTGCCCTTGTGGGCGGCGGCCTGCTCGGCCGTGATGGAGCCCTGCTTGACCATGCCGTCGAGCACGTAGTTGTACCGCGGCAGGACCCGGTCCTTCGCGCCCTCGGCGTAGGGGTCGAAGTACGAGGGGTTGTTGATCACGGTGGCCAGGAAGGCGGCCTGGCCGACGTTGAGCTTGGCGGCGGGCTTGCCGAAGTACGTGCGCGAGGCCACCTCGACGCCGTAGGAGCCGTTGCCGTAGTAGATCGTGTTGAGGTAGCCCTCGAGGATCTCGGACTTCGTCAGCTGGTTGTGGATCTTGACCGAGAGGATCGCCTCCTTCGCCTTGCGCGTGTAGGAGCGGTCCTGGTTCAGGTAGAGGATCTTGACGTACTGCTGCGTGATGGTGGAGCCGCCGCCGGTGATCTGGCCGCTCGTCGCGTTGTTGCGGGCGGCGCGGATGATGCCGCGGACGTCGATGCCGCGGTTCTCCCAGAACGTGCGGTCCTCGGCGGCCACGACGGCGTCGCGCATGACCTCGGGGATCTCCTCGTACTCGAGGCTCTCGCGGTTCTGCGTGGCGAAGCTGCCGAGCTTGGTCTTGCCGTCGGAGTAGTAGACGTTCGTGGTCTCGGTCTGGAAGTCCGCGTTGGGGTCGGGGATCTTCACGGTCGCGTAGAGGATCGCGAACAACAGCGCCCCGGCGATGAAGCCCAGGACGGCGAGGAAGAGCATCCACCGCAGCACGCGGACGGGCCACGAGCCGTTCCCACCGATGCCGCGGGCGAACCTCGAGAGGCGGCCCTGCTTGTTCTTCGTGCGAGTTTTCGCCACGAATCGTTCCTTCCGGACGACGAGTACCAACGCAACAGTCTGACGGAAGTTCCTGAGAAACCCATGACCGGCGGGGTCGGGGTCTCGATTTTCCGCTGACTCGATGTATCGTACCGATATAGCCGTTCGTGGCATCGAACGGAAGTCACGGTGGGGGGAGGCGACGATGGCACGACGCGGAGCAGCACTGGAGCTGGCCGTACTCGGACTGCTCGCCGACTCCCCGATGCACGGGTACGAGCTGCGCAAGCACGTCAACGGCCTGCTCGGCTGGACGCGGCTGCTGTCCTACGGCACCCTCTACCCCTGCCTCAAGCAGCTGACCCGTGGCGGGTTCATCGCCGCCGACACCGAGACGTCGCCGCGCGGCAAGCGCCCGCGCATCGTCTACCGGCTCACCGCCGAGGGCAAGGAGTACTTCACCTCCCTGCTCGAGGACGGTGGCCCCTCGGCCTGGGACGACGAGAACTTCGGGGTGCGGTTCGCACTGTTCGCCCGCACCAGTTCCCCCACCCGGGTGCGCATCCTCGAGGGACGCCGGTCCCGTCTCGAGGAGCGCCTCGACAATGTCCGCACGGCTGCGGCCCACCGCCGCGAACGCATGGACGCCTACACCCGCGAGCTCCAGCGCCACGGCCTCGAGTCAGTGGAGCGCGAGATCAACTGGTTGACCGAGTTGATCGACCGTGAACGCGCCGACGCGTTCACGGAGCACGAAGAAACCAGTACGACAGACAAGGAAAAGTGAGGTCTCCATGAGTTCGGAGAACAAGGTCCGCGTGGCCATCGTCGGCGTTGGAAACTGCGCCACGTCCCTGATCCAGGGCGTCGAGTACTACAAGGACGCCGACCCCGAGGGCAACGTCCCCGGGCTCATGCACGTCAAGTTCGGCCCGTACCACGTCAACGACGTGGAGTTCGTCGCCGCATTCGACGTGGACGCCAAGAAGGTCGGCTTCGACCTCGCCGAGGCCACGCAGGCCAGCGAGAACAACACCATCAAGATCACCGACGTCCCGCCGCTCGGCGTGACGGTCCAGCGTGGTCCGACGCTCGACGGCCTGGGCAAGTACTACCTCGAGACCATCGAGCAGTCCGATGCCGAGCCGGTCGACGTCGTGCAGGTCCTCAAGGACACGCAGGCCGACGTGCTCGTCTCCTACCTGCCCGTGGGCTCGGAGGAGGCCGACAAGTTCTACGCGCAGTGCGCCATCGACGCGAAGGTCGCGTTCGTCAACGCCCTGCCCGTGTTCATCGCGTCGGATCCCGAGTGGGCCAAGAAGTTCGAGGACGCCGGCGTCCCGATCATCGGCGACGACATCAAGAGCCAGGTCGGCGCCACGATCACGCACCGCGTCATGGCGAAGCTGTTCGAGGACCGGGGCGTCGCCCTGGACCGCACGTACCAGCTGAACGTCGGCGGCAACATGGACTTCAAGAACATGCTCGAGCGTGATCGTCTGGAGTCCAAGAAGGTCTCCAAGACCCAGGCCGTCACCTCGAACCTGCACGGCTCGCTGGCCGGCAAGGTCGACGACAAGAACGTCCACATCGGCCCGTCGGACTACGTGGCGTGGCTCGACGACCGCAAGTGGGCCTACGTGCGCCTCGAGGGTCGCGCGTTCGGCGATGCGCCCATCAACCTGGAGTACAAGCTCGAGGTCTGGGACTCGCCGAACTCGGCCGGCATCATCATCGATGCCATCCGCGCGGCGAAGATCGCCAAGGACCGTGGCGTCTCGGGCGCCCTGCTCTCGGCTTCGTCCTACCTGATGAAGTCGCCGCCGGAGCAGCGTCCCGACGACGAGGGCCGCGAGCGCCTCGAGGCCTTCATCGCGGGCACCGAGGAGCGCTGAGCTCCAGCACCACCTGTGAGACGCACCGGATCCTTCGGGACCCGGTGCGTCTCGCCGTTTCGGGGCCCTACGATCCGAGGGTGACGACCTACCTGTCCTTCCTGCTGTTCGCGACGCTGCTGGCGGTCGCACCGGGGCCGGACACGTTCCTGACCCTGCGCGCCTCGGTGCTCGGCGGCCGGCGGCGCGGGCTGTTCACCGCGGCCGGCATCACGCTGGCGTGCGCGGCGCAGGGCATCCTCGCCGCGTCGGGCCTGGGCGCCGTGATCGCCCACGCCGAGCCCGTCTTCCAGGCGATCCGCTGGGCGGGAGTCGCCTACCTGACCTGGCTCGGCATCACCGCGCTGCGCTCGGCGCTGCACCGCGACGGCGGGGCCTGGGCCGTGGGCCCGGGCATGGCGACGGTCAGCCGGCGTGCCGCCTTCCGCCAGGGCTTCGTCTGCAACATCACCAACCCGAAGGTGCTGGCGTTCAACCTCGCCGTGCTCCCGCAGTTCGTCTCGCCCGGCCAGGGCCTGCCGGCACTCCTCGCCTACGCGCTGACGCTGGTGGCCGTGGGTGCTGTCGTGCTGCTCGTCGTCATCGAGGTGGCGCACGCCGCCGCGACGAGGCTGGTGCGACCCGCCTTCCGTCGCACGGTCGACGGCACCACCGGAGCCGTGATGCTCGGCTTCGCCACCGCGCTCGCCGTCGAGTCCTGACCCGGCCGGCGCGAGGTCAGTGCTTGGCGCGGCCGCCGACGATCCGCTTGACCCCGTTGACCAGGAGCACCACGACGGCGCCGATCAGCAGGCCCAGTAGGGCGGACGCGGCCGTGTTGGCCACCCACTCGAAGGCGCCGTCGGCGAAGGGCATGATGTCGGCGATCCAGTGCTCGAGGTCGTGCACCCAGCCGTAGATCGTGTGCCAGCCGAGGTCGTCGGTGCCCACGAGGATGATGTGCCCGCCGACCCAGAGCATCGCCGCGATGCCGATGATCGCCAGCGCCGACAGCACCTTCGGCATCGCCACCACGAGCAGGCGACCCACCCGCTGAGCGAGCTTCGACGGACGGCCCGCGAGGCCCAGGCCCACGTCGTCCATGCGCACGATCAGCGCCACCACGCCGTAGACGAGGGCGGTGATGCCCAGGGCCACGATCGCCAGGATCACCGCACGCGAGACCAGTGACTCGTCGGCCACCTCGTTGAGGGAGATGACCATGATCTCGGTGGAGAGGATGAAGTCCGTGCGGATCGCGCCGGAGACGACCTGCTGCTCGGCCTCGGGCCCCTGCGCGGAGCTGGGCTCCTCCTGCTTCGCCTCGTGCGGGTGCAGGACGTGCCAGATCTTCTCGGCGCCCTCGAAGCACAGGTAGGTGCCGCCGAGCATCAGCAGCGGGGTGAGCACCCAGGGCAGGAACTCGCTCAGCACCAGGAGTCCGGGCAGGATGAACAGCATCTTGTTGCGCAGCGAGCCCTTGGCGATCCGCCCGATGATGCTCAGCTCGCGCTTCGGGTCGACCCCGTGCACGTAGCGCGGCGTGACCGCGGCGTCGTCGACGACCACGCCGGCCGCCTTCGCGCTCGCCTTGCCGGCCGCAGCCGCGACGTCGTCGACGGACGCCGCCGCGAGTCGGGCCAGTGCTGCCACGTCGTCGAGCAGGGCGACAAGTCCTCCAGCCATGCGCTCAGGGTACGGCCGATCACCGAGTGCCACGAACGGACGGTCGTGTCCGGTGTGCGCGGCCGGCACGGCCCGTCGAGGGCTAGGGTTCTGGTCATGGCTTTGGGCTTCGGCATCGACATCGGCGGCACGGGAACGAAGGGGGCACCGGTCGACCTCGACTCGGGCAGCCTCGTGGGCGAGCGGTTCCGCATCCCCACACCCCAGCCCGCCACTCCCCGAGCCGTGGCCGAGGTCGCGAAGCAGATCGTCGACAACTTCCCCGACGCGGCCGACGTGCCGCAGATCGGCGTGGCCATCCCCGCGGTCGTGCAGCACGGCGTGGCCCGGTCGGCGGCGAACATCGACCCCACCTGGATCGACACCGACGTGGACGCCCTCTTCACCGAGGTCCTCGGCCGCCGCGTCCACGTGGTGAACGACGCCGATGCCGCCGGTGTGGCGGAGAACGACCACGGCGCCGCCCGCGAGGAGGACGGCCTCGTCTGCGTCATCACTCTGGGCACCGGGATCGGCTCGGCCCTCATCAACGCCGGCACGCTGGTGCCCAACACCGAGTTCGGCCACCTCGAGGTGGCGGGTCACCCCAACGCGGAGAAGTGGTGCGCCACGAGCGCGCGCGAGCGCGAGGACCTCACGTGGGAGGACTGGGCCGACCGCCTGCAGGTGTACTTCAGCCACCTCGAGCGGATCCTGTCGCCCGACCTCTTCGTCGTCGGCGGCGGCGTGAGCAAGAACAGCGAGAAGTTCCTGCCGCTGCTGGACCTGCGCACGCCCATCGTGCCGGCCGAGCACCGCAACAACGCCGGGATCATCGGCGCGGCCGCCCTCGGCGCCCGCGGCTGAACCGCTCGGTCGAGCGGTCTCACACCGCGGCGAGCAGGGCGCGCACGGCGCGCTCCATCACCTCACGGCAGTGGGGGGCGGGGTAACCGTGGTCGTCGAACATCAGTGACCAGGCGTTCCAGCTCGTGGCGACCGTGATCGCGTCCACGAGCTGCGTGGGGTCGTCGGCCTTCGCGAGCTCGGTCGCGAACGCGTTCTCGATGTCGGAGCGCACCCGCCCGATGTGACCGCGCCGACTGGCCTGCAGGGCCGGGGAGACCGGCTCGCCCAGCACGGCCGCGCGGGCGGCGGGGGCGATGTTCACCAGGCGCCGCTCGCGCTCGGCGCAGAACCGGTTGATCCGATCCTCCAGCGGGGTGTCCGGGTCGATCACCGTTCTTAGCTGGTCGTCGAGGCGGAACCAGTAGTCCACGGTGGCGCCCAGCAGGCTCTCCATGTCGTGGAAGTTCGACCACAGCGTGCGGCGCGAGACTCCCGCACGCTCGGAGATCAGCGCTGCCGTCGGCTTGAGGACACCCTCGCGCAGGAGGTCGGCGTGCGCCTGGAGGATGAGGGCCCGCGTGCGCTCGCTGCGCTGCATCCGACCGTCGGTCTGCCGGTATTCCATTGCTCCCACCGCTCCATCGTGGCGGAGAGGGTACCCCGCAGACTTTCGACACACCGAGTGTAGATATATAGTGACTTGACTCACAACGTATGTGAGGATTGCGTCACCTTCAGTTGAGGGGGCTGCCAACAATTCAGAGGGAGTGAAGGTTTGCTGACGGTCAAGAACCTGGAAGTCGTCTACAACGACGTCATCCTGGTCCTGCGCGGCGTGAGCCTGTCGGTTCCGGAAGGCCAGATCGTGGCCCTCCTGGGAGCCAACGGCGCCGGCAAGACGACTCTGCTGCGCGCCCTCTCGGGCCTGCTCGACATCCACGACGGCGAGATCACCAAGGGCGAGGTCCGGCTGCGCGACACCCCGATCCACACGGCCGACGCGCCGAAGATCGTGGCCGCAGGCCTGGGTCAGGTCCTCGAGGGCCGACGCGTGTTCAGCGAGTTCACCGTGGAGGAGAACCTGCGCGTCGGCGGCCACACGCGCCGCGGCAACCTCTCGGAGGGCATCGAGGAGGTCTACGAGCTCTTCCCCGTGCTGAAGGAGCGCCGCAAGAAGACCGCGGGCTACCTCTCAGGCGGCGAGCAGCAGATGCTCGCGATGGGCCGCGCGCTGGTCGCCCAGCCCGAGATCCTGCTCCTCGACGAGCCGAGCCTGGGCCTCGCCCCGCGCATCGTCGCGCAGATCAAGGACATCGTCGTCCAGATCAACGAGCGCGGCACCACGGTGCTGCTGGTCGAGCAGAACGCCACGATGGCGCTCTCGATCGCACAGCACGGCTACGTCATGGAGCACGGGAAGATCGTGATGGACAAGCCGGCCGCCGAGCTCCTCGACGACGAGGACATCCGCGACTTCTACCTCGGCCGCGGCGACATGGCCACCAGCTACCGCGACGTGAAGCACTACAAGCGCAGGAAGCGCTGGCTCTCGTGACCTCCGCGTCCCCCCACCACCATTCTCTTTCCACACCGTCCCGTCCCGGAGGGTCCCTTGTCTGAACCTGTCGTGAGTGTCCGAGGCGTCGAGTTGTCGTTCAGCGGGGTCAAGGCCCTGCAGGGCGTCGACTTCGACGTCTTCGACAACGAGCTCTTCGCGGTGATCGGCCCGAACGGCGCCGGCAAGACCTCGATCTTCAACGTCCTGTCCGGTGTCTACCGGCCGCAGCAGGGCACGGTCGACTTCGCCGGCACTGACATCCGCGGCATGCGCCCGCACAAGATCGCAAACCTCGGCATGGCTCGCACGTTCCAGAACATCGAGCTGTTCGAGAACCTCGACGTCGTCGACAACCTCATGCTCGGCCGCCACGCGCACGTCGGCTACGGCTGGCCCTCCGCGGTGGCTTGGCTCGGCAAGGCCAAGCACGCCGAGGTCCGCAACCGGCGCCGCGTCGAGGAGATCATCGACTTCCTCGAGATCGAGGGCTACCGCCAGCTGCCCGTCGGGATGCTGCCCTACGGCATCCAGAAGCGCATCGAGCTCGGCCGCGCCCTCGCGATGGAGCCGAAGCTGCTGCTGCTCGACGAGCCGGTCGCCGGCATGAACGGCGAGGAGACCGAGGACATGGCCCGGTTCATCCTCGACATCCGCAACGAGCTGCACATCCCGATGATCCTCGTCGAGCACGACATGGGACTCGTGATGGACCTGGCCGACCGGGTCATGGCGATGGACTTCGGCAAGCCGGTGGCCACCGGCACGCCGCACGAGGTGCAGTCGCACCCCGACGTCATCCGCGCCTACCTCGGCCCGGTCGACGACGCCACGCTGGCCGAGGTGCAGGGGGAGCTCGCATGAACACCACCGCAACGAACACCCTGGCGCGCCGCATCCGCACCCGCGCCGAGGAGACGCCCGACCGCATCGCGATGCGTGAGAAGAACTACGGCCTCTGGGAGGAGGTCACCTGGGCCGACTACTGGGACCGCTCCGAGCTCGTGGGCCACGCCCTGCTCGCGCTCGGCGTCGAGATCGGCGACCGCGTCGCCGTCCACAGCGAGAACCGGTGCGAGTGGCTGTGGTCCGACGTCGGCATCACCGCCGTCCGCGCCGGCACGGTGGGCCTCTACCCGACCAACCCCGCGCCCGAGGTGCTGCACGTCCTGCGCGACTCCGGCGCCTGCGTCCTCATCGCGGAGGACCAGGAGCAGATCGACAAGTACCTCGAGATCGCGGACGAGCTGCCCGACCTGCGCACCGTGGTCTACATCGACCCGCGCGGCATCGAGGGTCGCTACGACGACCCGCGCCTCATGTCGTGGGACAACTTCCTCGCCCTCGGTGAGCAGCACCGCACCGACCACCCCGGTGCCGTCACCGAGCGAGTCGAGGCTGCCGAGCCCGGCGACCTCGCGACGCTCGTCTACACGTCCGGCACCACGGGCCCGCCGAAGGGCGCGATGCTGTCGATCTCGAACATCGAGTTCGTCATCGAGACGCTCCAGAGCGGCGGCGCGTTCGTCGACCCGCCGGCCAGCGACCGCGACCTCGTCGTCTCCTACCTGCCGCTGTGCCACGTGGCCGAGCGCGTGTTCACCACGTGGTTCAACGCCGCCGTCGGCTCGCAGGTGAACTTCGCCGAGTCGATCGAGACGGTCCAGCAGGCCCTGCGCGAGGTGCAGCCCACGCTGCTGTTCGGCGTGCCCCGCATCTGGGAGAAGATCGCCGCCGGCGTGCACATCCGGATGAGCGGTGCCTCCTGGCTCAAGCGCAAGAACTTCGACTTCTGGATGAAGCGGGCGGCCTGGATCGGGCGCACGCTCGTGGAGAACCAGGGCAACCACACCGCGGCCACCAAGGCGGTCTACGCGATCGGCTGGGTCTGCCTCTACCGCCCCCTGCGCGAGCGCCTCGGCCTGGCCAAGGTCCGCTACGCCGCGTCGGGCGCCGCCCCGATCGCCCCGGAGGTGCTGGAGTTCTTCATGGGCATCGGCATCCCCATGCACGAGGTCTACGGCATGACCGAGAACTCCGCGATCGCCACGGCGAACATGGCCGGACGCGTCAAGGTCGGCACCGTCGGCGAGCCCCAGGTGGGCGCCGAGATCCGGATCGACGACGAGACCGGCGAGATCCTCACCCGTCACGCCGGCACGTTCGCGGGCTACTGGAACAACCCCGAGGCGACGGCGAAGACGGTCGACGCCGACGGCTGGCTGCACACCGGAGACGTCGGCGAGTGGGTCGACGGCACGCACATCAAGATCACCGATCGGATCAAGGACATCATCATCACGGCAGGCGGCAAGAACATCAGCCCCAGCGAGATCGAGAACAGCCTCAAGTCGTCCCCGTACATCAAGGAGGCGATCGTCATCGGCGACCGTCGCAAGTACCTGACGGCGCTGATCGGCATCGAGCTCGACACGGTGGGCAACTGGGCCCAGGCCCGCAAGCTCGGGTTCACGACCTACCGCGACCTCTCCGAGAAGCCCGAGGTGATCGAGCTCGTGCAGTCGGTCGTCGACGAGACCAACCGCAAGTTCGCCAGCGTGGAGACGATCAAGCGCTTCGCGATGCTGCCGAAGGAGCTCGATCACGAGGAGGGCGAGCTGACCGCCACCCAGAAGATCAAGCGCTCGGCCATCAACGAGCGGTTCGCCGAGGCCATCGAAGGCCTCTACTCCGACACCGACCGCGCCGCTCACGAGGTGAAGGCATGAACGAGCGACAGCGAGTGAGCATGGAATCGGTCATGCCGGCACCTACCTACCGTGCCCTTTCCCAGGAGGTGACGGCATGACGACGTTCTTCCAGTCCTTGCTCAGCGGTCTGGCGCAGGGGTCGATCTATGCCCTGCTGGCCCTGGGCTACGTGATGATCTACAAGGCCACGCACGTGATCAGCTTCGCCCAGCCGGCGCTGATGGTCTGCGGTGGACTCTTCGCGTACCACGCCACCAGCGAGTGGGGCCTGGGCTTCTGGCCCGCCCTGATCGTCGCGATCATCCTCGGCGCCCTCCTGGGCATGCTCGTCGAGCGCCTCGCGCTGCGACCGATGGTGGGCAAGCCGGTGTTCACGCTCGCGATCATCACGATCGGCGTCGACATCGTGCTGCGCATCTTCGCGAACCGGTACATGGGTCCGGACCCGCGCTCGGTGCCCTACCCCGGCGGCAGTGAGCGCTACGAGTTCTGGGGCCTGTCGATCTCGCACCAGCGCGTCGGCCTGATGGCGGTCACCGCGGTCACGGTCATCGCCCTGGCGCTGTTCTTCCGCTACGCCAAGACCGGCCTGGCGATGCGGGCCACCGCCCTGAGCCAGGAGACGGCGCTCGCGCAGGGCATCCGCGTCGGCGCGATCTTCGCCCTGGCCTGGGCGATCGCCGGAGGGCTGGCGGCCATCGCCGGCACCTTCGTCGCCGCCACGGGCGCCGGCCTCGAGCAGAACACCTGGATCATCGCGCTCAAGGCGCTGCCGGCCATCATCATCGGCGGCCTCGACAGCATCCCGGGCGCCGTCATCGGCGGGCTCGCCGTGGGGGTGGTCGAGTCGCTCACCGCGGTGTACCAGCCCGACGTGGCCCCCTGGCTGGGCAACAACTTCGCGCTCGTCGCGCCCTACGCACTGATGTTCGTGGTGTTGCTGGTCAAACCCTATGGACTCTTCGGCACGAAGGAGGTGGAGCGGGTATGAGCACCGTGCTGCGCTCAGCGCCCTCGAAGCAGGCCCGGAAGTCCACCGGCCTGCGCGGCCGCCCGCTGCTGCGGACGAGCTACGACCAGGACCTCACCCTGGCCAACACCCCCGCCAAGCGGCGCGGTGTCATCGGGATCGTCATCGCCTCGTTCCTCGTGCCCTTCCTGCTCACCGACGACCTGCTGCAGGTGCTCACGCTCGGCATGATCTCCGCCGTCGGCGCGATCGGGCTGAACCTGGTCACCGGCTACGCCGGCCAGGTCTCGCTGGGCCACGCCTTCTTCATCGGCGTCGGCGCCTACACCGGAGCGGTGCTGGGCGGCGATCCCGACAGCGCCGTGCTCGGGTACGGCCTGCCGATGTGGATCTGGCTGCCGGCCGGCGGCATCGTCGCCGCGCTCGCCGGACTGCTGGTCGGGCCGCTCGCGGTGCGGCTCCGCGGTCTCTACCTCGCGATCGTCACACTCGGCCTGGTGTTCCTGGGTGACCACATCTTCCGTGAGGCGCGCAACATCACCGGCGGGCCCGGCGTCGGCCGCCGCGGTGCCGAGCTGGAGCTGTTCGGCATCGACTTCTCGGCGATGGAGCCCATCGCCGGGGTCTCCCGCGGGCAGGCCCAGTTCTTCCTCGCACTGGTGTTCCTCATCATCTTCGCGATCCTCGGCCGCAACATCGCCCGCTCGGGAGTGGGCCGCGCGTTCGGCGCCGTGCGCGACCGCGACGTGGCCGCCGCCGTGATCGGTGTCGACCTGACGAAGTACAAGATGATGGCGTTCGCGATGTCGTCGTTCTTCGCCGGCGTCACCGGAGCGCTGTACTACGCCGTGATCGGCGTCTTCGAGCCCGGCGCGTTCAGCCTGCTGCTGTCGATCCAGTACCTCGCCATGGTGCTGATCGGCGGCGTCGCCACCATCAGCGGATCGATCATGGGCGCGCTCTTCATCGCCCTGCTGCCGCGGATCAGCCAGTTCATCGCGCACTACGTGCCGGGCGAGCTGCTGACCGTGTTCCAGCTCGAGGCGATCCTCTACGGCCTGTTGATCATGGGCTTCCTGATCTTCGAGCCGCGCGGACTCTTCGGGATATGGACCCGGATCCGCAACTACTGGAAGGGCTGGCCCTTCTCCTACTAGACCCCGGCCGCGAGGCCGTGGCGGTGCAACCGCACCGTCGAACCACCCAGGAGGAAAAAGATGAAGCAACACCGACAGTGGGCCCGCGTGGTCGCCGGTGCGGCGGTGGCGGCCCTCGTGCTGGCAGGCTGCCGTGGCGGAGGCGACGAGGACAGTGCCTCAGGACCTGGCATCACCGAGGAGGCCTGTCCCGAGGCCGTGAACGAGGACAACGGCTGCATCTACCTGGGTGCGATCTCCGACCTCACCAAGGGCCCGTTCGCTCCGCTGGCCGTTCCGATCACCGAGGCCCAGAAGGCCTTCTGGAACAAGGTCAACCAGGACGGCGGCGTGGGCGGCTACGACGTCAACATCGACAAGTACGTGGCTGACGCCGAGTACAACCCGGAGATCCACAACAAGAAGTACCAGGAGATGCGCAACGACATCCTGGCGCTGGGTCAGACGCTGGGCTCCTCGCAGACCCTGGCGATCCTGGAGGACATGAAGTCCGACAACGTCGTCGGCGTGCCGGCCTCGTGGAACTCCGCGTGGGACTTCGAGGACCAGATCCTCCAGTCGGGCGCGAACTACTGCTTCGAGGCCATGAACGGCGTCGACTGGGCCGTGAAGAACCGTGGCGTCAAGGGCAAGGTGCTCGCGATCCACTACCCGAACGACTACGGCGGAGACGCGGCGGCGGGCGTCGAGGCGGCGGCCGAGGCCAACAACCTCGACTTCAAGGCCATCGAGACCGCGACCGGCCAGGACAACCAGGCCGGCGCCGTCGCGGCGGTGTTGAAGGAGAAGCCCGACCTGATCTACGTCACCACCGGTCCGGCCGAGATGGCCACGATCCTCGGTGGCGCGGCCGCGCAGGGGTGGAAGGGCACCGTCGTGGGGTCCAGCCCCACGTGGAACCCGGCCCTGCTGCAGACCGAGGCCGCTCCGGCGCTCGAGGCGATGTACTTCCAGGCGGCTCCGTGGGGCCCGTGGGGCACCGAGTCGGACGGTCACGCGGCCATGCGTGACGCGCTCGCCGACGTGGACTCGCCGAGCGACGGCTACACCTCCGGTTGGGTGTGGGAGTACCCGCTGCTCGCCGCGCTCAAGGCCGCGGCCGACATGGACGGCGGCATCACCCGCGAGAACGTGGTGAAGGCCTCGACCGAGCTGGACAGCGTCGACTACGAGGGCATGCTGCCCGACGAGGCGTTCAACCAGACCGGTGAGCCGAACGACGTGGCCTGGCGCCAGAGCGTCATCGGTGGGGTCGACAAGGAGGCGCCGACCGGCGTCTCGATCGTCCAGGAGATGTCGGCCGGTCCGACGGCCGAGGGCTACGAGTACACCGAGCCCTGCTTCGCCCTGCAGGGCTGACGCACGACACGTGAGGGGGCCGGCCCGGTGGGCCGGCCCCCTTTCTCGTGCCCTGACGGTGCGAAGTCTCCCCGGTCAGGAGGGGACATGGCGGGTGACCTCGATCGTGCGGTCCAGCGACAGGTCGGCGAGGAACGCCGCGTCGTGGCTGACCACCAGAATGGCCCCGCGGTAGGAGTCGATCACCTCGGTCAGGTGCGCGATGCTCGCGAGGTCGAGGTTGTTGGTGGGCTCGTCGAGGACGAGCAGCTGCGGTGCCGGGGTCGCCAGCAGCAGGCTGGCCAGGGTGGCGCGCCACCGCTCGCCGCCCGACAGCGTGGACGTCACCTGGTCCACGGCGTTCCCGCGGAACAGGAAGCGCGCCAGCTGGGCCCGCACCGTGCCCGGGTCGGCCTCGGGCGCCGCGTCCCGCACGTTCTCTAGCACCGTCCGCTCCGGGTCGAGCAGGTCGACGCCCTGCGGCAGGTACCGCCACGGCACGTGGACCACCGACTTTCCGGCCCTCGGCTCCTGCAGCCCGAGCAGCGCGCGCAGCAGTGAGGACTTTCCCGCGCCGTTGCGCCCCACGAGCGCGATCCGCTCGGGCCCCCGCAGGTCGAGGTCGAAGGGGTGCGACGTCCCGAACGCGGGGACCACGCCCTCCGATCGCAGCACCTCCCGACGGGCCGGGACCTCCGTGTCGGGCAGGTCCACCCGGATCCGGCGGTCGTCACGCAGGCGCTCCTGCGCCGTCGCCAGGGCGGTTCGCGACGCGTCGAGCCGGCCCTCGTGCATCCCCCGCAGCCGGCCCGACGTCACCTCCGCCTTGCGCTGGTAGGCGCCCGCGACGATCTTCGGCAGGCTGTCGGCGTTGGCCCGGCCCTTGCGGTCGCGCCTCGCCTGCTTCACCTGCTGGTCCATCAGGTCCTGGTGCTGGCGCCTGACGTCGGCCTTCGCCGCGGAGACCGACCTCAGCGCCGCCTCCTGCTCCGCCTCGATCGCGGCCGCGTAGTCGCTGAACGGCCCGCCGAACCACCGGACGGCACCGCCACGGACCTCGCCGATGTGGTCGACGCGCTCGAGCAGGCTCCGATCGTGGCTGACGACCACGAGGACACCGGAGAACTCGTCCACGATCCGGGTGAGCCGCGCGCGGGCGTCGGCGTCCAGGTCGTTGGTGGGCTCGTCGAGCAGCAGGATCGCGGGGTCCGCGATCATCAGGCCGGCGAGCCGCAGCAGCGTCGCCTCGCCGCCCGAGACCGCCGAGACGGGTCGTTCGGGCCCGAGACCGGCGAGACCCACCTGCCCGAGCCACCGATCGATGCGATCGGGCAGGTCCCAGCCGTCGCCGACGAGGTCGTAGTCGGCGGGGTCGACCGAGCCGCCCTCGATGCGCACGAGCGCGGCCAGCGCGGGTGCGACGCCCAGGACATCGGCCACCGTCGCGCCGGCGGAGGCGCGGGTCTGGGGGAGGTAGGCACGGCGGCCACTCGCGTCGACCGAGCCCGAGGTGGGCTCGAGCTCGCCGGCCAGCAGACGCAGCAGCGTGGACTTGCCACTCCCGTTGTCGCCGACCAGCCCGTGGCGGCCGGGGCCGAGGCCGAAGGTGAGGTCGTCGAGGATGGTGCGCCCCTCGGGCAGCACGAACGAGGCATGGGAAAGAGAGAGGAAGGATGACATGGAGATCTCCGGGTCGCGGGTGGGCGGGGCGGGATCTCAGTTCTCCATGCGCTCCAGCATACGTGAGGCAGCGCCGAGACCGATAGACTCGATCCTTGTGGCCGAATTGACCGCGCACGAGAAGACGCGCCTCGACGAGTTGGGTGCGACGCATCCTGTGCTGACCGAGTTGGGCGCCCGTTTCGACGGCGCCGGCCACGAGATCGCCCTCGTGGGCGGGCCCGTGCGCGACGCACTGCTGGGCCGGCCCGTCACGGACCTCGACTTCACGACCTCCGCCTCGCCCGACGAGATCGAGCGGATCGTCAAGGGCTGGGCCGACACCACGTGGGACGTCGGCCGGGCCTTCGGCACGATCGGCGTCCGCAAGGGCACCGAGACCCTCGAGATCACCACCTACCGCTCCGACGAGTACGACCCCCAGTCGCGCAAGCCGGTCGTCGCGTTCGGCACGAACCTGAACGACGACCTCGCGCGGCGCGACTTCACCGTGAACGCGATGGCGGTCCGGCTGCCCGGTCTGGAGTTCGTCGACGTCCACGGCGGACTCGACGACCTCGCCGACCGCACCCTGCGCACGCCGATCGGTCCCGACATCTCCTTCGGCGACGACCCGCTGCGGATGATGCGCGCGGCCCGCTTCGTCGGCCAGCTCGGCTTCATCGCCGCGCCCGACGTCACCGAGGCGATGGTCGCGATGGCCGATCGCATCCAGATCGTCTCGGCCGAGCGGGTCCGCGACGAGCTGAACAAGCTGCTGCTGTCGGACCACCCGGTCCTGGGCCTGCGCGTCCTCGTGGACACCGGCCTGGCCGAGCGGGTGCTGCCCGAGCTGCCCGCGCTGCAGCTGGAGCGCGACGAGCACCACCGCCACAAGGACGTCTACGAGCACTCGCTGACCGTGCTGGAGCAGGCGATCGCGCTCGAGCACCGGCTCGAGGAGCGTCCCGACCTCACGATCCGGCTCGCCGCCCTGCTGCACGACATCGGCAAGCCGCGCACCCGGCGGTTCACCGGCGACGGGACCGTCACGTTCCACCACCACGACGTCGTCGGGGCGAAGCTGGCCCGCAAGCGCATGCGCGCGCTGCGCTACCCCAACGAGATCACCGACGACGTCGCCATGCTCGTGGAGCTGCACCTGCGGTTCCACGGCTACGGCACCGGCGAGTGGACCGACTCCGCGGTCCGGCGCTACGTCCGCGACGCGGGCGACCAGCTCGAGCGCCTGCACATCCTCACCCGCGCCGACAGCACCACCCGCAACCAGCGCAAGGCGCTGCGCCTCCAGCGCACCTACGACGAGCTGGAGCAGCGCATCGGCCAGCTGGCCGCGCAGGAGGAGCTGCAGTCCATCCGCCCCGACCTCGACGGCAACCGCATCATGGAGGTCCTGGACATCGGTCCCGGCCGCGAGGTCGGCGAGGCCTACCGGTTCCTGCTGGACCTGCGCATGGACCGCGGTCCGCTGCCCGAGGAGCAGGCGATCGAGGCGTTGCGCGCGTGGTGGGCCGCGCGCTGAGTCGCAGCCGCGGACGCCGACGTCGCTCCCACTACGATGACGTGGTGACGATCCGCGCGTGGCTGACCGCCCTCGTGGTCGCGGTGTCACTGCTCGTGGGTGCTCCGGGCCCGAGCGCCACCGCGTCCGACGGCTCGCTGGGCGTCCGCATCGACGGCTTGACGCCCTCGCGGCTGTCGGCCGACGCCACCATCACGATGAGCGGCATCGTCCGCAACACCGGATCCACGCCCTGGACCTCGGTGCAGGCCTACCTCGTCATCCCGCGCACCCCGTTCCAGTCGCGCGGCCAGATCGAGTCCGCCATCGAGGACGGCCAGTCCTACACCGGCGAGCGCGTGATCGACGCCGGCTCGTTCGCCGAGCTCGGCGACCTCGCCCCGGGAGCGGTGCGCCGGTTCACGGTCTCGGTGCCCGTCTCGCGGCTGGGGCTGTCGGGCCCGGGCGGGGTGTACCCGGTCGGCGTCCAGGTGCTGGCCACCGACGAGGAGGGCCAGCGGTCGAACGACGCGGTGGCGCGGGCCACCACCTTCCTGCCCTGGGTGCCCGATCCCGCCGCGCCCGTCCCGGCCGGTCTGGTCTGGCCGTTCACCCCTACGTGGGAGCCCGACGGCAGCGAGCTGGAGGAGGCCGCCCGCTCGGTGCAGCAGGGGCAGTTGCGCCACTACCTCGACGCCGCCGCCGCGACACCTCGCGAGGGCCGCTCGATCGTGCTGGATCCCTCGATCCTCGACGACCTCACCCGGCTGACCGATCCCGAGAACCTGCCCAAGGGAGTGGACCTCACCGCGGCCGAGACCGCCGCGGTGACCGACTGGCTGGCCGACCTGCGGGGGCTCGCGCTCGACTCGGCCACGTGGATCGTGTCCTACGCCCGCCCCGACGAGCTCGCCCTGAGTCGCTACCCCGAGAACGCCGAGACGCTGTGGAAGCGGGTGGACCGGGCCACCGACGACAGCCTGGCCGACAACGCCCTGAGCGGCCCGCGGGCCTCGTGGCCCACGATCGCGGGCACCACCCTGGCGATGCTCGAGGACATCCGCGCCCGTGGCGACGGGCCCACGCTCGTCTCGCGCCAGACCCTGCCCGGCTGGGAGCCCCGCCTGGGGTCGGTCGTGAACCTCGAGACGCTCAACGGGCCCCTGCCGCTGCTCGTCAACGGCGCCCTGCCCGACGTGCCCGGCAGCGAGACGCCCGTGACGATGCGCCAGCGGATCCTCACCGACGCGGCGCTGGGCGCCGTCTCGCGCGAGAGCGACAGGAACTCGCGGTCCGACGCCCTCACGATCGTCGATCCGAGCTGGGATCCCGGCACCACCGGCGGTCCGGTGATCGCGCAGGCGGTGACCACGAGCGGCTCGGGCGGCCTCACCCGTCCGGTCACCGCCACCGACCTGACCCGCTCGGCCCCCCTGAACTACAGCGGCGACGTGGTCGAGGAGGTCGACACGCGCTCCCTGGGCGCGGCCACCCTCGACTCCATCGCGAACCTCTCGGAGGTGGCCGACCTCCACGACTCCGTGGTGGTCGACCCGACCCGTGCCGATCACGACCGCGACATCGCGGCGCTGATGTCGGTGCGCTGGCGGCCGAACACCACCGCGCTCGACCAGCGCGTGAGTCGCGAGCTCGCGGCGCTCGAGTCCGACCTGGACAGCATCTCGATCGACAGTCCGTCCACGATCACTCTCTCGAGCAGCCGCGGTGGCTTCCCGCTCACCCTGGCGAACGAGACCGACAAGACCGTGCGCGTGGGGCTCGACCTGGTCGCCGACAACCCTTCGCTGAAGCTCGACGACATCGAGGTCGTCGAGATCGACGCGGGCGAACGTCACACCTTCACGGTTCAGGTCGATCTCGGAGACCAGACCTCGAGCACGGTCAGCGCGCGCCTGGCCACCGACGCCGGCGTGACCTTCGGCGAGCCGGCCGTGTTCAACATCCGCAGCAGCAACGTGGGCCTCATCGTGTGGGCCGCGATGGCAGCGGCCGGCCTGCTCGTGGTCGCCACCTGGGCCCGGCGCTTCCTGGGCCGGCGCCGCCGGGCCGCGGCGCCCGAGGCGGAGGCCGACGGCTTCGAGGGCCCCGATGAGTGACCCGAACCTCGCTCGCGCCAGTGCGTGGATGGCGCTCGGAACGATCGTCTCGCGCATCACCGGTCTGCTGCGGTCGCTCGTGCTGCTGGCGGTGGTCGGCAGCGCATTGAACGGCTCGCTGTTCAACGTCGCGAACTCGATCCCGAACTCGCTGTACATCCTGGTCGCCGGCGGCATCTTCAACGTCGTCCTGGTGCCCCAGCTCGTGCGCGCCATGAAGAACGACCCTGACGGGGGCGACGCCTACGCGAACCGCATCGTCACCCTGGGCCTGCTCGTGCTGGGCGTGGCCACGATCCTGCTGATGGTGGCGGTACCGCTCCTGCTGCGCCTGCTGTTCGGACCCGACATGTTCACCGACGAGTTCACGCGCCAGCGCGAGTCGGCCTACCTGCTGATGCTGCTGTGCATGCCGCAGGTCTTCTTCTACGGCGCGTTCGTGCTCGTCGGTCAGATCCTGAACTCGCGCCAGCGCTTCGGCCCCATGATGTGGGCCCCGATCGTGAACAACCTGGTGGCCCTCACGGTGCTGGGTGCGTACGCCGTGATCTTCGGCGTGGCCAGCCCTGGCGCGGCCGACGGCTTCAGCACCGGAGAGGCCTGGCTGCTGGGCCTGGGGTCGACGCTCGGCATCGCCGTGCAGGCCCTCGTGCTGGTGCCGTTCCTGCGTCAGGTGGGCTTCCACTACCGCCCCCGCTTCGACTTCCGCGGCGTCGGCCTGGGCCACACGCTGCGGCTCGGCGCGTGGACCCTGGCGTTCATCGTCGTCAACCAGATCTCGTACTTCGTCATCGTCCGGCTCGCGTCCGGCGCCGACATCGAGGGTGTGAAGCAGAAGGTCTCCAGCGCCGGACAGGTCGTCTACGACGTCGGCTTCCTGATCAGCCAGGTCCCGCACGGCGTCATCACCGTGTCCCTGGCGACCGCGATCATCCCCACCCTCGCCGCTCGCGCCGCCGAGCACGACTACGCCCGGATGCGGCTCGAGCTGAGCCGCACGCTGCGCCTGGCGCTGATGCTGATCGCGCCGATCGCGGTCGCGGTGGCCTGTCTCGGACTGCCGATCGCCTCGGTCCTGGCCGGATTCGGCGCGGCCCGGGGAAACACGGACGCGATCGGGACGACCATCTCGGCGTTCGCCCTGGCGCTGGTCATGTTCAGCACGCACTACATCGTCCTGCGCGGGTTCTACGCGCTGGAGGACACCCGGACGCCCTTCTGGATCCAGCTGGCCATCGCCGCCGCGAACATCGGCCTGGCCGTCGCGCTCACCACCGGTGCGGCCCCGATCGAGGTCTCCACGCGGCTGGCCCTGGCCTACGGACTGGCGTACACGGCGGGCCTGGCCATCTCGGTCACGGTGCTGTCGCGGCGGATCGGCTCGCTGGCCGACCCCGAGACGGTTCGCTTCGTCGTCCGGCTCGCGCTCGTGTGCACCGCCGCGGCCGCGGTGATGCTGCTCGGCCGCTGGGGCTGGGACCGGTTCGTGGCCGAGGGCGACCTCTCGCCGCTGTCCGCGCTGGGTGAGCTGGTCCTGGTGGGCCTGGCCGGTGCCGCCACCACGGTTCTGGTCGCGCGCCTGCTGCGCGTGGAGGAGCTGAGGTATGTGGTCTCAAGCGTCATGCGACGTGGCTGACGCCCGTACGATGGACGTGGTGCGCCCGCACCGGCCGAGGAGGACTGATGAGCGACCGGAGACCCCACGTCTCCGGCGACGTGCTCGCCTCGCGGTACGAGCTCGCCGACCTGGTCAGTGAGAGCCTCGGCGCCTCCAACTGGCGTGCTGTCGACCGGGTCCTGCACCGCAACGTGCGGGTCGAGCTGCTCCCCGCCGACGATCCCCGGGGCCCGAACTTCCTCGAGGCCGCCCGCCGCTCGACCAGCGTCACCGACCACCGGTTCCTGCGGGTTCTCGACCTGCTCCAGGACGAGGACGGCGTCCACGTCGTGGTGCGCGAGTGGGCCAAGGCCACGCCGCTGAGCCGCCTGCTGGCCCAGTCGCCGCTGCCGAACCGCCGCGCCGCCGCAATCGTCGCCGAGGTGGCCGAGTCGCTCGCCCACGCGCACGACCGCGGCCTCGTCCACCGCCGGCTCACGCCGCACCAGATCATGCTGAAGGAGTCCGGCGCGGTCCGGATCGTCGGGCTCGGCGTGGCCACCGCGCTAGCGCCCGCCGACCACCAGGACTCCGACGACGACCTCGCGGCCTACCGCGCCGCCGACGTGCAGGCCCTCGGCAAGCTGCTCTACGCGTGCCTGGTGAGCCGCTGGCCCGGCGGGCACGTCGACGGGCTGCGGGCCGCTCCCACCGAGCACGGGCACCTCCTGCGGCCGCGGAAGGTGCGCGCCGGCGTCCTGCGCGACGTCGACGACATCTGCGACCGCATCCTGGAGCCGGCTCGGCACCCGCACGACGCGCTCACCACCGCCGGAGACATCGCGCGTGAGCTCTACGAGGCCCGCGAGGGCGACGAGGACCTCTTCGACGAGCCGCTCGGCTACGACGTCACCTCGCCCGACCTGCTGCGCCTCGACCCGGTGGTCGAGCCGTCGGGACCGCCGCCCGGCCTGGAGCCCCCGCGGCGCCGCCCGAAGGCGTTCGAGCCCAAGCCGCCCACGCGCCGCGAGCGATTCGCCGCCCGCATGCAGATGATGACGCACGGCGACCGGGCCCTGGTGCTGCTCGGCCTGGTGACGGCGATCATCCTCTCGGGCGTGCTGGCGTTCCTCGTGGGGCGCGAGGCCGGACGCGAGGGCGACCCGTACGCCCAGTCCGCCCCGGACGTCCCGGTGCGGGTGCTTCCGGTCTCGCGCGTCGTCGACTTCGACCCGCAGGGCGAGGACGGGAGCGAGAACCCGGAGCAGGCGGAGGCCATCCTCGACGAGGATCCCGACAACGGGTGGCGCACGAGCACCTACTACGGGCGCGCCGACCTGGGCGGGCTCAAGGACGGCGTCGGACTGATCCTCGATCTCGGCACCGTGCGGCAGGTCGAGCAGGTACGGCTGCGCCTCGCGGGCAGCCCCACCGACCTGTCGATCCTGACCGCCCCGTCGTCGATCAGCGAGCTGCCGACCTCGCTCGACGACCTGCGCGAGGTCGCCACGCTGAACGGCGCCGCCGAGGACCTCTCCGTCGCCCTGCCGCGCGACGTCCGCACGCGGTACGTGGTCGTGTGGCTGCGCGGACTGCCCCGGATCGCCGAGGGTGAGTACCGCGGGGAGATCCGCGCCGCGATCGTCCGCGGCCGGTGAGCCGCCGGCGATGGCAGGGAACATTCACCACCTAGAATCCGTTGAAGCACGTGAACCCGATCGAAAGCGCTCCTCCATGACCGACGACGTCCGCAGTCTCATCATCATCGGCTCCGGCCCCTCCGGGTACACCGCCGCCATCTACGCCGCGCGTGCCAACCTCAAGCCGCTCGTGTTCGAGGGCTCCGTCACCGCCGGTGGCGCCCTGATGAACACCACCGACGTGGAGAACTTCCCCGGCTTCCCCGACGGCATCATGGGCCCGGCCCTGATGGACAACCTGCGCGCCCAAGCCGACCGCTTCGGCGCCGAGCTGGTGTCCGACGACGTCACCTCGGTCGACCTCACCGGCGACATCAAGACCGTGGCCCTGGCCAACGGCAACACCTACCGCGCCCACGCCGTGATCCTCGCGATGGGCTCGGGCTACCGCAAGCTCGGCATCGAGGGCGAGGACGCGCTCTCCGGGCACGGCGTCAGCTGGTGCGCCACGTGCGACGGCTTCTTCTTCCGCGGCAAGGACATCGCCGTCGTCGGTGGCGGCGACTCCGCCGTCGAGGAGGCGCTGTTCCTCACCCGCTTCGCCGACAAGGTCACGCTGATCCACCGTCGCGACGAGCTGCGCGCCAGCAAGATCATGGCCGACCGCGCCTACGCCAACGACAAGCTCGAGTTCGCGTGGAACAGCGCCGTCGACCAGATCCACGGCGACGGCATCCTCGAGGGCGTCACGCTGCGCGACACCGTCACCGGGGAGACCCGCCGGCTCGACGTCAGCGGCCTGTTCATCGCGATCGGCCACGACCCGCGCTCCGAGTTGCTCACCGGGCAGGTCGACCTCGACGACGAGGGCTACGTCCTCGTCCAGCCCGGCTCCACCGCCACCAACCTGCGCGGCGTCTTCGCCGCGGGCGACCTCGTCGACCACACCTACCGCCAGGCCATCACGGCCGCGGGCACCGGCTGCCAGGCCGCCCTGGACGCCGAGCGCTTCCTCGCCGACATCGAGCATGCCGGCTTCCCCGAGCCTGCGGTCGCCCTGACCGACTGACCACCACCACCCAGAGGAGAATCCATGGCTGACATCGCCGCCGTCACCGACGCCGACTTCGAGTCCACCGTCCTGAAGGCCGAGGGCCCGGTCCTCGTCGACTTCTGGGCATCCTGGTGCGGCCCGTGCCGCCAGCTCGCGCCCATCCTGGAGGAGATCGCGAACGAGAAGGAGGGCGCGCTGACCATCGTCAAGATGGACGCCGACGCCAACCCGGTCACCCCCGCGCAGTACCGCGTGACCGGCCTTCCCACGATCAACCTGTATTACCAGGGCGAGCTCGTGCGGAGCATCGTGGGCGTCCGCCCCAAGTCCGCGATCCTCACCGAGATCTCGGAGTTCGTGGCCTGACCTGCTGAATCAATAAATCCACTTGTCGATTTGTCGACAAGTGGATTTATTGTTTTCTCGACTACTGCGGAGGAGCGGGAGCCGGGTCCATCAGTTCGACGATGCGCTCCAAGTCCCCGATCGTGGCGAACTCGACCACGATCTTGCCCTTGGACTTGCCGAAGTCGACCTTGACCCGGGTGTCGAAGCGCTCGGAGAGCCGGTGTGCGAGCTCGCCGACCCGCGCCGAGGTGGGGCGCGTCGACAGCTTGCGCGCCGCCGGGGTGGCCTCCTCCTCGCCGAAGCGGACGATCTCCTCGAGCTGGCGCACGGAGATCCCTTCCGCGACGACCCGGGAGGCCAGACGGTCCTGCAGGTCGGGGTTCGGCACCGACAACAGGGCACGGGCATGTCCTGCCGAGAGCACACCGGCCGCCACCCGGCGCTGCACGGCCGGGGGCAACTTCAACAGGCGAATCGTGTTGGTGATCTGGGGACGGGAGCGCCCGATGCGCTCGGAGAGCTCCTCCTGCGTGCAGCCGAAGTCCTCGAGCAGCTGCTGGTACGCAGCCGCCTCCTCCAACGGGTTGAGCTCGGACCGGTGCAGGTTCTCCAGCAACGCGTCGCGCAGCAGGTCCTCGTCGGTGGTCTCGCGCACGACTGCCGTGATGGTCGGCAGCTCGGCCTTCTGGTGGGCGCGCCAACGCCGCTCCCCCATGATCAGCTCATAGGTCTCCGCGCCGGTCTGGCGCACCACGATCGGCTGCAGCAGGCCGATCTCCTTGATGGAGTGGACGAGCTCGCCCATCGCCTCCTCGTCGAACACCGTGCGCGGCTGGCGAGGGTTCGGCGAGATCTGGCCCACGGGGATGTCCCGCAGTCGGGCCCCCTGGATCTCGGCGAGTCCGGACTCCTTCGCCTGGGCCGGCGAGGTGGGGATCAGGGCCGAGAGTCCGCGGCCGAGACCGGGTCGGGGGTTGCTCATGACGATGCTCCTTGCTGCGCGAGGGCCGCGCCGCGCTCAGTGATCTCGCGAGCAGCCTCCAGGTAGGACAGCGCTCCCGTCGAGTTCGGATCGTACGTGATGATCGTCTGCTGGTAGCCCGGTGCCTCACTGATGCGCACCGAGCGCGGAATCGCCGTGGAGAGCACGCGATCGCCGAAATGGCCTCGAACCTCAGCCGCCACGCTCGACGAGAGGTTCGTTCGGGCGTCGTGCATCGTCAGCAAGATCGTCGAGACGTCAAGGTCGGAGTTCAGGTGCTGCTGGACCAGCTCGATGTTGCCGAGCAGCTGGCTCAGTCCCTCCAAGGCGTAGTACTCACACTGGATCGGGATCAGCACCTCGCGCGCCGCCACCATCGCGTTGACGGTGAGCAGGCCCAGCGAGGGAGGGCAGTCGATGAAGACGTAGTCGATGTCCCGGCCGGGGCCGGCGAGGTAGTCGTCGATGGCCGTGCGGAGCCGACGCTCGCGCTGCTCCAGCATCACCAGCTCGATCTCCGCGCCCGCGAGGTCGATCGTGGCCGGGACCACGCGCAGACCCGGGACGTCGGGACTCGTCTGGATCGCGTCCTGAATCGGCAGCGCGTCGAGGAGGACCTCGTACGTCCCAGGGGTGCCCGACCCGTGAGGGATCGCGGCCGCGGTGGACGCGTTGCCCTGGGGATCGAGATCGATGAGCAGCACCGACAGCCCCCGCGCGGCCATCGCGGCGGCGAGGTTCACCGACGTGGTCGTCTTGCCCACGCCGCCCTTCTGGTTGGCGACCACGAAGACACGCGTCTTCCGGGGACGGTCGTACCGGCCGGTGGAGGCCAGACGTTCCATCAGTTCGACGTGGTATCCGGCCTGATCCGCGAGGGGAGTGGACGCTGACGCCCTCAGCGGCTCCTCGGCGAAGTCAGCGGCAGTCGGGATCGTCACTACGGCTCCTGTCGTGTTTCACGTGGAACATCGGTGGTCCCACGGTGTGTCATCGGCGGCGCTGGACTTCGACGAGCGTGGTGGGAACCTCGAGATCCCACCGGTGCCCGTACGTGGCCACCACGATATCGCCGGCCTTGAGCCGAGCGAGGGTGGCGCGCGCAGTCTCCACCTCTTCGGCTGCACTGCGGCCCTTGAGCGCCAGCATGAGTCCACCCGGCTTCACGAGCGGCATGCACCAGCGCGCGAGCTTGTCCAAAGCGGCCACGGCACGCGACGTCACGACGTCGAAGGTCTGGTCGACGTCCTCAGCGCGTGCCCGCAGCACAGTGACCTGATCGTCGAGACCCAGATCGGCCACCACCTCCTCGAGCCATGTGGTGCGGCGCAGGAGGGGCTCGATCAGGGTGACGTGGAGGTCAGGGCGGGCAATCGCCCAGACCAGGCCGGGTAGTCCGGCTCCCGAGCCCACGTCCGCAACGCCGGCGCCCTCGGGCACCCGGGGGACGGGCGCCGCGCAGTTGAAGAGATGCCGTTCCCACAGCCGGTCGACCTCACGAGGGCCGATCAGACCTCGCTCGACCCCGGAAGTGGCCAGAAGTTCGGCGTAGCGCTCGGCGAGCGGAAGCCGCTCACCGAACACCGTTTCACGTGAAACAGTCACTCGGCCGGGAGTACCACGACGTGGCGGCCTGCGCCGGCGCCGTCAGACTCACTCCGCAGGCCGGCGTCGGCCACGGCGTCGTGGATGACCTTGCGCTCGAAGGGGGACATGGGCGCCAGGGCAACGGACTCGCCTTCGGCCTTGACGCGCTCA
The DNA here is from genome assembly GCF_054957925.1 of Aeromicrobium sp. JP4. Taxonomy (NCBI): domain Bacteria; kingdom Bacillati; phylum Actinomycetota; class Actinomycetes; order Propionibacteriales; family Nocardioidaceae; genus Aeromicrobium; species Aeromicrobium sp. JP4. The sequence goes on from NZ_CM143290.1 coordinate 2,049,630, forward strand.
ATGGCCTCAGCGGCAATCTCCACGAGCTCAGCCTTGCGCGCCGCGCGGTGACCGTCGACGTCGAGCATCAGCCGGCTGCGGGCGCCGGTCTCGCGGTAGACCGCCAGGCGCGTGAGCTCCTGCAGCGCATCGAGCACCTCGCCGTCGCGTCCCACGAGGTGACTCAGGTTGCCACCGATGATCTCCACAGCGGCACGGTCGCCGTCCACGTCGATGTCGATGTCACCATCGAGGTCGGCGATGTCGAGCAGTTCTTCGAGGAAGTCGGCGGCGATGTCGCCTTCGCGTTCCAGATCGGTGTCACTCATCGGAATCCTCCTTGGCGGGCTTGGTCGGCTTCGGCGGCGTACCACCGGACTTGCGTCGCTTGTCGCGTGACTGCTTCTTCGGCTGCTGGCGCTTGATGCGCTGCTCCTCAGCCTCGGCCTTCGCCTCGGCGATCGGGTCGTCCTGCACGAGCTTGCCCTTGGCCCGGTCGCGGTCCTGCTTCGCCTTGAAGGCGGGGGTGCCGGGAGCGGGGTTGTTGCGGATGACCCAGAACTGCTGGCCCATGGTCCAGAGGTTGGAGGTCGTCCAGTAGACGAGCACGCCGAGCGGGAAGGCGACACCAGACACGGCGAACACGACCGGCAGGACGTAGAGCAGGATCTTCTGCTGCTGCGCGAAGGGGCCGTTGAGCGCCTCCGGCGGCATGTTCTTGGCCATCAGCTGCTTCTGGGTGAAGAACTGCGTGGCGCACATGGCGATGACCATCACCATGGCGATGATCTTCGTCTCGATGTGCTCGCTGGAGAGGAAGGTGTCGGCGATCTTGCCGCCGAGCCACTGGGCGTTGGCCAGCGACTCGGCCTGCTCACCGGAGAGGAAGCCCTTGGCACCCTCGGCGCCCTTGCGCGCTGCCTGGTCGATCACGCGGAACAGCGCGAAGAAGATCGGCATCTGCAGCAGCAGCGGCATGCAGGAGGAGAACGGGTTCGTGCCCGTCTCCTGGAACAGCTTCATCTGCTCCTGGGCGAAGCGCTCCCGGTCGTGCCCGTACTTCTTGCGCAACTCCTGCAATTGCGGCTGAATCAGCTGCATGTTCCGGCTGGAGTTGATCTGCTTGACGAACAGCGGGATCAGCATCGCACGGATCGTGATCGTCAGGCCCACGATCGACAGCACCCAGGTCCACCCGGCGTCGGGGTCCATGCCGATCTGCTCGAACAGCCAATGCCACCCGAGGATGATCCCCGACACGAAGTAGTACAGCGGCGTCATGATGGCGCCACCGATGCTGCTTAGGAAGTCGAACATGCTTCTCCTCGTTCATGGGCGCGGGCAGGTACGGGGTCGTACCCGCCTGACGCCCAGGGATGACAGCGACCCAGACGACGGATCGCGAGCCAGCAGCCCTTGAGGGCGCCGTGCGTCTCGACCGCCTCGAGGGCGTAGGCCGAACAACTGGGGTGGTAGCGGCACACCTGCCCGTACATCGGGCTGATGACCAGGCGGTAGGCGCGCAGCAGGCTCGCCACGATCCAGCGCATCATCGCCGGACTCGCGACGACGCGGTCTGCAGTGCCTGGTCGAGCTGGGGAGCGAGCTGCGCCGCGGGCCGGCGGGCCGAGCCGGGAAGCGCACGGATCACGACGCGTGATCCGGCCGGGACGGCGTCGATGCGCTCACGCATGAGGTGTCGCAGGCGGCGCTTCACCAGGTTGCGATCGTGGGCCGGGCCCACCTTCTTCGACACGACGAAACCGACGGACGTGACGTCCGCCGGTTCGACAGGTCCGCCCACGTGGACGACGAGGTCGGGCTGCACACCCTTGCCACCGCGACGAATCGCATGGCGGAACACCTCACCGTCGCGCATGCGGTGCACGCGCGGCAGCACGCGGAATCAGGCCGACAGCTTGTCGCGGCCCTTGCGGCGGCGCGCGGCCAGGATCGAGCGGCCGGCACGCGTGCGCATGCGGAGGCGGAAGCCGTGCTTCTTGGCGCGGCGACGGTTGTTCGGCTGGTAGGTGCGCTTGCTCACAGGAGGTCCTTCGGTACGAAAACGTGGCCCAGTTGGAGGAGGCCACCGCTCGCCCACGACTGGAACTGTTCATGGGCACGCGGCGGACGTCGTTCGAGACGACCCCTCCACGGTACGGGGGGCGGCATGACGCGGTCAAACCGACCCAAAGCGGCCAGTCTTATCCTGATCGCCCAAGTGGGTCCACGCGACACGCCGGAGGGCCTCCACAAATCTGTCAACCCGCTTGTGACTGGTCCGTACCGGCTGCTAGCGTCACGGGATATCCACAGGACACCACCTTGCACGGTCGTGTCATCCATCCGACTCGTACACAGCGTGTGGACAACAGTGTGAACAACCGGCGGCAGCCGCATTCGGTGCCGCTGTCGAACTCGGGAATTTCCTGCTACGGCAAGAAGGAAGGCTGTGCGGTGCGCGACGAGGCTGAGCTGGATCTGGAGACCGTATGGCGCGATTCCGTCGCCACCTTGTCCCCAGGAGCCAAGGTCTTCGTCTACGCGGCCAAGCCCCTCTCGCTCCACAACGGCATCCTCATCGTCGCCGTCCACGACGATCTGTCCCGGGCCCAGCTCGAGTCGCGTGTGCGCCCCGCGCTCGAGCAGTCGCTGACGACACAGGCCGGCGAGGACATCCGCCTGGTCGTCACGATCGATCCCGAGGTCGTCGACGAGACACCCGACCTGCTCTCCTCACGCATCACTGTGGAAGAGGATCCGGGAGACGACAAGACGACAAGTAGATTTGTCGACAAGGACGATGACTTCGAGGACGACGACGATTCGCTGACTCCCAGCTGGGTGAGCCGGCCCACCGCCTCCAAGGGCGGCCCCGGCCCCTCGCACCGCGCGAACATCGCCGAGGCCCGGCTCAACTCGCGCTACCAGTTCGAGAACTTCGTCATCGGCTCGTCCAACCGCTTCGCCCACGCCGCCGCGGTCGCGGCCGCTGAGGCACCGGGCAAGGCCTACAACCCGCTGGTCATCCACGGCGACTCCGGCCTGGGCAAGACCCACCTGCTCCACGCCATCGGCCACTACGTCATCAACCTCTACCCGTCGTCCCGGGTTCGCTACGTCAGCTCCGAGGAGTTCGTCAACGACGTCATCAACGCGATCGGTGAGAACCGCACCCCCGCGCTGCGACGCAAGTACCGCGAGATCGACGTGCTGCTGGTCGACGACATCCAGTTCATCGAGAACAAGGACGCGACGCAGGAGGAGTTCTTCCACACCTTCAACGCGCTGCACAACGAGAACAAGCAGATCGTGATGACGTCCGACCGGCCGCCGTCGGAGCTGCGAACCCTCGAGGAGCGCCTGCGCAACCGCTTCAGCTGGGGCCTTCAGACCGAGATGCTGCCGCCCGACCTCGAGACCCGCATCGCGATCCTGCGCAAGAAGGCCGCCACCGAGAAGCTCACGGCGCCGGCCGACGTGCTCGAATTCATCGCGAGCAAGGTCCAGACGAACATCCGTGAGCTCGAGGGCGCGCTGATCCGCGCCACCGCCTTCGCCAACCTCAACGGCACCACGGTCGACCTCCAGCTGGCCCAGATCGTGCTGAAGGACCTGATCGCCGAGGGCGACGACCCCGAGATCACCGCCGGCATGATCATGGCCCAGACCGCGGCCTACTCCGAGTACACGATCGAGGAGCTGTGCGGCCCCAACCGCTCGCGCAACCTCGTGCTCGCCCGCCAGATCGCGATGTACCTGTGCCGCGAGCTCACCGAGATGTCCCTGCCGCAGATCGGCGGTGAGTTCGGCGGCCGCGACCACACCACGGTGATGCACGCCGAGCGCAAGATCCGCAAGCTCATGGCCGAGAAGCACGCCGTGTACAACCAGGTCACCGAGCTGACGGCCCGGATCCGCCAGCAGGCACGACAGTCCTGACTACCTGCGCCCCACCCACACCTGGGGACACTCCTGTGCATGAAGGCCCCGAATCGGTGCATCCGGGCGATCTGCATGTGAATGACATGTGAACACGCGATGATCGTCCACAGCCCGAGCGAGTCCCCCCACTGCGCCGAACACAACTTCATCCACCGGCCGAAACGCCGCCCCGCAGCAAAAACCACGGTTGTCCACCGAATCCACAGGCCCTACTACGACGACGGAAAGTACTAAGACCGAAACCCGAGTCGAAGTCACCAGCACCCATGGGTGTGGAAGAAGGCTCACCGTGGCAGGATTCGACTGACGAATGAGAGGCCCCCGAACGTGAAGTTCCGCATCGATCGCGACACCCTCGCCGACGCCGTCGGCTGGACCGCCCGGAGTCTGCCGACCCGTCCGAGCGTCCCCGTCCTCACCGGCCTCCTGCTCGAGACCGTCGGCGACGAGCTCCACCTCTCGGGATTCGACTACGACACGTCCACGCGGGCCACGCTGCCCGCCGAGGTGAGCGACGAGGGCAAGGCGCTCGTCTCGGGCCGACTCCTGGCCGAGATCGTCCGCTCCCTCCCGGCCGGCAAGCCGGTCGACGTCGCGCACGACGGCACCAAGGTGCAGGTCACGTGCGGCAGCTCGCGCTTCAGCCTCCAGACCATGCCGGTCGACGAGTACCCGCAGCTCCCGGCGATGCCCACGTCCTCGGGCACGGTCAAGGCCGACGACTTCGCCACCGCCGTCGGCCAGGCCAGCGCCGCCGCGTCGCGCGACGAGATGCTCCCGCTGCTGACCGGCATCCGCCTCGAGCTCGAGGGCTCCACGATCTCCCTCATGGCCACCGACCGGTTCCGCGCCAGCCTGCGCGACCTGGCCTGGTACCCCGAGGCGTCCGACATCTCGGCGCGAGCCCTCGTGCCCGCGCGCGTCCTGTCCGACACCGCGAAGGCACTCACCGCGGGCGGCGACATCACGATCGCCGTCTCCACCAGCGAGACCGGCGACGGCCTCATCGGCTTCGAGGGCACGGTCGGTGGCGGCGTCCGCCGCACCACCACGCGCCTGCTCGAGGGTGACTTCCCTCGCGTGCGCCAGCTGTTCACGGCCCAGGCCGAGACGGTCGCCTACGTCGGCACCCAGACCCTCGTCGACGCGGTCAAGCGCGTCGCGCTGGTCGCCGAGCGCAACACGCCCGTCCGCCTGTCGTTCTCCGAGGGCCAGGTGCTCCTCGAGGCCGGCAGCGGCGACGAGGCGCAGGCGTCCGAGAGCGTCGAGGCCACGATCGAGGGCAACGACATCTCGATCGGTTTCAACCCCAACTACATGCTGGAAGGGCTGTCGGTCATGACCGAGCCGGTCGTGCACCTGTCCTTCACGCAGCACACCAAGCCTGCCGCGATGTCCGGAGTCGCGGAGGTGGGAGCGGATCCCGATGGCGCATTCCGCTACCTGATCATGCCGGTTCGCCTGCAGAACTGAACGCGCCACGACGTCGGGAGGCGCTCATGCACATCGGACTCGTCGGACTGGGAAAGATGGGCGGCAACATGCGTACGCGCATGCGCAATGCCGGCCTGACCGTGGTCGGCTACGACCGCGACCCCGAGCTCAGTGACGTCGGCTCGCTCGCCGAGATGGTCGAGCAGCTGCCGTCGCCCAAGGTCGTGTGGGTGATGGTCCCGCACGGCGACCCCACGCACAGCACCATCACCGAGCTCAAGGAGCTGCTCTCCGAGGGCGACGTGGTCGTCGACGGCGGCAACTCGCGCTGGACCGACGACGAGATCCACGCGGCCCAGCTCGCCGAGAAGAACATCGGCTACGTCGACTGCGGTGTCAGCGGTGGCGTGTGGGGCCTGGAGAACGGCTACGCGCTGATGGCCGGCGGCGACGCCGCCGACGTCGCGAAGGTGCAGCCGGCGTTCGACGCCCTGCGCCCCGACGCCGAGAACGGCTTCGTCCACGCCGGGCGCGTCGGTGCCGGCCACTTCAGCAAGATGGTCCACAACGGCATCGAGTACGCCATGATGCAGGCCTACGCCGAGGGCTACGAGCTGCTCGAGGCCGTCGACATGGTCGACAACGTCACCGAGGTGCTGAACTCGTGGCGCGTCGGCACGGTCGTCCGTTCGTGGCTGCTCGACCTGCTGGTCAAGGCGCTGGAGGACGATCCGCACCTGTCGCAGATCCGCGGCTATGCCGAGGACTCGGGCGAGGGTCGCTGGACCGTCGAGGCCGCGATCGCCAACTCGGTGCCCGCCCCCACGATCGCCGCCTCGCTCTTCGCGCGGTTCGTGTCGCGCCAGGACGAGTCGGCCGCGATGCAGGCCGTCGCCGCGATGCGCCAGCAGTTCGGCGGCCACGCGGTCCGTGCGGCCGAGGAGAGCCCGGACGTCCCTCCGGCCTCCTGACGCCGGCCGTAGGCTGGGCCCATGCACGTGACCCGACTGGAGCTGGCCGACTTCCGGTCGTACGGCTCGGTCGATATCGAGCTGGGTGCGGGGCCGGTGGCGTTCATCGGCGCCAACGGGCAGGGCAAGACCAATCTGGTCGAGGCGATCGACTACCTCGCCACGCTGGACTCGCACCGGGTGTCGTCCGACACTCCCCTCGTGCGGGCCGGCGCGGAGCGGGCGATCGTCCGGGCCCAGCTCCAGCGCGAGGACCGTTCGGCACTGCTGGAGCTGGAGATCACCCCGGGCCGGGCGAACCGCGCTCGCGTGAATGGCAACCCGCTGCCCCGCGTGCGCGACCTCGTCGGGATCGCACGAACCGTGCTGTTCTCGCCCGAGGACCTGGCGCTGGTGAAGGGCGATCCGTCCGACCGGCGGCGCTTCCTCGACCACCTCGTCGTGATGCGCACGCCCCGGTTCGCGGGCGTCAGGGCCGACTACGACCGCGTGCTCAAGCAGCGCAACACGCTGCTCAAGACCGCGGGACGGCGCAGCAACGTGGAGATCTCCACGCTGGACATCTGGGACGAGAACCTCGCGCGCACGGGCGGTCAGCTGGTCGCGGCGCGACTGGCCCTGCTCGACGCCCTCGCGCCGCACGCCACCGACGCGTACCGCGACGTCGCGGCCGGAGCCGCGGCCGAGCGCCAGGTGGTCTCCCTCGTCTACAAGCCCTCGGTCGAGGGCATCGAGGAGCTGCGCGACCCCGACGACATCGCCAAGGCCCTGCTGGACGAGATCGGCCGCCGCCGCCGCGAGGAGCTCGAGCGTGGCATCAGCCTCGTCGGCCCGCACCGCGACGACGTGCTGCTGGGGATCGGCGACCTCCCGGCGAAGGGGTACGCCAGCCACGGTGAGTCCTGGTCGCTCGCGCTGGCCCTGCGCCTCGCGGCGTTCTCCCTGCTGCGCGAGGACCCTTCGTCAGGTTCCGGACTCCGCGGCGACGACCCGATCCTGATCCTCGACGACGTGTTCGCCGAGCTCGACAGCGACCGTCGCTCGCGGTTGGCAGCCCGCGTCGCCGGCGCCGAGCAGGTGCTGGTCACGGCCGCGGTCGAGGGCGACGTCCCTCCCGAGCTCGTGGGTCAGTCGTTCGACGTGGCCGGCGCGGTGGTGACGCCGCGTGGCTGAGGACAACGAGGACGTCCTGCGCCTCGCCCGCGAGATCGCCGACGCCTACCGCAACGGCAACGCTCCGCCCGCGCGCACCCGGCGGCCGATCCGCCGCAACGGTCCCGCACGGCGTCCCGGCCGCGAGGACGCGGTCGCCCTCGGCGACGTGCTCGGCGAGATGGTGAGGAACCAGGGCTGGAACGACCGGCTCGCCGCCTCGCGCGTGTTCTCCGACTGGGCCTCGATCGTCGGTCCCGAGGTGGCGCAGCACTGCAAGGTCGACCACTTCACCGACGGGGTCGTCTACCTCGGGACCAGCTCCACGGCCTGGGCCAAGGAGCTCAAGATGCTCGCTCCACGCCTCGTGGCGAAGCTGAACGAGGAGCTCGGCGACGGCCAGGTGCTCCGCATCGACGTCCGCGGACCGCAGGCGCCCAGCTGGAAGAAGGGCCGGCGCTCCGTGAAGGGTCGCGGGCCCCGCGACACCTACGGCTGAGCCGGCCTCAGGCGTCGGGGCTGATCCACGCGATGGCCGACACCACGAGCGCCGACACGAGCGCGACGGCGCCGAGCACGAGCGACGCGTCGAGGAATCCGTCCATCCCCTCCACCGGACGCACCCCGATCAGCACGATGCCCAGCAGCGAGCAGGCCGCTCCGGCCAGCGCGGTCGGAAGGATGGCACGGGTGCGGGCGCGCCGCCCTCCGTGGATCATCACGGCGATCGCGCACCACGCCAGCACCACCAACAGCGCCGCCACGACGTCGGCGGGCCGGTGCCATCCGGCCACGATCGTGGACAGGCCGGTCAGTCCGGAGGCGAAGGTGCCCAGGCCCGCGACGGGCGCCCGCGCCCCGGCCGGGACGACGATCAGCAGCGCGGCCACCACCGACACCACCACGGTCACGTGCCCGCTGGGCAGGGAGTTGTGGACGCCGTGGCCGAGGTCGGGGCGGTCGAGCAGGCCGTGCTTGAGGACCTGGGTGGTGACGTTCGACCCCACGATGACGACCGCCGCGGCGAAGACGGCGCGCCAGTGGTGCCGCCGCGCGGCCAACAGGAGGCACACCACGGCGAGGGTCGCGGCCGACCAGATCGGCACGCGTCCGAGGATCGACAGCAGGGTCAGCTCGGCCTCGCGGCCCGCCGCGACGGTGAGCATTGCCCGCTCGTCGGCGGCCTGTCCCCGCGCGGAGGACAGCGCCACCCGCACGAGCAGGACGAGCGCGGTGACGGCCGCTGCGCCGGTCGCCAGCGCCGGTCCCGACACCCGCGCGGGCAGGCGGGTCGTGGAGCTCACGCCTCCAGCCTTCCAGACCGGCGGTGACGCGAACTCGCCACACGGCGCTGGAGCGACCGAAACCGGCGCCGGACGATGGCCACCTTGGTCGACCCCCTCGTCGCGGCTCCCAGAGCCCTTCTAGCGCCGTTCAGTGGCACCTGTGGACAAAGGAAGAACGCCGCACAGGAGGTGTCGTGTCGTCAGACGCACAGAATGGGCCCGTATACTGGTTGGGTGACCCAGGCGCCCGAGACACCCAGCACGTACGACGCGAGCAACATCCAGGTCCTGGAGGGACTCGAGGCGGTCCGCAAGCGGCCCGGCATGTACATCGGCTCCACCGGCGAGCGCGGCCTGCACCACCTCGTCTACGAGGTCGTCGACAACTCGGTCGACGAGGCCCTCGCCGGCTATGCCACCAGCATCCAGGTGGTGCTGCAGGCCGATGGTGGCGTCAAGGTCATCGACGACGGCCGTGGCATCCCGGTCGACGAGCACCCCGAGGAGAAGATCCCCGCGGTCACCCTGGTGCTCACCTCGCTGCACGCCGGCGGCAAGTTCGGCGGCGGCGGCTACAAGGTCTCCGGCGGTCTGCACGGCGTCGGCGTCTCGGTCGTGAACGCCCTGTCCACCAAGCTCTACGTCGAGGTCAAGCGCGACGGCTACCGCTGGACCCAGTCCTTCACCTACGGCGTGCCCGACGGGCCGCTCGTGCGCGAGGAGGAGACCGACGAGACCGGCACCACCACCACGTTCTACGCCTCGGACACGATCTTCGAGACCACGACCTACGAGTACGAGACGCTCAAGACGCGCTTCCGCGAGATGGCGTTCCTCAACAAGGGCCTCCAGCTCACCCTGCGCGACGAGCGCCACGCCGACGACACCGATCCCAACGAGGGCGTGGTCGACGACGTCGAGCGCGAGGTCACCTTCCGCTACGACAACGGCCTGGTCGACTACGTCAACCACATCAACGTCGGCAGCAAGGCCCCGATCCACCGCGAGATCATCAGCCTCGAGCGTGAGGACGAGGCGAACGGCCTGTCCCTCGAGCTCGCGATGCAGTGGAACGACAGCTTCAGCGAGTCGGTCCACACCTTCGCCAACACGATCAACACGCACGAGGGCGGTACGCACGAGGAGGGCTTCCGCGCGGCGCTGACCACCACGGTCAACCGCTTCGCCGAGGCCAACAACCTCATCAAGAAGAAGGAAGACCGCCTCACCGGCGACGACATCCGCGAGGGCCTCACCGCGATCATCTCGATCAAGCTCGAGGAGCCGCAGTTCGAGGGCCAGACCAAGACGAAGCTGGGCAACACCGAGGCCAAAGGCTTCGTCCAGCAGGTGCTGAACGACGAGCTCGGTGCCTGGCTCGAGCGCAACCCCGCCGAGGGCAAGACCATCATCCGCAAGTCGATCGACGCCGCGGCCGCTCGCGTGGCGGCCCGCAAGGCACGCGACCTGGCGCGCAACCGCAAGGGCTTCGGCTCCGGCGGCGGACTGCCGGGCAAGCTCATCGACTGCTCCAGCCGCAACCCGGAGGAGTGCGAGATCTTCGTGGTCGAGGGCAACTCGGCCGGCGGCTCGGCCCGCAACGGCCGCAACCCCGCGACGCAGGCGATCCTCCCGCTGCGCGGCAAGATCCTCAACGTCGAGAAGGCGCGGATCGACAAGATCATGCAGAACACCGAGGTCCAGGCGATCATCAGCGCGCTCGGCACCGGTGTCCACGAGGACTTCGACATCGCCAAGCTGCGCTATCACAAGATCGTCCTGATGGCCGATGCCGACGTCGACGGCCAGCACATCACCACGCTGCTGCTGACGCTGCTGTTCCGCTTCATGAAGCCGCTGATCGACGCCGGCCACGTGTATCTCGCGCAGCCGCCGCTCTACAAGATCAAGTGGACCAACCACCACCACGAGCTGGCCTACTCCGACTCCGAGCGCGACGCCGTCATGGCCGCCGGCCTCGATGCCGGCTACCGGCTGCCCAGCACCGCCCCGGTCCAGCGCTACAAGGGCCTCGGCGAGATGAACGCCAGCGAGCTGTGGGAGACCACCATGGATCCTGACGGTCGCCTGCTGCGCCAGGTCACCCTGGCCGACGCGGCCGTCGCCGACGAGATCTTCACGATCCTCATGGGCGAGGACGTCGACCAGCGACGCTCGTTCATCCAGCGGAACGCCAAGGACGTCCGCTTCCTCGACATCTGACCCCACCGAACCACCCGGTGGTCGAGGCGCCCGGCTAGCCAGCGGCACGAGACCACGGAACGAAGGACACAGAAGTGACCGACACCCCGATCGAGAGCGACCGCACCGAACCGGTCGAGCTGCAGGACGAGATGCAGCGCTCGTACATCGACTACGCGATGAGCGTCATCGTGGCGCGCGCGCTGCCCGACGTGCGCGACGGCCTCAAGCCGGTGCACCGCCGCGTCCTCTACGCCATGTACGACGGCGGCTACCGCCCCGACCGCGGCTTCAACAAGTGCAGCCGCATCGTCGGTGACGTCATGGGTCAGTACCACCCCCACGGCGACTCGGCGATCTACGACACCCTGGTGCGCCTGGCGCAGCCGTGGGTGATGCGCGCGCCGATGATCAGCGGCCAGGGCAACTTCGGCTCGCCGGGCGACGATCCCGCGGCCGCGATGCGGTACACCGAGTGCAAGCTCGCGCCGATCGCGATGGAGATGGTGCGCGACATCGACGAGGAGACCGTCGACTTCAAGCCCAACTACGACGGCCGCTCGCAGGAGCCCTCGGTGCTGCCCGCGCGCATCCCGAACCTGCTGGTCAACGGCTCGGCCGGCATCGCCGTCGGCATGGCCACCAACATCCCGCCGCACAACCTGCGCGAGGTCGCCGAGGGCGTCCAGTGGGCGCTCGAGCACCCCGACGCGTCCCGTGAGGAGCTGCTCGAGGCGCTGCTGGCGCGCATCAAGGGCCCCGACTTCCCCACCGACGGCCTCATCGTCGGCACCAGCGGCATCGAGGACATGTACCGCACGGGTCGCGGCTCGGTCCCGATGCGCGCCGTGGTCAACATCGAGGAGGACACCAAGGGACGCATGCAGCTCGTCGTCACCGAGCTGCCCTACCAGGTGAACCCGGACGGCCTGATGCGCAAGATCGCCGACCTGGCCCAGACCGGCCGCGTCCAGGGCATCAGCGACCTGCGTGACGAGTCGAGCGACCGCGCCGGCCGCCGCATCGTCATCGAGATCCGACGCGACGCCGTCGCCCGCGTCGTGCTGAACAACCTCTACAAGCACACCGACCTGCAGACGAACTTCAGCGCCAACATGCTGGCGATCGTCGACGAGGTCCCGCGCACGCTGACCCTCGACGGGTTCATCTCGCACTGGATCCACCACCAGGTCGACGTCATCCGTCGCCGCACCGAGTTCCGCCTGCGCAAGGCCGAGGAGCGCGCTCACATCCTGCGCGGCCTGGTCAAGGCCCTCGACATGCTGGACGACGTCATCGCGTTGATCCGTCGCAGCCCCACGGCCGACGAGGCCAACGAGGGACTGCAGGCGCTGCTCGAGATCGATGAGCTGCAGGCGCGTGCGATCCTCGACATGCAGCTGCGTCGCCTGGCCGCTCTCGAGCGCCAGAAGATCATCGACGACCTGGCCAAGATCGAGATCGAGATCGCCGAGTTCAAGGCGATCCTGGCCAGCGAGGCGCGTCAGCGCGAGATCGTCGGCGAGGAGCTGGGCGAGGTCGTCGCGAAGTACGGCGACGACCGCCGCACCAAGATCATCGCCGCCGACGGCGACCTGTCCGACGAGGACCTCATCCCCGATGAGGAGCTCGTCGTCACGATCACCAAGGGTGGCTACGCCAAGCGCACGAAGACCGAGCTCTACCGCGTGCAGGGTCGCGGCGGCAAGGGCGTCCGCGGCGCCTCGCTGCGCGGCGAGGACGTCGTCGAGCACGTGTTCTCCACGACGGCGCACCACTGGATCCTGTTCTTCACCACGGCGGGCCGGGTCTACCGCGCCAAGGCGTACCACCTGCCCGAGGGCGGCCGCGACGCGCGCGGCGGCCACGTGGCCGGACTGCTGGCGTTCCAGCCGGACGAGGAGATCGCCCAGGTGCTGGCGGTCCGCGACTACGAGCAGGCGCCTTACCTGGTGCTCGCCACGAAGCGCGGCCTGGTCAAGAAGACCCGCCTCACCGACTACAACAGCCCCCGCCAGGCCGGCGTCATCGCGATCAACTTCCGCGACGAGGACGACGAGCTGGTCGGCGCCGAGCTGGTCTCGCCCGAGGACGACATCCTGCTGATCAGCCGCAAGGCGCAGTCGATCCGCTTCCGGGCCGACGACGAGCAGCTGCGCCCGATGGGTCGCGCCACCTCGGGTGTCACGGGCATGAAGTTCCGCGGCGAGGACTCCCTGCTGTCGATGACGGTCATCAAGGCCGGTGCCGACCTGGAGGGCGAGGACGACGAGAGCCAGAAGCTCTACGTCTTCACGGTCACCGACGGCGGCTTCGCGAAGAAGACGCGCATCGACGAGTACCGCATCCAGGGCCGTGGCGGACTGGGCATCAAGGCCATGCAGATCACCGAGTCGCGCGGCGAACTGGTGGGCGGCCTGGTGCTGCGCGACAGCGACGACGTCATCAGCGTGACCGAGTCCGGACAGATCACCCGGAGCCTCGTATCCGGCGTTCCTGTGAAGGGCCGTGGCACGATGGGTGTGAGTTTCGTGAAGTTCAAGGGCAACGACCGCGTGGTCACTATCGCCCGGAACACCGAGGTCGCAGTAGTGGCGGCACCGGAGTCCACGGACGAAACCGAGCAGTCGGAAGCGAGCGGGGACGACAGTGAGTGAGCAGAAGCCGGACAACGGTCAGCAGAACGGTGTGCCTGCGAAGAACGCCAAGGCCAACGGGACGACCCCGTCGGTCACGGCACGCCGCCCGCTGACGAAGGCGGAGTACGCCCGCACCACGAAGGCGACCCCGGACACCACCGCGGTCATCCCGGCGGTGCGTGACGACCAGCCCGCTCCGCCCAAGCCCGCGGCCCCGCCCGTGGACGACCGGCCCACGCAGACGTTGAAGGCTGTCCCGGCCGAGGCGCCCGCACCTTCGAAGAATCCGGCTGGTCAGCCGCAGCAGAAGGCGCCCGAGCGCCCGGCGCCGGCGAAGAAGGACGCGCCGGCTGCCGCACCGAAGAAGGCTCCGGGCCAGGCCGGTGCCGCTGCCGGCGTCGCCGGCGCGGGTGTCGCTGGTGCCACGGCGGCTGGTGCGACGGCTGCGCCCGCGGCTGCTCCGGCGGCCGCTCCGTCCGCTCCCGCGCCTGCTGCCCCGAAGCCCGAGCAGAAGGCTGCGCCGGAGCCGACGAAGGCCCCGGCGCCCAAGCCCGAGTCGAAGAAGGCCGAGCCCAAGAAGCCGGAGCCGAAGAAGCCCGCGAAGTCCGTGCAGACCACCACGGCGCCCGCCGCCGACTCCGGTCGGTCGGCACGCCTGAAGCTGAGCCACGTCGAGCCGTGGAGCGTCACCAAGATGTCGTTCGTCGTCTCGGTCGCGCTCATGGTCGTCAGCGTCGTCGCGGTCACCGTGTTCTGGCTCGTCATGCAGATCACCGGCGTGTGGGGCGCCCTCAACGACAGCGTCTCCAATGTGCTCGCAGACGACGCCTCCGGCTTCGACATCACCGAGTACCTGGGCTTCGGCCGCGTCGTGGGCCTGACCTTGCTCGTCTCGGCCCTCAACGTCATCTTCATGACCGCCCTGGCCACCATCGCCGCCCACCTCTACAACTTGGCGGCCGGCATCCTCGGCGGCATCGAGCTGACGTTCGGCGAGCGCAAGTAGTCCGCAGACCCCCGTGCCCACTCCCCGCGAGTGGCGCGAATCGGCCCGCCACTCGTCGAGTGGCGGGCCTTTCTGCGCCACTCGCGGCGGGTGATGCGTCCCTCACGGACCCGATTGGAACTCCTGTGGGACCCTGAGGTAATCTCTTCTATTGCTGCCCGGGGCCTATAGCTCAGCTCGGTTAGAGCGCTTCCCTGATAAGGAAGAGGTCGATGGTTCAAGTCCATCTAGGCCCACCGAAGGAGGAATCTACGTGAAGAAGATCCTCACCCTGGCACTCGCGGTTGCCGGAGCCGCCTGGTTCGCGAACCGCCGCAAGTCCGCAGCTCAGCCCGATGCCTGGGCTCAGCACAGCGATCCGGTCTGACGCTCTCCCACCACGGGGCCTTGGCGCAATTGGTAGCGCACCTGCTTTGCAAGCAGGGGGTTAGGGGTTCGAGTCCCCTAGGCTCCACCACATGACCGCAACCCTTGCCGGGACGTGGCGCCGACTCGACATACGCCCGCTCATTTGGTTCTGATGTCGGCATCCCGGTGAGAGACCGGGTTCTTTGCCCCAAGACCTAGTCGAGCGACCGATGCCCAAACGTCCGCTCGCTCGTCCTGGTCTGAATCAACTCGCGTCAAGAAACGCTTGGTACCGGGCCTCGAGCAGCAACCGGTCAGGGTGCTGAGCCCGTCGCTCCGGTAGCACCATCAACTTCTTGCCGTGGAACTCTTGGATGCCGTGCCGCAGCATGGGTCCGTCGACCTCATGGAGAACGTCGGCGTTAACTCGCACCTCGTACGACGGCGTGATGCCGACGATCCTGCGGTCGTAGGCGGCGTGGTGCATCTTGCAGAGCGACAGACCGTTGGTAACGACAGGGCGCCCGCCGGCACCGTCTTCCTGAATGTGCGCCGCGTCCAGAAGGTCGCTGTGGCCGAGCGAGCAAACGGCGCAGGACGTCCGATAGGCACGCAGGACAGCCGCTCGGAACGGGCGCTGATGCAGTCGGAGTTTGGTGAGTTGTTGACGATAGGACGGATCGATTTCAAGGTCCGTGGATGGCCACATGATGTCGGGTTGAGGGACCGCGTCGATGTCGACGACGAACTGCAGATCATTGCGCTCTTCGCCAACCAGGTAGATCGGATACAGCGCGCTGTACCCACCGCCTTGCACTCCCAGCCACCAGATCAGAGGAAGGCGCGCGAGCATTGCCTCGCGCAGCGCACGGTTCTGATAGTGCTCCGGGTCCTCCCCGCGCATCTTGTAGCGGTAGAGGCCATCAAGACCCACATTGTCGTCGTAAGGCCGAAGACTCCCTTCGGGTCGGTACACCGTGCGAAATGAGAGCGCAGCCGCGAGCTGACCCGGCTTCCAGATTCCCTGTTGAGTAGGCATCATGCGAATGGACTCCCCAGCCAAGGTGAGATTGCTTGTGCTTTCTTGCGAAAAGGTCTCCCGGCCCGCGGCACGTTCGCGGTCGAGCCACTCGAAGGCGGCGTGCCTAATTACGAGTTCGTGGAGCCGTTCCTCTGG
The DNA here is from genome assembly GCF_054957925.1 of Aeromicrobium sp. JP4. Taxonomy (NCBI): domain Bacteria; kingdom Bacillati; phylum Actinomycetota; class Actinomycetes; order Propionibacteriales; family Nocardioidaceae; genus Aeromicrobium; species Aeromicrobium sp. JP4. The sequence continues at coordinate 2,065,769 of NZ_CM143290.1, forward strand.
GGTCACGCCCAGATCATCCCAGGATGAAGGATCGAGCGCCCAGCCCTTGGCGCTGATCTTGACTTCGCTGAGCGCGGGCCTGAGGGCAGTTAGCGCCCAAACTGCAAGAGTGCGGGCGAGCGGTTGGCGCCCGCGAGGTGCTGAGGAGTTCGTGGATCTTGGTCCGGTAGCACCATGCCCCTCAGTTGACCGACTCGATGCGGAAACGGGACGCCCCGCTGATCGGTACATTCCGCGAATGAGCGAATCTGGTGCGATGACCCCCGGCATCGACACCCCCGACCATCGCGGCCGCACGGGCCTGCACCTGACGGGCCGCGACCTCGACCGCAACCCCGACGTCGTCGTGCGCGACGTGGAGGTGCTGTCGAACGACTGGTACGTCCTGCGAGCGACCACGTTCGACCGTCGCGGGTCCGACGGCGTCTGGCGCACCGAGCGCCGGGAAACCTACGACCGCGGCGACGGCGCGACGATCCTGCTGTACGACGCGAACCGCAGGACGGTGCTGCTGACGCGGCAGTTCCGCTTCCCGGTCTACGTCAACGGCCACCCCGACGGGATGCTCCTCGAAACGGCCGCGGGCCTGCTGGACGAGGACGACCCCGTCGCGGCGATCCGCCGCGAGACCGTCGAGGAGACGGGCGTCGAGATAGGCCCGGTCCAGCACGTGTTCGACGTGTTCATGAGCCCCGGTTCCGTGACCGAGCGCCTGCACTTCTTCGCGGCCCCGTATCGCTCGGAGGACATCGAGGGCACGCAGCACGGCGTCGCGTCCGAGGGCGAGGACATCGAGATCGTGGAGCTGGACATCGACCGGGCCCGCGCGGCCATCGGCACCGAGATCGTGGACGCCAAGACGATCATGCTCCTGCAATGGGCGCTGCTGGACGGGCCTTTCGCCTGACTCCCCGAGCAGGATCGGTGCAATTCGCAGCGCGTGTTGCGTCGTATGCAGAGGATAAGCGGCCCACGTCTCGTGCGTTTCACGAGTTGTCCTCGTCAGACTGAACGAGTCTGAGTTGTTGACCGAAAGTGGATAAAGACGCGGCTAGGCGACGTCCATCCTTCTCGGGGTCGGCTAGGGTACGGAGCGTGAGCACTGTGGAGGTCACTCGCGCTGCGTTCGAGAAACCGCCGGTTGTCTCGGTTTCGCTGACGGTCTACTTCGAACCAATCGAGGCGTTGCAGGTGAGTCATCTGTCATCGCTTCGTGAAGCGTGGAGAGCTGAGTTCCCTAACGTCGCCGAACTCCCGCCGCTGCGCGCCTGGAACCGGGGAGGCGATGAAGCATCCCTCGTACCTCTTGGGTCGTGGCCATGCCCGTATGTGATGTTTACCACGCCAAACGATCAGGGCTCGATCGCCATTCAGAATGATCGCTTCATATGCTCTTGGGCCTTCTCATCAAGCGATGCACCTTCCTCATACCCAGGATTTGAGAACATTCGGGCGCGGCTCGAGAGCCACTTTGGTGAGTTTATGCAGACTGTCTCTAAGGAGCTCGATCGGGAGTTAGTGATCGTCGGAAGTGAGTGCGATTATCTGAACGCGCTCAGTAGCATGCGTGCCGAGGAACTCATGGTTGGCGTTGCAACTAAGTGGCGAATGCATGCCGAAGGGCCATTTTCCGCCGCCGTTTCATACGGAGGCGTCAGGCTACATTTGTGCGACGATGCTGAACTGGACGGATGCTCCGTGAACATCAGCTTGGATGTCGATGAGGATGGGCCGATGCTAGGCATTTCTTCGTCGTTCCAAGTGCCGCCGAAGGACGACGAGGAACAAACTCCTTTGGGAGGTCTCGACAGGGCTCACGACAGGCTGATCCAAGCCTTTCTCGAGTACACCAGTGGGACGATGCAAGAAGAATGGGGTCGGAAAGCATGAGTCTTCTCGAGGTCAATCAACCTGCAGGAGTGCCCGCGTCTGTTCAGGTTTACAACCGAAAGGCCGCTCGAGATAAGACATTGGTCCGACGGATGTCCAAGAACATTCTGTCACGACATTTCTCTTCCGGGCCGGCAGTGGTTACCTACCTGGCAACCGGCAATTTAGGCGCATATGGCGTGAAGGCAAGTCCCGCTTACGAGAACGGGAGCCATCATCGACGCGACTCCAGTTGGCCGGCCCCGATGCCAGCCTTCGACTATGCACGCAATCAGTTGAACAGGTTGGTCCACGAACACGCGATGACCGGCGTTTCGCAACCGACGGGTGAAGCTGTCAATGAGATGGCTCGAGTGTTGCGAGATGTGCTGTCCGAGGACTCTGTGTACCCAACTCTCTCGGTCGACGAAGATGGTGGTGTCATCGCGGAGTGGTATGTGGACGGCCACTCTCTGGAAGTCGACATCTCGCCAGAAGGAGTTTTCAGTTTCTCAATGAGAAGGCAGGGGCGTCGAATCGCGAGGGGCACGTCTCGCACTCCGCTCCGCAAACTGATCCGCGACCTTTCTGCGATCGTCGCCGAGGTTAACCCGAACTGGCGGGCTCTCTTCCACCAGTCGCAGGCCCGCCCCCGGCGGTGACTTCCGAATGGGTCTGGGACGATCCGAGTCTCGGAGATGACGATCTCTTCCTGCGCCGCGTGCCCAGACAGCCGAACTTTGCCGTCCCAGATCTCGTCACCCGCAAACTGAACGTTCTCCCGAGCGCGCTCAAGTTTGACCCTGACAGTGGCATCTCGGTGAGCAGTTCGCAATTGCTAGCGGACGAAGGCTTCGACCGGAAGAAGCTGTGCAACTGGGAGACACACACAGTGGTTGAGTTCCCAGCCGGGGCCGCCCGAATCGACGGAGACGCTGGGGTAATCCTGGACCCAGTCGAGAACCATCCTGCCGGCGATGAAATCGGTAAAGCTCACGCCCTCGTTCGCGCCCGTGTGCCCCGACCGGACAGAGAGACCCGTCGCAATATTCAGGCGAGAATCGCCGCGACCTGTCGTTGGCTCGACGACGACCCCCAGAAGCCGGGAGTTGAAGAGGTCTCCGAACTTTAAGTCGCAATCATCTCCCTCTCTTTACAAGAATCTCCGACGAGCGGAGGGGCCCGGACTGCGGTACCAAGGAGGGAGGGGCCGGTGCGCCAGCGTCGACCGACGCAGCCGGACCCGCGGAGGTGAACCTGATGGACAACGTCGACCCCTGGGTCTGGATCCTGATCGCGGTTGTGGCGCTGCTGCTCGTGGCCGCTCTCGTCTGGGCCCTCACGAAGGGAAACAAGGCCAAGGAGGAGAAGCGGCTCGAGAAGGAGCGCGAGCAGCGCGTCGAAGCCGCCCGCCTGCGCGACGAGGCCCGCGAGGCCTCGGTCTCTGCCAACCAGACCGCCGCCGGTGCCGCCGCGGCACGTGCCGACGCCGACCAGGCGCGACTCGACGCCGAGCGACTCGAGCGTCAGGCCGAGGAGCTCCATCAGGAGGCCGCGGAGACCAAGCAGCACGTCGAGCACCGGATGGCCAAGGCCGACGAGATCGACCCCGACGTCACCGACGGTCAGCGCAACGACCGCACGGACGCGCAGCGTGACGACCTCACCGACGGTCGCCACGACGACGTGGCTGCGGCCCGCCAGGACCCGGTGTCGCAGGATCGGCCCGTCTTCACCGGCAAGCACGGTGGCGACCCGGACTCCGACGTGCGGGACCCCGCGCTGACGGACGCTCCGCCCGAGGATCCCGACACCCGTCGCGTCTGACCACAGCGCGGACGGCGGGTTCGTCCCCAGGTGTGGGTAGACCTGTGGATGAAATGACAGCGATGTAATTCCCGCCGTTGCAGGCAGTCCTGGGCAGGCCCGGGTTCCACGTCCGGAACCCGGGCCTTCTCGCTCTCCAATGTCACGCACGACGACGGAGGCGAGCACCATGGCCAGGGACGAGAGGTCGACCCGATGATCGCGCTGGCGCTCGCATTCCTGTGCGGCATGGCGTTCGCCGTCGCCCTCGCGGTGATGCTGGCGACGGGCATGGTGAGTCGGGCGATGGCCTCGTTCTCGCTGGCCGAGGAGGACGCCGGCCTCGACGAGTTCGCCCACCTGCGCTGAGGTGCGGTTGTCCCCAGCTGTGCACAGCCATGTGGGTGAACCACACGGGTGTAATTCGTGGAATTCCCCGGCGTCAGTAGGATGTCCGAATGCCGTTGATCGTCCCGGACGCCCTGCGCGCCGCGGGTGTCGTCAGCGTCGTGGCGGCCACGATCCACGCAGGCTGGATCGGCTTCGCACTCTTCTTCCTCGTGCTCGGGGCGCTCTTCATCCCTCGGGCGGTCGGCACCGGGCCGGCCCTCGACGTCACCTTCTGCGGCGCCCTCCTGCTCGGCGGTTGGGCCGCCCAGCTCGACTGGTACCTCGCCGTCCCGGGCCTGGATCTTGTCGTCCACGCGACCGCCACCGGGCTGATCGCGGCCCTCACGTGGCAGGTGCTCGTGAAGGTCGGCGCCCTCGCCACCCACGACGACCCCCGGCTCGCGCGCCCACGGCTCGGCGCCTTCGTCGTCACGATCACCACCGCCGTCGCGCTTGCCGTGGTGTGGGAGTTCCTCGAGTGGATGGGCCACACCTGGATCGACGACCGGATCCAGGTGGGCTACGACGACACGATCGGCGACCTCGCCGCCGGCGCGGTCGGCGCGCTGATCGCCGCGCTCGTGGTGAGCCGCACGTCGGCCGCGGAGCCGAGCCGGTGACCACCCCGACGGTCTCGGTCGTCATCCCCGTGCACGACGACGCGGACGAGCTCCGCGAGTGCCTGCGTCTGCTCGCGCTCCAGACCGTGGCCCCGCTCGAAGTGGTCGTGGTCGACAACGGCTGCACCGACGATTCGGCCGCCGTAGCCGAGGCCGCCGGCGCGCGCGTCGTCGTGGAGCCGCGACTGGGCATCCCCCCAGCGGCCGCCACCGGCTACGACGCGGCCTCGGGCGATGTGGTCGCCCGGCTCGACGCCGACTCGCGGCCCGGCCCCGACTGGATCGCGCGGGTCGCCAGCGCGATGGCCGACCGCGAGGTCGATGCCGTCACCGGGGCCGGCTGGTTCCACGACCTGCCGCCCGTCCTGGGCCGCATCGCCACGGTGGCCTACCTCGGCGCCTACTACGTCCTGACGTACCTGGCCCTCGGCCACCATCCGCTGTGGGGATCGAGCATGGCGATCCGCCGCACCAGCTGGGAGCGCGTGCGCGACCGGGTGCACCGGTTCGACGACGTGCACGACGACATGGACCTCGCCTTCGCGCTCGGCCCGGAGTCCGTGATCCGCTACGACCGCGCCCTGCGGCTGGGTGTCTCGGGCCGCTCGGTGCGGGGCCGGAAGCAGCTGGCGCGCCGGATGGACCGCGCCGTCACCACGCTGAGGCTCAACTGGGCGGAGCGCCCGCCGTGGAAGCGCTGGCAGGACCGGTTCCGGCCCCGCCACGTCACCGGAGGCTGATCCAGATCAGCAGCTGCGTCACCAGGAACCCGGTGACGAAGTTCAGCCACAGGAAGCGGCGCCAGCCGGCGTTCGCCTCCTCGCACCGCTCGTCGGTGATCGACAGGTACGGCGCGATGTTGGCGGCGTAGGGCAGCACCAGCAGGGCGGAGAGGGATCCGGGCCACGGCAGCGCCAGCAGGCACAGGCCGCCCAGGAGGTAGGCCGCGAAGGCGAATCGTGTGGTGTTGCGGGCCCCGAGGACCGTGCCGATCGAGCCGATGCCGGCCGCGCGGTCGGCGGTGACGTCCTGGACGGCACCGAACGCGTGCGAACCGACACCCCAGGCGAAGAAGCCCGCGATGGCGGCGACGACCGTGACCCCGAGCTCGACCTCACCGCCACGGGCGGCCGCGAGGGCCAGCCCGAACACGGCGGGACTGACGAAGTGCGTGCTGGAGGTGATCGAGTCCAGGAACGGGCGCTCCTTGAACCGCAGCACGGGGGCCGAGTACGCGATGACGGCGAAGATGCTGATCGCCAGCACGAGGTTCGACAGCGGGGACCCCATGACGGCGAGCACCACGACGAACGGCACGTTCGAGAGGACCGCCGACCAGATCGTGAGCCGGTGGATGCGACGGTCGAGGACGATCCCCTCGACCCCGCCCTTGCGCGGGTTGCGCAGGTCGGACTCGTAGTCGAAGACGTCGTTGATCCCGTACATCAGCAGGTTGTAGGGCACCAGGAAGTACGCGCAGCCCACCCAGAACGCGACGTCGAGCCCACCGCCGGCCAGCAGGTAGGCCGCGCCGAACGGGAAGGCCGTGTTGACCCACGACAGCGGGCGGGACGACGCCAGCACCTGGCCGGCGCGGCTCACGCCTGGTCCTGCGCCGGGACGGTGGAGTCGAAGTGGCGGGCCGGCCGCGAGAGCAGCAGGGACAGCGACGAGACCAGGATCGTGGCCGCGAGCGGCCACGCGAAGTCCTCGATCGGCGCGAGCCCCACGTGGATGCCGGTCAGGGCCGACTCGTCGAACCGGAAGAGGTCGGCGGCGATCATCACGCTGTCGAACACCGCGGTCAGGACGGCCAGCGCCACGGCGGTGAGCCCGGTGGCGGCCCACCAGCGACGATCGGGGCGCCGCGTGACGACCGCGAGGGCCAGGACGGGAAGGGTGGCGGCCGTGAAGACCGCAGCGAGCCCGAGGTACGTCATCGGGTCACCGTCCTGCGGTCGAGCAGAATCGTGAACAGCCCGTGCAGGACGCCGGTGACGTAGCAGAGGAAGACGATGAAGAAGAGCTCCTCGAGCGGCAGCTCGCGGGCCACCTCGATCCCGGTCATCGCCGGGGACTCGCCCCGCGCGTACACCTCGACCCGGATCGCCACGATGTCCCACACCAGGAAGAAGACGAAGCCGACGGCCAGGACGACCAGCGCGTTCGAGGCCTTCCGGAACAGGAACAGTCGCCAGCGCCGGTCGACGAGTCCCATGCAGAAGCCCGCCCCGATCACCGAGGCGAGGTAGAGCCAGCTCACGCGACCACCGTAGTGCCGGCCCGGGGCTCGGCTGACGGGCCCGCCGACCGGTCGCCGCGCAGCCGTTTCAGGACGAGCTCCGCGCTGATCAGGCACATCGGCAGCCCGATGCCCGGGATCGTGCTGGATCCGGCGTAGAGCAGCCCGTCCACCCGACGCGAGGCGTTGCGCGCGCGGAGGAAGGCACTCTGGCGCAGGGTGTGGGCGGGCCCGAGAGCCCCGCCCGACCACGCGTTCAGGTCTGCGGCGAAGTCACCGGGTCCCACGGTGCGCCGCACCTTGATCCGCGAGGCCAGGTCGGGCACGCCCGCCCACGAGGCGATCTGGCCGATGGCCGCGTCCGCGGTCTTCTCGACCACGGGATCGCCTCCTCCGTCGACGCCCCCGCGCCCCAGGTTCACGTCGGCCGGCACCGGCACGAGGATGAACACGTTCTCGTCGCCCTCGGGAGCCACCGACGGGTCGGTGGCCGACGGACGGCACACGTAGGAGGACGCAGGGTCCGGCACCCGGCCGGGCCGACCGAGGACGTCGTCGAAGTTCGCGGCCCAATCCCGAGTGAAGAACATCGTGTGGTGGGCCAGCTCGGGCAGCTCGCCCTCCACCCCGAGGTACGCCAGCACGGCACCCGGGCCCGGATCGCGGCGCTTCCACCAGGACTCCGGATACGTCTGCAGGTGCTCGGGCAGCAGTCGCGTCTCGAGGTGGTGCAGGTCCATCGCGCCGACCACGACGTCGGCATCGATCCGCTCGATCCCGTCGTCGGTGCGGAACGTGACCCCCTCGACCTGCGCCCGCGCGCCCGGCGTGGGCAGGGCGCGGCCGGTGGAGCTGGTGTCGATGCCGATGACGGTGGCGCCGGTGCGGATGCGCACGCCGCGGGCGCGCGCCAGGGCGGCGATCGCGTCGATCAGCGTGGAGAACCCGCCCTGCGGGTAGAGCACGCCGTCGGCGAGGTCCATCCCGCTCATCAGGTGGTACATGCTCGGCGCGCGCGACGGCGACGAGCCGAGGAACACGGCGGGGTACCCCAGGATCTGACGCAGTCGGTTGTCGTCGAAGCGCGCGGCGACGTGCGACTCCAGCGAGCGGCCGAGCAGTCCGGCCAGGCGCGGCGCCCGGCGCAGCACGTCGGCGTGAGCGAGGTTGGCCGGTCGCTCGAAGCTCGTGTAGAGGAAGTGGTCGACCGCCATCTGATGCGTGTCGGCCGCCGAGTCCAGGTAGTCCTCGAGGCGACGGCCTGCGCCGGACTCGATCGCGTCGAACAGCGCGACGTTCTCGGCACGCGTGGCCCGCACGTCGACGGGCTGCTCGTTGCCCTCGAAGAACACGCGGTAGCCCGGGTCGAGCCGGACGAGGTCGAGCTGCTCGTCCGCAGTGGTCCCGAGCAGCCGGAAGAAGTGCTCGAAGACCTCGGGCATGAGGTACCAGGACGGGCCCGTGTCGAAGCGGAAGCCGTCCTTGCTCCACGAGCCGGCGCGCCCGCCCACGTCGTCGCGCTGCTCGAGCAGGTCGACCGACCAGCCGTCGGCGGCCAGGAGGGCCGCGGTGGCGAGTCCGGAGATCCCGCCGCCGATGACCGTGACGCGGCGCATCAGACGCCCACCGTGACGGCGCGCGCGACGACCCGGGCCTTGGCCGGGCCGGGCACGCGGATGCGCTCCGAGCGGATCCGGGCGGGCGAGGCGTTGCGGAGCCGCCGTGACAGCTCCGCGAAGAGGGCGTGGGCGGCGGCGACCGCGCGGCGGCTGCCGGCGGGCAGGCGCGGGATCACGGCCGCGGCGGCGGCGAGGTCGGCGTCGATGTCATCGAGCAGCCGGTCGCGCATCGCGACATCGAAGTGCTCCGGGTCCAGTCCGGGCACGTAGCTGCGGCCGAGGTTGTCGCGATCGTCGCCGAGGTCGCGCAGGAAGTTCACCTTCTGGAAGGCGGCGCCGAGACGCTGGGCGCCGGGGGCCAGCTCGGCGTACTGCGCCTCGGGCCGGGGCTGGTCGAGGAGGAACGCCTTGAGGCACATCAGGCCCACGACCTCGGCGGAGCCGTAGATGTACGTCGCGAAGCTGGCCTCGTCGTGGTCGGTGCGGAAGAGGTCGGTGCGCATCGACTGGAAGAACGGATCGACGAGGTCGGTGCCGATCCCGCACGCGCGCGCCGTGCGCGCGAACGCGTGGACGACGAGGTTCGCGCTGTGCCCGGTGCGCATGGCCTCGTGGACCTCGGCATGGAGCGAGTCGAGCACGCGCAGCTGCTGGTCGTGGTCGCCGTCCGGGCGCGGGGCGTCGACGATCTCGTCCGCCACGCGCACAAGCGCGTAGATGTTGCACACGCGCGTGCGCACGGGCTCGTTCAGCAGCCGTGACGCCAGCGAGAACGACGTGGAGTAGCGCTTGATCACGAGCGCGGCGGCACCCTCGGCCACGTCGTCGTACAGCGTGTAGGCCTCGGTGGCGGCGGTCGAGCCCGAGCGGCCGTGCTCGTCGTGGTGGAGCGCGCTCATGCCGCACCAACCTGGGCGGCGGGGTCGTGCGTCGTGGCGGCCATGTGCCAAGCCTGCGCCACGAGGGGGTCCAGGAGCGACCGCTCGAGGTCGAGCGTGCGGGCGTGCTCGCGCGCCAGCGCCAGGTGGCCGTCGGCGAGGTCCTCCACGTAGCCCCGCGAGCCGCAGGCCGCGAGTGCCTCGCGCACGCCGGCCGCGGCCGCCTCGGTGAGGTCGGGGTCGCCGAGGTGGGGCGCGATCCGCTCCCACTCGGCCGTCTGCGACGCGTGCACCATGAGCGGCGTCCGCTTGCCCTCGCGCAGGTCGCCGAGCGGGTCCTTGCCCGTCGTCTCGGGGTCGCCGAACATCGCCATCACGTCGTCGTGGAGCTGGAACGCGACGCCCAGGCAGCGGCCGATCTCACCGAGGACGCGCACGGCGGACTCGTCGGCCCCCGCGAGGACGGCACCGGCCTGCAGCGGCAGCACGAATGAGTAGACGGCCGTCTTGTGCTCGGTGACGGCGATGGCCTCGTCGGCGCTCGGCATCGCGGTGCCCAGGGCCAGGCGGACGTCGGCGAGCTCGCCGGCGGCGGAGGCGTGCAGCGTGGCGTCGAGGAGGTCGAGCAGGCGGTGGGTGGTGACCGGGTCGACGCCGCACGTCGCCACGGCGCGGATCGCCGCGGCAAGTGCCAGGTCGCCGGCGAGGATCGCACCGGCGCGCGCGTACGTGTCGCGGTCGTCCGGCGAGCTGGCCAGCTCGGTGGCGTCGGAGCGGAACAGGCCGGGCACGCTCGGCCGTCCACGGCGGGTGTCGTCGTTGTCGATCACGTCGTCGTGGATCACGAAGGCGGTGTGCAGCAGCTCGGTGGCCGCGGCGACGGCATCGACCACCGCGTCGGGCTGGTCGCCGCCGAAGGCCGTGTGCACCGTCGTGACGAGCCACGGCCGGAAGCGCTTGCCTCCGGAGCTGCCGAGGTCGAGCGCGGTGAGCAGTGCGTGGTGGTCGCGGCTCAGGCCGGGGACGCGGGCCGAGTGCAGGAGTGAGTCGAGCTCCGATTGCAGGGTCATGGGCTCGTCTCCGTCTCGTCCGGCGCCAGCACGTGCCAGGCGTCCGCCTCCTCGATCGCGGCAGCCTGCTCGACCAGCCACGGGCTCAGCGCCCACGGCGCGATCCGCACCGTCTCGCGCAGGTCGGACACGTCGACCCAGCGCAGCTCCTCCACCTCGTCGGGATGGGGCTGCGCCTCGTCGGTCGCGCGGGCGACGAAGACGGGGCACACCTCGTTCTCCACCACGCCGGAGGCGTCGACCGCGCGGTAGGCGAAGTCGGGCAGGAACGGGCGGATGGATGCGGGCTCGAGGCCGAGCTCACCCCGGCCGTGACGGCTGACCGCGTCGACGAGGTCCTCGCCCGGCCGCGGGTGACCGCAGAAGGAGTTGGTCCACACGCCGGGCCACGACCGCTTTCCCAGGGCGCGCCGGGTGAGCAGCACGCGACCGCGACCGTCGATCAGGTAGCAGGAGAACGCCAGGTGCAGGGGCGTGTCCTGGCCGTGGACGTCGTGCCGGGGAGCCGTGCCGATGGGGCGCCTCTCGTCGTCCAGCAAGACGACGAGGTCGTCGGGATCTCCGTGCGGGAGTCGGTCGGGAAGGCCCGAGCGCGCGCCGCTGGAGGGTGCAGCGGCATCCGCTGCACCGGTGGCGTGGTCGAGCACGGGTTCCACAACTCCTCCTGGTGACACCTCGAACGGTATTGCTAACCAATCTAGATATCAACTTGTATAAATAGTGCCTATGATGAAGGGGTGCCGATGCGTCCACTTCCCCGTACGCCCGTGGCACCCGACTACACCGACGACGAACGCGACCTGCTGAGGGCTGTGCGCGAGCTCGTCCGGGCCGATCGGGAGATGCGCAACCGCCTCAGCGACGCGATGCGGGTCAACCCCACCGACCTGCGATCGCTGCGTCACGTCATTCGCGCGGTGGAGATCGCGGAGTCCGATCCGCAGGGCAGCGCGGTCCCGGGGGTGACCCCGCGCCGGCTCGCAGACCACCTCGGCATCAGCACCGCCGCCGTGACGACCCTGGTCGACCGGCTCGTCGCCTCCGGACACCTGGAGCGCGTGCCGCACCCCACCGACCGTCGTTCCGTGGTGCTGGTCCCCACCGAGCAGGCCCGCCACGAGATGTCGGTGCACCTGGCCGACATGCACGAGCGGATGAAGGCCATCGCGGCCAGGGTGCCGGTGGAAGCCAGGCCCGCGATCATCGACTTCCTGCAGTCCCTCACGTCGGAGATGGAGCGCGGCCGGCTCGAGGTGGGCCCGTCCTGAGCCCGGTAGTCCCCAGGTGGGGACAATGTTGTGGGTAAACCACACTGATGTAATTCGCGGCGTTCGAGTGCCGAAACGACAAGGCATCCGAGCCCGGATCGGGGTCGGATGCCTCATCGTTCGTCGGTGCTCAGACGTGCGGAAGGATCTCCTCGGCCACGAGCCGCAGGTGGTCCAGGTCGGCCAGGTCGAGCACCTGCAGGTACAGGCGCTCGGACCCGGCGTCGGCGAACTCGCCGATCCGGTCGAGGATCTCGGCAGGCGTGCCGGCGAGCCCGTTGGCGCGCAGCTCGTCGACCTCGCGGCCGATCGCCGCGGCACGCCGGGCGATCTCGGTCTCGTCCGATCCCGCGCACAGCACCAGCGCGTTGGACCACGCGAGCGATGCCGGATCGCGCTCGGCCTTCTCGCAGGCCTCACGCACCCGCCCGAACTGGGTGCGGGTGAAGTCGGCCGACTCGAACGGGATGTTGAACTCGTCGGCGAACCGCGCCGCCAGCGCCGGGGTGCGGCGCTTGCCCTTGCCGCCCACGATCACGGGGATCCGGTCCTGCGCCGGCTTGGGCAACGCCGGAGAGTCGGTGACCGTGTAGTGCCGGCCCTCGAAGGAGTAGGCGCCGGAGGTGTCGGCCCACAGGCCGGTGATGATCTCCAGCTGCTCCTCGAGACGGTCGAAGCGCTCGGGCGTCTCAGGGAAGCCGATCCCGTAGGCCCGGTGCTCGGCGTCGAACCAGCCCGCGCCGAGCCCGAACTCCACGCGTCCACCGCTCATCTGGTCGACCCCGGCCACGCTGATCGCCAGCGGTCCGGGCAGCCGGAACGTGGCACTCGTGACGAGCGTGCCCAGCCGGATGGTGGACGTGTCGCGGGCCAGGCCGGCCAGCGTGATCCAGGCGTCGCTTGGACCGGGCAGGCCCTCCCCGCCCATCGCGAGGTAGTGGTCGGAGCGGAAGAAGGCGTCGAAGCCCAACCGCTCGGACTCCTGCGCGACGGCGAGGAGGTCGTCGTACGACGCTCCCTGCTGCGGTTCGGTGAAGATCCTCAGTCGCATCAGGCGCGAGCGTCGGGATCGTCGGTGCCCAGCGGGTTCGGCTGGGAGGAGAGGTCGTCCGAGCCGGCCTCGTCGATGTCGAACGGAGCCCGGGCGTCGGCGGCTGCCGCGTCGGCGCGCAGACCCTCCGAGCTGGTGCTGTAGGCGGGGGCGGACGCGTCGGCCTCCGTGGCGGTGGAGGTACGGGAGCCGGTGCCCGAGTCCTTCGAGCCCTCGTCCTTGGAGAAGTCGGCGGCGGTCTTCACCTTCTCGCCGACCGTGCCCGAGACGTCCTTGGCCTTCTCGCTGACGACGCCGGAGACGTCCTTCGCGGTCTCGGCGACGCGGTGGCCCACGTCGGACGCGGCCTGCTTGGCGGTGTCCTGCGCCTTGTGGGCGGTGGACTGGACCGGATCGGTGTGCCACACCTTCTCGGCCTGCTGCTTGATCTGCTCATAGCGGCCGCGGCCGGCGCGGGTTCCAAGGACGTATCCGACGGCGGCGGCCGTCAGCAGCGCGAGCTTCTTCACGAGCGATCACTCCTAGGTTCTGGTGGGGACCCGTCCATTGTGTCGTGGTTCGCCGACATCCTCATGTCGTGGAGCGGGGCGCGGGCGACATGGCCCATCCGATCGCCCGCGTCACGGCCACGCCGCCGGCGCGGACGGCGGTCGCCTCGGTGACCGGCAGCCAGGGCAGGCGCAGCGGACGGCGGGCCCAGCGCGGCAGCAGCCCCACCGCCGCGGCCGCGAGCATGCCGTAGGGCGCTCGCACCGTCCACGGCACCGGCGGGCTCAGCAGCATGAAGCGGGCGGCCTCGCGAGCGGCGGGCGTGCTCTCGAGCTCAGGGCGGTAGGACGCCAGCGCAGCCGCCAGCTCCTCCGTGCTCTCCGGCACGTCGCGCGCGCCGAGCAGCCGGGCGGTGATTCCGGCCTGGGCGACGTAGACGTCGCGCTCCTCGGGCCCGAGGGGACGGGCGCCGTAGCGGCCGTGCGCGCGCAGGAACGAGTCGATCTCCGCGACGTGCACCCAGCGCAGCAGGTGCGGGTCGGAGGCCGCGTACTCGCGTCCGTCGTCGGTGGTGCCCCGGACGCGCTCGTGGATCCGGCGCACGGCCCCGATCGCCCGGTCGGCGTGGTCGACGGTGCCGAAGGTCGTCTCGGCGATGAAGCCGCTGGTGCGCTGCAGTCGTCCCCAGGGGTCGCCGCGGAACCCCGAGTGCTGGTCCACGCCGGCCATCGCCAGGGGGTGCAGCGACTGAAGCAGCAGGGCACGGATCCCGCCGACGAACATCGAGGCGTCCCCGTGGACGCGCCAGACGGGGTCCGCGGGGGTGAACCGGCGCTCGCCCGGCGTGCCGTGGATGCGCTCGCGGCGACCCTCGCCCTCGGGACCGGCCACGCGCGCGAAGATCGCGGAGGCGGCCTGGTCACGGACGCGTTCGATCATGGCGCCAACGTAGCCCCGGCGGCGTGAGATCGCCGCCGGGACTTCGGGCTGCCCAGGACCTTCGGGGGCGAGGCGGGGCAGCGGACCGCGCGTGGGGAGGGGCGCGGCCCGGGAAGGGCGGCCGGGAGGGGAAGCCCGGCTCGCCTCAGTGCGTGACCAGGTCGTCGGCCGAGGCCACGTCCACCGTCTCGGCGGTGGACGTGGTCGGTACCGCGACCACGACGCACTGCGCGTGGGTCAGGCAGTAGTGGCTGACCGACCCGAACAGCACGCGGCTGATGCCCGTGTGCACGCGCGTGCCGACGACCAGCATGGCCGCGTCGCGCGAGGCATCGACGAGCGTCGGTCCGGGCGCGCCCTGCACGACCTCGATGCGGCGGGGCCTGCCGTCGGCGTCCTCGGACCCGATCGTCTCGGTCACCCAGCGCGCGGCGTTCGACCGGGCGTCGGTCTCGTAGGCCATCCACGGGACCTCGGCGCCGGCCATAGCGACGGCCGCGTCGATCTGCCACACGTGGATGATCTTGAGGTCCGCGCCACGGAGGTCGGCCTCCTTCGCGGCCCACGTGAGGGCGGCGGCTCCTGCGGGGGTCTCGTCCACTCCGACGACGATGGTGTTGGTGCTCATCGTGGTTCCTTTCTCTACACGTCCATCGTGCTCCGGTCCGGCGTCGCGGAGCAGGGCCGAAGGTCCCGAGTTGCCGGGACCTCCGGCCCGGCGATCTCGGTACGGTGAGCGCGTGGACGAACAGGACCGGAAGCGCTGGGAGAACATCGTCGACGCCGCCGTCGCGGTGACGTCCGATCTCGACCTGGACAGCCTGCTGGCCCGCATCATCGAGCTGGCCCGCGACCTGACCGGTGCCCGCTACGGCGCGCTGGGGGTCCTGGGGCACGACCACGACGAGCTGGCCGAGTTCCTCACCCAGGGCATCGACGACGAGACGGCGGCCCTGATCGGCGACCGGCCGCGAGGTGCCGGTGTCCTCGGTGTCGTGCTCCGCGACGGGGTGCCGCTGCGACTGGACGACGTCGCCTCCCACCCGGCCTCCGTCGGCTTCCCGCCGCACCACCCGCCGATGGGTGCGTTCCTCGGCGTGCCCGTGCGGGTCAACGGCCAGGTGTTCGGTGACCTCTACCTGACCGAGAAGCCGGGCGGCTTCACCGACGACGACGAGCGCCTCGTGTCCGGTCTCGCCGCGGTCGCCGGGACGGCGATCGCGAACGCGCGCCTGTTCGACGAGCTCGCCGGCACACGGGCCGAGCTCGCGCGGATGGCCGTGGTCGAGGACCGCAACCGCATCGCGCGCGACCTCCACGACCTCGTCATCGGGCGGCTCTTCGCCGTGGGCCTGTCCCTGGACCGGATCTCGCGGAACGTCGACGAGCCGTGGGCCGGCCGAGCCTCGCAGGCCGTGGACGACGTCGACCGGGCGATCGCCGACCTGCGCGGGGCGATCTTCGCGCTGGGCTCCGACGCCGCGACGGACGAGGCACGTCTCGTGCGCCTCCTGAAGGCCACGGCTGCGCCGCTGGGCTTCGCGCCCGTCATCGACATCGAGGGCGACCTCGGCCGGCTCGACATCGGCCTGCGCAGCGACGTGCACGCGGTGATGAACGAGGCGCTGGCCAACGTCATCCGGCACGCGAGGGCCACGTCGGTGGCCCTGCGCCTCGAGGTGGCCGAGCACGAGGTGGTGGCCACGGTGACCGACGACGGTGCCGGCATGGGCGACGCCGAGCCGGCCAGCGGACTGGCGAACCTGAGCGAGCGGGCCCAGCGCTCGGGCGGGTCGTTGCGGATCGGTCCCGGTCCGGGCGGCACGGGGACCCGCGTGGTCTGGCGCATCCCGCTCGTAACCGGCGGCGCCGCGGCCGCCCTTCCGTAGGCTGAGCCCGTGAGCGAACCCATCCGCGTCTTCCTGCTCGACGACCACGAGGTCGTGCGGCGCGGCGTCGGTGACCTCCTCGAGGACTCCGGCGTGATCACCGTGGTGGGCGAGGCCGGAACGGTCGCCGAGGCCGCCACCGCGATCGAGCGGCTCCAGCCCGACGTCGCGGTGCTCGACGCGCGGTTGCCGGACGGCTCGGGGATCGAGCTGTGCCGACGAGTGCGGCTCTCGGCCGAGCGCACGGCGGTCCTCATCCTGACGTCCTTCGAGGACGACGAGGCGCTCTTCGAGGCGATCATGGCCGGAGCCTCGGGGTTCCTCCTCAAGCAGGTGCGCGGGAACGACCTCGTCGACGCCGTCCAGCGGGTCGCCGCGGGACAGTCGCTGCTCGACCCCGCCGTCACCCGCTCGGTGCTCGAGCGCCTGCGCCACCAGGCCGACCCCGACCCGCTCGACGAGCTCACCGCGCAGGAGCGCAAGGTCTTCGACGAGCTGCGGCTCGGCCGCTCCAACCGCGAGATCGCCGCCACGCTCTTCCTGTCCGAGAAGACCGTCAAGAACTACGTCTCCACCGTCCTGGCGAAGCTCGGCCTCGAGCGCCGCGCCCAGGTCGCCGCCTGGGACCGCTGACGCCCGAGGCCTCGCGCCTAGGCTCCCGTCAGCAGGTCGCCCCGCTCGACGCGGCGGCGTCGCTGCTCGGCCGGGTCCGGCACGGGCACGGCTGCGATCAGGCTGCGCGTGTACTCCTCGGTGGGCCTCCGCAGCACCTGGTCGCGCGGGCCGAGCTCGACCAGCCGCCCACGCTGCATCACCGCGACCCGGTTCGCCAGCGTGTCGACCACCGCGAGGTCGTGCGTGATGAACAGGCACGCGAACTGCAGGCGCTGCTGCAGCTCGAGGAAGAGCTCCAGCACGCGCGCCTGCACCGACACGTCGAGCGCCGAGGTGGGCTCGTCCGCGATGAGCAGGTCGGGGTCGAGTGCCAGGGCCCGCGCGAGGCTGATCCGCTGACGCTGACCGCCGGAGAGCTCGTGGGGGAA
Source organism: Aeromicrobium sp. JP4 (assembly GCF_054957925.1). Classification (NCBI taxonomy): domain Bacteria; kingdom Bacillati; phylum Actinomycetota; class Actinomycetes; order Propionibacteriales; family Nocardioidaceae; genus Aeromicrobium; species Aeromicrobium sp. JP4. The sequence continues at coordinate 2,082,942 of NZ_CM143290.1, forward strand.
CCGCTCGGCGAAGTCGCCGGGCAGCTCCACCGAGTCGAGCAGGCTCCGCACCTTCTCGGTGACCTGCGCGTCGGTGAGATCGGTGTGCACCCGCAGCGGCTCCGCGATGCAGTCCAGGATCGACATCCGCGGGTTGAGCGAGGCCGCCGGATCCTGGAACACGAAGCCGAACCGGCTGCGGTACGGGCGCAGCTCCTTGTCGCTGAGGCCGGAGATCGTCTCGCCGCCCACGCGGACCGTGCCCGACGTCGGCTGCTGCAGCCCCACGGCGACACGACCCAGCGTGGACTTGCCCGAGCCGGACTCGCCCACCAGCCCCAGCACCTCGCCACGGTGCACCTGCAGGCTGACGTGGTCGACGGCGCGGAAGGCCGTCTCGCCCCAGCCACCCGGGAACTCCACCACGATGTCCTCGAGGTCGAGCACGACAGGCGCACCCTCGAGCGGGGCGGGGCCGGTCGGGCCGTCCTCGCCCACGTGCGTGCGACCGAGGTGGGGCACCGAGTCCAGCAGGGCCTGCGTGTACGGGTGCGCGGGCGCGGCGAAGAGCCGGTCGACGGGCGCCTGCTCGACGATGCGTCCCTTGTACATCACGACCACGCGATCGGCGATGTCGGCGACGACGCCCATGTTGTGGGTGATCAGCACGATCGCCGTGCCGAGCCGCGAGCGCAGGTCCAGCAGCAGCTCGAGGATCGCCGCCTGCACCGTCACGTCGAGCGCGGTGGTCGGCTCGTCCGCCACGATCACGTCGGGCTCGCACGCGATGGCGATCGCGATCACCACGCGCTGCTTCTGTCCGCCGGAGAGCTGGTGCGGGTAGTAGTCCACCCGCTTGGCCGGATCGGGCAGTCCGACCAGATCGAGCAGCTCGATGGCCCGGGCCCGGGCGTCGGCCTTGCTGGTCTGGCGGTGGGCGCGGATCGCCTCGACGACCTGCCAGCCGACGGTGCGCACCGGGTCGAGCGCGGTCCCGGGCTCCTGGAAGACCATCGAGATCTCGTCGCCGCGGATCGGCCGCAGCTCCTGCGGCGTCATCCCGATCAGCTCGCGCTCGGCGTCCCCGCTGGTGTGCAGCACCGCGGACCCGTCCACGGTCGCCGTGCTCGGGAGCAGGCCCATGACGGCACGCGAGGTGACCGACTTGCCCGACCCGGACTCGCCGACGACGGCGACGACCTCGCCGGGTGCGACGTCGAAGCCCACGCCGTCCACCGCGACCACGCGGCCGGCGTCGGTGCCGAAGCTCACCCTGAGGTCCGACAGGGACAGCACCGCGGTGCGCCGTGTCTCCACCGATTCCGGAGCGCTGATCGGCGCCGTCCCGGTGGCGTCCGTGATCTCCGGCGCGGCGCTGAGGTCCTCGGCCAGCTCGATCTCGAGCTCGCCCTCGGCCTTGTCGGCAGCACGCGTGCGCAGCAGCGGGTTGGTGATGTCGTTGAGGCTCTCGCCCATCAGCGTCACGCCCAGCACGACCAGGACGATCGCCAGACCCGGGTAGAGGCCGGTCCACCAGATGTCGTTGGTGGCGTCGGGCATCGCCTTGTTGAGGTCGTAGCCCCACTCGGCCGCGGCCGACGGCTCGATGCCGAAGCCCAGGAAACCCAGGGCCGCCAGGGTCAGGATCGCCTCGGAGGCGTTCAGGGTCCCGATCACCGGGAGGGTCTGCGCGACGTTCGACAGGATGTGCCGGAACAGGATCCGCGGGGTCCGCACGCCCACGACCTTGGCGGCGTCGACGTACGGCTCGGTCTTGACCGAGACCGTCGCGTTGCGGATCACGCGGTAGTACTGCGGGATGAAGATGACGGTGATGGAGATCGCCGCCGAGGCGATGCCGCCGAGCGCGCCGCTCGACCCGCCGGAGACGACGATCGACACGACGATCGCGAGCAGCAGCGACGGGAACGAGTAGAGCGCGTCCATCACGAGCACGAGCGTCTTGTCGAGCCAGCCGCCGAGGTAGCCCGAGACCAGCCCGAGCGGCACGCCGATCAGGCTCGAGACGAGCACGGCCAGGATGATGACCTCGACCGCGGTGCGGGCCCCGTAGACGACGCGCGAGAGCACGTCAGTGCCTCCCACGTTGGTGCCGAACCAGTGGTCGGCGCTCGGCGGCTGCTGCGTGCCGAACAGGACACCGTCGTCGCCGCGCACCTGGTTGAAGTCGTACGGGGCGATCCACGGCGCGAAGACGGCGAGGACGAGGAAGAACGCGATGAGCCCGAAGCCCAGCAGCAGCATGAACCGCTGGAGGCCGTGGGACTGTGAGACGACGGACTGGCCGGGGTAGCGCATCAGAACCTCACTCGGGGGTCGACGAGCGCCACGATGGCGTCGATGAGGAAGCTCGCGATGCACACGATGAAGGCGATCGCGGTGACGATGCCCTGCACGGCGAGGAAGTCGCGCCGGACCAGGTACTCCGTGAGCTGGTAGCCGAGCCCGTTCCACTCGAAGGTCGTCTCGGTCAGCACCGCGCCGCCGAGCAGGATGGCGATCTGCATGCCCATGACCGTGACCACCGGGACCAAGGCGTTGCGGAAGGCGTGCTTGCGCTCGACCTGTCGCTCCGAGACGCCGCGGGCGCGGGCGGCCGTGACGTAGTCGGCGCGCAGCGTCTGCAGCAGGTTCACGCGGACGAGCCGCAGGAAGATGCCGCCGGTCAGCATGCCCAGCGCGAGCGCCGGGAGCACGGCGTGCTGGAGGACGTCCCAGATGTACTCCGGCTCGCCCCACAAGATGGCGTCGATGATCATGATGTTGGTCTGGGGCTCGACCTTGGCCAGCGTCAGCTCGGTGGCGGTCGAGGCCCGGCCGGAGGTCGGCCAGCCGAACGGGGCGACGGCCAGCTTCAGCAGCAGGCCGACGAAGAAGACGGGTGCGGCGTAGGCGACGATCGCGAACAGCCGCAGCAGCACGTCGCGCCAGCGGTCGCGGTGGCGGGCGGCGATCCGGCCCAGCGGGATGCCAATGGCGAACGCGACCATCAGCGCCCAGACCGACAGCTCCAGAGTCGCGGCGCCGTTGACGATGAGGATGTCGGTGACCTCACGGTTGTCGGTCAGCGTCGTGCCGAAGTCGCCGTGCAGGATGTTGCCGAGGTACTCGAGGTACTGCACGATGATCGGCCGGTCGAGGCCCGCCTCGGCCTTGCGCTCGGCGATCTGTTCAGGCGTCAGGCGGCCACCCTGCGCCGCGGTGATCGGGTCGCCGATCACGCGCATCAGGAAGAAGACCAGGGTCACCAGCACCCAGAGCATCGGGATGATCAAGGCCAGCCTGATCAGCAGGTAGCGCGCGAGCGGGCTCAGCCCGCCGCGGCGACCGGGTGGTTCGGCCGACGGGGCGTCGGCGGCGACGAGGACGTCAGTGGTCACGCTTGCTCCTGCCTACGTGGAAGCGGGGCCCCGGCACGCGCAGTGCGTGCCGGGACCCCGGCCCCGGGTGTCCGTTACTTCGACAGCGACGCGAACCGGAACTTGAACGACGGGTCCAGCGTGTCGCCCACGCCCTTCACGTCCTTGCCGGCCACCGCGACCTGCGCGCCGGTCAGCAGCGGCAGGATCGGCACCTGGTCGGCCACCATCTCCTGCGCCTCGGCGAGCTTGGCCTCGCGCGAGGCGGCGTCGGCGTCGACCCGCTGCTCGTCGAGCAGCTTCGTCATCGCGTCGTCCTCGTAGTGCGACTGGAGGAAGTTGTTCGGCGCGAAGAACGGCGTGAGGTAGTTGTCCGGGTCCGGGAAGTCCGGGAACCAGCCCAGCTGGAACGCCGGGTAGGCGTCCTTCACGCGCTCCTCGGAGTAGGTGTTCCACTCCGTCGACTGCAGGTTGACGGTGAAGAGTCCACCTTCCTCGAGCTGGCGCTTGACGGCCTGGTACTCCTGGTCGGAGCTGCCGCCGTAGTGGTCGGGGTTCCACTGCAGGTTCAGCTCGACGGGCGTCGAGACGCCGGCGTCGTCGAGGACCTTCTTCGCGGCGGCCGGGTCGGGCGCGTCGCCGTACTTGTCCTTGAACGCCTCGGTCGCGCCGACCTGGCCCTCGGGGACGGCCGAATAGGCCGGCGTGTAGGTGCCCTTGTAGACCTCCGAGGAGATCTCGTCGCGGTTCACCAGGTAGGCCGTGGCCTGGCGGACGGCCTGCTTCTGCGCGTCGTCGTCGCCGGGCATCGTCTTGAGGTTGAACACGATGTAGCGCAGCTCGCCGCCCGGTCCGGTGTGGACCGTGACGTCGTCGGACTTCTTCAGGCTGTCGATGTCCGTGGGGGTCAGCGAGCGGTACGCGACGTCGATGTCGCCCTTCTCCACGTCGAGCTTGAGGTTGTTCGAGTCGGCGTAGTAGCGCATCGTCACGTCCGACTTCGGCTCACCGTAGGTGCCGTCGTAGTCGGGGTTGACCTTGAACTCGGCCAGCTCGTTCTTCTTGTACTCGCCGATCGTGTACGGGCCGGAGAAGGCGTTGGCCTCGACCGCCGCGTCGTCGTCGAGCAGCTTGTCGGCGGGGTAGGTCTCCTCGTCGACGATCGGGCCGGCGGAGGTCACCAGGACCTGCGCGAAGGTCTGGTCGTTCGGCGCGGCGAGCGTGAACGCGACCGTCGCGTCGTCGCGGGCCTCGACCTTCTTCATGGCGCCGAGCAGCGAGGCCGGGCCGTTCGGGTCGTTGATGTCAACGATGCGCTGGAACGAGAAGGCCACGTCGGAGGCGGTCAGCTCGTTGCCGTTGCCGAACTTGAGGCCGGACTTCATGGTGCACACGTAGACCGTGGGCTCCTCGAAGTCGCACTTCTCGGCGGCGTCCGGGGTCAGCTCGGTGCTGCCCGCGGGGAAGTTGAGGAGGTACTGGAAGACCTGCGTCTGCACCGCCATCGAGCCGTTGTCGTACGAGCCGGCCGGATCGATCGAGACCACCTTGTCGGTGGTGCCCACGATCAGGCTCGCGTCGCTGTCGTCGTCGTTGTTCTGACCTGCCCCGCACGCTGCCAGGACGGATCCGGCCAGGGCCGCGGTCGCCAGAGTGGTGACGCGTCGCCGCATCGAGTTCATGTGTTCCTCCCCTTCGGTGTCCACCATCCGGACACTCGCTGCGACGCTACTCCCGTCGCGCGGCCGGGGCCATCCGCAACGAGGTTGCGTTTTGGTTACGCCCGGAGGGGGCGCGCGGATCTGGGCGTGCGGAGCGGGCGATATCCTCGGACCATGAGCCACGACCAGCATCTCGCCGATTTCGATCCCGACATCGCCGCGCTCCTCGACGCCGAGCTGGCCCGCCAGCAGACGACGCTCGAGATGATCGCTTCGGAGAACTTCGCTCCCGTCGCCGCCCTCGAGGCGCAGGGCAGCGTGCTCACGAACAAGTACGCCGAGGGCTACCCGGGCAAGCGCTACTACGGCGGCTGCGAGTTCGTCGATCAGGTCGAGCAGCTGGCCATCGACCGGCTCAAGCAGCTCTTCGACGCCGAGTACGCCAACGTGCAGCCCCACTCGGGCGCCTCGGCGAACGCGGCCGCGCTGCACGCCATCGCCACCGCCGGCGACACGATCCTGGGCCTCGACCTGGCCAACGGCGGTCACCTCACGCACGGGATGAAGCTCAACTTCTCGGGCCGTCTGTACAACCCGATCGCCTACCACGTCGTCCCCGAGACCGGCCTGGTCGACATGGACGAGGTGCGCGCCCTCGCGATCGAGCACCGTCCCCGCGTGATCATCGCCGGCTGGTCGGCCTACCCGCGCCAGCTCGACTTCGCCGCGTTCCGCGCGATCGCCGACGAGGTCGACGCGATCCTGTGGGTCGACATGGCCCACTTCGCCGGCCTCGTGGCCGCGGGTCTGCACCCGAGCCCGCTGCCGCACGCGCACATCGTCACCACCACGACGCACAAGACCCTCGGCGGCCCGCGCGGCGGCGCGATCCTCACGAACGACGAGACGATCGCCAAGAAGATGCGCTCGGCCGTGTTCCCGGGCCAGCAGGGTGGACCCCTCGAGCACGTCATCGCCGCGAAGGCCGTGGCCTTCAAGATGGCCCTGCAGCCCGACTTCGCCGAGCGTCAGCAGCGCACGATCGAAGGTGCGCGCATCCTCGCCGACCGCCTGCTCGCCGCCGACGCGGTGGATGCTGGCGTCCAGGTCCTCAGCGGCGGCACCGACGTGCACCTGGTGCTCGTCGACCTGCGCAACTCCGAGCTCGACGGCCAGCAGGCAGAGGACCGGCTCCACGAGGTCGGCATCACGGTGAACCGCAATGCGGTCCCGAACGACCCGCGGCCGCCGATGGTCACCTCCGGTCTGCGCATCGGCACGCCGGCCTTGGCCACGCGTGGCTTCGGCGCCGAGGAGTTCACCGAGGTCGCCGACATCATCGCCGCGGCCCTGCAGCCCGGCGAGGTCGACATCGACGGCCTGCGCAAGCGCACCGCCGTGCTGGCCGAGCGCTTCCCGCTGTACCCCGGCATCAAGCCGTTCACCTCGTGAACGACCGGCCGGGGGTGGGTGCGTGGTTCCGCCCGGCCGTCCTCGGCCTGCACCTGTTCGCGATCGCGGCGATCGGCTTCTGCCTGTTCATGGGCACGTGGCAGCTCGGCGCGTACGACCAGCGTCAGGAGGACGAGCGGGCCGAGCAGGGCAGCACCGGCGCGGTCGCTCTCGAGTCGGTGTGGAGCCCGACCGACATCTTCACCACCGACCAGGACCAGCGCCCGGTCACCGTCACCGGCACCTTCCGTCCTGCGGAGGAGCAGCTGTGGGTCACGGGTCGTGAGCACGACGGTCAGGACGGCGTGTGGCTGCTCGCGCCGGTCACGGTCGACGACGCGCAGCTGATGGTGGTGCGCGGGTGGGCGCCCCGCCCCGCGGCCGCGTTCCCCGAGGTGCCCGCCGGCGAGGTGTCCTTCGAGGCCGTGCTGCAGCCGGGCGAGGAGTCCGCCGCCGGCTGGGACGCGACCGCGCGCACGATCGGCTCGGTGCGGATCCCCACGCTGCTGAACGAGCTCGGGTACGCCGACCTGTGGTCGGGCTTCGCGATCTCCACCGATCCGGCGGTGGCCGGCGGGCTCGAGGTCGCCGACGTGCCGGAGTCCGACGTCTCCTGGACCGCGGGCGGTCGCAACCTCGGATACGGCCTGCAATGGTGGGTCTTCGCCGCCTTCGCGCTGTTCATGTGGTGGCGCATGGCCCGCGAGATGGTGCTTGGCCGCGAGCGGTAATCTGGGGCGGTGAACGACCGACTCCTGCGCGCTTACCAGGTCATGGCGACCATCGTGGGCCTCAACCTGCTGATCGTGATGGCCGGCTTCATCGGCAAGTACGCCACCGACGCGGGCTCGTGGTGGAACCGCAACCAGGACGCCTTCCTGGTCATCGACCAGCTGCACGGCTTCCTGTTCATGGTGCTGATCGTGCTCGTCGCCCGTCTCACGCTGCGCGAGAAGTGGTCCTGGGGCTACATGCTCAGCGTCATCGTGCTGGCCTGCATCCCGCTGGTGTCCTTCTGGTCCGAGCGCCGCACCACCCGTCGCGTGCACGCCGGCCGCCAGCCCGCCACCGTTTGAGGCGCTAGCCCTCCTCGGGGTCGGGGACGAACAGGTCCTCGATCCGGCACCCGAACACCGCCGCCAGCCTGAACGCGAGCGGCAGCGACGGGTCGTAGCGCCCCTTCTCGATCGAGATGACCGTCTGGCGCGACACCCCGAGCTCGTCGGCGAGGCGCCGCTGCGACCAGCCGCGCTCCTCCCGCACGCGCACGACGTGGTTCTCCATCAGCCCTCCCGGCGCTTGAGCCACAGCAGCCGCAGCGCCGCGTCGGCCATCGCGAAGGCGAGGACGACGGTGAGCGCGCCGCGCACCGACACGTCGAGGTCGACGAAGACGCCGACGACCAGCGCGACGCCCAGGAGCAGCAGCAGGTCCGTGAACGCCCCACTCTGGGCCCGCCGCACCCACTGGAGCTCGATCGTCTCCTCGGGGCGGTCCACCGCGTCGCGCAACGACGCCGGATCGACCAGCGCGACCCAGGCGAGCGCGAACACCGACGGCAGCGCCAGGAACGCGAACACCAGCGCCACGTCCCGCCGCGACCCCTCGAGCCCGATCATGGCCAGCGCGGCCGTCGCAGCCGACACGGCTAGCGCAATGCCCACGCACGACGCGAGAAGCACGCCCGTCCCCCCGCCCAGGCGGGCCCGTCCCCAGTAGTTCCGCTGCTGCGCATCCAGTGTCATGTCGACCAACGTAGAGTCAAGGTCGCTTGACAGTCAAGTGACCTTGACTTGTGGTGCCGGCTCGGTCAGCGCCCGACGAACGTGGCGTTCCCGGGCCCGTCGGCGAGGAAGGACGCCATGCCGTGCTGGAGGTCCTCGGTGTCGAAGAGATCGGCGGCGATCTCGGTGGTGCGGGCGATGGAGCCCGGGACGCCACCGGTCTCGAACTCGCGCAGGATCTGCTTGGCGGCGCCGAACGCGCGGGTGGGGCCGGCGGCGAGGTCGGCGACGAAGGCGGCGACGCCGGCGTCGAGGTCCTCAGGGGCGAGGACGCGGTTGACGACGTTCCACCGCTCGAGGGTGGCCGCGTCGTACGGCGTCCCGGTGAAGACGAACTCCTTGGCCCGCGCGACGCCTGCGCGCCCGGCGAGGCGCTGGGTGCCGCCCATCGTGGGCGTCAGGCCGATGACGCGCTCCACGAGCCCGAACTTTGCCCGCTCCGACGCCAGCAGCACGTCGCACGCCAGCGCCACCTCGAACGCCCACGTGAGGGTCAGCCCGTGGGCCACGAAGACCGTCGGGAAGTCCAGGGCCGCGAAGCGCTCGGGCAGCTCGAGCATCCGGTCGTAGAGCTCGCGGGTCTCGACCTTGGACTTCCTTGCGTGGAACTGCGACACGTCGACGCCACCGGAGACGATCTTCCCTTCGGCGCGCACCACCAGCACGCGCGGCGGGTCGGCCTCGATGCGGTCGAGCGCCGCGTCGAACTCGTCGTGCAGCTCGAGCGAGTACAGGTTGACCGGGCCGGCGGAGAACGTGAGCGTCGTCACGCCGCCCTCGGTGTGGAGGTCGACGGTCACCGATCGTCCCTCGGATCGTAGGAGCCACCGCGGTCCGCGGTGGCCTTGCGGAGGACCGCGACGGCGGCCGCGGCAGCAATCAGGAGCAACACCAGTCTCGACATGCCCCCACGCTAGCGGCCGCCGCTCGACCGCTCGTGCAAGGATGGAAGCAACCCCTGAAAGGACGTGAAGTGCCCACCATCGCAACGCTCCACACGAATCGTGGAGACATCAAGATCGAGCTGTTCGACCACCAGGCCCCCAAGACCGTGGCGAACTTCGTCGGCTTGGCCGAGGGCACGAAGGAATGGGTCGATCCCGCCACCGGTTCGGTGTCGACGAAGCCCTTCTACGACGGCCTCACGTTCCACCGGATCATCCCCAACTTCATGCTCCAGGGCGGCGACCCGCTCGGCGACGGACGCGGTGGCCCCGGCTACGAGTTCGACGACGAGTTCCACCCCGAGCTCCAGTTCGACCGCCCCTACCTGCTGGCCATGGCCAACGCGGGCACCAAGGCCAACGGCGCCGGCACGAACGGCTCCCAGTTCTTCATCACCGTCGCCAAGACCGAGTGGCTGAACCGCAAGCACTCGATCTTCGGTGAGGTCAAGGACGCCGACAGTCGCGCCGTCATCGACGCGATCGCCGCCGTCGAGACCGATCGGTTCGACCGTCCGGCCGAGCCCGTCGTGATCGAATCCGTGACCATCGAGAAGTGACCGACCAGGGCGCCGGCCAGACCTGCTACCGCCACCCGGGTCGGCCTGCGTTCATCCAGTGCCAGCGCTGCTCGCGCTACATCTGTCCTGAGGACATGCGCGAGGCCAGCGTCGGCTTCCAGTGCCCCGAGTGCGTGAAGAGCGGCCAGGCGGCCGTCCGCCAGCCGCGCACCCTCGCCGGAGGCGCGATCTCCACGAACGCCGCCGCGATCACGATGGCCATCATCGCGATCAACGTCGCGGCGCAGGTGGTGGTCGTGGCGACCGGCGGCGTGCGCAACCCGGGCAACAGCGAGTTCTTCCGGTGGGGCTGGCTCAGCGGCATCGAGGTGGCTGACGGCCAGTACTGGCGGCTGCTCACCGCGGCGTTCCTGCACGGCGGCTGGCTGCACCTGGCGTTCAACATGTACGCGCTGTACCTGTTCGGACCCTTCGTCGAGCAGACGCTCGGGCGGGTGCGCTTCGTCATCACCTACCTGACCCTCGCGATCGGGTCGTCGGTGCTGGTCTACCTGCTGGAGGACCCGCTCACCCCGACGATCGGCGCGTCAGGCGCCGTCTTCGGCCTGTTCGGGCTCGCGCTGGTCTTCCTCATCCGCACGCGCCAGAACATCACCGGGATGGTCATCCTGCTGGCGATCAACGGGTTCATCAGCCTGCAGGAGGGCATCAGCTGGCAGGGCCACCTCGGTGGGTTCATCACCGGCGTGCTGCTCGGGCTGATGTTCGCCTACGCGCCCCGCGAGCGCAGGACCCTGATCCAGGTCGTCACGTTCGTGGCGCTGTGGGCGGTGTTCGTGGCCGCGATCGCGTGGCGGACGGACGAGATCATGGGCGCGATCGCGCCGTGGCTCGGCTGACCGAGAACCACGTTGTCCACAGGGGTGTGCACAACCTGTGGGGCATGACAGGGGTGTGATTCACTCCCACTTCATGGCGAAGCCGAAGGCCGCCAGGATGAAGCCCATGCCGATGGCGAGGTTCCACCCGCCGAGGTCGCTGTAGACCGGGATCGTCACGTCGGTGTTGCTGATCGTGTAGAAGACGACGATCCACGCCAGGCCGATGACCGCGCACGCGACCATCAACGGAGCCGCCCACCGGTTGCCGATGCGCACGGGCTTGGGGCCGTTGTCGTTCACGGACTTGCGCTTGAACCTGTTGAACACGAGCATCTCCCGGTCTGGCGGCTTGGCACGGCCGCGGTGTGTCGTACTCCGCTAGCGTAGTCGTCGTGCCGGGAACCCCACGCGACCAGGGGAAGATCAGGGCCGTCAGCAGGTGGAGCCTGCTCGCCCTGACGGTCGCGTGCGCCTGCGGTGTGGTCGTCGTCGCGGCCGCGGTCACCTCCAATGGGTCCGACCTGCGCCCCGCCGGAGGCGATCTCAGCTCCGTGCTGCGGGACCGTGCGCAGGAGGTCGAGAATCGCCGGCGCGAGGCGGTCGAGCTCCAGCGCGAGGTCGATGCCCTCACGCGTGGGGTCGACGACGCCGACCTGCGCCGCGAGGCGCGCCGGGTCTCCCGCCTCTCCGATCCCGCGGGGCTGACCCCGGTCGAGGGGCCCGGTGTGCGGATCGCCCTCGAGGACGCTCCCCGCTCGGTGGACATCCCGGGCCTCGACCCCAACCTCCTGGTGGTCCACCAGCAGGACATCCAGGCGTTCGTGAACGCCCTGTGGGCCGGGGGCGCCGAGGCCATCACGCTGCAGGGTCAGCGCCTGATCACCACGACGGGGATCAAGTGCGTCGGCAACACGGTCGTGCTCGACGGCGTGCCCTACTCGCCGCCCTACGTGATCGAGGCGATCGGCGACCGCAGCCGGTTGCGCGGGGCGATGACCTCCTCGCCCGAGGTCACCACGTACACGCAGTACGCGAACCGGTACGGGCTCGGGCTGGAGCAGCGCGACGTCGACGTGGTGAAGGCTCCCGCTCACGGCGGCAGCGTGGCGATGCGCCACGCCACCGTCGTGGAGTGAGCTAGGGCGTCGGCACGACCGTCGGCGGCGCGTTCGGGTCCGGCGTGGGCTCCGTGGTGGGAGCCGGCGGCCGCGACACGGTGAGAGTGATCGTGGTGCCCGGAGCCACCATCGAGCCGGGCTCGCGGCTCTGCTCGGTGACGGTGCCGTCGGGCGCGGTGCCGGCGGGATCGTTCTGGGCCGAGACCTTCAGGCCGGCGTCCTCGAGCGTCTTCGTGGCGTCCTCGACCGACTGGCCCACGACGTTCGGGACGTCGACCTCGCCGCGCGACACGATGAGGGTGACGGTGCTGCCGCGCTCCACCTCGGTGCCCGGAGGCGGGTTGCTGTTGAGCACGCGACCCTTCGGCTCGCTGCTGTCGGTGTTCTGGCGCTTGACCTTCAGCCCGTAGCGGTCGCCCTCGAGCAGGTCCTTGGCCTCGTCGTACGAGTAGCTGGTGAGGTTCGGGATGTCGACCAGCTCGGGACCCGAGCTGACGATGAGATCGATCGCGGTGCCCTCGTCGACCGTGGTCCCGGCCTCGGGATTGGTGGCGATGACCTGGTCCTCGGGGATGTCGGCGCTGGTCTGCTCGGTGACCTCGCCGACGACGAGATTCTGCGACTCCAGCCGGTTCGTTGCGGTGGGGACGTCGAGTCCCTCGACCCGCGGCACGTCGGTGGTCGGCGTGTTCACCTCGGGATCTCGGTCGTTGAGCATGAGGGCCAGGCCGACTGCGGCAGCGATGGCCAGCAGCACCAGCGCGAGGGCCCACCACTTCCCGGACCCCTTCTTCTCCTCCTCGTCCGGCGGCGGCAGGAGGGGCGCGGCGACCGCGGGGGTGACCTGCGTGGCCGCACCGACGGCCGTGACGGCCTGCGTGGGCGCGTCGACGGTGCCACCGGCGAGCACCCGCTCGATGTCCTTGCGCATGTCGCCCGCGCTGGAGTACCGGTCGTCGACGCGCTTGGCCAGGGCCTTGGCGACGACGTTGTCGACCTCGACCGAGACGTCGGGGTTCAGCTGCGACGGGGGCCGGGCCTCCTCGCGCACGTGCTGGTAGGCCACCGAGACCGGGCTGTCGCCGACGAACGGCGGCCGGCCGGTGAGCAGCTCGTAGAGCACGCAGCCGGTGGAGTAGATGTCGCTGCGGGCGTCGACGGTCTCGCCGCGCGCCTGCTCGGGCGAGAGGTACTGCGCCGTGCCGATCACGGCCGCGGTCTGCGTCATGGCGCTGGAGGTGTCGGCGATGGCCCGGGCGATGCCGAAGTCCATCACCTTGACCTTGCCCTCGGGCGTGAGCATGACGTTGGCCGGCTTGATGTCGCGGTGGATGATGCCGGCGCGGTGGCTGTAGTCCAGCGCGGCGAGGATGTCGGCGGTGATCGAGAGGGCACGCTCGGGCAGGATCTTGCGGCCGTCGCGCAGGACATCGCGCAGCGTGCGTCCCTCGACGAGCTCCATGACGATGTACGGCACGGTGGCGCCGGTGGGATCGGTGGCCTCGCCGGTGTCGTACACGGCGACGATCGACGGGTGGTTCAGCGAGGCCGCCGACTGCGCCTCGCGCCGGAAGCGCTCCTGGAACGTCTCGTCGGCTGCGAGGTCGGCGCGGAGCAGCTTGATGGCGACGGGGCGACCGAGCCGCATGTCGTGGCCGGCCCGGACGTCGGCCATGCCTCCGCGCCCGACCAGCTCGCCGACCTGGTAGCGGTCGCCGAGGGGGCTCATGTTCGCGTCACTCTCGGTCATGGTGTCCAGTCTCCCAAAGGGTGGATGAGGTTCATCGGAGCACCGCTTCCATCACGGAGCGGGCGATGGGGCCGCCGAGGCGGCCACCGCCGATGTCGTTGGTGTTCTGTGCGGACTCGACCAGCACGGCGACCGCGACCTGGGGGTCCGTGGCGGGTGCGTAGCTGATGAACCAGGCGTAGGGCGGGCGGTCGGGCGCCGACTCGGCCGTGCCGGTCTTGCCACCGACATCCACGCCGGGGATCTTGGCCGGGGTTCCGGTGCCTTCGTCGACGACGGCCACCATCATGTCGTTGAGCTCGCGGGCGTCGCCGGCCGACATGGCGCGTCCCAGCTCCTGGGGCTCGGGCTGCTCGAGGATCGAGAGGTTGGGGGCGCGGACCGTGCGCACGACCCGCGGCTTCATCAGCACGCCGTCGTTCGCGATCGTCCCGGCGACCATCGCCATCTGCAGCGGCGTGGCGGCCACCTCGTACTGGCCGATGCCCGACTGCGCGAGCTGCGGCGGCTCGAGCTCGGTATCGGGGTCGGCCGTGAACCGGCTGGCCGCCGACGCGAGGTCGTCGAGGGGGCGCTCGCCGAAGCCGAACTTCGTGGCCTGCTCGGACAGGACGTCCTGCCCGACCTTGCCGGCCATCCAGCCGAACGAGACGTTGCAGGACACCTCGAGGGCACGTTCGAAGCTGATGGGGTTGCCACCGCAGTTGCTGCCGCCCTGGTTGGTCAGCTGGTAGTCGATGCCGGGGAAGCTCAGCGTGGCGCCGCCGCGGACGTCGTCTTCGGCCTTGAGCCCGAGGTCCTCGATGCCGGCGGCGGCCGTGACGGCCTTGAACGTCGATCCCGGCGGCAGCGTGGTCTGGGCGCCGCGGTTGATCAGCGGGTCGTTCTCGTCGCCCTCGAGCTTGCGCATGGCCGACGTGACGGCGTCGAGGTCGTGGCTCGCGAGCTGGTTCGGGTTGTAGGTCGGCTGGCTGACCATGGCCAGGATGTCCCCGGACTGCGGATCCAGCGCCACCACGGCGCCGCGGGTCTTCTCGCCGAGGTCGGCCAGGCCCTCGAACGCGGCCTTCTGCGCGGCGGGGTCGAGCGTGAGCTCCACGCTGCCGCCCTGGGGCTGGTCGTTGGAGATGACGTCGATGACGCGGTTCACGAAGAGCCGGTCGTCGCTGCCGGAGAGGATGTCGTTGTACGACTGCTCGATGCCGTCGCGGCCGTAGATGTAGGAGAAGTAGCCGGTCACCGGGGCGTAGAGCTCGGGCTCGGTGTACTTGCGCTGGAACTGCCACTTGTCCTTGACGGGCACGGACTGGGCGATCGGCTCGCCGTCGACGATGATCGCGCCGCGCTCGCGGCTGAACTGCTCGTCGATGACGCGGCGGTTGCCCTCCTTCTCGTTCAGGTCGTCGGCCTGGACGAACTGCACGTAGTTGGCGTTCAGCAGCAGCGCGAGGAACATCAGCAGGCACGCGACGGCCATGGCACGGACGGGCTTGTTCATGACAGCTTCACCACCTGTGTCTCGTCGTCGCCGCTGATCGTGGCGACCTCCGGCGCGGGGCGCCGGGTCTGGTCGCTGATGCGCAGCAGCAGCGCGACGATGATCCAGTTCATGATGATCGAGGAGCCACCCGCGGCCAGGAACGGCGCGGTCAGGCCGGTCAGCGGGATGAGGCGCATGACGCCACCGGCGACGACGAAGACCTGCAGGGCGAAGGACACCGACAGGCCCACGGCGAGCAGCTTGCCGAAGGCGTCACGGCACGTCAGCGCGATCCGCAGGCCGCGCTCGACGACGAGGGCGTAGACCATGATCACGGCCATCAGCCCGGCCAGGCCGAGCTCCTCGCCGATGGACGACAGGATGAAGTCGGAGAAGCCGAAGGGGGTCAGCTCGGGGCTGCCCTGCCCCCAGCCGCGACCGAGCAGACCGCCGTGTGCGAGACCGTAGAGCGCCGTGATGATCTGGTAGTTCTTGTCCGGATCGGCCCACGGGTCGAGCCACGCGTCGAAGCGGTCGCGCACGTGGCCGAAGGCGGCGTAGCCGAACCAGGCGCCCACGGCGAACAGCGCACCGCCGACGACGAGCCAGCCCGGGCGCTCGGTGGCCACGTAGAGCATGACGACGAAGAGGCCGAAGAACAGCAGCGAGGAGCCCAGGTCGCGCTGGAAGACCAGGATCCCGACGCTGACGAGCCAGCCCAGCAGGATGGGACCGAGGTCGCGACCCCGGGGCAGGTCGATGCCGAGGACCCGCCGGCCGGCCAGCGCCAGGGCGTCGCGCTTGGCGACGAGGTAGCCGGCGAAGAAGATCGCCAGGGCGATCTTGGCGGCCTCCGCGGGCTGGAAGCTGAAGGGGCCGAGCTGGATCCAGATCTGTGCGCCGCGCTTGGCGTTGCCGATGATCGGCAGGATCGGGAGCACGAGCAGCGCGATCGCCGCGAGGCCGAACGTGTAGGTGTACTGCTGCAGGCGGCGGTGGTCGCGGATCAGCACCAGCACGGCGACGAACATCAGGATGCCCAGGATCGTCCAGCGCAGCTGTCCCTGCGCGAACGGGCCGAACCCGGAGCCGTTGGCCTCCAGGCCGAGGTCGATCCGGTAGATCATCACCAGGCCGATGCCGTTGAGGGCCACGACGAGCGGCAGCAGCACGGGGTCGGCGTACCCGGCGAACCTCCGGACGGCCAGGTGCGCGCCCAGCGCCACGACGGCGTAGACGGCTCCGACCGTGTAGATGCCCGCGGGAACCGTGCCGTCGAAGCCGAGTCCCACGGCGGCGTACGACCCGATGCCGATCGCGATCGCCAGCAGCAGCAGCCCCAGCTCGGCGGTGCGGCGCTTGCGCGGGATCCAGGCGGGAGTGACGCCGCCGGCACTCATGGTGCCTCCGTCGGTGCGGACGTGGCGGGGGTGCGGCGCGGCGTGGGGGTGGGCGTCGGCGTCGGGGTGGGCGTCGGCTCGGTCACCTGGATGCTGAGGTTGGTGACGATGCGCTTGGCCTCGTCGTGGTCTGCGGCGGCGATGCCGGCGGCGACGCGGTCGCGCTGGTACGGCGGCAGCGTGTCGATCTCGATCCGCGTGACCTCGTCGACCGTCTTGAGGGTCACGCCGGGCACGTCGACGTCGACGCCGCGGTAGATCGCGACCATGCCGTCGGAGGGCGCCACGAAGTACTGGCGCTGCGACCAGTCGTAGGCGTAGGCGGCCGCGCCACCGAGCAGCCCGAGGATCACGAGGCTCCCCAGCAGCCACCGCACCCAGCGGCGCCTCGGCACCGGAAGGGGCGCGTAGCGCAGCTCCTCGGGGTCGGGCTCGACCGCGCCGGGTGCGCCCGCGACGTGCACGGCGGGCGCCGAGGACGCCGAGACCGATCCGGTGCGGCGGCGGGGCTGGCTGGTGGCGGCACCCACGAGCTGGGGCTTGCCGTCGGCGCAGACCAGGTCCTCGTCGAGCGGCTCGTCGCCGGGCACGAACTCGGCCACCACGACGGTGACGTTGTCGTAGCCACCGGCCTCGAGGGCGAGCCGGACCAGCTCGGTCGCGGCAGCGTCGATCGTCTCGAGCTTCATCGTCCGCTCGATCGTCTCGTCGTCGACCATGTCCGTGAGGCCGTCGCTGCACAGCAGGTAGCGGTCGCCCGCCGCCGGCTGCAGCCACGTGAAGTCGGGCTCGAAGTCGTCGCGACCCAGGATCGCCTTCAGCAGCAGCGACCGGTGGGGGTGGACCCGCGCCTCCTCGGGCGTGATCCGGCCTTCCTCGACGAGGCTCTGCACGAACGTGTGGTCGATGCTGAGCTGGCTGAGACGGCCGTGCCGCAGCCGGTAGGCCCGCGAGTCGCCGATGTGGGCGACGGCCAGCTTCTCGCCGTCCCACAGCATCGCCTCGAGGGTGGTGCCCATGCCCTCCACGGCCGGGTCGTCGGCGATCAGCTGGGCGAGGCGGTGGTTCGCGTTGGCGACGGCGGTGCGCATCGCGTCCAGGGCGTCGCCGTCGGTGTCGTCGTCCAGCTCACGGTCGAGGTCGCGGATCTCCGCGAGGGCGGCCGAGGAGGCCAGGTCGCCGGCCGCGGCGCCGCCCATGCCGTCGGCGATGACCAGCAGGCGGGGGCTGGCGTAACCGGAGTCCTGGTTGTTCGAACGGCGCAGACCGACGTCGGTCAGCGCTACGTAGCGGTAGGTCAGCGGCGCCATCTACTTGCGCAACTCCACGATCGTCTTGCCCAGCCGCACCGACGTGCCGATCGCGACGGGCACCGGCGAGGTGACGCGCTGACTGCCGATGTAGGTGCCGTTCGTGGAGCCGAGGTCCTCGACGAACCACTGCTCGCCGTTGGTGGCGAAGCGGGCGTGACGGGTGGAGACGTAGTCGTCGTCGAGGCGGATGGCGGCGTCGGTGCCGCGGCCGAGCAGGATCGGCTCGGTGCCCAGCGGGACGCTCTGGCCGGCGTTGGGGCCGTCGACGATCTGGAGCTTGTTGGGGGCGCCACGCATCTTGCGGCTGTTGCGCGGGACCTTCTTCTGGGGCTTGGGCTGCTTCTGGCCCTTGGCGGGCTTCGGGGTCTGGACCTTCGTGCCGAAGATGTCGGTGCGGATCACCGAGACCGCGGACAGCACGAACAGCCACAGCACGGCCAGGAAGCCGAGCTTGATCAGCGTGAGGGTCAGTTCGCTCACGCGATCTCCTCGCTGATCTGGACCGAGATGGTCGTGTTGCCGAGGCGGATCGTAGAGCCGTTGCGCAGGAAGGCGGCGTCCACACGGCGGCCGTCGACGATCACGCCGTTGGTGGAGCCCAGGTCGCGCACCTCGACGCCGTTGCCGAGGAACGAGATCTCGGCGTGGTTGCGGCTGATGCCCGGGTCGTCGATCTTCAGGTCCACCGAGGAGCCGCGGCCGATCGTGATGCCGGGCGGGTTCACGGGGTGACGCAGGCCGCCGATGTCGAGGACGACGCGGGCGCGGCGCACCGCGGTGTCGGTGATCGGCTCGCCGCGCACGGGGGTGACCGACGCGTTCGAGGCGCTGACGATCGTGAAGCGACCCGTGTGCAGGTTCTCGTCGAGCGCGAACTCGATGTGCAGCGGGCCGGCGGCCGTGTAGTGCTGCTCGGCCAGGTGCTCCTTGAGCAGGGTGGCCAGCTCGGTGGCCAGCGTCGCCCCGTAGGGCGAGAGGCGCTCGTGGTCGGCGGGCGAGAGCTCCACCGTGAAGTCGTTCGGCACGAGCGTGCGCTCGCGGCTGAGGATCGTGGCGCTCTGGTCGACCTCGCGCTGCAGGGCGGCGGCGATCTCGACCGGCTGGACCGCGCTGCGGAAGGCGCGCGCGAAGGCCCCGGTGACGGCACCCTCGAGACGCTTCTCGAAGCGCTGCAGGACTCCAGCCACGGGTGCTCACCTCCTCGGGCATGCGACGTCGACGACGGTTGGTCCTGTCGATCGTATCGACACCGCACCAGATCGGGGGTGTCCGTGCCTGCGACCCGCCGCACACCCCGACGCTGGAAGGAGGGTGACCCGGGGAGTTCGCGTCCTCCGCCGGTCCTGTTAGACTCTGACGTCGGTCCGGTTCACCGGATCACTGCGCGAGTGGCGGAATGGTAGACGCGCTGGCTTCAGGTGCCAGTGTCCGCAAGGGCGTGGGGGTTCAAATCCCCCCTCGCGCACCAGAACGAGAGAGCCCCTGACCTGCGGTTGCCCGCGGAGCAGGGGCTTTGTCGTGTCCAGGGGGCCGTCGGCCCGTCAGCCGCCGGACTTTTGTGACGCGTTTCGGCTCACGGAGGCCCGCGGGGCCGACTCCTGTCACAAAAGTCGGCCGTGGGATCAGTCCGGCTGCAGGACGATCCTCGCGGACCAGGCCGGCGTGAAGGTGACCTCCTTCATCCGCGCGGCTGCGCTCAAGGCAGCCAGTCCGGTCGACCTCGCCGTGCTGAGCCGGCTCGCCCGGGACCTGGAGCAGCGCGCTCACGACGTCGCGACGATGGCCGCCCGCGGCGTGGCCTGAGCTGGCAGCTCTTCGGCACCGCAGCAGTGGCTGGGCCCACACCTCTCACCCGGCGAAGGTGGCGGTGACGACCCTAGGATGGCCGTGACGCGCCCGACGTCGCGCGCGCTGGAGCCGAATCCCCATCACCCCCGCGGGAGTCACATGTCCGAGTCCCTGGAAGTCCACGGCGTCGACCTCGACGACCTGACCCTTCCCGAGCCCACGCCCGAGCAGTTCCGCCGCTCCCTCCTGCACCACCTGCAGTACACGGTCGGCACGGATCCCGAGCACGCCTCGAAGTTCGACTGGCGGATGGCGCTGTCCTACACGATCCGCGACCGCGCGCTCGAGCCGTGGTTCGACGCCACCCGGCGCACGTGGAACGAGGACCGCAAGCGCGTCTACTACCTGTCGATGGAGTTCCTCATCGGGCGCCTGCTCGAGGACGCCACGATCAACCTCGGGCTGCGCGACGTCGCGGTCCAGGTGTTCGACCGCCTGGGCCTGGACTTCGCCGACATCGCCGACGACGAGCCCGACGCGGCGCTCGGCAACGGCGGTCTCGGCCGGCTGGCGGCCTGCTACCTCGAGTCGATGGCCACGCTGGGCTGCCCGGCCTACGGCTACGGCATCCGCTACGAGCACGGCCTGTTCAAGCAGCGGTTCGAGGGCGGCCGGCAGGTCGAGGCCCCCGAGGACTGGCTCGTCACCGACAACCCGTGGAGCTTCACCCGCCCCGAGTCGGCCTACCCCGTCGGCTTCCGCGGCGAGGTCGTCGAGCAGGACGGCCGCCAGGTCTGGACGCCGCAGCTGCGGGTCCTCGCCGAGGCGCACGACACCCCGGTGGTCGGCTACGGGCGCCAGTGGGCGAACACGCTGCGCCTCTGGGCGGCTAAGCCCAGCGCCGACCTGTTCGACCTCGAGCGCTTCAACGCGGGCGACTTCACCGCCGCGGCCGAGCCCGAGGCGTGGGCGCGCACCCTCTCGCGCGTGCTCTACCCGAACGACACGACCTCGCGGGGCAAGGAGCTGCGGCTCTCGCAGGAGTACTTCCTGACCTCGGCCTCGGTGCAGGACATCGTGCGCCGCTACCTCGAGACCCACGACGACCTGCGCCGGCTGCCCGAGTACGTCGCGATCCAGATGAACGACACCCACCCCGCGATCGCCGGCCCTGAGCTCATTCGGCTGCTGGTCGACGAGCACGGCTTCGGGTTCGACGCGGCGGTCGACCTCTCGACTCAGGTGCTCGGCTACACGAACCACACCCTGCTGCCCGAGGCGCTCGAGCACTGGTCGGTCGGCCTCATGCGCAAGGTGCTGCCGCGCCACCTGCAGATCATCGAGCAGCTCGACCGGCGCGATGCCGAGCTGCACGGGCCGCGGCCCGAGGGCGTCGGCCTCATCGGCGACGACCAGGTCAGGATGGGCGACCTCGCCTTCGTCACGAGCCACAAGATCAACGGCGTCTCGGCGCTGCACACCGACCTCGTGCGCCGCGACCTCTTCCCGGCCCTCGACAGCCTGCACCCCGACCGGATCGTCAACGTGACCAACGGCGTCACGCCGCGCCGGTGGATCGCGCTCGCGAACCCGCCGCTGGCCCGGCTGCTCACCGACACGCTCGGGTCCGGCTGGGAGACCGACCTCGAGCGGCTCCAAGGCCTCGAGGACCACATCGACGACCCGGCCTTCCGCGAGGCGTTCGGCGCCACGAAGCGCCAGGCCAAGGAGCGGCTCGCGGGCTGGCTTGCCGACCACCACGGCATCGAGGTCCCGACCGACGCGCTGTACGACGTCCAGGTCAAGCGGCTGCACGAGTACAAGCGCCAGCTGATGAACATCCTGTGGACCATCGCCCACTGGCAGCGCATCAAGCGCGATCCGGGCGCCGGGTGGGTGCCGCGGGTCAAGATCTTCGGTGGCAAGGCCGCGCCCAGCTACGTCATGGCCAAGGACATCATCCGGCTCATCAACGACGTCGCCGCCGTCGTGAACGCGGACCCGGAGACCCGCGACCTGCTGCAGGTCGTCTACCCGGCGAACTACAACGTGTCGATGGCCGAGAAGCTCATCCCCGCGGCCGACCTCTCCGAGCAGATCTCGACCGCCGGCATGGAGGCCTCGGGCACGGGCAACATGAAGTTCGCGCTGAACGGCGCGCTGACGATCGGCACCCTCGACGGCGCCAACGTCGAGATCCGCGAGCACGTCGGTGCGGACAACTTCTTCCTCTTCGGCCTGACCGCCGACGAGGTCACGGCCCGCCGGAACGAGCCCGACCACGCCCGCACGGCGATCGAGAAGAGCCAGGCGATGCGCGACGTGCTCCAGGCCATCGCCGAGGGGACGTTCAGTCCGGACGAGCCGAACCGCTACGGCGCCATCCTCGACATGATCTGGAACAGCGACTGGTTCCTCGTGGCGTCGGACTTCGACTCCTACGACGAGACCCAGCAGGCGGTCGACCGCACGTACCTCGACCACGAGCGCTGGCAGCGGATGGCTCTCCTCAACGTCGCCCGGACGGGCTATTTCAGCTCCGACCGCTCGGTGCGCGAGTACATGAGCCGCATCTGGAACATCACCCCGGCGCTCTGAGTCCGGCGAGCCCGACGCGTCTCAAGGGTGCCAACCGGCGCCGCCGGTGGTTGTATGAAACAGATGGCAGCCGAGGAGGGACGCATGGCCGGTGAGGACACGACCCCGCTCGTGCTCGACGCGGCCGAGGCGTGGCAGCTCGCGCAGGGCCTGCACCGCGACCCGTTCGCGGCCCTCGGTCCCACCGACGACGGTCACCACGTCGTGGTGCACCGCCCCGGTGCCGAGCGCGTCTGGGTCGTCAACGACACCGACGAGGTCGAGCTGTCCCGGCACCCTGCCGCCCGCGACGTCTTCGTCGGTCCCTCACTGCCGTTCTACCGGGTGCGCGTCCAGTGGCCCGAGGCCGGCACCGAGGAGTACGAGGATCCCTACCGCTTCGGTCCCGTTCTCGGCGAGATCGACGAGTACCTGATCGGCGAGGGCACCCACCGGCGGCTGTGGCAGGTGCTCGGCGCCCGCGTCATCACGCACGAGGAGACCACCGGCGTGCACTTCGCCGTGTGGGCCCCGAACGCCGAACGGGTCTCGGTCGTCGGTGACTTCAACGGCTGGAACGGCGCGGTGCACCCGATGCGCCCGCGCGGGGCGACCGGCGTGTGGGAGGTCTTCCTGCCCGGCCTCGGCGAGGGGTGCGTCTACAAGTACGACATCCTCGGCCCGGGCGGCCGCCAGCTGCCGCTCAAGGCCGACCCCGTGGGCTTCGGCAGTGAGCACCCGCCGCGCACCGGCTCGGTCGTTCGCGAGCTCGGCCGCCACGCATGGCAGGACGCCGACTGGCTCGCGAGCCGGGCGGACATCCACGCGGTCGACGCGCCGATGAGCATCTACGAGGTCCACCTCGGCTCGTGGCGACGCGTCGCGGAGGAGGGGAACCGCCCCCTGTCGTACCTCGAGGCGGCCACGCGACTGGTCGACTACGTGGCCGACCTCGGCTTCACCCACCTGGAGGTGCTGCCCGTCAGCGAGCATCCCTTCGACGGGTCGTGGGGCTACCAGCCGATCGGCCTCTACGCGCCGACGATCCGCTACGGGACGCCCGCGGAGTTCGCCGCGTTCGTCGACGCGGCCCACGCGAAGGGCCTCGGGGTGCTGGCCGACTGGGTGCCCGGGCACTTCCCCACCGACCAGCACGGACTCGGCCGGTTCGACGGCACGCCGCTGTACGAGCACGCCGACCCGCGCGAGGGCTTCCACCCCGACTGGAACACGCTGATCTTCAACTACGGCCGCCCGGAGGTGCTGAACTACCTCGTCTCGAACGCGCTGTACTGGCTGGACGAGTACCACCTCGACGGCCTGCGGGTGGACGCCGTCGCCTCGATGCTCTACCGCGACTACTCGCGCCAGCCCGGTGAGTGGATCCCCAACAAGGACGGCGGCCGCGAGAACTACGAGGCGGTGACGTTCGTCCAGGAGGCCAACGTCGCGGCCTACGGCGAGCACGACGGCGTGGTGATGATCGCCGAGGAGTCGACCACCTTCCCGGGCGTCACCCGCCGCGTCGACGAGCAGGGCCTGGGGTTCGGCTACAAGTGGAACCTCGGCTGGATGAACGACTCGCTGACCTACTTCGGCAAGGACCCGGTCCACCGCAAGCACCACCAGGACGAGCTCACGTTCGGCCTCACGTACGCCTTCACCGAGAACTTCGTCCTGCCGATCAGCCACGACGAGGTCGTCCACGGCAAGGGCTCGATGTACGGGCGCATGCCCGGCAACCACGCCGACAAGCTGGGCAACCTCAAGTCGTTCTACGGCTACATGTGGGGCTACCCGGGCAAGAAGCTGCTGTTCATGGGGCAGGAGCTCGGCCAGCCCGCCGAGTGGAACCACGACGGCGAGCTGGACTGGGGCGTGCTGCACGACCCGGGCCACGTCGGAGTCCAGAGCCTCGTCCGCGACCTCAACCGGCTGTACCGCGAGCTTCCCGCGCTGCACCGCCACGACACCCACGGCCGCGGGTTCCAGTGGCTGCTCGTCGACGCCGTGGATGAGCAGGTCTTCGCCTGGCTCCGTCGCGGTGACGAGGACGACCAGCACGTGGTCGTCGTGCTCAACCTGACCCCCGTCGAGCGCACCGGCTTCCGCATCGGGTTCCCCGTCGCGGGTCGTTGGACCGAGGCGCTCAACACCGACTCGCGCTTCTACGGAGGTGCCGACCGTGGCAACGGCGGCGCCATCGAGACCGAGCCCGTCCCCGCCCAGAACGAGGCACAGTCGGCGATGCTGACGCTGCCGCCCCTGTCCGCTGTCTACTTCGTGGAGGAACGGTCATGACCATCCCGATCTTGACGGGTCGCGACGCCGGCGCGCCGCCCCGACTGTCCAGTCAAGCGATGGCGTTCGTGCTGGCGGGCGGACGCGGCAGCCGCCTCGAGGAGCTCACCGACCGACGGGCGAAACCGGCCGTGCAGTTCGGCGGCGAGTGGCGCATCATCGACTTCCCGCTGTCGAACGCGCTCAACTCCGGCATCCGGAAGATGGCCGTCGCCACGCAGTACAAGGCCCACTCCCTGATCCGGCACATGCAGCGGGGCTGGAACTTCTTCCAGGCCGAGCGCAACGAGTACCTGGACATCCTCCCTGCGAGCCAGCGCGTCGAGGAGACCAAGTGGTACCTCGGCACCGCCGACGCCGTGACGCAGAACATCGACATCGTCGACGACTACAAGGTCAAGTACGTGATCGTCCTGGCTGGCGACCACGTCTACAAGATGGACTACGAGGTCATGCTGCGCCAGCACGTCGAGACGGGCGCCGACGTGACCGTGGGCTGCCTGACCGTGCCGCGCGAGGAGGCCACGGCGTTCGGCGTCATGCACGTCGACGCGACCGGCCTCATCGTCGACTTCCTCGAGAAGCCGGCCGATCCGCCGGGCACCCCGGAGGACCCGGACGTCGCCCTCGCGTCGATGGGCATCTACGTCTTCGACTGGGACTTCCTGCGCGAGCTGCTGCGCCAGGACGCCGAGGACACCAGCTCGCGGCACGACTTCGGGTTCGACCTGATCCCGGCGATCGTCCGCGGCGGCAGTGCCTACGCCCACCGGTTCAGCGAGTCGTGCGTCATGACCGGTCTGGAGACGGAGCCCTACTGGCGCGACGTCGGCACGATCGACACGTTCTGGCAGGCCAACATCGACCTGACCGAGTTCATCCCGGCGCTCGACCTCTACGACAACTCGTGGCCGATCTGGACGTACGCGGAGTTCACGCCGCCGGCGAAGTTCGCCCACGACGAGGAGGGACGGCGCGGCCAGGCGATCCAGTCGCTCATCGCGGGCGACTGCATCGTGAGCGGCTCAGAGGTGCACAACTCGCTGCTGTTCACGGGCACCCGCACGCACTCGTACTCGATGCTCGACCGCGTCGTGGCGCTGCCGCACGTCGACGTCGGCCGCGGTGCCCGGCTGACGAACGCCGTGGTCGACAGCCGGGTCCACATCCCCGAGGGGCTCGTGGTCGGCGAGGACCCCGACGAGGACAACCGCTGGTTCCGCCGGACCGAGAACGGGATCGTGCTGGTGACCCAGCCGATGCTCGACCGCCGCGCGGCCTCCCTGGAGTAGTCGATGCCCCCTCGCCCGCGCCGCCTGCTCTCGGTGGCGTCGGAGTGCGCCCCGCTGCTCAAGACCGGGGGGCTCGCCGACGTCGTCGGTGCCCTGCCGTCCGCCCTCGCCGAGCAGGGCTGGCGGTCGCGCGTCCTGGTGCCCGCGTACCCGGGGATCCTCGACCGGGTCGGCTCGACGAAGACCGTCTGGGAGGACCCCGACCTGTTCGGCGGCCCGGCGGTCGTGCGCGCCGGGCGCCACGCCGGGGTCGACCTCATGCTGCTCGACGCGCCGCACCTCTTCGACCGCCCCGGCGGGCCGTACAACGTCGACGGCCACGACCACCCCGACAACCACGTGCGGTTCGCGGCGCTGTCGTGGGTCGGTGCGCGGATCGCGATCGACGGCACCTCCGACCGCTGGCGCCCCGACGTGGTGCACGCCCACGACTGGCAGGCGGGCCTCGTGCCGTCGTACCTGCGCTACGCGGAGGCTGACGTGCCGACCGTGATGACCATCCACAACATCGCCTTCCAGGGCATTTTCGGGCCCGACCAGCTGGACCGGCTGCGCCTGCCGACGTGGGACTTCCACCACGAGGCGCTGGAGTACCACGGTCTCGTCAGCACGCTGAAGGCCGGCATGGTGCACGCCACGAAGGTGACGAGCGTCAGCCCCACGTACGCGCAGGAGCTGACGACGCCCGAGTTCGGGTTCGGGCTCGAGGGCGTGGCCGCCGCGCGCCGGGACGGCGGTGACCTGCTCGGCATCGTCAACGGGATCGACACGACCGTGTGGGACCCCGCGTCGGATCGCGCGGTCGTCCACTACTCCGTCGACGACCCGGCAGCGAAGGACCGCAACCGGCGCGAGCTGCTCGCCGAGTTCGGGCTGGCGGAGCCGGCCGGCCCGCTCGCGGTCGTGGTCACCCGGCTCACGCACCAGAAGGGTGTCGACCTGCTGCTCGAGGCCCTCCCGGGATTCGTGGAGGCCGGCGGGGCCGTGATCGTCCTGGGCTCCGGCGACCCCGGCTACGAGTACGCCCTGAACGACCTCGCCGCCCGGTACTCGCAGTCGATCGGCGTGCGGATCGGCTACGACGAGCCCCTCAGCCACCGGATGTACGGCGGGGGCGACCTGGTCCTCGTGCCGTCGCGCTTCGAGCCCTGCGGGCTGACCCAGCTCTACGGGATGCGCTACGGCGCGATCCCGGTCGTCGCGTCCACCGGAGGTCTGCGCGACACCGTCGTGGATGCCTCGCCGGAGAACCTCGCCGCCGACGTGGCCACCGGCTTCGCCTTCGCCGACATCGACGCGGGCGGGCTCGCCGGGGCGCTCTCCCGGGCGCGCGAGCTGTACGCCGACCCGCCCGCCTGGCAGCGGCTGCGCCACCGGGCGATGTCCACGCCGGTGGACTGGGGGCCTTCCGCCGAGCGCTACGCGACGCTGTTCGCGGAGATCGTGCGATGACCCGAGCCGTGACCACCGGCCGGCCGTACCCCCTGGGCGTCACCGTCGACGGCGACGGCGTCAACGTGGCGGTCTGGTCGGCGAACGCCGAGCGGGTCGAGCTCTGCCTGTTCGACGAGTCGGGTGCCGAGGAGCGGATCGACCTCGTCTTCCGCGACGGTGACGTCCGACACGCCCACGTGACCGGAGTCGGACCCGGCACGCGGTACGGCCTGCGCGCCCACGGCCCCCACCGGCCCGAGGAGGGCCTGCGGTTCAACCCCGCCAAGCTGCTCATCGACCCGTACGCCCGCGCGCTCGACCGGCCGCTGCGCTGGGACGAGGCGATGTCCGGGCACGCCGGTGACGACGACCTCACGCTCGACGACCGCGACAGTGCGCCCGTGGTCCCGCGCGGCATCGTGCAGGGCGACCCGGCGGGCCCCGACCCGACGACCAACCGGCCCGGCCATGCCTTCAGCGACCTGGTGATCTACGAGGCGCACGTGAAGGGCCTCACCGCCGCGCACCCCGGCGTCCCCGAGGAGGTGCGCGGCACCTACGAGGGCCTCGCGTCGCCTGCCGTCATCGACCACCTGACCTCGCTGGGGGTCAACGCCGTCGAGCTGTTGCCGGTGCAGGCGTTCCTCGACGACCGCTTCCTCGTCGCAAAGGACCTGCGGAACTACTGGGGCTACCAGCCCATCGCGTGGTGCGCCCCCGAGCCCCGGTACGCCCGGGACGACGCGGTCGCCGAGCTCCGCCAGGCCGTCCACGCCCTGCACGAGGCGGGCATCGAGGTCATCGTCGACGTCGTCTACAACCACACCGGCGAGGGTGACGAGCTCGGCCCCACGCTGTCGTTGCGCGGTCTGGACAACACCGCGTACTACCGGCTCGTCGACGCGGGACGTCACTACGTCGACGACACGGGCACGGGCAACACCCTCGCCGTCGACCGGCCGCCGGTGCTGCGGCTCGTGATGGACAGCCTGAGGTACTGGGTCGAGGTGCTCGGGGTCGACGGGTTCCGGTTCGACCTCGCCACCACGCTCGGCCGCACCCAGAAGGGCTTCCGCCCCCACGGGCCGTTCTTCAGCGCCATCCGCCAGGACCCGGTGCTGTCGACGGTGAAGCTGATCGCCGAGCCGTGGGACCTCGGCCCCGGCGGCCATCGGCTGGGCCGGTTCCCGCACCCGTTCTCGGAGTGGAACGACCGCTTCCGCGACGGGATCCGCCGGGCGTGGCAGGTCCGGTCGCTCGGCAGTGCCGACGTCGGCGCCCGGCTGCTGGGTTCGGCCGACCAGTTCGACCACGGCTCACGCGGGGCCACCGCCTCGGTCAACTTCGTCACGGCCCACGACGGGTTCACCGTGGCCGACCTCGCCTCCTACGCGCACAAGCACAACGAGGCCAACGGCGAGGACAACCGGGACGGCCACGACGAGAACCTCTCGGACAACCTCGGGGTCGAAGGCCCCACCGACGATCCCGACGTCCTGGCCGCACGGGCGCGCCGGGTGCGCGGGCTGCTGGCGACGCTGCTGGTGTCGCAGGGGGTGCCGATGCTGCTGGCCGGCGACGAGATCGGCAACAGCCAGGGCGGCAACAACAACGCCTACGCGCAGGACAACGAGCTCGGCTGGATCGACTGGTCGGCGCCCGACACCGGGCTGCTCGCGCTGGTGCGCCGGCTCGTCCGGTTGCGCCGCGAGCAGCCGGTGCTGCGCCAGCGCACCTTCATGCACGGCCGCGAGCGCGCTGACGGCCACAGAGACGTGACGTGGCACCGGGCCGACGGGGCGACCCCGACGGCCGAGGACTGGCACGACCCCGAGTGGCGGTCGGTGGGCCTGCTCCTGCGGGGCGCTGCGGGCGACCCGATGGGCGAGGCGCTGGACGACGCCGTCTTCGTCGTCCTCAACGTGGGCGGCGACATCGAGATGGCGCTCCCCGACCCGGGGCAGCACCGTGCCTGGCGGCTCGAGGTCGACACCGCCCGTCCCGACGACGAGGTGTCGTTCGGCTCGACCTATCCCGCGCTCGGGCAGTCGGTCGTCGTCCTGGCAGCGCGCTGAGCGTGCCCGGGACGCGCAATGGCCGCGGGGGGAGAACCCGCGGCCATTGCCAGAGTGCTGAGGTCGGCAGGAGGAGGGAACCGACGTCAGCTGAGAAGGAGACGATCAGTCGCCGGGCCACTCACCCGTCGCCTTGGCGAACGCCTTGGCGCCCTGCCGCTGGACGATCGCACGTACGCCGGAGAAGATCGCGCCCTGGATCACCGCAGCGAGCAGGATCTCCTTGAGCGGGAACTCCGACTGGGTCGGGTTGGGCGGATCGCCCTCGCTGTTCGGGCTGGCGCGCTTCCACACCTGCTTGAACACCGCCGAGGCGATCAGACCCGCCAGGATCGACGTGATCAGCCCGACCGGCTGGTAGAGGATCTTGGCGGAGGTGCTGGCCTTCGCCTTCTTCGGCGCCGCCATCAGCCGACAGCGGCCTGACGGCCGGCCAGGATCTCGGTGCGCTCGGACTCGGTGAGGCCACCCCAGACGCCGTACGGCTCCTGGACGGCGAGGGCGTGCTCCCGGCACCGGTCGATGACCGGGCACGTGGCGCAGACGGCCTTGGCGGACTCTTCACGGCGGTGGCGCTTCATGCCGCGTTCAGCTTCGGGCGAGAAAAAAACGGAGGAGTCGACGCCCATGCAGGCGCCCTCCCACTGCCATTCGTAGGACTCAATGATGGGCGACGGAAGTCGCTTGATGTTGACCATGTTTCCTGCCCCTTCCCCAAGGGTGAGGACTGACTCGAGCTGTGTGCGCAACCCGGCAAGTAGTTCGACGGTACTACCTAATCTATTCATTGTGCAAGCACCCTGAATAAGTTTTATGATCGACCGCATGCACCGCCGCTGGACCGTGGGTACCCTCTCCGAGATGCTGGGAATCGCGGCTCCCACCCTCCGGACCTGGGAACGCCGCTATGGCGTCGGTCCGACCTTCCGTACGGCGGGCGGCCACCGTCGCTACACGATCGTCGACGCCGACCGCGTCGCGACGATGGCCCGGTTCATCGAGTCGGGCGTCCCCGCCCACGACGCCGCCGAGCGGGTGAAGCGGCTCTCGCCGCACGAGCTGGCCGCGATCGTGGGGGCCGGACCCGCCGGCCTCAGGGCCTCCGCCCACGAGCAGACCGTCTTCGACATGCTCGAGGGCGCGAAGGAGCTCGACGCCGCGAAGGTGCAGGAGGCCGCCGAGAGCGCGATCGAGCGCTTCGGCGTCGAGGAGGCCTGGGACTCGGCCATCGCCCCGGCGATGATCCAGGTCGGCCTGTACTGGGAGGACGGGCGGATCGACGTGGCCGGCGAGCACCTCGTCACCGCGTGCGTCCTGACGGCCCTGCGCGCGGCGGCGCACCGCTACCCCTCGCGCGGGCCGGCGCGGGTCGTGCTGGCCAGCGTGGAGGACGAGCAGCACAAGCTGCCGATCGTCGCGCTCGGCGCGGCCCTGGCCCGTCACGGCCACGGGTGGACCGAGCTCGGTGCCAGGCTGCCCATGGAGTCGCTCGAGTCCTTCGTGAGCAGCAGCCGGCCCGACGCCGTGTTCCTCTGGTCCTCGGTGATGAAGCCGGGGCCCGAGACCCTGGAACGGCTGGCCGAGCTGGGGCGCCACACCGCACTGTTCCTCGGTGGTGCGGGGTGGCCGCGGGACGTCGTCACGTCGCACTCCCTGACCGAGACCGTGCGGCAGTTGCGGAAGGCGCTCGGCGACGATCTACCCTGAGCGCATGACCGAACAGCATGTCGTCACCGAGATCGAGGGGCCCATCGCCCACGTCTGGCTCAACCGCCCCGACAAGCTGAACGGCATCACGTTCGGCGTGCTCGACGGCCTCCTGGAGGCCGCCGACCGGATCGAGGCCGATCCGAACGTCCGCGCGGTGCTGCTCGAGGGCCGCGGCCCGTCCTTCTGCGCGGGCCTGGACTTCGGCCAGGTGATGACCGACAAGAAGCGCGTCGCCCGGTACTTCATGCCGAATCCGCTCAAGGGCACGAACAAGTTCCAGCAGCCGCTGTGGGCCTGGCGCGAGCTCTCCGTTCCGGTCATCGCCGTGACGCGCGGCCACGTGTTCGGCGGCGGCATCCAGCTGGCGCTGGGCGCGGACTTCCGGTTCACCACCCCCGACTGCCAGTGGTCGATCATGGAGGCCAAGTGGGGCCTGGTCCCCGACATGAGCGGCACCGTGGCGCTGGCCGAGCTGGTCGGCGCCGACCTGGCCAAGCGCCTCGTGATGACCGGCGAGGTGTTCTCCGGCGAGCAGGCCGTCGAGTACGGCATCGCCTCGGGCGTCGCCGAGGACCCGACCAAGCCCGCCCTCGAGCTGATCGACCAGCTCCTCGCGCGCTCGCCCGACTCCGTCGCCGCGTCGAAGCGCCTGCTCAACGAGACCCGTCTCGCCAAGCCGCGCCGGGCGTTCGCGCTCGAGCGCAAGTACCAGCGGGCCATGCTCAAGTCGCCGAACACCGACGTCGCGCGCAAGGCCGGCATGGCGAAGACCGAGCCCGAGTTCGGTCCGCGCCGCTTCGGCCGCTGACCGGCGTCCGGCGATGACCGCCGTTCAGCCCCTGATTGTTAGGGTTGCCCGGTGAACGAGGACAAGCCCAGCAAGAAGGTCGCCGACCAGTACGACCGGGGATACGACTACACCCAGTACTGGAACAACCGCGACTACGAGAACGCCGCCGAGCAGGTGGCGATCCGCCGGCTGCTCAAGGGCCGCCGGTTCGCCAAGGCCGCCGACGTGGGCGGTGGCTTCGGCCGCCTCGCGCTGCTGCTGCGCGAGTACGCCGACCAGGTCACGCTCGCCGAGCCCAGCCAGACCCAGCTCGACGCCGCCGAGAAGTTCCTCGAGGGCACCGACGTCATCAAGGCGCGCCAGCAGGCCGACGCCCTGCAGTTCGGCGACGGCGAGCTCGACCTCATCACGATGGTCCGGGTCATGCACCACATCCCCGAGCCCACCGAGGAGTTCGCCGAGATCGCCCGCGTGCTCGCGCCCGGCGGCACGGCGATCATCGAGGTCGCGAACTACGGCCACTTCAAGAACCGTCGCGCGTTCAAGAAGGCCGGCAAGGCGCTGCCGAAGGAGCCCGTCAGCATCCGTACCGTCGCCGCGGACGAGCCCGACGCGATCGCCTTCGTGAACCACAACATCGACACGGTCGTCGGCCAGCTGGCCGCGGCCGGCCTGGTGCTGCAGCGCAAGCTGTCGGTGTCGAACCTGCGCAGCCAGAAGCTCAAGCGCTACGTGCCGGGCAAGGTGCTCGTCGCGGTCGAGCGCGTGCTCCAGAAGCCCCTCGCCTCCAGCGACTTCGGTCCCTCGATCTTCCTGGAACTGCGCAAGCGCTGAGGGTGGCGACCTACCGCACGATCGATCTCGGCCTCGGCGACACCGCCGAGGCCGAGATCGTGGTGCTGAGGTCGCGCTTCCTGGCGCGTGTGGGGCGCGTGGAGGACGAGGCGAGCGCCCGGGCGCTCATCGCCGACGTCCGCGCGACGCACCACGACGCGCGGCACCACTGCACCGCCTTCATCGTCGGCCCCGAGGCCGCAGTGCGTCGCAGCAACGACGACGGCGAGCCCTCGGGAACCGCCGGACGACCCATGCTCGAGGTCCTCACGGGACGTGAGGTCAGCGACGTCGTCGTGGTCGTGACGCGGTGGTTCGGCGGCACGCTGCTGGGAACGGGAGGCCTCGCCCGCGCCTACGCCGAAGCCACCGGGGCAGCGCTCGACGAGGCCGGGGTCCGCGAGCGGGTCCTCTGGCAGCGGGCCCGGGTGACCGTCCCGGTCACCGAGGTCGGCGCGATGGAGAGCCGCCTGCGCCGCGACACCGACGTGATCGACGTGGCCTACGGCCCCGACCGCGTCAGCTACGAGGTCGCGGCCGCCGACCTCGCCGTCCTGGACCGGTTGCCGTTCGAGCGGCTCGAGCCGGTCTGGCGCGACGCCTGAGTGGTGACCCCGGCGCCGCGCCGCGGCGTCAACCCTGGACGGTGGCCTTCGCGACGACCAGCTGGTGGTCGGACGGGCTGTCGAGGGCGTTGAAGGCTGCGCCCGACTGCGTCCACGGGGTCTTGTTGTTCGAGAAGAACACGTGGTCGATCTTGCGCTTGCCGCTCTGGTCGGTGGCGTTGCCCCCGCGGTTGGAGGTCTGCCCCTCGAGCTGCGCCGCCTCGAAGAACTTGCCGTTCGGGGAGTTGCCGTCCTCGTCGACGCCGCGGGCGTACATGCGGTTCAGCACCGGGTCCTTCGGGACGGCGTTGAAGTCGCCGCCCACGACGACCAGCTGGCCGTTGCCGATGAACGTCGCGGTGATGTCCTTGATCTCCTTGATCTGGGTCTTGCGCGCGTTGAGGGAGGGGTTGCCGACGACGTACGCCTTGCCCAGCGCGACGTGCACGGAGCACACGGTGCGCACGGAGGTGTCCGTCCACCGCACGCACACCAGCTCCTGCTGCCGCGTGTGCAGGCTGCCGTCGTCGTTCACGGACTCGTCCTGGGAGAGCGACCGGACGACGTTGTCCGCGCCGGCCGCGGTCCGCACGGCGACGGTCATCACGTCGCCCCGGGCGCCACAGCCTGCGGTACGGCTCTGCTGCGCATGCACCGACCAGGTCTGGCCGACGCTGGCGGCGTAGCCCTGGATCAGCGGCACGTCGCTCGCACAGACCTCCTGCAGGGTCACCGCCTGGGCGCCGAGGCTGTGAGCCTTCGCCAGTGCGTGGGTGATCGCCGCGCCGTTCTTCTCCACGTTGTGCTGGACGACGATGAACTTCGTCGCGGCCTGCGCACTCGTCGGTGAGACGAACGAGATCGCCGTCAGGGCGAGTGCGCCGGCGAGTGCGGTGACGGCGCTGCGCGCGCGTCGTGGGGTGCGTTGCGTCATGCGGATGGCCTCATTCGTCGAAGGACTCGGAGTTCCCCACGATGCGTCACGTCCGGGTCGGTGTCCACCTGAGCGCCGGCCGGCCCGACACGCGGCTCACTGGCCGAGGCGGCCCAGGACCTCGCGCACGTGGCCGAGCGCGTCGGGGCTGCCCAGGCCGGTGGTGTCGTCGAAGTAGAGGCCGTCGCCGATGAGCTGGATCGTGCGGGCGAGGGCCTCGTCGCCGAGGTGCTCGTTGAGGACGCCGAACCACGCGTCGCGGATGTCCGCCAGCGCCGCGCGCGCGCCGTGGTCGTGCTCCTGGGCGATGCGCGACGCCGCGATCAGGGCGCGGTCG
Organism: Aeromicrobium sp. JP4; assembly: GCF_054957925.1. Classification (NCBI taxonomy): domain Bacteria; kingdom Bacillati; phylum Actinomycetota; class Actinomycetes; order Propionibacteriales; family Nocardioidaceae; genus Aeromicrobium; species Aeromicrobium sp. JP4. The sequence goes on from NZ_CM143290.1 coordinate 2,117,282, forward strand.
AAGTCGCTGCCGGTGTCCACGGAGGTCTCGAGGTAGAACGCCACGGGGCCCTGCTCGGCCGAGCGCATCTGCTCGACGTCGCGAGCCGCCTGCTCGCGCAGCCGCTCGACCATGCCGTCGACGAGGGCCTCACGACTGTGGAAGTGGTACAGCAGCCCGCCCTTGGAGACGCCGGCCTCCGCGGCGACGGCGTCCAGCGTGGCGGCGCGGCTGCCTGCGCCCACCAGCAGGCGCTCGAAGGCGTCGAGGACGCGATCGCGGGTACTGCGCTCCTCGGCCATGGGCTCAGCCTAGTGATCCGGCCGCGTCCACGGCCCGGAACCTGCGACGCGGGTGACCCTGATCACCGGAAAGCCCTGTGACGCGAGTCATTTTGGAACTGTACCGTCTGGACGGTACAGTAAGGGTGATGTCCACGTTCACACCTCATGCCGCCCGTGCCGGCCGACGCGAATGGTCCGCGTTGGCCGTGCTGATGCTGCCCGTGCTGCTCGTCTCGGTCGACAACACGGTGCTGTCCTTCGCGCTGCCCGAGATCAGTCGCGAGCTGCGCCCGAGTGGCAACCAGCTCATGTGGATCGTCGACATCTACGCGCTCATGCTGGCCGGTCTGCTCATCGCCATGGGCAGCCTCGGCGACCGCATCGGTCGCCGCCGCCTGCTCGTGGCCGGCTCCGTCGGATTCGGCGCCGCCTCCGTGCTCGCGGCCTTCAGCACGAGCCCGGAGATGCTGATCGCGGGCCGTGCGCTGCTCGGCTTCTTCGGCGCGACCCTCATGCCCTCGACGCTGTCGCTGATCCGCAACATCTTCGAGGACGCGCGCGACCGGCGCACCGCGATCGCGGCGTGGGCGGCCATGTTCTCCGGCGGTGCCGTCCTCGGCCCGGTGGTGGGCGGCTACCTGCTCGAGCACTTCTGGTGGGGCTCGGTGTTCCTGCTGAACGTCCCGTTGATCATCGCCTTCGTTCCCGCGGCGCTCGCGCTCATCCCCGAGTCGCGCGACCCCCAGCCCGGCCCGTTCGACCCGACCTCGGTCGTGCTGTCGCTGGTCGCGATGGTGCCGCTCGTCTTCGCGATCAAGCACGGTGCCACGGCCGGCCTCGACGACACCACGCTCGCCGCGCTGGCCCTGGGCCTCGGTGCCGGCTGGTGGTTCATCCGCCGCCAGCAGCGCAGTGCCACGCCGATGCTCGACCTGAGCCTGTTCCGCAACCCGGTCTTCAGCGGCGCCCTGGCGGCGAACGCCCTCAGCCTCATGGCACTGGCGGGCTTCCTCTACTTCGGCGCCCAGCTGCTCCAGCTCGTGCTGGGGCTGTCCCCGCTGGAGTCGGCGCTGGTCCTGGTGCCGGGCTCGATCGCCACGATGGCGGCCGGCTTCGCGGCCGTACGTCTCGTCGAGCGGGTCCCGGCGCGCACCCTCGTGCCGCTGAGCTTCATGCTGTCGTCCAGCGGCTACGCGCTGGCGGCCTTCACGGGTCACCCGACCGTGCTCTCGGTGGGTGTGGCGTTCCTGATCCTGGGCATCGGCATCGGCCTGGCCGAGACGATCACCAACGACCTCATCCTGTCGAGCGTGCCGCCGCAGAAGGCGGGCGCCGCGTCGGCGATCTCCGAGACCGCCTACGAGATCGGTGCCGTCCTGGGCACCGCGGTGCTCGGCAGCGTGCTCACCGCGACGTTCCGCTCGAACCTGACGGTCCCGGCGGTCGCGAAGTTCGGCGAGCAGGAGAACGCGTTCGAGACCCTCGGCAGCACCCTGCAGTTCGCCGAGCAGTTCGCGGCGCCGGTGCAGGGGTGGATCCACGCCTCGGCCGCCTCGGCGTTCGACCTCGGTGTGCAGTTCACCGCGGGTGCCGCGATCTTCGTCGCCCTGGCCGCTGCGCTCATCTCGCGACGCACCCTGCGGCACGCCTGAGCGGTCCTACACTCGGCCCATGCGGGGTCGTGTCGCGCTGGTCTCAGCCCTCCTGGTGGTGGCGGGGTGCTCGGCCGCGCCCGACCTGGAGGACGCGCCGGAGGGGTTCACGGCCGAGGTGATGCAGTACCGCGGCAAGCGGCTGACCCGTGACATCGCGATCGCGATCCGCAACGACACCGACCGCGAGATCACGCTCTCGGCAATGCGCCTGGAGTCGAACCGGTGGTCCGAGGCGGTCGACTGGTCGGGCACGGAGTCGGTCGGTCCGGGCTTCGGCACGGGCATCGACGTCGACCCGCCCGCCGGCACGTGCCCCGAGGGCGAGGACCTCGCGACGGTCGCGGAGTTCACCTACCGCACCGGCGACGACGATCGCCGTTCGCGAGTGGACGTCGAGGACCCGTACGGCGTGCTGCGCGACCTGGTCGACGGGGACTGCGGCGAGCAGGCGTTCGACGCCGCCACCACGGTCACGGTCGGCCCGCCGGAGGTCCGCGGCGACACGTGGTCGGCCACCCTCGACCTCGCTCCCCGTGAGCCGAACGACGTGGTGCTGCTCGGCTTCGCACCCACGCTGCGCTTCGCGTTCGGGCCGGCCACGCCGGTGGACGTGGAGCTGCCGCTCGACCAGCCGCAGCGCGTGCGACTCGACGTCGTCATGGGTCGCTGCGATCCGCATGTGGTCGCCGAGGACAAGGTCGGGTCGCGCTTCGGCGTCCGCGTGCGCACCACCGACATCGATCACGCGTACTTCACGCTGCCGCTCGACGATGCGGTCCGCGAGTCGCTGGAGGAGTTCTACGCCGAGCGCTGCCGGCCCTGAGCCACGGCTGTCCCCGGTTCGGTCTGGAACACTGGCGGCGTGACCGAGCACTACCCGTTGGACGACCACGCCGACTCCCGCTCGCTGCTCGTCGCCGCCGCCTACGTGATCCTGCGCCGCGGCGACGAGGTCTTCGTGCAGCGTCGCGCCGGGACCGGGTACCGCGACGGGTACTGGGCGGTCGTGGCCGGCCACGTCGACCCCGGCGAGTCCGTGCACGAGGCCGCGGTGCGCGAGGCGCTCGAGGAGGCCGGCGTGACGATCGCGCCCGACGATCTGCGTCCCGTGACCGCGATCCACCGCTTCGAGCGCGGCGGCCCGCAGGTCGAGCAGCGGATCGACGTCTTCTTCGAGGTGACGCGGTGGAGCGGCGACGCGGCCCACCTGGAGGCGGACAAGGCCGCCGAGGCCGGGTGGTACCCGCTGTCGGCCCTGCCCGAGCCGTTCGTGTCCCACGAGCGCGACGTGCTCGACCTCCTCGCCGCCGGCACCCCCGTGCCGCCGGTGATCTCGCTGCCGATGTGAGACCGCCGGTGGCGTGATCTTGACGAGGACTGGCAGCGGGCGCCGCTGCGCCGGGTGACGCCCACCTGACAGCATGGCCCGGTGACCCGCCGCGACAGCCTGCTCGCCGTCCTCGTGGCGGTGCTCTGGGGCTGCAACTTCGTCGCCATCCACGTCGGTCTCGCCGACGTGCCGCCCTTCCTTTTCCTGGCGATCCGGTTCGTCCTCGTGGCGTTCCCCCTCGTGTTCTTCGTGGCGCGGCCCAAGGCCTCGTGGCAGGTCGTCGTCGCCGTCGGCTTCTTCATGAGCTTCGGTCAGTTCGGGCTGCTGTACCTGGCGATGGCCATCGGCATGCCCGCAGGCCTGGCCGCGCTGGTCCTGCAGGCGCAGGTCATCTTCACGATCCTGATCGCCGCCGGAGTCCTCGGCGAGCGGGCGTCCCGTCGTCAGGGCATCGGCGCCGCGATCGGCACCGCCGGCTTGGCGATCGTCGCCTGGGGCTTCCACCAAGACGCCCCGCTGGTCCCGCTGCTCGTCACGATCGGCGCCGCGCTCTCGTGGGCGATCGGCAACGTCGTGGCGCGGGCCGCGAAGGTGTCGTCGGGGCTGTCGCTCGTGGTGTGGTCGGCGCTCGTCGTGCCGCTGCCCGCGCTCGCCGTCTCGCTCACGGTGGAGGGGCCGGCCGAGATCTCGGCCGCCCTGGGCCGGTTCGGGATCGAGGCCTGGATCAGCACGCTCTACACCGTGGTGCTGTCCTCGCTCGTGGGCTACACGATCTTCAACGGCCTGATGGCGAAGTACCCCGCGGCCAGCGTCGTGCCGTTCATCCTGCTCGTCCCGCCGGTCGGGGTCCTGTCGGCGTGGGTCGCGCTGGACGAGGTGCCCAGCGCGCTGGAGTGGGTGGGCGGCATCGTGATGATGGTCGGCGTGGCGGTCGCCACGATCTCGTTCAGGTCGCGAGCAGCGCGGCGCGCGCCATCGACGCCAGCAGCCGCGCCATCGAGTCCGCGCTGATCCGCGCCGAGTGCGGGGTGGAGTTGATCAGCCCGAACACCGCCTGGACGGCGGCACGGGCCGTCGCGCGGTCGAGGTCGGCGCGCAGCTCGCGCAGGGTCTCGACCCACGCGTCGATGTAGGCCAGCTGCAGCTCGCGGACGGCGGCCTGGGCGGCCGGCGGGAGGTTCGACCACTCGCGGTCCTGGATCACGATGAGCGCCGGGTGGGTCAGCGCGAACTCGACGTGCCACGCGATGAGGGCGTCGAGGGCCGTGGCCGGATCGCCGGCCTCCGCGCGACGCTGCCGACCCTCGGAGAGGAGCCGCTCGCTGATGGAGGTGAGCGAGTGGGCCAGCAGGTCCTCCTTGCCGGCGAAGTGCTTGTAGAGGGCCGGGCCGGAGATCCCGCACGCCTCGCCGATGTCGTTGACCGAGACGCCGTGGAAGCCGCGCTCGGCGAACAGTCCGGCGGCGGTGTCGAGGATCTGCTCGCGGCGGCTCACGGCAGGAGCATAGCAGCGCAGGTTAATGAGTGTTAACCTTCGAGCCGTGAACATGAGAGAGCTCGTCGCCGAGCTGAGGGAGCGCACGGCCACCGCCCGGCTGGGCGGGTCGGAGAAGGCCCGCGAGCGTCACGTCTCGCGCGGCAAGCTGCTGCCGCGTGAGCGGGTGGACCGGCTGCTCGACCCGGGCTCGCCCTTCCTCGAGATCGGCGCGCTCGCCGCCTACGGGCTCTACGGGGATGACCCGTTCGCCGTCCCGAGCGCCGGCATCATCACGGGCATCGGCACCGTCTCCGGGCGCGAGTGCGTGATCGTGGCTAACGACGCGACGGTCAAGGGCGGCACGTACTACCCGCTCACCGTCAAGAAGCACCTGCGGGCCCAGACCATCGCGGCGGACAACCACCTGCCGTGCCTCTACCTCGTGGACTCCGGGGGCGCCTTCCTGCCGATGCAGGACGAGGTCTTCCCCGACCGCGACCATTTCGGCCGGATCTTCTTCCACCAGGCGCAGATGTCGTCGCGCGGCATCCCGCAGGTGGCCGCGGTGATGGGCTCGTGCACCGCGGGCGGCGCCTACGTCCCGGCGATGAGCGACGAGTCGGTGATCGTGCGCGACCAGGGCACGATCTTCCTCGGTGGTCCGCCCCTCGTGAAGGCCGCGACCGGCGAGGTCGTCACGGCCGAGGAGCTCGGCGGCGGCGAGGTCCACGCCAAGGTCTCCGGCGTCGTCGACCACCTGGCCGACGACGACGACCACGCGCTGCAGCTGGTGCGCTCGATCGTCGACACCTTCGCGCGTCCGCAGGAGCCCACGATCGCGCGCCGCGAGCCGATGCCGCCGCGCGAGGATCCTGACGGCCTCTACGACGTCGTCCCGGTGGACTCGCGCACCCCCTACGACGTCCGCGAGGTGATCAGCCGCATCGTCGACGACTCCCGCCTGCACGAGTTCAAGCCGCTCTACGGCGACACCCTCGTGTGCGGGTTCGCGCACATCGACGGCTGGCCCGTGGCGATCCTGGCCAACAACGGCATCCTGTTCAGCGAGTCGGCCCTCAAGGGGGCGCACTTCATCGAGCTGGCCAACCAGCGCGGCATCCCGCTGGTGTTCCTGCAGAACATCACCGGCTTCATGGTCGGCCGGGAGTACGAGAACGGCGGCATCGCCAAGGACGGCGCGAAGCTCGTCACGGCGGTCGCCTCGAGCGTCGTCCCGAAGTTCACCGTGGTGATCGGCGGCTCGTTCGGCGCCGGCAACTACGGCATGTGCGGCCGCGCCTACGACCCGCGGTTCCTGTGGATGTGGCCCAATGCCCGGATCTCGGTGATGGGCGGCGAGCAGGCGGCTTCGGTCCTGGCGACCGTGCGCGGCGACTTCGGCTCGCCCGACGCCGAGGAGGCGTTCAAGGCGCCGATCCGCGACCAGTACGAGACCCAGGGCTCGCCGTACTACTCCACCGCGCGACTGTGGGACGACGGGATCATCGACCCGGTCGACACCCGACGGGTCCTGGCCCTCGGCCTGGCCGCGGCCGCCCACGCCCCCGTTCCCGCGCCGAGCTTCGGCATCTTCCGGATGTGAGTGACATGACCCTCGACTCCGTACTGGTCGCCAACCGCGGCGAGATCGCCGCCCGCGTGCTGCGGGCGTGCCGCGAGCTCGGCATCCGCGGCATCGCCGTGCACGTCGCCGGCGACACCGCTCACCTCCCGTGGGCCGACGCCGCGGTCGAGGTGCCGTCGTACCTCGACGGCGCCGCGATCGTCGAGGCCGCGCGCGAGGCCGGCGCCGCAGCCGTCCACCCCGGGTACGGCTTCCTCTCCGAGAACGCCGCGTTCGCGCGGGCGGTCACCGAGGCGGGGCTCGTCTTCGTGGGGCCGGACGCCGACGTCATCGAGCTGATGGGCCGCAAGGACCGGGCACGCGAGGTCGCCGAGCGGGCCGGAGTTCCGGTCATGCCGCGCTACGAGCCCGGCGCCGTGCCGACCGACGCCTACCCCGTGCTCGTGAAGGCCGCCGCCGGTGGTGGCGGCAAGGGCATGCACGTCGTGCGCGACCCGAAGGACCTCGGCCACGCCCTGACCACCGCCGCGCGTGAGGCCCGCGCCGCGTTCGACGACGACACCCTGCTCATCGAGCGCTACGTCGAGGGTGGTCGTCACGTGGAGGTGCAGGTCTTCGGCGACCGCCAGGGCCACGTGGTGCACCTGCTCGACCGTGACTGCTCGGTGCAGCGCCGCCACCAGAAGGTCGTGGAGGAGGCTCCGGCACCGGGTCTGGACCCCGAGGTGCGCGAGCGGATCCGCTCCGCCGCGGTCGCCCTGTGCCGTGAGGTGGGCTACGTCAACGCGGGCACGGTGGAGTACCTCGTCCACGGCGACGAGGCCTACTTCCTCGAGATGAACACGCGGCTCCAGGTGGAGCACCCGGTCACCGAGGAGGTCACCGGCACCGACCTCGTCCACTGGCAGCTGGCCGTCGCCGCCGGCGAGCCGCTGCCGTTGCGCCAGGACGAGGTCACCGAGCACGGTCACGCCGTCGAGGTGCGCGTCTACGCCGAGGACCCCTACGCGGGCTTCCTGCCGCAGGCCGGCCGTATCCGCGAGGTGTGGTGGCCCGGCGCCCGCGTGGAGTCGGTCATCGAGGACTTCGACGCGGCCGACGTCAGCGCCGCGTTCGACCCGATGATCGCGAAGATCGTCACGACGGGCGACGACCGCGACGAGGCCGTCGACGCGATGGTCGAGGCGCTCGACATGACGGCGGTCTTCGGCATCCGCTCGAACGTCGGGTTCCTGCGCCGGGTCGTGGACTCGGCGCGGTTCCGTGCGGCCGAGATGGACACCGGCTGGCTCGACACCGCGCCCGAGGAGCTGCTGTCGCTGCCGGTCGTGCCCGAGGCCGCGGCGGCCTGCGCGGCCCGGCTCCTGTGGCCGCGACCCGCCGACGGCTGGAGGCTGGCCGGCCCCGCGGCGCCGCTGCTGCTCCCCGTGGTCGACGAGGAGGGCGAGCGGCACGAGATCACGTCCTGGTCCGACCACGTCCTGCCCGCCACGACCGACGGGGCGAGGGCGTGGGTGGCCGTCCGCGGCGAGACCCACGTCTTCGAGCGGCCCGATGGCACGCGTCGCCCGCGCGCCGTCCACGCCGGCGACGCCGAGGTCACGGCGCCCATGCCCGGCACCATCATCGCCGTTGAGGTCGAGCCGGGCCAGGAGGTCGAGGCCGGTCAGCGGCTCGGTGCCGTCGAGGCGATGAAGATGGAGTTGGCCCTCACCGCCGCGCACGCCGGCGTCGTCACCGAGGTGGCCGCCACGGTGGGCCGTCAGGTGAGGATGGGTGACCTGCTGTTTCACGTCGAGGCCCGGGAGGACTGATGGACGCACTGCCGATGGTCGAGCGCGATCCCGCCCTGCCCGAGCGCGTCACGATCTACGAGGTCGGTCCGCGCGACGGCCTGCAGAACGAGTCGGGCATCGTCCCCGTGGACGCCAAGGTCGCGTTCATCCGCGACCTGATGGCGGCGGGGCTGCCGGTGGTCGAGGCCACGAGCTTCGTCCACCCGAAGTGGGTTCCGCAGCTCGCCGACGCCGGTGAGGTCGTGGCGCGGCTGCCGATGGACGGTGCGGTCCCGCTGCCCGTCCTCGTGCCGAACGAGCGAGGGCTCGATCGCGCGCTGGAGGCCGGGGTGCGGCACATCGCGATCTTCGCCAGTGCCACCGAGACGTTCGCGCGCAAGAACCTCAACAGCTCGGTCGAGGACCAGTTCGCGATGTTCGCGCCGGTCGTCGCCCGCGCCCTCGACGCGGGCGTGGACGTCCGGGCCTACGTCTCGATGTGCTTCGGCGATCCCTGGGAGGGCCCGGTCGATCCCGCCGAGGTCGTGCGCGTCGGCTCGCGCCTGCTCGACCTCGGGGCCACCCAGCTGTCGATCGGCGACACCATCGGCGTGGGCACGGCCGCGCACGTGGCGCGGCTCGTGGCGGAGTTCGCCGCGGCCGGCGTGGCGCCCGACCGGCTCGCGATGCACTTCCACGACACCTACGGCCAGGCGCTGGCAAACGCGCTCGCGGCGCTGCGCTGCGGCATCACGACCTTCGACGCGTCGGCCGGCGGCCTGGGCGGCTGCCCCTACGCCGAGAGCGCCACGGGCAACCTCGCCACCGAGGACCTCGTGTGGATGCTGAACGGCCTGGGGATCGAGCACGGCGTCGACCTGCCGGCGCTCGTCCGCGCGAGCGTCGCGATGGCGCAGGTGCTGGGCCGCGAGAGCCCCTCCGCGGTCGTCCGCGCCCTGGCCTGATCTCGATACGCGGCTCGTTCCTCGCCCTGCTACTCGATCACCGGTGGTCGAGCGGCGCGCACCGGTGGTCGGGTGGCGCGCACCGGTGGTCGAGTAGCTCGCACCGGTGGTCGAGTAGCTCGCGAGCGCAGCGAGCGGCGTATCGAGACCACGTCCGGATCAGCGTCGGAGCCGGCGGTCCTTGAGCTCGTCCTGGGCGTAGCGACCGACCTGCCACGTGCCGAAGCCGTCGGCGGTCGCGCCGACGGCGCCACCGAGCAGCGGGATCTTCTTGCCGGCGAGCATGAGCGCGCGGCGACCGATGGTGCGGCCGACGAGCTCGCCCGTGACCTCCTTGGCGATCCGGTCGTCGAGGACCGGGTCGTGCATCGGCGAGGTCGCGAGCGCCATCGGCGAGGACGGCAGGGTGCGCTTCTTGATCATGTCGGCGACGGTGTCCTCGCCGAGCATCACCGCGAGCACGGCGTTGCGGACGCGAGGGTCCTCGATGTCGTAGCCGCGGAGGTGGGCGATGCTGGCCACGAGGTGGCACTGCACGATCGTCACGCCCACGACGTTCGCGGGGACGCTGACCGGCGCGAGCGCGATGCCGCCCAGGTTGGTGACGAAGCCCTGGAGCCCCGCGAGGCTCGTGTGGGAGCGGACCAGCGCGGCGACCGCCTTCTCGACGTCACCGCCGTGCGCCGCGAGCTTCGCCCCGGCCGTCTCGGCGACCGACCGCAGCGGCCCGACGCCGTCGATGGCGCTGTCGAGCACCGTGCGGACGTACCCGGAGGCCACGTTGGGCACGACACGGGTGCCGGCCTCCTTGGCGATGCGGTCCTTCATACCCATGCGGCAAGCATAGGAAGCCTGGGCGAATCCGCTCACTCGCCGGGAGCGCGCCCCGCCCCTAGGGTGGCGCCATGGCGCAGGAGCCGTTCTCGACGCACGTGGCGACGCCCCAGTGGCGCGCCCTCGCGGTGGAGTGGCTCACGGGGGCCCTCGCCGGGCACGCGATCGCGGTGACCGGCGAGATCGAGCAGCCCCGGATCCGGCCCTGGTCGACCCAGCTCACCGTCCCCACCGACGCCGGGCGGGTCTGGTTCAAGGCCACGTGCCCGGCGATGGCGTTCGAGGCGCCCCTGCAGCAGGCGATGGCCCGCCTCGTGCCGGACGCGGTGCAGGAGCCGCTGGCCGTGGACGGCGAGCGGGGCTGGCTGCTCACGCTCGACCACGGCCCCACCGTCGGCGACCAGCGCACGCCCACCGCGAAGGACTGGTGCCGGGCGGTGGCACAGGCGGCCCGCGTGCAGCGTGCGCTGGCCGGCCACCGCGACGAGCTGCTCGCCACCGGCCTGCCGGACGCGGGCCCGGAGACGGTCGTCGCGCGGTTCGACCGGCTGCTGGAGATCCATGAGCAGTCCCCTGCCGACCACGACGGTCGCGTCCCGCCGGGGCGGATCGAGGAGCTGCGCGCGCGTCGACCCGAGCTCGTCGACGCCTGCGCCGAGCTCGCCGCGTCGACCGTCCCGTCCACGTGGCAGCACGGTGACCTGCACCCGTGGAACCTGCACGGCTCGGGCGACGACGTCGCGTTCTTCGACCTCGGCGACGGCATGTGGGCCCACGCCGTCGAGCTGCTCTCGGTGCCCTACGGCGTCGTGACCTCGCAGGACGCGGTGGCGTGGGAGGACGTCGCGCCCGCCTGGTGCGAGGTGTGGGAGGTCGAGCCGCCCGAGTTCGAGCTGCTGTGGCGGGCCTCGGGCTTCACCCACGCCGTGAACCGGGCCGTGACGTGGCATCGGGCGCTGCTGACCGCCACCCGCGAGGAAATGGCCGAATGGGGCGGTGCCGTCGAGCACCACCTGACCTCCATGCTTGACGCATGAGACCGGTGCCCCTGCCGCCCTCGCCCTGGGCGTTCGAGCCGGCGGAGTGGCCCGAGGAGGACTGCATCGCGTCCGGCGCCGACCTCGAGCCGTCCACCCTCATCGCGGCCTACAAGCACGGGGCCTTCCCGATGCCCGACCGCAGGCGCCTGCTCTGGTGGTCGCCGATGGACCGTGGCGTCCTCGGGCCGGGTGACCTGCGCGTCTCGCGCTCGCTGCGGCGCTCGATGCGCTCGTTCACGATCACCGTGGACCAGGACTTCGAGGCGGTGATCGCGGCCTGCGCCGACCCGCGCCGTCCGGGCGCGTGGATCAACCCCGCGATACGCAAGGCCTACATCCGGCTGTTCGAGCTGGGGCACGCGCACAGCGTCGAGACCCGTGACGAGCAGGGGCGGCTCGTCGGAGGACTGTACGGACTCGGGATCGGAGCCCTGTTCGCAGGCGAATCGATGTTCCACCACCGCACGGACGCCTCGAAGGCGGCCCTGGTCGGCCTGGTCGAGCGGATGTCGGTGCTCCCGGACTGGCTCATCGACACCCAGTGGCAGACCGACCACCTGGCGACGCTGGGGGTGCGCGAGGTTCCGCGGGCCGACTACCTGGCCGCGATCGAGGCCCTCACGGAGCTCCCCGCACCCGATTGGGACTGAAATCTCGCGACACGCCCGGGGGCCCCCGGCAGGCGGACCCTCCCGTGTCATCCCTAGACTGACGCAGTACCCATTTCATCCATTTCAGGAGCAGAATCGTGGCACTTTCCCGCAACGATCTCGTGGCCGAGCTGGCCGCCAAGACCGGCAGCACCAAGAAGGACGTCGACGAGTTCGTCACCGCCTTCGCCGAGCTCGTCATCGACTCGGTCGCCAAGGGCGAGAAGATCTCGATCCCGGGTGTCCTCTCGGTCGAGCGCGTGCAGCGCGCCGCTCGCACGGGCCGCAACCCCGCCACGGGCGAGACCATCGACATCCCCGCCGGCTACGGCGTGAAGGTCAGCGCCGGCTCGCGCCTCAAGGCCGCCGCGAAGTGATCTGACGCCTCGCGTCGCGACGCCCCCGCCCCTGTGGTTCCCGAAGCTGTGGACACAGGGCCGGGGGCGTCGTTCGTCTGTGTGAGGATGCGGCCGTGAGCACCTCGACGACGTCCTATCCCCGACTGGCGCGCGAGTCCCCCGACTTCGCGCACTGGAAGCTGCCGGTCGCTGCGGTCGTGGGGAGCTTCCTCTACGTCGTCCTGGTCGTCGTCCTGGTCATCGTGGCCGTCGTCGGCGTCGCGGCGTCCGGCACGTCGTTCGACACGTGGCTCGACGGGACCGACACCGACATCGCCCTGGACGATCCGGGCCTGCTGCTCTTCCAGCTCGCCACGATCGCGGTGCTGCTGCCGTGCGTCGTGCTGGCGGTCGCGCTCGTGTGGCGGCGCCACGTGGGCTACCTGCACTCGGTCGAGGGACACCTGCGCTGGTCGTGGCTCGGCCGCTGTCTCGCGCTGGCGTTCCTCGTCGTCGTGGCGGCGCTCGGCCTCTCGGTCCTGGTGGCCGCGGTGGCCGGCGACGAGACCGTCAGCGTCGAGGCACCCGGTGGGCGCGCCCTGGCCGCCCTGGCGGTCGTCCTGCTGGTCGTGCCGTTCCAGGCCGCGGCCGAGGAGTACGTGTTCCGCGGCGGGCTGATGCAGCTGATCGGCTCGTGGACCCGCTGGACGGCGGTCCCCGTCGTCGCCACGAGCCTGCTGTTCGCCGCCGGCCACCTCTACTCGTTCTGGGGGCTCGTCTCGGTCTTCGCCTTCGGCGTCATCGCGGCCGTGCTCACGATCCGCACCGGCGGCCTCGAGGCCGCCGTGGCCCTGCACGTGGCCAACAACATCGTCCTCATGGTGCTCGACATCGTGGGCGTCATCGACTCCAGCGGTGAAGGTGCGGGGCTGTGGAACGAGGTCGTCCCGTCCACGGTGATGTGCCTCGTCTTCTGGGCCCTCGTCGAGTGGTCCGCCCGGCGTCGAGGCCTCCAGCGCCGCCGTCCGCCGCTGCCCGCCTCGGCGCCCGCCGCGGCCCCTGCCTATGTCGTGGTGCCGCCCCCGCCGTACGTGCCCGCCGCCGAGGGCCCGGCTCCCGCAGTGCCGGCACCGCCCGTCGTGCCGGCCGCCGCGCAGCCTGTCGTGCCGCCGAACGCACCGTCCTACCCGGGGGATCCCGGCGTGTGGGGTCGCTGAGCCACCACGGACGACGACGGGCTGCCCACGGAGGAACCGTGGACAGCCCGTGCAGGCCGAGGATCAGGCGTTCACCTTGGCGTAGTGGTCCTCGAGGTGGGGCCGGTGCAGGTTCTCGCCCTCGATGTCCACGTTGGGCAGGATCCGGTCCAGCCAGCGCGGCAGGTACCAGGCCTTCTCGCCCATGAGGTACATCAGCGCGGGGATCAGCACCATCCGCACCACGAACGCGTCGAAGATCACCGCGGCCGCCAGCGCGAAGCCCATCGACTGCACGATCGGCTCGTCCATGAAGATGAAGCCGGCGAAGACCGAGGTCATGATGAGCGCCGCCGCCGTGACCACGCGCGCGCTGTTGCGGAAGCCGTCGACGACCGCCTCACGGTACGAGGCACCGTGCACGTGGGCCTCACGGATCCGGGTCACCAGGAACACCTGGTAGTCCATCGCCAGGCCGAAGACCACGCCGATCAGGAAGATCGGGATGAAGCTCACGATCGGCTGGCCCGGGAAGATCCCGAACAGGCCCTCCTGGAAGATCGCGACGGTCGCGCCGAGCGTGGCCATCACCGACAGCAGGAAGCCCAGCGTCGCGGTGAGCGGCACCAGCAGCGAGCGGAAGACCATGACCAGCAGCACGAAGGCCAGGCCGATGACGATCGCCAGGTAGACGGGCAGCGCGTCGGAGAGCTTCTCCGAGACGTCGGTCTGGATGGCCGTCATCCCGGTCACGCCGATGGACGTTCCCGTCTCGGCCTCGATGGCCTGCTCACCGTCGCGCAGCGACTGGAGCAGCTCCTCGGTGGCGGTGTCCTCGGCCCCGGACGACGGGGTGAGCAGGATCATCGCGCCCTGCTCGTTGCCCGCCGCCATCATGGCGCTCGCGACGTCGTCCTGGTCGGCGGCCCACTGCGTGACGGCCTGGTAGGCGGCCTGCTGCTCCTGGGGGTCCTCCACGCCGCGCGCGTCGACGACCACGAGCATCGGCGAGAGCCGGCCGGGGCCGAACGCCTCGGTGACGAGGTCGGACGCCTTGCGCTGGGTGGTGTCCTCCGCGGCGGTGCTGTCGGTCGGCAGCGCGAGGTGCATGTCCTTCACCGGAATCGCCAGGGCGCCGAGGCCCACGACGACCAGCAGCACCCACACCAGCGGCGCCCTGCCGACGAACCGCGCCCAGCGGACGCCGTGGTTCAGGACGTGGCCGTTGGCGTCGCGGGCCGGCGTGTAGCGGCGGAAGCGCAGCGAGAAGGCCTTCGTCTTCAGCATGCCCAGGATGGCGGGCAGCAGCGTCAGCGCGACCAGCACCGCGACGGCGACCGCCGCGGCCGCGCCCAGGCCCATGGCCGTGAGGAACGAGATCCCGACGACGCTGAGCGCGACGAGGGCGATGATCACCGTCAGACCGGCGAACACCACGGCCGAACCGGCGGTGCCGACGGCGATGCCCATCGCCTCCTGGCGGTCGTCGGTGTGCTCCAGCTCGCTGCGGTAGCGGGCCAGGATGAACAGGGCGTAGTCGATGCCGACCGCCAGGCCGAGCATGCTGGCCAGCGCCGTGGTGCTCGACGGGACCTCGGTGATCGCCGTCATCGCGGTGATCGCGGTGAGGCCGATCCCGACGCCGATGCCGGCGGTGACGATCGGCATGCCGGCGGCGACGAGCGAGCCGAACGTGAGGGCGAGGATCACCAGGGCCAGGCCGATGCCGATCAGCTCCGACGACGCGCCGGCGGGCTCCATGGACTGCATGGCGGAGCCGGAGACCTCGACGGTCAGGCCGGCGTCGCGCGCCGTGTCCATGACCTCGGTGACCTCGTCCTGCATCTCGGGCGTCACCTCGAGCACCGTGGGGGTGTCGAACGTGAACGCGATCGTGCCGACGCGGCCGTCCTCCGACAGCGGGGTGGCCGCGTCGATCTGCGCGGTCGCCCGGGCCAGGGCCGCGTCGCGGTCGAACGGCTGGCCGGCGGCTGTGGCCTGCTCCTGCGCCTGGTCGACGCCGCCGACGGCCTGGGCCCCGAGCCCGGCGGCCGCCTCCACCGGTCCGACGACGCCGTCCTCGACGTCCTCGAGTGCGTTCAGCTCGGACACGAGCGTCGCCACGGTGCCCGCGTGGGGCTCGGCCGACAGCTGCTCACCGTCGGGGGCGGCCACCACGATCGTCGCGCTGGGCGCGTCGACCGGTGCGGCGTCGGGGAAGAGCTCCTGCTGCAGCTCGGCCGCCTCGACGGACTCGATGCCGGGAATCGAGAAGGTGTTCGACATCGGCTTGGACAGGTAGCCGGCGACGGCGCCGAGGCCGATGAGCGCGATGAGCCAGGCGGCGATGAAGATCGGCCAGCGCCGGTAGGCGGTCTTGCCGAGTCGGTAGAGCAGGGTTGCCATGAAGGTCTTTCTCGGGTGGGTGGGCGGAGGATCAGGCGCGACGGGTGCCGAACAGGGCGCTCGTCGCGGCGAAGGCGCGGTCGAAGTGGTGGGCGACCGTCTGCGACGGGTCGGCGAGCGACTCGTCGAGCGCGGCGTCGCACAGGGTGAGGATCAGATTGCCGATGAGTCGCAGGTCCAGCGGGTCGACGGCCTTGCCCTCGCGGTGCTCGATCGCGTCGGAGAGCTTCCGGGCGCGTTCGACGAAGCGCTCGTGCACCGCCGACATCAGTCGATGGTCGCGGCGCAGGATGCGGCGGACCGCTGCGAGCTCGGCCGGGTCGGGCACCTCGGCCTCGAGCGAGGTGCGCACGAGCTCCTTCACGTCGACCAGGAGGTCACCGGTCGGGCCGCCTGACAGGAACGTGGCGACGATCGCCTCGTCGGGGTCCTGGTCCGGGCCGAGCACGGCGTCGAGCTTGCCCGGCACGTAGTTGAACAGGGTCCGGCGCGAGACGCCGGCGGCCTCGGCCAGCTCCTCCATCGTGAAGCCGTCCAGACCGCGTTCGTCGGTCAGCAGGCGGGCCTGGCGCACGATCGCCGCGAGGGTGCGCTCACGCCGGGTCGAACTTGCACTCTTTGCCATGGAGTGCATTCTTGCACTCCAAGAGCCACAGTGCAAAGTTCGTGATCGTGCTCACGTCACGACGGGCCGCCCGGCCGCCTCCCAGGCGTCCATCCCGCCCTCGAGGTTCACCGCGTGGTGGCCGATCGACGTCAGCCAGGCGGTGGCTCGCGCCGACCGCTGGCCGAGGTGGCACACCACCAGCAGGGGACGCTGCGGATCGAGCTCGCCGACGTGCAGCGGCAGCTGTCCCAAGGGGATGTGCAGCGCGGACCGGACGTGACCGGCGGCCCACTCGTGGGGCTCGCGGACGTCCAGCACGACCCAGTCCGGCGGCAGCGGATCGGGCACCTCGGCGACCGTGACGTGGGGCACCTGGGAGTCACTCATGGGACGTGGCACCTTTCCCGGGTCTTGAATCCCGGCCGGTTGAATGGTTAATTGTTACTAGTCATGCGGTCGTGGCGCACGGTGCGCCCTGCCCACATGACCAGGCGCGTGTCGACCGAGACGGGCTGGGGGAGGAGGACACATGGTGGAGAGTCGCGACCTGGTACGACTGCCCTTCGAGTCTTCCACCCCGGGCATCGCCCGCACGAAGCTCGCCGCGTTCCTCACCCGCAACCGCACTGATCTGGCCGCCATCGACAACGCCCTCATCGTGCTGAGCGAGATGATCGCGAACGCCGTCGCCCACGGCACCCCCGACGACGACGGGGCCATGGAGATCTCCTGGGCGATCGAGAACGGTCACCTCCTGCTGAGCGTGCGCGACTTCGGTCGTGGCTCCGGCGCCGACCTCGTGCCGCGCCCCTTCGACGAGGACTCCCTCGGTGGCCGCGGCCTGTCGATCATCAGCCGGGTCGCCGACAACTGGTCGGTCGACCTGAGCGAGGGCACCTGCGTGCGCGCCGAGCTCACGCTGGCCTGAGCACCGGACCCCCGCCGCCGACGGATACCGTGTCGGCCATGGGCAAGAAGTCGCGAGGAACCAAGCCGGCCAAGCAGCGCATGCCGTTCGTGGCACGCACCTTCGAGGGACTCCCGTCCGAGGGTGACTGGGTCGCGATGCGCGAGTTCGTCCCGTCGGCCACGGCCCGCGTGGGCCTGCGCGACGGAGGGACCGTCCGGATCTGCTCCCTGCTGCCGGGTGCCGGCGCCGGGCTCGTGCGTCCCGACGGCGAGATCTGGGTCGGCCTGCAGGTCATGCACAACCACGGCGACATCAGCCGCGACCTGGCCCACGTCATCGAGGTGGCCCGCGAGACCGAGCCGGGCACGCCCATCCGCATGACGCCCCCGGGCGTGGGCGCCCGCCTGCAGGACCTCATCGACCCCGACGGCTCCTTCGAGATCGAGTTGCACGACGGCTTCGACTGGTGGCTCGTCGAGGAGGACCGCGGCTCGTCCGCGGCCGCGTCGGCGCTCGAGGAGGCCAACGCCACCGTGGCGCCCACCACGCGCCTCACCGCCACCGACTCCGCCTACGTCACCGAGATGGGCGACCACGCGTACCTGCGCTGGATCATGCTCGACGAGGAGGGCCCGCTGCTCGACGCCTTCGCCCGCCTGCGCGCCGCCGGCACCGACTCGCTCGGCGAGGGCACCAAGCTGATCGGCATCTTCCGCGCCCACGGCCTGCTGGTGCCCGTCTGGGAGCTCGACGGCGTCGGTGCCACCGAGCTCGATGCCGCGGTCCCGGACTTCGTCGCCGTGCTCGACGAGGCCAAGGCGCAGACCGCCGAGCTGTCCGCTGCCGAGCGCACGGCCCGCCGCGACCTGGTCAGCCGTCAGGTCACCATTCGCTGAATCGACGGGCTGATCGGCGTGCCGTCGGTCACGGGGTTCGGTGTGACCGGCGAGCAGCCCCTAGGCTGATTGCGTGGACTGGAACGACTACGACGCCGCGTTGTTCGACCTCGACGGAGTGATCACGCCCACCGCCGAGGTCCACGAGACGGCCTGGGGCCGGATGTTCAGCGACTTCCTCGCGGGGCACCCGGACGCCGAGCCCTACACCGACGCCGACTACTTCGCGTACGTCGACGGCAAGCCGCGCTACGAGGGCGTGCGCTCGTTCCTCGAGTCGCGCGGCATCGAGCTGCCGTACGGCGACCCGTCCGACGATCCCGCGGCCGAGACCGTCTGCGCGCTCGGCAACCGCAAGAACGACTACTTCCGCGAGGTGCTGCGCACCGAGGGGGTCGAGGCGTACCCCGGCTCGATCCGGCTGCTCGACGCCCTCGAGGAGCGCGGCGTCAAGGCCGCCCTCGTGTCCAGCTCGCGCAACGCCCGGCCCGTGCTCGAGGCCGCCGGCATCACCGAGCGCTTCGAGGTGATCATCGACGGCGAGGTCGCGGCCGCCGAGCACATCGCCGGCAAGCCGCGTCCCGACACGTACGCGGCGGCCGCCGAGCGCCTCGGCGTGCCCACGCAGCGGTCGGTCGTCCTCGAGGACGCCGTGTCCGGCGTCCAGGCCGGCGCCGCCGGAGACTTCGGCCTCGTCGTGGGCGTCGACCGCGGCGCCGGCGCCGAGACGCTGCGCGAGAACGGTGCCGACGTGGTCGTCTCGGACCTGGCGGAGCTCCTGTGAGCGAGCGCGTGATCCCGGTGCCCCCGTGCCGTCGCTCCCACTCGGCGGTGATCGCATGAGCTCGCACGAGGCCCCGATGGCGGACGACTTCCTCGACCGGGTGCGCTGGCCCGCCGATCCGTGGCGACTCGTCGAGACCGCGCCCGACCAGACCGACCTCGGCGTCACCGAGACGCTCTTCGCGGTGGGCAACGGCTACCTCGGCATGCGCGGCAACGTCACCGAGGGCCGCGACTCCCACACCCACGGCACGTTCGTGAACGGCTTCCACGAGACGTGGAGGATCCACCACGCCGAGGAGGCCTACGGGTTCGCGCGAGTCGGCCAGACGATCGTCAACGCCCCCGACGCCAAGGTGATCCGGCTCTACGTCGACGACGAGCCGCTGCTGCTGAGCGTGGCCGACCTGCTCGAGTACGAGCGCTCCATCGACTTCCGCGAGGGGGTGCTGCGGCGCGAGATCCTGTGGCGCACCCCGTCGAACAAGCGCGTGCGCGTCGTGGCGACCCGCATGGTGTCGTTCGCCCAGCGCCACCTCGCGGTGCTGGAGTTCGAGGTCACGATGCTCGACGACAGCGCGCCCATTGCGATCTCGTCGCAGATCCTCAACCGTCAGGACGGCGAGGACGAGTACCACGTCCGTTCGAAGTCCATGGGTGAAGGACACGACCCCCGCAAGTCCGAGGGCTTCGACCGGCGGGTTCTCGAGCCGCGGCACAGCTGGGGCGACGCCGATCAGGGACGGGTGTCCCTGGGCTTCCGGTGCTCCGACAGTGGCATGACCCTGGCCGTCGCGGCCGACCACCAGCTCGAGACCTCCCTGGACTACACGACCCGGGTCCAGGTCGAGGACGACCTGGCCAAGGTGACGTACCGGATCGCGGCCCAGCCGGGCGAGACGATCCGGCTCACCAAGCTCGTCGCCTACCACACGTCCCGCGGCGTTCCGGTGCGCGAGCTCGTCGATCGGTGCCGCCGCACGCTCGAGCGCGCCGCGCAGGACGGCGTCACGCAGCTGCACGAGGCGCAGGCCGGGTGGCTCTCCGACTTCTGGGCCCGCTCCGACGTCGAGGTCCCGGGGCACGCCGCCATCCAGCAGGCGATCCGCTGGAACCTCTTCCAGGTGGCGCAGGCCAGCGCCCGCGCGGAGGGCGCGGGCATCCCCGCGAAGGGCGTCACCGGCTCGGGCTACAGCGGTCACTACTTCTGGGACACCGAGGTCTACGTCCTGCCGTTCCTGACCTACACGAATCCCGACCACGCCCGCAACGCCCTGCGCTTCCGGCACAGCCTGCTCGAGGCGGGCCGGCGCCGCGCGCGTGAGATGTCGCAGTCCGGAGCGCTCTTCCCCTGGCGCACGATCAACGGCGAGGAGGCCTCGGCCTTCTTCGCCGCGGGCACCGCGCAGTACCACATCGACGCCGACATCGCGTATGCCGTGACGCAGTACTACCTCGCCACGGGCGACGAGGACTTCATGATCCGCCAGGGCATCGACATCCTCGTCGAGACCGCGCGGATGTGGGTCGACCTGGGCTTCTGGCGCGACGAGGAGGTGGGCACGTTCCACATCCACGGCGTCACCGGTCCGGACGAGTACACCACCGTCGTGAACGACAACATGTTCACGAACGTCATGGCGCGGTTCAACCTGGGCGCGGCGGCGTTCGCCGTGAAGCGGCTCGCGGAGCGCGACGAGATCGCCTACCAGCGCATGCTCACCCGGCTCGCGCTCCAGGACCACGAGATCACCGACTGGGAGCGCGCCGCCCGCAACATGGCGATCCCCTACGACGAGGCGCTCGGCGTCCACCCGCAGGACCAGCACTTCCTCGAGCGGGAGGTCTGGGACCTCGACCACACACCGCTGGACAAGCGGCCGCTGCTGCTGAACTACCACCCGCTGGTCATCTACCGGTTCCAGGTGATCAAGCAGGCCGACGTCGTGCTGGCCCTCTACCTGCAGGGCCACCACTTCACGTCGGAGCAGAAGCGCGCCAACTTCGAGTACTACGACCCGATCACGACGGGCGACTCCACGCTGTCCGCCGTGGTGCAGTCGATCATCGCCGCGGAGGTCGGGTACCGCGATCTGGCCTACCGCTACTTCCTCGGCGCCCTCTTCGTCGACCTGGCCGACCGCCACAAGAACGCCACCGACGGTGTCCACGTGGCATCGACCGGAGGCGTCTGGGGCGTGCTGGCCAGCGGCTTCGGTGGCTTCCGCGACCACCAGGGCGACTTCTCGATCGACCCGCGCCTGCCCGAGGAGTGGGACGAGCTGACCTACCGCGTGACGCTCCACGGCACCCGGGTCCGGGTCACCGTGCGTCGCGAGGAGCTCGAGCTGTTCGTCGAGGACCAGCAGCCCGACGCGCAGGGCCGGCTCGTCGACCCCACGTTCTTCGTGCGCAAGCGCTCGATCACCGTGAAGCCCGGCGAGCCCGTCGTGGTGCCGCTGGAGGGTCAGGGCCCCGACATCGAGGGCACCCCGCCGCCGGTGTCGGGCCGCCGTCGCGCCGACGGCACGATCATCACGGCCATCGTCCCCGGCGGCTGAGCCCTACTCGGCGGGGGCCAGCGTGGCCGGCACCCGCACCAGGACGACGCCCGGGTGGATCTCGGCCGTGATCTCGCGGCCCTCGCCCACCGGGTCGCCGTCGAGCTGCATGGGAACGGGCTTCTCGGCCTTCACGTGCACGCGCTGGGCGCACAGGCGGGTCAGCCGCGCGTCGTTGGTCTTGCGGCGCGTGATGACGCGGGCCACGATCGACAGCCAGCCGATGAAGCGCTTGGGTGCCACGATCACGACGTCGAGCAGCCCGTCGTCGATCTGCGCGTCGGGCAGCAGCGGGATGCCACCCTGCAGGAAGCCCACGTTGCCGATCACCACGGTGCGGGCCCGGAAGTGGCGCGGCTCGTCGTCGTCGAGGGTGATCTCGACCTTGGTGCGCGGGAACGTGATCGCCTTGACGCCCGACACGAAGTACGCGAGGTAGCCGACGCGCTTCTTCAGGTCCTCGTTGACGCCCGTCATGATCATGGCGTCCATGCCCAGGCCGGCCATCACGAGGAACGAGGTCTCCGTGCCGCCGTCCGTGCTGAAGCTGGCCAGGTCGATCGCGCGGTCCTGGCCGCCGAACACGACGTCCAGGGCGTCCCGCGTGTTCACGGGGATGTCGAGGTTGCGCGCCAGCAGGTTGCCGGTGCCGTGGGGCAGCACGCCGATCGCGACGCCGGAGCGGGTCGCCTCCTCGCACACGGCGCGCACCGTGCCGTCGCCACCGGCGGCGATGACCAGGTCGACGTCGGAGTCGAGGGCCAGGCGGGTCTGGCCGTGGCCGGGGTCCTCGATGGTGGTCTCGAACCACTGCGGCTCGTCCCAGCCGTGCGCGGCGCCGACCTGGCGCACCTTCGCCTTGAAGTCCTCGATGTCGCCGACCTTGACGGGGTTGAGCACCACCGCGGCGCGGCGGCGGCCCGAGCCCGTGACGACCGCGAGCTCGGACGGCATCCGGCCGCGGCCGTGGACCAGGAGCTGCCACAGCAGGAGCGTGGCCGTGACGCCGAAGCACAGGCCCGCCGTGACGTCGCTGAGGAAGTGCACGCCCAGGAAGACGCGGTCGGCGGCCACGAGGAGGGCGAGCACGATCCACAGCGTCAGCCAGAGGCGCCGGCGCAGCCCGCGGCCCGTGACCACGATCGTGAGCAGGGCCAGGACGGTGAAGAACAGCCCGGCGCCGGCGGAGTGTCCGCTGGGGAACGAGTAGCCGCCGATCTCGTGCAGGGGCAGGTCCCACACCGGACGCTCGCGCTTCACGGCGAGCTTGATCAGCGCGTTGCCGGCCAGGACCACGACACCGGACACGACCACCCAGATCGCCACGAGCCGCTCGTTGCGCCACCACAGCAGACCGGCGAGCACCGACAGCACGATGGCGACGGTCCAGTTGCTGGTGACGATGGCGACGAAGTCGAGGAGGTCGACCAGCCAGGCGCGCGACGCCGAGACGTCGTAGGCCCACTCGGCGACCTCCTGGTCGAGGTCCATCAGCGGCTGCCAGCGGATCGACACCAGGATCGTGAGGACGACGAACACGACGCCGCCGATCACCATGAGGGCGGTCGGCAGGAGCGGCCGGTCGCCGTCGGCGCGGCGCAGGTCGATCGTCACTGCGGTCCTCTCGTCAGAAATGGGGCCCGCTCAGCGTAACCGCGCCGGGACGACTCGGCCGTTCACGCCTCGCTAGGCTGGCGGAGTGATCGATCCCCGACTGTTGCGCGACGAACCCGACCTGCTGCGAGCCGCCCAGGAGCGCCGGGGCGAGTCGCCCGAGGTCGTCGACCAGCTCATCGCGGCCGACGAGGCCCGCCGAGCCGCGATCGTGCGGTTCGAGGCCGTGCGGTCCGAGCAGAAGCAGCTCGGCAAGCAGATCCCGAAGGCGCAGGGCGACGAGAAGCAGGCGCTGCTGGCGCGCACGAAGGAGCTGAGCACCGAGGTCAAGGCCGCCGAGGCCGCCCAGGCCGAGTCCGCGAAGGCGTTCGAGCTCCTGCTGAAGTCCCTGCCGAACCCCACGGTCGACGCGCCCCCGGGCGGCGAGGACGACTTCGTCGTGCTCGAGGAGATCGGCACGCCGCGCGACTTCGCCGCCGAGGGCTTCGAGCCGCGCGACCACCTCGAGCTGGGCGAGCTGC
This sequence comes from Aeromicrobium sp. JP4, assembly GCF_054957925.1. Lineage (NCBI taxonomy): Bacteria > Bacillati > Actinomycetota > Actinomycetes > Propionibacteriales > Nocardioidaceae > Aeromicrobium > Aeromicrobium sp. JP4. The sequence continues at coordinate 2,140,688 of NZ_CM143290.1, forward strand.
TCGGCGCCATCGACGTCGAGCGCGGCGCGAAGGTCAGCGGCTCGCGGTTCTACTACCTCACGGGCGTCGGCGCCCAGCTCGAGCTCGCGCTCGTGCAGCTGGCGATGTCCACGGCCGCCGAGTGGGGCTTCACGCCGATGATCCCCCCGGCGCTGGTCAAGCCGCAGGCGATGGAGGGCACCGGCTTCCTCGGCCAGGCGGCCGACGACGTCTACCACCTGGAGAAGGACGACCTCTACCTCGTCGGCACCTCCGAGGTGCCGCTCGCGGCCTACCACGGCGGCGAGATTCTCCCCACCGAGTCGCTGCCGCGTCGCTACGCCGCCTTCAGCCCGTGCTTCCGGCGCGAGGCCGGGTCGTACGGCAAGGACACCCGCGGCATCTTCCGCGTGCACTGGTTCGACAAGGTCGAGATGTTCGTCTACACCACGCTCGACCAGGCGGCCGCCGAGCACGAGCGGCTGCTGGGCTGGGAGAAGGCGTGGCTCGCGAAGCTCGAGCTGCCGTTCCGGGTCGTCGACGTGGCGGCGGGAGACCTGGGCCTGTCGGCCGTGCGCAAGTTCGACTGCGAGGCGTGGATTCCCACGCAGGCCAAGTACCGCGAGCTCTCGTCGGCGTCGAACTGCACCGAGTTCCAGGCACGCCGGCTCGACGTGCGCACCCGCGGCGCGGCCGACGAGGGCACCTCGCACGTCGCCACGCTCAACGGCACGCTGTGCGCGATGACCCGCACGATCGTGGCGCTGCTGGAGAACGGCCAGCAGGCCGACGGCTCGGTGCGGCTGCCGGCGGCGCTGCACCCGCTCCTCGGCGAGGTCCTGAGGCCGATCGGTCAGGCGTCGGCGTGACCTGGCGCCCGAAGCTCGTCGCACTCGACGTCGACGGCACGATCGTCGACCACCGCAACGAGCTCAGCCCCGCGGTGAAGGAGGCGATCCTCGGCCTGCGCGAGCAGGGCGTCCCGGTGGTCATCGCCACCGGCCGCGCGGTCCCGGGCGTCTACGACGTGCTCGACAAGCTGGGCTTCCGTGAGGGTCTCGGCGTGGCCAGCAACGGCTCCGTGGTGTTCGACGTCGACCCGTTCGAGGTCGTCCACACCACCACGTTCGACGCCCGCGAGGCCGTCAAGCGTGTGCTCGAGCGGGTGCCGGAGGCGCTCGTGGCGGTCGAGGAGGTCGGCATCGGCTACCGCGTGAACCGCGCGTTCCCCAAGGGAGAGATCACCGGCAAGATCATCCTCGACGAGGTCGACCGCATGGTCTCGCAGCCAGTCACCCGCGTCGTCGTGCGAGCCCCCGACCACGACCGCGACGAGTTCTCGAAGCTGGTCGAGGACCTCGGCCTCGACGGCACGAACTACTACATCGGCTACACCGCGTGGCTCGACCTCGCGCCCGAGGGCGTCTCGAAGGCGTCGGGCCTCGACGTCGTGAGCCGCTCGATGGGCCTCACGGCCGCCGACGTCCTCGCCGTCGGCGACGGCAGCAACGACGTCGAGATGATCCGCTGGGCCGGCCGCGGCGTCGCCATGGGCCAGGCCCCCGACGAGCTCATCGCCGTCGCCGACCACGTCACCGGCCCGGTCGAGGCCGACGGCCTCGCCGAGGAGCTCTCGCGCTGGCTCAGGTGAAGTCTCCCGCCCGGGAGCGCACCGCTCGCCGCACGACAGCGGCCGCTCGTCGGTGTGCTCTGGCGCACACCGGCCGCCATGGGGCACCGTAAAGTCGTCGGCAGTTGTGACCTGCGACACCAGAACCCCCACCGCGCCAGGAGGCCCACTCGTGACTCAGACCGGCATCGACAACCTCGCCCACGAGGACCGCATCTTCGAGCCGCCGGCCGACCTGGCCGCCAACGCCAACGTCACCGCCGAGGCCTACGACCGCGCCGCGCAGGACCGCCTCGGATTCTGGGGCGAGCAGGCGAACCGGCTCACCTGGGACACCCCGTTCACCGACGTCCTCGACTGGTCGAACCCGCCGTTCGCGAAGTGGTTCGTCGGCGGCAAGCTGAACGTCGCGTACAACTGCGTCGACCGCCACGTGGAGAACGGCCTGGGCGACAAGGTCGCGTTCCACTTCGTCGGCGAGCCCGGCGACACCCGTGACATCACGTACAGCCAGCTCAAGGACGAAGTGTCCAAGGCCGCCAACGCGATCACCGAGCTCGGCATCGAGGCCGGCGACCGCGTGGCCATCTACCTGCCGATGATCCCCGAGGCCGTCATCGCGATGCTCGCGTGCGCCCGCGTGGGCGCACCGCACACGGTGGTCTTCGGCGGCTTCAGCTCCGACGCCCTCGCCAGCCGGGTGGAGGACTGCGAGGCCAAGCTCGTCATCACCGCCGACGGCGGCTACCGTCGCGGCAACCCCTCGGCCCTCAAGCCCGCCGTCGACGAGGCGATCGCCAAGCTCGGCGACAGGAGCCCGGTCGAGAACGTGCTGGTGGTGCGCCGCACCGGCCAGGAGGTCGCGTTCGACCAGGACATCGACGTCTGGTGGGACGAGCTGGTCGACGAGTCCTCGACCGACCACACCCCCGAGGCGTTCGACGCCGAGCACCCGCTCTACGTCATGTACACGTCGGGCACCACGGGCAAGCCCAAGGGCATCCTGCACACCAGCGGCGGCTACCTGACGCAGTGCGCCTACACGTTCGACGCCGTCTTCGACCACAAGCGCGACACCGACGTGTTCTGGTGCACCGCCGACGTCGGCTGGGTCACCGGCCACTCGTACATCGTCTACGGGCCCACGGCCGAGGGCGCCACGCAGGTGCTCTACGAGGGCACGCCCGACACCCCGCACAAGGGCCGCTGGTGGGAGATCATCGCCGAGAAGGGCGTGACGCTCTTCTACACCGCCCCCACCGCGATCCGCACGTTCATGAAGTGGGGCGACGACATCCCTGCCCAGTTCGACCTGTCGACGCTGCGCATCCTGGGCTCGGTGGGCGAGTCCATCAACCCCGAGGCCTACGTCTGGTACCGCAAGAACATCGGCGGCGACCGCACCCCGATCGTCGACACGTGGTGGCAGACCGAGACCGGCGCGCACATGCTCAGCCCGCTCCCGGGCGTGACGACCGCCAAGCCCGGCTCGGCCATGGGCCCGCTGCCGGGCATCAGCGCCGAGGTCGTGAACGACGAGGGCAAGCCGGTGGGCAACGGCGAGGGCGGCTACCTCGTCCTGACCGAGCCGTGGCCGTCGATGCTCCGCACGATCTGGGGCGACGACCAGCGGTTCAAGGACACCTACTGGGCGCGCTTCCCGAACATGTACTTCGCCGGCGACGGCGCCAAGAAGGACGACGACGGCGCCATCTGGCTGCTCGGTCGCGTCGACGACGTCATGAACGTCTCCGGGCACCGCCTGTCGACCACCGAGATCGAGTCCGCACTCGTGTCGCACCCCACCGTGGCCGAAGCCGCCGTCGTGGGTGCCTCGGACGACACCACCGGCCAGGCCGTCGTGGCGTTCGTGATCCTGCGCGAGTCGGCGGGCGAGGCCGGTGGCACCGAGGAGGCGATCGTCGCGCTGCGCAACCACGTGGCCAAGGAGATCGGCCCGATCGCCAAGCCGCGCCAGATCATGGTCGTGCCCGAGCTGCCCAAGACGCGGTCCGGCAAGATCATGCGCCGCCTGCTGCGCGACGTCGCGGAGAACCGCGAGGTCGGCGACGCGACGACCCTGGCCGACTCCTCGGTCATGGACCTCATCACCGCCGGCCTCAAGAAGCCGGCAGCCGACCAGGAATGACCGCGAGTCCGGGCTGCGGCGGTCACGAAAGGCTGTCGCGCCCGGACTTGGGTACTCTCGGGCCATGACGAAGACCACGGACGACCCCACGATCGGACGACTCGTCGCAGACGTGACCCGCGACCTCTCGTCGATCGTCCAGCACGAGATCGCGCTGGCGAAGTCGGAGCTGCGTGTCAGCGTGAAGGCGGGAGGCATCGGCGTCGCCCTCGTCGCCGTCGCCGCGTTCCTGCTGCTGCTGGTCCTGATCCTCGCCTCGATCACCGTGGCGTACTTCCTGACGATGACCGGGCTGCACCCCGCCTGGGCGTTCCTGATCGTGACGGCGTTCTACCTGCTGCTCGCCGTGGTGCTCGTGCTCGTGGCCTGGACCCGCTTCAAGAAGGTGCGCGCGCCCGAGAACACGATCGGCACGGTGCGCCAGCTGCCGGGGGCCCTGAAGCCGGGCAGCCCCTCGCCGGGGACGCGCGTCAAGACCGCCGCGCGCGGCTGAGCAGGCCCAGCAGCGTCAGCGCGGCGCCGCCCAGCGCCACCCACAGCAGCGTCGTGTCGAGCGACGCCACGATCCGGTCGGTCAGCACCTCGTGCAGCTCCCGGCCGTAGGCCGTGGCGGCCGCCTGGTCCTCGATGAACTGCGGCAGGGCCATCCGGCCCAGGACCCACCACGCACCCACGGCGAGCAGCACGCCGATCCCGAGCGCGGCCAGCGTGGTGGAGCGGCGACGCGAGACTGAGAGGGCGAGCACCGCCGCGACCAGCGCGACCCCGATCGCCACGAGCGTCAGGTCGCGGGCACGTGAGACGGCAGCGACGAGGTCGGCCGGGTCCTCGTCGCTCACGGTGACCGGCAGCTCGGAGGGACCAGGGAGGGTGATCGGCAGGTCGACCTCGGCGATGGCCAGGTTCACCAGCGGCGCGACGTCGGCCCGGATGTCGGTGGGCGTCGGCTCGGCGAACAGTCGCTGGTGCGTGCTGCGGGTGGTGTCGCGCCAGGCGCTGCTCCAGTCGGGCGATTCCGTCAGGCGCAGGATCGACCGGCTGACGGCGGACGCCACCTGGTCGTGCCACGCGATCGGCAGGCCGGTCTGGTCGGCGAACGCCTCGCCGGCGAGTGCCGCGGCGGCCTCCTGCACCTCCCGGTCGTCGCCGACGCGCGACGTGAGCTCGACGAAGCCGCTCTCGTCCTGGAGGTGCGCCGCGGACCACTGGGCGCCGATCGCGACGAACGTGGCCAGGGTCGCGACGCACCACAGCAGCGCGGTGGCGAGCGTGCGCATCAGGCGCACGCCCCGGTGTCGACGGTCGAGGTGGCCCGCGTGGCCGCCTGCGCGACGGGCAGGCTCTCCCTGGCGGTCACCGCGTAGCCCGTCTCGGGGTCGGACAGTGACGCGGCGAAGATGACGCCGATGACGTCGCCCCGGGCCGAGAGCAGCGGGCCGCCGGAGTTCCCCGAGCGGACGAGCGAGCGGATCGAGAAGACGTCGCGCGACACGCGGCCGTCGCCGTAGATGTCGGGGCCCCTCAGGTCGAGCCGGCCGCGGACGCGCGCGGCGCGGGCGTCGAAGGGGCCGTTCTCGGGGAAGCCCAGCACGGCGGCGGGGTCGCCCTGCTGCGCGCCGGTGTCGAAGCGCAGCGGGGTGCCGTCGAGGCCCGGGACGTCGACGACCGCGAGATCGAGCTGGGTGTCGAACCACACCGGACGCGCCTCGAGCCTGCGGTCGCCCAGCGTCACCGTGGGCCGGTCGACGCCGGCGATGACGTGCGCGTTCGTCATGACGCGCTCCGGGGCGATGACGAACCCGGAGCCCTCGATCGTGCGCCGGCACTCGGCCTGTCCGAGCAGCCGCACGACGCTCTGGCGGGCCGAGCGGACCGACTTCAGGGCCAGGGTGGCCTCGTCCGGCGGCTCGGTGTCGGGGATGATCTCGGTCTCGAACGGATCGAGGTAGCGCGGGAAGACGTCGCCGGTGAGGGTGTCGGTGAACGCGCGCAGGGCCTCGCCGGCGCGCTCGGGCATGAGGTTGTCGACGCGCGCCAGCACGGAGGAGTCGCGCACCGCCGAGCTGACGTACGGCAGCGTGGAGGCGCTCACCGCGTAGCCGAGGGCCCACGAGGCCGCCATCACCACGACGGCGCCGAAGGCGGCCCCGAAGACGGCGTCGACGGCGCGACCGGGCCCGCGGCGGATGCGCAGCGACCGCCCGATGAGGGTGCCGACGAAGTTGCCGATGCCGGCCACGACGAACACCAGGACGATCGACATGACGGCCTGCATCGGGTCGCCCTCGCCCTGCGTGAAGAACCGCGGTGCCAGGGCGATGCCCAGCAGGAAGCCCAGCAGCAGGCCACCTCCGGAGAAGACGTTCGAGACGAACCCGTGCACCCACCCCGCGTAGGCGTAGACCACGAACGTCACGACCAGGACGACATCGAGCCAGTTCATGTCACTCCGGGATGGGTCGGGTCCGGGTGGCGTCCCAAGGGCGCTCCCACCCCAGGCGCTCGAACAGGCGGGCGATGATGCCGGCGGTGAATCCCCACAGGGGGACGTCCGTGCCGATGTCGAAGGCGGGTCCGGTCCAGCCCGAGGGGTGCACGACGCTGAAGCGCCGGTCGGGGTCGAGCAGCAGGTCGAGCGGCGTGGGCAGCACCTTCTCGACCTCGTCGGGGCTGTGCGCGTGCAGGGGGCGCGGGTCGGTCCAGTAGCCGAGCACGGGGGTCACCGCGTGGTTGCTCGGCGGCAGCCACAGCGTGGGCAGGGAGCCGAAGACGACGACCTCGGTCGGGTCGAGGCCGACCTCCTCCTGCGCCTCGCGCAGCGCCGTGTGGACGGGGTCGCGGTCGGTGGCGTCCTGCCGCCCGCCGGGGAACGAGATCTGCCGAGCGTGGCTGCGCAGCGTGGCCGCGCGCTCGGTGAGCAGCAGCTCGCGGCCCTGCGCGCCGTCGGCGAAGAGCATCAGCACGGCGGCGGGGCGAGCCTCCGGCGGCGGGTGGGGGAACCGGGGAGCGAGGTGCTCGGCCTCCACGGAGTCGAGCATCTCGGCGAGCGGGTGCAGCCACTCCGGCAGTCCGACGAGGGGAGCGGCCGCGTGGGAGGAGTCGGTCATGCGGGCCCCTGCGTGGTGACGAGCGCCTCGGCCACCTCGGGGTCGGTGGGACCCAGGCCGTAGGAGGGGCACCACTGCGCGACGGGGCAGGCGCCGCAGGCGGGCACCTTCGCGTGGCAGCGACGGCGCCCGTGCCAGATCACGTGGTGGCACAGCATCGTCCAGTCGCTGCGCGGGAACAGGGCGCCGACGGCGTGCTCGGTCTTCACGGGGTCCTTCGCGGTGGCCTCGTCGACCCACTCCCACCGGCGCACGAGGCGGGCGAAGTGCGTGTCGACGGTGATTCCGGGGACGTCGAAGGCGTTGCCGAGGACGACGTTCGCGGTCTTGCGGCCGACGCCCGGCAGGGAGACCAGGTCGGGCAGCCTCCCCGGGACCTCGCCGTCGAAGCGCTCGACGAGCGCGGACGACAGGCCCAGGATGCTCTCGGTCTTGGCGCGGAAGAACCCGGTGGGCCGGACGATCTCCTCGACCGCCGCGCGGTCGGCGCCGGCGAGCGCGGCGGCGTCGGGATACGCCGCGAAGAGGGCGGGTGTGATCGCGTTGACGCGACGGTCGGTGGTCTGGGCCGACAGCACCGTGGCCACCAGCAGCTGGAAGGGATTCTCGAAGTCGAGCTCGCACCGGGCGTCGGGGTAGGTCTGCGCCAGGACCCGGTTGATCTTGCGTGCGCGCCGTACGAGGGACGTGGCCGGACGCGAGGTCGCGGGCGTCGATTCGGCTGGCACGCTAACACCGTATCCGGACACATCACACGCGCGCGGGCCCAAGGTGGGTGTGATCTGGGTTGCATGTGGGAAACTAACGCTGTGACCGACGAAGTTCTGCGCCAAGCTCCTCTGTTCAACGGCCTCGACGACGACGCCTCCGGCGCGCTCGAGTCCTCCATGTCGCCGGTGACCCTGCGCCGCGGCGAGGTCCTGTTCGGCGAGGGCGACGAGGGTGATCAGCTCTACGTCGTCATCGAGGGCAAGATCAAGCTCGGCCGTCGCTCGGTCGACGGTCGCGAGAACCTCATCGCGATCCTGGGCCCCGGACAGATGTTCGGCGAGCTCTCCTTCTTCGACCCGGGCCCGCGCTCGGCCACGGCCACGGCCGTCACCGACACCGAGCTGCGCAGCCTCGGCCACAGCGCGCTCAACCCCGTGCTCCAGTCGCACCCCGACGTGGCCTACGCCCTGCTGAACCAGCTCGCCGGGCGCCTGCGCCGCACCAACGAGGTCGTGGGCGACCTCGTGTTCTCCGACGTCCCCGGTCGCGTCTCGAAGGCGCTGCTCGACCTCGCCGCGCGTTTCGGTCGCGAGGCCGACGACGGCATCCACGTCAACCACGACCTCACGCAGGAGGAGCTGGCGCAGCTCGTCGGCGCCTCGCGCGAGACGGTCAACAAGGCGCTGGCCGACTTCGCGTCGCGCGGCTGGCTGCGCCTCGAGCCCCGCTCGGTCATCATCCTCGACCTCGAGCGGCTCAAGCGCCGCTCCCGCTGAGCGGTTGCCAGCAGCCGAGGTCCAGGCCCTCATCCGGAACGAGCGCGCTCGACTGGTCGAGGCACTGGAGCCGCTGAGTCCTGATCAGTGGCGCACGACGTCACGGTGCCCGCGATGGTCCGTGGAGGACGTCGTGGCCCACTTGAGCGCCGCCGCGAGTACGGGCACCCTGGCCTGGATCGCCAGCATCGCGCGCGCCCGGTTCGACCAGGACAAGCACAACGACCGCCTCGTCGCCCGGCACCGAGGCGCGACGCCGGCCGAGACGCTCGCGACGTTCCGCGCGCTCGTGCCGAGCCGCACCGCGGCAGCCGGTGCCCACGTCGCCATGCTCGGTGAGGTCGTCGTCCACAGCCAGGACATCGTCCGGCCGTTGGGGATCGAGCTCGTGCCTTCCCCGGCCGCGCTCCTCGAGGTTGCCGAGTTCTTCGCCGCGAAGGACTTCGCGGTCAACAGCCGCACCCTGGTCCGCGACCTGTCGCTGGAGGCGGACGATGCGCCGTTCGCCGTGGGATCGGGTCCGGCCGTGAGGGGCGGGCTGCTGGCACTCACCCTGGCGATGGCGGGGCGTGCGGAGGCCTGCGCCGAGCTCAGCGGCCCGGGCGTCCGGGAGCTGAGCCGGCGGATCGCCCAGTCCTGACCGCCGCGGCTCAGGCCTCGAGGTACTCCAGCTGGGCGCGCACCGAGAGCTCGGCGGCGCCCCACAGCACGGGATCGACGTCGGCGTAGACGGTCTCCACCACCTCACGTGCGGTGCGAGCGCCGCGCGAGACCGCGTCGCGCACCTGGTCGAGGCGCTCCTCGCGGTGCGTGAGGTAGAAGTCCAGGACGGGGCCCGGATCCGTGACGACCGGCCCGTGGCCGGGCAGGATCGTCGACACGTGTCCGTCGGTCACCAGCGAGCGGAACCGGCGCACCGACTCCAGGTAGGGACCGAGCGCCCCGTCGGGGTGGGCCACGACGGTGGTGCCGCGGCCCAGCACCATGTCACCGCTGAGCAGGGCACGATCCTGCGGCAGCACGAACGCCACCGAGTCCTTCGTGTGACCCGGTGCGGCCACCACGTCGATGAGGAGTCCGTCGAGCTCGATCCGCGCCCCGTCGGTCAGCGGGTCGGCGTCCCGGGTGTACTCCGGCGAGATCGCCCGGGTGGGTGCGCCCGTGGTCCGGACGATGGAGTCGAGGGCGTCGGTGTGGTCGCCGTGGTGGTGCGTGAAGAGGACGAGTGCCACCTCGCCCGCAGCGGCCACGACGGCATCGAGGTGCTCCGCGAGGTCGGGGCCGGGGTCGACGACGACCGAGCGCGAGGCGCCGGGCTCGCGCAGGATCCAGGTGTTCGTGCCGTCGAGGGTCATGATCCCGGGGTTGTCGGCCAGGATGAACGACGCGCGCTCGGTGACGTGCTGACGCTCGCTCACAGGTGCTCCTCCCGCTCGAGCTCGAGCCACCACTGGCCGTCCTGCTGGACGAGTTGCGGCTCGATGGGACGGATCTCGCGCGTGGCGGCCGCCTCGAGCACCTCGGCGGCGGGAAGGGGTGCCAGCTCACGGCACGTGACCGCGGTGGGCGGCAGCATCGCCGCACGGCCCTCGTCCACGAGCGCCAGCACCTGCGACAGGGGCGCCCAGAGCGACTTGTCGGCCTCGGTGCTGACGGTGCCGATTCGCTGGCCGCGTGGCAGGGCGGCGACGAAGAACCGCGTGTCGTAGCGGCGCGGCTCGAGCGCCGGGGTGATCCAGTGCGCCCACGCGCCGAGGAGGTCGGCGCGGAGCACCAGCTTCTCGTCGGCGAGGAAGCGCGCGAACGACAGCTCCTTGGCCTCGAGTGCCTCGCGGGCCCAGGCCAGGTCGGTGGTGTCGCCCACGATGGAGTCCTCGTCGGGGCCGGCCAGCAGCACGCCGGTCTCCTCGAACGTCTCGCGGACGGCCGCGACCACGAGGCGGCCGGCCAGCTCGGGGGAGCAGGTGAACCGCTCGGCCCACGCCTCGGGAGGCGGACCCACCCACGTCATCGGCTCGCCGTCGTCGTCCTGCACGCCGCCGCCGGGGAAGACGTACATGCCCGCGGCGAAGGCCATGCCGGAGTGGCGGCGCATGAGGAAGGCCTCGAGGCCCTCGGCGCCGTCACGCACGACGGCGATGGTCGCGGCGTCCCTGGGTGCGGCGGCCGTGGCGGGATCGAAGTCCCGGAGACGCTCCTGCATGGGTGCCGGAAGGGGAACCAGCACGTCAGGCCACCTCGACGACCGCGTCGATCTCGACGGGCGTGTCCATCGGGAGGACGGCGACGCCCACGGCGCTGCGCGTGTGCGAGCCGGCGGCGCCGAACGCGGCGGCCATCAGGTCGCTCGCGCCGTTGGCCACGGCCGGCTGACCCGTGAAGTCGGGCGCGCTGGCCACGAAGACGTTCAGCTTCACGACGCGCACGACGGAGTCGAGGTCGACCACCGAGGCGATCGCGGCGATGACGTTCAGGGCGCACAGTCGCGCGTACCCCTGGGCGTCCTCGGGCGAGACCTCTGCGCCGACCTTGCCGGTGCCCGGCAGGACGCCGTCGACGAACGGCAGCTGGCCCGACGTGTACACGTGGCTGCCGCTGCGCAGGGCCGGGACGTAGGACGCCACCGGTGCAGCGACCTCGGGCACGCTGATGCCCATCGAGGCGAGGCGTTCGACGACGGCACCCATGTCAGGCCACCGGGCGCTTGAAGTAGGCGACGAGGTTCTCCGGGTTCATGCCGGGCACGATCTGCACCAGCTCCCAGCCGTCACGGCCGAAGTTGTCGAGGATCTGCTTGGTCGCATGGACGAGCACCGGGGCCGTCAGGTATTCCCACTTGGTCATGGGGCCGACTGTATCCCGCACGGGCGGGCGCGGTTCTCGCCCGACACTTCCGTCGCACCCTCGGTAGTCTCGACGACGTGGCGAACTCGACCCCCCTGCACGTGGTGACGGGCAAGGGCGGCACCGGCAAGACCACGGTGGCCGCCGCCCTCGCCCTCGCCCTCGCCGAGCGCGGACTCACGGTGCTGCTGTGCGAGGTCGAGGGGCGCCAGGGCATCGCGCAGCTCTTCGACGTTCCGCCGCTGCCCTACGAGGAGCGCCGCATCGCCACGAGCGATGCCGGGGGCCACGTCCACGCGCTGGCGATCGATCCCGAGGCGGCGCTGCTGGAGTACCTGCAGATGTACTACCGCCTCGGCCGCGCGGGCCGGGCGCTCGACAAGTTCGGCGTCATCGACTTCGCCACGACGATCGCGCCGGGCGTGCGCGACGTCCTGCTGACGGGCAAGGTCTACGAGGCCGCCCGCCGCCGCAAGGGCGGCAAGTCCTCCGACTTCGTCTACGACGCCGTGGTGGTCGACGCGCCGCCCACGGGCCGCATCGCGCGCTTCCTGGGGGTCAACGACGACGTCGCCGGCCTGGCCAAGGTCGGCCCGATCAAGACCCAGTCCGAGTCGATCATGACGATGATGCGCAGCCCGCAGACGACCGTGCACCTCGTCACGGTGCTGGAGGAGATGCCCGTGCAGGAGACGCTCGACGGCATCGACGAGCTGACCCGCGAGGGCCTGCCCGTCGGTCATGTCGTGGTGAACCTCGTCCGTCCGTCGCTGCTGTCGGCCGACACCGTCGAGGCCCTCGAGGCGGGGCGGCTCGACGCGAAGGCGGTGGCTCCCGTGCTGGAGCGGGCCGGCCTGCCGCGCGAGGCCGCGGCCACGCTCGTGGCCGACGGGTTCGGCCACGTCGAGCGCCAGCACCTCCAGACCGAGCAGCAGCGGATCATCGACGCGTGCAGCCGGCCTCACGTGTCGCTGCCGCTGCTCACGGGCGGCATCGACCTCGGTGCGCTGCAGGACCTCGCGGAGCAGCTCGCACCCCTCGTGGAGGACGCCCGATGAGCACCCGGGTGACGACGACGCGCAAGGAGCGCCGGCCGCGCACCGAGCGCCGACTCTCCAGCACCGAGCAGCCGGCGCGCATCGACGTCGACGCCCTGATCGCCGACCCGAAGACCCGCATCGTCGTGTGCTGCGGCTCGGGCGGCGTCGGCAAGACCACCACGGCGGCCGCGCTCGCCCTGCGCGCCGCCGAGAGCGGCCGCACCGTCTGCGTGCTCACGATCGACCCCGCGCGACGCCTGGCCCAGTCGCTGGGACTGCTCGAGCTGGACAACACGCCTCGCCCGGTGCAGGGGATCGACACGTCGGCCGGCGGATCGCTGGACGCGATGATGCTCGACATGAAGACCACCTTCGACGAGGTGGTCGAGGCGCACGCCTCGCCGGAGAAGGCGGCGGAGATCCTCACCAATCCGTTCTACGTCGCGCTGTCGAGCTCGTTCGCGGGCACGCAGGAGTACATGGCGATGGAGAAGCTCGGCCAGCTGCACGCGGAGGACCGGTGGGACCTCATCGTCGTCGACACGCCTCCGTCGCGCTCGGCGCTGGACTTCCTCGACGCGCCCGAGCGGCTCTCGTCACTGCTCGACGGCCGGTTCATCCGCCTCATGCTGGCGCCCGCGCGTGGCCCGGCGCGCCTGCTGTCGGCGGGACTGGGGATCGTCACGGCCGCGCTCAACAAGGTGCTCGGCGCCCAGGTGCTCACCGACATGCAGACGTTCATCGCGGCGTTCGACACGCTCTTCGGCGGCTTCCGCCAGCGCGCGGAGGCGACGTTCTCGCTCCTGCAGGCCGAGGGGACGGCGTTCCTGGTGATCGCGGCGCCCGAGTCGGCGGCGATGCGCGAGGCGGCCTACTTCGTGGAGCGGCTGGCGGCCGACGACATGCCGCTGGCCGGCCTCGTGGTGAACCGCGTCCACGACGAGTCGGCGGCGGGGGTGTCGGCGGCCGACGCGGAGTCGGCGTCGCCCCGGCTGGCCCAGGGCAAGGCGGCCGAGCGGCGGACGGCCGAGCTGCTCGACGTCCATGCCGAGCGGATGCGCCTGGCGGAGCGGGAGAACCGGCTGCGCGAGCGGTTCAGTGCCGCCCACCGGAACGTGGAGGTCGTGCCCGTGCCCGCGCTGGACACGGACGTCCACGACCTCGCCGGACTCAGGGTGATCGGCGACCACCTCGGCGCCCCGCAGGGCGTCTGAGACAGGTTAGCTGGCGGTGACCAGCAGCTCGCGCCACTTGCGCACGTTGGGCTTGCGGCGCAGCAGCGCACGGCGCTCGCGCTCGGTCATGCCGCCCCACACGCCCCACTCGATGCGGTTGTCGAGGGCTTCGGCGAGGCACTCGGCCCGGACGTCGCACCCGTTGCAGACGAGCTTGGCGCGGTTCTGCTCAGCGCCCTTGACGAAGAGATCGTCGGACTTTCCCAAGCAGGCTGCGTCCTGAGACCAGTTGTTGTTCCACATGCGCAGAGACCTTTCCCGAGATCCCGCCGGTCCCCGTGACCGGAAGGAGGTTTGTTTCTGCTGTGACTTCAGCGTAGGGATCAGGAAGCGAACCGGACAGATTCGTCCGGGTAGTTGATACATAGTTCCAACTAGTCATGCGGGCCTCGTCCGCGCCGCGTCCGCGCTGGCGAATCCGGTTGCCGATCTCCCGTATCCTCGTGTCCATGGCTTGGCAGGACATGGGTGACTCGATCAAGAAGGTCGCCGAGAGCGAACCACGGCCGACGTCCAAGCTGGGGGCGATCGGCTCGATCGCGTGGCTCTCGGCGCTGGCCGGCGTGATCGTCGCGGCGATCTTCGTGCCGGGCACCGCCTTCCTGGCCGCCACCTCGAACAAGGCCAGCAAGGACATCGTCGACCTGCCGCTCGCGCTGCAGGACCTGCCGAACCCCCAGACCACCCGCCTGATCGCCTCCAACGGCAAGCGCGTCGCGTACTTCTACCAGGAGAACCGCCAGGACGTGCCGCTCGCGAAGATCGCCCCCGTCATGCAGACGGCGATCATCTCGATCGAGGACTACCGCTTCTACGAGCACGGCGCCCTCGACCTCAAGGGCACCCTGCGCGCCCTGATGAACAACGCCTCCGCGGGCAACACCCAGGGCGGCTCGTCGATCACCCAGCAGCTGGTGAAGCTGACCCTCGTGCAGCAGGCCACCACGAAGGAGCAGCGCGCCGCCGCCACCGAGGTCTCCACCGCGCGCAAGATCCGCGAGCTGAAGCTGGCGATCAACTACGAGAAGAAGTACTCCAAGGACGAGATCCTGGAGCACTACCTGAACATCGCCTACTTCGGCGACGGGGCGTACGGCATCCGCGCCGCGGCCTACCACTACTTCTCGGTCAGCCCCGACAAGCTCTCGACCGCCCAGGCCGCCACGCTGGCCGGACTGGTCCAGAACCCCGAGCAGTTCAACCCGCGCATCTACCCCGAGCGCGCGCTGCAGCGCCGCAACACGGTGCTCGGCGTCATGGCGCGGCTGGGCAAGGTCCCCGCCGCCGAGGCCGAGAAGCTCAGCGCCACCCCCATCGGCCTGAAGATCACCTCGTTCCCCAACGGCTGCGTCGACTCCGACGCCGCGTTCTCGTGCGACTACATCCGCCGCTACCTGCTGCAGGAGCCGGCGCTCGGCGAGACCGTGAAGCAGCGCCAGGCGATGCTCGAGCGCGGCGGCCTGACGATCAAGACCAACATCGACCTCTCGATGCAGAAGTCGGTCAACAAGGCCGTCACCAAGTACGTCGGCGCCAACGACAAGGCGATCGGCTCGCTGGCCCTCGTCGAGCCCGGCACCGGCAAGGTGCGCGCCATCGGCCAGTCGCGCTCGATGGGCAAGAAGAAGGGCGAGACGTACATCAACTTCACCGTGCCGCGTCGGTACGGCGACTCGAACGGCTTCCAGGCCGGCTCGACCTTCAAGATGTTCACGGCGGCCGCCGCGCTCGAGGACGGCATCCCGGCGAGCAAGTCCTACAACTCGCCGCAGACGATGAGGATCCCCACGGGCACCTACTTCGACTGCGACGGCAACGGCACCGGCCAGTGGGAGGTCAAGAACTCCACGGGTGCCGGCGGCTTCAACATGGTCACCGGCCTGCGCCGCTCGGTGAACACCTACTTCGCCCAGCTCGAGCGCGATGCCGGCCTGTGCGAGACGGTCAAGATGGCCAAGAAGATGGGCATCCCCACCGCCGAGCCCGATGTCGACAAGGGCAGCCCCGGCAGCTACATCCCGTCGTTCACGCTGGGCCCGATCGACGTCAGCCCGCTCGACATGGCGGCCGCCTACGCCACGCCCGCCGCCGGCGGCATGTACTGCGAGCCCGCCCCGGTCGCCGAGATCCTCGACCGCAGCGGCAAGACGATCAAGAAGTACAAGCCCGAGTGCAAGCGCGCGATGAGCAAGAAGACCGCCGCGACGGTCAACGCAATCCTCGTCGGCCTGCAGCAGCCGGGCGGCTTCGGCCACAGCAACGGCACCGGCCTGAGCATCCCGTCGGCGGCCAAGACCGGTACGACCAACGACAGCAAGGCCGTCTGGTACGTGGGCTACACCCCCGAGATCGCGGCGGCCTCGATGATCGCCGGCATCAACAAGAAGGGCCAGCCGGCCGGACTCGTCGGCACGACCCTGCGGGGCACGCCGGTGTCGTTCGCGCAGGCCGGCGGCTCCTCGCTGGCCGGTCCGCAGTGGAAGGCGGCGATGGGCGAGATCGAGAAGTCACTCACCCCCGCCAAGTTCGACTCCGTCTCCCTGCCCTCGGCGCCCAAGGCGGCTCCGCGGCGCGGCGGTGGCGGCGACGACGACCGGGGCCGCGGACGCGGTCGCGGCGGGGACGACGACTGAGCGGACTCAGGCGCCCAGCTGACGCCTGACCTCGGCCGCCACGGCCCCGCCGTCGGCCCGGCCCTTGGTCTGCGCCGTGACGGCGCCCATGACCTTGCCCATCGCCTTCATGCCCTCGCCGGCGGCGCCGGTCTGCTCGATGACCCCCGCGACGAGCGCGGAGATCTCCTCGTCGCTCAGCGGCTCGGGGAGGTACTCGGCCAGGATCGCCGCCTCGGCGCGCTCCTTGTCGGCCAGCTCGGGGCGGTTGCCCTCGTCGAACGCGGTGGCCGACTCGCGGCGCTTCTTGGCCTCCGACGAGAGCACGGTGAGCACGTCGTCGTCGGTCAGCTCGCGTGCCTCCTTGCCGGCCACCTCGGCGTTGGTGATCGCGGCGAGCACCATGCGGATCACGGAGGTGCGCAGCGCGTCACGCGCCTTGAGGGCGGTGTTGAGGTCGTCGCGGAGCTGGTCCTTGAGAGCTGACATGCGCCCATTCTCCCACCGCCCCGCGACAGGCCGTCAGTGCCGCGGCTCCCAGCGGAACAGCCGCTTCGTCAGGTCGTAGCCCACGTAGGTCCACAGGGCGAGTCCCGCGACGGCGACGCCGACGTTGCCGTACACGTCGATCTCGTAGGCGGCCCGCACCAAGGTCACGAGGGCGCCGCCCGGGGTGAGGTCGAGCCAGGGGTTCTCGGTGATGGGCGAGGCGATCAGGGTGCCGAGCGCGAGCGCCACGAAGGGCATGCTCGAGATCTGGGCGGCGCTGGGGTTGGGCGTCAGGGCGGCGGTCGCGGTGGCGGCGGTGACGCAGGCCGCGAGCAGCCCGACGAGGGCCAGGACGAGCCACCACCACGCGCCGGGAACACCGTTGCCGAGGGCGATCATGACGGCCATGACGACCGCGGTCTGGAGCAGGCACAGCGCGACGGGCGGGAGCAGGAGTCCGGTCAGGATGACCAGGTCCGGGGACTCGCCCGAGCGCAGCCGCTTGAGGAACAGGTCCTGCCGACGCGTCACGAGGGTCGTCGTCGCCGTGATGTAGACGGTGAACGTCACGAAGAACATGACGACCATCGAGACCATGCCGACGGACGCGACCGCGTCGCCGGAGGCCTCGACGGCCGCGTCGCGCTGCACGAACAGGAACACCGCGAACATGAGCGGCAGCAGCGTGGCGCTGAACAGCACGGCCTTGGAACGGGCGATGAGGCGGAACTCGGAGCCGGCGATGGCCCGGATGCGGGTGATCGACGTCGGCGACGCGTGGGTCGTGGTGCTCATGAGGCATCCTCCAGTCGGTTGTGGCTGACGCGGGAGAAGATCTCGGAGAGGCTGGCCTCCGAGGCGTTGAGTCGTTCGAGGCGGTGGCCGTGCTGGTCGGCCCAGCGCAGCAGCCGCCCGAGTGAGGTCTGCAGGTCATCGACGTCGAGCCGGACCCGCCCCGCCTCGATCTGCACGCCGACGGGGTCGACGACGGTGCGCAGCTCGCGGTCCAGGTCGGCGCCGGGACGGTCGGCGATGCTGAACTCGATCGCGGCCGGGGCGGTGCCGATCACGTCGGTCAGCGTGCCCTCGGTGGCGAGGCGGCCCTCGTGCATGATCGCGACCCGATCCGCGAGGGCCTCGGCCTCCTCGAGGTAGTGCGTGGTCAGGACGACGGTCGTGCCGCTCGCCTTGAGGTCGGCGACGAAGCGCCAGGCGGACTCGCGCGACTCGGGGTCGAGCCCCGCGGTCGGCTCGTCCAGGAACAGCACCTCGGGCCGGTTCAGCGTCGCCAGGACGAGGTCGAGCCGTCGCCGCTGACCACCCGAGAGCTGGACCACGCGGGTGCCCGCGCGGTCCCCCAGGGAGAGCCGCTCCAACGCCTCGTCGGTCGGGCCGGGGTTGGTCGTCAGGCTGGCCCACAGGTCGACCGTCTCGCGCACCGTGAGGTCACCCGCGAAGCCGGTCTCCTGCAGCATGATGCCGAGCCGGGGCCGCAGGGCGGCGCGATCGGCGACGGGGTCCAGCCCCAGGATGCGTACCTGCCCGCCGTCGGCCGCGCGATGGCCCTCGAGGGTCTCCATGGTCGTGGTCTTGCCCGCGCCGTTGGTGCCGAGCAGGGCGAAGAGCTCACCGCGGTGCACGGTGAGGTCGACGTCCCGTACGGCGGTGAAGTCGCCGTACGAGCACACGAGTCCCCGGGCCTCGATCACGGTGCTGTCGTTGGTCTCCATGGCTCCACCCTCGCCGACCCGCGGCCGCCCCCACCAGAGCGTGGCGTCACCACGACTGATGACATCTGTCATGCGCCTCCTCGGCTACGGTCGAGCCGTGAGCTCGAACCCCGACGGCTTCCTCGCGACGTGGCGCTACACGGCTGTGAGCCTGTGGATCTACGTCGCGATCGGGCTGGCCGGGCCGGTCGTCCGCGCGACGTCGGACCTCGTCGAGGGCACGGCGGTGCTCCGCAACGCGCTGCTCCTGGTGGTCATCGCGGCCGTCGTCCTGCTCTCGTGCCGCCCGCTGGTCGTCTCCGCCCGCGCCGGGCTCGGGCACGAGCAGCTCACGTGGTCGCAGCGGGCACGGTACCTCGCACCGGCGCTCCTGGTCCTGCCGCTGGCGTGGATCCCGCCGGCCTTCCCCGTGGGCATCGTGATGGTGCCGTGGCTCGTGGTGTCGCTGCTGGCGGTCGACCTCGCAGCTCGGCGCCGGAACATGCTGCTCATCGTCACGCTGCCCGCCCTGCTCGGGGTGTACGCCGTCGGGGGATGGGAGCAGCTGCGCGACCTCGACGTTGAGGGCGGCTGGGTCCTGTTCTACCTCGCGCTCTTCCTGCCGGCGGTCTGTATCTTCCAGGTCTGGCTGTGGCAGCTCATGCTCCACGTCCGCTCGAGCGGTGAGGCCCAGGCCGACCTGGCCGCCGTGCGCGAGCGCCTGCGGCTCGCCGCGGACCTCCACGACGTTCAGGGCCACCACCTCCAGGTCATCGCGCTGAAGGCCGAGCTGGCGGAGCGGCAGCTCGACCGCGACCCGGACGCCGCCCGCGCGTCGATGGCCGAGGTCCAGCAGATCGCCCGCGCGGCCATCACCGAGACGAAGGAGATCGTGCGCGGCTACCGGCGCACGAGCCTGCGCGAGGAGATCGCGAACGCCGCCGCCGTGCTCGAGGCCACGGGCGCCGAGGTCGTGGTCGAGTGCTCCGAGGAGCTCGACCGGCCGCTGTTCGCGCTGGCGCTGCGCGAGGCCACCACGAACATCCTGCGCCACAGCGACGCGACGTCGGTGCGGATCTCCGCGGTGCCGGACCGGCTCACGATCGTCAACGACGGGGCGACCGAGCCGGCGGCCTCGTCGCACGGCTCGGGCCTCGCGTCGCTCACCGAACGGGTGGCCGCCGCCGGTGGTCGCCTCTCCGTGCGACGCGAAGGCGACGTCTTCACCGTCGAGGTGCTCACGTGATCCGGGTCGTGGTCGTCGACGACGAGGAGATGATCCGCAGCGCGATCGTGGCGCTGCTGGCGCTGGAGGAGGACCTCGACGTCGTGGGCGAGGCGGCCAACGGGGCCGACGGTCTGGACCTGGTGCGGCTGCACGAGCCCGACGTGGTGCTGCTCGACCTCGAGATGCCCCCCACCGACGGCATCGAGGTGGCCACCCAGATCGACGGCCACTCGCGCTCGGTCCTGATGACCCGCCACGCGCGGCCGGGAGTGCTGCGTCGCGCCATGGCGGCGGGGGTCGCGGGCTTCGTGCCCAAGTCCAGCCCGGTCTCGGCGCTGGCCGAGGTGATCCGCCAGGTCGCCGCGGGGAAGCGCTACGTCGACTCCGAGGTCGCGGCCGCCGCGCTCGAGGCCGAGTCCTGCCCGCTGTCGGATCGCGAGCTGGACGCTCTGCGGCTGACCCGACGGCACCTCTCGGTCGCCGAGATCGCCGGGACGCTGCACCTCGCCGAGGGCACGGTGCGCAACTACCTGTCGAACGCGATGGCCAAGACGGACACGTCGTCGCGGCACGAGGCTGCCGAGCACGCCTACGAGCACGGCTGGATCTGACGCCGCTCCGGTCCCCGCCACTAGGCTGGCCGCATGGGACTGGGCCGGCTGCTGACCGCGACGACGGCGCTCGGGCTGGGCACCCTGGCCTACTCCTACGTCGAGGCCTCGCGCCGCTTCGTCGTCCGGGAGTTCACGGCACCGGTGCTGCCCGCGGGCCACGACCCGATCCGGGTGCTGCACCTGTCGGACATCCACCTCACCCCCGGCCAGCGGGCCAAGCAGGAGTGGCTGGAGTCCCTCGCGGCGCTCGAGCCCGACCTCGTGGTGGACACCGGCGACAACCTCGCCCACCGCGACGCCGTCGCGCCTCTCGTGACCTCGCTGGCCGGGCTGCTGCAGGTGCCGGGCGTGTTCGTCTTCGGCTCGAACGACTACTACTCGCCGAAGCTGAAGAATCCCGCGACCTACCTGAGCGGCGGCACCGGCGTGGACGTCGGCGGGGACTGGGAACGTCCGCGCGACCTGCCGTTCGAGGAGCTGCGCACGGTGCTGACGCACCAGGGCTGGCGCGATCTCAACAACGCTCGCGACGTGCTGACCGTCAACGGCACCCGGATCGCCTTCACCGGCGTCGACGACCCCCACCTGCGGTTCGACCGTCCCGACCACCAGCCGGCCGATGCCACCGCCGACCTGCGGATCGGCGTCGCGCACGCGCCCTACCTGCGCGTGCTGGACTCCTTCAACGCCGCGGGCAACGAGCTCATCCTGGCCGGGCACACCCACGGCGGCCAGCTGCAGGTGCCGGGATTCGGTGCACTCGTCACGAACTGCGACATCGACCGGGGGCGGGCGAACGGCCTGCACACGCACCGCACGCCCGGGCACGACGCGTCCTGGCTGCACGTGTCGGCCGGCTGCGGCACGTCGCCGTTCACGCCGTTCAGATTCTGTTGCCGCCCCGAGGCGACAGTCCTCACCTTGACCGGGTAGAATTCCTGAGGTTGCACACGGGGTGTGGCGCAGCTTGGTAGCGCGCGTCGTTCGGGACGACGAGGCCGCAGGTTCAAATCCTGTCACCCCGACCCACCGATGTCTCAGGACATCGAGCACAGCCGGACCTGCATACGCGGGTTCGGCTGTTGTCATTCCCGGGGTCCCTTGCGCGCCGAGGTCCGCCACCGCGACAATGAAGGTGATTTCAACTTCACCGCCCGACGGGCCGGTGACCTTCGACGAGTGACAGAAGAGGCGACCATGTCCACCACGCCCGAGATCATCTGGCACCCGGACCCCTCGGTCGAGACCGAGCTGCACCGCTTCACCGCCTGGCTGCGCGATGAGCGAGGCGTGGACGTCCCGACCTACGACGACCTGTGGAACTGGTCGGTCACGGACATCGAGGGCTTCTGGCACGCCATCTGGGACCGCTTCGAGGTGGGCCCCCCGGTCGATCGCGCCGACGTGCTTCCCGAGGAGGGAATGCCGAGCCCCGTCTGGTTCCGTGGGTCGGGCGTGAACACCGCCGAGTTCCTGTTGCGCCCGCGAGCCGAGGGGTCGTCGACCGCCATCGTCACGGTGGGCGAGGACGGCTCGGCGGAGACGGTGTCGTGGGACGAGCTGCGTCGTCAGACCGCCAATCTCGCTGCGACCATGCGCGAGCTCGGGGTGAACCGCGGCGACGTGGTGGTGGGCTACCTGCCGAACGTCGCCGAGGCGCTGATCTCCTTCCTCGCCACCGCTTCGCTCGGCGCCCTGTGGGCCGGCGTCGGACAGGACTATGCCGCGCAGGCTGCCACCGATCGCTTCGCCCAGCTCGAGCCGGTCCTGCTGATCGCGGCCGACGGCCACCTCTTCAACGGACGTGAGCGCGACCAGCGTGAGGCGGTTCGCGAGCTGCGGTCCAGCCTTCCGAGCCTGCGGGGCGTCATCGGCGTGACGCGACTGGGACCCGGCCTCGACGACGTCATCGACTGGTCCGACGCGGTGGCCACCGACGTTCCGTTCGAGCCGGTGGACACGGACTTCAACGACCCGCTCTGGGTCCTGTTCTCGTCCGGGACGACCGGCCTTCCCAAGGGAATCGTGCACTCCCACGGCGGAGTCGCGGTCGAGCAGGCGAAGTCCGGCAACCTGCACTGGGACATGGGCGTCGACGACGTCTACTTCTGGTACACCTCGCCGAGCTGGGTGATGTGGAACTCGCTCGCGGGTGCGCTCGGCACCGGCACCACGGTGGTGTGCTTCGACGGGGCTCCCAAGCCCACCGGTGACTCGTCGTTGTGGAAGATCGTCGCGGACCACCAGGTCACGATCTTCGGCACGAGCCCCGGCTTCCTGATGATGTCCCAGGACGCGGGGGTCCGGCCTGCGGCCGAGCACGACCTCTCGCACCTGCGGATGATGGGCAGCACCGGTTCGCCCCTGGCGCAGCGTTCCTTCGCCTACGTCCGTGACGAGGTCGGGCCCATCCCGCTGTTCTCCCAGTCCGGTGGCACCGACGTGTGCGCGTCCTTCGCGATGGGTGCTCCCACGGTGCCGATCTGGTCGGGTGAGCTCTCGGTGCGCGGGCTGGGCATCGCCACCGCCGCCTGGGACGACGACGGACGACCCGTGATCGACCACGTCGGCGAACTCGTCGTCACCCGGTCGATGCCCAGCATGCCCCTGCGCTTCTGGAACGACCCGGACGGCGCCAAGTACCGCGCGGCGTACTTCGAGACCTATCCCGGCGTGTGGCGCCACGGTGACTGGATCACGGTCACGGATCGGGGCACGGTCGTCGTCCACGGGCGCTCCGACTCCACCCTCAACCGCAACGGCGTGCGGATGGGCTCCGCCGACATCTACGCGGCCGTCGAGTCGATGGACGAGATCGTCGAGGCTCTGGTCATCGGTGCGGAGGAGGCCGACGGCGGGTACTGGATGCCGTTGTTCGTGGTGCTGCAGGACGGCACCGAGCTCGACGACGCCCTGGTCGAGACCATTCGCACCCGGATCAGGGAGAAGGCCTCCCCGCGTCACGTCCCCGACGAGGTCATCGCCGTCCGCGGCATCCCCCACACCAAGACCGGCAAGAAGCTGGAGGTGCCCATCAAGCGGCTCATCCAGGGAACGGCCATGGACCAGGTCGTCGCGCGCACCGCGGTCGACGACTTCAGCCTGATGGAGGAGTTCCAGGACCGTGCCGAGCGTCGCCTGAAGCAGGTGGCCGAGCGCGGCTGAGAGCTGGGCCCGGGAGGAACCGTAGCGATCCCGGAGGGGCCCGGGTCAGTCCGGCGAGACGATCAGGTACTTCTCGCCGGTCTGCTTCCGGACGTACTTCGCCAGCACCTCCGGCTGCAGGGCCTCGGCCAGCGTGATGCGGTGGGCGTAGTCGCTGGCGAAAAGCGTCGTCAGCTCGTCGACCACCCGCTGGCGCAGCCGTTGCTCGACCTCCGGACCCGCCGCGGCCAGGAATGGCATCAGCAGCCAGCCGCCGCAGCTCCACGACATGCCGAAGGTGCGAGTCAGGACCGTCGGGCTCAGGTCCAGGCCGCCGTAGATGTACACCTGCTTCTTCGCGTCCGAGCCGTAGCGGCTGTACGTTCCGTCACCGCGCCGGTTGATCCCGACCTCCATCGCGTGCAGGATCTGGCCGGCCAGCGTCCCGCCACCGATCGCGTCGAAGGCGATCGTCGCGCCGGTAGCGGTGATCGCGTCGGCCAGCGCCTCGTCGAAGTCGTCGGCCGTGCTGTCGAGCACGTGCGTGGCGCCCGCCTCACGCAGGAGCGCCACCTGTTCCTGGCTTCGCACGATGGCGACCAGGTCGATCCCGTCGGCCAGGCACACGCGCAGCAGCATCTGTCCGAGCGTCGACGCAGCCGCGGTGTGCACGATGGCGGTGTGGCCCTCGGACCGCATGGTCTCGATCATGCTGAGGGCTGTGAGCGGGTTGACGAACATCGCCGCGCCATCGGCCGCCGTGGCACCGTCCGGCAGGACGCTGCACCCGGAGGCCGGCACGACGCAGTACTCCGCGTACATCGCGAGTCCCATGACGCCGACCCTCTTGCCGACCAGGTGGGTGGCGTTGACACCCGCCGCCACGACCGTTCCGGCACCCTCGTTGCCGACCGCGAGGGACTGATCGAGCCGCGCCGCCACGGCGGCCATGCGCTTCGCCGGGACCTCTGCCGTGATGACGGGGCGGTCGGGAGTTCCCGAGCCGTGCATCGTCGACAGGTCGGCCGGGCCGATCAGCAGACCGAGGTCAGAGGGATTGATCGGTGCCGCCTCGACCTTGATGACGACCTCGTCGGGTCCGGGATCGGGCACCGTGACCTCCTCGAGCTCGAGCCGCAGCTCTCCGCCCGCGGTGATCGTGCTGCGGAGCTCGAGGCCTGTCAGCGCGGTCATGAGATCGAACCGTGGGCGGGGGCGGAAGGGGTCCGTGCTCGTGTCATCACTGCGCCTCGTTCGGTCGAGATCGGTGGGGGTGTCCTCCGTCGAGGCTAGTACCCGGGCCGAGAACTCGAATGTCGTCAGGGTCCTGGGTGGCCGTCCGGCGTGAGTCCTACACTGCCGACATGCCTGCCGACGTTCTCTGGGAGCCCGCACGCACCGGCGACACCGCGATCGAGCGCTTCGCCTCCTGGATCGCCGCCACCCGTGGCGTGGACGTGCCCGACTACGACGCCCTGTGGCAGTGGTCGGTCGACGACCTGGCCGGCTTCTGGGGCGCGTGGGTGGAGTACCTCGACCTACCGCACGACGGCAGCCCCGAGCCGGTGCTGCCGGACGCGTCGATGCCCGGCGCGCGGTGGTTCCCCGAGCTGCGGCTGAACTACGCCGAGGCGATGCTGCGGATGCCCGGCCGTGCCGACGACGACGTCGTGGTGATCGCGCGGTCGCAGAGCCGCGACGAGGTCCGGCTGACAGCCGCCGAGCTGCGCGACCAGGTGGCCCGGGCACGTCAGGGCCTGCTCGACGCCGGCGTGGAGGCCGGCGACCGCGTGGCGGCCTACGCCCCGAACATCCCCGAGACCCTCGTCCTGCTGCTGGCCAGCGCCAGCCTCGGCGCGGTGTTCTCCTCCTGCGCCCCCGAGTTCGGCACGCAGAGCGTCATCGACCGGTGGCAGCAGATCGAGCCCGTCGTGCTGCTCGCCGTCGACGGCTACCAGTACGGCGACAAGGGGATCGACCGGCGCGAGCAGGTGGACACCATCTCGGCCGCGCTGCCAAGTGTGCGGACGATGGTGTGGCTGCCGTACCTCGACGAGGCCGCGCCCGCGTCCGAGGCGGCGATCACGTGGGAGCGGTTCACGAGTCGCTCCGGCCCGCTGCAGTTCGAGCGGCTGGCGTTCGACACCCCGCTCTACGTGCTCTTCTCCTCGGGCACCACAGGCCTGCCGAAGCCCATCGTGCACGGCCACGGCGGCATCACGATCGAGCACCTCAAGGCGCTCATCCTGCAGAGCGACCTAGGACCGGACGACCGGTTCTTCTGGTTCTCCACCACCGGCTGGATGATGTGGAACTACCTCGTGTCCGGGATCGGCGCGGGCGCCACCGTGGTGATGTTCGACGGCAACCCGGCCCACCCGGACCTCGGTGCGCTGTGGCAGATGGCCGCCGAGGTGGGCGTCACGTACTTCGGCACCAGCGCCCCCTTCCTGCTGCAGTGCCGCAAGGAGGAGCTGCACCCCGCGCAGGTCGCCGACCTCTCGGCGCTTCGCGCGCTCGGGTCCACCGGTGCGCCGCTGCCCGAGGCCGGGTTCCGCTGGGTGTACGACGAGCTCGATCCGAAGGTCCAGCTGGCCTCGGTCTCGGGCGGCACCGACACGTGCGCGGCGTTCGTGGGTGCCGCGCCCATCGTGCCGGTCTACGCGGGCGAGATCTCGTGCCGGTCGCTGGGCTGCGACGTCGACTCCTTCGACGTGTCGGGCCACCCCGTGCGCGACCAGCTCGGCGAGCTCGTGATCAAGCAGCCGATGCCCTCGATGCCGGTGGGCTTCTGGGGCGACGACGACGGCTCGCGCTACCGCGCGGCCTACTTCGAGGACTTCCCCGGCGTGTGGCGTCACGGCGACTGGATCAACCTGACGTCCTACGGCTCCTGCACGATCACGGGCCGCAGCGACGCCACCCTCAACCGTGGCGGCGTGCGGCTGGGCACCTCGGAGTTCTACTCCGTCGTGGAGTCGATGCCCGAGGTGGCCGACAGCATCGTGGTGCACCTGGAGGACACCGAGGGCGGCGCCGGCCGGCTGCTGCTGTTCGTGGCGCTCGTGGAGGGCGCCGTGCTCGACGACGACCTCACGAAGCGGATCGCCGTCGAGCTGCGCACCAAGCTGTCGCCGCGCCACGTGCCCGACGAGGTGCACCAGGTGCGCGGCATGCCCCGCACCCTCTCGGGCAAGAAGCTCGAGGTGCCCGTGAAGAAGATCCTGCGCGGCACCCCGGTGGACGACGCGGCGGCCAAGGGCGCGCTGCAGAACCCCGAGGTCCTCGACGACTTTGCGAGGCTTGCCGAGCAGAGCTGATCTCGATACGCCCGCTCGTTCCTCGCGGTGCTACTCGATCACCGGCCCGGCGATCTCGATACACGGGCTCGATCACCGGCGCGGTGATCGAGTAGCCGACGAGCGCAGCGAGGCGGCGTATCGAGATCAGACGAGCAGTTCGGCAATCTGGATCGTGTTGAGCGCGGCACCCTTGCGCAGGTTGTCGCCGGACACGAACAGCACGAGGCCCTTGTCGCCGTCGAGCGACTGGTCCTGGCGGATCCGGCCCACGAGGCTCTCGTCGCGGCCCGCCGCGTCGAGCGGGGTGGGCACGTCGGCCAGCTTCACGCCGGGCGCGCCCGCCAGGATCTCGGTGGCCCGCTCGGGGGTGATGTCGTCGGCGAACTCGGCGTGGATCGACAGCGAGTGACCCGTGAACACCGGGACGCGCACGCACGTGCCGGCCACCCGCAGGTCGGGCAGGCCGAGGATCTTGCGCGACTCGTTGCGGAGCTTCTGCTCCTCGTCCGTCTCGAACGAGCCGTCGTCGACGATCGAGCCGGCCAGCGCGATGACGTTGAACGCGATCGGCGCGACGTACTTGACCGGGTCGGGGAAGGAGATCGCGTGACCGTCGTGGGTCAGCGCATCGGCCTTCTCGACCGTGGCGAGGGCCTGCGAGTGCAGCTCCTCGACGCCGGCGAGGCCAGATCCGGAGACCGCCTGGTAGCTGCTGACGGTGAGGCGCACGAGGCCCGCCGCGTCGTGCAGGGGCTTGAGCACCGGCATCGCGGCCATCGTGGTGCAGTTCGGGTTGGCGATGATGCCGCGCCCGCGCGCCGAGTCGCCGGCGGGGATGTCGTGCGGGTTGACCTCGCTGACGACCAGCGGGATCGCCGGGTCCTTGCGCCACGCCGACGAGTTGTCGATGACGGTGACGCCGGCCTCCGCGAAGCGCGGGGCCTGGACCTTGCTCATCGTGGCGCCGGCGCTGAACAGTGCGATGTCGAGGTCGGAGACGTCCGCCGTGGCGGTGTCCTCCACGACGATCTCCTCGCCGCGGAACGGCAGGGTCTTGCCGGCCGAGCGGGCCGAGGCGAAGAAGCGCACCGAGTCCGAGGGGAAGTTCCGCTCCTCGAGCAGCTGGCGCATGACGGTGCCGACCTGGCCGGTCGCACCGACCACTCCGATCTTCACGCTCATCGTCCGGTCCCTCCGTACACGACTGCCTCGGTGTCCTCGGCGCCCAGGCCGAACGCCTCGTGGGCCGCGTTGACCGCGGCGTCGACCTCGTTCTCGCCAACGACCACCGAGATGCGGATCTCGGAGGTCGAGATCATGCCGATGTTGACGCCGGCCGACGCGAGCGCCTCGAAGAACGTGGCCGTGATGCCCGGCTGCGAGCGCATGCCCGCGCCGACGATCGACACCTTGCCGACGCTGTCGTCGTACTGGAGCCGCTCGAAGCCGATCTCGTCCTTCAGGCGCGCCAGCGCGGTCATCGCGGTCTGGCCGTCGTCGCGCGGCAGGGTGAACGAGATGTCGGTGAGCGCCGTGGCGGCGGCCGACACGTTCTGGACGATCATGTCGATGTTGATCCGGGCCTCGGCGAGGGCGCGCAGGACGGCGGCGGCGTAGCCGACCTTGTCGGGGACCCCGACGACGGTGATCTTGGCCTCGCTGCGGTCGTGGGCGACCCCGGAGATGATGGCGTGCTCCATCGCCTTGCCTTCTTCCGTGTACGTGCTGACGTCTTCGGTGCCCACGACCCAGGTGCCGGTCTTGTCGCTGAAGGACGACCGCACGTGGATGGGCATGGAGTTGCGGCGGGCGTACTCGACGCACCGCAGGTGCAGGATCTTCGCGCCGTTCGCGGCCATCTCGAGCGTCTCCTCGTAGGAGATCGCGGGGATGCGCGTGGCGGTGGGGACGATGCGCGGGTCGGCGGTGAAGATGCCGTCGACGTCGGTGTAGATCTCGCAGACGTCGGCGTTCAGCGCCGCGGCGAGCGCGACGGCGGTGGTGTCCGAGCCGCCGCGGCCGAGCGTGGTGATGTCCTTCGTGGTCTGCGAGACGCCCTGGAAGCCCGCGACGATCACGATCGCGCCGTCGGCGATGGCCGACTGGAGGCGACCGGGCGTGACGTCGATGATCTTGGCCTTGCCGTGGACGTCGTCGGTGAGGACGCCGGCCTGCGAGCCGGTGAAGCTGCGGGCCTCCTGGCCGAGGGTCTCGATCGCCATCGCCAGCAGCGCCATCGAGATGCGCTCGCCGGCGGTCAGCAGCATGTCGAGCTCGCGGCCTGGGGGGAGGGGGGAGACCTGGTTGGCCAGGTCGATCAGCTCGTCGGTCGTGTCGCCCATCGCGGACACGACGACGACCACGTCGTGACCGGCCTTCTTGGTCGCCACGATGCGTTGGGCGACTCGCTTGATGCTGGTGGCGTCGGCCACCGACGAGCCGCCGTACTTCTGCACGACGATGCCCATGGACATTTCCTTGCTCTGGAGGGACTGCAGGCGCAGTGGGATGACGCCACGCTGCGCCTGGACCAGTCTAGCCCCTGCGCTTCGAGGGCCCGGGGCACTGTCCGGGCGCTGGACCGGGGAACCGCGGCCGTCAGCCGACCGCGGTGCGGCCCTCGAAGGCGCGGCCGAGGGTGACCTCGTCGGCGTACTCGAGGTCGCCGCCGACGGGCAGGCCGCTGGCGAGCTTGGTGACCTTCAGGCCGATCGGCACGAGCATGCGCATGAGGTAGGTGGCCGTGGCCTCGCCCTCGAGGTTCGGGTCGGTCGCGATGATGACCTCGGTGACCATGCCGTCCTGGAGCCGGCCGAGCAGCTCCTTGATGCGCAGCTGGTCGGGGCCGATGCCGGCGATCGGGCTGATCGCGCCGCCGAGCACGTGGTACCGGCCGCGGAACTCGCGCGTGCGCTCGATCGCGATGACGTCCTTGCTCTCCTCGACGACGCACAGGACGGTGTCGTCGCGGCGCGGGTCGGCGCAGATGCGGCACGTCGTGTCGACCGTGACGTTGCCGCACACCGAGCAGAAGAGCACCTTGGTCTTGGCGTCGACGAGAGTCTGCGCGAAGCGCTTGACGTCCTCGGGGTCGGCGTCGAGCAGGTGGAAGGCGATCCGCTGGGCGCTCTTCGGGCCGATGCCCGGCAGTCGTCCGAGCTCGTCGATGAGGTCCTGGATCACGCTTTCGTACACGCCGCCAGCCTAGTCGCCCGGGCCAGCCGCACCGGGCGACACGTGGCCGACTCCGGCCGCTGTCAGTGCGCCATCTTCAGGCCGATGATGCAGCCGATCAGCCCGCCGATGAGCAGGATCTTCGTGAGGGACACCGGCTCGGTGCCGGTGAGCATCGCGTAGCCCACCGTCCCCACGGCGCCGATCCCCACCCAGACGGCGTAGGACGTGCCGACCGGCAGGTCGCGCATGGCCCACGCGAGTCCACCCATGCTGATGACGAGGGCACCGAGGAAGACCAGCGACGGGCCGAGCTTCGTGAAGCCCTCGCTGCGGCCCAGGGCGGTGGCCCACACGGCTTCGAACACTCCCGAGACGACCAAGACGAACCAGGACATGACACTCCTTCGTGGCCGTCTTGTCGCGCTCCGGGTACGACTCCACTCGTCCGGCGGCCTGAGGGGCCGTGACCCCATCCTCTCAAACCGGCGGGGACGCCGGGCCTCGGCGCAGGAACGTGGCCAGCAGGTCGTGGCCGCGCGAGGTGAGGATCGACTCGGGGTGCACCTGGACGCCCTCGATCGGCAGGGTGCGGTGGCGCAGCCCCATGACGATGCCCGAGCCGGTGCGCGCGGTCACCTCGAGGGTCGGTGGCAGGTCCTCGACGACCAAGGAGTGGTAGCGAGCGCAGACCAGCGGCGACGGCAGTCCGGCGAAGACCCCGGCGCCGCAGTGGTGGACGAGGGAGGACTTCCCGTGCACGACCTGCTCGGCGCGCACGACGCGAGCACCGAAGACCTCGCCGATCACCTGGTGGCCGAGGCAGACGCCGAGGACGGGGACGTGGGTCCCGAACCGGCGCACCACCTCGGCGCTGATGCCCGCGTCGGCGGGCGTACCGGGCCCGGGCGAGACGACGACGTGCGTGAAGCCGCCGGTAATCAGGTCGTCGACGGAGGCGGCGTCGTTGCGCACCACCTCGGTCTCGGCGCCCAGCTCGCCGACGTACTGCACCAGGTTGAACACGAACGAGTCGTAGTTGTCGACGAACAGCACGCGCGGGCGTCCGGGAAGCGACGGATCTGTCGACCTTCCGGTCGCCGGGGCGGCACCCGGGTGCCAAGATCCGTCCCGCGCGGCGGCGTGCGCCTCGGCGAGACGGGCGGTGAGGGGTCCGGCGGGCCACGCGCCGACGCCCTCGCACGAGGTGACCGGCACGATCCCGCGCAGGGCATTGGTGGCGAAGACCTCGGTGGCCGCGGCGAGGTCGGCGGTGGTCAGGCGGTGCTGGAAGACCGGGACAC
The DNA here is from genome assembly GCF_054957925.1 of Aeromicrobium sp. JP4. Taxonomy (NCBI): domain Bacteria; kingdom Bacillati; phylum Actinomycetota; class Actinomycetes; order Propionibacteriales; family Nocardioidaceae; genus Aeromicrobium; species Aeromicrobium sp. JP4. Next base: position 2,171,735 of record NZ_CM143290.1, read on the forward strand.
CCAGCCCGAGCGCCAGCTCGATCACCCGGGCCCGCGTGGTGCCGGGCAGCACGCGGCCGTCGAGCGCGGGCGTGTGCAGCCCGTCGTCGAGCACCGCGAAGACGCTCGCGCGCCCGGTCTCCAGGACCGATCCGTCGGCGTCGATCAGCAGCGGCTCACCTCGCTCGGTGGCGGGCACGAGGCTGCGGTCGACCCACTTGTGCTGGCCGAGTCCGCCCGGGACGACGCGCGGCGCGAGGTCCCACGACGCGGGCGTCGCGTCGAGGGGAGCGGTGGACATCGAGACCCGGACGTCGTCGTCGGCCGGGACGGCGTCGATGCGGAGCCGGTGGCGCCCGGTCAGGCCCGCGACGCGGCGTCGCACCGCGTCCTCGAGCCCGGCGCGCACCGTGGTGCCGTAGACGGCTCGGACGCTGGCGTCGAGCCGGGCCAGGTGGGCGTCGAGGTCGAGGGCCCGGTCGTCGTGGACGAGCAAGGTCTCGAAGACGCCGCGGCTCAGGTCGGCCGGCTCGGCGGGCTCGCGGACGGCGGGTTCGGGAGGCGAGGTGGCGTCGTGGTCGGTGGCGACGAGGTCGAGGCGGCCACCGATCGCCGTGATGAGCGGGCGCGCCTTGACGAGGCACTCGGCGTACTCGTCGTCGGGGTCGGAGTCGGCCACGATGCCGCCGCCGACGCCCAGCCACACGCGCCACTCGCCCCGCGCGTCGCGGGCGAACTCGAACGTGCGGATGACGACGCTGAGCTCCATTCCCGCCGTGGCGCTGACGTGCCCGATCGCGCCCGTGTAGGCGTCGCGCCCGGTGGCCTCGAGCTCGGCGGCGATCTCCATCGCGCGCACCTTGGGAGCGCCCGTGACCGAGCCGGGCGGGAAGGTGGCACGCAGCAGGTCGCCGTCGCCCACCCCCGCCGGCAGGTGCCCGACGACGTCGGAGACCAGGTGCCAGACGGCGTGGCGCTCGAGCCGGTTCAGCGCGGGCACGCGGACCGAGCCGGGCACGGCGACGCGGCCCAGGTCGTTGCGCATGAGGTCGACGATCATGACGTTCTCGGCGCGGTTCTTCGCCGAGGCCTCGAGATCGCGGGGGTCGGCGCTGAGGGGGGCCGTGCCCTTGATGGGCGAGGTGAGCACCTCGTCGCCGGTGCGGCGCAGGAACAGCTCGGGCGAGAGGCTGGCGAGCACGCCCTCCGGGGACGAGACGTACGCGGCGTAGGCGGGGCGGAGCGTCTCGACGCCGGCGCAGAACGCGTCGAGCGGGTCACCGTCGAACGGCGCCTCGAGCCGGGCGCACAGGTTGACCTGGAAGATGTCGCCGGCGCGGATGTGCTCGAGCGCGCGACCGACGGCGGCTCGGTGCTCCTCAGGGCTGGGAGTCATGGCGAACGTGCCCGCCGTGAAGGCGCCGGGCTTCCCCGGGGTGGAGATCGCGCGCAGGAGGGCGTCCACCCGCGCGGGCGCGGGCTCGCCGAGCGACTCCAGCCACCACACGCCGCGCACCCGACGCAGGACGAGGTCGTAGAAGCCGACGCGGTGATCCGGCTGGGGGATCGGGCGCGGGGGTCCCTCGGAGAGGTGCTCCACGTGCCGGCCCAGCCGGTAGCCCCACGCCCCGATCCAGCCGCCGCCGAAGCCGTCGAAGTCGTGGCGGGGGAGGTCGACGTCGTCCCAGTCCTCGAGGAGGCGCACCGGCTCGCAGGCGACGAGCGCCTCGCCCTGGTGCCAGGCTCCGATGAGCGCGACGAGACGGTCGCGACCGCGCAGTCGTCGCACGACCTCCGTGGGCGACGCGTCGAGGTCGAGGCGCCGGCGTACCGGCGCGGGCGGCTCAGCCGTGGGTGGTCTCGTCAATGATCTCGGCTCCGAGGTGCTCGGCCAGGAGCGCCTCGGCGTCCTGCGAGCCGTCGTCGACCACCGGGTCGTCGGGATCGACCCCGGCGTCGGGGTTCAGCCGCTCGACCGGCACCGGGCCCTGCCGCAACGCCTCGCGCACCGACTCGGGCACACGGGACTCCTGCGGGACGGGGGCCGCCTGCGGCACGGCGGCCGGCGCACCGGGGGTGGACCCAGTGGGCGAGGCCGACGGGTCGACGATCGCCTCGAGGCGCCACTGCACGGCCATGACGTCGGACAGCGCCTGCTGCACGATCTGGTCGGAGCCGCTCTTGACGAACGAGTCGCGGGCGCCGGTGTTCACCAGCGCGAGTGTGAGGGTGGAGCCGTCGAGCGAGGCGACCTGGGCGTTCTGGCTGAGCATGACCCACGTGAAGCGGCGCAGCTGCTGCACGCGGTCGAGCACCTGGGGCCACATGCGCCGGACGTCGGCGGTGGTGAGCTGGCCGGGCGCCGCGGGCGCCGGCTCGGCGGCCGGCTCCGGGGCGGGCTCGGGTGCGGCGGCGACGGGCTCGGGGGCGACCGGCTCGGGAGCGGCAGCCGGAGGAGCCGCCTGCGGCTCGGGAGCCTTCGGGGTGGCGGGCTCCGGCGTGGGCGCCTCCGCGGCGGGAGGCTCCGGTCGAGCCGGGGCCGGGTTGGCGGCGGGCGCGGGAGCCGCCGGAGCAGACGGTGCCGACGCGACCGCGGGCGCCGGGGCGGCCCCGGAGAGGCGGCGCTCGAGCCGGTCGAGGCGGGCGTGGAATCCCTCGACCGAGTTGTCGGCACCGGGCACGAGGATCCGCGCGCACATCAGCTCGAGCATGAGCCGCGGCGCGGTGGCCCCGCGGAACTCCGTGAGGGCCGCGCTGACGATGTCGGCGGCCCGGGTGAGCTCGGTGGGCTCGAAGCCGGCGACCTGGCGCTGCAGCACCGCGGTGCGGTCGGCCGGGGTGTCGATCAGGCCCGTCTCGGCGGCGCCGGGGACGGCCTTGAGGATCACCAGGTCGCGGAAGCGCTGGAGCAGGTCCTCGGCGAAGCGGCGGGGGTCCTGGCCGGACTCGATGACCTTGTCCACGACCCCGAACACCGTGGCGGCGTCGTCGGCGGCGAACGCCTCGACGGACTCGTCGAGCAGGGAGTCGGGCGTGTAGCCGAGCAGCTGGACCGCGAGGTCGTAGGTGATGCCGTCGGGGCCGGAGCCGGCGAGGAGCTGGTCGAGCACGCTGAGCGAGTCACGCACCGAGCCACCGCCGGCACGCACCACGAGGGGCAGCGCCGTGGGCTCGAGGCCGACGTCCTCGCTGCGGCACAGCTGGAGCATGTAGTCGCTGAGCAGCTTCGGCGGCACGAGCCGGAAGGGGTAGTGGTGGGTGCGCGAGCGGATCGTGCCGATGACCTTGTCGGGCTCGGTCGTGGCGAAGATGAACTTCAGGTGCGGCGGGGGCTCCTCGACCAGCTTGAGCAGCGCGTTGAAGCCCTGCGGGGAGACCATGTGGGCCTCGTCGATGATGTAGACCTTGTACCGGCTGCTGACGGGGGCGAAGAACGCCCGCTCGCGCAGGTCGCGGGCGTCGTCGACGCCACCGTGGCTGGCCGCGTCGATCTCGATGACGTCGATGCTGCCGGGCCCGCCACGAGCGAGGTCGCGGCAGCTCTGGCACTCGCCGCACGGGTCCGAGATCGGCGCCTTCTCGCAGTTCAGCGCGCGCGCCAGGATCCGGGCACTCGTGGTCTTGCCGCAGCCGCGCGGGCCGCTGAACAGATAGGCGTGGTTGACCCGGTTGTTGGCCAGCGCGTGACGCAGCGGATCGGTGACGTGGTCCTGGCCGATGACCTCGGCGAACGTCTCGGGCCGGTAGCGCCGGTAAAGAGCCAGGGGTGCGTCCACGGAGACCACCCTAGACGCCCGTGCCGACAGCGGTGACCGAGTCGGTCCGCCCCACGGGCGTCAGGATCCGGCGAGCAGCGTGACCACCGCGTGGAGGTCCGTGGCGACGTGCGTGGCGCCGGCCTCGCGGAGCTCGTCGGCCGAGCACGGTCCGGAGGGAACGCCGATGCCCGCGACCTCCGCGATCCGGGCGGCGTCCATGTCGTGCACGTGATCTCCGACGTAGGTGTCCGCGTCCTCGCGCACCAGGGCCTCGGCCTTCTGCTCGCGCCACGCGTCGCCGATCACGGCGTCGTGCGGCAGGTCCAGGTGGTCGAGGTGCAGGGCGGCGTTCGGGCCCGCCTTCGCGGTGATGACGATCGCGCGACCCAGCTCGCGGGCGGCGGCGAGCGCCTCCGCGGCGCCGGGCATCGCGAGGACGCGCGGGACGGCGATCTCCGGATACATGGCGCGGTACCGGGTGAACATCTCGGGCACGGCCTCGGCCGGGAACCAGTGCGCGAGCTCCCACTCCAGCGGTGGCCCGAGGCGCGAGACGGCCAGCTCGGCGTCGACGAACACCCCGGTCTGGCGCGAGAGCTCCTCGTACACGGCGCGGATCCCCGGGCGCGAGTCGATCAGCGTCATGTCGAGGTCGAACCCGATCGTGCGGGTCGTGGTCACGGGATCCAGCGCTCGAGCCACTCATCCGTGAGCCGGTAGGCCGCGGCGCGCGGCTCGTCGTTGGAGAGGTAGACGTCGTGGCGGGCGTTGCGGACCACGAGCGAGGTGACGTCGCCCCCCAGGCACCCGGCCCAGCGGCCGATCTGCCGCACGTCGAGCACCGCGTCCGACGTGTCGGTCTTCTCGTGGTGCTGGAAGCTGAACCACGAGCGGTGCGAGCGCAGTACCAGCGACGGCACCCCGATGTCGAGACCGCGGTGCAGGGCCGCGTGGCCGCGCCGCACCGCCGTCAGCCAGCCGTACGTCACGGGGAACCCCGCCAGCGGCTTCCACGCGAGGTCGTAGTCCCACAGGCCGCCGTGCTCGCGGTAGAGACTCACGCCGTAGGCCTCGGCCAGCGGCAGCTTCATCCGGTCCTTGGGGCGCACCTTGGAGAAGGCGCGGATCGCCTGCGTGCCGATCGAGCGCATCCACGCCGCGCCCTGCAGGTCGAACCACGGGCTGTTCAGGACGAGGCCGGCGATGCCGCGGCCGCGGGTGCCGCCGGGCTCGAGGTTGAGGCGGTCGAGCCACAGCGGCAGCACGAGGCCGCCGGTGGAGTGCGCCGACAGCACCACCGGGACGTCCGGCACCTCGCTGCGTACGGTGCGCAGGGTCTCGTTCAGCTCCTGGTCGTACAGCGCGAGGTCGGAGACGAAGTGCGGCGTGTGCCCGTCGCCGAGGGAGCGCCCGCACTTGCGCAGGTCGAGGGAGTAGAAGGCGTAGCCGCGGTCGGCGTAGAACTCGGCCAGCTCGGTCTGGAAGAAGTAGTCGCTGAAGCCGTGGACGTAGACCAGTGCGGCCCGCGGGGTGCCCTCGAACCGGCGCCGGACCAGCGTCGCGGTGATCGGGCCCTCGCCGTCGGGATCCTCGCCCAGGTCGATCGTCCGGCGCTCGTACGGGTCGCCCAGGATGTCCTCGGTCCAACCGGTCATGGGGGTCCTCCTCGATCCTGGCGTGCCGGACCCACGATAGGGGGGTGCGGCCGCCGGGTCCGGCGAACGTACGACGTCCGACTGCTCTCCTAGACTCCTCGTGACCCGTCGGTGGGGCGACATCGGGAGGCAGGCAGGCTGTGGAACGCGCACACGACGACCCGGTTCATGCCCGGTCCGTCACGGTGGAGGCATGACCACCTCGGCTCCGCAGACCCTGCGGATCATGGACCTCGCCCTGAGGGCGGGCGAGATGCTGCTGTCCAACGGGGCGGGCACGGCCGACGTGTCCGCGACGATGTCGTCGATCGCCCGCCACTTCGGCCTGCGCGGCACCTACGTTGACGTCACCCACATCATGCTGACGATGGTGCACGACCAGCAGCTCGACGAGCCGCCGCTGATCCTGCGACGCAACGTGGTGCGGCGCGAGACGGACTTCGAGGACGTCACGGCGATCGACCGGCTGGTGAGCGACCTGCTGAACGACGAGATCGACCTCGACGAGGCGCGCTCGCAGCTGGCCGCGATCTCCACGAGCGGTCACGCGCGGCCTCGGTGGGTCGTGATCGGCGGGGCCGGCCTCGTCGGCGCCGGGGTGGCGATGATGCTCGGCGGAGCGGCGATCGTCACGGTGATCGCGTTCCTCGCTGCTGTGGTGATCGAGTACGTTCGCCGGCCGCTCGAGGTCCGGCGCCTGCCCGACTTCTACATCCAGGTCGTCGGGGGCCTGTGCGCGTCCCTCATCGCCGTCACGGCAGCGGCCGCCTCCGTACCTTCCCCGCCGTCGCTGGTCATCGCGGCGAACATCGTCGCGCTGCTGGCCGGGCTCGGTCTCATGGGCGCGATCCAGGACGCGCTGACCGGCTACCACCTGACGGCCGTGGCGCGCCTGCTCGAGGTCGTGCTCGCCACGGGCGGCATCGTCGCGGGCGTCTCCGGCGGCCTCATGGTCGGCCGGATGCTGGGCGTCGACCTGGGCTCGGGCACGAGCTGGCCCGACCTGTCGCACCTGCCGTTCGTCACGATCGGGGCGGGCCTCGCGGCCGCCGGCTTCGCCGTGCAGACGTACGCCCCGTGGACGTCCGTCCCGGTGATCGCCCTGATCGGCGCCGGTGCAGGAGCCCTCTCGGCCGCGATGTTCGAGAACAACATCGACCGGCCGTGGTCCGCCGGGATCGCGGCGTTCCTCATCGGCGTCGTCAGCTACCCGGCGTCGCGCGCCCTGCGGATCCCGGCCCTCGTCCTCGTGGTGCCCGCCATCGTGCCGCTGCTGCCCGGCCTGACGATCTACCGCTCGCTGGCCCAGCTGGCGGAGGAGAGCCTCTCGGGCATCTTCGCGGGCATCACGGCGATGGCCGTGGCGGTGGCGCTCGCCGCCGGCGTCATCCTCGGTGAGTATGCTGCGCAACCGTTGGGACGCGAGACCCGACGCCTCGAACGCCGCCTGTCCGGACCCCGCCTCGTGGGGCCCTTCCGTGCCAAGTCGAGGCGGAAGTGACTCGCTGGTGTCAACGGCAGTTGCACAGTATTCTCAAGACTAAGCAAGCGCTTAGTGCGAAGGGGCACTCATGAGACTTCAGTTGTCAGCCGAGGACCAGGCATTCCGCGAGGAGATGCGTGAGTTCTTCACCACCCAGGTGCCGCAGGACATCCGCGACGCCGTGATCAACCGCGGTGAGATCACGCGCGACCAGATCGTGCGCTCGCAGCAGGCCCTCAACGCCGGCGGCCTCGCGGTGCCCGGCTGGCCCGTCGAGTGGGGTGGCAAGGACTGGACCCAGCTCCAGCGCCACATCTGGCACGAGGAGATGCAGCTGGCCGGCGTCATGCCGCCGCTGGCGTTCAACGCCTCCATGGTCGGTCCGGTCATCGCCACCTTCGGCTCGCAGGAGCTGAAGGAGCGCTTCCTGCCGGCCACCGCCAACCTCGACATCTGGTGGAGCCAGGGCTTCTCCGAGCCCGACGCGGGATCCGACCTCGCGGGCCTGCGCACCACGGCCGTCCGTGACGGCGACGAGTACGTCGTCAACGGCCAGAAGACGTGGACCACGCTCGGCCAGTACGGCGACTGGATCTTCACCCTGGTCCGCACCGATCCCGATGCGCCCAAGAAGCAGATGGGCATCAGCTTCCTGCTGATCGACATGAAGACCGAGGGCCTCACCGTTCGCCCGATCGAGCTGATCGACGGCGGCCACGAGGTCAACGAGGTCTTCTTCGACAACGTGCGCGTCCCCGTGGAGAACCTCGTCGGCGAGGAGAACAAGGGCTGGACGTACGCCAAGTTCCTGCTCGGCAACGAGCGCGTCGGCATCGCCCAGGTCGGCGCCAGCCAGCTGCACCTGTCCACGGCGAAGGCGAAGGCCAAGGAGTACGGCGTCTTCGACCAGTACGCGTCGCGGATCGCCGACATCGAGAGCCAGCTCACGGCGCTCGAGCTCACCGCACTGCGCGTGGCCGCCGGCTCCTCCGGCGACAAGCCGCACCCGGCCTCGAGCGTGCTCAAGATCAAGGGCTCGCAGCTGACGCAGGCCGTCTCGGACCTGCTCGTCGACCTCGAGGGTCCCGCGGCTCTCACCAGCCGCGACACCCGCGTCTTCCTCAACAACCGCAAGGTGTCGATCTACGGCGGATCCAACGAGATCCAGCGCCAGATCATCGCCGGCACGATCCTGGGACTGTGACATGGACTTCACCATCGATTCGGAGCAGAAGGCTCTCGTCAAGGCCGTCCGCGGTCTGATCACCAACGTCTACGAGTCCTCCGAGGCCCGTCGCGAGGTCACCAAGACCGATCCCGGCTTCGCCGCGTGGGAGAAGCTCGCCGAGATGGGCGTGCTGAGCCTGCCGTTCGAGGCCAGCCCCGTCGAGGTCTCGCTCGCCGCCGAGGAGCTGGGCAAGGTCATCGCCCCCGACCCGTTCGTCGAGGCGATCGTCCTGGCCGGCGGCCTCATCGACGCGCTGGGCACCGACGAGCAGAAGAAGCAGTACGTCGACGCCGTCGCCGGTGGCGAGGTCCTGCCGATCCTGGCGTGGATGGAGCCCGGCAAGCGCTGGTCGACCCAGGCCTCGGTGACGTTCGCCGACGGCAAGCTCAACGGCGTCAAGTCGCCCGTGGTCCAGGCCGAGCGGGCCGACCTCCTGCTGGTCACGGCCGCGCTGCCCGAGGGCGGCACCGGCGTGTTCCTCGTCGAGGGCGCCACCGCGGTGGAGACCGCCATCACCAACGACGGCGGCCGCGCCGCGACCGTCACGTTCGGCGACACCCCGGCCGTCCAGCTGGGCGAGGGCGGCGACCAGACCGCCGCGATCGAGGCCGCGCTCGACCGGGCGCGCATCGCGTACGCCCACGAGGCACTCGGCGCGATGGAGACGGCGCTGACCACCACGGTCGGCTACCTCAAGACGCGCAAGCAGTTCGGCGTCACGCTCAACACGTTCCAGGCGCTCAACCACCGTGCCGCCGACATGTACGTGGCGCTCGAGCTGGCCCGCAGCACCATCACGTGGGCCACGATCGTCGCGGCCGACGAGGCCACCACGCCCGAGCAGCTGGCCACCGCGGCCTCGCACTCGGCGCTGCAGGTCAGCGTGGCCGGTCGCCACATCGGCCTCGACGCGATCCAGCTGCACGGCGGCATCGGCATGACCGCCGAGTACTCGGTCGGTCACTACGCCAGCCGCCTCATCGCGATCGAGCACCTGATCGGCGACGGCGAGTTCCACCGCGCGCGCCTGGCCGCCCAGGTCGGCGACCACGCGGTCTTCGACCCGATCGGCTGATCGCCGCTCACACGAGAAGACCCGCCGGCCCCCAGGGGCCGGCGGGTCTTTCGTCTGAGAGCCGGTGATCGAGTAGCAGGGCGAGGAACGAGCTCGCGTATCGAGATCAGCCGGCCACGGGGCGGTCAGGGGACCCGGTGGGTCCACTCGCTGGTGGAGAACTTCTCGTCGACGCGGCGCTGGGCCTCGGCCAGCTCGGCCTCGGTGTACTCCGACTCGTTCGTCGCGTAGCGGCGGCGGAACGTCTCGAGGAAGCTGTCGAGGATCGCCTCGCGGGTCAGGCCGGTCTGCGAGCGCATCGGGTCGACGCGCTTGTTGGCCGAGCGGGTGCCCTTGTCGCTCATCTTCTCGCGGCCGATCCGCAGCACCTCGGTCATCTTGTCGGCATCGATGTCGTACGCCATCGTGACGTGGTGCAGCACGGAGCCGCCGGCGAACCGCTTCTGCGCGGCGCCGCCGATCTTGCCCTGGTCGCTCGCGATGTCGTTGAGCGGCACGAAGTGGGCCCGCACGCCGACCTCGGCCAGCGCCTCGATCACCCAGTCGTCGAGAAACGAGTACGAGCGCTCGAAGCTCAGCCCCTCCACGAGCGAGCCGGGGACGACCAGCGAGTACGTGATGCAGTTGCCCGGCTCCATGAACATGGCGCCGCCGCCGGAGACCCGGCGGACGACGTCGATGCCGTGCTTCGCGGCGCCCTCGGCGTCGATCTCGTTGACGTAGCTCTGGAACGAGCCGATCACCACGAGCGGGCTGTCCCAGTCCCAGATGCGGAACGTGGGCGGCCGGGTGCCCTCGGCGACCTCGCGGCCGATCACCTCGTCGAGGGCGACGTGCATGGCCGGGTCCATCGTCACCGGGCCGATGACGTCGAAGGTGTGGTCGTGCCAGCCGGTGGCCTTGCCGAGCGCCCGGCGGACGGCGATGCCGACGGCCTCGGGCGTGAAGCCGATGAAGGCCGTGTCGGGGCCGACGGCCCCGGAGATGGAGGACGTGAGCTGGTCGACGGACGCGTCGACCGAGAGACCGGTCAGGGCGGCGTTGACGTCGAGGAGGGCCTCCTCGGGCTCGAGGAAGAAGTCCCCCGAGACGCTGACGTCGACGAGCCGGTCGTTCTGGACTTCGAGGTCGACCGCGACGAGCTTGCCGCCGGGGACCTTGTATTCACCACGCATGTCCGGTTCAACACCCCCTGACGGCGGATGCTTCCGCCGGTCGAACCGGACCTGCGCGGTGAGGGGTTCAGCGAGCCGGCGGCAGGTCGTCGCGGCGCGTGTCGCGCACCGCGTGGTCGCGTCGGCTGTTGACGATCAGGCTGAGCACGATGCCCAGGGCACCGGCCGCCATGCAGATGTAGCCGACCATGGTCAGATCGACGCCGTTGATGGCGTCGGTCACCGCGAACGCGAGGATCGCGCCGATGGCGATGAGAGCGATGGATCCACCGAAGTACATGTCAGGTCCCTTCCCTCGATGACGGTCGGCGCGGATGCGACGACCGTTTCGGTCGGGAATGACAGTGCCACGGTTCCGCGTTGTCCGCATTCTGAGCCGCCGTGACGACATCGGGACAGGCGGTCGTGGTGCTGTGGTCCGCCTTGGAATGCACTCACATGCGCACTATTCTGCACATACGCGAATCACCAAGGAGCCCACATGACGACCACCCTGCCTCCGTTCCATCTCGCCCTTCCCGTCCACGACATCGAGGCCGCGCGCCACTTCTACGGCGAAGTCCTCGGCTTCGGTCGCGGACGCTCGGCCGACCGGTGGACCGACTGGAACGTCGACGGCCATCAGGTCGTCACCCATCAGGTCGACGATCATCGGAACGCGGTGGCCGGGACGAATCCCGTGGACGGCCACCAGGTGCCGGTCCCACACTTCGGCCTGGTGCTCGACGTGGAGCGGTTCACCGAGCTGGCGGAGCGTCTCCGCGCTGCGGACACGGAGTTCGTCATCGAGCCCTACGTCCGCTTCGAGGGCGAGCCGGGCGAGCAGTGGACCATGTTCTTCCTCGACCCCTCCGGAAACGCCTTGGAGTTCAAGGCCTTCCGCGACCTCGACCAGCTGTTCGCGGTGTGACCGGAGCCGTGGACTCCCCGCGTCCGACCGAACCTGCGGACGGTGACGGCGAGCTCAACCACGAGTTCCTCGTCCTGGTCGGGCGCCGCATCCGCGAGGCTCGCAACGAGCTCCGTCTGACGATGCAGCAGCTTGCTGACCAGTCCGGCATCAGTCGCCGCCTTCTGACCCAGATCGAGCACGGTCAAGCCAACCCGAGCCTGGTGGCCATCACCCGGATCGCCCGCCAGCTGGGCACGGACTTCACGACGCTGCTGGCACCCGACGACTCGGCCGCCGCACTCGAGTCCGTCAGCGCTGCGGACCACGTCCTGGTGTGGTCGACGTCCGGAGGGAGCGCGGCCCACCTCCTGGTGGCGTCCAGCGGCAGTCGAACGGCAGACCTCTGGTCGTGGACCCTGCAGCCGGGGGACTCGTACATCGGCCGGGCCGATCCCGAGGGATCCCAGGAGCTCTTCCACGTGCTCGAGGGAGAGCTGACGATCGCCGTCGATGGTGACCACCACGCCCTCGCCGCGGGGACATCGGGCCGGCTCCTCAGCGACCGCCCCTACGCCTATGCCAACGACTCCAGCGAGCCCACCCGGTTCATCCGGACGGTCGTGCTCGCAGCCCGCGCCTGACGCTTCACCCCGACGGAGTCCATGAACGACGACGGCCCGCACCGGTGAGGTGCGGGCCACCGCTTCTTGACGCTCGTGGCGGAGACAAGCCTCCGCCCTGGAGCCTTGGGAACACACCAGCGGGCGGCACGCTGGTGCGTACCGCCCGCTGGCTCGTGACGTTGCTGGCGGAGGATAGGGGATTCGAACTGTTCATCGCGGGGTTGCGCGAAGAATCGAAGCATGACGACAACGCCCAGAAACGGAGGGAAAAGAGCTCGCTGCCGCAACGGAGAGATTCATCTGGATTCGTAGATCTACACCGTCGGTAGCACCTGAGTTAGCACATGGGAGCGAAGCGGAAGCCTGCGCCGCAGCGAGGGAATGCGGCGGGCCCGGAGCCCGACTCTTGGCGATGCACGATGCGTCCAGCGGATCAGCGCAGCTTATCGAAGATTCTCCGGAGGTGGACAGTCGTAGCCGAAGAGTTCAGACCGCTGCGGCAGAGGGTGTTCGCGCGCCGGCCGCTCGAACGCCGCACCAACACGTCCCACTTTCGACCAGACGGGTCGACGCAGACGTAAATCATCTGAGCATCGTGCCTACGAACGGCCGTCCAACAGCGGTCGTGCCCCACGTGGTCCAAGTGCGCAGCCGACGAAGGTTCAACTCGCCAGATGTCCGCGTGGGCAGTTGCGTGCTTGGCGAGCGCAGCGCTGAATTCTGCGACCGTTCCGTACCGGTCCGCTGGCTTGGGCGCAGTGGCTTTCCGTACCACCTGCGCGAGGCCGAGGCTGACGTGAGGAGCAACGTCTCGCACATCTGGCATCCCGGCTGTGACGGCTTCCCTAAGAGCTTTGAAGTCACCCAGGGCGGCCAACGAGAACGGCAGCGACCCGGTCAGCATCGCGTAGAGGGAGAGGCCGGCGCTGTAAATGTCCGAACTTCTCGTGCACGAACCGCCCTTCAGGACCTCCAGTGCTCTGATGTCCGGGTCGCCGTGCGGGTTGCCGGTATCGTCGGGTGCCATTAGTGCCGCACAGCCGAAGTCTCCCAGCTGGGCGTCGCCTGTCCCTCCGATGAAGATGTTCGCCGGCTTCACGTCGCGGTGAAGAATCCTCCGATCGTGGCACAGTTGCAGGCCTCGCAACGTGCCTCGGATCAGGTGCACTGCCCGGGCAGGCGCCATCCCGAGCGGCTTCATCTCATCGGCAGCGGTACCTCTGGTAGCTAGCGCTGATGCAATGTACGGAACGTCGATCGCGAGGTCGGCGTTGCTGACCCGCAGGATGTTGGGACTCTCAAGCTCGGTGAGGCGTCGAGCTTCTTGCCAAGCGTCGTCCGGCTGGGTGCTCGAGAGGATCTTCAGAGCGACCACTTGGTCTCGGTGCCGGTCCTTGGCGCGCCAGACCTCGCCGTAGGCGCCGTCTCCGAGACGCGCTTCGATCAGGTACCTGCCGGCGAACAGGTCCCCCACCACGGCCGTACTGACGGAGTTCACTCCGGAAGAGTACGGTGCCGGAATGGCGCTTGTGGTCGGAGTCACCGTAAGAATCAAGCACGGTTGTCCCGTGCTGCGCGGAGTGGTTATCGACGAGGCTGACCAGATGGCGGTCTCGAGGCGCTTCGAGTACGCGACAACTGCCGGGACGGAACCCGAGGTTCAGTTGCTCGATCTTGTGCAGGCGTTGTCCTCGCAACTTCAGGTACACCCCATCCGTGCTGCCGCGTTGATGGAGGCCGGGTTCGCGGCACGCGCCGGTCTGACGAAGGAAACGAAGCTACGGCTACGCGGTGAGGGTGCAGCAGTCGGTGTGTTGCGTGGGGCAACACACCTCGTCACGTTGGGCGACAAGCGTGTGCTCGGAAATGTGGTTGGCCTGAGAGGCCCCGAGTTGATTATGAAGGGCAAGGCACTGGCGGGCGCGGCTGATGCGGACGCCGCTGGGGCTGCCTTCGTTGCTTGTGCCCTCTGAACTCCCCGGATCGTGGAGACCGGGCCCTACGCCGCAACGTACACGGCGTCTGCCGCTGCGAGCCCGAACGCCTCAACGAGTCCGAGCTCGTTTGTCCCCAGGACAGGAAAGAGAATGACGACACCCACCCAAGTCGCGCCAGCTTCGAGCGCTCGTTCGATAGCGGCTCGGACCTGGTGTCCCGAGACCGCAACCGTCTCGACGAGTAGTAGTTTGTCGACTTCTCCTGCCCAGAGATGGTCCATCGAGACAAGTTGAAGGTCTGGGTTCAGAAGCGTTGCGGCTGCGAGAGGACCGGCAGCGTGCTGTGACACGGACGCGACGCTGGAGCATCCGAGGCTTATCGCGGCGTCTGCGATCCTTTGAGAGGCGTCGCGTAGGCCGTCAGGGGTGGCGAGGTAGCGAAGGTGTCCCTGCCCCTCGAGCACCCGGCCGGCAAGGGACCGGGGGGGCACGATCGTGCGCGCGGCAGAATGAAGCAAGGTCATCTTGGCCTCTTTCGTGGCGTGTAACGCGTGACGTAGTTCGCGTCACCTACACTATTGTGATGCAGGGGCAGTTCGCTGATGCTAGGAGCGTGTCTGCCGCGTTGTTCAACAACGCGGCGTTCTCGGAGGTGCTGGCGTCTGCCCACATCTTGCTTGCAGCCCCCGACGGAACGGTGACGACGAGGCAGGTGGCTGCCGCGATCGGCCGTTCCGACAGCGTCGTGCGGCCGGTTTTGCTCCGTCTTGTTGCGGCCGGCTTGCTCGTCGATGAGGGCTCGAAAGCAGGTCGTGGACCCCGCCCCTTCGCCCGGGGTCGCCCAGAATTGTGGAAAGAGCTTCTCAGAGTGGTCTCGGTCGTGTCCGGTGCACCGGTTGACCTGCTCGACGTTGCCCCGTCCCCGTAACTTCGTCTGAGGAGAGTCACACCCGATCCGCTGGCTGTCACCCACAAGCCAAGTAGTCACGCTGGCGGTCTACGACGGTGCCTGCGCGCGCGCCTGCTTCGCCAGAGCGTGTTGACGTATGTTCGTGGACCCTTCATCTGCATCTGAGCCATCTGGGTGCTGATGTTGAACGTAGCGGCCACCGTGGCGTTGTCGGCCCGGCGGAACGCGAGCTTCTTGCAGGCGGCCTTCGGTGCTAGAAGTTTGGCCGGACATAAAGAGGGCCAGCTTCTCTACGGTCGTGCTGCACAGCCTGTCGTGGTCTGAAGCAGAGGACTCCCTCGGGGAAGACAGCGAGTGGTGGCTCATCTCGTGCGCCACGCTCGATCGTCGTCGGACGGTATGGTGGCTGTCGTTCTCGACAATGATCCGGCTTCGACCGACAGGGATCAGGGCGGCGGACCCCCGCATAGACTTGTGGTCTGGAAGTGCTCAATGGTCGCGTCGGGGCCGTTCGTCCTCGACAAGGGCGGTGATTGGGTACACCGGGATGCCCCCACTTGCCCGCGAGGAGGCAGGGGTCCAAGGGTCCATCAATCCGAAGCCAAGGGCTTGGCGCTCTTCCGCGGCGATCTAGGCCATCTCCTTCTGGTCCGTTTCGGGTTCATCGTTCCCGATGTTCAACGAGGTCACCATTCTCGTGAACGCCGCGGTGTCTGGGGTGTGCCCGCCAGGACCTCGATTGACAAGGCGTTTGCGGCGGAGCATGGTTACGCGCGTATCCACAAGGGAGAAAGTTCATGAAGCGATTCGTAGTGCTGGCGTCGATTGCGCCCTTATTGCTGATCCCCGCCGGCGCTGTCGCGCTGCCGAGCGGGTTGCCTTCACCAGATGACTCGGTGACCGAGCTGGAAGCGAAGGACGACACCGTCGTTACCTCCATCCCAGACGGAGTCAGCCTCGACGACATCCGGACCGCGGAGAACACAGAAAAACTGACCACAGCGCTGCACGACATCCTCGGATACGAAGCATCGCTGCAAGCAGGCAGCGACCCCTCCACCGTGGTCCTCAACTGGAAGGGCGAAGTTCCTGCGGAACTCGCTGAACTACAGCAGAACCCTCCCGCCGGGACCGAACTGATCATCCGCAAGTCCAAGTACTCAGAAGATGAACTGAGAAAGGCTGGAGCCGCCCTCCTGCTCAACGCGCGGGCCAAGAGTGGTGAGCCCTTGATCGCGTACGTCACGCCCGCCGAAGACTTCAGCGGCCTCAAGGCAAGCGTTCGCGGCGAGGCCGACGACACGCGGTCAACCAACGAGCTGGAGGCTGACTTGGAACGGATCGCGGGGACTCCCGTCACGATTCGTAGCCGCCAAGCGTCAGTAACCGGCCTCGCCCGGCAGAACGACAGCTCCCCTTGGTTCGGAGCTGGAATTATGCGCAAAGACAGTACGAACTCGACTTGCTCTCTGGGAGTCGCCGCAGTGACTCCGGGTGGATACGGTCGGCTGATTTCTGCTGCTCACTGTGACCCAGGCGGCAACGCCGCATGGCGGACCGCGGCAGGCACCCTGATTACGTCAGGAGGCACCAACGTCACGGTACGTCACCCCTCTATCGACGCCATGCGAATCGATCCAGAGGGCGGAACCAGCCCCAAGGTCTGGTCCGGCGGCTACGGGAGTTCGAGTTCGCGATGAGTTACCGGCGCGGGAGGAAGTGCCGCCGGGGATGCGCTCTGCACTGGAGGCGCAAACTCCGGGGACCACTGCAACGCGCTAGTGACTGAGATGGGAGCCCAGATTCTGTGCCCTGGAGACTCGTCGAGCATCTGTAACGGCCACATCGTGAAGCGTTCCGACAATTCCGCAACCAGCACGCACGGAGACAGCGGCGGACCCGTCTATAGGGTCCGAGCAGACGGCTCGGCCGGAGTCCGAGGCATCATCTCGGCAGGCATCTACGACGTTGCGGCAGACAGGGTTTCATGCCCGTCGACCGCCTTCAGCCCAGGTGGGAACTGCTGGCGACGCACCTTCTTCATTCCGATCCGGAATATCACGGACTACTGGACCGACTTGGAAGTCGAACTGCACTAGCCGGGCAGCCCCGAAGAACGAAGAACACTCCCAAACTCTCACGGCGTTCGGGAGTGTTCTTCGTTTACGGCACGAGCTCGGCACGGGCGACCCTTTCGAGCTGCGCTCCTGGCCTTCCATCGTTTGTCGGCCGGCGGGCAGCGTGTGGTCGAGCGCCACTTGACGAGGCTCGCTCGACTGCCGGCACCGGTTGAGGCCGAGCTCGTGGATCACCGCGACCTGGTGGAGTCTGCTTCGTCCCAGATTGCGAATTTTAGATGCGAGAACTCGCGTCTCTGGGTGATCGCGTCAGGCTGCTGGTCGTGGTCGACGAAGCCGCAATCTCGCGCCAGAGAACATGCGGGTTTCGTGAGATCCGGATCGATTGGTTAGTCCTGGCTCGCTTCGTGAACCGGCTCGCTCAAGGTGAACGTGTCAATCCGCGTCTTGCCATCCTCGGCGTAGACGGGGAACAGTCTTGGGACTGTTCTCTACGTACTCCGAGGGTCCCGGGTCGTCGGGCCCCAAGTCGGCGGGCGGCTCGGCAAACACCAAGTCGGATTCCGTGTAACCGAATCCTCCGTGGTCTCCGTGCACGCTCACCAGATACGGAACCGCGGCCTTCAGATCATCGGCAAGTGGTCCGTATGTACGACCATCAGGGGTCACCCCAGAGGCGGCGACGTAGGCGGTCGGTTCGGCCGGAGGAGGTTACTCATCGCCCCAAGCGGAGCCCGCCAAAGTGGTCACCCCGGCAGCGACGACGAAGGTCCCGGCGGCGGCAGCAAGCAACTCCTTCATGTTCGTCATCTCCCCGACGGCCATCGACAAGAGGCGACCAGCGGGTTCTGCGGAGAACGTTGATATCGGGTGGCGGTGGTCCGTGACCATCACTTGCGCCCGCTCGTCAAACCAGCCACACCTTGCCGTCCTGGGAATTTATGAGGAGCTCCAGGTCGGACTTATCAGCTGCGACGCCATGGACGGAGCCAACGCCACCGCCGTTACTACGTCGATCGCGTCAACCGCCTCGAAATTCGCTTCTCGACTCGAATGGACGTATGCTACCGTGGTAGATACACATTTTGCGATACTAGAAACGCAGCGGAGCATGCACGGCGGAGTGATCTTGTTTCGAGGTAGCGGCGCTGACGCGCGCCGCTATGTCGAGGCTGAGCGCTCACGGGCCGATGACTACTACTTGGGTGCTGACGGTTCGGTGGCTTCGTTCACCACGCTGGACGGCGCGGGCGCGGTGGTTGCTTCGCGGGATCTGGATCCCGCCACCTACGCGGGGTGGGTCGACTGGACCAATCCGATGACGTCGCGGTCGATGGGTGTTCCACGTCTGTCCGGGGATGGTCGCCGCGGCTCACCGCGGTTCGCCGAGATGGTGGTCAACGCTCCGAAGAGCCTGTCGATCGCAGCCGCCCTGTATCCGGACGTCTCGGAAGCGCTGGGCACCGCGCAGCAGGACGCGGTGGCGCAGATCCAGCACTGGCTGGCCCGCCACTCGGTCACTCGCGTGGGCCCTCGGGGACGTCAGGAGGTCGTGCCGGTCGAGCGATTGCAGACCGTCGCGGTGGCGCACCGGACCTCACGCGCCGGTGATCCCCACCGCCACGTCCATCTCCAGATCGGCACTCGCGTGTGGGCTGCCGGTCAGTGGCGTGGCCTGGACACCGCGGCGTTGTTCAAGCAGCAAGGAGCGATCCGGGCACTCGGGACGGACGTGTTGGCCGCGCATCCGGAGCTCGCGGCCGTGCTGGACCGCCGGGGTCTGACCCTGGACCCGGTCTCGGGTGAAGTCGTCGAGTTGGAGCCGTTCAATCGCGCCATGAGCAAGCGCGCCGAACAGGTGTGCCGCAATCTGGAACGGCTTGAGGATGGGTGGCAGGACGACCACCCCGGCGAAGCGATCGGCCCGGCGGTGGCGGTGCGCCTGCGTGCCCGGGCGTGGGCGCTTGATCGTCCGGCGAAGAAGCCCACGACGCTGCGCGAGGAGTCTGCCTGGGTCGCCGAACTGCGCGCGGCAGGCTGCGACCCCGATGCCCTGGTGCAGCAGCGACGGCTGGCGGCGGCTTCGCTCGACGAATTGTCGGCGCAACAGGTCGCCTCGCGAGCCTTGAACCGCTGCGCCGCCACCGCATCGGCGTGGACCACCCACACCATCGGCGAGCAGGTGGCACGGGTCGTGAACGAGTCAGGGGTGCGGGCCGCCCCGGCTGACCTGCGCGAGTTCATCGAGCTCGCGACCGCCCTGGCAGCAAGCGACTGCTTCTCGATCCTGCCGCCCGAGGCGCCCATGCCGGAGCACGTCGCGCACTGGACCTCGCTCGCGGTCGTCGCTGACGAGACTCGGCTGCGGGACCTGCTGACAGCGCGCGTCGCCGACCACTCGGTAGAGCTCCCCGACGCCACCGTCCATGCCGCATCGCTGCGGCAGGAACTGGACGCCGATCAGGTGCGGGCAGCGGCAGTAGTCGCCTCGACTGATCCCCTGGTGATCGTCGAGGGCGCTGCCGGTGCCGGGAAGACGACCATGCTCGCGACGGCCATCGAGGCGATCAGGGCCGAGGGCGGGCGAGTGCGGGTGGTCGCACCGACCAAGGTCGCCGCCGAGGTCGCGCACCGTGAGCTGGGCATCGAAGCCGAGTCGGTCGCGGCCTTGGTCCACGCCCACGGCTGGCGCTGGAACGCCGACGGCGTCTGGACCCGCCTCGCAGTCGGCGAGCCCGACCCGCAGACGGGAGTGCCGTACGCCGGCATCCCACTTCACGCCGCGGTGCAGGCCGGGGAGAGGATCGTCGTCGACGAGGCCGGGATGTTGGACCAGCGGACCGCCATCGCGC
The DNA here is from genome assembly GCF_054957925.1 of Aeromicrobium sp. JP4. Classification (NCBI taxonomy): domain Bacteria; kingdom Bacillati; phylum Actinomycetota; class Actinomycetes; order Propionibacteriales; family Nocardioidaceae; genus Aeromicrobium; species Aeromicrobium sp. JP4. The sequence goes on from NZ_CM143290.1 coordinate 2,191,380, forward strand.
TGCTGACCGTGGCCAACGAGGCCGGTGCGAAGATCGCGCTGGTCGGTGATCGCGCGCAGCTGCCCGCCGTCGGACGTGGAGGCGTGCTCAACATCGCCGCCGAGTTGCGCGGCCGGACGATCGACATGGCACAGGTCCATCGGTTCACCGACCCCGAGTACGCCACCCTGACCGTCCGGATGCGCGACGGTCGCGACCCCGGCGCGGTGTTCGACGAGCTCCACCGACTCGGGCTGATCCGTCTGCACGCCGACGCCGACGCGGCACACGATCTGGTCGCCTCGCAGGCCCGAGATGGTGAGTCGATCACGGTGGCGTCCAACGACGAAGCACGGCAGCTCAACGAGGCCATCCGTGAGCGCGGCGTTGCAGCGGGACTGGTCGACGACACACGCATCGCGGTGGGAAACGACGGTTTGCCGATCGGGGTTGGCGACCTGCTCCAGACCCGCCGGAACGACCCAGCGATCTCTGTCGCAAACCGCCAGATGTGGCGCGTGCAGTACGTCAACGACGACGGCGCCGTCTGGGTGCGACCGGCAGAACCGGGCGGAGGAATCCAGCGCACGGTGCCGCTGCCGGCCGCCTATGTGCGCGAGCACACACACCTGGCGTACGCCTGCACCGCGTATGGCGTCCAAGGCATCACCGCGACCGGGTCGCACACGATCGTGAGCGACGGTCTCAACGCCTCGAGTGTGTACGTCGGTATGACCCGAGGACGCGGGAACAACTTGCTGCATCTTGTCGCCTCCGACCTAACCGACGCCCGCGACCAGTTCATCGATGCCGCGCAGCGCGACCGCGCCGACCGAGGGCTGGCTCACGCCACCGCGTTGGCGGCCGAAGCCGTCGCAGGTCTGGTCGACCGTGGCCCGGTCGCGATCGTCAACGCCGAACGGAGCCGGCTCGCCGCGCTGGTCGACCACGCCGCCGACCAGGTCCAGTGGTGGAAGCAGGTCGACATCGTCCTGGCCGAGCAAGGCAGCGAGCACCAGGCGGAGATCGAGCATCGCCACGCCGAGGTCGACGCCGCCCAAGCGCGAGTGACGAGCACGGAGTCGGAGGTGTCGGCCCCGCTGATCGAGCAGGCCGTCATCGACGGCACGGAGTACCTCGACGCACGAGAACGGCTGTGGACCGCATCAGCCGCCCAACGCGCCACCCGTGGTTGGGCACGCCGAACGGCCGCCCGCGCCGTCGAGGACGCGTCGGCTCAATGCGCCAGTATCCAGGAACACGGACGGCACCGGTGGGGGCGGCTGCCCGACCACCGCGAATCCGTCCCGAGCTGGGCTCACGAAGCAGCCGCTCGGGTCGCCGACTCCGACCCGCGAGTGGTTCGCGCACGACAGCAGTTTGCCGCGGCGTGGCAAGCGCTGGGAGCGACGCTCGCCACGCAGGAGGACGAACGTGCCGCGCTGCGACTCCGCCTGTTCGGCGCTGCGGGTCGCCCGATCAGGCCCGCCGAGCAGATCTCGTGGTGGCAGCGACACATCGACGCAGCGCGCCGTGACCTCGCGACCATCGCCGCGGTCAGGGTGGCGGATGCGGCCGACTACATCGCCGAACGGGCCGGCGCGCGGCACGAGGTCGAGGAGCGTGCCCGCGTCGTTCGTGCCCGCGAGTCGGACCGCGGCCACTCCCGCTATCCGTCGCCGGATCGAGGTCCTTCGCTGTAGGTGCGCCTGGCCCGAGCTTCAGGGGCCTTGGATGCCGGGATCGGTCCGTTGGGCCGACCGGGGTCGATCGAACGCATTGATCTGGGGTGCCGCCGAGCCACGACGGGGCCGGCGATCGCGTGTGTCGGCACCGCCGACGCGGTTGCTCCGTTCAGTGAGGGTGACCAGGGCCAGATGCCGGTCGGCTGTCCAGCACACCAGACGCCCTCGGTCGGTCGTCCGGCCCAGGATCTGTGCCTCGGCGAGTTCGGTCAGCGCTCGGTGGGCCGCCGCCGGCGACACGTTCAACTTGGTGCTGACCGACTCGGCCGTCATCACCGGCTCTGCGGCCAGCGACTCCAGGATCCGCCACACTGCCGCGTCGCGACGGGGCACTGCCGGACTTCGGCCGCGGTCGCGGCGGAAGGACACCAACTCGTCGCGGAGTTGTTCATCGAGGGCGGTGATGCTCTCGGCCAGTCGCACGGCATTGCCGGTGGCGCGCTCGGTAGCGAGGGCGAACCCGGTCACCCATGCATCCAGTTGGGGTGGATCGGATCGGTATCCGGTCAGGCCGGCGATGTAGCTGTCCGTGTCGCCGGCGAGCACGGTGCTGATCGGGATGAGGGTGTGCCGGACCGCGTCGGCGCGACGCAACACCGTGTGGATCAGCGCACGTCCGGTGCGGCCGTTGCCGTCGACGAAAGGGTGGATCGTCTCGAACTGCGCGTGCGCGATGGCTGCGCGCACCACCGGATTGCCCGCTGTCGCTGTGAGGAAGCGCGCCAGGTCGGCGACGAGGCGCGGCACCTCGCTCTCGGGAGGCGGGACGAAGTCGGCACGCAACGGAGACCACCCGGCACCGCCGACCCAGTTCTGCTCGTGGCGGAGACCCCGGTCGAGGCGCGGCTCGATGAGGTGTTGCAGCGTCACGATGTCTTCGGTCGTGATCGGGTGGTCCCGCTCCGCGAGATCCGCGATGGCCGACTCCGTGGCCCGCACGTTGGCCACCACGTCGAGGGCCTGCCGGGGGCCGTGATGCAGCAGCTCGGCGATCGCCAGTCTCTTCGGGGTGACCCGGTTTCCCTCGATCCACGACGACGAGATGGACTCGGAGCGGATCAGCAGGTGGTTCAGGTAGCCGCCGCCCGCCCCGATCCGCTCGTCGGCGCGCGCCAACACGGCCAGCGCGTCCTCCGCGGCCTCCTGCGCCTCGGCTCCGAGGATCGGGAGGTGATCCCCCAGCTCGTCCGGCACGTACGCCAGGAAGCGCCCAGGGGTGCGGTCCTTGCGGCTCAGTCCACCGGCGTCATCGGGTCGCCACAGACGCTCGATGTACTCACCCATCAGCGTTGCCTCTCATGACCACATTTCTACTTTAAGGCATCTAAGCGAGAAATGCGGCAGAGCCGCTCACCTTTATGTTCAGCCGAACCGCGCAGGTTGAGTCACGCGTCCTTCGGGTCGAACAGCCGCAGGAACTTCTCGCGTGGAATGACGACTCGCCTGCCGAGTCGGACCGAGGGGATACTGCCGTTCTCGATCCCCACGGTCACGGTGCGCGGGTCGACGCCGAGCGCCGCCGCTGCTTCCACTCGCGTGATGACCAGGCTGCGAGAACTGCGGATCTGGTCGATCGTCACCGTGCTCGGCTGCATGCCTGCCCCCGCCTCATCTGACTCCAGTAATGGAGTCCTTCGAATCTAGGCGCCTCGAGTTGCTGTGTCAAGTATCGCGTTGTATGGTTCTTATATGAAACAGCGGCAACGTGGGAACCCAGCCGGCAACACCAATGCCCACGTGGCGGCCAACCTCCGACGTGCACGTCAGAGCGCGGGCTTGGACCTGCGCGAACTTGCGTCACGGGTCCAACGAGCGGGCCGCGCCATCTCTCACTCCGCGATCAGCAAGATCGAGAACGAAGAGCGCCGTGTCGACGTCGACGATCTTGTTGTGTTCGCCTACGTCTTGGACACGACACCGGCGGCGCTCCTTACCCCGCCCGAGGATGCCCCGGCGCCGACGGGTCTGCCGGACGGGGACTATCTCGACGAGGAGATCTGGGCATGGATGCGCGATCTCAGCCCGCTCATCGCGGGTAGACTCGTGTGGTTCTGGTACGGGCAGGCGGAGTCGACACGACGCCGCATTGAGCTCAACAAGAATCTGGTCGAGATGCACGTGGCCAAGGGCCAGGATGAGGGCATCACCACGGCTGCTGAGTACGAGGCGCGGATTGCCAAGGACGAAGATCGACTGCTCTTCATCAAGGCCCGAATCGTTGCGCTCGATCCCGCCGCCGCCGATCGCATTGTGCAGGAAGACCCGAGCCGCTGGGGGCCCGCCCCAAGCACGGACACACCATGACCCAGTCAACGTCCACCCGAGGTGACGAACAGGCGTCGGCGAACCGCCAGCGCCGATCCCGGTCTCGCCACGCCGGGTCGATCACCGCCTACGACACCCGCCAGGGCCGACGGTGGCGGTTCCAGATCTACGTCCCCAAGGACCCCGAACAGCCGGAACTCGGTGACACGCGGCTGACCCGTGGTGGCTTCAAGAACCTGGAGGAGGCGCAGGACGCCTTGGCCGCTGCGCTGAAGAAGCGAGCCCAGAACGAGCGGTTCCAAGGGAGGGTGCCAACTCTCGGCAGCTTCGCCACGTCGTGGTGTGCGTCCCTGCGGCTCGAAGCCTCGACGATGCTGGGCTACGAGAAGATCATCCGCAACCACATCGTCCCGGCGCTCGGCGACATCCGGCTCGACCACCTGACCGCCACCAGAATCGGGCGGCACTACCGAGAACTGGAGGCCTCTGGCCGGCGGGACAAGCGGGGATACGGCACACCGCTGGCGGCCAACACGGTCAACAAGGTCCACGTCGTCCTCGGGGCGATCCTCGACGCAGCCGTGGACGAAGGAATCATCGCGATCAACCCGGCCCGAAAGAAGCGCACGGTCAACGCCCCGCGCGCCTCACAGATCCGGGCTCAGCGCCCCGAGATTCTTACTTGGACGGGCGTCGAGCTCCATGCGTTCCTGCGGTGGAATCGGGACGTGTTCGACGACGACCTCTTCCCGCTGTGGCACGCCATCGCCTACACCGGAGTTCGCCGCGGCGAGGCACTCGCGCTGCGTTGGGCGGACCTGAACTTCGCGACCGGCCGGCTCGCGATCAGGCGCGCTGCGGACGTCACGGTGCGCAACAAGGCGAAGACGACGAAAACCGGCTCGGCGCGCGTGATCGACCTCGATTCCGAGACGCTGGCCGTGCTCAAGTCGTACAAGACCACGCGCGGAACCATCTCCCTCGACCTCGCGCGGGCCGACGCCTACGTGTTCGGCAACGACGCGGGCGAGATCCGGTCGCCCAACGAGATCAGCCGGCGTTGGAGGTACCGCGTCCGGAGAGCGCAGGACGACCTCATCGACCTGCCGGCGCTGACCCTCAAGGGCCTGCGGCACACGCACGCGACCCTGCTGCTTGAACTGGGAGAACATCCCAAGGTCGTCCAAGAACGACTCGGACACTCGACGATCACGACGACGATGAACATCTACAGCCACGTGACCCCGACGATGCAGAAGGCTGCGGCGGATCGCTTTGCGGCGCACCTTGAGGGCTCATAGTTGCTACGCGCAAGTCGAGAGTTCAGCCGGCGATTCGCCGCCCGCCGACGGTGACTTGAACCGAGGGAGACTTGGAAACTGGCGCACGTTCTGGGACATAGAACCAATCGTGGGAGTGCAACCGGCGCTAGCCTTCGGGGATGAATTCGTACGGCCCCGAGTTCCACTTAACTTGGCCTCGCGAGGTATTCGCTGCGGAGTCCCGAGCGATCGCGTCGATCGCCGGTTACGAAACGGCTGGAGCGATCCTGCTGGAGGACGCCTTCGATGGTCCGGAGCCCAAGCAGGAGTTCGAGCGTCGGTTACGGAGCACTGGCTGGGGTGGGGCCCCGAAGGACCGTACCTACTTGACTCAACTGGCGAACGACGTCGACCAGTTCCCGACGGAGCGAGCGCGCTATTGGAACGCGCGGACCCGGCCGGATGCCCCTGCGGCCATGCTGTCCATGCTCGAAGTGCAACGGGAGTGGGCTGCGGAGATGTTCGAATTCCAGAGGCTCGGATTCCTCTCCAGAGTGGCGCCGAAGGAGTGCGTGGACGGCGAGCCGGTACCGCCGCCTGACCGCAAGATCGAGTCAGAGGTGTTGAGGCGGGCGGGTCTTCGGATTGCGTGGCCCCTTACGTCAGAGTCGCCCTTGGGTGTCGACGACTTCTACACACTTGTCGAGGTCATTCACGACCTGGTTGCGCGTCCCCGGTTGAGATACGACCACACCTACGGCAACTGCGGCTGGCATTTCGATGACTACGTCCCGGGAGTTGGTCAGGGGATTTACCGCTGGAAGACCAACGCCCTGTTCGCGCAGGGCGACCTTGGGCTAGCGCTGGCGGATTCAGGCGAAGACAGGGGGCGACTGGTCCGCGCTCCAGGGGATGACCGAGACGAACTTGTGTTGCGGACTCTGGAGCGAGTTTCTGCCAATGCGAACCAGCACGACGATGACGCCGCGGAAGTCCGACACGCCATCGCGCAATTCCGCGCTCGTGGCGCATCCCGGCTCGACAAGAGGGCGGCTTGTGTGTCGCTGTCTGGAGTGCTTGAGCGGAGGCGCCAGCACCTGAAGGACAACCTCCTCAAGAAGGACGAGGGAGCGCTCTTCCAGATCGCCAACGAGTTCGCAATTCGCCATCAACGCGCCGACCAGAAGGCGGACTACGCGGACGACTACCTCGATTGGGTGTTCTGGGTGTACCTGTCGACCATCGAACTGACGGACCGGATTGTCGAGTCGCAGCGGAAAGTCGCGACGCCTGTCAAGGCTGAAGAGCCACCGTTCTGACTCGTTCCGGGCGTATCTCAGAGGCTCTTAGCACTTATCTCAGCACATGAAGCAGGTGAGCGCCCCGACCCGGGAGATGTCTTCGCAGGTCAGAGGCGCTCAACCACTGGCGGAGGATAGGGGATTCGAACCCCTGAGAGCTTTCACTCAACCCGCTTTCCAAGCGAGCGCACTAGGCCACTATGCGAATCCTCCGCGCAGGAGTCTACGTGGCCTCTCCCGCGGCGAGCCAATCGGGAGGGACTCTCGCCCCTCAGTCGTCGGTCTGGCCGGGGCAGTAGGCCGTGGCGTCCGACTCCAGACCCAGTGACTCGGCGCGGCTGCGACCCAGGTTCCACTCCAGCCAGGCGGCCGGCTCGCGTCGGTCGGTCGACAGCGCGCACTCCTGCTCGTCCCCGAGTCGCGAATCCAGCGTCGGGACTGCGTCGTCCGAAAGCTGCGACAGGAAGTACCAGTCGACCTTGCCGGTCTCCTCGTACCGGTCGAGGTTGTGGTCGGCGATCCACGCGTCGGGATTGATCGCCGCGATCCCCAGCAGCAGCACCGCGCCGCTGATGAGTCCGAAGCGCGGCAGCCACGTCGCGCGGAGCTGCCAGCCGGCGGCCAGCGTGGCCAGGACGAGCAGGCCGAGCCAGCCCTCGAAGACGTCCACCAGCAGTCGCAGCTGGGTGAAGCCGTAGGCCTCCTGGTAGAGCGCCATCCGGTTCAGCGCCGAGGCCACCACCAGCAGCGTTATGACGCACAGCAGGCCGAGCGCGACCCGCAGCCACGTCCGGTCCTCGACGGTCTCGCGCGGTGCCTTGCGCGAGGCGGCCCACACCACGAACAGCGTCAGCACAGTGGCGACGGTGAGCTGGCCGAAGCCCTGGTGGACGTACTCGGCGTAGGTGAGGCCGGTGGTGCGCTCGAAGTAGTCGCGCCCTCCGAAGATCGCCGCGGCCTGGGCCACGAGGAAGGCGGCGAACACCGCGTCGACGACCAGCACGGGCACGAGCCACTCGAAGCGCTTCGCGACCGGGCGGCTGTCCCAGCGCACCGTGTCCACCTCCGGCGGGTTGAGCGCCAGGTAGGTGCCGGCCAGGGCGATGCCACCGATGGCGATCGCCACGAAGACGCGCACCGCGAAGTCCGGTGAGCCGAAGTCGGGGACCAGGCCGCTGAACCACTCGGCGAACAGCGCGTCGGCGGACATGAACAGGAACGCGAAGATCGTCAGGCCGAGCACCGACCACAGCACGGTGCGCAGCACGGCGATCCCGTGCCCCGTGCCGGTGAGCATCCGCATCGTCCGGCCGAGCCACGGGATCCCGCGCAGGCCGGCGACGGGCCACGAGATCGCCGAGACCACGAACGACGGCACGTTGCGGGCGTCGGTGAGCGCCATCGTGGCGATCGCACCTCCGGCCATGAGGCACAGGATCACGATCCACTCGGCATCGCGGAACAGCGCCGTCGAGGCGAGCGCCGTGCACAGCACGGCGCAGGCGATCGTGAACGGTCGACGCCGCTTCGGGCTGGCCGCGAACAGCAGCAGGCCGGCGGCCATCAGCACGAGGAAGGTGCCCAGGCCGAGGTCGTGGAACGGCAGCGCGATCCCGGCCAGCACTCCCACGCCCACGGCCCAGCCGAGCAGGCGAGGGCGCCCGGGCACGCCGCGGTCGGGCCAGAAGCCGCCGAACAGCGAGTCCGTCATCGAGGGCAGGGGCGGGGGGCTGGCCTGCGGGGACTTCGGCAGGGGCGCGGGTGCAGACGGTTGGGGCACGGGGGTCTCCTTCGGTGCGGCCACGGGGGCGCGGTCGGGGGTGGACGGCAGGGCGGCGCGGACGCGGGCGCCCGTTCGGCCGGGCTCGGGGTCGACGAAGCCGATGGTGCCGCCGTGGAGGTCGGTCACCCAGCGGGCGATGGCCAGGCCGAGCCCGGTGCCGCCTCCGCCCTCGGTCTCCGCGAGGGTGCCGAAGCGCTCGAACGCCCGGTCGCGCGATCCCGGCTCCACGCCGGGACCCTCGTCGGCCACCTCGAGCAGCCAGCCCGCGTCGGTCGCGGTCGCGCGGATCGACACGGTGCCGCCCGCGGGGGAGTGGCGCGTCGCGTTGTCCACGAGGTTGGCCACGAGCTGCTTCAGCCGGGCGGGATCGGCCTCGACCGCGAGGTCGGGCGGGTCGACGGTCACGGTGATCTCGACGTCGCGCTCGCCGTACTGGAACTCGTCGGCGGCCGACTCGAGCAGCTGGCGCACGGTCACGGGCTCGAGGCGCAGCTGCGCCGCGCCCGCGTCCACGCGGGACAGGTCGAGCAGGTCGGCGACGAGGGCCGACAGCCGCTCGGCCTGGGCCAGTGCGCTGCGCAGCGTGGCCGGGTCGGGCTCGCTCACGCCGTCGGCGAGGTTCTCCAGCAGCGCGCACATGGCCGTGAGCGGCGTGCGCAGCTCGTGGCTGACGTTCGCGATGAGGTCCCGGCGCTGCCGGTCGACCTGCTCGAGCTCGGCGGCCATCCGGTTGAAGGCGCGGGCCAGCTCGCCGATCTCGTCACGCGAGGTGTCGGTGATCCGGGTGCTGTGGTCGCCACGCGCCATCCGCGCCGCCGCGACGGTCATCTGGCGCAGCGGCGAGGTCATGCCGGACGCCAGCAGCTGGGTCACGGCGAGGGCCAGTGCGATCGTGACGGGGATGCTCAGCCAGATGGGCACGCCGCCCGCGGAGCCCACGGTGGCCACGACGGAGGCGACCACGACGCTCACCGCGACGAGCAGGCCCAGCTTGAACTTCACCGACCCGATCGGGTCGAGGGGCCGACTCATCGGGCGCTCGCTCATCGGGTGACCTCGAGCGCGTAGCCGACCCCGTGCACGGTGCGGATCCGGTCGGCGCCGATCTTGGCCCGCAGTCCCTTCACGTGGCTGTCGACCGTGCGGGTGCCGGAGGCCTCGGCCCAGCCCCACACCTCGGCGAGGAGCCGCTCGCGCGAGAGCACGTCGCCCGGCGCGGCGGCCAGGCACACGAGCAGGTCGAACTCCGTCGGCGTCAGATGGATCTCGTCGCCGCCGACCCACACGCGGCGCGCCCCGACGTCGAGGCGCAGGTCGTCCCACTCGCGGACGGAACCCTGCGCGGAGGCCGCCAGCTCGGCCGCGCGGTCCACACGACGCAGCAGCGCGGCGACGCGCGCCACCAGCTCGCGCATGCGGAACGGCTTGGTCAGGTAGTCGTCGGCCCCCACGGCGAGCCCCACGAGGACGTCGGCCTCGTCGTCGCGCGCGGTCAGCATCAGCACCGGCACGGGGCGGATCGCCTGGATGCGGCGGCACACCTCGTGACCGTCGAACCCCGGCAGCATGACGTCCAGCACCACGAGGTCGGGGTCGTGCTCCTCGAACGCGGCGACCGCGCCCGGCCCGTCCCAGGCCCTCACGACCTCGTGGCCGTGGGCACTCAGGCGGTCGGCGACGGCGGCCCCGATGGTGGGCTCGTCCTCGACGAGAAGGATGCGGCGTTCAGGCATGACCCCAACCTAGGAGGCCGCCTCGTCGGATTGCGGGGACGAATCGTGAAGATCCTGTGCAGATCGCCCGCGCGAGTTCGGGCGCCCGCTTCAGGTCCTCACGCCGGGGCCCGTATATTGGTGTGCAGCCCCTCGCGTGGCGGCACATCACCCAACTCCCCCAGGGCAGGAATGCAGCAAGGGTCAGTGGTCCCTGCCGGGTACGCGAGGGGTCCTTGCGTTCCTAGGGGTGCACGCGTGCCGCGCGCATGATGCCGCGGCTGGCGCCCTTGACGTAGCCCGACGAGGGCCGGGCGCCGTACTCCACCGTGATCGCCGTGCCGTGCTTGGCGTAGTAGCGGTTGTACCAACCCGTCATGGTCGGCGAGGTGCCCTTGCCCTGCGAGACGCCGAAGTGCTTGCGCTTGAGCCCGAGCTCCTTCGCGAGCCGCTTCTCGAAGGCGACGTCCTTGCCCGACTTGCCCACGCCGTGGAGCGGCTGGTGCAGCGAGACGATGTAGTCGGGCGTGCGGCTCTTCAGGAACTTCATGAGCGTGCGGGTCTCGCGCTCGCTGGCCCGCTTCGGTCCGCCGTACGTGCGAGATCCCTTGGTGCCGCGGATCCAGCCGGTGGTCGGCCAGTTGCGGTTGAGGTCGACCCCGCGCGCGTTCGTGCGGGTGCCCCGGGCGGCGCCGTCGGGGTTCATCGTCGGGATGATCCACAGCCCGGTGCCCGCCTTGGGCTTGACGCGCTTCACGGCGTGCTGGGCGGTCCTGCGTCCTGCCGGCTCGTCGCCGTGCATCTGACCGAGGATCAGCAGCACGCGCTCCGGTGCCTTGGCGCCGCGGTAGAACGCGACGATGCTGCGCCCCTGGTGGCTCTTGCCGATCACGACCTTGCGCGTGATGTAGGTCGAGTCCGCGGCCTGGGCGGGCACGCTCACGAGGGCCGGCGCGACCAGCCCCATCGACAGGACGACTCCTGCTGCTGCCTTCACGACCCCCGACATGTGATCACCGCTTCTTCTTGAAGATCGCCTTGATGAGCTCACGGGCGGCGGTGCGACTCGCCTCCCCGATCGCCCGGTCCATCGGCGACATCCGGCTCGAGCCGCGGGTGCGGCTCTTCGCGCGGGTGCCGGGCGAGCGGTCCCGGGTGAGGTCCTTCTCGAGCTTCTCAGCCTCCTCCGCGGCACGCTTGCGGTCAACCTCCGCTGCGGCGGCCTCGGCGCTCGCGCGCGTGCGCTCGGCCATCGCGGCGGCGGCTCCGTCACCGGACTCGACGGCGGCGTACTTCGCGGTCAGCGGCGACGCGGCGACGGCGGCCGTCATCGTGGCTGCGGGAGTGGGCTCCATCGAGCCCTCGGGTGCGCGGACGCGGGTCCAGGCGACGGGCGACGGCGCACCCTTCTCGTTCATCACGGTCACGATCGCCTCGCCGGTGGCCAGCTGCGTCAGCACCTCCTCGAGGTCGTACCCCGAGTGCGGGTAGGTCGAGACGGTGGCCCTGAGCGCCTTCGCGTCCTGCGGGGTGTGGGCGCGCAGCTGGTGCTGCACGCGCGAGCCGAGCTGGGCCAGCACGTCGTCGGGCACGTCCTTGGGCGTCTGGGTGACGAAGAAGATGCCCACGCCCTTCGAGCGGATGAGCCGCACGGTCTGCACGACGATCTCGAGGAAGTCCTTCGACGCGCCCTTGAACAGCAGGTGGGCCTCGTCGAAGAAGAACACCAGCTTCGGCTTGTCGGTGTCGCCCACTTCGGGCAGCGTCGCGAACAGCTCGCGCAGCAGGTACATGAGGAACGTCGAGAAGAGCTGGGGCTGGTCCTGCACGCCCGGGACCTCGAGCAGCGAGACGATCCCGCGTCCGGCCTCGTCGGTGCGCAGGACGTCGGTCACCTCGAAGGCCGGCTCGCCGAAGAACACGTCGGCGCCGGAGTCGGCGAAGGTCACGAGCTCACGCAGGATCACGCCCACCGTGGCGCTGGACAGACCGCCGATGGCCTTGAGCTCGGGCTTGCCCTCGGCGCTGTCGAGGTACGCCACGACCGCCCGCAGGTCCTCCAGCGTGACGAGGCGCAGCCCGGCCTTGCGGGCGTAGTGGAAGACCAGCGAGAGCGAGGACTCCTGCGTCGTGTTGAGGTCGAGCACCTTCGACAGCAGGATCGGGCCGAAGGACTCCACGGTGGCCCGGATCGGAACGCCGATCCCCTTCGAGCCGAGGGCGTAGAACTCGGTGGGGAACGCCGTCGCCTGCCAGTCCTGGCCGATGCTGGCGGTGCGGGCGAGCAGCTTCTCGTTCGACGCGCCGGGGGTGGCGATGCCCGAGAGGTCGCCCTTGATGTCGGCGGCGAAGACCGGCACGCCACCGGCCGAGACCTGCTCGGCCAGCACCTGGAGGGTCTTGGTCTTGCCCGTGCCGGTGGCGCCCGCGACGAGGCCATGGCGGTTCAGCATGCCGAAGGGGATCCGCACGGGCACGTCGGCCCGCGGCTCCCCTCCATCGACGAGGGCACCGATCTCCAGCGCCGGGCCGTCGAAGGCGTACCCCGTCCGGACCTGGGCGACCTGCTCGCTCTCGGTGCCCTCAGCGGGGGCGCTCGTCGAGGTCTCGGCCGGTCCCTGCTCGGCGGCCTGCTGCGCGGCCTCGGCGGCGGCGGCCAGCTCGTCGGCGTGCCGCTGGGCGGCCTCCGCGGCGGCGCGGGCCTCTGCGGCGGCCCGGGTGGCGGCGGCGACGTCGTCGGCGGAGGGATCGGTCTCGGTCATGTCCTCAGGCTAGTTGTCCGCGGCGCGATCGCGGGGTTCCCGGACGCACGGGGAGGCGAACCGCGGGGATCGTCGGTGGCGCGGGCGCTTCGGTGGGGCCCTTAGACTGGGCAGGTGATCTTTCGCCGCGTGGGGGACGGGCGGCCGTACCCCGACCATGGACTGACCCAGAGTCAGTGGGCTGCCATCGCGCCCACCCAGGTCCGGCTCGACGACCTCACCACCACGAAGACCACGCTGGATCTCGAGACGCTGCTCGACACCGACTCCACCTACTTCGGCGACCTCTTCGCCCACGTCATCGGCTGGAAGGGCGAGCTCTTCCTCGAGGACGGGCTCCACCGGGCCCTGCGGGCCGCGCTCCAGCAGCGGACGATGGTGCACGCACGCGTCCACACGATCGGGAAGCAGTCATGAGCAAGGCAGTCGAGCGACTCGTCGTCCTGGGCACCGCGGGCGTGTTCGTCGCGGGCACCGCGCTGGGCGTCAACCTGGCGTTCTCCAAGCCCGAGCCCGTCGCCGCCGAGCCCACGTGCGAGGTCAAGACCGTCGCGAAGGGCGAGGTGCTCAGCAGCAACCTCGTCATGGTGCACGTCTACAACGCCAGCCAGCGCGCCGGCATCGCCAACCGCGTCAAGATCAACCTGGAGCGCCGCGGCTTCCTCGGCGGGGTCGCGCAGAACAACCCCGGCCGGCTGAAGTCCAAGAACGTCATCGTGCTCTCGAGCGACCCCACGGATCCGCGGGCGAAGCTCGTCGCGCGCCAGTTCAAGGGCAAGGTCATCTTCAAGGCGGCCGACTTCGAGACCGAGGACGGCATCTCGGTGCTGATCGGCCCGGACTACGAGGGACTCAAGAAGGCCAGCACGAAGCTCGAGGCAGCGCGCGACGTCTCGGTCTGCGTCCCCACCATCACCCTGCCGTAGCGGCTACCCGCCCTGACCGGCGCGCGGATCGAGGTCCCAGCCGGCCAGGCGACCGTGCCGCGCCACGGCGCGCAGGCGCCGCTCCACCGACTCGCGCAGCTCGCGCGTGGTGACGATCAGCAGCTCGTCGCCCACGCGGATCCGCGTGGTGCGGTGCGGCACCAGCGTGGAGTCGTCGCGGACCACCATCGTCACCGAGGCGCCTCGCGGCAGCCGGAGCTCGCCCACCTCCACGCCGGCCAGCCGTGAGGTCGGTGGCACGTGGATCTGCAGGAGGTCGGCCGAGATCCGCTCCAGCGGCGCCGCGTCGATCTCCACGTCGCGCCCGCGATCGCTCTCGACCCGGCACCAGCGCGCCAGCCGGCCCAGCGGCGCGGCCTGGATGATCGTGTAGACCACCACGGCCACGAAGGTCATGTTGAACAGGTCGATCGACTGGGTGACCCCGTTCGCCAGCGGGATCGTCGCCAGCACGATCGGCACCGCGCCACGCAGCCCGGCCCAGCCGATGAAGAGCTGCTCGCGCCACCCCACGCGGAACCACGCGGCACAGGCCGCCACCGAGGCCGGACGGGCCACGAAGGTGAGCAGCGCGCCGATGCCCACGCCGGCCCCGATGTGCCACAGCTCGATGTCGCTCGGGTGCACCAGCAGGCCGAGCATGACGAACAGCCCGATCTGCGCCAGCCAGCCGATGCCCTCGACGAACGAGCGCGTGGCCGAGCGGTGCGGCAGCTCGGTGTTGCCCAGCACCACCGCGGCCACGTAGACCGCCGCGAAGCCGCTCGCGTGGACGAGCGCGGCCGAGGCGTAGGCCAGGACGGTGAACGCGAAGACCACCAGGGGGTAGAGGCCGGCGGCGGGCAGGGCCGCCCGGCGGAGCAGGCGCGCGCCGCCTCCGCCCACCAGGAGTCCCAGCAGGGCACCGACCACGAGCTCGAAGACCACCAGCGCGAGGAATCCGGCGACCCCGTAGTCCGCGATCTCGCCGACGCTGATGGCCGTGACCAGCACGACGATGGGGGCGTCGTTGAGGCCGGACTCCGTCTCCAGGACGCCGGAGACGCGCGACTTGAGCGGCACGGAGCGCAGCACCGAGAAGACGGCGGCGGCGTCGGTGGGCGACAGCACCGCCGCGATGAGCACGGCCAGCTGCCAGTCGAGCCCGAAGAGGTAGTGCGCGCCCGCGGCGACGATCCCGACGCTGATCGTGGTGCCCACCGTGGCCAGCAGCACGCCGAGCCCGAGCGCGGGCCGCATCGTGGACCAGTTCGTCGTGAGGCCGCCCTCGGCGAGGATCAGGATCAGCGCCGACAGGCCGAGCACGAGCGCGATGTCCGCGTCGGCGAACTGGACCCCGGCGCCGTCGTAGCCGATGAGGATGCCCAGGCCCAGGTACATCAGCAGCGACGGCAGCCCGACGCCCACCGAGAGTCGGACGGCCAGGACGGCGAGGATCAGGACCCCTGACCCCGTCAGCAGGATGACGTCGAGGTCGTGGGAGGTCACATCATCGCCTTCCCTCGTGCCGGTGGGCCGATCCTATCGGCCCTCGAGGTGGGCGATGAGCCGTTCGGTGGCGCTGCGGTAGCCCGGAACGCCCTCGCCGATCACGTGCACAACCGCCACGTCGGCCACGTACGAGTGGTGCCGGAACGGCTCGCGCGACATGACGTCGGAGACGTGGATCTCGGCCACCGGGAGGGCCACGCCCGACAGCGCGTCGCGCAGGACGACCGAGGTGTGGGTGAGTCCACCGGGGTTGATGACGATGCCCGAGCAGTCGTGGCGGGCCTCGTGGATCGCGTCGATCAGCACGCCTTCGTGGTTGCTCTGGAGGGCGCGCACCTCGTAGCCGTGGGCGGTCGCCGCCTCCGTCACGAGCGCCTCGACGTCGGCGAGGGTCTCCGAGCCGTAGATCTCGGGCTCGCGCGTGCCGAGCAGGTTCAGGTTGGGCCCGTTGACGAGCAGCAGCCGGCGCGTGGTCACACGGCCAAACCTACCGGGGCCGGCTTTCGGACCGGCGCAGTGAACCCGTCGCGGCCTAGCCTCGGAAGCGTGAAGACACTCGTGGTCCACGCGTCCAAGTACGGCTCCTCCGAGCGGTACGCCGAGTGGATCGGGGAGGCGCTCGGCGCCTCGGTGGTGGCCGAGGACGAGGTCTCTCCCGAGCAGATGGCGGCGCAGGACACGGTCGCGTTCTGCGCCGCGATCTACGGTCCGAGCCTGCGTGGCAGCAGCCTCCTGCGGCAGGCGATGGAGCTCTCCACCGCGACCCGGTGGGTGCTGGTCACCGTCGGCCTCAGTGACCCGGCGCTCACCACGAAGCGGGACGAGCTGGTTGCGACGAAGTTCCCCGCCGACCTGCGCGAGCGGATGGCGGTGGCCCACCTGCGCGGCGCGATGGACCGTCACCGGCTGAGTCTCGTGGAGCGCACCATGATGTCCACGATCCGCCGCGGCCTGGCCGCCAAGCGGGCCCGCACGGCCGAGGAGCAGGCGATGCTGGAGGCGCTCGAGCCCGACCGGATCGACCTCACCGACCGCGCTGCGGTCGCCGGAGTCGTGGAAGCGTGTCTAGGCTGAGGAATGCGTTTCAGCGTTCACGTCTACAACTTCACGATTCCCGGCGAGCCGCAGTCGCTCGCCCCCACCCTCGCCGAGACGGCGCGCCGGGCCGAGCAGGCCGGTGCCGACGCCGTCACGCTGATGGACCACTACTTCCAGATGGAGACCGTGGGCCGCTCCGAGGACCCGATGCTCGAGGGCTACACCGGCCTGGGCTACCTCGCCGGAGTCACCGAGCGGGTGAAGCTGGGCCTGCTCGTCACCGGCGTCACCTACCGGCACCCGGGCCTGCTCGCGAAGATCGTCACGACGCTCGACGTGCTGTCCGGGGGCCGGGCCATCCTCGGTCTCGGCGCCGCCTGGTACGAGCGCGAGCATCACGGTCTCGGCGTGCCCTACCCGTCGATGGGCGAGCGGTTCGAGCGGCTCGAGGAGACGCTGCAGATCGTCCACCAGATGTGGAGCGACGACGACGGTCCCTACGAGGGCAAGCACTACCAGCTCGCCGAGACGATCTGCCGTCCCGCGCCGATCCAGCAGCCGCGTCCGCCGATCCTGCTCGGCGGCATGGGCGAGAAGAAGACGCTGCGCTTCGTGGCCGAGTACGGCGACGCCTGCAACCTGTTCCCCGCCGGCACCGACGTGATCCGCCACAAGCTCGAGGTCCTCGACCGGCACTGCGCCGACGTGGGCCGCGACCCCGCCGACATCCTGCGCACCCTGCAGGGGCCGGGCGACGCCGTGAAGGATCCGGAGAAGTTCCTCGAGGAGATCGAGGCGTACGCCGAGCTGGGCATCCAGTCGGTCAGCGTCTCCCCGCACGGCCCCGACCCGGTGGGCTGGGTCAGCGAGTTCGCCGAGAAGGTGGCCCCGCGGCTCAAGGAGATCTGAGCTGCGTCGAAACGCCGACGACGAAGGCCCCGGGGATTGCCCCGGGGCCTCCGTCGTTCCTGCTCGGGTCAGCGCTTCACCACCCGCAGGGTGATCGCCGTGTTGCGGGCCCCCACGCGGTCGTTGCCGAGGTAGCTGACCACGAGGCGGTGCTTGCCCGCCTTCAGCTTCGGCAGCCGCACCGAGACCTTGCCGTTGCGCACCGTCCCGTCGGCGACGACGCGGCCCTTCACCTTCACGAGGACCTTGCCGTTGGTCTGGGCCGGCGCGGCCACGCGGACCGTCACCCGGGCCCGCTGCGACGTCTTGATCCGCTTCTTCGACAGCGAGGCGCGGACCGTGGCCTTGGCCTTCGCGACCCGCGAGGCCGTCGAGGTGGCGGTCACGGGCTGGTGCCCGACCGTCGTGGCGGTCACGCGCACGCTGATCGCCCGGCCGATGTCGGCCGCGGTCACGCGGTAGTCACCGCCCGTCGCGCCGCGGATCGGCTGGCCGTCCCGCAGCCACTGGGCCTGGAGCGTGGCAGCCTCGGTGTTCGACCACGTGCCGATGCTCGCGCGCAGGACCGAGCCGACCCGCAGCGAGCCGCTGACCTTCGGCCGGACCGTGTTGACCGGGGCCTTCGCGCCCTTGACCTCGACGATCCGGGTGACCATCGACTGGTTGCCGTTCGCATCCGCGACCGAGTAGGTCAGCGCGTAGCTGCCGGGCTTCGCGGTGTCGACCTCGCCGAGGACCTGGACGTTCTCGGTGACGTCGCCGTCCACCGCGTCGACCGCCTTCACGCCGTCCATCGGGTCGAAGACCTCGTTCAGCTCGACCGAGCCGTTCTCCGGGACGGTCAGGGTCGGCGCGGTCGTGTCCGTGCCGCTCGAGCCGGCCGTGAACAGCGAGATCTGGCTGACCTCGCCCGGCAGCTCGTCGCCCGAGGCCGCGTCGACGCTCGTGGCGTGCCAGGCGTACGTCCGGCCCGCCTCGAGCCCGTCCCACGTGACCGTGGCCGGCCAGCCCGAGCGCACCGTCTCCTCGCCGATCACGCGATCGGTCGGGTCGACGACGACCAGCCCGTCGGAGCTGAAGCTCGTCTTGCGGGTCGTGAGGTTGATCGGCAGGCGCGTGTCGTCCTCGGTGCCGTTGTAGCGGAAGCGGTCGTCGTACTCGGTGGCGCCGAAGTTCTTCAGCAGCGGCGAGTAGGTGTCGACCGCGACCTCGCCGGCGTCCAGGTCGAACTGGAGCAGGCGGAAGAACGACGAGCCGAACTGGAGCGGCGTGTTGCTGTCGTAGCCGACTCCCGTCAGCCCCAGCTCGTCGGAGTTCACCTTGTAGAACTGGTAGTCAGCGAGCAGCTCGACCACATGGTGCCCCTTGCGGGCGACGTCGCGACGCAGCTCGATGCTGACGCCGTGCTCGTGCCCGGACAGTACGAGGGCGACGTTCGGGTTCTTCCTGATGACGGCGTCCAGCACCTGGCGACCGTCGTAGGAGAACCCGCTGCCGCGGCCGTCGGGGTTGACGCTCGGGGTGAGGTAGGCGTGCGTCAGCAGGATCGCGTTGCGGTCGGGGAACTGCTTGAGCACGCTGTCGGCCCACGCGGACTCCTCGGCGTCGACGCCGAACCCGAGGGACACCACGACGAAGTCCATGTCGCCCTCGCTGAACAGCACGTAGTTGTTGCTGCTGTCGCCGGCCTTCCACGGGGTGTACTCGGCGCGCGCCTGCTTCCAGGCCTCGCTCTGCTCGAGCGCGTCGTAGCGGTCGGGACCGAAGTAGTCGTTGTACAGCGCGTCGGGCCCGGTGTCGGCTCCGTAGAGGTTGTCGTGGTTGCCGGGCAGCGCCGTGTTGACCATGCCCGCGTCGTCGAGGACCTTCTGGGCCTCCGAGGCGACCTCGAACTCGGCGCGCGCGTTCGGCTCGTCGGAGCCGACGTTGTGCCAGTTCTCGATGACGTCGCCGGTGTGGGCGGTGAACGCGATCTTGCGCTCGTCGGCGTTCGCCGCGATCCACTCGGTGATGCCGCGGTAGGCGTTGCGCCAGACCTCACGCTCCTGCGCGGTCTCCTGCTCCACCGCGCCCTCGGACAGGTACTGCGTGTCCGTGAGGTGGGCGATCGAGAAGTCGTAGTCGTCGGGGCTCTCGAAGGAGTCCTTGACCTCGTTGGGCAGGTCGTCGGCGAACGGGTCCTCGCCGGTCAACAGGACCGGCACGCTGCCGTCGTGACGGTGCCGGCTGCGCAGGTCGCCGGTCAGCTGGACCTGACCCTCGGCGTTGCCACGGGAGCGGGCGAGCTCGTCCCAGGTCTCGCCGTCCCAGACGCGAAGGACCACCTCGCGCGCGGGATCGACGCGGCCACTCCAGATCACCTGCTGGTCGGAGCTCGACGTGACCGGCACGTCGAACTGCTGGAACGGCATCTCCGCGGCGGACGGCGAGTCGAGGAACGTGTCGTCCCCAGGAGCGGCGGCGTCGGTGATCGGCTTCTCGTCGGTGCCCGTGAAGTCGCGGCCCTTCGGGATCTCGGTCAGGACGCCTTGGCGTCCCTGCTTCGCCACCACGACGTCGGCCTCGCGGAAGGTCGTGCGCACTCGGTCGCCCGAGGGGTTCGTGGCGTTGGCCGAGAGGCGCACGGAGCCGCCGCCCTGCTCCGTCTCGGTGCCGCCGGGCGTCGGGACGTTGGCGGTCGTGAAGGTCGTCGTGTGCTCGATCGGGGTGCCGAACACGTCGTGGCCCGCCACGGTGAGCGCGTGCTCGCCGGCCTTGAGCCCGGCGCCGATCTCGTCGCCGGGCTTGATCGGGTCGCCGTCAAGCTCGTAGCGGACGTCGCGGCCGACGCCCTCGGGGTTCGTGAACTCCACGCCGAAGCGGGTGCGCTTCGTGAGGCGCTCGCCGGCGGCCGGCGTGGTCGAGCTGACCTTGACGTTGTAGTTCGCGGGGCGACCGGCGAAGGCGTCGCGGCCCAGCGCGAGCACGCCGTCGGCGTCCACGGCCTCGCTGAAGACGCGCACGCGGCTGATCGTCGACGGGGAGAAGTAGTTCGGGCGGTCGCGGCCGGTCGCGTCGCCACCGATCACGAGGTTGCGGGCGCCGGCGCTGGGCGAGCTCAGCGTGCCGGTCGCGGGGGTGCTGGCGGCCAGGACGCCGTTGACGTAGAGCCGGACCATCTCGCCGTCGTACGTGCCGACCGCGTGGTACCAGCGGCCGCTCTCGACCTGGACGCTCGTGTTCCGGTACGCACCGCCGATGTGGGGGTTGAACGAGAGCCGGTCGCCGTACATGACGACGGCGAAGCCGCCCGCCTCCTTGGCGCCGCACAGGTTGCCGCGCGTCTCCACGCCGCTGGCCTGGAAGTCCTCGTTGTACTTGAAGACGCACTCGACGGTCATCTGGTTCGCGAGCTTCGGGAACTGCGCCTCGAACGGGTAGAGGTAGGCCGAGCCGGAGCCGTCGAACTCGGCCACCTTCGTGCCCATGGGGGCGTCGTCACGCACCTCGGGCGCGCCGAACGTGCGCGGGCTCAGGCCCTGCGCGCCGTCGACCGGGGCGCCGGAGGAGAAGTCGAGGTCGAGGACGTCGGCCTTCGGGGCCGCGGGTCCCTCACGGTCGGCGTCGGCGAGCGCCGAGACCTGCTCCGCGCTGAGCGGATCGCTGTAGATGCGACTCGTGCGCAAAGTGGTCGCGGCGAAGAACTGGGGCTTGTTCGCGTTGCTGACGTCGGCCGCCAGCATCATCGAGTCGGCGCCGCTGGTCGAGTGCTTGAACGCACCCGCGGCGGGGACGTCGCGGACCAGCTCGCCGTCCAGGTAGAGCTTGAGGCGCGTGCCGTCCCACGTCGCGACGGTGTGGTGCCACGTCCCGGTGGTGATGGGGACGCGGACGCTCTTGTAGCCGCCGCCGACGTGGATCATGAAGTGCACGTCGTTGCCCGACATGACCGTGGCGAAGCCGCCCGACTCCTTGGAGGAGCACAGCGCCGCCTCGGTGCTGGCCGCGGTGCGCGGTCCGTCGAACCGGAACGAGCACTCCAGCGACATGCCCTGCTCGAGCTTGGAGAACTCCGACCGGATCGGGTAGCTGACCGCGTCCTTCGTGCCGTCGAAGCTCAGGACCGAGCGCCCGGTGCCGAGGTCGGCGGCCGCCTTCGGCTCACCGTGGACCGTGGGCTCGAGGCCCTGGGCGTGCTCGGTGAGCTTCCCTCCACGGAAGTCGACGTCGAAGACGTCGGCGGTCGGCAGGTCGACCGCCTGGCGCAGTGCCGAGGCCGCGGCCGGCGGCGCGGCGATGGTCGCCATCGAGCTCACCGCCGCATCGGCGAGACGCGGCGAGGCGAGGGCGGGGGCGGTGGAGAAGGTACCGAATCCGACCGCCGCGGCGAGCGCGAGGCTGGAGGTCGTGCGAAGGGATCGCATGGGCAGTGTGCTCCTACGGGAAGGCCATCAAGACCCACTGAGACTCGCGGCGTGAGGTTCCTCACGGTGAACGCGAGGTGAGCACGGGGCGCAGGGTGCGTGAGCACTCGGTGCGTTCGGGGTCCGTTCGCCCGGCGTTCGCCCGGGCTGGGCAGGAAAGCGAGAACCCCGCCGAGCTCTCGCTCGACGGGGTCCTGATGCTGCTGGCGGTGGCGGTGGGATTTGAACCCACGGTGGGCGTGAACCCACACACGCTTTCGAGGCGTGCTCCTTAGGCCGCTCGGACACGCCACCGCCGAGGAGTTTACGTCAGTCACCCCGTCGCGACCCAATCGGGGCGGCCGGCCGTGGCGCCCGGCGGGCGGCAGAGGGCTGATTCGTCGGTCGCGACGGTCTACGATGTGACATCTCGCGGGAGCCCCCGGACTGCGGGCATGTCACATCGCCTACAGAAGGGCTCCGCCGTGAAACGTCGCAATCTCCTCGTGGCCGTCATCTCCGCACTCGTTCTGGTGGTGGGCTTCGCGAGTCCTGCCCAGGCCCAGACGGTGAGCAAGAGCTACTCCATCTCCAAGCGAATCAACGTCGGGGGGAACATCTGCGCCACCGTGAAGCTGACGGGAAAGATGCGTGGAACCGTCACGTACATCCACGGCTCACGGAACGATCGCATCCGGTTGAGCAAGCCGCGGTTGGCCAGCCCCTCGATCTCGGCGTCCTACGCCTACTGCACGCGCCCCCATGCCCGGAAGGTGACCAGCTCGACGGTGACGCAGCTCTGGCACTACAGCGGGTGCAAGTGGAATCCGAGCATCAGCGCCTCAGTGCCGTTCGCCGTGAGCGCGTCCGTCACTCCCACCTGTGGCAACTTCCGCGCGGCACGAGCCAGTGCCAAGGGCGGAAAGGGCTACGGGGCAGCGCTGAGGGTGTCGGGAGAGACGGCCACGTGGAACCGCACCGAGACGTACCCGGTGCGGACCAAGAAATACACGACGTGCATCCGCGCCGCGGCGACGGTGAAGGTGCGCACGGGCAACACCACGTACGCCCGCGGCAAGCCTGTGGACTTCGGGAACGTCTGCCTCAAGTGGTGACGCTGATGGTCCGCCCGATGGGGGCACGAAGTGTTCCGGGGCCCTAGGGTCGGGGCGTGGCTTGGGCACTCGTGGCGCTGCTGGCGCTCGCAGCGGGCGTGACCGCCTGGCACGACCCGCGGCGGCTGCGGATCGGCGTGTACCTGACCCTCGCGATCGGACTGGCCTCGATCGGGATGGCCGGGCGGCTCGCGATCCTCCTGGACGACTCCGACGATCCGCTGCGCCTGGCCTGGGCGCTGCTCGGCGCCGTCGTCCTCGCGATCCTGGCCCTCGTGGTGCTCGGCGTGGCGAGTGTCTTCAACGGGTTCGCGATGCTGCGGCGCGAGGGCCGTCGTCCCTCGAACCTGCTCTCGCTCGTCTTCGGCGTCGTGGTGCTCGCCTACTGCGCCCTGATCGTGGCGGTGTGGTGGTTCGACCGGAACCACACCGACGTGGCGCTCGTGCTGTTCTTCTGGCTGGTCGCGATCGGGACGCCCCTGGCCTACCTGGCCTTCGTCTTCGTCGCGTTCGTCGGCTACGGCCTGGTCTACGGCTGGGCAGCCGCCCGCTGGGCCCGTCCGGTCGACGCGGTGATCGTGCTGGGCGCCGGTCTGATGGGCGAGCGGGTGACGCCACTGCTCGCGTCGCGGCTCGACCGGGGCCGGCAGGCGCTCGACCGGTCGCGCGCGCGTGGCCGGGATACGCACCTGATCTGCTCGGGTGGGCAGGGTGCGGACGAGGTGGTCCCCGAGGCCGTGGCGATGGCGAACCACCTCGTGGAGTCCGGCGTCGATCGCGACCTGCTGTGGCTCGAGGACGCCTCGACCTCCACGGAGGAGAACCTGCAGTTCAGCGCCCGGGTCGCGGCCGAGCACGGGGTGAAGGGCGGCCGGTTCGCGGTCGTCACGAACGACTACCACGCGCTGCGGGCCGCGCTGCTCATGCGGCGAACCGGCCTCGACGGCTACGCCCTGGGCGCGACCACCGCTCGCTACTTTTGGCCCAGCGCGATCCTGCGGGAGTTCGCCGCCATCCTGTGGGAGCACCGCAGGCTCAACGTCGCGCTGCTGGCCCTCGCGTGCGTCCCGATGGTCCTGCTGCTCGTGCGCTCCGTCGCCTCCCTGGCTTGAGACGCCACCGCCCGCCGTCCCGGCGGCGGGGCGGCGGGCGGAGTGAGGCGCGATCTCAGCCGGGCTGGCTGATCGAGAGCATCGTCTCGCTGAAGAGATCGATCTCGTCGTCCTTCGAGCGGCCCGAGCCGGCGCCGCCGAGGAGGCTCGCCAGCTCACCCGCGGCGCGCTCGATGCGCGACTGCAGGGTGCCCTCTCCGGAAGAGCCCCAGTCGTGCGGGCTGGCGAACACGCCGGTCGGCACGACCACGGACTGCAGGTACGCGAACAGCGGCCGCAGCGCGAAGTCGATCACCAGCGAGTGGCGAGCCGTGCCACCGGTCGCCGCGAGCAGCACGACCTTGCCGATCAGCGCGTCGTTGTCGAGCGCGTCGACGAACGACTTGAACAAACCGGGGTAGGACGCCTTGAACGTCGGGACGACGACGATCACCGCGTCGGCCTCCCCGAGCCGGTCGTAGACGTGCTGCAGTCGCGGCGCGGCGAAGCCCGTGAGCGCCGCGTCGGTGATCTCGTGCGCGAAGTCACGCAGGTTGACCACCTCGACGCTGGCGCCCCCGAGGGCGGTGCCGGAGGCCGCGGCGAGCCGGTCGGCCAGCATGCGCGTGGTCGACGGCTCGCCGACGCCCGCGGACAGGGCGACGATGCGGGTCATGCCATGACCTCCTCGGTCAGTGCGGCGTCGCGGGCGGCGTCGCGGGCGGCGTCGCGGGCGGCGACGCGGGCGGCGTGGGTGGGGGCGTCCGGCACGCCGGCCGGGCGTCGCGCGTCGAACTCGGCGCGCAGGGTGGGCAGGATCTCGCCGAGCAGGTCGAGCTGCTCGAGCACGGTCTTGAGCGGCAGGCCCGCGTGGTCGACGAGGAACAGCTGGCGCTGGTAGTCGCCGAAGTAGTCGGCGAACGCCAGCGTGCGCTCCAGCACCTGCTGCGGGCTGCCGACGGTCAGCGGCGTCTGCTCGGTGAAGTCCTCCATGCTCGGGCCGTGCCCGTAGACGGGCGCGTTGTCGAAGTACGGCCGGAACTCGTTCACCGCGTCCTGGCTGTTCTTGCGCATGAAGAACTGACCGCCGAGCCCGACGATCGCCTGCTCCGGCGTGCCGTGCCCGTAGTGGGCGTAGCGCTGGCGGTAGAAGTTGATCAGCTGGATGTAGTGCTCCTTCGGCCAGAAGATGTTGTTGGCGAAGTAGCCGTCGCCGTAGAACGCGGCCAGCTCGGCCACCTCGGGCGTGCGGATCGAGCCGTGCCACACGAACGGCGCGACGCCGTCGAGCGGCGCGGGCGTCGAGGTGTAGCCCTGCAGCGGCGTGCGGAACTTGCCCTCCCAGTTGACGACCGGCTCGCTCCAGAGCTTCTGGAGCAGCTGGTAGTTCTCGATCGTCAGCTCGACGGCCTTGCTGATGTCCTTGCCGAACCACGGGTACACCGGCGCGGTGTTGCCGCGGCCGAGCATGAGGTCCATGCGGCCGTCGACGAGGTGCTGCAGCGTCGCGTAGTCCTCGGCGATCTTGACCGGGTCGTTGGTCGTGATGAGCGTCGTCGAGGTCGAGAGGATGATCTTCTCGGTCTGCGCGCCGATGTACGCCAGCGTCGTCGTGGGGCTGGATGGCACGAAGGGCGGGTTGTGGTGCTCGCCGGTGGCGAACACGTCCAGACCCACCTCCTCGGCCTTCTTCGCGATCGCGACCGTGGCCTTGATGCGCTCGTGCTCGGTGGGGGTCGAGCCGTTCGTGGGGTCGGTCGTGACGTCGCCGACGGTGAAGATGCCGATCTGCATGCTGCTCATGGCTCCAGTCTCCCAGAAGTTAGTTAAAGTTTCAACTACTACAACGCAGCAGGGCCCGGTCTATTCCGCGGAGGCCTCAGCGGCCGAAGAAGGAGCGCAGCAGGGTGGAGGAGTCGTCGGGGAGGACGTCGGCCAGGACCTCGGGACGGTGGTTGAGGCGGCGGTCGCGCACCACGTCCCACAGCGAGCCGACCGCGCCGGCCTTCTCGTCCCAGGCGCCGAACACGAGCCGGTCGACGCGGGACGCCACGACCGCACCGGCGCACATCGTGCAGGGCTCCAGGGTCACCACGAGCGTGCAGCCGTCGAGCCGCCATCGGCCGAGCGCCTCCGCGGCCGCGCGCAGGGCCACGATCTCGGCGTGCCCGGTGGGGTCGGCGTCGCGCTCGCGGGTGTTGCGGCCCTCGCCGACGACCAGTCCTTCGTGGACGACGACCGCGCCGACGGGGACGTCACCCTCGGCGGCCGCCTCGCGCGCCAGGTCGAGGGCCCGCCGCATGAACGGGTCCCACGTCACCCGACGATCGCCTCGAACTGCTCGCCGAAGCCCAGCCGCTCCGCGAGGTCGGCCAGCGCCTCGTCGGGGAAGAGGTCGTCGTCGTCGCACAGCAGGCTCAGCTCGACGGAGGCCAGCCCGAGGTCGCTGACGATGTCGAGGTCGCCGACGGGCTCGGGCTCCTCGTCGCCGTCGACGGCGTTCACCAGCTCGGCGAGGTCGGCCGCGAGGGGCCAGTCCCACACGGCGGTGGCATCGGACAACAGGGCCCTTACGTGCTCGCCGCTGCGACGCACGATCACGAAGAAGTCGTCGTTGACGGAGGCCAGTCCCAGCACGCCGACGTCGGACGGGAAGCGGGCGAGCGCGTCGGTGAACCCGTCGAAGTCCTCGCCCAGCCGGGGCGGGAGTTCGACGACGGTCCACGCACCCTCGTCGCGGTACGCGGCGATCACGAAGTCGACGTCGTCCTCGGCCACTCTGCGATGGTGACAGACGCCTGCACGCGGCCGCTACCCTCGACGCATGCGTGTTCACGTCGCCGACCACCCCCTGATCTCCCACAAGCTCTCGGTCCTGCGCGACGCGCGCACCGATTCGCCGACGTTCCGGCGGCTCACCGAGGAGCTGGTGACCCTCCTGGCCTACGAGGCCACGCGTGAGGTCAGCGTCGAGACCGTCGAGGTCACCACGCCGCTCACGACCACGCAGGGCGTCCGGCTCACCAGTCCCGGCCCGCTCGTCGTGCCGATCCTGCGCGCCGGACTCGGGATGCTCGAGGGCATGCAGCGGCTGCTGCCCACCGCCGAGGTCGGCTTCCTGGGCATGATCCGCAACGAGGAGACCTTCGTCGCCGAGACCTACGCCGAGCGGCTGCCGGACCGCCTCGACGGCCGCCAGTGCTACGTCCTGGACCCCATGCTGGCCACCGGCGGCACGCTCGCCATGGCGATCGACTTCCTCGTCGAGCGCGGCGCCCGCGAGATCACGGCGATCACGCTGCTGTCGGCGCCCGAGGGCATCGAGCGCCTCGAGCGCGACACGGCGCACATCGACGCGCCGGTCACCCTCTTCAGCGCCGGCCTCGACGAGCGCCTCGACGAGAACGGCTACATCGTCCCGGGCCTTGGCGACGCGGGGGACCGGCTCTACGGCATCGTCGACTGATGCACGAGTTCATCGCGGCCCTGCCCAAGGCCGAGCTGCACGTGCACCACGTGGGCTCCGCCTCACCCGACACGGTCGCCGAGCTCGCCGCCCGGCACGAGGACTCGCCCGTCCCCGCCGATCCCGCGGCCCTGGCCGAGTACTTCACGTTCACCGACTTCGGTCACTTCATCGAGGTCTACCTCTCGGTGGTCGACCTGCTGCGCACGCCCGAGGACATCTGGACCCTGACCCACGAGGTCGGCCGCGACCTCGCCGCGCAGAACGTCCGCTACGCCGAGCTGACGATGACGCCCTACACCTCGATCGTGCGCGGCATTGCCGCCGAGGCGTACGTCGAGGCGATCGAGGACGCCCGTCGCGCCGCCGAGCGCGACTTCGGCGTGGCGCTGCAGTGGATCTTCGACATCCCCGGCGAGTCCGGGATCCCGGCTGCCGACGTCACCCTCGACACGGCGCTGCGGCTCGGCCCCGGCTCCCTCGTGGGCTTCGGCCTCGGCGGCCCCGAGATCGGCGTGCCCCGTCCGCAGTTCGCGTCCCACTTCGAGCGGGCCCGCGCGGCTGGCCTGCACAGCGTGCCGCACGCGGGGGAGTCCACCGGCCCGCAGTCGATCTGGGACAGCCTCGACCTCCTGGGCGCCGAGCGCATCGGCCACGGCATCGCCGCCGCCCAGGACCCGCGGCTGATGGAGCGGCTCGCGGCCGACGGGATCGCGCTCGAGGTGTGCCCCACGTCGAACGTGCGCACGCGGTCGGTGCCCTCGCTCGACGCGCACCCGCTCGCCACGCTCGTCGAGGCGGGCGTGACCGTCACGATCAACTCCGACGACCCGCCGATGTTCGGCACGACGCTGAACGACGAGTACGCGATCGCGGCCGACCTGCTGGATCTCGACGAGTCGGGCCTGGTCGCCCTGGCCACGGCCGCGGTCGACGCCAGCTTCGCGCCCGAGCCGATGAAGGCCCACCTGCGCGCCGAGATCGACGCCGCGGGTCGCTGAGCCGGGCGGTCGCCGCTCGACAGGACAGGTGACGCGCGCCCCGGCACAGTGGTCTGGTGGGAGATGAGACGACGCACGGGGCCGCCGATCCCATCGCCCTGGACGAGCCGGATCCGCGACGCTGGCGGATCCTGGCCGTCACGCTCGTCGTCGGCTTCATGACGCTGCTGGACGTCACGGTCGTGAACGTCGCGGTCCCCTCGATCCGCGAAGGCCTGGACACCTCGGCCGGGACGGTGCAGTGGGTCGTGTCGGGGTACGCGCTCGCGTTCGGGCTGGTGCTGGTCGCCGGCGGCCACCTCGGTGACGCGTACGGCCGGCGCCGGCTGATGACCATTGGCCTGATCGCCTTCGTGGCCTCGAGTGCGGCCGTGGGGCTGGCGCCGAACGCCGAGCTGGTGGTCGCGGCCCGGCTGGCGCAGGGCGCCGCCGCGGGCCTGCTCACGCCGCAGAACGCCGGGCTGATCCAGGAGTTGTTCACCGGCGCCGAGCGCGGTCGAGCGTTCGGCTACTTCGGGTTGACCGTCTCGGTGGCGTCGGGCCTCGGACCGGTGCTCGGCGGCGCGATCATCGCGCTCTCCGGCGAGCTCGGCTGGCGGCTGATCTTCCTGGTCAACGTTCCGATCGGCCTGGTGGCACTGGTGGCGATCCGTCGCCTGGTGCCGGTCGCCCGTGGCGACGGCGAGCGGGAGCGCGTCGACGTCGTCGGCGCCGTGATCCTGGGATTGACGGTGCTGTGCCTGCTGTACCCCCTCATCGAGCTCGAGTCCGGAAGCCGGCTGCCGCTGCTCCTCGTGATCGCCGTGCCGCCACTGGCCTTGGGTTTCGTGCGCTGGGAGCGCTCCGTGCGCGCCCGCGGCCGATCGCCGATGCTGGACATCGGGATGCTCGCGGAGCTGCCCACCTACGGCAGCGGCGTGCTGATCGGCACGCTCTACTTCGCCGGGTTCACGGGCGTGTTCCTGGCCTCGTCGGTGTGGCTGCAGGAGGCGCGCGACCTGAGCGCCCTGCACAGCGGGTTGCTGCTGACCCCGTTCGCGATCGGTGCCGCCATCACGTCGACCCCGGCGGGCCGGCTGGTCAGCCGTGCCGGTCGCTTGGTCACGATCGGCGCGCTGGTCGTGCTGATGACCGGCTTCGCCGCGATGGCGTGGGTGACGCCCGGACAGGACAGCGAAGCGCTGTGGTGGACCTTCGCCCCGCTCCTGCTGTTCGCCGGACTCGGTGGCGGGGGAGTGGTGGCCCCGAACCAGACCCTCACCCTTCAGGACGTGCCGCCGAGCGTGGGCGGCGCCGCCGGGGGCGCGCTACAGACGGGCCAGCGCATCGGCTCGGCCCTCGGGACGGCGGCGCTGATGACCGTCTACGGCATCGCGGCGGCGAACCATGGCGCTGACGTGGGGCTACGAGCCGCCCTGCTCACCTCGGTGGCCGTGCTCTCGCTCGCGCTGGCGGTCGCGGTGGTCTCCCACCTGCGCATCGCGAGGGCGGTCGCGAACGACTGACATGTGAAGCGCTCCCCACCCTGTTGGTGAGGAGCGCTGCACAACTGGCCCGCCGGCGGCGCGGGCCGGCGGTCAGAGGGCCTTGATGATGTCCTCGACGCGGTCCTTTGCGTCGCCGAACAGCATCTGGCTGTTCTCGCGGAAGAAGAGCGGGTTCTGCACGCCCGCGTAGCCGGCGGCCATGGAGCGCTTGAACACGATGACGTTCTTGGCCTCCCACACGTGCAGGACGGGCATGCCGGCGAGCGGGCTGGTCGGGTCCTCGGCCGCGGCCGGGTTGACCGTGTCGTTGGCGCCGATGACGAGCACGACGTCGGTCTCGGCGAGGTCGTCGTTGATCTCGTCCATCTCCAGGACGATGTCGTACGGGACCTTGGCCTCGGCGAGCAGCACGTTCATGTGACCGGGCAGGCGACCGGCGACGGGGTGGATGCCGAAGCGGACCTCGACGCCCTTCTCGCGCAGGCGGCTCGTGAGGTCGGCGACGGGGTACTGCGCCTGGGCGACGGCCATGCCGTAGCCGGGCGTGATGACGACGCTCTTGGCGTCGCCCAGCAGCTCGGCGGCGGTCTCGGCGGTGATCTCGCGGTGGTCGCCGTAGTCGGTGTCGTCGGCGGGGCCGGCCTCGATGCCGAAGCCGCCCGCGATCACCGAGATGAACGAGCGGTTCATCGCCTTGCACATGATGTAGGACAGGTAGGCACCGGAGGAGCCGACGAGCGCGCCGGTGATGATCAGCAGGTCGTTGCCCAGCAGGAAGCCCGACGCGGCCGCGGCCCAGCCGGAGTAGCTGTTGAGCATCGAGACGACGACCGGCATGTCGCCGCCGCCGATCGAGGCGACCAGGTGCCAGCCGAGGGCCAGCGCGACGACCGTGACGGCGATCAGCAGCCACAGTGCGGGGTCGATGACGAACCAGACCGTGAGGATCACGAACAGTGCGAGCGCGCCGAGGTTGATCCAGTTCTTGCCCGGCAGCAGGAGCGGGGCGCTCTTCATCCTGGCGCTCAGCTTGAGGTAGGCCACGATCGAGCCGGTCAGCGTGACCGCGCCGATGAAGACGCCGATGAAGACCTCGGCGTTGTGGATGTCGAGCAGGGTCCCGGCGTCGCCGAGGTCCGTGCCGGGCTCGAGGTGCTCGAGGAACTCGGCGAGCGCGTTGGCGCCCCGGTACTCCAGGTAGCCGTTCCAGCCGACGAGAACGGCGGCCAGGCCGACGAACGAGTGCAGCAGCGCGATGAGCTCGGGCATACCGGTCATCTCGACGATCTTGGCGCGCCACAGGCCGATGGCGGCGCCGATGACCATGGCGACGATCAGCAGCGGGAGGCCGATGCCGGGCTCGGACTTGGCGACGAGGATGAACGTCGCCACGAGGGCGATCGCCATGCCGGCGATGCCGAAGGCGACGCCGCGACGAGCGGTCTCGTGCTTGCTCAGCCCGGCGAGGCTGAGGATGAACAGCAATGCGGCGACGAGGTACGCGGCATTGGCCAGGGAGGTGGCGGTCACGGTTCAGTCAGCCCTTCACTTCGAGAACATGCTGAGCATGCGTCGGGTCACGGCGAAGCCGCCGAAGACGTTGATGCTGGCGACGAGCACGGCCACGAAGGCCAACGCGCGGATCACTGCGTCGTCCGCGCCGATCTGGAGCATGGCGCCCACCACGATGATGCCGCTGATCGCGTTGGTGACGCTCATCAGGGGCGTGTGCAGCGCGTGGTGGACGTGCCCGATGACGTAGTAGCCGATCACGATGGACAGGGCCAGCACGGTGAAGTGCTGGGGCAGCTGGCCCGGCGCGGTGGCCAGGACCCACAGGAAGGCCAGCACGCCGACGGCGATCGCGCCGATCTTGACCGCGGGGTTGACCGGCTTCTTCGGCTCGGGGGCCGGGGCCGGCTCCTTCGGTGCCACGGGCGCCGGGGCGGCCGAGACCTGCACGGGCGGCGGGGGCCACGTGTTCTCGCCGTCGCGCACGACGGTGACGCCGCGCTGGACGACGTCGTCGAAGTCCAGGACGATCTGGCCGTCCTTGCCCGGCGTCAGCAGCTTCATGAGGTTGACCAGGTTGGTGCCGTACAGCTGCGAGGCCTGGGTGGGCAGACGGCCGGCGAGGTCGGTGTAGCCCAGGATCGTGACGCCGTTGTCGGTGACGACCTTCTGGCCGGCGACCGAGCCCTCGACGTTGCCGCCCTGCGCCGCGGCCATGTCCACGATGACGCTGCCGGACTTCATGGTCGCGACGTCGGCGGCGGTGATCAGGCGGGGCGCGGCCCGGCCCGGGATGAGTGCCGTGGTGACGATGATGTCCACGTCGGCGGCCTGCTCGGAGTAGATCTCCGCGGCCCGCCGGTTGTAGGCCTCACTGGTGGCCTTGGCGTAGCCGTCCGAGGAGACCTCCTTGGCCTCCTCGGGCACGACGACCTCGAGGTACTCGCCACCGATCGACTTGACCTGGTCGGCGACCTCAGGACGCGGGTCGGTGGCGCGCACGATGGCACCGAGGCTGGAGGCCGCACCGATGGCCGCGAGGCCGGCCACGCCGGCACCGGCCACGAGGACCTTCGCCGGCGGCACCTTGCCGGCTGCGGTGACCTGGCCTGTGAAGAAGCGGCCGAACTCGTGGGCAGCCTCGACGACGGCGCGGTAGCCGGCGATGTTGGCCATCGAGGACAGCACGTCCATGGACTGGGCGCGCGAGATGCGCGGCACCGCGTCCAGCGCGAGCACCGTGATGGGGCGCGTCGCCAGCTTCTCGACCAGATCGGGGTTCAGTCCCGGGCTGATCATGCTGATCAGTGTCGCGCCGTCCAGCATGAGGGCGATCTCGATCTCGCTGGGCGCGTTGACCTTGAAGATCACGTCGCTGGCCCACGTGTCGGGCTTGTCGCTGATCGTGGCACCGGCGGCCGCGTAGGCGGCGTCGCTGAAGCTGGAGGCCACGCCGGCCCCGCTCTCCACGTTCACCAGGTAGCCGAGATCGATCAGCTGCTTCACCGTCGCCGGTGTCGCGGCGACGCGGGTCTCGCCGGGGGCGGACTCCTTCACGACGCCGATCCTCATCGAGCCCAGATCGGGCAGGGGGGTGCTCATCCCGCAGACAATAGCCGGGTCTCTCCGGGGTCGGCGCATGAGGTATGTCACGTTACGGACAGGTAACACGGGCCAGACCTGGTCTTGAGTGAATATGACATCGGCAGTGGCACATTTCACATACCGCCGGTATCTTGGCGGCCATGTCCTCTCTGAAGCCCCAGCAGTTCCGCGGCAAGGTCGCGCTCATCACGGGTGCCGCGCGCGGCATCGGCGCGTCCGTCGCCCGTGCCTACGTGGCCCACGGCGGCCGGGTGGCCCTCGTCGGACTCGAGCCCGACCTGCTCGCCCACCTGGCCGAGGAGCTCGGCGAGTCGGCGGCCTGGTGGCAGGCCGACGTCCGCAGCAGCGAGGAGACGAAGAGCGCGATCGACGCCGCCGCCGCCCACTTCGGCCGGCTCGACCACGTGGTCGCCAACGCGGGCATCGCGTCGTACGGCACGGTCCGCCAGATCGAGGACGAGGCATTCGAGCGCGTCATCGACGTCAACCTCAACGGTGTCTTCCGCACGGCCAAGTACGCGATCCCCCACCTGCAGGCGTCGAAGGGCTACCTGCTCGTGGTCTCCTCGCTCGCGGCCTTCTCCAACATCGCCGGGCTCAGCTCCTACAGCGCGAGCAAGGCGGGCAACGAGGCGCTCGCGATCGCGCTGCGCCAGGAGGTGGCGCACCTGGGCGTGAAGGTCGGCTTGTGCCACCCCTCGTGGATCGACACCGACATCGTGCGCAACGCCGAGGCCGACCTGCCCACCTTCAAGGCGATCCGCCGCCGGCTCCCGTACCCCGCCAACACGACCACCGACGTGGAGACGTGCGCCGAGCGGATCCTCGTGGGCCTGGCCAAGCGCAAGAGCCGGGTCTACGTGCCGCGCGCGGTGCTGCTGGCGAACTGGAGCAAGGCGTTCGTGAACTCGCCCGCCACGTGGCCCTACGTGCGGCTGCTGACCCGCAAGACCGTGCCGGCCCTGGAGCGGGAGGTCACGGCGCTCGGCCGGTTCCACCACGCGCACACCCCGGTGACGCAGAAGAAGCAGTAGGTCAGTCGCCCTCGGTCTGCACCGAGGCGGCGAGGGACACCATGTGACCCAGCCGGGCGATCTCCGAGGCCAGGAACTCCGGCCCGCCGTGGCGGCCCACCGCGACGAAGAACTCGGTGCCCGACCGCGTGGTCCCGGGGGACCCGGCCAGCACGGTGGAGTCCCACGCCGCGACCTCGGGCAGGTTCTGCGCCTTGCTCACGGCGAGCCAGGCGTCGCAGTCGGGCAGGACGCGGGGTGCGGCCGACGAGCCGAAGAGGAACGTCGCGCCGCCCTCGCCCGGCCCCACGGCCATGGCCCAGTCGGTGCGGAACGTCGAGGGGATGACCTCGATGAGGCGCTCGATCGCCAGGTCGGGCTCGTCGGTGAAGGCCTCGACGGCCTCGAGGTCCATGCTGAGGTTCGCGCCCGCGGTGTACCGGCTGATCCAGTGCACGTGGACGCCTTCGAGGCCCTGGCAGGCCGTGATGAGGGCGTCGGGCATCACCGCGCTGGGCAGCTCGAGGAGCACGTCGTCCACCGCGACCCCGTCGGCCCGGTGCTCGACGATCTCGATCGCCTCGATGTCGGCTCCGGCACCACCGAGTGCCGTCGCGAGTGCGCCGAGCGAGCCCGGGACGTCGGGAAGCTCCACCCGCAACAGAAACGCCATGCCAGCCATTGTCGCGCGTCCCGATTGCGGAGAGGTAAACGCCGGGACGGGCGAGTCGCGGCGCGCCGATGCCCCTAGGCTGGCGCCGTGGTGGAGCACGCGCGCGGAACCGAGGGCCTGCGACTCGTCGGGTCGTCCCGGCTGCTGGCCGAGCCCCCGATCCGGATGCTCGGCGACCTGCTCGTCCGGGGCGGCCTCACCCGCGTGGGGGCGTTCACGAGCCTGGCCCACGGCATGGAGTCACAGTCGGCGACGATCGGCCGGTACTGCGAGTTCGCCCCCGACGTCCTCATCGGTGCCACCGGGCACCCGCTGACCTGGCTGGGCGTGAACTCGTTCCAGTACAAGTTGGCCACGTGGGGGTGGCACTCGTCAGCAGCCGAGTCCGAGGTGATCGACCCCGAGGCAGACGGGCGCCCGTCGTTCCGCGGTGAGCCGTCGGTGGTCGGGAACGACGTCTGGATCGGCGCGAAGGTGGTGATCCTGCGCGGCGTCACCATCGGCGACGGCGCGGTCGTCGCCGCTGGCGCGGTGGTCACCGAGGACGTGGCTCCCTACTCGATCGTCGGCGGGATCCCGGCACGACCCATCCGCGACCGGGTCGATCCGGCCACCCGCGAGCGCCTCCTCGACCTGGCCTGGTGGCGGTTCTCGCCCAACGAGCTGGCCGGCGTCGCGTTCGACGACCTGCCCCGCGCGCTCGACCAGCTCGACGAGCGCGTCCCCGACCTGGAGCCGTACGAGCCCGGGTTCGTCCCGATCGAGCGACCGGCGGGCGGCGGGTCGAAGCGCTCGCGCTGGCGGCGCTGAGGGCGGATACTGGCTGGATGCGAGCCATCTGGAAGGGCGCGATCAGCTTTGGGCTGGTCCACGTGCCGGTGAAGGTCTACTCCGCCACCGAGAGCCACGACGTGTCGCTGCACCAGGTCCACGACGAGGACGGTGGGCGGATCCGGTACGAGCGCCGTTGTGAGATCTGCAAGGAAGTCGTCGCCTACAAGAACATCGACAAGGCCTACGACGACGGCGAGCGGACGATCGTCCTCACCGACGAGGACCTCAAGTCCCTGCCCGCCGAGCGCAGCCACGAGATCGACGTGGTCGAGTTCGTCCCCGACGACCAGATCGACGTGCTCCGGCTGGGCAACCCCTACTTCCTGGAGCCCGAGGAGAAGGCGCTCAAGCCGTACTCCCTGCTGCGCCAAGCCCTCGAGGAGACCGAGCGCACGGCCGTCGTCACGTTCGCGCTGCGCCAGCGCACCCGGCTGGGCGCCCTGCGCGTGCGCGACAACGTGCTCGTGCTCCAGACGCTGCTGTGGGACGACGAGGTCCGGACCGCCGACTTCCCCGTGCTGGAGAACACCGCGAAGGTCACCCAGAAGGAGCTCGCGATGGCCGGCCAGCTGATCGAGTCGCTCGCCGGCGACTTCGACGCGAGCCAGTTCACCGACGACTACCAGGAGCAGCTCAAGACCCTCATCGAGGCGAAGCAGAAGGCCGGCGAGGGCATCGACACCGAGGCCACGTTCGGCACGCAGGAGGACGAGGGCGGCGAGGTCGTCGACCTCATGGAGGCGCTGCGCCGCAGCGTCGAGGCCCGCAAGGGCGACGCGGCGGACGACAAGCCCAAGAAGAAGGCGGCGAAGAAGAAGTCGTCGGCCTGACCCCGGCTCAGGCGGGCTGGTGGTCCCCGTCGGACGTGGAGGCGACGTCCGACAGCTCCACGCGAACCGTGGCCGGGAACTCCGACACGGGGCGCTTGCGGTTCTCCACGACCCAGGTCGCCACGGCGTGCAGCTTCTGGTTGTGGTTCTGCGAGTACCGCCGCAGCACGTCGAACGCCCGGTCGGACTCGATGTCGAAGCGCTCCATCAGGATGCCCTGCGCCTGGCCGATGACCTTGCGCGCGTCGATCGCGGTGAGCAGGCCCGCCTCGTGGTGGGCGTTGGCCAGCGCGATGGAGGCGTGCCGCGCGAAGATCATCGCGGTGGCGAGGTCGTTGGAGTCGAACGCGCCTGTGCGATCGGCGTAGAGGTTCAGGGAGCCGTACCGGCGGTCGCGCGTCTCCAGCAGCACGCTCATCGCGCTGTGGATGCCCAGCTCGGCGGCGGCGCGTCCCCAACGGGGCCAGCGCTCGTCGGTCTGGACGTCGGTGCACAGGTAGCTGCCCCCGGACTCGAGGGCGTCGAGGCAGGGCCCCTCGTCGAGCTCGTGCTGCAGCTCGTGCGAGCGTGAGACGCGGGGCGAGGTGGACGCGGCCGTCTCGATGCGCGTACGGGAGTGGACCAGCATGATGCCGGCGTCGTCGCACCCGGCGGCCGTCCGGGCGTGCTCGGTGATGCGTTCTACTGTCTTCTCAGCGGTGGGCTGCTGGTGCAGGTCGAGTGCCACCTCGGAGAAGAAATCGGGCACGGACACGGCCTCTCCTTCACACTGGGAACTCCAAAGAATACGCGCAGGGGGTACCACCAGTGGCAGGCGCACCCACCCAGACGGTGTCCGTCGACGGCAGGCTGCTAAGGCTGACGAACAGCGACAAGGTCATCTACCCGGCCTCGGGCACCACCAAGGCCGAGGTCATCGCCTACTACGCCCAGGTCGCCCCGTGGCTCCTTCCGCACCTCGCCGGGCGCACGGTCACGCGCAAGCGCTGGGTGAACGGAACGGGTCCCGATGCCGAGGTGTTCTTCGAGAAGAACCTCCCCGACTCCGCGCCCGACTGGATCCGGCGCGTCACGATCAAGCACCGGTCTCGCACGAACGTCTACCCCGTCTTCGAGTCGGTGGCCGACCTCGCGTGGGCCGGGCAGGTCGCGGCACTCGAGCTGCACGTGCCCCAGTGGCGCGTCGACGCGACGGGCGTGGCGCAGAACCCGGACCGGCTCGTGATCGACCTCGACCCCGGACCCGGCACGGGTCTGCCCGAGTGCGCCGAGGTCGCCCACGCCGCGCGGGAGCTGCTGGCCGACGTCGGGCTCGAGTGCGTCCCGGTCACGAGCGGCAGCAAGGGCATCCACCTTTACGCGCAGCTCGACGGCACCCACGACTCCGACTACGTCAACGCGTTCGCCAAGCAGGTGGCCCAGGCGCTCGAGGCGTCGATGCCCGAGCTGGTCGTCAGCGACATGTCGAAGGCGAAGCGCCGCGGCAAGGTGCTGGTCGACTGGAGCCAGAACAACGGCAACAAGACCACGATCTCGCCTTACTCGCTGCGCGGACGCGAGGAGCCGACCGTGGCCGTGCCCCGCGACTGGGACGAGATCGACGCCGACCTGAGGCACCTGACGATCGACGAGGTCCCGGCCAGGCTGGCCGAGCGGGGCGACCCGATGGCGGCGCTCGCGGCCCCCGTGGCCGACCGCCTCGCGACCTACCGGTCGATGCGCGACGCGAACCGCACGCCCGAACCCGTGCCCGACTCGGTCGTCCGGGGCCGCGACGGCGACCCCACGTTCGTGATCCAGGAGCACCACGCGCGGCGCCTGCACTGGGACTTCCGGCTCGAGCGCGACGGCGTGCTCGTGTCGTGGGCGCTGCCGAAGGGCGTGCCCGACTCGACCACCGGCAACCACCTCGCCGTCCAGACCGAGGACCACCCGCTGGAGTACGCGACCTTCGCGGGCACGATCCCGAAGGGCGAGTACGGCGCGGGCGAGGTCACCATCTGGGACCACGGGCACTACGACCTGGAGAAGTGGAACGACCACGAGGTCATCGCGACGCTGCACGGCACGCGCGAGGCGGGCCTCGGCGGGTCGAAGCGCCTCGCGTTGATCAAGACCGGCGAGAACTGGCTGATCCACCTCATGAAGGAGCAGTCGCCGCACGCTCCCGCAAAGGAGGCGGCGCCCCCGGAGGAGCCACCGGCGAAGCGGACGAGGAGGAAGCCGGCGTCGGCCCGTGCCGGGTTCGTCCCGCCGATGCTCGCCGTGCTCGCTGGTGGGCGTGACGCGTCGGGCGACGGGTGGGCCTACGAGCTGAAGTGGGACGGGATCCGGTGCGTCGCGGTGGTGAGCGGCGAGCAGGTGCGGCTCTACTCGCGCAACCACAACGACGTCAGCGCCAGCTATCCCGAGCTCGTCGAGGAGCTGGCCGGCCTCGACCTCGACGTGGTGCTCGACGGCGAGATCGTCGCCCTCGACGACAAGGGCATCCCCAGCTTCGGCCGGCTGCAGCAGCGGATGGGCGTCACGAAGGCCGGCGACATCGAGCGACTCCGCCGCACCGTGCCGGTGCAGCTGATGCTCTTCGACGTGCTGGAGCGCGACGGCACGTCGCTCCGCGACCTCGCCTACGACGAGCGGCGCGACGCACTCGACGACCTCGGCATCGGCACCGGCCTGGTCCACGTGCCACCGGCCCACGGCGGCACCCTCGACGAGGCCGTCACGCTGAGCCGCAGCCACAAGCTGGAGGGAGTCGTGGCCAAGCGGCGCGCCTCCACGTACGACCCGGGTTCGCGCTCCACGGACTGGCTCAAGATC
This sequence comes from Aeromicrobium sp. JP4, assembly GCF_054957925.1. Lineage (NCBI taxonomy): Bacteria > Bacillati > Actinomycetota > Actinomycetes > Propionibacteriales > Nocardioidaceae > Aeromicrobium > Aeromicrobium sp. JP4. The sequence continues at coordinate 2,230,403 of NZ_CM143290.1, forward strand.
AAGAACCAGGACACGCAGGAGATCGTGATCGGCGGGTGGCGGCCCGGCAGCGGTGGGCGCGGAATCGGGTCCCTGCTCGTCGGCGTCCCGGTCGAGGGTGGCCTGAAGTACCTCGGGCGCGTGGGCACGGGGTACAGCAACGCCGAGCGGCTCAAGCTGCGGTCGCTGCTGGACCCGCTGGAGCGCGCCACCTCGCCGTTCGTGGACGACGTGGAGAGGGCCGCATCGCGGGACGCGACGTGGACGACCCCGAAGCTGGTGGGCGAGGTCGTCTACGGCGACTGGTCGCCCGCCGGGCACCTGCGCCACGCCAGCTGGCGCGGTCTGCGGCCGGACAAGGAGGCCGCCGACGTCGTCCTGGAGACCCCTGCCGAGGTGCGACTGACCCCGCCGTGAGCCACGATGGGAGTCCGACGACATCTGTGCGAAGGAGCCATCGTGGGCAAGGGCAAGAAGAGCGTGAAGGATCACGTCGACACCGTCGTGGAGCAGCTGCCGGACGCATCCGAGCTGCGCGACCTCAGGGACCAGCTGGTCGAGCGTCTCCCCGACCGGGCCGAGTGGCTGGCCCTGCGCGACGACCTGCTGGAGAAGTTGCCGGACAGGTCGGAGCTCGTCGACCTGCGTGACACCCTCGTCGAGAAGCTGCCGGCCGAGGTCAGCGACAAGCTCCCGGTCGAGACGAAGAAGCAGAAGCGGTTCAGGGGCGTGAAGAAGGTGGCCTTCGTGGGCCTGCTGACCGCCGGCGTCGCCGGCGTGGCGGCGTTCTTCAAGGCCAGGTCGGCCGACCAGTCCACCTACACCGCGTCGACCTACACGACGCCGGGACGGCCGACGGGCGCCCCCGCGGCGCCGACCACCACCACGACCTCGACGACGCCCACCGGCGACGTCGGAGCCACGGGCACGGTCACGCCGCCGACGACGCCGCCGACCGTCTGACGACACCAACCGTCTGAGACCAGACGCACGAGGGCCCCGGGAGTGATCTCCCGGGGCCCTCGTCGTCAGCACATGGTCAGTGCTCAGTGCTCAGCAACTCAGTGCTTGAACGCGTCCTTCACGTTCTCGCCGGCCTGCTTGATGTCCGACTTGGCCTGGTCGCCCTTGCCCTCGGCTTCGAGCTTCTCGTCGTCGGTCGCCTTGCCGGTGGCTTCCTTGCCCTTGCCCTTGAGGTCTTCAGCGGTGTTCTTCAACTTGTCATCAAGTCCCATGATCTCCACCTTTCCTCTCGTCTTCTTCTCACCTCCATGCGAACACGGATGCGGTGGCGGCGCATCTCGTGGCCGCGTCCGGGCCGCGTGTTGCAGGCGTGTGAAACCTGGCCGCTTCACCGGACGCGTGACACCCGTCACGGGCAGGATGAGCGAAAGCCCCCCGACGAGAGAGCCACGATGTCCTTTCCTCCTTCCCTCACCCGACCGGCTCGGGCCGTCGCGGTCGCGGCCCTGAGCGGTGCCCTGTGCCTGGGCACCCTCGGCGCGACCACGGCCACCGCCGCCGCGGCCGACCCGGTCGCCGGCGCGCGCACCTCCGGCGACTCCCTCTTCCCGAACGTCGGCAACGGCGGCTACGACGTGCAGCACTACGACCTGGACATCACGTGGACCCCCGGGGCGCCGGTCGCGACGGCCAGCACGATCGCCGCCACCGCGAGGATCAGTGCCACCGCGGCCGCCCCGCTCTCGGAGTTCTCGCTCGACTTCGAGGGCCTCACGGTCGACTCGATCACCGTCGACGGGGCGCCGGCCACGTGGGAGCGCGACATTGACGCGGCCACCACGAAGTACAAGCTTGTCGTGACACCCGCCGAGCCCGTCGAGGGTGACTTCACCGCAGTGGTCACCTACTCGGGCTCCCCGGTCACCCACATCGACCCGGACGGGTCGAGGGAGGGCTGGATCGCCGGCGACGACGGCGCCACCGCCGTCAACGAGCCGGTCGGCGCCATGACCTGGTACCCCGTCAACAACTCGCTCAAGGACAAGGCGAAGTACGACATCAAGCTGACGATCCCGCGGCTGATGGACGGCGAGACGATGGCGGCGGCCAGCAACGGCACGCTCCACTCCAAGACCCGCAACGGCGCCCTCGAGACGTGGCACTGGAAGCAGCCCAACCAGATGGTGCCGTACCTGTCGATGGTCTCCATCGGCAAGTACGAGGTCCGCGAGTCCGTGATCGAGCTGGAGAGCGGCACGTACCGCGACTGGACGTTCCTCGACGCCGCGATGACCTCCACCCAGCGCACGACGACGCTGGCCAGCCTGGCGCAGACGCAGGACATCATGCGCTGGCTGGAGTCGAAGTTCGGCCCGTACCCGGGCGTGGCCACCGGCGCGGTCGTCGACCGCATCAACGTCGGCTACGCGCTGGAGACGCAGGACCGCTCCTTCTACCAGAACTCGGTCAGCAAGGGCACGCTCATCCACGAGATCGCCCACCAGTGGTTCGGCAACGCGGTGTCGCCCACCGACTGGAGCGACCTGTGGCTGAACGAGGGCATGGGCGACTACGCGCCGCGCGCCTACAACTACGAGACCGGCGCGACGACGACCACGCCCGAGACGGCCTACTTCAACTCGTGGAACGCCAGCGCCCCGACGTCGGCCCAGTGGCAGGTGCCGCTGGCCGGCTTCACCGACCCGGCCATCCTCTTCAACTACGTCTACGGGCGTGGCGGCATGACGTTCGAGGCGCTGCGCACCATCGTGGGCGACGAGGCGTGGTTCGAGATCCTGCGCACGTGGGTCGCGGAGAACAACGGCTCGGACGCCTCGACGGCCGACTTCGTCGCGCTCGCGAACCGGGTCTCCGGCAAGGACGTGCGACCGGTGCTGAACCCATGGCTCTACGGCACGGTGAAGCCGGCGTGGCCGTCGAAGTGGAACCTGTCGGCGGCTGCCGACGCCACGGGCCCGGTCGCCGCGGGTGACACCGTCGTGCACACCCTGACGGCGCAGAACACGGGCAAGGTCGCCCTCGGCGGCCAGACCGTGACGGTCGACGTCGCCGACCTCGTCGACGACGCGCGCCTCGGCGCGCTCCCGGCGGAGCTGGCGAACCTCGGCGGCACGCTGCGGTGGACGATCCCGGCCACGGCGGCCGGCGCGTCCGCGACCGTCTCGTTCCCCGCCACCGTCAAGGAGTCCTCGTCCGGCGGCACCGTCGGCCTCACGACGAGCTCCAGCGCGCTGGGCTCGTTCTGCCTCACCTGCAGCGTGTCGACGGCGATCGCCGACCAGGCCGACGCGTGGACGCTGGGCCTGTCGGCCGCACCGCTTCCGGGTGCTGTCGAGGCCGGCGACGAGATCACCTACACCGTCTCGGCGAAGAACACGGCCGTCCACGCGCTCGAGGGCGCGACGGCCGAGATCGACCTCGCCGACGTCCTCGACGACGCCTCCGTGGTGTCGCTGGGTGCGGGGCTCGAGCTCGACGGCACCACGCTCCGGTGGTCGGTGTCGCGGGTCGCGAGCGGCCAGACGGCCCGCGCCGAGTTCACGGTGGAGGTCGAGTCGGAGTCGGGTGCCACGCTGACGGTCTCCGCCTCGCCCGGCACGGCCGGGGGATCGGGTGAGCCCACGCTGACCCACACCGTCGGCCTCAAGCCCCTCAGCCCGGCCCCGGTGCCGGTGGTGAGCGGCACGGGTCGCGTCGGCACGGTCCTCACGGCCCGCGCCGGCACCTGGCCCGCCGGCACCGCGCTGGCCTACCAGTGGTCGGTCGGCGGGAAGGTCGTCCCCGGTGCGACCGGCGCGACCTACCGCCTCACGCCGAAGGACGTGGGTCGCGTCGTGACCGTCGCGGTCACGGGCACCAAGTCCGGCTGGGCGCCGGTGACCAAGGTCAGCGCTCCGCTCAGGGTCGCTCCGGGCCTGCTGACCCGCAAGCCGCAGCCCTTCCACGTCGGACTGCCGAAGGTGGGCCGCACGCTGAAGGTCAAGGCGGGCACGTGGGACCCGGGCGTCCGGCTGTCGTACCGCTGGTACCGCGGCAGCAAGGCCATCAAGGGTGCGACGAAGACGTCGTACAAGCTCGCGAAGGCCGATCGTGGCCAGCGGATCCGGGTCAAGGTCACGGCCACGAAGCCGGGCTACGCGACGGTGGTGAAGTACACGCCTCGCACGGCGCGCGTCCTGCGCTGACCCCACCGAGGTCGCCCCGAGCGCCCCGGTCCGCCACGGCGGGCCGGGGCGCTCTCGTGTCCGGACGCCGCCGGGAGAGGGCGAAGGATGATGTCCTCGGTCCCGCTCCGGTGCCTCGATGCATCATCCTTCGTCCAGCTGCGGAAAGAGCGAGGCCCCGGCAGCAGCTGCTGCCGGGGCCCCGCTCCGCAGAACGTCAGCGCACGCGCACCGACTTCACGACCGAGCTGCTCGAGCCGTAGTTCGCGTCACCGGAGTAGACGACCTTCACCCGCAGGCTCTGGCGCTTCTTGGGCGCCTTCACCGTGAAGGAGGCCTTGCCGGTGGACGGGACCCGCACGGTCTTCGACAGCTTGTAGCCGCCCTTGGCCTGCGCGACGTACACCTTCGCGGTGCCCGTCGGGGCGACCCCGGCCACGCCGCCGCGGACGGCGAACTTGCCGCTCAGGGTCTTGCCCGGCTTGACCACCGACTTCGCCGAGAGGCTCGTGGTGGTGCTCTTCTTGGCGACGGTCAGCGTGGACGAGATCCGCGCGGAGCCGTCGGTGCGGTCGGTGCCGTCGTACGCGGCCGAGACCGTGTAGCGACCCGGCTTCAGGGTGGCCGGCAGCGTGAGGGCCGCCGATCCGTCCGAGGCCAGCGCGACCGTCCGGCTCACCGAGCCGTAGCGGAAGGTGACGGTGCCACCGTCCGCCCCGCCGACGATCGCCGACAGCCGCGCGGCCTGCCCGAAGGTGGTCGAGGCGCTCGAGAGCGACATCACCATCGTGGGCTTGCCCTTCACCAGGGTGAAGGACACCGCGCCGGACGTCGATCCCGCGGTGACGCCGGTCTCGGCGAACTCCGCGACGATCGCGTGGGTGCCGGCCTTGAAGCCCGGCACGTCGAGGGTGGCCTCGCCGTCCACGACCTCGGCCGAGCCCAGGACCTTGTCACCGTCGCGGAACTCCACGGAGCCCGTGGTGTCGCCGCCCTCGACCGTGGCCGTCAGGGTGACGGGCTCGTTGATCGACGGTGCCTCGGGCGAGATCGACAGGCTCGTCGAGCTCGCGTCCAGGACCGCGAGCGAGCCCGTGCCCTTGCGGTCGGTGCCGCTGCCCACGACCGAGATCGCGGCCGTGCCCCGGGCCACCGTGGCCGGGATGGTGACGACCGCGCTGACGACGCCGGTCGTGTCGGCGACCGCGACGACGGGGTCGATCCCGGCGACGGTCACCGTGACGCCCTCGCCGGAGCGGAAGCCGCCGGCCGTGACCGTGACCGACTCGCCCGGCTGCGGCTTGGCGTCGCTGACCGAGACCTCGGTCTGCTGGCCCTTGGCGGCCAGCTCGGCGCACGCGTCGCCCTGGACGCCGGCGGGCGGCAGTGCCGTGGCCGGAGCCGTGACGCCGTCGTCCTCACGCACGACCAGCCAGTCGAGGGCGTTGGTGCCCAGGACGCCGCCGGTCGTGTTGATGACCGAGACCTTCACCGAGGTGGAGTTCGTCGTGCTGGTGGCCGAGTCGCCGAGCACCGGGGCGCTGACGACCTTGCAGGTCTCGTCCGGGGCGAAGGTGACCTTCTCCATCGCGATGCCCGCCCGGCCGGTGGCCGAGCCGAGCGCCGACACGTAGCCGGTGACCGGGATCGAGGCCGCCTCGTCGAGGTAGACCGCGAGGTCGGCCGTGCCGGGCGCGTTGCCCTCGTCGACGTTCGGGGCGTCGACGTTGACCGTCGGGACGGTCTTGCTGTCCGCGGTGCCCACGGCCGAGCTCTCGAAAGCGAGGTCGGACAGGAACACGCCACCGGTGGCCAGGTCGTCCGGACCGGCGAGGGCGCCGAAGCGGACCTCACGGATGTCGGAGACCTTCAGGCCCGCGGTCTCCAGCGTCGCGACCGGGAGGTCGACCTGCTGCAGGATGACCTTCTTCAGCAGCGCGCTGGTGGACGCGGGGAACCGCGTCGTGGCCAGCGGGTTGAGGTCGGCCACCGGCGTGGTGAACGTCGCGCCCGTGCCGTCGACGACGGTGAGCGAGAGCGCCGTGCTGCTGGCGACGGTGTCGTCCGCGGCGACCTTCACCGACAGGCGCTCCATCTTCGACGCGTCGCGCGCCTTCGCGGGAACGCTCACGCGCACCTCGCTGGGCGTGATGGTCGTCGTGCCGGAGCCCAGTGCTGTCCAGGCGAACTTGGTCACCGGCGTGGCCGGGACGTTGCCGCCGTTGCTGGCCGGGGTCCAGTGCGGCTGGGCGCTCGTGCTGAGCGTCGAGGCCGTGCAGGCCGGCAGGACCTGCGTCACCGTGCGACCCGCGGCACTCGCGCAGACCGTGGCCGTCGCGGCACCCTGGACCCGCACGAGCGAGCTGGGCGCCTCGAACGACGCGATGGTCCTGCGTGCCGAGGCCGGAGCCGTCGACATGCTGCGGATGTCGGGCGTACCCAGCACCTCGGGCACCTCGGCGGAGCCGTCGAACATGGGCAGGAACTGCTTCTCGTCACCCATCGTCAGGCGGAACCAGCCGGCCATGTAGGCCGTGCCGGCGTCGTACTGCGCGTCGGCGCTGAGGCGGATGTTGGTCTCCGAGCGCGGGCCGCAGACGGCGTCGGTGGAGGTCGCGCCCCAGTCGTCGGAGACGGAGTAGGCGTACTTCCCGGGCGTCCAGACGGTGTTGTAGAAGTTGTGGTTCGCGCCCATCATCCACACGCCGCTGCGCAGCACGTCGTCGTCGAACGCGTAGCGCGAGTCGTCGAGCATGTGCTGACCCTGCTGGTTCGAGACGTCGCCGTCGCAGTAGGGCAGGATCACGTTCATCGGCACGTTCGGCACCGTCATGCGGGCGAAGTCGACCGGCGCCAGGGGCAGGATCGACGTGATCTTCCACGGCTTCTCGAGGCCCTGGTTCAGCGTGGCGGCGGAGGTGACGCCCTCGCCGCCGCGCGAGTGGCCCATCATGCCGATGTTCGAGAAGTCGAAGCGGCCGACGAGGTCGGCGGGAGACAGGCCCGCGGTTCCCTCGGTGAGGCCGGGCAGCGGGTCCTGGTTCGCCAGGGCCTGAGCCAGCGTGACGTCGGCGTCGGTCTGCGCGTCGTGGTGCACGACCTCGGCGCCCTCGTTCGCCTTCTTGAGCATCGAGAGGGTGTCGAGCAGCAGCTGGCCGCGCGCCTGGGCGCCCTGGTCCAGCGCGAGCTGGTTGTCGTTGGAGTTGATCGCGTTGGCCGCGATCGAGACGACCGCGTAGCCGTGGCTGGCCAGCGCCCGCGCCGTGCCGTCGTAGCCGGCGAAGCTCGGGATGTTGATCTGGTTCGCGCCGCAGGGCCAGCGGTTCGGGTTGGCCGTGCCGGTGGAGCACGAGGTGTGGCGGCCGTGCAGCAGCAGCACCACGGGGCGCGCGCCACCGGTCTTGGGCAGGTAGACCTTGCCCTGCAGCTCGCCGCGGATGCCGCCGATCGCGGCCAGCGGGACGGACTGGGCGCCGAAGTTGTAGACGGCCTCGGTGTGCTCGTAGGTGCCGAGCGAGGCGGGGTTCGCGTCGAGCGGCTCGGGCTCGGCCGCCGCGATCTCGGCGAGCTCGGTGGCCCGCAGCGGGGCGCTCGACGGCTTGCTGAACCAGCCGGCCTCGATGTCGTCGGCCTTCACCACGGCGGAGTCGGCGGTGAACACCGACAGGCTGCGGCCGTCGGCGGACTCCGTCGCGATGCCGATGGGCTTGCCGTCGACCTCGATCGTCGGGGCGTCGGAGGCCATGGGCAGCTTCTTGGCCAGGTCGACCGTGACCAGGTAACCGCCGGCGGCGCGGCTGACCGACCAGTCGTCCCCGGAGGCCAGGGAGCCGTCGGCGGCGTGGGCGGGTACCGCGGCCAGGGGCAGCGCCAGCAGTGCTCCCACGGTGGCGAGCCGCCAACCTCTTTGCTTGAACACGTGATCCCTCTCGGGGGTGGGGGAAGCTCGCACCGGGGGCGGAGCGGGGACCCTTCGAGTCTGGGTACGGCGCGTTACGCGGACGTGTCGTCAGCCGCTCAACCAGATGATCTGACGGCGTGTCACGTAACAATCCGCACACGGGCGGCCACGGCCCAGGAAATGAAGAACCCCCGGCGACCTGGTGGTCGACCGGGGGTGGTGGCGCGCCCGTAGGGATTCGAACCCCAAACCTTCTGATCCGATTGACCACTTCTCGGCTCGGCCAAAGACGCGGTCAAGCCCGGATCGTTGCAATAGCGGCGCGTTTCTACGCTAGCGGCTGCTCCGAGCGCAGGGCGGTCAGCACCACATCTGTTCGGGCAGGGCGGGGGCCGCACCACGAAAGAAAACGAAGCTCTCCGTGGCGAGCGCCGGCACCTGGCAGGAGGCATCGGAGCGGAGCTGACAGGCTGATGCGGGGATGACGGAACGAGCATGACCAGCACCATCATCGACATCTGCATCAGCACCGTCACCGACGTCAGCACCGGGAGCACGGACCATCCCGACCATCCCAACCAGCTCGGAGCCCGAGTTGATGACCTCCGACAACCTAGCGGCCTAAGAGCGGACGACGATGGCCGCGAGCCACGGCCTGCGGCGCCACGGCGGGTTGTTGCGGACTTCGGAGGCGGGACGCAAGCTGCTTTGGTTGCGCAGCGAGATCAGCGCCTGGCTTGAACAAACTCCGAGGACCGATCCATCGTGAGATGGCCCGCCGTCGCTTGCCGCTCGATGGCACTCGAGGAGGTGACGATCGTCAAGGAGACGGCGGATCGCGTGCGCGTCCGAGTCCGCGACTCCGGCTGAGCAGCCGAATGGTTCAAGCCGTCGCCCCGTGTCCGGCTGGGCGTAAGCGGTAAACGACGTCGCCGTAAGTCGGAAAAGCAAGTCCAATATTCCGACTTGGGGCCGGTAAACCGGAATAGCGCACTTCCAATTCCGACTTACGGGACAAGACAACTAGTCAGGAGTGCTGGTTGCTGACCCTCTTGATCGCCGATGACCCTCGGCGCCGGACCGCTGAGGCGCCGGCCAACAGGAACGCGAACCGGGTTATTCCGACTTAGGTCCCCTAAGCCGGAATACTGGGTAGGCTATTCCGGGTTACGACAGGAGGGCGCAATGAAGCCACACGAGCGGAATGGGCATATGCCCGGCGGCGATGAAACTCTCGCCGCTGTGTCTCCCGATGTCGTCGGCGATCTAGTCGCCGTCGAGCGAGTCGGGGTGGAGCCTTCAGGCTCTCAGATGGTTCCGTGGACTCCGTCGGGTCGCGGCGGTAGCTACGACGACCGGACGTTGCACGAGGTCGAGGTGTCGGTCGTGCCCGACATCGCAGACCTTGTGCCGTCGGTCGGCCCGGGACTGTCCCGCGGGCTCGATCAGGCGACCGAGGTCATCACCACTCTCGACCGATCCCACGCCGATGTGCTCACTCCGCTGGCCACCCTGCTGCTGCGCGCCGAGTCTGTTGCGTCGAGCAAGATCGAGAACATCAAGGCCGACGTCGACGAGTATGCCCGCGCCCTGCACGGGGTCAAGGAGAACTCAAGCGCAGTCTCGATGGTCGCCTCGACACGAGCCTTGCGCGACCTCATCGGGACGGTGGACGACGGCTCGGACATCGTTATGGACTCGATCTTGGCCGCCCACCGCACTCTCATGGCCGCCGACCCTAGCGAGCGCGACTACGCCGGCAAGGCGCGCGACATGCAGAACTGGATCGGCGGGTCTGACTACAGCCCGCTCGGTGCCATGTACGTGCCGCCGGCACCTACCGCCGTCGAGCATCACTTGGCCGACCTCATGTCATTCTGCAACCGCCGCAATGTCCACCCCATTGTCCAAGCGTCGATCGCGCACGCTCAGTTCGAGTCCATCCACCCGTTCACCGACGGCAATGGCCGTATCGGCCGAGCCTTGGTCAACACGATCCTGCGGCGGCGCCGCGTCACTACCGCAGTCGTCGTACCTATTGCTTCAGCGATCGTGGCCCGCCGGGACGACTACTTCGATGCCCTGGCCGCCCACCGTGCCGGAGATGCCGGCCCGTTGATCGCCGCCTTCACCGCGGGGTCGCTGATCGCCGCGTCGGAGTCCTCCGTCAGCGCCCATCGACTCGCTCAGATGCCTGAGCGTTGGATCGAGGACGCCGGTAGGCCCCGAGCCGGCTCGGCGGCTCGCAAGCTCATCTCCGGCTTCGCGACCAATCCCGTCTTCAGCGCAGACGACCTGGAGCAAAGGTTCGTGGGTGCCACGTCGAGCATGTACGTCGCCATCGAGAACCTCACTGACGCCGGGGTGATTCGACCGCTAACCAAGCGGACGCGAAACCAGGTGTGGGTCGTGTCCTCCATCGCCGATGAGTTAGATGCGCTCTCGGTAAGGATCGCCAGCCGGGCGCGCACCGAACTGCGCAGCTGACGTACTCCCGGTGGGGCCCGCGAATCGGCTCAATTCGGGGGGTGCTCTGGCCACCCAGGTCCGCCCAGGTCAGATAGATAGCTACTAGCTGGAAACGACCTTCGCGAGGCCGACTGGTACTTGAGCCGTTGCCACACGCCGGGCCTGCCCTTCGTCCAGCATGCTGGCGGAAAGAAAGGCGCCAGCAGTACGCACCGCGTGAACAAGGCCTTCTACTAGCCCTGCGCGGCCGGGCAGGCACGTGGGAGTCCATCGCGGCCGCCCAAAAGGCCCCGCGCCGGCACGGCCGCTCGAAGCGGGCGACAAACAAGGGGCGCCGGTTGCGCACAAGCAAGCATCGCGGCGCAGCGGGACTGCCAAGGGTGCCCCGCTGGCGCATAACTGTTTCGAAAGCAAAATGGCCCCTGGAACGTGTCGGTTGACTGCTATTCCAGAGGCCTCTGCGCGCCCGTAGGGATTCGAACCCCAAACCTTCTGATCCGTAGTCAGATGCTCTATCCGTTGAGCTACGGGCGCACGCCCTTGCGGGCCTCGACGAGTCTAACGTGTGACCCCGCGAGGTGGGAAATTGGGTCTGCCGGACGCGCCGCCGCACTTCCCGTAAGTTGGAGACGATGGACGATTCCCCCCGCGTTCCACAGCGCCGCGATGCCGTGGCGAACCGCGAACGCCTGATCGACACCGCCGAGGTCTACTTCGCCGAGAACGGCCTCGACGCACCTCTGCACACCCTGGCCGCGGAGGCGAAGGTGGGCACGGGGACGCTCTACCGGAACTTCGCCTCGTTGGACGAGCTCGTGCGCGCGCTCTACGACCGGTACATCCGCTTCTTCGACGAGCTGGCGGAGCGTGCCGTGCAGATGGAGTCGGGCTGGGAGGGCATCGAGCTGGTCCTCGACGAGTGCATGAGGATGCTCCTCGAGAAGCGCATCGTGTCGGAGGTCATGCGTCGCCAGGCCATCAACGATCCCGACTACCGCCCGAGCCAGCGATGGATCGAGCCGCTGGGGAACCTCGTCAGTCGTGCGATCGACGAGGGTGCCGCACGCCCCGACCTGGCGGTCTCCGACCTCAGCGCCCTGGCGGTCATGCTGGGGGAGGTCCGGACCTTCGCGCCCGAGCACCACGAGTGGATCGCCGCGCGGATCCGAGGCCTCGTGCTCGACGGCATGCGAGCGCATCCGCACCCGGCCACGCCCCTGCCGGAGCTGCCCGAGCACTTCGACCAGATGAGCACCTCGATCATCAAGCGCTCGACCTGATTCGGTGACTGAGGGTCGGGGTGGGTATCCTGATGCGGTTGTCTGGAGATGTCGCATAGTGGCCTAGTGCGCCCGCCTGCTAAGCGGGTTGAGGTTCAAACCTCTCGAGGGTTCAAATCCCTCCATCTCCGCCAGCCAAGGTGGGAGCAGGTCAGCCTGCTCCCACCTTTCACGTTCGCTGGTGTCCTCGGGCCCAGCCAGGGCGGAGCTCGTTCCGCCAATCGAAGAGGGAGCAGGCTCGCCTGCTCCCTCTTCGCATGTCCTGTGAGCGTCAGCCCTCGGCCAGGTCGAAGCGCCGGTAGCCGTTGGCCTGGTTCAAGCGGTCGTAGACCTCGCGGATGAGCTCGGCGCGGCGGGTGCGGTCCACGAGCGAGAGCGGGAACGCGGTGACGGTGCCCGTGCCGTCGGTGAACCGCAGCATGCCGTCGCTGACGCCGACCGACTCGACCTGCTTCCACGTCACGTCGCCGTGGCGCCCGCGGGCGACGAAGCCGGCGGGGTCCAGGGTCACCACGGTCGGGGGCCGCAGGTTCATGACGGCGGCCACGAGCAGCGCGACCACCGCGACGACCGCACCCAGGATCGTGACGGTGACGCGCAGGTCACTGCCCGTCCCGGTCAGGAACGCGACGAGCACGCCCACGGCAGCGACGATGAAGCACACGCCGGCGAGCACCATCAGGTGCGACCGGTCGAGTCGATAGCGAGTCACGCAGAGGGGGCGGGATTCGAACCCGCGGCTGACACTGCTGCCAGCGACCGCTTTCAAGGCGGTTCCGATCGGCCACTCCGGCACCCCTCCAGGCCCGCCGCCGAGGCGACGGGACCTGGATCGATTCTCGCATTCCGCCGCGCGGGCGCCCCGACCTGGCACCCGAGCCCTCCACTTTTGGAGCGGGATCAACGTCCCGCGGGCGCAGGCACGTGCATCCCGATCCACAAGTGGGCGGGCGGGAGCGTGGTCGCGGCCTGAACTCAGCGCAGCGGTGAGAGGCGACCGGGCTCGGTGCGCTGGGCCTGCTGGACGGCGCGCGCGGCGCGCCGCGACCGCGGCCGGAAGAAGACCGCGCGGATGACCAGGCCGATCACGAGGCCGATGATCGCGCTGTAGAGCGTCGAGAGCGCGAAGTACGACGGGTACGCGCGCGGATCGATCAGCGAGTTCGCGACGATCACGGTGCCGACGACGGCGAAGACGCAGACCCACCAGCCCTCGCGGTACCGCGAGCGCATCGAGACGCCCACCACGAGCGCCGGGAACCCGATGAGGAACTCGTACGGGCGCGGGACGCCGCCGATGTTCTGGCGCAGCCACACGATCGTGTCGTCGAGCAGGTTCGTCAGCGCGGGCGAGCCCGCTGTCCGCACGAAGCTGCCGTAGTAGAACAGGCCCACCGCGACCACGGCCACCACGACGAGCAGCTTGAGGTGGCTGCGGCCGAAGCCGTGCAGGCCCGAGCCGAGGCGCCAGACGATCGAGATGGCGAGCGTGACCGAGACGGCCATGACCATGAGGCCGAAGGGGCGCACCTCGACCGGGGCGTTCCAGGCAGCGACCCCCACCGCGCCGCTGAGCGCGAGGACCAGCATCACGGCGTACTCGCGCAGCACCTGCACCACGGTGGCGGCAGGCCGGGTGAAGACGACGGCCGACACGGCGGACAGCACCGCCGTCGTCCCGGCGGCCGCGGCCAGCAGGGCGTTGACCCCGCTCAGCAGGGCCGCCGCGGACAGCAGGAGCGACAGGGACACCCAGATGCGCATGTACCCGCCGACGCGGTGCGTCAGCATCACGGCGAACGTCACGAGCAGCACGGCCGCCGACGGCCGCCACAGCCACGACGGGGCGCCGACGTCGGTGATCGCCGATGCGGCACCGGCGGTGCCGCACGCCCACGCGACGAACGTCGCGATCATGAGCAGACGCGCCCAGCGCGGCGAGTCGACGCGCGGCTCACGGGTCGCGACCTCGTAGGGGGTCGGGACCGACGTGTCGAGGCGGCGTCGGCCCGGCGGGGCAGTCGTCACGGTGTGGAAATCCTCCGGTTGGCGAGCGACGGGTTCACGTCGCGGGAAGCGCGAACGGCGTCCACCGCGACCTGCGCAGTGACCAGCTCGTCCCCCCCGGCGGCTTCCTCCACGATAGTTCCCCACGGGTCGGCGACCAAGGAACGGCCGGTGTAGCGAGAGCCGCCCTGGGCCGCCGCGGCCACCCAGACGGTGTTCTCGATGGCCCGGGCGCGCAGCAGCGTGCGCCAGTGCTCGGCCTTGTGCTCGCCGGCGACCCACGCCGCCGGGACGACGAACGCGTCCGCCCCGCGGTCGACCAGCGCGCGCGCCAGCTCGGGGAACCGGAGGTCGTAACAGGTCATCAGGCCGACCGTCAGGTCCTCCACGGGCACCACGACCGGCTCGATCTCGCCGGCGCGGAGCCGCTCGGACTCCCGGTAGCCGAACGAGTCGTAGAGGTGGATCTTGCGGTACGTCGCCGCGAGGTCGCCGTCGGGAGCGACCACGACGAGCGTGTTGTACGGGAGATCGTCCGTGCGCTCGAACATCCCCGCCACGATCGTGGATCCGAGGCGCTTCGCCTCGCGTGCGATGAGGTCGACGAAGGGGCCGTCAAGGGGCTCGGCGACGGCCGCGAGGTCGTGGTCGGCGGGGCCGAAGTCGTGCATCGTCGCCTCGGGCAGCACGACGAGCCCGGGGCCGTCGAGGTCGCTGAGTCGCGCCTCCACCTGGGCACGGTTGGCGGCCGAGTCGAGGGTGGCGGCCAGCTGGACGAGCGTCACCTGCATGAGGTCCAGTGTGCCGGTCACTACCGTGGAGCACATGCGAGCCGTCATCGTCGAAGAGCCCGGAGGCCCCGACAGCCTCGTCGTCGCCGACCTCCCCGATCCGGAGCCCGGCCCGGGCGAGGTCGCGGTGCGGGTCGCCGCGGCCGGCGTCAACCGCGCCGACCTGCTCCAGCGCCAAGGGCACTACCCGCCCCCTCCCGGCATCACCGACGTCCTCGGGCTGGAGTGCTCCGGCGTCGTCGAGGAGCTCGGCGAGGGCGTCACCGGCCTGGCCCCGGGTGACGAGGTCTGCGTCCTGCTGAGCGGGGGCGGCTACGCCGAACGGGTGGTCGCGCCGGCCGGACAGGTGGTGCCCGTGCCCGCCGGGACCTCCTTGATCGAGGCCGCGGCCATCGCCGAGACCTACGCGACCGTCTGGTCCAACGTCTTCATGCTCGCCGGCCTGCGCGAGGGCGAGAAGCTGCTCGTCCACGGCGGCGCGAGCGGCATCGGCACCACGGCGATCCAGCTGGCCAAGGCCTTCGGGGCCACGGTGGTCACGACGGTCGGCAGCGAGGAGAAGGCGGAGGTCGTCCGCCGGCTCGGTGCCGACGCGGTGGTGAACTACCGCGAGGACGACTTCGTCGAGACCTGCCAGGACCTCGGTGGCGTCGACGTCGTGCTCGACATCATCGGCGGCAAGTACCTCGCGCAGAACGTGGCCTCGCTCGCTCGTGGCGGACGCATCGTCGTGATCGGGATGCAGGGTGGGCGCAAGGGCGAGCTGAACCTCGGAGCGCTGCTGGCGAAGCAGGGCAGCATCGCGGCGACGTCGCTGCGATTCCGCCCCCTCGAGGAGAAGGCCGCGATCATGGCCGAGCTCGTGGAGAAGGTCTGGCCGCTCATCGAGGACGGCACCCTCGGGCCGGTGGTGCACGAGGCGGTGCCCCTCTCGCGGGTGGCCGACGCGCACCGCATCCTCGAGGAGTCGTCGCACGTGGGCAAGGTCGTCCTCGACGTCACGGCCTGAGGTCGCGCCGCGCCCCGTGGCCTCCCGGCCTAGGCTGGGGCGCATGACCGACGACCGGATCATCGACCCCCAGGGCCAGCCCGTCCCCGCCCCCGCGGAGCCCGAGCGCACGCCGCTGACCGACCTCGTGGAGCAGCCGGCGAAGGTGATGCGCATCGGCGGCATGATCCGCCAGCTCCTCGAGGAGGTGAAGGTGGCGCCCCTCGACGAGGCCAGCCGCGCCCGCCTCCGCGAGATCCACCACCAGTCGATCGACGAGCTCAAGGACGGCCTCGCGCCCGAGCTGGTCGACGAGCTCGAGCGGCTCAGCCTGCCGTTCGACGCCGAGGCCCCCAGCGACGCCGAGCTGCGTGTCGCCCAGGCCCAGCTCGTCGGCTGGCTCGAGGGCCTCTTCCACGGCATCCAGGCGGCGCTGTACGCCCAGCAGGTGCAGGCCCAGAGCCAGCTGCAGAACATGCGCCTCGCCCTGCCGGGAGGTGCCGGCGAGGACGGTGCGACGTCCGAACGCGTCACACCTTCCGAAACGGGGGGAATGTACCTCTAGACTGGGGTCACCTGCAGGATCGGAGATGGCAATGAGGCCGACACTCCCACCGTGTGCCATGTCACCGGCGATGTACCAGGACGAGATCCTCTTGTCCCCGCCGGCGCGGCGCGACGTCACCGTCGAGCAATGGCGTGACTACCTCGCGAAGCGAGCCGCGGCCCACCGCCGTTGTGCGGGCTGCGACGTCCTCGCCGACTGCCTGTACCGCTCGGTGGTCGACGTCGACGTCCTGGGCTTCGTCGCGTGCACCAGTGAGGCCGAGCGCCGCACGATGCGGCGCGAGCTCGGCATCGAGGTGCGGTTCGACTCCAGCCCCTACGGCACGGCACGTGTCGGAGGCGGTCCGGTCGACCACGCCGAGGTGATCGCCGCCCGCAAGGCCCATCCCGACGAGACCTGCCGCGAGCTGGCCCAGCGCCTGGGCTGCTCGACCTCCACCGTCAAGCGGCACCTGCGCCAGGAGCGCGAGGGTCGCGCCGCCGTGGTGACCACGATCGAGAAGCCCTCGGTCGGGGACGTGCTCGACGCGTTCGACCGGCTCGACACCTCGCGCAGCGTCTGACTCAGAACCGGCGGTCCACCTGCACCCGCTCCGGCGTGTGCAGGCGCACCATCGTGCGGCCGACGTTCGCCGGCACCCGCGCCCGGGTGGCCAGCGAGACGCCCACCATCAGCCCGAAGCCCACGGGCACCGACCAGACCGCCGGCTGGCTCATGAGCGTGCCCCACCAGCCCTCCACGTCGAGCGCGAGCGTGACGAACGGGGCCGCGCCGGCGCAGATCCCGCCGCCGATCAGGCCCGCGATGGCGCCGGCGGACGTGAGGCCGCGCCACCAGATCCCCAGCACGAGCAGGGGGCAGAAGGTCGAGGCCGCCAGCGCGAACGCGAACACCACCGAGCTGGCCACCGGGATCGGCTCGGCGACGAACGCCAGCAGCAGGGGCACCGCCACGCAGGCCGCCGCCGCGATCCGCAGCGCGGCGATCGAGGAGAGCCGCCCCCGCCACGGCGCGTGGTTGCTCAGGCCCTGCCCGACCACGCCGGCCATGGCCATCGTCACGCCCGACGAGGTGGAGAGGAAGGCTGCGAAGGCCCCGGCCGTCACCAGGGCCGTCAGCGCCTCGCCGGCCGTGCCCTCGATGAGGCGGCTCGGCAGCTCGAGCGCCACCGTGTCGGCGCGACCGGAGTCGATCAGGTCGGTCGCGTAGACGCGTCCGAGGACGCCGTAGAAGGTCGGCAGCAGGTAGAAGACCGAGACCAGGCCCAGCACGATGAGGGTGGTCCGGCGCGCCGCGTGCCCGTCGGGGTTGGTGTAGTAACGCACCACCACGTGGGGCAGCCCCATCGTGCCGAGGAAGGTCGCCACGATCACGGCGTAGGTCGAGTACATGGTCTGGGGGTTGGCGTCGCCGAGCGGGATCCACCAGTCGCTGGACGCCTGCGCCGCCGGACGCCCGTCGCGTGACCACGCCAGCAGCAGGAACATCAGCGGGATCAGGAGGGCGGTCAGCTTCAGCCAGTACTGGAACGCCTGGACGAAGGTGATCGATCGCATGCCGCCCAGCACGACGTTGAGCGTCACGATCACGGCCACCAGCACGGTGCCGACCCAGCGCGGGGCGTCCAGGACAGCCTCCAGGGTCAGGCCGGCGCCCTGGAACTGCGGGAGCAGGTAGAGCCAGCCGACCGCCACGACGAGGGCGGTCGAGACCCGCCGCACCGCCACCGACTGCAGGCGCACCTGGGCGAAGTCGGGGATCGTGTACGCGCCCGAGCGGCGCAGCGGGGCCGCCACGAACACCAGCAGCAGCAGGTAGCCCGAGGTCCAGCCGATGGAGTACCAGAGCATGTCCGCGCCGTTGACCAGCACGAGCCCGGCGATGCCCAGGTACGAGGCCGCCGAGAGGTACTCGCCGCTGATCGCCGAGCCGTTCAGCGCGGGGGAGACCGAGCGTGACGCGACGTAGAAGTCGCTCGTGGTGCGGCTGATCCGCAGACCGAACGCGCCGATAGCGAGGGTGGCGATCGACACGAGCGTGACCGCGACGATCCCCCAGGTGGGGCTCATGGCAGGGTGTCGCCCGGTTCGACCAGCAGGGCGAAGAGCCGCTCGACGCGCTCGACGTGGCGCACGTAGAGCCAGCCGAGCAGGATCAGCCCCGCGTGGACGCCGCCGCCGAGCACGAGCCACGGCACCGGGATGCCCAGGACACGGCTGTCGTTGAGACCCGGGACCCAGGAGAAGACCAGCGGCAGGCTCACGACGGTGAGCAGCAGCGTGATGGTCACCGTCGCGGCCGCGCGCAGCTGCGAGCGGATGAGCGACTGCATGTAGACCTCGCCGACGCCGGTGGCCTCGTCGATCTCCTGGCCCACCGTGCTGCGCACGTGCGCGGGGGCGCTCGAGAGGGGGCTGGTGATCCGGACCCGTCCGGACTCCCGTGGCTCCTCGGTCACGGCGTGTGCTCGCCGATCAGCTCGCGCAGGGCGCGGGTGTGGCGCCGGGCGACCTGCAGCTCGGTGGTGGTGCCGCCGGCCGCCGGGACCACGACGCTGGCGCGGCCCGAGGACATGCGGACCTCCAGGATGTGCGCGCGGTTCACCGCGATGCTGCGGTGGATGCGCAGGAAGCCGGCGTCGGCCCAGTCCTCGGCGAGCGAGGTCAGCGGCGTGCGGATGAGGTGGCTCGCGCCGTCCAGCGTGTGCAGCCGCACGTAGTCGCCCTGGGCCTCGGCATGGGTCACCTTGGAGCGCGAGACGAAGCGGGTGACGCCGGCCAGCTCGACCGCGATCGTGTCGTCGGAGTCGGTGCCCGCGGAGTCCGAGTCGGACACGGCGCGACGCACGCTCTCGCGCAGGCGCTCCTCGCGGATCGGCTTGAGCAGGTAGTCGACGGCGTTGAGGTCGAACGCCTCCACGGCGTGGGCGTCGTGCGCCGTGACGAAGATGATCTGCGGCGGCGACTTGAACCGGCCGAGCAGCCGAGCGATGTCGATCCCGGTGAGACCGGGCATCGCGATGTCGAGGAACAGCAAATCGATGTCGCCGGCGTCGAGTCGGCGCAGGGCCTCGGTCCCGGACCGGGCCGTGTCGATCGTGCCGATCCGGTCGTCGCGGCCGAGCAGCCAGACCAACTCGTCCAGGACCGGTTGCTCGTCGTCGACCACCAGCGTCCGCAGTGCGCGCGCCATGGGAGTGAGCCTAGTCACTCTGCGCCTCGTCAGTCTGCTCGACGCCGCGCCGGGAGGCCGGAGGTCAGTCGAGCACACCGCGGGCGTGCAGGGCGTCCCCGGTGTCGCGAGCACGCGCGACCACGCGCAGGACGAGAGGGATGGTGCGGGCCCGGATGCTCCGTTCGAGGCCGCGGGCCCGGGCCGCGTCGCGGGTCTCGGCCGCCAGCTCGATCGTGCCGGGGAGCGCGCGCAGCATGAGGGAGAACGTGAGGCCCACGCGGTCGGGGTCGACGCCGAAGCGCCGGAAGGGCCCCAACGAGCGCACGATGGTGTCCAACAGGTCGTTGACGGCCGTGGTGGCGGTCAGCACCGTGGCGGCCAGGATCAGCGCCGTCAGGTCGGCGACGACCTCGACGGCGCGCGGCCACCCGTTCTGCCAGGCGTTGAAGCCCAGCAGCAGGACCGCCACGATGACGAAGGGGCGCAGTGCCCGCAGGACAGAGCCCGGCGAGAGGCTCCCGAGGGCTGCCAGCGTGATCACCAGCACGACGAACCCCACGCCCGTCCACGGCCCCTTGGCGACCAGCACGGCGATCGCGAGCAGGAACAGCCCGACCAGCTTGGGCCCGGGGGACAGGCGGTGCAGGGGAGAGGTCCCCGGCTGGTACATCCCCAGTGGCGTGCTCACGACACTAGCGCCCGGTAGTGGTCGACCGCCGTCGGGGCCGGGCCGTCGAACGCCACCCGACCCTCGTGCACGACGAGCGCCCGATCGCACTGAGCGGCGAGGTCGAGGTCGTGGGTCACCAGCACGAGCTGCTGTGACAGGCCGAGCAGCACCTCGCCGACGCGGCGGGTGTTCGCCAGGTCGAGGAGGGTGGTCGGCTCGTCCGCCACCAGGACGTCGGGGTCGGTCGCCAGGACGGTGGCGATCGCGAGCAGCTGGCGCTGGCCGCCCGAGAGCGCGTGCACGCTGCGCAGCGCGAGGTCGCCCAGTCCGAAGCGCTGGAGCACCGCCGTGACGGCCCGCTCCCGCTCGGTCTTGTCGCGATGGTGCTTGCGCAGGGAGAGCGCCACGTCCTCGGCCACGGTGGGCATGACCAGTTGGGCGGCCGGGTCGGTGAAGACGAAGCCGACGCGCCGGCGGACCTCGCGCCCGTCGCGCCGGGTGTCGAGGCCGTCGAGCACCACGCGCCCGCTCGTCGGCTCGACGAGCCCGTTGACGAGCCGGGCGAGGGTGGACTTGCCGGAGCCGTTCGAGCCGATGATCGCGACCCGTCGCTCCGTCAGCCGGACCGAGGTCGGCTCCAGCCGCCCCTCGACGGCTGCCTCGACGAGCTCGATCACTTACGGCGTGCGGGGAGCAGGTCGGGGAACGCGCGGTGCACGGCGGTCGCGACCGTGGCCATGGCGAGGTTCTTGATGACGTCGCCGGGCCAGAACACGATGTCGACCTTGACCGCGGCGGCCAGGCTCATGTCGGCGCGCCAGACCAGGCCCAGGATGCCCAGGGTGTGGATCAGGACGGCGCTGGAGAAGAGGCCCGCGAGGAAGATCAGCGGGATGCTCGTCGCGACCTTGTCGCGGGGCAGCCGCTCGACGATGAAGCCGCACAGCGCGGCGGCGAAGGGGAAGCCGATCAGGTAGCCCATCGTGGGGCCGGCGAACACGGCCAGGCCCGCGGCGCCGCCCGAGAAGACCGGGAGGCCGGCCGCACCCATGGCCAGGTAGAGCAGCACCGCGAGGAAGCCGCGCTTGGCGCCCAGCACGGCGCCGGAGAGCAGGACGGCGAACGTCTGCAGGGTGATCGGCACGATGCCGGCGCCCACGTTGATCGCCGGGAGCAGCGCGCAGGCGGCGATGAGTGCCGCGAAGGCCGCGATGAGCGCGAGGTCGGTGCCGGTGAGGCGGCGGCGGGTGCTGGTGGTCGTGGTCATGTCGTCTCCTGAACGGTGTTCACCTGAACGGTGTTCAGGCTAGCCGATAGAGTGGCGTCATGGCCAACACCCGTGACGACGTGGTCTCCGGCGCCCTGCGCGTGCTCGACGCCTACGGCCTCGAGTTCTGCTCGATGCGACGCGTCGCGAGCGAGCTCGGGGTGCAGCCCAGTGCGCTCTACCACCACGTCCCGGACAAGCAGACGCTGCTGGCCCTGATGGCCGACCGGATCGTCGCCGGGGTCGAGGTCGGCGACGATGCCGCGAAGGCGGCCCACGCCCTCCGCGAGGCGATGCTGGCCGTGCGCGACGGTGCCGACGTGGTGGCCACCGCCTCGGCCTTCCGGCTCGGCGACTCGCGCATCGAGAACGAGCTGGCGGAGCTCACGACACCCGACCTCGCGCGCACCCTGCTGCTCTACGTGTTCGGGCACACCCAGGCGACCCAGATGCACCGCCAGGCCGCGCAGATCGGCATCCTCGCCGAGGATCCCGACCTGGACGCCTCGTTCGCCCGCGGGCTTGACCTCATCCTGCGCTGACCTCTCGTCCCGCTGCCCTCTCGGTGGCGGGCCGTGCCGTCGTGTTCTAATGGGAATGACATTCATTCCCAACAAGGAGCGACGATGACGAGATGGCGACAGGGGCGCCTCGCCCTGGCGGTGCTGGTGGCGGGCTCGGTGCTGGCCGCGTGCGGTGAGTCCGGATCCGGCAGCCCGGAGGAGGCGGACGAGCACGAGGGCCGGGAGGTCTCCGGACCGCGCCTCGTGGTGACGACCGAGGACGAGGTGCTCGTGCTCGAGCGCGACAGTCTCGAGTCCGTGGCAGCGCTCCCGGCAGAGGGCTTCACCCGCGTGAACGCGGCCGGTGACGGGCAGCACGTGTTCGTCTCGACCGAGGACGGGTTCCGCCTGCTCGACACGGGAGTCGAGGCCGAGGCGCACGGCGACCACGCGCACCACCGCGTGACGGGGGATCCGGAGTTCGGCGAGACGTTCGACGCCGCCGAGCCCGGCCACGTCACGGTCAGCGACGGCCGGACGGTGCTCTTCGGGGACGGCGACGGCTCGATCCGGGTGCTCGACTCCGAGGATCCGACCAAGGTCCTCGAGACCAGCGAGACGCCCGAGCCGCACCACGGTGTCGCCGTGAATCTGGGCGGCGACCTCATGCACACCGAGGGCACGGCGGACAGCCGCTCGACGGTCGTCCTGCGCGAGGGAATCGACGGCAGTGAGCTGGCGCGCACCGACGACTGCCCGGGCGTCCACGGCGAGGCGACCGCCGCGGAGGGCCGTGCCGTGGTCGGCTGCGAGGACGGCGTGGTCGTGGTCGACCACGGAACGATCACCAAGATCTCCAGCCCCGACGCGTACGGCCGGATCGGCAACCAGGCCGGCAGCCCCGCCTCGCCCGTGGTCCTCGGCGACTACAAGGTGGACGCGGACGCCGAGCTCGAGCGTCCCGAGCGGATCAGCCTGATCGACACGGAGAGCCGCAAGCTGCGCCTGGTCGACCTGGGCACGAGCTACACCTTCCGGTCGCTCGGCCGTGGCCCGGCGGGGGAGGCGCTCGTGCTCGGCACGGACGGCGCCCTGCACGTGATCGATCCCGAGTCGGGGAAGGTCACCGACCGGATCGTGGTGATCGACCCGTGGAAGGAGCCGCTCGACTGGCAGCGTCCCCTCCCGACGCTCGCCGTCGACGGGGACACCGCGTGGGTGACCGAGCCGGGCGCCTCGACGGTGCACGAGATCGACCTCGCCGCGGGCCGGGTGGCACGGAGCGTGGAGCTGCCGGGCGTGCCGAACGAGATCGTCTCGGCCGGCGCGCACTGACCGGGGCCGCGCCCCTGCATCCTCACCAGGAGGCGTGCAGGGGGCGGCCCTCGTCGTAGCCGGCGCTGGACTGCAGGCCGACGATGGCGCGGTCGGCGAACTCGGGCAGGGTCCGGGCACCGGCGTAGGTGAACGACGAGCGCACGCCCGCGGTGATCTGGTCGATCAGGTCCTCGACGCCGGGTGCCTCGGGATCGAGGAACATCCGCGAGGTCGAGATGCCCTCCTCGAACAGCGCCATCCGGGCGCGCTCGAAGCCGGCGGCGTCGCGCGTGCGGTTCGCCACCGCGCGCGACGAGGCCATGCCGAAGGACTCCTTGTACTCGCGGCCGTCGGCCCCGAACTTCAGGTCGCCGGGGCTCTCGTGCGTGCCGGCGAACCACGAGCCGATCATGACGCTGGCCGCGCCGGCTGCGAGCGCCAGCGCGACGTCGCGCGGCCAGCGGACGCCGCCGTCGGCCCACACGTGCGCGCCGAGCTCGGTGGCCGCTGCGGCGCACTCGAGCACGGCCGAGAACTGGGGCCGGCCGACGCCGGTGGCCATCCTCGTCGTGCACATCGCGCCGGGACCCACGCCGACCTTGACGATGTCGGCGCCGGCGGCGACGAGGTCGCGTGCGCCCTCGGCCGAGACCACGTTGCCCGCCGCGATCGGCAGGCGGCGGCCCGTGGCTGCCTCGTGGGCGTCGCGGACCTCGCGCACGAGCGGCAGCGCGTCGAACATCTTGGCCTGGTGGCCGTGGGCGGTGTCGACGACGAGCACGTCGATGCCCACCTCGACGAGCGCCTGCGCCTTGCCGCGCACGTCGCCGTTGATTCCGATCGCCCCGCCGACGACCAGACGGCCGTCGGGGTCGGTGGCCGGGGTGTAGATCGTCGAGCGCAGCGCGCCCTTGCGCGTGAGCACGCCCACGAGCGCACCACCATCGACCACGGGGGCGAACGGGACGTGCTGCTCGGACAGCAGGTTGAACATCTCGCGCACGTCGCCGTCGGACTGCAGCACGAACGGGTCGGTCAGCATGACCTCGCGCACCTGCGCGAAGCGGTCGATCTCGTGGGCCTGGTGCGGCGTGAAGACGCCGACGACCTTCAGCTCGGGACCGCTCAGCGACTCGACCACGACGGCGCCGCCGTGGGCGCGCTTCGGCACGAGGCTCAGCGCCTCGCCGACGGTCATGTTCGGGGTCAGCACGACGGGGGTGTCGAAGACGGTGTGGGCCGCCTTCACGCGGGCGACCGTGTCGGCCACGATGTCGAGCGGGATGTCCTGCGGCAGGATCGCGATGCCGCCGCGGCGGGCGACGGTCTCGGCCATGCGTCGGCCGGAGACGGCGGTCATGTTGGCCACCACGAGCGGCAGGGTGGCGCCGGTGCCGTCGGCGGTGGACAGGTCGACGTCGAAGCGCGATGCCACGTCGGACCGTCCGGGGACCATGAAGACGTCGTTGTACGTCAGGTCGTGGCTGGGCTGCAGATCGTTGAGAAACCTCACCGGTCAAGTCTACGGACCGTCAGTCCACCGTGGTCGGGGTGAACTTCGGAATCCGCAGCGTGACCTTCGTGCCCATCCCGGGCGCCGTCTCCACCACGAGCCCGTGGTCGTTCCCGTAGACCGTGCGCAGCCGCTCGTCCACGTTCGCCAGTCCCACCGACGGCGAGCTCGTGCGTCCCGCCAGGGCGGCACGCACCGTCTCGGGGTCCGAGCCCACGCCGTCGTCCTCGATCGAGATGACGCACTCCGTGCCGGCGTCCTCGGCGATGACGGTCAGCGTCCCGGGACCCGGCTTGCGCTCGAGCCCGTGGCGCACCGCGTTCTCCACGAGGGGCTGGACGGTGAGGAAGGGGACGGTGAGGCTGAGCACCTCGGGAGCCACGCGGGTGATCACGCGCAGGCGGTCGCCGAACCGGGCCTTCTCCAGCACGAGGTAGCGCTCGATCGACCGCAGCTCCTCGGCGAGGGTCGTGTAGTCGCCGTGCTGGCGGAACGAGTACCGGGTGAAGTCGGCGAACTCCAGCAGCAGCTCGCGGGCCCGCTCGGGATCGGTGCGCACGAAGGAGGCGATCGCGCCGAGCGAGTTGTAGATGAAGTGGGGCGAGATCTGCGCCCGGAGCGCCCGCAGCTCGGCCTCCATCAGCGCCGTGCGCGAGGCGGACAGCTCGGCCAGCTCCAGCTGGCTGGAGACCCAGCCGGCCACCTCGGTGGTGGTGCGGGCGAGGCCCGCCGAGGCGCTGTCGTCGACCACCACGATGCTGCCGACGACCCTGCCCTCCACCGACAGCGGAGCGACGATGACGCGGTTCGACGCCTGCGTGCGCCCGTGCTCCAGCGCCACGGCGACGAGGTGGGCGGTGTGCTCGGTCTCGTCGCGTCCGGCCCAGCCGAGGGGTCCGTGGGTGTCGGTGATGCCCACCGTCGGCGAGCCGATCAGCTGGCGCAGGTGCGGCAGGGCCCGGCCGACGCTCTCGGCGTCGAGCCCCGATCGCAGTGCGGGCGCGGCGAGGGCCGCCGTGTGGAGGGTCTCGTAGGTGGCTCGGTCCTCCGCCGACCCGAGGCTGCGGCGACGGCTCAGCAGCACCCACCGCGTGAGCAGGGCCAGACCGGCCAGCACGGCGACGACCGCCACCGCGATCGCGAGGTCGAGGGGGCTCACGTCAGTCCAGGGAGAGCAGGATCGCGTCCGGCGGATCCGGCTCGCCGGCCAGCGCGGACTTGTCCACGACGGCGCGGACGCACCGGGTCTCGTGCCGCAGGCGCAGCTTGGCGGCGCCCGACGCGTACTCGCGCCACAGGTCGTGCACCGCGCCGAGGGCCGACTCGGGCACGGTCGCGCGCCGGGTCTGCTCGGCGAAGCGCAGCAGGTGGGCCAGGTCGAGCTCCTCCCAGGCGTTGAAGACCTCGACCTCGGGAGGACCGAACAGCCCCGACGCCGAGAACGTGTCGACGGCCGGCTCGGGGGCGTCGCGGTCGCCCGTGATCGCCCGCAGGCGGCGCATCCAGGGGATGGAGTCGTCGTAGCGCCGGCTCATGCTCGAGAGCAGCCCACCGGGGACCAGCACCCGCGCGTACTCGGCCAGCGCGGAGGGCGACTCCTCGAAGAACGGGGTGATCACGACGTCGAAGGTGTTCGAGCGCAGGGGCAGCCGGTCGCCGCCGGAGCGGATGTACGACAGGTCGGGGTTGCGGACCTGCTCGACGTCGTCGCCCAGGACGGTGACGTCGTGGCCCTGCTCGGCGAGCTCGTAGGCCAGGCCGCCGTCGCCGAGGTGCAGCACCGTGGAGAGGCGGTCGCCCACCATCCACTTGGCCGCGCGCGCTGCGGGGATGACGTCCACGTTCCGAGGCTACCGCCGGTCACGCCCGGCGCCCGGAGGCGTGCTGGGTACGCTGCCTGCGTGTCAGATCCGTTCATCGCAGCCGCGTCCCTCGAGGGCGTTCCGTCGGCGTTCCGCGCCGCCCGCGACGGGATGGACGCCGTCCTGCGCGACCGTGGCCTGCGCCGCAGCACGCCCGACGACACGGCGCGATCGCTGCTGATCGGCGCCTGGGCCACGGCCACGCTGGAGGGCAGCGAGTGCGAGCTCGACGAGCTCGCCTCCGGCGGGGGCGACGCCACGGCCCGAGCGGCGGTGCGGCTGTCCACCGAGCTGCTCGGCCTGCTGCCCACGTGGCAGCGCTCGCCGGTGCAGGCGATGGCCCGGATGCACGCCCTCGCGGCCGCCGGCTCGGTGCCCGACGACGACCTCGGCCGTCCGGTGAACCCGGCCGGGACGGCGCGGCTGACCCAGCTGGCCTCGTTGCTGGGCGCGAAGACCGAGGCGCCGGCCCTCGTGGTGGCCGCGCTCGTGCACGCCGAGATCGCCTCCGCGGGCGCGTTCGTCTCGCACAACGGCGTGGTGGCGCGTGCGGCAGAGCGGCTCGTGATGCTCGCGCGCGGGGTGGATCCCGCGTCGGTCACCGTGCCGGAGGCCGGTCACGTGGCTGCGGCCCCCGACTACTTCGCGGCGCTGGAGGCCTACGGGGCCGAGGAGGCGGGCGTCCACCGCTGGCTGCTCTACGCCGCGGAGGCGTTCACGCGCGGTGCCGAGGCCTCTCCGCTCGCCTCGCGCTGAGGCTCAGGAGCCGGGCACAGGACGACGGCGTCGGGGCTGGCCCGACGCCGTCGTGAAAGTCCGCATCTCGGCTACCAAGCGTGCCTTCGTCAATCATCGCCTCGGGGCCGGCATCGCGAACGACGGCGGGTGTCCCGTCTGCGATTGCCCTGTGGAAGGGAGATCGCCGCGTGGGTACCTTGCTGCGGACTGCTCTGGAATTCTGTCTCCAGCGTGCCTCACTGTGACCCGAATCACAAGGGACTTCGGGGCACGGTGAGTGCGGATCACAGGGCTTCGCGCGGGCGGCGACGGATCGCCGCCGTGATCCCGAGGGCCAGCAGCGAGGCGGAGGCCGCGATCCCGCCGAGTGCCATCGCCTTGCCCGTGGTGGTCTCGGGGACGAGGCGCGAGCGCAGCGCCGTGGGCCGCTCGAAGGTCAGGATCGGCCAGCCCTCCTCGACGGCGCGGCGGCGCAGTCCCTTGTCCGGATTCACGGCGAAGGGGTGGCCGACCGCCTCCAGCATCGGGATGTCGGTCTCGGAATCGGAGTAGCCGAAGCTGTGGTCGAGGTCGTAGCCCTGGGAGGCGGCGAGCTCGCGCATCGCGGTGACCTTGTTGGGACCGTACGAGTAGTGCAGGACCTTCCCCGAGTAGCGGCCGTCGACCTCCTCGAGGCGGGTGGCGATCGCGTGCGTGGCGCCCAGCATCTCGGCGATCGGCTCGACCATCTCGGATCCTGACGCCGACACGATGATGACGTCGTGGCCCGCCTCGCGGTGCTCCTCGATGAGGTCGAGCGCCTCGGAGTAGACCAGCGGCTCGATCACGTCGTGCAGGGCCTCGCGGACGATCTGGCGCACCGTGACGGCGTCCCAGCCGGTGACCATCGCGCTGATCTCGTCGCGCATCCGCTCCAGCATGTCGTGGTCGGCTCCGCCGGTGCTGAACACGAGCTGGGCGTAGGCGCTGCGCAGGACGGCGCGCCGGCTGAGCAGCCCCTCGGCGAAGAGGGACTTGCTGAAGGCAAGCGTGCTGGACCTCGCGATGATGGTCTTGTCGAGGTCGAAGAACGCGGCGGGACGTCCCGCGGGAGTCGCCATGTGCCCCAGCGTAGGCGGTCGCACCCGCAGGATGCGGACATTCCTCCACAGGCTGCGTCACACTCGTCGCGCCGTCCACAGGCCCGGCTCGACCCCTCCCACTCGGCCCGGCGGCCCACGAGGGTGGGGCGATGGACGTACGCGAACCCGCCGCCGCACCCTTGGTGGTCACCCATGACGAGTCCTTCGCGGAGAGTGCGCGGCGATGGTGCGCTGCCGCCGGGCGCGAGCCCGAGACCATGGCAGCGGCGCAGGACGTCCGCCGCGCGTGGCGGTCTGCCTCCGCCGTGCTCGTCGACGCGCGCAGTCTCGAGTCGTTGCTGGCCGTGGACCTGCCACGACGTGACGAGGTGGTGGTCGTCGCCGGGGACCCGCGCGAGGCCTGGCGTCCCGCCCTCGACCTGGGCGCGCGCGACGTGCTGGCCGACGACGAGGACGCCGCCATCGTGGGTGCCCTGGTACGCGCGCTCGACGGCTCGGGGGAGGCGTGCGCGATCGCGGTCGTCGGGGCCTGCGGTGGGGTCGGCGCGTCCACGCTGGCCGCGGCGACCGCCGGTCTGGCGGCGCGGCGCGACCTGAGGCCGGTGCTCGTCGACGGCGATCCGATGGGAGGCGGGCTCGATCTCGTCACGGGTGCCGAGGCCGTCGACGGGTCGCGCTGGAACGACCTCGACGGGGCGGTGGGCCACGTGGGCGCGGCCGAGCTCGTCGAGAACCTGCCCGTCCACCGAGGCCTCGCGCTCGTGTCGTTCGGCCGGGCCGGTCGACCGGTCCACGGCAGCGCACCGGTGATCAGCGCCGCGATGCGGGGGTTCGATGTCGTGGTCGCCGACGTGCCCCGGCACCTGGACGACCTCGGTCGCGAGCTGGTGTCGCGCTCGGTGCTCACGGTGGTCGTCGTGCCACGACGGCTCCGGGGCCTGGTGGCGGCGCGCGCGCTGGTCGACCGGCTCGCGTCATGGTCGGGTGCGGTCGCGATCGTCACCCGACCGGCGCCCTCGGGGATGCCGGCGGCTGCCGTCGGCAAGGAGTTGGGCTTGCCCGTGCTGGCCGACCTCGGCACCTCACGAAGACTGGCGGCCGACCTCGAGCACGGCATCGGTCCGATGCACGCCCGCACCGTGGTGGGTGCGGCACGGCGGGTGCTCGACACGGTCGGGCTGCGGTGAGCGGCGTCCGTCCCGAGGTGGTCGAGCGCGTCCGCCGACGGCTGGCCGCGTCGGGGGCCGAGCCCACGCCGCACTCGGTGGCCGAGGCGTTGCGCGTGGAGGACCAACTGTGGGGGACCACCACGGTGCTCGCGATCGTCGAGCAGCTCCGCAGCGAGGTGCTGGGTGCCGGGGTGCTGCAGCCGCTGCTCGACCTGCCGGGCGTCACCGACGTCCTCGTGAACGGGGCTGGCGGGGTCTACGTCGATGCGGGTGAAGGGCTGGTGCTGCGGCCCGACGTCACCTTCGCCGACGAGCCCACGGTGCGCCGACTGGCCCAGCGGCTCGCGGCCACCGCGGGACGCCGGCTCGACGACGCCTCGCCGTGGGTCGACGGCCGTCTCGGTGACGGCACCCGGTTGCACGCCGTGCTGTCGCCGGTGGCGCGCACGGGCACCGTGATCTCACTGCGCGTGCCACCCCGCCGAGCGATGACCCTCGCCGAGCTGGAGGCGGGCGGTTCCGTCGCGCCGCCGATGGCCGACGCCCTGCGGGACCTGGTCGCCACCCGCCGCAGCTTCCTCGTCACGGGCGGCACGGGGACCGGGAAGACCACCGTCCTGGCGGCCCTCCTCGGGCTCGTTCCGGTCGAGCATCGGATCGTGGTGGTCGAGGACTCCGACGAGCTGCGGCCGCGCCACCCGCACGTCGTCGGGCTCGTCGCCCGGCCGCCGAACGTCGAGGGCGCGGGCACCGTCGGGCTCCGCGATCTCGTCCGCCAGGCCCTGCGGATGCGCCCGGACCGGATCGTGGTGGGCGAGGTGCGCGGCGCCGAGGTCGTCGACCTCCTGGCGGCGCTCAACACCGGTCACGAGGGTGGCTGCGGCACGGTGCACGCGAACGCACCCGACGACGTCCCGGCCCGAATGGAGGCGCTCGGCATCGCGGCCGGGCTCAGTCGCGACGCGGTCCACGCCCAGGTCGCCGCCGGCCTCGACGCCGTCGTCCACGTCGCCCGCCACGCCGACGGGATGCGCGAGGTCGCCGCGCTGGCCGACCTCGGCACCGACCAGCGCGGCCGGTTGCTCGTGCGACCCCGGCTGCGGGTCCACCGCGGCCGGCCCGTCGACCCGTGAGGGAGGTCGGTGCGCTGCTGGCGATCGCGGCGGTGCTGGTCTGGCGGCCGCCGTGGTCCTGGGTGCGGCTGCGGACGGAACGGCCCGCGCGACGACGGCCCGGTCCGCGATCGTTCCTCGCACTGGTGGGCCTCGGCTCGGCGCTCAGCCTGGCCATCCTGCCGCCTGCGCCCACGATCCTGGCCTGGACCGGCTCGGCCGTGGCCGTGGCCGCCGGCGTCCGGTACGCCAGGTCGCGGGCCCGCCGAGCCCGCCTCGCCGTCCGGGACGAGTGCCAGCTGGCGATCGACGGGCTCGTCGGCGAGCTCCGCAGCGGGATCCCGCCGGCCACGGCCGTGCAGCGGCTCGAGAGCGAGGCGCCGATCTTGCGTCCTGCCGCGATGGCGGCGATGACCGGTGGTGACGTGGCGGCCGCCCTGCTGGAGGTCGGCCGCCGCCCGGGTGCTGGCTCGCTCGGGTCGCTCGGCCAAGCCTGGGCGGTGTCGCAGACGTGCGGTGTGCCGCTCGCCGACACGCTCGAGCGCGTGCGCGAGGCGGCACGGGAGGAGCGTGAGCTCGACCGCGAGCTGGCCGCCGGCGTCGCCCCGGCGCGCGCGACCGCCCTGCTGGTGATAGCGATGCCGCCCCTGGGGCTCGGCCTGGGCACCGGACTCGGGGTCGACCCGTTGCGGGTCGTCACCACCACGACCGCCGGGGCACTCTGCGTCGCGCTCGGCGTCGGGTTCGCGGTCGCCGGGGTGCTGTGGATCGAGCGGATCGCCGATCGTCTCGAGGCCGGCGAGTGATCGCGGGCCTGCTGGTCGCGTGCGCGCTGCTGCTCGTGGTGCCCGGGCCGGCGCGCCGGCGCCGTCGACGGCTGCGCCGTGACGCACCCCCGCGGCGGATCGACCGCGCCGTGCTCGCCGCGGTCTGCGTCCCGCTGGCCGGCTGGATGGTCTTCGGAGGCGTCGGACTGCTGGCCGGAGTCGCCGTCGCGCCCCTCGTGCACCGCCACGTGGGCCGCTGGGAGCCCGCACGCGAGACGCGACGCAGGATCCTGCTCGTCCGAGGTGCGCCCCTCGCGCTCGATCTGGTGGCGGCGGTCCTCGCGGCGGGCCGGTCGCCGCACGAGGCCGTCATCGCGGTCGCGACGCAGACGCCCGGTCCCGTGGGTCACCAGCTGACGGTGCTCGCCCGCCGCGTGCGGCTGGCGGCGGACCCGGCCACGGCGTGGAGATCACTCGACGGCGACGTCCTCGAGCCGGTCGGGCGCGCGTTCGCGCGGGCGGAGGCGTCCGGAGCCGCCGTCGTCCCGCTGATCCGCGACGCCGCCGAGGACCTCCGGCGTGCCGATCGCGCGCAGCGGCGCGAGGCGGTGGGACGGGTCGGGGTCCGCACCACCCTGCCGATGGGGCTCTGCCTGCTGCCGGCGTTCGTCCTGGTCGGCGTCGCGCCGACGGTGCTCGCGGTCCTCGGCTCGGTTCGCTTCTGAGTTGTCCCCATGGGGAGCCCACGCCGTCGGGCTTGTCCCCAGCCCGCAGCGGCCACCGCACTTTCGGGCAGCAGCAGCCCATCTTCGGGTGTCACATCATCCGTTGGAAGGACACCCATGAAGTTGATCACCGCCCTGCGCCGCCGCGTCGACCGAGCCGACGAGCGGGGCATGAGCACGTCCGAGTACGCCGTCGGAACGCTGGGCGCCTGCACGATCGGTGGCGTCCTGGTGAAGGTCGGCCAGTCCGAGTGGTTCGGCGAGCTGGTGCAGGACCTCATCAGCCGGATCCCCGACCTGCTGCCGTTCTGACCCCCGTGGCCGCGGCACCCCGCGCGGGTGCCGCGGCCACCCGTCCCGGAGGAGGGACATGCACCGTCTTCACCGCACCGCCACGGACGAGCAGGGCCAGGTGACGGCCGAGTTCGCCGTGGGCGCCCTCGGCGCCGTCACGATCGCGGGCGTCATCCTGGGCGGCCCCGAGGCGGTCGTCGGCCGGTGGGCGCGCTCGTTCGTCGCCGAGCAGCTCACGCGAGCCCTCGCCTCGCCCCTGCCCGATCTCGTCCGATGGCCGTGGTGAGGCGCACCGAGCGCGGCATGGTCACGGCCGAGACCGTGGTCGTGATGCCGTTCGTCGTGCTGGTGGCCTTCGTGCTCGTGTGGGTCGTCTCGCTGGGCGTCACGCAGATGCGGGTGTCCGACGCCTCGCGTGAGGCGGCGCGCCTCATCGCTCGAGGTCAGCCCGTCGACGAGGCCCGCAGGGCGGTCGAGCAGGCCGTGCCCGGCTCGCGGGTGCGGGTCCAGGTCGACGACGGCCGGGCCGGCGTCACCGTGAGGTACCGGGCACGCCTGCCGCTCGTGCCGCGGCTCCGCCTCGACCTGGAGGGCCGGTCCGTGGCGGTCGTCGAGTGAGGCCCGAACGCGGCTCGGCGACGGTGCAGGCCCTCGCCGTCGTCGCGCTGCTGACCCTCGTGGCGTTCACGTGCCTGCAGGTGGCGCTGGCCGTCTCGTTGCGGCAACGAGCCGCGGCGGCCGCCGACCTGTCGGCACTCGCCGCGTCGCGTGCCAGCGTCGAGGGGGAGGAGCCCTGCGAGGTCGCCAGCTCGGTGGCGGCCGAGAACGGCGCGCGGTTGCGGGCGTGCCGGATGGACGCCGACGTCGCCACGGTCACCGCACGGGCCGAGGGCCCGCGCTGGTCGATCGGGCGCTGGATGTCCGACCAGCGGGCCCGCGCCGCCCCCGCCTGGTACCTCGAGTGAGGCCGGCGGGGGCGGAGACAGGACTACTTCCGGGCGTCCTCGGTGGCGTCGAGCTCTGCCGCGTCGAGCTCGTTGGCGTCGTCCTCCGTGGGAGTCGTCTCCTCGAACACGAGGGCGAAGTCCTCACCGTGCTGCTCGACACCGGCCAGGACGGCGTCCTCCACGAGGGTCTGGCCGAGATCCTCGCGCAGGATGATCGGGTCGAGGCGCAGGTCGCGGTAGAGCGACACGCACAGCAGGACCATCACCAGCAGGAACGGCAGCGCCGCCACGATGGTCAGCGCCTGGAGGCCCTGCAGGGCCACCGGGTCGCCGGGATCGCCGATGAGCAGCATGATGGCCGCCACGGCGCCGGTCAGCGAACCCCAGAACACGACGGTCCACGTCGACGGGTGGATCGAGCCGCGCTGCGACAGGGTGCCCATCACCAGCGACGCCGCGTCAGCGCCCGACACGAAGAAGATGCCCACGAGGAGCATCACGAGCACCGTGGTGATCGCCGGGATCGGGTACTGCTGCAGCAGGTCGAACAGCGCGTAGTTGGAGTTCACCGACGACTCGCCGCCGGAGATGGCGTCGGCCTCGCTGATGCCCGCGCCGCCGAAGATGGCGAACCAGATGAGGCTGACCATGCTGGGCACCAGCAGGACGCCGGTGACGAACTGGCGGATGGTGCGGCCGCGGCTGATGCGAGCGATGAACATGCCGACGAAGGGCGTCCACGAGACCCACCAGGCCCAGTAGAAGATCGTCCACGCGCCGAGCCAGTCGGCCACGTCGTCGCCACCGCTGGCGTTGGTGCGACCGGCCATCTCGGGCAGGAAGGCCACGTAGTCGGCGATCGACGTCGGGATGAGGTTGAGCATCGTCAGCGTGGGCCCGGCGATGAAGACGAAGGCCGCCAGGACGAGCGCGAGCACCATGTTGATGTTCGACAGCCACTGGATCCCCTTGGCGACGCCCGAGACGGCCGAGAGGATGAACAGGATCGTCAGCACCACGATGATCGAGACGACGAGCGTCTCGCCGACGGACTCGACCCAGCCGTTGTGCTCGATGCCGGCTCCGATCTGCAGGGCGCCCAGGCCCAGCGAGGCGGCCGAGCCGAACAGCGTGGCGAAGATGGCCATGATGTCGATGGCCTTGCCGATCGGGCCCTCGGTCTGGCGGCGACCCAGCACGCGGGTGAACGCGGCGGAGATCAGCTGCGGGCGACCGAGGCGGAAGGTGCCGTAGCCGATCGCCAGGCCCACGACCGCGTAGACGGCCCACGGGTGAAGGGTCCAGTGGAACAGGGTCTGCGACATGGCCACCTGGACGGCGGCGTCGGAGCCGGCCGCGGCCGTGTCCGGCGGCGGGGAGAGGTAGAACGTCAGCGGCTCGGCGACACCCCAGAACATCAGGCCGATGCCCATGCCCGCGCTGAACATCATCGCGATCCACGAGGTGGTCCGGAACTCCGGTCGCTCGCCGTCCTGGCCGAGCGGGATCTTGCCGTAGCGGCTGGCGGCGAGCCAGATCGCGAACACGACGAAGCCGGTGGTCGACAGGACGAACAGCCAACCGGTGTACTCGATCACCCAGGACTGGGCCTGCGAGGCACGTTCACCGAGTGCGGCCTGGTCGAGGATGCCCCACAGCACGACGACCAGGGCGAGTGCGGCAGCGACGCCGAAGACGACGCGGTCGAGCGAAGATTCTGGTCGGTGTTCCACCTCCGGCTCGAAGATGTCGGTGGATGTTCGGTCGTTGCCGGTGGGCATCAGTAACTACCTCTCATGGTCGGAAAGGATGGGGTGCAAACCTGTCAACCCTTGCATCCGAGGCCAAGAAGAGCCAATCGCGCTCGCCGTTCAGGCGGGTGCGGACGACAGCACGGCGTCGAGCAGCAGGACCGCTCCGGCCTTGTCCAACGGGTGGTTCCCGTTGCCGCACTTGGGTGACACGACGCACGACGGACACCCGTCGCGGCAGGGGCAGTCGGCGATGGTCTGACGGGTCATCCGCAGCCACGCGGCCATCTGCTCGTACCCTCGTTCGGCGAACCCGGCACCGCCGCGATGGCCGTCGTGGACGAACACCGTGAGCCGCCCCGTGTCGGGGTGGTAGGCCGTCGACAGCCCGCCGATGTCCCAGCGGTCGCAGGTGGCCAAGAGGGGCAGGATGCCGA
This sequence comes from Aeromicrobium sp. JP4, assembly GCF_054957925.1. NCBI lineage: Bacteria > Bacillati > Actinomycetota > Actinomycetes > Propionibacteriales > Nocardioidaceae > Aeromicrobium > Aeromicrobium sp. JP4. Next base: position 2,265,862 of record NZ_CM143290.1, read on the forward strand.
TCGCGGCGTGCTCCGCGGCGTGCGCCGCACCGGGCAGCAGCTCGGGATCCATCAGCTCGCCGGCCACGTCGGGGTCGAGCGTCCACCACACGGCCGCGGTGGGCAGCGTCCGCTCGGGCAGGTCGAGGGGCTCCTCGCCGATCACGCGGCCCGTGCTGCGGTCGCGGATCTGGTAGCCGATCACCTGGCTGGCGACCTCGACGTCGCCGAAGGCCACGGTGGCCGGGCCCCACTCGACCCGGCGGCGCTCCTCGATGACCGTCACGGCCGTCGAGCTGCGGGCGCTCGTGGTGTGGTGGACGTCGGCGCGCCGGACGACGGCGGCTCCCTGGTCGGGGTCGTAGGACTCCACGAGGTGGTCCTCGCCGCGGTGCACGTAGATCGCCCCCTCGTGCACCTCGGCGTCGGCGGAACCGGCGTCAACGGTGCCGACGAGGCGCCCTGTGCTGCCTTCGACGATCTGCACGGGGTGCCCACCTGCGGAGCGAATGTCGGCCAGGTCGGCAGCCCGTTCGCGGCTGGTCCAGAACCAGCCGGCGGCGCGGCGGCGCAGCATCCCGGCGGCCTCGAGCGCGGCGACGCCCTCGGCGGCGCGCGGGCCGAACGGGCCGAAGTCGGCCTCGGTGAGCGGCAGCTCCTGGGCGGCCGCGGCGAGGTGCGGGCCGAGCACGTAGGGGTTCTCGGGGTCGAACACCGTGGCCTCGACCGGCGCGCCCAGGACTGCCTCGGGATGGTGCACGAGGAAGGAGTCGAGCGGGTCGTCGCGGGCGATCATCACGCCTACGGAGTCGACGCCGGCGCGACCGGCGCGGCCCCACTGCTGCCACAGGGCCGCCCGGGTGCCGGGGAAGCCGACCGTGACGACGGCGTCGAGCCCGGCGATGTCGATGCCCAGCTCGAGGGCGTTGGTGCTGGCCAGGCCGAGCAGATCGCCCGAGCGGAGGCGGCCCTCCAGCTCGCGCCGCTCCTCCGGGAGGTAGCCGCCGCGGTAGGTGGCCACCCGTCCCGCGAGCTCGGGCTCGACCTCGGCCAGCGCGCGCGACGTGGTCATCGCCAGCTGCTCGGCACCGCGGCGCGAGCGCACGAACACCAGCGTGCGGGTGCCCCCGACGACGAAGTCGGTCAGCAGGTCGGCGGCCTCCGAGCCCGCGGACCGGCGCACCTCCACGCCGTCGTCGCGCGCCGCCTGCAGCGGCGGCTGCCAGAACGCCACGGTGCGCGCGGCGTGGGGCGAGGCGTCCTCGGTGACGGCGGTGACCGGAGCGCCGATGAGCCGCTCGGCCGACGCCGCCGGCTCGGCCACCGTGGCGGAGGACAGCACGAACAAAGGGTCGGCGCCGTAGTGCCGGCAGATCCGTCGGAGGCGGCGCAGGATCAGGGCGACGTGCGCTCCGAAGACCCCGCGGTAGTGGTGGCACTCGTCGATCACGACCACCCGCAGACCGGCCAGCAGGCGTGCCCAGCGGTCGTGCTGGGGCAGGATCGTCCGGTGCAGGATGTCGGGATTGGCCAGCACCCAGTTCGCGTGGTCGCGCGCCCAGACACGCTCCTCGCGGCTGTTGTCGCCGTCCACCGTGGCGGGCCGCAGGCCCGGCACGCCCGTGGGCAGTCGGCGCAGCTGGTCGGCCGCGAGCGCCTTGGTGGGCGCGAGGTAGAGCACCGACGGCCGCCGGGCGCCAGCGAGCCCGGAGCCGCCACGTCCCTCGCGCAGCGCCTGCAGCGCCGCCGCCTGGTAGACGAGCGACTTGCCCGAGGCCGTGCCGGTGGAGACCACGACGTGGCGCCGGTCGTGCAGTGCCGCGAGGGCCTCGGCCTGGTGCCCCCACAGCACGTCGGCCCCCTCTGCGGCGAACAGCTCGCGCACCTCGGGGTCGATCCAGTCGGGCCACGGCTCGACGACGGGCTCCACCGCGGGGTGGTGCTGCACGTGCACGAGCCGCTCCGCATGGCGGGCGAGAACGGGGTGCAGGGGCATGGGAAGAAGTCTCCCGCACGCACCTGACAGGCCCGGCGCGTGCATTCGACTGGGGAGAAGCGGGTCCGGATGATTGAATTCGGACATGGATCTCACTCTCACCGAACGGGAGTCGCCTCCGTTCCACGTGGTCGAGGTCGCGGGGGAGATCGATGTCTACACCGCGCCGCGCCTCCGCGAAGTCGTCGTCGGAGCGATCGACGACGGACACACCCGGTTGGTCATCGACATCGAGAACGTCGCGTTCCTCGACTCGACCGGCCTCGGCGTGCTCGTCGGAGCGCTGAAGCGCGTGCGCGCCGACCATGGCTCGCTCGACATCATCTGCACCAGCGAGCGACTGCTGCGCATCTTCGCGATCACCGGCCTGGACAAGGTCTTCGGTCTGCACACCTCGATGGACGAGCTGGTCTCCTGACCGTGACGGATCCCGACGTCGGCAGGCTCCGCGACGCGATCGCCGGGTTCACCGTCGACGCCGTCTACGGCGTGCTCGGCGAGGCCGCCTGGCGTGCCCTCGCCCGCAACGAGACCACGCCCGGACTCCGCGCGACCACCGACGGCTCGGCCCTGTCCACGCTGATCCGCCTGTTCCAGCTCCAGGCCGTCGTCCCGCGGACGCACGCCGAGGCGGCCTTCGGTGCAGCGTGGGAGTCGGCGCGCTCGCTCGGCCTCGTCGAGGTCGACGGCGACGACGCCCGCGCGCTGCTCGACCTGCGTCCGTACGGCGACGAGGAGCACGACTGGTGGGTCGTCTGCGACCTGACGCCCGGACTCGACGGTCGCGAGAACCCGCGCGACCCCTCCTACGTGCTGGGCATCAGCGAGGCCTCCTCGTCGCTGGCGCAGCTGACCGTGCGGCCGGACGTCGGCCGTGCGCTCGACCTCGGCACGGGGTGCGGGGTGCAGGCGCTGCACCTGGCGACCCATGCGCGCGAGGTCGTCGCCACCGACGTGAATGCTCGCGCCGTCCGGCTTGCACGACTCACCGCGGCGCTGAACGGGATCGACGTCGACGTGCGCGACGGCAGCCTGTTCGACCCGGTCGAGGGTGAGCGCTTCGACCTGATCAGCACCAACCCGCCGTTCGTGGTCTCGCCGCCCGAGGGCGACCGGCTGGTCTACCGCGAGACCGGGTTCCCCGGTGACGAGGTCGTGCGGCGCATCGTCACGCAGGCCGACGCCCATCTGAACGACGGCGGCTGGTGCCAAGTGCTCGCGGCGTGGATCCACGAGGACGGCGTCCCGTGGCAGGAGCGGCTCGGCGCCTGGATCGAGCCCACCGGCCTCGACGCCTGGGTCGTGCAGCGCGAGCGCGTCGACCTGCCCGAGTACGCCGAGATGTGGCTGGCCGACGCGGGCCTGCGCCACGGCGCGGGCCACCGCGAGCGCTACGACCGGTGGCTCACGTGGTTCGCCGAGCAGCGGATCGAGGCGATGGGCTTCGGCTGGATCACGCTGCGCAGGGCCGGCCGCGCCGTGCCCCAGGTGCGGATCGAGGAGTACACGGGCCCGGTCGCCCAGCCCGTCGGCCCCGAGTTCGCCGCCTGGGCCGAGCGCGCCGACGCGCTCGACGCCGGCGATGTGCTCGACCGGCGCTGGCGCGTGGGCGCCGACGTGGTGCAGGAGACGGCCGGCCCGGTCGGTGCGCCGGACCCCGCCGTGATCCGCGCCGTGCGGATGTCGGGCCTGCGCACCTCGCGCCAGCTCGACACGATCGAGGCGGGTCTGCTGTCGGCCAGTGACGGCGACCTCACCGCGGGGCGGATCCTCGACGCGATCTCCCAGCTGCTCGACCAGGACGCCGCGCAGGTCAGGAGCACCTACGCCCCGATCGTGACGGACCTCGTCGCCGACGGCTTCCTGACGGCCTGACGCTCAGACGTCGCTGACCTCGGCCGGGCGGCGCGAGCGCTGGGCCGCCAGCGACCCCATCGCGATCAGCAGCGCCGCGCCTCCGCCGACGGCGAAGCCGGCCGCCGCTCCCTCGTGGTCGATGGCCAGGCCGATGAGCGGTGCCGCGACCGCTCCGCCGACCGTGAACGCCGTGGCCTGGTAGCCCATCGCCTCGCCGCGCCACGCCTCGTCGGTGAGCTTCGCGATCCACTCGCTGCACGCGGTCATGATCGGCGCGCAGAGCAGGCCCGCCGGGATGCACGCGATCGCCAGGACCCACGGCGTGTGGGCGATGCCGATCGGGATCGTCAGGACACCCATCGCCAGCAACAGATAGGAAGGACGGATCGAGGCGGGCCGGGCTCCGTAGATCAGTCCGCCCACGAGGGAGGAGAGTCCCCAGCCCAGGTAGACCACGCCGACCAGCCCGACCGCGTCGAGCTCGCGCAGGACGGCGATGATGCCCAGGTCGGTGGCCATCAGCGCGATCATCGCGCCGCCGGAGATGAGGAAGAGGAACACCAGGTCGGTGGTGAGCCAGCGGGTGCCGGGCTCGCGGGCCACGGTCACCGAGTCGGCGCTGCGGGTGGGCGGGTCGAGCCGCCACAGGATGCCCAGCCCGATCGCGACGGTGCCCGCGACCGCCACCAGAGCGACCTGCGGCGACGCGGCCACGACGAGGGCGCCCGCGGCGGCGGGACCGATGATGAAGGAGGCCTCCGCGCACACCGAGTCCAGCGCGAACGCGCTCCGGTGATGGCTCGAGGGCAGCCGCGCGGCGAGCGAGATCCGCACGATCGAGTGCACCGGAGCGATGAACAGCCCGGCGGCGAACGCCAGCGGCAGCAGCCACAGGTAGGTGGAGACCGCCGCCAGCGGGTAGACGACGAACAGCACCGCGATCGACGGGAGCAGTGCCCGGCGCAGGCCCAGCCGGTCGATCAGGCGACCGCGCCACGGGGCGCCGACGGCCGCTCCGACGGTCTCGGCGGCGGCGATCAGACCGGCCTGTCCGTAGCTGCCGCCCAGACCCTCGACGACGAGCAGCGTCAGGACGAGCGGCAGCGCCATCAGGGGGATTCGCGCGAGGAACGCCGCGACGTACAGAGGTACGGTTCCGGGTGACCTGAGCACGTCCCCGTAGGTCACCTTCTCCACTTGCGGGATTCTTCCACGCCTGAGGGCGGTGAGAAAAATGGTTGACAGGAGGCGCTACGGTGGGCCTCCCACGGCCCCACATCCCCATCAGGCCTGCTCGGAGGAACCCAACGTGACATCACTGGTGATCGTCGAGTCGCCCAACAAGGTGCGCAGCATCGCTGCCTACCTGGGCGACGGCTACGTCGTCTCCTCCTCGGTCGGTCACATCCGCGACCTGCCGCAGGGAGCCGACCAGATCCCCGCCAAGTACAAGGGTGAGGCCTGGGCCCGGCTGGGCGTCGACGTCGACAACCGGTTCGAGCCGGTCTACGTCGTCCCCGCCGAGAAGAAGAAGCAGATCACCGAGTTGAAGCGGCTGCTGAAGGACGCCGACGAGCTCGTCCTGGCGACGGATGAGGACCGCGAGGGCGAGGCCATCGCGTGGCACCTCTTCGACGAGCTCAAGCCGAAGGTCCCGGTGAAGCGCATCGCCTTCAACGAGATCACGAAGGAGGCGATCGACCGCGCGATCGCCAACCCCCGCGACATCGACCAGGACCTCGTCGACGCGCAGGAGACCCGCCGCATTCTCGACCGTCTCTACGGCTACGAGATCAGCCCGGTCCTGTGGAAGAAGGTCATGAGCGGCCTGTCCGCCGGCCGCGTGCAGTCCGTCGCCACCCGTCTCGTCGTCGAGCGCGAGCGCGACCGGATGGCCTTCCGCACCGCCTCCTACTGGGATCTCGAGGCCACCTTCGGCTGCGACCTGGAGCCCTCGCGCTTCCCGGCGAAGCTGGCCACGGTCGACGGCAAGCGCGTCGCCTCGGGTTCGAACTTCGACAGCACCGGCACCCTGAAGGGCGACGTCGTCCACCTCGACGAGCCCACGGCCGCCGGCCTGGCCACCGCCCTGGAGGGTCGTGAGTTCGCGGTCCGCTCGGTGGAGTCCAAGCCCTACACGCGCCGGCCCTACGCGCCGTTCCGCACCACCACGCTGCAGCAGGAGGGCTCGCGCAAGCACGGCTTCGGCGCCCAGCGCACGATGTCGATCGCCCAGAAGCTGTACGAGGGCGGCTACATCACCTACATGCGCACCGACTCGGTCACGCTCTCGCAGACGGCGCTCAAGGCCGCCCGTGCCCAGGTCAAGGAGCTCTACGGAGCCGACTACCTGCCCGACAGCCCCCGCGTTTACACCTCCAAGGTCAAGAACGCCCAGGAGGCGCACGAGGCGATCCGTCCCGCGGGCGAGAGCTTCCGCACCCCGAAGGAGACCGGACTCTCCGGCGACGAGCTCAAGCTGTACGAGCTGATCTGGAAGCGCACGATCGCCTCGCAGATGGCCGACGCGAAGGGCAACTCGGTCTCGATCCGCATCGGCGCGGCCACCGAGGACGGCCGCGACGTCGAGTTCGGCGCGTCGGGCCGCACCATCACCTTCCACGGCTTCCTCAAGGCGTATGTCGAGTCCACCGAGGACCCCGACGCCGAGGGCGACGACCAGCAGACCAAGGTGCCCAACCTCTCCGAGGGCGACCGCGTCACCGCGGTCGAGCTGGCGGCCGCGGGCCACCAGACGAAGCCGCCGGCGCGCTACACCGAGGCCAGCCTCATCAAGGAGCTGGAGGACCGTGAGATCGGCCGTCCCTCCACCTACGCCTCGATCGTCAACACGATCCAGAACCGCGGCTACGTCTACAAGAAGGGCACGGCGCTGGTGCCGGCCTGGGTCGCGTTCAGCGTGATCCGGCTGATGGAGCAGCACTTCCCGCGCCTCGTGCAGTACGAGTTCACCGCCGAGCTCGAGGGCGTGCTCGACGAGATCTCGCACGGCCGCGAGAACCGCGTGTCCGTCCTCGAGGCCTTCTGGGCCGGCGAGAACGAGAACGACACCGGCCTGAAGCGGCTGGTGGACAACCTCCCCGAGATCGACGCGCGTGGCCTGGCCACGTTCGACCTCGGCGAGGGCATCGCCGTGCGCGTCGGCCGCTACGGCCCGTACGTCGAGGGCCCGCCGATGGTCGCGGCGAAGGACGGCGGCGAGCAGCCCACGCGCGCCAACGTGCCCGAGGACCTGCCGCCGGACGAGCTCACGCTCGAGAAGGCCAAGGAGCTGCTGGCCACCCCGGCCGGCATGGAGAAGGTGCTGGGCACCCACCCCGAGACCGGCCTGGAGGTCGTCGCCAAGAACGGCCGCTACGGCCCCTACGTCACCGAGGCGCTGCCCGAGGACGCGAAGAAGAGCGCGAAGCCGCGCACGGCGAGCCTGTTCAAGTCGATGGACCTCGACTCGGTCACCCTCGAGGACGCGGTGCGCCTGCTGACGCTCCCGCGCGTGGTCGGCACCGACGCCGACGGCCAGGAGATCACGGCGCAGAACGGTCGCTACGGGCCCTACCTGAAGAAGGGCACCGACTCGCGTTCGCTGGAGAGCGAGGAGCAGCTGCTCACGATCACCGAGGAGGAGGCCCTCGCGATCTACGCGCAGCCCAAGACCTACGGACGCCGCGCTGCCGCCGCTCCGCTCAAGGAGCTGGGCGAGGACCCGACGAGCGGCCAGCCGATCGTGGCGAAGGACGGCCGCTTCGGCGCCTACGTCACCGACGGCGAGTACAACGCCACGCTGCGCAAGGACGACGACATCGCCACCCTGACGCACGAGCGTGCGGTGGAGCTGCTGGCCGAGCGTCGCGCGAAGGGGCCCGCCAAGAAGGGCGGCAAGAAGACGACGAAGAAGGCCACGAAGAAGCCGGCCGCGAAGAAGACCACGGCCAAGAAGACGGCCGCGAAGAAGACCACGAAGAAGCCGGCCGCGAAGAAGTCCTGACCCGGGCGCGGGCCAAGGTCTCGCCCGCGACCTCGCTCGTGCCCTACGGTGAAGGCAATCTTCGCCGATCGGAGCAGGTCATGACCGAGATCCCGACGTACACGATGGCTCAACGGCTGGGCGCCGAGGCACTCGGCACCTTCTGGCTGGTCTTCGGCGGCTGTGGCACGGCGATCTTCGCCGCCACCGCCATCCCGGTCGATGCGCAGATGGCGGTCGGGGTGGGCTGGCTGGGCGTCGCCTTCGCCTTCGGCCTCACCGTGCTCACGGGCGCCTACGCCTTCGGACACGTCTCCGGCGGCCACTTCAACCCCGCGGTCTCCGTCGGACTCGCGATGGCCAAGCGCTTCGACTGGAAGGACCTGCCGGGCTACGTCGTCGCGCAGGTGGCGGGTGCCACCGTGGCCGGCGCGGTCCTGCTCGTGATCGCGCAGGGCATCGACGGCGGGTTCGACGCGGTCGAGTCGGGCTTCGCCACGAACGGCTACGACGACCGCTCGCCGATGGGCTACAACCTGATGTCGGTCGCGCTCATCGAGGTCGTGCTGACGGCGGTCTTCCTCTACGTGATCCTCGGCGCCACGGCGAAGCGCGCGGCCGTCGGCTTCGCGGGTCTGTCGATCGGCCTGTCGCTGACGCTGATCCACCTCATCAGCATCCCGGTCTCCAACACCTCGGTGAACCCCGCACGGTCGCTGGGCGTGGCCTGGTTCGCCGGCAGCGACGCCCTCATGCAGGTGTGGATCTTCATCCTCGCGCCGGTGCTGGGCGCGGCGATCGCCGGCTTCACGCACAGCTTCCTACTCGGCCCCGACCTCGAGACCGACCGGTAGCGCAGGTCCCGCCCACCATCGGTCCGGGTGTCGGCAGCGCCGACTAGGCTCGCCCCATGCAGCCAACGGACGACCCCCTCGTCACCGAGGTCGGCGTCTTCGTCGCCTTCGAGGGCGGCGAGGGATCGGGCAAGTCCACCCAGTCGCGCCTGCTCGCCACGTGGGTCGAGTCCCAGGGCAAGACCGCGCTGCTCACGCGTGAGCCCGGGGGCACCGGAGTCGGCGCGATGCTGCGCTCGATCGTGCTCGACCCGGCCACCGGCGACCTCTCGCCCCGCACCGAGGCCCTGATCTACGCCGCCGACAAGGCCGAGCACGTCGACACCCTGATCCTGCCGGCCCTGGCCGACGGCACCGTCGTCATCACCGACCGCTACGTCGACTCCACCCTCGCCTATCAAGGGGCCGGGCGGGCGCTGCACGTCGGCGAGCTCGAGTCGCTGGCCCGGTGGGCCACGGCCGATCTCCGTCCGCACCTCACGGTCGTGCTCGACGTCGACCCGCGGACCGGCCTGGGCCGGGCCGGCGAGCCCGACCGGATCGAGGGCGAACCGGTGGAGTTCCACGAGCGCGTGCGCCAGCACTTCCTCGACCTCGCCGCGTCCGATCCCGAGCACTACGTCGTGCTCGACGCGAGCGAGTCGCCCGAGGCGATCCACGACCGGGTCGTCGCCGCCGTGGGGCCGTGGCTGGCCCAGGCCCGAGGAGCCGAGGCGTGACCGCTCCCGTCTGGGCCGAGCTCGTCGGGCAGGACGACGTCGTCGCCACGCTGGGCTCCGCGGTGGCCGGGCAGATGACCCATGCCTGGCTGTTCACCGGACCGCCCGGATCCGGGCGCTCCAACGCCGCGATCGCCTTCGCTGCCGCGCTCCAGTGCGAGAACGGCGGCTGCGGCACGTGCCGGTCGTGCGTCACCGCCGCGGCCGGCAGCCATCCCGACATCGCCGTCATCAACACCGACGGACTGAGCATCGGCGTCGACGCGGCTCGCGACGCGGTTCGGCGCGCGGCGCTGCACCCCTCGCAGGGTCGCTACCAGATCCTCGTGGTGGAGGACGCCGACCGGCTCACCGACCAGGCCGCCAACGCGCTGCTCAAGGCGATCGAGGAGCCCGCGTCGGGCACGGTGTGGCTGCTGTGCGCCCCCGCCGTGGAGGACGTCATCATGACGATCCGCTCGCGGTGTCGTCCCGTGCTCCTGCGCACCCCTCCGGCCTCGGCGATCGCCCGGCTGCTGCACGAGCGCGACGGCATCGAGCTGGAGGTCGCCCGGCGGGCGGCCGCCGCCGCGCAGGGACACATCGGCCGGGCACGCGGACTCGCGCGTGACCCCGAGGCGCGTCGCCGGCGGGCCGAGATCCTGTCGCTGCCGGTCGGGCTGCGCGGTCTCGGCGACTGCTTCCGCGCCGCCCAGCGGATCGACCAGGAGGCCAACGCCCGGGCCAAGGAGCGCTGCGACGTGCTCGACGCCCGCGAGCTGTCGAACCTCCAGGAGTCGTGGGGCGTCGAGGAGCGGGGCCGCCGTCCCCCCGGGTACGCGGGCGCCCTGTCCTCCCTCACGAAGGAGCAGGAGCGGCGCCGCAAGCGGATGGCGCGCGACGCCATCGACGGCGTGCTGCTCGATCTGCTCTCCTTCCAGCGCGACGTGCTGACGCTGCAGCTCGGCACGGGTGCCGAGGCGATCAACGCCGACGTCGCCGACGACATCGCCACCATGGCGGCGCGCACCACCCCCGAGGGCACGCTGGCGTCGATCGACGCGATCGTGGCCTGCCGCGACGCGCTCCAGGCCAACGCGGCGCCCCAGCTGGCGCTGGAGCACATGATGTCGAGGTTCCTCGGATGAGGCGCTTCACCGTGATCGCGCTGGTCTCCGTGCTCGTGGTCGCACTGGTGGCGGGCGCGGTCAGCGCGCTGTTCCTCGTCGACCGACCGGCTCCCGACCCCAAGCCCACGGGCGAGGCGGCACCGGCCGGCCTCGAGCGGTTCTACGCCCAGGAGCCCACGTGGCGCGACTGCCGTGACGACCGCTGCACCACGATCGAGGTCCCGGTCGACTACGCCCGTCCCGACGGCGAGACGCTGCGGCTGGCCGTGCGCCGCGTCCCGGCCACCGGCGACCGCGAGTCCGCGATCTTCACGAACCCCGGCGGTCCGGGCGGCTCGGCCCTCGACTTCGTCGGCTACCTCGCGAGCGAGCTGCCCGACGACCTGCGCCGCACCAACGACGTGATCGGCGTCGACCCGCGCGGCGTCGGCGAGAGCACGCCCCTGGAGTGCCTCTCCGACGAGCGGTTCGACGCCTTCATCGACACCGATCCCGACCCCGACGACGAGGCGGGCGTCGCCGCGCTCACGCGCTCGGTCGAGGAGATGGGCACCGCCTGCCGCGAGAAGTCCGGCGAGCTCTCCGCCCACGTCTCCACCGACGAGGCCGCCCGCGACCACGACATCGCCCGCGCCGTGCTGGGCCAGGAGACGATGCGCTGGTTCGGCTTCTCCTACGGCACCCAGCTGGGTGCCACGTACGCCGACCTGTTCCCCGAGAAGGTCGACAAGATGGTCCTCGACGGGGCCGTCGACGTCACCCTCGACGCGGCGGGTCAGGGACTGGGGCAGGCCACCGGCTTCCAGGCCGCGCTCGAGGCCTACCTCGCCTCCTGCCTCGACGAGGACGAGTGCCCGGTCGGCGACTCGGTGAGCGAGGGCATGTCCACGATCACCACGCTGATGGGCCAGCTCAGCAAGGATCCCCTCGAGGCGCCGGGAGGCCGGCTGCTGACCGAGGGCCGCGCCTTCTACGGCATCGCCATGGCGCTGTACTCCCAGGAGTCGTGGCCGTACCTCACCAGCGCGCTGCGTGGACTCGTCAAGGGCGACCCCACGGTGATGCTCGTGCTGAGCGACACCTACTTCGACCGCAAGCCCGACGGGTCCTTCGGCTCGAACTCCGGGCAGGTCATCTACGCGATCAACTGCCTCGACTCCGACGACGCGCCCGACGCCGCGCGGACGAAGGCCCTCATCCCGCAGTTCCGCGACGTGTCCCCGGTGTTCGGGGCGTCGCTGGGCTGGGGTGTCATGGCCTGCCACGACTGGCCGATCAAGGGCGAGCACCCGCAGCAGGCGGTCACCGCCGAGGGCGCCCCGCCGATCCTGGTCGTCGGCACCACGCGCGACCCGGCCACCCCGTACGAGTGGTCCGAGGCGATGGCCGACCAGCTCGACTCAGGCGTCCTGCTCACCCGTGAGGGTGACGGCCACACGGCCTACACCTCGGGGAACTCCTGCATCCGCGAGGCGGTCGACGCCTACTTCGGCGGCACCGTCCCCAAGGACGGCACGGTCTGCAAGGAGTGACCCTGCGCCACCGGTGATCGGGTGACGGTGCGGTCCGAGGAGCGACCCGGCGCCACCGGTGATCGAGTGACGGCGAGCGAAGCGAGACGTCGTATCGAGATCAGGCGTCCATCGGCCGGCTCAGTCGCGGATCGCCTCGTGGTGCCGAATGACCTCGCTGATGATGAAGTTGAGGAACTTCTCCGCGAACGCGGGGTCGAGGTCGGCCTCCAGCGCCTTCGAGCGGAGCCGCTCGATCTGGCGCGACTCACGCTCGGGATCGGCCGGCGGGAGGTCGTGCTCGGCCTTCAGCCTCCCCACGCGCTTGGTGCACTTGAACCGCTCCGCCAGGAGGTGCACGAGGGCCGCGTCGATGTTGTCGATGCTGGCACGGATGTCGTCGAGCTCGGCCTGGGTCGGTGCGTCCACGCGGCCGATCATACGGACAGAACCCGGGTTTCCGTCCCGCTGGGCCGAGGCGGTATAGTCCACACTTGGTTCGGCGGGTGATCCTCGCCGGATCGCGCCGCCTTAGCTCAGTCGGTAGAGCATCTCACTCGTAATGAGAAGGTCGTCAGTTCGATTCTGACAGGCGGCTCCACCAGAATCATTGGAATGGCGCGGGTTTCTGCACTGGCAGAGTCCGCGCCTTCGTCATTCCGCGCCGGTTGGGCTCGCCGTCGGCCCGAGCGCGCACGTCCCCGAACATGAGCCCCGCCTCAGGTTGGTTTGAACGCCGCCTGTAGGTTGATGGCACTGCCCAGGTGCTTCGGCCCGGGTGGTGGCCGGAGCAGCACCGGCCTCTCGCCGCCCCAACCACCATCGGGAGGTTGGGGCGGTCCTCTGCCCTCAGCGATCTCAGCTGAACGCGCCGAACTCCTTGATCGAGTAGCCGTAGCGCGTCGCCCGCTCGACGCCCTGCATCCGCACGAACCGCGCCGAGCTCGGCGCGAACTTCACGGTGTCGAGCCCGCCGTTGCCGGAGCCGACGACGGCCACGTCGCGCCACTGCTTCCCGTCGAGGGAGGTCTGCACGCGGTACTGGCGCGCGTACGCGCTCTCCCACTCGATCGTGACCTTGCTGACCGGGCGCACCGACAGCAGCTCCACCTGGAACCAGGCGTCGTCCTGGCCGTACTTGCTGGCCCAGCGGGTCGAGAGCTTGCCGTCGATCGCGCGACCGGGCTTCAGGTCCGTCAGCAGGTTCCACTCGGTGGAGCTGGCCGACGCGATCGCCTCGCGCGCGAGGTTGGCGCCCGGCTGGAAGTCGGAGGTGGCGCCCCACGTCTGCAGGTAGGACTCCGACCCGGCGGCGAGGTCGTCGACGATCGCGGACCCGGCCAGGGTGCGCAGGCTCTCGATCCAGTCGGGGACGAGACCGTAGTGCGGGACGCCCTCGGCGTTGTAGTCCCACGTGCGCTCACCGGTGACCTGCCGGTCGAAGACCGTGCCGTCGACGCCGGTGAACGGGTAGGAGATCTTCGCGCCGTCCTCGGGCGGCGCGGCGGTGCCGCCGAAGCCGTTCATGTCGGTGCCGTAGCCGTAGGCGACGCCGTACTTGTCGCGCATCGGCTTCGTCTCGCGCCACTGCGTCGCGAACTCGGTGGCCGTGTGCCCGTACTGCGTCGCGAAGCCGCCGAGGCCGTAGAGCCGGTCCATGTACGCCGTCGACAGCCAGTCGTGGGTCGAGAGGGCGCCGGGGTAGGCCTCGGCCTCGAGGATGTCGAGGGCGCGGCCGGCGGCCTTGGCGCTCATGTGGTCCAGCTCGACCATCATGTTGCGCTTGATCATCCCGCGCAGGGCGTACTCGCCGAGCTCGGTGAGGCCGCGCGGGTTGCAGTGCGGCCCCTTCGGGTAGACCGGCAGCACCGCGGGCAGGCCCGGGACGCTCGCGATCTCGCTGGGCAGCACACCGCCGATCACGGTGTTGTCGGCGACCTCGCCCTCGCGGCACGTCGCGGGGTTCCACCAGGTGCCCGTGGTCAGGAACTGACCGGCGTTCACCAGCAGCCCGGCCGTGCCCTCGTCGTAGCGCACGCCGCACAGCGCGTTGTCGAACTTGTGGCACAGGAACATGCTCGAGACGCCCTTGCCCTGGAGCTCGTCGAGGCCCCGGTCGATGTCGGCCTTCGTGCACTGCGGCGCGCCGAGCACCTGCTTGCAGCCGAACGGCTCGGACACCTCGACGCCGAGGACGACGGCCAGCTTGCCGTCGGCCACGACCGCACGGGCCTGCTCCGGCGTGGTGACGACGCGGTACCAGCCCTTGCCGGCGCCGCCGAACTGCCGGTCGACGAACGCCTGCAGGTCGTACGTGGCCTTGATCTGGCGACGGACGGTGTCCATGTCGTCGCAGCTGTACTTGTTGGGGCCGGCGATGACACCGAGGATCGGGCACAGTCCCGGGTTGGAGACCATGTCGTTCACCATGATCCGCTGGCCGCCGCGCCACGCGCGCTCGACCCACTTGTAGTACATCTGCTGGTGCGTGAAGGAGGAGTAGGTCGGCCAGTCCTTGAACGTGGGCCAGCCGACCGTGTCGTGCGCGTCGAGGGGGCCGCGGCCGGCACCGGAGTTCGTCAGGTTCTCCAGGATCGAGACGCCGTGACGGTCGCAGTCCTTGAGCGCGTCCGCGATGCCCTTCTCACTCCAGGTGGAGCCGCAGACCGCGTTCCCACCCATGCCGAGGTCCATGAACATGTGGGTGTGGGCGTCGATGAAGCCGCTCACCTCGCCGCCGGGCCCCGTGCCGCGCATCGGCTCGCCGGTCGCGTTGACCTCGGACTCGGGGGAGGGGGTGCTGGTCGCGACCCACCAGCCCGACTCGGCAGAGGCTCCGGTCCCTCCGGTGACCAGGACCAGGGCGCCGAGCGCCGCCACCAGGAATGCCTTGAGCCGTCGTGACACGAGAGTCCCCCTACGAGATGCCGTTGGCGTGACTCTAGGTGTGAGGCAGGCCACATGCAAACGGGAGTTGCACGATCGTCTCAGTTCGAGCGCAGCGCGCGCAGGCGCGCGACCGCCTCCTCGAGCACCTCGGTGCGCTTGCAGAACGCCCAGCGGACGAGGGTGCGTCCGGGGTTCGAGCCGTCGGGCCGGTCGTCGTGGAACACCTGGTGCGGGACGGCGACGACGCCGGCGAGACGGGGCAGCGTGCGGCAGAACTCGAGGCCGTCGGAGAAGCCGAGGGGCGCCACGTCGGTCGTCGCGAAGTAGGTCCCCTCGGGGATGAAGACGTCGAAGCCCGCGTCGGACAGCCCGGTGCAGAGAAGGTCGCGACGCTTGCGCAGCCCGTCGCGCAGGTCGGTGAAGAACTCGTCGGGCAGGTCGAGTGCCGTGGCGATCGCCGGCTGGAACGGCGCGCCGGAGGTGTAGGTGAGGAACTGCTTCGCACCCATGAGGGCGTCCACGAGGTCGGCCGGTCCGGTCGCCCAGCCGATCTTCCAACCGGTGAAGGAGAAGGTCTTCCCGGCGCTGCTGACGGTGAGCGTCCGCTCGGCCATGCCCGGCAGTGTCGCGATCGGCACGTGCGGCCGCGCGAACGCGAGATGCTCGTAGACCTCGTCGGACACGACGACCAGGTCGTGCTCGATGGCCACCTCGGCGACGGCGGCCAGCTCCTGCGGCGTCAGCACCGTCCCGGTCGGGTTGTGCGGTGTGTTGAGGACGATCGCGGTGGTGCGCGGCGTGACCGCGGCGCGCAGCTCGTCCACCGGCAGCCGGAAGTCGGGAGCGCGCACGGTCACCGCGACGTGGCGGGCGCCGGCCATCTGGATCACGGCGCGGTAGGAGTCGTAGTAGGGCTCCAGCACGAGCACGTCGTCGCCGGGATTCACCAGCCCGAGCAGCGCGGCCGCGACGGCCTCGGTCGCGCCGGTGGTCACCACCACCTCTCGCGCCGGGTCGAGCTCGATGCCGTGGAAGCGGTGCTGGTGCCGGGCGATCGACTCGCGCAGGGGTGCCATGCCGGTGCCGGGTGCGTACTGGTTGTGGCCCGCGGTGATGGCGTCGCGCGCCGCCTGCCGGATCACCTCGGGGCCGTCCTCGTCGGGGAAGCCCTGACCGAGGTTGATCGCGCCGGTCTGCGTGGCCAGGGCACTCATCTCCGCGAAGATCGTGGTGCCGATTCCATCGAGTCGAGCGCTGCGCCTGCTCACCTGATCGACGATAGCGGGGCCCATCGGATCTTCGGAGGTAGCAGGGGGAGGACATAGGTCGGCCCGCCGTTCTCGGGGGGTGAAACGGCGGGCCGACGGCAGGAACGACGGCTCAAGAGCTCCCCGAACCTGCTCCTCCAGAATACATGGGGCCCCCAACCGCCGGAGCGAAATCGCGAACTTCGCCGAAGAGATCGCGGAGTCCGGTTCGCGTGCGTGGCCGGCCCCGGGACAATGGTGACGTGTCCTCCGCCTCCACGCGCTCCGTCGGCTCCCGCGTCGTGCTGGTGCTCGGCCTCGTGCTGGTGCTGACCGGTGTGGGGATCCTGGGCTGGGTGGGCTGGCAGTACTGGGGCACGAACGTCGTCGCCCAGCGCGACCACGAGCGCATCCGCGGCGAGATCTCCGAGGCCTGGAAGGCCCAGGAGGATCCCATCGCCGGGGTCGGCCTGCTGCGGATCAAGCGCTTCGGATCCGACTTCGAGGTGCCGATCCTCGACGGCGACGACGACGCCACCCTCGCGAAGGGCGTGGGCCGGCACGAGGAGAGCGCCCAGCCGGGCCGCGTGGGCAACCTCGTGCTCTCGGGCCACCGGGTCACGCACGGCGAGCCGTTCCGCAAGTTCCTCGACCTGCGCGCGGGCGACGAGGTCGTCGTGGAGACCCGCACGCACGTCCACACCTACGTCCTGCGCCAGGACGGCGACGAGATCCGCGTGCCGTTCACGACGTCCTGGCCGCTGTGGCCCGTCCCCGACCCCGACGCGGAAGGGGAGCCGGCCACCGAGCGCGTCATCACCCTCGTCACCTGCTCCGAGCTGTTCCACACCGACGACCGCAGCGTCGTCGTGGGCGACCTCGCCTCCTCCGAGCGGAAGCCGGGCACCTAGGCCCCCTACGCTGGCGGGGTGCACGACTACCAGCGCCGCTTCATCGAGTTCGCCCTCGAGCACGAGGTCCTGTGCTTCGGCGAGTTCACGCTGAAGTCGGGGCGCACGTCGCCCTACTTCTTCAACGCGGGCGCGTTCGACACCGGCGCGCGGCTGTCGGCGCTCGGCGGGTTCTACGCCGACGCGATCGCGGGCGCCGGACCCGAGTTCGACGTCCTGCTCGGTCCCGCCTACAAGGGCATCCCGCTCGCCGCGGCCACGGCGGTGCGGCTGGCCCAGGACCACGACCGGGACGTGCCGTGGTGCTTCAACCGCAAGGAGGCCAAGGACCACGGGGAGGGCGGCCTCTTCGTCGGTGCCGCCCCGCGCGGCCGGCTGCTCGTGATCGACGACGTCATCACCGCCGGCACCGCCATCCGCGAGGTCATCGCGCTGGTCGAGCCCCTCGACGCCGAGGTGGCGGGCGTCGTCGTGGCCGTCGATCGCCGCGAGCGCGGCACGGGCGACCTCTCCGCGATCCAGGAGGTCGAGCGCGACCACGGGATCGCGGTGACCTCCATCGTCACCTTCGACGACATCATCGAGTACCTCGAGGAGACCGGCCGGTTCGCCGAGCACCTGCCGGCCGTCCGCGCGTACCGCGAGCAGTACGGGGTGTCGTGACCGTCGGCCCGTGGCAGGGCCCCTGGCCCGACGACCCACGCCTGGATCCCGAGCTGCTGCGCGAGGGCGACACCCGCAACGTCGTCGACCGCTACCGCTACTGGACGGTGGACGCGATCGTCGCCGACCTCGACCTCCAGCGCCACCGCCTGCACGTCGCGATCGAGAACTGGCAGCACGACTTCAACATCGGCTCGATCGTGCGCACCGCGAACGCGTTCAACGTCGGCGGCGCGCACATCATCGGCAAGCGCCGCTGGAACCGCCGCGGGGCGATGGTCACCGACCGCTACGTCCACGTGCACCACCACGAGGACGTCGCCGCGTTCGCCGCGTGGGCGGGCGAGTCCGGGCTCACCGTGGTCGGCGTCGACAACCTCCCCGGCGCCGTCCCGCTGGAGACGACGACCCTGCCGCGCGACGCCGTCCTGGTGTTCGGCCAGGAGGGTCCGGGGCTCACGCCCGAGGCCGCCGCCGTGTGCGAGCGCCTGGTCGCGATCGCCCAGTTCGGCTCCACCCGATCGATCAACGCGGGTGCCGCCGCGGCGATCACGATGCACGCCTGGATCCGTGAGCATGCCGACCTCGCGTCGGTGGAATACTGACCCGCAACACGAGTTCCCACAGGAGGACCCATGCCCGTCGCCACTCCCGAGGTCTACGCAGAGATGCTGGACAAGGCGAAGAACAACTCCTTCGCCTACCCCGCGATCAACGTCTCGTCCTCGCAGACGCTGAACGCCGCCCTGGCCGGCTTCGCCGAGGCCGGCAGCGACGGGATCATCCAGGTCTCCACCGGCGGCGCCGACTACTTCTCCGGCCCCACCGTCAAGAACATGGTCTCCGGCTCGCTGGCGTTCGCCGCGTTCGCGCAGGAGGTCGCCAAGAAGTACCCGATCAACGTGGCGCTGCACACCGACCACTGCCCCAAGGACAAGCTCGACGGCTTCGTCCGCCCGCTGCTCGAGGCCTCGGCCGAGCGCGTCAAGGGCGGCGAGCTGCCGTACTTCCAGTCGCACATGTGGGACGGCTCGGCGGTGCCGCTGGCCGAGAACCTCGAGATCGCGCAGGAGCTGCTGGCCAAGGCGCACGCCGCGAACATCATCCTCGAGGTCGAGATCGGCGTCGTCGGCGGCGAGGAGGACGGCGTCGAGGCGGAGATCAACGACAAGCTCTACACATCCCCCGATGACGCCATCGCGCTGGTCGAGGCGCTCGGCCTCGGCGAGAACGGCCGGTACCTCACCGCGCTGACGTTCGGCAACGTGCACGGTGTCTACAAGCCGGGCAACGTGAAGCTGCGTCCCGAGGTGCTCAAGGCCGCGCAGGACGCCGTCGCCGCGAAGTTCGGCAAGGACCGCCCCTTCGACTTCGTCTTCCACGGCGGATCGGGCTCGCTGCCCGAGGAGATCAGCGCCGCGGTCGACTACGGCGTCGTGAAGATGAACGTGGACACCGACACCCAGTACGCGTTCACGCGCCCGGTCGTCGGTCACATGTTCCAGAACTACGACGGCGTCCTGAAGGTCGACGGCGAGGTCGGCAACAAGAAGGCCTACGACCCCCGCGCGTGGGGCAAGGCCGCCGAGGCCGGCATGGCGGCGCGGGTCGTCGAGGCCTGCGAGAACCTGCGCAGCGCCGGCACGCACTGACGCACCGAACGACGGCGGGGACGGCTTCGTCCCCGCCGTCGTCGCGTCCGGATCGGGTCTCGGTGGCCGGGACCGCGCGGCCCCGGGCCGGGCCGGGGCCCCCGCCGGCGACTAGGATCCGAAGTGGCATCCGGGCGTCCGAGCTCGGCGTGATGAAGGGGAAACCATGGCGAAGATCGTCCTCACCGGCGTCGACAACACCGAGCCCGCGGCCGCCGCGGCGCGCAAGGCGGCCGAGCTCGCGGCCGCGATGGGCGCCCGACTGCACGTGCTCTCGGCGTACGGCAGCTTCGAGGCCGAGCGGATCGACGTCGGCTCCGAGGAGCTGCTGATCACGAGCGAGCAGGCGGCCCAGGGTGTGGCCAGCGACGTCTTCGCCGGGATCCGCCGCGAGTTCCCCGAGCTCGAGGTCACGTACGGCGCCGCCGAGGGCAACCCCGCCGACGCGCTGGTCCGTGCGGCCGAGGAGCTCGACGTCGACGTCATCGTCGTGGGCAACAAGCGCGTGCAGGGCCTGGCCCGGATCTTGGGCAGCATCGCCCGCGACGTGGCCGCGCACGCACCGTGCGACGTCTACATCGCGCACACGCACCAGCGGTCCTGATGGGGTCGCCCGTCTAGGCTGGCTCACCATGACCAACCTTCTGGGAGAACCGCCCGAGACCCTGCTGCCCGAGGACCCGGGCGCGGCCCTGCTGGCCGAGGGAGCGCCCCCCGAGGAGGTCGCCGAGCGTCACCCCGACTCGGTGGCCGCCTGGGCACGCCTGGCCGACGCCGCGCTCGCCGAGGATCGTCAGCTCGAGGGCTACGCGTTCGCGCGCACGGCCTACCACCGCTCCCTGGACTCGCTGCGCCGCAACGGCTGGCGCGGGCACGGCCCGGTGCCGTGGTCGCACGAGGCCAACCGTGGATTCCTCCACGCCCTCGCCGTCTTGGCCACCGCCAGCGAGCGACTCGGCGACGTCGAGGAGGCGCACCGCTGCCGCGAGTTCCTGCGCGAGTCGAGCCGCGAGGGCTACGACGCGCTCGTGGGCTGACTCAGTCGGGAAGGCGCATCGCGAGGCCGCCGGCGTGCAGCTCCCACCCGTGCTCCCGGCGCGGGTCGGAGAGCTCGCCGTCGGTCGTACAGCGCACGGGCTCGCCCTCCACCCGCACCGACTGGGCCCGCGTGTAGTGCACGAAGTCGGCGCCCGGGTGGGTGCCGCGGCGCAGGTGCAGGGCGTAGGCGATCCGCTGGGGCAGCCGGGCCGCGAACGCGACGGCCACGTCCATCGCCCCGTCGTCGACGATGGCGTGCGGCAGCAGCTCGCCGCCGCCGCCCACGAAGCGCCCGTTGCCGACCGCGACCTGGGCCACGCGGCCGCTGAGCGTGCGGTCGTCGATCGTCACGTGCACGTCGGCGCTGCGGCTGAACAGGGTCGAGATCGCCCCGAGCACGTAGGCGATCGGACCGAGCGCCGGCTTGACGGGCTCGGCGCGCGCGGCGGCCTCGGCGCCGATGCCCACGTGCGCCGCGTTCACCACGACCCGCCCCGTGGAGTCCAGGATCAGGTCGATCGGCCGGACCGAGCCGTTGGCCAGGTCGCGGGCGGCCACCACGGGATCGGTGGACAGGTCGAGGGTCCGGGCGAAGTCGTTGCCCGTGCCCAGTGGGACGAGACCCACCGGGGTGCCCGGCAGCCGGCCGGCGTCGTGCAGCGCCTGGACGACCGCGTGCAGGCTGCCGTCCCCGCCCATGGAGATCACCAGGTCGACGTCGGGGTGCTTCGCCAGGGCCGCGGACAGGTCGTCGGGGTCCTCGGTCGCCACGTGGTCGACGTCGGCGACCTCGCGCAGGGCCGAGAGCGCCCGGGCGATGACCTCCTCGTCGGAGGTGCCCGCATTCGCGTTGCTGACCGCCAGCCAGGAGTTCACCCCTCTGACGTTAGCGGGTGAGCGCGCCTCGCAGGAGGTTCGAGGCGTACGTGAAGAACGCGTTGACGTTCTCGACGGCCGTGGGCGTCTGCGGGACGCTGCACATGACGTAGAGCTCGGTGGGCGTGCGGTTGATCCACACGTTCACGTTGTCGTCGTAGCCCTGGCCGGTGGTCCCGTGGAAGCGGTCCTGCGCCCACTTCTCCTGGCCGGGGATCATCCGGCCGTCGAGGTAGGACACGATCGCCGGCCGGTGGGTGTCCTCGAGCGAGAAGCCGAAGACCTCCTGGACGACCTCCATGACCCGCAGCGCCGGCACCGGCTC
This sequence comes from Aeromicrobium sp. JP4, assembly GCF_054957925.1. Classification (NCBI taxonomy): domain Bacteria; kingdom Bacillati; phylum Actinomycetota; class Actinomycetes; order Propionibacteriales; family Nocardioidaceae; genus Aeromicrobium; species Aeromicrobium sp. JP4. The sequence continues at coordinate 2,287,473 of NZ_CM143290.1, forward strand.
GCACACGCGGGCCTCGCGGAACTTCTGGCGCACGTCGCGAGCGACCTCGAAGAGCGTGTCCTCGGGTCCGACCGGGATGTGGATGGGCAGGACGTTGATCATCCAGCCCATCGTCACGAGCGTCTCGGCGGTGTCGCGCGTCGCGACGGGGTTGAAGAACCGGTACGCGCTCCGGCCGGCCAGGTCACGCGCCGCCAGCGCGAACGAGGCGTAGACGACCGACGGGAACGTGGCCTCCTCCTCCTTGGCGATGGCCTCGAGCCGGTCGCACTCCTCGGCGCTGAGGATGTCGTAGTCCATGGGGATCAGCCAGAACCGCTCGCCCTCGGCGATCCCGAGGTCCATGGGGAATCCGTCCTTGGCGACCACGCCGTCCATCGCGTAGTCGGCCCAGAACTGCATCGACGGGTGCTCGATGTCGTACTGCTGCGCGGCGGCGCGCTCCTCCTGCGCATACGTCATGTAGCCCTTCACCGGGGGCAGGTCGACGTGCTCGGCGCCGGTCTCGTTGGCGTACAGCTGGGAGAGCTCCATGTAGCCCAGCAGGACGCTGAAGCCGTCGCCGTAGCAGTGGTCGAAGCCGCAGAAGACGGTGGACGTGTCGTCGCCGGAGACGCCCGCGATGGCGTAGCCGAAGTTGTCGATCGGGTCGACGGCGTCGCTGAAGTGCTTGAGCAGGACGTTGTTGACCTCCGGTCCGGGGTGCGAGCCGAGCGGCGTGACGGTGAGCGTCATGTCTTCGGGAGAGACCGCATGGCGGGTCATCTCGCCGTCGGGGTCGTCGGGGTTGTCCCGGAAGGTGCCCCAGAGGACCTCGTGCCGGCGGACCCACGTCGTCGCCGCGCGCTGCAGGGCATCGACGTCGAGCGGGCCCGGGACGTCGAAGCACAGGCCGAGCCAGTTGGCGTCGGCCGACCCGACTCGCTCCATCGCCCGACGCAGCCGCAGGTGCTGGTCCTGCATGTAGGAGGGCCGGTGCTCGTTCGCGGGCGCGACCGCGAGGGCCGCGTAGGACTCCTCGGACGGGCGGAGCAGGAACACGTCACCGTCGATGGTGTCGAGCTCCTCGATGCGGGTCATCCTCATGCCAGTGCCTCCGTCGGATCGTTGACCTCACGCGTGACCGCCACCATCTGCTCCCGCATCCGGTTCATCACGCGGTCGAGCCACTCGATGCAGGGCGGGGTGTCGGGGGTGCGGTGGACCAGCTCGGTGCCGTAGGGCATCGAGTTGACCCACAGGTGCATCTCGTCGCTGGGCTCGACCTCGCCCAGGAAGACGGTGGAGTCCATCTCCTCCCAGCCGTCGCGCCCGGGGCAGTGGCGCGAGTCCAGGAACGACACGACCGCGGCGGGCCGCATCGTGGTGCCGAGCAGCTGGTTGGCCAGCGGCAGCGGGATCGTCTCGGCGGTGCGGGCGAACTGCCACGCCTCCGCCGTGCGCCGGGCCAGTTCGGTGAGGGGCAGGTCGCGGCCCATGTCGACCGTCATCGGCACGATCCCGGAGAACCAGCCGATGGCCTGGTGCCACTCCTGCCGGTTGCGGTTGTGCGTCGACATCAGCACGGTGAGGCGATCGTCGGACTCCTCGGCGACCATGGCGCGCAGCAGCACCGCCGTGAAGGCCAGCGCGGGCGGGACGTCGTTGCGCTCGCACCACCGGTGGAAGGCCCGGCTCAGGCGGGGACCGGCGAAGGTCGGGTACCGCATCCGGTGCTGGATCAGGTCACCACGACGGACACCCGTGCCCCGGGGCAGGCCCGGCAGGTTGCCGGTGGCGTCGGCGGCGCGCCGCCAGGGCTCGAGGGCGGGGCTGTCGACCGTGATGGCGTCCTGGATGGCGCGCTGCTCGACGGCGAAGTCCACGTAGCTGCCCACGGGGGTCGGCAGCGGCGCGTGGTTCAGCTCGGCCTCGAGGTGCAGCTTGAGCTCGCCCATCGTCAGATAGGCGCTGTAGCCGTCGAAGGTCACGTGGTCGAAGGCGGCGAAGACGGTGATGTCGCCGTTCTCGTCGGTCACGGTGATCACCGTGGCGGCGGGCCACGACAGCGGCCCGGTGAGGTCGTCCAGCTCGGCCATCACCGCGTCGAACGCCTCGCCGGGATCGGCGAAGTGCCCCACGTGGCGCGGCTGGAAGCCGATCAGCTCGGCGTCGACGATGCGGCGCTCGTAGCTGCCGTCGTCGCGGCGGACGAACATGCACCGCAGGCTCTCGTGGCGGGCGCAGAACCGGCGCAGCGTGCCGGCGAGCGAGACGAAGTCGGCGCCGTGCAGCGTGGCGCGCAGGCCGATCCACGGGTTGACCTCGTCGTCGACGTGGCGCGGGAGGCTGGCGATGTCGAGGCGGCGCTGCTGGTCGGGGGTGACGGGGCGCGGGTCCGGCGGAGCGGTGGCGAAGGCGCGCAGCGTCGAGGAGCGGGGCACCCAGAGGTGGATGTCTCCCGCCGGGACGAGCGTCAGGCGATGGGGATGCAAGGGAGTCCTCCTTCGAGTGCCGTTGGGCCCGGGGGAGTCCCACTGCAACTCACCGTTACACGAGCAGTTACAGGAAGGCTACTGCAGGAATCCGTGACGTCCATCACTCGGAACGAACTCGTGCGGATGTCTCATTTGGCAGGCGCTCATGGCCCCCCGGGTCGCGGGCCTGTGCCCCCGCGACGCTCGCTTCTCGGTAGGATCGACGAGTAAGAGCCCCCGTAGCGGGGCTTTCCGTCTGGTGGAGGGGTGGCTCGCATGCCCGCAGTCGTGATCGTCGGAGCCCAGTGGGGTGACGAGGGCAAGGGCAAGGCGACCGATCTCCTGGGCAGCCGCGTCGACTACGTCGTGAAGTTCAACGGCGGCAACAACGCCGGCCACACCGTCGTCATCGGTGACGAGAAGTACGCACTGCACCTGCTCCCGAGCGGCATCCTCACCCCGGGCTGCGTGCCGGTGATCGGCAACGGCGTCGTCATCGACCTCGACGTGCTCTTCCAGGAGATCGACGGCCTGAACGCGCGTGGGATCGACACCTCGCGCCTGCTCGTCAGCGCCAACGCGCACATCATCGCCGACTACAACCGCACGCTGGACAAGGTCAACGAGCGCTTCCTCGGCAGCCGCAAGATCGGCACCACCGGCCGCGGCATCGGCCCGACCTACGCCGACAAGATGAACCGCCTCGGCATCCGCGTGCAGGACCTCTTCGACGAGAAGATCCTCCGCGCGAAGGTGGAGGGCGCGCTCGACCTCAAGAACCAGATCCTCACCAAGGTCTACAACCGACGCGCCGTGTCGGCCGAGGAGATCGTGGAGTCCCTGCTCGGTCACGTCGAGCGCCTGCGGCCGTTCGTCGCCGACACCGCCCTCGTGCTGCACGACGCCCTGCGCGAGGACAAGACGGTGCTGCTCGAGGCCGGCCAGGCCACGCTGCTCGACGTCGACCACGGCACCTACCCGTTCGTCACCAGCTCGTCGGCCACCACCGGCGGCGCGTGCACGGGCTCGGGCATCGCGCCCACCGAGATCACCCGCGTGATCGGCATCGTCAAGGCCTACGCCACCCGCGTCGGCGAGGGCCCGTTCCCCACCGAGCTGTTCGACGCCGACGGCGACCGCCTGCGCGAGAACGGCGGCGAGTTCGGTACGACGACGGGCCGCCCGCGCCGCTGCGGCTGGTACGACGCGCCCGTGGCCCGCTACGCGGCCCGCATCAACGGCGTCACCGACTTCGTGATGACCAAGCTCGACGTCCTGACCGGCTGGGAGCAGATCCCGGTGTGCGTCGCGTACGACGTCGACGGCGAGCGCGTCGACGAGATGCCGATGACCCAGACGGGCTTCCACCACGCGAAGCCGATCTTCGAGTACTTCCCGGGCTGGTCCGAGGACATCAGCGGCGCCCGGGAGCTCTCCGACCTGCCCGCGAACGCGCAGTCGTACGTGCGCGAGATCGAGGCGATCAGCGGCTCGCGGATCAGCGCCGTCGGCGTGGGTCCCGACCGCGAGGAGACGGTCGTCCTGCACGACCTGCTCTGACCTGAACACCTGGCACATACGGGGGCACGTGTGAACGAGGAGAAGCGGTTCGAGTGGCAGGCGTTCCGCCGGGCCCGGTGGGGTCCGGTGCGCGTCGTGGTGCGCGACGGCCTGATCGAGGCCACGGTCGAGGACGCGGTCGTCGAGCTCGACGTGACGGACCGCCGGTCCGCGGCCGAGCGGGAGGCGAACCAGTGGCGCAGCGTCTTCGACGACGGCGTCCCGGTCAGCCTGAACGGCGCGCGGGTCGCCACGGTGACCACAGCGCAGGGCAGTCCCGGCGGCCTGGTCCGCCGGAAGCGGCACACCATCACGGGCGACGCGGGGTTCGTCCTGCCCGGGATGGAGTACACCGGTCGCTCGCTGCCCGACCTGGTGACGCTGCGCTGCGACGCCGGCGTCCTCGTGGCGTCGCGCCGGTGGGCCTCGCCGATCAACGTGGCGGTGACGGAGTGGTCGATCGTCAGGGAGTATGACCTCATCGCGCCGCGCGTGACGAAGCTCGCGGCGCCCGAGCACATCGCCCTGTGGGCCGCACTGAAGGAGAGTCAGCGCTCATGACCGTGGAGATGGACTACGACCAGCTGACGCTCTCGGCCACGCGCGCCGAGGAGCTCGCCAGCAAGATCCGCTCGAACGCCGCCTCGGCGAGGTCGGCCAGCCCCGTGGCGCTGCCGAGCCTGGAGAACATCGAGGCCAAGGCGACGTTCCTGGACGACGCCGCCGAGAAGCTCAACGGGCTCGCCGACATCGCGCTGCTGCTCGACGAGTCGGGTGAGGGCAAGGTCTCGATGTCGCTCGGCGCCATCAACGACACCCTCAACGACCTGCTGGGCGAGTACCTCGGAGCCGAGTTCGGCAACATCTTCGGCAACGACGACGACTTCCCGCTCATCTCGATCGCCGCGGCGCTGGGCAAGATGAAGAAGATGGCCACGGGCGTCGCGCCGATCTTCCAGACCGGCCTCGTCGGCCGCCAGATGCTGACCCGCATGGCGAACGCCGGCGGGCGCACCGGCGAGTGGGCCCGCTGGATGCTCTCCGGTGGCGGCCGGCACGCCGCGCCGCCCACCGCGCTGCTCAACAAGCTGCCGAAGTGGGCCGGACCGGGCACTCGGTTCCCCACCGCGGGCTGGGCCGACCCGCTCGCGCGCAATCCCGGCGGACTGGGCCTCATGCGCGGCCTGGGCATCGTCGGCGGCGTCTACAGCACCGCCGTCGGGGTCAACAACCTCATCCAGCAGGGCAACCCGATCGACGCGTTCGAGCGCGAGGGCGCGGGTTACGTCGCCGACGTCGCCGAGACCGCCTTCAGCGCCTCCACCACCGCGTTCCTGATCGCACCGAACCCGGTCACCGGCGCCATCGCCGTGACCACCGGCCTGGTCTGGGCGGGGGCCGAGGTCGTCGACCACTGGGACGAGATCAGCGAGACGGCCTCGAACGCCTGGGACACCGTCACCGACGGCGACACCTGGTCCGACGTCGGCGACACGCTCACCTTCTGGGACTGATCACGACATGAACGACACCCCTGCGAACGCTGGAGCCACCGTGCCGAAACTCGACGAGACCTTCCTGCAGCTGACCGTCGGCTACGACGACCTGATCAAGCTCGCCGAGGTCCATGCGGGCCGGATCAGCCCGGGCGACGCGCCCACCCGCCTGCGCCAGGAGGGACTCGTGACCTCCACGGGCGTCCATCCCACGGCCGCGAGCCTGGTCGAGGTCGCGGTGGGCCCGGCACGCAGCATCGTCGTCGAGCGCTTCGACGGCGCCACCCTGAAGCCCCTGTTCATCGGCTGGATGCCCGACGGCCGCGCCACCACCAGCACGCCCGACGCCGAGGGCGCGGTCGTCGTGACGGCCACCGAGCTCGGCCTGCTGCGTGACCAGCTGCGCCAGTGGCTGGCGATCTTCGACCGCGAGGTCGTCGACGACCGCGACACCGTGGGCACGAACACCACGGTCATCGACGCGGCCATGACGCTCGACGGCGTCGACCCGAGCGGTGACGCGGCGCTCGATCCGATCCTCGAGGGGTGGCGCCTGGCCTGGCGCGCGACGGGCAACTGGGCCGAGCGCGACGTCGACGCCTCCGTCACCGTCGTCGACGCGGGCGCCCAGGGCTGGTACCGCGTCGAGCACGCGCCCCGCACCGGCAACGAGGAGGTCGAGGTCTCGCTCGTCCCGCTCACCCTCGAGGAGGTCGTCGCGGCGCTGGGCGACGTCGTCACGGGTCGCAGGTCCCAGGTGGCCGATGACTGACGTCCTCCCGCCCTCCGATCTCGTCTCGCGGCAGCAGGCGGCGCGCTTCACCCGCCTCATGCGGGTGCTGGAGCGGCAGCACCGGCGCCCCGAGGCGATGGCGGGCTTCTTCGCGGCCATCGGGGCCCACGGCGTCGTCGCGGCGCTGGCCACGATCGCGTTCGGACCCCACCGCGAGGACCTCACCGACTGGGACCGCCTGCCCGACCTGCTGCGCGACGGGCTGCACGCGGCCGCCTCGTGGCCCGAGTTCGACGCCGAGGGTTTCGGCGCCGACCTCGCCGAGCTGCTGCGCGAGGACGACGAGGACCGTCGCGGCACCGTCTCGGCGGTCACCTCGTTCCTGCTGGCCTCCGGCCGCTACGACGAGCGGCTGCTGGCCGGCTGGACCCGCGCCTTCGACGAGCTCACGCTCCCGGTCGAGCAGCCCCTCACGTGGGCCTCGTTCCTGACCGGCACCGACGGGCCGCGTCCGTGGGACGGCCTCGTGGCGCTCGCTCGCGAGGTCGCCGCCGGCTCCGCCGACGCCCCGTCGTGATCGGTCCCGGCGCCGGGCGCCGCTAGGCTCGACGGGTGAAGGTTCTCGTCATCGGCACCGGCGGCCGCGAGCACGCCCTGTCCCTGGCCCTCTCCCGTGACTCCCAGGTCACCGAGGTCCACGCCGCCCCGGGCAACCCGGGCATGGCGGCCGTCGCCACGCTGCACCCCGTCGACCCACTCGACGGAGCGGCCGTGGCCGACCTCGCCACGAGGATCGGTGCCGGCCTGGTCGTCGTCGGCCCCGAGGCGCCCCTGGTGGCCGGCGTCGCCGACGCCGTTCGGGAGGCCGGCATCGCCTGCTTCGGCCCCACTGCCGAGGCGGCCCAGCTCGAGGGCTCGAAGGCATTCGCGAAGCAGGTCATGGCCGCCGCCGACGTCCCCACCGCCATGGCCCGGGTCTGCGAGACCCCTGAGCAGGTGGCCGACGCGCTCGACACCTTCGGCCCGCCCTACGTCGTCAAGGACGACGCGCTCGCCGCCGGCAAGGGCGTCGTCGTCACCGAGGACCGCCAGGTCGCGTTCGACCACGGCGTCTCGTGCGCCCGCGTCGTGATCGAGGAGTACCTCGACGGTCCGGAGGTCTCGCTGTTCGCGATCACCGACGGCTCGACGGTGCTGCCGCTGCAGCCGGCCCAGGACTTCAAGCGCGCCCTCGACGGCGACGAAGGGCCCAACACCGGTGGCATGGGGGCGTACACGCCGCTCGCATGGGCGCCCGACGACCTCGTGAGCGACGTGACCCAGCGCGTCCTGCTGCCCACCGTCAAGGAGATGGCCGCGCGCGGCACCCCCTTCCAGGGTCTGCTGTACGCGGGCCTCGCCCTCACCAGCCGGGGCACGCGCGTGGTCGAGTTCAACGCGCGCTTCGGCGACCCCGAGACCCAGGCCCTGCTGTCGCTGCTCAGGACGCCCCTGTCGGCGCTGCTGCACGGCGCGGCCACCGGCACGCTCGCCGAGGTCGGCCTGCCGCAGTGGCACGACGGCTCGGCAGTCACGGTGGTCATCGCGTCGGAGCACTACCCGGAGTCGCCGGTCACGGGCGACCGCATCGACGGCGTCGACGAGGCCGACGCGCTCGAGGGCGTCGACGTGATCCACGCGGGGACCAAGATCGACGAGGACGGCAACCTCGTGACGGCGGGTGGACGCGTCCTGTCGGTCACCGCCGTGGGTGACGATCTCGACGAGGCGCGACGTCGCGCGTACGCCGGGGTCGATCTGGTCCGGATCCGCGGGGCCCACCACCGGCGGGACATCGCGGCGCATCTCCCGGAATGACGGGACGCACGCATTGCCCGGTTCCGTCAGCGTGATGTTGATCATGGCGACGATCCGCCACCGAGATGCGACGTGAAACCGGCAACCCATATTCTGGAGTCATGTACGCGTCGTGGCAGGGCCTTCCCGAGCTGCCCGAGATCGACCTCGCCCTGGTCCATGCCCTCCAGGTGGCGCCGCGCGCGCCGTGGAGCGCGATCGGTCGCACGATCGGCGTCGACCCGGCCACTGCTGCCCGCCGGTGGGACCGCCTGGTCGCCGAGCGTCTCGCCTGGTTCGTGGTCCGCCCGAGCGCGGAGCAGCTGGCGGCCGACCGCGACGCCGTCGTCCTGAAGCTGAAGGTCCGTCCCGGCTCGGAGGTGCGGGTCGCCGAGAGGATCGCCGCCGAGGAGGAGGTCTACGCGGTCGACCTGCTGGCCGGCGAGGACGACATCGCCGTGGTGCTGGTCGGCCGCGGACTCGGCGCCATGCGTGAGCGCGTCGACACCCTCGTGGGCTCGGATCCCGACGTCTTCATGACGCGCGTCTTCTTCATCGCCACGGTTCACCGTGAGGACGCGCAGTGGCGCCTCGGCGCACTGGACGCCGATCAGGAGCTCGCGCTCGACCGGCGCAGCGACGGCCCCGTGTCCGCTCCGGACGACGACGTCCTCCAGCAGCTCACCGAGGCCCTGGTCGAGGAGCCGCGGATGAGCGTCGCGGACATCGCCCGCCGGCTCGACCGGCCCGAGCCGACGGCACGCCGCCTGCTCGACCGGGCGCTGCGCTCGCGCGCGATCCGCCTCGGCTGCGACGTGGTGGCCTCGGCCGGTGGCGCGGGCCGCGCCGTGATGCTGGAGGTCCGGGCCGACGATCCGCGGGCCGTCGGCCCCGTGATGAGCGAGTTCCCGTGCGTCGTGCGCTGCGCCGCCGTGGTGGCCCCGGGCAACCTCGCCCTCGTCGCGCGGTTCGGCGCCCTCGGGGACCTCGTCGACTTCGAGGCCGCCGCCGCAGCGCAGGTGCCGGGGTGGCAGGTGCTCGACCGGGCCACGATCGTCCGCAGCGTCAAGCGCCAGGGGCGGGTCCTGGACGACGACGGCCGCGTCCTGCTCTCCGGCGCCGCAGGCTGAACTGCGACAATGGGCGGGTGACCACTCCGAACGTCCTCGCCTCCCGTTACGCGTCCGCCGAGCTGGCACGCATCTGGTCGCCCGAGCACAAGATCGTCCTCGAGCGCCAGCTGTGGATCGCGGTCCTGAAGGCCCAGCGCGACCTCGGCGTCGAGACCCCCGACGGCGTCATCGAGGCGCACGAGGCGGTCGTCGACCAGGTCGACCTCGAGTCGATCGCCGCGCGCGAGCGCGTGACCCGCCACGACGTCAAGGCCCGCATCGAGGAGTTCGCCGCCCTCGCCGGCAGCGAGCACATCCACAAGGGCATGACCTCGCGCGACCTGACCGAGAACGTGGAGCAGCTCCAGGTCCGCGCCTCGCTGGCGCTGGTGCGCGACCGGGCCGTCGCCGCGCTGGCGCGCCTGGGCCGGCTGGCCGGTGAGCACGCCGAACTGGTGATGGCCGGACGCAGCCACAACGTCGCCGCGCAGGCCACCACGATGGGCAAGCGCTTCGCGACCACCGCCGACGAGCTGCTCGTCGGCATCGAGCGCGTCGAGCAGCTGATCGCCCGGTACCCGCTGCGCGGGATCAAGGGCCCGGTCGGCACCGGCCAGGACATGCTCGACCTCCTCGGTGGCGACGAGGCGAAGCTCGCCGACCTCGAGCAGCGCGTCGCGGCGCACCTGGGCTTCGAGCGCACGTTCACGAGCGTCGGCCAGGTCTACCCTCGGTCCCTCGACTTCGACGCCGTCAGCGCGCTGGTCCAGCTGGTCGCCGCGCCGTCGAGCCTGGCGCTCACGGTGCGCCTCATGGCGGGCAACGAGCTGGTCACGGAGGGCTTCAAGCCCGGCCAGGTCGGCTCGTCGGCGATGCCCCACAAGATGAACACCCGCTCGTGCGAGCGCGTCAACGGTCTCGCGGTGGTGCTGCGGGGCTACGCGTCCATGGTGGGCGAGCTCTCCGGCGACCAGTGGAACGAGGGCGACGTGTCGTGCTCGGTCGTGCGCCGCGTGGCTCTGCCGGACGCGTTCTACGCCGCCGACGGCCTGTTCGAGACGTTCCTGACCGTGCTGGACGAGTTCGGGGTGTTCCCGGCCGTGGTCCAGCGCGAGCTCGACCGCTACCTGCCGTTCCTGGCCACCACGAAGGTCCTGATGGCGGCGGTGCGGCACGGCGTCGGTCGCGAGACCGCCCACGAGGCCATCAAGGAGCACGCCGTCGCGGTCGCGCTCGAGATGCGCGAGCAGGGCACCGCCGACAACGACCTGCTCGACCGGCTGGCCGCCGACGACCGTCTCGGCCTCACGGCCGAGGACCTCCAGCGCCTCGTGGCCGAGCCGCTGGCCTTCACGGGCGCCGCCGTCTCCCAGGTCTCCGCGGTGCTGTCGCAGGTCGACGCCGTGCTGAAGCGCCACCCCGAGGCCGCCGCCTACGCGCCGGGCGCCATCCTCTGACGTTCCGCCGGGATCACCTGATCTCGATACGCGGCTCGCTGCGCTCGCCAGCTACTCGATCACCGCGGCCGGGTACACGTGATCTCGATACGCGGCTCGCTGCGCTCGCCAGCTACTCGATCACCGGAGCCGGTGATCGAGTGCCTGCGAGGAACGAGCAGGTGTATCGAGATCAGGCGAGCCAGGCCAGCACGACAGGACCGGGGTGCTCCGCCCACGTCGCGGTGAGGAGGCCGGTGGCCTCTGCAGGCGCATGCGCGTCGACGATCCGCTCCACGTGGAGCGTGCCGTCGCCCGAGCCGCTGCCGTGCACCGACGCGGTGACCGAGCGACGCGAGATGCGACTGCCGTCGGGCATCAGCATCGTGACCTCGCCGCGGCCCTCGCGGATCACGGCGGACGTCTCGGCGACGTAGACGGGATCGGTCGCGCCGTCGTAGACCCACCGGCGACCGAGCACCGAGTGGTCCATCTCGCCCACGAGGTCAGCGCCCTCGAGCGGGGCCGAGCGGTAGGTCAGCGGGACGTGCACGACCTCGTCGCCGACCGGAAGCAGGAACGACTCGATCCCCACCTCGCCCTCGGGATCGTCGAAGCGGAAGTTCGACTGGAACGGCGGGACCGACGCGCCGGCCGGCCACCACGGCTGGCGGGGCAGCCATGCCTCGAGCAGCTCGGCCTTGGTGGGGTTCAGCTCGGAACCCGGATGAACGACGCCCATGGCGTCATCGTGCCACGGGTCGCAGCCGCGCGAAGGCCAATCCGGCTGCCACGACCGACAGCAGCGCGGCGCCCACGATCGGCGCCACGTCGTTGAGGCCGTAGAGCCCGGCGCCCATGACCGGACCCGCCACGTAGGTGAGGCCGACGGTGGCGGAGAGCTGCCCCGCGACGGCGGCGTGCTCGCTCGGCTCGACCGCGAGGGTGGCACCGGCGTTGTAGCCGGGCACCGCGAGCCCCAGCCCCGCCGCGACGACGACCATCGCCGGGAGCAGGGTGGCCGTGCTGGAGGCGAACACGGCGCCGGCGTAGCCGACCGCCGCGACCAGGCTGCCGACCACGATGAGCGCCCGCGGCCCGCCGGGCACCCGCGGTGCCACGAAGGCCTGCGTCACCGCGAACCCGATGCCGATCAGCACGCCGGCGACGGCGACTACCTGCGCGGTGGCGGTGTCCGACAGTCCGAGCCGGTCCTGCACGAGGAAGCCCAGGATGATCTCCACGAGCGCCAGGCCCAGGAACAGCGCGCCACCGGCCAGGAGGAACGGCAGCACGCGAGGATCGCGGAACCCGAGTCGCTCGCGCTCCGGTCGCTCCTGCCGCTCGGGCACCGGCAGGAGCCAGACGGCGACGAGCGTGGCACCGACCAGCACCGGCGCGAGGTACACCGGCAGCAGCAGTCCGCCGATCGCCGCGAGGCCGCCGAGCGCGGGCCCGACCACCAGGGAGATGCCCTGGACCCCGCCGAACGCGCCCATCGCCTTCGTGCGCTCGATCGCGCCCTGGCTCGTGGAGGCGAGGTACGTCAGCGCCGCCACCGGCACGGCCGCGAAGCCCAGCCCGTAGAGCACCCCCCGCGTCAGCGCGAACGCCCCGAGGACGACCCAGCGGGGCAGCTCCTCCCGTGCCGAGATCTCGGTCATCACGGCGAACCCGGTGGCACCCACGGTGGCGATCAGCAGCCCGCGGACCAGCACGGCGTGCACGCCGATGCGATCGACCTCGCGGCCCCACCACGGCCCGGCGATCACGAGCATCGCCGCCGACAGCGTCATGACGGCGCCGAGATCGACCTCGCCGAGGCCGACGAGTCGTGTGACGGGCGCCAGGACCGGGACGAGCATCCCCTGCGCGCTGTAGACGACGAGGGCCGACACCAGCAGGGTCGTGGTCATGGTCCGGGTCGATGGCACCGGCACAGCCTGCCACGGAAACGCGCGGCTGGGCAGGCCACTAGCCTGATGCCATGCCGCTGGAGATCCCCGGAGCCACCCACCTGCACTCGGGCAAGGTGCGCGACCTGTACACGTACGGCGACCACCTGCTGATGGTCGCCTCCGACCGGGTGAGCGCCTACGACTTCATCCTCGAGCCAGGGATCCCCGACAAGGGCGAGATCCTCACCCGGATGAGCCTGTGGTGGTTCGACCAGCTGGCCGACCTCGTGCCGCACCACGTCGTCAGCACCGACGTGCCGCCCGAGGTCGCGGGGCGGGCGCTGGTCGTCGAGCGGCTCGACATGTTCCCGGTGGAGTGCGTCGCCCGCGGCTACCTCACCGGCTCCGGGCTGATCGACTACCGCGAGACGGGCGCCGTGTGCGGCATCCCGCTGCCCGACGGCCTCGTCGACGGCTCGCGGCTGGACGAGCCCATCTTCACCCCCGCCACGAAGGCCGACCTGGGCGAGCACGACGAGAACGTCTCGTTCGAGGCGATCGTGGAGACCGTCGGCGCCGAGATGGCCGAGCGCCTGCGCGACCTCACCCTGGCGGTCTACGGCCGCGCCGAGGAGATCGCCCGGGAGCGGGGGATCATCCTGGCCGACACGAAGCTCGAGTTCGGCGCCCGCCCGGACGGCACCATCGTCCTGGCCGACGAGGTGCTGACGCCCGACTCGTCGCGCTTCTGGCCCGCCGACCGGTACGTGCCCGGGCAGGCCCAGCCCAGTTACGACAAGCAGTTCGTCCGCGACTGGCTGACGTCGGCCGAGTCGGGCTGGGACCGGGCGTCGGACACTCCGCCGCCGCGACTGCCCGACGAGATCGTCGAGCGCACCCGCGAGCGCTACATCGAGGCGTACGAGAGGCTCACCGGGCTGAGCTGGTGAGGTGATGGACAGGGTGTCGGTGGCGGGCCGGGGCTCGATTACAGTGTCGATGTAACTGAGGACACACCCCCCGAAAGAAGGCACCGTGACCAATCTCGCCGCGATCCTCGACGACACGACCGCCAAGTACCCCGAGCGCACCGCCATTGTCTTCGGTGACACGCGGCTGAACTACGCGCAGGTCAACGGTGCGGCCAACCAGGTCGCGAACCTGCTGGTCGAGCGGGGGATCAAGCCCGGCGACAAGGTCGCGATCTCGATCCCGAACCTGCCCTACTTCACGATCGTCTACTTCGGCATCCTCAAGGCCGGCGCCACGGTCGTCCCGCTCAACGTGCTGCTGTCCGAGCGTGAGGTCGCGTACCACCTCGACGACTCCGACGCGGTGGCCTTCTTCGCGTTCGAGGGCACGCCCGACCTGCCGATCGGCGACCGCGCCTGGGCCGGCTTCAACCAGGTCGAGGGCTGCAAGGAGTTCTTCCTCATCAAGCTCGACTCGGCCGCGCCCGAGCCCATGGAGGCGCCGGAGTTCTACGGCCCGCTCGTGGCGAAGCAGTCGCCCGAGTTCACCACCGTCGAGCGCGACGACGACGACACCGCCGTCATCCTCTACACGTCGGGCACCACCGGCCAGCCCAAGGGCGCCGAGCTGATGCACCGCAACCTGCGCGCGAACGCCGGCCTCGGGCCGTCGCTGTTCGGCGCCGACGAGAGCGACCCCGACACCTACCTCGCCGTGCTGCCGCTGTTCCACATCTTCGGCCAGAGCGTCATCCAGAACACCGCGATCCTGTTCGGCGGAACGATCGTCTACCTGCCGCGGTTCGAGCCCGACGCCGCGCTCGCGCTGCTGCTCAAGGAGAAGATCACCTTCTTCGCGGGCGTCCCGACGATGTACTGGGGCCTGCTGCAGGCCCTGGCGCAGTCCGACGGCGGCGTCGACGTCGAGGCGATCGCGGCGAACCTGCGCGTCGCCGCGTCCGGTGGCGCGGCGCTGCCCGTCGACATCCACCGCCAGTTCGAGGAGAGGTTCGGCATCGTCATCCAGGAGGGCTACGGCCTGTCCGAGACGTCGCCGGTCGCCTCGTTCGGTGTCCGTGGCGAGCCCGTGCGCGTCGGCTCGATCGGCCGCGCCGTCGAGGGCGTCGAGCTCAAGCTCATCAACGACGACTGGTCCGACCTGACCCACGACCCCGAGGCGATCGGCGAGATCGCCATCAAGGGCCACGGCATCATGAAGGGCTACTACAACCGCCCCGCCGCCACCGCCGAGGCGATCCACGGCGAGTGGTTCCGCACGGGCGACCTCGCGCGCAAGGACGACGACGACTACTTCTACATCGTCGACCGCAGCAAGGACATGATCATCCGCGGCGGCTACAACGTGTACCCGCGCGAGCTGGAGGAGGTGCTGATGACGCACCCGGCGGTCTCGCTGGTCGCCGTCATCGGCGTCCCGCACGAGTCGCACGGCGAGGAGATCAAGGCGGTCGTGGTGAAGAACGCCGACGATCCCACCACCGAGGCCGAGCTGCGCGAGTGGGCCAAGGGCCAGTTCGCCCAGTACAAGTACCCGCGCATCGTGGAGTTCCGCGACGGGCTGCCGATGACCGCGACGGGCAAGATCCTCAAGCGCGAGATCGACTGATCGCCCCGTGAAACCGCGGCATCGTCCCAGTAGGCTCGCGGCGTGCATGCAGGCGATGGCGTGACGACGCCGCGGTTCTCACTTCTGACCACCGTCGAGGGCGCGAGCCGTGAGGCGTTCGACCTGACGGCGGCGTCCGTGCGCGGGCAGCGCCTGCGGGACTGGCAGTGGGTGGTGGTCCACGGTCCCGCTTCGCCGCCCGAGGTCGTCGACGCCCTGCGCGAGGCGGCCGCGTCCGAGCCGAGGATCGTCACGGTGGAGTCCGCCGCGGGCCCGTCCGCCGGCCTGGACGCCGCGACCGGTGACTTCGTCGGCCTGGTCGACCTCGGCGACGAGCTGACGGCCCAGGCCCTCGTGGTCGTGGCGAAGGCTGTCGACGCCGCCGGCGACGAGCTCGACGTGGTCTACAGCGACCACGACGAGCCCGCGCCCGACGGTTCCGGGCGCCGGCCGTACTTCAAGCCCGACTGGTCACCGGAGCGGCTGCTGCACCACGCCTACGTGGGACGTCTCAGCGTCCTGCGTCGCAGCTCCCTCCTCGCCGCGGGCGGCTTCCCGCCCGGCAGCGGACCGGCCGCCGGGCTCGACGCGCTCCTGCGGGTCAGCAAGCGCGGCGGCGACGTGCGACACGTGCAGCGCGTCCTCTACCGCCGGAACGGGGGACCCGAGCACGAGGCCGCGGACGCCGTCCCCGTCGTGCAGGCCCACCTCGACCGCGTGGGGATCGAGGCCACCGTCACGGTGTCGGAGATGCCGGGGCTGCTGCGCATCGTCCGACGTCCCGACGTCACGACGCCCACCTCGGTCATCATCCCGACGATCGGCACGTCAGGGGAGGTCTGGGGCGCGCACCGCAACCTCGTCACCGAGACCGTGCGCACGGTGGCCGAGCACACGCGCCACACCGACCTCGAGTTCGTGATCGTCTACGACCGGCCCACGCCGGAGGAGGTGCTCGAGGAGCTGCGCGCGCTCCGCGAGAGCCACGGGCTGCGGATCCGGCTCGTCGTCTTCACCGAGAAGTTCAACTTCAGCGCCAAGTGCAACGTCGGGGCGGCCTACGCGGCCGGTGACGTCCTCGTCTTCCTCAACGACGACATGGCGGCGCGCAGCGACGAGGTCATCGAGACGCTCATCGCCCCACTGCGCGAGCCCGGCGTGGGCGCGACCGGCGCCAAGCTCTTCTTCGAGGACGGCACCGTGCAGCACGGCGGGGTCCGCTTCGGCAGCGGCTTCCTGTCCGATCCGTACCGCACCGCCGCCGAGGACGCCCCCGGCGAGCTGGGCGAGCTGCAGGTCAACCGCGAGGTCACGGCGCTGACGGGTGCCTGCGTGGCGGTGCGGCGCGACGTGTTCGAGGCGGTGGGCGGCTTCAGCGAGCGGTTCCCGATGAACTTCAACGACGTCGACTTCGGGCTCAAGACGAGCCGCGCGGGACTGCGGTCGCTGTGGCTGCACGAGGTCCGCCTGTGGCACTTCGAGTCCGTCACGCGCGACAACGCCGTCCGCCCGTGGGAGTTCGCGCGGCTCGAGAACCGCTGGGGACGGCGCAAGGCCGTGCGCGAGCGCTACTCCAACAACGTGCGCTGACCGGCCTCAGCGACGGCGGAGCCGGCGCCGGACACGACCTGCCGTGCGCCGTAGCGCACCGGAGGTGGGTGCCGACGGGGCCGCGGGCTTCTCCAGCTCGCGCACCTGGGCGCGCAGGCGCTTGACCATCCCCTGCAGCCGCCGAGTCTCCGCCGCAGCCACGGCGGCCGTGGTCTCGAGCCCGATGATGCGATCGCGCTCGACCAGCTGCGCGCGCCAGGCGGCGGTCATCACGTGCTCGGCGTCGGGGCCCGGACGCACCCAGCGCGGGTCCTTGCCGACGACGAGCTCCGGCGTCGTGGCCACCTCGCCGGCGCGCGGCGGCCGGACGGCGAGCTGGAACTGGTAGACCATCGCATCGGGCTGGGTCCGGATCCACGCCAGCACGCCGGCCGGCAGGGCGTGGGGGTCCACGTCCACCTCGACCCCCAGCGGGTCCGCCGTGGTGCCACGCAGCTCGTCGGTCACCAGGCCCGCGTCGGCGACCATCTGCAGCAGGCCCTCGCGGGAGAAGAACCGGATGTGGGTGTGGTCGAGCAGGCCGGTTTCGGTCGTGCGCCAGCGGCCCTGCAGCAGGGCCAGCCGCAGCGAGCCGTGGGTGACGTTCGGGATCGAGATGACGATGCGGCCGCCGGGAGCCAGCAGGCGCGCGCTGTCGGCGAGCACGCCGACGGGGTCCATGACGTGCTCGAGCACGTCGGCGAAGATGATCGCGTCGAAGGAGCCTGCCTCGAAGTGCCCGCTCAGGGGCGCCGCGTCGAGGTCACCCACGACGACCGACTCCAGGTGCTCCGCGGCGATCGCGGCGGCCTCGGCGTCGAGCTCGAAACCGCTCACCCGGCAGCCGCGCTCGATCAGGACGCGGCCGAGGTCGCCGGCCCAGCAGCCCACGTCCAGCACGCGGTGGGCGTCGCCGAGCAGATCGATCACCTGAGCGTGGCTCGTGTTCAGGTTCGTCGGGTCGATCTCGACGGCGTAGTGCGACATGTGCGGGCCAACTCTCTGTTCGACAGGCGGGGGGTCAGCTGCCGTAAAGGGACTTCACCCGGGCCACGACACGGGCGGAGGCCCGGTCGTCGACGTGGTCGAAGAAGAGCCGACGCCGCCAGGCGTAGTCCTCCTCCTGGTCGGGCGTCAGCGGATCGAAGAAACCGTCGAGCGCTGCGGCGAGGTCGTCGAAGGTCTCGCACACGGGCCCGGGAAGAACCTGGCTCAGATCATAGAACAGCCCGCGCTCCTGCTGGGCGTAGCGATCCAGGTCGTACGCGAAGCTGGCCATGGGCCGGCCGGTCAGCATGAAGTCGACGAGGCAGCTGGAGTAGTCGCTGACGAGGCCGGCGGCGCTGCGGTAGAGCACCTCGAGGTCGGGGTAGCGCCGGCTGGACACGTCGATGGCCCCGAGGGGCGCCAGCTGGTGCCAGTAGGTCTTGGCCGAGTCGGCCATGTGCTCGCGGACGCCGAGCACGGCGTCGTGGCGGTACATCCAGTCCTGGAGCCACGCGAGCTCCTCGGGGCTGAACCGGTAGTACGCCTCGTCCTGCGCGTCCTTGAAGGTCGGCAGGAACAGCACCAGCCTGCGCCCCTGCGTGTCCTCCTCGAGCCGGCGCACGGACTCGCCGAGGTCGGCCGGGAGGCGTTCGGGCTCGCACCGGATGTAGTCGTTGCGCGGCAGCCCGGTGGGCCACATGTCGGCGTGGGCCAGGGGCCAGAAGGCCGACCGCATCGTGAGGGAGTCGAGCCGGCTGGAGGTGACCACGGCGCGGGTGGCCGCGTGCTCGCGGCCCTCCGCCCGCTCCAGCTCGGGCGGCGGGTCGATCATCGCCGAGCCGAAGCGCTTGAGCGGGATCCCGTGCCACAGGTTCACGAAGTTGTGGGTGATCGGGGAGACCGGCCAGTGCCCGTTGATCCGGGGTCCGTGCTTGACGAAGATCTGGCGCGACCTGACGAGGTGGTGCTGGCCCTCGCGGCTCATCAGCGGGACGGTAACGACGTTCTCGCCGGGCAGGTCGATCCGGCGCGAGCGGGTCAGGATGATCTTCTTGATCGACGGGTCGTCGGCGACCTCGTCGAACAAGGCCCGCTCGTTGCCCGAGAGCGTGTGGGAGTACGCGCACACGGGGAACGCCCACCAGTGGTCGAACTTGGGCGCCCAGCGGTCCTCGGTGCGGAAGCGCGCCCACGCCCAGGGCTCGTGGTAGTCGACGGTGCCGTCGGGGCGGGTCGTGATCGAGAGGCTGTGCCGCAGCTGGTCGTCCGCGCTGACCCGGAGCAGGTTGCGCTCGAAGGACTCGACGTCGGCGCCCGGAACGAGCTCGAGGATCCGCTCCTTCCAGTCGGCGAGATCGGGCGTGCGCCGCGGGTTCTCCGAGATCAGGTTGCGCTTGAGCAGCGGGAACCCCTGGGCGACGACGTCCCAGTAGTCGGTCGTGTAGGCCGGCAGGTAGGGGTAGAGGCCGTCGACGATCGTCGCGAAGTCGAAGCCGTGGGTCAGCAGGTACCGGCTCAGGCCGATCTCGTACTTGAGGATGACCAGCGGCTTCTTCGCCTGGCGCCGGACCGAGTCGATCCGCGCGCGGAACCCCGGGTCGGCGACGACCGGGCGGCGGAAGACGAGGAAGTACGAGCTCAGGTGCAGGTGGTCGAGCGGGTCGATCTCGTTGGCGACGCGCCAGCGCTCCTTCGCCTCCGCCAGCGGCAGGGGAGTGTCGTCGCCGTGGTCGCGGGAGTAGGGCCGCTTCGTGGCGTGCAGGCCCCACCAGTCGCCGGGGGTGGCGTCCATCCGCGCGAACACCTCGTCGAGGGGCCGCAGCAGGTAGGCGCTGTCGTTCGCGAACACGACCTCGTCGTACGTCTCGAGGACGTCCCAGCCGACGAGGTCCTGGGCGAGCATCGACCACGAGCCGAAGTCGTAGCGGCCGTGCCGGATGGCCCAGGCCCCACGGGTCACGTCGGCCAGCTTCTCCAGCTCGCCGGGCGCCATCGTGGAGTCGGCCAGGTAGTAGACGTCGGCATGTCGCGACAGCTCGGTGACGTAGGCGACCACGTGGTCGTCGACGATGCCGTCGGGGTCGTAGCCCACAAAGAGGCAGACCCGCCGGACCGCCTGGCCGGGCTCGAACGTCGTGGGCGGTCGCACGTCGTGGGCGGGCGGCAGCGTGGGGACGCCCTGGTGCCGCCCCGAGACCAGGTGGTGCACCAGCGGGTTGACGTCCTCGCGCGTCGGGTCGAGGTGCTCGTTCCAGTACCACCACAGGTCGAAGTCGATCCGCGGGTTGACCAGCTGCTTCCAGCCGGTGCCGCAGTAGTGCTTGTACGGTCCGGTCTGGGCGGCCCGCACCACTGACTGCGAGCGCCGGTAGGCCTTGACGTCGAGCGCGTTCGCGCGCTTGACGAGGGCGATCTCGCACGCCAGCACGACCGGCTCCGGGGCGGGCGCGGCCGTGTCCGGGGCCGGCGACAGTCCCGAGGACAGCACCTCGTCGAGCAGCGCCTGCGCGGCCTCGGCGGACTCGCTCCGGGCCGCGTCCCACCGCGCGGCGAAGGCGACCCAGGCCAGGGCGAACTCGTCGTGCGTCATGCGGCACCCCCCTCGAGTTCGAGGCGCACGCGCTCGACGGCCCGCTCCGTGCTGCGTCCGTCGAGGTGGTCGATCAGCAGGTCGCGGGTGCGCCGGTAGCGCCTGGAGGGCTCGGTCGAGTCGAGGGCGTGCGAGAGCGCCGCGTGGAAGGAGTCGAAGTCGCGGCAGACCGGTCCGGGGAACAGGTGCTCGAGGTCGAACAACAGAGAGTCGGTCACGTCGTCGAGGTCGTGGGCGAAGCTGACGACGGGACGGCCGGTGGCCATGAAGTCGAGCCCGATGCCGTCGTGGTCGGTGACGAGGAGGTCGGTGGCGCGCAGCACGGCCTGGGTGCGGGGGAACCGCTGCGCCGACAGGTCGAGCGCCGATCCGGCGAACCTCCGCAGGTAGGCGCGCTCGAGGTCGCCCCGGGGGTCGCGGATCCCCCACACGGCGTCGTTCGCGTCCGCCCACGTGACGAGCGCGTCGATCTCGCGCGGGGAGTACGGGTACGGCTTCGCCGAGCCCGTGGAGGACCGACGCGTCGTGGCCAGCAGCACGAGGCGGCGTCCGCGCAGGAGGTCACGGACGCCCTGCTCCTGGGCGGCGACCTCGGCCGGAGGCACCTCGGCGACGAGATGGTCGTGGGCCGGGATGCCGGTCAGCCAGGCCTCGGTGAACCGCGCGGGCCAGTGGGCCGCGAGCGTGGCCGACCGGTCGACGGCCGACGCGGTCAGCACTCCGCTGATCGCCTGGCGCGGGATCTGGTGCAGCATCTCGAGCGGTCCGGTGTCGGAGGGGTGGACGTCGCCCGGGTGGTCGGCCGGCTTGAGCATCCGGGCGGTGGCCGAGAGCGTCAGTCCCTCGCGCACCGCGACGACGACGTGGCGCTCGGGCAGTCCCGCGAGGCCGAGCGTGCGGTAGGGCCGCTCCTTCACCAGGATGACGCCGGCGCCCAGCAACGCCTCGCGTCCCTGCGGGCTGCGCTGGGGGAGCCGGGTCACGTTGCGACCGGGCACGTCGAGGCGCGCCGATCGCGTGAGGACGATCTTCTCGATCTCGGGGTCGTCGCCGACGAGGTCGAGGATCGCGCGGCTGTTGTCGGGCAGCTCGCCCGTGGCGGGGTCGACGACGAACACCCAGCGGTCGGGCCGGCGCGGCGCCGCGGTGTCGGCCTTCTTGAACTGGCGGGAAGTCATCGGCGTGGGCACGACGACCTCGCCGTCGGGGCCGGTGTGGATCGAGAAGCTGCGCTGCAGGAGGTCGTCGGGAGCCGTGCGGAGCAGGTTCTCCTCGAACACCTCCACGGGAGCGTCGGGCGCGACCTCCAGGAGCCGCTCCTTCCACCGCGAGATCTCGGGCACGTCGTAGTGGTTCTGGTACAGCAGGAACCGCTTCAGGACGGGGAACCCCTCACCGATCATGTGGAACGCCCAGGGCGTGAAGATCGGGTGGAACGGATACAGGTGCGGCATGAACGTCGAGAAGCGGTGGCCGTGGCCGATCAGCAGGTGGGTCAGCCCGATCTCGTACTTCTGGATCACCAGGCGCTTCGAGCGCTGTGCGGTGACGCTCTCGACGACCTTGCGGAAGACGGGGCTGTCGAGCACGGGACGCCGGAAGGCCAGGAAGTAGGAGCCGACGAGGAAGTCGTAGGTCACCGATTCCTCGAACCGGTCGAGCAGCTCCTCGCGCACCGTGTCGAGCGGGATCGGGTCGGGGAACCCGTTCTCGGGGACGTCGCGCGTCATCGCGATGCCCTTCGTGGCCTGCAGACCCCACCAGTCGCACGCCTGGGCGTCCATGCGCTCGAACACCACGTCGAGCGGACGCACGAGGTAGGACGAGTCGTTGACGAACAGGACCTCGTCGTACTGCTCGAGCCGCTCCCACCCGACGAGCTCGCTGGCGAGCATCGCGTAGGAGCCGAAGTCGTAGGCGCCGTGGCGGATCGCCCAGGCGTCGTGCGCGACCTCGCGCAGCTTGGCCAGCTCGGTGTCGGGCAGGTACCCGTCGAAGAGGCAGAAGACGTCGCTGAACCGGGCCAGCTCGCGGAGCAGGAGCAGGGCCGCCTCGTCGACGACCCCCTCGGTGTCGAAGCCGGCGAAGAGGGTCGCGCGGCGCACCGGCCGGTCGGTGGGCAGCACCGCACCCGGGCCCGCGGCGGTGGTGGCCGGACGGGTGGACAGTCCCGCGTCACGACCGACGAGCGCGTAGTGGACGAGGGGGTTGATCGTCTCCTCGGCCGGGTCGAGGTGGTTGGCCCAGTACCACCACACGTCGAAGTCGGCGTTCGGCTTGCGCAGCTGCTTCCATCCCGTGGTGCAGAAGTGCTCGAGCAGGTCGGTGACGGTGTCGGGCAGCTCGGGCAGGGAGAGCGCGTAGTACGCCTCGTCGAAGAACGGGGCGACGGCGGCCGTCTCGGCCTGGAGTCTGCCGCGTTCGGACATCGTCTCGAGCGCGGCCAGGTCGTCGGCGGTCACTGGTGCGTGCGGAGGTGGTTGAGGAGGGGATTGGCCTTCTTGCGCGCGACGAGCGGGTGCTTCGCGAGGTAGCGCCTGGTGCTGAAGTCGGGTCCCGGGTCCTTGCCCTCGGCGGCGCCGTGCCGCAGGTAGTGCAGCGCCGGGCTCAGGCCGGTGGTCACGACCTCGGGGTAGGCCCGCAGGTACCAGGCCCCGTCGAACAGGGCGGAGGCGCGCAGCTCCGTGACGTCCTCGATCTCCTCGCCCGTGGCCGCGTTGGGCATCACGCGACGCTTCAGCCAGCCCTTCGGGCCGCTGGTCTGCCGCTCCTCGGCCGTCAACCGGGCGTCGAGGACACGGGAGATCTCCAAGGACTGCTCCCGGCCGCGATCGTGCTCGGCCTCGCGCTCGGCGCAGACCTCGTGCTGCTCGCGCAGGGAGGCGAGTTCGCGACGGCACCGCTCGAGCTCGGACCGGAGTTCGGCGTCCTCGTCGACGTCTGAATACACCCGCGCGTCCCCCTGTCGTGTCGGCCCCGTCATCATAACTGCTGGGGGACACCGCCCGTCCTCCGTCATCTCCGCGCAGGAGATGTCCGCCCGACCAGGCCAGGGGAGCACACATGACGGACACGACGTCGCGAGAGCGGACCGGGGCCACCCCGGTCGAGCGCGTCACGCGCGCCGTCGTCGTGCTCGGCTTCGTCCTGCTCGTCGCGCTGACGTTCGGTCCGGCGCTGTTCGGCTTCGGGGTCTTCCTCGACGTCGACTTCCTCCGGGCGTACTGGCCGTTCACCGCGACCGGCGCTGTTCCGGCGGGAGCGATGTGGTGCCGCGGCGACACGTTCGACGCCCTGTACCCCGCGATCGTCAACACCGTCGAGTCCGCCCGGAGCGGGGTGTGGCCGACGTGGACGCCCTACGAGGTCGGCGGGGCACCCATGGCGTCGTTGCCGAACCACACGGTGCTCAGCCCCGTCACCTGGCCGTTCTGGGTGCTGCCGAGCCACGTGGCGCCGGCGTGGGTGAAGCTCACCGAGCTCGTCATCGTCGTCGTGGGGATGTTGGCCCTGCTGGGCCGCTGGGGTGTCCGTCGCAGCGCGGGCCTGCTCGCTGCCTTCGTGTTCTTCACGTGCGGCTTCATGCTGATGTGGACGAACTGGCCCCACACGCGCGTCGCCGTGTTCATCCCGCTGCTGCTCTGGGCGCTGGACCGGGTCGTGGTGGAGCGTCGCGCGCGCGACGTCGCCTGGGTCGGCCTCGTCGTGGCGAGCATGCTGCTGGGTGGCTTCCCGGCGGTGACGCTCTTCGCACTGACGACCGGCGCCGTCTACGTGCTGGTGGTGGGATGGCGCCAGCAGGGCACCCGCGCGACGGTCCTCGCGTACGCCGGCGCGGCGGGTGGCGTGGTGCTGGGCGTGGCGCTGGCGGCGGTCCAGATCCTGCCCTTCGTGATGAACCTCCAGACCGTGCTGGCCGGACGGGAGCCGCGCGAGGCGTCCCCGAGTGAGCTGCTCGTGACGAGCGTGGCACCACGGGCGTGGGGCACGTGCGTCGACAACGCGCGCTGGAGCAGCACCAACCCGATCGAGGGCATCGCCTACGTCGGCGTCGGCGCCGTGCTCCTCGTGCTGACGCTCCTCGTGCTGGGGCGCAGCGCCCGCGTCCGCCCGGGGGTCGTGGCGCTCATCTCGGTGCTCCTGGCCGCCTGGGTCTGGCTGACGTGGTTCGGCGGGGCGCCGCTGGACCTGCTGCAGCAGCTGCCGGGATTCGACACGAACAAGATCGGCCGCGCGACCTCCATCGTCGGGTTCCTGGTGGCCCTCGCGGCTGCCTTCGGCCTCGACCGGCTGATGTCGGACGACGACGGACCGGGTCCCCGTCCCGAGCGCCGGCGTCTTCCCCTCGTGGGCCGCCTCGCGGTGGGCGCCGTCCTCGCGCTCGGTGCCCTCTACGTCGGGTGGCGGGTGCACGAGGTCGCCGCCATCACGGGCGCCACGGGCCTCGTCAGGGACCAGCTCGTCGCGCCCGCGATCTGGGCCCTCGCCGGCGTCGCAGTCCTGGCCGCGGGACTCCTCAGCCGCCGGGTGCGTCCGTTCGTCCCGCTCGCCCTGGTCGTGATCGTCATCGTCCAGGCCGTCGTGTTCGCGCGGCACGTCTGGCCACTCAGCGACCGCAGCAACCTGTACCCCGTGACGGAGGCCCACGAGTTCCTCCAGGCGAACATCGGCGCCGATCGCTACGCCAGCGGTGGCATGTGGGGCTACCCGGCCACGTCCGACTACTACAAGCTCCGGACGCCGGTGGGACACGAGTTCACCGCGCCGGCCTGGATGCAGTTGCTCCAGGCGGTGTCGCCCGACACCCAGGTGACGCGGACCTACACCCGCTTCGCCGACCTCCCCACCCCCGAGATCGGCGACGACCCGCTCCTGGACCAGTTCTCCGTGAAGTACTGGGCCGTCCGGCCCAGCCAGATCGTCGGCAGGGCCGACGATCCGTCCGGCGAGCGCTCGGGGACCGTGACCCTCGGCGACGAGGAACGGGCGTCCTGCGAGCTGCCGGCGGGACCACTGCGCGGTGTCGTCCTGTCCCTCGACCGGACCGTTCCGCTGGAGGACGACGACCGGGTCCAGGCGCACGTCCGGGTCACGGCCGGGGGCGAGGTGGTGGAGGGCGCTCGCGCCTTCAACACGACGATGGAGGACGGCCAGCTGCGCATCGGTGTGGCCGGTGAGGACCTGCCCTCCTCGGATGACGCCGAGGTCGAGGTGTGGTTCTCCGGCGCGCCCCGCGCGGTCGAGCTCGACGCGACCGCCGACGGACTCTCGTGCCGCGCCCTGCGCCCGGACGATGACGGCCTCAAGCTCGTGCACGTCGACGCCGGCTCGCTGGTCTACGAGCGGTCGACCTCGCTGCCGAGAATCCGCTGGGCGGGCGAGAGCCGCGTGGTGGAGTCCGCCGACGAGCGGCTCGAGCTGCTGGGGAAGGGCGTGCCCGCCGACCGCGTGCTGCTGGACGAGACCGGTCCGTTCGAGGCCGAGGGCTCGAGCGCCCGCGTCGACACGGTCCGCGATGACGCGGGATCGATCGAGGTCGAGGTCGACGCCGACGGTGACGGCTACCTCGTCGTGGGCGATTCGATCCTCCGCGAGGGCTGGGAGGCCACCGTCGACGGCGAGCCGGTCGACCTCGTGGCCGCGAACCACGCCTTCGCGGCCGTGCCGGTGCCCGACGGCCGCCACACGGTGGAGCTGGCGTACCGGGCGCCCGGACTCGCGCCGGGACTGGCCATCAGCGCGGGAGCCGCGCTGCTCACGGCCGGTGTGTTCGTCGTCCCGCTGGTCCGGCGCCGGACGAGGTCAGGCGGCGACGCGGTGGATGACCAGCTGGATGCCCGCGAGGAGTAGGTCGACCAGCGTCGCGAGGCAGCGCACGACCAGCGCCACGACGAGCGCCGTGGACGTCGGCATCGATCCGGCGAGCGCCAGCACCAGCACGGCGTCGCGGACGCCCGCGCCGGCCGGCAGGAAGAACGCGGCCATGCCCAGCGTGTACGCCAGGGCATAGCCGACGATCGAGGGCGCCAGGGTCTCCACCGGGTCACCGTCGAGGCCGATGACGATGAACCACACCTGCAGCCCCAGCAGCAGCCAGGTGAGGCACTGCCACGCGGTGGCCTTGAGCAGGGACCTCCAGCCGATCGCCTCAGGGAGGGGCTCGCGGCGCGCGAGGCGCAGCAGCCGGTTGAGCACGCGGTCCAGCAGCCGTGGGTGGATCGCGACGTAGAGCAGGGGCAGGACGAGGACGAGCCACCAGAACCGGTGGCGCAGCTCGGGGGTGACCCACGGCATCAACGCCACGGCGACCGTGATCCCGGCGACGCCGGAGATGACCAGCGCCAGCACGCCCAGCACGGCGGCGGACCGCCGCGGGACCCGGTGCTCGCGCCCCATCTCCATCTGGGCCACGATCGACCAGAGGCTGCCCGGGACGTACTTGCCGAGCTGGCTCACGAAGAAGATGTGCGCCGAGATCCTCAGGCCCAGGCGCGATCCCAGACCCGCAAGGAGCTCGCGCCAGACCTGCAGGGACGCCAGCATGCCCAGCACCGCGAACACCGACGCCGCGGCCACGGTCCATGGCGGGATGCGCTCGAGGTCGTCGGCGATCGCCTGGTAGTTGCGGGTGATGGCCACGGCGGCCAGGGCCAGCATCACGACGAGCGCCGCCCGTCGGGCCCACGCACGGGCGCCGCTGCGCTTCTCGCCCGTCGGGGCAGGCCCCACCGGCTGCGCGTCCACGTGCTGAGGCTAGCAACCGCTCGACAGGGCGGACCGAGCCCAGCGGCTACAGTGTCGGGCGTGCGCATCGTGGCCTTCGGAACCTACGACTCCGCCGTCCACCCCCGCGTCGCGGTGCTGATCGCCGGCCTGCGGGCGTGGAACCAGGACGTCGTCGAGCTCAACCGGCCCCTGGGCTACTCGACGGCCGAGCGCGTCACGCTCGTGCAGGAGCCGTGGCGGCTCCCCGGCTTCGGGCTGCGCCTGCTGCGCCGCTGGGCGTCCCTCGTGCGCCTCGGCCTCAAGGAGCGCAGGCGCGGACGTCCCGACGCCGTGCTCGTGGGCTACCTCGGTCACTTCGACGTCGTGCTCGCCCGGCTGGTCTTCGGCCGCGTCCCGATCGTGCTCGACCACCTCGTCTCGGCCTCGGGCACGGTCCTCGACCGGGGCCTGGCCTCCCGCCGGTCCCTGCGCGGACGCGTGATGGTGGCGATCGATCGGTTGGCCCTGGCCTGCGCCGACGTGGTCGTCGTCGACACCGCCGAGCGGGTGCCGGCCCTCGCCGAGGGCGGCCGCCGCGACGTCGTCGTGTGTCCCGTGGGGGCTTCCGACGAGTGGTTCGCCGCGAGCGGGGCCGCCGCTGACCGCGGCGTCGACGAGCCGCTGCGCGCGATCTTCTTCGGCCTTTTCACGCCGCTCCAGGGCGCCACGACGATCGCCCGGGCGGCCGCGCTGCTCGAGCCCGACGACCGCGTCGAGATCACCCTGGTCGGGCGCGGCCAGGACTGGGACGAGGCCCGGCGGATCGTCGGCGACCACCCGGCGGTGCGCTGGATCGAGTGGCTCGAGCCCGCCGACCTCATCCGCCTCGTCGCGACCCAGGACGTGTGCCTGGGGATCTTCGGGACGACCGCCAAGGCGCGCGAGGTCGTGCCCACGAAGGTGTTCCAGGGCGCGGCGGCCGGCTGTGCCGTCGTCACCTCCGACACGGCCTCCCAGCGCGGCGTGCTGGGCGACGACGCGGCCTACGTTCCCCCGGGCGATGCCGAGGCCCTGGCTGCGGTGCTGCGAGAGTTGTCCGTGGACCGCGGCCGGCTGGACTCCCTGCGCGAGCGCATGGGGGAGCGGGCGGCCCGCGAGTTCACCGCGGCGGAAGCCGTACGACCGATGATGAGCGAGATCGGCGGAATCACGCCGGTCGAGGAGGAGTGAGCGTGTCGAAGACAAGCGCAGGACTGCCGCCGCTGGCGATCCGGGCCTGGCTGCGTTACGTCGTGGTCCAGCGGGTCTTCGAGCGGATCGCGCCGCGCA
Organism: Aeromicrobium sp. JP4; assembly: GCF_054957925.1. Lineage (NCBI taxonomy): Bacteria > Bacillati > Actinomycetota > Actinomycetes > Propionibacteriales > Nocardioidaceae > Aeromicrobium > Aeromicrobium sp. JP4. The sequence goes on from NZ_CM143290.1 coordinate 2,315,799, forward strand.
CCGTGCTTGAGGTCGGCTGCGGCCAGGGCGCCATCGGGGCGCGGCTGGCCCAGCACAGCGAGTACCTCGCGGTCGAGCCCGACGACAGCTCCTATGCCGTGGCCGCCTCCCGGATCGAGCCCTCCGGCGGCACGGTGATCCACGGCGTGCACGCCGACGTGCCGGCCGCCTCCACGTTCGACGTGGTGTGCGCCTTCGAGGTGCTCGAGCACCTCGAGCACGACGACCAGGCCCTCGAGGACTGGGTGGCGTCGATCCGCCCCGGTGGGCACCTCGTGATGTCCGTGCCCGCGTTCCAGCGCCGGTTCGGCCCGATGGACACGAACGCCGGCCACTTCCGCCGGTACGAGCCGCAGGAGCTGCGCGCGCAGCTGGAGCGCGCGGGCCTCGTGGACGTCGAGACGACGGTCTACGGCTGGCCGCTGGGCTACGCGCTCGAGGCCGTGCGCAACCGTGTCGACGCCCGCAAGCTCGCGCGGCGCGAGGCGTCGATGGAGGACCTGACCTTCGCGAGCGGCCGCACGTTCCAGCCGCCCAACCGGCTCGTGGGCCTGGCGGTCGCCGTGCTCGTGCGCCCGTTCTGCCTGCTGCAGCGCCTGCGGCCCGACCGGGGCATCGGCCTGGTCGTCTCCGCACGCAAGCCCGCCTGATTCCGCCCCGTAGAATGGCTCGCGAGCGCCCGTACCCGATCTTGAGGAAACCGTGAAACTAGTCGTTCAGATCCCGTGCCTGAATGAGGAGGAGACGCTCCCTCTGGTGCTGGCGTCCATCCCGCGAGAGATCCCCGGCGTCGACGAGATCGTCGTGCTGGTCATCGACGACGGCTGCACCGACCGCACGGTCGAGGTGGCGCGCGAGCACGGTGTGACCGAGTTCGTCCACCACGTGCGGAACCAGGGTCTCGGCCGCTCGTTCCACGACGGCGTCATCCGGGCGCTCGAGCTCGGCGCCGACGTGGTGGTGAACACCGACGGCGACAACCAGTACCCGCAGGAGCGGATCACCGACCTCGTCCAGCCGATCGTCGCCGGGAAGGCCGACATCGTCATCGCCGACCGGCAGGTGCACCTCGTCGAGCACTTCTCCTGGGCCAAGAAGCAGCTGCAGAAGGTCGGCAGCGCCGTGGTGAACCGGGCTGCTGGCACGAAGCTGCCCGACGCCGCGAGCGGCTTCCGCGCCTACTCGCGCGAGAGCCTGATCCTGCTGAACACGATCACGCGGTTCAGCTACTGCATGGAGACGATCATCCAGGCGGGCAACAAGAACCTGAAGATCGCCAGCATCCCGGTCGTCACGAACGCCAAGACCCGCGAGTCGCGCCTGTTCAAGACCACGCCCGAGCACATCGCCAAATCCGCCATGGCGATCATCCGGTCGTTCATCATGTACAAGCCGTACGTGATCTTCAGCTGGCTCACGCTGTTCTTCGGCGTGGTCGGGATGATCCCGTTCCTGCGCTACGGCGTGCTGTGGACGCAGGGCGAGCAGGGCGGCCACCTGCAGTCGCTGCTGCTCGGCGTGCTGCTGCTGACGATGGCGATGCTGTGCGTGATGCTCGGCGTCGTGGCCGACCTCATCCGCACCAACCGCGTGCTGATCGAGGACAACCTCGAGCACACGAAGCGACTGCGGTTCGGCGACTCGGCCGAGGAGTCGCTGGTGCGCCACGGCCTCTCGAAGGTCACCTACGAGCGCGTCGAGTCCTCGCCGTCCTGACCTGAGGGGTCAGGGCCTGCCGAGCGCCCGGTAGGTCCACCCGGCGGCTCGCCACTGCTCGGGGTCGAGCGCGTTGCGGCCGTCCAGGATCCGTCGCTGGCGCACCTTCGCGCCGGCCACGGCCGGGTCGAGGTCGCGGTACTCGCGCCACTCCGTGAGCAGCAGCACGAGGTCGGCCCCGGCGAGGGCCTCCTCGGTGTCCTCCACGTAGAGCAGGTTCGGGTACGACGACTTCGCGTTGCCCAGTGCGGCGGGGTCGGTGACCCGCACCGTGGCGCCCTGCAGCCGCAGCTGCTCGGCCACGTTCAGCGCGGGGGAGTCGCGGATGTCGTCCGAGTCGGGCTTGAACGACGCGCCCAGCACGGTGACGCTGCGGCCCAGCAGCGAGCCGCCGCACTCCTCGCGGGCGAGGTCGACCATCCGGACCCGGCGACGGGTGTTGATGGCGTCGACCTCCGCCAGGAAGCTCAGCGTCTGGTCGGCGCCGAGCTCGCCGGCGCGCGCCATGAACGCGCGGATGTCCTTGGGCAGGCAGCCGCCGCCGAAGCCGAGGCCGGCGTTGAGGAACTTGCGGCCGATGCGGTCGTCGAGGCCGATGGCGTCGGCGAGCGCCGTGACGTCGGCGTCGGTGCGCTCGCACAGCTCGGCCATCGCGTTGATGAAGGAGATCTTCGTGGCCAGGAAGGAGTTCGCGGCGACCTTGACCAGCTGCGCGGTCGCGGGATCCATCACCAGGCGCGGCGTGTCCTCGGCCAGGATCGTGGCGTAGACCTCGTCGAGCAGCGCGGTGGCGCGCTCGCCGGCCTCGCCGTCGGGCACGCCGTAGACGAGGCGGTCGGGGTGCAGCGTGTCCTGCACGGCGAAGCCCTCGCGCAGGAACTCGGGGTTCCACACGAGCATCGCGTCGGGCTGGACGTCGGCCAGCCGGGCCGCGAGCCGCTCGGCGGTGCCGACGGGCACGGTGGACTTGCCGGCGATCAGGGCGCCCGGCGCGACGACGTCGAGCAGGCTCGCGAAGGCGCCGTCGACGTAGCGCAGGTCGGCCGCGTACTCGCCCTGCTTCTGCGGGGTGCCCACGCACAGAAAGTGCACCTGGGCGTCGGCCGCGTCGGCGAAGTCGGAGGTGAACGAGAGCCGTCCGCTCGCCAGCGTGCGCTCGAGCAGCTCGGGCAGGTTGGGCTCGAAGAACGGGGCGCGGCCGGCGGCCAGGCTCTCGATCTTGGCCAGGTCGGTGTCGACCCCGACGACCTCGTGGCCGAGCTCCGCCATGCTGGCGGCGTGGACGGCGCCGAGGTATCCGCAGCCGATGACACTGATCTTCATGGAGCCACCGTAGCGAGTGCACCCGGGCCCCGGGGTCGAAGGGACCAACCGTCCCAGCCCGCCTGCCCGCTCGTGGTGCCCCGCTCGTCGTGCACAGGGGAAAGCCGATGTGGGAGGGTCGGTCCATGACGGTCGACATCACGCACAACGAAGCGGAGCAGCAGTACGAGATCGCGGTCGACGGTGAGCGCGCCGGCTTCACCGAGGCGCGTGAGGAGGGCGACGTCGTCGTCTTCCCGCACACCGTGATCGACGAGCGGTTCGAGGGTCAGGGCCTGGCGAGCCAGCTCGTCACCTTCGCGCTCGACGACGTGCGCGCCCGCGGCAAGAAGGCCAAGGTCCACTGCAGCTACATCAAGCGCTTCGTCGAGAAGCGCCCGCAGTACCAGGACCTGCTGGCCTAGTGACGCAGGTCCTGCGACGCCGGCTCACGCTGCTGGGGCCGGCGTTCATCGCTGCCGTCGCGTACGTGGACCCGGGCAACGTCGCGACCAACCTGACCGCGGGGGCGCGGTTCGGGTACACCCTGGTCTGGGTCATCGTGCTGGCCAACCTCATGGCGGTGCTGATCCAGTACCTCTCGGCCAAGCTCGGGCTGGTCACGCGTCGGTCACTGGCGGCGCAGGTCGGCGGCCGCGTCTCGGTGCGCGCCCGCTTCCTCTACTGGCTGCAGGCCGAGGGGATCGCCATCGCCACCGACCTGGCCGAGGTCATCGGCGGCGCTATCGCGTTCCACCTGCTCTTCGGCGTGCCGCTGCCGCTGGGTGCCCTGCTGACGGCTGCGGTGGCGATGATCGTGCTCGCCGTCGGCGACCGCTGGGGCCAGGGTGTGCTGGAGCGGATCATCCTCGGGTTCCTGCTGCTGATCGCCGTGGGCTTCCTCGCAGGACTCGTCGTCGGCCCGCCGCCGGCCGGTGAGGTCGCGCAGGGGCTGGTGCCCCGCTTCGACGGCGCCGAGAGCGTCCTGCTGGCCTCGGGCATCGTCGGCGCCACGGTGATGCCGCACGCGGTCTACCTGCACTCGAGTCTCACCGCCGACCGGCTGGGCGCGCGCGGTGAGCACTCGTCCGTCCGCGACCTGCTGGCCGCCACCCGGATCGACGTCGTGCTGGCGCTCATCCTGGCCGGCATGCTGAACCTCGGCCTCCTGCTGATGGCCGCCGCGAACCTCCAGGGCCTGCCCGGCACCGACACGATCGCCGGCGCCCACGAGCTGATCAGCAGTGAGATCGGCGTGGGCGTGGCCCTGCTGTTCGCGGTGGCGCTGCTGGGCTCGGGCATCTCCTCCACCTCCGTGGGCAGCGCGGCGGGCGCGGAGGTGATGCGCGCCCTGACGCCGTGGTCGCTCAAGCCGGTGACCCGTCGCCTGATCACGCTGGTGCCCGCGCTGGTCGTGCTGCTGCTGGGCATCGACCCGACGCGCGCCCTCGTGGTCTCGCAGGTCGTGCTGTCGATGGGCATCCCGTTCGCTGTGGTCCCGCTGGTGTGGCTGACCGCGTCGCGCGCCGTGATGGGCGAGTACGCCAACCGGCGCCTCACCACGGCGCTCGCCTCGCTGGCCGCCGCCGCGATCGTGGCGCTGAACGTCGTGCTGTTGTGGCTGACGTTCGCCGGTTGAGCCTCGTAGGCTGACCCCATGCCCGAGATGCCCGAGGTCGAGGCGCTCGTCCACTGGCTGGGCGACAAGCTCGACGGTGCCGTGGTGGCCGAGATCGAGCCCGCGTCGTTCGCCGTGCTCAAGACCTACGACCCGCCTGTCTCGGCGTTCGCGGGCCTGACCGTCTCCGGTGTCCGTCGGCACGGCAAGTTCATCGACATCGACGTGGACGGGCTGCACCTGGTGATCCACCTGGCCAAGGCCGGCTGGCTGCGGTGGTCGGACCACTTCGGGGACAGCCGGGTCAAGATGGGCGGCCCGCTCGCCCTGCGCTTCCGCGTGGACCGCGGGGACGGCCCGCACGAGGGGTTCGACCTCACCGAGGCGGGCACCCGCAAGGGCCTGGCGGTCTACGCCGTGCGCGATCCCCAGGAGGTCGCGGGGATCGAGCGGCTCGGCCCCGACCCGCTCGCGCCGGGCTTCGATCTGCGGCCGCTGCTGCAGCGCCGGATGCAGGTCAAGCGGCTGCTGCGCGACCAGACCGTCGTGGCGGGCATCGGCAACGCCTACAGCGACGAGATCCTGCACGCGGCGCGGCTGTCGCCGTTCGCGATCGCCGAGAAGCTCGACGAGGACGAGGTGGTGCGGCTGGAGACCGCCGTGACCTCGGTGCTCACCGAGGCGGTCGCCGCGGCCGACGGCAAGCCCGCCGCCGACCTCAAGGACGCCAAGCGCGAGCGCATGCGCGTGCACGGCCGCGCGGGCCAGAAGTGCGACGTCTGCGGCGACACCGTGGCCGAGGTGGTGTTCGCCGACTCCTCGCTGCAGTACTGCCCGACCTGCCAGACCGGCGGCACGCTGCTCAAGGACCGCAGCACGTCGAAGTTCCTGAAGTAGCCCTGCGGGCAGACGAAGGGGCGAGAGCCTCGCGGCCCTCGCCCCTCCTTCACACCTGTGGTGTGGTCACTTCTTGACGGTGACGACGACCTTCGTCTTGGCCGATCCGCCCTTGCCGTCGCGGATGCTGACGTAGAAGGCGGCCTTGCCCTTGAAGTTCTTCCGCGGCTTGAAGGTGAGCTTGGAGCCCCGGACCGAGACCTTGCCGGCCTTCTTGGAGACCTTGCCGGCCTTGTAGGTCAGACGGTTGCGGTCGGCGTCCGTCGCACGGATGACGAACTTCTTGGCCTTGTTCTTCTTCGTGACGACCTTGACCGTGCGCGGCGCCTTGGGCGCGGCGTTCACCTGCCGGATCGAGGCGAGCGTCCGGGCCTGCGTCGTCGAGCAGTCCATCGTCGCGGGGACGTTGCCGCCGGAACCGTAGATGGTCGCGGTGACGTAGAACTTCGCGGGCATGCTCAGCGTGGCCGCGCCCGCGGTGTAGGCCGGCGCGGTGATGGCCGGGACGGTGCCCTTTGCCGCGATCGTCCAGGCGGAGTCGGCGGGGATGGGAGCCCGCGCCGCCGAGAGCGAGGGAATGCGGACGTTCATCGAGCGGCCGGCGGAGCTCAGGGTCACGGCCGCGTTCGTCGACTGGCCCGAGGCCTCGGTGCCCAGCAGGCGCGTGCCGTCACGCAGCACGTCGGGCATGGCCAGCGTGATCGCGACGGGCGTCGGAGCGATGCGCTCACCGCGGAACACGGTGGCGGGGATCCTGGTCACGGTCCTGACGCCGACCTCGCGCAGGCCGAGGTCGAGCGGGCCGGCGAAGACCTGGCACTGGTAGGTGAACGACTTGTCGACGGGCTGGCTTCCGGCGGCCTGGGCGGGGGCGGAGAAGCCGATCGCGGCGAAGGTACCGCCGACGAGTGCGGCGGTGACGGGGAGCGCGACACGGCGCGCCATGAGGGAAGAACGGGTCACGAGGGACACCTCTCTGGGACGGTGCTCGCCGGGGTGGGATCTCGGCGCGCAAGAACGGGCGTGCGGGGAACCTAGCACGCGAAACTGTGAGTTACAACACAAGATACAACGCGTGTTCGTGGGGCCCGCCGGAATGGCCCGTCGGTCGTCCACGGGTGGGTCATCGACCGCCCTCCTAGGCTGGTGACATGGGCATCGGGAAGACGGGGCGGCGCGTCAACGCCGCGGTCGGCGGGTTCACGACGCGGGTGGACGGTCAGACCGAGCTCGCCGCCGCGCGCGCGGCCCAGGCGCTGCGCCTCGCGGTGCGGCTGCTGCGCTGGCCCTCGCTGGGCGTGATGGTCGTGTCGTGGCCGTTCCTCGCCGGCCTGGCGATCGTCAGCGTGCTGGCGGACGACGTCTGGCTCAGCGTGCTCGCCGGGCTGATCGCCGTCGTCGGCGCCCTGCTGTCCGGCGCGTTCGCCTGGCGCCGGCAGCGGATCCTCGCCGCGGTGGAGGACGAGCAGCAGCTCGCGACCGAGCTGGGGATCGCGGTCGCGATGAGCGATGACGTGGGCGAGGCCCGCCTCGTGCTGGGCCAGCTGGCCGGAGCCACGGGCGGCGTCCGCGTGTTCTCGCGGCTCAAGGGCCTGTGGCGCGGCTTCGGTCTCGGCCCCGGTGTGCTCCAGGACGCCGCCGACCTGCCGCGGGCGCGCTGGTTCTTCCCGCCGACGGTCGGCACCACCGTCACCCTGTTCCTCGGCGTGCTGTGGCTCGTGCCGATCTCGTTCGTCAGCTGCCTGCTCCTGGCGATCGCCCTCGCCGCCCGCTGACCCGCCCGCCACTCGCGACCCCGGGATGCGCCACTCGACGACCGCGGAGGTGCCCACCGCGGCGCCGTGCGGTCCCGGGTGCGGTCTCAGGGCTGATCCGCCCGGAAGACCGGGCCGGACGGGTCGTTAGGCTGGGGCGCGTGTCGCGCGACGTCGAACTCACCGTGGTCGAGGGCGGCAACGCCCTCTCGGCCTTCCGCTCCCGAGCCCTGCTGGCCCGCCTCCAGGAGGTGGCCCCCGGGCTGACCGACGTCCGTGCGCGGCACGTGCACTGGGTCGCCAGCGAGCGACCCCTCGATCCCGCCACGACCGACACGGTGACCCGGATCCTCGACTACGGCGACCCGGCCCAGGACGGGCCGGACGGAGCGCTCGTCGTGGTCGGGCCGCGGCTCGGCACCATCTCGCCGTGGTCGAGCAAGGCCACCGACATCGTCCACAACTGCGGCCTCGACGTGCGCCGGGTCGAGCGGGTCACCGAGTACACCCTCGTCGGCGCCGAGCCCACCCCCGAGCAGCTGGCCGCCTGCGCCGACGTGCTGCACGACCGCATGACCGAGGCCGCGCTCTACTCCCGTGAAGCGGCCGCCGACCTCTTCGACGAGCGCGAGGCCGAGCCGATGCAGCGGATCGACGTCCTCGGCGGTGGCCGCGAGGCGCTCGTCGCGGCCGACACCGAGTTCGGCCTGGCGCTGTCGCCGGACGAGATCGACTACCTCGTCGACGCGTTCACGGACCTGGACCGCAACCCCACCGACGTCGAGCTGATGATGTTCGCCCAGGCGAACTCCGAGCACTGTCGCCACAAGATCTTCAACGCCGACTTCGTGGTCGACGGCGAGCCGCAGGACCGGTCGCTGTTCGCGATGATCCGCCACACCGAGGCGATCGCGGGCCACGGCACCGTCGTGGCCTACAAGGACAACGCCTCGATCATGGAGGGCGGCCCGGCCACGCGCTGGCTGCCCGAGGCGGCCGACGGCCCCAGCCGCTACGCCCCCCGCGACGGCGAGGTACACGTCTTGATGAAGGTCGAGACGCACAACCACCCCACGGCGATCTCGCCGTTCCCGGGCGCCGCCACCGGCGCCGGTGGCGAGATCCGCGACGAGGGCGCCACGGGCCGCGGCTCGCAGCCCAAGGCCGGCCTGACGGGCTTCGTCGTGTCGAACCTCCACCTGCCCGGCACGGACGAGCCGTGGGAGACCGAGCAGTACGGCCGCCCCGCCCACATCGCCAGTCCGCTGGACATCATGACCGAGGGCCCGATCGGCGCCGCGGCGTTCAACAACGAGTTCGGGCGTCCGGGCCTCGGTGGCTTCTTCCGCGTCTACGAGCAGACCGTCGACGGCGTCCGGCGCGGCTACCACAAGCCGATCATGAGCGCGGGCGGCCTGGGCTCGATCAGCGCCGAGATGACCGAGAAGATCGCCTTCCCCGCCGGCAGCCTGCTGGTGCAGCTGGGCGGTCCCGGCATGCGCATCGGCATGGGCGGCAGTGCGGCCTCGTCGCAGGCGGCCGGCGCCAACGCCGCCGAGCTCGACTTCGACTCGGTGCAGCGCGGCAACCCCGAGATCGAACGGCGCGCGCAGGAGGTCATCAACCACTGCTGGTCCCTCGGCGAGGAGAACCCGATCCTGTCGATCCACGACGTAGGAGCGGGCGGACTCTCGAACGCGTTCCCCGAGCTCGTCGACGACGCCGGGGTCGGTGCCACGTTCGAGCTGGGTGCGGTGCCGCTCGAGGAGAGCGGCCTGGCGCCCAAGGAGGCGTGGTGCAACGAGAGCCAGGAGCGCTACGTCCTGGCGATCGCGCCGGAGTCGCTGGAGCGGTTCGCCGCGCTGGCCGACCGCGAGCGCTGCCCGTTCGCCGTCGTGGGCGTGGCCCGTGACGACGCGCAGCTCGTCCTCGAGCCGGTCGACCCCGCCGCCGAGACGCCGATCGACATGCCGCTGGAGGTTCTGCTCGGCAAGCCGCCGAAGATGACCCGCGACGCCACCCGCGTGGCCCGCTCGACGAGCGAGCTCGACCTCGCGGACGTCGACGTGGTCGAGGTGGCCCACGACGTCCTGCGTCACCCCTCGGTGGCCTCGAAGCGCTTCCTCGTCACGATCGGCGACCGCACGGTGGGTGGCCTCACCCACCGCGACCAGATGGTCGGTCCGTGGCAGGTGCCGGTGGCCGACGTCGCCGTGACGCTCTCGGACCACGTGGGATTCGCCGGTCAGGCGATGGCCAGCGGCGAGCGCACCCCGTTGGCCGCGGTCGACGGCCCGGCCTCCGGCCGGATGGCCGTGGGCGAGGCGATCACGAACCTGCTGGCCGCGCCGATCCACCTGCCGGGCGTCAAGCTCTCATGCAACTGGATGGCCGCGTGCGGGGAGGACGGCGAGGACGCCGCGCTCTACGACACCGTGCACGCCGTCGCGATGGAGCTGTGCCCCGCGCTCGGGATCTCGGTCCCGGTGGGCAAGGACTCGCTGTCGATGCGCACGCGCTGGACCGAGGAGGACGGCACCGAGAAGCAGGTGACCGCGCCCGTCTCGCTCGTCGTCACGGCGTTCGCCTCGCTGCCCGACGTGCGCGGCACGGCCACTCCCGAGCTGCCCGCCGGAGCGGCGCTGCTGCTGGCCGACCTCGGTGCCGGCCGCAACCGCCTCGGCGGCTCGATGCTGGCCCAGGTGCGCGGGGAGTTCGGTGGCACGGTGCCCGACCTCGACGACCCGGCGCGCCTCGTCGCCCTGGTCGACGGCGTCAACGCGCTGCGCGACGCCGGCCTGCTGCTGGGGTACCACGATCGCTCCGACGGTGGCCTGTGGGCCGCGGTGTGCGAGATGGCGTTCGCCGGGGGCGTGGGCGTCGACCTCGACGTCGACGACCTGGCCGCCCTGTTCACCGAGGAGCTCGGCGCCGTCCTGGCCGTGCCCGCCGAGCAGGCCGACGACGCCCTGGCGCTGCTGCGGCAGCACGGCCTGGCCGACCTCGTGCACCGCGTGGGAGCGGCCACTCCGGACCGTCACGTCCGGGTGCCCGGCCTCGGGCTCGACGAGCCGATCGAGGGCCTGGCCCAGACGTGGGACGAGGTCTCGTGGCGGATCTCGCGCCTGCGCGACAACCCTGAGTGCGCCGACGCCGAGCACGCCGCGATCGGCGCCGCCGTCCCGACGCTCACGGTGGAGCCCACCTTCGACCCCACCGACGACGTCGCCGCGCCGTACCTCGTGGGTCGCGCCCGGCCGAAGGTGGCGATCCTGCGCGAGCAGGGCGTCAACTCCCACGTCGAGACCGCCTTCGGCTTCGACCGCGCCGGCTTCGACACGTACGACGTCCACATGACCGACCTGCAGTCGGGCCGCTTCGACCTCGCCGACGTGGTGGGCCTGGCGGCGTGCGGTGGGTTCTCCTACGGCGACACGCTGGGCGCAGGCGAGGGCTGGGCGCGATCGGTGCTGTTCAACCCCGCGCTCACCGAGGCGTTCGCCGGGTTCTTCTCCCGCCCCGACACGTTCGGCATCGGCATCTGCAACGGCTGTCAGATGTTCGCGTCCCTGGCCGACATCATCCCGGGCGCCGAGGCGTGGCCGCGGTTCACGCGCAACGCCTCGGAGCAGTACGAGGCGCGCCTGTCCCTCGTCGAGGTGCTCGACTCACCCTCGGTCTTCTTCTCCGGCATGGCCGGCTCGAAGGTGCCGATCGCGGTGGCCCACGGTGAAGGCTTCGCGAACTTCTCGGTGCGCGGCGACGCGGCCACCGTGCAGCGGGCGGCGCGCTTCGTGGACGTGAGCGGTCAGGTGGCCACGGATTACCCGGCGAACCCCAACGGCTCACCCGACGGCCTCACCGCCGTCACGACGACCGACGGCCGGTTCACCGCGATGATGCCGCACGCCGAGCGGGTGCAGCGCAACGCGCAGCTGTCGTGGACCTCGGCCGACCCGTCGGTGGAGAGCCCGTGGCTGCGGATGTTCCGCAACGCCCGGGTCTGGGTCGGCTGACAAGACCCGCAGCGGCCATCGGCGTCTAGTCACAACGGACGGTTTTCGCTTCCGGGCTTGGGTGAGGGGCCCCTCACCCGCGTACTCTCGGTATGTGGCCCTGTACCCCCCCGGCGAACGCACGAGCGAGCCGCTCGACGATCGGCTGCGCGACGATGCCGCGCTGGCCGAGATCGAGTTGACCTCTCGGCTGATGATCGCCGCCTCGGGAGCCGCCGAGCCACTCTCCCAGGAGGAGATCGACGGACTCCTGGGCATCGCCCCCGACGCCTGAACGGCCTCGGTTGGCGGCTGCGCTCGCCCAACACCTACCATGGGCAGAGTCTGCCCGCCCCATGCCGAGGAGTACCCGCGTGCGTTTTCGCATCCGACCGGTCGAGGCTTCGTTCTACGACCTCTTCACCGAGATGGCCAACCACCTGGTCATCGGGTCGGGCATCGTCGCCCGGCTGCTGGACCCCGAGGCGGACAAGGCTGCTCTCGCCGACCAGATGAGCGACGCCGAGCACGCGGCCGACGACACGACCCACGCGATCATCAAGCTGGTGAACAGCACGTTCATCACGCCGTTCGACCGTGAGGACATCTACGCGCTGGCCAGCAGCCTCGACGACGTCATGGACTACATGGAGGAGGTCGTCGACTGCGCGGCCCTCTACGGCATCACCGAGTTCCCCGAGGACTTCGCCGCCCAGGTGCAGGTGCTGCAGCGCGCGTCGAACCTCACCGCCGAGGCCATGCCGCGGCTGCGCACGATGAAGGACCTCGACGACTTCTGGATCGAGATCAACCGCCTCGAGAACGAGGGCGACCGCAACCACCGCCGCCTGCTCGCCGACCTGTTCGACGGCAACTACAAGGCGATGCAGGTGCTGAAGCTCAAGGACATCGTCGAGGCCGTCGAGTCGGCCATCGACGCGCTGGAGTCGGTGGCGAACACCGTCGAGCAGATCGCCGTCAAGGAGTCCTGAGTGGACTTGGTGATGGTCATGGTGGTCACGGTCGTCGTGATCGCCCTCGTCTTCGACTACACGAACGGCTTCCACGACGCCGCCAACGCCATCGCCACCTCGGTGTCGACGCGCGCCCTCACACCTCGCGTCGCTCTCGCGATGGCCGCGATCCTGAACTTCGTGGGCGCGTGGCTGGGCGTCGAGGTCGCCAAGACCATCCAGGGCATCATCGACATTGACGGGGCCACCGGATCCAGTGCGGCCGACCGGGCCCATGCGTTGACGATCGTGCTGGCGGCCCTCGTCGGCGCGATCACCTGGAACCTCATCACGTGGTACTTCGGCATCCCGTCGTCGTCGTCGCACGCCCTGATCGGCGGCATCGTCGGTGCCGGCATCGCCTCGGCCACCACGGTCGAGTGGAGCACGCTCGTCGACAAGGTCGCGATCCCGATGGTGCTGAGCCCGGCGTTGGGCTTCTTCCTCGCGTTCGGGTTGATGACGGCCATCATGTGGATCTTCCGCCGCGCCAAGCCGGCCCGCGTGCAGCGCGGCTTCCGTGCGTCGCAGACCGTCTCGGCGGCCGCCATGGCGCTGGGCCACGGCCTGCAGGACGCGCAGAAGACGATGGGCATCATCGTCCTGGCGCTCACGGCCGGCGGCCTGCACACCACCGACGACGTCCCCCTGTGGGTCATCGTCGCCTCCGCCAGCGCGATCGCGGCGGGCACGTACTCCGGCGGCTTCCGGATCATGCGCACCCTCGGGCGCCGCATCATCGAGCTCGATCCGCCGAAGGGCTTCGCCGCCGAGGCCACCGCGGCCAGCGTCCTCTACGTCATGGCGATCGGCCTGCACGCGCCGGTCTCGACCACCCACACGATCACCTCGGCGATCATGGGCGCCGGCGCCACGAAGCGCTTCAGCGCCGTGCGCTGGGGCGTCGCGAAGGGCATCGTCATCGCGTGGATCATCACGATGCCGGCGGCCGCCGCCGTCGCCGCGGCCTTCTACTTCGTCGCCCGCCCGTTCCTGCCCTGAGTGGTCACGGCCGGTGATCGAGTGCCGGCGAGCTTGCGAGACGGTGTATCGAGATCAGGTGGCTGGGGCGGCCCGTGGCTTGGGCGGCCCGTCAACTCACCGGGTCTCGATACGGTCGGCCGCTGAGCGGCCTCCCTACTCGACCTGGGTTCGCACCTCGCTCGCAGAGCGAGCTCGGGCTCACCCAAACCGGCCCTGGATGTAGGCCTCGGTGGCCGGGTCCTCGGGGTTGGCGAACATCTTCTCGGTGGGACCGAGCTCGACGAGGCGTCCGGGCTGACCCACGCCGGCGAGGTTGAAGAACGCCGTCTGGTCCGAGACGCGCGCGGCCTGCTGCATGTTGTGGGTGACGATCACGATCGTGTAGTCGTTCTTGAGCTCGTGGATCAGGTCCTCGATGACGCTCGTCGAGATCGGGTCCAGCGCCGAGCACGGCTCGTCCATCAGCAGCACCTCGGGCTCCACGGCCACGGCACGCGCGATGCACAGACGCTGCTGCTGCCCGCCGGACAGGCTCGAGCCGGGACGCTCGAGGCGGTCCTTGACCTCGGCCCACAGGCCAGCGCGGCGCAGCGAGCGCTCCACCACGTCGTCGGCCTCGGACTTCTTCATGCGCTTGCTGTTGAGGCGCTGGCCCGCGAGGACGTTCTCGGCGATCGACATCGTCGGGAACGGGTTGGGGCGCTGGAAGACCATGCCGATCTTGCGGCGAACGTTCACCGGGTCCATGTCGGAGGCGTAGAGATCCTGGCCGTCGACCAGCACCTTGCCCTCGACGCGGGCGCCGCGGATCACCTCGTGCATGCGGTTCAGCGACCGCAGGAACGTGGACTTGCCGCAGCCCGACGGGCCGATGAAGGCCGTCACGGCGCGGGCGGGGACGGCGATGTTCACGCCTTCGACGGCGAGGAAGTCGCCGTAGTAGATGTTCAGGTCCGAGACGTCGATGCTCTTGGCCATGGGGGTTTCCTTCCGGGAGGTCAGCGCTCGCCCTGGGGCGAGAAGAAGTGGGAGACGAGGCGGGCGACGAGGTTCAGCAGCATCACGATGAGCAGCAGCACGAGTGCCGCGCCCCAGGCCCGCTCGATGCTCGGCTCCGGCGGGACGCCGGGCTGCATGATGGAGGAGTAGGTGAAGACCGGCAGGGTCGCCATGCGGCCGTCGAACAGGTTGAAGTTCACCGAGTCGGTGGCTCCGGCGATCACCAGCAGAGGAGCGGTCTCGCCGATGACGCGGGCGATCGCCAGGGTGATGCCGGTGACGATGCCGGCCAGCGCGGTGGGCAGCACGACCTTCACGATGGTGCGCCACTTCGGCACCCCGAGCGCGTAGGAGGCCTCGCGCAGCTCGTTCGGGACGAGCTTGAGCATCTCCTCGCAGGAGCGCACCACGACCGGGACCATCAGTACCGAGAGCGCCACGGCGCCGCCGATGCCCATCCGGACGCCGTCGCCGAAGAACACCACGAACAGCGCGTAGGCGAACAGGCCGGCGACGATCGAGGGGATGCCGGTCATGACGTCCACGAGGAACCGGATCGAGCTCGAGAGCCGGCCGTCCTCGCCGTACTCGATGAGGTAGATCGCGGTGAACAGGCCGATCGGGACCGAGATGACGGTGGCGGCCGCCGTGATCAGCAGGGTGCCGACGATCGCGTGGTAGATGCCGCCGCCCTCGCCCACGACGTTGCGCATCGAGTAGGTGAAGAACTCGCTGCTCAGCACGGGCAGGCCACGCTCGAGGACGCTCCACATGATGCTGCCGAGCGGGATCAGCGCGAGCCCGAACGCGGAGGTGACCAGCAGGGTCACGAGCCGGTCGGTGGCCTTGCGGCGGCCCTCGACGAGCCACGACCAGATCGGGACGATCCACGCGAGGGCGTAGCCGACGAAGGCCAGGCGCAGGTCCACGAGGCCGAAGATGCCCGCGAGGACCAGCAGGAGCGCGGCAGCGTGGATCACCCGGGGTGCCGCGGTCGGCAGCGCGTGCGTGCGCAGCGAGTCGGCGAGGTCGCCGGACGGCGGGGCGGGGGAGAGAGTCGTGGTCATGTCAGTTCGCTCCGGAGAATTCCTTGTTGCGCTCGACGATGGCGCGGGCGGCGAAGTTCACGGCGAAGGTGATGACGAACAGCACCAGTCCGGTGGCGATCAGCACGTTCACGTTCAGGCCGCTGGCCTCGGGGAACGACTGCGCGATGTTCGCCGCGATCGTGTTGGGGTTGCTCGAGCTGATGACGTTGAAGCTGACGACGCCCGAGGCGCTCAGCACCATGGCGACGGCCATGGTCTCGCCCAGGGCCCGGCCCAGGGCGAGCATCGCCGCCGACACCATGCCGGAGCGGGCGTACGGGAAGACGGCCATCTTCGTCATCTCCCAGCGGGTGGCGCCGAGCGCCAGGGCGGCCTCCTCGTGCAGGCGCGGCGTCTGCAGGAAGATCTCGCGGCAGATCGCGGTCATGATCGGCAGCACCATGATCGCGAGCACGAGGGCGGCGGTCAGCAGCGTGCGCCCGGTGGCCGAGGCCGGTCCGGCGAACAGCGGGATGAAGCCGAGGTTCTCCTCGAGCCACACGTACAGCGGCTGGATCGCCGACGAGAGCGTGATGATGCCCCACGTGCCGTAGACGACGCTCGGCACGGCGGCGAGCAGGTCGATGAGGTAGCCGATCGGCTGCGCCAGGCGGCGCGGCGCGTAGTGCGAGATGAACAGCGCGACGCCGATGGCGACCGGCGTGGCGATCAGCAGCGCGATGGCCGCGGCCCACAGCGTGCCGAAGACCAGCGGACCGACGTACTGCAGGAACGACTCGCCGCTCTTGACCTCGTCGGGCGACGCGGTGATGCCCGGGATCCCCTCGGCGGTCAGGAAGATGCCGACGCCGGCGAGCGTCGCCAGGATGACGACGGCCGCGCCCAGCGAGATGCCGCGGAAGACGCGATCTCCCGGGCGGGTCGCCGTGCGCGGTTCGGTGGAGGTGCTCACATGGTGTCCTTGATGGAGTTCGTCTGGTGCCCATGACCCGGGCGAGGGGTCAGCCCCTCGCCCGGACCGAAGGCATCAGCTGATGGTGTCGATCGCGGCCTGCGCCTTGGCGGAGAAGTCCTCCGACAGGGGCGCGGAGCCGGCGGCCTCGGCGGAGGCGTCCTGGCCCTCGCTGCCGGCGACGTAGGTCAGCCACTCCTTGACGAGCTCGGCCTCGGCGGCGTCCTCGTACTTCTGGCAGGCGATCTGGTACGAGACCAGGACGATCGGGTAGACACCCGCGGCCTCGGTCTTGCGGTCGATCTCCAGGGCCAGGTCGGTCTCGGCGCGACCCTCCACCTGCGTGGCGGCGTCGAGGACCTTGGCGGCGGCCTCGGGGGTCGGCGCGACGAACTCCTCGCCGACCTTGACCGCGACGGTGCTCAGCTCGCCGGCCTGGCTGGCGTCGGCGTAGCCGATCGTGCCCTGGCCGCCGGAGACGGCCTGGATCACGCCGGAGGTCTGCTGGGCGGCCTCGCCACCCTTGACCGGCCACTCCTCGACCTCACCGTGCGTCCACGAGCCACCGGAGGCGGCATCGAGGTAGGCGGTGAAGTTCTCGGTGGTGCCCGAGGCGTCGCCGCGGTGGACGGGCGTGATCGCGGAGTCGGGCAGCTCGGCGTCCGGGTTGTCCTCGGCGATCGCGTCGTCGTTCCACTTCGTGACGTTGCCGGCGAAGATCGCGCCGATGGTCTCCGGCGAGAGCTGGAGGCCGTCGACACCGTCGAGGTTGTAGACGACGGCGACGGGGCTGACGTAGACGGGCACGGTCACGACGTCGGAGCCGCAGCGCTCCTTCGCGGACGTGACCTCCGCGTCGTCGAGGTAGGCGTCGGAGCCGGCGAACGAGACGCCACCGGCGATGAACTGCTCACGACCGCCGCCGGAGCCGATGGCGTCGTAGTTGACCGTGACATCGGCGTTGGCGGTCTGGAAGCCCTGCTTCCAGGCGTCGACTGCCGACTGCTGCGAGCTGGCGCCGGCACCGTTGAGCGTGCCGCTGAGCGAGCTGTCGGAGGAATCGTCCGCGTCGGCGGACTCGTTGGCGGCACCACAGGCCGACAGGCCGAACAGCAGCGCGGAACCCGCCGCGGTGGCGGCCAGGGTGCGCATGGACTTGCGGTTCACGTGTGTTCCCTCTCTGGAGCGTGTGTGAGGCGACTGCCTCGAACACCGCCACGCTAGGAACCGCAGGTGTAGGGAACTCGCGACGAGGGTGAACGGAAGGTGAACCCTGGCGGAAGGCTGGGAGATCGATGCCGGGAATCCGGGCAGATCAGACCAGTTCGGAGGCCAGCACCTTGCCCTTGCGGTGGTGGATCACCAGGGCGTGGCCGGGGGCGAGCACGGGTCCGCTGACGCCGAGCGCGGCGTAGACGTCGCGCAGCGTGGGCCGGTGCGTGCAGGCCACGGTGGGTCGCTTGGTGCCGAGGAGGGCCTCGACGGCCCGCTCGACCTTGGCCGCAGAGGCGCCCTCGACCAGTCGGTCGTCGAGCTCGAGCAGCTCGTCGGTGAGGGCGACGTAGGGGTCCACGGTCTGCACCGTGCGGGTGGCCGGGCTGCTGACGATGCGCCGCACGCCGAAGGCGCTCAACAGCGGCACGAGCTCCTTGGCTCGGTCGTGACCCTCCGCGGCGAGGGGGCGGTCGCGGTCGCCGCCGTCGAACGCGTCGCGCGACACGGCCTTGGCGTGCCGTAGGACCACGAGCGTGCGCGCCTTGTGCGACTTCCTCGCCACGAGGTCCTCGAAGGCCTCCAACAGCCGGCGGTCGTGCTCGTAGGTGAGCTTCTTGCGGGCCGCGCGGGGCGCGAACCACCTCACCTCGTCGACCTCGCGGTTGGGGCGGAAGTCGCTCTGGTCGTCCAGCGGGCGGGCGACCCAGTAGGCGACCTGCTTGAGGCCGCCGCGGACGCGGTAGGTCACCTCGGGCAGGGGATGCACCAGCCGGACGCGGTAGCCGGTCTCCTCGAGGATCTCGCGGACCGCCGTGACGGGCAGTGGCTCGTCGGGGTCGGCCTTGCCCTTGGGGAAGGTCCAGTCGTCGTATCCCGGCCGGTGCACGAGCAGCACCTCGATGCCGCCGGACCCGCTCGGACCGGCCTTGCGCCAGACGATGCCGCCCGCGGCGGGGATGACCTTGCTCGCCATGGTGACAGTGTGCGCTCTCAGACCCGGGACCGGCGAGACCGTGCCCGCTCGATGAGGAGCTCCTGGACGTTCGCGCCCGCGACGCGGGTCCAGGCCCCGTCCGGGCCGAGGTGCCACGCGAGGGTCTCGTCCGACACCATCGTCTCCAGCAGGCCGGCCAGCTGGTCGACGTGGGCCTGCGACGGCACCCGCACGAGCACCTCGACGCGGCGGTCGAGGTTGCGGTGCATGAGGTCGGACGAGCCGATCCACACCTCGCGGTCGTCGCCCACGCCGAAGACGAACACGCGGCTGTGCTCGAGGAAGCGCCCCAGGACGCTGCGCACGCGGATGCGCTCGGACAGGCCCGGCACGCCGGGGCGCAGGGCACAGATCCCGCGGATGATGAGATCGACGCCGACGCCGGCGCGGGACGCCTCGTAGAGCTTGTCGATGATCGCCTCGTCGACGAGGGAGTTGAGCTTGAACGCGATGTGCGCGGGCTTGCCCTCGCGGTGCCGCCGGATCTCGCGGTCGATCCGGTCGACCAGGCCCGATCGCAGCTCACGCGGGGCGACGAGCAGGGAGTCGTAGTCGCTGGTCATGGCGAAGCCGGAGAGGCTGTTGAACAGCTCGGTGAGGTCGTGGGTGATCTCGCGGTTCGAGGTCAGCAGGCCGAAGTCCTCGTAGTGGCGGGCGGTCTTGGGGTTGTAGTTGCCGGTGCCGATGTGGGCGTAGCGGCGCAGCCCGTCGGGCTCGTCGCGGATCACCAGGGCGAGCTTGCAGTGCGTCTTGAGGCCGACGAGCCCGTAGACGACGTGGCAGCCGGCGCGCTCCAGCTTGCGGGCCCAGCGGATGTTGGCCTGCTCGTCGAACCGCGCCTTGATCTCCACGAGCACCAGCACCTGCTTGCCCGAGCGGGCGGCGTCGACCAGCGAGTCGATGATCGGGGAGTCGCCCGAGGTGCGGTAGAGCGTCTGCTTGATCGCCAGCACGTGCGGGTCGGCGGCGGCCTGCTCGATGAACCGCTGCACGCTCGTGGCGAACGAGTCGTAGGGGTGGTGCACCAGCACGTCGCGCTTGCGCAGCGCGCTGAACATGTCGGCCGGGCTCGAGGTCTCCACCTCGGCGAGGTGCTCGTGCGTGCCCGGCACGAACGGCGGGAACTTCAGGTCGGGACGGTCGTTGTCGGCGATCTCGTTGAGGCTGCGCAGGTCGAGCGGGCCGCTCAGGCGGAAGACCTCCTCGTCCGAGACGCCCAGCTCGCTGACGAGCAGCTCCAGGACGGCGTCGGACATGTTCTCGTCGACCTCGAGCCGCACCGGCGGGCCGAAGCGACGGCGCAGCAGCTCCTTCTCGA
The DNA here is from genome assembly GCF_054957925.1 of Aeromicrobium sp. JP4. Lineage (NCBI taxonomy): Bacteria > Bacillati > Actinomycetota > Actinomycetes > Propionibacteriales > Nocardioidaceae > Aeromicrobium > Aeromicrobium sp. JP4. The sequence continues at coordinate 2,335,605 of NZ_CM143290.1, forward strand.
GCGCCTTCAGCAGGTTCTCCGCGTCGTCCTCCTCGACCTCCAGGTCCTCGTTGCGCGTGACGCGGAACGTGTGGTGGTCGATGATCTCCATGCCCGGGAAGAGGCTGTCGAGGTTGGCGGCGATGACGTCCTCGAGAGCGACGTAGCGGCCGTCGGAGGCCTTGGTCCACCGCTGGATCACCGGGGGGACCTTGACCCTCGCGAAGTGCTCCTTGCCGGTGCGGGGGTTGCGCATCACGAGCGCGATGTTGAGCGACAGGCCCGAGATGTAGGGGAACGGGTGGGCCGGGTCGACCGCCAGCGGCGTCAGCACCGGGAAGACACGGTGGTGGTAGAACTCCGTGATCCGGGCGCGCTCCTCGTCGGTGAGCTCGTGCCAGCGCAGCAGGTGGATCTGCTCCTCGGCGAGCGCCGGCATGATCGAGTCGTGCAGCAGGCGCGCCTGGCGCTCCATCAGCACCCGGCTGGCCTGGAGGCTGGACGACAGGACGTCGCGGGGGTTCAGTCCGCTCGCGGAGGGGACGGCCACGCCGGCGGCGATGCGCCGCTTGAGGCCGGCGATCCGCACCATGAAGAACTCGTCGAGGTTGCTGCCGAAGATCGCCAGGAAGCGCGTGCGCTCCAGCAGCGGGAGGGACTCGAGCTCGGCCAGCTCCAGCACGCGTGCGTTGAACGCGATCCACGACAGCTCGCGGTCGAGGAAGCGGTCGTCGGGCAGCCCGCCGTCGTGCGCGTCGTAGGGCGGATCGACGTCGAACTCGTCGGGGGAGGACGCGAGCGGCTCGGGGACCGTCAGGTCGGTGGTCTCCATGGGCTCACGATGACACGGGAAGGTGACGGGACGGTGAACTCAGCCGAGCGCCTGGACCATGAGGTAGGCGCCGCCGGCGATCGCGGCCCACAGCGGGACCGAGAGCAGGACGAGGAAGAGCATGGACCGGCGGAAGCCGGGGCGGGCCACCGGCGTCTCGCCCAAAGGCGCGGCCAGGCTGGGCTGCGGGTCCCTCTGGTCGACCTTGAGTGCTTTGGCAGTGCCCATCGACTTGTCCTCTCGTCGCCTACGAGACGTGGTGTCGTCCCCTTCATGATGCGCCATGTCCCAAGAAAAAGCGCGTCAATGGTCGGATCGGCGTGACTGACGTGACGGATGGGGCTGCTACGTTCGCCCCCATGAGCGTCTCAGGACGGGCCCGGAGGGCCGCTGTCGCCGCCGTCGGCGCGGCTCCCAGGCCGCTGAAACGGGTCGCCTTCGGGCGGCCGGTCCGGCACGGCGACCAGGTGCTGCACCCCGACATGCAGGCCCTGCTGGCGCTCCTGCGACTCGAGAATCCCGACCCCGCCGCCACCCCGATCAGCCGTCAGCGACGCGACCTGGTCCGCGCCGATCGACTGCTCGGCGGCGCCCAGCCCATCGGCGCCGTCACCGAGCGCCAGATCGCCGGTCCGGCGGGCCCGCTCCGGCTCCGGTTCTACACGCCGCGGGACCTGCGTGGGCCCTCGCCCGCCCTGGTGTGGTTCCACGGCGGCGGGTTCACCCTCGGCGACCTGGACAGCCACGACGCGGTGTGCCGCTACCTGGCGGAGCAGGCGATGGTGCGCGTCGTCGCGGTGGACTACCGGCTCGCTCCCGAGCACCCGTTCCCCGCAGCCGTGGACGACTGCCTCGCGGCGTGGAGCTGGGTCTGCGAGAACGCGTCGGGCCTGGCGCTCGACCCCGACCGGATCGCGGTCGGCGGTGACAGCGCCGGGGGCAACCTGGCGACCGTCGTGGCTCAGGAGATGGTCCGCTCCGGCGGGCCGGTGCCGCGCTTCCAGCTGCTCGTCTACCCGGTCACGGACTTCACCACGATCACGCGCAGCCGGCGCGAGTTCGGCCACGGGTACTTCCTCACGGAGGACCTCATGGACGAGTTCTCCGGTGCGTACCTCGCCCGCGGCGAGGACCGCTCCGACCCACGGATCTCCCCGATCCGGGGCGACCTGCACGACCTGCCGCCCGCGCACGTCGTCACCGCGGCCTTCGACCCGCTGCGCGACGAGGGCGAGGCCTACGCCGAGGCGCTGCGCGAGGCCGGGGTCCCGGTGACCGCCCACCGTGAGGAAGGGCTGATCCACGGCTTCGCGACGATGGTCGGGTTCGGCACCGCCGCGCCGGCCGCCGTGCGCAGGATCGCCGCGGAGCTGCAGCGCGGCGTGGTCTGACTCAGTCCTGCGTGGCGTAGAGGACGTCGCGCGCCTTCTCGGTGAACCCGAGGCGCCGGTACACCGCCAGCGCCGGGTCGTTGTCCCCCTCGACGTAAAGGTCGATCGCTGCGACGTCCTGCGACCAGAGGTGGCGCAGCCCGACGGCCGTGAGGGCGGTGCCCAGCCCGCCGCCGTGGGCGGACGGATCGACGCCGACCACGTAGACCTCGCCGACGCCGTCCTCGACCTTGGTCCAGTGGAAGCCGACCACCGTGCCGTCGCGCTCGGCGACGAAGAGGCCGGCGGGGTCGAACCACGCCTGGGCGCGGCGCCGGTCGAAGTCGGCGCGATCCATCGCACCCTGCTCCGGGTGGTGCGCGAACGCGCGGGCGTTCACAGCGACGACGGCGTCGGCGTCGGTTTCCTCGAAGGGCCGGATCGAGACACCCGTGGGCAGGCGCGGCTCCTCGACCTCGCGGTCGGAGGTGGTCAGCACGAGCAGCGTGCGCACGGCGCGCAGCCCGGCGGCCGCGGCGAGGGCCTGGGCACCCGGCAGGTCGCCGTGGGCCCAGAACCGGGTCTCGCCGCGGGCGACCAGGTCGTCGACGAGCGCCCGGCCACGGCCCTGGCGGCGGTAGCGCGGGTGGACGACGAGCTCGACGGGAGCGTCACCGACCGCGACGGCACCCACGACCTCGTCGTACCGCTCCAGGCGCAGGGCAGTGCCGTCGCGCAGCGCGATCGCGGTGGCCTCGTTGAAGGGAGCGACGCCGTCGGCCTCGAGGACGGCCTCGGCCAGGTCGAGGAGCGTCATGCCTGCCCCCTCAGCTCACGCAGGTGATGGGCCACCTCGGCCGCCATCGCCCGGGCGAAGGACTCGGGGTCGTCGTCGTCCGGCTCGGGCACGAGGTGGTGCACCGCGCCGGACTCGTGGAGGTCGAAGGCGCTGATGCGCTGCTCGGCGGACAGCTGGGCGGCGTGGTCGACGTCGCCGAACACGATGGCGCTCGCGCCCTCGGGCGGCAGCGGCGACAGCCACGAGTTCTCGGCCGCGATCGTGCGCGAGGCCGGCAGCAGCGCCAGCGCGCCGCCGCCGCAGCCCTGGCCCAGCAGCACCGAGACGGAGGGGACGCGCATCGTCGACATCGAGCTGATGCAGCGGGCGATCTCGCCCGCGATGGCGCCCTGCTCGGCATCGGGGGACAGCTCGGCGCCCGGGGTGTCGATGAACGACACGAGCGGCAGGCCCAGCTCGTTCGCGAGCTTCATGCCGCGTCGGGCCTCACGCAGGGCCGCGGGGCCCATCGGCTTGATCCGGCTCTGGGTCGTGCGGTCCTGGCCGATCACGACGCAGGGCTCGCCGTCGATCCGGGCCAGGGCGACGATCATCGCGGCGTCGCGCTCGCCGCGCTCGGTGCCCTGCAGGCGGATGATCTCGTCGCTGCCCCAGCGCAGCACCTCGCGGACGCCGGGGCGGTCGGGGGTGCGGGTGAGCAGCACCGAGTCCCACGTCTCGTGACGGCGCTCCGTTGCGCCCGGACGTCGGGCCCGGGTGGACTCCTTCGGCGGGTCGATGAGGATCGACAGCGCCGTGTCCACCATGAAGGGCAGCTCCTCGGGCATCACGACGGCGTCGATGATCCCGCGGTTCGCGAGGTTGTCCGAGGTCTGGATGCCGGGCGGGAAGGGGGCGCCGTTGAGCAGCTCGTAGACCTTCGGGCCGAGGAAGCCGATGAGGGCCCCGGGCTCGGCGATCGTGATGTGGCCAAGCGAGCCCCACGAGGCGAAGACGCCGCCGGTGGTGGGGTGGCGCAGGTAGATGAGGTAGGGCAGACCGGCCGCCTTGTGGTCCATCAGCGCGCGGGAGATGTCGACCATGCGGACGAACGCGGGCGTGCCCTCCTGCATGCGGGTGCCGCCCGAGGCGGTGGTCGCCAGCACGGGGATTCCCTCGGCGGTGGCGCGTCGCACGGCGCGCACGATGCGCTCGGCCGCCACCTGGCCGATCGATCCGGCGAGGAACTTGAACTCGTTCACCAGGACGGCCACCGGCCGGCCTCGCATCAGGGCGCGACCGGTGATGATCGACTCGTCGGTGCCCGCGCGCTCGGCCGCGGCCAGCAGGTCGGTGCGGTAGGGCTCGGGGTGCACGGTGTGGTCGACCGGCTCGTCCCACGACTCCCAGGATCCGGGGTCGAGGACGAGGTCGATCAGTTCACGGGCGGTGAGGCGGGACACGGCACCCAGTATGGCTGGCCCGCGCGCCGTCGACCCGTTACGCCGTCCCTCGTGGACCACTACAGTGACCGCCGTGTCCACGTTCCACGCCATCATCCCGGCCGGCGGCGCCGGAACCCGCCTGTGGCCGCTGTCGCGGAAGGCCCGGCCGAAGTTCCTGCTCGACCTCGAGGGCACCGGCCGCACGCTGATCCAGCAGACGTGGGACCGGATGCTGCCGCTCGCGTCGGTCGAGCACATCCACGTGGTCTCCGGCGCTGCGCACGGCAGCGCGATCGCCGCGCAGCTGCCCGAGCTCGTGAACCTCCTGCTCGAGCCGTCGCCGCGCGAGTCGATGCCGGCGATCGGCCTCGCCGCCGCGATCATCGAGCGCGCCGACCCCGACGCCGTCGTGGGCTCGTTCGCCGCCGACCACCGCATCCCCGACCCCGACCGCTTCGCCGATGCCGTGCGCGAGGCGATCGCCGTGGCCGAGCAGGGCTACATCGTCACGATCGGGATCGAGCCCACCGAGCCGTCCACCGCGTTCGGCTACATCGCGTCGGGCGACCCGCTCGAGGGGTTCGGCTCGGCCCGGGCGGTGCGCAGCTTCGTGGAGAAGCCCGACGAGGCGACCGCGCGCGGCTACCTGGCCTCGGGCGACCACGTGTGGAACGCCGGGATGTTCGTGGCCCGCGCGTCGGTCCTGCTCGACTCGCTCGCGCGCTTCCGGCCCGAGCTCGCCGCCGGCCTGCGGGCGGTCGCCGCCGCGTGGGGCACCCCGGGCTTCGTGGCCGAGCTCGGTCGCACCTGGCCGTCGCTGGAGAAGATCGCCATCGACCACGCCGTCGCCGAGCCGGTGGCCGCGGAGGGCGGCATGGCGGTCGTCCCGGCCACCTTCGGGTGGGACGACCTCGGCGACTTCGCCTCCATCGCGACGCTCGGCTCGTCGCCCGACGTGCTCTGGGTGGACGCCGACGGCGTGGCCCGCGGTCAGGAGGGCGTGCAGATCGCCGTGCTGGGCCTGCGCAACGTGGCCGTCGTGCAGACCGACGACGCCGTGCTGGTGCTCGACCTCGCCCAGTCGCAGCGGGTCAAGGAGATCGTGGCGCAGCTGCCCGGGCTCGACCGCGCCGACCTGCTCTGATCCTCAGGGGATCGCGCGCACCGGCCGGTGGCCCACCAGGTCCTTGAGCTCGGAGTCGGGCGTGCCGGGACCGGGCAGGTAGATCTGGGCGATCTCGCCCGTGCCCACGAGGGTGAGGTCGCCGTCCTCGGCGTCGGTGTAGACCGTCTCGCCGCGGCTCAGCGGGACCTTCTCGCCGCGCGAGTTCAGCAGCTGCACGGCACCGCCGATGCACATGACGATCGAGTGCGCGGCGGCGATGATCGAGACGCCGTCGGGGTCGGCGGGGGACACCTGGGTGACCGCGAGCGCGAACTCCTCGACCTCCGGGTGGTAGACCTCCGTGGAGAACGAGGGGTACCCCGGCTCGACCCGAGCGACGCGGGCCATGCCGGCCTCGAGGCAGCGGATCAGGCCCTCGGGGTCGAGCGCCTTGCGGGTGAGTCCGGCGCGCATGACGTTGTCGGAGTTGACCATGGCCTCCAGGCACAGGCCCGACAGGTGCGCGTGGATGACGCCCGTGCCCAGGAACATCGCCTCGCCCGGCTGGAGCGTGAAGCGGTTGAGCAGCAGCGAGACCACGATGCCCACGTCGTCGGGATGGTGCCGGGCGATCATCGCCGCGGTGCTGTAGGCGCGCTTGATGTCGACGCCGTCGTGCACGAGCGCCTTGCACTGGATGACGACCTGGGCGATCTCGGCCGGCGGCGGGGGCGCGATCAGCAGGTTCTCCAGGACGCGGACGATGCCCTTGAAGCCCGTCTTCGCGCGCAGGGTGGCGGACGCGGCGTTGATCGTGGGGGTGTCGAGCTGGGAGAAGACGCGCAGGATCTCGGCGGTGGGGCGGAAGCCCACGAGGGTGTCGAAAGTGCTGAGCGCGTAGACCATCTCGGGCTTGTGGTTCGGGTCCTTGAACACGCGCTGCGGCGAGTCCAGCGGTACGCCGGCCGCCTCCTCGCGCGCGAATCCCTCCCTCGCCTCGGCCTGGCCGGGGTGCACCTGGATCGACAGCGGCTGCTCGGCCGCGAGGATCTTGAGCATGAAGGGGATCTCGCCGGCCACGTCGGACAGCGGGCGCAGACCCTCGGGCGTCTCGACCTGCGAGGGGGCCAGGGGATGGGTGCCCAGCCACATCTCGGCGACCGGTTCCCCCGATCCCGTGCGCCCCAGGAATCGAGGAATGTCACTCGTGGAGCCCCAGTCGTACGCCTGGGTCATGTTGTGCAGACGGCGCATGTACTCAACAGTAGACTCCCTCGCGTGTCCGGACCCCGACTCGTCGCCTTCGATCTCGACGACACGCTCGCCCCGTCGAAGTGCGCGATCCCCGAGGCCATCGGCGACCAGCTCGTCCGGCTCGCCGAACGCGTCGAGGTGGCGATCATCTCCGGTGGCCAGCTGGAGCAGTTCCGCAAGCAGGTCGTGGAGCAGCTGCCGCCCGCTCCGGCCGAGGTCCTGGAGCGGATCCACCTGCTGCCCACGTGCGGCACCCAGTACTACCGGCTGCGCGGCGACGAGATCGTCACGGTCTACGCGCACGCCCTGACCGAGGACGAGCGCGATCGCGCGCTCGCCGCGGTCGAGCAGGAGGCGAAGCGCCTCGGCCTGTGGGAGTCGCAGACCTGGGGCGACATCCTGGAGGACCGCGGCTCGCAGATCACCTTCTCCGCGCTCGGCCAAAGGGCGCCGATCGAGGCGAAGATGGCGTGGGACCCCGACGGGAGGAAGAAGGGCGCGCTGCGCGACGCCGTCGCCGCCGTGCTGCCCGATCTGGAGGTGCGCTCGGGCGGCTCCACGTCGGTCGACATCACCCACCGCGGGATCGACAAGGCGTACGGGATGAAGCAGCTGGCGGACGCCACCGGCATCAGCCTCGACGACATGCTGTTCGTCGGCGACCGGCTCGACCCGGAGGGCAACGACTACCCGGTGCTGGCGCTCGGCGTCCCGTGCCACGCGGTCGAGGGCTGGCCCGACACGGTCGAGTACCTCGACGAGCTCATCCCCACGCTGGACTGAGCCACGCTCACGCGCCGGGGGCGCGGATCAGGCGCGGCCGGCGACCTGACGGCGCGCGGACTCCTGGCGCTCGGCGGCACGCTCGGCCGCGACCTCGCCGGACTCGCGGCGCGAGACGAACCGGTAGCCCACGTTGCGGACGGTGCCGATGAGCGTCTCGTTCTCGGGGCCCAGCTTGGCGCGCAGGCGGCGGACGTGGACGTCGACGGTGCGGGTGCCACCGAAGTAGTCGTAGCCCCACACCTCCTGCAGCAGCTGCTGGCGGGTGAACACGCGGCCCGGGTGCTGGGCCAGGAACTTGAGGAGCTCGAACTCCTTGAACGTCAGGTCCAGGACCCGGCCGTCGAGCTTGGCGGTGTAGGTGACGTCGTCGACCACGAGGCCGCTGGCGCTGATGATGTGGCTGTCGTCCTCGGACTTGTCGCCGTCGGCGGCGACGCGGCCCATGGCCAGGCGCAGACGGGCCTCCAGCTCGGCCGGGCCGGCGGTGGTGAGGATGACGTCGTCCATGCCCCAGTCGGCGGCGGCGACGGTGAGGCCGCCCTCGGTGAGGATGAGGACGAGCGGGCACTCGATGCCGGTCGTGCGGATCACGCGGGTGAGGCTGCGGACCTGCGCCAGGTCGTGGCGGCCGTCGACCAGGACGGCGTCGCACGGGGGCGCGTCGATGAGGGCGCTGGCCTCCGCGGGCAGGATCTTGACGTGGTGGGGGAGCAGCGCGAGTGAGGGCAGGACCTCGACCGAGGACTGCGAGCTCTTGGTCAGCAGCAACAGGTGGGACACGTGGTTGGCCTCCTATACACGTCGAGGCCCCGACGAACGCACCGTGTTCATCGAAGCCTCATTGCCTCGTCGACCATACTTCATGTCACGGGGCTGTGACGAGCGGCGCTCCATCAGTGAGAACCACGTCACACCGATGTCACACGCGGAACGAACCGAGGAGGAGAGCCGGTGGACGGAGTCGAGGTGCTCCTGGTGGCCGTCGTCGTGGCGGTCGTGCTGGCCGCCGCGATGCAGTGGAAGAACGGCCGGTTCGCCGGATCGGCGGGCGACGAGGAGGACGGGCGGCTGAGCCCGCACGACCTCGGTGTGCCGCTGGGGGAGCGGGCCACGCTGGTCCAGTTCTCCAGTGCCTTCTGCGCCCCGTGCCGTGCCACCCGGCAGGTCCTGGGTCAGGTGACCGCCCTCGTCCCGGGCGTCTCCGCGGTGGAGATCGACGCCGAGTCCGAGCTCGATCTCGTCCGGCGGGTGGGCGTGCTGCGGACGCCCACGGTGTTGGTGCTCGACGCGTCGGGCCGCATCGTGGAACGCGCGTCGGGGGCCCCGACGCGCGACCAGGTGCTGGTGGCGCTGGACCGCGCTCTCGCCTGAGTCGTCTCACTTAGCGGACGCTCGTCTCGCTGAATGAGATTCAACGGAGGTCGGGTGTGCCCTACCGCCTACTGTGGGCGCATGTTCACGACACATCTCACCCGACGCCGCGCAGTGGACAACTGCCGCACGCGTTCGGCGCTGTGTCGTCTGCGCTGACACCTCCGCCCGTACGTTCGTCAGCCCTCCCTCCTGTTCGGAGAACCTCCATGCCTCACGACACCTCCGTCGTCGATCCGCGCGCGCTCCGCTTCACCGCCGCGATCACCGCCGCCGTCCTGGCGCTGGTGCTCGTGCTGCCGTCGCCGTGGCGCGAGGTGCTGCTGGCCGTCCAGACCGGCGTCTTCGCCCTCGGTGTGTTCGTGTCGCTGTCGGCGTCGCCCTGGGCGTGGCTGTTCCGCACCGCCGTCCGGCCGCGGATCGGGGCTCCTGCCCGGACCGAGGACTCCCGCCCCCCGCGCTTCGCGCAGGCGGTCGGCCTGGCCTTCACCCTGATCGGCCTCGTCGCCCTCGCGACCGGCCTGACCACCGTCGGACTCGTCGCCGTGGGCTTCGCCCTCGTCGCCGCCCTCCTCAACGCCACCACGGGCTTCTGCCTGGGCTGCGAGCTCTACCTGACCACCCGCCGCCTCGCCAGGCCACTGGCATGAGCGCCTGAACCACACGTCGCAACCACCACTCCGCAGAGGAAAAGGAACCACCATGAGCCGCGAGACCGCACTCGTCACCGCCGACTGGGTCGAGGAACACCTGAACGACGAGAACGTCGTCCTCATCGAGGTCGACGAGGACGTCGAGGCCTACGACAAGGGCCACATCCCCGGCGCCATCAAGCTGGACTGGAAGAAGGACCTGCAGGACGGCGTCCGCCACGACTTCATCAGCAAGGACCGCCTCGAGGCCCTGCTGAGCGAGAAGGGCGTGTCGAACGACGACACGGTCGTCTTCTACGGCGGCAACAACAACTGGTTCGCGGCCTACGCCTACTGGTACCTCAAGTACTACGGCCACACCGACCTGCGCCTGCTCGACGGCGGCCGCAAGAAGTGGGAGCTCGACAGCCGTGAGCTGACCGACGAGGTCACCACGCGCCCGGCCACCACCTACTCGGCGCAGGAGCCCAACGAGGACATCCGCGCCTACCGCGAGGAGGTCGTCGAGGCCATCGGCACCAAGAACCTCATCGACGTGCGCAGCCCCGACGAGTTCGCCGGTCGCCTGCTCGCCCCGGCGCACCTGCCCCAGGAGGCCGCGCAGATCGGTGGCCACATCCCCACCGCCGGCAACGTGCCGTGGAGCAAGGCCGCGAACGACGACGGCACCTTCCGCAAGGACGAGGAGCTCTCCGCGCTGTACGCAGGCGCCGGCCTCGACGAGGGCAAGGACACCATCGCGTACTGCCGCATCGGCGAGCGCAGCTCGCACACGTGGTTCGTGTTGAGCGAGATCCTCGGCTACCCCAACGTCAAGAACTACGACGGCTCGTGGAGCGAGTACGGCTCGCTGCGCGGCGTGCCGGTCGCCCTCGGCGACGAGCCCGGAAAGGCCTGACCATGTGTGGAGCGATCAAGGGCGGACCGAGCCTCGAGGGCGTCGACGTGACGAACCAGGCCGTGATCCAGGGAGTCGTGCTGCGCGACGAGCAGCCGGTGGGCAACGCCTACGTGCGCCTGCTCGACCGCAACGGTGAGTTCACCGCCGAGGTGCCGACGTCGGCGACCGGCCAGTTCCGGTTCTTCGCCGCGCCCGGCACCTGGACGCTGCGCACGCTGGCGCCGCGAGCGGAGGTGGTCGACTCGCAGGTGGTCGCCGCCAAGGGCTCGGTCGCGGACGTGGCCGTCGCCATCTGACCCAGCAGCACCGAAGGGCCCCGGGAGTGATCTCCCGGGGCCCTTCGTCATGCGTGTGGACCTGGTGGCGCAGCGGTGGACAAACGGTGCCGAAGTGGGGACCGGCGGTGGATTCCACGTGGACATCGTGTGGATCTGGCCTCCGTAGCGTTCTTCTTGTCAACCCAGCCAGACCGCAGAGTGCGGCCGGCACCCGAACACAGGAGAAGCACATGCGCACCAGCCGTTCCACCAAGGTCCTCGTCCCCCTCGCCACGCTGCTGGCCGCCGGCGTCATCGCCGTGGGCTCGGGCGCGACCTTCAGCTCGACCACGGGCAACACCATCAGCGCCGCCACCTCCGGCACGCTGACGCAGAGCAACTCCAAGGCCGGCCAGGCGGTCTTCAACCTCGACAACCTCAAGCCGGGCGACGTCCTCAACGGTTCGCTCAAGCTGACCAACACCGGCACGCTGCCCGCGAACTTCTCGCTGACCGAGGTGGCCTCCACCAACGGCTTCGACGGCGAGAACCTCAAGCTCGTCATCAAGAACACGACGAAGAACACGACCGTCTACTCGGGCACCTTCGGCGGTCTGGCCGACGGCACCAAGAACACGCTCGGCACGTGGGCCGCCGGCGAGGCGAACGACTACACCTTCACGGTCACCCTCGACCAGGCCGCGTCCAACACGCAGCAGGGCAAGGCCGCGACCGCCACGTACACCTGGGACGCCGTCCAGCTGGACGGGACCACCACGAACCAGTGACGCCCCGCTCCGGGGAACTGGGTTGACGGCAGGGCGTCGTTCGGGCGCCCTGCCACCCAGCCCGGAGCACACCGACCCACCAGTACCGACCGACGAGGGAGACCCCGATGAAGCACCTCACGCGAGCAGCCCGCCTCCTCGGCCGTGGCGTCACCACGCTGCTCCTCCTCGTCGTCACCGTCGCCAGCGTGGCCTACATCGCCCCCAGCCTCTTCGGCTTCGAGCGCTACGTGATCACCGGCGGCTCGATGTCCGGCACGTTCGAGAAGGGCTCGATCGCCTTCGAGCGCCCCGTGCCCGTGGCCGACCTCGCCGTCGGCGACGTCATCACCTACCTCCCCCCGGCCGACAGCGGCGTCTCGACGCTCGTCACGCACCGCATCACGCAGATCGAGCCCGGCGAGAGCGGCGCCCGCCTCTTCACGACCCAGGGCGACGCCAACCCCGACCCAGACCCGTGGGAGTTCAGCCTCCTCTCGGGCACCCAGCCGGTCGTGGAGCAGACCGTCCCGTACGTCGGGTACGCCTTCATGGCCCTGGCCGACCGCGAGACCCGCATGCTCGTCATCGGCGTGCCGGCCGGACTCATCGCCCTGATCGCCCTGGTCGATCTCGGCCGCGCCTTGCGTCGCCCCGAGGACGACGACGCTCCCGCGCCGCTGACGCCCACCGCCGGCGCCCCGGCGAAGAAGGCCGGCGCCCGGGCCATCCCCGTGGCCGTGGCCGGCCGCCACGCGCTCACCTGAGCCGTCACCGCGACCCGCTCACCTGAGCCGTCGCCGCGACCCGCCGCCAAGTGTGGAACTCCCGAGGATCTCGTGTGGATCGCCCGTGGAGCGCTGCTCCGTAGCGTTGAGCACATGAACCGGAACCAGAAGGCAGGTGGACCCGTGCGCATCGACTCCGCGCGTCGTTCCCTGACCCTGCTGGCCGTTCTGGCCCTGCTCGCGGTGGCCGCCTTCGTCTCCCCGGGCTTCTCGTCCGCGACCTTCACCTCCACCACGCAGGGCACCGCCACCGTGCGCGCCGCCGCGGACTGGACGCCTCCGACCGTCGCCGTGACGTCCCCCGGCACGGCGGTCCAGGGCACGGTGACGATCGAGGCGCAGGCCTCGGACTCCGGGCTCGGCGTCAAGGACGTCACGATCGAGTACAGCCTCGCCGGATCCGGCACCTGGACCGCGCTGTGCACTGACGCGACCGCCCCGTACTCCTGCGCGTGGACCACCACCGCACTGGCCGACGGCCGCTACGACCTCCGGGCCCGCGCGACCGACCTCGCCGGGTACGAGACCACGTCCGACCCCGTCCGCACGGCCGTCGCGAACAAGCTGCTCGTCGTGATGAACGACCCGGGCGACACGGTCCGCGGCACGGTGCAGCTCTCCGCGGGCGCCTTCAACACGGGCACGCTCAGCCACACGGTGCGCCTGCAGTACCGCCTGGTGGGCGCCTCCACTTGGTCGACCGCCTGCTCGAACCTGGTCTCGCCCTACACGTGCTCGTGGAACTCGGCCGCCGTCGCGTCGGGTGACTACGAGTTCCGCGCCCAGCTCACGGCCGGCTCGACCACCACCACGTCGGAGGTCGTCACCGACGTCACCGTCGACAACGTCGCCCCGACCGTCACGATGATCGACCCCGGCACGCCGCTGAGCGGCACGCGCACCTTCGCCGCCACGGCCGCCGACGCCCACTCCGGCGTCGCCACCGTGGAGCTCCAGTACGCGGCTTCCGGCACCTCCACCTGGAAGTCGCTGTGCACGATCGAGGCCGAGCCGTGGTCCTGCCGCGCCGGCACCTCGGCCCTGGCGAACGGCACGTACTCGTTCCGTGCGGTCGCCACCGACGAGGCCGGCAATACGACGACCTCGGCCACCGTGGCGAACCGCGTCGTCGACAACACGGTGTCCTCGGTGTCTCTCGACGACCCCGGCGCCCTGCTGAGCCGCACGGCCACCCTCACCGCCGTCGCCAGCTCCACCGCCGGCGTCACGTCGGTGCGCATCCAGTACGCCCCGACCGGCGGCACCACCTGGACCGACGTCTGCACCGACACCACGTCGCCCTACACCTGCGCGTGGGACACGACGAAGGTCGCCAGCGCCGTGTACGACCTGCGCGCGGTCCTGCTCGACGGCTCCGGCCGCTCCACGATCTCCGCGCTCGAGACGGTACCGGTGGACAACAGCCCCCTTGCCGGAGCCGACGTCCAGACCACGAACGGCTCGGGCAGCACCGCCGGCCTGCCGGGTGCGAACGACACGATCACCTTCACCTACACCGCGCAGGTCAACCCGGCCTCGATCATGGCGGGCTGGAACGGTTCGGCCACGAACGTGCAGGTCCGGCTCCGCGACGGCAACCTGCCGACGCTGCTCCGCGGCAGCAAGGGCGACACGCTCGACGTCCTCAACGGCAGCACCGTGCTGGGCCTGGGCTCGGTCAACCTCAAGGGCGACTACGTCCGCCTGCTGCGCACCGTCAGCCTGAACGCGACGATGACCGCCAGCACCACCACGGTGAACGGCCTGGAGCGCACCGTCGTCACGCTCAAGCTCGGCACCTTCGCCAGCGGCAAGGCCAGCGACCTGCGGACGAACACCACCGCCGCCGCGATGGTGTGGACGCCGAGCAGTGCGGCCACCGATCTGTCGGGCATCCGCTCGTCCACCGCCAACGTCACCGAGTCCGGCGCCCTGGACCGGGACTTCTGATGCGACGACTGCGCACGAAGGCCTCCCGCTGGGCCGCGGCTGCCTGCCTCGCGATCGGCCTGGTCTACCTGACGCTGATCCCGGCGGCGCCGTCGCGCGTCTATGTCGTGATGGAGATCGTGATCGCCGTGGTCGCCGGTCTCACCGCCGTGAAGATGTGGATGCACAACTGCTTCGAGTCGCACCTGGGCGCCGGCGCGCTCGTGGCCGCGTCGGCGGGCAGCAGCCTGCTGGCCATGACGGTGGGCCTCCCCGGCGACGGTGGGGGAGACTTCTCGGCCACCCGCCTGGCGCTGATCGCGCTCAGCGCGGCGGTCGTGGTGCTGCTGGTGCAGGACGGGCGAGTGAGACGGGAGCACGCTCTCCGCACCCGCCGGCCCTATGCTCGGTGACCGTGGCCACTCACGTGCTCGTCGTCGAGGACGACGACAAGATCGCCCCGCCCCTGGTCCGCACGCTCGAGCGTGAGGGCTACACCGTCGAGCGGGTGGCGGAGGGCCTCACGGCCGTCGAGCGGATCAGGGCCGGAGGTGTCGACCTCGTGCTGCTCGACCTGGGCCTGCCGGACATCGACGGGCTCGAGGTCTGCCGCCAGGTCCGCGAGGGCGGCTACCTCGGCGGCATCATCATCCTGACGGCGCGCGGCGGTGAGCTCGATCGCGTGGTCGGCCTCGACGTGGGGGCCGACGACTATCTCTCCAAGCCCTTCGCCCTGGCCGAGCTCCTCGCGCGGGCACGGGCGCTGCTGCGCCGCAGCGCGGCGGTCGAGCCCGTCGAGCCCGCGGTGGCCGCGGCACCCGCCTCCTCCGGCCTGCGCGTGGACCCGGCGTCGCGCCGGATCTGGGTGGGCATCACGGAGGTGGCCGTGACGTCGAAGGAGTTCGACGTCCTCGTCCTGCTCGACGAGGTGCGCGGCGCCGTGGTCACCCGGGAGCGCCTCACCAACGAGGTCTGGGACGAGAACTGGTTCGGCCCGACCAAGATGGTCGACGCCACGGTGGGCCGCCTGCGTCAGAAGCTCGACGACGCCGGGGCGCCGGTGCAGATCGCGAACGTCCGCGGCGTGGGCTTCCGGCTGGAAGACCAGGCCGATGCGTGAGCGGCTGGTCGTGGCCCTCGTGGGCATGACCGCGGCGATGCTCGCCCTCTACGGCATCCCGCGCGCCTACATGCTCGCCGACCTCGTCACCTCGTACGAGGAGCGCAAGATCGAGCGGGCCGCCGACCAGCTGGCCGCCGTCGTCGACGAGCGGCGCAAGAACGACTCCGCGGTGGACGTGGAGTTCCTCAGCGGCTTCCTCAGCGAGGCCGAGACACTGACCTACGAGCCCGAGACCGGGGCTTCCGTCGTCGCCGGGCCCGAGCCCGACCCCGCGGACGACATCGTGGAGACGCGCGACCTGGAGGACGGCGGGACACTCACGCTGTCGCGGTCGCGCGACCTCATCGAGGAGCGGATCTCCGACGCGCTCGTGCCGCTGATCCTCATCGGCCTCAGCCTCGTGGCGATCGCCGCGGCCTTCGGCTACGTCCTGGCGCGGCGGCTGTCGCGGCCCTTCGACGAGCTCGCCGAGGCGGCCGACCGGTTGGGCCTCGGACGCTTCGACGTGGATCCCCCGCACTACTCGATCCCCGAGGCCGAGGCGATCGGCGCCGCTCTGCGGACGAGCTCCGCCCGGCTGGGCGAGCTCGTGCGACGGGAGCGCGAGTTCGCGGCCAACGCCTCGCACCAGCTGCGAACGCCGATCACGGCGCTGCGCCTCGAGCTGGAGGACCTCTCGATGTGGCCGCAGACGCCGCCCGAGGTCGCCGAGGAGCTCAATCGCTACCTGCCTGAGCTCGACCGGCTGAGCAGCGCGATCGACGAGCTGCTGGGCCTGGCCCGGGGTCAACGACTCGGCGACGCCTCCGACGTCGACCTGAGCGAGCTGGTGAGCGACGTGGTCGCTCGCTGGAAGCCCATCGTCGCGCCCGACAACTACATGGTGCACCAGATCGAGCGGGGCCAGGTCTTCGCTCGCGTCGTCCCGGGGCCGGTGGTGCAGATCCTCGACGTGCTCATCGAGAACGCGTCGAGCCACGGCGTCAGCCCGGTCACCGTCGAGGCGAAGGACACTGGCTCCTACGTGGAGATCGTGGTGGCCGACCGCGGGCGCCGCACGTTCGGGAACGAGATCTTCAACCGCGGGGCCAGCCGCAAGCAGGGCGACGTGGGCGGTCTCGGACTGACGATTGCCGCCGACCTCGCGAGCACGATGGGCGGCTACCTCGAGCTCGTCGGAACCGAGCACACCACCTTCCGGCTGCTGCTGCCGGGCCTCGGCGACTCAGGTGAGGTCGCGGTAGTGGTCGAGGAGGCGTGAGAGGACGCCCAGCGCGTCCTGCATCTCCTCGATGTGCGCGGGGTCCAGCACCCGCAGCATCTCCTTGAGTCCCGTGGTGGAGATGCCCTTCGTGCGGGGGAGGTACTCGACGCGGCACAGGTCGGACAGGTCGTCGAACTTGCCCGTCCAGTCGTCTCCCATGACGAACACGTCGACCTCCTGCTCGACGATGTCGCGGCGCTTCTGCTCCCACGACTCCTCCGGCAGGACCAGGTCGACGCCCTTGATCGCGCCCACGATGGCGGCGCGATCGGCGTAGGGGACCACCGTGCTCTTGCCCTTCCCGGCGTTGAAGTCGTCGGTGGAGACCCCGACGACGAGCCGGTCGCCCATCGAGGACAGGCGCTCCAGCAGGCGCAGGTGGCCGATGTGGAAGAGGTCGAAGGTTCCGTAGGTCAGGACGGTCGTCACGCGTTCAGGATACGGACGGAGCAGGGGCCCTCCCGACCGGCGCGCACGGGCGGTCGAGGTTACGGTCGGAGCATGACCGACTGGCAGGATCCCGCCGCCGTTTCCCTCATGCTCGACGACCTCGACACGTGGGCCGTCGTGGGGTTGTCGAACAACACCTCGCGCACCGCCTACTCGATCGCGCAGCTGCTCCAGCGGCGCGGCAAGCGCATCGTGCCCATCCATCCCGACGCGCCGGTGGTGCTGGGGGAGCAGGGCTACGCGACGCTGGCCGACGTGCCGTTCCCGATCGACGTCGTCGACGTGTTCCGCCGCTCCGAGGAGGCCGGGCCCTTCGCCGACCAGGCCGTGGATATCGGCGCGCAGGCGGTCTGGTTCCAGCTGGGGGTCATCGACGAGGCCGCCTTCGAGCGCACGATCGACGCCGGTCTGGCCATGGTGATGGACACGTGCCCGGCGATCGAGTGGAACCGCCGGGGCGCCTAGGTCAGGAGACCTCTTCGGGGTCGGGCAGGACGTCGTCGGGGTACTTCTGCAGGTACTCCGCCATGCGGTCCTTGCTCAGCGCGGTGAACAGCTCCTCCATCTTGTCCGGCTGGAGCACCACGACGCTGCCGTAGGTGGGGTCGGTCTGGGTGCCCTGCACCGGGGCCGTCATGAAGGTGACGTCATCAGTGCGGATGCCGCGCAGCGACAGGGCCAGCTTGGCCATCGCCGTGCCCGACCAGCCCTCGTCGACCGTGAGGTTCTTGGTCAGCGCCGAGACCGTCTTGGTGAGCTTCGTCGGGCTCGTGGTGACGCCCGAGCTGAGCATCTTGCCCATGAGGGAGCGCATGAAGTTCTGCTGGCGCTTGATCCGGTCGAGGTCGCCACCGGCGAGTCCGTACCGCGTGCGGACGTAGTCGAGCGCCTTCTTGCCCTCCAGCGTCTGCGTGCCCGCGTCCCACTGGATCTTCTGCTGGGGGTCGTAGAACGACTCCGGGATCGTCACCTCGACGCCGCCGACGGCGGACGACAGGTCCTTGAAGCCCTCCCAGTCGATGATCGTCAGGTGGTCCATCTTCAGGCCGGTGAGGTTCTCCACCGTGTTGATCGCCGCGCGCGGGCCGCCGGCGCTGAACGCGGCGTTGATCTTCTCGGAGTGGTCGGTCTCGCCCTTCTCGTCGTAGATCGGGACGAACGAGTCGCGGGGCAGCGAGACGAGGTAGACCTTCTTCCGGTCCGCCGGGATGTGCACCACCATGAGCGTGTCGCTGCGGTACTTGCCGGTGGGCCAGTCGCCCGAGGCGGCGTCCTCGGCGATGGTGGTCTTCTTGGACTGGCCCTCCTGGGGCTCGCCCTTGTCAGAGCCCAGCAGCAGGATGTTGAGCGCGCGGCCCTCGTCGGGGTCGGGCTGCTCCTCGATGACCTTCACCTTGTCGACGTCGTCGAGCTTGCGCTTGAGGTTCCAGGCGTAGGCCGAACCTCCCACGAGCGGCAGCAGCACGATCAGCACGGCCGCCCAGACGATGGCAGGGTGGCGCTGGCGGAAGGAACGACGGTTCGACGCGCGCGATCCGGGTCGCCGGACCGCTTCGGGTGCGTCTGTCACCGCTCACTCCTCATGGTTGTCACAACCTTTCCAGTATGACGGCCGTTGCTGAGAGGAGCTTTCAGGAATCCAACACGATCGTCACGGGGCCGTCATTGACCAGCTCGACCGCCATGTCGGCGCCGAAGACGCCGCGCTCCACGGGCACGCCGGCGCTCTCGACGGCGGCACAGAACGCGTCGTAGAGCGGCTCGGCCACGGAGCCGGGAGCCGCTGCGCCCCACGAGGGCCGGCGTCCCTTGCGGGTGTCGGCGTACAGCGTGAACTGGCTGATCGCCAGGACCCCGCCACCGATCTCGTCCACCGACCGCTCTCCGGCCATGATGCGGAGCCGGGCGATCTTGGCGGCCAGCTGCCGTGCGTCCTCGGCGGTGTCCTCGTGGGTGACGCCCAGCAGCACCACGAGCCCCGGCCCGTCGAGGCGGCCCACGGCCTCGCCGTCGACACGGACTTCGGCCCGGCTCACCCGCTGCACCACCGCACGCATGGCAGGAGCGTAGCGGCGCCTTCTCCGGCGGCCGATAGCATGGAACCCATGGCCTTCCAGATTCCCACCGACCTGCACCCCGAGCTGATGCCCGTGGCGTGGCTCCTCGGGACCTGGCACGGCAACGGCCGCGGCGACTACCCCACCATCGAGGCGTTCGGCTACGAGCAGGAGGTGGCCTTCGCCCATGACGGCCGGCCGTTCCTGCACTACTTCAGCCGCACCTGGATCACCGACGAGGCGGGGGAGCGCGTTCGCCCCGGCGCCCTCGAGACCGGCTTCCTGCGTCCCTCGGAGGAGGGCAGGGTCGAGCTGGTCCTGGCGCACCCCACCGGTTACGCCGAGATCTGGTACGGCGAGGGGGACGGCGCCCGGATCACCCTGGCCACCGACGTCGTGGCCCGCACCGTGACCGCCAAGGAGTACACCGCGGGACAGCGGATGTACGGACTCGTCGAGGGCGCGCTGATGTACGCCTACGACATGGCCGCCGAGGGTCAGCCCATGCAGTCGCACCTCTGGGGAAAGCTCGAGCGTGCGTAGCCCGCTGCTGGACCGCCAGGGCGCCGTCGACTCCGAGGGTCTCGACGCGGGCGTCGCGGCGCACTACGGCTCCACCTTCGCCGCCGAGCAGCGCACGCTGCTGTCGGGCGAGGGCTTCGTCGACCTCTCGAACCGCGACGTCCTGCGGATCACCGGTCCCGACCGGCTGACGTGGTTGCACTCGCTCACCACGCAGTACCTCGAGGGCCTGGCCGCCGGTCGCTGGACCGACGTGCTGCTGCTCTCGCCGCAGGGCCGGATCGAGCACGACTTCAGCGGCGTCGACGACGGCGAGACCTTCTGGGCCCACACCGAGCCCGGCGCGGGCGCGGCGCTGGTGCAGTTCCTCGACCGGATGCGCTTCATGTCGCGCGTCGAGGTCGCGGCGGTCGACGACCGCTTCGTGGTCGGCCGGTACGCCGGTGGCCTCGTCACCGAGCTCACGGACGACCTGACCTCCGTGCCGGGCACGCCCGTGGGCGTGCTGGCCTGGGAGGCGCTGCGGATCGAGGCGGGGCGGCCCCGCTTCGGCCTCGACACCGACGAGCGCACGATCCCCAACGAGGTCGGGCTGCTCGGCTCGGCCGTTCACCTCGACAAGGGCTGCTACCGGGGCCAGGAGACGGTGGCCCGCGTCTACAACCTCGGCCGCCCGCCCCGCCGGCTGACCCTGCTCCACGTCGACGGCTCCGTCGACCACCTCCCGGCGCACGGTGCCGACGTCCTCCTCGGCGACAAGGTCGTCGGGCAGGTCGGCAGTGCCGCACGCCACCACGAGCTCGGGCCCATCGCGCTCGCGCTGATCAAGCGGAACACCCCGGTCGACGCCACGCTCCTCGCCGACGGCGTCGCCGCCGCGCAGGAACCGATCGTCGACCCCGACGCAGGCCTGCACGTGCGGGCCGGATTGAACCTGTGATGACCGAAGAGACCTCTTTCGACGACCTCGGCCTGGACGACTCGCTCGTCGCCGTGGTGCGCGGGCTCGGCTACGAGACGCCCAGCCCGATCCAGGCGCAGGCGATCCCCGCGCTGCTCAAGGGCGGCGACGTCGTGGGCCTGGCCCAGACCGGCACCGGCAAGACCGCCGCGTTCGCGCTGCCGATGGTCCAGCGCCTGGACCCCGGCTCGCCGCGCACGCAGGCGCTCGTCCTGGCGCCCACGCGCGAGCTCGCGCTCCAGGTCAGCGAGGCGATCCAGAGCTACTCCGCGGGCACGGGTCTGAAGGTGCTGCCGGTCTACGGCGGCCAGAGCTACGGCGCCCAGCTGCAGGGCCTCAAGCGCGGTGCGCAGGTCGTCGTCGGCACGCCCGGTCGCGTGATCGACCACCTCGACCGCGGCTCGCTCGACCTGTCGCACCTGGAGATGCTCGTCCTCGACGAGGCCGACGAGATGCTCAACATGGGCTTCGCCGAGGACGTCGAGCGCATCCTGGCCGACACCCCCGAGTACAAGCAGGTCGCGCTGTTCTCCGCGACGATGCCCCCGGGCATCCGCCGGCTCGCGAAGCGGTACCTGCACGACCCGCAGGACATCTCGACGCCGGAGGCGAAGCGCAGCACCACCAGCGTGCGCCAGCGCTGGATGCCGGTCTCGCACCACAACAAGCTCGACGCGCTGACGCGCGTGCTCGAGGTCGAGCAGGGCGACGCGATGCTGATCTTCGTGCGCACGAAGTCGGCCACCGAGGAGCTCGCCGAGAAGCTCCGCAGCCGCGGCTACACCGTGGCCGCGCTCAACGGCGACCTCGCCCAGGCCCAGCGCGAGCGCACCGTCGGCCAGCTCAAGAGCGGCGCGATCGACATCGTCGTGGCCACGGACGTGGCCGCCCGCGGCCTCGACGTCGACCGCATCACCCACGTGGTCAACTACGACATCCCGCACGACCCCGAGGCGTACGTGCACCGCATCGGCCGCACGGGTCGCGCCGGCCGCTCGGGCGACGCCATCGTGTTCGTCACCCCGCGCGAGCGCCGGATGCTCGAGTCCCTCGAGCGGGTCTCGGGCCGGCCGGTGGAGCAGATGCCGGTGCCGACGCCCGACGAGGTCAACGCCCGCCGCGCCGACCGGTTCGCCAGCTCGATCACCAACGCCATGGGCGACCCACAGTTCAGCGTCTACCGCGGCCTCGTGGAGCAGTACGCGCAGGAGCACGACGTCGACATGACCGACATCGCGGCCGCGCTCGCCGTGATGGGCCAGGACGACAAGGAGTTCTTCCTGCGTCCCGACCCGCCGCAGGAGAAGCGGGCCCCGCGCGAGCGCAGTGAGCGCGCCCCGCGTCCCACCTCCGACGGCATGGCCACCTACCGGCTGGCGGTCGGCAAGCGCCACAAGATCCGGCCCGCGATGGTCGTCGGCGCGCTCGCCAACGAGGGCGGCCTGAAGCGCTCGGACTTCGGCAAGATCACGATCGGGCTCGAGCACACGATCGTGGAGCTGCCGGCCGACCTGCCCGACGCGGTGTTCGACCAGCTGGCCGGCACCCGCATCTCGGGCCGGAAGATCGACATCCAGCCCGACGCGGGCCGTCCCGGCGGCGAGCGCAAGCGGCCGCCGTCGAAGCCCTATGCCAAGGGCGCGGGAAAGCCGTACTCCAAGCCCGACGCGAAGGACAAGAAGCCCCGCCACAAGAAGGGCTGAGGCGGGCGCGCCCGGGTCAGGAGATCTGGGCGCGCACCAGCAGCGGGTGGTGGTCCGAGGGCAGCGGGGCCACGAAGCGGCCGCCGGACATCAGGCCGACGTTGGCCCACTGCACCACGCGCGACCGCCCGGGGCGCACCCAGACCTTGTCCACGTGGTCGCCCCACGTCACACCGACGACGGGCTGGGTGGACCAGCGCGGGTTGGCGGTGTTGAAGTGCTGGCGTGACACCGAGCGGGCCTGCTCGTAGGCGTCGTAGAAGCCGTTCGCGTGCATCACGGACTCGAGCCGGCTGTTGCCGGCACGGCTGCGGTTGGTGTTGAAGTCGCCGATCAGGACGACCGGGAGGTTGTGCATCCGCTTGCCCCACCAGGCGAGCTGGCTGTTCAGGTCGGCGAAGATCTTCGAGGTCTGGGAGGCGCGGACGCCGGCGTTGGAGCGGGCCTCGTCGACCTTGAGGTGGACGCCCACGAAGACGGCGGCCTGGCCGCTGGCCCGGTGGCGCAGGACCGTCCAGGGCGCGTCCTTGCCCTCGGGCTCGGCGACGCCGTCGAGCGGCAGGATGCACGGCTCGACCCGCACGTCCTTCCTCGCGACCGGGTCCCACGTGGTCTCGCACTCGGCAGACTGCTGGGTGGCTGACAGCTGCTGCGTCACCTGCTCGAAGGCGGCGGTGCGGTAGAAGATCCGGTTGTCCTTGCCGCCGAGGGTCTCGGTGTAGCCGGGGATCTGGGCGCCCTTCCACTGGCTGGCCTCCTGGACGGCCAGGACGTCGGGCCTGATCCGCTGGACCTCCCGGATCACGAGGGGCATCCGCGAGCTCCAGCCGCTGCACGCGTTCGAGCAGACGTTGTAGCTCATCAGCTTGTACGCGGGGTACCGCTTGGTGCTGAGGGACTTCGTCGCGGCGGGCGTCACGCGGGCGATGCGGGCCGACCGCTTGCCGGCCTTGGAGCCGTTCACGGCGCGCACCTGGATCCAGACGGTGCGGTTGCGGCGCAGCTTCGTGATCGTCGCGCGCCGGGACTTCGTGGTGACGCGCGCCTTCTTGGCCTTCAGGACTCCGGCGCGGGAGCCCGCGGCGAAGACCTGGTACTTCTTGGCTCGCGTGGCCTTCGGCCAGGTGATCGAGACCTTGGCGTACTTCTTGCCCCCGGACTCGTAGGTGGCGGCGCCGGTGACCGACACCAGGCCGACCCCGCCGGGCTTCTTGGAGGCCGCCTCCGCGGGAGTGCCGAGCGTGGCCGCGGTGAGGACGGCGATCACGGAACAGGCGAGCAGGCGAAGACGCATGGTCGAGAGCCTAACCGCCGGATGTCACTTCAGTCACATCGTTTTCAGCATGAGGACAGGGCCGGACGTCAGTTGAGCGTGCCCGGTGCGACGTCCTCGTCGATCTCCGCGGGCACGGTGACGACCTCGCTGGGCTCCTTCACGAGCTCCTCGTCGTCGCGCTCGAGGGCCACGGTGGCGCCGATCATGTTGTGGTCGGACAGCCACGGTCCGACGTAGGTGGTGCCGCTCAGGCTCGCCCACTGCTTCCAGGCCGGGACGGCCCACTGGTCGGACACGTAGATGTGGTCGACGTGGTCGGCGGACATGATCGCCGAGTCGCCGCGGCGGCTGCCGGTGTTGACCTGGGCGTTCTCGGTCTCCTCGGCGACCTCGACGGTGTCGCGGTACCCGTTCGCGCGCACGATCGGGCCGACGGTGTCGCCGTTGCGGTGCGTTCCCGAGTTGAAGTCGCCGGCCAGCACGACGGGATCGCCCGCGGGATTGACCGAGGCGAGGCCACCCATCAGGGTGCGCATCTCGGAGGCGCGCTGACCGGTCTTGTTGTGGCCGCTGAGCAGATGGACGCTGACGACGACGAACGGTCGCTCGGTCTCCTTGTCCTCCAGGCGCGCCCACGTGGCCCAGCGGCCGTGGCCCAGCGACCAGCGCCCGCCGGCGAGCTGCTCGAACTTCTCCGGTGAGTAGAAGAGGTAGCGCGAGTTGCCGCCGCCCTGGGCCATCACGAGGCCCCGCGGGCCTCCGCTGAAGGCGGCGTTCGTGGTGGGGCCGACCCGCTTCCCGCCCGCCTCCTGGACGGCCATGATGTCGACCTCGGCCGCGTGGACCTGCGCGGCCTGCGGGCCGCGGCGGCCGCCGAAGCCGGAGCACGCCTCGGCGCAGATGTTCCACGAGCCGATCGTGAACTCCGACGCCTCCGGGGGAGTGGTGAGCTTGATCGGCGGCCCGAACTCACTGACGCCGGCCTCGCCGACGGCCCGGACGCGCACGTAGTAGGTCTTCTCGGGCTTGAGCGAGGTGGTGGCGAAGGCGGTGCCGCCCTCCTTCAGGCGCCGGACCTTGCGCGGCAGCTCGCGCTTGGAGTGGGACACCGCGACGTCGTAGGTGGTGGCGTAGGCGGCGCGCTTCCACTTCAGCACCGCGCCGTCGGGCGCCGTGAGCTTCACCTTAGGCTTCGCCGGCACGTGGGGCAGCAGCGTGACGGTGCCCTCGACCGCCATCTCGGTGTCTCCCTCGTCGACGGCCTCGACGCGGTAGCTCACGCGGCCCTTGGGGTCGGCGGCGTCCGGCGCGGGCAGGACCGCCTGCGGCTGGGTGGTGATGAGGGTGCGCGTGGGCTTGGTCAGGTCCTCGCCGAGGCTGACCCGGTACTCGCTGCCGTTGCCCGCCCACGCGAGCGACACCTCGCGGGGATCGACGTCGACCGAGGTGACCTTGAGATAGGGCTCCTCGAGCCCCGCCAGCTCGACGACCGGGCCGCGGCCCTCGGAGTCGGTGGTGGCGGCCAGCAGGCCGGCGAACCCGGTCAGCGCGACGCCCGCGCCCACCAGGCACACTGAGCGAAAAAGACCGGCCACGTGGGCATCCTACGGGGTCGCGACGACCAGCCTCGCGACGACGGGATTGTGGTCGGACGGGAACGGCGTGGAGTACTCGCGGCCGGTCTCGGTCTGGATGAAGTTCGCCGGCATCGACCAAGCCTCCACCGTGATTCCCGAGCTCGGGACGAAGATCGCGTCGACGTGGTGACCGTTCGACTTCGGCACCGGCACACCGGCGTTCGCGCTGTTCAGCTCGGCGTTGATCGCCGAGCCGGCGAGGCCGAGCGAGTTCACGATGCCGTGGCGCGCGAAGCGCTGGGTGGGGGCGTCGAAGCCACCGGGGTAGTTGTCCTGGTTCGCGTTCGACTCGTTCGAGTTGAAGTCCCCGCCCCACACCACCGGGAGGCGGTGCGGGTTGAGGGCGTTGACCTTGGAGATCAGCCGCGCGGTCTGCTTGAGGCGTAGCTCGTCACGAGCGGCGCCCTTGTGCGGCTCGAGGTGGGCGTTGGTGACGATGAAGGCGGTCCCCGTCTTCCGGTCGCGCAGCAGGTTCCACGTGGCGTACCGGCCGGTGGCGGAGTCCAGCGTGAGGCCGCCACCGCCGAGGGCGGTGAACCGCGACGACCGGAAGTAGATCGTCTTGGCGCTCTTGTAGGCGCCGCGGGTGAAGCCGGGCAGCTGCGTGTGGAAGGCGGTCCGGGTCGCCGACTCCTGCGTCACCACGACGTCGGGGGAGCCCGACCGGACGACCGCGCCGGCCAGCGGCTTGCGCACGGCCCAGGTCGGCACGTTGCGCAGGAACCACGCGCCGCTGTCGGCGCTGCGGCACTTGTCCTCGCCGCACAGGTTGTACGTCGCGACGGTGACCCGCGAGGGGACGGCGGCCAGCTTGGTGCGCGTGACGGGACCCCACGCGCCCTTGACCTTCCCGTTCACGCCACGGACCCGGGCGTGGTAGGTCATGCCGCCGTTGAGGTCGTCGATTCTGGCGCCGAGGCCCTTGCGGCCCGCCTGGACGACCCGGCCGCTGAAGCGATGGTTGGTCGACAGCTGGATCTCATAGCTCGAGGCGCTCCTGACCTTCGACCAGTGGTACGACAGGTAGTGCCCACGGCCGCCCACGACGCGGTTCGCGGTGCCCTTGCCGACGCGCAGGTTCGCCTTCTTCCAGCGCGTGGCGGCCTTGTACTTCCCGCGGTAGGAGGTGAGGCGGTAGTAGAAGTCGGTGCCGGAGTTGGGCCGCAGCGCCCGGAACGTGATGGAGTTCCGGCGCGTCTTGACCTTGCGGATGCAGGACCTCGCGCGTGGAGCCGTCTTGACGCAGATCGCGACCTTCTTGGCGCGGGCAGGACGCGCCCAGTGGATCGTGAGCGTCGACGTGCTGGTCTTCGCTCGGATCTTCGTGACCTTGGCGGGCTTCTTCGGGGCGGCGTCCGCAGCGGCGGCGGGGGCGATGAGGAAGGTGCCGGTGAGGGCGAACGCGAGCAGGGCCCGGTGGAGCAAGGAGGTCATGGAGAAGCGGGCTGGGTCGAAGGTGCGGCCGCCCGAGAGCACATCGGCCACCACAGGCTAACGCGAGCCCCACCCGTTTCACGTCTTTTCACCCCGTCGTGTCCGTTGCATCACACTTGCTTGCAAATGCTAACTTTTGCAAGCACGCTGGAGACATGGGAAAGCTGAACGTGTCGGGAAGCGTCGGGTCGGCCGTGGGGTCGCTCGGCGAGTACCTGCGCGACCAGCGCACCCAGGCGCAGATGTCGCTGCGACAGCTGGCCGAGCTCGCGGACGTCTCGAATCCGTACCTCAGCCAGATCGAGCGAGGTCTGCGCAAACCGTCCGCCGAGGTGCTGCAGCAGATCGCGAAGGCACTGAGGATCTCGGCCGAGTCGCTCTACGTCCGCGCCGGCATCCTCGATGCCGAGCAGTCGGGAGCGCCCCTGGTCGAGGACGCCATCGACCGCGATCCGCGGTTGACCGCACGCCAGAAGACGGCGCTGCGGGACATCTACCGTTCGTTCGTCGGAACCGCAGACCTCGAGGAGAACCCATGAGCATCACCGACACCATCAACGCCCAGATCAAGTCCATCCTGGACGACATCGCCGCCCTGCCGTCCACGGTCAAGGGCTTCGACGTGAGCACCCTGCAGAAGAAGGCCGAGACCCTCGCGCAGACCGCGCTCGGCTCGGCCACGGCCGCCTACTCCGACCTCGTGAAGAAGAGCGACGACTTCCGCGTCCTGGCCAAGAGCCTGACCGTCGACGACGTCCGCACGGCTGCCGAGGACTTCTCGGCCCGCGCCGAGGCCTTCGTCGCCGAGCTGCGCGGCAAGGTCGAGGACGTCAAGGTCGACGACCTCAAGAGCGCCGTCGACGACTTCCGCGAGAAGGCCGACGACCTGGTCGACGACCTCAAGGGCAAGGCCGAGGAGATCATCGACGAGCTCACCGCCAAGGCCGAGGACCTGACCGGCAAGGCCGCCGAGGCCGTCGAGGACGCCACCGAGAGCGCCGGCGCCGCTGCCGCGTCGTTCGCCAGCTCGGCCCGCATCCGCAAGGCCACGGCGCCGACCGGCACGAAGAAGGCCTCGCCGGCCAAGAAGTCGAGCACCTCGGCCGCGACCGCGGCGAAGAAGGAGTCGGCGGCGAAGAAGACCGCGGCCAAGAAGTCGACGGCGGCGAAGTCCACCGCGGCCAAGAAGTCGACGGCGGCGAAGACCACCACCGCCAAGAAGGCCTCGACCGCGAAGTCCACGACGGCCAAGAAGGCGCCGGCCACGAAGTCCGCTTCCACCGCGACCGCCAAGAAGACCTCCGCGGCCAAGAAGACGACGCCGGCCAAGAAGGCCACGGCGACGAAGTCCGCCGCCGCGAAGAAGGCGCCGGCGAAGAAGGCCTCGACCTCGTCGACGACCACGTCGTCCACGGGTGCGCCGAGCACCTCGGCCTGACCTCGTCCCCCAGAGAATCCACGGTGGGCACCACCTCAGGGTGGTGCCCACCGTAGTCTTCCCCCCATGGGTTTCGTGACCGGACTGATCTGGTGGGTCTTGATGTGCACCAAGGTCTTCGCCCTGGTCGACTGCGTCCGCCGCAAGCCGTACGACTTCGAGATGGCCGGCACGCTGCCCAAGAACATCTGGCTGGTGATCCTGCCGCTGTCGATCTTCGTCGACATCGTCGTGCGCCAGCCAATCAGCATCCTGCCGCTGCTGGGCACCGTCGCCGCGCTGGTCTACCTTGCGCAGACGCGGGGCTCGGGCTACTGACCCTCGCCCCGCGCACGCTCACCCGCGGCTGCGGGCGTACGCCTTGCGGAAGCCGTCGAATCCCTCCCACAGGCTGACCAGGCCCACGCCGACCGCGATCCCGTTCATCGCCTTCTGGGTGACGTCGGCGTCCCACCCCAGGTGGGTGACGAGGTCGGGGTTCACGATGGCCCCGTCGAGCAGCAGCACGATCGTGGGCACGGCGAACAGCAGGGTGAGCACGAGGTTCGCCCAGGCCGCCGGCCACGTCCAGCCGGTGCGGTGGATCCACAGAGCGTGACCCAGCTCGAGGGCCAAGGTCAGCAGCACGAGCGGCAGGTACCAGGACCACAGGTCCGGGTCGGCCATGGGGATCCGCTCACCGTCGGCGAAGAACGGCGAGCCGAAGTGCTGCCACACGATCAGGGCGGCGAAGATCGGCAGGAAGACGAGGCTGGCGACGAGGGCGGCGGTGCCGGTGCCCGTGTCGGTCTCGGGCAGCTGGTCGACGGACCAGGTCTCGACCTCGGCCTTCGTCCCCGTCCACTCCAGGATCGCGAACACCAGCGTCGTCCAGAAGACCAGGTGCACGACCATCTCGAGCATCATCCACACGCCGCCGCCGATGATCGACCCGATCGGGTCGCCGTCGAACGCGTCGACGAGGACGACGACCGCGGTGACGATGGGTGCCACGACCGCGACGAGGATCGTCGTCAGGCGCAGCCACGGGAAGAACAGTCGAGGGCCGATCAGCATGGGCTCGCGCCCCGTGTAGTCGACCGCCACGCGCAGCGGGTCGCCGAGCTCCTCGAGGGTCTCGCGCTCCGCGTCAGGCGTGCCGCCACGGGCGGCGACCGTGTCGCCGATCCGCTCGCGCAGCTCGGCGGCGACCTCGGTGCGGGTGCTCCCCGGCAGCCAGCGGGTGGCTGCGTGAACGTACCGGTCGGTCAGGGTGGTGGTCATCAGCTTCCTCCGGAGGTGAGCCGCCCCAAGGCGGTGTCGATCTCGTGCCAGTCGGCCAGCAGGGCCTCGGTGAGGCGCTCCCCGGCTTCGCTCGTGCGGTAGAACTTCCGCGGCCGTGCCTCGTCGGTGTTCCACTCGCTGGTGAGCAGTCCCTGCTTCTCGAGGCGTCGCAGCAGGGGGTAGAGCGTGTTGCCGTCCACGGCGATGCCCGCCGCTGCCAGCGACTCGAGCAGGCCGTAGCCGTACCCCGGCTCGCGCAGGCTCAGCAGTGAGGCGAGCACGACGGTGCCGCGGCGCAGCTCCTGCAGGTGTTGCTGGGTCAACTCGTCCATGCGTCACACCATAGTGTGTGTCACACACTATGCGCAAGACGCACAGGTTCGCGGGGGGCTTGCAGACGACGAACCCCTCCCCGGCGAGGCCGGGGAGGGGTTCGGTGGAGCTGGGGTCAGGTCACTTGCGCTTGCGCGCGGTGCGGGAGCGCTCGCCGGCGTCCAGGACCACCTTGCGGATGCGCACGTTGGCCGGGGTGACCTCGACGCACTCGTCCTCGCGGCAGAACTCCAGGCACTGCTCGAGCGAGAGCTTCTTCGGCGGGATGACCTTCTCGAAGTTGTCCGAGGTGGCCGAGCGGATGTTGGTCTGCTTCTTCTCCTTGGTGATGTTGACGTCCATGTCGTCATCACGGGAGTTCTCGCCGACGATCATGCCCTCGTAGACCTCGGTGGCGGGCTCGACGAACAGCGTGCCGCGCTCCTGGAGGTTGGTCATGGCGAACGAGGTGACGGCGCCGGCGCGGTCGGCCACCAGCGAGCCCGAGGGGCGCGTGGAGATCTCGCCGAACCAGGGCTCGTAGCCCTCGGAGATGTGGTGGGCGATGCCGGTGCCGCGGGTGTCGGTGAGGAACTCGGTGCGGAAGCCGATCAGGCCGCGCGCCGGGACCAGGAACTCCATGCGGACCCAGCCGGTGCCGTGGTTGACCATCTGCTCCATGCGGCCCTTGCGGACGGCCAGCAGCTGGGTGATCGTGCCGAGGTACTCCTCGGGCGCGTCGATGGTGAGGCGCTCGACGGGCTCGTGCAGCTTGCCGTTGATCTCGCGCGTGACGACCTGCGGCTTGCCGACGGTGAGCTCGTAGCCCTCGCGACGCATCTGCTCGACGAGGATGGCCAGCGCCAGCTCGCCGCGGCCCTGGACCTCCCACGCGTCGGGACGCTCGGTGGGCAGCACGCGGATCGAGACGTTGCCGATCAGCTCGGACTCGAGGCGGTCCTTGACGAGGCGGGCGGTGACCTTCGTGCCCTTCTCGCGACCGGCCAGCGGCGAGGTGTTGGTGCCGATGGTCATCGAGATCGCGGGCTCGTCGACGTGGATGAGCGGCAGCGCGACCGGGTTCTCGGGGTCGGCCAGGGTCTCACCGATGTTGATGTCGCTGATGCCCGCGATGGCGACGATGTCGCCGGGGCCGGCCTTCTCGCCCGGCTTGCGGTCGAGGGCCTCGGTGATGAGCAGCTCGGTGATCTTGACGCGATCGACCGAGCCGTCGCGCTTCATCCATGCGACCTGCTGGCCCTTCTTGAGCTCGCCCTCCTCGACGCGCACGAGCGCCAGGCGGCCCAGGAAGGGGGAGGAGTCGAGGTTGGTGACGTGCGCCTGCAGCGGCGCGCCCTCGGTGTACTCGGGGGCCGGGACGTGCTCCATGATCGTCTGGAACAGCGGGATGAGGTTCTCGCCCGCGGGCAGCGTGCCGTCCTCGGGCTTCTCCAGGGAGGCGATGCCGGCCTTGCCGGAGGCGTAGACGACGGGGAAGTCGAGCGCGTCGTCGGCGGCGTCCTCGGGCAGCAGGTCCATGAAGAGGTCGTACGTCTCGTCGACGACCTCGGCGATGCGGGCGTCGGGACGGTCCACCTTGTTCACGACCAGGATGACGGGCATCTTCGCCAGCAGCGCCTTGCGCAGCACGAAGCGGGTCTGGGGCAGCGGGCCCTCGGAGGCGTCGACCAGCAGCACGACGGCGTCGACCATCGACAGGCCGCGCTCGACCTCGCCACCGAAGTCGGCGTGGCCGGGGGTGTCGATGATGTTGATCGTGACGGCGTTGCCGGGGATGTCCTCGGTGCCGGGTCCGTAGTACTTGACCGCGGTGTTCTTCGCGAGGATGGTGATGCCCTTCTCGCGCTCGAGATCACCCGAGTCCATGACCCGATCGGTCACTTCCTGGTGGTCGGAGTACGCGCCCTGCTGTTGCAGCATCGCGTCGACGAGAGTGGTCTTGCCATGGTCGACGTGGGCGACGATGGCGACATTGCGCAGATCAGAGCGTGTAGGCACTCGCGCAATTCTACGGCAGGTTCTGAAACTCCCGGTCCACGCAGGGCGTAACGAAGGTCACGCCATCGCAATAGTTGCACGTGCGTTAGTATTCTCGAGCCATGAACGACTCACCCCACGCCTGCGCGTTCGACGCCGTCCGAGGATTCCTCGGGCAGGTCTTCACGACGGCCGAGGGTGAGTCCCTGGAGACGGTCGCGGGCCTGAAACTGTCCTTCACGCAGGCCAGACTGGTCTTCGCGCTCGCCCATCACGACCATCCGGTCGCCATCGGCGACCTCGCCGAGGCGGTGGGGTTGTCGGCGGCCTCGGCCGGTCGCAACGTCGAGCAGCTGGTGCGCAAGAAGCTTCTCGTGCGCACCGAGAACCCGGAGGACCGAAGGGTCAAGCTCGTCGCCATCACCGATCGCGGTCGGAGTCTGGCGCAGAGCCACCTCAAGTCGAAGGAGGACGCCGTGCGCACGCTGCTCGACGACCTCGACACCGCACAGTGCCTCGCTCTCGTCGAGGCCCTCAAGCCACTTTCGAAGGAAGAACCAGATGTCAGCCAGTCCTCCTGAAGACGTCGTCATCGACGACGACAAGATCACCCCGGAGATCCTCAAGGTCGCCGGGGTGGTGGTGCTCGGCGCGATCATGTCCATCCTGGACGTCACGGTCGTGAACGTCGCGCTGCCCACGTTCCAGACCGAGCTGTCCACCGACGGCGAGCCGCTCGCGTACGCGACCGTCGCCTGGACGGCCACCGCGTACATGCTGGCGCTCGCGGCCGTCATCCCGCTCACCGGCTGGGCCGCCGACCGCTTCGGCACCAAGCGCCTCTACATGACCGCGATCGCGCTGTTCACGCTCGGCTCCGTCCTGTGCGCCGCGGCGTGGAACATCGAGTCGCTCATCGCGTTCCGCGTGCTCCAGGGCCTCGGCGGCGGCATGCTGATGCCGCTGGGCATGACGATCATGACCCGGGCCGCCGGGCCGCACCGCATGGGTCGCCTCATGGCGATCCTGGGCATCCCGATGCTGCTCGGCCCCATCCTCGGCCCGATCATCGGCGGCATCCTGATCGACGCCGCGTCCTGGCACTGGGTGTTCCTCATCAACCTGCCGATCGGCGCGATCGGCCTGGTCTACGCCGCCCGCGTGCTGCCGAAGGACGCCCCCGAGCCGAGCGAGTCCCTCGACGTCGTCGGCATGCTGCTGATGTCGCCCGGCCTGGCGCTGCTGCTGTACGGCATCTCGTCCATCCCCGGCGAGGGCACGGCGCTCGCCAGCAAGGTGATCGTCCCGACCGTCATCGGCCTGCTGCTGATCGGTGCGTTCGTCGTCTGGTCGTTCAAGCCCAAGCACCCGCTGCTCGACCTGCGGCTGCTCGGCAACCGCAACCTGCGCGTGTCGCTCATCGTGATGTTCCTGTTCGCGAGCGCCTTCTTCGGCGCGCTGCTGCTGGTGCCCACGTACTTCCAGCAGGTGCACGGGGAGTCGGTCATGATGGCCGGCATCCTGGTGGCCCCGCAGGGCATCGGCGCGATGCTGACGATGCCGATCGCCGGCGCGCTCGTCGACCGGATCCCGGTCGGGCGGATCGTCCCGTTCGGCTTCATCGGCATCCTCGTCGGCATGTTCGGCGTGGCGATGAGCACCGAGCCCAGCACCCCCTACTGGCAGATCATCCTGTGGCTGTTCGTCATGGGGCTGGGCATGGGCGCCACGATGATGCCGATCTTCACCTCGGCGCTCAAGACCCTCACCTCCCACGAGGTGGCGCGCGGCTCGACGTTGCTGAACGTCGTGCAGCAGGTCGCCAGCGCCTCGGGCATCGCGGTCATCTCCGTCGTGCTGACCAACGGCATGCAGAAGGGCTCGATCATCCCCGGCTCGGAGAAGATCCCCGGTGTCGAGGAGGGCCTCACGCCCGCCCAGCTGGCGGCCGGTTCGCACACCGACCGTGGCGCGGAGCTCGTCTCGCTGCTGGGCGTCACGCCCGACCAGCTGCAGGCCGGGTTCAACGACCTGGCCCAGGCGTTCGAGCAGTCCTACTGGGTCGCGTTCGCCGTGCTCCTGGTGACGCTGATCCCGGTCGCGTTCCTGCCCCGCAAGAGCGAGCCGGTCCGGCTGCTCGACGACCAGGGCCAGCCCCCGGTCGTCATGCACTGATCGACCGACCACGCGAACGGCCCACCCGGACTCCGGGTGGGCCGTTCGTCGTCCCCGGGGTGCGCGCCTGCAGGACTACTGTTCATCCATGCCCAGTCCCGAGACCCTGCTGGCGTTCTCCCTCGCGTCGCTGGTCCTGATCCTCGTGCCCGGCCCGAGCGTCCTGTTCGTCATCGGGCGGTCGCTGGCGCACGGACGCCGCGCCGGGATCCTCAGCGTGGTGGGGAACGGACTCGGCGGCCTGCCGATCGTCGCGGCCGTGGCGCTCGGGCTCGGCGCGATCGTCGCCGGCTCGGCCGTGGTGTTCACCGTCGTGAAGGTGCTCGGCGCCGCCTACCTCATCCACCTGGGGATCCAGGCCATCCGTCACGGGAGGATCGACCTGGCGGCCGTCGGGGACGGCGGCACCACCGACTCGCCGTGGCGCAGCCTCGCCGAGGGCTTCGTCGTCGGCGTCACCAACCCCAAGACGATCGTGTTCTTCGTGGCCGTGCTGCCGCAGTTCGTGGACTTCGGGGCCGGGGCCATCGGTGCGCAGATGCTCGTGCTCGGCGTGCTCTTCCTGCTCATCGCGATCGTGTGCGACTCGGGCTGGGCGCTGCTGGCGGGCACGGCGCGCGCCTGGTTCGTGCGGTCGCCCCGCCGGCTCATCGCGGTGCGGCGCACCGGTGGGGCGATGCTCGTCGGGCTGGGCGGCATCATGCTGACCGCGCCGCGCACCTGAGCCGTCAGCGGCGACCGGCCTGGAGCGCGGCCCACACGCGTCGGTCGGCCGTCTGGTAGCCCGGGAGCCCCACGTTCCGGCGGTAGGCGCGCACGGCGCCCGCGGTGCGGGCGTCGAAGATGCCCGTCACGTTGACCGAGTGGCCCGCGGCGCGCAGGGTGCGCTGGAGCCGGTGCACGGGCTCGCCCACCTTGCCCCGCTTGAGCGCGATCGGCGTCTTGCCGCGCGACAGCAGGGCGGTCCACAGCGGACGCGACACCGACGAGGTCTGCTTCCAGCCGAGCGAGGCACGGTAGGAGTTGACGGCCTTCGTGGTCCGCGCGTTCCAGCGGCCGGTGACGGTGGCCCTGTGGCCGGCGCGCTTGAGCAGGCACTGCAGCAGCTTCACGTCGCCGCCGCGCGAGCCCGCCTTGAGACTGCGGTAGCGCTTCAGCGTGGGCGTGATGCCGCAGACCTTCTGCTCCTTCTTGGCCTTGGACCCGCCGCCCACGGTGAGGACGTTCTTGTCGATCGTGACCTTGCGTCCGCCGTAGGAGACCGCCACGTTGTTGTGGTACTGGTGCAGTCGGTCGCGCCTCCAGAACGTGTTCGAGAGGTAGGGCCGGCCGTCGGTGTTCGCCTTCCGGTTCGTCCAGGCGAACCACATCTGGTCGGGGAAGTCGAAGCCGCTGCGCTTCGCGTGGCGCGCCTCGTCGACGGCCTGGATCGCGGCGGAGGCGCTGGAGTAGAGGCCCACCTTGTAGTCGCGCTGGTGGACGCGCTGGACGAAGGCGTCGATGAAGGTCATCACGGAGGCGCTGCACCGCGCGTTGGTGCGGTCGTACCACTCGATGTCGAGGTAGACCGCGTTCCCCTTCGCGAAGCCGTAGCGTGCGGCGCTGCGCACCGCCTCATCGGCGTCGGCGCGGGCCTGGGCGCGGGCCTTGGTCAGGTCGTACGACATGCGCTCCTTCGAGGACTTCGAGTCGAAGCAGGGCGCCTGGTAGCCGACGTGGATCGGCAGGAACAGCCAGCCGCGGGACGCCTGGCGCTGGACCCACGCGGGGCTGAGATGCGGCTGCTTCGACTCGTCGCAGTACCGGGAGTTGCCCGAGGTGTAGATGCCGACGACGGTGTACGGCGACGCCACGTTCCATGCGTCCATGACCTCGTTGGAGGGGGACACGCAGGTGTCGAACGCGTAGCCGCCGAAGCGCTTCGGCGAGCTGGGCTTCGCCGCGTGGGCGGGGGCCGCCAGCATCGAGGCGACGAGGAGGAGTCCGAGCACCACGCCCAGGCGGCGGGCGATCGGGACGAGGCGGGAGCGCATCGTTCCAGCCTAAGCGGAGGCGGCCGCTCCTCCAACGGATTTGCGACGAACGAGAGAATCCCCGGTCGGGGACCGGGGATATCAAGGTGGTGGCCAGGGCCGGGGTCGAACCGGCGACCTTCCGCTTTTCAGGCGGACGCTCGTACCAACTGAGCTACCTGGCCGTGCTCTGACGAGCGACGTTCACCCTACCGCACCCGCCGGGACGCGCAGAAATCGGCCGGACGTATCAGCGGCGGCGGTCGCGTCTCCCTCCCTGCGTACCGGCTCGCACGGACGACAGCCGTGCCACCGGTCGCCGTACCCGAGACGAGAGAAGAACCATGACCCCCGCTCCCTTGTTGCTCCCCGGCCAGGCCGCCGCTCCGGAAGGGCCTGCCGACATGACGATGATGTACGTCCTGCACCACGCTTTCCGCCGCGACCTGCGCGACTTCGACCGCGCGGCCGCGACGACGGCGACGGGTGACAGTGCCCGGTGGACCCTGCTGGCGCAACGCTGGCAGCGGTTCACGCACGAGCTGCACCAGCACCACACGAAGGAGGACGAGATCCTCTGGCCGCTGCTGCTCGAGCGCGTCCGCGCGGCCTCCGACACGGCGTCGGAGCGTGTCCTGCAGGAGATGGAGGCCGAGCACGCCGTGCTGGACCCGCTGCTCACCGCCGCGACCACCGAGCTGGAGCGGCTGTCGCAGGCGGCCGACCAGCGCGCCCACGACCTGCTGTGCGACACCCTCGGGGACCTCGTCGAGGTGCTGGGGTTCCACCTGGCCCACGAGGAGTCGGCGGCGGTCGCAATCCTCCAGCGGTACCTCGGCGGCGACGAGTGGGAGGAGCTCGAGCGCACCCGCTTCCGCTCGAAGCAGAGCCTCGCGGAGGCGCGCTTCTTCGTGCCGTGGGCGCTCAAGGGCCTGCCGGCTCACGCCGAGCACCGGGTGCTGAACCTGGGCGGGCCGCCGCTGCGCGTCGTCCACGCGCTCTCGCGCCGGAAGTTCGCCGCGCTGGAGGCCGAGGTGTTCGGTCAGCCCGGCTGAGCACGGGTGCGGGAATGACGAGAGCCCCGCCCATTCGGGCGGGGCTCTCAGCACTGGCGACCCCGACGGGACTCGAACCCGCGACCTCCGCCGTGACAGGGCGGCGCGCTAACCAACTGCGCCACGGGGCCTCATGCTGTGCGGTTGAACCGCGACCGCAAGCCTACCCGACGGTTCTCCGAGTCTCCAAAACGGGGTCCCTCACAGCGTGACGACCCACGGCTCGCGCGGGAGGGATGCGAGGTCGAGCTCGTCGAGCAGCGCCTCGGGCGACCTGGCACCGACCCCGAGGGAGGCGCCGATGAGGTCCCAGGCCCGCTCGGGGGAGAGGTCGCGCAGGGTCACCGGGCCGTCGCGCTTCGCCAGCCGCCGGCCCTCGGCGTTGAGGGCGAGGGACACGTGCGCGTAGGTCGGCGGCGCGACTCCCAGCTCGTGGGTGAGGTACGCCTGCGCCGGGGCGGCGTGCAGCAGGTCGTCGCCGCGCACGACCTGGTCGACGCCCTGGTCCGCGTCGTCCACGACCACCGCGAGGTTGTAGGCGTGGGCGCCGTCGCCACGGCGCAGCACGAGGTCGTCCACGTGTCCGGTGATCTCGCCGTGGAGCGCGTCCCGGATCGTCCACGTGCGCTCGCGGGCGCGCAGCCGCACGGCCGGCGGGCGCTCGGCCCGGCGCGCTGCGCGCTCGGCCTCGTCGAGGTCGCGGCACGTCCCGGGGTAGGAGCCGGGCGGCGCGTGCGGGGCGCTGACGGCCTCCGCGATCTCGCGCCGGGTGCAGAAGCACTCGAAGGTCAGGCCCTCCGCGGTCAGCCGCTCGAGCGCCGCGGCGTACAGCGGGTCGCGCTCGGACTGCCGCACGACCGGCTCCTCCCACGCGAGGCCCAGCGCCGCGAGGTCGGCCAGTTGGCTGGCCTCGAACTCCGGACGCGAGCGCTGCCGGTCGAGGTCCTCCACGCGCACCAGGAACGGGCGGCCGGTCGACCGGGCGAACCACCACGCCAGGATCGCCGTGCGCAGGTTCCCCAGGTGCAGGTCGCCCGAGGGCGAGGGTGCGAAGCGTCCGGCGGGCACGATCCGACCCTAGCGACCCGGCTCCTCGGGGGCGGTCACCCGCGGTGCGCCGACGAGCCGGGCGAGCAACGGGCAGATCAGGACGGTGACGGCGCCGGCAGCGACCAGCAGCGAGGCGTCGGCCGTGGACATGAGGTCCCTGTCGACCGCCACCGAGGTCACGGCCACGATGATGGGCAGGCCGGTGGCGGCGTAGAAGCCGATCGAGAGCGCGTCGCGGTTCTCGAAGCGCTCGTCGGCGGGACCCGTGAACCGCGAGGCGAGGAAGACGGGCACGCCGCGGACGAGCAGGATCAGCGCGATCACCGTCGCGAACGTCGCGGGGGCCGCCACGATCGCACCCGGGTCGATCGCCATCCCCGAGGTGACGAAGAAGATCGGGATGAGGAATCCGTAGGCGATCCCGTCGAGCTTGTGCTCGATGAGCTCCCACCCCTCCGGGATCGCGAAGCGCAGCAGGAAGCCGGCGGCGAAGGCGGCCAGGACGATGTCGAGCTCGAACGCGACGGCCACGGCCCCCAGCGACACGAGCAGCAGCATCGTCAGGCGGATCGGCAGCTGGGACGTGGTCTCGGCGCCCTCCTGGAGCGCTGCGCGCAGACGGCTCTCGCCGACGCGCAGTCGTCGCACGACGACCGCGAGGAAGCCCACGATGGCCACGAAAACGGTGAGGACCACGAGCGACGCCACCGAGCCGCGGGCACCGAGCGCCACCGCGATGGCGACGATCGGACCCAGCTCGCCGAACGCGCCGTGACGGAGCACCGACGCGCCGACCGGGGTCGAGAGCATCCCCCCGTCACGCAGGATCGGCAGCAGCGTGCCCAGGGCCGTTGAGGTGAGGGCGATCGCCAACGCGATGTCCTTCTCCCCGGAGCCGCGATCGCCCAGCAGCAGCGCCACGGCGCCGAAGGCGAGAGCCAGACAGAGGCACCACGTGAGCATGGCGCGGCGGCCCGCGCCACCGGTGAGCTCCGCGATGTCGATCTCGTAGCCGGCGAGCAGGAACAGCATCGCCAGGCCGAGCTCGCGCAGCATGCCGATCGCCGGGTCCATCCCGGCCAGGTCCAGGGCGAAGGGGCCGATCACCAGTCCCAGCCCCAGCAGCAGGACGACCTCCGGCACCAGACGACCGCGGACGAGCCGGGCCAGCAGCGGCGCGGCGACCATCGCGAGGCTGATCCAGAACAGCGAAGTCGCTGCCTCCTGCTCCATGGGCACCTCCGTCGGTGAGCGCTGCGCCCGAGCAGCGTGCACTCATCATGGCCCGGCCGCGCCCAGGAACCGAGCCCACTGCGCGAGGACGCCGCGAGCCTGCCAGTGTGGGACGGGAAGCAGTTCCGTCCTCACCGTCCACGCCGTCGTTCGCCCCAGGAGACATCCCGATGCCCGAGACCACCTTCCAGGCCTACCAGGTCACCGCGCCCAAGCAGCCCGCCGAGCTCGTGACGCTGAGCCGGGACGACCTCGGCGAGGGCGACCTGCTCGTGCGGGTCACCCACTCGTCGCTCAACTACAAGGACGGCCTGGCGATGCTCGGCAAGCCGGGCGTCGTCCGGACGTTTCCGCTGACGTGCGGCATCGACCTGGCCGGCGAGGTGGTCGAGGCCGGCGGTGGCTTCGCCGAGGGCGACCAGGTCGTGCTGACAGGCGCCGAGCTGTCCGAGACCCGCCCGGGCGGCTACTCGCAGTACCAGCGCGTCGAGGCGGAGTCGGTCGTGGCGGCGCCCGAGCGGCTCGGGCCGTGGGGCGCGATGGCCGTCGGCACGGGCGGCCTGACGGCCATGCTGTGCGTGCTGCGGCTCGAGGCGGCCGGCGTGAAGCCCGAGGACGGTCCGGTGCTGGTCACCGGCGCGACCGGCGGCGTCGGCAGCTTCGCGGTGTCGATCCTGTCCCGCCTCGGGTACGAGGTCCACGCGGCCACAGGCAAGGACAGCGAGCACCCGTACCTGACGAGCCTCGGCGCCGCGCAGATCATCGCGCGCGACGAGCTCTCCGGCGAGCCGCGCCCGCTCGCCAAGGAGCGCTGGGCCGCCGCGGTCGACAGCGTCGGCGGCACGACGCTGGCGAACGTGCTGTCGCAGATCTCGTACGGCGGGTCGGTGGCCGCGTGCGGACTGGCCGGCGGTCACGGGCTGCCCGCCACGGTGATGCCGTTCATCCTGCGCAACGTCGCGTTGCTGGGCGTCGACAGCGTCCACGCGACGCCCGAGGCTCGGGCGCAGGCCTGGGCTCGCCTCGACGAGCTCTTCACGGCGGACGACCTCCGTGAGGTGGCCGTGGACGCCGCGTTCACCGACCTGCCCGAGCTCAGCGAGAAGATCCTCGCCGGCCAGGTGCGCGGCCGCTACGTGATCGACGTCGCAGGCGCCTGACGCCTCGTCGGGCGCCTCAGCCCTGCGGGGCGGGGCGCTCGGTGAGCCGGATGACCGGGATCTCGCGATCCGTCTTGTCGTTGTACGAGGCGAAGTTCGGCGCCGTGGCGATGATCGAGGCCAGGGCGTCGGCGCGCTCCTGGCCGTGCAGCTGCTCGGCCGTCACGTCGATCTTGCGGTCGCCGATCTCGATCGTCACGTTCCCCGGGTGCGCGGCGATGTTGTGGTACCAGGCTGGATTCCTGGCGGCGCCGTTGGCCGAGGCCACGACGAGCCACGAGCCGTCGCCACCCGGGAACCACGCGACGGGCACCTCGCGCCGCTCGCCGCTCTTCGCGCCGACCGTGGTCAGCGCAAGGATCCTCATCGGGCCGAGCTTCGCGGACTCCGATCGCCGGGCCTTGCGCACCATGAACCGGTTGACCAGACGGACGACGGGGTTGCTCGTGCTCTTCTTGCCGCGTGTTCCGCGGGGAGTGTCGAAGCTCATGGTGGTGCCTTCCGCAGGTCGGTTCCCTCGAACCTAGCGGGGCTGCGGCTCCGGGGCGGTGACACTCGCGACGTCGGCCGGGGTGCGCAGCCAGCGCCAGTAGATCGCGATGCCGATTGCGGACCCGGTGGAGTTGAGGATCATGTCGAGCATCGTGTCGGCGTAGCCGCGCGAGTGGTGGGTCGACTGCAGTTGGTCCGAGGCCCACTCGCCGATCTCCCACAGCGAGCCGATGCCGAGCCACGACAGCCACAGCGCGACCAGCAGCAGCGCGGCCGTGTCGGCGCGGTACCGATGCAGCACCAGCCGGGCGATCCCCATCGTGCTCACGAGCGAGAAGGTGAAGTGCGCGAAATCGTCGTACCACCAGATGCGGTCGTAGAAGTCCAGGCCCCAGCCCAGGACGGCACCCAGGATCACGATGGTCAGGCCCGTCAGCACCACCGGGTCGCGCAGGGTCTGCCACAGCGCGATGCACCCGACGACGCTCGCGGCCATCGTGAGCCGGGTGAAGTGGTCGTCCGCGGTGAGCCCGACGACGGCGGCGCCGATCATCACGAGGATCGTGAAGGTCATGGCGGCCCAGTGCAGGCGGGGGGACTCGTCCTCCGCGGGTGCGGCGGGAGGCAAGGTGCGTGAAGGCATGGCAGCAGATCGGGTCGGGGACGGTGCGTCGGAAGTACCCCCTACGGGATTCGAACCCGCGCTACCGCCTTGAAAGGGCGGCGTCCTAGGCCGCTAGACGAAGGGGGCCGGACAACCAGACCAGCATAGGGCAACCTGTCGCTCCGGTCCGACGCGGTGGCCGTGACGTTTCAGGGGCTCACGCCGGCGTGTCGCCCCCGCGAACGTCACTGCCAGCGCTGCGGGGCGCCTCCTAGACTCGGGGCGTGATCGACCTCGACGCGGACCGGTTCGAGCAGCTGGTGACCGCCGCGCTGGCCGAGGTGCCGGCCGAGCTGGCCGACCTGCTCGACAACGTGGTGCTGTTCATCGAGGACGACGCGCCGCCGCACGACCCCCACCTGCTGGGGCTCTACGACGGCATCCCGCTGACCGAGCGCGACTCCACGTACGCGGGCGTCGTGCCCGACCGCATCTTCGTCTACCGCCACCCCACGCTCGCGATCTGCGACACCGAGGAGGACGTGGTCGAGGAGGTCCGCATCACCGTGGTCCACGAGATCGCGCACTTCTTCGGCATCGACGACGCCCGACTGCACGAGCTCGGCTATGCCTGAGCGCGTCGTCCGGCGGGCCGCCGAGCGCTACCGCACCGTCGCCGACGGCACCGAGACGCTCCACTCGTTCTCGTACGGCAGGCACTACGACGCCGCGAACGTCGCCTTCGGCCCGGTCGTCGCGATCAACGAGGAGCGGCTCGCGCCGGGCGCCGGCTACGACGAGCACCACCACGCCGACGCCGACATCGTCACGTGGGTCCTCGACGGGGTGCTCGCCCACGAGGACTCCACGGGACAGCGCGGCGAGGTCGCCCCGGGCCTGGCCCAGCGGCTCAGCGCGGGCTCGGGCGTCACCCACGCCGAGCGCAACGCGAGCGACTCCGCGCCGCTGCGCTTCGTCCAGATGATGCTGCGCAGCCGCAACGGGGACGCTCCCGAGTACGCCCAGGTGCAGGTCCCCGACGGCCCGGGACTGCACGAGACGGTGCCCGTCCACGCCGACGCCCGGCTGCTCGTGGCGCGTCCCGCCGAGGCCCCGATCGAGGTCGTCGCCGACGGTGGCGCGCTCCTGCACGTCACCCGGGGCCCGGCCACGGTCGACGGCACCCGACTCGACGCCGGCGACGAGCTGCGTGTCGACGGCGCAACGACGCTCCGACTCGCCGGGGAGGGCGCCGAGATCTTGGTCTGGCGGCTCGTCGGTCCGCAGCGCTAGCCTGCTTGCATGCGAGGGTGGACGAAGCACGCGAACGCCGTCGCCGCACTCCGCGCCTCGTGGGACGCGATTCCGCCCGACCAGCCGGTCCGCCTCGCGAAGCGCACGTCGAACCTCTTCCGGCCGCGGTCCCGCCCTGACGGTCCCGGCCTCGACGTCTCGGGCCTCGATGGAGTCATCGCGATCGACCCGGTCGCGCACACGGCCGACGTGCAGGGCATGTGCACCTATGAGCACCTCGTCGACGAGACTCTCGCCCACGGCCTGATGCCCACGGTGGTGCCGCAGCTGCGCACCATCACCCTCGGCGGAGCGGTCACCGGGCTGGGCATCGAGTCCACGTCGCTGCGGCTGGGCCTGCCCCACGAGGCGGTGCTCGAGATGGACGTCCTCACCGGCTCGGGCGAGATCGTCACGGCCACGCCCGACAACGAGCACGCCGCGCTGTTCGCCGCCTTCCCCAACTCCTACGGCAGCCTCGGCTACGCGGTGCGGCTGCGGATCGCCCTGGAGCCGGCCCCCGCCCAGGTGCGGCTGCGGCACGTCCGGTTCGCGTCCGTCGTCGACGCGGCCAAGGCCATCGCCGAGATCGCCGACGCGGGCACGTGGGACGGGGTGGCGGTCGACGCGGTCGACGGCACCGCGTTCACGCCCGACGAGGTCTACCTGACGCTGGCGCAATTCACCGACGGTGCCGGGCCCACCAGCGACTACACCGGCCAGGACGTCTTCTTCCGCTCGATCCGCGAGCGCGCCGACGACGTCCTCACGATCCACGACTACCTGTGGCGCTGGGACACCGACTGGTTCTGGTGCTCGGGCGCGTTCGGTGCGCAGCACCCGCTCGTCCGCCGGGTCTGGCCGCGCCGCTGGCGCCGCAGCGACGTCTACCACCGCATCGTCGGGCTCGACTCCAAGGTGGGGATCAGCCG
Organism: Aeromicrobium sp. JP4; assembly: GCF_054957925.1. Classification (NCBI taxonomy): domain Bacteria; kingdom Bacillati; phylum Actinomycetota; class Actinomycetes; order Propionibacteriales; family Nocardioidaceae; genus Aeromicrobium; species Aeromicrobium sp. JP4. The sequence goes on from NZ_CM143290.1 coordinate 2,379,264, forward strand.
CCTGCTCGACCAGGTCCGGGCCGTCCCGGGCCGCGAGCGCGTCATCCAGGACATCGAGGTCCCGCTGGAGCGGCTCGACGACTTCCTCACGTGGTTCGACCGCGAGGTCGGGATGCGTCCCGTCTGGCTGTGCCCGCTGCGCACCCGCCGCGCCTGGCCCACCTACCCGCTGGCGCCCGGTGAGGTCTACGTGAACGTCGGCTTCTGGGGCACGGTCGTCGTGCCGGCCGGCACCGCGCCCGGCACGGTCAACCGCCGCGTCGAGGCCGAGGTGCACCGGCTCGGCGGCCACAAGTCGCTGTACTCCGAGGCGTTCTACGACCGGCAGACCTTCGACTCCCTCTACGACACCGCGGGCCTCGACCGCGTGCGCGACCAGTACGACCCGCAGGCCCGACTCCACACTCTGTACGACAAGGCGGTGAGGAACTCATGAGCATCGCATCCGAGACGCGACTCACGATCGCTCAGGCATTCGACCGGCTGCTCCGTGACGGCATGCCGATCCGGTTCGAGGCGTTCGACGGCAGCTCGCTGGGCCCCGAGGACTCCCTCCTGCGCCTGCGCCTGCTGAACGAGCGAGGGCTGGCCTACCTCATGACCGCCCCGGGCGACCTCGGGTTCGCCCGCGCCTACGTCTCGGGTGACCTCGAGATCGACGGCGTCCATCCCGGCGACCCCTACGACATCATGGTCGCGCTCATGAGCCGTCTGCGCTTCCGGGTGCCGAGCGCACCGGAGATGGTGCGGATCGTCCGCAGCCTCGGCCTGGGGAACCTCAAGCCGCCCACGCCGCCCACGGAGGAGCACCTGCCGAAGTGGCGCCGGGCCCTCGAGGGCCTGCGGCACAGCAAGACGCGCGACGCCGAGGCCATCGAGCACCACTATGACGTCTCGAACCGCTTCTACGAGCTGGTGCTCGGCCCGTCGATGACCTACACGTGCGCGGTGTTCCCGAAGGCCGATGCCAGTCTGGAGGAGGCCCAGAGCGAGAAGTACGACCTGATCTGCCGCAAGCTCGACCTCAAGGCCGGCGACCGCCTGCTCGACCTGGGCTGCGGCTGGGGCGGCATGGTCCGCCACGCCGCCCAGCACTACGGCGTCCGGGCGCTCGGCGTCACGCTCTCGCGCGAGCAGGCCGCCTGGGCCGGGGCCGCGATCGAGCGCGAGGGCCTGTCCGACCTGGCCGAGGTGCGCCACAGCGACTACCGCGACGTCACCGAGACCGGGTTCGACGCCATCAGCTCGATCGGCCTCACCGAGCACATCGGCGTGCGGAACTACGCCGCCTACTTCGAGTTCGCCCGCAGCAGGGTCAAGGTCGACGGTCGCATGCTCAACCACTGCATCACGCGCCGCGACAACACGGGCCCGGCCAACGCGGGACAGTTCATCGACCGGTACGTGTTCCCCGACGGCGAGCTGACGGGTGCGGGCACCATCGTCACGGCGATGCAGGACGCCGGATTCGAGGTGCGCCACCTGGAGGACCTGCGCGACCACTACGCGCTGACGCTCAAGGCGTGGTGCCAGAACCTGGTGGATCACTGGGACGAGGCGCTCGACGAGGTCACCCCGGGCCGGGCCAAGGTGTGGGGTCTCTACATGGCAGGATCGAGGTTGGCCTTCGAGAGGAACGAGATCCAGTTGACCCACGTCCTGGGCGTGAACACCCCCGCCGACGGAAACTCCTCCTACCCCCTGCGAGTCGACTTCTGATGCGGATCGCGACGTGGAACGTCAACTCCGTCCGCAGCCGCATCGGTCGCGTCGTCAGCTGGCTCGAACGCCATGACGTCGACGTCCTGGCGATCCAGGAGACGAAGTGCCGTGAGGACCAGTTCCCGGCCCTCGAGCTGAGTGCGCTGGGCTACGAGTACGCCCATGTCGGCGTCAACCAGTGGAACGGTGTCGCGATCATCTCGCGCGTCGGCCTGGAGGACGTCGAGCGCTCGTTCGGCGTCGACCAGCCGATGTTCGAGGACCTGCTCGAGCCGCGCGCCATCGGCGCCACGTGCGGTGGCGTGCGGATGTGGAGCCTGTACGTGCCCAACGGGCGCGACCTCGACCACGCCCACTACGCCTACAAGCTCGACTGGCTGGCGCGGCTGCGCGCCTCCGGCGAGGCGTGGCTGGCCGAGGACCCCGACGCCCAGATCGCACTGACCGGCGACTGGAACATCGCGCCGCAGGACGACGACGTGTGGGACATGGCCGTCTTCGAGGGGCGCACCCACGTGTCGCCCGCCGAGCGTGCCGCGTTCGCGGCGATCGTCGACACCGGCTACGCCGACGTGGTCCGGCCGCACACCCCCGGCCCGGGCGTGTACACGTACTGGGACTACACGCAGCTGAGCTTCCCGAAGAAGAAGGGCATGCGGATCGACTTCGTGCTCGGGTCGCCGGCCCTGGCCGCGCGCGTCGAGGGAGCGTTCATCGACCGCGAGGAGCGCAAGGGCAAGGGTGCCAGCGACCATGCACCCGTCGTGGTCGACCTCGCCGACTGAGTCTCAGGCCCTGCGCTCGCGGGCGTTCTCGACGCCCGCCTTCACGAGCAGGAACGGCACCAGGAACGACGCCAGTGCCGACGCCAGCCACACGATCACCGCGGCCAGCAGCCACGTGCTCAGGCCGTCGATCGTGAGAGCATCGCCGAACAGGGTCGCGACGAAGAGCGCCACGAGCGTGGACACGATGCCGACGCCGCCGAGGAACGCCTCGGCGTTCCGTCGCACCGCCACGAACACGGCCGGTGCGAGGATCGCCTGGGCCAGCGCGAAGATGACCACCGTGATGATGAAGCCCGACGTGGTGACCTCGAGGTCGTCCAGCACGGCATCGGCCACGAGCAGGCCGATGGCAGCGGAGACGAGGCTGACGACCGTGCGGATGAGCAATCGGATCATGCCCGCACTCTAGGGGTCGCAGGGGCCGCTGCCCAGAGTCAATCGCCCTCGTCGACGACCAGTGCCTCGCGGTCGACCTGATCGGCCCGGAAGGCGGCACGTCCGACCATGTGCGCCGACACCGGCGCCGTCAGCAGCTGGAACAGCGCCACGACCGCGACGAGGGTGAGATCGCCCAGGCTCTCGATCCGCAGGGCGAGCCCGGCCAGGATGAGCAGCAGCCCGAAGGTCTGCGGCTTCGTGGCCGCGTGCATCCGGGTGAGCACGTCGGGGAAGCGCACCACGCCGATGGCGGCGACCAGTGCGAACGAGGCGCCCAGGATCAGGAACGTGCCGGAGAGGACGTCGGCGACGAGGGTCCAGTCCATCACTGACCACCGCCCGACGCCTGCGCGGCGTAGCGCGCGATGCTGACCGAGCCGAGGAACGCCACGAGCGCGAGGGCCACGAGGATCGGCAGGGTGGTGTTGTGGCGCCCGATCGCCGCCTCGACGCCGATCGCGCCGACGCACGCCGCCACGAACACGTCCGACGCGACAGTGCGGTCGAGCATCGTGGGGCCGCGGACGATGCGGACCAGGCACAGCAGGCCCGTGAGGCCCAGCAGGACGGCACAGACGATTCCGACGAAGTTCATGCGTGCTCCTCGAGGAGTCGACGTTCGCTCTCGCTGATCTCGGCCTCGGTGCCGATGGCCTTGAGCAGGCGGTGCTCCTGCAGCCGGGCCTTGCGGCGGGCGCTCTCGATGCGCTCCGGGCTGCCGGCGTCCAGCACGTGCAGCCACATCCGCCGACCCTCGGAGTCGAGCTCGATGAGCAGCGAGCCGGGCACCAGGGAGACCAGCTCGCCGGTGAGGGTCTGCCGCAGCTCGGAGTGGCTGACGAGGTCGATCCGCAGCACCGCGCTGGGCGGCGGCGCCTTCGGGCGGACGGCGAGCCAGGCCACGTTGAAGCTCGCGACGCTCAGGTCGGCGAGGAATCGCGCCACCAGCACCACGGAGGCCCACGGCCGGATCGTGCCGTTCACCGACACGCGCGGGAACGGGAACACCAAGACGATGATCGCGCTCACGAGCAGCCCGCCGATGAGGTTGATGGGGGTGAGCTCGCCCCACAGCAGCAGCCACACGACCGTGAGCCACAGGATCACCGGGACGTGCCAGGGGTGCAGTCCCCGCGTGCGGTCAGCCATCGCCCAGCACCGCCTCGATGTAGGGGGTGCGCTCGTGCAGCTCGTCGGCGGCGCGCTCGGTCATCGCGAAGAGCGGGCCGGCGAACACCGTCAGGGCGACGGTGACCACGCCGAGCGCGATCGTGGGGAGTGCCATGCGGGCGGGCAGTCGCTCGCCCTCGGTGTCGGTCTTCCAGGTGGTCTCGCGCTGGGTGGCGGTGGAGACGCCGCTGCGGCCGTGCAGCGAGCCACCGAGGCCGGCCGGGCCGAACGGCACCGGGGTGTCATCCTCGGGGTCGGCCAGCGGCTGCCAGAAGGCGCGGTTCCAGATCTTCGCGACGGCGTACAGCGTGAGCAGGCTCGTGGCCACCGCGGCCGCGACGCCGAGCAGGGCGAGCCAGTCGCCCGCCTCCGCGCCTGCCTCGAGCAGCGCCAGCTTGCCCAGGAAGCCCGAGAACGGCGGGATGCCGGCCAGGTTCATGGCCGGGACGAAGAACATGACGGACAGCACCGGTGCGTAGCGGGCCAGCCCGCCGAGCCGGTCGAGGTTCGTCGTCCCGGACCGGTACTCCACCAGCCCGGCGACCAGGAAGAGCGTGGTCTGCACCGTGATGTGGTGGATGATGTAGAAGATCGCGCCGGCCACGCCGAGCTCGCTGCCCAGGGCGATGCCGAAGAGCATGTAGCCGATGTGGCTGACCAGGGTGAACGACAGCACACGTTTGATGTCCGACTGGGCGACCGCGCCCATGATGCCCACCACCATCGTCAGCACCGAGGCCCACAGCAGGATCGTGCGCAGCTCGTGCGTCGGGAACATCAGCGTCTGGGTGCGCAGCATCGCGTAGACGCCGACCTTGGTCAGCAGGCCGGCGAACACGGCCGTGACCGGCGCCGGGGCGGTCGGATAGGAGTCGGGGAGCCACGCCGACAGCGGGAACACCGCCGCCTTGACCGCGAAGGTCAGCAGGAGCAGCAGCTGCAGCATCGTGGCGGTGCTGTCGGGCAGGTCCTGCAGACGCAGCGCGAGCTGGGCGAAGTTCACCGTGCCGGTGGCGGCGTAGACGCAGGCGATCGCGATGAGGAACAGGGCCGACGAGGCCAGGCTCACGATGATGTAGATCGTTCCCGAGCGCACGCGTGCCTCGGTGCCGCCCAGCGTGATGAGCACGTACGACGACGCCAGCAGGATCTCGAAGCCCACGAACAGGTTGAACAGGTCGGCCGAGAGGAAGGCGTTGGACACGCCGGCGCTCAGCACCAGGAACGTGGGGTAGAAGACCGAGAGCGGGGTGTCGCGGCCGAACTCCACGATGCCCTGGCCGATCGAGTACAGCAGCACGCACAAGGTGACGATCGTCGAGATCAGCAGCAGCAGGGAGCTGAGTCGATCGGCGACGAGGCTGATGCCGATCTCGGCGGGCCAGCCTCCCACGTTGAACGCCTGCGGGCCGTGCTGGTCCGCGCGGACCAGGAGCACGGTGGCCGAGGCCACGACGGCCAGCAGTGTGAGGATGCTGATGACGCGCTGGGCCCCGGCGAACCGGCCGAACGCGAGGCACAGGCCCGCGCCCAGCAGGGGCAGGATCACGGGGGCGAGGACCAGCTGGTCCAGCAGGCTCTCGCTCATGCGGGCACCTCGTCGTCCTCGGGCGCGAGCGTGGAGTCGCCCGCGTAGCCCTCGTCGGGAAGCTCGGAGTCGGCCTCGTCGAAGGTGGCCGAGACCTCGTCGCGCTCGGCGCGCCGGCGGATCAGGTCGTCCTCGACGTCGTCCTGCACGTCGTCGGTGCCGGTCAGCTGCCATGCCCGGTAGGCCAGGGCCAGCCCGAACGCGGTGGTGCCCAGGGTGATCACGATCGCCGTCAGCGCCATCACCTGCGGCAGCGGGTCGGCCATCGGGTCACCGGACAGGCCCAGGATCGGCGCCGCCCCGGCGGGTCCGGAGACCACGAGGAACAGCACGTTGAGGCCGTTGCCGATGAGGACGAAGCCCACGAGGATGCGGGTCAGGCTGCGCTCGAGCACGAGCGTGACGCCGCTGCCCACGAGGACACCGACGACGACGATGAGCATCAGGTTCGCTGTCACGCCGGCACCTGGTCCTTCCGGGGGTCGGGCGGGCCGGCGTCCTCGTCCTCAATGTGGGCGTCGATGCCACTGCCGAGGCTGCGCAGGACGTCGAGGGCGAGGCCGACGACGACGAGGTACACGCCGATGTCGAAGAAGACCGAGGTGACCAGGTGCAGCTCGCCGAGCACGGGGATCGGGACGTCGATGATGGCGCTCTGCAGGACGCCGCCGCCGAGCAACGTGGGCAGCAGTCCGGAGAGGGCGGCGACCGCGAGGCCCAGGCCCAGCACGAATCCGGCGTCGACGGGCGCGGCGTTGTCGAGCTCCTCGCGACCGCCGGCGAGGTAGCGGATCATCAGCGCGAGCCCGGCGATGAGACCACCGGCGAAGCCGCCGCCGGGGGAGTTGTGGCCCGAGATCATCAGGTAGACCGAGAACACGATCACCGTGTGGAAGACCAGCCGGGTGACGATCTCGAACACGATCGAGCGGCGCTGGTCGTGGAGGTTGGCCGCGAGCCAGGCGTTGGAGTCGGTGGTGACCACGCGGCGCGGGCGCACCTGGCGTCCGGCGCGATCGGTCAGCAGGAAGATCAGGCTGGCGATGCCCGTCGCGGCGACCACGAGGACGCTCAGCTCGCCGATGGTGTCCCAGGCCCGGATGTCGACCAGGGCCACGTTGACGATGTTCTTGCCCCCGCCGTACTCGTAGGCCGGCTCGGCCCAGCCCGCGGAGATGGGGGTGGCGGTGCGGGCGTTGGTGGCGACGAACGCGAAGCCGGCCACCGACAGACCCACGGCCGTGCCGACGCCGACGCGCCACCAGCGGGCGATGTTGAACGGCCGGTCGCTGAAGAACGGGGGGAGGCGGCGCAGCACGAGCACGAACGTGACGAGCAGGAACGTCTCGACGAGCACCTGCGTGAGCGCGAGGTCGGGGGCGCCGTGCGCGACGAACAGGATCGAGGTGCCGTAGCCCGTGACGCCGAGCAGGAGCACCGCGCGCAGGCGGCGTCGCGACCGGACGGTGAGCACGGCCGCCGCGATCATCACGATGCCGACGACGATCTGCAGCGGGTTGTCGGAGAGCCGGACGTCGGGTCGCTCCCACGCGCGCACGAGCGCGGTGCCCGGCACGACCACGAGCGTCACCAGGATGATGCCGAGGTAGACCGGCAGCGAGCCCCGCTGCGTGCGGCCGGTGACCTCGACGGCGAGACGATCGACCCCGCGCATGACGGCCTGGTAGGCGCGCTCGGCATCGGGGAACGGGAGCCGGTCGACGATCGCGTGCTGGGCGGCCGCCACGGGGCGGCGCCACACGAACAGGGCGATGCCGGCCGCGACGGCGAGGACCGACAGCCACAGGGCCGGCGTGAAGCCGTGCCACAGGGTCAGCACCGCCTCGTGCGAGCCGACCGGGAACTGGTCGGAGTAGGTGGCCAGCCGCGGGGTCAGGAACGGCCCGGCGAGGCCGGCGACGAGGCTGAGGACCGCCAGCACGGCGGGCACGGCCGCGAACCACGGCGAGAAGTCGCGCGGCCTGCACGGCTCGACGCCGGGCTTGTCGGCGAACGTGCCCCAGACGAAGCGGGCGCTGTACGCCACGGTGAGCACGGAGCCGAGCACGATGCCCGCGAGGGCGACCAGGCCCCAGGCCGGGTGGCCGAGGTCGTGGCCGAGATCGACGAAGGCCGCGAAGGCCGCCTCCTTCGCGGTGAAGCCGAACAGCACGGGCAGGCCGGCCATGGACGCCGCGGCGACGACCGTGGTGACGAAGAGCAGGGGGCGGGCCTGCCGCAGGCCCGACAGCTCGCGCAGGTCGCGCGTGCCGACCGAGCGGTCGATCACGCCGACGACCAGGAAGAGGGCCGACTTGAACAGGCCGTGCGCGCAGACCAGGGCCAGTCCGGCGAACGCGGCCGACCGCGTGCCCGCGCCGACCACCGCCATGAGGAAGCCCAGCTGGCTGACCGTGCCGTACGCCAGCAGCAGCTTCACGTCGTACTGCCGCAGTGCGCGCAGGCCGCCGAGGATCATCGTGGCGACGCCGAGGCCGATCAGCACCGGGCGCCACCCCGGAGTCTCGGCGAAGGCGGGGGCCAGCAGCGCGACGAGGTAGATGCCGGCCTTGACCATGGCCGCGGCGTGCAGGTAGGCGCTGACGGGGGTGGGGGCGGCCATCGCGCCCGGGAGCCAGAAGTGGAACGGCAGCAGGGCCGACTTGGAGAGCGCGCCCACCAGGACCAGCGCGATCGACGCGGTCACCGCGGTGCTCGGCTCGGGCGGGTCGGCGAGGATCTCGCTCAGCCGGGCCGTGCCGCTCAGCAGGTGCAGTCCGACGAGGCCCACCAGCATCGCCAGGCCGCCGAACGTGGTCACGATGAGCGCGTTGAGGGCGGCGCGACGGTTGGCGCGGCGCTCGGGGTTGTGGCCGATCAGCAGGAACGACAGGACGGTCGTGAGCTCCCAGAACACGTAGAGCACGTAGACGTTGTCGGCGAGCACCAGGCCGAGCATCGCGCCGGCGAAGGCGGTCAGGACGCCGGAGAAGCGCCAGATCTCGGTGTCCTTGGGCCGGAAGTACCAGGCGCAGTAGACGAGCACGAGGGCGCCGACGCCCGTGACGAGCAGGGCCACGATCCCGCTGAGGGAGTTCACGGCGAAGTCCAGGTCGAGCCCGATCTGGGGAATCCAGGCCCGGTGCTCGTACGTCGGATCGCCGCCGGTGGCGCGCGAGACTGGCCCCAGGAGCCACACGAACGAGGCCGCCGGGACGAGCGCGAGGACGAGGAAAGCCCGTCTATCCACGATGCGGACGAGCGCAGGGGCGACCGCTGCAACGAGAAAGTGCAGCGCGACGAGGAAGACCATGGGCTCGGGCCAACCCTAGCGGGTAGCCCCCTGTGAACTGTCCGCCAGGAGTGCGAGAATGGACGCCATGGCCGACCCCGCGAACACCCGTTCCGCAGGTCTGCCGTCAGAAGGTCCCGGGACTCGGACCGGGGCCGAGATCTGGGTACGACGGATCGTCGTCGTGCTCGTGCTCGTGGTGGCGGCTCTCGTCGTCTACGGACTGCTGGCCGCGGCTCTGCCGCGCTGGTGGGCCCAACGCGTCGGGAACCAGGTCGACGGACGCATGACCGTCGGCATCTTCTGGGGTGTGTTCTACGGCTTCATCTTCAGCTTCCTCCCGGTGCTCGTCGTGTGGCAGGTACGACGCCCGTTCCTGAAGTGGCCGTGGAAGATCGGTGTCTTCCTGGTGGCCTTGCTGCTGGCGGCGCCGAACTGGCTCACCCTGTCGATCAGCCTCGGCGACAACAGTGCGTCGGACGCCGGATGGATCACGCTGGTGAACGAGGCGCCCGGCTTCCAGTGGGCGACCTTCTTCGGCGCCCTCGTGGGCGTGCTGGCGTCGTTCGCCCTGATCGCCACGATCACCGCGGCACGGCGTCGCAAGGGCCAGGTCTCCCGACTCGAGGGTCAGTTGGCGGAACGGGACGCGGCGACGCGGGCGGGGACGGCAGAGTCGAACACCGAGCACCGAGAGGAACCGCCGCATGCCTGAAGCGTCCGCCCGTCCCACGTCCGAGCCGGGTCGTCCCGGCGCGGGACGGCGCGCCAAGAACGTCCTGCCCCCGCGCGAGGACCCGAACGCCTGGTACCGCCAGCCGCTCGCGTCCCTCGACTTCGAGACCACGGGAATCGATCCCCACAAGGACCGGATCCTGAGCTTCGCCGCGCTGTCGGACGTCGGCGGGGACCTCATGGGCATGGTCAACCCCGGCGTGCCGATCCCCGAGTCCTCGGCCGACATCCACGGCATCACCGCCTCCGACCTCGCGCGGGCGCCGATGTCGGCGCAGGCGCTGCGGCCCGTGCTGGCCTGGGTCCACGACGTGATCGAGCGCCGCATCGGCCTGGTCGTCTACAACGCCTCGTTCGACCTCACGCTGCTGCGCGCCGAGGCGATCCGCCACGACCTCGACCAGCCCGACTGGGACCGGCTGCTCGTCGTCGACCCCTTCGTCATCGACTGGGGCATCGACCGCGAGCGTGAGGGACAGCGCCGGCTGGCCGACGTCGCGGCGCACTACGGCGTCCGGCTCGACAAGGCGCACGACGCGGCCCACGACGCCCGCGCGGCGCGCGAGATCGCGATCACGATGGGCCAGAGCTTCGAGAAGGCCATCGGGTCGAGCCTGACGATGCTGATGGCGCAGCAGCGCTACTGGATCGCGGCGCGCACGATGGACTGGAACAAGCGCGCCCACGAGCTGGGCCGCGGGCTGACGATCCCCGACCGCAACTGGCCGTTCGCCTGAGTCAGTCCGAGGCCAGTGCCGCGTCGACCACCGACTTCGCCGCGGCCTGCACCTCGGCCAGGTGGTCGGCGCCGCGGAACGACTCGGCGTAGATCTTGTAGACGTCCTCGGTGCCCGACGGCCGGGCGGCGAACCACGCCGACTCCGTCGTGACCTTCAGGCCGCCGATGGCCGCGCCGTTGCCCGGAGCCTCCGTCAGCACCGCCGTGATCGGCTCACCGGCCAGCTCGGTGGCCGTGACGTCGTCGCGGCTCAGGTTCCCGAGCCGGGCCTTCTGGTCGCGGTCGGCGGGGGCGTCCACGCGGGCGTAGGCGGGATCGCCGTGCCGCTCGACCAGCTCGCCGTAGAGCACGCTCGGCGTCTTCCCGGTGGTGGCGATGATCTCCGAGGCCAGCAGCGCCGCGATGATGCCGTCCTTGTCGGTCGTCCAGACGCCGCCGTCGCGCCGCAGGAACGACGCGCCGGCCGACTCCTCGCCGCCGAAGCCGAACGAGCCGTCGATGAGCCCCGGCACGAACCACTTGAACCCGACAGGGACCTCCACGAGCGGACGGCCGATCTCCTGCGCGACCCGGTCGATCATCGAGGACGACACCAGCGTCTTGCCGATCCGCGCCCCGGCGGGCCAGTCGGGGCGGCTGCCGCCGAAGAGGTGGGCGATCGCGACCGCGAGGAAGTGGTTGGGATTCATCAGGCCGGCGTCGGGGGTGACGATGCCGTGCCGGTCGGAGTCGGCGTCGTTGCCGGTGGCCACGTCGAACCGGTCGCGCTGCTCGATGAGCGAGGCCATGGCGGCGGGCGACGAGCAGTCCATCCGGATCTTGCCGTCCCAGTCCAGGGTCATGAAGCGGAACGTGCCGTCCACGAGCGGGTTGACCACGGTGAGGTCGAGCCCGTGCCGGTCGGCGATCTCGCCCCAGTACGCCACGCTCGCGCCGCCGAGGGGGTCGGCGCCGATCCGCACGCCGGCGCCCGCGATGGCCTCGAGGTCGACGACGTGCGGGAGGTCGTCGACGTACGTCCCCAGGAAGTCGTAGGGGCGGCAGGCGGCGCGGGCGCGGGAGAAGGGGACGCGGCGCACGCCCGAGAGGCCCGCGGCGATGAGCTCGTTCGCCCGGGCCGCGATGACGGACGTGGCGTCGCTGTCGGCGGGACCACCGTGCGGCGGGTTGTACTTGAAGCCTCCGTCGGCGGGCGGGTTGTGCGACGGCGTCACGACAATCCCGTCGGCCAGGCCGGTGGTCCTGCCGCGATTGGCACGCAGGATCGCGTGCGACACCGCGGGCGTGGGCGTGTACCCGTCGCGGTCGTCCACGAGCACGTCGACGTCGTTGCCGACGAGCACCTCGATCGCCGTCGCCCACGCCGGCTCGGAGAGCGCGTGGGTGTCGCGCCCGATGAACAGCGGCCCGTCGGTGCCCTGGTGGGAGCGGTAGTCGCAGATCGCCTGGGTCGTCGCCGCGATGTGGGCCTCGTTGAACGCGGTGTTCAGGCTCGACCCACGGTGACCACTCGTGCCGAACGCCACGCGCTGCTCGACCACGTCGGGGTCGGGCCGCAACGTGTAGTAGGCCGTCACCAGATGGGCCAGGTCGACGAGGTCCTCCGCCGCGGCCGGCTGTCCTGCGCGCTCCGTCATGCGTCCATCATGCCGTTTCCGGCACGTCGCACCCGCTCGAGAATCTCCGAGGCGAGCAGGTCCGGGTGGGTGTCGGGGAGCCAGTGGCCGCTGTCGACCTCGACGAAGCGGTAGTCGCCGCTCACGTGGTCGCCGCAGCGCTCGGCGCCGTAGCGGCCGATCGCCAGGTCGGTGGCGCCCCAGACGAACGTGGTGGGCACGGTGACCTCGGGCGTCGCGGAGAGCTCGGGGCCCATCGCGCGGTACCAGTTCAGGGTGGCCGTGAGCGCGCCCGGCTCGGCCAGCTTGTCGACGTAGGCGGCCTCGTCCTCGGGCTCGACGTCGCCGCCGTACATCGCTCGCAGGCGGGCGCCGTCGTCCTCGAGCAGGACCTCCTCGGCCTTGCCCGGCCGGCGCAGCAGCCCGATGTACGCGCCGCGCTGCTGCTGGTCGGGGTCCCCGGCCAGCGCCTCGTTGTAGGCGGCCAGGTGCGGCACGGACACGGCCGTCAGGGTCAGCACGCGGTGGGCGTGGCGCGTGGCCACGACCCACGAGACGGCAGCGCCCCAGTCGTGGCCGACGAGGTGGAACCGCTCGTGCCCGAGCGCCGCCATGATCGCGACGACGTCGTCGGCGAGGATCTCGGCGCGGTAGTGCTCGACCCCCTCAGGACGCGCTCCCGGGCTGTAGCCGCGCTGGTCGGGGACGACGACCCGCAGTCCCTCGGCGGCGAGACGCTCGGCGACACCGCGCCACGAGCGACGGTCCTGGGGCCAGCCGTGCAGGAGGACCACCGGCGTGCCGTCCTCAGGGCCGAACAGGTCGAGGTCGAAGGTGAGGCCCGCGGCCTCCACGGTGCTCACAGCGCCCCCGCCGGGAGCTTCGGCCAGCAGTCCGTGGCCCGCGTCGCATCGAACCCTCCGGCGGCGCGGCTGCGCGCCTCCTTCTGGACGATCGCCGTCGCGAGGAGGAACAGGGCGAGCGAGTAGGTCAGCATGACGACGAAGCCGCCGAAGGCGGAGTCCTCGGGGACCCGGTCGGCGATTCGCGCCGCGATGAGGCCGTCGCTGAAGAGGAACAGCAACGCGCCGATCCCGGCCCGAAGATCCACCGCGAGCGCCGTGGCGGCCGTCGAGGCGAGCAGCAGGGCGTAGACGACGACCGGGCCACGCAGCCCCGGCTCGAGGCCCGACCAGACCCAGGCCAGCAGCAGGACCGCCCCGGCCGCGAGGGCGAGCGGGATCCAGACGGTGCGGCGCAGCACGTCGAGCGCGCCGCGACGGACGAAGAAGGTCACGAAGCACACGTGCGCCGCGGCGAAGGACGCCATGCCGGCGATGAAGAGGCCGTCGATCTCGAGGAAGAGGTCACCGAACAGGCACAGGACCAGCGCGATCGCGAGGAGTCGCGGACCGTGCTGCTCGATGACCCAGGCCACGAGGAGGGGGGCTATGAGGCACTTGGTGATGCTGTCCCAGGGCTGTGCCTCGGCGAGCACGAGGGCCAGGTGCACCACGACGGCGATGCCGAAGGCGGCGAGCCAGGGGCTCCGGAGCGAGTTCATGGGCTCACCGTAACGTGGCTCACACGTGCACAATGGATTCATGAGCACCGGAACGATCCAGGAGTTGGACCAGGACGAGTGCCGTGAGCTGCTGAAGGTCGGCAGGTTCGCGCGGATCGCGTTCGACACCGGCGAGCGCCTGGAGCTGCTGCCCGTCAACTACGCGTACGACGACGGCACGATCCTGATCAGCACGAGCCGCACCTCCGGGCTCGCCACGATCGTCGATCGGCGGTTCGTCCTCGAGGCGGATCACCACGACGACACCTACCAGACCGGCTGGAGCGTGATCGTGCGCGGAACCGCGCAGGAGGCCACGGCCGAGCAGCTGGAGTCGTTCGGCACGCGACTGCCGAGCTCGTGGGCGGGAGCGACGGGCGAGTCCACGCACATCGCGATCACCGTCGAGGACATCGGCGGCCGGCGCGTGCGCCAGTTCCCGAACTGATCGCTGAGCCCCGCGGTCAGTGGGGCGACATGAAGCCCAGGGTCGTCCGGCTTAGGCCCGGGAAGACGGTCCCGACGCCCACCTCGGGGAAGCGCGCCTGCAGGATCTCGCCCAGCACGTTGCGGTAGTCCGTGGTCACGGCGAGGTCGCCGTCGACCTGCTTGCCGTTCGCGAGCGTGGGCCAGTTCGCGTAGTAGCCGCCCCTGACGCCGGCGCCGAACGCGAAGACCGCGTTCCCGTATCCGTGGTCGAGCCCGGCCGCTCCGTTCTGGCCCAGCCGACGGCCGAACTCGCTGAGCGTCACGATCGTCACCCGCGAGGCGTGCGGGCCCAGGTCGGTCAGGAACGCCGCGATGGACTGCGACATCTGCTCGATCTGGCGGCTGATCCGCCACGAGATGTCGACGTGGTGGTCCCAGCCGCCGAAGTCCACGGCGATCGCACGCACCCCGACGCCGGAGCGGATCAGCGCGGCCGAGCTCGCCAGGGCCTTCCCGAGCTCGTTGTGCTGCGGGTAGACGGCCCCGTTCTGCGGGCCCTTCTTCTCCTCGGCGGCGATCGTCCCGGTCCGCCGATCGAGCGCGATGGCCTCCTGGCCCGCCCGGCCGATGACGGTCCCGGCGTCGCGGTACATGTCGGACAGGACCGAGCGCATCCGGGGGCCGAGGGTCGCGTGGTCGGCCCAGGGCGCGGAGAGCGAGGTGAAGTCCGAGGTCGCGAACGAGGGCTCGGGGCCGATCAGCGCCGTCGGCATGACGGTGGAGCCCACCTGGATGCCGTCGAACACGTCGTTGGAGGTGAAGCACCCGATCACGCGGTTGAGCCAGCCGATGCGCTCCGACGAGCCGGGGTCGGCGTCCTCCACGAGCTCCATCGCCTCGAAGTGCGAGCGGTTCGGCGTCGGCAGCCCGACCGCGTGGATGGCGGCCATCCTCCCGCTGTCCCACAGGCCCGCGAGCGGCGCGAACGACGGGTGCAGGCCGAAGCTCGCGTCGGGCCGGAACAGCTCGCCCTTCCTGACCGCGATGGACGGCCGCGCGGCGTAGTAGGCCGGCTCGGCGTGGGGCACCATCATCGACATGCCGTCGGCCCCGCCGCGCAGTGACAGCACGACGAGGATGTTGCCGTTCGTGGCGCCGTAGGCCGTGGACGTCAGCACGTCGCCGAACATCGCCGTGGACACGCCGGCCATGCCGATGAGACCGGCGGACTTGAGCAGGTTGCGGCGGGTGACGCCGTAGTCGGCGCAGGCGTCGTCGTGGCCGTCGGTCATCGCAGCATCGCCTCCGGCGCGTTGAGGATCGCCGTCCGGATCAGCGTCAGCATCCAGGCGAGGTAGTCGGTCTCGCGCTCCCACGACTTCGAGAACACGTGGGTGGCGGGCTTGTCGATCAGCGTCGCGGCGCCGTTCACCGTCTCGCGGGTGGCGCGGCGGCCGGTCATCATCACGGCCTGGTGGTGCACGAGGTCCTCCAGCGGCAGAGGCCACACCGGCGGGATGAGGTCGCGCACGAGCGGGCGCCTCGCCTGCTTCAGCGAGCCGTTGGTGCTGGCCATCCAGGAGTGCGCGGTCCACGTGCGCAGCATGCGGGCGGGGGAGAGGTAGGTGTCGGACTGCTCCGGCGAGCCATCGGGGCGTGGCCAGGAGAACGGCGCCTGTCCGGTCCAGCTGCACTGCCAGCTGAACGAGTCGACGTGACTGCCCGAGCCGGCGCCCGTGGGCACGATGTCGCACGCGCGCTGCGTGGCGAGGACGTCCTCGACGGGGGTGCGCGCCTTCCGGAACGCGGCAGCGCGGAAGCCGGGGTGGCGCACGAGGGTGCGCAGGCACGCCCGGATGTCGGTGCCCGAGTCGAGGTAGGTGGCGGCCACGGCGTCGACCGCGCTGGAGGGCGGGTCGTCGCTGATGAAACGCACGCACAGCCGGCGGGCGATACGTGCGGCGGTCTCGGGCCGCCCGGCCAGCCAGTCGAGGTAGGCGTTCAGCTGGGCCCGGCCGTCCGCGTCGGCGTTCTCGAACCGCTGGCCCAGCACGGTGACGGCCCCGACGTGGTGCCGGCTCGGGTCGTAACCGGCGGCGTAGTCCTTGCCGACGGCCACGGTGAACCCCGTGAGCAGCCGGGCCGAGCTCTTCACGTCGTCCTCGGTGTACCCGGCGGCTCGCCCCACGGTGTAGAGCTCGAGCAGCTCGCGGCCCAGGTTCTCGTTGATCTGGGCCTTGGTGTTGCGGTGGTTCGACAGGTAGCCCGACATCGACGGATGGGTCACCGCGGCGCGCAGCAGTGCGCGGTAGGTCCCGAGCGCGTGCGGGCGGATGGCGGTGGTGTCGTAGTGCATGCGCCACGGGAAGCTCGAGTCCTCGCCCGCCGGGATGTGCAGCAGGTTCGACCAGAAGTCGACCATCACCTCGTGCACCTGGTTCGCGGCCACCACGCGCCGGCAGAGGGAGTGGCGGACGAGGTCGTTGCCGTACTGCCAGCCGCCGTAGACCCCGTCTCGCGCGTTCTGCCAGGCGACCGCGGGCGAGTCCTTGAGGTGCGGGAACCAGGCCAGGGTGGCGTCGGCCTCCGCATCGCGTCCGGGGGACAGCTGGGCCTCGAACCAGGCATCGACGTCACGGTGGCGCAGGACGTCGGCCTCGAGCCGGCCGTTGTGGCCGTGCGTGAAGCGTCGGACCACGTGCTGGGCGTACTCCGACAGGCGCGGCTGCGTCCCGGGCAGGGCGACCATCAGCACGCCCCCGAGCCGGCGGTCGCGCCCGTGTCCGAGGCGACCAGGACGGTGAGCCACCGGGTGTCACCGACCACGGGCGCGGCGATCCCGTACTCGAAGCCGGCGGCGTCGTGGCAGGCCGAGAGCAGGCGGCCGGTCTCGCCGTAGGGGGACGACAGCCACGCGTCGACCGAGCCCTGGACGGCGGCGGCCGTGGTGGAGCCGCCGACGGCGCGCGTGACGGCGGTGACGGTGCGTCCCGGGCAGTCGGCGGCCGGCAGGGGCCGGCCGGCTGCTCGGTGCTCGGCGGACCCGGGATCGACGGCGCGACCGAGCGACGCCATCCAGGCGGAGTGACGGCGTGCAGACGCGGTGAGGCAGGCCTCGGCGCCGCGATCCGCGGCGTCCTGGATCCCGGGGCGCGCGTACGTCGTCCTGGCCGACCGCACTGCCGCCAGCAGCGTCTTCTCGTCGGCGGTCAGCGTGGCGGGACGCGAGGGCACGGTCCGCTTCACCGCCCGCGCGGTGACGACGAGGGTCTTCGTGCGTGCGGTGGCGTGGACGTGGGTGCGGCCGCCGGAACGGTGCTTCACGCGCGGCGCGACGGCGCGGTAGCGGACGCTGCCGGTCGCGGGCTTGAGCCGGATCGTGGCGCTGGCGCGCACGGTCCGCCTGGCGGCATTGCGCCAGACCTTGCGTCGCGCGTCCCAGCGCTGCAGGCGCACGGATCGCGGGTGCTTCGTGGACGTCCGGACGCGGAAGGTGACGACCTTGCCGGCGTCGACGGTGCGGGGCGTGGCGCTCAGCCGCAGCGCCGGCTTGGCCGCGGCCGGCGCCACCACGGTGCTCTCCGACCGGGTCCGGACGCCGTCGCGCTCCTGGGCCACGACCACGGCGCCCCCGGCGAGCGCCGTCACGACGACGGCCACGGCCGCCGCAGCGCCGATGTGACGGATGTGACCCATGGGGATGATGATGACTCATTGCGAGCGGAAGTGACAGCCGTTCGAGTACGAAAATGGCCCGCCCCGAGGGGCGGGCCACGATTTCGTGCGGCGGATCAGGCGCGGTCGTTCGAGGCCTCGAAGAGCGCGCCCTGCTCGCCCTGCGCCTCCTCGCCGGTCAGACCGGCCAGTGCACGACGCACGTTGGTGAGCTGCGCGTTGATGCTCTCGCGGCGGCGCTCGATCTCGGCGACCTCGCGCTCGGACTCGAGGCGGACGCGCTCGGCCTCGGCCTTGGCCTTCTCGACGATGGAGATCGCCTGGCGGTGGGCCTCGTCGGTGCGCTCGCGCTCGATGCGCGCGGTCTCGACGCGCTGGGCGTCGGCCTCGGCCTTGCGGGTGGCGAGGTCCTTCTCGAAGTCGGCGACGGCGCGCTGGTGCTCTGCCGTGATCCGGTCGAGCTCGGCCTGCGCGGCCTCGGTGACCTTCGCGGCCTCGTCGAGGGCCTGCTTGCGCACCTGGTCGGCCTCGGCCTGCGCCTCGGCGCGGGTGGCCTCGGCGTAGTCGTCGGCCTCGCGGCGTGTGGCGCCGGCGTACTCGTCAGCCTCGCGGCGGGTGGTGACGTCGTAGGCGTCGGCCTCCTTGCGGAGCCGGCGCACGGCGTCGGCGGCGTCGGTGCGCTGCTTCTCGATCTCCTTGGCCGTGGCCTTGCGCAGCGTGGCCGACTCCTCCTCGGCGAGGCTCAGGATCTGGCCCACGCGCGCGCCCAGGTGGGAGAAGTTCGGCTCGGTGACCGAGGCCAGCCGCTCCTCGACCTCGGCGATCTGCTGGCGCAGGGCTTTCGCGTGCTCCTTGAGCGTGGCGATGTGGGCGTCGACCTCGGCGGGATCGTACCCGCGCATGACGGTCCGGAAGGAGGAAGTGGGGCTGCTCATGGTGTCACCATCATCTCAGAGGGGACAAGCACGCCGCAGGCCGTCGGGAGGCGGGACGGGTGTCCCGCCTCACGTCGCGGCGTCGTCCCTGGAGGTCGCCGGGCCCCCGGTGAGGGTGCTCAGCATCTGGCGCAGGTTGGCCAGCTGGTCGTTGATGCTGTCGCGTCGTTGCATCGCGGCGGCAACTTCTCGTTCCGACTCGGCCCGGATGCGGTCGGCCGTGGACTTCGCGTCGTGGACGAGGCCGTTCGCGCGGGCCTGGGCGTCCTCGATCAGGCGTCGGGCCTCGCGCTCGGCGTCGGCCCGCTCGGCCTCGGCGGCGGCGCGCTGCTCGCTCACCCGGCGCTCGATCTCGTCGAGCCGGGACCGGTGCTCGGCCTCGGCGTCGTTGAACTGCTGCTCCGCGGCGTCACGACGGGCCGCCATGGCCACCTCGAAGTCGGCATTCGCCGCGGCGGCCTTCGCACGCTGGCGCTCGACGAGGGTCTCGGCCTCGTGGCGCCGGGTGGCGACCTCGCGCTCGGCGGTGTCGAGCAGGTCGGCCGCGGTGCTCCTGGCGTCCTCCACGGTGCGGGTCGCCTCGGCCTCGGCGTCGGCCCGGGTGGCCTCGGCGTGCACCTGGGCCTCCTCGCGGAGACGGGCGATCTCCTCGTGGGCGGCCGCGCGTGCGGCCTGCACCTCCGCCTCGGCGGACCCGCGCAGCTCGGCGGCCTCCTCGCGCGCGAGGGCCAGGACCTGGACCATCCGCTCGCCGAGGTGCTCGAACGACGCGGGCTCCTGCGGACGCTCCTCCGGCGCCGGAGCGCTGTCGGGACGCTCGCGGAGGTGCTCGATCTCGCCTTCGAGCTCGTTGACGCGGGCCTGGACCTGGGCGGGGTCGAAACCGCGCAGCACGATGCGGAAGTCGGCGGTGGACTCGGTCATGCGGATGGGTGCTCCTCGTTGCCGGGGTGATGGGTGTCAGGGCCCGAGAGAACCGTGATGACGTCAGAGAGGCGCGCCAGCTCGTCGGCCGCGCGGTCGCGCGCGACCAGCAGGGCGTCGGCCTCGTTGCGGGCCCGCTCCACGAGGACGCGGGCCTCCTCCTTGGCCTGCGCCAGGCGCTCGCGCGCCTCCGCGAGCAGGGCGGTGGCCTCGTCGCGACGGGCCTTGCTCTCGCGCAGCGCGTCGCGCTGGGTGGTGAGGACCTCGTCGCTGACCCGGCTGCGCAGCAGGCGGGCACTCGACTCGGCCTCGCCCAGGCGGCGGGAGGCCCGTTCCTGCGTGGCGTCGGCCATGGCCTGGGCCTGCGAGCGCAGCCGCGTGGCCTCCAGACCGGCCTCGACGAGGATCCGCTCGGCGCGCTCCTGGGCGTCGGAGAGGACGTCGTCGGCGGCCCCGGCCAGGTCGGCGGCGGCAGCCTCGGCCTCGGCCAGCTGGGCGGAGAGCCGCTGGCGGATCCGGCCGGCGAGCCCACCGGCGACGAGGTGCGTACGCCGCAGGACGGCGGCGGCGTCGCGGTGGCCCTGCTGGCGCATCCGCTCGGCCTCCAGCCGGCCGTTGCCGACCAGGAGGTCGATCGTGGTGCGGGTGTCGTCGAGCTCGGCCCGGGCGGCCGCGATGGTGCGCTCGGACTCGGCCCGGGCGTGCTCGATGCTGCTCTCGGCCTGCTCGCGTGCGTGGCTCAGCAGCCGTTCGGACTCGGAGCGGGCGCGGTCGGCCTCGTCGATCGCGAATTCCACGACCATCTCGGCGTTGCGGGTGGCGGCCTGCGAGATCTCGAGGGTGTGCTGCTCGGCCTCGTTGACGATGCGCTCGACGTACTCCTCGGCCTCGGTGGTGCGGCGCTCGGCGTCGGCCTCGGCCGTGCCCACCACGGTGGCGGCGCGCTCCTCGGCCCGGCGGGTGATCTCGTCGGCCTTGTCGCGGGCGTCGGAGAGGAGACGGCCAGCCTCGACCGCGGCCTCGGTGAGCATCGCGTCGGTGCGCTCGCGCGCCTGCGCGAGCGCCGACTCGGCGTCGCGCTCGGCGGCCTCGCGGCGCTCCTCGGCGTCGCGCACCAGCATCGTGGCCTGCTCGCTCGCGTCGGCGACGATCGTGGCGGCGTCCTCGGACGCGCGGTCGAGCTGCTCGGTGACGTTGACCAACTGGGCCTGGGCGGTGTCGCGCACGTGGCGGGCATCGTCGTAGAGCAGGTGGGCCTCGGCCTGAAGGCGCCGGGCCTCGGTGGTGATGCGCTCGGCCTCGGCGGCCGCGGAGGCCTCCAGCTCGAGAGCCACCTCCTGGGCATGGCGCAGCAGATCGGCGACACCGCGGGCGTGGGCGGTGGCCGATCCGGACCCGGTGTTGTGATCCCCCGACATGGTCTGGTCAGTGTCCCACGCGGGCCGGTCCGGATCGAGGGGTGAGACGGGCTTTTCCGGCCGGTGAGACAGGTGTCACTGCGAGTTCGACTCGACAGTAGGTCTGAGCGTCGACGCCCGGCCGTGAGACCACGTCGGGGTGGGTCCCTACGATGGCCGGAGCCGGGTGGACCGCGTCGACGCGAGCCCGGACCACCGCCGCACAGCGGCGACCCGAACGGGAGGACGAGCATGACCACCACGACCCGCGAGATCCATCTGGCCCAGCGCCCCACCGGCCTGCCGGGAGCCGAGACCTACCGGTTCGTCGAGCGCGAGCTGCGCGACCTGCGCGACGGCGACGTGTTGGTGGAGAACATCGTGCTCACCGTCGACCCGTACATGCGCCCCCGCATGAACGACGTGAAGTCCTACGTCCCGCCGTTCAAGCTCGACCACCCCCTCGACGGCGGGGCCATCGGCGTCGTCGTCGAGTCGCGCTCCGACGCGCTGCCCGTCGGCAGCATCGTGCGGCACGGCCTGGGCTGGCGCGAGCACGCGGTGCTGGCCGGCCAGTACGCGACGAAGGTCGAGCTCAACGGCCTCCCGTCCTCCTACTTCCTCGGCGTGCTGGGCATGCCCGGCATGACCGCCTACGCGGGCCTCTTCGACGTCGCGGCGTTCCAGCCCGGCGACTCGGTGTTCGTGTCGGCCGCGGCCGGCGCCGTGGGCAGCCTCGTGGGCCAGTTCGCCCGCCTCGCCGGAGCCGATCGCGTGGTCGGCAGCGCCGGCTCGGCCGAGAAGGTCGCGCTGCTGGTGGACGAGCTGAAGTTCGACGCCGGCATCAACTACCGCGAGGGCGACGTGATGGGCCAGGTCGGCGCGGCGTTCCCCGACGGCTTCGACGTCTACTTCGACAACGTGGGCGGCGACCACCTGGAGGCGGCGCTCGAGCACATCAACGAGCGGGGCCGGATGGCGCTGTGCGGCTCGATCTCGGGCTACAACGACCCGAACGCCAGCGGTCCGCGCAACATGTTCAAGGCCGTGGGCAAGCGCCTCACGCTGCGCGGCTTCATCGTGAGCGACCACGAGAGCCTGCGCCCCGAGTTCGAGCAGAAGGTGGGCCAGTGGCTGCGCGACGGCGACCTCGCCTACCGCGAGACGACGTGGGACGGTCTGGACGCCATGCCCGACGCCTTCGCGGGCCTGCTCACCGGCGCCAACACCGGCAAGGCGATCGTGCGCCTCCGCGAGGACCCGACCGCCTGACCCTCGCCGGCCACTCCGTCACTTGGTGGCGCGGTTCGTCATGTCGTGAGGGCGGGGAGGGGTGCGGTGGTGGGCCCCGTGGGACTCGAACCCACAACCCGCGGATTAAAAGTCCGCTGCTCTGCCAATTGAGCTAGAGGCCCGCGCCGGTGGCGCAGGGACCAGTGTGCCAGCCGGTACGGGGACCGCTCAGCCCCGGCGCAGCATCGCGCGCACCTTGCGCACGAGTCGGACGACGAGTCCGCCGGGAGTGACGCGCTCGATGCGGTCGATCCGCGTCGTCAGCTCGTCGATGCGCTGCTGCTGGCTCCTGAGCTTCGCGTCGCGCTGCTCGGCCAGCCGGGCGTGCCGCGATCCGGCGCCCTGGTAGGTGGGCGTATTGAAGGGGTACTCGTAGCGCTCCGGGTGCCGCGTGAGGTCGATGACCATCGCGTGCCGCAGCCACTCGAGGCGCGAGGCCACCTCGGACAGGTCGGGCGCCGCCAGGGTGTGCACCGCGGGCGGGAGCGAGGCCTGCGCCAGTCGCTCGTCGAACTGCGAGCCGTCGCGGCCGTCCTGCCAGCGGTGCTCCAGTCCGTTGCGCTCGAGGAACGCCGTGTAGCGGCCGAACCGCTCGGGCATGGCGGCGTGGAACGGCGCGAGGTCGGTGGCCTCGGCGAGGTCCTCCACGCGGATCGGCTCGTCGAAGTGGGGCTGGAGCCGGTGCGGCATCTGGTGGTACTCGGCCAGCTCGAGCGTGCGCGAGTCGTGCGCCAGCATCAGCGCGGGCGTGCCGGCCAGCAGCGCCGCGACGTTCCCGTGGAAGCGCGTGCCGTAGACGAAGTCCTGCTGGGCCAGGAAGTCGTACCAGGTCCAGGTGTCGACGAAGAGCCGCATGCGGTCCTGCTGGTACAGCGGGTGCCGCAGGTGCGTGGGCACCAGCGGATCGGTGACATGGGGGTGCGGGACGCCCCACAGCAGCAGCCGCAGGTCGTGCTGGTCCTGGCCGACGTAGGTGAGATTCGGGTGCCGCGCGGCCTGCTCGGTGGCGAACGCGCCGATCCCCGGCACCTCCGGCGTCAGGTTCAGCCCGAGACTCGCGTCGACGTCCACGGTGCCGGGCTCGCGCACGCGCAGGTCGGGGCCCTGCAGGAACAGCGACGGGCAGCCGATGACGTCGATCGCGTCGCCCGGGAACCCGAGGTCGACGAGGAAGTCGCGGGTGAACTCACCGCGCACGCCGATCGAGGGGGAGCGCTCCAGCACGGCCGCCACGAAGCGACGGCTCACGTCGCGGACGCCCGCGAGGGCGTCGAACGAGCGGTCGGCCGGGGCCTGCGCGCCGATGCCGATGACGGTGGTGGGGATCGTCAGCTGCTCGATCAGCGCGGCCAGGTGGTCGAGCTTCTCCGCGAAGTCGGCGCGGAACGAGTTCGCCATCGGCACGACGAAGTGGTCGAACTCCTCGTTGATGCGGGCGGCGTCCTCGGCGGAGGCGACGCGACGCTCGCTCAGCGTGGAGTTCGCGACCAGCTCGTGCGGTGCCACGTCGAGGGCCTTCCACACCGAGTGCTGGAACAGGAAGTTCCCGCTGTTGGAGTTGAAGACGTCCTGCGTCAGCGTCGTCTCGGGTACGACTGCCGTGAACGGGTCCTTGCCCGCGCGGATCAGGATCCGAGCCATGGCGTCAGTGTGGCAGAGCGGACCGCGCGCGCGTGCGTGTGACCCTCGTCACCTCATCTCCCGTCCGCGGGTGCGGCGACGTAGACTGACGACGTCACTTTGTCTGGTACCCGCTCCGGGACTGGAACGAAAGGCAACACACATGTCGCACCCTCGCGTGGGTGTGGTCGGCGCCGGCCGTGTCGGTGCTGTCCTCGCCGCCCGGCTCCAGCGAGCCGGCCACCACATCGTCGGCGTCAGCGGACGCTCGGACGCCTCGCACCTGCGCGTCCAGACGCTGCTCGCGGACATCCCCGTGCTCGACCGCGCCGAGGTCGTCCGCCGGGCCGAGATCGTCATCCTCGCGGTGCCCGACGACGCGCTGGCCGACGTCGTCGCCGAGCTCGCGCCCTTCGCCGGTCCTGGCCGGCTCTTCGCGCACACCAGCGGCCGCCACGGGCTGGCCGTCCTCGCGCCGTTCGTCCAGGCCGGCGCCCGCGCGATCGCCATGCACCCCGCGATGACGTTCACCGGCACCGAGGTCGACATCGACCGCGGCTGCGTCTTCGGCGTCACCGCCGAGCCCGCCGACCGCGACGTCGCCGAGACCCTCGTCGCCGACCTCGGCGGCTCGGTCATGTGGGTCGAGGAGGCCGACCGCGCCACCTACCACGCGTCGCTGGCCCACGGCGCCAACCACCTGACCACGATCGTCACCCAGGCGATGGACCTGCTGCGCGAGATCGGGGCCGACGACCCGGCCGCCGTGCTGCGCCCGTTGCTGGCCGCCGCGCTCGACAACACGCTGGCCTACGGCGATGCCGCGCTCACCGGCCCCGTCGCCCGTGGCGACGTCGACACGGTGCGCGCCCACGTCGCGCACCTGCACGACCCGTCCGTGCGGCGCACCTACGCCGCGCTGGCCACCGCCACCGCCGATCGCGCCGAGTCCACCGGCCGCATCGACACCGACACGGCCGACGCCGTCCGCACCGCCGTGATCCGCGAGAAGGTCCGCTGATGCCACGCGTCGTCCGCACCGCGGCCGAGCTGCGCGCCGCCACGTCCGGCACCGTCGCCCTCGTGCCCACGATGGGCGCGCTGCACGACGGCCACCAGAGCCTGATGCAGCACGCGCGGCCGCTGGCCGAGACCCTCGTCGTGTCGATCTTCGTCAACCCCACGCAGTTCGCGCCGGGGGAGGACCTCGACGCCTACCCGCGCACCTTCGATGCCGACCTCGAGCGCTGCGACGCCGCCGGCGTGGACGTGGTCTTCGCGCCCACCGTCGACGAGATGTACCCGCACGGGCTCGACGGCACGATCATGGTCGACCCCGGTCCGCTCGCGTCGATCCTCGAGGGGGCCGAGCGGCCCACCCACTTCCGCGGGGTGCTCACCGTCGTCGCGAAGCTGTTCGGCCTCGTCCGCCCCGACGTGGCCGTGTTCGGCGAGAAGGATTACCAGCAGCTCACCCTGATCCGGCTGATGGCGCAGGAGCTGTGCCTGGGCGTCGACGTCGTCGGCTGCCCCACCGTCCGCGAGGCCGACGGCCTGGCGATGAGCTCGCGCAACCGCTACCTGACCGCGTCCGAGCGTGAGCGTGCCGCCGCCATCTCGGCCGCGCTCCGTGCCGGCGTCGACGCCGGACCCGACGGCCCCGAGGCCGTCCTCCACGCTGCCGGGAAGGTGCTGGCCGACGCCGGCATCGACCCGGACTATCTCGTGCTCACCAGCCCCGACCTCGGACCGGCGGAGGCCGGCCGGGAGTCTCGCCTGCTGGTGGCCGCCCGGGTGGGCCGACCGCGCCTGCTCGACAACTGCGCGGTCCCTCTCGGGACCGACGCGAAGAACCGAGGGAAGTGACCCGATGCTGCGCACCATGATGAAGTCCAAGATCCACCGCGCCACCGTGACCCAGGCCGACCTGCACTACGTCGGCTCGGTCACCGTCGACGAGGACCTGCTCGACGCGTCCGACATCCTGCCCGGTGAGCTCGTGCACATCGTCGACGTCACCAACGGCGCCCGTCTCGAGACCTACACGATCGCCGGCCCCCGCGGCTCGGGCGTCATCGGGATCAACGGCGCCGCCGCGCACCTCGTGCACCCCGGTGACATCGTCATCCTCATCGCCTACGCGCAGGTCGACGACGCCGAGGCGCGCCGGCTCGAGCCCAGCGTCGTGTTCGTCGACGCCGACAACTCGATCGTCACGCTCGGCCACGACGCCGCCGAGGTCCCGGCCGACTCCGGCCTCAAGCGGGGCGACCTGGTTTCGGTATGAGCGAGCGCCAGCGAGTGACCGTGGGATCGGTCATTCCGGCGACCTCGTACCTTTGCTCTTCGACGAGGGCGCCGGTATGACGCTGCTGGCGATCGACGCGGGCAACGCCGAGACCAGCATCGGGCTGTTCGACGGCGACGAGCTGGTCGCCGACTTCGTCGTTGCCTCCGACGAGCGCCGCACCTCCGACGAGTGGTTCCTGGTGGTGGAGGGCTTCCTGCGCCGCTCGGGCCTGCCCGAGGTCGACGAGATCGCCATGTGCTGCACCGTGCCGGCGCTGCTGGTGGCGCTGCGGCGCACGTACCTGCGCTACTACGAGAACATTCCCGCGTGGGTCGTCGGGCCCGGCGTCAAGACCGGCGTGCCCATCCACACCGACAATCCCCGTGAGGTCGGCACCGACCGCATCGTCAACGCGCTCGCGGCGAAGGAGCTCTACGGCGGGCCCGCGATCGTCGTGGACCTCACCGGCACGGCCACCGTGGTTGACGCCATCGATGCCGAGGGCCGCTACCTCGGTGGCGCGATCGCGCCGGGCGTCGAGGTCTCGCTCGACGCGATCGTCCGCCGCAGCGCCCAGCTGCGCAGCGTCGAGATCACCACGCCGCGCGACGTCATCGGCAAGAACACCGTGGAGGCGCTGCAGTCCGGGATCGTCTTCGGCTTCGCCGGCCTCATCGACGCGATCGTCGAGCGGATGATCGAGTCCCTCGGCGAGGACCCCGACGACGTCTCGGTCATCGCCACCGGCAGCCACGCCGCCGTCGTGCTCACCGAGTGCGAGACGATCACCGCCCGCGACGCGAAGCTCACCCTCCAGGGCCTGCGCCTCGTCGCCGCCAAGAACCGCTGAGGTCAGACGAGCGCGGGGCGGGCCGCCGAGACGTCGTTCGTGGTGATCCCGTCCACGCCGAGGGCGGCGAGCCGCTCCACCTGGCGCGGGTCGTCCACCGTCCAGGCGGTGAGGGTGCCGCCACCGGCGTGCACGCGGTCGACCAGGGCGCGGTCGACGCGGCGCGCGCTCACGTGGAACTCGTCGAAGCGATCGATGTCGGCGGCGTTCGGACGGCCGCGGCTCACGAGGCCCACGGCGTGGTGCACGGGCAGGGCGGCCTCGGCGACGTCGCGGTCGAAGCTCATCAGCGTGACGCGGCTGTGTCCACCGAGCTCGTCGAGGACGGCACGGACGTAGGAGCGGGCGTCCACGGGCGCCGACTTCATCTCGACGACCAGCCGCACCTCGGTGCCGCGCAGCGCGTGCACGACGTCGCGCAGGGTGGGCACCGGCGTGCCGGCGAAGGCCGGCGACTTCCAGCTGCCGGCGTCGAGCTGCGCCAGCTCGGCCAGGGTGAATCTCTGCACCGACAGGCCGACCTTCGAGGTCTGGACGTGCCGGATGTTCGTCGTGCGCAGGGGCGAGCGGTCGTGCATCAGCACGATCGAGCCGTCCGCGGTGGGCTGGACGTCGAACTCGAGGGCGTCGGCCCCCAGGCGCACCGCTTCGCGGAGCGCAGGAATGGTGTTCTCGGGGTGCGTCGCGCTCTGGCCCCGGTGTGCGGTGATCCGCGGAGCTGTCGTCATGCCTCCACGGTGCCCCGCGCACCTGACCGTGAGATGAACGCAGGCTGTGGATCCGCCCAACGTCCGACGCCCGCCGCGGGGCGGTCGACCCGTCCGGCCGACCGCCCCGGGGCGCGCTAGCCTCCGGGGATGAGGATCTTGCGCCTGGTCGCCGACGTGTTCTGGACCGTCAGCCGGTGGAGCTTCCGGTCGGAGCCGGCACCGAAGGGTCCCACGATCCTGCTGGCGGGACCGCACACGTCGAACTGGGACTTCGTCCTCATGCTGGCCATCGCGTGGAAGTGCGGCTTCCGACCCCACTTCCTGGGCAAGAAGGAGCTCTTCCGCGGCCCCGCCGGTCCGTTCATGCGCGCGCTCGGCGGCATCGAGGTCGACCGCAAGAACCCGGCGGGCCTCATCGACGAGCTCATCGAGCACGCGCGGTCGGGCGACAACTTCCAGCTCGTCATCACCCCCGAGGGGACCCGCGGCAACGTCAAGCGCTGGAAGTCGGGCTTCTACCGGCTGGCTCGCGAGGCCGACCTGCCCGTCACGCTCGGCTACTGCGACCGCACCACCATGACCGCCGGCCTCGGCCCGACGTTCCGCCTCACGGGCGACGTCCGCGCCGACATGGACGTCATCCGGGCCTTCTTCGCCGACAAGGCCGGTGTCCGCCCCGAGCGCCGCGTCGAGCCGCGCCTCGCCGAGGAGGACCGCCCGGCCGAGTGATCGGGGCTGCTCCCGAGCCGCCGCCGCCCGACTTTTGTGACACGGTTCGGGCGAGATCGGACCAGGACGGCGAACGCCGTCACAAAAGTCGGGGCTGGGGCGGGGAGCGTCGGTGCGCGCGACGGCGCGGACTAGACTCGTGCCTCGTGACCGAGACGCCTGAGCTTCCCGAGGACGACCTGCCCGAGCAGATGCGGGTGCGCCGGGAGAAGCGCCAGCGGATGCTGGACGCCGGCGTCGATCCGTACCCACTGCTCGTCGACCGCACCCACACGCTTCGCGAGATCGTCGAGTCGCACGACCCCGAGCAGCTCGGCCCCGACGCCCACACCGGCCTGACCGTCTCGATCACCGGCCGCGTCATCTTCCTGCGCAACACCGGCAAGCTGTGCTTCGTCCGCCTGCGCGAGGGCGACGGCAGCGAGGTTCAGGCGATGCTCTCCCTCGCCGAGGTGGGGGAGGAGTCGCTGGCCGACTTCAAGGCTCTCGTCGACCTGGGCGACCACCTGGGAGTCACCGGCGAAGTCATCACGAGCCGCCGTGGCGAGCTGTCGGTCATGGCCACGGCGTGGCGGATCGCGACCAAGACGCTGCGTCCGATGCCGGTCGAGCACAAGCCGCTCTCCGACGAGGCCCGCACCCGGATGCGCTACCTCGACCTCGTGGTCCGCGAGGAGGCCCGCCAGAACGTGCGCGTCAAGGCCGCCGTGCTGAAGTCGCTGCGCTCCACGCTGGACCGCCACGGGTACATCGAGGTCGAGACTCCCGTCCTGCAGCACACCAACGGCGGCGCGGCGGCGCGCCCGTTCCACACGCACCTCAACGCCTTCGACGAGCCGCAGCTGCTGCGCATCGCGCTGGAGCTGCACCTCAAGCGCTCCCTCGTCGGCGGCATCGACAAGGTCTACGAGATCGGCAAGACGTTCCGCAACGAGGGCGTCGACAACACCCACAACCCCGAGTTCATGATGCTCGAGGCGTACGAGGCCTACGGCTCCTACGACACGATGGCCGAGCTCGTGCAGGACCTGGTCGTGGACGCCGCGCGCGCCGTCGGCAAGACGGTCGTCACGGGTCGCGACGGCACCACGATCGACCTCGAGGCGCCCTGGCGCCGCGCCACCATCCACGAGCTCGTCGCCGAGGCCACCGGCGCGGCCATCGACGTGCACACCCCCGAGGAGCAGGTGCGCGAGGTCGCTCGCGACCACGGCGTCGCCCTGCAGGACGGCTGGGGCGCGGGCGAGGTCGTGCTCGAGCTCTTCGAGAAGCTCGTCGAGCACACCCTCATCCAGCCCACGTTCGTGTGCGACTACCCCGAGGCCGTGCGCCCGCTGGCGAAGAAGCACCGCACCACCCCCGGCCTGGTCGAGGCGTGGGACCTCATCATCAACGGCGTCGAGCTGGCGCCCGCGTACTCCGAGCTCAACGATCCCGTCATCCAGCGCGAGCGGCTCGAGGAGCAGGCCCGCCTCGCGGCGGCCGGCGACCCCGAGGCGATGGACGTCGACGAGGACTTCCTGCGGGCGCTCGAGTTCGGCATGCCGCCCGCCGGTGGCATCGGTCTCGGCGTCGACCGGCTCGTGATGCTGCTGCAGGGCATCGGCATCCGGGAGGCCATCCTCTTCCCGGTGCAGCGCCGCGAGTAGGTATCACCGGTCGCGCGACTGATCTCGTCATCGACATCAGTCCGCAGGGACGCGCTCGGGGCGTCGGAGGCGGAACCTTCGATACCCCAGAGGTGTCCCCCCATGAGAACCGCTTCCGAACAGCTCGACGCCCTGCGGGGCCAGGTACGCGAGGTCGCCCCGGCGGTCACCGGCGACGAGGACCTCGGTCCCTTCAAGCTGCTGCCCGGCGTCTGGACGAACGAGCCCGACCTCGCCGGCCGCGGCTGGAACATGATCGCGCTGCCCTTCGGTCCGCCCCAGGGCGCGACCTTCCGGCCTGCGTACCGGCTGCTGCTCCACCAGTACAACGAGAAGCTGACCTTCAGCCTCGTCGACAAGGCCGTCCCCAACCGCGGCATCGCCCCGGCCAACGGCGGCGTCACCCCGCACGCCGATCAGCTCCTCGTGGCGCTCGACTACGAGCAGGGCATCAATCAGCTCGTCGGCGAGGACTTCCCCGCCTCGGGCCTGCAGGGCGACCCCGGTGGGGCGATCCACCACGAGCCCGGGCTCTTCCTCAACATGTCCGACCCGTTGAACGAGGACGTCGTCGACATCGCGCGGCTCGCGACCGTCCCGCACGGTGACTCCGTGCTGGGCCTGGGCACGGCGTCGATCTCCGACGGACCGCCGTCGATCCCGCCCATCAACGCCCTGCCGCTCGGCGTCAACCAGGACATCGAGAAGAACCCCTACCTGGCGCCCTACAAGCACTTCCACGACAACCTCTTCCGTGGACTGTTCGACCCGCTCGACTCGACGGCGCTGCTGAAGTCCGCGAACGAGGGCGTCGACATCGTGCGCACGACGAAGCTAGAGTTCGACAGCACCGTCGCCACCGGCGGCATCTCGAACATCCCCTTCATCGTGCGGCAGGCGAACGCCTCGGAGATGAAGTCGACCTTCTGGATCCAGGAGGTCCGGCGCGAGGACGGCACCATCGGCCTGCGCCTGCAGTACGTGCAGGTCGTCCAGCTGGACTTCTTCGACCGCTTCGACGGCGGCCCGGGCCGGATCAAGTGGCCCCACGTCAGCATCAACACGCTCGCGAAGGTCGAGGACTCTCCCGTCCCGTCACCCGCCGGCTACTCGGTGATGCCGAGCTGAAACCACTCCCACCCCTCCTGACAGGACCACCGAGATGACCGACATCCGCTTCGACGGCGACTTCATCCACCTCGAGGGCCTCGTCGTGCGTGCCACGGCGAACGACCTCATGCTCGACGCCACGGCGCGCCGCAGGACCAACACCCCGTTCCGGCGGGCGCTGGTCCACGACTTCGACGACGGCCTGACCCTCAATTGGGACAGCGACTACCCCGGCGGGGTCAGCGTCAACAGCTGCAAGCAGATCCTGGGCTTCAACAACCGGGACTGGCTGATCGTCCGCAGCCGGATCATGCAGCAGTTCGGGACCGACTTCATGCTCGATGGTGGCCCGGACCGGCGCGGGCGACTCTCGACCTCGCTGCGCCGCAACCCCTTCCGGCGCGCCCTGGTGCACGGCCCCGGCGACCAGCTGGTCCTGAACTGGGACCGCGACTACACCGGCGGCGTCGTCGTCAACGGCCGCGTGACCATGCCGGACGGCGCGGTCGTCGCCGGTCAGGACGTGGCCGCGACCCTGACGACCCTCGCCGGCCAGGTGACGTCGCTGACCACGCAGCTCGCCGCGGCCAGGGCGGCGATCGCCGACCTCACGGCCCGCGTGACGGCGCTGGAGTCGGAGGTCACGCCATGAGCGTGCGGTCGGTGCGCCAGGCCATGTCCGCCATGGGCCTCGGTGGCACGGGGAACCTCTCGGTGATGCGCGACGTGCTCGGGTTCTGGCGCGCCACGCCGCCCCCGGACCCCAGCACGGGGTCGCCGGTGCAGGTCACGCTCGGCGAGGCCTTCACCGCCCTCGAGCGCAAGCACGTGCACCTCAACCTGGTCGAGGTCGGCTTCGACGCCGCCGCGGTGACCCTGGCCGAGGCGGACGAGCGCGTGGACTACGCCGTCCACCGGATCCGCCGGATCTACGCGGACGCGTCGCTCGGCCTCGGCCGGGTCCAGTACTTCTGGCTCGACGTGCCCACCGCGAACGGGTACGAGGACCTCGGCAGCGAGTCCGAGGCCGACGACCTGTCCGACGACTGGGGTGTCCCGAACGACGGGATCGACATGTTCCTCGTCGCGAACATCAGCGACGACTTCGTGGGGATCTCCCCGGTGCCCGGTGACTGCACCAAGGGCGGGAAGTCCGACGGCCTCGTCGGCGGCGAGGTCGGGCGCGCGGCGGAGGCCTTCTCCCGCACGGCGGCGCACGAGCTGGGCCACTTCCTCGACCTCTCCCACAACCACGGGGACGACTGCCCGACGGCCACGTCGGCGCGGGAGAACCTCATGGCCCAGACGCGGTGCTCGGTGAGCGTCCGCAGCTCGGTCCTGTTGACCTCGGGCCAGGGCAGCACCGTGCGCGGTCGCTGCCAGACCCGTGCGGGCCAGTGAGCCCCGCACGCGAAAGGACGCATCATGCCTGACACCACCCCCTTCGAACAGCGCGGCGACGACGAGCTCGTCGAGCTCGCGCACCGCTCGCGCGGCGACATCGCGAAGGAGTCCCTCGTCGCCCTCGTACGGCGCGACTCCGACCGGGCCACCCCCGTGGCCGTCGAGCTGCTGACCGCGCACGCCGAGCCACGGGTGAGGTCGCTCGCGGCGGTCACCCTGGGCCGCACGCCGGACCCCGACGCGCCGGCGGCCCTCACCCGGGCCCTCGCCGACGCCGATCCCACCGTCGTGCGGCGGGCCGCGCAGTCGCTCGCCCGCGTGGGCGACGAGTCGGTCCTGCCCGACCTCGCGCGGTCGCAGCCGCCCGAGGCCACGCCGGCCGGGCGCGCCGTGCTGACGGCGCGCCTGCTGATCGGCTACCGCGCCCACCAGTCCGAGCTGCTCGTGCCGGCCACGGCCGAGGTCACCGAGTTCGGCCGGCGCCGGGGCGAGGAGATCGCCTTCGGCGGCCGGGCCAAGGTGGCGAAGGCGACCGTGCTGGCCGCCGTGCGCGCCGAGGTCCCGGCCCTGGCGTTCGCCCCGCGTGAGCTGCTGACGTTCACGTGCTCGGGGGCGGCGGGTGCCGTGGCCCTCGCGGAGGACGTCGGCGAGGCCGACCTGTCGGTGCCGCAGATGCTCGGCGTGATGGTGCGCGAGCGCGTCTGCTCCGAGCGGTACTCGCTCGACTGCTACGTGCTCAGCGACGACCGCGACGCCACCGGCGGCACGCGACCATACCTGTGGCTCGTGCGTCCGAGCGGTCGCGTGATCCACGTGGGCCGTCTGGAGGTGGGCGACGACCGGGCGAGGTTCTCCGTCACCGGCTCGGTGGCGCCCTACGCCAACCCCGTGAAGGTGGTGGGGGAGCGGACCGCGTCGGGCACCCTCACGATCGAGTCGGCGCTCGTGGGCAAACCGGCCACGGGAGCGGCGCGGGCGGCCGCGCCTCCGGCCCGCGAGGCCCTCATGCGGTGAGCCGATTCCGCCGACAGCGAACAGTGGAAGCCGCGCCCGTGCATGACGGTTGAGTTAAGCAACTGGACAGGGCGAGTCGGGTCACCAAGACCCGTCTATGCTGAAAAGACCAGTCCAGCAGAGGGGACCGACATGTTCGAAAGATTCACCGACCGGGCCCGACGAGTCGTGGTGCTTGCGCAGGAGGAAGCGCGCATGCTCAGCCACAACTACATCGGCACCGAACACATCCTGCTGGGCCTCATCCACGAGGGTGAGGGCGTCGCCGCGAAGGCACTGGAAAGCCTTGACATCTCGCTCGAGGCCGTCCGCGGCCAGGTCGAGGACATCATCGGCCAGGGCCAGCAGGCACCCAGCGGGCACATCCCGTTCACCCCGCGCGCCAAGAAGGTGCTCGAGCTGAGCCTGCGCGAGGCGTTGCAGCTGGGACACACCTACATCGGCACCGAGCACATCCTGCTCGGCCTGATCCGCGAGGGCGAGGGCGTCGCCGCCCAGGTCCTCGTGAAGCTGGGCGCCGATCTCAACCGCGTCCGCCAGCAGGTCATCCAGCTGGTGAGCGGCTTCCAGGGCAAGGAGTCCGAGACCACGGGCGCCGGCACCGAGGCTCCCGCCGCCGCGTCCAGCGCCGTGCTGGACCAGTTCGGCCGCAATCTGACCCAGGCCGCCCGCGAGGGCAAGCTCGACCCGGTCATCGGCCGGGCCGACGAGGCCGAGCGCGTCATGCAGACGCTGAGCCGCCGTACGAAGAACAACCCTGTCCTCGTGGGCGAGCCGGGCGTCGGCAAGACCGCCGTCGTCGAGTCGCTGGCGCAGGACATCGTGCGCGGCGACGTGCCCGAGACGCTCAAGGACAAGCAGATCTACACGCTCGACCTCGGCGCGCTCGTGGCGGGCTCCCGCTACCGCGGCGACTTCGAGGAGCGCCTCAAGAAGGTGCTCAAGGAGATCCGCACCCGCGGCGACATCATCTTGTTCATCGACGAGATCCACACCCTGGTGGGTGCGGGTGCCGCCGAGGGCGCGATCGATGCCGCCAGCATCCTCAAGCCGATGCTGGCCCGCGGTGAGCTGCAGACCATCGGCGCCACCACGCTCGACGAGTACCGCAAGCACTTCGAGAAGGACGCGGCGCTCAACCGTCGCTTCCAGCCGGTGCTCGTCAACGAGCCGTCCGTCGCCGACTCGGTCGAGATCCTCAAGGGGCTCCGCGACCGGTACGAGGCGCACCACCGCGTCTCGATCACCGACGACGCGCTCGTGGCCGCCGCCACGATGGCCGACCGCTACGTGAGCGACCGGTTCCTGCCGGACAAGGCGATCGACCTGATCGACGAGGCCGGTGCGCGCCTGCGCATCCGTCGCGCCGCCGCGCCGCCGGAGTTCAAGGAGTTCGACGAGCAGATCGCCGACGTCCGCCGCCGCAAGGAGGGCGCGATCGACGCCCAGGACTTCGAGCTCGCCGCGAGCCTTCGCGACGAGGAGAAGAAGCTCATCGCCGCCAAGCACGAGCGTGAGCGCGCCTGGAAGTCCGGCGACCTCGACCAGGTCGCGGTCGTCGACGAGCACCTCATCGCCGAGGTCCTGGCCAAGGCGACGGGCATCCCGGTCGGTCAGCTCAGCGAAGAGGAGTCCAGCCGACTCCTGCACATGGAGGACGAGCTGCACAAGCGCGTCATCGGTCAGGACGAGGCCATCAAGGCCCTGTCCCGGGCGATCCGTCGTGGCCGTGCCGGCCTGAAGGATCCCCGCCGTCCCGGTGGATCGTTCATCTTCGCCGGGCCCTCGGGCGTCGGCAAGACGTGGCTCTCCAAGGCGCTGGCGAACTTCCTGTTCGGCGACGACGAGGCGCTGATCCAGCTCGACATGAGCGAGTACAGCGAGAAGCACACCGTCTCGCGCCTGTTCGGCTCGCCTCCGGGCTACGTCGGGTACGAGGAGGGTGGCCAGCTCACCGAGAAGGTGCGGCGCAAGCCGTTCAGCGTGGTCCTGTTCGACGAGATCGAGAAGGCCCACCCGGACATCTTCAACTCGCTTCTGCAGATCCTCGAGGAGGGTCACCTCACCGATGGTCAGGGTCGCGTCGTCAACTTCAAGAACGCCGTGATCATCATGACCACCAACCTCGGTGCGCGTGAGATCTCCAAGGGCGTCAACCTGGGCTTCTCCCAGGCCGGCGACGTCGCGGGGACCTACGAGAAGATGAAGGAGCGCGTCGGCACGGAGCTCAAGCAGCACTTCCGTCCAGAGTTCCTGAACCGCGTCGACGAGGTCATCGTGTTCCCGCCGCTGACGCAGGAGGAGATCCTGCGGATGGTCGACATGATGGTCGGTTCCCTGGAGGCCCGTCTGGCCGAGAAGGACATCGACATCGAGCTCACCACCGCGGCGAAGATCAAGCTGTCCGCCGACGGCTTCGACCCCGTGCTCGGTGCGCGGCCGCTGCGTCGCACGGTGCAGCGCGAGGTCGAGGACGTCCTGGCCGAGAAGCTGCTCTACGGAGAGCTCCACGCCGGCCAGATCGTCGTGGTCGACGTCGTGGACGGTGAGTTCACCTTCACCGGCACGTCGAAGGCCGATCTGGAGCTGCCTGAGGTTCCCCCGGCCGTCGAGGCCGGCGCCAGCAGCGACGACTGAGCACCACCAACAGCACCACCACGCAGGGCCCGGGTCATCGACCCGGGCCCTTCGTGCGTCCCGGGGTGAGCGTGGAGACGGGCCAGAGGGGCGGACGAAGCGATGGATCTTCTTGCCATCCGAAGTTGACATCAGATTCAACTGATCCTAGGCTGTGACGCAGCCCACAACCGTCCCGTGTGGGACGCAGAGGAGGGATCCGTCGTGTCCACGAATGCACCGCTCGTTCTCCAAGAAGTCCGCGAGGGCGTCGCAACCTTGACGCTCAATCGGCCGGACCGCCTGAATGCTTGGACCCCGGAGTTGCAGCAGCAGCTCTACGGCCTTTTCGAGGAGTTGGAGCATGACGACGCGGTCCGCGTCGTGGTGCTCACCGGAAGTGGTCGAGGCTTCTGTGTCGGCGCCGACACCGAGGTCCTCGATGCGACTGAAGGTGATTCCGAGCCGACCAGCCGACCGCTCCTGGCCCCGATGCAGTTCCCGAAGCCCATCATCGCGGCCATCAACGGCCCGTGCGCAGGACTCGGCCTGCAGCTGGCGCTCATGTGTGACATCCGGTTCGCATCGAAGACGGCGAAGATGACGACGGCGTTCGCTCGTCGTGGTCTCATCGCTGAACACGGCCTCACGTGGATCATGCCGAGGGTCACGACGATGGCCGTTGCGCTGGACCTGCTGATGACCGCGCGGGTCTTCACCGGCGCGGAGGCGAAGGATCTCGGCGTCGTGAACTTCGCCGTCGAACCGGACGAACTGCTGGCCGAGGCGCACGCGTTCGCCCAGGATCTCGCCGACAACGTGTCGCCGACAGCCATGGGCGTCATCAAGTGGCAGATGTACAATCACCACGACATGCCGCTGTGGCCCTCCCTCGACCACTCGGACGAGCTGATGGTCGACTCCATCGACCGCGCGGACTTCAAGGAGGGCGTCGCGAGCTTCGTCGAGAAGCGCCAGCCCAACTTCGCGCCCCTGGACACCAGTGCGATTCCACGAGATTCGTGGGGGGAGTTCACGTACGACGGCGCCGGCCTGACGGATCGCGCATGACTACGCGCGTCCAGCAGCCTCCCGCGACGACTGCCCGAGTTCCCGCTCCCGGACCCCGGCCTCGCGGGGCGAGCCCCCGGCGTCGGGAAGCTCGTCGTCGCCTGAGGCCCTACTACTACATCGCGCCGGCGCTCCTGTTCCTGATGGTGCTCATGGCGTTCCCGCTGTTCGAGGGCATCCGGCTCAGCTTCACCGACACGAACATGCTCAACCCCAGCGGCGGTGAGTACGTCGGCACGGACAACTACTCCGAGCTGGCGGGAAGCTCCAAGTTCCTCGGCACGCTCAAGACCACGGTCATCTACACCTTCTTCTGTGTGGCTGGGGCGGTGGGGGTCGGACTCCTCGCGGCCCTCGGGATGAATCTGATGGTCGGGAAGTTCGCCCGACGCCTCCGCGGCATCATCATCATTCCCTGGGCCGCCCCGATCATTCCCGTCGCACTCGTCGCGGCGTGGATGCTCGACAACCAGCTCGGTGTCGTCAACTGGGCGCTGGAGTCGGTCGGCGCGATCGACGGCCACGTCTACTGGCTGGGCAACGAGAAGACGGCATTGCCCGCGATCATCCTGGTGACCGTCTGGCGCATCTTCCCGTTCTCGGCGATCGTCCTCCTGGCTGCACTCCAAGGCGTGTCGAAGGAGCTCTACGAGGCCGCCCAGATCGACGGTGCCTCGCGCTATGGCCGGTTCCGCAATGTGACCGTGCCGAGCATCATGCCGACGCTGAGCATCTTGGTCCTGTTCGTCACCATCTGGTCGCTGCGGCGCTTCGACCTGATCTGGGTCCTCACCGAAGGCGGGCCGCTGCGTTCGACCACGACCTTGGTGATCGACCTGTACCACTCGGCCTTCCGCCTGTCCGACCTCGGCTATGCGTCGGCGATCGGCGTCGTCGGCTTCGTGCTGTCGACGATCGTCACGGCCGTCTACTTCTATGTCCAAACTCGCTCGGAACGGAGGCGGAGTCATGTCGCGTGACGCGAGGGCCGCAGGCTCGACCGTGACAGTCCGCAAGATCGTGAGGCGCTCCTTGGGCGCTGTAGTGGTTGCGGCCGGACTGTTCGCCCTGCTCTTCCCGCTGTATTGGATGGTCGTCACCTCGATGATGTCCGACAGCGACCTGGTGACGTTCCCGCCCAAGCTGTGGCCTGACGTGTCGCGGATCGGGATCTACGCCGACGTCCTGCGGGACACCGAGATCCTGACCTGGCTGCAGAACAGCGCGGTGATCGCCATCGGCACCTGCCTCCTCTCGGTCTGGATCGCCTTCTTCGCCGCGTACGCCCTGTCGCGCTTCACGTTCCGCGGCAAGGGTGCCTTCGGGTTCTCGCTCTTCGCCACCCAGATGCTTCCCGAGGCGCTGTTGGTGATCCCGTTCTACGCGCTGTTCATCACGCTGGGACTGCTCAACAACTTGGGCGGTCTGATCCTCGCGCACACCGTGTTCGTCATGCCCGTCGTGGTGTGGCTGCTCAAGAGCGCCATCGACGGGATCCCACTCGAGATCGAGGAGAGCGCCCGTGTCGACGGCGCCAGCTCGTTCCGCATCGTCGTCACGATGGTGGCTCCTCTGGTGTCGCCGTCGATCGCGGCGGGCGCGATCATCTCGTTCTTCTACGGCTGGGACGAGTACCTGTTCGCCACGACCTTCATCACCGATGAGTCGAAGCGACCGGCATCGGTCGGTCTGGCGTCCTTCATCGGGGAGTACTTCGTTCCCGTCAACCAAGTCATGGCGACCTCGGTGATCTACACGCTGCCGGCAGTTCTCTTCTTCATCCTCGTGCAGCGGTACATCGTCAGTGGTCTCGTCGCAGGGTCCGTAAAGGGGTAACACAATGAATCAGACCGCAGAGTTGCAGGAAACCGAGCAGCAGTCCGCCGCGCTCGCGGCCCCGAAGATCGCGCTGGAGGGTGTCACGCGGGAGTTCGGCTCGTTCACTGCCGTGGACGACGTGAGCCTGGAGATCGAGGACGGAGACTTCCTCGTCCTCCTGGGGCCGTCGGGCTGCGGGAAGTCGACCCTCCTGCGGATGATTGCAGGACTGCAGCCGCTCAGCTCCGGTGTCATCAGGATCGACGGTCACGAGGCGCAGGACCTCGAGCCGGGCGATCGGGACCTGGCCTTCGTGTTCCAGAGCTACGCGCTGTACCCGCACATGACGGTCCGTCGGAACATGAGCTTCCCCCTCGCGATGAAGAAGCTGAAGGGGTGGCGGAACCTTCCGATCGTCCACTGGTTCGCACGCCGAAGTGTCGAGCGGAGCCCCGAGGTCGTCGAGAGGATCGAGCGGATCGCCAAGATCCTCGACCTCGAGAAGCTCCTCGACCGTCATCCGGCCACCCTGTCCGGCGGACAGCGCCAGCGCGTCGCGCTCGGCCGCGCGATGGTGCGCGAGCCGTTGGCGTTCCTCATGGACGAACCGCTGTCGAACCTCGATGCCAAGCTGCGTGCCCAGACGCGCAGTGAGCTGATCGAGTTCCACCGGCTGCTCAAGACGACGATCGTCTACGTCACCCACGACCAGGTCGAGGCGATGACCATGGGCGGCAAGATCGGCGTCATGCTGGACGGGAAGCTCCAGCAGTTCGGCACCCCTCGCGACGTGTACGAGAACCCGGCGAACACCTTCGTCGCCCAGTTCATCGGAACGCCCGCGATGCGGTTGATCCCGGCCACCGCGACCTCGGCGACCGAGTGGGATTTCGCGGGCGTCCGCGCGGCCGCCCCGCCGTCCCTCGCGGAGGCGGCCCTGGAGGCGACGCGCACCCACGGCGACTTCCTCCTGGGTATCCGGAGTGAGTGGGTCAGCATCACCGACGACGGCCTGGCCAATGCGCACGGCGAGGTCGTGTCGGTCGAGGACTGGGGCTCGGAGCAGCTCATCCAGGTGCGACTCGACGGGTCCGTCGAACGGGCGCGAGTCCTGGGCGAGGCGTCCCATGACGATCACGTCCTCGACGTCCGCGTCGACTCGCGACAGCTCCACACGCTCGGCGACCGCGTCGCTCTGAGGATCGACCTGGAATCGGCCTGCGTGTTCGACTCCGAAGGAGGCCAATCGCTGGTTCGGAAGTGAGGGCATCGATCAGCCCTTCGCCCGCGTCGCCACGGCGACACCTCATTCTGATGAATCGTAGAAAAGGAAGCAGCATGCGAAAGAAACTGATGGCGCTCACGGCGTCCGCGGCGGTTCTTCTGGCCGCCTGCAGCGGCGGCGGCGGAGACGACAACGACGGGTCCAGCGGGCCGGTGGAGATCACGTTCAGCCACTGGGCCTTCACGGCGCCGCCGTTCGACAACTTCGTGGCGATCATGGACGACTTCAACAAGAGCCAGGACGACTTCGTCGTCAAACCCGAGAACGTTCCCTTCGAGAACTACCACAAGACGCTGTTCACCCAGGTCGGCGCCGGTGAGGGTCCCACCATCCTCGGCGTCGATGAGGCCGAGTACGGGCAGGCGATGGCACAGGGCCTCGCCGCGGACCTGACCGAATCGGTCGAGGTGCCCAGCGAAGGGCTCAACTCCTACGACGAGCGGCTGTTCGACGAGGACGGCAAGCGGCGCGCGGTCGTCTTCACGCAGCACCCCTACCAGATGCTCGTCAACCGCACGGTCCTCGACGAGCTGGGCAAGGACGTGCCGACCACGTACGAGGAGTACCTCGACGTCGCCGAAGCCGCCGCGGGCAAGGATGGGATGTTCGGTACCGCCTTCCGTCACTCGATGGCGGACTCGAACGGCTGGTGGATCGACCTGACCAACTGGGTCTACGGACGTGGCGGTGCGTGGAGCGACGAGGACGGGAACCCGACGATCGACTCACCGGAGGTCGAGACCGCCGTCGAGGACATGATGGAGTTCATCGACAAGAAGTTGATCCCGGTGGGCACCGACGCGCCGACCTACCGACGGATGTTCTGGGAAGGCAAGATGCCGATGGTGATCGAGAGCCTCGCGTTCTCGAGCATCTTCGCGGCGCAGTCCAAGGACCTGGCGAAGGGCCTCGAGGTGCACCCGCTGCCCTTCGGCTCGGACCGCCTCCTGTCGATCAACCACGCGGCTTTCGTGAACGAGTCGGCCTCGGACCGGGAGAAGGAAGGCGCCGCGGCGTTCCTGTCCTACATGCTCACCGACGAGGTGCAGCAGAAGATGGTCGACACCATGGACGGCGCACTGCCGGCGAAGAACCTTCCGTTCAGCGACGAGACGGTGGCGGACTCGCCGTGGCTCAAGGGGTGGACCCTGCCGGAGACGGCCGTGGCCTTCACACCGAAGGGTGCCGAGACGGCGTTCCCGGCACTGCGATCGGCGGTGCTCGAGCAGTTCGAGCAGATCTACGCCGGTCGGATCTCGGTCGCCGAGGGTCTCAAGGCTGCGCAGGCGGACGCCGAGGCGGCCATCGCCCAGTGATCCGGATCGATCGTCAGTCCGCGCTCGTGGTCTGACCCGCGGAGAGTGGGTCTGCCCGGAATCCTCCGGGCAGACCCGCCCCCGCTGACACGCGCCCGAGCGTGTCGTCCGACGAGAGGAAAGTGAGTGCAGTCGTGGTGAGCAACATTCTGACTCCGGAAGCACGTGCCGCCGAGGATCCGGACCGCATCGCGCAAGTGATGGCCACGTCGGGGGAGACCCTCACGTATGCCGACTTCGAGCGGTTGTCGGCCAGCATCGCCGGATTCCTCCAGGCTCGGGGCCTCGTGCTGGGTGATCACGTCTCCCTGCTGACCGGGAACGAGCGGGAGACCCTGCCGACTTGCTGGGCCGCACAGCGAGCAGGCCTCTACTGGACGCCCCTCAACACCAGGTGGACGCCCGAAGAGCTCGAGCACGTCATCATCGACAGCGGCACCAAGGTCGTCCTTGTCACTGCGTCGACCCTCGAGCTGGCCGGTGCCCTGGCCGACCGAGGACGTACCGAGGCCGAGTTCTGGGGAGTGAACTGCTCTTCCTCGAGGATCCCTCAGGCAGACCTACGAGCCCATGATGGTGCTGAGCTCGTGGAGTTCGAGGGGCGCGACATGCTCTACTCGTCCGGCACGACCGGGAAGCCCAAGGGTGTCAAGCCTGGGCCGGTCGGCCTCGCGATCGGTACGCCCGACGCCACCACCTTGGCGATTCACCAGAACTACGGTGTCGGTGCCGACTCGGTGTTCCTGGCAGCGACCCCGTTGTTCCACGTGGCGGCGCTGGCCAGCGCGATGGTGTCGATCCGCTACGGCGGTGTCGTCGTCGTGCTGGAGAAGTTCTCGGCCCCTGGCTTCCTGCAGGCCATCGCCGACTACCGCGTGACGCACACGATGACCGTCCCCACCATCCTGAGTCGGGTCCTCGACCTCCCCGATGACGTGAAGCAGTCCTACGACATGTCCTCCATGCGATTCCTGGGGCACGGCGGCGCGCCCTGCCCGCAGTCGGTCAAGGAGCGGTCTATCGACTTCTTCGGCCCTCTCGTCTTCGACTGCTGGGGCGCCACCGAGCGCCCGGGTCTGACCCTCATCTCATCCGAGGAGTGGCTCGAGAAGCGCGGCTCGGTCGGGCGGCCCATCTCGGGGATCCCCCACATCATGGGTGACGACGGGACGGAGCTGCCGGCGCGCGGGATCGGCTTGATCTACTGGGAGTCCGAGCAGGCATTCGAGTACCACAACGACCCGCACAAGACCGAGGCCTCGCGCAACGACCGTGGTTGGGCGACCGTCGGGGACATCGGCTACCTCGACGAGGACGGGTACCTCTTCCTGACCGACCGGGCGTCGCACATGATCATCACCGGCGGCGAGAACGTGTACCCCGCCGAGATCGAGGGCACGCTCGTCGAGCTGGACTTCGTACGCGACGCGGCGGTGATCGGTCGTCCGCACGACGACTTCGGGCAGCAGGTCGTGGCGTTCATCGAGCTCGCCGATGACGCGGAGCCGTCAGATGATCTCGCGGCGCAGGTCGTGGCCTTCGCCCGCACGCGCCTCGCGGGCTACAAGTGCCCCAGGGTCGTGGAGTTCATCGAGGAGATTCCCCGCAACGCCACCGGCAAGCTGATGAAGCGGGAGCTGGTCTGACGCGCCTGCGCGATCAGGAGCGGCTCAGTGAGGCACGGCCTCGCGCTTGAGGAGCCTGCGGACAGGGTTGCGGGGAAGCGCGCTCCTGTACTCGATGAGCTCAGGCAGCTTGTAGACGGCCAGGCCGCAGGTGCGCCAGGACGGCCGCCGGTGGCGGGGTCTCCGACGGTTCCTGCGGGACGATGACAATGCAGACACGCGCGCCCAACTCGTCGTTACGGGCGCCGACTGCCGCGCAGTCGACCACCCCGGGCGCGCCGAGGCAGAGGTCGGCGCGTGTGTCGACGAGGGGCCGATGGTCTTCCAAGGTCTCCGGC
The DNA here is from genome assembly GCF_054957925.1 of Aeromicrobium sp. JP4. NCBI lineage: Bacteria > Bacillati > Actinomycetota > Actinomycetes > Propionibacteriales > Nocardioidaceae > Aeromicrobium > Aeromicrobium sp. JP4. Next base: position 2,423,014 of record NZ_CM143290.1, read on the forward strand.
GCGATGAGGAACCGTTCACCGGTCAGGTTGGCCATGTAGCCGATGTCCTTCGCCCGCCACTGCAACGGGCGAGATGATGCATCCCGCGCGGCAGACCGCGAAGTACAACGGTGGCCATTCGATGACGTTCGGCGACTGGACGATGACGACCTCGTCACGCTGCAACCCAAGGTCGATCAGAGCCGTCGCCAGTTCGTCGACCTCCGCCTGCATCTCGGCCCAGGGCGAACCTCGAAGGTGGCGACCCCATGACGTCGTCCCGGTTCGGCGGATCAGCTTAGCGACACGCCGGGGGAACAGCCGAGCAGCGCGCTCGAGGTCGAGGGGGGTGCTCCGGCGACCACCACCCCGCAGCGGTGAACTCCTTGATCAGCTCGGCGCGGTGGAGAATCACGGTGGGCTCCGGTCACGCGGTGCCGACGGAGTCCCTCGACCTGGTCGTGCGCCATCCGTTCTCCTGCACGTCGTGCCGGTCGATCGCGCGCTTCAGGAGCTTCCCCGTCGAGCCACGTGGCAGTGAGGGCGCGACGTGGTAGATGCGGGGCGTCTTGTAGGCAGCAACGCGCCCGGCCATCCACTGCTGCATGTGAGCCACGTCGAAGTCTCGGCCGTCGCGCAGCACGAGTACCGCGGCGATCTCCTCGCCGAGGCGTTCGTCGGGAACCCCGATGACGGCGGCCTCCAGGACGTCGGGGTGGCTGTAGAGGACCTCCTCGAGCTCCTTGGGATAGACGTTGAAGCCTCCGCGGATGATCATGTCCTTGATTCGGTCGACGACCCAGAGGTAGCCCTCGTCGTCGAGCCTGCCGAGGTCGCCGGTCAGGAGCCAGCCCTCGTGCCGAGCAGCGGCCGTGGCCTCCGGCCGGTTCCAGTAGTTCTTGAGGTTCATCTCGCAGCGGACGCCGATCTCTCCGATGCTCCCTGCGGGAAGGAGGTTACGGTCGGGATCGAAGATCGCCAGCTCGACACCCGGCTCCGCCCGTCCTGCGCTTCCTGGCCGCCGCGGCCCGTCGAGCGGGGGGCACGCGCCCGCGCCCGCACTCTCGGTGAGCCCGTAGCCGGCTACGATCCGGCATCCGTATCGACCCTCGAACCGGTCGGCGACCTCGATCGGCAGGCCTGCGCCGCCGGACACGGCCACCCGCAGACGCGAGAAGTCGAGCGAGTCGACCTTGGGGCCCAGGTTGGCCATGGCGTTCCACATCGTGGGGACGCCGGCGAGCACGGTGAGGCCGAGCTCGGAGGCGGTACGCAGCAGCGTGGTGGCGTCGAACTTCGACAGCAGGGTGACCGAGGCCCCCGCTTCGTAGGCGATGCGCAGTACCGTGACCTGCCCGAAGACGTGAAAGAGCGGGAGCGCGGTGCCGAGACGATCGTCCTCGGTGATGCGCAGGACCTCGCCCAGCGCGTGGGCACTGCCACGAAGGCCGTGGTGGGTCAGCTGCGCGCCCTTGGGCTGGCCGGTCGTTCCCGAGGTGTAGATGATGACGGCGCCGGTGTCCGAGCTGACCGGTCGCGGCAGCTCGGCGGCAGGCCGGGACGGCGCGGACCTGGTGGACAGGCTCATGACCGGCGTGCCGAGCTCGGCGGCGGCGGGGGACACCTGGTGCTCGGTGTCGCCGTCGACGAGCGCTAGCACGGCCCCGGAGTCCTCGAGGAAGTACCTCATCTCGACGCTCGTCGACGTCGGGTTCAAGGTGACCGCGATCGCCCCGATCGCCAGGATGCCGTGGTAGGCGAAGACCCACTCGGCCTGTGTCCTGCCCGTGATGACCACGCGGTCGCCGGCGGTCACCCCGGCCTCGAGCAGTCGGGCCGCCCACGCGGCAGCAGCGTCCCGGAACTGGTTGAACGGCCAGGCGTCACCGTCGACCCGCAGGGCGATCGCGTCCGGGCGGGTCCGTGCGAGCGTCCAGATGGGTTGCACGGAATTCGACATGGGACTGTCCTCCGGTTTCACGATGAGTGGTCTCATTCGTACTGACTCCGCTGGGACGGGTCAGCCCTGCTTGCTTGCCTCGACGCGTGGCTCACGTGGCATGCCCAAGAGCTTCTCGGCGAGGAGATTGCGCTGGATCTGCGAGGTTCCGGCGAAGATCGTGCTCGATCGCGCATTCAGGAAGTTGACGATCCAGCCGGCGCTGTCGGTCGGGGCGCCCGGCGCATCTGGTCCGTCCGGAATGGCGGGGTGCCGCCCGGTCAGCGTCAGAACGCTCTCACCGAGGATGTCCATGGACAGCTCGGTGACGACGCGGTGGTACTCCGACCAGAAGAACTTGTTCATCGCGCCCTCGGGTCCCATGCCTTGGCCGGCCAGCGTCCGGGTCAGCGCGCGGTAGCCCATCAGCCGCATGGCGAGCACCCGTGCCCTGCACCATGCGATGCGCTGCCGGACGGCCTCTTCATGGTGGCGACCGTGCTCCCGCGCGAGCTCCTCGAGGCGGTCGAGCTCCTCGTCGAACCGCACGGCCAGCACGGCGGCGGCGCCGCCACGCTCGTGCTCGAGAAGCGCCGTCGCGACGCGCCAGCCGTCGTTGACCTCGCCGATGGTGTTGTCCTCTGCCGTCACCGCGTCGGTGAAGAAGACCTCGTTGAAGTCACCCTCGCCGGAGATCTGCCTGATCCGCCTCACCTCGATGCCCGGTTGGTCCATCGGGCACGCCAGCAGGGTGAGACCGCGGTGCTTCGCAGCGTGGGGATCGGTGCGCACCAGGACGAAGATCCAGTCCGCCAAGTGTGCGAACGAGGTCCAGATCTTCTGGCCGTTGATGTGCCACTGGCCATCACGCAGGGTGGCCGTGGTCGCGACACTGGCGAGGTCTGAACCGGACTGGGGCTCGGAGTAGCCCTGGCACCACATCTCCTCGGCCGAGACGATCCGGGGGATGAAGCGCTTCTTCTGCTCCTCGGTGCCGAACGCCAGCAGGGTGTTGCCGAACATCTGCATGCCGAAGACATCGTTCGCCATGGACTGGGGAAGCTTGTGCCGCGTGAGCTCCTCGGCGATCGCGACTTGGTAGTCGGCGCTCAGACCGCGACCCCCGTACTCCTCGGGCCAGGCCACGCCGACGTAGCCGCGCTCGTGGAGCTTCCGGCGGATGTCGGCGGTGAAGGGATCGTAGTCCTCCCGCGGCAGGGTGCCCGCGCCTGCCCAGTCGTCAGGAACCAGCTCGTGGAGGAATTCGGAGAGCTCCTTCTGGAACTCCTGCACCTCGGGTGAAAACGTCGGATTCATGAGGAACCTCGGTCCTGTCGTGAGTTCGGGGAAAGCGCCGGGTCAGACGGCGAGAAGGTCGGCGATGCGGTTGCGGTGCTGATGAGGTGTCCCGAACAGCACCGACGAGGCCTTGGCGCGGCGGAAGTACAGATGTGCCGTGTGCTCCCACGTGAAGCCGATGCCGCCGTGGATCTGGATGTTGTTGCCCGCCGCCAGGGTGAAGGCGTCCGAGGCCGCCTGCTTCGCCATCGACGCGACCACCTTGCGGTCCGGGCTGTCCGCCTCAATCGCCCACGCGGCGTAGTTGGCCAGGACACGTGCGGCCTCGATGTCGACGAGGGCGTCCGCACACAGGTGCTTGAGGGCCTGGAAGGAGCCGATCGGCCGGCCGAACTGCGTCCGCTCGCTGCTCCACGTGACGGACTGCTGGAGCGCGGCCTCTGCGCCCGCGACCATCTCCGACGCGAGGAGGACCACAGCCTTGTCGTGGACCGTTTCCCACAGGTCTGCGGCCGTGGAGGGGCCCACGAGGAGAGTCGCCGGTGCGTTGTGCAGGACGAGGCTTCCGACGGGGCGGGTGAGATCGAGGCTCTCGCCCAGGTCGACACTGACGCCTTCCGCGTCGGCGGCCACGTGGAACCATGCCAACCCCTCCGGCTGCTGGGCCAGGACGACGAAGGAGTCGGCTTCCCCGGCGTCGGTGACGTTGATCTTGACCCCCGACAACCGGTGGGCCTCGCGGGTGCGGGTCGCCCGCGTCGAGTCACCCGGGCGTGCCCAGGTGCGTCCTTCGTCGACGACCGCGACCGTGAAGACTCGCGACCCGTCGGCGAGTGACGTCAACAGGTCCGAGCTGTCCGCCTCGCTCTGCTCCAGGATCCAGCTCGCGGCGACCGTGGAGAAGTACGGCCCGGCGTAGAGATCGCGGCCGAGCTCCTCGGCGACGATGCACGACTCGATGAAGCCTGCCTCGCTGCCGCCCGCGGATTCGGGAAGGGCCAGGCCGGTCAGGCCGAGCTGCCGGGCCATGCCCGTCCACACGCTGCGGTCGAAGGTGTACCCCTTCGACAGCAGCTCGTTGCGGGCCGCGCTTCCGGAATGGCGCTCGAGAAAGCTCCGAACGGAGCCGCGCAGGTCTTCCTGCTCCCTGGTGAAGGAGAACTCCATGGTGTGCCTTTCGGGTCGGGAACGGCGGGGTTCGCACGGGTTGGCGAGGCGGCGCCGAGGAGGCTACGAAGGACGTGATGCGCATCACGCTAATCGTGAGTTGAGTATGACGTCAAGTTAAAGTTGACCTTGACTTCTGGTTCATGTCGGGTTTCACTTCCGGCAGGCGGCATGCCGCGAGAACCTACTTCGAGGAGCTACTCAGTGCAGGTCGAAACCAGTGAAACGCCAGTCATTCTGACCCGTTCGGAAGGGGTTGCCCGGCTGACGCTGAACCGCCCGGATCGACTCAATGCGATGAGCGACGAGATGCTTGACCTGCTGGTTGACCTCACCGCGGAGGTGACGGCTGACGAGAGCGTCAGGGTCATCGTCCTGACCGGAGCCGGGCGAGGGTTCTGCGTCGGTGGTGATCTCGACGCCTTCAGCGGGTTCGGTGACGCGGAGCCGGTCTCCCGGGGCGCGGCCACCGAGAAGCTGCATCGACACATGCGCACCTCGGAGCTCCTCAGGTCCTCCCACGCCGTGTCGATCGCGGCCGTCAACGGGGCCTGTGCCGGGGCCGGCCTGTCGCTCGCCGCCGCCTGCGACCTCCGCGTGAGTTCGAGCGCCGCGGTGTTCCGCTCCGCCTTCGTCGACGCCGCGCTTTCGGGCGACTTCGGGGGCACCTGGCTGCTGACCAAGCTTATCGGCGAGTCGCGCGCCAAGAGGATGGCGTTCCTCAACGAGAAGATCGACCCGGGTACGGCCGCGGACTGGGGTCTGGTGACCGCGGTGCACCCGTCGGAGGAGTTCAACGACCAGGTCGAGGCGATGGCCCGGACCCTGGCGCGGAAGGCGCCCCGCGCACTGGCGGGCTTGAAGGCCAACTTCACCGACGCGGCGAACCTGACGTTCGCCGAGGCCAGCGCCATCGAAGCCCAGCGTCATGCCGACTGCTCGCGCACCACCGATCTCGTCGAGGCGGCCAACGCGTTCCTCGAGCGACGCGAGCCTCGGTTCACGGGCGCCTGAGCGCCGGAATCACGCCATCCCACCTTCCCTCTGAGAACAAAGGACTTCGCCATGATTCGACTGCGCCAGGTGTGCATCGCCTCCCCACGCATCCAAGACGCCGATGAGCTGGCGGAGATCTTCGGGGTGCAGATCGCCTACCGGGATCCGCTGATCGTCGACTTCGGGCTGGAGAACGCCCTGCTGGGCTTCGGCGGGACGTTCGTCGAGTTCATCGCCCCGACGAAGGACGGCACCACGGCTACCCGATTCCTCGCCAAGCACCCGGGGGGTGCGGGCTACATGGTGATCCACGACACCGAGGAGTACGACGCGATCCGTGCGCGCGTCGACGAACAGGGCGTCCGCGTCGCGTACGAAAGCACGCCCGACCTGCGTGCCCCGGAGCAGAACCTCCCCGAGTACGGGTACGACTCCTTCCGCCATCTTCAGCTGGATCCCCGGTCGGTCGGAGGAACTCTCATGGAGTTCAGCCAGACCGATGGGGGCAGCGACCTCTTCGGTGCCTACGCTCCTGCCGGCATCCGCTGGCAGGAGGTGGTGAAGAAGGGCGATGACCTGCCCCGGATCGTCGGGGCCGAGTGCACCAGCACCGACGCGCAGGCCATGGCCCGGACGTGGGCGGGACTCATGGACAAGCCAGTCACGTCGAGGGACGGCAGCCCCGCCATCGAGCTCGACGGAGGCGGGGTCGACCGGTTCGTGGCCGGCGAGGTGAACGCGTTCACGCGGTTGTTCATCGAGGCCTCCGACCCCGATGCCGTGCTCGAGCGCGCCCGCGCCAAGGGCCACGGGGTGGTGGGCGCCGAGTTCACCTTCTGCGGGGTCCGCATCGTCGTGGTGCCTCGCTGAGCCCTTTCCACTCGACCCCACCCAGGAGATGTCCTCATGACGATCAACGCCTCAGTGTCGTTCACCATTCACGAAGGAACCAACGAGCAGTTCGAGACGGCGTTCGCCGAGACCCGCGCGGACTTTCTGGCCGACGACGGCTGCCTCCGCTACGACCTGCAGAAGGTCCGCGGATCCGGCGTCCACTACGTCCTGTTCGAGGCCTACGAGTCCGACGAGGCCATCGAACGGCACAATGCGAACCCGAGCATCCGCACGCTCGGCCGAGCGCTGAAGGGGTCCCTGTTGTCCGGCCCCGACGTGCTCATCATGGATCCCGCAGGTGATCAGGTCGCGCTCGCCATGGAGGCCGGCCGGGGCTGAGTGGACGCTTCCCCCGCAGCGACCCAGCAGTCGGCATTCCTCCGAGGGGCCGGGGCTCTCTCGTGCTCCGCGGGCGGCTCTGCCATGCCCGGAAATAGCCCTGGGGGAGCCCGTCTCTCCCCGCAGACTTGGCATTGACGTCAACTTCAACCCGACGTAACTTGTGTGGCACAGGTCACAGATGGAAAGGGAGCCCTCGTGGATCCAACAGCTGCAGCCAGACCCGCGACCGCCGGTCGTGCCACCTCGGGACTGCTCGAGGTGGAGAACCTGACGATCGACTACCACCTCGCGATGGGCGGCACCCTTCGCGCTGTCGGCGACGTGAGCTTCGACGTGGGACCGTCCGAGATACTCGGGATCGTCGGGGAGTCCGGAAGTGGCAAGTCCACGGTGGGCATGGTCCTGGCCGGGTTCCATCGACAGACAGTCGGGCGCGTGACCTTCGACGGCACCGTGGACGATCCGGATGACGCTCCGACCCTGGGGCGACCGGGCGTGCAGATGATCCTCCAGGACTCCGCGACAGCCCTGAATCCCCGAGCGAACGTGGGGACCTGTATCGCCGAGGCGATGGCAGGCGGGGGTTCTATCAGGAAGCACCACGTGGCCGAGGCGGTGAGCTACCTGGACCGCGTCGGGCTGGATCCGCAGCTGGCGAGACGCAAGCCGCGCGAGCTCTCCGGTGGGCAGCGCCAGCGGGTGGCCATCGCGCGTGCGCTCGCGGCACAACCGCGCCTCCTCGTCTGCGACGAATCAGTGTCGGCCCTCGACGTGTCGGCACGCGCCAAGATCCTGAACCTCCTGATCCGCATCCGCAGGGAGGAGGGGATCGCGATGGTCTTCATCTCCCACGACCTCGCCGTCGTGAGCCAGTTGGTGGACCGAGTGCTGGTCATGCGCACCGGATCGGTCGTGGAGTCCGGACCCGTCAAGCAGGTCGTCGAATCCCCGGAGCATCCCTACACGCAGCGACTCCTCGCAGCCATCCCACGGCTCGAGAGAACGCCGGCGGCCATGCACGTCACAGCGGCGAAGATCGCGGAACCCCACCGAGAAGGAGAACGCAAGTGAACACGTTCAGAATTGGCGCGGCAGCCCTCACGGCCCTCGTGATGACGGCGGCCCTCACTGCTTGCACCAGCGACGGCGGAGGAGGCTCCGACGCCGGTGGCACGCTCAAGGCGGGATCGGCGATCACGCCGAGCAGCCTGGATCCCGTCAACGCCACCAGCGGCGTCGACTTCGCCTACCTCGGGCTGCTGTACGACCGTTTGCTCCAGACCGATCCGGAGTCCGGCGAGATCGAAGCGGGACTCGCGACCGAGTGGGGTTACTCCGATGACAAGTCGACCTTCGACCTGAAGCTTCGTGAGGGAGTCGAGTTCTCCGACGGCACGCCCGTCGACGCCGAGGCGGTCAAGGCCAACCTGGATCGCGGCTTCAAGACCGTGAAGGTCGGCCCGATCGTGGGCGTGGAGTCCGTCGAGGTCGTCTCGCCGACCGAGGTCCGGCTCAACATGGCCAAGGACAACGGGTGGCTGCCCTTCCAGCTCTCCGGGTACGCGGGGTACATGGTCTCGCCAAAGGCCTTCGAGTCCACCGACGACGTCACACCCTCGCCGGTGGGGTCCGGACCGTACAAGCTGAAGGCGAACTCCCCGGGATCCAAGATCTCCTTCGAGAAGAATCCCGACTACTGGAACGAGGAGCGCGGCTTCTACGACCAGATCGAGGTGAACTTCTACAAGACGCCCGTGTCGATCAACCAGGCGCTCGAGTCCGGCGCGATCGACGTCCAGATGAGGACCGCCTTCGACGACGTCGAGACGCTGCAGGAAAACGATGACCTGGTCGTCGAGGTGAATCCCTCCCTGGCGGTCTACCACATCCAATTCAACCCCACGAAGCCCGGACTGAAGGATCCCCGGGTGCGTCAGGCGTTCGCCTTCGCCCTTGATCGGGAGAACCTGGCCAAGGAGGCCACGGCTGGCCTCGGTGAGGCGAGCGGGAGCATCTTCCCGCCCAGCTACAAGTTCAGCAGTGAGCGTGCGCAGAGCATGTTCGCCTTCGATCAGGGCAAGGCGAAGCAGTTGCTGGCCGACGCGGGAACACCGGAGGTCGAGCTCGACTGCGTGACGTACACCGGTTCGGGCTTCGAGACGGCGGCTCCCTTCATCCTGGAGGACCTGGCGGAGGTGGGCATCAAGGTCAATCTGGACACGATGGCCAACTCCGAGGCCATCGCGGCCTTCGCGCAGGGCGCTGACGTGGCTGCTGCGCAGAAGGCTCCGGACTGCATGTTCAACACCTGGCCGGGACAGCCGACGCCGCGCGACACCTTGCGGATCGAGTACTCGAAGGACGGAATCTGGAACCTCGGTGCGCAGGACTACATGTCCCAGGCGAAGCTCGACCAGCTCGACGAGATCTTCGACGAGGACGAGCAGGTCGCGCTGGTCCACGAGCTCGAGGAGTCGACGTTCGACAACCCGATGATGGCCAACCTGTACACCAAGCCGCTGGCCATCGCGCACTCCAAGTCGGTGACCGGCTACCAGCCGGACCTCCTGCACTTCGACATGGACTTGGCCCTCTTCCAGCCCGCTGACTGAGCGCCGGCTGGGACGGAGCGAACATGAAGGGATCTGAACGGGACATGGGAACTCAACCACCGACGGTGGATCACGACCCGGTGCTTTCGATCCGAGACCTCACGGTCGACTTCGGCCAGGGGCCAAGGGCTGTCTCGGGCGTCAGCCTCCAGCTGACGCCCGGGCAGGTCCTCGGGGTCGCGGGGCAGTCGGGCAGCGGCAAGAGCATGACTGCTCTGGCGGCGATGGGACTGACACCGCCCAACGCACGGGTCGAGGGCTCCATCACCTTCCGTGGCCGGGAGCTGGTGGGAATGAGCAACCGGGAGAAGTCACGGATCAGGGGAGCCGGGATGACGATGATCTTCCAGGAGACGGTCACCGCATTGAATCCGCTCGTCCAAATCGAGCGTCAGATGACACTCGCGGTCATGGCAAACACCGAATGCGATGCCGCCGAAGCACGTGACCGCGTGGTGCGCGCGCTTCACGACGTGCGTCTACGCGATGTCGACCGCGTGATGAGCAGCTATCCGCACGAGCTCTCGGGGGGAATGTGCCAACGGGTGATGATCGCCATGGCGCTGGTGTGCGGAGCCGAGGTGCTCTTCGCCGACGAGCCCACCACGGCACTCGACGTGACGGTGCAGCGCGAGGTGATCGACATCATCCGCAAGGTGGCGGACGAGCGGAACCTGGCGGTGATGCTCATCTCCCACGACATCGGTGTACTCGAGGAGGTCTCCGACTCCCTCGCCGTGATGTACCGCGGACGCGTGGTGGAGCGGGGAGACACCCATGACGTCATCACGGACCCCCAGCACCCCTACACGGCGGCGCTGCTCAACAGCATCCCCCGTATCGGAGGGACCCTGACGGAGTTCGTCGAGATGCCGGACTTCGCCGCCGGGGCGTTCGATCACGAGGTCGTCGGCGGGGGAGGTGCTGCATGAGGCTGTTGCTGAACCGTCTGAGGGTCCTCATCCCCACGCTGTTCCTCATCACCGTCCTGACGTTCATGCTGCGCGCGATCATCCCGGGAGGTGTGGCCGAAGCACTGGCGAGTGGGTCGAGCAATCCCGAGACCATCAACATGATCAACGAGCGGTTCGGACTCGACCGGCCGCTGTGGGTGCAGTACTTCGACTGGCTCGGTGGTCTGCTCCGCGGCGATCTTGGTACGTCCTATGCGAACGGCGTCCCGGTCTGGGACGTCATCGCCCCACGTTTGACGTCCACGATCGAAGTCGTGGGACTCGGGGCGTTGATCGCACTGCTCGGAGGCGGCGCGCTGGGCATGTACGCGGCGATCTCGCGCAATGGCCGGTTCGGCCGGTTTCTCTTCGCCTCGTCGGGGCTGGGCGTGTCCATCCCCGTGTTCTGGCTCGCAACGATGTGCGCCGGCATCTTCGGCGCCACGCTGGGCCTGCTCCCCGTCAATGGCTACACCCCACTTTCGGAGGGCTTGGTCCCGCACCTCCAGTCCTTGCTGATGCCCGTGATCCTCGTGGCCGTGCCGGCGACCGCCATGATGGTCCGCCATGTCCGCAGCGCCATGGTGGCAGCTCTGGAGAGTCCCTACGTCCGTACGGCTTGGGCCATGGGCATCAACTCGCGGCGTATCTATTTCGACCTCGCGCTGAGGAACGCCCTGGGGCCGATCGTGACCTTCGTGCCGTTCCTGATCGCGCTGCTCGTCGGTGAGCTGGTCATCATCGACGTGGTCTTCGTGCTGCCGGGTCTCGGCTCGGCGGTGCTCGATGCCGTGACCTACCGGGACTACTCGACCTTGCAGGCGATCGTCCTGATGCTGGCGGTGACGGTCGTCGTGTTGTCGATGGTCGCCGACCTCATCATGCTCGCGATAGACCCGCGCCGACGGAAGGAGAAGGCATGACGTCGTCCTTGGTCCAAGGCCAGGTGGACGGAGAGACCACGGCGGAGGTACGCCGCCGAGAGAAGCCGTACGACTGGGTGACCATCCTCGCGATCGTCGTGATCGCTGTGCTGCTTCTCGGAGGGCTGCTGGCACCGTGGATCGCGCCTCATGACCCATTGAAGACGAACGCGGGCCAATCACTGCTGGGGCCGTCCTCGGAGCACTGGCTCGGCACTGATCAGGCGGGCCGCGACGTCCTGAGCCGAGTGCTCTACGGTGCTGCGGCATCGTTCCGCGGAACCGCCATCGCGGTCGCGACGCTCCTGATCATCGGCGTACCGTGGGGCCTCGCCGCCGGGTACATCGGTGGTCTCTTCGACGAGGGAAGCATGCGGGTAGCGGACGCGATCCTCTCCATCCCCGGACTCGTGCTGGCGATCGCCATCACTGGCGTGCTGGGCTCCGGTCTGGCCATGTCGATGGTAGCCGTGGGCTTCGTATTCTCCCCAAGCATCGCGATGCAGTTGCGTTCCAGCATCATCCCGATCAGGCGGTCCGACTACGTTCTGATCTCCCGGTCCTTGGGCGTGAGTAGCGTGCGTGCCGCCTTCCGGCACGTCCTGCCCAATGCGTTCGCGCCCGTTCTGGTTCAAGCGTGCAGTTTGGCCAGCGTCGCGCTGATTGTCCAGGCCGGCTTGAGCTTCCTCGGTCTTGGCGCAGAGCCGCCAGACGCTTCATGGGGCCGTGACCTCGCCGACGTCTATCTGTACTTCACCAAGGCGCCGTTCGCGACGATCGTTCCTGGTGTCGTGATCGTCCTTGCCGCGTTCTCCATCAGCCGGATCGGGGATGCACTCCGCGTGCACCTCGATGTCGGCTAGAACGAGTCGCCACCTGAGCCGAAGAAGGGGCGCGCATCGCATGGCGATGCGGGCCCCTTCAGTCGGTCACTTGGGGAGTTTCAGAATCCGCTCGCCGATGATGTTGCGCTGGATCTCCGACGTGCCGGAGTAGATCGTCGCGGCACGCGAGTTCAGCCAAGTGCCCACCCATGAGCCCGAGTCGTTCGGCGAGCCCGGGAGGTCGGGCCCGTCCGCGCCGCTGGGACGATGATCGGTGGGCAGGACGGCCTCGGGGCCGAGGACGTCGAGAGCTAGATCGGTGAGGTCCTGCCAGTACTCGGACCAGGCGAGCTTGACGGGGGCGGCGTCTGCGCCGAGGTCCTCGCCGTTGATGAAGGACGACATGGCGCGCAGCGACAGCCCCCGGAGCTTGCGGAGCTTCAGGTAGGCCTCGGCGAGACCGACCCGGACGTACGGGTCACGGTCACGGCCCAGACGCTGCACGAGTTCGACGAAGCGCTCGAACTCCGCCTCGAAGCGCAGCAGCATCGCTGTTGCGTTCTCGCCACGTTCCAGGCCGAGGATAGTCATCGCCACCGACCAGCCTCCGTCGACCTGGCCGATGACGTGGTCCTCGGGGGTGGTCGCATCGTCGAAGAAGACCTCGTTGAACTCGGCGTTGCCGTTGATCTGCCGGATGGGACGGACGGTCACGCCCGGCTGGTCCATGGGCAGGAGGAGCATCGTCAGTCCGCGATGCTTCGCCACGTCCGGGTTGGTGCGAACAAGGACGAACATCCAGTTGGCCAAGTGGCCGGCGGAGGTCCAGATCTTCTGCCCGTTGATGACCCAGTTGCCGTCCTCGAGGCGTGCCGTTGTGGACACCGAGGCGAGGTCGGATCCCGAACCCGGTTCGGAGAACCCTTGGCACCAGAGGTGTTCGCCCGAGAGGATCCTGGGCAGGAAGTACTGTCGCTGCTCATCGGTGCCATGGACGAGCAGGGTGTTCGCCATGAGCTGGAAGCCCGAAGCGTCATTGTCGGTCAGCAGCAGCGGGATCCCGGCGAGCGTGAACTCCTCGTTGACGATCGTCTGCTCCAAGGAACTCAGACCAGCTCCACCGAACTCCTTCGGCCAGTGCATCGCGATCAGACCGTTCTCGATGAGGAAGCCGCGCCAGCGTTCGATGAAGGCAGCTCGCTCGGATGCCGGGACTGCGCCGATGCCACTCCAGTGCGCAGGGAGGAACTCCGCCACCTTCCGGCGGATCTCGGCGCGGTACTCCCGGGCGTCCTGTCCGAAACTCAGATCCATCGTTCTCACTTCTCCCGGTCGAGGATGCGGGCGGCGATGCGCTCCAGATGGCTCGCCCGTGTCGAATGGGTCAGCGAATTGGCTCGCGACCGGCGGAGGTAGAGGTGGGACTGGTGCTCCCACGTGAATCCGATTCCGCCGTGCACCTGGAGGGCGGCGCCGGCCGACCGCGTCGCTGCGTCGTTGGCTGCGAGCAACGCTTCATCGACGTCGGCCTCGAGGCTCGGCGCGTCCTGGCTCGCTGACCACGCGGCGAGGTAGACCAGGGTGCGAGCAGCTTCGGTGTCGTTGTAGGCGTCGACGAGCCGGTGCTTGATGGCCTGGAACGATCCGATGGGTCGTCCGAACTGCTCGCGGTTCCGCGCCCACTCGGCGCCCGCATCGATGCTCGCCGCGGCCACGCCCAGCTGCTCACTCGCCAGCAGCAGTCGGGCGAGCATGGTGATGTGCGCGCGTAGTGCGTCGAGGTCGATGCGCGGCTGGAGCTCGTGTGCCTCCACGCGATCGAGCTGTACGCGACCCGTGAGACGCGTGAGGTCGAGGGCAGTGGGTTGCCGCGTGGTCGTGTCGGGGGTGATGGGAAGGTGCAGGAGAACGGGCGCGCCATCGATGTCCGCATCCATGACTACGCCGTTGATCGTGTCGGCGTGCCAGATGCCGTCCAACGTGCCACTGACGACACACCGGCCGTCGTCGCCCCTGGTGACGGTGAGGTCCGGCTGAGGGATGCGAGCGCTGAGGAGCTCGGTCAGCCGGAGGCGGCCTTCGATGGTGTCGGCGAGAAGTCGGTCCCGCACGGGGTCTGCCGCACAGAGGCTCAGCAGGCGCGTCGTCACGACCGTCGTCAAGAGGGCCACCGGTGCCAGGTGTCGACCCAGTTCCTCGTGGACCATGCACAGCTCGATTGGCAGGAACCCGGCTCCTCCCGCCTCCTCGTCAGCGGCGAGACCCACGAGGCCCATGTCGACGGCCAGCGAGGTCCAGATCGGCTCGGCGGACGAGGGATCGGATTCGAAGGCCGTCCTCGCGCGTTCAACGCCTCCGAGTCCGGAGAGGGCGGACCTCACGTTCCGCGTGAGGTCCCGCTGTTCGGCTGTCGGGGAGAAGTCCACAGGTGTCGTCCTTTTCGCGCGTGGTGACGTGTCTGACGGCGACTCGAAATGTTGACATTGAGGTCAACTTCATATTTCAATCTAGTTGTTGTGTCCGCATGCGTCAATCGGCGTTTTCGAGCCCGTAGGCTAGGAGCGCATTCGCTCGACACGCCCTGATCTGGAGGTCACATGGACGATGTGAACGACGCCATGGACACCTCGGAACAGGCTGCCCCGGGTCGCGAGGACCTGCTGCTCCAGCACCCGGCGGTCACGAAGGACCTTCCCACGACCGACCGGGGCCGCAGGACTCGCGATGCGCTCATCGCCGGCGCCAAGGTGGTCTTCTCCCGGGACGGCTACATCGGAGCGCGTCTCACCGACATCACCGTGGAGGCCGGATGCTCCACGGGAACGTTCTACACGTACTTCACGGGCAAAGAAGAGATCATGGCGGCGGTCGTCAACGACGTCTTCGGTGAGATGATGAGGCCCCGGATGCGGCGCCTCCAGGACGTCGAGGCCGATCCGATCAGCGTGATCCGCGACGGCCACCGCGCCTACTTCGAGTCGTACAAGCGCAATGCCCGATTCATGGTCGCCTTCGAACAGGCATCCACCATCGATCCGGGCTTCGCCGAGATGCGCATCGTCCGCGGTGATCTCTTCGGACACCGGAATGCGCGCAGGATCCGCGAGTTCCAAGAGCGTGGTCTGGTCAATCCTCAGCTGGATCCCTGGCTCATCGCGCTGGCACTCAACGCCATGGTGAGCCGAATGGCCTATCGAGCGATAGCCCTCGGGTCCGACATCGACCTCGACCAGCTGCTCGACGTGGTGACCGAGCTGTGGGCGAGTGCGCTTGGTCTCTCCCGCCCCGGGCCCTCCGCGGGTCCTGAAGCACCCGATTCCGACTCAGCCGGGCAGGGTGAGGCGGCCGTCGTCGGTGAGGTCGAGCAGGCCGTCGTCGAGGAGTGAGTCCAGGCAGCGCTCCCGCTGGGCGGCGTCGGACCAGGCCGCGGCGACGAGCTCGGGCGCGACGGGCCCGGCCGCGTCGCGGACCACGGCCATGAGCGCGCCGCGGCACTGGCGGTCGGTGCCGTGCCACGACTGGCCGCGCCGGGGCGGTCCGTCGTGCGGGGGATACCCGGCCGCGCGCCACCGGCACGCGTCGGCGATCGGGCACTCCTCGCAGCGGGGCGCCCGCGCCGTGCAGACGACCGCGCCGAGCTCCATCGTCGACGCCGCCCAGGCGGCGGCGTCCGCATCGTCCTCCGGGAGCAGCGATGTCGCCAGGTCGCGCTCGGCTCTCAGCACGCCCTGGGACGGGTACTGCACGCCGGACACGACGCGGGCGAACACGCGTCGCACGTTGGTGTCGAGCACCACGGCCCGCCGTCCGTAGGCGAACGACGCGATCGCGGCGGCGGTGTAGTCGCCGACACCCGGCAGCGTCAGCAGTTCGTCGTAGGTGCCGGGAACCGCGCCACCGTGGCTCTCGACGATCGCCGTCGCGGCCGCGTGCAGGCGCAGCGCCCGGCGCGGGTAGCCGAGCCGGCCCCAGGCCCGCACCGCCTCACCCGCCGGGGACGCCGCGAGATCGGCCGGCGTGGGCCACCGCTCGAGCCACGCCTCGAAGACGGGCAGCACCCGCACGACGGGGGTCTGCTGCAGCATGAACTCCGAGACCATGACGCGCCAGGGATCAGGATCCTCGCGCCATGGCAGCGTGCGGCGATGCGCGTCGTACCAGTCGATGACGCGCCGGTGCAGCTCGGCGGGCGGGGGAGTGGTCGCAGGCATGGCGCGTCGATCCTTTCACGCGGCACCGTGCGGATAACGTGGAGCGGTGAGCAACGGGCGGGTCGGACGCGACGTCTACTGGCGGCGGAGGCTGCTCGTCCTCGCCGCTCTCCTCGCGATCGCGTGGGGCGTCGTCCAGCTCGTCGGCCTCACCCGTGGCGACGACGCGAAGCAGACCGCGGCCACCGAGCCAACACCCACCCCGACCGCGAGCACCGCACCGGCGACGGCCGCCCCCACCGACCAGGTGGCGGTGGCGATCGAGACCGACGCGAAGCCGTGCAAGCCCGACAACGTGAGGATCGTCCCGTCGGTCCCCGCCGGCCAGTTTGCCGGTGGCCCGGTCAGGATCGACCTGATGCTGACGGCGCTCGACGGCACCGCCTGCACCTTCCGCCCCAGTGCCAGCGAGCTGCTCGCCGTGGTCGACACCCAGCGCGCGCCGATCTACGACTCGTCGGTGTGCCGGACCGCCTTCTTCGACGAGGCCGTCGCCGTGCCCGCCGGCTGGAGCACCGTCGCTCCCGTCGAGTGGAACGGTCGCGGATCGGGCTCCGGCTGCGGCAGCAGCGAGGGCTTCGCGCCCCCGGGCAGCTACACGCTGAAGATCGGCACCTACGGCGGCGAGCCCGGTGAGGTCACGTTCAAGCTCGCGCGCCGCGCGCCGGAGACGCCCGAGACGCCCGAGACCAAGGCCACCACGGCACCCACGAAGAAGCCGACGCCGAAGCCCACGCCGACGCGGCCCAAGGCCAGCTCGACGGCCGGCACCGACTGACCGGGCCTCCGGCGGACGCCGCTCGCTAGTGGACCAGGGCGACGGCGATGGCGGCGATACCCTCGCCGCGGCCGGTGAGGCCGAGGCCGTCGGTGGTGGTGCCCGAGAGCGAGACCGGGGCTCCGATGGCCTCCGAGAGGACCTGCGTGGCCTCGTCGCGGCGGCCGGAGAGGCGCGGCTCGTTGCCGATCAGCTGCACGCTCACGTTGCCGACGGACAGCCCGGCCTCGCGGACGAGGTCGGCCGTGGCGCGCAGGAACTCGGTGCCCGACGCTCCGGCGTAGCGCGGGTCGGCCGTGCCGAAGCGGCTGCCGATGTCGCCCAGCCCTGCGGCGGTCAGCACGGCGTCGACCATCGCGTGCGCGACGCAGTCGCCGTCGGAGTGGCCCTCCAGCCCGCGCGGGGCGTCGGGCCAGTGCAGACCGGCCACCCAGAGGGGCCGGCCGTCGACGAGCTGGTGGACGTCGGTTCCGATGCCGACCCGGGGAGCGCTCACGCCTGAACCCTAGTCGGGCTCAGAACGTGAGGCGCTTGTTCCGCGGCGCGATGACGTAGACGACGCCGCCGCTGCCCTTCAGCCACGCGCGCTCGAACTGCGCCCGGTCGTAGGTGCGGCGGACCTGCGAGTTCGTGCGGCCGGCGGGGTCGTTCACAAGGACGTCGCCGCCCTTCGTGAAGCCGCGCACGACCATGAGGTGGCCCGGCGTGGCGCTGATCGGCGAGCCGCTCAGCTGGCCGCGGCCGAACGCCACGGACGTCACGACCGGGACGCCCTTCTTGACGTAGGCCTCGATCTCGCGCAGGTTCACCAGGCGGTGGACCACGGCGTCGGTGCTGTACATCGACGCGTAGGCCGTGTTGAACGGCCAGGTGCCCGTGCCCTTGTAGGACGAGTCGTAGGAGTAGCGCGCGGCGTGGTCGACCCAGCGGTCGGCGCCGGACGCCCACGCGTAGTCGGCGGCCTTCGGGCCGAGGCCGTAGTAGCGCAGCACCATCGAGGTCGAGGTGGGCGAGCACCAGGCCTCGCCGCCGCCGCCGTACTGCGGGTAGTGGCCGGAGTGGATCATCTGCGACGACGCCGGGACCTTGAGGTCCACCGTGCTCGTCATGGTGGTCTTCGACGTGCCCGCGGTCTTGCTCACGTACGTCGACGAGACGCCGGCGACGGTGCGCACGATCGGAGTCTTGGTCTTGACGGTCCTGCGGCCGGCCGACACCTGCACCTGCCACTTCGTGAACGTCTTGCCGGTGACCGCGCGGACGACGTCGGTGTCGACGCGGGCCAGGCGATCGGCCTGCGCGCCGTACGTGCGGCGCTGGCCGCCCGCGAGGGCGTGGCGCCACTGGGCGACGGTCTTCCAGGACGACACGGTGGAGCCGCTGGACACGCGCACCTTGACCTTGATCCAGGTGCCGCTGGGCATGCGCGTGACGTTCCACGAGGGGATCAGCGCCGTGCTGGCCTGCGGGGTCGCGACCCACGGCGAGCGCCAGGACTTGGCCTTCGCGCCGGCGGGAATCGTCAGCTTCGGCGTGAACTGGGTCAGCTTCGGGCGCGGGTAGGAGGCGGCCTCGGCGGGCGCGGTGGCCAGGCCGGGCGCGATCAGGACGGACGTCAGCAGGGCCGTGAGCGCTGCCGCGACGGGGAAGAGTCGGCGGATCACCGGATCAGGCTAAGTGAAAACTGTGGCGGTTGGTAGCGAAGTGACGGCGCTGGTGCGGTTCGTCGCGGTCCGTGGGCCTGTCCGCGGCCGATACGCTGGGGGCGTGACGATGCGCCTCTACGACTCCGCCAGCCGCGAGCTGCGGCCGCTCGACCCCGTCGTGCCCGGCCAGGTCGGCATCTACCACTGCGGACTGACCGTGCAGGGCCCGCCGCACATCGGCCACATCCGCAAGGAGCTGGTCTTCGACGTGCTGCGCCGCTGGCTCGAGCGCTCGGGCCTCGAGGTCACGATCATCGCCAACGTCACCGACATCGACGACAAGATCCTCGCGAAGGGGATCGAGCAGGGTCGTCCGTGGTTCGACGTGGCCTACGAGAACGAGCGCGCGCTGCACGCGGCCTACGAGGTCCTCGGCTGCCGCCCGCCCACGTACGAGCCCCGCGCCACCGGCCACGTGCCGGAGATGATCGAGATGATCGAGACGCTGATCGAGCGCGGCCACGCCTACCCGGCCACCGACGGCTCCGGCGACGTCTACTTCGACGTGCGCTCGTGGCCCGACTACGGCCAGCTCTCCAACCAGCGGATCGACGACATGCAGGACGCCTCCGACGCGCCGCCGGAGGGCAAGCGCGATCCCCGCGACTTCGCGCTGTGGAAGGGCCGCAAGGCCGACGAGCCCGAGTCCGCCTCGTGGCCCACGCCGTGGGGCCGCGGCCGCCCGGGCTGGCACCTCGAGTGCTCGGCGATGGCCGCGAAGTACCTCGGCCACGAGTTCGACATCCACGGCGGCGGCCTCGACCTGCGCTTCCCGCACCACGAGAACGAGCTGGCCCAGTCGCGCGCAGCCGGCCAGGCCTTCGCCCGGGTGTGGATGCACAACGCGATGCTCAACCTGGGCAACTCCAAGATGAGCAAGAGCGTCGGCAACACCCTCTCGGTCAGCGAGGTCGTCAAGCGCGTCCCGGCGATCGCGCTGCGCTACTACCTCGTCGCCGCCCACTACCGCTCGATCATCGAGTTCAGCGAGCAGTCGCTCGCCGAGGCGGCCACGGCGTTCGAGCGCATCGAGGGGTTCTGCGTCCGCGCCGCCGAGCTGGTGGGCGCCGGTGAGCCCGGCTCGCTGCCGGAGGCGTTCGCCGAGGCGATGGACGACGACCTCTCCGTGCCGGCCGCCCTCGCGGTGCTGCAGGCCACGATCGGCGAGGGCAACCGCCAGCTCACCGACGGCGACACCGCCCGGCTCGCCGAGACGCTGGCGTCCGTGCGCGCGATGCTCGACGTCCTGGGGCTCGACCCGCTCACCTGGGGCTCCCAGCGCGAGTCGGGGGCGGCCACCGAGGCGCTCGGCCAGCTCGTCGACGCGCTCGTCGCGGCGCGCGCCGAGGCGAAGGCGGCGAAGGACTGGGCTCGCGCGGACGAGCTCCGCGACCAACTGACTGCTGCGGGGATCGAACTCGAGGACACGCCCTCGGGGACCCGCTGGAACCTGAAGGGTGGCCACTGATGGCCGGCAACAGCAAGCGCAAGGGCGCGATCAAGAAGACCGGCAAGGGCAATCCCACCGCCGGCTCCGGCGGTCGGCGCCGGCAGGGACTCGAGGGCAAGGGCCCCACGCCCCGCGCCGAGGACCGTCCGAACCACAAGAAGTACAAGATGGCCAAGGCGGCCGACAAGCGCCAGTCCGGCCGGCCGAAGCGCCGCAACGACGACGGCCCCGAGCTCGTCGTCGGTCGCAACTCGGTGGTCGAGCTGCTGCGGGCGAACGTGCCCGTGCTGTCGCTGCAGGTGGCCGAGGGCATCGACCGCGACGACCGCGTGCGCGAGATCTTCCAGCTCGCGGCCGACCACCACGTGCCGCTGCTCGAGGTGGCGCGCGTCGAGCTCGACCGCATCACGTCGGGTGCGGTCCACCAGGGCATCGCGGCCAAGCTCGAGGCCTACGAGTACGCCGACCCCGACGAGCTGCTCGAGCTCGCGGCCGAGCGCGGTGAGAAGCCGCTGATCGTCATGCTCGACAGCATCACCGACCCGCGGAACCTGGGCGCGATCGTGCGCTCGGCAGCGGGCTTCGGCGTGCACGGCGTCGTGATCCCCGAGCGCCGCGCGGCGCAGATGACCGCGGCGGCGTGGAAGACCTCCGCCGGTGCGGCCGCGCGGGTGCCGGTCGCCCGGGCCACCAACCTGACGCGCCAGATCAAGGCGTACCAGGAGGCCGGGCTCATGGTCATCGGCCTGGCCGCCGACGGCGACGTGGCGCTGCCCGACATGGACCTCGGCAACGACCCGCTGGTGGTCGTCATCGGCAGCGAGGGCAAGGGCCTGTCCCGGCTCGTCGGCGAGACCGTCGACCAGCTGGTGTCGATCCCGATGTCGTCGACGCTCGAGTCGCTCAACGCGGGCGTCGCCGCCGGCATCACCCTCTACGCGATCAGCCAGACGCGCGCCTGAGGAGCCTGAACCGCTGGCAGTGACGTTCGCGGGGTCGACACGCCGTGACGCACCCCGCAAACGTCACTCCCAGCGCTTCCTCAGCCGCCCAGCACCTGCCGCAGGTAGGCGTTGGTGAACTTCCGCTCGGGATCGAGGCGGTCGCGCACGGCGACGAAGTCGTCGAACCGCGGGTAGACCTTGCGGAAGTGCTCGGCGCCGAGGGTGTGCATCTTGCCCCAGTGCGGCCGGCCCTCGTGCGCGGTGAAGATGTCCTGCATCGCGGCGAAGTACGCCGTGGGGTCGGTGCGGTGGTACTGGTGCACCGCGATGTAGACGTTGTCGCGCTCGTGCCCCGTCGACATCCAGATGTCGTCGGCCGCGGTGAAGCGGACCTCGACCGGGAACGACACGTACCGGTCGGTGCGGGCGTACCAGCGCTGCATCTCGGCGATCGCCTCGGCCGCCGCGGCGCGGGGCAGGGCGAACTCGGACTCGCGGAAGCGGACGCGGCGCGGCGAGATGAAGACCTCGTGCGAGGCGTCGGTGTACTCACGCGCACCGAGCAGCGATCCCGACAGGGTGTTGATCCTGGGGATCAGCGCGGGCCGTCGCGTGGAGAGGCGCTGCACCTGCTCGTAGACCGTGTTCGAGAGGAACTCGTCGTCGAGCGCGTGCCGCCAGCGCGACAGGGGCCGGGGCTCGGTGCCCTCGGCGACCCGGTTGTTGCGCTTCGTCAGCGCCTTGTCGGTGTGGGGGAAGAAGTAGAACTCGAAGTGGTCGTTGCCGTCGACGAGGGCGTCGAGGTCGGCCACCACGGCCGACAGCGGCATCGGCTCCTCGCGGGCGTGCAGCAGGAACGCCGGGACGCACTGCAGCGTCACCTCGGTGACGATCCCGAGGGCGCCCAGTCCCACGCGGGCGGCGTCGAACAGGTCGTGGCCGGCATCGATCTCGAGCACCTGCCCGTCGGCGGTGACCAGCTGCAGCGCGGCCACCGCGCGGGCGATGCCGAAGAGCCGCGCACCGGTGCCGTGGGTTCCGGTCGACGTGGCGCCGGCGACCGACTGCGGGTCGACGTCGCCGAGGTTGGGCAGCGCCAGTCCCAACGCGTCGAGCCGGCGGTTGAGGTCGTGCAGCGAGATGCCGGCCTGCACGCGCACGAGGCCGCTCACGGTGTCGGCGTGCAGGACGCGGTTCATCCGGTCGAGCCGCAGCTGCACGCCCTCGGGGGCGGCGATGGGGGTGAACGAGTGCCCGGCGCCGACCGCCTTGACCCGCGGGTGGGCGCGCACGAGGGCGACCACCTCGTCGGTGGAGGCCGGGTGCTCGATCGCGTCGGGGCTGGCCGTGACGTTGCCCGCCCAGTTGCTCCACGTGGTCATCCGAAGTTCTTCCCTTCGCCCCGGTAGGTGGGGGTGAGTGAGGCGTGCCCGGCGGCGTCGACGAGCGCCACGCGGTCGAACCGCTCGCACATCTCGCCGGCCTTGGCGTGCCGGAAGAGCACGCGGTCGCCGATGGACAGGGTGCGCGCGACCTTCCCGCGCAGGGGCGACTGGACCTCGCCGGCGCCCTCGGACGGGTAGTACTCGAGCCCCTCGGGCCACACGGGGGTGGGCACGCGGGACTTCCCGGCCGGGCCGGAGGCGATGTAGCCGCCGCCGAAGCACGTGGCGGCGTCGCGGGAGGGCTTGCGCACCACCGACAGCGCGAAGAACGCCGCGGGGCGCGGCGTGAAGGCACGGTAGTCGTCGAAGAGCGTGGGGACGAAGAGGCCCGAGCCGGCAGCCATCTCCGTCACCGAGGGGTCGTCGCGCCAGACGTCGAGGCTGCCCGTGCCGCCGGCGTTCACGATCTGCAGGTCGGTCATGCTCCGCACGGCCTTGACGATCTTGCGCCGCCGGCGGCGCAGCTCAGCGGCGGAGCGGCGCTTGACCAGCGCGATGGCCGGCCCGCCGTCGGGCAGGCCGGCGATCTGCGCGTCGTAGAACATCAGCCCGACGAGGTCGAAGCCCGGGCGGGCGGAGATCGCGGCCGCGACCCGCTTGGCCTCGCGTCCGGTGTGCACGGGCGAGCGGTGGGCACCCAGGTGCGCACCGAGCACGCGCAGGGACGAGTCGACGTCGAGGCACACCCGGATCGGCGGGTGGTCCTTCCCGACGACGGAGTCGATGAAGTCGAGCGCCTCCAGCGAGTCGACCATCACGGTGATCGACGCGAGCCGGCGCTCGTCGGCGACGAGCTCGGCGTAGGCCTCGCGCTCGACGCTGGGGTACGCCAGCAGGATGTCGTCGACGCCCTGGTCGGCCAGCCAGACCGACTCGGACAGCGAGTAGGTCATGACGCCGCGGAACCCGTCGAGGGTGAGCGCGTTCTTGATGATCGAGCGCACCCGGATCGACTTGGTGGCCAGGCGGATCGGCATCCCGCCGGCCCGTCGGACGAGGTCGCCGGCATTGGCCCACAGCGCCTCCTCGTCGATCAGCGCGAAGGGCGTGTCGAGCAGGCTCGTCGCGCGCAGCAGGCGGGGGTACGGGGGCGTCGGGTTGGGAGGGGCCACGGGGTCAGTATGCATACTGGACGGATGCGTCGTCCCGTCCTGCTGCTCGTGTTGGTGACGTTCATGCTGGCCGGTTGCACGGGCGGCTCCGGGGATCCCGAGCCGTCGGCCACGCCCGACCCCCAGCCGGCACCCACGCAGCAGATCTCCCTCGACGACCTCGGCATCGCCGGCTGGCCCACGCCCGCCGGAGCCGTCCCCGAGCCGCCTCGGCGCCCCGACGGCGTCACGGCGCGGGAGTACGACGAGATGGTGACCGCCGTCCGCACGTGGGCCCTGCAGGCCGCCACCGATCCCGGGGCCGTCGGGAACGGCCTTCCGGCGTCCCTCGCGTCCGCGATCGAGGACGCCGCCGACGCCCAGACCGAGCCGGGCCTGGCCAGGGCGACGGCGCTGGACCCGGCCCTCGCCCCGCGCGACACCCGGATGACGGCGGTCTGGCAGGTCTCGGACGCCGACGGGGCGGTCAACGTGTCGCTGCAGACCCGCACCGCGCACGAGGTCACCACCGAGGACGGCCTCGTGCGCGTCATCGGCGTCCTGCGGACCCAGGGGGTCGTCGCCGGCGAGGAGACCGACGAGTGGGGCACAGTCACGGGCTGGCAGGAGTTCGGCGCCGCGGACTGCGCGATCGTGCTCGACGGGTTCCTCACCCCGGGCGGCGATGCCGACGACCAGGTCACGGACCTGACCCGGTTCGCCGAGATCGGCAACGGCGACGAGGCGATCACCCCGGCCCTCCCCGAGGACGAGCAGGTCGACGAGGACTTCGCGGAAGCGTGCGAGGCCGGGCGGGTCTGACCGTCGTTAGGATGAGGCGGGCGGCCACACCGCCGCGCCCCTGTAGCTCAGTCGGTAGAGCGCTTCTCTTGTAAAGAAGATGTCGCGGGTTCGAATCCTGTCGGGGGCTCCACGAGGCGTCAGGGCGTCCACGGGTGCTCGCGCCGCCACAGCGTCGGGAAGTGCAGCGAGACCCCGTCCCGGCCCGCGAGGTAGCGCAGCTCGCGCATCGTCACGTCGAGGTCGTCACCCGCGTACGGCAGGGCGCGCAGCGGACGGGTGAGCGGCCGGAAGAAGTCGTCCCAGTGCGTCACCACCACCCGACGTGCACCGACCGCCGAGACGGTGTGGGTCCTTTAGTCCTCGACGTACTCCGCGCCGAGGAGGCCGAGCTGCCCGATCCCGAGGTACACCGCTTCGGCTCGCAGTCCCGCCAGGGCGCCCGGCCGGAATCCGGCGCTGCCCTGGACGAGCGTGGCGCCGGCGGACGGGTGCTCGACGAGCAGCGACCACGCCTCGCCGCAGCGGTAGGCGCTCGCCCGCGCCGGTGTCTTCAACGGCTCTTCGATCGTCCCGGGGTACCGGTCGGGGGGACAGTGCTCGGACGGCACGGCGGTGACGGTCCACGGGCCGAACGCGGTCGGGACTCCCGGCTCGAGGTCACGGCACTGCGCGTCGGGGAGCCCGGCACCGCGGCCGACGTTGAGCGTGGACGTCCCGCCGGCCAGCAGTGCTCCGGTCCGCCGCGCGACCTCGGCCGAGTCCATGACGTGGTCGAAGTGGCTGTGCACGGGCAGGACGGCCTCGACGCGCGATGCCCCGGCGCCGAGGAGGCCCAGCCGCCGGAGGCCGTCGCCGATCCGCTCGGGAACCGGCGCGATCCGGCCGAGGCCCACCTTGGCGAGGGACGGGCGGGAGAAGAAGCCGTCGACCAGCAGGGCCGAGCCGCTGCACTCGAATGACAGCGTGGATACACCGGCGAAGGTGACCGACGGGGCGTCCGGCGCGGCCGGGGGCAGGTCGAACAGGGCGTCGTACGTCGACAGGTTAGGTCGGCCGAGCTTCATGCGCATGGGTCGAGACTCTCCCACGCGAGCCGCCTTCGCGCACCCGCTTCGGGCTACGGTCGGGGCATGGAATCCACCGACCTGGCGACCCTCGCACACGACCACATCGAGACGGCCACGTCGGCGCCCAGCGGGCGCAGCGCGGTGGCCCTGCATCCGGGGCGCCACCACCGGCTGCGGCAGACGCTCATCGCCCTGGCGGCCGACCACCGCCTCGACGAGCACGACGCGCCCGCGGAGGCGACACTCTTCGTGCTCTCGGGGCGCGTGCGCCTGGCGGCCGGGGACGACACCTGGGAGGGCGGGCCCGGCGAGCTGCTGGTGATCCCGGACCACCGCCACGACCTCCTCGCGATCGACGACGCCGCGGTGCTGCTGACCACCGTGGTCGACGGGAGCCGATGATCCGGGTCCGCCGCGTCCACGACGACCCGTCGCCCGACGACGGCCTGCGGGTCCTGGTGGACCGGCTCTGGCCGCGCGGCATGACGAAGGAGCGCGCCGCGGTCGACGTGTGGCTCAAGGAGGTCGCTCCCAGCACCGAACTGCGCCGCGCCTTCCACGGTGGGGACTTCGACTTCGTGGCCTTCCGCGACCGGTACGCCGCGGAGCTCGACACGAACCCGGCGCTCGACCGGCTGCTCGAGCTCGTCGACGAGCACGAGGTGGTCACCCTGCTGTTCGCCGCCAAGGACGAGGAGCACAACCACGCGCTCCTGCTGCGCGACCGGCTCGAGGAGTCCTGAGCTACTCCACCTGGGCGTCCTGCTCACGACGCGTACCTGAGACGATGCGTCCATGGAGAGCCCCCGGCCGCACAGCGACTTCATCCTGACCTTCGCCTGCCCCGACCGGGTCGGCATCGTGGCGGCGATCGCGTCCACGCTGGCGCAGGACGGCTGGACGATCACCGAGAGCCAGCAGTACGCCGACCCCGACACGCTGCACTTCTTCATGCGCGTGCGCTTCGCCGCCGACCGCGAGGTCGAGCTCGAGGACATGCGCGCGGCGCTCGCGCCGGTGCTCGAGCCGTTCGACATGGACTGGGACCTGCACGACGCCACCGCGCCCCTGCGCGTCGTGGTGATGGTGTCCAAACAGGGCCACGTCCTGAACAGCCTGCTCTTCCACGTGCGCCAGGGCCAGCTGCCCGTCGAGATCGTCGCGGTCGTGTCGAACCACCCCGACTGGCGCGACATCGTGGAGTGGCACGGCATCGAGTTCCACCAGATCCGGGTCACCCCCGAGACCAAGCGCGACACCGAGCAGTTCGTGATCGACCTGATGGAGAGCCGCGGCGCCGAGGCGCTCATCCTCGCGCGCTACATGCAGATCCTCACCGACCAGATGTGTCGCGACGTGCACGGCCGCGCCATCAACATCCACCACTCGCTGCTGCCCAGCTTCAAGGGCGCTCGCCCCTACGAGCAGGCCCACCGTCACGGCGTCAAGGTCATCGGCGCCACGGCGCACTACGTGACGGCCGACCTCGACGAGGGGCCGATCATCGAGCAGGACTTCCGCCGCGTCGACCACCGCTCGTCGGCGGCCGAGCTGGCGGCCATGGGCCAGGACCTCGAGGCCCGCGCGCTGGTGAGCGCGGTGCGCGCCCACGCCGAGCACCGGGTGCTGCTGAACGGCATGAAGACGGTCGTCTTCGACTGAGACCGGTCGCGGGGCCGGCCCCGCTCAGGTGTCGCGGCCCTGCGCCGCCGACGCGTCGGCGTCGACGTCCGCGACGGTGGGTGCCGTGAGCGCCGCCACGGGATCACCCCCGGCGGTCAGCGACGCGTCGATCCGCTCGTTGGCGTAGCGCAGGATCTCGGCGATCGTGGCGGTGACGGGCACCGCGAGGAACGCGCCCGTGATGCCGAAGATCGAGCCACCGGCGGTGACGGCCATCAGCACGACGGCCGGGTGCAGGTTCATGCTCTTGCCCTGCAGCATCGGCGAGAGCACGTTGCCCTCGAGCTGCTGCACGGCGACGATCACGGCCAGGATGATGAGGGCGTCCCGGGGGGAGTTGGTCACCAGGGTCACCAGCACCGCGATCGCGCCACTGGCGAACGCACCGACGATCGGGATGAACCCGCCGATGAAGGTGATGACGGCGAGCGGCACCCACAGCGGCTGGCCCACGATCGCCAGCGCGGCGCCGATCAGCACGGCGTCGATGAACGACACGAGCGCCTGGGTGCGGATGAAGCCGCCGAGGGTGTTCCAGGCCCGGTAGAGCATCTCGCGCAGGTGGCCGCCGACGCGGTGGCCGCCGAGGCGCTCGACCCACGGCAGGAAGCGGTGGCCGTCCTTGATGAACAGGAAGGTCAGGATCAACACGAGCACCGTGTTGAGGACCACGTTGGTGGCCACGCCGATCGTGGACAGCACGCCGCTGCTGATGTCGCCGGCGCTGTTGCGCAGCCAGTCCTCGACCGAGTTGAGGGCGTTCGAGATCTGTCCCGCCTCGATGGGCAGCGGCCCGTTGACGAGCCAGTCCTGGACCTCGCCGACGCCCTTGGCGGCACGATCGGCGATCTCGGGCGCCTCCTCCACCAGCTGGGGGATGAGGATCGAGAACAGGAAGCCGAGCGCCGCGAGGAACGCGAGCATCACGACGCCGGCCGCGGCGGCCGCGGGGACACCCTGGTCACGCAGGCGCTTGGTCGGCGGGCCGAGCACGGTGGCGAACAGGATCGCCAGCGAGACCGGGAACCAGATCATCCAGGTGCGGCCGACGCCCCAGCCGAGCACGTACAGCGCGGCCGCGACGACGATGATGCGCAGGCCCCAGCGCTGGAGCACGACGAAGCCCTGGTCGATCATCACGGCGCGGTCGCGGATGCGTGTCTCTGTCACTCCACAACCCTATCCGTGCAGTTCCCAATCCACCGGCTCCGCGCCCTGGGCGACCAGGGCCGCGTCGGCCCGGCTGAAGGGGCGCGAGCCGAAGAACCCGCGCGACGCCGACAGCGGACTGGGATGGGCGGACTCGATCCGGGGCACGTCGGCGAGGCGCGGCGCCAGCGACTGGGCGTCGCGGCCCCACAAGATCGCGACGAGCGGGCCGCCGCGCTCGACGAGAGCGGCGATCGCGCGGTCGGTGACCGCCTCCCACCCGCGGCCGCGGTGGCTGGCCGCCTCGCCGGGTCGCACGGTGAGGCAGCGGTTGAGCAGCATGACGCCCCGGTCGGCCCACGCCGACAGGTCGCCGTGCGGTGCGGGCGCGATGCCGAGGTCGGCCTCGAGCTCGCGGTAGATGTTGACCAGGCTCCGCGGCAGCGGTCGCACGTCCGGACGGACCGAGAACGACAGGCCCATCGGATGGCCCGGAGTGGGGTAGGGGTCCTGACCCGTGACGAGCACCCGCACCTGCGCCAGGGGAGTGCGGAAGGCGCGGAAGATCGCGTCCGGCTCGGGCAGGTAGGAGCGGCCGGCGGCGATCTCGGCGCGCAGGAAGTCGCCCATCTCCGCGATCTGCGGCGCGACGGGCTCCATCGCCTCGGCCCAGTCCGGGGCCATCAGGTGCTCGAGGCTCACTCGGGCTTCCTGAGGGCGGTGGGGGCGAGCGCGCTGGCGACCAGGCACAGCGCGAGGGGGACCAGGAAGGCCGTCGTGAGCGGGACCCAGTGGGTCAGCAGCCCGATGATCGAGGGTCCGCTGAGCAGTGCCACGTAGCCCATGCCGGTGACCCGGGCGATGATCGCCGCGCCGTGGCGAGGATCCACGTTGCCCGCCGCGCTGAAGAACTGGGGCACGCACCCGGCGAGGCCGATGCCCACCACGGCCCAGCCGAGGATGGCGACCGCCGGCGTGGGCGCCACGATCGCGATGCCGAGGCCGACCGCCCCGAGGATCGACGCCCAGCGCACGAACGGGCCCGGCCCCGTGACGACGACGATGCGGTCCACCAGGAGCCGGGTCACGAACATCGTCGCGCTGAAGGCGCCGTAGGCCACCGCGGCCACGGCCTCGGTCGTGCCGAGCTCGTCGCGCAGGTGGACGGTGCTCCAGTCGTAGGCCACGCCCTCGGCGAGCATCAGCGCGAACGCGAGCGCGCCGAGGAGCACGATCCGGGCGGTCCACGGCGGCCGCGCGAGACCCTCCTCGCGGTCCTGCACGTCGTGGTCGAGCAGGTGCGGCCGCACGAGGGCGACGAGCACGAGTCCGAGCACCGCGAACACCAGGAAGTCCAGGGGCACGGGCCACCCCAGCGCCAGCATCGTGCCGCCGAGGGCCGAGGCGATGAAGCCGCCTGCCGAGAACCAGGCGTGGAACGAGGACATCACGGGCCGGCCGTACGCCCGCTCGACGGTGACCGCCTGGGCGTTCTGGGCCACGTCGACGACACCGTTGGTGGCGCCGAGGAGGCCCAGCGCGGCGGCCAGCGTCCACACGTCGGTCGCGAGCCCCGGCAGCGGCAGGGACAGGCACATGAGCACCAGGGCGACCGTGACGGCGCGCGCGCTGCCGGTGCGGTCGACGAAGAAGCCGGCGGCCTGCATGCCCAGCCACGCGCAGGCGCCCATCCACAGCAGCAGCGTGCCGAGGGTGGCGGCTGAGATCCCGGTCCGGTCCATGACCACGGGGATGTGCACGATCCAGGCCCCGAGCAGGAAGCCGTTGGAGAACAGGAGGGTGGACGTGGCCACGCGTGCCCGCCCGATCGTCGCTTCCACCACGGCACGAGTGTAGGAGGGCTCCGGTGGGGCCGACCGGTAGCATGGGCGGGTTGTGTCTTCTGCCATCGCCGACTACCGCCGCCTCTGGGGCGCAGCTGGATTCTCCTTCGTCGCGGTGGCGTTCCTGGGGCGCATCCCGCTCGCGATGAGCCAGATGGGCGTACTGCTGCTCGTGGCCCAGTCCACCGGCAAGTACGGCATCGCCGGTGCCACCGCGGGCGCGCTCGCTGTCGCCAGCGCGATCGGCTCGCCGTTCTTCGGTGCCGCCGCCGACCGCGTCGGCCAGCGCCCCGTGGTGCTCACGCAGTCGATCCTCGGGTCGATCGGTCTCGTCGCGATCGTCGTCTGCTCCGACCGGGGCGTCTCCTCGGGCGCCCTCATCGCGGTCGCGGCAGTCACCGGCCTCGTGATGCCGCAGGTCGGGCCGCTGGCCCGCGTACGGTGGCGTCCGGTGCTGGCCAAGCGGGTCGACGAGGGTCGCATCCGCCAGTCCGAGGTGAACCGCTTCGTCGACCTGGCCTTCTCCTACGAGGGCGCGGGGGACGAGGCGTCCTTCGTGCTCGGCCCGGCGCTCGTCGGCATCCTCGGCGTGCTGGTCGGG
Organism: Aeromicrobium sp. JP4; assembly: GCF_054957925.1. Classification (NCBI taxonomy): domain Bacteria; kingdom Bacillati; phylum Actinomycetota; class Actinomycetes; order Propionibacteriales; family Nocardioidaceae; genus Aeromicrobium; species Aeromicrobium sp. JP4. The sequence continues at coordinate 2,453,715 of NZ_CM143290.1, forward strand.
GCCGACGGAGCGCTGCTGGCCGCCGCCGTGCTGCTCCTCGTCTTCGGCTCGTGGTTCGCCGTGCACCGCACCGCGGCGCTCGTGCCCCGCGGGAGCGAGCACGCGCCCACGCACGGTGTGAAGCTGTGGACCGCCGCGTTCATCGTGCTGGCGTTCGCCGTCTACCTCATGGGCACGTTCTTCGGCAGCATCCAGGCCGGCTCCACGGTCCTGGCCACCCAGCAGGGTCATCCTGACGTGGCCGGCCTCATCCACGCGGTCCTCGGCGTCGGCAGCATGATCGCGGCGCTGTCGCTCGCGGCCGTCCCGGTCAGCGTCCTCTACGCCACCCGCATGCTGTGGGCGTCCGGCGCGATGGTCGCGCTCTCCCTGCCGCTGCTGCTCGTGCAGACGATCCCGCAGGTCGTCGCCGTGATCGCCGTGCTGGGCTTCGCGGTGGCGCCCTACCTGATCAGCGCGTTCGCGCTGGCCGGCCTCATCGTGCCACCCGCGCGGATCGGCACGGCCATGACGTTCATGGCCGGCGCCACCGGACTGGGCTACGCCACCGGCGCGTCGCTCGCGGGACGTGCCGCCGACGGTGCGTTCGGTCCGTCGGGGCCCACGCCGGCCTTCGCCGTCACAATCGGCGCGATGGTCGTGGCGTTCGTGGTCTCGGTCGCCACCCAGCGCATCCTGCGCAACGCCCGCATCGTCTCCTGAGTCAGCGCCGCAGCGCGGCGGTCAGCCGGTCGCGGGCCTGCGGCCACTCGTCGTCGAGCATCGAGAACGTCACGGTGTCGCGCCACGACCCGTCGTCGCGCGGCTTGTGCTTGCGCAGCACGCCCTCGCGCTGGGCCCCGAGGCGGGTGATCGCCGCCTGCGAGCGCTCGTTGCGGATGTCGGTGTGCCACACGACGCGGACGCAGCCGAGGTCGTCGAAGGCGCGGGTGAGCAGCAGCAGCTTCGCCTCGGTGTTCAGGCCGTTGCGCCAGAAGCGGCGACCGATCCAGGTGTGGCCGATCGCCACCGTGCGCAGCTCGTCGTCGACGTCGTAGAAGCACGTCATCCCGGCCACCTCGCCGCTGCGCAGGTCGACCTGCGCCCACGGGACCAGCGACGGGTTGGCCAGGGTGCGCTCGATCCGCGCGGCGGCCACCTCGGGCGTCATGACGTCCCACCCGCGCAGGTGCTCGAAGACGGCGGGGTCGTCGCCGGCCCCGGCGAGGCCGGCGGCGTGCTCGGGACCGAGCGGCTCAAGGCGCACCAGCGTGCCGCTCAGCGTGACGGGCGTCCTCCAGGAATCGGTCATCAGCGGGTCAGCCGGTCGAGGAAGGCGATCATCAGCGCCTCGCGGACGCGCGGGGGAGCGACGTCGACCAGTGCGTTGACGGGGCCGAGGCGCTCGGGGACCGCCACCTGACCGCCCTCACCGGCGAGACCCGCCAGGGCGAGCAGGCCGTCGAACGCCTCGTCGTCGAGCGTGTCCGGGTCCAGGCCGGCCGCGGCCTCGGCCAGCAGCGGGTCGATCCGGATCGGACCGGAGGCGGCCGCGGCTGCGACGGACTCGCGCAGGGCCTCCAGGAACTCGGGCACGGACGCGGCGGTGGCCGCCGAGATCGTCAGGTGCAGGTTCGCGGGCTCGTCGCCAAAGCGCATCTGCGGCTGGACGAACCAGCCACGGTCGAGCATCAGGTCGCTGATCGTGAACACGTCGACGGCGTCGTCGGTGCCCACCACGACGAGCGAGGTGTCGGGACGCTCCACGAGGTGCAGGTGGTCGATCGCCTCGATGCCCTCGGCTAGCCGCCGCGTGCCGTCGAGCGTGCGCCGGACGAGGTCGCGGTAGCCGTCGTCGCCAATCAGCTGCACCACGGCCCACGCGGCCGCGAGGGGCCCGCCCGACTTCGTGGACTGGGTCGTCGAGTTCAGCATCGTGTAGCCCGGCCAGTCGGCGTGCGCGAAGAACTGGGGGCGGCGCAGGGCGGCGTCGGCGTGCAGCAGCAGCGACACCCCCTTGGGCGTGTAGGCGTACTTGTGGAGGTCCACCGAGATGCTGGTGACGCCCGGCACGGCGAAGTCCCAGGCCGGGGCGTCCGGCGTCCACGGCAGGATCCAGCCGCCGATGCACGCGTCCACGTGGAACCGCAGGCCGCGTTCGCGGGTGACGGCGGCGAGGTCCTCGACGGGGTCGATCACGCCGTGGGCGTACGACGGCGTGGAGGCCGCCACCAGCACGACGCGGTCGCCGAGCCGGTCGATCGTCGCGGCCATCGCGGCGACGTCGGCGCGATGGCCCGGGCCCACGGGCACGGTCACGAGCTCGACGCCGAAGTAGTGCGCCGCCTTCGCGAACGCGGCGTGGATCGTGGTGGGCACCACCAGGGCCGGACGCTCGACCCCGGCCGCGTCGCGGGCGGTCTGCACGGCCAGCAGGATCGACTCGGTGCCCCCCGACGTGACGGTGCCGACCACCTCGTCACCGCCGTGCAGCGCCGACCGGGCGAAGCCGACGAGGTCGGACTCCATCGAGAGCAGACTCGGGAACGCCGTCGGGTCGAGACCGTTCGTGGCGGCGTACATCGCGATGGCCTGCCGGGCGACCTCGTCGGCCTCCTCGAGCCCGGAGTCGTAGACGTAGGCCAGGGTCCTGCCGCCGTGCGTGGGCAGGTCGCCCTGCCGTCGGGCGGCGAGCTCGGCGAGGATCTGGTCAGGTGACATCGAGGCTCCTGAGGCGGTCGTCGAGGCGGTAGCCGCGCAGCAGCACGAGGCTGAGCGCGGCCAGTGCGGCGGGCAGCACCGAGAACCCGAGGGCGATCGCGAGGCGTGCGCTGTCGGGCTGGGTCACCGTGACGTCGCCGGTGGACGACACGTAGCCGCCCGCGGTGAGCACGAGCGCGAAGATCCCGGGCCCGAGGGCCAGTCCCAGCGTCTCGCCGGCGGTCCACACGCCCGTGAAGACGCCGATGCGGTTCGAGCCGCTGCGCTGCGCGTCGTCGGCGGCGACGTCGGGCAGCATCGCCATGGGGAACACCTGGGCGCCGGCGTAGCCGATGCCCACGAGGGCGGCCGCGACGTAGGTCAGGCCCGTCCACCCGGCGTGGGCCGTCAGCAGGGCGGCCATGCCGACCACGAGGAATCCGGTGGCCAGGCCGTACCCCGACCGCTTGCCCCGCGTGGCGGCGTAGCGCTCCCACAGCGGCGTGACGAGCAGCGCCGGACCCACGAAGGCCACGAAGAGGAACGTGTTCGCGGCGGCGCTGTCGAGCAGGTCGTCGGCGACGTAGGCGACGCCGGCGAGCACCGTGCCGATGGCCGCCGCCTGCACGACGAAGGTCAGCAGGACCGCACGGAAGTCGGGGTTGGCGGCCACGAGCCGCAGTTGGTCGGCGAGGGTGCCGGCGGCGGTCTGGGTGGGGTGCTCGGGCGCGCCACGGGTGCCCCACCACGACCCGAGGACGCCGAGTGCGATGAGCACGCCCACGTAGACGCCCATCGCGGCGTGACCGAGCTGGTCGGCCACGATCGGCGCGGTGGCGCCCGACAGCAGGATCGCCAGCGCCAGCACCACCACGCGCCACGTCATGAGCCGCGTGCGCTCGGCGTAGTCCAGCGTCAGCTCGGCCGGCATCGCGACGTAGGGGACCTGGAAGAACGCGTACGCGCTGGCGCAGCCCAGGAACGCCACGGCCACCCACGCGGCGGCCAGCGCGCTCGGCTCGGAGGGGCCGGCGAACATCACGGCGAACAGCACCGCGAGGGTGAGGCCGGCGCGCACGAGGAAGGGCCGGCGGCGGCCCGAGGGATGGGTCGAGCGGTCGCTGATCCGCCCCGCGATCGGGTTGAGGACCACGTCCCACGCCTTCGGTGCGAAGACCAGAACCCCGGCCAGTGCCGCGCCGATGCCGATCTCGTCGGTCAGGTAGGGCAGCAGCAGGAGCCCGGGGACGGTGCCGAACGTCCCGGTCGCGACGCTGCCGAGTGCGTACCCGCGGCGGACCCGGGCGGGAAGCTCAGCCGTCACCGTCGGACGGCCCGATGTCGCGCACGGCCGCGAGCTCGGCCAGGAAGGTGTTGGCCCAGCGCTCGATGTCGTTCTCCATGACCTGCTTGCGCAGGGCGCGCATCCGCTTGCGCAGGTCGACCGGGTTGGCCTGCATCGCGCCGAGCAGCGCGTCCTTCATGCCGTTGATGTCGTGCGGGTTGACCTGGAACGCCTGCTTGAGCTCTCCGGCGGCACCGGCGAATTCGCTGAGCACGAGCGCACCGCGGTCGTCCCAGCGCGTGGCGATGTACTCCTTGGCCACGAGGTTCATGCCGTCGCGCAGGGGAGTGACGACCATGACGTCGGCGGCCCGGTACATCGCGGCCATCTCCTCGCGCGGGAACGACGCGTGCAGGTACTGCACCGGCTGCTGGCCGATGCGCCCCATGTCGCCGTTGATGCGCCCGACGAGGCGGTTGATGTCGTCGCGCAGGACCCGGTACTGGTGCACGCGCTCGCGAGACGGGGTGGCCACCTGGACGAAGACGGCGTCGTCCACGTCGATGACGCCGTCGCTGACGAGCTCGCCGAAGGCGCGCAGCCGCTGCGGCAGTCCCTTGGTGTAGTCGAGGCGGTCGATGCCGATGAGCACGTGGCGCGGATTGCCCAGGCTGTCGCGGATCTCCTGGGCGCGGGCCGTGACCTCGGGGGTGCGCGAGAGCTGCTCGAAGCCGCGGGCGTCGATCGAGATCGGGTAGGCCCGGGCGAGCACCTTGCGCCCGTCGGGCAGGAACACCGTGTCGCGCACCGTGCGGTGGCCGACGCGCTGGCGCACGAGACGGGCGAAGTTCTGCGCGCCGCCGGGCATCTGGAAGCCGACGAGGTCGGCGCCGAGCAGCCCCTCGAGGATCTGGCGCCGCCACGGCAGCTGCTGGAACAGCTCGGTGGGCGGGAAGGGGATGTGGAGGAAGAACCCGATGAGCAGGTCGGGACGCAGCTCTCGCAGCATCTGCGGCACCAGCTGGAGCTGGTAGTCCTGCACCCAGACCACGGCGCCCGGCGCGGCGAGCGTGGCGGCCTTCTCGGCGATGCGGCGGTTCACCGTGACGTAGGAGTCCCACCACTCGCGGTGGTACTCCGGGGTGACGACGACGTCGTGGTAGAGCGGCCAGAGCGTGCCGTTGGAGAAGCCCTCGTAGTACTCCTCGACCTCCGCCTCCGACAGCGGCACGGGCACGAGGCGCAGTCCGTCGTGCTCGAACTCGTCGAGGTCCTCCTCGGCGGCGCCGTGCCAGCCGATCCACGCGCCGCCGCGCAGCTTCATGACGGGCTCGAGCGCGGTGACCAGTCCGCCGGGCGACGTGCGCCAGGAGATCTCGCCGTCGGCGTCGATCAGGCGGTCCACCGGCAGCCGGTTGGCGATCACGAGGAAGTCAGCTTGCTCCGGCGCCATGGGGCCACCCTAGGGGAGAACGGTGGCCTCCGCCCCGGAGCGGGCGTCCGGGTCCGCCCGATTCTCGCGGGGGAATGACAACCGTGTGATTCCGCCGGTACGATCAGGGGCATGGCAGCGGTGGAGAGTCACGACCAGGTGGTCAGCGCGGGCGCATTGTCCGACCGCGACCGCGAGATGCTCGAGCTCGAACGCCTGTGGTGGAAGTACGCCGGGGCCAAGGAGCAGGCGATCCGCGACAAGTTCGACATGACCTCGACGCGGTACTACCAGATCCTCAACGCGCTGATCGACTCCGAGGACGCCCTCGCGCACGACCCACTGCTGGTCAAGCGCCTGCGCCGCCTCCGCTCGCAGCGCCAGCGTCAGCGCCAGGCGCGACGCACCGGCTCCGATCGCTGAAGTGGACCAGCCTCCCCTCGAACCGCGTGACGACCGGCGTGACCCCGAACGGCGCGGCGCGGCCTGGACCGTGATCGTGCTGCCCGCGGTGTGGCTCGTCCTGGGCGTCGCCGGCGGGTGGGCCATCATCGAGGCCGTCCGCGACGACGAGGCGCCCGCGCGGTCCGCCGAGCGCACCACGACCGGCCCCACGCCCACCGCGAAGGCCACGGCGAAGAAGTCGGCCAAGCCGAAGCCGAAGAAGTCGGCGACGCCTAAGACGGAGCCGACGACGGAGCCCACCACCGAGCCCACGGCGACGCGCTCGATCGGCGTCTCGGTCTACAACCAGATCGGCATCGGCGGTCTCGCGGGGCGTGTGGCCGGCCAGGCGCAGGCGGCCGGGTGGACGATCGGGGCGATCGCCGACTGGCGCGGCAACGTGCCGCAGGACACGATCTACTTCCCGGCGGGCCGCCAGGGCGAGGCGGCGCTGCTCGGCGCCGACCTGGCGATCTCCCGTCTCATGCCCGCCACCGCGGGCATGTCCGGAACCAACCTCACGGTCGTGCTGGCCAGCCCCCGCTGAGTCCTCGTGCCCCCGCGCCATACTTTTCCCATGACCGACCCGGGGCGCACGCTGCTCGCGCTCGACTTCGACGGCACGCTCGCACCCATCGTCCAGGACCCCGCATCGGCCTGGATCCATCCCGACTCGCTGGCCGCCCTGCGCCGTTTGGGTCCGGTGCTCCGTGAGCTGACGATCATCACCGGCCGCCCCGTGGACCAGGTGCGGCGGCTCGGCCGCTTCGAGGACGGGCCGGGGCTCGACCGCATGGTGGTGTGTGGTCAGTACGGGGCCGAGCGCTGGGACGCCGCGAGCGGCGAGGTGCGCCAGCCGCACCGCCCCCAGGCGGTCTCCGACCTCGCCGCGCGGCTGCCGCAGTGGCTCGTGGAGCACGACGCGTCCCGGATCCGGATCGAGGACAAGGGGCTCGCGATCGCGCTGCACACGCGCGGCGTCGCGCCGGGCCTGCTGGACGAGCTGCGTCCCCAGATCGAGGCGCTGGCGGCCGAGGTCGGACTGCACCTCGAGCCGGGCCGCCAGGTGATCGAGCTGCGCTCCGCCGGCACCGACAAGGGTCAGACCCTGCGTCGCGTGGTCGGCCGCGTCGAGCCCGGTGCCGTGATCTACGCCGGCGACGACCTCGGTGACCTGCCGGCCTTCGAGGAGGGCATCGCCCTGCGCGAGCAGGGGATGGACGTCACGCTCGTGTGCTCGGCCTCCGACGAGCAGGACGCGCTGCTCGCGCTGGCCGACGTGGTGCTCGACGGCCCCGACGCCGTGGCCGCGTGGCTCGGCGATCTCGCCGACCGGTTCGCGCCCGCCTGACCCTCCGTTTGCCGTCTCGTCATCCGGACGGAGTGGACGTATCGTGAGACGGCCATTTAGTCTGAAGCCACTCATCCCGAGGGGCAGAGGGACACGGCCCGACGAAGCCCCAGCAACCAGCCGATCACCGGCCAGGTGCTAATTCCGTCCGCGGTCGAACGTCGACCCGGAGAGATGAATGGAGTCTTCGTGAGCGTCACGACCCCCGAGACCACCACCCTCCGCGAGGGTGCCTTCGGCCCCGCCACCGCCCTGAAGTGCCGCGAGTGCGGCGCCACGCGCGAGCTCGGTCCCCACTACGCCTGTTACGAGTGCTTCGGTCCGCTGGAGATCGCCTACGACTTCGGCGCGGTGACGCGCGAGCAGATCGAGGCGGGCCCGGCCAACATCTGGCGCTACAAGGCCCTGCTGCCGGTCCCCGACGACATCGAGAGCAGCCCGAACCTCGAGCCCGGCTTCACCCGGCTGCTCGACGCCCGCAACCTCGCCGCCGAGCTCGGCCTGGCGAAGCTGTGGGTCAAGGACGACAGCACCAACCCCACCAACTCCTTCAAGGACCGCGTCGTCGCGTGCGCGCTGAGCGCGGCCCGCGAGTTCGGCAGCAAGGTCTTCGCGTGCCCCTCCACCGGCAACCTCGCCAACGCGGTCGCCGCGGCCGGCGCGCGGGCCGGCATCCGCACGGTCGTGTTCATCCCGAGCAACCTCGAGACGCCCAAGCAGGTGAACTCGGCGATCTTCACCGAGAACCTCGTCGCGGTCGACGGCAACTACGACGACGTCAACAAGCTGGCCAGCGAGATCGCCGGCGAGGAGGACGGGTGGGCGTTCGTCAACGTGAACGTGCGCCCCTTCTACGCCGAGGGCTCCAAGACGCTCGGGTACGAGATCGCCGAGCAGCTCGGCTGGCGCCTGCCCGACCAGATCGTCATCCCCGTCGCCTCCGGCTCGCAGCTGACCAAGGTGCACAAGGCGTTCGGCGAGCTCATCGCGCTCGGCCTGGTCGAGGACAAGCCCTACCGGGTGTTCGGCGCGCAGGCCACGGGCTGCAACCCCGTCGCCACGGCGTACAAGGACGGCGTCGACGCGATCCGGCCCGTGCGGCCCGACACGATCGCCAAGTCGCTCGCGATCGGCAACCCGGCCGACGGCATCTACGTGCTCGACATCGCCCGCTCCACCGGCGGCGGCGTCGAGGAGGTCGACGACGACCAGATCCGCGACGGCATCGTGCTGCTGGCGCGCACCGAGGGCATCTTCACCGAGACCGCGGGCGGCACGACCGTCGCCGTGCTGAAGAAGCTCGTCGAGACCGGTCAGCTCGACCCCGAGCTGGAGACCGTGGTGATCAACACCGGTCACGGCCTCAAGACGCTCGACGCCGTCGCCGGATCCGTCGGCGCCCGCGCCACCATCGCCCCCACCTACGACGCCTTCACCGCGGCCGGCATCGCCTGAGCCGTCCGACCGAACCACCCGAGGAGACCCCCATGGCCGTGTCCGTCCGCATCCCCACGATCCTGCGCAGCTACACGAACGACGAGTCCCAGGTCAGCGCCGAGGGCGACCGCCTCAGCGACGTGCTGGAGTCGCTCGAGACGACCTACCCCGGCATCCGGGCGCGCATCGTCGATGAGGACGGCAAGCTGCGCCGCTTCGTGAACGTCTACGTGGCGGAGGAGGATGTCCGCTTCGCCGACGGCCTCGACACCCGGACCCCCGACGGCACCCAGATCTCGGTCATCCCGGCCGTTGCCGGCGGCTGCTGAGTCCCTCCCCGGCAATCCCGCGTAGGAGGATCGGGGCTGCTGCCGATACGCTGGCTCTGGTCCGGCCGCGGGCCTTTCCGCGCAGAACAAGGTGGTCTCATGGTGCATGGCACCGTCAAGTGGTTCAACTCCGACAAGGGTTACGGCTTCATCGCCGTCGAGGGCCAGGACGACGTCTTCGTCCACTGGTCCAAGATCGCGATCAACGGGTTCAAGACCCTCGAGGACGGCCAGAACGTCGAGCTGGAGGTCGTCGACGGCCCCAAGGGACGTGAGGCCGAGAACGTGCAGCCCCTGCACTAGCGCTTCGGGCGACCTCGGGTGCGGGGTCGCTTGAACGGTGGGGATTAGCACTCGTATAGTGAGAGTGCTAGTTCCACTTCTACTTATGTCGGAGACACGCACCCATGGCCAAGTCCATCGCATTCAACGAAGAAGCCCGGCGCGGGCTCGAGCGGGGCATGAACCAGCTCGCCGACGCCGTCAAGGTCACCCTCGGCCCCAAGGGCCGGAACGTCGTCCTGGAGAAGAAGTGGGGAGCCCCCACGATCACGAACGACGGCGTCTCCATCGCCAAGGAGATCGAGCTCGAGGATCCCTACGAGAAGATCGGTGCCGAGCTCGTCAAGGAGGTCGCCAAGAAGACCGACGACGTCGCGGGTGACGGCACCACCACCGCCACCGTCCTGGCCCAGGCGCTCGTGCGCGAGGGTCTGCGCAACGTCGCCGCCGGCGCCAACCCGATGGGCCTGAAGAAGGGCATCGAGATCGCCGTCGAGGCCATCAGCGAGCAGCTGCTCGCCATGGCGAAGGACGTCGAGACCAAGGAGCAGATCGCCTCCACCGCCTCCATCTCCGCCGCTGACACCACGGTCGGCGAGATCATCGCCGAGGCGATGGACAAGGTCGGCAAGGAAGGCGTCATCACCGTCGAGGAGTCGAACACGTTCGGCCTCGACCTCGAGCTGACCGAGGGCATGCGCTTCGACAAGGGTCACCTGTCGGGCTACATGGTCACCGACCCCGAGCGCATGGAGACCGTGCTCGAGGATCCGTACATCCTGATCGTCAACAGCAAGATCACCACCGTCAAGGACATGGTCCCGGTGCTGGAGAAGGTCATGCAGACCGGCAAGCCGCTGGCCATCATCGCCGAGGACGTCGAGGGCGAGGCGCTGGCCACCCTCATCGTCAACAAGCTGAAGGGCACCTTCAAGTCCGTCGCCATCAAGGCGCCCGGCTTCGGTGACCGTCGCAAGGCGATGCTGACCGACATCGCGATCCTCACCGGTGGCGAGGTCATCAGCGAGGAGGTCGGCCTCAAGCTCGAGAACGCCGACCTGACGCTGCTCGGCACCGCGCGCAAGGTCGTCACGACCAAGGACGAGACCACCATCGTCGAGGGTGGCGGCGACGAGGCCCAGATCCAGGGCCGCGTGGCGCAGATCAAGGCCGAGATCGAGAACAGCGACTCGGACTACGACCGCGAGAAGCTCCAGGAGCGCCTCGCCAAGCTGGCCGGCGGCGTGGCCGTCATCAAGGTCGGCGCGGCCACCGAGGTCGAGCTCAAGGAGCGCAAGCACCGCATCGAGGACGCCGTCCGCAACGCCAAGGCGGCCGTCGAGGAGGGCATCGTCCCCGGCGGCGGTGTCGCGCTCGTCCAGGCCAGCAAGGCCGCGTTCGAGAAGCTCGAGCTCGAGGGTGACGAGGCCACCGGCGCGAACATCGTCCGCGTCGCCACCTCGGCCCCGCTGAAGCAGATCGCCATCAACGCCGGCCTCGAGGGCGGCGTCGTGGCGGAGAAGGTCGCCAACCTCGAGCAGGGCCAGGGCCTCAACGCGGCCACCGGCGAGTACGTCGACATGATCGCGACCGGCATCATCGATCCGGCCAAGGTCACGCGCTCGGCGCTGCAGAACGCCGCGTCGATCGCCGCGCTGTTCCTGACCACCGAGGCCGTCGTGGCCGACAAGCCGGAGCCCGCGGGCGCGGCCGGCGCGCCCGACATGGGCGACATGGGTGGCATGGGCGGCATGGGCTTCTGATCCCAGCTGTTCCACGGGACCCCGGCACCTCACAGGTGCCGGGGTTCCGTGCGTCCGGGGGTGCGAGGATGTCCGGCGTGACCTCCTGGCTCGACCTGTCCCGGACCGACGACGCGATGACGCCCGACCACCGGGACCGGCTCGTGGCCGCCGGCGTGGACCCCGCCCGCCTCGACGCGCTCGACTGGCGGCGGATGGACGGGCCGCTGCCCTCCTGGTGGAACGACCTCGGCAACGCGCTGTACGCGGCGCCCGGGGCGCGGCTGCCCGACCACGTCGTCGCGGCGCTGACCACCTTCTACTTCCAGGACGCGCTGATCGTGGTCGGTGCGCCGATGGACCACCTGACGTCGCTGCTCGTCGGCGGGAACGAGGCGACCGTCTTCCTCGACGAGCGCGTCGTGCTCACGGCGGGGGAGCTGTACTGCGGTCCGGGCTCCTCGATCGTCCTGCACGGGCCCCTCGTGGCCACCCGGTCGCCCGTCGTCGACGCGCGCAACGGCGGCCGTGTCGTGGCCGCGGGCGACCAGCTGTGGGCGGCCGGGGTCTACATCGCCACCGACGACATGCACCGGCTCGAGGACGCGGTCACGGGGGAGCGGATCAACCCCTTCGGCGCCACGATCCGCATCGGTCACCACGTGTGGCTGTGCCGTGAGTCGGTCGTCTCGGGCCACGTCGAGATCGGCGACCACGTCTGCGTCGGTCTGAGGGCCGTCGTGCGGGGTCAGAAAGTGCCTCCGAACGTGGTGGTGGCGGGGTCACCGGGACGTGTGGTGCGTGAGGGAACCACGTGGTCGTTCGACGACGCCCCATGAGCCCAAAAAATCGCCTCTGATGCTGGAAACTTCAAGTTACCCCTGAGGCTTGTGCGCGAATCGATGCGTTCGCCTGCACGGATCGCGACAAACCGCAGTCTGGGGAAATGTGACGTGCGCTACATGCGGGAATTTGCAGAATGCCCTGACACACGTCCCGGCATGGCCTACTTTCGAGGGGAAAGACAGGGGCATCGCGTCATTCGGTGGCCGTCGGAGGGGGAATCCGGCGGAGGGAGACATCGGGTGCGGGGGAACCGGGCCGGGGGGCTGGCCTACGGGCTTGTATCGGCACCACTCAACGACGCTCTTGGCTGAGTACGCAGACACGACGGCACGTGTGCCGCGGTGAGGCGGAGGGGTCCGCAGCACGTCACCGCAGGTGCGCATTGGGGAGTTGGCATGACTTCAGCGATCGACGGGCGCGATGAAACCGTCCTTCCGCTGCGCCTGGTGGAGCCCATCACCAGCGACCCCGGCACCGGATCACCTTCGGTCCACCGGGAACTCACGGCGATGCCCACGGGGCGTTCGTCACTGGAAGCACTCGTCCGCCAGGGACTCGTCGGGCACCTCGTCGTGCTCGCGGGAACGATCGTCGCCGGCCTCGTCGTCGGCATGGCGCCCGGGGCCCTCACGGCCCTGTCCGCCGGCGTCGTCCTGTGGCTCGGCTTCAGCCTCGCCGCGCTGCCGGCCTACGAGCGGGCGGGTTCGCTGCGTCCGGCCAAGCGACTGATCGCGGTCCTCGCGCTCGGTGCGCTGGCCACCCTCGTCCTGTCCGACGTCGTCTCGGCCGAGCTGCGCGCCGCCGTGGTCGTCCTGAGCGTGACCGCCTCGCTGATCGTGGCCTCCGCGCTCGTGCACCGCACGGCGCTGCGCCGGGTGCCCACGCTGCTGGTGGGTCCCGCCGACGCGGTCAACCGGCTCGCGGCCCGCTGGGAGGACCGTCACGACCTCGTCGTCGTCGGGCGCTGCACGTGGGACTCCACGCAGCCGCTGGGCAGCGCCACGGTGAACTCCGTGGTCCGCGACGTCCCGAAGCTGCTGCGCACCGTCCACGGGGCGCGGGTGGTCATCACGGCCGACCAGGCCCTGGGCGACCCGTCGCTGCGTCACCTCGCGTGGGGCCTGCAGCGGGCCGAGATCGAGTGCCTCGTGCTGACCGACATGAACGACTACGTCGAGTTCGTGCGGCCCACCCGGGTCGGCGACCAGCTGGCGCTGGCCCTGGACCCGCCGAACAGCCACCTCGTGGGCCAGGCGATCAAGGCCTTCTTCGACCGTGCGTTCGCGGTGCTGGCGATCATGTTCGGCGCGCCGCTGATGGCGCTCATCGCGCTGGGCATCCGCCTGGACACGCGGGGGCCGATCATCTACCGGCAGGAGCGCACGGGCAAGGACGGCGTGCCGTTCACGATCTTCAAGTTCCGCACGATGGTGGTGGACGCCGACCAGCGGGTCGAGGACCTGCGTGAGCTCAACGAGGGTGCGGGCCCGTTGTTCAAGATGGCCCAGGACCCCCGGGTCACCCGGGTCGGCCGCATGCTGCGCCAGACGTCGCTCGACGAGCTGCCCCAGCTGTTCAACGTGCTGCTCGGCGACATGGCGCTGGTGGGCCCCCGCCCGGCCATCGAGAGCGAGACGTCGCAGTACAGCCAGTGGGTGTGGCGCCGGCTGCACGTCAAGCCCGGCATGACCGGCCTGTGGCAGGTCAGCGGCCGCTCGAACCTCTCGTGGGACGAGTCGATCCGTCTCGACCTGATGTACGTCAACAACTGGAACCTGCGGATGGACCTGACGATCCTGCTCAAGACCGTCGGCGTGGTCCTCGGTCGCAAGGGCGCCTGGTAGGACACGAGCCCCCCGGCAGAACGGCCGCCGCCCCTCGGGGCGACGGCCGTTCTTGTGCGTGCGGGGCGGGTGCGCCGGTCAGTGCTCGGTGATGGTGCCCGCGCCGACCGTGCGGTTCGTGGCCTCGTCGATGAGGATGAACGACCCCGACTGCCGGTTCCGCTGGTAGGGATCGACCATCAGCGGCTGCGTCGTGCGCAGCACCACGCGACCGATCGCGTTGAGCCCGAGGCTGCCCGGCGCCTGGTTGCGGTGCAGCGTGTTCACGTCGAGCTCGTACTTGATCTCCTTGACCAGCGCGCGGGCCGACCGGGTGGTGTGCTTGATCGCGTACTTGCCGCCGACGGTCATCGCGTCGCTGTCCATCCAGCAGACCATCGCGTCGAGATCCTGCGTGACGACCGGCTGGTTGTTGGGGCGCACGATCATGTCGCCGCGCGACACGTCGACCTCGTCCTCGAGGCGCACGGTGACCGACATCGGCGCGAACGCCTCGGCCAGCTCGCCCTGGGCGGTGTCGATCGCCTTGATCCGGCTGGGCAGCCCGCTGGGCAGCACCAGTACCTCGTCGCCGGGGCGCATGACGCCGCTGACGACCTGGCCCGCGAACGCGCGGTAGTCGCCCTGGCCGTTCTGGGGACGGATGACGTACTGCACCGGGAACCGCACGTCGACGAGGTTGCGGTCGCTCGCGATGTAGACGTTCTCCAGGTGGTGCAGCAGCGACGGCCCCTCGAACCAGTCCATCTCGGCCGAGCGCGAGACGACGTTGTCGCCCGTGAGCGCCGAGAGCGGGATCGTCGTGACGTCGGTGAACTCCAGGCGCGCGGCGAAGTCGACGAACTCGTCGCTGATGCGCTTGTAGACGTCCTCGGACCAGTCGACGAGGTCCATCTTGTTGATCGCCAGCACGACGTGCGGCACGCGCAGCAGCGACACGAGCGTGGCGTGGCGGCGGCTCTGCTCCTGCAGGCCCTTGCGGGCGTCCACGAGGATGATCGCGAGGTCGGCGGTGGAGGCGCCCGTCACCATGTTGCGCGTGTACTGGATGTGCCCGGGCGTGTCCGCGATGATGAACTTGCGCTTCGGCGTCGAGAAGTAGCGGTAGGCCACGTCGATCGTGATGCCCTGCTCGCGCTCGGCGCGCAGGCCGTCGGTGAGCAGCGCCAGGTCGGTGTACTCGTCGCCACGCTGGGCGCTCGTGGCCTCCACGGCCTCGAGCTGGTCGGTGAAGATCGACTTGCTGTCGAACAGCAGCCGGCCGATGAGGGTGCTCTTGCCGTCGTCGACCGAGCCGGCCGTGGCGAATCGCAGGATGTCCATCAGAAGTAGCCCTCCTTCTTGCGATCCTCCATCGCAGCCTCACTGACCTTGTCGTCGCCGCGGGTGGCGCCGCGCTCGGTGATGCGCGTGGCGGCGACCTCGGCCACCACCTCGTCCGGCGTGGTGGCGGTCGAGGGGACCGCCGCGGTCAGGGTGGCGTCGCCGACGGTGCGGTAGCGGACCGACTCGACGAACACCTCCTCGTCGTCGCGCGGCTGGCAGTGCTGGTTGATCGTGAAGTACATGCCGCCGCGCAGGAAGACCTCGCGCTTCTGGGCGTAGTAGATGTCGGGCAGCTCGATGTTCTCGCGGGCGATGTACTGCCAGATGTCCAGCTCGGTCCAGTTCGACAGCGGGAAGCAGCGGATGCTCTCGCCCGGATGGATGCGGCCGTTGTAGAGCGACCACAGCTCGGGGCGCTGGTTCTTGGGGTCCCACTGCCCGAAGTCGTCGCGGAAGGAGAACACGCGCTCCTTGGCGCGGGCCTTCTCCTCGTCGCGCCGGGCGCCGCCGAACAGGGCGCTGAGGCCGTGCTGCTCGGTGGTGCGGATCAGGACGGGCGTCTGGATGCGGTTGCGCGAGCCGTTCGGCTCCTCGCGCACGAAGCCCTCGTCGATCGCGTCCTGGACCGAGCCGACGATCAGCCGGACGCCGAGCTGCTCCACCACGCGGTCGCGGAACTCGAGGACCTCGTCGAAGTTGTGCCCGGTGTCGATGTGCACCACCGGGAACGGAATCGGGCCGGGCGCGAAGGCGCGCACCGCGAGGTTGAGCATCACGACCGAGTCCTTGCCGCCGGAGAACAGCAGGGCGGGCCGCTCGTTCTCCGCGACGAGCTCGCGGATGATGTAGATCGCCTCGGCCTCGAGATGGTCGAGCTGGCTCATGCCGTAGCGACGCGACTCACGCGTGTCGGTCATCGACGTGTTCCTCCCCATGGGGTCGAGCGGTGCTGCGGGGACGCGGCCGCTGGGCATTCTCGTGCGGCCGACAGCAGGCATCGGCTGTGCCACAATCGTCGCCCATGGACCCGTGGCTCCCCGGACGCGACCACTTCGTGGACAGTGCGGGCCCCGGGTGAGCGCCGACGCGGTGCTGCGAGGCCACCAGCTCGACGGGCTCGAGCTGATCCTCGGCGGGTTCCTCGACGCGGTCGACGGCTACTGCCTGCCCGGACGGGTCCCGGCGGACTGGCCGCTGGAGGCCAACCTCGCGGTCCCGGCCGACGCGGCCCGCGAGGCCGTGGCCCAGGGGTCGCTCACCCTGACCGATCCCGACAACACGCCGCTGGCAGTGCTCGTGCTGACCGACACGCGCCCCCGCGACGACGGCACCACGTGGGTGGCGGGCCGGCTGCGGGCCGTGCGGGCCGCCGAGCACCCTCCGGCCCGCGGGTCCCGCCTGGTCGTGCCGGTGAACCTGGGCGACCACGTCGTGGCGCTCTTCGGTGGGCGGGTCGGCGCTGCCGACGTGCTGCGCGCCGTGGACCTCGCGGCGGGCCGCCCGCTCGCCCTGGTCGGCGTCGGCGACGACGCCTGGGCCGGCGACATGGCCCTCATGGAGGAGCTGCGCCGCTGCGCCGAGCAGGTCCCGAACGCCGCGGCCTGGTACCTCCCGGCTCCCGCCGTCAGCGAGACCACGACCTCGCAGGAGGTGCTCGCGATCGCCCTGCGCTCCCTCGGGGTCCGGGACCCGCTGGACTTCCGCAGGCCCGGCGCGAGGGAGGCCCGCGGTGCCGTGCTGCTGCTCACGGGGCTGTCCGGCGCCGGCAAGTCGACCGTGGGGCGTGCCGTGGTGGAGGCGGTCATCGCCCGCGGCCTGGCGCCCGCGGTCCTGCTCGACGGCGACGACGTGCGTCGTGAGCTGTCCGACGGGCTCGGGTTCAGCCGCGAGGACCGCGCCAGGAACCTGACCCGGATCGCGTGGGTCGGTGCCCGGGTGGCCGAGGCCGGCGGCCTGGCCGTGTGCGCCCCCATCGCTCCCTTCGCCTCGGTGCGTCGGGCGATGCGCGAGCGCGTCGAGCCGCGCTCGCAGTTCCTGGTCGTCCACGTGGCCACGCCGCTGGTCGTCGCCGAGGCCCGCGATCGCAAGGGCCTCTACGCCAAGGCGCGCGCCGGCCTCATCCGCGACTTCACCGGGATCGACTCGCCGTACGAGCGCCCCCACGACGCAGACCTCACGATCGACACGTCGCTCATGGGGGTGGGGGAGTGCGTCGAGGCCGTGGTGGGCCTCTTGCGGGAGAGAGGCGTCGTCGCCGGGTCGTGACGGGGGTGGCGGCCGCTCCGTGTGACCTGGTTCACACCCCCCGCTAGGATTCACCCCATGCCGCCGGGGCCCACCGAATCGCCCTTCGCCGTACCGCCGGGAGTCGATCCCGACGCGTTGGCGCGGGCGCTGCACGACGCCCACGACTCCTTCCTGTCCACGGGAGCCGTCGACGGCCCTGTCCGGTCGGTGGTCAGCGAGTCGTGGCGGCGCAGCCTGCTCGGCGGGCTCGACCCCGAGCGCGCCCTCGCGGCGATCACGCTGGACTCCTCCCGGCTGGAGGAGATCCGTCGCGACCACCCGCTGGCCGCCGGGATGCCCGTCGTGCGGCGGCTGCTGGTCGAGAGTGCGGCCGACGCCGGCCTGCTGGTCGCCGTGAGCGACGCCGCGGGCCAGCTGCTGTGGGTCGAGGGGGCGGCGCAGCTGCGCCGGATGGCCGAGGAGATGAACTTCGTTCCGGGCGCCGACTGGAGCGAGGCCAGTGCCGGCACCAACGCCCCGGGCACGGCGCTCGCGCTCGATCGCGCCGTCTCGCTGCTGGGGCCCGAGCACCTCGCCCGTCAGGTCACGCCCTGGAGCTGCTCGGCCGCGCCGGTGCACGACCCCGACACGGGAGCCGTCCTCGGGGTCATCGACCTCACCGGGGGCGCCGAGGTCGCGAGCGCGACGAGCCTGGGACTGGTGCGCGCCACGGCGGCGGCGGTCGAGGCCGAGCTGCGCCTGGAACGGGTCCGCGGCGCGGCGGCGTCACGCACGAGTCCCAGCCCCGGCGCGAGGCGCCCGCGGATCGACGTGCTGGGCGTCCGTGGGGCGCTGCTGCACCACGGGACGACCACCACCCGGCTCAGCGCCCGCCACAGTGAGATCGCGCTGCTCGTGGCCGCGGCCGACCGCGGCCTGACCACCGCCGAGCTGGCGGTCGCGCTCAGCGACGACGAGCTGCCCGAGGTGACGATCCGCGCCGAGCTGTCCCGGCTGCGTCAGGTCCTCGGCGGCGTGCGCCTGGAGTCGCGGCCGTATCGGTTCGCCGGGGCGGTGGACACCGATGCCCAGCGGATCCGCGACGACCTCGCCGCCGGTCGGCTGCGCCAGGCCGTCGCGCGCTACCGCGGGCCGATCCTGCCCGACTCGCAGGCGCCCGCGGTGGTGGCGGCCCGCGACGACCTGCACCAGCTGGTGCGCTCGCACCTGCTCGTCTGCGACGACCCCGACGCGCTGCTCCCGTTCGCCGACACCGGGCACGGCCGTGACGACTTCGAGGTCTGGGAGCGCATCGCCCGCGTCCTGCCCGAGTCCTCACCCCGTTTCGCGCAGGTCGCCGACCATCTCGAGCGGCTCGACGCCGAGCTCGGCTGACCGGACGTACGTTCACGCAACGTTGCGCTGCCTACCGTCGGGCCATGCGGTGTGAGCCCCCTCACATCCGTCCCCCGACGAAGGAGTCATCACTATGGCCGTCTACGCAGCGCCCGGCACCGAGGGCAGCGTCGTCTCCTACAAGCCGCGCTACGACCACTGGATCGGCGGCGAGTACGTCGCCCCTGCCAAGGGCCAGTACTTCGAGAACGTCTCCCCGGTCAACGGCCAGGTGTTCTGCGAGGTCGCCCGAGGAACCGCCGAGGACATCGAGGCCGCGCTGGACGCCGCCCACGCGGCCGCGCCGGCATGGGGCAAGACGTCCACGACCGAGCGGGCGATCATCCTCAACAAGATCGCCGACCGCATCGAGGAGAACCTCGAGATGCTGGCCGTCGGCGAGACCTGGGACAACGGCAAGCCCGTCCGCGAGACGATGGCCGCCGACCTGCTGCTCGCGGTGGACCACTTCCGGTACTTCGCCGGCTGCATCCGCGCCCAGGAGGGCTCGATCAGCCAGATCGACGAGGACACGGTCGCGTACCACTTCCACGAGCCGCTCGGCGTCGTCGGCCAGATCATCCCGTGGAACTTCCCGCTGCTGATGGCCGTGTGGAAGCTCGCTCCGGCGCTCGCGGCCGGCAACGCGATCGTCCTCAAGCCCGCCGAGCAGACGCCGGCGTCCATCATGCTGCTGATGGAGCTGATCGCCGACCTGCTTCCCCCGGGCGTCCTCAACGTGGTCAACGGCTTCGGTGCCGAGGCCGGCGCCCCGCTGGCGGCCAGCAGCCGCATCCGCAAGATCGCGTTCACCGGCGAGACGACCACGGGCCGGCTCATCATGCAGAACGCGGCGCAGAACCTCATCCCCGTCACCCTCGAGCTGGGCGGCAAGAGCCCGAACATCTTCTTCGAGGACGTCGCGAGCGCGGACGACGCGTTCTACGACAAGGCGCTCGAGGGATTCACGATGTTCGCCCTCAACCAGGGCGAGGTCTGCACGTGCCCCAGCCGCGCGCTCGTCCAGAACTCGATCCTCGAGCAGTTCCTGCCCGCAGCGACCGAGCGCACCAAGGCGATCAAGCAGGGCAACCCGCTGGACACCGAGACGATGATCGGCGCGCAGGCGAGCAACGACCAGCTCGAGAAGATCCTGTCCTATATCCAGATCGGCGTGGAGGAGGGAGCCCGCATCATCACCGGCGGCGAGCGCGTCGACCTCGGCGGCGACCTGTCGGGCGGCTACTACGTGGCGCCGACGATCTTCCAGGGCCACAACAAGATGCGCATCTTCCAGGAGGAGATCTTCGGCCCGGTCGTCTCGGTGACCGGCTTCGACGACTTCGACGACGCGATGGGCATCGCCAACGACACCCTCTACGGTCTCGGCGCCGGCGTGTGGAGCCGCGACACCAGCACCGCCTACCGCGCGGGCCGGACGATCGAGGCCGGCCGCGTCTGGACGAACTGCTACCACCAGTACCCCGCGCACGCGGCGTTCGGCGGCTACAAGAACTCCGGGATCGGGCGCGAGAACCACCGCCAGATGCTCGACCACTACCAGCAGACGAAGAACCTCCTCGTCAGCTACTCGCCCAACGCTCTCGGCTTCTTCTGATCCCCATGGAGACCGAGATGTCACCCGAGCCCGTCGGGTCCTCCCTCCCGACGGCCCGGGTGGCCGTGACCCCGGAGGCGGCGGAGCTGCTCCGCCGCCTCCGGGCCGATCACGACCAGCCGTTGATGTTCCACCAGTCCGGCGGCTGCTGCGACGGGTCGGCGCCGATGTGCTACACCCAGGGCACGCTGCTGATCGGTGGTGCCGACGTGCTCCTGGGCGAGCTGGACGCGGGCACGCCCGAGCCGGTCCCGGTGTGGATCTCGGCGGCGCAGTTCGCCTACTGGTCGCACACCCACATCACGATCGACGTCGTTCCCGGCCGCGGTGCCGGCTTCTCGATCGAGGGGCCGACGGGGCACCGCTTCATCATCCGGTCGCGGGTGTTCACCGAGGGCGAGACGTCCGGGATGGTCCCGGTGGTCCGAGGTGATGCGACGGCCTGAGACCGCCCGCTCGGGGGACCCGACGGGACCATGAACGACCACCCGTTCGAGGCATCTTCCCCACTGGCCCCACGGGGCACAGCGCTCCCACGACGAGAGCATGAGGAAACCCTCAGATGCACGGAATCTGACTGTTACGCTCTCCCGCATGGGTGACTTGGGTTACAAACTGAAGGTTCTGCGCCGCATTGGCGTCATCAAGGCGCTGCCGCCTCACAAGCTGATCGGTGCCGCGCGCGTGCTCAAGAAGTGGGGTCCGGGGCTGCCGTCCGGCATCAACGCCGCGGCCAAGCGCTACCCCAAGCAGATCGCGATCATCGACGACGCCGGCGAGATCACCTACGAGGACCTCGTCACGCAGGTCAACCAGTTCACCGAGGTGCTGCGCGAGCGCGGCATCGAGCCCGGTGACTCGGTCGCGGTCCTGTCGCGCAACCACCGCTACCTCGTCATCGCCCTCATCGCCGTCGTGCAGCTGGGCGGCCGCGTCCTGCTGCTCAACACGATGTCCAGCCGCGCCCAGCTGACCGACCTGGCCGAGCGCGAGGGCGCCGAGCTGCTCATCCTCGACCAGGAGTTCCTGCCGCTCGTCGAGGACGTCCGGCGCAGCCGCCTCATGCTGGCCTGGGCCGATGCCGACGCACCCTCGGACCTGCCCTCGATCGAGTCCTCCACGGTCGGCAAGCCGTCCGGCGACCAGCCCGTCCCCTCGCGGCACGGCGAGATGATCATCTTCACCTCCGGCACGACGGGCCTGCCCAAGGGCGCGAAGCGCAAGGAGCCCGAGGACCTCAAGCCGCTGCTGGCGTACTTCGGGGCGATCCCGTACCAGAGCAACTCGGTCGTCTCGATCGCCGCGCCGCTGTTCCACTCGTGGGGCCTGATCAACCTGGGCTTCGGCCTGTCGACGTGCCCCACGTTCGTCCTGCGCCGCAAGTTCATCCCCGAGCAGACCCTGCGCGACATCGAGAAGTACAAGGTCCGCGTCCTCGTGGTCGTGCCCCTCATGCTCCAGCGCATGGTCAAGGCCGACCCGCGGGTGGTCAAGGAGACCGACGTGTCCAGCCTGCAGATCACCGCCTCCAGCGGCTCGGCCCTGGCCGGCGACCTGGCGCTGCACTTCATGGACATGTACACCGACTCGATCTACAACTTCTACGGTGCCACCGAGACCAGCTGGATCACGATCGCCGACCCGAAGGACCTGCGCGCCGCGCCGGGCACCGCGGGCCGGGTCCCGTGGCGCACGACGGTCAAGATCCTCGACCACGACGGCAACGAGGTGCCCCAGGGCGACATCGGCGTCATCCACGTGGTCAACGACATGCCGTTCGGCGGCTACACCGACGGCCGCAACAAGTCGTTCCACTCGGGCCTGATGGACTCGGGCGACCTCGGCTACTTCGACGAGGAGGGTCGCCTCTTCGTCGCCGGCCGCGACGACGACATGATCATCTCCGGCGGTGAGAACGTCTTCCCGCGCGAGCTCGAGGACTGCCTCGTCGAGCACCCCGAGGTGGCCGACGTGGTCGTCACCGGCATCGCCGACCCCGAGTGGGGTCAGCGCCTGGCCGCCTACGTGGTGCGCAAGGAGGGCAGCGACGTCACCGCCGACGAGCTGGTCGAGTTCGCCAAGGACAACGTCGCCCGCTCCGCCGTGCCGCGCGGTGTCATGTTCCTCGACACCCTGCCGCGCAACCCCACGGGCAAGGTCATGAAGCGGCAGCTGCCCGCCTTCGAGACCACCGCCTGACCCGTGGCACGACCGAGACTTCCCGCCGTCCTGCGACGGCTGGCGGCGATCGGCCGTTCCGTCTCGTCCTCGTCGTCGCCGGCCGCGGGCACCTCGCGTGCCCCAGTCGGCCTCGACACGACGTGGTCCGGCAACCACGACGGTCGCCCCGATCCGGGTGAGATCGTCTGGACCTGGGTGCCGTACGAGGACGACCCGAGCCAGGGCAAGGACCGCCCCGTCCTGCTCATCGGGCGACACCCCGACGCCACCCTCGTCGCACTCCAGCTGACCTCGCGGGACCACGACCGCGACGCGGCGCAGGAGGCGCGTGCGGGCCGCTTCTGGATGGACATCGGGTCGGGCCCCTGGGACGCGCAGCGACGCCCCAGCGAGGTGCGGCTGAACCGGCTCATCCAGGTCCGCGAGCAGGACGTCCGGCGAGAAGGAGCGGTGCTTCCCCGCGAGGTGTACGAGCGCGTGTTGGGAGCTGCGCGACAATACCTGCCATGAACATCGTCGCCGGGATCGACCGCTTCCAGCGGCAGCACCCGGTCCTCGGGTTCCCGATCGCGGTGATCTACAAGTTCTTCGACGACCAGGGCCCGTACCTGGCGGCGATCATGACGTACTACTCGTTCATCGCGATCTTCCCGCTGCTGCTCATCGCCTCGTCGGTGCTGGGCTTCGTGCTCCAGGACGACCCCGACCTCCAGCAGCGCCTGCTCGACACGGCGCTCGCGCAGTTCCCGATCGTCGGCGACGAGCTCGGTCGCCCCGGTGGGCTCACCGGCAGCACCTCGGCGATCGTCGTCGGCTCGCTCGCCGCGCTCTACGGCGCGCTCGGCGTGGGCCAGTCCACCCAGAACGCGGCCAACGTGGCGTGGGGCGTGCCGCGCAACAGTCGGCCGAACCCGATCATGATGCGGCTGCGCAGCTTCGTCGTGCTCGGCATCGGCGGCCTGGGCATCGCCGTCGTCGCGATCCTGCAGTCGATCGTGGACAACCCGGAGGTCGTCGGGATCGACCACCTGCCCGACCTCGGCCTGGTCATGCGCGTGGTCGGCTTCCTCGTCTCGTGGGGCATCTTCATCACCGTGTTCAAGCTGGTGAGCCTGCGCCGCGCCTCCTGGCGGTCGGTGCTGCCGGGGTCCCTGTTCTGCGCCCTCGGCTGGCAGGTCCTGCAGTACGTCGGTGACGCCTACGTGCAGGGCGTCATCGCCCGGGCGACCTCGATGAACCAGACCTTCGCCCTCGTCCTCGGCCTCATCGCGCTGCTGTTCCTGCTGACCTCCACGATCGTGCTCGGCCTCCAGATCAACGTCGTGCGCCGCCGTCACCTGTACCCGCGAGCCCTGCTGACGCCGTTCACCGACAACGTCGTCCTGACGGCGGGCGACCGCCGCGCCTACGCGCAGTACGCCCGGATGCAGCGGCACAAGGGCTTCCAGACCATCTCGGTCGACTTCGACGATGAGGCCTGAGCGGCGCGAGCACCGCGGCGGCGCCAGCCGACTAGACTGCAGGGGTCGCACTCCGAGAACGCAAAGGAACGGTCATGCCCACCGGCAAGGTCAAGTGGTACGACCCCGAGAAGGGGTTCGGTTTCCTCAGCCGCGAGGAAGGTGAGGACGTCTACGTCCGCTCCGACGCGCTGCCCGAAGGCGTGACCACGCTGAAGGCCGGCACGCGCGTGGAGTTCGGCATCGCCGCCGGCCGCCGCGGCGACCAGGCCCTCCAGGTGCGCGTGCTCGATCCCACCCCCTCGGTCTCGCAGGCGCAGGCCCACGCGCGGCGCAAGTCGCCCGAGGAGATGGTCGTCATCGTCGAGGACCTCGTGAACCTGCTCGACGGCCTCGGTGAGGGCTACCGTCACGGCCGCCACCCCGAGGGCAAGCGCGCCCGCCAGGTCGCGCAGCTGCTGCGCCGCCTCGCCGCGGACCTCGACGCCTGACGCGTGACCGGAGCTCTCGAGGGCTTCGCGGTCATCGGCGCGTTGATCGGTGTGGGATACCTCCTCGCCGCGACGCGGGTGCTCGACGAGTCCAGCCAGGTGGTGCTCGCGCGACTCGTCTACTACGTCGCCACGCCCGCCCTGCTGATCGAGATCCTCGGCTCCACGGACCTGGCCACCGTCTTCGGGCCGTGGTTCCTCGTGGCCGCGATCGGCGTGGTGGCGGTGCTGCTGGTCTACGTGCCGTGGGCGCGGTGGCGGGGTCATTCCGGCAAGCACGTCGTGGTGGGCGGTCTCGCCTCCTCGTTCGCGAACTCGGGCTACCTGGGCCTGCCGATCGCGGCGTACGTCGCCGGTGACGTGGCCTTCGCGCTGCCCACGATCATGCTGCAGCTCATGGTCATGACGCCCGTGGCGGTCACGCTCCTCAGCATGGAGGAGGGGCGCCGGGTGACCCCGTGGGGGTTCGTGCGAGCGGGCCTGAGCAACCCCGTCTCGATCGCGGCGATCCTGGGCGTCGCCCTGTCGCTCGCCCACGTCGACCTGCCGCGGTTCGTCGACGAGCCCATCTCGCTGCTGGGCGCCATGGCGATCCCGTCCGCGGTCCTGGCGTTCGGTGTCGCCCTGCGGTTCGGTCCCAGGATCGGTCACGGCAACCGGAGCGAGGTCGCGTTCGTGACGGTCCTGAAGATCCTCTGGCAGCCTCTCGTCACGTATCTCGTGGCCCGGTACGGGCTGGGCCTGGACGCCTACGAGGTCGCCGGCGTCACCGTGATGGCGGCCCTCCCGACGGCCCAGAGCGTCTTCGTCTACGCCGCGCAGTTCGGTCGCGGCGAGGTGCTGGCCCGCGACAGCGTCGTCATCACGACGGTGGTCTCCCTGCCCGTGATGGTCCTGCTGGCGGCGGTCCTGGTCCCCTGAGGCGGACACCGGCGCGCGCGGCACGACCGGGTTGGTCGGGTGTGGCGCGGTGGGGGACAATCGGACCATGAGCACGGCGACCTCTCCTGCACGCGCGGCCCTCGACGACAGTGTCGACGACGGCACGGTCGGCGACCACCTCGGCAGCACCGAGGAGGCGCCCGGTCTGGTGACCGAGCGATTCGCCTGCCTGCTGCCCGGCTACCGCGGCTGGTACTGGGCGGTCAGCGCCTCGGTGCTGGACGACCAGGTGACCATCAACGACATCGTGCTGCTGCCAGGTGACGAGGCCATCGTCGCTCCGGCGTGGACCCCCTACCGCGAGCGCGTCCGTCCCGGCGACCTCGGTCCCGGCGACGTGCTGCCGCCCGAGGAGGACGACATCCGGCTCGTGCCGGCGTGGTCCGCCGGCGACGGTGACGAGACCGGTGTCGTCGACCGCCACTTCGCCCGTGAGATCGGCCTCGGCCGCGAGTGGGTGCTCTCGATCGAGGGCCGCGAGGATGCCGCGGAGCGCTGGTACGAGGGCGAGTCCGGTCCGGACACCCCGATCGCCAAGCAGGCGCCCGGCGTGTGCGGGACGTGCGGCTTCCTGGTCTCGCTGGCCGGCGACCTCTCCGACCGCTTCGGCGTGTGCGCGAACAAGATGGCCAACGCCGACGGCCGCGTCGTCGCCCTCACCCACGGCTGCGGTGCCCACTCGGGCACGCGCCCCAAGCGATCGGCGTCGGCGTCCAAGCTGCCCGACCCGGTGCTGGACTCGACCCGGGCCGAGCTCGAGGAGTTCTGAGCCCGTCGTGCGGGGTGTGATGCGAGGCCGGACGGCCTCAGCTCCGGCGACGGCGTCCGGTGGGGCGCTCCTGGGCAGGGTCCGTGGTTGCGGCCGGTGCGGCCTGCGGCTCGGCCGGCGCCGCGTCGGTCACGATCTCCTCGGGGAGCTCGTCGACGGGGATCACGGTCTGCAGCGGGGCGGTCGCCGCGCGCTCGGCGAGGGCGTCGCGACGGCGCTTGCAGAACTCGATGCCCATGAGGCCCAGACCGAGTCCGGCGAACGCGGTCCACAGCCACCACGTGCGGCCCTGGTCCTGCAGGTTGCCCCAGAACGGCAGCAGCGCGAGCGCCACGACGCCCCAGGCGATCGTGCCGATGGTCATCGTGCGGACGCCGTCGACGTCCATGGGCTCGACCTCGGCGACACGGTGCGTCGTCCTGCCGAACTCCAGCTCCGTGACCTCGGGACGGCCCAAGTCGGGGATGCGGGAACGCTTCTCACGGGCCATGACTCCACGATAACGCGAGCCGTCCAGCCGCAGGAGGCCCTGTGAACCCCCGTCGTCGCCGGCTGCTGATCCCGGGACTGCTCGTCGCCCTGATCGTGGTGGTCGTCGTGACCTCCTTGATCGACCGTGCCGACGCCGCCACCGACGAGCCCGTCGCGGTGCTGGCCGACGCCCGCATCACCGAGTCCAGCGGCCTCGCGGTCAGCTCGGCCCACGACGGACTGGCCTACACCGTCAACGACTCCGGCAACGCCCCCGAGGTGTTCGCCGTCGACCTCTCGAGCGGTGACGTGGTCGGAGTGACCACCCTCCGCGCCGACTTCCGCGACGTGGAGGCGCTGGCCCTGCGCGACGGCACGCTGTGGATCGGCGACGTGGGCGACAACCGCGCCGAGCGCGACGACCTCGCCCTGTACGCGATCGACGAGCCCGGTCGCGCGAGCGCCACGGTCGCTGCGAAGCGGTACCCGGTCGCGCTGGCCGGAGGCCCCGCCGACGTGGAGGCGCTCCTGGCGCCGCCGGACTCGGACCGCCTCCACGTCGTCACCAAGGCGCTCGGTGATGCGGCGGTGATGACGCTCGACACGGGCGACCTCGACCCGAGGTCGACCACCGAGTTCGAGGCCACCGCCTCGGGCCTGCCCGCGCTGGTCACCGACGGCGCGTTCTCGCCCGACGGGAGCCAGGTGGCGCTGGTGTCCTACGGCTCGCTGTGGACGATCGATCCCGCCGACTGGTCCGTCGTCGGCAGCGGCCCGCTTCCTCCGCTCGAGCAGGCCGAGACGGTCGCGTTCGTCGACGACGACGCCGTGCTCGTGGGCACCGAGGGAGCCGACTCGCCGCTGTACCGCCTGGACCTGCCGGTCGCCTCGGCCTCGGCCGGTGGACCCGCGACCGTGGCCACCTCGGTCCCCGATCCGTCGGTGTCGCCCGCGTCGGCCGAGGTCGTGGCGGCGAGCAGCACGGGCGTCGCGGTGGACACCCGCACCGTCGTGCTCGGCGGTCTCGGGGTCGCCGCGCTGGCCGTCCTGCTGGTGGTGGTGGCACTGCGCCGGGGCCCGTCGGGAGGCGCACGCCGGGCGATACGGTGAGCGCATGAAGATCGCTCTCGGAGACAGGTCCCCGCAGGTTCACGAGTCGGCGTTCGTCGCCCCGAACGCCACCCTGGTGGGCTCGGTCGTCCTCGAGGAGGGCTCCAGCGTCTGGTACGGCGCGGTCCTGCGCGCCGACAACGAGCCGATCACCATTGGCCGCGGCAGCAACGTCCAGGACAACTGCGTCTTCCACGTCGACCAGGGCAAGCCGCTGACGCTCGGCGAGGGCGTCTCGGTGGGCCACGGCGCGATCATCCACGGCGCCACCGTCGGCGACCACGTGCTGGTGGGCATGGGCGCCACGATCCTCAACGGCGCCGAGATCGGCGACGAGTGCCTGATCGCCGCGAACGCCCTCGTGCCCCAGGGCGCCGTCATCCCGCCTCGCTCGCTGGTGGCCGGCGTCCCCGGCAAGGTGCGCCGCGAGCTCACCGACGACGAGGTCGCCACCCTGCACCTCAACGCCTCGATCTACGAAGAGCACCGCGAGCTGCACCGCGGCGCCACCGTCGTCGACTGAGGCTGACCGTCAGCCCGCCGCGAGCCGCTCGACCACGTGGTCGATGCACCGCGTGAGGGCAGTGACGTCGTCGGGGTCGATGGCGGGGAACATCGCGATGCGCAGCTGGTTGCGGCCCAGGCCGCGGTAGCCGGCGACGTCGACGATGCCGTTCTCGCGCAGGGCTGCCACCACGTCGGCGGCGTCGACGCCCTCGAGGTCGATCGTGCCCACGACGAGCGAGCGGTCGGCCGGGTCGGGGACGAACGGGGTCGCGTACGAGCTCGCCTCGGCCCAGGCGTAGAGCCGCTGGGACGAGTCGGTCGTGCGCGAGACCGCCCAGTCGAGGCCGCCGTTCGCGTTGAGCCACTGCACCTGCTGGTCCATGAGGAAGAGCGTGGCGACGGCGGGGGTGTTGTAGGTCTGGTCCTTGAGCGAATTGTCGATCGCGACGGGCAGGTCGACGAAGCCGGGGATGTGGCGCCCCGACGCCTTGATGCGGCGGGCGCGCTCGATCGCGGCGGGGGACATGAGCGCGATCCACAGCCCGCCGTCGGACGCGAACCCCTTCTGCGGCGCGAAGTAGTAGACGTCCGACTCGGCCACGTCGACCGGAAGGCCGGCGGCGCCCGACGTGGCGTCGACCAGGACTAGCGCGCCCTCGTCGATGCCGACGGGGCGTCGCAGCGAGGTCATGACGCCGGTCGAGGTCTCGTTGTGCGCCCACGCGTACGTGTCGACGCCGGCGGTGGCGTGGGGCTCAGGGTGGGTCGAGAAGTCCGACTCGATGATCTCGGGGTCGTCCAGGAAGGGTGCCGCGGCGACCGCCCGGGCGAACTTGGTCGTGAACTCGCCGTGCACGAGGTGCTGGCTGCGTCGCTCGACGAGCCCGAACGTGGCGGCGTCGAAGAACGCGTGCGAGCCGCCCACGCCGAGCACGACCTCGTACCCGTCGGGCAGCGAGAACAGGTCGGCGAGGCCGGAGCGGATGCTGCCCACGAGCGACTTCACCGGCGCGGCGCGGTGCGACGTGCCCAGCAGCGTGTCCCCGCTCGCGGCCAGGGCGGCGAGCGCCTCGGGTCGCACCTTCGAGGGACCGGAGCCGAAGCGCCCGTCGCGGGGCAGGAGTTCGTCGGGGATCTGCACGGCGCCATTCTCGCAGGAGCCCGCGGGACGATGCGTTGAACGGTCGCCCGAAGCAGGCGGCTACCATGCGACGCATGGCAGCAGACCAGCCCGTGGTGCCCCTGGCCGAGGGCATCGAGCACGACCTGTCGGAGTGGGAGAAGGCCACCGCGGCCGTCCTGCGCAAGACGCGTCGCCTCGCCGAGGACGCCCCCGACACCGACGTGTGGGAGGCGCTGACCACCACGACCCTCGACGGGCTCAGCATCACCCCGCTGGGCACGCGCGAGCTCGTCGCCGACGTCCCCGAGACCGGCCTCCCGGGCGAGGCGCCCTACACGCGCGGCTCCGGCACCGCCGATCCCGAGCTCGAGGGCTGGGACGTGCGCGGTTGGTTCACCGACCCCGACACCACCGCCGACCACCTCACCACCGAGCTGGAGAACGGCGGCAACTCGCTGTGGCTCACGGTGGGGGAGCGCGGCATCGCCGCCGATCGTCTCGCCGAGCTGCTGGAGCCGGTCTTCCTCGACCTGGCCCCCGTCGTGCTCGACGCCCCCGAGGACCCGGTCGCCGCGGCCGAGGCCTTCGTGGCGGTCTGCCGCGACAAGGGCGTCCAGCCGCACCCGCTGACCAACCTCGGCGGTGGCGGCCACGATCTCGACGTCCTCGTCCGCGTGGCCACGCTGGCGAAGGAGGCGGGCGTCCGCGGCGTCGTCGTCGACGCCAGTGCCCTGCACGACCAAGGCGCGTCGGAGGTCCAGGAGCTCGCCTGGTCGATGATGGTCGCGGTCACGTACCTGCGCGCCCTCGAGGCCGCCGGGTTCACCACCGACGAGGCCGCCGCCCAGCTGGAGTTCCGCTACGCGGCCACCGACGAGCAGTTCCCGACCATCGCCAAGCTCCGCGCCGCACGCACCCTGTGGAACCGGGTCGGCGAGCTGAGCGGCATCGGCGAGGCGGCCCGCGCCCAGCGCCAGCACGCGGTCACGTCGCGCCCGATGATGGCGCGCTACGACTCCTACACGAACATGCTGCGCACCACCGTCGCCGGCTTCGCCGCCGGCGTGGGCGGCGCGGACGCGGTCACGGTGCTGCCGTTCGACGAGCCGCTCGGCCTGCCCACCCCGTTCAGCCGCCGCATTGCGCGCAACACCTCGAGCCTGCTCATCCACGAGTCGCACGTGGCCAAGGTGGCCGATCCCGCCGGCGGCGCGTACGCCGTGGAGAAGTTCACCGACGACCTCGCGATGGCCGCGTGGGAGCTCTTCGCCGAGCTCGACGGCCTCGACGAGCTGGAGGGCGTCGCCGACCTCGACGCCGCCGCCGACCGCCTCGTGCCGCTGGTGCAGGCCGTGCGCGACGACCGCGCCCTGCAGATCGCGCGCCGCGAGCGCCCGATCACGGGCATCAGCGAGTTCCCGAACTCCGCCGAGACCCTCCCCGAGCGCCGGCCCTACCCGGTCGCTCCCGACGTGTTCCGGTACGCCGGCGAGTTCGAGCAGATGCGCGACGAGCCCGTGGCGCAGCCGGTCTTCCTCGCCACGATGGGCCCGATCTCCGCCCACACCGCCCGGGCCACGTTCGCCATCAACCTGCTGGCCGCCGGCGGCATCGGCATCGGCGCCGCGGGTGCCACCGCCGGGGTCGACGAGGCCGTCGACAAGTACCTCGAGGCCGGAGCGCCTCCCGTGGTCTGCCTCGCCGGCACGGATGCCGTGTACGGCGAGTGGGGTGCCGACCTGGTCGCCGCGCTGCGCGAGAACGGCGCCTCGTACGTCTTGGTCGCCGGCAAGACCGACCTCGGCCAGGACGCGTCGGCCGCCATGGGCCTCGACGCGCTGGCCTTCCTGCGACAGATGCGTGAGGTGCTCGCATGACCACACCGAAGTCCTTCGCCGGCGAGCCGTGGCAGAGCCCGGAGGGGATCCCCGTCAAACGGCTCTACACGCCCGCCGACCTCGAGGGGCTCGACGCCCTCGACACCTACCCGGGCATGACGCCGTTCCTGCGCGGTCCGTACCCGGCGATGTACACCACCCAGCCGTGGACGATCCGCCAGTACGCGGGCTTCTCCACCGCCGAGGAGTCCAACGCGTTCTACCGCCGCAACCTGGCGGCGGGCCAGAAGGGCCTGTCCGTCGCTTTCGACCTGGCGACCCACCGCGGCTACGACTCCGACAACCCCCGCGTGGTGGGCGACGTCGGCATGGCCGGCGTGGCGATTGACTCGATCTACGACACGCGCACGCTGTTCGACGGCATCCCGCTCGACCAGATGAGCGTCTCGATGACCATGAACGGCGCCGTGCTGCCGGTGCTGGCGCTCTACATCGTGGCGGCCGAGGAGCAGGGCGTGAAGCCCGAGCAGCTGGCCGGGACCATCCAGAACGACATCCTCAAGGAGTTCATGGTCCGGAACACGTACATCTACCCGCCGGCGCCGTCGATGCGGATCATCTCCGACATCTTCGCGTACACGGCGGCGCGGATGCCGCGGTTCAACTCGATCTCGATCTCCGGCTACCACATCCAGGAGGCCGGGGCGACGAACGACCTCGAGCTGGCCTACACGCTGGCCGACGGCGTCGAGTACATCCGCTCGGGCCTCGACGTGGGCCTGGACATCGACGCCTTCGCGCCGCGCCTGAGCTTCTTCTGGGCGATCGGCATGAACTTCTTCATGGAGGTCGCCAAGCTGCGCGCCGCCCGTGCCCTGTGGGCCCGGCTCGTCAGCGACTTCGACCCGAAGAACCCCAAGTCGCTGAGCCTGCGCACCCACTCGCAGACCTCGGGCTGGAGCCTCACGGCGCAGGACGTCTACAACAACGTGCAGCGCACCGCGATCGAGGCGATGGCGGCCACGCAGGGCCACACCCAGAGCCTGCACACCAACGCCCTCGACGAGGCCATCGCGCTGCCCACCGACTTCAGTGCCCGCATCGCGCGCAACACCCAGCTGCTGCTGCAGCAGGAGTCGGGCACGACGCAGACGATCGACCCGTGGGCCGGCTCGTACTACGTCGAGAAGCTGACGCACGACCTCGCGAACCGCGCCTGGGCGCACATCCAGGAGGTCGAGGCGGCCGGCGGCATGGCGAAGGCCATCGACGAGGGCATCCCGAAGATGCGCATCGAGGAGGCCGCGGCCCGCACGCAGGCCCGCATCGACTCGGGCCAGCAGGTGGTGGTGGGCGTGAACACCTACCGCGTGCCCGACGAGGAGCCGTTCGACGTGCTCAAGGTCGACAACAAGGCCGTGCTCTCGTCGCAGATCGCCAAGCTCGAGCGCCTGCGCGCCGAGCGCAACGACGACGACGTGCAGTCCGCGCTCGACGCGCTGACGAACTCGGCCGAGCGCGGCGCGCGTCGTGACGGCTCGCTCGAGGGCAACCTGCTCGACCTGGCCGTGAACGCCGCCCGCGCGAAGGCCACGGTGGGCGAGATCAGCGACGCGCTGGAGAAGGTCTACGGGCGCCACCAGGCCGTGATCCGTACGATCTCGGGTGTGTACCGCAGCGAGGCCGGCCAGTCGGGCAACATCGCCCGGGTCATCGAGGCCACCGACGAGTTCGAGCGCGCCGAGGGCCGCCGCCCCCGCATCCTCGTGGCCAAGATGGGCCAGGACGGACATGACCGCGGCCAGAAGGTCATCGTCACGGCGTTCGCCGACATGGGCTTCGACGTCGACGTGGGCCCGCTGTTCTCGACGCCGGAGGAGGTCGCCCAGCAGGCGGTCGACGCCGACGTCCACGTCGTGGGGGTCTCGTCCCTCGCGGCGGGTCACCTGACCCTGCTGCCCGCGCTGAAGGCGGCGCTGGAGGAGCAGGGCCGTCCCGACATCATGGTCGTGATCGGTGGCGTGATCCCGCCCGACGACGTGCCCACGCTCAAGGAGATGGGTGCGGCCGAGGTCTTCCTGCCCGGCACGGTCATCGCCGACTCGGCACTCGACCTGCTGGAGAAGCTGCGCGCGCAGAGCTGATCCCTCGGGCGACCCGACGCCGGCTGTCGACGCTGGGCTGCAACTCCCAGTTGCACTAGTCTGTGGCGGTGGACACCCGCTCGGACACCCGGCTGGACACTCGCCTGGACACTTGTCTCGACTACATGGACCACGCCTCGTACCTGGCGTTCCGTGCCCTCGGTCATCACCCGACGCTGCACTACACGTGGGTCTACGACCGCGCGGTCGACCTCGACGCGCTGCGCCGCCTGTCCGAGCGGCTCCACGAGGGGCGGTTCGCCCGCGTCGTCGAGGCGGCACCGGGGTGGGGCGGGCGGCCCCGCTGGGTCCGTCCCGACGCGCCCGTGCCGATCGAGGTCGAGCCCGCCATGCGGCCCCGGTCGCAGATCGAGCAGTGGTCGGTCGAGGTCTCGCGGCGGCCCATCGATCCGGGCGAGGGACCGCCGTGGCGCTTCGGCGTCCTGCGGCTCGACGACGGCGGCAGCGCGGTCGCGATCGTGGTGTCGCACACGGTCACCGACGGCGTGGGGGTGCTCCTGGGACTGCGTGAGGCCGTCGAAGGACTCGACCTCGGGCTGGCGTATCCGCGCCGCGGCGAGCGAGCCCGGAGCCGCCTGTCCCACTGGCGTGAGGTCATCGGGTCGCTCCCCGAGAAGGTGCGGGCCCTCCGTGCGGTCGTGCGTCAGATGCGTGCCGAGCGGAGCCTGCCGCACCGGGCCTCGACGGCGGCGCTGCCCGTGGCCACACCCGTCGCGGAGTTCACCGCGCCCGATCCGCCGGTCCGCGACGGGGCCGCTCGCGTCGTGACCTTCGTGTCCGAGGCGTCGTGGGACGCGTGCGCGGAACGGCTCGGTGGCACCTCGAACGTGCTGGCCTCGGCGCTCGCCGCGCGGCTCGGGCTCCACCTGGGTCGGGTGCAGCGGAACGGCACGGTCAACCTGACGATCCCGGTCAGCGTGCGTGAGGGCGACGACGACCTGCGGGGCAACGCCCTGTCCTCCGTCGTCGTCACCCTCGACCCGGCCGAGGTGACGCACGACCTGCGCCCCGCGCGTGCGGCGATGAAGGCCGCGCTGAGCGCCCGGGACGCGAACCAGCTCCCGCTGCTGGCGGCCCTGCCGCTCGTCCCCTTCGTGCCGGTGTGGCTGCTGCGCCGCCTCGAGCGGTTCGCCCTGGGGGCCGACGTCAATGCCGTCGGCTGCTCCAACCTCGGGCGCGTGACCGGGCCCGTCGAGCTGATCGACGGGCGGCCGTGCCAGTACGCCTGGGGTCAGTTCAACGAGCCCGGCCGGCCCACGGCCGAGCTGGCCCGGATGGGTGGGCAGGGGTTCCTGGGCGTCACCTTCTCGGGCGGTCGCGTCGTCATCAACGCGGTGGCGTTCCGCCCCGGCGCGGACAACTCGGACGAGGCGCTGCTCGCGATCGTGCACGACGTCATCGCCGAGTTCGGTCTCGGCCCGCCCCTGCCGTGGTGACGGCCCCGCCCGGCGTCGTCGTGCTGGCGGCCGGGTCGGTGGAGGCCACGCCCTAGACTCGCACGCGTGGTTGACGTCGACAGGGTGGTGCAGGGCGTCCGCGCGGGCCGGCGGGCGGAGATCTCACGTGCGATCACGCTGGTCGAGTCGCGCCGAGCCGACCACCGGGCGGCCGCGCGCGAGGTGCTGGCCGAGCTGGCGGCGGCGCCCGACTCGAAGGTCGGGGGAGCGGTCCGCGTCGGCATCTCCGGCGTTCCGGGCGTGGGCAAGTCCACCTTCATCGAGGCCCTCGGCGTCCACCTCACCGAGCGCGGCCACCGGGTCGGCGTCCTCGCCGTGGACCCCTCGAGCGTGCGCACCCGCGGCTCGGTGCTCGGCGACAAGACCCGCATGGTGCGCCTCTCCACCGACCCGAACGCCTACATCCGCCCCTCGCCGAGCGCGGGCAGCCTCGGTGGCGTCGCCCGCGCCACCAGCCAGGCGCTGACGGTGCTGGAAGCGGGCGGCTACGACGTCGTGCTCGTCGAGACGGTCGGCGTCGGCCAGTCCGAGATCACCGTGGCCGGCATGGTCGACACGTTCCTGTTCCTCACCCTCGCGCGCACGGGCGACCAGCTGCAGGGCATCAAGAAGGGCATCCTCGAGATCGCCGACGTCATCACGGTCAACAAGGCAGACGGCGAGCGGGCCCGCGAGGCCGAGGGCACCGCGCGCGAGCTGGCCGGCGCGCTGCGCCTGGTCTACGCCGGCACGCAGGACTGGGTGCCGCCCGTCCTCACCTGCTCGGCGCTGGAGGGGACCGGCATCGACACCGTCTGGAGCCGCGTGCTGCGCCACCGTGAGTTCATGGGCCACCGCGGCGTCGCCGAGAAGCGCGCGCAGCAGCAGCTCGACTTCACGTGGGCGCTCGTGCGCGACGAGATCGAGCAGCGCCTCGCCACCGACGCGTCGGTGGCCCAGGTCCGAGAGCGGGTGCGCGAGGAGGTCCTCGCCGGCACGCTCTCGCCGGCCGCCGCCGCCGACGAGATCCTCGGCGCCTTCGACGCCTGACCGCGCCGGATCGCGGCGTCGGGGTGCCCGTGCCAGCATGGTGCGGTGAAGCGCACCGTCACGGCCCACCTCGAACTGCACGCGTTCGACCGCGCCGACCTCGTCCTGTCGATCGCCGTCGCGGCGAACGTGGCCACCTCGAGCGAGTCGTTGCGGGTGGTCCAGGACGGTGCCGAGCTGGAGGCCCGCGAGATCGCCGGCCGCCACGAGACCAGGCTGCACCGGATCGACGCGCCCGCGGGCCCCATCACGATCGACTACGAGGCGGTCGTCGACGGTCATGCCCGCCCGATCGCCACGGAGGAGCTCGACATCATCGAGTACCGGCGTCCCAGCCGGTACGCGCCCTCGGACTCGCTCTTCGCGATCGCGAAGGCCGAGTTCAAGGGCCTGTCCGGCAAGGACCTGCTCGACGCCGTGACCTCCTGGGTCGGCACCCACCTGTCCTACGTGCCCGGCAGCAGCCGACCCACCGACGGCGCCGTGCAGACGATGCTGAAGCGCCAGGGGGTGTGCCGCGACTACGCGCACCTGGTCATCGCCCTGCTGCGCGCGCACGACGTTCCCGCGCGCCTCGTCTCGGTCTATGCCCCGGGGCTGCAGCCGATGGACTTCCACGCGGTCGCCGAGGCCTACGTCGACGGTGAGTGGCACGTCGTGGACGCCACCGCGCTGGCCCCGCGCGAGACGATGGTCCGCATCGCCACCGGCATGGACGCCTCCGAGACGGCCTTCCTGTCGCAGCACCGCGCCGCCGTGAACCTCAACAGCATCAACGTCACGGCGGTCGTGGACGAGCTGCCGCGCGACGACGTGACCGAGCTCGTCGCGCTCGGCTGAACCGAGAGGTGAACTCGCAGTGACACGCCGAAAAGAACCAGCGGACTAGTTACAAAGAACTAGCGGATGGGTTAGTCTTCCCTCAGCGACCGCCGCGTCGTCGCATCACCTCGGGGGGGTGATACGGCGCCGCGGCATCGTCATGTCAGCGGCCCTCACGAGGGACGCGGCAGGGCGTTCATGTCCACCAGTCGCCGGTACACGTACGGCGTCATCGTGCGCACGTACGTGACGCTCAGGTGGGTGATGTCGCGGTACACGTTCACGCCGCCGATGATCGACGGGCAGGTCTCGTCGTCGCAGTAGAGGTCGCTCAGGTCCAGCGTCTGCGCGCCCTCGACCTGGCGGCCGGCGGTCGCGAAGGCGTCGAAGTGCGACAACGCCTCCTCACGGCTGAACGCGCACGCGTCCGGCGTGATGCTCTCCAGCTGGGCGAGGCACTTCTGCGGGGCGCGCGGCAGGCGGGGGTTGTCGCGGATCGCGACCACCCGCACGCCCCGGTCCAGCACCGGGCGCCACACGGCCTCCATGCTCTCGACGCGCTCCTCGTTCGACCCGCTGAGCATCCGGGCGTAGCCGGTGGTCAGGACCAGGTCGGTGGAGTCGGTGCGGTCGAGCAGCCACTCCTGGAGGTTCGCCTTGAACTCCTGGCAGGTGCTCACGCGCAGCGGGTCGTCGTGGTCGGGCTCGTCACGGGTCCACGAGCAGCTGCTCCTCAGCTGGGCGGAGAGCGTGATGAGCTTCTGGTCGGCCATCCGGACGAGCGTGGGCAGGAACGACCGGGCGTGGGAGTCGCCCACGAGGGTCACGTGGGGCAGCGAGTCGTCGTCGAGGTCGCCGAAGGTGCAGTCGTTGAGCTCGGTGTCGTGCACACCCCCGAAGCAGCTTGGGTACTCCTTCTCGTAGTCGTTGACCACGGCCTCCGGCGACGGGATCAGCTGGTCGTCGAGCTCGGGGTTGTGGCACGGGTTCTCGGCATCGCGCGAGGCCGCGCCGAAGCAGTCGGGGGCCTCCTCGACCAGCCTCTCGGCGACGGCGACGGCGCGCTCCTGGGCCGCGGCAGCGGTCTGGTGGCCGGCCAACGAGACGCCCACGAGTGCGGTCGCGCCGACCAGGGTGGCCAGGCCCGTGATGGCCGGCCGGCGCAGGCCGAAGCGGTGCGTGAAGCGGATGGGGTCCTCGACCCAGCGCTTGGTGGCCCACGCCGCGACGATCGTGAACACGAGAATCCCGATGCGCGGGCCGAGCCCCAGCTCGTGGCCCAGCACGAACGGCAGGATCACGATCGGCGGCCAGTGCCACAGGTACATCGAGTAGGAGATCTCGCCGAGGGTGTGGGTGGGGCGCCACCGCATGACGGGCGTGGGGGACAGGACGCCGCGGGGCTCGCCCGCCCAGATCACCACGAGGGTGGCCACCACGGGGACGATCGCGGCGGTGCCCGGGAACGGCGTGGAGTCGTCGTACGTCAGGCCGCACCACGCCAGCGTCAGGAAGCCCGCCCACGACAGCAGGGCGGTGGGCGCTCCGCGGCGCACCGTGGCGCTGCCCATCGCGAGCGCCAGCAGGGCGCCGGCGCCGAACTGCCACGCCCGCGCCGGGGTGACGAAGTACGCGGCCGGCGGGTTGGCCTGGGTGATCCACAGCGAGTACGCCAGGCTCGCGACGGTCGCGGTGCCGAGCACGACGGCGACCATGAGCTTGCGTGACCGACCCGTCCGCACCGCCAGGACGGTGGCCAGGATCACCAGCAGCGGCCACACGAGGTAGAACTGCTCCTCGATCGAGAGCGTCCAGTAGTGCTGCACGGTCGTCGGGTCGTTCTCGGCGGCGAGGTAGTTCACCGAGTCGGCCGCCAGGGCCCAGTTCTGCACGTACAGCGCCGAGGCGACGATCTCCTTGAAGTTCTGGCTCCAGGTGACCAGCGGCATCCACAGCCAGACGGCGAGCGCGGAGACGGCCAGCACGAGGTACGCCGCCGGCAGGAGGCGCCGGGCGCGGCGCGCCCAGAACCGGGCCAGGTCGACCTTCCCGGTGTCGGCGGACTCGCGCAGCAGGTGCCCGGTGATCAGGAAGCCGGATATGACGAAGAAGACGTCGACGCCGATGTAGCCGCCCGGGAGGCGCCCCGGCCAGAGGTGGTAGATGACCACGAGCAGCACGGCACAGGCGCGCAGGGCCGAGATCTCGGCCCTGAATCGGTCGCTGGGAGGACTGGCGGGCACCGCACCACGATACGAGGGCGGTCCCCATCGCGCCCACCGCGGCCCGCGGGTGACCCGTCGGGACGCGGCGTCCCCCTCTAGAATCGAGAATCGCGTGGTGGGGGCGTCCCGCCGTGAAGTCGACGGGAACCGAGGAGAGCATGCCTGACGTGGGTCGAGTACGGCGTCGGGTCGTCGCGATGGTGCCTGAGCGCGCGAAGGACCGCCTGCGCCGTGCCCTCGGCAAGGGTCCCGCTCCCCGGCCCCACGCCTCCCTCGTCGTGCGCCACGAGGCCGGCCTCGTCCACTACGCGGGCGCGTTCCGCGACCCGGTGCGCGTGGTGGCCTTGGTGGTTCGTCCCGCCAGCCGGCTCGGCCAGGTCAGCCTCCGCCTCGAGCAGGCCCCGTCCGCCACGTTCGCGTTCGCGCTCGATCCCGTGCAGCTCTGGGAGCTCGGCGGCCGCGCCGCCGGACGCTTCGACCTGTTCGTCGAGGTCGAGGGGATGGGAAGGAAGCGCACCGAGCAGCGCCTGGGCCGCTTCGACCACACCGACACCTCGGCCGCGATGGCGTTCATCGAGATCGAGGGCGCCGCGTCCCCGTTCGGCGAGCAGGTGCACGCCTGGACCCACGTCACCGACCAGGGCAACGTCTCGGTGCGCTACGCCGCCGAGCCGATCCGTCGCTTCGAGGTGGAGGGCAAGCGGCTCGACGTCGGCCCGCGCGGGATCGCCGCGGACCTCGTCCTCAAGACCTTCTCGCGTCCGGCGAGCGACATCCGGCTGTCGCTGCAGTGGCGGTTCTCCGGGACTACCCAGGAGATCCCCGTGCGCGTCGAGTCGCTCGACGCCACCGCCGCGCACGGCCTGTACGACTACCGGATCAGCTTCGACATCACGCCCGACGCCGTGGACGACGCCGAGCGCGAGGGCATCATCGACCCGCACCTGATCATGGAGCTCGACGGGTTCGAGCTGCCGGTGCGGGTGCCGTTCGCGGAGAAGAGCTTCTCCCACTTCAGGCTGCGCGACCTGCCGGTGCCGACGCAGGGTGGTGCCCACGTCGACCAGTGGGTGCCCTACCTGACCTTCCGTGCCAAGCGGCTCGCGTTCTGGTCGGAGCGCTTCACCGTCGAGAACCACCGGTACCTGCGCCGGATCGAGCGGTGGGCGTGGCTGCTCGCACCGCTGCGCCCGTTCTCGGGCATCTGGCTCGTGGGGGAGGTGCCCTACAAGGCGCAGGACAACGGCTTCGCGCTGTTCCGCTGGATCCGCCGCAACCACCCTGACCGTCGCGCCTACTACGTGATCGACGCCGACTCGCCCGACCGCGACAAGGTCGAGCCGTTCGGGAACGTCGTCACGGCCCGCTCGCGCGAGCACATCCGCTACACGGCCCTGGCGTCGCGCTTCGTCGGCAGCCACCACGCGGAGTACCTGCACGCCTCGCGGTCGCCCCGGCTGGCCCGGCACGCGCGCGGCCTGCGCGTGTTCCTCCAGCACGGCGTCACCGGCATGAAGAACGTGCGGCTCAACTACGGCCGCCTGCACATGCAGGAGATGCCGCCGGACCGGGTGGTCGTGAACTCGGCCGCCGAGCGCCAGATCTTCATCGAGGACCTCGACTTCTTCCCCTCGCAGGTCGAGGTGACCGGCTTCGCGCGGTACGACTCGCTCTTCGAGGGCGAGCCGCAGGTGCAGCGCCGGCTCCTCGTGATGCCCACGTGGCGCGACTGGCTGACCAGCCGCGAGAGCGTGCTCACCAGCACCTACCTGGCCAACTGGCTGGACTTCCTCAACGACCCCCAGCTGCAGGCGCTGCAGCGCGACGGCGTCGAGATCCTCATGGTGATGCACCCGAACCTGCGGGCGCTGGTGGACGACCTGCCGCTCGAGGGGATCTCGATCGCCCCCCGCGACGCCGACGTGCAGGAGCTCATCCGCACCAG
This sequence comes from Aeromicrobium sp. JP4, assembly GCF_054957925.1. Lineage (NCBI taxonomy): Bacteria > Bacillati > Actinomycetota > Actinomycetes > Propionibacteriales > Nocardioidaceae > Aeromicrobium > Aeromicrobium sp. JP4. Next base: position 2,494,486 of record NZ_CM143290.1, read on the forward strand.
CGCCGCCCTCGTGACCGACTACTCCAGCGTCGCGTGGGACGCGGCGTTCCTGCGGCGACCGGTGTTCTTCTTCCGCTTCGACGACGCGGTGCTCACCGGTGCCCGCACGCCGTTCATCGACGCCGCCACCGCCCTGCCCGGGCCGATCGCGCACCGCGCGGCCGACCTGGCCGGTGAGGTGGCCCGGTCGGCGGGCTCGGGCTTCACGATGGACGACGAGTACGCGCGTCGCGCCGCCGCCTTCCTCGAGCTCCCGACGTCGGGCTACGGGGAGCGCAACTACGAGATGGTGCGCACCGCCGACGGCCTCTCCACGCGGCTGCTGCGGCTGCGCAACGTGCGCGCCGTGCGCGACGCCTTCAAGCGCTTCCGCGCCGGGCCGCACTACTACCGCGTGATGTCGCTGATGTTCCGCTTCGGCAGCCTCCTGCCGCGCCGCGACATCGCCGTGTTCGAGAGCGACCGCGGCAGTGCCTACGGTGGCAGCCCGCGAGCCCTGTTCGAGCGCCTCCACGAGCGGGGGACCTCACTGGACCTCTGGTACGTCAACAACTCCACGCTGCGGGTGCCGCCGGACGCGCACAAGGTGTTCCGCCTGACGCCGCGCTACTTCTGGACGATGTCGCGGGCGCGCTACTGGGTGTTCAACCAGAACGTGCACGACCTGTGCCGCCGGCCGCGGGGCACCCACTACCTGCAGACGTGGCACGGCACCCCGCTCAAGCGGATGCAGAACGACGTGCCGGTCATGCACGGGCGCGCCGACGACTACCACCAGAAGGCGCAGGAGCTGGTGGATCGCTGGTCGAGCCTGGTCTCCCCGAGCCCGTACGCGACCGCGGCCTTCCGCAGCGCCTTCGGCTTCACCGGCCCGATCATCGAGTCCGGCTACCCCGGCAACGACGTGTTCCACACCGAGGTGGGCCGGCAGCGGGCGCGCGAGACCCGGCTGCGGCTGGGCCTGCCCGAGGACCGCACGGTGGTGCTCTACGCCCCCACCTTCCGCGACGACGGCCGCGCGGCCGGTGCGAAGGGCGCGTGGGCCCACGACATGGCCCTCGACCTCGGCCGCTTCGCCGAGCGCCTCGGCGAGAACGTGACCCTGCTGGTGCGCCTGCACCCGCTGGTGAAGTTCACCTGGCCGAAGGACCTCGACGCCAGCATCGTCAACGTCTCGAAGTACCCGGACACGCAGGACCTGCTGCTCGTGGCCGACGCGCTGATCACGGACTACTCGTCGATCATGTTCGACTACGCCCAGCGCGGCCGGCCGATCATCTCCTACGTCTACGACCTCGAGCACTACCGCGACGCCCTGCGCGGCTTCTACGTCGACCTCGAGGAGATCGCGCCCGGTCCCGTGGTGCGCACGAGCGACGAGGTCATCGACGCCGTGGCCCGACTCGGCGAGGTCGAGGTCCAGTACGCCGACCGCCTGGCAGCGTTCCGCGAGCGCTTCGGCGGGCTGGAGGACGGCCACGCCTCCGACCGCGTCATCGACGCGGTGTTCAGCGAGTCCGAGCGCGGCGCCGCCCCGAACTGACCGCGCGGGGTCGCAGCCCCCGGGAAGGACGACGGGGTGCCGCCACAGTCGTGGCGACACCCCGTGCGGGTCGTGCGGTGGCTCAGGCCTTGGTCTCGGCCCAGGCCGGGTTCCAGCCGGGAACCTCGTCGGCGGTGCGCGAGGCCGGACCGGTGTAGATCGCCGAGGGGCGGATCAGGCGGCCGGTCTTGTACTGCTCGAGGATGTGGGCGCTCCAGCCGGCGGTGCGTGCCGACGTGAACATCGCGGTGAACATGTTCGCGGGGATCTCCGCGAAGTCCAGCACGATCGCGGCCCAGAACTCGACGTTCGTCTCCAGGACGCGGTCGGGGCGGCGCTCGCGCAGCTCCTTCAGGGCGGCCTGCTCGAGTGCCTCGGCGACCTCGGCGCGCGGGGCGGCGAGCTCCTTGGCGGTGCGACGCAGCGTGCGGGCGCGGGGGTCCTCGGCGCGGTAGACGCGGTGGCCGAAGCCCATGAGGCGCTCGCCGGAGTCGAGCAGGTTCTTGACGTACGCCTCGGCGTCGCCGGTCTTCTCGACCTGCTCGATCATGTGGAGCACGCGCGAGGGGGCGCCGCCGTGCAGCGGGCCCGACATCGCGCCCACTGCGCCGGAGAGGGCGGCGGCCACGTCGGCGCCGGTGGAGGAGATGACGCGAGCGGTGAACGTGGAGGCGTTCATGCCGTGCTCCGCGGCGGAGACCAGGTAGGCGTCGATGGCCTTGGCGTGGTCCGGGTTGACCTCACCGCGCCAGCGGGTCAGCATCCGCTCGACGATCGTGTCGCACTTGTCGATCTCGCTCTGGGGGACCATCGGCTTGCCGAGGCCGCGGGCGGCCTGGGCGACGTACGACAGCACCATCACCGCGGTGCGGGCGAGGTCGTCGCGCACCTCTTCGGGGGTCTCGATGTCGTAGAGCTGACGCAGGCCCCACACGGGAGCCATCTGGGCGATCGCGCTCTGGACGTCGGCGCGGATGTCCCCGGAGTGCACGGGGATCGGGTACGGCTCGGCCGGAGGCAGGCCCGGGTCGTAGGAGCCGTCGACCAGCAGGCCCCAGATCTTCTCGAACGGCACGCGGCCGACGAGGTCATCGATGTCGACGCCGCGGTACCGGAGCGCGGAGCCTTCCTTGTCGGGCTCGGCGATCTCGCTCTCGAACGCTACGACGCCTTCCAGTCCGTGGTGTACTTGAGTCATGCCTCAATAGTGCCCTGTGGCCGTTCTGCGGCGTGCAGCACGGTCGATTCCCGGCTGCTTCGCGAGGTGCGGTCGTGAGCCCGGCTACCGTGGCGCCATGAGCGACGACCTGGCCCGGATGCGGACCGAGTACGCGAAGGCCGGCCTGGACGAGGCCACCGCGGGGGACGACCCGATCGGGCTCGCGCAGGCCTGGATCGCCGAGGCGATCGCCGCGGGCGTCCACGAGCCGAACGCGATGGCGCTGGCCACCGCCACCCGCGACGGCGAGCCCTCGGTGCGCATCGTGCTGCTGAAGGGCTTCGACGCGACCGGCGCCGTCTTCTTCACGAACTACGACTCGCGCAAGGGTCGCGAGCTGGAGCAGAACCCCCGTGCGGCGGCCGTGCTCCTGTGGCACCCGCTGCACCGCCAGCTGCGGATCGAGGGCGGGGTGACCCGTCTCGACCCGCACGAGTCGGACGCCTACTTCCTCGCCCGGCCGGAGGGAGCGCGGATCAGCGCGGCCTCGTCGCCGCAGTCGCAGGTCGTCGCCGGCCGCGAGGAGCTCGAGCGCCGGTGGCACGACGCCGAGGACCACGGGGCCGCCGAGCGGCGTCCCGAGGGATGGGGCGGCTACCGCATCGCGCCCGAGGTGCTGGAGTTCTGGCACGGCCGCGAGAACCGCCTCCACGACCGCATCCGGTTCACGCGCCGCGGGGACGACTGGACGCGCGACCGGCTCGCGCCCTGACCGACGGCGCGGTCACCGGCGCCGAGACCCGCGCCTAGGCTGCTCCGATGCGAAAGCTCCTCACCGACGTCCGCCCCCTGCGGGTGTCCCCGGCCTACCGCAGGCTGTGGATCGGGCAGGCCGTCTCGGGCTTCGGCCAGCAGATGTCGGTGGTCGCGGTCGCCTGGGAGGTCTGGACCCTCACCGAGTCGTCGTTCTCGGTGGGCCTGGTCGGCCTCGCGGGGCTGCTGCCGCTCATCGTCGGCGGACTCTACGGAGGCGCGCTCGTCGACGCCTTCGACCGCCGCACCGTGGCGCTGGCGTCGGCGATCGGCCTGTGGGTGTCGGCCATGGCACTGGTCGCGCACAGCGTGGCCGACGTGGAGTCCGTCGGGTTCCTCTACGCGGTGGTCGCCGTGCAGGCACTGTTCTTCGCCGTCAACAACCCGGCCCGCGCGGCGATGCTGCCTCAGCTGCTGCCCGGGCACCTGCTGCCGGCGGCGAACGCTCTCGGCATGGCCTCGACGAACCTGTCGTTCACGGTGGGTCCGCTCGTCGGTGGTGCGCTGATCGCGTGGCGGGGCGTGGAGGCGGCCTACGTCGTGGACGTGCTGCTCTACGTGGCGGCGCTGTACTCGGTGGTGCGGCTCCCGGCCCTCCCGCCCGCCACGAAGATGCCGGTGCCGGGCATCCGCTCCGTCATCGACGGACTGAGGTTCCTTCGGACGGCGCCCAACATCGCGATGTCGTTCGTTGTCGACCTGTGCGCCATGGTCTTCGCCCAGCCGCGCGCGCTGTTCCCCGCGCTGGCGGCCACCGTCTACGCCACGTCGGGCGGTGGCGACGCGGGCGCCTCCTCGCTGGGCCTGCTGCAGGCGTCCCCGGCGATCGGATCGCTGCTGGCGTTCGTGGTGTCGGGCTGGGTCAGCCGGGTGCACCGGCACGGTGTCGCGATCGTGGTGGCGATCGTCGCCTACGGCGCGAGCGTCGCGGCGGTGGGCTTCTCGGCGATCGGGCTGCCGGGCCTGCTGTGGCTGGCCGTCACGTTCCTGGCGCTGTCCGGCGCCGCCGACATGATCAGCGCCGCCTACCGCTCGACGATCCTGCAGTCGGCCGCGCCCGACGAGATGCGCGGGCGCATGCAGGGTCTGTTCATCGTCGTCGTCGCGGGCGGGCCGCGCCTGGGCGACTTCGTGATCGGCTCGGTCGCCTCACTCGTCGGCGAGCCGTGGGCGATGGTCATCGGCGGCGGGCTGTGCATCGCCGGCGTGCTCACCTCGGTCGCCCTGCGCCGCCGCTTCCTGGCCTACGACGGCCGCCACCCGACGCCCTAGCGGTCAGCTGCCGAAGGTGGCGATGTCGATCTCGATCCAGACCTGCTCGGCGCGGCCGACCAGCTCGCCGGCCGGCGTGTAGAGCGCCGTGCCGGTGAAGAACTTGCGGCCCTCGCGCGCAGCCAGCTGGCCCACCGCGTGATAGGTCTCGCCGGCCACCGGGGCCGAGAGCACCTCGGCGGTCATCGTGCCGAGCACCATCGGCTGCACCGAGAAGTCGGCCGCCCAGCCGCCGGGGCAGTCCAGCGCCGCCCACGCCACGGGCAGGCCCACCGTGCCGTCCGCTTCGGCGAACGAGGGATGCACGGTCCACGGGGCCGCCGTGAGGTCGTCGCCGACGGGGCCGCTGAAGATGCGGAGCCCGTCGCCCTCTCCGCGCGCGGTGCCGCACGTGAAGCACTGGTCGAACGGGTGGGTGGTGAAGCCCGGGTAGGCGGCCAGTCCGGCCTCGATGACGGACGCGTCCAGGAACGGCGGCGGCTCCCGGGTGAAGGCGCCCGGGCCGGCGGTGCCGACGAGCGCTCCTCCGTGGGTCACCAGGCGAGACTCGTCGGTGTCGTGCTCCCAGGCCAGCGGGGTGTCGAGCGGCGGCGGCATCCGCAGGCGCGACGTGACCGGCCCGGTGTGGTCCTGCGCGAGCCGCTCCTGGGCGACCAGGCCGCACACCCAGCCGCCGTTGCCGGAGTCGGGCGGGCCGTTGAACTGACGAGGGATCGTGACCATGCCCTGACGCTATCCTCCGAGCGCGTCGTGGCGGCGCAGGGCCTCCAGCCGCTCCTGCGCGTGGTCGACCAGCGGGGGCGGGTAGTCGGCCGGCGGGTCCGGGAGGGTCCAGGGCTCGTGCACGCCGCGGCCCTCCACTCCGCGCAGCTCCGGCACCCAGCGCCGGATGTAGGCACCGTCGGGGTCGAACCGGCGGCCCTGGCCCACGGGGTTGAAGACGCGGAAGTAGGGGGCGGCGTCGGTGCCGCACCCGGCCACCCACTGCCAGCCGTGCTGGTTGTTCGCGAGGTCGGCGTCGACGAGCCGCTCGCGGAACCAGCGCGCCCCGTGGGTCCACTCCAGGTGCAGGTCCTTCACGAGGAAGCTGGCGACCGCCATCCGCACTCGGTTGTGCATCCAGCCCTGCGCGAGCAGCTGGCGCATCCCCGCGTCGATGAACGGGAAGCCGGTGCGCCCCTCCTTCCACGCCTCGAGGTCGCCGGCCGGCTCGTCGTACTGCATCTGCTCGTAGGCGCGGTTGTAGTAGCCGAACGCCGAGCCCGGCCACTCGTGCAGGACGTCGGCGTAGAACTCGCGGAACGCCAGCTGACGCTCGTAGGCGCTGGCCCCGGCCGACGACCGCTCGGCGAGGTCGGCCAGCAGGGTGCGCGGGTGGATCGTGCCCCACTTCAGGTGCACCGACATCCGCGAGGTCGTGTCGAGGTCGGGGCGGTCGCGCTCGCTGTCGTAGTCGTCGACGTGCTCGTCGAGCCACCGCCGCCAGTGCGCCCGGGCCGCCTGCTCGCCCGCCGCGGGGAGGTCGACCCCATCGGCCTCGCGCACGTCGGGCAGGGCCACCGATCCGCCCGGCCGGACCCACGGCACCGCGTGCGAGCGCACCGCCGTCACCGGCGGGTGGGCACCCTGCGACTGCCACGCGCGGAACCACGGGGTGAACACCTTGTAGGCCGACCCGTCGCCCTTGCGCACCGTTCCCGGCGCGACGGCGTACGACGAGTCCGCGGCCACGAGCGGCACGTCGCCGAGCGCCTCGCCGACCCGCGCGTCCCGGCGGAGGGCGTAGGGGGTGTGCCCGGCGGTCACGTGGACGCTCTCGGCGCCGGTCGCGCGGACCACCCGCGGCACCTCCACCTCGGGCCGGCCACGCACCAGGTGCAGCCCTTCGATCCGCTCGTCGAAGTCGGCCAGCAGCCGGGCCAGGTACGCCGCCCGCACCCGCATGTTCTCGGCCGGGAAGTGGTCGTCGAGGACGAACAGCGGGACCACACCGTCGGGCCCCGCCTCGACCGCCGACCTCAGCGCGCCGTGGTCGTGCAGGCGCAGGTCGGCGCGGAACCACATCACGGAGACGGTCACCCCGGCATCGTCCCCTGAGCGAGCTTGGTCCGCACCCGGGCCGATCCGCCGACGGCGGGAGGGCGGCCGATCGACGCACCGGGCCTGACCCGCGGCGTCACATGGAACAATGGCCGCGTGAGCGAGCTGATCGACACCACCGAGATGTACCTGAGGACCATCTTCGAGCTGGAGGAGGAGGGGATCATCCCGCTGCGGGCCCGGATCGCCGAGCGCCTCCACCAGAGTGGCCCGACGGTGAGCCAGACGGTGGCGCGCATGGAGCGCGACGGGCTGCTCACGGTCGAGGGCGACCGTCACCTCGAGCTGTCCGAGCGCGGCCGCTCGCTGGCCACCCGCGTCATGCGCAAGCACCGCCTGGCCGAGCGCCTGCTGACCGACGTCATCGGCCTCGAGATCGAGTACGTGCACGAAGAGGCCTGCCGCTGGGAGCACGTCATGTCCGAGCAGGTCGAGCGCCGTCTCGTCGCGCTGCTGGGCCACCCCACCGAGTCGCCCTACGGCAACCCGATCCCCGGACTCGGCGAGCTCGGCGAGGTTGTCCGCCCGGCCGAGTTCCTCGACGGCGTCGAGTCGCTGCTGACCGCTGCGGTCGGCACCGAGCCCGTGCGCGTGGTCGTGCGCCGCATCGCCGAGGAGCTCCAGAAGGACACCGAGGTCATGTCGGTCCTGCGGCGCGTGGGTGCGCTCCCGGGCAACGACGTCCTCGCCTCGCGCGGCCACGACGGACTCGTCGTCGCGCGTCAGTCCGAGACCGCCGAGATCGACGCCGAGGCAGCCGCCCACATCTTCGTCTCGCGCTGAGTCGTCCGTGCCGCCCGCCCCGACCCCGGCGAGGGGTTGGCCCGGGGCTGGCAGGATGTTCCCATGACCTTCGGTGCGCGCGTGCGTGGCTGGTTCCAACGCACGGGCTCCGAGGCGCTCGGCTGGACCCTCGTCGTGCTGGGCATCGTCATGCTGGTGATGCCCGGGCCGGGTCTGCTGGGCATGTTCGCCGGCATCGCGCTGCTGGCCCGCCACTACACGTGGGCCGACCGGCTCGTCGAACCGCTGGAGGAGAAGGCGATCGAGGCCGCGAAGTACGGCGTCGCCACGATCCCGCGGATCATCGTCAGCGTCCTGGGCATCCTCTGGGTCGCCGGCGTGGGCCTGGTCTGGTTCCTCTCGCCGACGATCCCCGAGTTCGAGATCCTCGGCGTCGGCTTCGGCCCCGAGCTGCCCGCCGCGGGGCTGGTGGGCGCGATCGGGATCTGGATCTCCGACCTGATCGCCATCGTGCTGCTCGTCTACAGCATCCGGCGCTGGCGCTGAGGTCGTCGGCCCCGTCTACGGTGGGGCCATGAGTGCGATCGATCCCGCCACCGTCGAGCTGGGCCTGGACACGTTCGGGGACGTCAGCCTCGGCGAGGACGGCACCCCCGAGCACCACGCCGTCGTGCTGCGGAACGTCGTCGACCAGGCCGTGCTGGCCGACCAGGTGGGGCTGAGCTTCATCGGCCTGGGCGAGCACCACCGCGACGACTTCGCGATCACCGCCCCCGACGTCGTGCTGGCCGCGATCGCCTCGCGCACCGAGCGGATCCGCCTCGGCTCCGCGGTGACGGTGCTCAGCTCCGACGACCCCATCCGCGTGTTCGAGCGCTTCTCCACCCTCGACGCGCTCTCGAACGGTCGCGCCGAGGTCATCCTGGGCCGCGGCTCCTTCACCGAGTCCTTCCCGCTGTTCGGCTTCGAGCTGGAGGACTACGAGCGGCTCTTCTCCGAGAAGCTCGACCTCTTCGCGCAGATCCTCACCGAGGAGCCGGTGACGTGGTCGGGATCGATCCGGCCCCCACTCACCGACCAGGTCATCTACCCGCCCACCGAGTCGGGTCGCCTCAAGGTCTGGATCGGCGTGGGCGGCACCCCGCAGTCCGTCGTGCGCGCCGCGCACTACCGGCTGCCGCTCATGCTCGCGATCATCGGCGGCCCGCCGGCGCAGTTCGTGCCGTTCGCGAACTACTACCGCGAGCTGCTCGCCGCAGACGGCGTCGATCCGCTGCCGGTCGGGATGCACTCGCCCGGCTACGTCGCCGACACCGACGAGCAGGCCCGCGACGAGCTCTTCACCCACTTCCAGGCGCAGCGCGACCGCATCGGGCGCGAGCGCGGCTGGCCGCCAACCACCCGGATCCAGTTCGAGCGCGACGCCAGCCCCGAGGGCGCCCTGCACGTCGGATCGCCCGAGACGGTGGCGCGCAAGATCGCCACGAACCTCAAGGCGCTGGGGATCAGCCGGTTCGACCTCAAGTACGCGAACGGCGCGATGCCCCACCACCAGCTGATGCGCTGCATCGAGCTGTACGGCACCCGGGTTGCGCCGCTCGTGCGCGACATGCTCGCCTGACGGCTGCCTCTACGCTGGCGGCCATGGAGTCGATCCTGATCGCGGTGCTCGTCGTGGCGGCCATCGTGGCCGCCTCCGTGGTGGCCCCGCGGATCGGCACCGCCGCCCCCCTGGTCCTGCTCGGCATCGGCCTGGTCGTGAGCCTGCTGCCGTTCACGCCGGAGTTCGTCATCGATCCCGAGCTGATCCTCGCGGGGCTGCTGCCGCCCCTGCTCTACTCGGCCGCGGTCAACATGCCGACGATGGACTTCCGGCGGGACTTCCGCACCATCAGCGGCCTCTCGGTACTGCTGGTCGTCGTGAGTGCCCTCGGGCTCGGCGTGGTCTTCACGCTGCTTATCCCCGGGATCGACTTCGCACTCGCCGTGGCGCTGGGGGCGATCGTCAGTCCCACCGACGCGGTGGCCACCTCGATCGCGAAGCGGCTCGGCGTCCCGTCACGCGTGATCACGGTGCTGGAGGGCGAGAGCCTGCTGAACGACGCGACCGCGCTGGTGCTGCTCCGCACGGCGGTGGCGGCCACGGCCGCGGGCGTGAGCTTCGGCGCGATCCTGGTCGAGTTCGTGTGGGCGGTCGTCGGGGCCGTCGCGATCGGGTGGGTCGTCGGCACGGTGGTGCTGCGCCTCCGCGCCCGGATCGAGGACGCGGCCGTCAGCACCGCGATCTCCTTCACGGTGCCGTTCGTCGCGTTCCTCCCGGCCGAGCACCTGGAGGCGTCCGGCCTCGTCGCCGCCGTCACGGCGGGGCTGGTCACGGGCCACGGCCAGGCGAGGCACCTCGGGCCGAAGCAGCGCCTCTCCGACCACCAGAACTGGCGCACGATCGAGGTGCTGCTCGAAGGGCTGGTCTTCCTCATCATGGGCCTGGAGGTCTCGGCGCTCGTCCGCGATGTCGAGGACACGACCGAGGGCGGCGTGGCGCGTGCCGCCGTGCTGGCGGCGATCGGTCTCGTCGTCGCGCTGGGGATCCGGGCGTTCTACACGCTCTCGATCGTGCTGATGGAGCGCCGCCGGATGCGACGGACGCCCCAGCTGCGCGAGGCGATCGACGAGTGGACCACGAAGGTCGAGCACAGCGAGCACCCTCGAGCCGACCGGTTCCGCCGGCGACTGCGGCGCGCCTCGCACGACATCGACTTCTACGACGCCGCCCGGTTCGGTCGGCGCGAGGGCTTCATCCTCGTCTGGGCGGGCATGCGCGGCGCGGTCACGCTCGCGGCGGCCCAGACGCTGCCGACCGACACCGAGAACCGCTCGCTGCTCGTGCTCGTCGCCTTCTTCGTCGCACTGACCTCGCTCGTGGTGCAGGGCGGCACGCTGGGCTGGTTCGTCCGGCGCCTCGGCCTGGCCGGGCGGGCGCACGGCGCCGAGCAGGAGTGGACGCGACTCGACGACCGCATGCGCGACGCGGCGCGTGACGTGCTGGACGACGCCGAGCTGCCGCCCGAGCTGTCGGGTCTGCGCGAGCGGTTCACCCGGACGCTCGACGACGACACCTACGACCCGAGTGTCCTGAGCGACGTGCGGCTGCGGGTGATCGAGCGCCAGCGGGAAGTGCTGCTCCAGGAGCGGGCCGAGGGCACGTTCAGCAGCGAGGTCCTCACCCGGATGCTGGCGAAGCTCGATGCCGATCAGATCAGCATCGAGCTCCGCCGCACGGGCGACGAGGTCTGACCGTCAGGCCAGCGCCTTCGCCTTGAGCTGCTCGTACTCCGCGGCGGAGATGGCGCCGGAGTCCAGCAGCGCCTTCGCCGAGGCGATCTGGTCGGCCGGGGCGGACCCGGCGACGTCACGGATGTAGGCGTCGTTCTGCTCCCGCAGCGCCATCATCTTGGCGCGCTGACGGTCGGCCATGCCGCCGCCCCGCGCGATGAGGTAGACCAGCGCGGTGAGGGCCGGCACGAAGATCAGGAAGAAGACCCAGATGGCCTTCGTCCAGCCCGAGGCCTCGCGATCGCTGAAGAGGTCGGCGATGACGTTGAACAGGACCATCAGGTACGCCATGAAGAAGAACACCGAGATCGTCAACCACAAGAAGTCCCAGAAGCTGTCCATTGAGGTGTGTCCTTCGCTCTCCCGGGCCCACGGCCCCTGTGACGACTGTCGTCACGCCTTCATCATGGCCGGACGCGAGTCCCGCCGGGTCATCCGTGAGGGGTGACTCGCCGAACGGGATTGTGGGCAACACGACGCGTGCCGCACTTGTGTTGAGGATGTGACTCATGTGACTGTTGAGGCGTCGTGACGTCCGGTCGGCCCCACTCTTCCCAGGGGCCGGTGGGTCGGGCGCACGGGGGGTGTGTCTGCACCCGGACCACGCCGATTCTTCCCCCAAACTCGGCGTGCAGGTGCCGCGCCGGAGGTCCCGTTCCCCATGGGCGCTCCGGCGCGGCATTCCCCTTCAGGGCTGGTCGCGCCCGAGTCCCGCCTCGCGCGCCCGGATGATCGCCTCGGCCCGGTCGGCGGCGTGCAGCTTGGCGTAGATCGAGGAGACCGCGTTCCGCACGGTCTTGTTGGAGACGAACAGCTCGGCCGCGATCGCGTCGTTGCTGCGTCCCGCGGCCAGCAGGTCGAGCACGGCTCGCTCCCGCTCGGACAGGTCGGGGAACGGGTGCTCCGGGCGGTGCCGAGTGCGTCCGGCGAAGAGCCCCGCGACCCGGGCCGCGACCGATGCCCCGAACACCATCCCGCCGCCGGCGGTGGCCAGGATCGCGCGATGGACCTCGGCCGCGTCGGCTCCCTTCAGCAGGTACCCCGAGGCGCCGGCGCGCAGCGAGCTCAGGATCGTGTCGTCGTGCTCGTTCATCGTCAGCATCAGCACGCGGACGCCGTCGTGCCGGCCGGTGATGTGGCGCGTCGCCTCGATCCCGTCGAGCACGGGCATCTGGATGTCCATCACGACGACGTCCGGCGGGTCGGCGTCGACCACGTGGATGGCCTCGCGGCCGTCACCGGCGGTGCCCGTGACCGCGATCCCGTCGATCGCGCCGAGCAGGGCGACCAGCCCCTCACGCAGGATGCGGTGGTCGTCCACGACCACCACGCGCACCGGCTCGCTCATGGCTCCATCCTCCCGTGCAGCGGCAGTCGCGCGGTGACGATCGTGCCCCCGGTCTCGGGGCAGCGCAGCTCCACGCTGCCACCGAGCTCGGCGGCCCGCTCCCGCAGGGAGACCAGGCCGATCCCGGGACGGGCATCGGCCGCGATGCCGACGCCGTCGTCGGCCACCTCCACGACGAGCTCGTGGGGGTCGGCGCTGAGCGAGACCGAGCAGGTCCGGGCGTGCGCGTGCCGCAGGGTGTTGTTCATGGCCTCCGAGGCGATCCGGAAGGCCGCCACCTCCACGGCGGCCGGCAGCCCGCCGTCGATTGAGGCCGTCACGCGTACGTCGACGGCCGCGTCGGCGTGCTCGGCCAGCTGGGTCAGAGCGCCCACGAGACCCCGGTCGTCGAGCGCGGGCGGTCGCAGGTCGTGCACGAGGCGGCGTACGTCCTTGATGATCTCTTGCACGACGTCGCGGGTCTCGGCCAGCTGCTCGTCGGCGGATGCCGGGTCGGACGCCACCGTCAGCCGCGCCGACTCCAGCCGGAAGACCACGGCCGAGAGGGAGGGACCGAGGCCGTCGTGGAGGTCGCGCCGGATCCTGCGCCGCTCCTCCTCGCGGGCCAGGACGAGTCCCTCGCGACTGCGCTGCAGCTCGTCGCTGAGCTGGCTGGAGCGGATGGCGGCCGCCGCCTGGCGGACGACGTCGGCCAGCAGGACCTCGTCGCGCGCCGTGAGGTGGTTGCGCACGCCGTGTGCCGGCAGGGTGAGCCGTCCGATCGTGCGCGACCGGTAGGCGATGGGGAACGACCGCACGTGGTCGGGGCGCTCGCCCCGCGAAGCGACGAGGCGCTCGCCGGCCGAGCGGTCGACCTCGACCTGCACGAACGACAGGCCGAACGCCGTGGAGACCGCCTCGACGACCGCGCCCAGCTGGGCGCCGTCGTCGTCGGAGCGCTCGAGCGTCGACGCGAGGCTGGAGACGACGGCGTACGGGTCGCGCCGGTCGCCCAGCACGGCACGCCGGACCCAGGCCTCGATCCGCAGGCGCATCGGGCCGTAGAGGATCGCCGCGAGCAGCAGCACGAGCAGGACGACCTGGCGCTCGCCGAAGGCGTCCCCGAGGGTGGCCGAGATGATCGCCAGCGCGAGCAGGTCTACCAGCACGATGACGACGCTGATGCCGCCGTAGACCAGGGTGCGGACCAGCAGGTTCTCCACCGAGACGATGTCGGGTCGCACGATCGCGATGACCATGGCGACCGGCCCCACCAGCAGCGCGGCGCCGAGGAAGAACGAGTTGAGCACCGTGACGTCCACGAGCAGGCTCGTGGCGATCAGCAGGACCATCACCAGGACGGCCCACGCGAGCCACCGCATCCGCTCGCGCTCGGCATCGCGGGACGCGCGGTACCGCGCCATCACCGTGACCAGGGCGAGCACGAATCCGAGGCTGCCGAGGACCCACGAGGCGGTCACGACCTGCTCTGCCACGGGGCGCAGCGCCTCGATGGACGTGGGGTCGGTGTCGACCCCGGGAACGAGCGCCGCCAGTGACGCGTCGATCTCGCCCTGGGTGCTGGGCACGACGACGAACAGGACCAGGCCGGCTCCCATGAGGGCCAGGCTCGCCCATCCCGCGGCGCGCCAGCGGCCCCGCGGAAGGCCGTCGGGGAACAGCAGGAGGACGGCCGCGGCGTTCATGGGCAGCACGGCGGTGAAGCGGAAGAGGAACCACAGCACCCAGGTCAGGCCCGGCAGGGCCTCCTGCTCGAAGACGGCGAGCCGGACGTAGGACTGCGCCAGTCCGTCGAGGATCCACAGGAAGCCGAGGCCCACGAGTGCCCAGCCGATGGGGTGACGGCGACGGTGCCACAGCACGACGACGCCGAGCCCGGCCTGGATCAGCCCCATGGCGGCGAACGTCCAGCCGGGCTCCTCGGTCCACTCCGGGATCGGGGCGTCGCCGACACGCAGGTCCAGCGCGACGGCGACGGCGAAGAGCGCCGTGCCGACGCCGAGTGCGGCGAGCCCGCCGACCGGGACCTGCGTGGACCTCATGCGTAGATCATGGCGGCGGTTCGCGTCCGAGGGGAGCGAACCGCCGCCTTGGCGATCGATCAGCGAGGTCACCGGCTGCCGCGGTCCCCGAAGGCGAACCCGAGGGCGACGAGGACGACCATGACCGAGCCGGTCCAGCCCGCCATGTACTGCAGGGGCGCGACGGTCAGCAGCAGCGAGAGCGTGCCCAGGATGCCGGCCGCGATGCCCATCCAGGCGCGGACGACCCCCTGACGCCAGGCCCGGAACAGGGCCCAGCCCGTCAGCCCGGTGAGTCCCCAGACCCACGGCACGGTGGCGATCCAGTGGTTGTACACGGTGGCGGCCTCGGGCACGGCCAGGGGCGTGTCCCCAGCGACCCCGAAGATGAACTCCGTGTTGAGCACGGTGCCCATCAGCACGACGAGCGCCGTCCCGAGGATGCCGAACGAGGCTGTCCCCGGCACGAGGCTCTCGCGGCCGAGCCCGGCGCGCAGCCGCCGGTGCAGGCCGAGACCGAACGGCACGAGCGCCAGGACGGTGAGCGTGGCCACGACGTGGAACGTGATCAGCTGTGGGACGTGGCCGTTCAGCGAGGCGATGACGCCATCGGCCTCCTGCACCTTCCCGTCGACGTAGGCGGCGCCGGCCTCCGCGCTGAGCATCGTCGTGGCGAAGCCGCCGACGCCGGCGGCGACGCCCGCGAGGGCCCAGGCGCGGCCGGGGCGGGTGGCGGCGTCCTGCGGGAGGTCGTCCCGGACTCGCTGCTCGGTGGTGATGTGAGTGGTCATCGTGATTCCTTCCAGGGGGGTGATGGAACCACCGTGGACGGCGAGGAGTCCCGCGCGACAGGGACAGCGCGGCACGATGCGCGGGACATCGGGGGAGGGTGCCTCATCCGGCCGGGGTGATGCCTTGCCTGCGGCGGAACGCCATGTTGGGCAGAACGCACCGGCTCGTGTCCCCTGCGTACGCAGGTGGCGGGTCGCTGCCCGACCAGACGGGGCCCGGGACGCCGACATGGGACTGATCCTCTCGATCTTGATGCTGGGCCTGATGGCGAGCCTGTCCCCGGCCACGATCGTGGTGTTCATCGTGGTGCTCGGCACGGCCAGGCCCCGGGCCAACGCTGCGGGGTTCCTCCTGGGCTGGGCGACCTCGCTGACCGTCGTCTTCACGCTCAGCTACCTGGTCGGATCGTCGCGGAGCGTCCAGCACGGTGGCGGCCGGACCGGCGTGATGGTCTTCCAGGTCCTGGTGGGATGCGCGCTGCTCGTGGTGAGCGCCCGCCAGTGGCGGCGTCGAGGGGTCGTCTCCCACGCCGGTCCCGCCGCGGGCTCGCAGAAGATGCTCGGTCGCCTCCGCGACCTTCGACCGGGCGGCGCGCTGCTGCTCGGGGTGCTCAAGCAGCCGTGGGCGATCACGACGGCCGCGGCCGTGTTCGTCGTCCATCACCACACGCAGGCCCTCGTCACCCTCATCGCCTTCGCGTGCTTCACGGTGGCTTCCACCGCCAGCGTGGGACTGATGTACGTCTACTACGCCCGGCGCCCCGTCGAGGCCGAGGCGTACCTGAACCGGCTTCGCAGCCGAGCGATCGCCTCCGGGCCGGTCGTGTTCGCCGTCGCAGCGCTGCTCCTCGGGACCCTCCTGGTGCTCGACGGTCTCCTCGGGCTCGCCGGCTAGGCGAGTCATCCCACGAGGGTGAGTCTTGACCGCCGTGGGGTGCCTAGCGTGGGGGAGGCCGGTGACCAGGACGACCTCGGAGGCAACGATGTCCGAAGCCCCGATGACGCGTCGGGACGCCCCCGAGCGAGCGCCCCTGGTGCTCGCCGCCCTGATCGTGGTCGCTGGCGTGGCCAACCTGAACCTCTCCGTGGCCAACGTCGCCCTACCGTCCATCGGCAAGGCCTTCGACAGCTCGCAGACGACGCTGAACCTGGTCGCCGTCGGCTACTCCCTCGGCCTCGCCGCCTCCGTGCTCTACCTGGGAGCGGTGGGTGACAGGTACGGCCGCAAGCTGATGCTCCTGCTCGGCATCGTGCTGTCGGTCCCGGCCTGCCTCCTCGCGGCCTTCGCGTGGGACGACTGGGTGCTGGTGGTGGCCCGGATCCTGGGCGGCCTCTCCGCCGGCATGGCCTACCCCACGACGCTGGCTCTCATCGCCGCGCTGTGGTCCGGACCCGGACGCACCAGGTCCATCGCCCTGTGGTCGGCGCTGGGCGGGGCCATCGCCGCACTGGGCCCACTCGTTGCCGGGTGGCTGCTCCAGCACTTCTGGTGGGGATCGGTCTTCCTGATCACCCTGCCGCTCGCGGTCGTGGCGCTGGTGATGGCCTGGGTGCTGGTTCCCTCCCACGTCAACGAGTCGAGCGAGCCCGTCGACAACCTTGGGGGGATCCTGTCGGTCGTTCTCGTCGCCGCCCTCGTGCTGTCGATCAACTTCGCGCCGGTTCCCGGGAAGGGTGCTCTCGTGGCGGGCCTCGGGCTGATCGCCGTCGCGGCGACAGTGGCGTTCGTGTGGCGGCAGCGCCGGGCAGCCAATCCCCTGTACGACCTCGACATCGCCAGGAGGCGCGTCTTCTGGGTCGCCGCGTGCGCGGGGATCATCGTCTTCGGGTCGCTGATGGGTGCGATGTTCATCAGCCAGCAGTACCTGCAGAACGTCGTCGGCTACGACACCGTGGAGGCTGGTGCGGCCTTCCTCCCGGCCGTCGTCTTCATGGTCCTGGTCGCGCCACGGTCGGCGAAGCTCGTAGAGGCGCGAGGGGCGCGGACCACCTTGCTCACGGGCTACGTCTTCCTGTTCCTCGGCTTCCTGTCCATGCTGCTGCTCTGGGAGGAGAACACCCCCTACTGGCAGATCGCCCTCGCCTACGCCTGCCTGGGCATCGGCGTCGGACTGGCCGGGACCCCTGCGTCCCACTCCTTGACCGGTTCCGTGCCGGTCCACCGAGCGGGCATGGCCTCCGGGACCGCCGACCTGCAGCGCGATCTCGGGGGCGCGATCATGCAGTCGCTCTTCGGCGCTCTGCTGACCGCGGGATACGCGAGCTCCTTCAGTCAGGCCATCGCGGCGTCTCCTTCGGGGCAGCAGGCCTCGTCGGACGTGCAGTCCGAGCTCACGAAGTCCTTCGCGAGCGCCGAGCAGATCGCCCAGCAGCACCCGACCTACGCCGACCAGATCACGGCTGCGGCGAGAACGGCGTTCCTGCAGGGTGACGACTGGGCCTATGCGGCTGGTGCGTGCGCGGTGCTGATCGGGGCCGCGCTCGTCTTCCTCGCGTTCCCCCGCCACGAGGCCGAGAAGGAGCTGCTGCGCCGCTACGAGGCCGAGGACGCAGCCGCCTGATCCGGTGGTGCCCCCGAGAGGATTCGAACCTCCGACCTGCGGTTTAGGAAACCGTTGCTCTATCCCCTGAGCTACGGGGGCGCACCGGTCCATCTTTCCACGAGTCGGGAGACGGATGCGTCGTGCGGGTCCACTCATGGCCCCTGTGGCGCACGTGGCACCCATACCCGTCTCACGATGCGGATCGCCGCCGTAGACTCGGTGGGTGCGGATCCTGCTGACCGGCGCCAACGGCGTCATGGGACGAGCGACGATCCCGGCACTACAGAATGCCGGACACCAGGTCGTCGGGCTCGTGCGTTCACCGTCCGCCGCTCGCCTCGTTCAGTCGGCCGGGGCCACGGCGATCCACGGCGACGTCCTCGACCGTGACTCGCTGATGAAGGCGATGCGCGGCTGCGACGGGGTGATCAACTTCGCCACGCAGGTCCCGGTGGGGGTCAAGGCGATGCTCCCGGGCTCGCTGACCCGCATCAACCGGATCCGCACGGTGGGAGCCGGCCTCGTGGCCGACACCGCGATCGAGTCCGGGGTCGGGCTGATGGTCCAGCAGAGCCTCAGCCACATCTACGTGGCCCGCGGGGACGAGTGGATCGACGAGTCCACGCCGATCGACGTCACGATGGTGACCGAGCCGCTCACCGTGGCCGAGCAGCACGCGCAGCGCGTGGAGCAGGCCGGGGGAGTCACGGTGCGCCTGCGCTACGGGCTGATCTGCGGCGACGACCCCAACTCCCAGTTCCTCGTGCGGCGGGCGCGCAAGCGGCGTCCCATCGGGCTGGGCGATCCCGACTCCTGGATGCACGTCGTGCACCCGCTCGACGTCGGGACCTCCGCCGTCGCCGCACTCGGGGCACCCAGCGGCGCCTACAACGTCGGGGCCGAGCCGCTCAAGCGCGTGGACTACGTCAACGCGATCGCCCGCGCGGCGGGCCACAGCGAGGGACGGTTCTTCCGCCGCTGGCTGTTCAGCGTCACCGCCGACAAGCTCGAGCTGCTGGCCCGATCGCAGCGGGTGACCTCGCAGCGGTTCATGGACCTGGCCGGCTGGAAGCCCGTGCGTCCCGTCCTGACCCCGGAGTGGTTCCGTGGCTGAGCGCTCCGAGACCGAGGCCGAGCGGCGCGCCCGGATCGAGCGAGCGGCCCGCCTGCTCGGGGACATGATGCCCTCGACCACGCGGGACGAGAGCCCCGAGGGCTGGGGCGACGACGCGAAGGGCACGTCGCGCGATGACGAGCTGCTGCGCGACGTGCCCCCTCACCACGGCACGGACTGAGTCCTAGAGCGTCGGGTCCCCACCGGGCTGGCGCTGGAAGGAGCCGCCACCGAGCGCGTCGCGGATCTCGCGCAGCAGCAGGATGTCCTCGCTGGGACCCTCCGGCTCCTCCTCCTCGCCCTTCGCCAGGCGCTCCATCAGGTGCTTGGACGGCAAGACGAAGACGAAGTAGACGACCGCAGCGGTGATGACGAACGTGATGATCGCGTTGATCACCGCGGCCAGGTCGATGATCGTCTTCGGGTTGCCGTCGACGATCTGGTACGAGAGCCCCTTGACACTGGTGCCGCCGAGGGAGTTGATGATCGGCTCGATGATGGCCCCGGTGAAGGTGGCCACCAGCGCGGTGAACGCGGTGCCGATGACGACCGCGACGGCGAGGTCGACGATGTTGCCGCGGAACAGGAAGTCCTTGAAGCCCTGGAGCATGGCTCTCCTCATGGGTCGGTGGAGGGGTCTCCTCCAACACTAGGGCGTCAGCGTGGTCGCTGACGACCCACCACGACGGCGGTGAGGCGCGACGTCACCGACGCCCGCGCGACCTCCGTGGCCACGCGAGGCGGTGCCGCCACGCCCAGCACGGCCGTCTCGCGGTCGGGATCCGACCGCACCGTGATCACCTCGACCGCCTCGGCCACCGGGACGGCGCGTCCCTCGTCGCCCACGGCGAGCAGGTCGACCGCGTCGCCGGACCTGAGCAGGCTCCCGGTGGCGGAGGGCACCTCGACGGTGGCCAGGACCCGGCCCTCGCCGAGGTCGCGCGGGTCGACGACGCGCCGGTCGGTGAGGACCTCGCCCGCGCGCATGGGGCCCGCGAGTGCGCGTCCGATCGCGTCGGGCCGATCGATCGATCCCGCGGGGACGGCGTCGAGCGGGAGGCGCTGGGTCCGCAGGTCGGCAGGGCCGACGGCGGATCCGCCGGCCAGGTCACGGGCGGCGACGAGCACCTCGCGGGTGTCGGGGGAGCGGGTGACGGCGCCGATGGCCGCCCACACGGCCAGCCCGGCCAGGGTGGCGGCGAGCACCCGCCGGTGGATCAGGACGAAGCGGGCGGCCGATTCCATGCGGCGAGGCTAGACAGGATCACGCGGTGCCGGCGCGGGCCGTCCACAGCCTCGGCGAGGGAGGGGGTCAGGCGGCGCCGGAGCCGGTGGAGCCGCTCGACGAGCTCGAGGAGGACGAGCCGGAGCTGGAGGAGGACGACGAGGAGGAGCCGGCCGAGGAGCCGCCACCGGAGCGGCTGTCGGTGCGGTAGAAGCCCGAGCCCTTGAACACCACGCCCGCGGCCCCGAACACCTTGCGGAGGTCTCCACCGCAGGAGGGGCACGTCGTCAGCGCGGCGTCGGAGAAGCTCTGCTTGATCTCGAGCTCTTCGGCACAGTCGGCGCAACGGTACTGGTAGGTGGGCACGACGAGAAGGATACCGTTCACCTCCCACCGCTATCGTTGAGCATCCACGTTCCCGACCTGAGGACCCACCCACTGTGACCGAATGGCTTCTGCTGTTCACGTCGTTCCTGTTGATGCTCGCCTGCGGTGTCTTCGTCGCCGCCGAGTTCTCCTTCGTCACCGTCGACCGCGCCACGATCGAGCGCGACGCAGCGGCCGGCGACCGCGGTGCCGAGGGGACCCTCAAGGCGCTGCGCACCCTCTCCACCCAGCTGAGCGGTGCCCAGCTGGGCATCACGATCACCAACCTCGCCATCGGCTTCCTGGCCGAGCCCGCGATCGGCCGGCTCCTCCACGACCCGCTGACCGCCATCGGTCTGTCCGGTGGTGGGCTGAGCGTCGCCTCCTACGGCATCGCGCTGGTGCTCAGCACCATCGTCACGATGCTGGTCGGTGAGCTGATCCCGAAGAACCTGGCCCTCTCCCTGCCGCAGCGCACCGCCGCGGCGACGCAGTGGCCCCAGCGCGCGTTCACGCACGCGATGGCGTGGCCCATCCGTGGTCTCAACGCGATGGCCAACCGCACCCTGGAGTGGCTCGGGGTCGAGCCCCAGGAGGAGCTGCGCTCGGCGCGCTCGCCGCTGGAGCTGCGGTCCCTCGTCCTGCGCTCGGCGCAGGAGGGTGCCATCGACGACGAGACGGCCGAGCTCGTGGCGCGCAGCATCGCCTTCGGCGACCGCACCGCCGCGGATGTCCGTACGCCGCGCGTCCGGGTGCACTTCCTCGAGGAGCGCGACACCGCGATGGACCTCATCGAAGCGGCGCGCCAGACCGGCCACTCGAAGTTCCCCGTGATCGGCCGCTCGGCCGACGACGTCGTCGGCGTCGTGCACGTGAAGCAGGCCGTCGCAGTCGATCCCGACCGGCGCCGCTCGGTGCGTCTGTCCGAGATCGCCGAGGCCGCCGCCACGGTGCCCGACACGCTCGAGCTCGATCCGCTGCTGGTCCAGCTGCGCGACCAGAACAACCAGATGGCGATCGTGGTCGACGAGTACGGCGGCACCGACGGCATCGTCACGCTGGAGGACCTGGTCGAGGAGATCGTGGGCGACATCGCCGACGAGCACGACCGGCTCTCCGAGCGCAGCCGCCACCGTCGCGACGGCACGTGGTCGCTGTCGGGCCTGCTGCGCCCCGACGAGGTCTTCGAGCAGACCGGCGTGATGCTGCCCGAGCACGAGGACTACGAGACGATCGCCGGCCTCGTGCTGGAGCGCCTCGGCCGGCTCGCCGTGCGCGGCGACGTCGTGACCCTCGAGGTCGACTCCACCCCCGAGAACGACGAGGACGACGCGGAGCCGCTGACGGTCCACCTCACGGTCGAGCGGCTGGAGGGCCGGCGGATCGACCGCCTCGCCCTCACGATCGACTCCGACACCGAGGAGGCCGGCCGATGAGCGGATGGCCCGCGCTGGCACTCACCCTGCTGCTGCTGATCCTCAACGCGCTGTTCGTGGCGGCCGAGTTCGCCCTGATCTCGGCCCGTCGCACGCAGCTCGAGCCCGAGGCCCAGGCCGGCAAGCGCTCGGCCAAGCTGGCGCTGAAGGCGATGGAGAACGTCACGCTCGCGATGGCCGCGGCGCAGCTCGGCATCACGATCTGCTCGCTGGGCCTCGGTGCCATCAGCGAGCCCGCGATCGCCCACCTGCTTGAGCCTCTCTTCGAGTACCTGGGCGTGCCGCACGGATTCGTGCACCCGATCTCGTTCGCGATCGCGCTCACCCTCGTGGTGTTCCTGCACGTCGTCTACGGCGAGATGGTGCCGAAGAACATCGCGCTGGCGGCACCCGATCGCGCCGCGCTCATCCTCGGCCCCTTCATGCTCGCGGTGATCGCCGTCCTCAAGCCGCTCGTGGTGTCGCTCAACGCGATCGCCAACGCGGCGGTGCGTCTCGTGGGCATCGAGCCGAAGGACGAGGTCGCCTCCACCTTCACGCACGACGAGGTCGCCGGGCTGGTGGAGGAGTCGCGCCGTGAGGGCCTGCTCGACGAGGACGAGTACGGTCTCGTGAGCGGCGCCCTGGACTTCCACGAGGGCACCGTCGCGCAGGTGCTGCTGCCGCGCGACGGCCTGGTGACGATCGCCCCGGGATCGACCCCGGTCGACGTCGAGGACGCGTGCGCCCGCACCGGCTACTCGCGGTTCCCGGTGGCCCGGGAGGACGGCGAGCTGACGGGCTACCTGCACATCAAGGACGTGCTGGAGACCGACGACACCTCACGCGTGCGCCCGATCGCGGACAAGTGGCTCCGGCCCCTGTCCACCGTGGCGGTCGGCAGCGGCCTGTACGACGCGCTGCGCACCATGCAGGCCAAGGGCTCGCACATGGCGCGCGTGGCCGACGCGAGCGGCGTCGTCATCGGCGTCGTCATGCTCGAGGACGTCCTGGAGGAGCTCGTCGGCGAGATTCGCGAGCAGGTCTGAATCCCCCGGATCGCTGGCAGTGACGTTCCGGGGGTCGACACGCCGTGTTCGACCCCGCGAACGTCACTCCCAGCGCTGCCCGCACCGCTCGCGGCGGGGTCGGCGGACGGCCCTAGGATTGGTCCGTGGCCCCCGAGACCCCTGAATCCGTAGCCGAGACCAACCACGACACCGTCATCGTCGTCGACTTCGGCGCGCAGTACGCCCAGTTGATCGCGCGGCGCGTGCGCGAGGCGAAGGTCTTCTCCGAGATCATGCCGCACACCGCGACGTCCGAGGAGATCCTGGCCAAGAACCCGAAGGCCGTGATCCTCTCGGGCGGGCCGTCGTCGGTCTACGAGGAGGGCGCACCGCAGCTGCCCGTCGGCCTGGTCGACTCGGGCACCGCCGTCTTCGGCATCTGCTACGGCTTCATGGCGATGGCGCAGGCGCTCGGCGGCCAGGTCGCCCGCACCGGCCAGCGCGAGTACGGCCGCACCAACGTCTCGGTGCTCGAGCCGGGCACGCTGCTCAACGGCCTGCCGGCCCAGCTCGTCAGCTGGATGTCCCACGGCGACGAGGTCGTGCGCGAGCCCGAGGGCTTCACCCTCAGCGCCAGGAGCGACCGGGCCACGGTGGCGGCGTTCGAGAACACCGACCGCCGGCTCGCGGGCGTGCAGTGGCACCCCGAGGTCATGCACTCGGAGTTCGGCCAGAAGATCCTCGAGCACTTCCTGTTCGACATCGCGGGGTGCTCGCCCACGTGGACCAGCGCGAACATCGTCGACGAGCAGGTCGAGCTCATCCGCCAGCAGGTGGGCGACGCGCGCGTCATCTCGGCGCTCTCGGGCGGCGTCGACTCGGCCGTCTCGACCGCGCTCGTGCAGAAGGCGATCGGCGACCAGCTGACCGCCGTCTTCGTCGACCACGGCCTGCTGCGCCAGGGCGAGGCCGAGCAGGTGCGCCAGGACTACGTCGCCGCGACCGGCGTCGACCTGAAGGTCGTCGACGCGAAGGACCAGTTCCTGGGCTTCCTCGAGGGCGTCACCGACCCCGAGGAGAAGCGCA
This sequence comes from Aeromicrobium sp. JP4, assembly GCF_054957925.1. Taxonomy (NCBI): domain Bacteria; kingdom Bacillati; phylum Actinomycetota; class Actinomycetes; order Propionibacteriales; family Nocardioidaceae; genus Aeromicrobium; species Aeromicrobium sp. JP4. The sequence goes on from NZ_CM143290.1 coordinate 2,518,369, forward strand.
AGATCATCGGCCGCGAGTTCATCCGCACGTTCGAGGCCGCCGAGCGCGAGGTCCTCGCGACCCCGGGCGCGCCGGTCAGGTTCCTGGTGCAGGGCACGCTCTACCCCGACGTCGTCGAGTCCGGCGGCGGCGAGGGCGCGGCCAACATCAAGAGCCACCACAACGTGGGCGGCCTGCCCGAGGACCTGGAGTTCTCGCTCATCGAGCCGCTGCGCACGCTGTTCAAGGACGAGGTGCGCCAGGTCGGCCGCCAGCTCGGCATCCCCGAGGCGATCGTCTCGCGTCATCCGTTCCCGGGCCCGGGCCTGGCGATCCGCATCGTCGGCGCGGTGAGCGAGGAGCGCCTCGAGATCCTGCGCCGTGCCGACGCGATCGTCCGCGAGGAGACCACGGCCGCGGGTCTGGACTCCGAGATCTGGCAGTTCCCGGTGGTCCTGCTGGCCGACGTCCGCTCGGTCGGCGTGCAGGGCGACGGACGCACGTACGGCCACCCGATCGTGCTGCGTCCCGTCTCCAGCGAGGACGCGATGACCGCCGACTGGAGCCGCCTGCCGTACGAGCTCCTCGAGCGGATCTCCACGCGCATCACGAACGAGGTCGACGAGGTCAATCGCGTCGTCCTCGACGTCACCAGCAAGCCCCCGGGAACCATCGAGTGGGAGTGACGGAGCCGGGCGCACGCGCCTGATCCGGCTCTCCGGAGAAAAGTTCCGGAGCCCATGTCAAGAACGTCCCCGTTCGCGCGACGTACGGGTGAGAGACCACCTCACCCCAGCGAACGGAGACCGACATGACCACCCAGACCCGACCCGCCACCGGCCCCACCCCCGGCACCGCGCTCGGCCCGCAGGCGCAGCGCGCCGGCTGGGTCGTGACCGCACTCGTCACGGCGTTCCTCGGCTTCGACGCCGTCACCCACCTGCTCCAGGTCGAGCAGGTGCGCGAGGCGAGCGCCGAGTTGGGCATCCCCGATCACGTCATCGTGATCTGCGGCGCCGTCCTCGGCACCCTCCTCGTCGGCTACCTGATCCCCGCCACCCGCGCGATGGCCGTCGTCCTCATCACGGCGTACCTCGGTGGCGCGGTCGCGGTGAACCTCATCGCCGAGCAGCCCACGCTCAACACGGTCTTCGCGATCCTCGCCGCCGTCCTCGTGTGGGCGGGCGCCTGGCCGCGGGACGCCCGCCTGCGCGCCCTGCTGGGCGCCTGACCCTTGCCCGACCCCACCTCATCCGGAACGATCACACCCGAAACAAGGAGCACCCCATGAAGTTCATGACCATGGTCCACGAGACCCACCGCCCGACCGACCAGCCGCCGATGGAACTGTTCGCCGCCATCGGCGCCCTGCAGGCCAAGGCCACGGCCGAGGGCACGTTCGTCCAGGCCGGCGGCCTGGCCCCGATCGAGACGCACGGAGCGATCGTCACCCTCAGTGGCGGCTCGGTCACCACGACGGACGGCCCCTACGTGGAGGTGAAGGAGCTCGTCGGCGGCTACGCCGTCTACGAGCTGCCCGACCTCGACACGGCCGTCGAGCGGGCGCAAGGCTTCCTGCAGGTCCACCTCGATGCCTGGCCGGGCTGGGAGGGCTGGGTCGAGGTGCGCACGATCTTCGAGGCGCCCCCGGCCTGACGCATGGACGAGGCACGCGTGGTCGAGCAGGTGTGGCGACAGGAGTCGTCACGCCTGCTCGGCGCGTTGCTGCGCATCACCCGCAGCGTCGACCGGGCCGAGGACCTGGCGCAGGAGGCCCTGGCGCAGGCGCTGGAGTCCTGGCCCCGCACGGGGGTCCCGGACAACCCGGCGGCGTGGCTGATGAGCACGGCCAAGCGCCGGGCGATCGACCAGTTCCGGGCGGGGGAGCGTCAGCTCCGTGCCTACGCCGAGGTCGGCGCCGGCACTCGCGAGGCGTACGAGGCGGAGTTCGACCAGGCGCTGGCCGACGAGCACGTGCGCGACGACGTCCTGCGGCTCATGTTCACCTGCTGCCACCCGGCACTCACGCCCGAGAGCCGCACGGTGCTGACCCTGAGGCTCGTCGCCGGTCTCAGCACCCGCGAGATCGCGCGCGCCTACCTGTCGTCGGAGTCCACCGTCGCCTCGCGCATCTCGCGGGCCAAGCGCACCCTCGCCGAAGCGCGTGCCCCGATGGAGGAGCCGGTGGGCCAGGAGCGCGCCGAGCGGCTCGACTCGGTGATGGCCGCCGTGTACCTGGTCTTCAACGAGGGCCACACCGCCACCGAGGGCGAGGACTGGACGCGTCCCGACCTGTGCCGGGAGGCGGTCCGGCTCGCGGCGATCCTGGCGTCCGTCACGCCGTCCGAGCCCGAGGCGCACGCGCTGCTGGCGCTGCTGGAGCTGCAGTCGTCACGGCTCGCGGCACGCGTCGGCCCGAACGGCGAGCCGGTGCTGCTGGCCGACCAGGACCGGTCGCGCTGGGACGCCGACGCGATCTCCCGAGGGATGGCGGCGCTCGACGTCGCGGTACGGCTCGGCGGCGACGGCCCGTACGTCCTCCAGGCGGCGATCGCGGCGGAGCACGCCCGCGCCGCGTCGGTCGAGACCACCGACTGGGAGCGGATCGCGGGGCTCTACGCCCGGCTGGCGCGGGCGACGGGCTCCCTCATCGTGGAGCTGAACCGCGCGGTCGCGCTGGCCCGGGCGCGAGGCCCCGAGGCCGGGCTCGCGGTGGTCGACGACCTCATGACGGCTCCCGCTCTGGCGCGGTACCACCTGCTGCCCAGCGTGCGGGGCGACCTGCTGGAGCAGCTCGGGCGTCACGACGAGGCGGCGACCGAGTTCCGCCGCGCGGCCGGTCTCGCCTCGAACGACCGCGAGCGCGCGCTGCTGCGGGCGCGGGCCGAGGCGCAGGGGACCAGCAGTTAGGCTGGACCGATGAGTTGGCGAGGTGCACGTCCTGTCCTGCTGGTGCTGGCCGTCGCGGCCACCCTCGGCGCGTTCGGGTGGTCGCTGCTGTCCTCCGGCGGCTCCGACGACGAGGCGAAGGGTCCGGCCACCACGCCCACGCCCACCGCGCCGGTCCTCTCGGTCGATCCCAGCCGCGACGCCCCGGCTCCGGCCCCCACCACCGAGCCGACCACGGCACCCACCGCGGGCGAGTGCGAGGACGACAACACCCGGTTCAACGCCGACGGCACCCAGGGCGACAGCCTGCTGCCCGACTGCGGCCAGACTCCGGTCAGCAAGGAGCAGCAGGCGACCGACGGTCTGTCCCTGGCGTGCGGCGGCGACTACCCCGTGATCCTCTACAAGTCGACCACGTCGGGCGCCAAGACCTCCGTGTGCGGCAAGGACGCCGTCGGCGACCGGTTCCGCGTCGTGATCCGTCCTGACGGCGGCGACACGCTCGACCTGTCCGGCAGCTACGACTGGCGCAACGACGTCTACGTGGCCGAGGGCGACGGCACCCGCTACGAGCTGCACGCGGTCGACGGCTCGCTGCACGTGACGCAGGGCGGACAGACGCGTGTGCAGGACTCCAAGGACTGGATCTCGCTCGACAACGAGATCGACGACCTCTGACCGGGCGGTGATGGGGCCGGAATCGTCCTGCGCTAGTTTCGAGGCAGACACCCCACACAAGGAGCACATCGACGTGAGCACCTCTCCTGTCAAGGTGGCCGTCACCGGCGCCGCCGGCCAGATCGGCTACAGCCTTCTCTTCCGTCTCGCGAGCGGCTCGCTGCTCGGCCCGGACACCCCGATCCAGCTCCGACTCCTCGAGATCACCCCGGCGCTCAAGGCGCTCGAGGGTGTCGTGATGGAGCTCGACGACTGCGCGTTCCCCACGCTGGACTCGGTCGAGATCGGTGACGACCCGAACCACATCTTCGACGGCGTCAACCTCGCCCTGCTCGTCGGTGCGCGCCCGCGCACCAAGGGCATGGAGCGTGGCGACCTGCTCGAGGCCAACGGCGCGATCTTCACCGCGCAGGGCAAGGCCCTCAACGAGGTCGCCGCCGACGACGTGCGCATCGGCGTCACCGGCAACCCGGCGAACACCAACGCGCTCATCGCGATGAAGAACGCGCCGAACATCCCGGCCGAGCGCTTCACCGCGCTGACGCGCCTCGACCACAACCGCGCGATCAGCCAGCTGGCCGCGAAGACCGGCGCCAAGGTCGCGGACATCAGCAAGATGACGATCTGGGGCAACCACTCGGCCACCCAGTACCCCGACATCTTCCACGCCGAGATCGCCGGCCGGAACGCCGCCGAGGTCGTGGGCGACCAGGGCTGGATCGAGAACGACTTCATCCCCACCGTCGCCAAGCGCGGCGCGGCCATCATCGAGGCCCGTGGCGCGTCCAGCGCCGCCTCGGCCGCCTCGGCCACGATCGACGCGGCCCGCGACTGGCTGCGCGGCTCGGCCGAGAACGACTGGGTCTCGATGGCCGTGGCCTCCGACGGCTCCTACGGCGTGCCCGAGGGCCTCATCAGCTCGTTCCCGGTCACCACGAACAACGGTGACTGGGAGATCGTCCAGGGCCTGGAGATCGACGAGTTCAGCCGGGCGCGCATCGACGCCAGCGTGGCCGAGCTCGCCGAGGAGCGCGACGCCGTCACGCAGCTGGGCCTCATCTGATCCACTGCACCACGACAGCAGGGCCGCCCCACCGGGACGGCCCTGCTTCGTCGTTCGGAGGTCGTGATCAGCTGGGGACGATGAGCGCCAGCAGCACGAGCGAGGTGCCGAGGAAGCCCATCCACAGCACGTCGAACAGCTTGCCGCGGACGCGCAGCATGCCGGTGTGGTCGAGCGGCACCACCATCCGGAAGGCCGCCGCGACCAGGAACGAGACGCCGATCACCACGACGCCGAGGCGCCACGGGCCCACCGCGATGAGGCCCAGGCCCACGGCCACCGCCACGAGGTGCAGCAGGTAGATCCGCGACCCGTAGCTGCGGGGGAGCTTCACCCCGCGTCCTCGGCGACGGCCTCGCTGAAGTCGACCACGTTGCTGAGCAGCATCGCGCGGGTCATCGGTCCGACGCCGCCGGGGTTGGGAGTGACCCAGCCGGCGGTCTCCCACACGTCCGGGGCGAGGTCGCCCACGATCTTGCCGGCCTCGTCGCGGCTGACGCCGACGTCCAGCAGGGCGGCGCCCGGCTTGACCATGTCGCCGGTGATGATGCCCGGCACGCCGGCGGCGGCGATGACGATGTCGGCACGGCGCACCTCCGCGGCCAGGTCCTGCGTGCCGGTGTGGCACAGCGTGACGGTGGCGTTCTCGCTGCGACGGGTCAGCAGCAGCCCCATCGGCCGGCCCACGGTGATGCCGCGGCCGACGACGACCGCGTGCTGGCCGGCGATCTCGACGTCGTGACGGCGCAGCAGCTCGAGGATGCCGCGCGGCGTGCAGGGCAGCGGAGCGGGCTTGCCGAGCACGAGCCAGCCGAGGTTGGTCGGGTGCAGGCCGTCGGCATCCTTCGCCGGGTCGATGCGGCCGATCACGGCGTTCTCGTCGAGGCCCTTCGGCAGGGGCAGCTGCACGATGTAGAGGGTGCAGGCCGGGTCGTCGTTGAGCTGGTCGACGGCCGCCTCGACCTGGGCCTGGCTGGCGTCGGCGGGCAGGTCGATGCGGATCGACTCGATCCCGATCTCGGCGCAGTCCTTGTGCTTGGCGCCGACGTACCAGCGGCTGGCCGGGTCGTCGCCGACGAGGATCGTCCCGAGCCCGGGGGTGATGCCGCGCGCACGCAGCGCGTCGACCCGCTCGCGGAGCTCGGACTTGATGGTGGCGGCGACGGCCTTGCCGTCGAGGGTCTGGGCGGTCACGGACCCGAGTCTTTCATGCGCGGCCGTCGCGACGGGCGCCCCCTGTGCGGGAGCGGTGCCGGACATACTGAGGTGACGCCGACGTGAGGGGGACGCCGACATGGGACGCAAGCGCGCGAACGAGCCGGGGGACGACCGGCCGCTGCCGCCGTACTCGCGGCTCCAGGTCGTGAACCGCAGCCTGCTGGGTCTCACCCACGCCGGTCACACGTACGCCGTCGACTACGACTTCTTCGACTGGGACGACAAGGTCTCGCTCTATGCCGACGGCCGCCGGACGGCCGTGGCGAAGGCGCCGGCGGCGTTCCCCGTGCCCGGCGGCCGCATCGAGTTCGCCACCACGTTCTACGGGGTGAAGCGCGCGCACCTCGTGCTCGCGACCGGCGCCGAGCTGCCGCTGAGCCCGTACCCGAAGATGGCCGAGGCCTGGCGGCAGCGCCTCGCCCAGCGACGACCCGTGCTGAGCGCGCTCATGGCCCGGGCGGCCGTGGTGGTCCTGGTCGTGGGGCTCGTGGTCGCCGCGATGAGCCTGCTGGACACCGTCACGCACGGGGCGGAGGTGGCCGAGTGGCTGGGCTGGAGCTTCGACTCGCCGGTCGAGCTCGGCGGGACGGGAGCGACGGTGCTCACGCTCGCGGGCATCGCCGCGATCGTCGAGCGCGCCCTGTCGATGCGGCACCACTGGCTGCTCGACGCCGACACCTGGTGGGCCTGACTGCCCGAGTCGGCCATCCTGGCCGTCACGTCGGCCCTAGACTGCGTGAATGGCACCCAGGGCCCAGCTGTCGCAGGAGCGGAGCCGGCAGCGTCGCGAGGCCCTGCTGGAGGCCGCGGTCGATCTCTTCGTGGAGGGCGGCTCACGCGCTGTCACGCACCGGGCGGTGGCCGCGGCGGCCGGACTGCCGGCAGCCACCACGACCTACTACTTCGCCACGATCGACGACCTGCTGCGCGAGGCACTGAACCACCACATCGAGCGCTGGCTGGAGACGGTCGGGAAGCTCGCCGACATCGACGTCGCCGGGCTGATGTCCCTCATCACCCGCGACACGTCGGTGGAGTTCGCCTCCACCGTCCTGGCCAAGCGCACGCCCGCGAACTCCACCCGCGAGCTCGCGGTCATCCTGGGTGCCGCTCGCGACCCCCAGCTGCGCGAGGCGGCCGTGAGGGCGTTGACCACCGGGCAGCACCTGCTCGAGGACTTCCTCCACAAGGCCGGGATCGCCGATGCCGAGGGTCTGGCCGAGGACATGGTCGCCCTCATCGCCGGGATCGCACTGCGCCGGTCGGCCGGCGTCAATCCCGAGACCGAGGAGCCCGCCAAGGTCGTCCGGGCGCTGCGCAACCTCATCATCGGCCACCTCGTCGAGGACGAGACCGGCACGCAGATGCTGCAGGACCTGCGCGACCGCGGCCTCAGTGGAAGAAGTGACGCGTCCCCGTGACGTACATCGTGACGCCGGCGGCCGCGGCCGCGGCCACGGTCTCGGCGTCACGCACCGACCCGCCCGGCTGCACGATCGCGCGAACCCCCGCGTCGATGAGGATCTGAGGTCCGTCGGAGAACGGGAAGAAGGCGTCCGACGCGGCGACCGCACCACGCGCCCGCTCCTCGCCGGCCCGCTCCACCGCGAGGCGGCACGAGTCGACCCGGTTGACCTGGCCCATGCCGACGCCCACCGAGGCCCCGTCCTTGGCCAACAGGATCGCGTTGGACTTCACGGCCTTGCACGCGCGCCACGCGAAGACGAGGTCGGCGAAGGTGTCGGCGTCGGCCGGCTCGCCCGCGGCGAGGGTCCACGTCGTCGGGTCGTCGCCGTGGGCGTCGACGCGGTCGCGCTCCTGCAGGAGCAGGCCGCCGCTGACGGGCCGGAACTCGACCGGGATCTCGTGGGTGGGAGCCGGGCAGCGCAGGATGCGAATGTTCTTCTTGCCCTGCAGCACCTCGACGGCGCCGTCCTCGTAGTCGGGGGCGACGATGACCTCGGTGAACACCTCGGCCACCTGCTGGGCCATCGCGACCGTGACCGGACGGTTGGCGGCGATCACGCCGCCGAACGCGGAGACCGGGTCGCAGGCGTGCGCGCGGGCGTGGGCCTGGGCGACGTCGGTGCCCACGGCGATGCCGCAGGGGTTGGCGTGCTTGATGATCGCCACGGCGGGCTTGTCGTGCGTGAAGGCGGCGCGGCGCGCCGCGTCGGTGTCGAGGTAGTTGTTGAACGACATCTCCTTGCCGTGCAGCTGTTCAGCTCCGGCGAGGCCGGGCTGGTCGCCGGTGTAGAGCGCGGCGGGCTGGTGCGGGTTCTCGCCGTAGCGCAGCACCGCCGAGCGCTCCCACGTGGCGCCGAGGAATGCCGGGAACTGCTCGTCGTCGGCGGGGGCGTAGGACGAGGAGAACCACGAGGCGACGGCGACGTCGTAGGCCGCCGTGTGCGCGAACGCCTGCCCGGCGAGGCGCTTGCGCTGCTCGAGCGTGAAGCCGCCCGCGGAGACCGCGTCGGTGACCTCGCCGTAGGCGGCGGGGGAGACGACCACCGCGACGGAGGGGTGGTTCTTCGCCGCGGCGCGGACCATGGACGGACCGCCGATGTCGATCTGCTCGACGACCTCGTCGGGCGTCGCACCCGAGGCGACGGTCTCGCGGAACGGGTAGAGGTTCACCACGACGAGGTCGAAGGGCTCGATCTCGAGCTCGCGCAGCTGGCGCTCGTGGTCGGGCAGGCGCAGGTCGGCGAGGATGCCGGCGTGGACGCGCGGGTGCAGGGTCTTGACCCGGCCGTCGAGGCACTCGGGGAAGCCGGTGAGCTCCTCGACCGGGGTCACGGGGACGCCCGCGGCCTCGATCGTCTTCGCGGTGGACCCCGTGGACACGATCGAGACGCCCGCGGCGTGCAGGGCGGTGGCCAGCTCGGCCAGCCCGGTCTTGTCGTAGACCGAGACGAGGGCGCGCTTGATGGGACGGGTGTCAGTCATGACTGTTCCTTCGGGTGGAAGCGGATGCGTCGGCCGTCGATCGAGTGGGGCTCGCGGGCGAGGCGCCCGACCCACTCCACCAGCATGGCTCGCTCGGAGGTCTTGATGCGCTCGTGCAGGGACTCGACGTCGTCGTCGTCCTCGACCGGGACGGCCACCTGGGCCACGATCGGACCGGTGTCGACGCCGGCGTCCACCACGAAGAGCGTGGCCCCGGTGACCTTGACGCCGTGGGCGAGTGCGTCGCGCGGGCCGTGCATGCCCGGGAACGACGGCGACAGGGCGGGGTGGGTGTTGACGGTGCGGCCGCCGAAGCGGTCGAGGAACGCCGGGCCCGTGAGCTTCATGAAGCCGGCCAGGACCACGAGGTCCGGCTCGTACGCCGCCACCGTCTCGGCGAGGGACGCGTCCCACGCCGCACGGTCGGGGTGGTCGGACACGCGGTCGACGAAGGTGGGGATGCCGTGCCGCTGCGCCCGCGCGAGACCCTCGATGCCGTCGCGATCGGCGCCGACCGCGACGATCCGGGCGCCGTACGCCGGGTCGGCGGAGGCGTCGATCAGGGCCTGCAGGTTGGTGCCGGATCCGGAGACCAGCACCACGAGCCGGGAGGGCTCAGGACGAGGCTCGGTCACGTGCAGAACGATAGTGGGCGCCGATCGCGCCGAGGGCGCCGCCCGCCGCGAGCAGCGGAACCGCGACGAGCAGGCTCTGCCAGGCCGGCGGACCGGCGGACTGCAGCAGACCCGGGCCCATGCCGCCGCGCGCCGTCTCGACGAGGAGCCCGATCACGGCGCCGGCCACCGCTCCGGCCAGGGCGCCGTCGCCGGCGGCCCGGCCCCACGTGCTCTCCTTCGCGGGCATGCGAGTGTGGGCGACGAGCCCGGCCGCCACGCCTGCCGCGAGGGGGATCAGGGTCAGCACGACGACCCAGCCGCCGAAGGGACCGGGGTCCGGCAGCGCCGCTAGGGGCGGGAAGCCGGGCACGGCGCCGAGCGACGAGCCGGCGAGGTCGACCGAGGTGTCCGGACCCAGCGTGAAGCCGGGGCCGAGCAGGACCGAGGCGGTCCACAGCACGAGCGTGGGCAGCGCCAGCAGGCACAGGACGCCCAGCAGCACCGGGCCACCGGGATCGAGCGTGGCCCACAGGTCGGAGGCCCGGTCGAGGTGCAGCACGAGCATGACGAAGGTGAGCACGGTGGCTCCGCCGAGCAGGCCGATCACGCCGGTGACGGCACCGTCGGCGACCGGGACCCAGCGTGGTGCCAGGCCGAGCCACGCGACGCCCGCCTGGCGCGAGGCGCCCCACGCCGCGGGCAGCCCGACGACGACGAACGCGCCGAACGCGGCGCGGACGAACGACGTGCTGGTCGCGTCGGTGGTGGTGGCGGCCGAGCAGATGCCGGCGAGGACACCGGCCACGCCACCGGTCATCGCCCCGAAGGCGCCGGGGTCGGCGACAGGGGTTCGCAGGAACAGGCGGGTGAGCACGAGCACCAGCACGATCACGACGATCGTGGCGCCGATCGGCACCAGGTCGAGCCGCTGCTCGCCCGCGGTGAGCGTGGCACCCACGGAGACCAGCCACGTGCGGATCGCGGACCGGACGAGGTCGGCCGTGGAGCCCGCGACCGCCGTCGACGAGGCCGCGGCACCGGCGATCAGGACGCTCAGGACCGCCGTTCCGACGGCGGTGAGGATCGCCGGGCGCCACTGATCGGCAGCACGGGACTCGGGCACCTCACCATCCAACCGGTATCGTGGGGACGATTCCGACAGCACACGCCGGGGCCGATCGAAGGAGGAAGGTAGATGACTCGGGTCGACGAGTTCGATGCCTTCTACTCCTCGACGCAGCGCGTGACCCTCGTCACCACGTACGCGAAGTGCGGTGATCGGGAGGTCGCTCGCGAGGCGACGATCGAGGCCTACCGCCATGCCTGGCGGCAGTGGTCGCGCGTGTCGTCCGGCGATCCTGCGTCGTTCGCTCGGGCCGAGGCCTGGAAGGGCACGGCCCTGAGCCGCGGCACCCACCCGTGGCGCCGGAAGCGCACCCACGACACCGACACGGCGCTGCTGGCCCAGCTGGCCGACCTCGACCAGCCGTCGCGGCGGCTCATCAGCCTGATGACGATCGCCGACGTCGACCTCGACGAGGCCGCGCGTGAGGTGGGCGTCGACGACGAGGCAGCCCTGGAGCTGGCCTCCCGCGGCTTCAGCCGGATCGAGGAGGGCCTCGGAGCGACCATCGACGAGGTCGTCGAGCGGATGCGGGCCCTGGCGGTCGTCACCGCCGGCCTCGACCTGCCCACGGCCGCCGAGGTGCGCCGCTCCGCCACCCGGGGCGCCCGCCGCAACGCCGTCCTTCTGGTGGCCGCCGCGCTCGCGCTGGTGCTCTTCGGTGGCGCGTTCGTCGCCCAGGGCGATGCCACGGCCCGCCAGTCGGCCCTGCCCGACCGCGAGAAGATCGGCGCGGAGTCGCGCGACGTCGTCCTGGACTCCCACAACATCGGCACCGACGACCTGCTGTCGTCGGGCGAGGTCGCGGCCCTGCGTCCCGACTCGTCGTGGACGGTCGAGGCGACCGACACCGACCCGGCCAACCAGACCCCCTACGCGACGTGCCCCACCACGCGCTTCGCCGATCCCGACCCGCTCAAGGTGTTCGTCCGCGCCTTCACCGACGACACCGACGACCGCGTGGCCCAGGCCCTCGAGGTCTCGCGCTCGCAGGAGGCCTCCGAGGCCGCGTTCGACCGCCTCGTGTCCTTCTACGCGGGCTGTGAGCACCCGCGCACGCGCCTCGTCGACGCCTACCGCGTCGAGCGGCCGTTCGGCGACTTCCAGATCCTCCGCCTGCAGTCGTACCGCTCGCCGAGCCGGTTCATCACGGTGGGCCTCGCGCAGTCGGGCACCCTGACCAGCACGCTCGTGCACGAGTCGCCCGGCACCAAGCGCACGGACGTCCGGCAGTTCGCGCGCGTCCTGAACGAGTCCATCAGCCGCGTCTGCGCCGACTCCGGCGGCGACTGCTCCACCCGCTTCACCGTGACGCCCACGGTGCCGCCCGCCGTGGGCAAGAACCCCGAGTTCCTCGGCGTCGTCGACCTGCCGCCGGTCCGGACGATCGACAGCGTCTGGAGCGCCAGCGCGCCGATGCCGGTCACCGACCAGAACCCCACCGCCACGGTGTGCGACGACACGAAGTTCACCGATCCGTCCGTCGTCTCGGCCCAGTCGCGGGTCTTCGCGATCCCCGAGACGACGAAGCTGCCCGACCAGTTCGCGCTCACCCAGACCGTGGCGCGGCTGGAGTCGCCCAAGGACGCCAAGAAGCTCGTCGACGGCGTCACCAAGCGCCTCGAGGAGTGCGCCGACGGCGACATCCCGGCCGAGGTCAGCGACGTCAAGCGCGTCCGTGGCGAGGACTTCACCGGCACCTCGTGGCGCGTCGGCCTCGAGGTCGGCAAGGACAAGGTCGTCAACTACCGCATGGGCATCGTGCGCCGCGGCTCCGACGTCACCCAGGTCCTCTTCCCGCCCGCCGGCAAGTACGCGATCTCCGGTGGTGAGTTCCGCGCCGTCCTCAAGCGCGCGGGCGAGCGTCTCGCGCACGCGCCGGAGTGACGGACTTCTCGCCTGACGGGGAGCCCGCCCCCAGCAACGACGAAGCCCCCGCGACCGTAAGGTCGCGGGGGCTTCGTGCTGAGCTGGCTCAGAGATCCTTGAGGATCTCCCGCATCAGGGCGGCGGTCTCGGACGGCGTCTTGCCGACCTTGACCCCGGCGGCCTCGAGGGCCTCCTTCTTCGCCTGGGCGGTGCCCGACGAGCCCGACACGATGGCGCCGGCGTGGCCCATGGTCTTGCCCTCGGGGGCGGTGAAGCCCGCCACGTAGCCGACGACCGGCTTGGTGACGTGCGCCTTGATGTACTCGGCCGCACGCTCCTCGGCGTCGCCGCCGATCTCGCCGATCATCACGATCGCCTTGGTCTCGGGGTCGTTCTCGAACGCCTCGAGCGCGTCGATGTGCGTCGTGCCGATGACCGGGTCGCCGCCGATGCCGATGGCGGTGGTGAAACCGAAGTCACGCAGCTCGAACATCATCTGGTAGGTCAGCGTGCCCGACTTGGACACGAGGCCTACCGGGCCGGGGCCCGCGATGGTCGCCGGCGTGATGCCGGCGAGCGCCTGCCCGGGGCTGATGATGCCCGGGCAGTTCGGGCCGATGACGCGCGTCTTCTTGCCCTGGGCGTAGGCCCAGAACTCCGCGGTGTCCTGGACCGGCACGCCCTCGGTGATGACCACCAGCAGGCCGATCTCCGCGTCGATCGCCTCGACGACGGCGTCCTTCGTGAACGCCGGCGGGACGAACGCGACCGACACGTCGGCGCCGGTCTTCTCGATCGCCTCGGCGACCGAGGCGAAGACAGGCAGCTCGACGTCGTTGCCGTCGGCATCGACGTGCTTGACCGTGGTGCCGGCCTTGCGCGCGTTGACACCGCCGACGACGTTCGTGCCGGACTTCAGCATCAGTGCGGTGTGCTTGGTGCCCTCGCCGCCGGTGATGCCCTGGACGATGACCTTGGATTCAGAGGTGAGATAGATCGCCATGTTTCGTCCTTATGCGTTCGCGAGCTCGGCGGCCTTGTCGGCGGCACCGTCCATGGTGTCGACGAGGGTGACCAGCGGGTGGTTCAGTTCGTTCAGGATCGCCCGGCCTTCCTCGACCTTGTTGCCGTCGAGGCGCACGACGAGCGGCTTCTTCGCCTCGTCGCCGAGGATCTCCAGCGCGCCCTTGATGCCGTTCGCGACCGCGTCACACGAGGTGATGCCGCCGAAGACGTTCACGAACACGCTCTTGACCTGCTCGTCGTGAAGGATGACGTCCAGGCCGTCAGCCATGACCTGCGCCGAGGCGCCGCCGCCGATGTCCAGGAAGTTGGCCGGCTTGACGCCGCCGTGGGCCTCACCGGCGTACGCGACGACGTCGAGCGTGCTCATGACGAGCCCGGCGCCGTTGCCGATGATGCCGACCTGGCCGTCGAGCTTGACGTAGTTCAGGCCCTTCGACTTGGCCTTGACCTCGAGCGGGTCGGTGGCGTCGTTGTCCACGAACGCCTCGTGCTCGGGGTGGCGGAAGTCGGCGTTCTCGTCGAGCGAGACCTTGCCGTCGAGGGCCTCCAGCTTGTCGCCCTCCAGGCGCGCCAAGGGGTTGACCTCGACCAGCGTGGCGTCCTCCTCGACGAAGACCTTCCACAGGGACTGGATCATCTCGACGGCCTGCTCGGCCAGCTCGGCCGGGAACTTGGCGTCGGCGACGATCTCACGGGCCTTGGCCTCGTCGACGCCGGTGCCGGCGTCCACGGGGATCTGGCGCACGGCCTCGGGGTTGGTCTTGGCGACCTCCTCGATCTCGACGCCGCCCTCGACGCTGGCGATGCAGAGGTAGCTGCGGTTCGCGCGGTCGAGCAGGAACGAGAAGTAGTACTCCTCGACGGGGGGCGTGGCCGGCGTGACGAGCACGCGGTTGACCGTGAGGCCCTTGATCTCCATGCCGAGGATGTTCGAGGCGTGCTCGAAGGCCTCATCGGCGGTCTTGGCGATCTTGACGCCGCCGGCCTTGCCGCGGCCGCCGGCCTTGACCTGCGCCTTGATGACGGTGACGCCACCCGTCTGTTCGGCGGCGGCCTTGGCCTCCTCGGCCGTGGTGACCACGGTGCCGAGGGTCGTCGCAACGTTGTGCTTGGCGAAGAGCTCCTTCGCCTGATATTCCATCAGATCCACGGTGACGTCCTTAATGGTGGGATTCGCTGTGGTTCGGCGGGCGCCGTGGACGCGACGTCGCCGAAGCCCTCGCGACTCTACCCGTCGTTCACCGCACGTTTCCTCGTGGGTTTGTAAACGTGAGTTGAAACACCGTCCCACTTCGTGGACGTGCGGCTTCGACTTTCCTCTGGTATCCGTGTCCTAACGGTGGGTCACTTCGACAAAGGGTTGGAATTCGCGGCGCCGGGTCCCCTAGACTCGGCGAGTCCGTTTGCCTGACCCCCCGGAGGCTCCCGTATGGCCGAATTCGATCGCTCCCGAGCGAGCGGTCGGTCGACCCCGGATGCCAATGAAGCACCCCGGAACGTCGGCTCGCGGCGCGCCTCGCGCCCCGTCGAGCAGGACTCCGACTCGACCGTCGTCATGAAGGCCCTGAGCCCTCAGTCGACCACCCAGACCTACAGCGTCGGCCGTCGCGCCAAGCAGCCCACTCCGGTGGCCGGCTCCCGCCGCGCGCACGCCCCCGTCGCGGCCGAGCCCGCCACCGCGCTCCCCGAGCCCGTGGCCACCGTGCCGGCCGAGGACACCCTCACCTTCCCCGCGATCGGCTCGATCCCCGAGGGCCGCATCCCCGGCGCCCGCCGTGCGCGCCGCGCCGCGGCCGCCACTGGCCGCACCCGGCTGCTCGCCGGTGTCGCCGCCGTCGTGATCGCGGCCGTCGGCTCGATCAGCGTCACCTCGCCCGGCCTGCTCGCCGGTGCCGACGCGGCGCTGGCCAAGAACTACGTCGGCGCGAACGCCACCAACGCGGTGGACGTCTCCCGCAGCTACGACCGCGAGCTCGCCATCCAGAAGCCGCTGCAGGCCCAGCAGGTCCAGAAGGCCCTTGCGCAGCAGAAGGCCGGCTACGAGAAGGCCGCCGAGAAGCGCCAGGACGAGATCATCCGCAACCAGTGGGTCATCCCCGTGGTCGGCTACCGACTCACGGCGCGCTTCGGCCAGGGCGGCGGCTACTGGAGCAGCGGTCGCCACACCGGCCTGGACTTCGCCGGCCCGTCGGGCTCGACGATCGTCTCGATGGCGGCCGGCACCGTCACCTCGGCGGGCTACGAGGGGGCCTACGGCAACCGCACGATCGTCACCCTCGCCGACGGCACGGAGATCTGGTACTGCCACCAGAGCTCGATCTCGGTCAGCGTGGGCCAGCAGGTCGCGCCCGGTGACGTCATCGGTGCCACGGGAGCCACCGGCAACGTGACCGGCCCGCACCTGCACCTCGAGGTGCGCCCCGGCGGCGGCGACCCGGTCGACCCGTACGCGGCTCTCGCCGCGCACGGCGTCACCCCCTGACCGCCGCGCGGCTCAGAGCTTCTCGAGCGGGGCGTAGCGCAGCAAGAGCCGCTTGACCCCGGCCGAGCCGAAGTCGACGCTGGCGACCGAGTTCTGGCCCGTGCCCTCCACCGTGACGACCGTGCCGAGCCCGAAGCTGTCGTGCGTGACGCGATCGCCGGGTGACAGGGACATGACCTCGCCCGAGGTCTTCTTCTTCGAGCGCGCGGCCACGGTGGACGACCGGAACGACGCCGCGGGCGTGCGTGGGGCCCACTGGGTGGGGGCGCTGGCCTCGCGCTTCCAGTCGATCAGGGTGGCCGGGATCTCGTCGAGGAACCGCGACGCCGGGTTGTACGACGGGGCGCCCCAGGCCGAGCGCACGGTGGCGCGGGTGAGGTAGAGCCGCTCGCGCGCCCGGGTGATGCCCACGTACGCCAGTCGGCGCTCCTCCTGCAGCTCGGCCGGGTCGCCGAGCGAACGCAGGTGCGGGAACACGCCGTCCTCGAGGCCGGTGAGGAACACCACCGGGAACTCCAGGCCCTTGGCCGTGTGCAGGGTCATGAGGGTGACGACGCCGTCCTTCGCGTCGGGCAGCGAGTCGGCGTCGGCCACGAGCGCCACCTGCTCGAGGAACGCGTCGAGGGAACCGGCGGCCAGGGTGACGTCGGGGTCGGGCTCCTCGCCCTCCTCGAGGGTGGCGGCGGAGGCGACGAACTCGCGGGCGACCGCGACGAGCTCGGCGAGGTTCTCCACGCGGGTCTCGTCCTGCGGATCAGTGCTGTTCTCGAGCACGGTGAGGTAGCCCGACTTCGTCAGCGCCGCCTCCAGCACGGCGTCGGCCGGGGCGCCGGAGGCGGCCAGGTCCATCAGCTCGGACATCGTCGTGGCGAACGCGGACACGGCCGAGCGGGAGCGGGTGGCGAGCTCGTCGATCTCGTCGACGCGGGTCATGGCCTCCCAGAAGCTGACGTCGTGGCGGGAGGCGAAGCGCTCGAGCGCGCCCTCGGCCCGGTCGCCGATGCCGCGCTTGGGCTCGTTGAGCACGCGGCGCATCGAGACGGCGTCGCGGGGGTTCACCAGGACGCGCAGGTAGGCCAGGGCGTCCTTGACCTCCTTGCGCTCGTAGAAGCGGACACCGCCGACGACCCGGTAGGGCAGCCCCACGCGGATGAACACCTCCTCGAACACACGGCTCTGCGCGTTGGTGCGGTAGAACACCGCCACGTCGCGGGCGGCGGCGATGCCGGCGTCGGAGAGCCGGTCGATCTCGTCGGCGATGAACTGCGCCTCGTCGCGCTCGTCGTCGCCGACGTAGCCGACCAGCATCTCGCCGTCGCCCTCGGCGGACCACAGCTTCTTGTCCTGGCGGCCGGAGTTGCGCGAGATCACGCCGTTGGCCGCGGCCAGGATGTTCTGCGTGGAGCGGTAGTTCTGCTCCAGCAGCACCGTGTCGGCGTTGGGGTAGTCGTCCTCGAACTCGAGGATGTTGCGGATCGTGGCGCCGCGGAAGGCGTAGATCGACTGGTCGGAGTCGCCCACGACCATGAGGTCGGACTCCTCGTCGCAGAGCTCCTTGATCAGCGTGTACTGGGCGTGGTTCGTGTCCTGGTACTCGTCGACGAGCACGTGGCGGAACCGGCGGCGGTAGGTGTCGCGGACCTCGGGGAACGCCTGGAACAGGTGGACGGTGTTCATGATGATGTCGTCGAAGTCCATGGCGTTCGCCGCGCGGAGCCGGCGCTGGTACTCCGCGTAGCACTGCGCGTAGGTCTCGTCGGTGCCGTTGGAGGCGCGGCGCCCGGCCTCCTCGTGGTCGACCAGCTCGTTCTTGTGGTTCGACACCCAGTTGAGGACGGCGCGCGGGTTGACCTTCTTGGGGTCCAGGTCGAGGTCCTTGACGACGAGGGTCATCAGGCGGCGCGAGTCGGCGGCGTCGTAGATGCTGAACGACGACGTGTAGCTGAACTTGTCGGCCTCGCGGCGCAGGATCCGCACGCAGGCGGAGTGGAACGTGGAGACCCACATCATCCGCGCGCGGCCGCCCACGAGCTCGGCGACCCGCTCGCGCATCTCGGCGGCGGCCTTGTTGGTGAAGGTGATCGCCAGGATCGAGCCGGGATGGGCACCGCGGGCGGCGATCAGCCAGGCGATGCGGCGGGTGAGCACCCGGGTCTTGCCCGAGCCGGCGCCGGCCACCACCAGCAGGGGGCCGCCGGTGTGCGAGACGGCGGTCCGCTGGGCGTCGTTGAGTCCTTCGAGCAGCTCGTCGGACCGGGCGGTGCGGCGCTTCGCCGGGGGTGCGTCGGCATCGGCCGGGCCGGGAGCGGACGGGCGGGCGGAGGGCACGGGGAATGGCAGGGTCATCGCAGGATCCAGCGTAGTCGCGATCCCCGACAGCCCGGCGGCCAGAGGCGCAGGACCACGGGAGCGCCGAACGCCCCGCTACGGTGAACGACATGCGCCAGCACGGAGTGGGGCTGACGGCGGCCGGGTTCGTCGTCGCGATGCTCCTCACCGCGGTCCTGGTGTGGCTCGACCCGGCGTCCGAGCTGCCCGGCCTGAACCAAGCGGCCCCGCGCGAGATCCCGGTCGCGGTCGTCGGTCCCGATCCTGACGCCTCGACGATGCGCGACGCCCTCAACGGGCCCAGCGAGCACGAGGTCGCCGCCCGGGTCAGCCCGTCGAAGGAGGCGGCCCAGAAGAGCCTGGCGAAACGGTCCGTGAGCGGCGTCGTGGTGATGGGGAAGAAGGACGAGCACGTCCTGTGGGTGGCCAGCGCCGACGGCACTGCCGAGGCCGCGAAGGTCCGCGAGGTCGTCTCGAGCATCCTGGCCGCCAGCGGGCAGAGCGTGAAGGTGGAGGACAGGATCCCCACGGCCGAGCGCGATCCCGAGGGCGTCGGGCCGTTCCGGCTCGGCATCGCGTGGGCGATCCTCGGCGTGGCCTTCGCCGCCCTGCTCGGCCTGGTGTTCGGCGCCAGGTCGCCGTCGGCGTCCCTCGTCGTGCTGAGGTTCGCGGGCCTCGCGGCCGGGGCGGTCGTGGCCGGGCTCGGGGGCGCGTTCCTGAGCGAGGTCGTCATCCGGCGCCTCGACGCGCCGTTCCTCGCGCTCGCGGGTCTCGGGGCGATCGTCGTGCTGGGAGTGGGCTCGGTGACGCTGGCGCTGATCGCCTGGTTCGGTCGCCTGGGGCTCGGCCTCGCCGTCCTCGGCCTGGTGCTGGGGATCCCGGGCGCGATCGGCGCGTGGCCACTGACGCCGGTGCCGGTCGTGTGGCCCACCCTGCTGGCCTGGCTGCCGCCGGGAGCGGCGACGTCGGCCGTGCGCGGCCTGGCCTACTTCGGCGGCGAGGGGGTCGAGCAGGTCGTGGTGATGATGGCGCTGTGGACCCTGCTCGGGCTCACCGCGGCCACCGTCGCGGCCACGGCTGCCGAGCCGCGACATGCCCGGCGGGACCTCCATCCGTCGCTGCGCCGGCATCCCGTCGCCGCCACGGCCGGCGCGCTCGTGATGACCGGCCTGCTCGTCGTGACCCCCGCAGTGCCCGCCTTCACCACCACCGACCTGGACCCTCCCGTCACCGTGACCTGCAAGAAGGTCAGCCCGCCGACCAGCGTCGAGGAGCTCAACGAGCGGATCGAGACGGTCAGCGACGTCGAGGGATTCGTGGGAGGCGATGTCGGGGCCAGCACGCAGCTGGCCGACGGCCGTGGGCTGTTCGTGTTCGGCGACACGATCCGGCGGCCGGACTACGCCAGCCAGACGATGGTGCGCAACTCGATGCTGCTCTTCGACGACACGTGCGTCGGGCTCGTGCAGCGGAAGGATCGCAGCGCCGTGATCCCCGACCGTGCGGACGGGGTGGGCTACTGGCCCATGTCGGTCGCCGCCGTCGACCTGGGTCGCGACCTCGTGGGTGTCATGGCGCAGCGCGTGCGGCAGACGGGCGACGAGCTGTTTGGCTTCGAGAACCTGGGACCTGCGGTGGCGATCTTCCGGGTCGAGCCGGGACGCGCGCCCGTGCTGCAGCGGGTGGTCGACCTGGGCGAGGACGACCCCGACACCTCCCGGCCCACGTGGGGCGCCGCCGCGACGGTCGTCGGCGACTCGGTCTACCTCTACGGCACGAGCCGCACGAGCGACGCCGGGTTCGGCTGGGCCGTGTCGGTGGCCCGCGCGAAGCTGGCCGACGTCACCGACCAGTCGAAGTGGCGGTACTGGGACGGGAAGAAGTGGCAGCGCGACGCCGACGGCGCGGCCACCGTGATCGAGCAGGACAACGGGGTCTCCCAGACGTTCTCGGTCTTCCGCGAGGGCAAGCGCTGGTACGCGCTGAGCAAGCGCGCGGACTTCGTCGGCACCGACCTGGTGGTCTGGACGGCTCCCGGCCCGACCGGCCCGTTCGTGGCGGCCCCGCCGGTCGCGAAGATCCCGTCGACCGCGTCGGCGCTGCGCTACATGCCGCTCGCGCACCCCGAGCTGTTCCCGCAGGAGGGCACGATGGTGGTGTCGGTCAGCCGCAACACGAAGGACGGCGACGTCCAGGCCGACCCGAGCCTCTACCGCCCGGAGTTCCTGAGGATCGACCTGCCCTGACCCGGGAGCTCGCGTGGTTCGCGACCGGTCCCGCAGGGCTTACCGTGAGGGGTCGGGACCTCTCAGGTCCTCCAGCAAGGGAACCCCTATGGCCGATTCGGCCGCCGCATCGCCCCGCACGCCCACCACGCCCCTTCTCATCGGCCTGCTGGCCCGTTCCCGCAAGGAGAACGAGCACCGGCTCCCGGTCCATCCTCGACACCTGGAGGACATCGCTCCGGAGCTGCGCCGGTTCGTGCGGCTCGAGCAGGGGTACGGGAAGGATTTCGGGCTCACCGACGCGGAGCTGGCGCCCCTCGTCGGGCGGATCGCCTCCCGCGAGGAGCTGATCGCCGACTGCGACGTCATCGTGCTGCCCAAGGTCCAGGCCGAGGACCTGGTGCAGATGCGCGAGGGGCAGACCGTCTGGGGCTGGCCGCACTGCGTGCAGGACGCCGCGCTGACCCAGGTGGCGATCGACCGTCGGCTGACGCTCATCGCCTTCGAGGCGATGAACCACTGGACCGAGGACGGCCGCTTCGCGCTGCACGTCTTCCACAAGAACAACGAGCTGGCCGGCTAC
This sequence comes from Aeromicrobium sp. JP4, assembly GCF_054957925.1. Lineage (NCBI taxonomy): Bacteria > Bacillati > Actinomycetota > Actinomycetes > Propionibacteriales > Nocardioidaceae > Aeromicrobium > Aeromicrobium sp. JP4. Next base: position 2,539,398 of record NZ_CM143290.1, read on the forward strand.
TGCTCGGTGCTGCACGCGCTGCAGCTCGCCGGCCGCACGGGCGACTACGGGCGCCGGATGAAGGCCACGGTCATCGGCTTCGGTGCCACGGCGCGTGGTGCCGTCACGGCCCTCAACGCGCACGGCATCAGCGAGGTCCACGTGCTGACGAACCGTGACGTCGCCGCGGTCGGCTCACCGATCCACGGCACACAGATCGTGCAGCTCGAGCGCGGGGGCGAGGGTGACGACCCGGAGGACCTCTGGGCCCAGACGCCGGACGGCATGGTGCCGGTGGCCGAGTTCCTGGCCGACAACGACATCATCGTGAACTGCGTCCTGCAGAATCCCGACGCGCCGCTGACCTTCCTCGACGAGGGAGACCTCGCCTCGATCGCGTCCGGAACGATCGTGGTCGACGTGTCGTGCGACGAGGCGATGGGCTTCAGCTGGGCCAGGCCCACCACGTTCGACGAGCCGACGTTCACCGTGGGCGACAACGTCCTCTACTACGCCGTCGACCACAGCCCCTCGCTGCTGTGGGACTCCGCCACGTGGGAGATCAGCGCGGCGCTGCTGCCCCACCTGGAGACGGTCATGGCGGGCCCCGCAGGCTGGGACGCCGCGACGGTCGTCTCGCGGGCGATCGAGATCCGCGACGGCGTCGTGGTGAACCCGGCGATCCTGTCGTTCCAGCACCGCGCCGAGGAGTACCCGCACCCGGCGCTCGCCGCCGGCTGAGCGGGGAAGGCTCACCGCTTCTCGCAGGCGATCCTGTCCTTGTCGCGGTCCTTGGTCTTGTTGGCCTTGTAGAGGGCCTTGCTGCGCTTGAAGCTCGTGACGGGCTTGCCCGACGTCTTGTCCTTGGCGCCGGGCATGCCCACGCCGTGCGGGTACTTCTTGTTGAGGGCCGTGCAGTTCTTGAACTTCGTGGCGGCCTCGGCCGGCGCGGACGCCAGCACGAGAGAGCTCGTCATCAGGACCGCGACCAGGATCTTGCGCACCAGGACTCCTTGCGTGGGGGACGTCCGGTCACCCTACGGTCGAGAGGGCCGCCCCGTCCCACTTTTGGAACGGGATGCACGCGATGCGCGCCGGCGGGGGTGCATCCCGTTCCAAAAGTGGAGGAGGGGCGCGGCTCAGATCAGCCGGCGGTCGTTCGCCCAGCGGGTGAGCTCGTGGCGGCTCGAGAGCTGGAGCTTGCGCAGGACGCTGGAGACGTGGGTCTCGACGGTCTTGACGGAGATGAACAGCTCCTTCGCGACCTCCTTGTAGGCGTAGCCGCGCGCGATCAGGCGCATGACCTCGCGCTCGCGCTCGGTGAGCCGGTCGAGGTCCTCGTCGACCTGGGCCACCGCGATGGTCCCGGCGAACGCGTCGAGCACGAAGCCCGCCAGACGGGGGCTGAACACGGCGTCGCCGCCGGCCACCCGGTCGATCGCGTCGAGCAGCTCGGGCGCCGAGATGTTCTTGGTGACGTAGCCGCGGGCGCCGGCGCGGATGACGCCGATGACGTCCTCGGCGGCGTCGCTGACGGAGAGGGCCAGGAACGTCACGGTCGCGCCCGCGCGACGGATGACCTCCGGGCCGCCGCCCCCGGGCAGGTGCACGTCGAGGAGCACCACGTCGGGGCGCAGGGCGGAGATGGCGGCGACCGCGGTGTCGACGTCCTCGGCCTCGCCGACGACCTCCACACGGCCGCTGCCGAGCCGCTCCAGCTCGGCACGGACGCCGGTGCGGAACATCGCGTGGTCGTCGACGACCAGCACGGACAGGACACTCATGACTTCTCCTTGTCGCCGTTCGAGACCGGCATGGTCAGGGCGACCTCGGTGCCGGTCTCGGGGGTGCTGCGGACGCGGGCGGTGCCACCGTGGCGCTCCGCACGACCGATGATCGAGCCGCGCACGCCGAGCCGGTCGTCGGGCACCGCGGCGGGGTCGAAGCCCGTGCCGCGGTCGCGGACGAACACCTCGATGAGGTCGCCGTGCTCGCCCGTGACACGCTCGGCGTAGACGTCGACCCGGTCGGCGCCGGAGTGCTTGGCGGCGTTGACGACCGCCTCGCCGGTGGCGGCGAGCAGGGCCCGGAGGGCGTCGTCGGGCAGCGCGTCGCCCACCGTGACGACCTCCACGGGGATCCGGTGGTTCGTCTCGACCTCGGCGGCGAGGTCGCGCAGGGCGGTGGCGAAGGTGGCGGTCTCGTCCTGGCGTCCGTAGAGCCAGTCGCGCAGCTCGCGCTCCTGCCGTCGCGCGAGGGTGGCGACCGCGGCCGGGTCGTCGGCGTTCTTCTGGAGCAGGGCGAGTGTCTGGAGCACGGAGTCGTGCAGGTGGGCGGCGACGTCGGCCCGCTCCTGCGAGCGGATGCGCTCGCGTCGCTCCTCGCCGAGATCGGTCCAGAGGCCGAGGATCCACGGCCCCAGGATCAGCACGAGGCCGACCACCGCGATCGCCAGCGCGGCGGCGAAGTCGACGGCCGCCGACCAGCCGCGGTTCACGGTGAGGACGTAGATCGCGCCCAGGCCGATGAGGGACACGCCCACGAGGAGACGCACGGCGAACGCCGGGCCGCGCGTCTGCCGGAGCCAGGAGTTCCAGGTGGCGTCGTCGAAGATCCGCCAGACCAGCGCGACCCCCGTGACGACCAGCAGCAGCGGCAGCATCCAGCCCTCGAGCCAGCCGCCCGCCAGGGCCATCAGTCCGAGGGCGCCGAGCCCGATCGCCCCGATCGCGACGCTCTGGACGACCTCGCGACGTGACGGGCCGCCCGCCGCGCCCCGCAGTCCGCGGCGCCGGGCCGAGGCCAGGCCGGGGGAGTCGTCGACCGGGGCCTGGAGGGGCAGGAACCACCACAGCAGGAGGTAGGCCAGCAGGCCCGTGCCGTGGACGAACGTCGCCACGACGAAGCCGACGCGCACCCACACCACGGGCAGGCCGAGGTGCTCGGCCAGGCCCGCACTGACGCCCGCCACGATGCGCGCGTCCGCGGGGCGGTACGCCCGGCGGTAGCCGTCACCCGGGCGCCGGCCGGTGCCGGCGGCGTCGGAGGCGGCGGTCGTCATGACCCCACCCTCACACGCGGGCGCGCGTGGACGCCATCAGGTGCGACCCCGGTTCGGTGCCGACCCGTCTCGGGGGAGGACCAGGGGATCACCCGATGGTGCACGTCGCCCCCGGTCGGCAGGCTGGTGCCATGAGTTCTCCCACCCACGGCTCGCAGCTGGATGCCCTGCGACGCTCGACCGGCGACAAGCTGCTCGGCGGCGTCTCGGGCGGCGTCGCGCGAGCCCTCAACATCGACCCGGTCATCGTGCGGATCGGCTTCGTGGTCCTGACCGTCGCCGGGTTCGCCGGACCGATCCTCTACGCGGCCTGCTGGCTGCTCATCCCCGCCGAGGGCTCCGAGCGCAGCGTGCTGGGGGAGGCCTTCGACCTCAAGTCCGACTCGCAGCTGCGGTCCGTCGGACTGATCGTCGCCGGCATCATCGCGCTCGCCGCGATCCTCGGGGACACCGCGTGGGGCCTCGGCGGCTGGTTCTGGTGGCCGGTGTGGACCCTGGTGTGGCTCGCCGTCCCGGTCGCCGTCGCCGTCCTCGTCTGGCGGCTCGTGACCCGGTCACGTCAGCAGGACGCCCCGCCACAGTTCGCACCGCCCCCGCCCTACCAGCCGGGGCCGTCCGCCCAGGCGTTCACCGGCTCCGACGAGCCGACCACCACGTCCCTGACAGGAGACGACGAGATGACCACCCCCCTGATGCCCGACGCGTCGGACACCGACGAGCGCCCGGGCGAGCACACCGCCGTGCTGCACGAGCCGGGCCCTCCCGGGCAGCCCCCGGGCCCGCCGCCCACCCCGGTGATGCCGCCCGCCCGTCCCCGCCAGCGCTGGTCGCCGGCCCTCCTGCTCCTGACCCTGTCGGCGATCATCGCCGCCATGGGCGCCCTCGGCCTCTGGTCGATCGTCCAGGAGCCGCTCGACGCCGCGATCTACCCGGCCGTCGCGCTGGGCATCGTCGCCGCAGGCCTGTTCGTCGGCACGAGGATCGGCCACCCGGGTGCTCTCGTCCCGCTCGGCCTGCTGGCGATCCCCGTCCTGGCGGTCGCCTCGGTGGCACCCAACCTCTCGGCCGGTGACATCGACCTGCGGCCCACCACGGCCGCCGCGATCGCCGAGCCCATCGAGCAGGGCTTCGGCCGGGTCCAGGTGGACCTGACCTCTATCCAGGACCCGCAGACGCTCACCGGGCGGACGCTCGAGATCGACAACGGCGTCGGCGAGACCCTCGTGGTGGTGCCCGAGGGCCTGGACGTCGCGGTCGAGGCCCGCCTCTCCGCCGGAGGACGCATCGAGGTCTTCGACCGCGTCGCCGACGGGCAGAACCCCTCACTCGACAGGCCCTCCGACGCCCCCGGGGCCTACCGCATCGAGATCAACGGCACGGCGGGCGAGATCCAGGTGGTTCGTCGATGAACACCCATCCGATGCGCTGGGACGCGCTGGTCTTCGGCGTCCTGTTCACCCTCACGCTCGTGGGGTGGGCGCTGCTCCACTACGACCTCGCGAGCGCCGACGGTCTGGCCGTCGCCGGACTCGTCACCCTCATCCTTGCCGGAGTCGCCGGCATCGCCCTGACCCTCAGGAGGAAGTCATGAACCCCACCCCTGCGCCCAAGAAGCTCACCCGCAGCGCCACCGACAAGTGGCTCGGCGGCGTGTGCGGCGGACTGGCCGAGTACACCGGCGTCGACGCCACGCTGATCCGCGTCATCACCGTGGTGCTCATCGTCGTCGGCATCGGCACGACGGTCCTGGTCTACCTCGCCGCCTGGCTGCTGATGCCGCAGGCGCCGGTCAGCCAGGTGTGGGGCCCGCCGACGACCGATGGGCCGACCGCGCCGCCACCGCCGTCTGCGTGAAGTCCGAGAACACCCCGTCGACCCCGGCGGCGTAGAAGGCCAGCAGCTCGGCCGTCGCGTCACCGGGGTCGGCCTTCGTTCCTCCGGTGCGCATCTGCTTCGGCAGGAAGTTGTTCTCGTTGCGCATCGTCCAGATGTGGACGAAGAGGCCGGCCTCGTGCGCATCTCGCACGAGGCCGGTCTCGTCGAGCAGCGTGTGGTCGCGGGCCCGCGCGATGACCAGGCTCTTGTTCGGGCCGATGCCCTGCGCGTACTCCGCGATCCTCGCGAGCTCGGCCGGGGCGGTGAGAGCGGCGTAGTCGCGCGGGTCGTAGGTGGACGCGAGGTCGTAGGGGGCGCCCAGGCGCTCCATGAGCTGCACGAGCGGCAGGGGCGTCCGGTGGCGCAGGTCCTTGAGGTTCGCCGTCTCCATCGACTGGATGACGACCTTCGCGTCCTCGTGGTTGAGCCTGCGCCGGTCGAGCACCTCGAGCAGCCGGTCGTTGAGGTCCAGCCCGATCGACCGGAAGTACGTGGGGTGCTTGGTCTCGATGTAGACGCCGATCGGTGCGACGTCCGGTCCGCGGCGCGCGTTCTCCGCCTCGGCGATGTCAATCACCTCGTCGAGGGTCAGGATCGGCTCGGTGCCCTGGAGGGGCAGATTCTGCGGGCGCAGCTCGGGCAGGCGCTCGCGGGTGGTCAGGGTCTTGATCTCCTCGAGGGTGAAGTCCTCCGTGAACCAGCCCGTCAGCGGCATCCCGTCGATGAACTTCGTCGTGCGCAGGTGTGCGAACTCGGCGCGACCCGCGACGTCGGTGGTGCCGCCGATCTCGTTCTCGTGGCGGACGACGAGGACGCCGTCCTTCGTGGCCACGACGTCGGGCTCGATGTAGTCGGCACCCTGCTCGATCCCCAGCAGGTAGGACGGCCGGGTGTGCTCGAGGCGCGATCCCGGGACGCCGCGGTGGGCGATGACGACGGGCTCTGGGACGAGCGAGGCGGTCATCGGGTCAGCGTAGGCGACCGACGACCCGGGTGGCACCGTCGCGACGCGGGTCCGCGGCTGCGACGAGCGTGCCGTCGGCGGTGGACATGGCTCCCGAGACGCCGCCGAAGTACATCGACAGGTGGTCGGGGTCCTCGACCTTGATCTCCTCGTCCTCCGTCGCGGCGCGGTGCACGTGCAGACGCGGGTGGTCGATGGCCTCCTGCAGGGACAGCCCGTCCTCGACGAGCCCGGTCAGCGCCTGCAGGATCGCGGTCGTGATGCGGTCGGCGCCGGGCGAGCCGATGGACAGGACGCCGCCGTCGGCGTGACGGCCGACGGTGGGCGCCATGTTCGACAGCAGGCGCGACCCGGGCGGCAGGCCGTGCAGGCCGCGCGGGTTCAGCTCCTGCTCGCCGAGGCAGTTGTTGAGCCAGATCCCGGTCTCGCGGGCGATCATCCCGGAGCTGTAGCCCGACGAGATCGTCACCGAGCAGGCCGTGCCCTCCTCATCGGCGGTGGAGACGTGCGCCGTGGAGCCGGACTCGAGGGCGGCGATGCCGTCGCGGTCGATCAGGTCGAGGAACGCCGCCGCGTCGCGGTCGAGGTCGTCGGTGTGGTCGAAGGTTCGCAGCCGCTCGCCCAGCACCCGGCGCTGGACGCGCAGGAGGTGCTCGGTGTCGGTCAGGCCGTGCCCCGCCATGAGACGCAGCATCGCGGCCACGCTCACGCCTCCCACGGCAGGCGGCGGGTTGGTGCCGAGCGTCCAGCCCTCCATGCGCGCGGTGAGCGCGGGGCGCACGACAGGCTCGTAGGCCGCGAGGTCGTCGGGGCCGAGGAGGCCGCCACGGGCCAGCACGTCCTCGGCGATCGCACGGCCGAGCTCGCCGGTGTAGAGCTCGGCCGGGCCGTGGCGCGCGATGCGCTCGAACGAGTCCGCGAGGTGCGGCACCACGAGGTGGTCCTCCGCGACGCCACCCTGGGCGTCGTGCACGGCGGCGCGGCTCGCCTCGTCCCAGCCGAAGATCGTGTCGTGCACGTAGGAGAGGTAGTACCGCGAGGCGGCGCTGAGCCGGAACCCTCCGCGGGCCACGTTGATCGCCGGGGCGAGCAGTTCGGACCAGGGCAGGTGGCCCCAGCGGCGGTGCGCCTCGCCGAAGGCCGCGATCGCGCCGTGGGTGGCGACCGAGCCCGGGCCGACGGTGATCGTGACGCCGCCGCCGTACTCGGTGAGGACGTCCCACGTGCCCTCGCCTCGCCGGTCGGGGCAGTCGCGCCCCGGCATGTCCATCCAGCCGTCGATCGTCACCGGCTTCGAGCCGTCGGGCGGCTGGATCGTCAGGAACCCGCCCGCGCTCGCCGACACGAGGCCGACCTCGTTCACCATCGCGACGAACGCGGCGGCCAGTGCCGCGTCGATCGCGTTGCCCCCGGCCTTGACGATCGCCTCGCCCGCCTCCGCCGCGGCGGTGTTCGGGGCGGCGATCGCAACGCTGGTCACTCGCTCAGCGTAGGGGCGTGGGCCGCAGTTATCAGGTGGGCCGCGCGACCGCGTAGGTCAGGTGGGCGAACTGGCCGCGGCGGTCGACGTCGGTGAGCCGGAGGCGGTCCGGCCCGAGCCGGCGGGGGAGGAGGGGCTGGCCCGCGCCGAGGGTGGCCGGCGCGACGCTCACCTGCACCTCGTCGAGGGCGCCGGCGTCGTCGAACTGGCCCACGAGGTCGCCTCCGCCCATGAGCCACACGTCGAGGTCACCCGCGCGTGAGCGGATGGCGGCGAGGTGGTCGCGGACGTCGCCCGAGACGACGGTCAGGTCGGCGCCGGCGGGCACCGGCAGGTCGCGCGACGTGAACAGGAAGGCCGGCTTGCCCGACATCGCGTCGGGCCAGGCCTCGGGCTTCTCCAGCGCGCCGGTCTCGCGCAGCAGCCACTCGTACGTCGAGGAGCCGAGCACGGTGACACCGACCGACGCGAGGAACGCGGTGAACGGGTCGGCGTGCTCGGGGGCGTCGGGGGTGCCGCCCTCGACGGCGAAGAGCCAGCTGAGGCTGTGGTCGGTGTCGGCCAGGAATCCGTCGAGCGTGGCGGCGGTGTTGAAGACGAATCGGGTCACACTCGATCGTCGCGCGAACGAGCGGCCTGCGGCAAGCAGTGACCCGGCTCGCACGGCCGGAACGGAATCGAAGCGGCGGTGCGGGCCTTGTACCTGCTGTGACCTCGACACCAACCGAACCGACGCGCGCCCGCCACGTCGGCCTGGCCCTGCTGGCCCTGGCCCTGGGCGGCTTCGCGATCGGCACCACCGAGTTCGTGACGATGGGCCTGCTGCCCGACGTCGCCGAGAGCATCGACCGCGACATCCCCACGACGGGTCACATCATCTCCGCGTACGCCCTCGGCGTCGTCGTCGGAGCGCCCCTGATCGTGTCGCTCGCCGCGCGGATGCCGAAGCGCACGCTGCTGCTGTGGCTGCTGGCCGGCCTGGGCCTGGGCAACGCCCTCACGGCCGTGGCGAGCGGATACGTCCCCGTCCTGCTCGCTCGCTTCGTCGCCGGGCTGCCGCACGGCGCCTACTTCGGCGTCGCGTCGCTCGTGGCCGCGTCCCTCGTCCCGGCCGGGCGCCGGGGTCGCGCCGTGGCCATGGTGATGATGGGCCTCTCGGCGGCCACGGTCGCCGGCGTCCCCGCCAGCGCATGGCTCGGGCAGGCGCTCACGTGGCGCGCCGCCTACGCGCTGGTCGTGGTGATCGCCGTGGTCGCCGCGGTCCTCGTGCTCGCCTTCGTCCCCCACCTCCCCGGCGACCCGTCGGCCACGATCCGCGGTGAGCTCGTGGCCCTGCGCGAGCCGGCGGTCATCGCCGCCTTCGCCACCGGCGTCGTCGGGTTCGGCGGCATCTTCGCGATGTACAGCTACATCGCGCCCATCGTCACCGACGTGGTCGACCTGCCGTCCTCGGTGATCCCGGTGTTCCTGCTGGTCTTCGGCCTCGGCTCCGTCGGCGGCACCCTGCTCGCCGGGCGTCTGGCCGACTGGGACAACGTCCGCCAGGTCATCGGTGGCCTGGGCGCCACGGTCGTCGTGCTGCTGGCCTTCTACGAGCTGGCCTCGTTCGCGCCCGCGGCCCTGCTGTGCGTGTTCCTCGTCGGGGCGCTCGGCAGCGTCGTCGCGATCGGCCTGCAGATCCGGCTGATGGCCGCGGCCGGCGATGCCCAGATGCTCGGCGCCGCGCTCAACCACGCGAGCCTCAACATCGCGAACGGACTGGGTGCCTGGCTCGGCGGTCTCGTGATCGCCGCGGGCGCCGGTTACGCGGCCCCGGCGCTGGTGGGCGTCGCGCTCGCCGCCGCGGGACTCGTGGCGTTCCTCGTGGGGCTCAGGGTCGCGCCGGTGCGGACCCCCGTGCACGCCTGACGCACGTTGAGGGCGACCGGGCCTCCCGGCCCGGCCGCCCTCCTACTCCACCGTCCCGTGGAGTGTGCGGTCGCAGGGCGGTGCCCGGCGAACGGCGTGTGGATCTCGCGGCTCAGCGTACTGAGACGTGGGTCACACTGTAACCCCGAGTTGCGACGGCGTCGAGAGCGCGAGCGGATCGTTCGTGGCGCGGATCGCCTGGGCGCCCGCAGCGGGGGTCAGCCACAGCTCGTCGCCGTGCTGGAGACCGAGGTTTCGGGCCTCGGCACGGGTCACCGTGACCTGCACGGGCGGCTGCTGCCCCTCGCTCGGCGTGACGTCGAGACGGACCTCGAAGCCGATCCGCGTCCACCGCGTGATCCGGCCGCGCACGGCATCCGGTCGCGGGGTCACCGAGACCTCGATGTCGTGGGGACGGATCTGCAGGTCGCCGAGCCGGGTGACCGGGCCGAGGAAGCTCAGCACGAAGTCGGTGGCGGGAGCGTCGTAGAGCTCGTCGGGCGACCCGACCTGCTCGATGCGGCCGTCGTTGATGACCACGATCGAGTCGGCGACCTCGAGCGCCTCCTCCTGGTCGTGGGTGACGAAGACCGTGGTCACGTGCACCTCGTCGTGCAGGCGGCGCAGCCAGTCGCGCAGCTCCTTGCGGACCTTCGCGTCGAGGGCTCCGAACGGCTCGTCGAGCAGCAGCACGGTGGGCTCGATGGCCAGGGCGCGAGCCAGGGCCATGCGCTGGCGCTGGCCGCCCGAGAGCTGCGAGGGCAGCCGGTCGCGGAACTGGCCCAGGTGCACGAGCTCGAGCATCTCGTCGACCTTGGCCGCGATCTCGGCCTTGGGTCGCTTGCGGATCTCGAGGCCGAACGCGATGTTCCTCGCCACGGTCATGTGCTTGAACGCGGCGTAGTGCTGGAACACGAAGCCGACGTTGCGCTTCTGCGCCGGCAGCCGCGTGGCGTCGACGCCCTCGATCTCGACGCGACCGGAGTCGGCCTCCTCGAGGCCGGCGATGATGCGCAGCAGCGTGGACTTGCCGCCGCCGCTGGGTCCCAGGAGCGCGGTCAGCTGCCCGGTGGGGATGGACAGGTCGATGCCCTCCAGCGCGACGAAGTCGCCGAAGTTCTTGTTCACCTGTGAGATCTCGATGCTCATGGCGGCCTTTCGCTTCAGTGCCGCTCGGTGCGCGAGCGCAGGAGGGACACGACGATGATGCACAGGACGGAGACGCTGGCCAGCAGGAAGGCGATGGCGTACGCCGACTCCTGCTCCCAGTTGAGGTACTTCTCCTCGACGGCGAGCGTGGCGGTGCGGGTCTCGCCGAGGATGTTGCCCGAGACGACCTTCACCGCGCCGAACTCGCCGAGCGAGCGGGCCAGGGTCAGCACGACGCCGTAGATGACGGCCCACTTGATGCCCGGGAGGGTCACCCGCCAGAAGGTCTGCCAGCCGCTCGCGCCGAGCGAGCGCGCGGCCTGCTCCTGCTCGGTGCCGATCTCCTCCAGCACCGGCACCACCTCGCGGACGACGAGGGGCAGCGCCACGAACGCGGTGGCCATGATGATGCCCGGGGTGGCGTAGATGATCTGGATGCCGGCGCTCTCCAGCCCCGGACCGAACCAGCCGCCGCGACCGCCGTAGACCAGCACGAGGGACAGGCCCACGACGATCGGCGAGATGGCCAGCGGCAGGTCGATGAACGAGCCCAGCAGGCGCTTGCCGCGGAACTCGTTGCGGACCAGCAGCAGCGAGATCGTGACGCCGAAGACCGTGTTGATCACGGTGGCGACGACGGCTGCGAACGCGGTGAGTCGCAGGGCGGCCACGGTGTCGGCGTCGGCGAAGACGGTGCGGAGGGCGTCGAAGCCGTTCTCGAACGTGTTGGTCACGACGAGCGAGACGGGCCACGCCACGAGCAGGAACAGGTAGGCGATCACGGCGAAGCGGACGACGTAGGTGACCGGGCCCTTGCGGGTGCGGATGCGCTGGATGTCAGCCACGGCGGGCCACCCTCCGCTGCAGGAGGTCCAGGAGCAGGATCACGGTCAGGGAGACGATGAGCAGCAGCGTGGCGATGGATGCCGCGGCCGCCGGGTTGTCGTTCTCGATCGCGCCGAGGATGCGTACGGACGCGACCTCGGACGTGAAGGGCAGGTTGCCCGAGAGCAGCACGAGCGAGCCGTACTCGCCGACGCCGCGGGCGAACGACAGGGTGGCGCCGGCGGCGATCGCGGGCGTCAGCGTGGGCAGGATGATGCGCGTGAAGGTGGTGAACCGGCTGGCCCCGAGCGAGGCCGCGGCCTCCTCGATCTCCACGTCGATCTCCTCCAGCACCGGCTGGACCGTGCGCACGACGAACGGCAGGGTCACGAACAGGAACGCCAGGAAGACGGAGGCCTCGGTGTTGGCCACGTTGATGCCCAGCGGACTCTCGTCGTTGCCGTAGAGCGAGAGCAGCACGAGACCGGCCACGATCGTGGGCAGCGCGAACGGGATGTCGATGAGGACCTCGAGCAGGGCCTTGCCGGGGAAGCTGTCGCGGACCAGGACCCACGCGATGGCGGTGCCCACGAAGACGTTCACCACGGTGACGAGCAGGGCGGACGTGACGGTGAGCCGGATCGCGTCGGCGGTCTGCTCGTTCGTCACCGCGTCCCAGAACGCACCGATCCCGCCGCCGGCCGCGGTGGCCACGACCGCCGACAGGGGAATGAGCACCAGGAGGCTGAACCACGTCATGGTGACCCCCAGGCCGATGGCGGAGGCGCGGTTCAGCGCGCCGGCCGGCCGGGTGCTCCCCGGCCGGCCCGCGCGCGTGACGACGTCCGCAGAGGTCACGAGGCCGCCTTGCCCGACTTCGCGATCGCCTCGGTCACGATGCCGACGGGGTTGCCGTCCTTGCCGTCGCCGAACAGCTTGTCCTTGACCTCGCCCCAGCCCGGACCGCCGAAGTTCTTCTCCAGGGTGAGCAGGTTGTTCACGGCCGGGTAGGGATCGGAGGAGTCGGGAGCGCCCTTGATGTCGCCGGGCTCGAGATCGACCGCTGCCAGGTCGGGCGTGCCGGGGTTCTCGAGGTTGAGCGGACGGAAGCCGGTCAGCGCGAACTGGCGCTGGCCCTGCTTGCCGAGGACGAAGTCCAGCCAGTCCTGCGAGACGGCGCTGGAGTCCTTGAGGATGGCGCCGGGGTTCTCGATCAGCAGGGTCGTGTCGGGGATGACGTACTCGAAGCCGTTGCCGTTCTGGGCGGCCAGGATCGCCTCGTTCTCGTAGGCGAGCAGCACGTCGCCGGCGCCGCCGAGGAAGCTCTGGGTGGCGTCGCGGCCGCTGTTGGTCAGCGACACGACGTTCGCGAAGAGGTCGTTCACGAACTCGGTGGCCTCGGCCTCGGTGCCGCCGTTCTCGGTGACGTGGCCCCACGCGGCGAGGGCGTTCCAGCGCGCGGCGCCCGAGGACGCGGGGTTGGCCGTGACGATCTCGACGCCGGGCTTCACCAGGTCGTCCCAGCCCTTGATGTCCTTGGGGTTCCCGTCGCGGACGCCCAGGACGACGATCGAGTTCGACACGATGCCCTTGTTGTCGGCGTCGTCCCAGGTCTCCTCGACCAGGTCGGCCTCGACCAGGCGGTCGACGTCGGTGGCCACCGAGAGGTGGACGTAGTCGGCGTCGAGCCCCTCGACCACGGCGCGGCTCTGGTCGCCCGAGGCGCCGTACGACGTCTTGAAGCTCGTGCCCTCGCCGGCGTCGGTCTTCACGAACTCCTTCTGGATGTTCTTGTTGGCGGCCTCCGGCACGGCGAACCCGACGATCGAGATCTGCTCGCCGCTCTCGGCGGCCTCCGAGCCGCAGGCCGTGAGGGCGGTGGCAGCGGTCAGCAGCAGGGCCGCGGCCGCGATGGGGCGCAAGCGATGTGCCATGGGAGTTCCTCTCGATCGGTCCGCCGCTTCGTGCGGTGGGCTCGAGCAGTCAACGTAGGTCAGACGCGCGCCGTTGTGGACCATGTTCATATTCTGGACTAATTAACTCGACAATGAGCACTCCGCTACTGGGCGGGGGAGGCCGGGCGACCGCAGCGGTGACCGGCGGACCCGGTAGTTTGGGGGGCGTGACGGACTCGACGATCATCTACACGCACACCGACGAGGCTCCCGCCCTCGCGACCTACTCCTTCCTCCCGATCATCGAGGCGTACGCCTCGAAGGCCGGTGTGGAGGTCGAGACCCGGGACATCTCGCTCGCCGGCCGCATCATCGCGGCGGTCAGCGACCTGCTCCCCGAGGACCAGCGCGCGGCGGACGCCCTCGCCGAGCTGGGCGAGCTCGCGAAGCGGCCCGAGGCCAACATCATCAAGCTTCCCAACGTCTCGGCGTCGGTGCCGCAGCTCAAGGCGGCCATCGCCGAGCTGCGCGAGCAGGGCTACGACCTGCCCGACTACCCCGAGGACCCGCAGACCGACGAGGAGCGCGACGTCCGCGCCCGCTACGACAAGGTCAAGGGCTCCGCGGTCAACCCGGTCCTGCGCGAGGGCAACTCCGATCGCCGCGCGCCCGCGTCGGTGAAGAACTACGCCAAGAGCCACCCGCACTCGATGGGCGCCTGGAGCAGCGACTCCAAGACGACTGTCGCCACGATGGGTGTCGACGACTTCCGCTCCAACGAGAAGTCGGTGACCCTCGAGGCCGACGACACCCTGCGCGTCGAGCTGGTCGGCGACGACGGCTCGACCACCGTGCTGCGCGAGTCGATCCCGGTCCTGGCCGGCGAGATCGTCGACGCGACGAACATCAACGTCGCCGCGCTGCGCGAGTTCCTGACCGCCCAGATCGCCCAGGCCAAGGCCGACGACGTCCTCTTCTCGGTGCACCTCAAGGCCACGATGATGAAGGTCTCCGACCCGATCATCTTCGGCCATGTGGTCCGCGCCTTCTTCCCGAAGACGTTCGCCCAGTACGGCGCCGACCTCGCCGCCGCGGGCCTGAGCCCCAACGACGGCCTCGGCGGCATCCTCGCCGGCCTGGAGTCGCTGCCGAACGCCGCCGAGATCAAGGCCTCGTTCGACGCCGAGCTGGCCGACGGCCCGGCGCTGGCGATGGTCGACTCCGACAAGGGCATCACCAACCTGCACGTCCCGAGCGACGTCATCGTCGACGCGTCGATGCCGGCCATGATCCGCACCTCGGGCCACATGTGGGGCCCGGACGGCCAGGAGGCCGACACCCTCGCGGTGATCCCCGACAGCTCCTACGCCGGCGTCTACCAGGTCGTCATCGACGACTGCAAGGCCAACGGCGCGTTCGACCCGTCCACGATGGGCTCGGTGCCGAACGTCGGCCTGATGGCCCAGAAGGCCGAGGAGTACGGCTCGCACGACAAGACGTTCGAGATCCCCGCCACCGGCACCGTGCGCGTCCTGAACTCCGCCGGTGACGTGCTCCTCGAGCACACGGTGGCCCAGGGCGACATCTGGCGCGCCTGCCAGACCAAGGACGTGCCGATCCGCGACTGGGTCAAGCTGGCCGTCAACCGCGCCCGCGCCACCGGCGACCCGGCCGTGTTCTGGCTCGATGCCGACCGCGCCCACGACGCGCAGCTGATCGCCAAGGTGAACCAGTACCTCGGCGACCACGACACCGAGGGCCTGGACATCCGGATCATGTCGCCGGTCGAGGCCACGCAGCTGTCGGTCGAGCGCCTTCGTCAGGGTCAGGACACCATCAGTGTCACGGGCAACGTCCTGCGCGACTACAACACCGACCTGTTCCCGATCCTCGAGCTCGGCACCAGCGCCAAGATGCTGTCGGTGGTCCCGCTGATCAACGGCGGCGGCCTGTTCGAGACCGGCGCCGGCGGCTCGGCGCCCAAGCACGTGCAGCAGCTCGTCAAGGAGAACTACCTGCGCTGGGACTCGCTCGGCGAGTTCTTCGCGCTGGTCCCCAGCCTCGAGCAGTACGCCACCGCCACGGGCAACGCCAAGGCGCAGGTCCTCGCCGACGCCCTGGACCGGGCCACGGCCAGCTTCCTCGAGCACGACCGCTCGCCGGGCCGCAAGCTCGGCACGATCGACAACCGCGGCAGCCACTTCTACCTCGCCCTCTACTGGGCGCAGGAGCTGGCGCAGCAGTCCGAGGACACCGAGCTCGCCGAGGTGTTCGCGCCGCTGGCGCAGAAGCTGGCCGGCGACGAGCAGGCGATCGTCGACGAGCTGCTCGCCGTGCAGGGCCAGCCGGCCGACCTCGGCGGCTACTATCAGCCCGATCCGCAGAAGGCCGCGAAGATCATGCGACCGAGCACGACGTTCAACGAGGCACTCGCCTCCTTCTGAGCCTGCTCACACGACAGCGGCGGCCGGGTGATCCCGGCCGCCGCTGTCGTTCGTGTGGGGGTCAGCGCTGCGACGTGCGCGCATGGCTCGAGGGCGCGAAGAACTGCACGACGGCCAGACCGAGGGCGAACGCCAGGGCCGGAACGAGGAGTGACTCGGCCATGGCCTCGGAGAACGGTCCGGCCAGCTGCTCAGGCAGACTCTGGCCGCCCGTGCCGCGGGCGGCGGTCTCACCCGCCTCGGGCAGGTGCACGGCGAGCCGGCTCGTGATCGCGGCGGCGATCGCCGCCGAGCCCAGCACCGCGCCGACCTGGCGGGTGGCGTTGTAGACGCCCGACCCGGCGCCGGCCGACGACATCGGCAGGTTGCGCGTGGCGGTGGAGGCCAGCGGCGCCCACAGGAACGCGTTGCCGAAGCCCAGCACGGCGTTGAGGACGAGCAGCTGCCACAGCGGAGTGTCGGGGGCGATGACCCACGCGGTCCCCAGCATCGCGAGCGCCGAGGTGCCGAAGCCGACCGAGGCGAGCCGGCGCGGCGGCAGCCGGTCGCTCATCCGGCCGACGACCGGGGCCATGGCCGCGGTGACCACCGCCATCGGCACGAAGAGCAGGCCGGACTGGGTGGCGTCGTAGCCGAGCACGGTCTGGGTCCAGAGCATGAACGGGAAGGCCATCGCCGTCACCGAGAACGAGACGGTGGAGATGGCCATGTTGGCCACCGAGAAGTTCCGGTCGCGGAAGAGGCTGAGCGGCACGAGGGGCTCGCGCCGGTTCCGCGCCTGCCACCAGACGAACACCGCGAGCACGAGCAGGCCGGCCGCGATCAGCAGCGGGACCGACACCCAGCCCTCGATCGTGCCCCAGTCGTACTCCTCGCCCTCCTGGATGCCGAACACGATGAGGAACATCGCGACGGCGCTCAGCGCCACGCCGATCCAGTCGAAGCTGTGCGTGTGGGTCTCCAGGCTCGGCACGAGGCGCAGTGCCAGCACGAAGCCCACGATGCCCACCGGGACGTTGATGAAGAAGATCCACTCCCAGCCGGCCGTGTCGACGAGGATGCCGCCGAGGACAGGACCGACGAGGGTGGCGACGCCGGCGGTGGCGCCCCACAGGGCCATCGCGCGACCGCGGCTGTCCGCGGGGAACGTGCGCGTGATGACGGCCATCGTCTGCGGCGTCATCATCGACGCGCCGAGGCCCTGGAACACGCGGGCGACGATGAGTCCCTCGACCGAGCCGGTCAGGCCGCACCACAGCGAGGAGAGGGTGAAGACGGTCAGGCCCACGAGGTAGACCCGCTTCGGGCCGAAGCGGTCGCCGAGGCGGCCCGTGATCAGCAGCGGCACGGCGTACGCCAGCAGGTAGGCGCTGGTGACCCAGATGACCGAGTTGTAGTCCGTCTGCAGGTCGTCCCGGATGGCCGGCGTCGCCACGGAGACGATCGTCGAGTCGACCAGGATCATGAAGAAGCCGATGACCATGGCCCACAGGGCGGGCCACGGGTTCTCCGGCAGGGTCCGGGCGGGGGCGGTGGAACTCACCCGGGGAATCTACGCCTGCGTCAGCGAAGCCGCTCGTACAGGTGGTGGTCGGTGACGGTGCCGTCGGCGAGGTGGGCCGTGCGGTGCTCCGTGCCGTAGCGCGAGAACCCGAGGGACTCGGCGATGCGCAGGCTGGGGGTGTTGCCCTCCGCGGCGACGATCGAGAGCCGCTCGAGGTCGAGCTCCTCGGGGTCGAACGCGTGCTCCACGACGGTTCGCGCCGCCTCGGTCATGAAACCGCGTCCGCGCGCATCGGGGTGCATCCAGTAGCCGAGCTCGCCATTGCGCTCCGCCGGGCCGTCGAGGTCCATCACCGAGATGGTGCCGAGCAGTCGGTCGTCCCCGGGCTCGGTGATCGCCCACGTCTGGCGCTTGTCGATCGCGGCGTTCCACCACGCCGCGTACAGGAACCGGCGGGCGTCGTCGACCGTGTAGGGCGCGGGCATGTGCGAGAGGTACAGGCGCGTGCTGGGGTCGCCGCACGCCTCGATGATGCGGGGGACGTCGGACTCCACGAGCGGCCGCAGGCGCAGCCGCTCGGTGGCGAGCGTCGACTCGAGCCACGCCGTGCGGGCAGCGGGGGCGTCGCCGAAGCGGATCGACCCGGTCCAGGCGTCGAGGATCCGCCCGCGCTCGAACAGTCGGTCGGGCTCGGTGCCGTGGAGACGGAAGCCGACGGAGTGGGCGACGCGGAGGCTCCCGACGTTGCCGACGTGGGCCGTCCACTGAATGGCCTCCTTGCCCGCCTCGACGAACGCGTGGTCCACCGCCAGGCGCACCGCGGCGGTCATGACGCCCTGCCCGCGGCAGTCGGGGTGGAGCGCGAAGCCGACGTCGGCGAGCGCCTCCTTGCCGCGGATGTCCACGTTGCCGGCGTAGCGGCCCTCGAACTCGATGGCCCAGCACATCGCCGTGCCCTCGTTCCAGTTCTTCGGGACGATCTGCAGCGCGAACTGCTCGCTCATGGAGCGTGAGTGCGGCGTGGGGACCGCGGTCCAGCGCACCATGCCGTGGTCCTGCGCCATCTGCAGGGCACGGTCGATGTCTGAAGGGGTGTGGGCGCGCAGCGTGACGAGCCCGTCGGTGAGGACGGGGACGTTCAGGGGCCAGAGGGGTCCGCTCACCGGTGCGCGTCGCGGAACGGGCTGGCCGGGTAGACGCCGAGGATCTTGATCTCGGTGGTGAAGAAGCGCAGCTCCTCCAGGGCGCGGGCGAGGCCCATCTCCTCGGGGTGACCGTCGACCTCCGCGAGGAACATCGTGGCGGTGAACTCGCCGTCGACCATGTAGCTCTCGAGCTTGGTCATGTTGATGCCGTTGGTCGCGAAGCCGCCGAGCGCCTTGTAGAGCGCTGCGGGCAGGTTGCGCACGTTGAAGATGAAGCTCGTGACGACCGGGCCGTTGCCCGCGGGCACGCGCCGGTCCTCGCGCGACAGCAGGACGAAGCGCGTGGTGTTGTGCTCCTCGTCCTCGATGTCGGCGGCGAGCAGGTCGAGCCCGTAGATCCCAGCGGCCAGGGGAGGGGCGATGGCCGCGGCGGTCACGTCGTTCGCCTCCGCGATCTCGCGCGCGGCGCCGGCGGTGTCGCCCGAGATCAGCGGGGTCCAGCCGTGCTCGCGGATGATCCGGCGGCACTGCCCCAGCGCGTGCACGTGACTGTGCACGGTCTTGATGGACTCCAGCGTCGTGCCCGGCGTGCCCATGAGGGCGAACTTGATCGGCAGGAAGTGCTCGCCGACGATGTGCAGCCCGCTCGTGGGCAGGAAGTGGTGGATGTCCGCGACGCGCCCGGCCAGCGAGTTGTCGATCGGGATCATCGCGAGGTCGCAGTGCCCCGAGCTGACGGCCGCGAAGGCGTCCTCGAAGGAGGCGCACGGCACCGCCTCCGCGTCGGGGTGGTGCAGGTCGATGACCAGGTGGGAGTTCGAGCCGGGCTCCCCCTGGTAGGCAATGCGCGTCACGGGGCCAGCGTATGCCCGCCCTGCGTCGGGCCCGACGCCGTGGGGACGCTCCGGGGACGAACGATGATGCATTGGGGTACCGCAGCGGGGCGAGATGCATCATCGTTCGTCCTCATGCGGCCGGACTTGCGGTGGCCCGCAGGAGTTGGTCGATCACCCGGTCGGGCTCGTGTCGGATGGAGAACGAGGAGAACGCGAGCACGCGCCGGCCGTCGATCACCAGCTCGTTGGACCGGTGCAGGTCATCGCTCCACTGGTCGATCGCCAGGTGCGGGATGCCGTGGATCTCGACGGCGAGGTTGAACCGTTCCCACCACGCATCGAGGTAGTACCGGCCGTCACGGCCCTTCGCCCGAGCTTGGCGGGTGGGCCGGGGCAGTCGTGCGGCAAGGCGCAGCGCGTCGAAGTCCCTTTCGGGCAATGACTGGATCCCGCCACGTGCGTCGAGGACCGACTGGATGATCAATGACTTGTGGCGGCAGTTGCCGCGGCGCTCGAGGACCCGGCGCATCCGCACGACACTCGTGAGCCGTTGCTGGAATGCCGCGATCACGAGAGCGCGGGCGCGCCGTGGCGTGGCCGCCCAGCTGGCCGCGTCGACGATGCTGCGCTCGAGCGTCGTGCGCCGCGGCTCGTTCGGGGGAACGTCGACCCCGTCCAACTGGGTGCTCCAGTGCAGTTCGATATCTCCGTGCGGTCGCCGTCCTCCCTCGGGCAGGACGATCGAAATGCGCTCCGGGTCGAACCCCTTCAGCCCCCAGCGTCGTGCTGCTGTCAGCCCGGCCAGGGCGCTCCGGCTCGGGCTGGCGGCCAGCCAGGCGCGCTCGAGCTGGTCTGACGTGAGAGGCCCGTTGTGGGTGATGACCACCCCACGCATCGGCTGCTGCCACGCGCCCGAGCGGATCCGCTGCCGGACGACTGACCTGCCGTGGAGAGCGACGGCGCGGGCGGTGGTGAGGACGTCGAGCATGCGCCGAGGCTGCCGCTCGGGCCTCACTCACGGCCAGCACCGTCTGCGGGGTTGTGGACGGCCACCCGCGCCCGGTTCCGCCTGTGGAGGACGAACGATGATGCTTATCGCCCCGCTCCGGTACCTCAATGCATCATCCTTCGTCCCGTCAGCGGGCGGAGTGCATCAGCCTTCGTCCTCTCGGGCGGCTGCGGGGGCGGGTTGCACGACGAAGACGTGGGGAGCGGCCCAGGAGCGGGCGGCGAAGGCGGCCTCGACGCGGGCGCGGAGGGGGTCGACGTTCTCCGGGGGGAGGAGCGCGATGGCGCTGCCGCCGAAGCCGCCGCCGGTCATCCGGGCGCCCAGCGCGCCGGAGGCGAGGGCGGCGTCGACCGCCACGTCGAGCTCCTCGCACGAGACGGCGAAGTCGTCGCGCAACGACTCGTGCGACGAGGTTAGCATCGCGCCGAACTGCGCCCAGTCGCGGCGGCGCAGCGCGGTGACGGCGCCGCGGACGCGAGTGGTCTCGGTGAGCACGTGGCGGGCGCGCGCCTTCAGCGTGTCGTCGGTGAGCGACAGCAGACCGTCGAGGCCGATCGCGGCCAGCGACTCGAGGCCGGCCGAGTCCGCCGCCTCGGCACACTCGCGCCGGCGCTCCGCGTACTCGCCGGCGGCGAGCTCGTGGTGGACGCCCGTGTCGATCACGGCGAGGACCAGCCCGGCGTCGACCCAGTCGGCCGGCACGGGCTCGGTGGTGGGCGGTTCGGTGCCGAAGTCGAGGTGCACCGCGTGTCCGGCCTCGGCGAACAGCACCGCGTACTGGTCCATCAGCCCGGTGGGGACGCCGACGAAGTCGTTCTCCGCGCGCTGCGCGATCACCGCCAGCTCCTCGCGAGAGCGGCCGGCCCCGGCGAGGTCGTCGAGCGCGAGGGCCACACCGCAGGCCAGCGCCGCAGAAGAGGAAAGACCCGCGCCGACGGGCAGGTTGGACTCGAGCACGAGGTCGGCGCCGGTGACCGGAACCCCGGCCGACCGCAGCGCCCACACGACGCCGGCGGGATAGGCGGCCCATCCCGAGACGTCGCCCGGCGCCACGTCGAGGCCGAACGAGGCGCGCTCGCCACGGCTCCACAGGTTGACGGCGCCGTCGTCGCGCTGACGGGCCTTCAGCAGGAGGGAGCGGTCGATCGCGATGGGCAGCGCGGACCCGCCGTTGTGGTCCAGGTGCTCACCGATGAGGTTCACCCGCCCGGGAACCCGCCAACGGCGCACGTCATCCACGCCGTTCACCCTACTCATCGGACGACTGGCAGAATCGACCCCATGTCACGCCTCCCTCGTGCGTTGTCCGGCGCCCAGCCGACGGCCGATTCGTACCACCTCGGCAACTACATCGGCGCGTTCATGAACTGGGTCGCGCTCCAGGACGACTTCGAGGCGTTCTACTTCATCCCGGACATGCACGCGATCACGGTGGACTACGACCCCGCGCAGCTCGCGGAGCGCACCTACGTGGCCGCGGCGCAGATGCTCGCCGCCGGCGTCGACCCCGAGCGCAGCGCCCTGTTCGTGCAGAGCCACGTGCCCGAGCACGCCCAGCTGGCGTGGATCCTGAACGGCGTCACGGGCTTCGGCGAGGCCAGCCGGATGACCCAGTTCAAGGACAAGAGCGCGAAGGCCGGCACCGAGTTCGCCAGCGTGGGCCTGTTCACCTACCCGATCCTCATGGCCGCCGACATCCTCGTCTACCAGGCCGACAAGGTCCCGGTGGGCGAGGACCAGCGCCAGCACGTCGAGCTCACCCGCAACCTCGCCCAGCGGTTCAACCACCGGTTCGGCGAGACCTTCACCGTCCCCGAGGCGTACATCGTCAAGGAGACCGCGAAGATCTACGACCTGCAGGAGCCGACGAACAAGATGAGCGGGTCGAACCCCGTGCACACGGGTGTCATCGACCTCACCGACACCCCAAAGCAGGCCGCCAAGAAGATCAAGTCGGCGGTCACCGACTCCGAGACCGAGATCCGCTTCGACGTGCAGGCCAAGCCCGGCGTCTCGAACCTGCTCACGATCTACTCGGTGCTCACCGGCCGCACGATCGACGACCTCGTCAAGGCCTACGAGGGCAAGCAGTACGGACACCTCAAGGTCGACCTGGCCGAGATCGTCGGCGAGCTCGTGGGCACGTTCGGGACCCGCACGCGCGAGCTGCTCGACGACCGCGGCGAGCTCGACCGCATCCTGGCCGCGGGTGCGGCCCGCGCCCGCGAGGTGGCCGCGCCCACCCTCGACCTGGTCTACGAGCGCTCCGGCTTCGCCAAGCCGCTGGGCGGCCGCCCGTGACGATCACCGTCGGCGTCTCGATCGCCATCCCCGAGCCGTACGGCGAGGACCTGCGCGACAAGCGGCGGTCCTTCGGCGACGAGATGGCCGACCGGATCCCCAGCCACATCACCCTGGCTCCGCCGCTGGAGGTGGACGACGACGGGATCGCATCGCTCACCGAGGACCTGCGCGAGCTGACCGAGGTCTTCAGCTCCTTCCGGGTGAGTCTGCTCGGCACCGGCACGTTCCGCCCGATCTCGCCCGTCGTGTTCGTCGCGGTGAGCGAGGGCATCGCCCAGATCGAGACCCTCGCCGAAGGCGTGCGCAAGGCCATCGGCGCGCCCGACCCCGAGTTCCCGTTCCACCCGCACGTGACGATCGCGCACAACGTGCCCGACGAGGCGCTCGACGCGGCCCTGAACGACCTGATCGACTTCCGCTGCAGCTTCGAGGTCGACGCGATCCACCTGTACGTCGACGATCCCGAGCAGGGCTGGCTGCCCACCTCGACCTTCCCGCTGGGCTGACGAGGCTGGGCTGAGTCAGCCCTCCAGCGCCTCCACCAGGACGGCGCGAAACGCGCGGGCCGCGAGGGGGAGGGTGTCGAGCGGCCGGTGCGCCACGGCGATGCTGCGCGCCAGCGGCGGGTTCTCCAGCTGGGTGCGACGCAGGCCGGTGCGGGTGCCCATGACGATGTCGGGCACGACGGCATGACCGAGCCCGGACTCCACGAACCGCAGCACCGAGCCCATCTCACCGCCCTCCACCGACAGCCGCGGCTCGAAGCCGGCCCGCGCGCACGCGCCGAGCGTGACGTCGCGCAGGTCGTACCCCTCGCGGAACATCACCAACGGCAGCCCGGCCAGGTCGGCGACGTCCATCGTCTCGGGCATGTCCGTGTCGGCGGGGCTCGCCAGCACGAGTCGCTCGGTGTAGACGATCGAGGTCTCCAGGTCGGGGATCTGCGAGGCGAGCGGCACGATCAGCAGGGCCAGATCGATGCGCCCGGCCGACAGCTCTGCGGTGAGGTCGCGCGAGCCGGCCTCGTGCACCTCCAGGTCGATCTCCGGGTACTCGGCGCGGAACCGGCCGAGCACGGGAGCGAGCAGTCCCTCGACCATCGACGGCGTGGCGCCCATCCGCACCCGGCCGCGTCGCAGCGAGGCGACCTCGTGCACCGACCGGGTGGCGTTGTCGACCTCGATGAGGATGCGCCGGGCATGGGGGAGGAGGGCCTCGCCGGCGCTCGTCAGCTCGATGCCCGCGCGGTCGCGGTCGAGCAGACGCGTGCCCAACGAGTTCTCCAGCGCTCGGATCTGCTTGGACAGGGTGGGCTGCGAGACGCCGAGGATGTCGGCCGCCCGGGTGAAGCTGCGCTCGTCCGCGACGGTGACGAAGTAGGCGAGGTGGCGCAATTGCACGGGCCCATCATAGCCGTTGTCTATGAAAGACGGGCTTACTTCGACTTAGCGTGAATCGAGGAACGCGCCTAACCTGTGGCCGTGGCCACTTCCCAGATGACGCGCCTGCCCGCTCAGCGGTCAACGGTGGCGCTGAAGTTCCTGATGGCGGTGACCGGCCTGATCATGGTCGGCTACCTGCTCCTGCACATGTACGGCAACCTCAAGGTCTTCGCGGGCCAGGAGGCGTTCGACGACTACTCGCACCACCTGCGCACGCTGTTCCAGCCGTACCTGCCGTTCGGTGGACTGCTGTGGATCATCCGTGTCGTCCTGCTGGCGTCGATCGTCGGGCACGCGTACGCGGCCGTCGTGCTGTGGCGCCGCAACCGCAAGGCGGCCGGGTTCGTCGGCGGCAAGCGCTACCACTCGCCCCGCGGCTCGCGCGGCATCCAGCGCTCCTACGCGTCCTTCACGCTGCGCTGGGGCGGCGTCGTGATCCTGCTGTTCGTGATCTACCACCTGCTGCACCTGACCGGGAACCAGATCCACCCCGGCGGCGCGAGCGACAGCCCCTACGAGCGGGTCGTCAACGGCTTCGAGATCTGGTGGGTCGTCCTGTCCTACACGATCGCCCTGCTCGCGGTGGGCCTGCACCTGTGGCACGGCGTCTGGAGCGCCCTCACCACCCTCGGCGCCAACCACAGCGGCACCCGGGTGGGCTCGCGCCTGACCCCGCTGTCGTGGATCGTCGCGGGCATCATCACCATCGGCTTCCTGATTCCGCCCTGGGCGATCCTGCTCGGGATCGTCGACTGAGAGAGACATGAACATGGCTTTGGACTTTCACGTCGTCGGCGACGAGATCCGCGACACCGCCGCGCCGGCGGGCCCCATCGAGAAGCGCTGGGACGAGCACCGGGCGCACATGAACCTGGTCAACCCGGCCAACCGCCGCAAGCTCAGCGTGATCATGGTGGGCACCGGCCTGGCCGGCGCGTCCGCCGCGGCCACGCTCGGCGAGGCCGGCTACCACGTCAAGGCGTTCTGCTACCAGGACAGCCCGCGCCGCGCCCACTCGATCGCCGCCCAG
Source organism: Aeromicrobium sp. JP4 (assembly GCF_054957925.1). Classification (NCBI taxonomy): domain Bacteria; kingdom Bacillati; phylum Actinomycetota; class Actinomycetes; order Propionibacteriales; family Nocardioidaceae; genus Aeromicrobium; species Aeromicrobium sp. JP4. The sequence goes on from NZ_CM143290.1 coordinate 2,564,248, forward strand.
GGCGGCATCAACGCGGCGAAGAACTACCGCAACGACGGCGACTCGATCTACCGTCTCTTCTACGACACGGTCAAGGGCGGCGACTTCCGCGCCCGCGAGTCGAACGTCTACCGCCTCGCGCAGGTCTCGGTGAACATCATCGACCAGTGCGTCGCGCAGGGCGTCCCGTTCGCCCGTGAGTACGGCGGCCTGCTGGACAACCGCTCCTTCGGCGGCGTCCAGGTCTCGCGCACGTTCTACGCCCGCGGCCAGACCGGCCAGCAGCTGCTGATCGGCGCCTACCAGGCCCTCGAGCGCCAGATCGGCCTCGGCACGGTCGAGATGAACACCCGCCACGAGATGCTCGAGCTGATCATGGTGCCCGACGCCGACGGCACCGAGCGTGCGCGCGGCATCATCGTGCGCGACATGGTCACCGGCGCCATCGAGACCCACCTGGCCGACGCGGTCGTCCTCGCGACCGGCGGCTACGGCAACGTCTTCTTCCTGTCGACGAACGCCATGGGCAGCAACGTCACGGCCACGTGGCGCGCGCACCGCAAGGGCGCCTACTTCGCGAACCCCTGCTACACGCAGATCCACCCGACCTGCATCCCCGTCTCGGGCGACTACCAGAGCAAGCTCACGCTGATGAGCGAGTCGCTGCGCAACGACGGTCGCATCTGGGTGCCGAAGAAGGCCGGCGACGACCGCCTGGCCTCGGACATCCCCGAGGACGAGCGCGACCACTACCTGGAGCGCATCTACCCGGCGTTCGGCAACCTGGTCCCGCGCGACATCGCCTCGCGCGCGGCCAAGTACCAGTGTGACGCGGGCAAGGGCGTCGGCCCGGGCGGACTCGGCGTCTACCTCGACTTCGCCGAGGCCATCGAGCGCCTCGGGCGCCCGGCCGTCGAGGCCAAGTACGGCAACCTCTTCGACATGTACGCCCGGATCACCGGCGAGGACCCGTACACGCAGCCGATGCGCATCTACCCGGCCGTGCACTACACGATGGGCGGACTGTGGGTCGACTACGACCTCCAGAGCAACCTGACCGGCCTTTTCGTCGCCGGTGAGGCGAACTTCTCCGACCACGGCGCCAACCGCCTCGGCGCCTCGGCGCTGATGCAGGGCCTGGCCGACGGCTACTTCGTGCTGCCGTACACGCTGGCGAACTACCTGTCGCACGCCCCGTACGAGAAGGTCCCCGAGGACCACCCGCGGGTCGTCGAGGCCCAGCAGGCCGTCGAGGAGCGGGTGCAGAAGCTGCTCTCGATCAACGGCACCCGCACGGTCGACTCCTTCCACAAGGAGCTCGGCCAGATCATGTGGGACTACTGCGGCATGGAGCGCACCGAGGAGGGTCTGATCAAGGCCATCCAGATGATCCGCGACCTCAAGGCCGAGTTCTGGAGCAACGTCAAGGTCACCGGCGAGGCCGAGGAGCTCAACCAGACGCTCGAGCGGGCCAACCGCGTGGGCGACTTCTTCGAGCTCGGCGAGCTCATGTGCATCGATGCGCTGAACCGTCGCGAGTCCTGTGGCGGTCACTTCCGCGCCGAGAGCCAGACCGAGGACGGCGAGGCCCTGCGCCACGACGACGAGTTCGCGTACGTCGCCGCGTGGGAGTTCGCCGACAACCAGCCGATCCTTCACAAGGAGCCGCTGGAGTACGAGTACGTCGAGATGAAGGCCAGGAGCTACAAGTGAAGATCACCGTTCGGATCTGGCGTCAGAAGGACGCCGCCTCCAAGGGCAAGATGGTCACCTACGGCCTCGAGGACGTCAGCGAGCACATGTCGTTCCTCGAGATGCTCGACGTCCTCAACGAGCAGCTCACGCTCGAGGGCGAGGAGCCGGTGGCGTTCGACTCCGACTGCCGCGAGGGCATCTGCGGCACGTGCGGCGTCGTGATCAACGGCATCCCGCACGGCCCCGAGGTCACCACCACGTGCCAGCTGCACATGCGCACGTTCCACGACGGCGACGTCATCGACATCGAGCCGTGGCGCGCCGGGGCCTTCCCGGTCGTCAAGGACCTCGTGGTCGACCGTGGCTCGTTCGACCGCATCATCCAGGCCGGCGGCTACATCACTGCGCCCACCGGTTCGGCGCCCGAGGCCAACAACCTGCCCGTGCCGAAGGAGGACGCCGACCACGCGTTCGAGGCGGCCACGTGCATCGGCTGCGGCGCCTGCGTCGCGGCGTGCCCCAACGGCTCCGCGATGCTGTTCACGGCCGCGAAGATCACGCACCTGGGCCTGCTGCCGCAGGGCCAGCCCGAGCGTGACTCGCGCGTGTTGGGCATGGTCGAGCAGATGGACTACGAGGGCTTCGGCGGCTGCACCAACATCGGCGAGTGCGCCGCGGCGTGCCCCAAGGGCATCCCGCTCGACGTCATCAGCCACCTGTACCGCGACATGCGCAACGCCCTCACCAAGGCGTGAGCTGACGAAGTAACCGATCGAAGGGGTCCACCGCGCGGTGGGCCCCTTCGTCGTTCCCGAACGCCTCCGGTGTGACGTATGGTTCGCTAACCGGTACATGTTGCTGAATTTCGGGGGGAACCGATGAACACGATGGTCCGACGCGTCGTCATCGCGCTGCTGGCGCTGACCGCGAGCCTGCTGATCGCGCCGGCAGGAGCCGCGCCGTCGTCGAGCGTCCACGCGACTGCGGCGGCCCCCGTGGGGACGATCTCCGGCACCGTGACGGCCTCGCCGGCCCTGCCGGCCGGGTCCCAGGCGTTCGTGGAGGCGCATCGTCGGCTCGCCTCGGGTGAGTGGGAGCCGTTCCAGGGAGGCGCGAGCGTCACGGTGGGTCGCAGCTACTCGTTCAGCGTCAAATCGACGGGCACCTATCGGGTGCGAGCCCAAGTCGAGGGGTCGAGCAGCTCCGACTTCCGGACCGTCGCGATCACGAAGGGCGCGAAGCGGACCGGGGTCGACCTCGTGCTGCAGCCGAACCGCACCGTCACGGGGTCGGTGACGCCTCAGGGCTTCACCGTGGGCGGACTCGACTCCGAGATGCCCCTCATGGTGGCCGCGACCACCGCGCAGGAGGACGCGGCGAGTGCCGTCGTCCGTGCCGATGGCTCCTACACCCTCTCGGTGCCCCGTCCCTACGACCTGGTCCGCATCCGCTTCTTCCAGCAGGGCTGTCCTGACGAGCCGGACGCGGAGTGCACGTTCGGCACGGCGCCGGACGTCCTGACGACCTTCTGGAACGACACGGCGGAAGGCGCGCCCACCTTCGAGCAGGCGAGGGCGCTGGACCTCCGCGCCGCCGGTCCCTTCCCGATCGGGAACACCTCCTTGACGCTGGCGCAGAAGTTCAGCGTCGCGACCAAGCCCACGATCACCGGCACGCGCGCCGTGGGCAAGGTCCTCACGGCTCAGCCCGGCCGCTACTCGCCCGCGGCGACGTCCGTGGTCTACGAGTGGTACTCCGGCTCGGCCGTCTACTACGGCGAGTACGACAAGTACCTGGGATCGGGCCGAACGCTGAAGGTGACTCCCGACCTGCTCGGTGGCTCGGTCGTCGTGCTCGCCCGGCCGGTGCGTGCGGGCTACGAGGGCCCCACCCACAAGTCGTCGTACCTGCGGGTCAAGAGCCCGGCCAGGATGGGACTGAAGGCCAAGGCCGGCAAGCGCACGGCGACCGTCACGGTGCGGGTCGCCGCGCCGCAGATGAGTGCCGTCCGGGTCTACGGCAAGGTGTCGATCTACGCCAAGGGCAAGCGGATCAAGACGGTCACCATGCGCCGCGGCACGGCGACCATCAAGATCGCCAAGCAGAAGAAGGGCAAGCGCACCTACACGGTCCGCTGGTCCGGCAACGAGTCGATCACGCCGGTGGCGAAGTCGATCAAGATCAAGATCCGCTGACCGCGAGAAGGACAGCACCATGAAGAACATGACTCGTGCCGCGCTCGTTGCGGTCCTCGCCCTGGTGGCGAGCCTGCTCCTCGCCCCGGCGGGCACCGCCACGGCGGCTCCGGCCGCCGCAGGAACGATCTCCGGAACCGTTACCGCCGCGAACCCCATCCCCGGCGGGAAGAAGGCGCTGGTCTCGCTGTATCGCCGCGAGTCCGACGGTCGCTGGACGTGGTCCGACGGCACGTACGTCGCGGTGGGCGGCTCCTACACCGTGTCCGCACCCGCCGCTGGCTCGTACCAGGTCCGTGCCGAGGTGGGGAGCGTGGCGAGTGCGACACCGAGCAGGACCCTGACCGTGTCGAAGGGTGCCCGGCTGACCGGCGTCGACCTCGTCCTGCAGGACAATCCCACGATCTCCGGGACGATCACCACCGAGGGCTTCGACCTCTCCTCCGTGGGCCCCAAGCGGCTCTACATCCAGTCATGGGGAGGGACGGACGGTCACTGGAGCAAGATCGGCGGCATCACCACCTCCTACGCCGAGCGGCCCGACCTGCAGATCCGGCCCGACGGGACGTACACCATCGCGGTGCCGCACCACTACGACGCGATCCGGTTGGAGTTCGCCCAAGGGCAGTGCCTCGAGGAGGACGAGCTGCCCCCGGAGGTGCCGGGCGGATGCGAGTGGGGCGCCGCGCGTGACGTGCAGGCCGTGTATTGGGACGGCACCACCCACGGTGCGTTCACGCTGGCGGACGGCGGAGACATCGACGTCCGCTCGGGGTCGGTCGTCGGGAAGGACGTCACCCTCCGGCTCGCCGAGAAGCTCCGCGTGGTGAGGGGTCCGAGGATCACCGGCACGGTCGAGCCCGGCCAGGTGCTCACGGTGGACCCGGGCACCTACGTTCCGGCCGCGACGTCGGCGGAGTATGAGTGGTACAGCGGCGAGTACTGGATCCCCGGAGCGACGAGCCGGACCTTCCGGCCGACGACGGCACACATCGGCGCGTCACTGCGCGTCCTCGTGCGGCCGAACCGTGTCGGCACCGAGGCACCGGTCCTGTGGACGCCCTACGTCACGGTCAAGTCGCGCAGCAGGTTCGCGGTGAAGGCCAAGGCGGGCAAAGCCAAGGCGACGGTGACGATCGCGATCAAGGCGCCGGGTGTGGCAACGTCGCGGATCCACGGCAAGGCGTCGATCTACGCCAAGGGCAAGCGGATCAAGACCGTGAACGTCAGGAACGGCAAGGCCACGATCAAGATCGCGAAGCAGAAGAAGGGCAAGCGGACCTACACGGTGCGCTACTCGGGCAACCGGGTGATCACGTCGTCGACGAAGTCACTCAAGATCGCCATCCGCTGAGCCTGGTCGGAGGGGCCCGCCGTCTCGGTGGGCCCCTTCGTCGCGCCCGAGGTGAGCCCCATCTCTTTGATTAGCATGGTTAATGAACTATGCTAAGGACATGCCCACCGAATCCCAGCGTCTCGCGCAGGCGGTGGCCCGACTCAACCGACGTCTGCGCCAGGAGCGCCAGTCCGACCTGACCGCCACCCAGCTCTCCGTGCTGGGCTCCGTGCGCGTCCTCGGATCCGCGACGCCCAGCCAGATCGCCGCGCGCGAGCGCGTGTCCCAGCCGTCGGTCGCCCGGACGCTCAAGTGCCTGCTCGAGGACTCCTACGTCATCAAGAATCCCCACCCCGACGACGGCCGCCAGGTCCTGATCTCGATGTCCGACCTCGGCGAGAAGGTCTTGGCCGAGGAGCGGCAGCGCCGCGATCTGTGGCTCGACCGGCGACTGGCCACGCTGTCCACCGACGAACGCGCACGTCTCCGGGATGCCACCGACCTGTTGGTCAGGCTCGCGGAGGACGACGCGTGAGCCCCACCTTCCGCAGCCTCTCGATCCGCAACTACCGGATCTACTTCGCCGGCTCGATCGTGTCGAACATCGGCACGTGGCTCCAGCAGACCGCCCTGGCCTGGCTCGTGCTCGAGCTCACCGGCAGTGGCGCCGCGCTCGGCGCCACCGTCGCGCTCTACCTGCTGCCCACCCTGCTGTTCTCACCGATCGCCGGCGCCGTGGCCGATCGCGTGCCGAAGCGCTCGCTGCTGCTGTGGATGCAGGTCGCGATGTCGGTGCCGGCCGGGTTCCTCGGCGTGTTCGCGATCCTTGGCCACGTCGAGCCGTGGCACGTCTACGTGCTGACGTTCGTGCTCGGCATCGGCAAGGCCTTCGAGGCGCCGGCGCGCCAGTCCTTCGTCAGCGAGATGGTCGACGCCGACCGGCTCACGAACGCCGTCGCGCTCAACTCGGCCTCGTTCAACTCCGGGCGCCTCATCGGGCCGGGGCTGGCCGGTCTGCTGATCGCCGCCCTCGGCTCCGGCGTCGTCGCCACCGGGTGGGTCATCGTGCTCAACGCGATCAGCTTCTGGTTCGTCGTCGGCGCGCTGCTGCTGATGGACCGCTCCGCGCTGGCGCCCGCGCCGATCTCGGCCCCCGGCAAGCGATCGGTCCTCGACGGCGCCCGGTACGTGGCGTCGCGTCCTGACCTGATGCTGCTCTTCGTGACGGTGTTCTTCCTCGGCGCGTTCGGGATGAACTTCCAGATCACCAGCGCCCTCATGGCCACCGACGTGTTCGGCAAGGGTGCCGGCGAGTTCGGCGTCCTCGGATCGATCCTGGCGATCGGGTCGCTCGCCGGCGCACTGCTGGCGGCCCGGCGCCCGAAGCCGCGACTGCGCTTCATCATCGGCGCGGCCCTGCTGTTCTCGGTCGCGCAGGTGCTGTCCGGCCTGATGCCGACCTACTGGGCCTACGCCGCCGTGCTGCCGCTCATCGGCATCAGCGTGCTGACCACCGCCACCACGGCGAACGCGGTCATCCAGCTGACGACGATCCCCGAGATGCGGGGGCGCGTGGTGTCGCTCTACCTGATGGTCTTCGTCGGCAGCACGCCCTTCGGTGCGCCCGTCATCGGCTGGATCGGCGAGCACGTCGGGGCCCGCGAGGCGCTGGTGGCCAGCGGCCTCATCGCCGGGCTCGGCATCAGCATCGCCACGCTGCTGTACGCGCGACGCCACGATCTCGACACCCCCGAGCTGTCACCGCTCGTGCGCCGGATGCTCCGGCGGCAGCGCTTCGACCAGCAGGTCCTGGCCCGAGCCGACTGACGTCACCTCGCGCTCGCCGAGCTTCACCACGACGATGCCGGCAAGCACGAGCAGGGCACCCATCAGCTGCAGCGGCTCGGGCACCTGGTCGAGCAGCAGCCAGGCGAAGCCCAAGCCCGCGGCGACCTCGGTGAGCGCCACGAACGACGCGAGGCGCCCGCCGAGGTGGCGCGCCGCGGCGATGCCGGTGCCGTAGGCGATCGCGGCCGCGACGAAGCCCAGGACGAGCACGGGCACCCACCAGGGCACCGAGCCGGTCGAGAAGACGACGTCCTCGGTGGTCGCGGTGAAGGGGAGCAGCCCGGTGGCCGCCACGATCCAGAACGTCACCGAGGCGACCACGAGGCCGCCCGCGGCCAGGGTGAGGGGCGGAAGGCCGCTCGTGTCGTCGGCGGACATGACGAAGTACGCCGCGGCGCCGGTCATCGCGCCGAGGGCGAGCAGGACGCCGACGAGATCGAGCTCGGTACCGCCGAAGACGTCGAGCAGCAGGACGAGGCCCCCGGCGGCCACCGCCGCGCCGACGAAGGTGAACCGGCCGGGCCGCTGGCCGTGCGCGAGCCACATCCACAGGACCACCGCGACCGGCGCGGTGTACTCGATCAGCAGCGCGATGCCGACGTCGAGCCGCTGGACGGCCATGAAGTAGAGCAGCTGCGCGCAGACCACGGCGGAGAGGCCGTAGAGCACGATCGTGCGCGCATGCGTGAGCAGCAGGCGGTAGTGGCCGCGGATCGCCAGCAGGCCGGGGATCGCGAGCACGAGCGCGGCGAGGCTGACGCGCACCGCGAAGGCGGCGCCCGGCGACCAGCCGGCGTCCATGAGGCCGCGCGCCATCGTGCCCGAGGTGCCGAACGACAGGGCGGAGGCCAGGGCGAGCACCAGGCCGGTGGGAGTGTGGCGGACGAAGGTCGCGTCAGGAGTGTCAACGCTCATGGGTCCTGACGCTAGACCTCGTGGCATAAGGTGTCAACATGGTCTTCACTCCTGACGTGAGCGATGCGCTCGGCGCGGCCGCCGAGCTGGCGAATTCGGCCGGCGACCCCGACACCCTCGAGGCGCTGTCCGACCTGACCGAGTTCTTCGACCGGTGGGGCTACACGGGCTCGCGCCCGCGGACGCGGGCCGACCTGGACGCCCTGCGCGACGTGCGGCCGCGCCTGCGTGAGCTGCTCACCGCCGACCGCGGCGGCGCCGTCGAGCTGGTCAACGCGATCCTCGTCGAGCAGCAGGCCGTGCCGCAGCTGGTCCGCCACGGGCACCTCGACTGGCACGTGCACGCCATCGACGAGGACCGCCCACTGCACGAGCGCGTCCTGGTCGAGACCGCGATGGCGATGATCGACGTGATCCGCGCCGACGAGATGGACCGCCTCGGCACGTGCGCGGCGTCCGACTGCGAGGACGTCGTCGTGGACTTCTCGCGCAACCGCTCGCGCAAGTTCTGCAGCACGACCTGCGGCAACCGGGAGGCCCAGGCCGCCTACCGGGCGCGCCAGGGGTGACGGAAACCCCGCTCGGTGACGCGCCGTCCCCGATCTGAGATGGCCGCCCTGCACGGGACGACCGGCGTAGAGTGGACAGGTCATGAACCTTCGAGAAACGATTGCGCGCGCCGTGGAGACGGTGACCCCCGACCTCATCGAGCTGAGGCGTGACCTCCACGCCTTCCCCGAGCTGTCGTGGCAGGAGGAGCGCACCACCGATCTCGTGTACGCCTGGATGGACAAGCTCGGGCTGAGCCCCCAGCGCTTCGACGGCACCGGCCTCTCGGTCGACCTCGGCCCCTCCGGCGGCCCCATCGTGGCCCTGCGTGCCGACCTCGACGCGCTGCCCATCCTCGACACCACGCAGGACCCCTGGCGCTCGAAGAACCCCGGCGTCGCCCATGCCTGCGGTCACGACGTGCACATCTCGGCGCTCATCGGTGCGGCCACCGCGCTGGCCGCCGCCGATCGCGAGGTCGGCCTGCCGTACCGCGTGCGGGTCATCTTCCAGCCGGCCGAGGAGGTCATGCCCGGCGGCGCCCTGCGCCTGCTGTCCGACGGCGTGCTCGCCGGCGTCAGCCGCATCTTCGCGCTGCACTGCGACCCCTCGCTCGACGTCGGCCGCGTGGGTATCCGCGAGGGTGCCATCACCGGCGCCTCCGACCAGATCCACGTCGTCCTGAACGGCCGCGGCGGTCACACCTCGCGCCCGCACCTCACCGAGGACCTCACGTTCGCCCTCGGCAGCCTCATCACCCAGCTGCCCGCCGTGCTCTCGCGCCGCTTCGACCCGCGTGCCGGCGCCAGCCTCGTCTGGGGCCAGGTCAGCGCGGGCAACGCGGCCAACGTCATTCCCGCGGTGGGTGAGCTGAAGGGCACGCTGCGGATGCTCGACGCGGCTGCCTGGCACGACGCCGAGCACCTCGTGCGGGGGATCATCGCCGACATCGTCGAGCCGTTCGGCGTCGGCGTCGACCTCACCTACACGCGGGGCGTGCCGCCCGTCGTGAACGACTTCGCCGTCACCGAGCGCCTGCGCCAGGCGGTCGCCAGCGCCCTCGGCCCCGAGGGCGTGGCCAGCACCTCGCAGAGCCTCGGCGGCGAGGACTTCGCCTGGTACGTCGAGACGCTGCCGGGCACGATGGCCCGCCTCGGCACCCGCACCCCGGGTGGCGCCACGTACGACCTCCACCAGGGCAACCTGCGCGTCGACGAGCGCGCCATCGCGGTGGGCTCGCTCGTGCTCGCCAACGCCGCGATCGCCTGAGCGCCACCGTCATCGACGCCGCGGGGGACTGCTAGCGTCCGCGCATGCAAGTCCACGGGAGACGGCGGCTGGCTCGGCTCGGGCCCGTCCTGCTGCTGATGGTGGGCCTCGGAGCCTGCGACGACGAGAAGGCGGACGACGAGACCGAGCTGTCACCGCCGGTCTCCCTCGAGGAGACGATCGACCGAGAGACGCCCCTGGAGGAGCTGATCGGGGAGATCTCGCTGGAGCCCGGGACCGTGCTGGCCGAGGCCTCGGGCCGGGGCGGGTCGATGGAGGCGGAGTTCGCGACCGACGGCCACCACGCCTTCCGCGCCGTGTGCGACGGCGGGGGCACCCTGCGGGTGACCTCCCTGGCGTCGGGCGAGCGCCCGGCTCAGATCCCCTGCAACCGCGTCGTCACGGGTCTTCGGTACGTGCTGGACACGGACGTGGAGGCGTGGTCGCTCGAGGCGAGCCCTGCCCAGGAGTGGTCGATCGTCTGGGTCGACTGGGACCCGCGCGAGGGCTGAGTCAGGCCTCCGGCTCGGACTGCGCCGGGTCGTCGTCGCCGCGCACCACCACGACGGGGCACGGGGCGCTGCCGACGGCGTGCTCGCTCACCGAGCCCAGCATGAGCCCCTTGAAGCCGCCGAGGCCGCGCGGGCCGACCACGAGCAGCGAGGCGCCGTGGGCGGCCTCGACCACGACGGTGGCGGGCTGGCCGCGCTCGACCTGCAGCGTCACCTCGACACCGGGGTGCTCGGCGAGGATGTCGCGGGTGCCGTCCTCGAGGCGTTCGCGCACCGCGTCGGCGTAGTCCGAGGCCGGGGGGACGTAGCCGAACTCGTGGGTCTTCGGCTTGGGCGCCGTCCGCATCGTCCAGGCGCGGACGATGGTGACGGGCATGTGGGCGCGCTCGGCCAGCGTGAGGGCCCAGCGCAGGGCGTGATCGGCGAAGGATGAGCCGTCGTGGCCGACGACGATGGGTCCGGAGAAGGGCATGCCCTGATCCTAGGACCCCTTTTGATTACGGTTCGGTGACAGTTGCCCCGTGGGCGGCCGACTCGGTCCGTGGCAGGCCATTCTGCGCCTAATGTCGTGCTGACATCGCGTGCGCCCTCGTTCCGGGCGCAACCCCGAGGAGGAAAAGTGCGTCGAGTGAACAAGCTGACCGCAGCGGCCGCCGTGACCGCTCTGGTCTTTGCCGGAGCCGGTTGTTCGAAGAAGAGCAGCGACGAGGAGAGCGCCTCCGGCGAGGACTGCGTCGAGAAGGGTGACGTCAAGGTCGGCATGGCCTTCGACGTCGGCGGTCGTGGCGACCAGTCCTTCAACGACTCCGCCGCCAAGGGCCTCGACAAGGCCGCGTGCGAGCTCGGCTTCGAGGTCAAGGACGCCGAGGCCCAGGACGGCGAGCCCGAGTCGGCTCGCGAGGAGCGCCTCCAGCAGCTCGTCGATGCCGGCTACAACCCGGTCGTGGCCGTGGGCTTCGCCTACTCCGCCTCCGTCGCCAAGATCTCCGCGGCGAACCCCGACGTGAACTTCGCGATCGTCGACGACGCGGTCGAGGCCGACAACGTCACGAACCTGCTGTTCGCCGAGGAGCAGGGCTCGTTCCTGGTCGGCGCCGCTGCCGCGCTCAAGTCCGAAACCGGCACGATCGGCTTCGTCGGTGGTGTCGACACCGAGCTGATCCACAAGTTCGAGGCTGGCTACAAGGCCGGCGCCAAGGCCGCCAACCCGGACGTCAAGGTCCAGTCGGTCTACCTGTCCACCCCGCCGGACTTCAGCGGCTTCGGTGACCCGGCCAAGGGCAACACGGCCGCCACCGGCATGTTCGAGAAGGAAGCCGACGTGGTCTACCACGCGGCCGGCGGCTCGGGCGGTGGCGTCTTCCAGGCGGCCACCGACGCCGAGAAGTGGGCCATCGGCGTCGACTCCGACCAGGCCAAGACGGCCGACGAGTCGGTGCGCGACAGCATCCTGACCTCGATGACCAAGAACATCGACGTCGCCGTGTACGACTTCCTCAAGGGCGTCGAGGCGGGCGACATCAAGACCGGTCCGCAGGTCTACGACCTCAAGGTCGACGGCGTCGGCTACTCCACGACCGGCGGTCACGTCGATGACATCAAGGAGAAGCTGGACGAGTACAAGCAGCAGATCATCGACGGCACCATCACGGTGCCCTCGAAGTGAGCACGCTTCCTCAGTGAGAACCTTCTCGACGTACTGAGGCCTGAGGCCCGGCCCTGCGCGATAGCGTGGGGCCGGGCCGCATCTTTGGGCCCGCTGAACCACCGAAAGGTGACACCGTGAGCATCACACCGTCCGAATCCGGCACCGACGCCAGCACCTCCTCCGACGTCGTCGTCCGGCTGCGGGGCATCGGCAAGACCTTCCCCGGCGTCATCGCCAACCACGACATCGACATCGACGTCCGTCGTGGCACGATCCACGCGATCGTGGGCGAGAACGGCGCGGGCAAGTCCACGCTGATGAAGATCCTGTACGGCGTGCAGAAGCCCGACTCGGGCACCATCGAGCTCGACGGGAACGCGGTGTCGTTCTCGTCGCCGTCCGACGCGATCGGGCAGGGCGTCGGCATGGTGTTCCAGCACTTCATGCTCGCGGACAACCTCACCGTGCTCGAGAACGTCGTCCTCGGCGCCGAGAAGCTGCACGGCATCGGCGACCGCGCGCGCGAGGCGATCCGCGAGCTCTCCGACACGTACGGCCTCGGGATCCACCCCGACGACCTCGTCGACGACCTCGGCGTGGGCGCCCGCCAGCGCATCGAGATCCTCAAGGTGCTCTACCGCGGCGCGCGGATCATCATCCTCGACGAGCCCACCGCGGTCCTGGTGCCCCAGGAGGTCGACGAGCTGTTCGACAACCTGCGCGAGCTCAAGTCCGAGGGCCTGGCCGTCATCTTCATCTCCCACAAGCTCGACGAGGTGCTGTCGGTCGCCGACACGGTCACCGTGATCCGCCGGGGCACCACCGTCGACTCCGTCCCCGCCGCCAGCGTCACCGCGCGCCAGCTGGCCGAGCTCATGGTCGGCTCCGAGCTGCCCAGCCCGAGCACGGAGCTCTCCACCGTCACCGACGTCGAGGTGCTCGAGGTCGTCGACCTCGGCCTGCCCGACCCGCGCGGCGGCCGCCCCCTGCTGGACGGCATCTCCTTCAAGATCCACCGCGGCGAGATCCTGGGCATCGCGGGCGTCGAGGGCAACGGCCAGGCCGAGCTCGTCGAGGCCATCATGGGCATGCGCCAGGAGACGAGCGGGCACGTCGAGCTCGACGACGCCGACATCGCCGACTGGTCCACCCGGCGACGTCGCGAGGCCGGCATCGGGTACATCCCCGAGGACCGCCACCGCCAGGGCCTGCTGCTGGACGCCCCCCTGTGGGAGAACCGCGTGCTCGGCCACCAGACGCGCGAGCCGAACGTCTCCGGCCCCTTCATCGACCGGCGCGGCGCCCGCAAGGACACCGATCGCATCGTCGAGGAGTACGACGTGCGCACGCCCGGCATCGACACCCTCGCCCGCGCGCTCTCCGGCGGCAACCAGCAGAAGCTGATCGTCGGCCGCGAGATGAGCAGCGAGCCGAGCCTGCTGATCGCGGCGCACCCCACCCGCGGCGTCGACGTCGGCGCGCAGGCCGCGATCTGGGACCACATCAAGCGCGCCCGCCGCAACGGCCTGGCGGTGCTGCTGATCTCGGCCGACCTCGACGAGCTGATCGGCCTGTCCGACACGATCGCGGTGCTGCTGCGCGGCCGCATCGTCGGCACGTTCGATCCCAGCGACGTCACCCCCCAGCAACTCGGCTCGGCCATGACCGGTGCCACCGACGAGGATGAGGAGTCCGCATGAGGACAGAGTCGAGGCTGACGAAGGTCGGGCTCGCGCTGGCCGCGCCGATCCTGGCGCTGGTCACCGCCTTCCTCATCACGAGCCTGGTGCTGATCCTGGCCGGTGACGACTGGCTCGGGGTCTGGAGCCAGATCCTCAGCTGGCCCAACAACCGCACGATGGTGAACATCCTGAACTCCGCCACGGTGTACTACCTGTCGGCGGTCGCGGTGGCCATCGGCTTCCGGATGAACCTGTTCAACATCGGCGTCGACGGCCAGTACCGCATCGCGTCCTTCGCGGCTGCCTGGGTCGCCGGCGAGGCGTGGCTGCCGGGCTTCCTCAACATCGCGCTGGCGATCGTCGCGGGCATGTTCGTGGGTGCCATGTGGGCCGGCATCGCGGGCCTGCTGCGCGTCACTCGTGGCGTCTCCGAGGTCATCTCGACGATCATGCTGAACGCCATCGCCACGGCCGTGGTCGCCTACCTGCTGCGCAAGGTCGCCGTGCGCGAGGAGGGCAGCAACATCATCTCCACGAAGCCGCTGCCCGAGAGCAGCCGGATCCCCGGCATCCCGTTCCTCGGCGGCGAGGTCTACGGCTTCATCGTCGTGGCGGTCATCGTCGGCATCGTCTACTGGGTGCTGATCAACCGCACCCGCTTCGGCTTCGACCTGCGTGCGGCCGGCCAGTCCGAGAGCGCCGCGGTCGCCTCCGGCATCAACGTCAAGAAGATGATCCTGGTGACGATGCTGCTCTCGGGCGCCATCGCGGGCCTGGTCGGCATGCCGCTGCTGTTCGGCCAGGACTACGCCTACGGCTCCACGTTCCAGTCGGGCCTGGGCTTCGCCGGCATCGCGATCGCGCTGCTGGGCCGCAACCACCCGGTCGGCATCGCCATCGGCGCGCTCCTGTTCGCGTTCCTCGACCAGCAGTCGAACCCGCTGCAGATCCTGCTCGACGTCTCACCCGACATCGTCAAGGTCACCCAGGGCGTCATCGTGCTGACCGTCGTCATCGCCTACGAGGTCGTCCGTCGCTACGGCGTCCGCCTCGAGCAGCGTCAGGTGGCGGCCGCCCTGGACCCGCAGCTCCAGCAGAAGGGAGTGTCGGCATGAGTGTCGCGACCGATCCCGTGACCAACGTCCACGGAACGCCTCAGGGCCGGAACCGTCTGACCTGGCCCTGGCTGCTGATCGGCATCGCCGGCGTCCTGGTGATCATGTCGCTGCTGCGGATCATCACCGGCGTCGACGACCTCAGCTCCTCGGGCACGATCCGCGCCACCCTGATCGCCGCCGTCCCGATCGGCCTGGCCGGTCTCGGCGGCCTGTGGTCCGAGCGCGCGGGCGTGGTCAACATCGGCCTCGAGGGCATGATGATCCTCGGCACCTTCGGTGCGGGCTACTTCGGCTACTTCTACGGCCCGTGGCAGGGCGTCGTCGGCGCCATCCTGCTGGGCGCCGCCGGTGGTCTGCTGCACGCGGTGGCCACCGTCTACTTCGGCGTCGACCACATCGTCTCGGGCGTCTCGATCAACATCATCGCCGCAGGTGCGGTCCAGTACCTCGCGGGGATGGCCTTCTCCGGCGTCCCCGGCGGCGGCCAGACCCAGTCCCCGCCGATCGACCGGCTGCCGAGCATCACGATCTCCGGCCTGTCCGAACCGCTGGGCGAGATCGAGCAGGAGAACTGGTTCTTCGTCTCCGAGTTCGCCGCGGTGCTGCGGGCGTTCGTCACGAACATGTCCTCCCTGACGCTCATCGCGATCGGCCTGTTCGTGCTCACGTGGTGGGTGCTGTGGCGCACCGCGTTCGGCCTGCGCCTGCGCTCGGTGGGCGAGTCGCCCGGGGCCGCCGAGTCGCTCGGCGTGAACGTCTACCGCTACAAGTTCATCGCCGTGATCGCCTCCGGCGGCCTGGCCGGACTCGCGGGCGGCTTCCTGGCGCTCGTCGCGGCCAACGCCTTCCGCGACGGCCAGACCGGAGGCCGTGGCTACATCGGTCTGGCGGCGATGATCTTCGGCAACTGGCGTCCCGGCGGCCTGTTCGCCGGCGCCACGCTGTTCGGCTACACCGACACGCTGCGCCTGCGCGGTGGCGGCGAGACCGTCCACGCGCTGCTGCTGCTCGTGGCCGTCTTCCTGGTGATGCTCGCGATCTGGCAGTGGCGCCAGCACGGCCGCCGCTCCGCGCTGATCGCCGCCATCCTGGGCGTCATCGTGGCCGGCATCTTCTTCGCCAGTGACGAGATCCCCAACGAGCTCGCCACCATGACCCCGTACGTCACCACGCTGCTCGTCCTCGCCGTCTTCAGCCAGAACCTGAGGATGCCGGCGGCCGACGGCAAGATCTACCGGAAGGGCAGTGTCGGATGACCGGCTTCGGCTTCACCCCGCCCGAGGCTCCCGTCGACTGGGACGCCCTCACCAAGTACGCGGTCGAGGTCATGAACCGCGCCTACGCGCCGTACTCGAAGTACAAGGTCGGCGCGGCCGGCCTCGTCGACGACGGCCGCGTGGTGCTGGGCTGCAACGTCGAGAACGCGGCCTACGGTGTCGCGCTGTGCGCGGAGTGCGGCATGGTCTCGGCGCTGCACTCCACCGGAGGCGGCAAGCTGCGTGCGGTCGTCTGCGTCGACGGGCAGGGGCGCCCGGTCATGCCGTGCGGCCGGTGCCGACAATTGCTGTGGGAGAACGGTGGCCCCGAGTGCCAGCTGTTGACCCCCTCGGGCGTGAAGCCCATGACCGAGGTGCTCCCCGACGCCTTCGACGTGACGGACCTGAACGACACATGAGCACGCTGACCACCTTCGACCCCACCGACGCCGACTTCCTGCGCGATCCCTACCCGGCCCTGGCCGAGCTGCGGCGGCTCGGACCGCTCGTGTGGCACGAGCCGTGGTCGACGTGGCTGGCCACCGATCACGCCACCGTGGGCGCGGTGCTGAAGAACCGCGCGTTCGGCCGGCTGTGGCACGACTGGGAGCCGGTCGAGGAGATGGAGCCGTTCAACGCGCTCCACCGCAACCAGCTGATGGAGAACGAGCCGCCCGCCCACACGCGGATGCGGCGCCTGCTCACCGGTGCCTTCGGGCGCGGCCACGTCGAGCGGATGCGCCCGCGCATCGAGTCGCTCGCCGCCGAGATGATCGCCGCGCTGCCCGAGCAGTTCGACGTGCTCGCCGACTACGCCGAGCCGATGCCCGTCTACGTCATCTGTGAACTGCTGGGCGTGCCGCGCGAGGACCACGAGGACCTGCGCCGCTGGAGCCAGGCGATCGTGCACATGTACGAGAAGGACATCGACGAGGCCACCAAGGCCGAGGCCATCGAGGCCAGCACCGCCTTCTCCGACTACGTGCGCGAGGTCATCGCGATGCGCCGCGCAGAGCCGGGGGAGGACCTCGTCAGCGACCTCATCGCCGAGACCGACGCGGGCAAGGGCTTCTCCGACGACGAGCTCGTCGCCACGGTGGTGCTGCTGCTCAACGCCGGCCACGAGGCCAGCGTCAACACGTTCGGCAACGGCTTCCACGCGCTGCTGACCCACCGCGACCAGCTCGCGCGCGTCACGAGCGGCGAGGTGCCGATCGAGATCGCCCTCGAGGAGCTCATCCGGTTCGACGCGCCGCTGCAGCTGTTCGAGCGGACCGCCACCAAGGACGTCGAGGTCGCCGGGCAGCTCGTCACGGCGGGCCAGAAGGTCGCCTGCCTCATGGGCTCGGCCAACCGTGACGCCGAGGTCTTCGCCGACGCCGACACGTTCGACGTGGGCCGCGACCCCAACCCGCACGTCGGGTTCGGCCTGGGCATCCACTTCTGCCTCGGCGCCCCGCTGGCGCGCCTCGAGCTGAGCATCACCCTGCGGGCGCTGCTCGACCGTTTCCCCGACCTCGCCCTCGTGGGCGAGTCCCCGCGGCGCCCCACGTGGGTCCTGCGCGGCTACGAGAGCATCCAGGTGTCCGCATGATCGAGCGGCAGCGAGAAATGAGAATGTCGATGCCGGTTCCGACGTACTGTGCCCTTTCCACGGAGGCGCCGGCATGACTGAGCCGTTCGCCCCCACCGAGATCATCGTCGCGAAGCGCGACGGTCACGAGCTGACGGACGACCAGATCGACTGGGTCGTCGACGCCTACACGCGTGGCGTCGTAGCGTCCGAGCAGATGTCGGCGCTCGCGATGGCGATCCTGCTGAACGGCATGAACCGCCGTGAGATCGCGCGCTGGACCGCCGCGATGATCGCCACGGGCGAGCGGATGGACTTCTCGTCGCTGTCGCGCCCCACGGCCGACAAGCACAGCACCGGCGGCGTGGGCGACAAGATCACCCTGCCGCTGGCCCCACTCGTGGCGGCGTGCGGCGTGGCCGTGCCCCAGCTCTCGGGTCGCGGCCTGGGCCACACCGGCGGCACCCTCGACAAGCTCGAGTCCATCCCGGGCTGGCGGGCAGCGCTCTCGAACGACGAGATGATGACCCAGCTCGAAGGCCTCGGTGCGGTCATCTGCGCCGCAGGCTCGGGGCTGGCACCGGCCGACAAGAAGCTCTACGCCCTGCGCGACATCACGGGCACGGTGGAGGCGATCCCGCTGATCGCCAGCTCGATCATGAGCAAGAAGATCGCCGAGGGCACGGGCGCGCTCGTGCTCGACGTCAAGGTCGGCTCGGGCGCCTTCATGAAAAGCCAAGATCAGGGGCGGGAGTTGGCTGAGGTCATGGTCCAGCTCGGGACCGACGCCGGCGTGAACACCGTGGCGCTGCTGACCGACATGTCGGTCCCGCTGGGCCTCACGGCGGGCAACGCCCTCGAGGTGCGCGAGTCGGTGGAGGTCCTCGCCGGCGGCGGCCCCGCTGACGTCGTCGAGCTCACGGTCGCCCTCGCCCGCGAGATGCTGCAGGCCGCGGGCGTCCGCGACGTCGACCCCGCCGACGCCCTGGCCGACGGCCGCGCGATGGACGCCTGGAAGGCCATGATCCGGGCCCAGGACGGCGATCCCGACGCCGCGCTGCCGACCGCCCGCGAGACCGAGGTCGTCACGGCCACGTCCGACGGCGTCCTCACCTCGCTCGACGCCTACGCGGTGGGCGTGGCCGCGTGGCGCCTCGGCGCCGGCCGCTCCCGCCCCGGCGAGTCGGTGCAGGCCGGCGCGGGCGTGGAGCTCCACGCCAAGCCCGGCGACACCGTGCGCGCCGGTCAGCCGCTGCTCACCCTGCACACCGACACGCCCGAGCGATTCGGCCGGGCCCACGAGGCGCTCGAGGGCGCTTGGGCCATCGGCGAGACCGTGCCCCAGCCGTCCCCCATCGTCCTCGACCGCATCGGCGGCTGAGGGCGCTTCACGACGATCCCACCTGAGGTGTGGGTCAGGAGGTGTCCCAGTTGGACACGATAGGTTCGGAAGCATGCGCATCCTGAATGACAGAGCCGAGATCGCCGCGTCCTCCGGGACGGAGCTGGGAGTCAGCTCGTGGACCGAAATCCACCAGGACCGCATCGACATGTTCGCCGACGCGACGGGCGACCGGCAGTGGATCCACGTCGATCCCGAGCGTGCGGCCGAGGGGCCGTTCGGTGCGACCGTCGCGCACGGCTACCTCACCCTCTCGCTGCTGCCGTTCCTGGGCGCGCAGGTCTACGCCTTCGCCGGCGACCGCGCCCGCGTCAACTACGGACTCAACCGCGTGCGCTTCATGGCGCCGGTCCTCGTGGGCTCGAAGGTCCGCAACCGGGTCGAGGTGCTGGAGGTGCGCGACATCGAGAAGGGCCAGCAGGTGACCCTGCAGCACACCGTCGAGATCGAGGGCAGCGAGAAGCCGGCGTGCATCGCCGAGACCGTCACGCTGCTGATGGACGCCTGACGTGAGGGCCACGCCGGAGCAGATCGCCGCCGCCCCCAAGGTCGCGCTCCACGAGCACCTCGACGGGGGAGTGCGCCCCGAGACGGTTGCCGAGATCGCTCTCGAGATCGGCCACGACCTGCCGGCCGCGCCGGAGGACCTCGGGGCCTGGTTCGAGGAGGCGTCGTCGTCGGGCTCGCTCGTGCGCTACCTCGAGACCTTCCAGCACACGGTCGGCGTCATGCAGCGCCCCGAGGACCTGGCCCGCGTCGCGCGCGAGGCCGTCCTCGACCTCGCGGCCGACGGCGTCGTCTACGCCGAGCTGCGCTGGGCCCCCGAGCAGCACCAGAACGCCGGGCTCTCCATCGAGGAGGCCGTCGAGGCGGTGCAGGCCGGCATCGACGAGGGCGTCGCGCAGGTCCAGGCCGGTGGGCGCGCGATGGTGGTGGGCCAGCTGCTCACCGCGATGCGGCACGCCTCGCGGGGCATGGAGATCGCCAAGGTCACCGTCGACTACCGCGACCGTGGCGTGCTCGGCTTCGACATCGCCGGGGCGGAGGATGGCTTCCCGCCGATCCTGCACCTCGAGGCGTTCGAGTACCTGCGGCGCGAGAACATGCACTTCACGATCCACGCGGGGGAGGCGTTCGGGCTGCCCTCGATCTGGCAGGCCGTGCAGCGCTGCGGCGCCGACCGGCTGGGGCACGGCGTGCGGATCGTCGACGACATCGACTTCTCCGGCACGCCCTCGCTGGGACGGCTCGCGGCGTACATCCGCGATCGCCGCATCCCGCTGGAGATGTGCCCCTCGTCGAACCTGCAGACGGGCGCCGTCGCGGGGATGGAGTCGATCGCCGACCACCCCATCGGCCCGCTGGCCGAGCTGGGCTTCCGGGTCACGATCAACAGCGACAACCGGCTGATGAGCGGCACCTCGATCGGCCGCGAGATGAACCTGTTGACCGACGCCTTCGGCTACAGCCTCGGCGACCTGCGCTGGTTCACCGTCAACGCGATGAAGAGCGCCTTCCTCCCGTTCGACGAGCGTCTCGTGCTGATCAACGATGTCATCAAGCCCGGGTACGCGGCGCTGGGGAACTGAGTCCGCCTGGAGGCTGATCTCGATACGCCGCTCGCTAGCGCTCGCGTGCTACTCGATCACCGACGGTGGGCACCCGGACAGATCTCGATCACCGGTGGTCGGCACCGGACGGATCTCGATCACCGGTGATCGAGTGACGGCGAGCGGAGCGAGACGTCGTATCGAGATCAGGTAGTCCCTCAGCGGGCGGTGAGGAAGCGGTAGGCCCGGCGCGGATGCATGGGCGTGCAGCCGGCGGCCACGGCCGCGGCGATGATGCGCGGCTGGTCCTTCATCAGCCGCCAGCCGCGGCGCACCAGCGTCATCGGCGGCTTGCGCGACTCGCGCAGGTCGCGCACGAGACGGAGCGCGAAGACCACCGGGCGCGGCCGCGTGAGGCAGATCGCCGCGTCGAGCACGCCGGCCTCGCGGCACGGCGCCACCATGTCGGTGGCGAACAGGCCCTCGGCGATGAAGCGGTCGCCGGTGAGCACCACCTCGCGCGTGCCCACGGCCCGGCTGACCGAGATGTCGTAGACCGGCACCTGCGTGCGGCCCTCACGGCACAGCTCCTCGATGGCCGCCATCGCCGCGTCGAGGTCCCACGACCGCACGTCGTCCCAGTCGGGGATCCCGAGCGTGCTCAGGGGCAGGCGCGGGTGATCCACCGGGTGGTAGAAGTCGTCGAGCCGCAGCACCGTCCACCCGAGTCGCTCGGACAGGTGGGACTTCCCCGCACCGGACGGGCCGGCCAGGATCACGACGTGCGGCATGGGCTCGAGCGTATCGAGACGGCGTCAGACGCCGATCGGGTGCCAGACCGTCTTGTGCTCCAGGAACGGGGTGATCCGCGCGAGCGACTGTGCCGTGGGCGTGCCCGGACGCAGGACGCGCTTGAGGTTCACCGCGGCCTCGGCCTCGAGGTCGCGCGCCACGTCGGGGTCGACGACGCCCGTCAGGTCGAGGGCGTTGACGTCGAGGTGGGAGGCGATCCACGGCCCGATCTCGGCGATGTCACCCGTAAGGATGTTCACCACGCCACCGGGCACGTCGGAGGTCGACAGGATCTCCGACAGCGTGATCGCCGGCAGGGGCCGCTCGTACGACGAGACGACGACGGCGGTGTTGCCCGAGAGCAGCACGGGGGCGAGCACCTCGACGAGGCCGAGCAGGGACGAGTCCTGCGGCGCCGCGATCGCGACGACGCCCGTGGGCTCGGGCGACGTCAGGTTGAAGAACGGCCCGTTGACCTGGTTGGCGTTGCCGGTGACCTGCGAGACCTTGTCGGCCCAGCCGGCGTACCAGACCCACGTGTCCACGGCGGCGTCGACGATCGCGGTGGCGCGACGCTCGTTCACACCCTCCGCGGCACGGACCTCGGCGACCAGCTGGTCGCGGCGGCCCTCCAGGACCTCGGCCACGCGGTAGAGGATCTGGCCGCGGTTGTACGGCGTGCGCTTCGACCAGCCACCGAACGCCTTGCGGGCGGCGCCCACCGCGTCGCGGGCGTCCTTGCGCGAGGCCTTCGAGGCGTTCGCCAGGAACTTGCCGCGCGACGAGCTCACCTCGTAGGTGCGGCCGGACTCCGAACGGGGGAACGCCCCGCCGATGAACAGCTTGTAGGTCTTCCGGACATCCAGGCGATCGGTCATCGTGCACCCTCCAGGTAGGAGGCCAGCCCGTGGCGGCCACCCTCGCGGCCGTAGCCGGACTCCTTGTACCCGCCGAACGGAGAGGCGGGATCGAACTGGTTGAACGTGTTGGCCCACACCACGCCGGCGCGCAGCTGGTCGGCCATCGCGAGGATCCGCGAGCCCTTCTCGGTCCACACACCGGCGGACAGGCCGTAGGGCGTGTTGTTGGCCTTCTCGACCGCCTCGGCGGGCGTGCGGAAGGTCAGCACGGACAGCACCGGGCCGAAGATCTCCTCGCGCGCGATCCGGTGGGCCTGCGTGACGCCGGTGAAGATGGTCGGCGCGTACCAGAACCCGCGCTCGGGCAGCTCGCACGGAGCGCTCCAGCGGGCGGCGCCCTCGTCGTCGCCGGTGGCTGCCAGGTCGCGGATGCGGCCCAGCTGCTCGGCGGAGTTGATCGCGCCCACGTCGGTGTTCTTGTCGAGCGGATCGCCCAGACGCAGCGTGGCCATGCGGGCCTTGAGCCGGTCGAGGACCTCCTCGGCGACGCTCTCCTGCACGAGCAGGCGCGAGCCGGCGCAGCACACGTGACCCTGGTTGAAGAAGATGCCGCGGACGATGCCCTCGATGGCCTGGTCCATCGGCGCGTCCTCGAACACGATGTTGGCGGCCTTGCCGCCGAGCTCGAGGGTGAGCCGCTTGTCGGTGCCGGCCACCGTGCGGGCGATCTCGCGACCGACGGGCGTGGAGCCGGTGAAGGCCACCTTGTTCACGTCGGGGTGCGCGACCAGCAGGCGACCGGTCTCGCCGGCGCCGGTGACGATGTTGACGACGCCCGGGGGCAGCTCGGCCTGGCGGCACACGTCGGCGAACAGCAGCGCCGACAGCGGCGTGGTCTCGGCGGGCTTCAGCACCACCGTGTTGCCGGCGGCCAGCGCGGGCGCGACCTTCCACGCGAGCATGAGCAGCGGGAAGTTCCACGGGATGACCTGGGCGGCCACGCCGAGGGAGCGGGGGTTCGGGCCGAGGCCGGCGTGGTCGAGCTTGTCGGCCCAGCCGGCGTTGTAGAAGAACCACTGCGAGACCAGGGGCACGTCGACGTCGCGCGACTCCTTGATCGGCTTGCCGTTGTCGAGCGTCTCCAGGACCGCGAACTCACGGCTGCGCTCGGCGAGGATGCGCGCGATGCGGAACAGGTACTTGGCGCGCTCGCGGCCGGGCATCGGGCCCCAGACGCGGTCGTGGGCCCGGCGCGCGGCGCGGACGGCGCGGTCGACGTCGGCCTCGTCCGCCTCGGCGACCTCGGCGAGGACCTCCTCGGTGGCGGGGTTGACGGTCTTGAACGCGGTGCCGCCGCCGTCGGTGAACTCACCGTCGATGAAGAGGCCGTAGCTGGCGGCGAGGTCGACGATGGAGCGCGACTCCGGCGCGGGGGCGTATTCGAACTTGGGCATGTCGGATCAGTCCAGGGTCACGTAGTCGGGGCCGGAGTAGCGGCCGGTGAGCATCTTCTGGCGTTGCATGAGCAGGTCGTTGAGCAGCGACGACGCCCCGAAGCGGAACCAGTCCGGGTCGAGCCAGTCCTCGCCGGCGACCTCGTTGACGACGACGAGGTACTTGATCGCGTCCTTGGAGGTGCGGATGCCACCCGCGGGCTTGACGCCCACCTGGCGGCCGGTGGCGATCCGGTAGTCGCGGACGGCCTCGAGCATGAGCAGCGTCGTGGGGAGCGTCGCGGCGGGCTGGACCTTGCCGGTGCTGGTCTTGATGAAGTCGGCGCCGGCGTCCATCGCCAGCCACGAGGCACGGCGGATGTTGTCGTACGTCTGCAGCTCGCCGGTCTCCAGAATCACCTTGAGGTGGGCGCTGCCGGCGGCCTCCTTCACGGCGACGATCTGCTCGTGCACCTTCGCGAGGTCGCCCGACAGGAACGCGCCACGGTCGATGACCATGTCGATCTCGTCGGCGCCCGCAGCAACCGCGGCGGCGGTGTCGGCCAGCTTGACCTCCAGCGGAGCGCGGCCCGAGGGGAACGCGGTGGCGACGGCCGCGACGTGCAGGCGGTCGCCCACGACCTCACGGACGAACGGCACCATGTCGGGGTAGACGCATACGGCGGCCGCGGCAGGGCACGACGGATCCGTGGGGTCGGGGCGCAGCGCCTTGGTGGCCAGCGCCCGCACCTTGCCGGGGCTGTCGGCGCCCTCGAGCGTGGTGAGGTCGACCATCGAGATCGCGAGGTCGATCGCCCACTGCTTGGACGTCGTCTTGATGGAGCGGGTGGCCAGCTGGGCGGCGCGCGCCTCGAGGCCGACCTGGTCGACGCCGGGCATGCGGTCCAGTCCCGCGGTCAGGGTCTTCGTCATCGGGCGTTCCTCTCCTTCTCGTCCGAGCGGACCGAGGCGATGCTGCGGTGCACCGCAGCCACGACGGCCTCGGCGGTGATGCCGCGCTCGGCGAGCACGAGATCACCGGCTCCGCTCGCACCGAACTCCTCGACACTCACTATCTCACCGTTCGTGCCGACGTAGCGGTGCCAGCCGGTGCCGGTGCCGGCCTCGACGCTGACGCGCGCCGTGACGGCGCGGGGCAGGACGGACTCGCGGTAGGCGAGGTCCTGCTCCTCGAACCACTCGAGGCACGGGGCCGAGACGACGCGGACGCCGATGCCCTCGCTCGCGAGGGTGTCGCGGGCCTGCAGGGCCAGGCCGACCTCCGAGCCCGTGGCGACGATGATCGCATCGGGCGTGGTGGTGGCGTCGGCCAGTACGTAGGCGCCGCGCACGGCGCCCTCGCCGGCGGGAACGGCGTCGCCGACGACCGGGACGCCCTGGCGGCTCAGCACCAGCGCGGTGGGGCGGTCGCTGCCCAGGGCGCGCGACCACGCGTCGACGGTCTCGACCCAGTCGGCGGGGCGGACCACGTCGAGGCCGGGGATCGCGCGGTGCGCCCACAGGTGCTCCACCGGCTGGTGCGTCGGGCCGTCCTCGCCGACGCCGACCGAGTCGTGCGTCCAGACGTAGGTGACGGGCAGGCCCATCAGGGCGGCGAGGCGCACGGAGGGCTTCATGTAGTCGGAGAAGACGAAGAACGTCGCGCCGAAGGGGTGCGAGTACCCGGCGAGGGCGATGCCGTTGAGGACCGCTCCCATCGCGTGCTCGCGGATGCCGAAGTGGACGAGCGTGCCGTCGGGGCCGCCGGGCCACTCGTCGCCCGCGTAGCCGGTGGGCGTGAAGCTGCGGGCGTCCTTGATCGCGACGTTGTTGGTCTCGGCGAGGTCGGCGGAGCCGCCCCAGAGCCACGGCAGCTCGGCGGAGATCTCATTGAGGACCGCGCCGCTGGCGATGCGGGTGGCGGCCTTCTGCGGCTGGGCGCGCAGGGCGGCGAGCCCCTCACGGGCCGCGGGGGTGACGTCGCGATCGCGCATCCGGTCGTGCAGGGCGGCCTGCTCGGGGTGGGCGGCGCGCCACGCGTCGTAGCGTCCCTGCCACTCCTCGCGGGTCGCGGCACCGCGCTCGCGCACACGGCGGGCGTGGTCGAGCGCCTCCTGCGGCATCGCGAAGAACTGCTCGGGGTCGAGTCCGAGGGCGACCTTCGTGGCCGCGACCTCGTCCTCGCCGGGGGCTCCGGAGTGGGCGCCGGCGGTGCCGCCGACGGTCGGCATCGGGTGGCCGATGCGAGTGCGCAGGCGGATGAAGACCGGACGGTCGGTCACGGCGAGGGCGGCGTCGTAGCCGGCGCGGATCGCGGCGGGGTCCTCGGCGTCCTCGATGTCGACGACGGCCCAGCCGTAGGAGCGGTAGCGCCCCACGACGTCCTCGGTGAAGGCGATCGCGGTGTCGCCCTCGATGGAGATGCGGTTGTCGTCCCATACGAGGATCAGGCCGTCGAGGCCGAGCGTGCCGGCGAGCGAGGAGGCCTCCTGGGAGACGCCCTCGGAGAGGCAGCCGTCACCGGCGACGCACCAGGTGCGGTACCGGAACAGGCCGGCATCGGGCTCGAGATCCGGCTCCAGCAGGGCGTGCACGCGGCGCGCCGACATCGCCAGGCCCACCGCGTTGCCGACGCCCTGGCCGAGCGGGCCGGTGGTGGTCTCGACGCCGGGGGTGTGACCCCACTCCGGGTGCCCCGGGGTGAGGCTGCCGAGCGCACGCGCCTTCTTGAGGTCGTCGAGCTCGAGGCCGTAGCCGCTCAGGTAGTGCTGCAGGTACAGCGACAGGCTCGTGTGACCGGCGGACAGGACGAACCGGTCGCGGCCCTCCCAGTCGGGGCGCGCCGGGTCGTGGCGCAGGTACTCCTGGAACAGGACGTACAGCGCGGGCGTCAGGCTGACGGCGGTGCCGGCGTGCCCGTTGCCCTTCGCCTGGACGACGTCGAGGGGCAGGATGCGCGCGTGGCGCACCGCCTCGAGGTCGAGGGGATCGCGCCAGCCGTTGGGGGAGATGTCGGTGTTCGCCACGGGTCAACCGTAGGCGTCCGTGACCCCTTTTGTCTAACGCTGCGCAAAAGTCCCGGTGGTGGCGGGTGTCACGCACCGACGAGGGTGTCCACCCGGGCGGGGGCGAGCGCCGCGTCGGCGGCCATCTGGGCAGCGCCGAGCAGGCCGGCGTCGGCGCCCAGCGGGGACGCGACGACGGTCAGGTCGGTGGTGGCGAGCGGGTGCGAGCGCTCGAAGACCCGCTCGCGGACCCCGTCGACGAGCAGGTCGCCGGCCTCCGCCAGGTCGCCGCCCACCACGACCATCGCGGGGTTCAGCACCCCGACGGCCTCGACGACGACGTCGCCGATCCGCCGGCCCGCTGCACGCAGGGCCGCGGTGGCGTCGCGGTCGCCGTTCGCCGCCAGCGCGACGACGTCGGCCGACGTGCGGACGGGGTGGCCGAGCTCGCGCAGCCGCGCGGCGATGGCCCACGCGCCCGCCGACGCCTCGGCGCAGCCCTGCTGCCCGCAGCGGCAGCGCGGACCGTCGTCGTGGGGGATGTGCCCGAGGTCGCCGGCGCCCCCGCGGGCGCCGTGCAGCACGAGACCGCGCGAGATGATGCCGGCGCCGATGCCCATGCCGACCTTCACCACCAGCAGGTCGTCGGCGCCGGGGACGGCGTCGGCGCGCAGGGCCCGGTGGACGCCCAGCGCGACGAGGTTGGCGTCCTTGTCGACCACGGTCGGTGCGCCCACGTGGGCGGCCATGCGATCGGCGACGTCGACGCCGTCCCAGCCACTCATCGTGGGTGGGCTGACGAGGCGGCCCGTGCGCTGGTCGACGGGGCCCGGCACGCCGATGGCGGCGCCCAGCACCGGCGGCGTGGTCGCGGTGACGAGGCGGTCGAAGGCGCGGGCGACACCGCCGAGCACCACGTCGGGCCCGTCGTCGATCGCGATGTCCTCGTCCAGCGCCTCCAGGACGCGTCCGCTGAGGTCGGCGAGACCGTAGCGCGCGTGGCTGCTGCCGATGTCGGCCACGAGGAGGCTGCCACGGGCCGCAGCGAGGTCGAAGACCCCGGCGGGACGCCCGCCGGTGCTGCGGTCGTCGGCCCGCGGGCGGATGAGTCCGGCGCGGACCAATCCGTCGAGACGGTGGGTGGCGGTGGCGCGCGAGAGGCCGGAGAGCTCCACCACCTGGGCCCGGGTCAGGGGTCCGTGCCGGCGGAACAGTGCGAGCGCCTCGCCGAAACCGGACACTGCTCCACCTCTCGTCACACCGCGTGATCCCTGGCGGACACCGTAGTACGTCAGTCGGTGGGCTCGCGTTCGACCAGGCGCCCGATCTGCGCGGGCTCGAGGATCCCGTCGCTGACCAGGTGCGCGAGTCCGACGAGTCCCTCGCGGGGGTGCAGGCTGCTGGCCACGATCGTCAGGTCCGCCGTCGCGAGGGGGAGGGAGCGGCTGTAGACGCGCTCGCGGATCGCCGGCAGCAGGTGGTCGCCACCCGCCGCCACGAGATGCCCGGCCAGCACGACCACCCGGGGATTGAGCAGGTTGACCGCCGTGGCGACGGCGGTGCCGATCGCCTGCCCGGCCCGGCGAGCCAGCTGGACGGCGGCCGGGTCGCCCGCGGCCAGGGCTGCGATCAGGTCGTCCTGCGAGCTCACGTCGGCGCCCGACTCCCGCAGGTCGCGCAGGATCGCCCAACCGCCGGCCCGCGCCTCGAGGCAGCCGTGGTTGCCGCACTTGCACAGCGGTCCCTCGTCGTCGCCCGGCAGCGACATGGGGATGTGGCCGAGGTCCCCGGCCGCACCGTCGGCACCTCGGTACAGCCGGCCCTCGCGGATCACGCCACTGCCGATGCCGGTGCCGATCTTGACCAGGAGGAGGTCGTCGGCCTCCGGGTGGGAGAACCGGGCCTCGCCGTAGGCCATGGCGTTCGCGTCCTTCTCGAGGAACACGGGGGAGGCGAATCGCTCGCCGAACCAGGCCGGGACGTCGAAGCGGTTCCACAGCGGCATGATCGGCGGATTCACCGACATGCCGGAGCCGCGCTTGACTGGCGCGGGCAGGCTCAGGCCGATCCCGAGGATCTCGTCGGCGCTGGTCCCGGTGTCGGCGAGAAACGTCTCGAAGCACTTCAGGATCGAGGTCAGCAGGACCTCGGGTCCGGCCGTGACGTCGGACGGCAGCTCGATCTCGGACTCGACGTCGCCACCGAGGTTGCACAGGCCCGCGCGGAACTTCGTCGCGCCGACGTCGGCCGCCAGCAGCTTGCCGCGCTCGCTGTTGAAGGAGAAGACCTCGGCGGGCCGGCCCTTCATCACCGTCTCGCGGGCCGAGCCCGAGACGAGTCGTGCCTGCAGGAGCGCATCGATCCGCAGGTTGACGGCACTGCGGGACAGCCCCGTCTCAGCCACGATCTCCGCGCGCGTCATGCCGCCCTTGCGTCGCAGGAGGGAGAGCGTCTCGCTGATTCCCTCGTCGAAGGTGGCCATGACTCCCCATTCTGGCGTTCTCGCGGCTGGTCGGGCGCTGATTTCAGTTGTTGCTTGCGCGTCTTCCACTGTGTGTCGTACATTACACAACAGAAAGTGTCGTATTAACAACACTCAAGATCAAAAGCCGCGTCAGCCGGCGCGCGATGGTGAGAGGAATCAACATGAGCATCTTCCAGACGAGGAAGAGGATGCGGGTCTCGCTCGGCGTCGTCGCCGTGAGCGCGGGACTGCTGCTGGCGGCGTGCGGCTCGTCCGACGACTCCGGCAGCGACTCCGGTGACAGCAAGGACGCCGGCGACACCAACATCGGCATCGTCATCAAGGGCTTGGACAACCCGTTCTTCCAGCACATGGAGGACGGCATCAACGCCGAGCAGAAGGAGTCGGGCGCCGACATCGAGATCCAGGCCGCCGCCTCGATCACCGACACCGCCGGCCAGGCCGACAAGCTCACGAACCTGGCGAACCAGGAGTTCGACTGCTACCTGGTCAACCCGATCAGCGGCACGAACCTGATCCAGGGCATCGCCCAGATCGCCGCCAAGGGCACGCCGATCGTCAACATCGACAACCCGGTCGAGGCCAAGGCCGCCGAAGCCGCCAGCGCCGAGATCGCCACGTACATCGGCACCGACAACGTCGCCGCCGGCAAGATGGTCGCCGACCAGCTGGCCACGCTCGACTCCGACGGCGGCGACGTCGCCACGGTCGGCGGCATCGCGGGCGACGTGACCAGCGCCCAGCGGATCGACGGCTTCAAGGAGGGTCTGGCCGACAACTTCGAGGTCGTCCAGGAGGTCGCCGCGAACTGGGACCGCCAGGAGGCCCAGACGCAGGCCGAGACGATCCTGCAGGCCAACCCCGACCTCGCTGCGTTCTTCGTGGCCAACGACGACATGGCGATGGGCGTGGCGCGTGCCGTGGCCGCCGCCGACAAGAAGGGCAAGACCCTCGTCGTCTCGGTCGACGGCATCGACGGGGTCGCCTCGGGCGACATCGACGCCGCCGTGGCCCAGTACCCCTTCGTCGTGGGCAAGATGGGCCTCCAGGCCTGTGAGGCCGCAGCCCTCGGTGAGGAGCTGCCGGAGAAGGTCGACACCCCGATCGCCCTCATCACGCCGGACAACGCCAAGGAGGCCCAGGACGCGTTCCCGGAGCCCCCGAACGAGTACGACAACCCCTTCGCGGACCTGCTCGGCCGCTGACGTGACCGGTGCGGGCGGGAGTCCGCCTCCCGCCCGCACCGTCCGTCGAGAATCCGGAGACCACACATGACCACCACCACGGCACCCCCGGCATCGCGCGGCACGGCCGCCGTCGAGCGGCTGCGCCAACCCTCGTTCTGGGTCGAATGGGCGTCCGTCCTCGGACTCGTCGTCCTCGTGGCGATCTTCACCGCCCTCGACTCCCGATTCCTCAGCTCGGGCAACATCAAGGCGATGCTGCTGGCCTCGGCGATCCTGACGATCCTGGCCGTCGGCCAGTCCTTCGTCATCCTCACGGCGGGCATCGATCTGTCGATCGCCTCGACCATGACCTTCGCCGCCGTCGCGTTCGGGATGGCGATGACGAGCGGCAAGGGCCTGTTCCTGTCGTGCCTCGTCGCGGTGCTGGCCGGTGCCGCTGTCGGCCTGGTGAACGGCTTCCTCATCGCCAAGGGCGGCATCACCGACTTCATCGTCACGCTGGGCGCCCTCTCGGCCGCCTCCGGACTGGCGCTCATCCTGTCCGACGGCCGCCCGATCACCGTCATCAGCGCGCCGCTGTTCAAGCTCTCCGCCGGCGGCTTCGGGATGATTCCCTACACCTTCCTCATCGCGATCGGCGTCGCCGTCCTCGCCCACCTGGTGCTGTTCTCCACGCCGTTCGGCACGCACGTGCTGGCGACCGGCGGTTCGGTCGACGCGGCGCAGGCCACGGGCGTCCGCACCGCGCGGGTCAAGATGGCCGTCTACCTGATTGCCGGCGTCCTGGCCGGGCTCGCCGCGATCCTGCTCGTGGCGCGGGTCGGCTCGGCCGAGCCCGCGGCGAACACGACCTTCCTGCTGAACTCCGTCGCGGCGGTCGTCCTGGGCGGCGTCAGCCTCTTCGGCGGCAAGGGCTCGATCAAGGGGCCGGTGTTCGGCGCGCTGCTGCTCACCGCCCTGGCCAACGGGCTCACGCTGCTCGGCGTGTCCCAGTTCTACCAACCGCTCGCCGTCGGCATCGTCGTCGTCGGCGCGGCCTTCCTGACGAGGTTCGAGAAATGACGACCACCAGCACCGAGCAGCAGGTCCGGCCCAAGGGCGACGTCCTGCTGGAGGCCGAGGGCGTCTCCCTGTCCTTCGGCTCCGTCCGCGCGCTGGCCGACGTGTCGGTCCAGGTCCGGGCCGGAGAGATCACGGCGCTCGTCGGCGACAACGGCGCGGGCAAGTCGACGCTCGTCCGCTGCATCGCGGGCGTGCACACCGCGGACGAGGGGACCATCCGGTTCGACGGCGAGGTCGTCGCGTTCCACGCGCCCGATCAGGCCCGCAACGCTGGGATCGAGACCGTGCACCAGAACCTCGCGCTGGTCGAGGACCTCACGGTGTGGCAGAACCTGTACCTCAACCGCGAGGTCACGGGCGGCTTCGGGCCGTTCACCTACCTGAAGAAGCGCACGATGCGTGCCGGTGCCCAGGAGATGGTGTCGAAGCTGGCCGTGAACGTGCCCGCCGTGACCTCCACGGTGCGCCGGCTGTCGGGCGGCCAGCGGCAGGCCGTGGCGATCTGCCGCGCCGCCGGGTTCAGCTCGAAGCTCGTCATCATGGACGAGCCCACGGCGGCCCTGGGCGTCCAGGAGACGGCGCGCGTCGAGGAGCTCATCCTGCGACTGCGCGACGAGGGCCACGCGGTCCTGCTCATCAGCCACAACTTCGACCAGGTCGTGCGGCTGTCGGACCAGGTCTGGGTGATGCGCGCCGGGCGCTGCGTCGCCGGACGCCGGACCGCCGAGACCACCGGCGAGGAGATCGTCGGCCTCATCACGGGGGCGATCTCGCAATGACCACCACCGACCACCAGGAGACCACCACCGTGAACCAGCGCAACCCCATCGGCGTGCACGCCCTCGTCTGGGTCGGCGGCACGCGCCCCGACGAGATCGCCGAGGCCGTGCAGCGGACGAAGGCGGCGGGGTACGACCTGCTCGAGCTGTCCCTGCACGAGATGGACGTGCTCGACGTCGAGGACACCCGCCGTGCCGTCGAGGAGGCCGGCCTTGCCGTCGCCTGCTCGCGCGGCCTGGCGTTCGACGCCGACGTCTCCAGCGACGACCCCGACGTGGTCGCCCGAGGCGAGAAGATCCTGCACGAGTCGCTCGACGTCGTGGCCGGACTGGGCGGCTCCATCCTCACCGGTGCCCTCTACAGCGCCCTCGGCAAGTACGGCCGCCCGCTGTCCGACGCCGGCCGGGCGAACGTCGTCTCGGTGCTGCGCTCCCTCGCGCAGGAGGCCGCCGGGCGCGGCGTGCGCCTGGGCCTGGAGATTTGCAACCGCTACGAGACCAACGTGATCAACACGGCGCGGGACGCGCTGCGGCTGGCCGACGACATCGGCGAGGACAACGTCTTAATCCACCTCGACACGTACCACATGAACATCGAGGAGTCGGACTTCGTGACGCCCGTGCTCGACGTCGCCGACCGCCTCGGCTACGTGCACATCGGCGAGAACCACCGCGGTTACCTGGGGTCCGGATCGATCGACTTCCCGGCGTTCTTCCACGCGCTGTCGCGGGTGGGCTTCACCGGGCCGATCACGTTCGAGAGCTTCTCCTCGGCGGTCGTCAGCCCGACCCTGTCCAACGACCTCGCCGTCTGGCGGTCGCTGTGGACCGACGGTGACGACCTGGCTCGCCGGGCGCACGCCTTCATCGACACGCACCTCGCGGCGTCGGCCTCGATCGACGCGTGACGGCGCGGTCATGAGCCGACCGTGCGTCCTGGGCCTGGATCTGGGCACGAGCGGCGTCAAGGCCGTGCTGGTGGGGGAGGACGGCTCCGTCCTGGCCCGGGCGGACCGCGGCTACGACGTCGACTCGCCGCACCCGCACTGGGCCGAGACGGACCCGGCTCAGTGGGAGGCCGCGGCACGTGACGCGGTGAGTGCCGTTCTGGCGTCGGTGGACGTCGAGGTCCTGGCCGTCGGGATCGACGGGCAGATGCACGGAACCGTCCTGGTCGACTCCGAGGGGGAGCCCGTGCGGCCCGCCGTCCTGTGGCCGGACGGTCGCGCCACCGCCGAGCTGGCGCAGTGGCAGGACCTCCCGGCGGCGCGGCGCCGTGCCCTCGCGAGCCCGCTCGCGCCGGGCATGACCGGGCCGGTCCTGGCCTGGCTCACCCGCCACGAGCCGGACGTCGTGGCACGGGCCCACCGGGTCCTGCTGCCGAAGGATTGGCTGCGCACGCGCCTGGTCCCGGGGGTGTTCGTCACGGATCCCTCCGACGCGTCCGCGACGCTCGCCTGGGACCTGGAGCTCGACGAGTGGAGCGGCGCGGTCCTGGAGGCGACGGGCATCAGGCCCGACCTGCTCCCCGAGGTCGTTCCCTCGGATGCGGTCGTGGGGCAGCTGGCCGCCCCGGAGGCGTCGAGCTGGGGACTGCCGCCCGGCATCCCGGTCGTCGCCGGGTGCGCCGACGCCGCAGCGACGCTCGTCGGCTCCACCTCGACCCCGGGCCGCCTCATCGTGACCGTCGGGTCGGGCGCCCAGGTCGTCCTACCGGGCATCGCGCCGGTGTTCGACGGCGAGATCACCCACCACACGTACCGAGCGGCGGACGGCGGCGCCTACGCGATGGTGGCGGTGATGAACGCCGGCATCGCGCTCACGCGGGTGGTCTCCCTGCTCGGGGGGACCTGGGACGACCTGTACGGCGACTACGACCGCAGCCGGCCCGTTCCGGGCTTCGTGCCGTTCCTGTCGGGCGAGCGGCTGCCGACGTCGGTCCCCGCCGGGTCGGGCCGCTGGTTCGGGCTCGGTCTGGAGACCGAGCGTGCCGACCTGTTCGCCGCCGCGCTCGAGGGCCTCTGCTTCACGATCCGTCGCGGCATCGAGTCCATGCCGGCGGTCGCCGACCCGCTGATCGACGTGGCGGGTGGCGGCACCCGGTCGACCGTGTTCGCCCAGCTGCTGGCGGACGTGCTCGGCCGCGACCTGTGCCGCGTCGACCTCGAGGACGCCACGGCCGTCGGCGCCGCCCGGCTGGCCTTCGGCGCGGCCGGACTGCCGCTCCCGGCCGTGCGGGAGCGCACGGGGTCCACGGTCAGCCCGGGGGAGCCGGGGCCGCTGGAGGAGCGTTACGCCCGCTTCGTGGCGGAGCTCGACCGGTGACGGGCTTCGAGCCCGTGCGCTGGGCCGTCGCGGGCTGGGGCGTCGGAGGGCGGGTGTTCCACGCGCCGCTGATCCGCTCGGCCGACGGCCTGGACCTCGTCGCGGTGGTGTCGACCAATCCCGAGCGCGGCCGCGAGGCCCGCGCGGACGGACTCGAGGTGGTGGAGGAACTCGCGGCCCTGCGTGAAGCGGGTGTCGAGGGCGTGACGATCACGACCCCGGCCGGCACCCACGCCGATCTCGCGGTCGAGGCGCTCGGCCTGGGACTCCACGTCGTCGTGGACAAGCCCTTCGCGACCACGGCCGACGACGCGCGGCGCATCGTCGCCGCCGCCTCGGGCGACACGGTGCTGACCGTCTACCAGAACCGCCGGTGGGACGGGGACTTCCTCACGATCGAGCAGCTGGTGCGCGACGGTGAGCTCGGCCGGGTCGATCGCCTCGAGTCCAGGATCGAGCGGTTCCGGCCCGACCTCCCACGGTGGACCCGCGACCACACGTCGCAGGCGGGCGGGGGCGTGCTGGTGGACCTCGGCCCTCACCTCATCGACCAGGCGGTCCACCTGCTGGGGCCGGTACGGCAGGTCTTCGCCGATCTCGCCACGCTCGGTGAGGACCGGGTGAGCGAGGACGACTCGATCGTCATGCTGCGGCACGGCAGCGGAGCGAGGTCGACCATCGTGGCGTCGGTGCACGCGGCGGCGGAGGGTCCACGGTTCCGCGTCTCGGGCACACACGGTGGCCTGCGCATCGAGGGGTTCGACCCTCAGGAGGACCAGCTGTTCGCGGGCGAGAGCCCTCGCACGGCGGGGGCACGCTGGGGCGAGGACGATCCGGGACGCACACTGCTGTTCGAGGGGGCCGACGGCGCGCAGCGCCGCCCCTTGGCCCGCGGCCGGTGGGACACCTTCTACCCGGCCGTGGCCGCGGCGATCCGCGCCGGATCCGAGGTGCCCGTGCCCGCGTCGGACGCGGTGCACGTGGCCGAGATCTTCGACGCGGCCCGGCTGAGCGCGGCCGAGGGCCGGTGGGTCCACCTGCCGTCACCGGCTAAAAATTGACAGGCACGCCGGTGGCGCTGAGGCTTGAAGCAAGGCGACGTCGTTCGCCGCGGCGGGCTGTGTGGCCCGTCCGAGGACGCCGCCGTCGGGGACTCCCTCGTCGTGAGCGCGGCAAAGTCGCACTCCCTCGGCTCCTCTGCCGCAGACTCCGACGCCCCGACGGCGGTTCCTCTCTGCTCAGGCCAGCCGCAGGTACGCCTTCAAGTCGGCGATGATCGCCTCGACCGTCGCGGCCGCCGTGTCGCGCGCGTCGTCCACGGAGCCCTCCACCGCGACGACGGCCTCCACGTAGCACTTGAGCTTCGGCTCCGTGCCGGACGGACGACAGATGATGCGGCTGCCCCCGGCGAGTGCGAGGCGGATCCCGTCGGTGGGCGGCAGTCCCTGGTAGCCGGCGGCGAGGTCGTCGACCGACGTCACGGGCACACCGGCGAGCGTGGTGGGTGGATCGGTGCGCAGGCGATCCATCGCCGCCGCGATGATCGCGAGATCGTCGACCCGCACGGCGAGCTGGCCGGTGGCGTGCCAGCCGTGCTGGCGGTAGATGTCGTCGAGCAGGTCGAGCAGCGTGCGCCCCTGCGCCTTCAGCGACGCGGCGAGCGACATGATCAGCAGCGCCGCGGAGATGCCGTCCTTGTCGCGGGCGATGTGCGGCGCGACGCAGTAGCCGAGGGCCTCCTCGTAGCCGAAGACGAGCCCCTCGACCTTCCCGATCCACTTGAATCCGGTGAGCGTCTGCCGCCACGGCTGCCCGTGCGCCGCGGCCTGCCGGCCAAGGAGGTCGGACGAGACGATCGAGCAGGCATAGGTGCCCTCGATCCCGCGGGTCAGCAGGGACTCGGCGAGCAGGGCGCCCACCTGGTCGCCGGTGAGCATCCGGTGACCGTCGGCGGTGCGCACGCCCACGGCGCACCGGTCGGCGTCGGGGTCGTTCGCGATGACGACGTCGGCGTCGACCGATGCCGCCAGCGCGAGCACGAGGTCCATCGCGCCTGGCTCCTCCGGGTTCGGGAACGCGACCGTGGGGAACGCCGGATCGGGCTGCAGCTGCTCGGTGACGGTGTGCGGTGCCGGGAAGCCCGCCCGCTCGGCCGCGGCGGCGAGCAGCCGGCCGCCGACCCCGTGCATGGGCGTGTAGGCCACGACGAGGTCGCGCGGACCGTCGGGGACGAGGGCGGCCACGGCATCCAGGTAGGCCTCGGCCACGTCGGCGCCGAGGACGGCGTAGCCGTCGTCACGGGGCAGCTCGTCGACGCGCCCCACCGCGTCGATGGCGGCGGCGATCTCGGCATCGGCGGGAGGCACGATCTGGCTCGTGTCGGCGAGGTAGACCTTGTAGCCGTTGTCGCGGGGAGGGTTGTGCGAGGCGGTGACCATGACGCCCGCCGACGCGCCGAGGTGTCCGATCGCGAACGCCAGCACCGGGGTGGGGAGGTGGTCGGGCAGCAGCATCGCGCGTACGCCGGCCGCCTGCATGATCTCGGCGGTGTCGCGGGCGAAGACGTCGGAGTTGGTGCGGGCGTCGTAGCCCACCACCACGCTGGGGGACTCGGCCGTCGCCAGCAGGTGCTGCGCCAGCCCGGCGGCGGCACGTGCCACGGTGACGCGGTTCATCCGCATCGGCCCGGCGCCGAGCTCGCCCCGGAGTCCGGCGGTGCCGAACTGCAGCCGGCCGGCGAACCGCGCCGCGATCTCGGTCTGGTCGCCGGCGTCGATCAGCGCGGTCAGCTCGTCACGGGTCTGCGGGTCGGGATCCTGCGAGATCCAGTCCCGGGCAGCGTCGATCGGGTCCATCCGACCACGGTAGCGGGAGGCGACCGCCGATCGGCGGCCTCGGTCAGACGCGGGGCAGCAGGTCGGCGAGCAGGGCGCCCATGCGGGTGGCGGCGGACTTCCCGGCCTCGAGGACCTCCTCGTGGTTCAGCGGCGCGTCGGAGATGCCCGCGGCGAGGTTGGTGACGAGCGAGATGCCCAGCACCTCCATGCCCGCCTCGCGCGCGGCGATGGCCTCGAGCGTCGTGGACATGCCGACCAGGTCGCCGCCGAGGATGCCGGCCATCCTGACCTCGGCCGGCGTCTCGTAGTGCGGTCCGGGGAACTGCACGTAGACGCCTTCGTCGATGGACGGGTCGACCTCGCGGACGAGGTCGCGCAGGCGCTGGGCGTAGAGGTCGGTGAGGTCGACGAAGTTGGCGCCGACGATCGGCGAGGTGGCGGTCAGGTTGATGTGGTCGCGGATCAGCACGGGGGTGCCGGGCGTCCACGCGGGGTTGAGCCCGCCGCAGCCGTTCGTCAGCACCATCGTGCGGACCCCGGCCGCCGCGGCCGTGCGCACGCCGTGCACGACGGCGTCGACGCCCTTGCCCTCGTAGAAGTGGGTGCGGCCCAGGAACACCAGCGCCCGCAGGTCGCCCACGCGCACCGAGCGGATGGTGCCGCCGTGACCGGCGACGGCCGACTTGCTGAAGCCCGGCAGCTCCTCGGTGGGCACCTCGAACTCGGGCTCGCCGAGGGCGTCGGCGGCAGGCAGCCAGCCGGAGCCCATCACGAGGGCGACGTCGTGGTCGCCGCCTCCGGTGCGGTCACGCAGGGCGGTGGCGGCTTCGCTGGCGAGGTCGTAGGCGTTCACCCGAGCCACCCTACCGACGGCGATCCGGCCCGGGACGGCCCTCACGATGACGAAACGGTTGCGATTCGGCGACCTCCGTGGCGCCCCCGCCGCGGGACGCACGTCGGCGCCGGGGCGCGTACTCTACGGACGTGCCGAAGATCATCGGGGACTCCCTGGAGGAGCACCGCGCCGCCATGCGCCGGCGGGTCTTCGCCGCCCTGGTGGAGCTGCTGCGCGACCGGCCCTTCGACCTGATCACGATGGCCGACCTGGCGGCGCACGCCGAGGTCGGGCGGTCGTCGCTGTACAACCACTTCAAGGACAAGGAGGCCGTCGTCGTCGCGTTCGCGACCGACGAGACCTCCCGCTACCTCGCCGAGCTGAACGAGTCGCTCGCCAGCCGGACCTCCCCGACCGAGCGCCTCGAGACGTACGTGCGCCACCACGTCGACACGTCGAAGGACTTCCACATCGGCCTCGGCCCCGAGCTGCGGGCGATGCTCTCGCCCGAGTCGGTCATGGCGATGCGCGAGCACGTCGTCGCGGTCGAGCAGGTGCTGCGCCAGATCCTCGTCGACGGGGTGGCCCAGGGCGAGTTCGTCGTGGACGACGTCGACGCCACGGTCTCGCTGCTGCACGCCACCCTCTCGGCCCGCCACGCGTCGGCGGACACCACCACGCGGTTCGTGCTCGCCGCCGTCTCCGCCACCTGACGCCGCCGTGCCCCGCCCCGGGAACGCCGAAGGCCCCCGTCGAGGGACGAGGGCCTTCGGCGGTGGGGACTCAGGTCACTTGGCGACCTTGAACGAGCCCGCCTTCACGTAGCCGCGCGGCGTGTAGTTCGCGTTGCCGTAGTAGGCGACGCGGACGACCCACTTGCCCTTGGCGAGCTTCGGCAGCTTCACCAGGCGCTTGCCGCTCGACAGGTTGGCGGTGACGTACGTGCTCTTCTTGCCCTTGGTCAGCTTGATCTTGACCTTGCCGGTCGGGGCGGCCGCGCCCGAGGCGCCCTTGACCGACACGACGGCCAGGCCCTTCTTCTTCGACGTGGGCTTGCGGGTGACCTTGACCTTGCCCTTCGAGGCGGCGGTCCTGGCGATCTTGACGGTGACGGTCGTGGCCGCCGGAGCGGTGAGGCTCGCGTCGGTGGGGGCGAACGTCACGCGGTACGACTTCGTGCCCGCGGTCTGCGTCCTGGGGACCGCGAACGCGGCCGTGCCACCGGCGGCGACGACCTTGCTGCCGAGCCCGGCGACGGTGACGGTTCCGGCGATCGGAGCGGTGACGCCCACGGTGCCACCCTTGCCGTACGCGGTGGACAGGCTCTTCGTCACCGGGACGGCCGGGACGAAGGAGATGGGCGTGTAGGTCTCGAAGGCCGGGTTCGCGGCACCGCTGCCGGGGTACGTGTAGATGCCGAAGCTGCCGCTCATCTCGGGGTTGGCCTGCCGGACGGTGTCCAGGAGCGCCTTGCTGATCTCGAACGAGGTCTCGAACGTGCCGTCGGCGTTCAGCTCGAACGCGCCACCGCTGGAGAGGTCCTCGAACTGACCCGCAGGGAGCGCCCACTTCTGCTGGACGACCTTGCGTGCCGACGAGGGGGCGCCCGCGGACGGACGCCACGTCTCCGAGAAGTACCCGATGACCACGTACGCGCCGCCGGACCGGCCGGCGAAGGGCGGCCGCGTCCCGATGACGTCCTGCGGGTCGAAGCCTGAGCCGTTCACGGTGACCGTGGCGGTCTCGTCGGGAGCGAACGTCACCTTGGAGACGGTGACGGCCGGCTTCGAGGCGACCTCGAGCTGCGCGCTGATGGGATCCAGGGCCGTGCCCGGGGCGTAGAAGGCCGAGCCCTGGTTGGAGAGCAGACCGGAGCCGGCGGCGGTGATCGTGGTCGGCGCGTCGGTGATCGTCACGGCGACGGGGCTGGAGCTCACGGCACCGGCCAGCTGGATGTCGGCGAACGCGACGTCCTCGTGCGCGACGTCCTCGCTGTCGACGGCGTCGACGACGAGCTGGGCACCCGATCCGGCCACGACGATGCGCGGGTCGGAGATGGTGAGGTCGAGCGCGCCGTCGTGACCGTAGAACTTGACGGCACCCTTGGCGCCGACCGAGGCCTCACCGGCGGCCCACGAGCCCGAGGCCTGCGGGAAGACCGTCTGGGTGCCGGTGTCCGTGGCAGGGGCGGTGGGCGTGATCGTGCCATGGGCGATCGGGCTGGTCAGGTAGTTCCTGAACGACGCCTTCAGGCCCCACGAGATCGAGCCGTCCTCGATCGTCTGCGACTCGGCGGCCTGGGCCGTGGCGGGAGTGAGCGCGAGGACGCCGGCGGTCAGTGCCGCGACGGTCGTCCCGGCGAGCAGGCGACGCCCGCGAACCAAGGTGTGGGGAGACATGCAGATCCTTTCGGAAAGGAAGCCGCCCAACCCGGCGGCCGCTGTAGGTAAGGCACACCTTATAGTGATGAAGTAAGGGTGACCTGACCGGGTCTGCATCCTGACCACCATCCGACGGGAGTGACCGTGCTCGAACGCGCCGACCGGCCCATGCACGTGCGAGTTCTGGGCGTCCTGCTGGCCGCCGTCCTGGCCGTCGCGGCGGCTCCCGCCGTCCGCGCGGATGCTGCCGAGGCTGGAACAAAAGTCACCACCGGGACGATCTCGTGGGGCCTGAAGACGTCCTTCCGGAACTACATCACCGGCCCGATCGCGCACGGCGAGGTCACCACCGGTGCGCCGGCCACCGCGGCGCCCGACGGATTCACGTTCCCCGCGGCCACGGGCACGTGGGGCGACGCGAGCGATGTCGCCGCCCAGGGCTCCGTCCGCTTCGAGGGGCACGACGGCGTCCTCGACCTCACGATCTCCCGGCCGCGTCTCGTGACGTCGGGCGACTCCGCGCGGCTCGAGGTCGACGCCGTGGTCAACGGCGACAGCCGGTCCGGGATCGCGATCGCCGACGTGGACCTCGCCGGCAGGGTCACCTCCTCCGGCACCAAGGTCACCGTCGCCGGCGCGCCCGCCGTGCTCACGCAGGCCGGTGCCGCTCTCTTCTCCTACGAGGGCTCGCCCATGTACGAGGCCGGCACGGCGCTCGATCCGGTGTCCGCGCAGCTCACGCTCGCGACGGTCGTGGAGCCCACCGACCCCGAGCCGACCGAGCCGGGTCCCACCGAGCCCACCGAGCCCGCCCCCACGACCGCGCCGGCCAACGACACGAAGGTCACCGGCGGCTCGCTCGCCTGGGGCCTCAAGCAGTCC
Source organism: Aeromicrobium sp. JP4 (assembly GCF_054957925.1). Taxonomy (NCBI): domain Bacteria; kingdom Bacillati; phylum Actinomycetota; class Actinomycetes; order Propionibacteriales; family Nocardioidaceae; genus Aeromicrobium; species Aeromicrobium sp. JP4. Next base: position 2,605,638 of record NZ_CM143290.1, read on the forward strand.
TTCCGCAACTACCTGAAGATGGGCTTCGTCGCCGGTGCCACCGAGGCGCTCGCGCCCGCCACCGACGACGGCACGCGCACCACCTTCTCCTCGGCCGCGGGCACCTGGAGCTCCCGGGTGGTCGACGTCCGCACGAGCGGCGGGGTGCGGTTCACGGGCCACCACGGCGTCCTGGACTTCACCGTGCGGAACCTGCGCCTCGTCGTCGACGGCCAGCGCTCGGAGTTGCGCGCGGACGTCCGTGACAGCGAGGGCAACGACCTGAAGAACCTCGCGTTCGCGACGGTCGACCTCCGGGGCCGCGCCAAGGTCGCACGCAACGCCGTCACGATCGCGGGTGCGCCGGTCACCCTCACCCGGGCGGGGGAGGCGATGTTCGACTACAGCGGCTCGCCGATGTACGGCGCGGGGACCGCACTCGATCCGCTGAACGGCACCATCACCGTCAAGGGCGCCACGGCTCCGCCGAAGACGGCACCCGTCGCCCAGCCGGGCAAGACCACTCAGCCGAAGGGTGACCGAAACCGCGGCGGTCGCGCCGGCGAGCTGACGTGGGGCGTCAAGGCCAGCTTCCGCTCCTACATCACCGGCCCCATCGCGAAGGGCTCAGTGTCGGTCTCGGGCGGCGCGTCGTCCACCGGCTCGGGCTACCGCTTCGGACAGTCCTCCACCACGGCGACGCCGCCGAGCGCGCAGGGCTCCACGTCCTACCGGGGCGGCGTGAAGTTCCACGGACATCACGGAACGCTCGACCTGACGATCTCGCAGCCCTCCGTCCGCGTCACGTCGGGAACCTCGGCCACGCTCAGCGCGAGCGTCACCGGTCGCGGCCGCATCGACCTGGCCACGCTCGACCTCGCGGTCGCGCAGCGCTCCACCGAGTCGGGCTGGGTCCGGTACGCCGGCGCGCCGGCGCGCCTCACCACGGCCGGCGCCGGGATGTTCTCCTACCAGGGCCGCGCCTTCTACGCCCCGGGTTCGCTCCTCGATCCCGTGACCTTCTCGGTCGGATCCGTCTCCTCCGGTGGCGCGGCGAGCGCGGTCGTCGCGGCCACCACGAGCGACGACTGGACGCCGCCGGCCACCCCGCCCGCCACCACCGGCCTCACCCTCGAGCAGGACGAGGTGAGGGCCGGCGACCAGGTCACCGCGTCGGGCTCGGGCTTCCTGCCCGGCGAGACCGGCATCAAGGTGGTGCTCTACTCGTCGCCGATCGTGCTGGCCGAGAACGTCACGGCCGACGCCGCGGGCCGCGCCACGTGGAAGGGCACGATCCCGGCCACGCTCGAGCCGGGGAAGCACACCCTGACGTTCCAGGGCTCGGTCGACCGCGGCATCGTGATCGACGTCGCCGAGGCCGAGAAGATCGTCGGCTGCGAGCTCTCCGACGCCCGCCTCGACTGGGGCTTCAAGGAGTCGTTCCGTGCGTACGTGTCCGGCTCGATCGCGAACGGCGACTGGACCACGCAGGGCGACGCCTCGTACGAGACGCCCGAGTTCACCTGGTCGAAGGGCGAGGGCGTGCTCGACGAGACGACGCGCGCGGGCGAGCTGGAGTTCGGCGGAACCGTCGTCTTCACGGGCCACGACGGAGCGCTCGACACCACGATCGCCAACCCCGCCGTGACCATGACCGACGCGAAGTCCGCCACGCTCTCGGTCGACTACACCGGCGGCACGATGGACGCGGCGATGGCCGGGAAGGACGATCGCCGGACGATCGCCGCGGTCCCGTTCGCCGACCTCGACCTCGGCGCGGGCGAGGTCTCCGAGAACGGCCAGACCGTCACGATCTCGGGCATCCCCGCCACGCTCACCAGTGCCGGCAGCGCAGCCTTCCCGAACTACGAGAGCGGCGCGGCACTCGATCCCGTGACCCTGACGTACACGGTGGCGAAGGACTGCGCCACCGTCGCGGCGCAGCCCGCAGGGGGCACCGACGACGCGGCGGCCGTGGCCATCGCCCCGCTGACCCCGACCGCCTCCCGCGACTGGCTGGTGTGGATAGGCGGCACGGTCCTGCTCATGCTCGCGGCGATCGCCGGCACGGTGCTCGTCATGCGACGCCGGACCTCCGGGGCGGACGCATGAGGCGGCCGGTGCGCGCGGCCGCCGCCGTGCTGACCGCTCTGTCGATGCTGCTGCTCACGGCCTGTGGTCCCGGCGAGGCTGGCAGCGACCCCGCCGCCGGTGCCGACCTGCCGGCGCTGTCCGAGCTCGAGGCGTCCCAGCCGGCCAAGGAGATCACCGGACCCAGCACGGCGCTGCTCCGTGATCGTCACGTCGAGCCGATCGACACGGACGAGGAGCCGCAGCTTCCGGCGACGGTCGTCTCGCACGTGCGCTCGGGCGACACCAAGGTCACCGTCACCGACACCTCGCGCATCGTCGCCTTCGACATGGCGGGCTCGATCGCGGCCTCGCTGTGGGGCCTCGGCCTGGGCGACCAGCTCGTGGCGCGCGACGTCTCCACCGACTTCCCGGGCGCGGAGGACCTCCCCCTCATCACCGCCGAGGGCCACGCGGTCAACGCGGAGTCCGTCATGGCGCAGAAGCCCACCGTGATCATCACCGACGGGTCGATGGGCCCGCGCGACGTGGTCGAGCAGCTCGCCGACACCGGCGTGCCGGTGATCTTCCTCGACAACGACGCCAGCTTCGAGGGGGCCGCCCAGCTGGCTCGCGACGTCGGCGCCGCCGTCGGCCTGCCCGAGTCCGGCCAGGCCCTCGCCGACCGCATCGAGGCCGACGTCGAGACGGCCAAGGCCGAGGTGGAGCGCTTCGTCCCGCAGCAGGAGTCCGACCGCCTGCGGATGGTGTTCCTCTACCTGCGCGGCAACTCCGGCGTCTACTACCTCTTCGCCGACGACTCCGGCGTGGGCGACCTCGTGGGCGCGCTCGGCGGCGTGAACGTCGCGAACGAGATGGGCTGGAAGGGCATGCAGCCGCTCACCGACGAGGCGCTGGTCAAGGCGAAGCCCGACCTCATCCTCGTGATGACGAACGGCCTCGAGTCCACCGGAGGCGTCGACGGCCTGCTGGCCGAGAAGCCCGCGATCGCACTGACGCCCGCCGGCCAGAACAAGCGCTTCGTCGACATGTCCGACGGCGACGTCCTGTCCTTCGGTCCCCGCTCCGCGGGCGTCGTCGAGGCGCTGGCCCGCGCGATCTACGTGCCCGAGGCCCAGAAGTGACGCGGTGGTGAGCGCCGGCCGGCGCACCGCGGTGCTGGCCGGGTTCGCCGTCCTCCTGCTCGTCGGCACGTTCGTGTCGGCCTCGGTGGGCCAGCTCCCCGTCGGCCCTCGCGACGTCGTCGGCGCGATGCTGCACGGCATCGGCATCGACACCTCGTGGCGCCCGGACGACATGATCGTCGAGCAGACGCTGCTGCAGATCCGCTTCCCGCGGGTGGCGATGAGCCTGCTCGTCGGTGCCACCCTCGCCGTGGCGGGTGCGGTCATGCAGGCGATCTTCGGCAACCCGCTCGCCGAGCCCGGCGTGGTCGGGGTCTCGGCGGGTGCCGCCCTCGGCGCGGCCATCGCGCTGTCCTTCGGGTTCGTCGCGCTGGGCGGCTGGGGCGTCGCCGTGCTGGCGTTCGCCGGCGGCTTCGCGGCCACCGTTCTCGTCTACGCCACCGCGCGGGTCGGCGGTCGCACCGAGGTGGTCACCCTGCTGCTGACCGGCATCGCCGTGAACGCCTTCGCCGGCGCCGGCCTCGCGCTGGTGATGTTCGCGTCCGACACCGGCTCGCGCGAGCAGATCGTCTTCTGGCAGCTCGGCTCGATGAACGGCTCGCGCTGGAGCGAGGTCCTCATCGTCGCCGCGGTGGGGCTGCCCGCCGTCGTGGTCGCGTGCCTGCTGGCGCGCCGCTACGACCTGCTGGCGCTGGGGGAGCGCACCGCGGCCCACCTCGGGCTGCGGGTCGAGCGACTGCGCATCGGCTCGATCCTGCTGGTCGCGCTGCTGACCGGCGTGGCGGTCGCGTTCGCCGGCATCATCGCGTTCGTCGGCCTGGTCGTGCCGCACCTCGTGCGCATGCTGCTGGGCCCCTCGCACCGCACGCTCCTGATCGCGAGCGTGATCGGTGGCGCGGCGCTGCTCGTGTGGGCCGACCTGCTCGCGCGCACGATCGTCCCGGGCTCCGACCTGCCGATCGGCCTGCTGACCTCGCTGATCGGCGGACCGTTCTTCTTCTACCTCGTCCGGGCGACGCGCTCGAAGGCCGGGGGATGGGCATGACCGCGGCGTACGAGGTCCGCGGCCTGGTGTGCCGCCTCGGCGGGCGCGACATCGTCCGCGGGGTCGACCTCGACGTCGTCCACGGTGAGGTGCTGGCGCTCGTGGGCCCCAACGGCGCCGGCAAGTCCACCCTGCTGGGCGCCCTGACCGGTGACGTCCCGATCGCCGAGGGCGATGTGCGCCTCGACGGCCGCCCCCTGGCACAGTGGTCGGCGCGCGAGCTCGCGCGCACGCGTGCGGTGCTCCTGCAGGCCAACCAGGTCAGCTTCCCGTTCACCGTCCGCGAGGTCGTGGAGATGGGGCGCAATCCCTGGGTCGGTCACGCCACGGCGGCGCAGGACGACGAGGCGATCGCCGAGGCCATCGAGCGCACGGACATCGCCCACCTCCTGGAGCGGCCGTTCACGGCCCTCTCGGGCGGCGAGAAGGCCCGCGCGTCCCTGGCTCGCGTGCTGGCGCAGCGCACCGGCGTGGTCCTTCTCGACGAGCCCACCGCGGCCCTCGACCTGCGCCACCAGGAGGAGGTCATGGTCGTCGCGCGATCTCTCGCCGCGGCCGGCCGTGCCGTCGTCGTGGTCCTGCACGACCTGTCGCTGGCGGCGGCCCGCGCCGATCGCATCGCGATGATCGACGGCGGACGCCTCGTCAGCGCGGGGACGCCGGCCGAGGTGCTCACGCCCGAGCGCGTCGAGTCGGTGTACGGCATCGCCGTGCACGTGCTGCCCGCCCCCGACGGTCACCTGATCGTCATCCCACATCGTGGTCTTTCGGACACAGTGTCATCTTGATCTGACAACGTGTCATATCATTGAGCCACACCCCCACAGAGAGGCGCGACCATGACCGTGCTGCCGACCGAGACCGGACTGTCCGTGCAGATGCGCGACGGCTCCCAGGCCGAGCACAAGGACGCCGAGGGCTCGAGCTTCATGTCGTGCCTGCTCGACGGCCGGGTGAACGAGACCGGCTACACCGAGTACCTGGCGATGCTGCGCCCGATCTACGCCGCGCTCGAGTCCGTGGGTGCCGGCCTGGCCGATGACCCGATCGCCGGCGCCGTGATCGATCCCGCGATCAACCGCCTCGCCGCGATCGACGCCGACCTCGCGTTCTGGTCCGGTGGTGCCGGCGTGCCGCAGGTGCACAGCGCCGCCGTCGACCGCTACGTCGCGCGCATCGAGGCCTCGGCCGCCGATCCCGCGCTGTTCGTCGCGCACCACTACACGCGCTACCTCGGCGACCTGTCGGGTGGACAGGCGATCGGCCGCATCCTCGCGCGCACGTTCGACCTGCCTGAGAGTCAGGGCATCGCCTTCTACCAGTTCGCGGCCGTCCCCAAGCCGAAGCCCTACAAGGACGCCTACCGCGCCAGCCTGGACTCCCTCCCGCTGACCGCCCGCGACCAGCAGCGGGTCGTCGAGGAGGTCAAGGTGGTCTTCGGTCTCAACGGTGCGCTCTTCGCGGAGCTCTCGACCCAGCTGCCGCGCTTCGCCCGCTGACCCTCGCCGCGGGCGGTGACGCCGCCATGCGGGACAATCGGGACATGACCCATGTCGTGATCATCGGTGGCGGACCCGGCGGCTACGAGGCGGCGCTGGTCGCCAGGCGGCTGGGTGCCGAGGTCACGCTCGTCGAGCGCGACGGGCTGGGCGGCTCCACGGTGCTGACCGACTGCGTGCCCAGCAAGACCCTCATCGCGACGTCCGACCTCCTGCACGAGGTCAGCCGCTCCGCCGAGCTCGGCGTCGAGGTGCCGAAGGCGCCCCGCGCCGACCTCGCCTCCGTCAACGACCGTGTCCTGCGCCTGGCCTCGGCCCAGTCCGACGACATCGCCGAGCGCGTGGTCTCCGCCGGGGTCACCGTCCTGTCGGGCACCGCCCGCGTCGCCGACGCTCGCACCGTGATCGCCTCGACGCCCGACGGCGAGGTCCGGCTCGCCGCCGACGGCATCCTCCTCGCCACCGGTGCGCACCCGCGGGTCAGCGCCGACGCCCAGCCCGACGGCGAGCGCATCCTCACGTGGGAGCAGGTGTACGCGCTGCGCGAGCTCCCCGAGCACATGATCGTCGTCGGCTCCGGCGTCACGGGCGCGGAGTTCGCCAGCGCCTACAACGGACTGGGAGCCGAGGTCACCCTCGTGTCCAGCCGCGACCGGGTGCTGCCGGGGGAGGACCCCGACGCCGCCAACCTCATCGAGGACGTCTTCCGCCGCCGGGGCATGAAGGTCCTCGGCAAGTCCCGCATGGCCTCCACCCGCCGCGAGGGCGACCAGGTCGTCGTCACGCTGACCGACGGCCGCACGGTCACCGGCTCCCACTGCCTGCTGGCGCTCGGCTCCATCCCGAACACGGCCGACCTCGGCCTCGACGAGGTCGGGATCGACACCGATGACGGCGGCTTCATCGCGGTGGACAAGGTCTCGCGCACGAACATCCCGGGCGTCTACGCGGCCGGCGACTGCACCGGCGTCTTCATGCTCGCCTCCGTCGCGGCACAGCAGGGGCGCATCGCGATGGCGCACCTGCTCGGAGACGCCGTGCACCCGCTGGACCTGCGCAAGGTCTCCAGCAACATCTTCACCTCGCCGGAGATCGCCACCGTGGGCGTCGGCCAGCGCGAGATCGACGAGCAGGGCCTGCTGGTCGACACCGCCATCCTGCCGATCGCGGCGAACCCCCGGGCGAAGATGCAGGGCATCCACGACGGCTTCGTCAAGCTCTACGCGCGGCAGGGCATCGGCGCGCTGATCGGCGGCGTCGTGGTGAGCCCTCGGGCGAGCGAGCTGATCCACACCATCTCGGTCGCGGTGTCGGCGTCGCTGACCGTCGACCACGTGGCCGACGCCTTCAGCGTCTACCCGTCGATGTCCGGCACCGTCGGCGAGGTGGCCCGCCGCCTGCACCGCCAAGTCTGAAGCACGACTTGAATCTGGGCTCCCCACGCGTGTAATCACACGCTTGTTGTTTCGCAGGTCAGACCCGAACTGCTGGAACGGCCTTTCAAAGTGTGGTCTGATGCGGGTGCTCCTCCTGCCACATGAGCAACAGATGTACCCGCCACAGAATGGACTTCCCCCATGCATTCCTGGCCGACCCGCTGCAGCATTGGTCTGACCACGATCGCCGTCGCCGGCGCCTGCTTGATGCTGCCTGCCCCCGCGCAGGCCGCCGGAACCGACATCGTCGTGTCGCGCCCTGCCGCCACGGCACCCACCGAGGCCACCACGACCGCTCCGGTCTCCGAGGCCGTCGAGGTCGAGCAGACCGCCGTCGAGCCCGACCCCGCTGCCGACGGTGACGCCGTCGAGCGCGCCACCGTGGACCCGTTCCGGATGGTCGGCGTCACGTGGGGCGCGGACTCCGACGCCGCCGACGTCACGGTGCGCGTCCAGGTGCGGACGAACGGCGCGTGGAGCGACTGGCAGCGTCTCGACGTCGAGGACAGCGCGGACGGCGGTCGCCCGGGGACGTCGCCGCTGTGGACCGAGGCTCCCGCCGATGGCGTCGCCGTCGAGGTCAAGGCCGCCTCCGGCACGGCCCAGGACGTCAAGGTCACGACGATCGACCCGGGCAAGCCCGAGGTCGTCACGCCGGTCACCCCGGCGTCCTACAGCCTCTCCGAGGAGGAGGAAGGCACCACCGAGGCGGTGGCCGCGGACGGCACCCCCAAGGTCGTGCCGATGCCCTCGATCATCACGCGGGCGCAGTGGAAGGCCGGCGCGGGCACCAGTTGCAGCGCCCCGGTCACCCGCCCCAAGGCCCTCGGTGTGGTCATCCACCACACGGCGGGCTCCAACACCTACACGAAGTCCGAGTCCGCGGGCCTCGTGCGCAGCTACCAGACGTACCACGTCAAGGGCCGTGGTTGGTGCGACATCGGCTACAACTTCCTCGTCGATCGCTTCGGCCAGATCTTCGAGGGCCGCAAGGGCGGCATGACCAAGCAGGTGCGTGCCGCGCACTCGGGCGTCGACGCGGTGAACCAGTACGCCACGGGCATCTCGATGATGGGCCACTTCGACTACGTGAAGCCCAGCGCCGCGATGCAGTCCGCGGTCGTGCGGCTCGCCGGCTGGCGGCTGAAGTTCTTCGGTGCGAACCCGAAGGGCACCTACGCGACCGGCGGAAAGCGGTACTCGGTCATCAACGGCCACCGCAACGTGACGTCGACCGGATGCCCCGGCAAGTACGGGTACGCGTGGATCGGCGCCGTCGGCGGCCTGCGCGACCGCGCCGCCACGTACATCTCCAAGGCCACCTCGGCCGCGGGCGCCCCGACGGCGGCTCCGGCCCCGATCAAGACCTACGCGACTCCCAAGGGCGTGAAGGTGTCCGCGTCGACGACCTCGGCGAAGGTCTCCTGGGCTGCCGTCGCAGGCGCTCCGGGCTACCGGGTGATGGTCTCGCCCACGGGCAGCTCGGCCGGCGCGAAGTACTACAACGTCGGCGCCACGTCCGCGACGATCACCGGCCTGTACTCGCGCCGCACCTACGTCTTCCGCGTGTCCGTCTGGAACCCCACGGCCAAGAAGCGCGTGAGCCCCTACACGGCCAAGCCCATGCCCACGGCGCGTACGCGGGCCTTCACGGCCCCCACGGGCCTGAAGCTGACCACGAGGACCTCGACGGGCCTGCGGTTCGCTTGGAAGGCGCAGGCGGGCGCTCCGGCCTACCGCGTCATGTACTGGGAGACCGGCACGACGAAGAAGCGCTACGTCACGGCCTACAAGAACGCCGTCGCGATCAAGAAGCTGAAGCGGGGCGGCAAGTACCAGGTGCGCGTCTCGGTCTTCTCGCCCGGCACGGGGGAGCGCGTGAGCGCCTACTCGGCCAAGCCCTACCCCGCCGGCACCACGCTCGGCGCCAGCGGAGCCAAGGCGCCCGCGCCGGCCCCGAAGCCGAAGCCGGCACCCGCGCCCGCCCCCTCGGCGCGCAACGTCGTGAAGCCCGCGGGCGGCAAGGTGACGTTCAAGGGCCACGGCTACGGGCACGGCATCGGGATGAGCCAGTACGGCGCCGAGGGCGGCGCCCGTGCCGGCCAGAAGTACGACGCGATCCTCAAGAAGTACTACCCGGGCACGAAGCTGACGTTCAAGTCCGCCACGATCCGCGTGCAGGTCTCGGCCGACACGACGAACTCCGTCCAGGTGAAGCACCAGAGCGGGCTGAAGCTGCGCACGCTGGCCAACAACGCCGTCCAGGCGCTGCCCGCGAAGGTGGGCTCGCGGACGGTCTCGGACTGGACGATCGACACCGCCCCCAGCAACCGCGGCCTGAACACGGTCTCCTACAAGTCCGGCTCGGCCTGGTACGCGTTCCGCACGTTCAAGTCGGACGCCCAGTTCGAGGGCCCCGCGACCATCCGGCTGGTGATGCCGAACGGCAGCACCCGCGCCTACCGCGGCGCGCTCCGCTCCGCCAAGCCGACGAAGACCACGCGCGACACGGTGAACGTCCTGAGCCTCGAGGCCTACGTCCGCGGCGTCGTCGCCCGTGAGATGCCGTCCAGCTGGAGCATGGAGGCGCTCAAGGCGCAGTCGGTCGCGGCGCGCACCTTCGGCTCGCGCTTCCTCGGCTCGTCGCGGCACTACGACATCTGCGACACGGTCTCGTGCCAGGTGTACGGCGGGTACGCCGACGAGACGAAGCGCACCAACGACGCGATCCTCGGCACCAAGGGCAAGATCCTGACCTACCAGGGGGCCCCGGCTCTGACGCAGTTCTCGAGCTCCTCGGGCGGCTTCACCAACCAGGGCTCGACGCCGTACCTCAAGGCGGTCAGTGACCCGTGGGACAACTGGTCGGGCAACCGAAACCACGCGTGGAGCCACGCGGTGAGCGCCTCGGCGATCCAGAAGAAGTACCCGACGATCGGGAAGCTGACGTCGATCACGGTGACGAAGCGCAACGGTCACGGCTCGCTGGGCGGCCGCGTGGTCTCGCTGAAGCTGCAGGGCTCCAAGGCGAGCCGCACCATCACGGGCGTCGACGCGCGCTGGGCGTTCGGGCTGAAGTCGGACTGGTTCGGCTTCTGAGGGTCACGGATGGGATGATCGTCCCATGCTGAGCGCGCGACTCTGGATCACGATCGTCACGGCCGCCGTGGCCAATGCCGTCTCCCTTGGTGTCGCCGCGTGGGTGCTCGACGGCTTCACGCTGACGCTGGGCTGGTGGGTGGCGGCCGTCGTGCTGTTCACGGTCCTGAGCGTCGTGCTGCGCACCCTCGCGCTGCGCCTGCTCGGTCCGGGCTGGCTCCGCGTCTACACGATCGCCGGCGGACTGGCCGTCACGGCGCTCGCACTCGTGCTCACCGATGCGATCGTGCCGAGCCCGGGCTTCGACATCGACGGCTGGGGCACCTGGGCCTTCGCCACCCTGATCGTCTGGGCCACCGGCGTGGCCTTCGGCGAGGTCGACCACCACGCCCCGGCCTCCACGCCCGGCGTCTCGCCCGACATCCGCGCCGCCGTGCGCGAGGGCGACCGACGCGCCTCCTGAGCCAGCCTCAGGCCAGCGCCAGGAAGAGCTTCTCCAGCTTCTTGCTGTCGACGCTGTCGGGGCCCTCCTCGACCAGGCACTTCTGCAGTCCGGTCGACACGAGCGCGTAGCCGCTCCGCGCGATCGCCTTGTTGACCGCGGCGAGCTGGGTGAGCGCGTCCTCGCACTCGGTGCCCTCCTCGAGCATCCGGATCACGGATGCGAGGTGGCCGTTCGCCCGCTTCAGCCGGGTGGCGATCGCCTTGACCTCGTCAGGCTCGAGCTGCATCGTCGACCTCCTCGTGGTGGACCAGTGCGTCCATCATGCCGGTGAGCCGGCGACGTGCCTCGGCGGCCACCTCGTCGAGCTCGGCGGACGAACCTAGCTCGGTCATGACGGCGGGGTCCAGGACGTCGACCCGGCTGCCGTCGCCGCTCGCGGTCACGACCACGTTGCACGGCAGCAGCGTCGCGATGCGCGGGTCGGTGGCCAGGGCGCGGTGCGCGAGCTCGGGACGGCAGGCGCCGAGGATCACGCGGGGCGGGGTCTCGACACCCAGCTTCGCGCGCAGTGTGGCCCGGAGATCGATCTCGGTCAGCACGCCGAAGCCCGCATCGACCAGGAGCGCTCGGACGCGCTCCAGCGTCTGCTCGTAGGGCTGGGGCACGGTCGCGCTGAGAGTGAAGTCCGTCATGGTGCATCCCTTCTCTTGATCCCCCTGGGGGGTTGTCGGTAGGTTCTATCTTAACCCCCTGGGGGGATACAGCCAACCCGCAACGAGAGGTGTCGAATGAGTCACTCCGCCCCTGAGTCCGGACAGCACGGACCGGCCGTCCTGAAGGACCTGTCGCCGCTGCACCGCCAGCTGCGTCGCGCGATCCCGGACGTCTACCGCGGCTTCGCCGAGCTCTCCGGTGCCGCCTTCGCCGACGGCGCGATGGACCGCAGGACCAAAGAGCTGATCGCCCTCGCGATCGGCGTGGTCGAGGGGTGCGACGGCTGCATCGCCTCGCACGCCCAGGCGGCCGTACGCGCCGGTGCCACCCGCGAGGAGGCGGCCGAGGCCATCGGCGTCACGTTCCTCATGCACGGAGGCCCGGCGACGATCCACGGCGCGCGCGCCTACAGCGCCGTGTGCGACTTCGCGGACGCGCTCGAGGCGGGGGAGGGGGCGTCCTGATGTGCCGTCCCACGCGATGCCGGACGTGCGGCAAGACGACTTGGGCCGGCTGCGGGCAGCACGTGGCGGCCGTCAGGGCCGCGACCCCGCCGGGCCAGTGGTGCGGCGGCCACGAGGACAGTGACCGGGGAGGGTGGCTGAGCCGGATCCTGGGGCGCTGACCCGAACGCGACGACGCCCCGGTCGAGGACCGGGGCGTCGCGGGGTGGTGCGGTGTGGCTCAGGCGTCCTTGAGGTCGCAGATGACCGCGCCGGCGCCGACGGTCTCGCCGATGGCGGCGGAGAGGCCGGTGACGGTGCCCGCCTTGTGGGCGTTGATCGGCTGCTCCATCTTCATCGCCTCGATGACCAGGACCAGGTCGCCCTCGGCGACCTCCTGGCCCTCCTCGACGGCGAGCTTGACGACGGTGCCCTGCATGGGCGAGGTCAGCGAGTCGCCGCTGGCGGCCGCGCCTGCCGACTTGCCGGCCTTGCGCTTGGCCTTCTTGGTGCCCGTCGCAGCCGCGCTCGCGCCCAGACCGCCCGGCAGGACGACCTCGACGCGCTTGCCGCCGACCTCGACCGTGACGCGCTCGCGCTCGCCCGGCTCGTCGGTCTCGGACGGGCCCGAGTAGGGCTCGAGCTGGTTGTCGTAGTCGGTCTCGATCCACGTCGTGTAGACGTCGAACGATCCCTCGGACGCGTTGTAGGCGGCGTCGTCGAGCACGTCGCGGTGGAACGGGATCACCGTGGGCATGCCCTCGACGACGAACTCGTCCAGCGCGCGACGCGAGCGCTCGATGGCCTGCTCACGCGTGCGGCCCGTGACGATCAGCTTGGCGACGAGGGAGTCGAACGCGCCCGGGACGGTCTCGCCCTCCTCGTAGCCGGCGTCGAGGCGGACGCCGGGGCCCGACGGGGGCGCCCACTTGGTCAGGGTGCCGGGGGCGGGCAGGAAGCCGCGGCCGCCGTCCTCGGCGTTGATGCGGAACTCGATCGAGTGCCCGATGATCTCGGGGTCGTCGTAGCCGAGCTCCTCGCCGGCGGCGATCCGGAACATCTCGCGGACGAGGTCGATGCCGGTGACCTCCTCGGAGACCGGGTGCTCCACCTGCAGGCGGGTGTTGACCTCGAGGAAGCTGATGGTGCCGTCGCGGGCGACGAGGAACTCGCAGGTTCCGGCGCCGACGTAGCCGGCCTCCTTGAGGATCGCCTTGGAGGAGGCGTAGAGGCGCTCGAGCTGGTCCTCGGACAGGAACGGTGCCGGGGCCTCCTCGACGAGCTTCTGGTGGCGACGCTGCAGCGAGCAGTCGCGGGTGGACACGACCACGACGTTGCCGTGGCTGTCGGCCAGGCACTGGGTCTCGACGTGACGCGGCTTGTCGAGGAACTTCTCCACGAGGCACTCGCCGCGGCCGAAGGCGCTGACGGCCTCGCGGACGGCGGACTCGTAGGCCTCGGGGATCTCCTCGATCGTCTTGGCGACCTTGAGGCCGCGGCCACCGCCACCGAAGACCGCCTTGATGGCGACCGGCAGGCCGTGCTCCTTCGCGAACGCGACGACCTCGTCGGCGTCCTCGACCGGGTCCTTGAGGCCCGGCGCGAGGGGCGCGCCCGCGACCAGCGCGATGTGCTTCGCCTTGGCCTTGTCGCCGAGACTCTCGATCGCGGCCGGCGGCGGGCCGATCCAGATCAGCCCGGCGTCGATGACGGCCTGGGCGAAGGCGGCGTTCTCGGCCAGGAAGCCGTAGCCGGGGTGCACGCTGTCGGCGCCGGAGCGCTCGGCCACGGCGATGATCTTCTCGATCGACAGGTAGGAGTCGCCGGGGGTCGAGCCCTCGAGCGAGTACGCCTCGTCGGCGAGGCGCACGAACAGCGCGTCACGGTCGGGCTCGGCGTAGACCGCCACGCTGGCGATTCCGGAATCCTTCGCGGCGCGGATCACGCGGACCGCGATCTCGCCACGGTTGGCGACCAGGACCTTCTGCAGGGGCTTGCTCACGGATACTCCTCGCGTCTGAACGGCAGTGGCGAGTCTAAGGGAGTGTGGTGGAGGTCATTTCGTCGCCCCGGCGAGGTTAACGCCTGTTAACCTTCGTCCATGGACTTCGAACTGTCTCGTGAGCACGAGGACTTCCGGCGGGTCGTCCGTGACTTCGCCGCCGAGCGGATCGCGCCCCACGTCGCGCAGTGGGACCGGGAGCACCACTTCCCGGTCGACGTCGTGCGGGCGATGGGCGACCTCGGGCTGTTCGGCCTGACCGCTCCGGAGGAGTTCGGCGGCTCGGGCGCGGACTTCACCAGCCTGTGCCTGGCCATCGAGGAGCTCGGCCGGGTGGACCAGTCGATCGGCATCACCCTCGAGGCGGGCGTGGGCCTGGGCATCAACCCGATCCAGACGTTCGGCACGCCCGAGCAGAAGGAGCGCTGGCTGCCCGACCTCGTCGCCGGCCGGGCGCTGGCGGGCTTCGGACTCACGGAGCCGGGTGCCGGCTCCGATGCGAGCGCCACCGCCACCAAGGCCGTGCTCGACGGCGACTCCTGGGTGGTCGACGGCGCGAAGCAGTTCATCACCAACTCCGGCAGCGAGATCACCTCGCTCGTCACCGTGACGGCGCGCACCGGCACCCGCGAGGACGGCCGCCCCGAGATCTCGGCGATCGTCATCCCGGCGGGCACGCCCGGGTTCGTGGCCGAGGCCCCCTACGACAAGCTCGGCTGGCACATCAGCGACACGCACGCGCTCAGCTTCAGCGGTGTCCGCGTGCCCGAGGACCACCTGCTGGGCGAGCGGGGACGCGGCTACGCGCAGTTCCTGGCGACCCTCGACGACGGCCGCGTCGCGATCGCCGCGCTGGCCGTCGGCCTGATCGAGGCCTGCCTCGAGGAGTGCGTGCGGTACGCGGGGGAGCGCCAGACGTTCGGCGGCCCCATCGGGCGCAAGCAGGGCGTGGCGTTCCAGATCGCCGACCTCAAGGTGATGGCGGACGCGGCCCGCGCGCTGACCTACCAGGCGGCGGCGATGAAGGACGCGGGGATCACCGGCCAGCGCTTCAAGCAGGCGGCGTCCGTGGCGAAGCTCTACAGCTCGGAGGCCGCCGTGACGGCGACGCGCGTGGCGACGCAGGTGTTCGGCGGCTACGGCTTCATGGAGGAGTACCCCGTGGCGCGGTTCTACCGCGACGCGAAGATCCTCGAGATCGGCGAGGGCACGAGCGAGGTGCAACGCATGCTCATCGCACGCTCGCTCGGCCTGCCGGTCGAGTAGTTCGGGTCAGAGCGCGGTCATCGAACGGCACGGCAGCGGTACGTGCACCGCTCCGTTGCCGAAGTCGACCTGCGCCGAGTTCTTGCCCTGGACGCTGAGGACGCGACCGAGGCCGAACGAGTCGTGGGACACGCGCGCGCCCACTTCGTAGACCTCGTCAGCCACGTCGGGCTTCTTCGGGAAGGGGCTGCTCGCGAGGTGGCGTCGCGGACGCTGTGAGGTGGCCATCGTTCTTCCATGATCCCACGTCGAGCCTGAATGGTGGACCAATTCTCCGTTCCCTGAGACGAATAGGGACCGAATCCGCATTCCGGGCCGATAGGGTTCAGCGGTTCGGTCGCACATTTCTCGGGAGGTACAGCGGTGTTCACCCTGTTCGTTTTGGTCGGTCTGGTCGCAGGAGTCGTCGGCGCGGTGCTGGTGGGTCGGCACCTGCGGGCGCAGTCCAAGCCGTCCGCGCCGGCGACCGGCACGGCGGTCGTGCTCGGCCTGCTCGCGGTGATCGTCGCGGTGGTCTCGATGACCGCCATCGTGCCGACGCGGGAGATCGGTGTCGTCACGTCGTTCGGTCGCCCCGTCGCCGTGTGGTCGAACGGCCTGCACGTGAAGGCGCCGTGGCAGAAGGTCAACAAGCTCGACGGCACGATCCAGACCGACAACTTCACCGGCGCCGACCGCGCGATCGACATCCGCATCGGCAACGGCTCCACGTCGGGCGTCGACGCGACGATCCGCTGGCGGATCCGCCTCGAGGCGGGCAAGGAGCTCTACCAGGACTACCGCCAGATGGAGAACATCCGCGACTCCCTCGTCACGCGCGAGCTCAAGGCCGCGCTGAACGAGGTGCTGGGCGACTACGACCCCCTCGAGTCGGTCAAGGCCGGCATCGGCTCCGACGGCGCCACCACCTCGGCGGGCGTCGACCTGAACGCCTACTCGGCCCAGGTGCACGAGGCGCTGTCCGAGCGCGTCGGCGAGGACGTCGAGGTGCTCAGCGTGATCCTGCCGATCATCCGCTTCGACAAGCAGACGCAGGAGAAGATCAACGCCTACCAGGCCGAGGTCGCCAACACGCGGATCGCCCAGCAGCGCGAGGCCACCGCGAAGGCACAGGCCCTGGCCAACAAGAACCTGGCCGGCTCGGTGTCCCGCGACCCGAACGTGCTCGTGTCCAAGTGCCTCGACTCGCTCGAGGAGATGGTCAAGGCCGGCCAGGAGGTCCCGATCGGGTTCTCCTGCTGGCCTGGCGGCGCCGGCACCTCGGTGGTCCTCCCGCAGGTGGGAAGGGCCGAGGCCGACCGCTGATCAGCGGCGGCGCCGGAGCACCATGACGAGCCCGGCCGCGAGGACCAGCACCGCCACGGCGCCGCCGATCGCCCACGGCAGGGGTGAGGCGGAGTCCTCGCCGTCGGCAGCCGCCTGGGTGTCGGCGTCGTCGGTCTTCTGCGCCGCGGTCGTGACGGGCGAGTCGACGAGGCGCGAGTCGGCCACCGGGGGGCTCAGCCCCTCGACGTCGGCGTACGTGGGCGTGACGTCGCCGAGCACGTTCTCGCGGTCGAGCGTCAGCGTGTACGGCAGGTTGGTCTCGTCGCCTCGCAGCTTGAGGCTGACGACGACGTAGTGCATCCCCGCCAGCGAGGCTCCCTCGCGGGTGGTGTCGTTCTGCGCGCGGTTCGCGGGGTGCAGCGGCCACGACATCGCGCCGGTGCGGAACGCGATGTTCTCGCGCAGGTTCGCCCACGGGTCGCGGGACCAGTCCTGCGGCCAGTTCCCGTAGAGGCTGATGGTCACGTCGCGCCGCAACGGGTTGATGACCGAGACGTCCAGCCCGCTCCCGATGGCCGCGGCGTCGCGGACCTCGTCGGTGAGCTTCGCGTCGACCTGGGCCCGCACCTGCTCGCCCCAGTCGACCGGGACCGCGAGGACCTGCGTCTCGCCGGCGCTGATGTCCAGCTGGTAGGTGCCCGGCCCGACCTCGGGCGCGCTGGCGATGCTCGTGCCCGGGACGGCCTCGGTGGGGGTGCCGGGCGTCGGCGCGACCCACTCGGGCTCGCCTCCGGCGGCACCGGGTGCGAGGTCGGAGGTGATCGGCGGCTCCTCGTAGACGGCCAGCTCGATCGGACGGCCCTCGATCTGGCCGACGCTGCGCTCCACCTGCACCCCGAGCTCGTCGTCGGTGCGGCACTCGGAGTCGGCGTCCCGCACCCAGCTGGCGACGCCGCCGTAGTAGACCGGCGACCGGCTCGACATGTCGAGGCCGTACGTGGTGGAGCCCGAGCACATGAGGCCGCCGATGCGCTTGGTCCGCAGGGTCGCCGATGCCCCGAGGTCGCCGCTGACGCCACTGATCACGGCACCGACGTGGACGGTCGAGTCGGGCGCCGTCCGCGCGACGCGGTAGTTCGAGGGCCCGCCGACGGCGACCGTGTCGGTGTACTGACCCGGTGCCAGCAGGGGAGCCCCGTCCTCCGTGGGCGTGCCCTTCACCGGGGTGCCGGTGAGGTCGAACGGTCGCGAGGCGCGCACCGAGGAGACGCGCAGGCTGTCGGTCAGGCTCTCGGCGTCGTCCGCGTCGTAGTACGTGCCGTTGCCCTCGTCGGCGACGCACTGCAGCGTCTTCCTCGCGCCGCCGGAGACGTCGAACCCGACGACGTCGATGCGGATGTCGATGCCGACCTTCGCGATCTCCCGGGCGACGACGCAGGGATCGGGGTCGCACGTCGGCTCGCCGTCGGAGACCAGGACGATCGTGCGCTGGCCGGAGTCGCCGAGGTCCTTCGCCGCTTCGCGCAGGGCGTGGCTCGTGGGGGTCCAGCCGACGGGCTCGTAGTCGGCGACGGCCCGGCGGAGCGCGTCGCGGTTGTCCGTGTCGAGGTCGACGATGCGCTCGGAGTCGGTGCACGCCGCCGGGTCGTCCTCGGCGACGTCGCTCGCCCCGTAGACGCGGAAGCCGACGCGCTGCTCGTCGGGGAGGCCGTCGATCACCGCGTCGAGGCCGTCCTTCGCCGCCTGGATGCGGGTGGAGCCGCCGCCGGTGCGCTCGGCCATCGAGCCCGAGGCGTCCATCACCAGCATCATCGCGGTGTCGGCGGCGGGATCCTCCTGTGCGGAGGCGGCGGGCCAGCTCAGTGCGGTGGCCGCCAGCAGGATCGAGCCGACGACGGACAGGGTCTTCTTCAACGTGCTCTCCCCGAGACGAGTGACGATGCGTCGGGGGTCATGCTGCCACGTCAGCGCCAGAGGGAGGTCCACTCGACGCCGAGGTCGCGGGCCATCTCCCTCACCGCGGGGACGCTGACGCCGACCACGTTGTGGTGGTCGCCCTCGATGCGGGTCACGAACGCGGCGCCGAGGCCGTCGATGGTGAAGGCCCCGGCGACCTGCAGGGGCTCGCCGCTGGCGACATAGGCGTCGATCTCGTCGTCGGTGACGTTCGCGAAGTGCACGCGGGTGGCCGCGTGGCGGACGACCTCGTCGGAGCCCAGGCGCAGGCAGTGACCCGTGTGCAGCACGCCCACGTTGCCGCGCATCGCGTACCACCGGCGGCGGGCGATGTCGGGATCGTGGGGCTTGCCCAGGACCTGGCCGTCGAACTCCAGCACGGAGTCGCAGCCCAGCACGAGGGCGTCGGGGTGGTCGGTGGCGACGGCGCGGCACTTCAGGCGCGCCAGCTCGGTCGACAGCTCCGCCGGCGTCGTCGCGGAGACGCCGTCCTCGTCGACGCCCGACACGACGACCTCGGGATCGACGCCGGCGCGCTGCAGGGTGCTGAGGCGGGCGGGCGAGGCCGACGCCAGGACGAACCTCATCGGTCCTCCTCGGGAGTGAGGGTGGGGACGACGCCGTGGGTGGCCGGCGCCGCGTCGAGATCCGGCTCGGCCAGGATCGCGTCGACGAGGGCCTGCGTGCCGCCCACGACCATCCAGGATGGATCGACGTCGGCCGCGATGAACCAGGCCCGGTCGGCGGGCCACGTGAGCGACGCGGGCGGCAGGGTGCGGACGACGTCGGTGTCGTACGGGCGTGCTCCCCAGTCGCCGACGCTCGCGGCCGGACCACGGAACAGCAGGTAGGCACGCTCGCCGTGCAGGTCGACCTTCGGCGCCTCCAGGACGTCGTCGTCGAACGCGGGGCGGATCCGCGGGGGAGTGGGCCGGAACCACAGGTCGCGCAGCCAGTTCCCGCGCAGGGTGGTGTAGGCGCGGCCGGCGTCGGTCAGCTCGCCCCAGCCGTCCCAGAGGCCGAAGAACACATCATCGGGGGTGCGGGTGTGGGCGGCCGCCAGCCGGACGACGTGCGCCATGACCTCGTCGTCGCTGCGGTACGAGACGGACTCACCGTCGTCGAAGCGGACGGTCGCGTAGGCCTCGAAGCCGGGCGGTCCCTGCGTGGCCAGGACCGTCCAGTCCGCCTCCGACCGGACGAACCAGTCGGCGTGCGAGACGTCGGGCTCGTGGCGCAGGCTCATGCCCCGATCGTTCCACACGCGCGGTGGGAAGAAGATTCCCCGGTTACGTGGGTTTGCCGTCACTGACCGGGGATCGCGACCCCCGGCCAGTGACAGGGAACCCACGTAACCGGGGAAACCGTCAGTGCGAACTCAGAGCGCGGAGGCGCGCCACTGGCCGGGGCCGAAGCGGTGCGGTGTGCGGTGCTGGCGCACCGGGTGGCCCCACTGGCTGCGCTGCTTCGGCTTCGCGTCTGCAGCGGCGGCCGCCGCCGCTGCGGCGTTGCGCGCGGCCACGACCGCGACGAGCGCCGCCAGCTCCTCGGGGGTCGGGTCGCCCTTGACGACCCGGAGCACGGGCTTGCGCTCCGGGGTCCCGGTCGCCTCGTTCTCGCTCACAGCGGGATGTTCCCGTGCTTCTTGGGCGGCAGCGTCTCGCGCTTCGTCGCCAGCAGGCGCAGCGCCTTGGAGACCTCGGCGCGGGTCTGGCTGGGCTTGATGACGCCGTCGATGTACCCGCGCTCGGCCGCCACGTAGGGGTTGCAGAGCGTGTCCTCGTACTCGGTCATCAGCTCGGCGCGCAGGGCCTCGGGATCCTCGGCCGCGGCGATGTCGCGGCGGTAGAGGATGTTGACCGCGCCGGATGCGCCGACGACGGCGATCTGGCCGGTGGGCCACGACAGGTTGATGTCGGCACCGAGGTGCTTGGAGCCCATGACGTCGTACGCGCCGCCGTACGCCTTGCGCGTGATGATCGTGACGAGCGGGACGGTGGCCTCGGCGTAGGCGTAGATCAGCTTCGCGCCGCGGCGGATGATGCCGTTCCACTCCTGGTCGGTGCCGGGCAGGAAGCCGGGCACGTCGACGAAGGTCAGGACCGGGATGTTGAACGCGTCGCAGGTGCGCACGAAGCGGGCGGCCTTCTCGGAGGCGTCGATGTCCAGGCAACCGGCGAACTGCATCGGCTGGTTGGCCACGACGCCGACGCTCTTGCCCTCGACCCGGCCGAAGCCGATGACGATGTTCGGCGCGAAGAGCGCCTGGACCTCGAGGAAGTCCTGGTCGTCCAGCACGGTCTCGATGACGGTGCGGATGTCGTAGGGCTGGTTCGCCGAGTCCGGGATGAGGGTGTCGAGCGCGATGTCGAGGTCGGACGGCTCGAGGTCGGCTGCCCCAAGATCCAGTGGAGTGCCGTAGGCCTCGGGCTCCTCCATGTTGTTCTGCGGCAGGTAGGAGATCAGCGCCTTGACGTACTCGAGCGCGTCGTCCTCGTCGGAGGCCAGGTAGTGGGAGTTGCCGCTCTTGGTGTTGTGCGTGCGACCGCCACCGAGCTCCTCCATCGTGACGTCCTCGCCGGTGACCGTCTTGATGATGTCCGGTCCGGTGATGAACATGCCCGAGGTGCCGTCGACCATGACCGTGAAGTCGGTGACCGCGGGCGAGTAGACGTGGCCGCCGGCGCAGTTGCCCATGATGAGGCTGATCTGCGGGATGACGCCCGAGGCGTGCACGTTGCGGCGGAAGATCTCGCCGTAGAGGCCGAGCGAGACGACGCCCTCCTGGATGCGGGCGCCGGCGCCCTCGTTGATGCCGATGATCGGGCAGCCGGACTTGATCGCCAGGTCCATGACCTTGGTGATCTTCTCGCCGTAGACCTCGCCGAGGCTGCCGCCGAAGATGCTGAAGTCCTGGCTGAAGACGCACACCTGGCGGCCGTCGATCGTGCCGTAGCCGGTGATCACGCCGTCGCCCAGCGGCCGGTTCTTGTCGAGGCCGAACGAGGTCGCGCGGTGGCGGGCGAGCGCGTCGAGCTCGACGAAGGAGCCCTCGTCGAGCAGCAGCTCGATCCGCTCGCGGGCGCTCTTGCGGTCGCGTGCGTGCTGCTTCTCGGCGGCGCGGTCGGCCACCTCGACGGTCGCCTCGTGGTGGCGCCGCTCGTAGTCAGCGAGCTTTCCGGCGGTGGTGTGGAGCTCGGGGTGCTCCTCCAGCGGGGTGTCGGGCAGGGCGTCGGTCATGGCGAACACCCTAACCGGGGCGGATTCCGGCCTCGCATCAAGGCAGGTGTGCCAGCCCCTGTCGCCCAGGGCGCGGCGGTGCCATGCTCGAAGGATGAGTCTCGATCCGACGGTGACGAATCCCGCGCACTACCGAGTGATCCTGGAGAACGAGAAGGTCCGCGTGCTGGAGTACACGGACGTCCCCGGCGACGAGACGACGCCGCACGAGCACCCCGACAGCGTCATGTACACCCTCAGCTCGTTCAAGCGCCGCCTCATGTCGGGGGACTTCCAGATGGAGGTGGAGCTCGAGGCCAACACCGTCATGTGGCTGCCCGCGCAGGAGCACCACGCGAAGAACATCGGTGAGACCGACACGCACGTCATCTTCGTCGAGCTCAAGGAGCCCGGGGTCGGTCCCACTCCGGCGGAAGCGGCGGTCGACGCGGTGCTCGGGCCGCAGTAGCGCTGGAGTCGCGTCCGGCCGCGCTGTGCCAAGGTGGGGCCGTGCAGCCACCTCGCCTCGCCCCGCTCGACCGCGATCGCCTGCGGGCGGAGGCCGACGGGTTCGACGTCCACGTCACCGACGAGACCGCCAGCACCAACGCCGACCTCGCGCAGGCGGCCCACTCGGGCGCACCGGAGTGGACGGTCCACACCACCGACCACCAGGCCGCGGGCCGGGGCCGGCTCGACCGCACGTTCACGATGCCGCGGTACACCGGGATCGCCGTCTCGACGCTCGTGCGGCCCGTCGAGGTCCCGCCGACCCGGTGGCCGTGGCTCCCGCTCGTCGCCGGGCTGGCCGTCGTCGACACCGTGCGCGCCCTGGGCGTGGAGGCCGCGCTCAAGTGGCCCAACGACGTCCTCGTGGACGACCGGCGCAAGCTCTGCGGGATCCTCGTCGAGCGCGTCGAGACGCCCACCGGGGCCGCCGCGATCGTGGGCATCGGGCTCAACGTCGCGATGGCCGCCGAGGACCTGCCGGTGGAGCGGGCGACCTCACTGCTGCTGGAGGGCGCGACCACGACCGACCGGAACGAGGTCCTCGTGGCGCTGCTGCACCGGCTGCGCGAGCGCCTCGAGATGTGGCGCGACCCGGCGGGCGCCGAACAGCTCTCAGCGGACTACCTCGCGACCTGCTCGACGATCGGGCGGCAGGTGCGCATCGAGCGCGCCGACGGCAGCGACGTGGTGGGCCAGGCGACCGGGATCGACCCGTCGGGATGCCTCGTCGTCGACGGCGTCCCGTGGTCGGCCGGCGACGTGACGCACCTGCGCCCGGTGTGACCCGGGCCGGGGGCGCGGCGTGGGATCATGGCCGCATGCTGTCCGAGAAGCTCCTCCTCGACGACGAGACGGTCGAGGCCGACACCCGCACGCACCTGAAGGTGCTCATCGTGCCGTTCCTCGTCGGCCTGGCCATCATGCTCGTCGGCGGGTACTTCGCCGGGGCGGTCGGCGACTCCGGTGGCGGCACCCCGCGCCTGGCCGGGATCGTGGTGCTGGCGGTGCTGTTCGTCTGGGGCACGCTGCTGCCGTTCCTGCGCTGGCTCACGTGGACCTACACCCTCACGAACCGGCGGCTGATCGAGCAGAAGGGCATCCTGACGCGCAGCGGCCGGATCATCCCGCTCGCCCGGATCAACGACGTCGCCTACGAGAAGGGCGTGATCGACCGCGTGCTGCGCTGCGGCACGCTGATCATCCACGACGCCAGCCAGCAGGAGGGCCTGCACCTGCACGACATCCCCCACATCGAGGACTTCCACCGCCGCATCTCGCGGCTCGTGCTGGAGTCCCACGCACCCGAGGCGCGCCGCGATGAGCAGTCCTGACGACCAGCAGCTGGTCGACGTCATCCTGGCGGAGCAGCTGCACTACACGAACGCCGAGACCGCCGAGCGCGGCGGCCTCACCCCCGAGCAGGCCGCCCGGCTGTGGCGAAACCTGGGCTTCCCAGACCCGGGGTCGGAGATGGCGTTCGGCGATGCCGACGTCAGCGCCGTGGCGATCGTCGCCACCGCGATGGAGCACCAGATCCTCGACGAGGAGACCGTCTTCCGGCTGACCCGGGCGCTGGGGCAGACCATGTCGCGGCTGGCGGACTGGCAGGTCACGATCCTGGTCGACCAGCTGGAGGCCGACATCGTGCGCGGCAAGTCCGACAGCCGCGCCGACGCGGCGCTCGAGCTGGCGCAGAGCTCGGTGCCGGGCTTCGAGCGGCTCATGGTGCACGTCTGGCGACGTCACCTCGCGGCCGCGGCCGCCCGGCTCACTGCCCTCGGCGAGAACGACCAGGCCCTGCTCTCCACCGACATGACCGTGGGCTTCGCCGACATGACGCGCTTCACCGCGCTGTCGAACCGGCTCGACGAGGCCTCCCTCGCCTCGGTGGTGGAGGACTTCGAGACTCGCTGCGGCGACCTCATCACCGCGGCCGGTGCCCGCGTCATCAAGACGCTCGGCGACGCGATGCTGTTCGTGCACCCCGACCCGGTCAAGGCCACGCGGATCTCGCTCGACATCATCACCGCGATCGGCGCCCGGGCGAAGCTGCCCGACGTCCGGGTGGGCCTGGCCACGGGATCGGTGCTGAGCCGCCTGGGCGACGTCTTCGGGCCGCCGGTCAACCTCGCCGCCCGCCTCTCGCAGGTGGCCCGCGCGAACCGCGTGCTCGTCGACCAGCAGACGGCCGACGCGCTCGGAGACCAGTTCGACACCCGCGCCCTGCCGCCGCGCCCGATCAAGGGCTTCGGGCACCTCTCGCCCATCACGGTCACCGAGCGCCGCACCTTCCGGTCGCGCTGAGCCCGCTCGCGCCGAGCGCCCTCCGCCACCGCGCGCGCCGGGAGCGCTCTAGGCTGGCGCCGTGACGCACGAAGCTCCCGGCCGCGACGTCGCCGTGATCGGCGGAGGCCAGCTGGCCCGGATGATGCAACCGCCCGCGATCGCGCTGGGGCTGCGGCTGTGCCTGCTCGCCGAGGGTCCCGACGTCTCGGCGGCCCAGGTGATCGGTGACCACCGCGTCGGGTCGCACACCGACCTCGACGACCTCCGCGCGGCCGTGCAGGACGCCCCCGTCGTGACGTTCGACCACGAGCACGTCCCACCGGAGCACCTCCGGGCGCTCGCGCAGGAGGGGCACCAGTGTCGTCCCGGCCCCGACGCGCTCATCCACGCCCAGGACAAGCTCGTCATGCGTCGCCGCCTCACCGAGCTGGGCGTGCCGTGCCCGCGGTGGGCCGCGGTGGAGCAGCCCGCCGACGTCGAGGCCTTCGGCTTTCCCGCCATCGTCAAGACCGCTCGGGGCGGGTACGACGGCAAGGGCGTCTGGAAGGTCGAGGCGGTCGCCGATCTCGACGAGCCCTTCGGCGCGCCGGGGGAGCTGCTGGTCGAGGAGCTGGTGCCGTTCCGACGCGAGCTCTCGGCCCAGGTCGCCCGCAGCGCCACGGGCGAGATCGTGGACTACCCGGTCGTCGAGTCGCGTCAGGTCGACGGCGTCTGCTCCGAGGTGATCGCCCCCGCGCCGAACCTCGATCCCGCGCTCGAGGCCCGGGCGCGCCACATCGCCCGCACGATCGCCGAGGAGCTCGAGGTCGTGGGGATGCTCGCGGTCGAGCTGTTCGAGACCGACGACGACCGCGTGCTCGTGAACGAGCTGGCCATGCGCCCGCACAACACGGGGCACTGGTCGATCGACGGCGCGGTGACGAGCCAGTTCGAGAACCACCTGCGCGCCGTCACCGGCCTGCCCCTCGGCTCCACCGCGCCGCGGCAGCCGTGGTCGGTCATGGTCAACATCCTCGGCGGCGCGGTGCAGGACCTCGCCGCCCAGCGCGAGGTGGCGCTCGCGGCGGAGCCCGACGTGAAGGTCCACCTCTACGGCAAGGCGGTCAAGCCCGGTCGCAAGGTCGGCCACGTCACCGCCGTGGGCGAGGAGCTCGAGGACGTGCTGCGCCGGGCCCGGCACAGCGCTGCACTGCTGACGGACGGAGTCCAGGCATGACGAAGCGCGTGGGGATCGTGATGGGGTCCGACTCGGACTGGCCGACGATGGAGGCCGCCGCCACCGCCGTGGCCGAGTTCGGCGTGGAGTACGAGGCCGACGTCGTCTCGGCGCACCGGATGCCCGACGAGATGCTCGACTACGGCCGCACGGCCCACGAGCGCGGGCTGGAGGTCATCATCGCGGGCGCCGGGGGAGCGGCCCACCTGCCGGGCATGCTCGCCGCCGTGACGCCGCTGCCGGTCATCGGCGTCCCGGTCCCGCTGAAGTACCTCGACGGCATGGACTCGCTGCTCTCGATCGTGCAGATGCCCGCGGGCGTCCCTGTGGCCACCGTCGCGATCGGCAACGCCCGCAACGCGGGGCTGCTGGCCATCCGGATCCTCGCCGCCGGCGACCCTGCGCTGACCGCGAAGATGGTCGACTTCCAGGCGTCGCTGGCCGACGCCGCGCGTGCGAAGGGCGCCGCCGTCCGCGGCCACTGATTTCGTCCGGACGAGCGCGTATCGTCCGAGCATGGACATCGTTCTCGTTCCGGGGTTCTGGCTCGATGCCTCCTCGTGGGACGCGGTCACGCCCCAGCTCGTCGAGGCCGGCCACCGCGTCCACCCGCTGACGCTTCCCGGGCTGGAGTCCCGGGACGCTCCTCGTACCGGCATCGGCCTGCGCGACCACGTCGACTTCGTCGCCGCGCAGGTCGACGCGCTCGACGGTGACGTGGTGCTCGTCGGGCACTCCGGCGGTGGCGCCGTGATCCACGGCGTGGCCGACGTCCGCCCCGACCGGCTCGCGCGGAACGTCTACGTCGACTCAGGTCCGCCGTCCGAGGGTCAGGCGATCAACGAGGAGCTCCCGGCCGACGGCGACGACATCCCGCTGCCGCCGTGGGACGAGTTCATGGAGATGGACCTGGTCGACCTCGACGAGCAGCTCCGCGCCGACTTCATCGCTCGGGCGATTCCCCAGCCGAAGGGCGTCGCCACCGAGGGCATCACCCTGACCGACGACCGGCGACTCGAGGTCCCGGCCACGGTCATCTGCTGCGAGTTCCCCTCGCAGGTGCTGCGCGACGCGATCGAGGCCGGCGAGCCGTGGGTCGGCGAGCTCGCCCGGGTGCGCGACGTCGAGTACGTCGACCTCCCCACGGGTCACTGGCCGCAGTTCACCAAGCCCGTCGAGCTCGGCCGGCTCATCGTGGAGGCACTGGAACGGCACTGACTTCCCCGGGGCCCGAGGGCACCGGGGGCCCGGCGTAGGATGCGCGGAGTTCCTACCTTTTCCATGTCCGGGAGTTGAGCGTGTCCGATTTCTTCGCGTTGTCCGAGGAGCACCAGGCGATCCGCGAGGCGGTGCGTGCCGTGGCCGAGGCGAAGATCGCCCCCTACGCCGCCGACGTCGACGAGGCGCCGCGCTTCCCGAGCGAGGCGAACGCGGCGCTCATCGCGGCCGACTTCCACGCGCCGCACGTGCCCGAGCAGTACGGCGGCGCCGGTGCCGACGCGCTGGCCACCGTCCTGGTCATCGAGGAGGTCGCCCGCGTGTGCGTCTCCAGCTCGCTGATCCCCGCGGTCAACAAGCTCGGATCGCTCCCGGTGCAGATCGGCGGCAACGAGGAGATCAAGGCCAAGTACCTGGGCAAGCTCGCGCGCGGCGAGGGCCTCTTCAGCTACTGCCTGTCCGAGCCGGAGGCCGGCTCCGACGCGGCCAATCAGAAGACCACGGCCAAGCGCGACGGCGACGACTGGATCATCAACGGCACGAAGCGCTGGATCACCAACGCGGGCGAGTCCGAGTACTACACCGTCCTGACGCAGACCGATCCGTCCAAGCGCACGAAGGGCATCACCGCGTTCGTCGTGGAGAAGTCCGACGAGGGCGTCTCGTTCGGCGCGCCGGAGAAGAAGCTCGGCATCAAGGGCTCGCCCACCCGCGAGGTCTACTTCGACAACGTGCGGATCCCCGGCGACCGGATCATCGGCGAGGTCGGCGAGGGCTTCGCGATCGCCATGAAGACGCTCGACCACACCCGCGTCACGATCGCCGCGCAGGCCGTGGGCGTGGCCCAGGGCGCGCTCGACTACGCGCTGGGCTACATCCAGGAGCGCAAGCAGTTCGGCACGCCGATCGCCGACTTCCAGGGCCTGCAGTTCATGGTCGCCGACATGGGCATGAAGATCGAGGCCGCGCGACAGCTCACGTACGCGGCCGCCGGTCGGTCCGAGCGCGGCGACAAGGACCTCACGTTCTTCGGCGCTGCGGCGAAGGCCTTCGCCTCCGACACAGCGATGCAGGTGACCACCGACGCCGTCCAGCTGCTCGGCGGCTACGGGTTCACGCGCGACTACCCGGTCGAGCGGATGATGCGCGACGCGAAGATCACCCAGATCTACGAGGGCACGAACCAGGTGCAGCGCATCGTGATGGCGCGCCAGCTACTGGCCGGCATCCAGTCCACGCTCTGATCGGCTCCTCTGGATCAGGGTGATCCCCGGGGCGTCTAGGGGTGTTCCTACCGGGTGTGGTTTGAGAGTCTGGGTCAATGGCCCTCTCCCGGCGTTCCGAGGTGGTCGTGCGCGTGCGCGACTGGTCCCTCATGGCCGCCTTCGAGCTGGTCCTGCTAGCAGCGGTGTACCTCCTCTACCGCACGGGACGACTGCTGTCGATGGACGCCGAGGCGACCGCGCTGGCGAACGCCCACGCGGTGAACGGGGTGGAGCGCGCGCTCCGGCTGCCGAGTGAGGCGTGGATCCAGGACCTCGTGCCGACGGTGGACCTGCTCCAGCTGGCCAACACGTACTACGTCGCGGTGCACTTCCCCGTGACGGTGGCCTTCCTCGTCTGGGGCTTCCTGCGTCGGCCGGAGGTGGAGTACCGCTGGGCGCGCAACCTGATCATCCTGCAGACGGCGGTCGCCGTCGTGCTGCACATCGCGTTCCCTCTGGCGCCGCCGCGGATGTTCCCCGCGCTGGGTTATACCGACACGATGACGGTCTACGGCCCGTCCGCCTACGACGGCGCGAGCGGCGCGGTGGCGAACCAGTTCGCGGCGATGCCGAGCCTCCACGTGGGATGGGCCGTGCTGATCGCCGTGGTCGTGGCGCGCACGGCCGGCGGGCCGGTGCGGCAGTTGGCGATCTGGCACGCCGTGATCACCATCGTGGTGGTCACGGTCACCGCGAACCACTGGTTCATGGACGGCATCATCGCCGGCGTGATCCTGCTCGGCGCGCTGCGGCTCTTCCCCGGGCCCGGGGTGTCGCGGGTGCGCTGGCTGCAGCGCGTGACCTGAGCTCGTCCTGTCCCCGGCCCGTGCGAATCGGTGCCTGTGGATCGGTGCTTGACGCGGC
Source organism: Aeromicrobium sp. JP4 (assembly GCF_054957925.1). Lineage (NCBI taxonomy): Bacteria > Bacillati > Actinomycetota > Actinomycetes > Propionibacteriales > Nocardioidaceae > Aeromicrobium > Aeromicrobium sp. JP4. The sequence goes on from NZ_CM143290.1 coordinate 2,634,581, forward strand.
CCATCGAGCACAATAAGTTGTGCTTCGATCGTTCAACCGGGCTTGCCCATCATCGAATCGGGGGATTCATGCACATCGTCAGTCGGACCTTCGCGGTCGTGGCCACCACGGCCGCTCTCACACTCTCAGCCCTGCCACCGACACAGGCCGGTGAGCGCGCCACCGTCGAGGACCGCCTCGGCCAGATCGCCCTGGTCGAGGACGCCGTCCCGCTCGCGGAGTCGCCCACAGGGGCGGTGAGGCGGGGCCGGGTGCCGATCGAGACAGCGGGTGGTGCGTCCGTCGCGCTGCAGCTGCCGGCCTCCGGCACGGCGACCAGGGTCGACGGTCGCTTCCACCTGTCCGCGTCCCGCGACGCGAGCCTCGCGGTCGCGCCCACGGCCACGGGCACCCAAGTGCTGATCGGGATCGACTCGGCGGCCGCTCCGGCCACCTACGACTTCGGGCTCCGCGGCGACGTCTCCCCGCGGCCGGCGCCCGACGGCGGGATCGACCTCATCGGCAAGGACGGGGTCGTGGTGGCGCAGGTCGAGCGTCCGTGGGCCGTCGACGCGAGGGGGCGTCACGTCCCCACGCGCTACGAGCTGCGCGGCAGCACCGTCCGCCAGGTCGTCGAGCACCGCACCCGAGACGTCGCGTACCCGGTGGTCGCCGACCCGAAGGTGAAGTTCTGCAGTCTGGGCACCGCAGTCTGCGTGAAGTTCGGCAAGAAGGACACGGCGAGGATCGCCAAGGCCATGAGCTCCTCGATCGGCGCCGGCATCAGCACGCTGTGCGGGAAGGTGCCTGCTTCGAGCCCGCCGGGCCTGGCGGCGCGCGCCGTGTGCGCCGTGGCCGTCAACCTGTACTTCAACAAGCTGCGCAGCGCCTTCAAGAAGGCCGCGAAGGCGAAGAAGTGCGCCGAGGCGAAGTTCCGCGTCATCGGTCCGGCCCTCGTCACTGCCAAGGTGGTCTCGTGCTGAAGATCCTTGGCGGATACCTGGTCATCGCGGCCGCTCTGGGCGCCTCCGTTCTCCTCTTCACCGAACGGGAGGCGGCCGACTGGAGCCTCGCGTTCGCCTGCCTGGTCGGCGTCGGCATCGGCGACCTGCTGTTCGGTGCGTTGCGACGCCGCAAGGCGAGGAAGTCGACGTGAGCCTCCGTCGCCCGGGCAGGGTGAGCCGAGTGAGGGAGGAGGATTGATGAGGACTTCCGTCGCGCTGGTCTTCGCCCTCGGCCTGTACTGGATGGGACTCAACCAGGGAGCCGAGTCCCCGGACTCGAACGTCAGGGACTTCGTCCCGGTGGCGGTCGTGCTGGTGGCTGCGGCCGTGACGTGGGAGATCGTGGCGCGGGCCGTGCGAGCGCGACGGGCCGACGCCCCGTGAGCGGGGCGCCTCGTGGGCGGGACGGTGTCGGGAGTTGGCACCGGCCCGCCCGCGGGGTGGTCCCCTCGATCGGGCCCGCGTGTGCGGCTCGCGCCCGTACGATGACGGCGTGATTCGTCGATTCGGCTCGGTCCTCGCCGGTGCCGCCCTGCTCCTGTCGGCCGCGGCGTGCACGAGCGAGGAGGAGCCGCTCGCGGCGCCGGCCGACGCGGCGTTCTACACCCCGCCCACCGACCTCTCCTCGTACACGCACGGCGACCTCATCTGGTCGCGCGAGCTCGAGGGCGCGATGGGACTGGAGCAGGCCGACGTCCAGCTGGTCCTCTACGCGCAGCAGGGGGTGGAGGGCGACACTGTGGCCACCTCGGGCTTCGTCGCGATCCCCGAGGGACCCGCCCCGCAGGGTGGCTGGCCCGTCGTCACGTGGGCCCACGGCACCACGGGCATCGCCGACCAGTGCGCCCCCACGCGCGCCGACTCCTCGATCGCCGACCCCGCCGCGATCGGCACCTCGACCACCCGGCTCCAGCGCTGGATCGACACCGGCCACGTGGTCGTGGCCACCGACTACGAGGGTCTCGGCACCCCCGGTGACCACCCGTACCTGATCGGCGCGTCCCAGGGCCGCGCCGTGCTCGACATCGTGCGCGCTGCCCGCCAGCTGGACGCCGACGTCAGTGAGCGCGTCATGACGGCCGGCCACTCGCAGGGAGGGCATGCGGCCCTGTGGGCCAGCTCGATGGCGCCGCACTACGCCCGCGAGCTCGACGTGGTTGGCACGCTGGCCTTCGCGCCGCCGTCGCACATGTCGCTGGCCGCGGAGGTGGGCCTGTCCGGCGAGGTCGACGTGCCGGCCGCGCTCGTCGCGATGATCCTGCGCGGGCTCGAGGTGGCCTACCCCGGCCAGATCCCGGTCGGCAAGCTGCTGAACGACAAGGGCGTCGCCCTCTACCCCCGCGTGAGCAAGGACTGCCTCGTCGACCTGCTCGCCGCGGACCGCTTCGGCGTCGCGCCCATGACGAGGTTCGCTGCCAGGAACGCCGATGCCGATCTCATCCGGGGCCAGCTCGACGCCAATGACCCCAGCTTCCCCGAGATCCGCGGGCCGATCCTCGTCGTCCAGGGCACGGCCGACAGCGTCGTGCCGCAGGTCCTGACCGACTCCCTGGCCAAGGCCTACCGCGCACGCGGGCTCGACCTGACGTACCGCCGGTACCGCGGAGCCGAGCACACCGATGTGATCGACCGCTCGGCCAAGCACGTCGCCGCGTTCACCGAGACGGCGTTCGCGGGCTGAGCCTCAGCTCCGCAGGCCGTCCTTGGTGCACAGGTCGCCCAGCTCGTCGGTGGTGCCGTTCTTGAGGTGACCGAAGTACTCCACGGCTCGCTCGCGGTCCCACTGCACCGACATGTCCGCGATGGGCACGGTGCAGCTGCGCCCGTCGCCGCCCATGGCCTTGCCGAGCTTCCACGCGAAGCGGGCGAACGAGAACATCGACACGTCGTCGCCCACGGCGATCGACTCGGCCGTGGTGGTGGCCACCCGGGTGAACGTCCAGGGGTTCAGCACGGTGGCGGGGGACAGGGCCGCGTCGCCGATGGCGCCGATCACCTCGCGCTGGTTCTGGCCGCGGGCGATGTCACCGCTCGCGAACGCCTTGCGGGAGCGGGAGTACGCCAGGGCGGTCTTGCCGTCGACCTCCTGGCAGCCCTTCTCGATGTCGAGCTTCGCGTCCTTGTCCTTGATGTCGTCCTTCGGGCAGACCTCGATGCCGCCCAGGGCGTCGACGACGTCCTCGAGGCCCGTGAAGCCGATCTCGGTGTACCCGTCGACCCGCAGGCCGGTCTCGCTCTCGATGGTCTCGACGAGCAGCGGCGGGCCGCCGAAGGCATAGGCCGCGTTGATCTTCGTGCGGCCGTGCCCGGGGATGTCGACGATCGAGTCGCGAGGGATCGAGGTCAGCACGGAGGGTCCGCCACCGCCGTAGGTCAGCAGCAGGATCGTGTCGGTGCGACCACGGGACTTGTCCTTGGGGCGCTTGTCGGTGCCGGCCAGCAGCCACGTGGTGGCCTCGTCCTGCGGGCGCTCGCCGTCGGGGGTGGCGTCGACCTTCGTGACCTTCGACCACGCGACGAGCGGGACGATCACCAGGAAGGCGATCCAGGCCACGAGGATCAGCCACAGCAGGCGCAGGCGGCCGCGGGGCTTGGGCTCCTTCGGGGGCTTGGTCCCGCGCTTGCCGGACCCGGGCGGGGGCAGGTTCGGCGGAGGCACCGGGGAGCCCGAGGCCGACGGGCGCGACGCGGGTCGACCGGACTCGTCCTGGTACAGCCAGTCGTATCCGTCCGGATCCTTGGGACCTGAGGGGGGCATGGGGTGAAGGTACCGCGTGGCGCCACGTGGCGATTCCCTCGGCCGGGCATCGGCGCGTCCTCCCGGGGATCGCCCGGGCGCGCTTGATACTGAGGAAACCTACGGACTCTTCCCCACCGTGAGGACACCGATGCACCACGACCGCACGAGCGCCCTGGGCGGCACCTACGCCGACCCGGCGAGCGCCACCGCCAGGATCCGATTCCGGCGCGCCCTGACCCTCGCCGCGATGACCCTGGTGATGCCCGGGTCCGCCCAGCTCGTCCAGGGCAACAAGCGCGTCGGCCGGATCGCGATCAGGATCTGGCTCGCGGTGCTGGCCGTCCTCGTCGTCGGCGTCGTGCTCGCGATGACGGACCGCCAGTTCGTCTTCTCGCTGGCCACCAACGCCGCGCTGCTGAGCCTGGGACGCTGGCTGCTCGTGGCACTCGCGATCGGCTGGGTCGCACTCATCGTGGACGCGTGGCGACTGGGTCGCCCCCGCGAGCTCGCGCGCCAGCACCTGGCGATCTCCACGGCGTTCCACGCCGCGCTCGTCGTCGGCACGGCCGCCGTGCTGTTCTTCGCGTCGCACACCGTGTCGGTGATGAACGGCTTCACCGACACCGTCTTCGCCTCCAACACCGTCTCCAAGCCGCACGACGGCCGCTACAACGTGCTGCTCATGGGCACCGACTCGGGCAAGGACCGCTCCGGGATGCGCCCCGACTCGATCAACGTCGCCAGCATCGACGCCGAGACGGGCAAGGCCGTGCTCATCGGCCTGCCGCGCAACCTGGAGAACGTCCCCTTCCCGAAGGGCTCGCCGATGCGCCAGGAGTTCCCGAACGGGTTCGACTGCGACGGCTGCTACCTCAACGCCGTGAACACGTGGGCCAACGACCACGCCGACCTGTTCGACTCGAAGGAGCCGGGCATCGACGCCACGATGGACGCCGTCGAGACGATCACGGGCCTGAAGCTCAACTACTACGCGCTGGTGAACATGAAGGGCTTCTCCAAGCTCATCGACGCGGTCGGCGGCGTGGAGATCAACGTGCGCGAGCGCACCGCCATCGGCGGCATCGGCTCGCCGATCCGCGGATACATCGAGGCGGGGGAGCAGAAGCTGTCGGGCGACAAGGCCCTCTGGTACGCCCGCTCCCGCGTGGAGAACGACGACTGGTCGCGGATGGGCCGCCAGAAGTGCGTCATGAACGCGATGGTGCGCCAGCTCAACCCGCAGAAGGTCATCACGAACATGCAGGACATCGCCACCTCCAGCTCGGCGATGCTGCACACCAGCATTCCCCGCCAGGACCTCAGCGTCTTCATGGACCTCGCGCTCAAGACGAAGTCCCAGCCGATCTCGTCGGTCTCGCTGGTCCCGCCGGTGATCTACACGGGCAACCCCGACTACGACAAGGTCCGCCGCCTCGTCTCGGACGCCGTCGGCAGCTCCGAGGCCCGCGAGGAGGTCCAGAAGTCGGCCCTCGTCACGGCGAAGCTGCCCCCGATCGAGGTCGGCGGCGAGGCGACGAAGAAGGACCCGCGCAAGGCGAACCGCAGCGCCGATCTCGACGCGAGCTGCTGACCCCACCCCACGATGTCCCGTCATTGGGAACCGGAGGGTTTAATGGGGCGTCGGTCGCACGCAGGCGACCGGTCGGCAGGAGAGGGAACGGCGTGAGCGCTCTGGGAACACGACCCACCCGGGTCGCGCAGCGGGGTGGGCTGCGCCGTGCGCTGCTGCTGATCCTGGGCACCGTGGTGTGGCCGGGCATCGCCCAGTTCCTCGCCGGCGCCCGCCGCCTGGGCGCGGTCGTGATGATCCTGTGGGTCGCCGCGATCACTGCCGGGCTCGTGATGTGGTTCCGGTTCCGCCCCGACCGCGCGCAGGTCATCGACTGGCTCACCGACCCGTCGGTGCTGCAGGTGGCCCGCGTCGCCGGCCTCGTCCTGGCGATCGGGTGGATGTTCCTGTTCGTCGACGCGTGGCGCCTCGCGCTCGTCCGCAGCCTCGGCTGGTGGCGCCTCGGGGTGATCTCGGTCATCAACGTCACGATCGTCGCGCTGGTCACCTCGACCACCTACCTGGGCTGGAACACCGTGACCGCGTCGAAGGACGTCGTCGAGCAGGTCTTCCACGAGACCGAGGTGAAGTCGCCCCTGCAGGGCCGCTACAACATCCTGCTGCTCGGCGCCGACTCCGGCGACGACCGCACCGGTCTGCGCCCCGACTCGATCAACCTCGTCAGCATCGACGCCGAGACCGGCGTGCCCGTGATGGTGTCGCTGCCGCGCAACCTGCAGAACGTGCCGTTCCCCGAGGACTCCCCGATGCGGGCGGTCTACCCCTACGGCTACAACTGCGGGTCCGAGTGCCTGCTGAACGCCGTGCACACGGCCGCGTCCGGCCGTCCCGACCTCTACCCCAAGAGCAAGGACCCGGGCCTGGACGCCACGCTCGAGGCCGTCGAGGGCGTCACCGGGCTCAAGGTCAACTACTACGTGCTCGTGAACATGAAGGGCTTCTCCAGCCTCGTCGACGCCACCGGCGGCGTGACGATGGACATCAAGGAGCCCATCGCGATGTTCGGCAAGGACGACGCCTGGAAGCAGGTGTACATCCAGCCCGGAAAGCAGAAGCTCAACGGCAAGGAGGCGCTCTGGTACGGGCGCAGCCGCGTGCAGTCCGACGACTACACGCGCATGGGCCGCCAGAAGTGCCTCATGCAGGCGATGCTCGAGCAGCTGAGCCCCGAGCAGGTCGTGCTCAACGCGGGCAAGATCGCCACGAGCTCGGCCCAGATGCTCAGCACCGACATCCCCGCCTCGGAGCTGGGTGCGTTCGGCGACCTGGCCCTCAAGGCCAAGGACCGCCAGATCGCGACCCTCTCCGTCGTGCCGCCGGAGTACTCCACGGTGACGCCGAACTTCGAGCAGATCCGCGCCGACGTGGCGAAGCTGGTGGCCAAGAGCGAGCGCCAGCAGAGGAAGCAGGCGCAGCAGTCGTCGCCGACGACGGCCACGCCGACCACCGAGGCGACGACGGCGGCTCCGACCACCGAGCCGACCACGAAGTCGCCGACCGAGGCCAACAACACCGAGGACCTCGCCGCGTCCTGCTGACCGGTCTCACCGAGTGGCGCGAAAACGCCCGCCACTCGACGAGTGGCGGGCGTTTCTGCGCCACTCGCGGGGAGCGGGCGCGGGGTCTGGGGTCAGCGCGTCTCTTCGTAGGCGGCGATGACCTCGTCGGGGTCGCCGTCCATCATCAGCTCGCCCTTCTCGATCCAGATCACGCGGTTGCACGTGTCGCGGATCGACTGCATCGAGTGGCTCACCAGGAACACCGTGCCCGCGTTGTCGCGGATCTCGCGGATGCGCTGCTCGCTGCGCTTGCGGAACTTCCGGTCGCCCACGGCCAGAGCCTCGTCGACGATGAGGATCTCGTGGTTGCGGATCGTGGCGATCGCGAACTTCAGGCGGGCGGTCATGCCCGAGGAGTACGTGCGCATGGGCAGGTCGATGAACGGGCGGATGCCGGCGAAGTCGACGATCTCCTCGTAGCGCTCCTCGATCTCGGCCTTCGAGAAGCCGAGGGCCAGTCCGCCCAGGATGACGTTGCGCTGCCCGGACAGGGGCTTGATGAGGGCCGCGCCCACGCCGAGCATGCTCGGGCGCGAGCTGGCGTAGATGGCGCCGCGCGTGGCGGGGGTCAGCCCGGTGATGGCGCGCATCAGGGTGGACTTGCCCGAGCCGTTGGAGCCGATCACGCCGATGCTGTCGTTCTCGTACGCGGTGAACGAGATGCCCTTGAGGGCGTGCACGGTGCGGGTGCGTTTGGCGCGGCGCAGCAGTCCGCCGCGGTCGGCCTCGGTGGCGCGCTTGCCGGTGGCGAAGACGCGGTACTCGACGTGCAGGTCCTGCACGACGACGACGGGACGACGCTCCTCGGCGGCGCCGGAGGTCTCGGGTGACTCAGTCGACGCGACCATAGCGCTCCTCCGCGGCCCAGAAGAAGACCGTGCCGATCACGAGCAGGCCGATCGACCAGACGGCGATGATGGGCCAGAACTGCATCCGCACGTCGTACAGCGGGTCCGAGTCCAGCAGCAGCTCGCGCGAGAGGCTCAGGAAGGCGTAGAGCGGCTGGTACTGGACGACGTCCAGCAGCCAGGGGTTGCCCTCGAAGCGGATGTCGAAGCTGAAGAAGATGCCGGTCGTGTAGAAGAAGAACCGCGTGATGAACGGCAGCAGGTTCGACAGGTCCGGCAGGTGCACGGTGAGCCGCGCGGTGATGAAGGCGACGCCGAGGCAGAACAGGAAGTACAGGGCCGTCAGCGGAAGCATCAGCAGCCAGTTCCACGTAGGCAGGTGACCCATGACGACCAGGAAGATCATCAGCAGCCCGATCGTGGGCACCAGCTGCAGGAACTTTTGCACGACCACCGAGATCGGCAGCGCCATCCGCGGGAACGCGAGGCTCTGCACGAGGGCCTGGTTCGACGTGATCGACTTCGACCCGCTGCCCATGCAGGCGGAGAAGAACTCGAACATGAACACGCCGATGATCAGGAACGCCACGAAGTCCGGGACGGACTTCGTGCTGGCCATCAGGATGCCGAAGACGATGCCGAACACCGCGGCGTTGAGGATCGGCTTGAGGACGATCCACAGCATGCCGAGTCGCTGGCGCTGGTTCTCGGCCTCGATGCGGAACTTCGCCAGGGAGACGATGAAGTCCTTGCGTTGCGCGACGCCCCGCAGATATTCCGACAGCGGGGGTCGGCCGCCCACCCGGGTCAGGCCGTGGGCCTGCGGGTCGTCGACCGTTGGGGTCATGCGTGGTTCCTGTCGTGATGAGTCGCGGGCATCGGCGGGCGGCCCGGATGCCCCGTCGAGTCTAGGGCACCGACCATCGCCGTCCGGGTCACCGTCCCTCCTCGCCGAGCCGCGCGTGCTCCTGCGCGGCGATGCGCGCGAGGTCGTCGGGGCCGCCGCCGGCGACCATCACCAGCGAGCCGCCTCCCGCGAGCGCGGCCGCGAGGTCGGCGGCGTCGTCGGCGACCGGCTGCGGCGCGCGGACGATCCGGTCGGCGAGAGCGGGACCGGCGAGCAGCTCGGCGTGCGTCGCCGTGCGCGCGCCGAGGTCGAGCGCGAGGTCGTCCGGCGCCGGTGGGTTGAGGTCGATGAAGACGTCGGGGCTCGACGGGACATGGACCGCGACGTCGAGGAAGCCGTCCGGCTCGGTGGGGAACCGGCCCCCGAGGGGACGCAGGGAGGCGGCGAGCCGCACGGGCTCGGCGGCCTCGAGGTCGGGTCCGGCCAGGCCGATGTCGGCGGCGTCGTCGGTCACGACCGCGCCGACCCGCCAGGCGCCCAGGATCCACACGTAGCGCAGCCAGTGACTCGGCAGGCCGATGCGGATCCGGGTGCCGCACCCGGCATCGAGCTCGTCGACGAGGAAGTTGGCGACCTTGGCGACCCAGTTGGCCAGCGTCACCCCGCTGAGCTCCACGCGCTCGCCCGTGCCGACGTCGTAGTACGTCACCACGGGGGTGGGGGTGGGGCGAAGTACGGTGGCGAGAGTCGTGGTCACGCCTCGACGCTAGCGCGGTCCCTGGAGCCGCGACACGCCGAGGAATGCCTGACATTTGCTATTCGGCTTGACGTTTGGCAGGCAGACGTCTGTAATTACAGACATGTCATTAGTCGGTTGGATCGAGGGCGACGACCCCGAGCTCATGTGGCAGGAGCGCGCGCTGTGCGCTCAGACCGACCCCGAGTCGTTCTTCCCCGAGAAGGGCGGCTCCACGCGGGAGGCCAAGCGTGTGTGCCTGAGCTGCGACGTCAAGGGTGAGTGCCTGGAGTACGCACTCGCTCACGACGAGCGCTTCGGCATCTGGGGTGGACTGTCCGAGCGAGAGCGTCGCAAGCTCAAGAAGCGCGCCTGATCGAGAGCGCTCCTTCGACACCTGGTGGTTCGAGGCAACCGCCTAGGGTGGCGATCATGCACGACGACGAGCCCCTGGACGAGCCGGTCGCGGCGTGGCGTTCGCGCCCCCCGACCGTCGTCGCCGTCCTCGTCGCCCACCGCGGCTCGCGGTGGCTGCCCCAGGCGCTGGCCTCGCTCGACCGGCTCCACCACCGTCCCGACCGCCTCGTGCTGGTCCATGACGACAGTGACCCAGCGACCCGCGACCTCCTGACCGGCCACGCCGGAGCGAGCCGGATCGTGCAGGCACCGCCGAGGCTCGGCTTCGGCGGGCAGGTCGCGGCCGCGCTCGAGGCCGAGACCGAGGCCTACGACTGGATCTGGTTGCTGCACGACGACCAGATCTGCGATCCCGACGCCCTCTCCGGACTCCTCGACGAGGCCACCGCCGATCCCGGCATCGGCGTCGTCGGCCCCAAGGTGCGGGAGTGGCCCTCGCTGAAGCGCCTGCTCGAGGTGGGTCTCACCGTCACCGGCACCGGCCAGCGCGAGACCATGCTCGAGTCGGGGGAGCCCGACGCCGGTCAGCACGACCGCCCGCGCGACGTCCTCGCGGTCGGCACGGCCGGCATGCTGGTGCGGCGCGACGTCTGGGAGAGCCTCGGTGGCACCGACCCCAGGCTCCCGCTGTTCTTCGACGACATCGACTTCGGCTGGCGCGCGAACCGCGCCGGCTACCGGGTGCGCACCGCGCCGCGAGCGATCGTGTTCCACGCCGAGGCCAGCAGCAACAAGCGCCGGGTCCGGCGCAAGGGCGTCCGCGAGCACGCGGGCGAGCGCCGCGCCGCCGCGCTGCACACGATGCTGGCCAACAGCGACGCGTTGCGGTTCCTCCCCATGAGCATCCGCCTGTTCCTCGGCTCACTGCTGCGGTTCCTCGGCTTCGTCGTCGGCAAGGACCTGCGGTCGGCGCGCGGCGAGATCATGGCGATGGTCACGGTGTTCGCGAACCCGGGTCCCATGATCGCCGCCCGCCGCCGCCGCAAGCCGCTGGTCCGGCGCTCCAACCGCGAGCTCGGCGACCTGTTCGCACCCTTCTGGATGCCCTACCAGCACGGCCTCGACCTCGCCGCCTCCACGATGCAGGCGGTCGTGCGGCCCGAGTCCGTCGAGTCGCTCGGGCTGCGCACGATCGGCGTCCCGGAGGACGACGAGGAGGATCCGGTCGTCGTCGACCAGCCGCCGTGGTGGCGCCGCCGTCCGTGGCTGACCTGGGTCATCGTGCTCCTCGTCGGCTCGCTCGTCGCCGCTCGGTCCGTCGCCGCCGGCCAGCTGTTCAGCCCGGTCCTGCCCGCCTCCCCGGACTCGGTCTCGGCGTGGTGGGGCCTGCTGTTCGAGCGCTCGCACGCGGTCGGCCTCGGCAGCGCCGACGTCGCGCCCGCCTACGTGGTCCCGCTTGCCGCGGTCGGTCTGCTCGCGTGGTTCGCCCCCGGAGCGATCCCGTGGATCCTCACCGTCCTGGCGGTGCCGTTCGCGGCCCTGACGGCCCACCGATTCGGCCGTCTCGTCAGCGACGACCGCGGGGTGCGGATGACGTGGGCCGTCTCCTACGGCCTCGTCGTCGCCGTCACCGGCGCGGTCTCCGGCGGCCGTCTCGGCACGGTCATCGTGCTCGTGGTGGCCCCGCTGTTCGCCAACGTCCTGCTGCGGCTCGTGCTCGAGCCGACGTGGACCCGAGCGGTGCTCGTCGGGCTGTGGATCGCACTCGTCGCCGCGTTCGCGCCCGTGGCGTGGGCGCTCGGGATCGTGGCGCTCGTGGTCAGCGCCCTGCTGGTGCGTCCCGCCGCGCGGTACCTCGCGCTCAGCGCCGTCGTGGGCACCGCGCTGCTCGGACCGTGGCTCCTCGACCGCGTCCTCTCGGGGCGGATCTGGTGGGAGGCCGGCAACCCCGTCGACGCGCCCGCCTCCGCGTGGGACGTCGTCACCGGAACGGGCGGCGGACCCGGGGCCGCGCCGTGGTGGATCGCGGTGCCGCTGCTGGTGCTGGCCATCGCCGCGCTCGTGCCCGAGGCCACCCGTCGTTCGGTCACCGGCGCCTGGATCGTCGCGGTCGTCGGCCTGGCCGCCGGACTGCTCGCGTCCGTCTCGACGTACGTGCCCTTCCCCGGCGCACCCGCGGTGCGGGCCTGGGCCGGATTGGGGGCGGGACTGTGGCTGGGCGGCCTGCTCACCGCCGTGCTCTTCGCGTGGCCCGTCCTGCGCACCCGGCGCCACCGCCGCTGGCGGCGCCCCGCGATCGCCCTGCTCGCCGCGTTCCCGATCCTGGCCGGCAGCTGGCTCGTCGTCCGGGGGATCGACGACCCGCTCGAGTCCGGCGACGCCCGGGTGGTGCCGGCCTTCCTGGCGGCCCGTCCCGGCACCACGGTCGTCCTCACCGGCGACTCCGAGTCCGGCATCGTCGCCGACGCGGTCGTCGGCCCCGGCCCCTACCTCGGCGCGGAGGCACTGCGCACCACCGCCGAGCGCGAGGAGCGGCTGCACGACACGGTCGTCTCGCTCGTCACGACGCCCACGCGCGACGACGTCGACGAGCTGGCCCGGCTCGGGGTCGACAGCATCTACGCGCCCGACGTGGACCTGGACCTCGCGCGCCGCATCGACGCCGCCCCCGGACTGGCCCCGAAGGGCAGCGACTCGCCCGACTCGCGGGTGTGGTCGGTGACCTCCGACGTGGAGGCCGAGCCGGCACCCGAGGCAGGTCCCGCCCGCCCGTGGCTCGCGGGGCTGTGGGTCCTGGCGTGGCTCGGCGCGTTCGTGGGTGCCCTGCCGGTGCGCCGCACCGTGGCCTCCGCGCCCTCGCCCGACGAGGAGGACGACGCATGACCACGCGATTCCCCGTGCGCTACATCCTTCCCGTGATCGCGCTCCTGCTCGTCGGAGCGGTCTGGTTCGTGCCCGAGCCGGAGCCGCCCGTCGTCGCCGGGGGCAGCCAGACCGTGGAGGTGCGCCAGACCGTCTGGGCCTGCCCCGTGCAGTCGGGCTGGACCGTGGCCGCCGGTCAGGTCGCGCCCGGGACCGAGGCCGTGGCCCGGCCCATCCCGAAGGAGGCGGCCGCCGACCCCGTGTGGGCGCAGGCCGATCGCTGGCGCACGGCCGAGCCGGGCGGTGACGCCCTCGTGCTCGAGCAGTCCGGTGAGGGCTCCGGCTCCGTCGGCTACGTCGCGGGAGCCACGCGGGGCGACGCCGTGCTCGGATCGTGCCCGCCGGTGGTCGACGAGGCCTGGTTCACCGGACTCGGCGACCGAGGACGCTCCGGCGCGACGATCACGCTGGTCAACCTCGGCGAGAACCGCGCCGTCGCCGACCTGACGTGGTGGGGCACCAACGGCCCGATCCAGTCGCTCGACACCTCGGGTCTCGTCGTCGAGGCGGGGGAGCGGCGGGAGATCGAGGTCGACCAGGTCGCCGCGGGCGAGGGAGCCGTCGCGGCGCACGTGTCCCGCCGGCGGGGCTCGCTCACGGCCATGGCCCTCGACGCGGGTCCGGGCGGAGCCGACCTCCTCACGCCGGCACCCGGTCCCGCCACCGAGCAGCTGCTGGCCGGCCTGCCCGAGGGCGACGGCACGCGCCTCGCCCTGGTCAACCCCGGCACCTCCACGGCCCACGTCGCGGTCGCGGTGCGCGGCCCGGAGGGATCCTTCGCGGCCCAGGGGCTGGAGGACGTGGCGGTCGAGCCCGAGTCGACGCGGGTGGTGGCGATCCCCGGTTCGGTCGACCTCGACCGCGCCTCGCTGGCGATCTCGTCCGACCTCCCGGTGGTGGCCTCGGCGACGGTCGAGACCGACGGCGACGTCGCGCGGATCGCGCCGGCTCCCTCGCTCGCCGGGCCCGCGATCGTGCCCGTCCGGCTCGGAGGCACCGCAGTGCGCACCGTGCTGACGAGCAAGGAGGCGGCCGAGGTCGAGGTGGAGGCGTTCTCGGCCTCGATGGAGTCACTCGGCACGAGCCAGGTGGTGCTCCAGGCCGGCGCCTCGGCGCTCGTCCCGGCGCCCGAGGGCCGACCGGCCTACCTCGTGCTGACGCCCAAGACGGGGCAGCAGGTGATGGCCGGGGCGTGGCAGGCCGACGGCGACCGCGTGGCCGCCACGCCGGTGCGCCCGGCGCCCGTCTCGGTGGTCGCCCCGGGCGTCTCGGTGCGCTGAGCGCCGCTCAGGGGCGCGGGTCGAGGTCCTCGGGGTCGTGGTGCCAGACCTCGCCGAGCCGCGTCAGCAGGACGGTCCAGACGATCTCCTCGAGATCGGCGGCGGTGCGGGAGCGGCCGACCACGGGGAGCCGGTAGATCACGATGCGGAAGCCGCCAGGGGCCGTGTTCACGATGCTGCGCGGCACCGGCTCGTCCCAGCCGGGCGGCAGCAGCGGAGCCTCCTCGACGACGACCTCGACGTGGTCGGGCTCGCGCGCGAAGTGGTGGTCGAGTCGGGTGAGCACCTCGGCGACGAGGTCGTCGAAGGCCTCGCGGGGGTTGCGGTGGGCCGGCGCCCCGCGCGGCGAGAGCGGGCCGGGCAGCGAGATCACGCCCCGCGGACCGCGGCCGCGACGGTCGCGCGCCCGGCCGGGGCGGGGGCCGTGGACCTCGGGTGCGGGTCCGGGTTCGCTGGCCATCCGGTGAGCCTACTGCGGGCGGCTGGGCCGGCGGGTTAACCTCGCCCTCGTGGGACTGCAACGTCGATGCTCGCGCGCAGGCTGCCCGAACTCCGCGGTGGCCACCTTGACGTACGTGTACGCCGACTCGGTGGCCGTGCTCGGTCCGCTGGCGACCTATGCCGAGCCCCATGCGTACGACCTGTGCTCGCGACACGCCGAGCGTCTCTCCGCGCCGCAGGGGTGGAGCGTCGTGCGGCTGGCTCCGGAGTTCACCGAGCCCGAGCCCACGCACGACGATCTGGTCGCACTCGCCGAGGCCGTCCGCGAGGCCGGCCGCCCGGCCCCCGAGCACACCCCCGACGAGGCCTCGCCCGTGCTGCGGCTGGTGCGCGACGACTCCGCTACGGTGGTCCCGTGAACCTCGATCCAGCCCTCGTCGAGATCCTGGTGTGCCCGCAGTGCCGCTCCGGCCTGTTCGTGGACGCCCAGGCCGACGAGCTCGTGTGCAACGGATGCGCCCTCGCGTACCCGGTCCGCCGCGACGTCCCGGTCATGCTGGTCGACGAGGCGCGTCCGCTCGACGTCTCCTGATCTGTGTCGCAAGTGTCGAATGGGACGCCCGGGGGCGTCGACTCGACTACCATTCGTAGTGATCTGAGATGACTGAGCCGACCGCAATTCCCCAGCGCGAGGCCATGGTCGAGAACGGTTTGCTCCAGGGCCTGTCGGCGTTGGCGTCGGCCGTTGTCTCCATGCCCTTGGAACTCGAGGTGCCCGGCGTCGAGCGCGACCGGGCGCTGCAACGAGAGATCGCCGAGCAACTCGGCGACTACGTCGTACCCCGGCTCGAGCACATCGGTGCGCCGCTGCTGGTCGTCGTGGGCGGTTCCACCGGTGCCGGCAAGTCCACCCTGGTCAACTCCATCGTCGGCCGGCGCGTCTCCGCGACGGGCGTCCTGCGCCCCACCACCCGCACCCCGGTGCTGGTCCACCACCCCGCCGACACCGAGTGGTTCCGGTCGGGTCGGATCCTTCCCGAGGTCGTCCGCACCGGCTCGAACAGCCGTCGCGCCAACACGATCCGCCAGATCGCCAGCTCCACCCTGTGGCCGGGCGTGGCCGTGCTCGACGCCCCCGACTTCGACTCGATCGACGAGACCAACCGCGACATGGCGGAGCAGCTGCTGGGTGCCGCCGACCTGTGGCTCTTCGTCACGTCGGCGGCGCGCTACGCCGACCAGGTCCCGTGGGACTACCTGCGCCGGGCCGCCGACCGGAGCGCCTCGATCGCCGTGGTGCTGGACCGCACGTCGCCGGAGGCGCTCGTCGAGGTGCGCCGTCACCTCGCTCGGATGCTCAGCGAGCACGGTCTGGCCGACGTCGCGCTGTTCTCGGTGCCCGAGTCCACGCCCGACGCCGAGGGCGTCCTGCCGCCCGATGACGTCGCCCCGGTCGTCTCGTGGCTGCGCGCGCTCGCCGACGACGAGGCCCAGCGCCGCGAGATCGTCCTCAAGACCCTGCAGGGCGCGATCCTGCACGACATCGAGTCCTCCCGCGTGCTGGAGACGGCCCTCACGCGCCAGGTCGACGCGGCCGCGCAGCTGCGCAAGGACGTCGAGTCGGTCTACCTGGCCTCGCACGCCGACCTGATGACCGCCGCCACCGACGGCTCGATGCTGCGGGGCGAGGTGCTGGCCCGCTGGCAGGACTTCGTCGGCTCCGGCGAGATCTTCCGCAAGCTCGAGCGCACCGTCGGCACGTGGCGCGACCGGATCTTCCGGCGCAAGCCCACCACGCCGGAGGAGGTCGAGGAAGCCGCGGTCTCGGGCCTGCACCTGCTGATCCTCGACCGCGCCGAGCGTGCGGCCGAGGAGGTCGCGCGCGCCTGGGACGCCTCCGAGGCCGGGCACGTCCTGCTCGACAGCCAGCGCGGCCTCGACCGCGCGTCCCGCGACGTGCGGGTCCGTGCCGAGCGCATCGCGCGTGAGTGGCGCGAAGCGGTGTTCGAACTCGTGGCCGAGCAGGGCGCCGACAAGAAGTCCAAGGCCCGTGCGCTGTCGCTCGGCGTCAACGCCACGGGCGTCACGCTCATGGTCGTGGTCTTCGCCGGCACCGCGGGCCTCACGGGCGCCGAGATCGGCATCGCGGGCGGCACCGCCGCCGCCGGACAGGCCGTGCTCAACGCCGTCTTCGGCGACCAGGCCGTCCGTGCGCTGGCCGAGCAGGCCGGGCGCGACCTCTCCCGTCGACTGGAGGACCTCTTGGAGTCCGAGGCCGAGCGCTACCTCGACCTGCTGCCCGACCCCGAAGCCCTCGAGGCCGCGCACTGGCGCCTCCAGTCGGCGGTCGACTCGGTCGACGCCCCCCGGGGGAGGAGGAGTCGATGAGCGCTCTCGACGAAAGGGTCACTGCGCTGAAGTCGGCGATCGAGGCCGCCGGTGACGTGATCGATCCCGCGCTCGCCGGTCCGGCCGAGGCCACGTTCACGCACGCCCAGGAGCGTCTCGACCTGTCGACCCAGCACACGGTCGTCGTGCTCGCGGGCTCCACCGGCTCGGGCAAGTCGTCGCTGTTCAACCGCCTGGCGGGGCTCGAGCTGGCCGAGGTCGGCTACCTGCGGCCCACCACCTCCACCCCCCTGGCCTGCGCGTGGGGGCCGGCCGGCGCCACCGAGCTGCTCGACTGGATCGGCGTCGCCCGTCGCGACCAGATCACCCGTCGCAGCGTGCTCGACGCCCCGCGCGACGACGCCTTCGAGGGGCTCGTGCTGCTCGACCTGCCCGACCACGACTCGGTCGTCGCCGCCAACCAAGAGGTCGTCGACCACGTCGCGCGCTACGCCGACCTGTTCGTGTGGGTCCTCGATCCTCAGAAGTACGCCGACGCCGCGATCCACGCCCGCTACATCACGCCGCTGGCCACGCACGCGGACGCCTCGCTGGTGGTGCTGAACCAGGCCGACCGGCTGAACGAGACCGACCTGAAGATGGCCATGGACGACCTCGAGCTGATCCTCGAGCGCGAGGGCTTCGCGGGCGTTCCCGTCATCGCCACCAGTGCCGTCACCGGCGCCGGTCTGCCCGAGCTGCGGGCCGAGATCGGTCGGCGCATCAAGTCCAAGCGGGCCTCGCAGGCGCGCCTCGTCGGCGACGTCCGGCAGGTCGCCCGGCGGCTGGCCGAGGCCGGGGGAGTCGAGCCGGTGCCCGGTCTCGAGCGCCCCGTCCGCGACTCCCTGGTCGAGACGTTCGTCGCCTGTGCCGGCGTGCCGCAGATCGCCGACGCCGTGGAGGACTCGATGGCCCGCCGCGCCGTCGTCGCCACCGACTGGCCGCTGATCGGCTGGGTGGGACGGCTGCGCCACGACCCGCTGCGCGAGCTCGGCTTCGGCCGCTCGGCACGCGACGCGGTCGCCGACACCATGCCCATCTCGCCGTCGGTGCAGCGCGCCCGCGCCGACCTGGCCCTGCGTGAGGCCACCGAGGTCGCCACCGAGGGCATGTCGCGGCCCTGGCGCGCCTCGGTGATCGACGCGATCGTGGGCGAGGGTGCCCGCGACGTGATCGACGAGCTCGACGAGGCCGTGGCCGGGGTCGACCTGGGCATCAAGCGCCAGCCGCTGTGGTGGACCGCCGTCGGCGCCCTCCAGTGGTTCACCTTCCTCGCCGTCATCGCCGGAGCGGCCTGGGCCGTGGCCTCGATCTTCGGCCTGGTCGAGCCCGACCCGTGGGAGGGCGCACCGCGCCCGCTCGGGCTGAGCCTGCCGCTGCTGCTGGTCGCCGGCGGACTGCTGTTCGGGGTGATCCTGACGCTGGTCTCGCGCTGGCTGGGCGGGGTGGGCGCGCGCCGGGCCGGTGCGCGGGCCGAGAAGAAGCTCACCGAGGCGATCAACCGCACCACCGAGCGCATCGTCGTCGCGCGGCTGCGCAGCGAACTCGACCGGTACGACCGCTGGCGCAACGGCCTGGCCACCGCCGGCCGCTGACCGCTGCCGGTCGGCCGGGGTGCCGGTGTTCTCGCTAGGCTGGGGGACATCATGGCTGACTACGTTCTCTCTCTGCGCAACGTCCGCAAGGCCCACGGCGACAAGGTCGTCCTCGACGACGTCACCCTCTCGTTCCTCCACGGGGCGAAGATCGGTGTCGTGGGTCCCAACGGCATGGGCAAGTCCACCCTGCTCAAGCTGATGGCCGGCCTCGACCAGCCCAACAACGGCGACCTCGTGCGCGACCCCGACGCCTCGGTCGGCATGCTCCAGCAGGAGCCGCCGCTCACCGAGGGCAAGACGGTCCTCGAGAACGTCGAGGAGGCCGTGTCCGACATCAAGGGCAAGATGAAGCGCCTCGAGGAGGCGTACGCCGAGATGGGCGAGCCCGACGCCGACTACGACGCCCTCATGGCCGAGACCGGTGACCTGCAGACGTACCTGGACAACACGAACGCGTGGGACATCGACAGCCGCCTCGAGCAGGCCATGGACGCGCTGCGCTGCCCGCCCACCGACGCGATCGTCGACAACCTCTCCGGTGGTGAGCGCCGCCGCGTCGCACTGTGCAAGCTGCTGCTCCAGCAGCCCGACCTGCTGCTGCTCGACGAGCCCACCAACCACCTGGACGCCGAGAGCGTGCAGTGGCTCGAGGGTCACCTGAAGAGCTACCCGGGCGCCGTGCTGGCCGTCACCCACGACCGGTACTTCCTCGACAACGTCGCCGAGTGGATCGCCGAGGTCGACCGCGGCCAGATCCACGGCTACGAGGGCAACTACTCGACCTACCTCGAGACGAAGAAGGACCGCCTCAAGATCGAGGGCCAGAAGGACGCGAAGCGCGCCAAGATGCTCGAGCGCGAGCTCGAGTGGGTCCGCTCGAACGCCAAGGGCCGCCAGACCAAGAGCAAGTCGCGTCTGGCCCGCTACGAGGAGCTCGCCGCCGAGGCGGAGAAGGCGCGCAAGATCGACACCACCGACATCAACATCCCGGCGGGTCCGCGCCTGGGTGACGTGGTGCTGGACGCGCGGGACCTGACCAAGGGCTTCGAGGACCGGATCCTGTGGGACGACATCAGCTTCACGCTGCCGCGCGCCGGCATCGTGGGCGTCGTCGGCCCCAACGGCGTCGGCAAGACCACGCTGTTCCGGATGATCACCGGCAACGAGGAGCCCGACTCGGGTGAGCTCGAGGTCGGCAAGACGGTCCAGATCAGCTACGTCGACCAGAACCGCGCCAACATCGACCCGAACAAGAACGTCTGGGAGGTCGTCTCGGAGGGCCTGGACTTCATCAAGGTCGCGAACTTCGAGATGAACAGCCGCGCCTACGTGGCGTCGTTCGGCTTCAAGGGCTCGGACCAGCAGAAGAAGGCCGGCGTGCTCTCCGGTGGTGAGCGCAACCGCCTGAACCTGGCGCTGACGCTCAAGCAGGGCGGCAACATGCTGCTGCTCGACGAGCCCACGAACGACCTCGACGTCGAGACCCTGTCGTCCCTCGAGGACGCGCTGCTGGACTTCCCCGGCTGCGCCGTGGTCACCTCGCACGATCGCTGGTTCCTGGACCGCATCGCCACGCACATCCTGGCGTGGGAGGGCACCGAGGAGAACCCGGGCCACTGGTTCTGGTTCGAGGGCAACTTCGCGTCCTACGAGGCCAACAAGATCGAGCGCCTCGGCGAGGAGGCGGCCCGCCCGCACCGCGTCACGCATCGCCGCCTGACCCGCGACTGACCGAGGGCCGAGCTCGCTCTGCGGGCGACCGCTCGAGGTGGTTGAGGTGCGAGGGCGCTTGCGCCCGAAGCCTCGAAACCTCGTCAGGAGGCGAGGAGCCGGTCCCGCGACCTAGAAGACGCGGCCGCCGATCGCGTCCTGGATCGCGTCCATCACGCGCTTCGTGGCCGCGAGGTCCTCGTCGGAGCACTGGTCGATCAGGTACTCGCGCACGCCGCGCACGTGGGTGTGGGCGGCGGTGGCGAGCAGCTCGAACCCCTTGTCGGTGAGCACGGCGGTGACGCCGCGGCCGTCGGTTCCGCACTGGATGCGCAGGACGATGCCGTCGCGCTCGAGCCGGCTGATCGTGTGGGTGATGCGGCTGCGCGAGTGCGACAGCGCCGCGGCGAGGTCGGCCATCCGGATCGACCGGTCAGGTGCCTCGGACAGCCGCACGAGGATCTCGTACTCCGACATCGAGAGGCCGTGCTCGGTGCGCAGGTCGCGGTCGAGGCGGTCCATCAGCACGGTCGTGCCGCCCAGGAACGAGCGCCACGCGCCCTGTTGGGTCTCGTCGAGCCAGCGGGTGTCGTTGACGGTGGCGATGGGCAGATCACTCATGTGAACTAGTTTACATCTTCAACGACTTGATTGAAAGTTCAATCATGCTGTAGAGTCAATCTTGTTGAACGATCAACAGCATGATCGAACCCACAGACTTCAGGAGAATTCATGAGCGACATCACCACGGGCACCTGGCAGCTGGACCCCACGCACACGGAGATCGGCTTCACCGTGCGCCACATCATGAGCAAGGTGCGCGGCAAGTTCGAGAAGTTCGAGGGCACCATCGTCACCGGCGAGGACGTCACCGCGTCCACCGCGACCGCAACGATCGATCTCTCCTCGATCAACACCGGCACGGCCGACCGTGACAACCACCTGCGCTCGGGCGACTTCTTCAACGTCGAGAGCACCCCGACGATGACGTTCGTCTCCACGGGCGTCGTGCGCAAGGGCGACACCGACTTCGTCGTCACCGGCGACCTGACCATCAAGGACGTCACCAAGCCCGTCGAGCTCGCGGTCGAGTTCCTCGGCGAGGGCAAGGATCCGTGGGGCGGCACGCGCATCGGCGTCGAGGCCACCGGTCAGATCAGCCGCAAGGAGTTCGGCATCGACTTCAACATCCCGCTCGAGGGCGACAAGGTCATGATCGGCGACAAGATCTCGCTGCAGATCAACGCCGAGGCGGTCCTGCAGGCCTGACCTGCACCCAGACCGAAAGGGCCCGCGACGCATCCCCCCGGCGTCGCGGGCCCTTTCTTCGCGCCCGGAGACGTCCAAGTTGAAACGGAACTCAAGTATGGTGATCCCGACCGACGGGTGACGTGGCTCACCCGGTCGTGGAAACGATGCGTTCAGGAGGAGTGCCAGGTGGCGATCATGCGGTCACCCGCGCTCCTCGGGAGATGCACCGGACGACCGAGGTCGTCATGACCGAGGTGCGTGGCCCGGGGCCCGCCCAGATCCTCGGACTGCCGACTGCCGCCGTCCGGACGCTGGTGCTCGGCTTCCTGGCGAGGGTCCCGGCCGGCGCGCTCGGACTGGTGATGGTGCTGCACGGCCTCAGCCTGGGCCTCACCTACACGGTGAGCGGGCTGATGGCGGCCGCGTTCGCGCTCGGGATGGCCGTCGGGGCGCCGGTCGTCGGTCGAAGCATCGACCGGTGGGGCCAGCCGGTGCCGCTGTCGATGGTCAGCGTGGTGGCCGTGACGATGATGATCGGGCTGGCCGCCCTGCCACACGGCAGCGGTCCCGCGGTGCCGGTGGCCCTGGCGGCGGCCACGGGCCTGGCCCAGCCACCTCTGGCCGTCTGCGCTCGGGCGATCTGGAATGAGCGCCTGGGGCCGGTGGACCTGAGCCGGATGCTGTCCCTGGACGCCTCGCTGCAGGAGATCACCTACATCCTCGGACCCTTGACGGTGGTGACCTGGGCGACGGTGCGAGGGACGGACGAAGCCCTGATCCTGGCGGCCGGCCTGATCCTGGTGCTCACCGCGGTGTTCGCCCTGACCCCGGAGTCCCGTGCGGCCTCCCGACGGTCCAGCCGCCCGGTGATGGGAACCCCGAGCCGTTTCCCGGCGACGGTGTGGATCCTCGTCGCCGTGACGTTCACGGTGGGGATCGCGATCGGGATCCTCGAGGTCGCGGTGGTGCGCCGTTCCGCGCAGCTCGACGCCTCGCACCTGATCGGTGTCTTCTACGGGCTGTGGTCCGCGGGGAGCCTCGCCGGCGGGCTCATCAACCTGCGTGCCGGGGGAGGGAGCCGTCTCACCCGGCGCCTGACGCTGTTCCTGGCCGCATTGGCGCTCACGCACCTGGTCGTCGCGGCGGCGACCACTCCACTCACCCTGGGCCTGGCT
Organism: Aeromicrobium sp. JP4; assembly: GCF_054957925.1. NCBI lineage: Bacteria > Bacillati > Actinomycetota > Actinomycetes > Propionibacteriales > Nocardioidaceae > Aeromicrobium > Aeromicrobium sp. JP4. The sequence goes on from NZ_CM143290.1 coordinate 2,657,007, forward strand.
CTCGTGCTCGCGGGCCTCCCGGCGGCGCCGATGTTCGCCGCGTTCTACGAGCTCCTGGGGAGGGCGGCTCCGGAGGGCCGGGTCACGGAGGTCTTCGCCTGGGGGTCCACCGGGGGTTTGGCGGGGGTGGCGCTCGGGACGGCCACGGGCGGATTCCTCGCCGACGTGATCAGCAGCCGCGGGAACATCGTGGTCTGCGCGGCCGTCCTGGGTCTGGCCTCGGTCGTGGCGCTCGCCTGCCGGGCCCCCTTGGGGGCCATCGAGCGTCGTTGACGCTTCGGCGGAGCGGTCAGGCCGCGGCGCCGACCATCCGCAGGGCCAGGTCGCCGTGGAGCGAGGCGATCTCGTCAGGGGTCGTGGCGCCGCTCGGGTGGTACCAGCGCACGAGGTCGATGCTGAGCGACAGCAGCGCCAGCGCGGTGCCCTTCGCGTCCGAGACCGTCATGGTGCCGGCCTCGACGCCGGCCTCCAGCGCATCGCGCATGAGCGCCTCGATCGCCCGGCGGTACTCCGCGATCTCGGCCCGGTGCTCGGGCGTCAGCGCGTCGAACTCGTACTGCACGATGCGACCGACGCGGCTGTTCACGGCGTGCCACCGGCTGAACTCGGCCACCATGTTCCGGACCTGCTCGACCGGGTCGGGGGAGGACTGGGAGGCCTTCTCGATGATCTGGACCGCCGAGCGGTGCCCCCGCCGGGAGATCTCGAACAGCAGATCCTCCTTGGTCGCGTGGTGCACGTAGACGGCCGCGGGGCTCATCCCCGCGCGCGAGGCGATGTCGCGCGTCGTCGTGCCGGCGAATCCGGAGGTGGCGAAGGCCTCGACGGCCGCATCCAGCAGGCGCTCGCGCGTCGAGGCGGAGCGGTCGCGACCGGTCGCCGAGTCGGTGGTCATGGTGGACAGCATGACGCAGGAATGACAGACTAAGCAAGCGCTTAGTCATTGGCGGTTCGCCGCCGGCACACCGAAAGGCAACAACATGCCCGAAGCAGTCATCGTCTCCACCGCACGCTCGCCGATCGGCCGCGCGGGCAAGGGTTCGCTCAAGGACATGCGTCCTGACGACCTCACCGTCCAGATGATCGAGGCCGCGCTGGCGAAGGTGCCCGGCGTCGACCGCAAGGAGTTCACCGACCTGCACCTCGGCGTCGGCCAGCCGGCCGGCGAGGCCGGCCACAACCTGGCGCGCGCCGTGGCCGTGCTGTCGGGCATGGACCACCTGCCGGGCGTGACGGTCAACCGCTACTGCTCCTCCTCGCTGCAGACCACCCGGATGGCGTTCCACGCGATCAAGGCCGGCGAGGGCGACGCCTTCATCTCCGCGGGCGTGGAGACCGTGAGCCGGTTCGGCAACGGCTTCTCCGACATCCCGGGTACCGAGAACCCGCTGTTCGCCGACGCGATCGCCCGCACCGCCAAGCGCGCCGAGGGTGGCGCCGAGACGTGGGTCGACCCGCGCGGCAACAGCGAGCTGCCCGACCTCTACATCGCGATGGGCCAGACGGCCGAGAACGTCGCGCAGCACCTGGGCATGAGCCGCCAGGAGCAGGACGAGTTCGCCGTCCGCAGCCAGAACCTCGTCGAGCAGCGCATCGAGGAGGGTTTCTGGGCCAAGGACATCACGCCCGTCACGCTGCCCGACGGCACGACCGTGAGCAAGGACGACGGCCCGCGCGCCGGCACCACGATGGAGGCCGTGTCCAGCCTCAAGCCGGTGTTCCGCCCCGACGGCACCGTCACCGCCGGCAACGCCTGCCCGCTCAACGACGGCGCCGCCGCCGTGGTGATCATGAGCGACACCCGCGCCAAGGAGCTGGGCCTGACCCCGCTCGCGCGCATCGTGTCGACCGCCGTCACCGGCCTGTCGCCCGAGATCATGGGACTCGGCCCTGTCGAGGCGATCCCCGCCGCGCTCAAGCACGCCGGCATGGGCATCGACGACATCGACCTGTACGAGATCAACGAGGCCTTCGCGGTCCAGGCCTGGGGCTCCGCCCGCGAGCTCGGCATCCCGATGGACAAGCTCAACGTCAACGGCGGCGCCATCGCGGTGGGCCACCCGTTCGGCATGACCGGCGCGCGCATCACCTCCACGCTGATCAACTCGCTGCAGTGGCACGACAAGCAGTTCGGCGTCGAGTCCATGTGCGTCGGCGGCGGCATGGGCATGGCCATGGTGCTGGAGCGCCTCTCGTGACGGAAGGTCGTTTCGCCGGCAAGGTCGCGATCGTCACGGGCGCGTCGCGGGGCATCGGTCTCGGTGTCGCGCAGCGCCTCGTCGACGACGGCGCGAAGGTGGTCATCACGGCGCGCAAGACCGAGGCCCTCGAGGCCGCGGTTGCCGAGCTCGGCCCGGACAACGCCGCGTACGTGGCGGGTCCGGCCGACGACGCCGCCCACCAGGACGAGACGGTCGCGAAGGCCGTCGAGCACTTCGGCGGGTTGGACTTCCTGGTGAACAACACCGGGATCAACCCGACGTACGGCCCGATGATCGAGATGGACCTGAACGCGGGCCGCAAGATCTTCGAGGTCAACGTGCTGGCCGCGGTGTCGTGGGCGCAGAAGGCCTACAACGCCTCGCTCAAGGACAACGGCGGTGCGATCGTGAACATCGCGTCGGTCGCCGGTCTCAAGCCGGCCCCGATGATCGGCATGTACGGCGCGTCGAAGGCCGCGGTCATCCACATCACGAAGGAGCTCTCGCTCGAGCTGGCTCCCTCGGTGCGCGTGAACGCCGTGGCCCCGGCCGTCGTGAAGACCCGGTTCGCCGGTGCGCTGTACGAGGGACGCGAGGAGGAGGTCGCCTCGGCGTACCCGCTGAAGCGACTCGGCGAGCCTGAGGACATCGCGGGCGTCACCACCTTCCTGCTCTCGCAGGACGCGGCCTGGATGACCGGCCAGTGCCTCACCGTCGACGGGGGGCTGCTGCTGACCGGCGGCGTCTGACCACTCACTGCGACGAAGGGCCCCGGGACCTCGGTCCCGGGGCCTTTCGGCGTTCTTCTGCTGAATCATGCACAGAAGTCCCTTCGGACGACGATCTGCGGGAAAGTTTGTCCCCACGTGTGAACAATCCTGTGTGCAACTATCAGTTACAACTTGAGCAGCGCCCCACCAGTCACACCCGCCACGGCGCGCCGGCTCAGTGTGATCCAAAACATGAGGAAAACCTCAGTCCAAAGATGAGGAAAGCCTCACGTTTGTGTCACGATGGATGACATGACGACGCTCGACACCTCTGTGTTCCACGCCCCGACCTCCCGCGACCGCCGCACCGACAGCCTGCTCGACGACCTGCGCTCGGGTACGCCGTGGGCCCTGGTCTTCGGCGGGCAGGGCGGGGACTGGCTCGGCCCGCTGGCCGACCTCGTCCGCGACTTCGCGCTGGACGCCGACGTCGCCGACCTCGTGCGCCGCTCGGACCGCATGCTGGCGCCCGTGGCCACCGAGCTCGCCCGTGCGGGCGTCGCCTTCGACCCCGTGGCGTGGGTGGACGTGCTCGCCGTCGGCGAGTCCGCCGAGGACGACGACGCCCCGGGCCTGCCCGCCGGTGCCGACGTCACGGCCCCGGCCGCCTCGGTCCCCGGCATCACCCTCGCGCAGCTCGCCGGTCTGCGTGCGCTGACGCGCCAGGGTCTCGACGTCGCCGCCCACCCGCCCGTCGCCGTGGCCGGCCACTCGCAGGGGGTCCTCGCCGCCGAGGCGCTCGCCGGCGTCCCGGACGTCGAGGTGCTCGCGCTCGCCCGCCTGGTCGGTGCCGCCGCGCAGGTCGTCGGCCGTCGCCGCGGGCTGCTCGGACAGACGATGCTGGCCGTCTCGGGAGTCGTCCCCGAGCGCGTCGCCGCCATCGTCGAGGGCACCGGCGCCGTCTGCCACATCCGCAACGGGCGCCGCTCCGTGGTGCTGTCCGGTCCGTCCGCGGCCCTCGCCGCCGCCACCGCCCGCCTCGAGCAGGTGGCCGCCGACGAGAAGGACGAGCGTGAGCGCAAGGTCACCGGCGGTGCGCCGTTCGCCCCGGTGATCGAGCCGGTCGAGTCCGCCCTCGCGTTCCACCACCCCGACCTCGCCGAGACGGCCGACCTCGTGGCCGAGTGGGCGGCCCGCATCGGCATCGACGCCGAGCACGCCCGCCACGCGACGCAGCGCGCCATCATCGACCCGGTCGACTGGGTCGTCGACGTCACCGCCGCACTCGACGCCGGAGCCGAGTGGGTCCTCGACCTCGGGCCCGGCGACCTCGCCTCGCGCCTCACCGCCGCCGAGACCCGCTCGCGCGGCGTCGGCCTGGTGGCCCCCACGACGCGTCGTGGCCACCGCGAGCTGACGATCACCGGCGCTCGCCCCGCCGTGCCCGTCGCGTGGTCCACCTTCGCGCCGCGTCTCGTGACGCTGCCCGACGGCTCCACCTCGGTCGAGACCGCGTTCACGCGCGCCACCGGCAAGTCGCCGATCCTGCTCGCGGGCATGACGCCCACCACCGTGGACGCGCCGATCGTGGCCGCCGCGGCCAACGCCGGCTTCTGGTCCGAGCTCGCCGGTGGCGGCCAGGTGACCGAGGAGATCTTCGACGCCCGCATCGCCGAGCTGGACTCGCTGCTCGACGAGGGCGCGACCTACCAGTTCAACTCGCTCTTCCTCGACCCCTACCTGTGGCGCCTGCAGCTGGGCCAGAACCGGCTCGTCCAGCGCGCCCGCGCCGCCGGCGCCCCGATCGACGCCGTCATCGTGACGGCCGGCATCCCCGAGCTCGACGAGGCCGTCGCCCTCGTCGACGAGCTGACCGAGGCCGGCATCGAGCACGTCGTGTTCAAGCCCGGCACGGTGCGCCAGATCCGCGAGGTCCTCGCGATCGCCAAGAAGGTCGACCGCACCGTCATCGTGCAGGTCGAGGGAGGCCGCGCCGGTGGCCACCACTCGTGGGAGGACCTGGACGACCTGATCCTGGCCACCTACGGCGAGCTGCGCGCCCAGTCGAACGTCGTGCTGTGCGTCGGCGGCGGCATCGGCACCTCCGACGCCGCGGCCGCGTGGCTGACCGGCACGTGGGCCCAGCGCCACGGCTTCCCCGACATGCCCGTCGACGGCATCCTCGTCGGCACCGCCGCCATGGCGACCCTCGAGGCCACGACGGCCCCCGAGGTCAAGCAGATGCTCGTCGAGACCCGCGGCACCGGTGCCTGGGTCGGCGCCGGCACCGCCAAGAACGGCATGGCCTCTGGCCGCAGCCAGCTCGGCGCCGACATCCACGAGATCGACAACACCGCGTCGCGCACCGGCCGACTCCTCGACGAGGTCGCCGGCGACGCCGACGCGGTCGCCCGTCGCCGCGACGAGATCGTCGAGGCTCTCGACCGCACCGCCAAGCCGTACTTCGGCGACGTCGCCGCGATGACCTACGCCCGCTGGCTCGGCCGCTTCGTCGAGCTCTCCGGCACCGCCGCCGACGGCTCGGCCCAGTGGCTCGACGTGTCGCTGCGCGACCGGTTCCACGCCCTGGCGCAGCGCGCCGAGGCCCGCCTCGCCGAGCAGGACCGTGGCGAGATCGCGACGCTCTTCGCCGAGCCGACCGACGTCGAGGACGGCCCGGCCGCCCTCGACCGCCTGCTCGCGGCGTACCCCGACGCCGCCTCCGTGACCCTGCACCCGGCGGACGAGGCGTTCTTCGTCGAGGTCTGCCGTCGGGCCGGCAAGCCCGTGAACTTCGTGCCGGTCGTCGACGCCGACGTGCGTCGCTGGTGGCGCTCGGACTCCCTGTGGCAGGCGCACGACCCGCGCTACGGCGCCGACGAGGTCTGCATCATCCCCGGCACGGCCAGCGTCGCGGGCATCACGCGCGTCGACGAGCCCGTCGCCGAGCTGCTGCAGCGCTTCGAGGACGCCGCGGTCGACGCCCTGCTCGCCTCGGGCCGCGCCCCGCAGCGCGTGCCGGCGCGTCGCCGTGAGGGCGACAGCCGCCTCGCCGCCCCGCTCGCCGTGGTCCTCGCCGCCCCCGACGTGGTCTGGGCGGGCCGCACCGTCACCAACCCCGTGCACCGCCTCGGTGCCGAGTGGGTGCTGACCGACACCGACTCCGCCGAGCAGGCCGCCACCGGCGCCCGTCTCGTCGCCTCGGGCGACTCCGCCGCCGACCTCACCGTGCCGCTCGGTCACGGCCGCGAGCTGACGCTGCGCATCGAGGTGCCGTCCGGCGCCGCGCGCGGCCACGCCCCGGTGGTCACCACCGACGCCGCCGTGTCGGCCATGGCCCAGATCGTCAGCGGTGCCGTCGCCGGCAGCCTTCCTGAGGTCTCCAACGGCGTCGCGCACCTCGACGTCGACTGGGACCCGGACCTGGCCGCCGACCACGCCGCCGTCAGCGCCGGGCCGCTCGTGCTCGGCCGCCACCGCGTGCCCGACGTGCTGGTCGGACTGGCCTGGCCCGCGGTCTTCGCCGTGATCGGCGACGCCCGGAACGCCGAGGGCGTCCCCGTCGTCGAGGGCATGCTCGACCTGGTCCACCTCGACCACGCGATCACCGCCCAGCCGCTGCCGACCGAGCGCACCCCGCTCGGGATCCGCGCCGCCCTGACGGGTGTGGAGGAGTCCCAGTACGGCCGCGTCGTCACCGTCGACGTCACGGTCGGCGACGTCGCCACGATGCGCGAGCGGTTCGCGATCCGCGGCCGCACGGGCGCCGCCTCCCTGGCCGACCCCGCTCGTGCGGGTGACGTCCTGGGCGACGACGAGGTCAAGGACACCCCGCGCCGGACCCGCGCCCGCGTGACCGTGACCGCCCCGTCCGACCTCGGCGCGTTCGCCTCGGTCACCGGCGACCACAACCCGATCCACACCAGCGTCGCCGCCGCCCGCCTGGCCGGGCTCGGCGCGCCCATCGTGCACGGCATGTGGACCTCCGCCGCCGCGCAGCACGCGGTCTCCGACGAGACTGGACGCCGCATCGCCGGCTGGACCACGCGCTTCATGGCCCCCGTCGCTCCGGGTGCCGAGGTGGAGGTCCGCGCCGACCGCGTGGGCCTGTCCCACGGCCGCGAGGTGCTGGACGTCACCGTGCGCGCCGAGGGCGAGATCGTCATGGCCGCCTCGGCCGTGCTGGAGGCGCCCCGCACCGCCTACGCCTTCCCCGGCCAGGGCATCCAGAGCCCCGGCATGGGCATGGCCGGCTACCAGCGCTGCCCCGCCGCGCGCGAGGTCTGGGACCGTGCCGACAAGCACACCCGCTCCGCGCTCGGCTTCTCGATCCTGACGGTCGTCCGCGACAACCCGACCGATCTCACCGTCCGCGGCGTCACGCACCACCACCCCGACGGCGTGCTCTACCTGACGCAGTTCACGCAGGTCGCGATGGCCGTGCTGGGCGCCGCCCAGATGGCCGAGCTCCGTGAGGGCGGCGCGTTCGTGGACGGCGCGGTCCTGGCCGGCCACTCCGTCGGCGAGTACAACGCGCTCGCCGCGGTCTCGGGCGTCATCAGCCTCGAGGCCGTCGTCGAGGTCGTGTTCCAGCGCGGCTCGGTCATGCACACCCTCGTGCCCCGTGACGAGAAGGGCCGCAGCGACTACCGCCTCGCGGCGATCCGCCCCTCGCAGATCGGCCTGGCCGACGACGAGGTGAAGGACTACGTCGAAGGCCTCGGTGAGGCCTCGGGCGAGTTCCTGCAGATCGTCAACTACAACATGCGGGGCTCGCAGTACGCGATCGCCGGCACCGTCCGGGGCCTCGAGGTCCTGGAGAAGGACGTGGCCGAGCGCCGCGCTCGGTTCGGTGGCAAGGCCGCGTTCATCCTCGTGCCCGGCATCGACGTGCCGTTCCACAGCCGCGTGCTGCACGGCGGCGTGCCGGACTTCCGTCACAAGCTGCAGGAGCTGCTGCCGCCGTCGATCGACCCGTCGATCCTCGAGGGTCGCTACGTCCCCAACCTCGTGCCGAAGCCGTTCAGCCTGGACGAGGACTTCATCCGCGAGGTCGAGGAGTACGTCGGCACCACCGTCCCGCGGTCGGAGGACCCGGGCATGCTGTGCCGCGACCTGCTGATCGAGCTGCTGGCCTGGCAGTTCGCCAGCCCCGTGCGCTGGATCGAGACGCAGGACCTCATGTTCATCCCCGTCGAGGAGGGTGGCCTGGGCGTCGAGCGCTTCGTCGAGGTCGGCGTCGGCTCGGCCCCGACCGTGGCCAACCTGGCGTCCGGCACGCTGAAGCTGCCCGGCTACCCGAGCGTCGAGGTGCTGAACGTCGAGCGCGACGCCGCCGCCGTGTACGGGACCGACGAGGACCCGGCCCCGGTGGAGGACGAGGCCCCCGAGGCGACCGTCGAGGCCAGCGCGCCGCAGCAGGCCGCCGCCCCCGCGGCCGCTCCGGCCGGCGGATCCGCCACGCAGACGGCCGCCGACCTGCCCTTCTCGGCAGCCGATGCCACGAAGGTCCTCATCGCGTGGTGGACGAAGCTGCGCCTGGACCAGCTCGGTGCGGCCGACACGATCGAGTCGCTGACCGACGGCGCGTCCAGCCGCCGCAACCAGCTGCTGATCGACCTCGGCGGCGAGCTGTCGCTGGGCGCGATCGACGGCGCCGCGGAGGCGGACATCGTCACGCTGGGCGGTCAGGTCGACGCCCTCGCGCGCACCTACAAGCCGTTCGGCCCGGTCCTGGCCGAGGCCTTCGGCGACCACCTCAAGAAGGTGCTCGGCCCGACGGGTCGCAAGCAGTCGGCCGTCGCCGAGCGCGTCGCGGGTGCGTGGCAGCTCGGCTCGGGCTGGGCCTCGCACGTCCTGGCCGAGCTGGCCATGGTGACCCGCGAGGGCCAGAGCGTCCGCGGCGGCGCGTTCGGCGAGGCGTCGATCGCCTCGGCGGGCGACGTCGACGCGGCCATCGACGCCGCGGTCCAGGCGGTCGCCTCGCGCCACGGCGTGACGGTGCAGATGCCGTCCGCGGGCGGTGGCGACGGCGCCACGATCGACGCGGAGGCGCTCGGCGAGTTCACGGCGGCCATCACCGGCCGCGACGGCGTGCTCGCCTCGGCGGCGCGACTCGTGCTGGAGCACCTCGACCTGGTCGACGTGCCCGCGACGGCCGAGCCCGACGAGCAGGCGGCCGCGGTCGTCGCGCGGGTCGAGGCCGAGCTGGGCACCGACTGGATCAAGGCCACCGAGGGCGTCTTCGACGCCGAGCACGCGGTCGTCCTGGACGACCGCTGGGCGTCGGCACGCGAGGACCTCGCACGCCTGGCGCACGGCGACGAGGTCGTCGGCTCCTTCACCGGGACCGGCGAGGTCGTGGCGAAGCAGGCCGAGCACTGGCTCGCCCGGACCGGCGACGAGCGGTTCGCCCGCATCGCCGGGGAAGCGCGCGACACGTCCGCCGGCACCTTCGCCGGCGAGGTCGCGGTCGTGACCGGTGCGGCCGACGGCTCGATCGCCGGCTCCGTCGTGGGCGAGCTGCTCGCGGGCGGTGCCACGGTCGTGGCCACCACGTCCTCGCTGGCGCCGAAGAAGCTGCGCTTCTTCAAGGACCTGTACCGGCGCAACGCCCGCGCCGGCGCGGTCCTGTGGGTCGTGCCCGCGAACCTGGCGTCGTTCGCCGACGTGGACGCGCTGGTCGAGTGGATCGGGGCCGAGCAGTCCCGTACCGCCGCCGGCGTCACGACAGTGTCGAAGCCCTCGCTGACCCCGACGCTGCTGGTGCCGTTCGCGGCCGGCCGGGTCATGGGCGACGCGACCGAGGCCGGCCCCCGCGCCGAGCTCGAGATGCGCATCCTGCTGTGGTCGGTCGAGCGGCTCGTCGGCGCCCTGTCGTCGTCGGTCACCGACCGCAACCTCGACGCCCGCCTGCACGTGCTGCTGCCGGGCTCGCCCAACCGCGGCATGTTCGGCGGCGACGGCGCGTACGGCGAGGCCAAGGCCGCGCTCGACGCCCTCGTCACCAAGTGGGGCTCGGAGAAGCGCTGGGCCGACAAGGTCACGCTGGCCCACGCCATCATCGGCTGGGTCCGCGGCACGGGCCTCATGGGCGCCAACGACCCGCTCGTCGAGGCCGTCGAGACCGCCGGCGTGCGCACCTGGTCGCCCGACGAGATGGCCGCCGCGCTGCTCGAGGCCTGCACCCCGCAGGCCCGTCAGCAGGCGACCGAGGGTCCGCTGACCCTCGACCTCACGGGAGGCCTCGGCGAGGCCGACCTCGACATGAAGGCCCTCGGTGATCGAGTAGCACGCGAGCGCAGCGAGCGGCGTATCGAGATCACGGACGAGAACTCGACGATCCCGGCGCTCCCCGCGCCCCCGTCGCGCCTCGACCGCGTCGAGACGCCCGAGTGGGCCGGCGTCACCGCCCGTCCCGAGGACCTCGTGGTCATCGTGGGCGCCGGCGAGCTGGGCCCGTACGGCTCGTCGCGCACGCGCTTCGAGATGGAGGTCGAGGACCGCCTGTCCGCCGCCGGCGTGCTCGAGCTGGCGTGGTCCACCGGGCTGCTCAGCTGGGACGCGACCAACCGCGGCTGGTTCGACACCGAGTCCGGCGAGGTCGTCGCCGAGCACGAGATCGCCGACCGGTACGAGGACGCGGTCCGCGAGCGCATCGGCGTCCGCCGGTACGTCGACGACGGCGACATGGTCGACAACACCGCGCCGCTGCTGGCGTCGGTGTACCTCGACCAGGACCTGACCTTCACGGTCTCGGGGCAGGCAGAGGCGCAGGCGATGCGCGACGCCGACCCCGAGCACACGGTGATCAGCCAGGACGGCGAGGGCGAGTGGACGGTGACCCGCAAGGCGGGCACGCAGGTCCGCGTGCCGCGCAAGATGAAGCTGACCCGCACGGTCGGCGGCCAGATCCCGACGGGCTTCGACCCGACGGTCTGGGGCGTCCCGGCCGAGATGGTCGAGGCGGTCGACCGCGTGGCGCTGTGGAACCTCATCTGCACCGTGGACGCGTTCCTGTCCTCGGGCTTCACCCCGTCCGAGCTGATGCGCTGGACCCACCCGACCCTGGTGGCGAACACGCAGGGCACCGGCATGGGCGGCATGACGTCGATGCACTCGCTGTACATCGACACCCTGCTGGGCGAGTCGAAGCCGAACGACATCCTGCAGGAGGCGCTGCCGAACGTCATCGCCGCGCACGTGGTCCAGTCCTACGTGGGCAGCTACGGCGCGATGGTGCACCCGGTGGCCGCGTGCGCCACGACCGCGGTGTCGGTCGAGGAGGGCGTGGACAAGATCCGCCTCAACAAGGCCGAGTTCGTCGTGGCCGGCGGCTTCGACGACCTCTCGGTCGAGGGCATCGTGGGCTTCGGCGACATGTCGGCCACCGCGGACTCCGCGGCGATGGCCGCCAAGGGCCTCGAGGACCGCTACTTCAGCCGGGCCAACGACCGTCGCTACGGCGGGTTCGTGGAGTCGCAGGGCGGCGGCACGATCCTGCTGGCCCGCGGTGACCTGGCGGCGCGGATGGGCCTCCCGGTGCTCGGAGTCGTGGCCTACGCGGCCTCGTTCGCCGACGGCGTTCACACGTCGATCCCGGCGCCGGGCCTCGGTGCCCTGGCGGCAGGCCGTGGTGGACGCGAGTCGCAGCTGGCCCGCTCCCTCTCGGCCCTCGGCGTGGGCGCGGACGACATCGGCGTGCTGTCCAAGCACGACACGTCGACCGGCGTCAACGAGCGCAACGAGTCCGAGCTGCACGAGCGGCTGGCGGCGGCCCTGGGCCGCAGCGAGGGCAACCCGCTGTACGTCATGAGCCAGAAGGCGCTGACCGGCCACAGCAAGGGCGGCGCGGCCGCCTTCCAGCTGATCGGGCTGTGCCAGGTGCTGGAGGGCGGCGTCCTGCCGCCGAACCGGAGCCTGGACTGCGTCATGGACGACCTGGCCGAGCACGAGCACCTCGTGTGGCTGCGCGAGCCGCTGGCGACCGGGCCGCTCAAGGCGGGCCTGCTGACCAGCCTCGGCTTCGGTCACGTGGCCGGTCTGATCGCCGTGGTGCACTCGCAGGCGTTCGTGGAGTCGCTCCCCGCCGACGAGCGCGACGCGTACCTCGAGGCGGCGGAGCGTCGCCGGATCGACGGTCGCATGCGCCTCGTGGACGCCATGTACGGCGGCGACGCGCTGTACCGGCGTCCGGCCGACCGTCGCCTGGGCGACTCGGGCGTGCGCGAGCGCGAGGCGGCCCTGCTGCTCGACGCGAGCGGCCGCCTGGGCGAGGACGGGGTCTACGCGTGCCGGTGATCGGCACCGGGATCGACCTGGTGGACGTGCCCGGATTCGCCGAGCAGCATCGGCGACCGGGCACCCGCGCCGGCAGTGCCTTCACAGCTGCCGAGCGCCGCGACGCCCGGAGTTCTCCTTCTGGCTCCGGGCGTCGCACCCCCGATCAGGAGATGGCGTCCCTCGCCGCCCGCTGGGCGGTCAAGGAGGCGTTCATCAAGGCCTGGTCGGAGTCGCTGTGGGGGACCCCGCCGCCCCTCGGCGAGCACGTGCACGACCAGATCGAGGTCATCCGCGACGCGTGGGGCCGTCCCCGCATCCGCCTGCACGGCGACGTCGCGAAGCATCTCGAGGACGTCACGGTGCACGTCAGCCTCAGTCACGACGGTCCCGCCGCCATCGCGATGGTGACCCTCTCCGCCTGACCCGAGATCTTCCGCTCTTGGTGACTTGCGCCCTCCGCGAACAGGACTTCCCCCGGGGCGGTGGCGGCGGTTGGCTGGGGTGATGGAGCTCCTCGTCCTCGGCGGCACCGCCTTCCTCGGCCACGAGATCGCCCGGTCGGCGCTCGCGCGGGGGCACCGCGTGACGTGTGCAGCGCGCGGGTCGGCCGAGCCTCCCGCCGGGGTCGCCTTCGTGCGGGTCGACCGCGACGAGGACGACGGCCTCGCGCCTCTCGCGGGCAGGCGGTGGGACGTCGTCATCGACGTCGCGCGGCAGCCGGGCCACGTGAGACGCGCCGTGCGCGACCTGACCGCGGATCACCGGGTCTTCGTGTCCAGCGGCAACGCGTACGCCGACTTCTCCTCGATCGAGCAGTGCGAGGACGCCGCCACCCTGGCGCCGCTCGTGGCCGACACGATGTCCTCGGACGACGACTACGGCGCCGCCAAGGTGGCCTGCGAGCAGGCGGTGCTGGCCGCCGGGCCGGCCGCCGTGGTGAGGTCCGGGCTCATCGCCGGGCCGGGGGACTGGTCGGGCCGCAGCGGCTACTGGCCGTGGCGCTTCGCGCACCCCGTGGGCCCGGAGGTGGTGGTCCCGGACGACCTCCACTTCCCGTGCGCCATGGTCGACGTCCGCGACCTCGCGGCCTGGATCGTCGGCCTCGCCGAGCGGCGGGTCGAGGGGACGTTCAACGCCACCGGCCCCACGACCGACCTCCAGAGCGTCCTGCAGGTGGCCGGCCGGGTCGCGAAGTCGACGGCGCGACCACGGCCCGTGCCGATCGAGCGGCTGCGCGACCTGGGCGTCGGCGACTGGATGGGTCCTGCCACGCTGCCGCTGTGGATCGACGACCCCGAGTGGCGCGGCTTCGCCACGATGGACACCGGCCGCGCGCGGGCGCAGGGCCTGACGACGCGCTCGCTCGAGGAGACGCTGGCCGACGTCCTGGTCTGGGAGGAGACCCGCACCCAGCCCCGCCGTTGCGGCCTCACCGACGACGAGGAGCGCCGCGTCCTGACCGCGCTCTGACGCGGCTCAGGTGGCTCCGGCCTCGGCGGCCAGCAGGTAGGTGCCGAGCAGGCGCTTGAGCTCGATGATGGCCTCGTCGTGCTCCTGCAGGTCGCGCACCGAGAAGTTGAGCATCGAGTACGACATGTGCACCAGGACCTCGGCCATGATCTTGCGCCGGTCGCGCGGGGTCCCCGGCGTGAGGGGCGCCAGCACGTGCGCCACCCGGGCGGCCAGCTGCTGCTCCGTGACCTCGGCCGTGGCGCGGGTGATCGGCGTGGACTGCACGGCGTACCAGACGGCGCTGCGGGAGGGATCGTTGATCCACAGCTGGCTCATGTGGTCGACGAGCCGGTCCAGCAGCACGAGCCAGTCGAGCGTGGGCAGCTCGGCGGCCAGCTTGTCGAGCTCGGACTGGATCGCCACGGCGTTCAGCCGGTCCAGCTCGCACACGATGACGTACTTGTTCGCGAAGAACTGGTAGAGGGTGCCGATGGGTAGTCCGGCGCGCTGCGCGACCTCCTCGCACGTGAACGACTCGAAGCCCACGTCGAGGAGCACGTCGCGCGACGCCTGGAGCAGGCTGTCGAACTTGACCTTGCTGCGCTCCTGCGTGGGACGTCGGCGAGGTTCGAGGATCTGGGCGGCCATCACGCGCGCCAGACTACCCGTGAATTACTTGGAAGTAGCGTGAAGTCCGTGCTGGACGAGGGGATCGATCATGGCGCCGATCCCGTCGAAGCCCGAACCCACCGTCTGACCGGCCGCGTGGCGGAAGTAGATGCCCTCCAGGATGACCGCGAGCTTGAAGTACGCCAGCCCCAGGTGGAAGCCCAGCTCGCTGACGTCCCGTCCCGATCGCGCGGCGTAGCGCTCGACGACCTCGTCGGGGGAGAGGTACCCGGGCGCCTGCGGCGCGTCGGTGACCTGACCGCTCGACGGCCCGGCGCTCAGGGCCAGGTGCTGGTACGCCAGCATGACGGCCACGTCGGTGAGCGGGTCGCCGAGCGTGCTCATCTCCCAGTCCAGGACGGTGGTGATGCGGTCGCCGTCCTCGGTGTCGACGAGCACGTTGTCGAGGCGGTAGTCGCCGTGCACGATCGTGCTCTCGCTCGTCGCGGGCACCGAGCTCGTCAGCCGCTCGGCCAGCTCGTCGATGCCCTCGATCTCGCGCGAGCGCGAGGAGTCCAGCTGCTTCTTCCAGCGGGCGACCTGGCGCGTGAGGTAGCCGTCGGGGCGACCGAAGTCGCCCAGGCCGACGGCCTCGTAGTCCACCGCGTGCAGGTCGGCCAGGGTGTCCACGAGGCGCTCGGTGACGGCGCGCGTGCGCTCCGCCCCGATGACCTCGAGGTCCTTGGCGCGCTGGAAGGCGGTGCCCGACATGCGCTCCATGACGTAGAACTTCGCGCCGATGACCGACTCGTCGGTGCACTCGGCGATCATGCGCGGCACGGGGACGGCGGTGCCGGCCAGCGCCGCCATCACGCGGTGCTCACGACCCATGTCGTGGGCGGTGGCCAGCACGTGTCCCAGCGGCGGGCGGCGCACGATGACGTCGCGCTCGCCGTTGGTGACGGCGTACGTCAGGTTGGACTTGCCACCGGTGATGAGCGACGCGCTGAGCGCCCCCGGGATCTCCCCGGGGGCCTCAGCGTCGAGCCACGTGCGCAGGGCCTCGAGGTCGAGTCCCTGGACGACGTCAGGAGCGGTCACGTCAGTCCTTCGGTCCGCCGGCGACGTAGATGACCTGGCCGGAGACGAAGCCGGCACCCTCGCTGCACAGGAAGGCGGCGGTGTGCGCGATGTCCTCGGGCTGGCCGACGCGCTGCACGGGGATCTCCTTCGAGGCGTACTCGATGAAGTCGTCGAACGGCACGCCGATTCGCTCGGCCGTCGCGGCGGTCATGTCGGTCTGGATGAAGCCCGGGGCGATCGCGTTGGCGGTGACGCCGTACTTGCCCAGCTCGATCGCGAGGGTCTTGGTGAAGCCCTGCAGACCGGCCTTGGCGGCGGAGTAGTTGGCCTGGCCGCGGTTGCCCAGCGCCGAGGTGCTGGAGAGGTTCACGACGCGGCCGTACTTGGCCTCGGTCATGTGCTTCTGGACGGCCTTGGTCATGAGGAACGAGCCCTTGAGGTGCACGTCCATGACCAGGTCCCAGTCGTCGGTGGTCATCTTGAACAGCAGGTTGTCGCGGATCACGCCGGCGTTGTTGACCAGCACGGTCGGCGCGCCGAGCTCGTCGGCGACCTTCGACACGGCCGCCTCGACGGCGTCGGCGTCGGCGACGTTGGCGCCGACGGCGAGGGCCTGGCCACCGGCCGCGACGATCTCGTCGACGACGGTCTGGCAGGCCGACTCGTCGAGGTCGAGGACGGCGACCTTGAAGCCGTCGGCGGCGAATCGCTTGGCGATGCCGGCGCCGATGCCACGGGCGGCTCCGGTGATGATGGCGGTACGGGGTTCGGACACGTGCGGTCTCCTTGGGTGTCTAAGCGCTTGCTTAGTCACCGTATCGCACGCACCTCAGGTGCGAAAGGTCACATCGGAAACACCACCAATGAATATGAGGGAATCCTCACGTTTCGGCTATAGTCGAGGAATGCCTCATGTTTCTGACGACCGGCTGACGACGCAGACGACCACCGCGGGAGCGGTCCCGCGCGCGGGACTGGAGTCCCGTCGACGGGAGCGGTTCGCTCGCGTCGAGCCGCGCGGCGCCCGGGTGCACACCGCCCGCGAGCGCGCCGAGCTGCTCATGGACGAAGGCACCTTCGTCGAGCTCGCCCCGCTCCGCGCAGCCACCCCCGGCGCGGGCAGCGGCGTCATCACCGGCTGGGGCCTCGTGGACGGCCGTCCCGTCGTCGTGGCCTGCCACGACGCCGCCATCGCGTCCGGCGCGATCGGCGCGGTCATGGCCGAGGCCATCTGCCGCGCCCAGCGCTTCGCGATCGAGCGCGGCTTCCCGATCGTCTACGTGAACGACTCCGGCGGAGCCCGGGTGCCCGACGGCATCCTCGCCCTGCACGGCTGCGGCGAGATCTTCGCGCTCAACGTGGAGGCGCAGCAGCGCATCCCGCAGATCTCGGTGATCCTCGGCCCGTGCGCCGGCGCCGCGGCCTACTCGCCCGCGCTGACCGACTGGACCATCATGGTCAAGGGCCACGGCCACATGTTCCTGACCGGTCCCGACATCGTGCGCGCCGCCACCGGCGAGGACGCCACGGCCGACGAGATCGGCGGCTCCGGCATGCACACCCGCACGAGCGGCGTGGCGCACCTCGAGGTCGAGACCGAGCTCGACGCGCTGCAGTCGGTCCGCCACCTGCTGTCGTACCTGCCCTCGAACGCCGACGGCGTGCTGCCCGTGACCGCCCCCGTGCCGGTCAACCAGACCGCCGCCGAGGCGCTGCCCCAGGTCGTGCCCGAGAAGGCCAGCGTCATCTTCGACATGCACCAGGTCATCGACGGCGTGCTCGACAACGGCGCCCGCCTCGAGCTCTCGCCCGAGTACGCCGGCAGCGCCCTGACGCTGTTCGGCCGCGTGGAGGGGCGCCCCGTGGGCGTCGTCGCCAACCAGCCCGCCGTCCGCGGCGGCATCCTGGACTCCAAGAACTCGGTCAAGATCGCCCGCTTCGTGGAGTTCTGCGGCCGCTTCGGCATCCCGATCATCACCCTCGTCGACGTGCCCGGCTTCCTGCCCGGCACGGTCGAGGAGGGCCGCGGCATCATCACGCAGGGCGCCAAGGTGCTCAAGGCGTACGTCGAGGCGAAGAAGTCGATGCGCCTGACCGTGGTGGTCCGCAAGGCCTACGGCGGTGCCTACATCGCGATGGGCTCCACCTCGCTGGGCGCCGACCACGCGTGGGCCTGGTCCAACGCCGAGATCGCCGTGATGGGCCCCGGCGGTGCGGTGGGCCTGCTGCACCGCCGCGCGCTGGCCGCCGCCGAGGACCCCGCCGCGCTGCGCGACGAGCTCGCCGCGGAGTACCGCGAGAACGTCGCCCGCCCCTACGTGGCGGCCGAGGCCGGGATCATCGAGGACGTCATCCACCCCGAGGAGACGCGCGACCGCCTCGTCGCCTCGCTGCGTCTGCTGGAGCACCGATGATCGACGCGAAGGCCGAGATCGTCGGCAACGTGTGGAAGATCCTCGCCCGCGAGGGCGACCAGGTGGGTCCCGGCGACCCGCTGGTCATCCTCGAGTCGATGAAGATGGAAATTCCCGTCATCTCACCTGTCCATGGTCATGTCGCCGGCATTCTCGTGGCCGAGGGCCAGATCGTCCAGGAGGGCGACCCGGTCGTCGAGATCGACGACACCCTCGGCGCGTGACGGTTCTCGGTCACCACGGCCCGGCCTCGCGGACGCTGCGTGGCAGGATGCCGGAGTGACCGAGTACCGCCACGAGATCCCGATGCGCTGGGCCGACCTGGACTCGTTGAACCACGTCAACAACGTCGTCTACCTCAAGTACGCGGAGAACGCGCGGGCCGCGATCCCGCAGCTGCCCGAGGGTCCGATCGGCACGATGTCCATCCAGTTCAAGCGCCCGCTGCTGCTGGGCCGGCGTCCCGTCGTGGTCACGAGCAGCATCGAGGGGAACCGGGTCCTGCAGTCGATCGGCCTGGCCGACTCGGACGCCGTGTTCGCCACCATCGAGGTCGTCCACGGCGGCCTGGCCGCCGGGGGTCCGCTGAACGCGGCGGCCCAGCCGGGGGCGATCGCGCTGCGGCACACCGACCTCGACGCCACCGGCGTGGTCAACGAGGCGCAGGTGTTCGAGCTCTTCCAGGAGACGCGCGTCCCGTTCATCAACGGCGTGCTGACGCGGGCCACCCCGGGCAACTTCGTCGTCGCGAGCGTCGAGGCGCGCTACCACCGCCCCATCACGCCGCAGGAGCGGCTCGAGTCCACGGCGCGCGTCGGACGGGTCGGCAACGCGTCCTTCACCATCGAGGCCCAGCTGGGCGCCGACGGTCAGGCGTTCGCCTCGTCCCTCGCTGTGCTGGTGGGCTTCGACGCCGCCACGCAGTCCTCGCGGACGTTCACCGACGCCGAGCGCGAGACGCTCGCGGCGGCGATGGGCTGATCAGCTCGGCGAGTTGATCATGAAGTTCGCGGCGTGCTGCGCGTACGCCCAGAACTGCGCGTCGTGCTCGGGGTCGAGCTTGGCGGCGTCGAGGCCCTCGCGGAAGTGCTTGAGCCAGCGGTCGCGCCCGTCCTCGGTGACGGCATAGGGCGCGTGCCGCATGCGCAGTCGCGGGTGCCCGCGGCGCTGCGAGTACTCGGTCGGGCCGCCCCAGTACTGCTCGAGGAACATCGTCAGGCGCTCGGCCGCGGGCCCGAGATCCTCCTCGGGGTACATCGGCCGGAGCACCTCGTCCTGCGCGACACCCTGGTAGAAGACGTCGACGATCAGCTCGATCGTCGCGCGTCCGCCGATCGCCTCGTAGAACGTCTCCTGCTGCGGCTGTTCGGTCATGCGGTGCCTCCCGAGGGCGGAAGTGTGGTGGAGGGGATGCGGACGCCGGCCTCGTCGAACCGGCGCAGCACGCGGCTGCGCAGGGCGCGGCCCACGTCGGCCTGGTGCAGGGGAGCGGTCTTGAGCACGGTGCGCACGACGGCGCCGTCCTTGTCGAAGCGCTCGACGCCCCACACCTCGGGCTCCTCGATGATCACGGCCGAGAGCGTGGAGTCGGTGGCGAGCGCGTGGGCCTCCTCGCGCAGGATCCGCTGGACCAGCTCGAGGTCGGAGTCGTAGGCGACGGTCACGTCGAGCACGGTGCGCGCCCACTCCTGGCTGTGGTTGCCGACGCGCAGGATCTCGCCGTTGCGGACGTACCAGACGGTGCCGTTGACGTCGCGCAGCCGAGTGACGCGCAGGCCGACGGCCTCGACGGTGCCGATGGCCTCACCGACGTCGACCGCGTCGCCCACGCCGTACTGGTCCTCGAGGATCATGAAGATCCCCGAGAGGAAGTCCTTCACGAGGGTCTGGGCGCCGAAGCCCAGCGCGACGCCGGCCACTCCGGCACCGGTCAGCAGCGGGGCGATCGGCAGCCCGAAGACGCCGAGCACCATGACGAACGCGATGCTCCAGATGACGCCCGAGGCGATGCTGCGCAGCAGCGATCCCATCGTCTCGGCGCGCTGACGGCGGCGCTCGCTCGAGCCGTTGCGCAGGTCGGCCAGGAACACGCCGGCCTTGGACTGGGCGAGGATCCCCGGGACCGCTCCCTTCGCGGCGCGCCCCGTGAGGCGGTTGATGAACCGGTGGGCGAGCCAGCGCAGCACGATCGCGATGAGCACGATGAGCAGGGCCCGTCCGGGCACGTCCAGCAGCCAGCCGGCGAGGTCCTCCGGCGTCCATGTCCAATCCACCCCTCAACCCTACGGGTGAGGGTTCACGCCCAGATGCCGGTGGATACGATGGGCCCATGAGCCCCGCCCGAGTGATCACCGCCGTCACCGCCGCCCTGCTCGCCGTCGTCGCTGCCGCGACCCCGGCCTCGGCCAGCACCGCCCCCGAGTCCTGGCCCGTGGACGAGGCGGCCCTGTCCACCATCGAGTGGATCGGCCTGTTCATCGGCGGCACGGCGCTCGTCTACGTCGTCATCTGGGTCCTCGCCGCCGCGGTCAACGCCAAGAGCACGCACTTCGTCCCGGAGATCCCGCCCGCGACCCCCAAGGCGGATCACGACATCGAGGCCACGCAGCGCATGCCGCTGCCCGCCGCCGAGGGCACCCCGAAGCACTGATCCATGGTTGAGGACGCCCGGAACCGGTTCGCCGAGGACGTCTTCACCTACCGCGTGACGAAGGACGGCAAGGTCCTCGTCTCGTGGCAGGGCCGCACGGTCACCACGGTGTCCGGCCGGGCCGCCGAGCGGCTCGTCACGCGCCTCGAAGCCGCCGACCGCCGCGAGGTGCAGCACCTCCTCGCCCGCGCCACGGGCCACTTCAAGCACTAGCCGCCCGCGCGCTTGTCAGTCGCCCGCTCCGGGCCGCATGCTGGAGCGACAGGTGGAACTGCCACGGTCGGGGGCGACATGGCGAGGCGGCGCAGGAGTCGGTCGGGCCGAGCACCGTCGCGCTCCGACGGGGAGGCCGAATCCGCCCTCGGCCTCACGCGCCGGGTGAAGGTGATCGCGGCCGGTCTTGCCTCGATCGTCGCCGCCTGGGCGGTGTCCTACCTCGGTCCCGGGATCTGGTCGCAGGCCCAGGAGGCCGCCGGCCGCGATCCGCTGCAGGTCACGGTGCTGATGCCGGACGAGTTCGACTCGATGGTCGAGGCCGATCACCGCGGCGAGCACGTCTGGCCCCCTGATGCCCCGGAGGTGAAGACGCACGCGGCCGCCCACATCGCGGCGCGCGGCGGAGAGGCGGCGATGGAGGCGGTCGGCGCGCCGGTCGTCTATGACGCGGCCACCACGCTGTTCCGCCTCCAGCTGCGCGCAGCCACCGACGAGCCGGTGACCATCCACCAGTTCGCGGTGAAGATGCAGGACAGACAGCCGCCGCTCGCCGGCTACTGGTTCACCGGGGACAAGGGTGGGGCGGCTGACGTCTCCTACCTCGCGGTGTCGCTCGACGACGAGAAGGTCGTCTGGCTCGATCCCGTGACGGGCCGGGAGAGCCAGCCGAAGTCGCTCGAGGTGACCCGGTCGGACCTGGAGTTCGTCGACGTGCTCGCGCGGGCCACCGCGTGTGCGTGCTCGTGGAGGCTCGAGCTCACCTACAGCACGGCCGACGGCGAGCGTGGCCGCATCGAGGTCGCGCCCGGACCGGGTGAAAACGACGTCTTCCGCACCACCGGGCTCGATGCCGCCGCGGTGGTGCACCTGCCGTACGGCTGCACGCCGCCGCCGAGATCGCCCGACCTCTGCGAAGGACTGCCAATGAGCGAATCGGGATGACTTCTTTCACTTTTCCGAATCCTTGCCTTTGTTTAGTCCACAAAGAAGAAGGGTGATCTCGCTAAGGTGAATTGATGATGAGTGGGCGATATTCGCCTTTCGTCGAAGAATTCATGCCGAAAAGGGAGAAATCATGGCGCAGCGCGTGATCACCATTCTTTCCAGCGACATCTCGGGCGAGGAGATCCAGGACGGCAAGGGAGAGACCGTCTCGTTCGCCCTCGATGGCACCAGCTATGAGATCGACCTGACGAAGAAGGAGGCCGATGCCCTCCGCGCCTCGCTCGAGACCTACGTCAAGGCCGCGCGCAAGGCACCGTCGCGCGGTACCTCCGCGCGCCGCAGCGGCAGCGGCAGCGCCGGATCCGGATCGGGTCGCAGCCCGGAGGAGCTCGCCCACGTGCGGACGTGGGCGAAGGAGAACGGCTACGAGGTGAGTGAGCGCGGCCGGATCAAGAAGGAGGTCCTGGACGCCTTCGACGCCGCGCCGTGATCGTCGGGCTCAGCGGCGCGCCACCCGTTGGCGTCCCGGCGCCGATGACGAACGGCCGAGGGGCAGACGCGATCGATGGCGATGGGTGACATGCGAAAGCCCAGGGTGTCGATCGCGTGCGGGTTCCTCGTCGCATGCCTTGGCGTGGCAGCAATCTTCGTCGCCTTCTCGAGCTGGAGCTGGTTCGGACCGCAGTGGGACGACATCACGGCGGGACTCGCCCTGGCCGCCGCGGCAGCCTCGGCGGTCGGAATCATGGTCGCCGGTCGTGAAGCACTCGCCTTCGTTCTCACCCTGGTTCTCGCGTGCGCCTTGGCCTACGTGTCAGTCATGCGCAATGTCGAGATTGTTTTGGGGTTCTGGGTGCTTTACACAGCAGCACCGATCATCGTTCTGGGCCTGGTCGCCGCACTGATCGCAGATTCGCGCGCACGAACCTGAGGACTGCCACGAGGCTTCTTACGACGATTCGGAGGTCTGACGCTCGACGATGTCGTCACTCAGCGGATGATCCGCATGGCGCGGAACTTGCCGGTCAGGACGGGCGCGAGCGTCTCGGCGTAGGTCACCGTGATGTGCGTGTGGTCGCGGTACACGTTGGCGCCGCCGATCACCGCGGGGCAGAAGCCCTTCTTGCAGAAGCGGGGCCGCAGGTCGAGGGCCGTGGCGCCGCGCGTCTTCTTCGCGGTCAGCAGGAACGGGTCGCGCGAGAGGCCGGCCTTCGTCGAGACGCCGCACTTCCTCGCACCGCGGATGGCGCCGTACTTCACGAGGCACTTCTGCGGCTCACCCTTGAGGCGCGGGTTGTCGCTGATGGCCACGATCCGCACGCCCTTGCGGATCACCGGTCGCCAGAGCGCGCGCATCTTGATGACCTGCGACCTCGCGCTGCCCGACACCTGGCGCGCGTACCCGGTGGTGACGACCACGTCGGTGCGCGGCGCCTGCTTGAGGAGCCAGCGCTGGAGGTTCTTGCGGTAGAGCGTGCACGGACGGACGCGGGACTTGTCGGGGTGATTCACCCGCGATGTCGTCCACGAGCACGAGCCGCGCACCTGCACCTCCAGCGAGATGCGCCCGGCCCGGGCCATCTCGACGAAGGCGGGCATGATCGCGCGGGCATGGGAGTCGCCCACGAGGATCACGTGCGGACGGCCGGCGGCCCGGGTGCCGAAGGTGCAGCCCCGGTTCAGGCGGATCTGCTGGACGCCACTCTGGTAGCACTGCTTGCCGGGGTACTGGGCGGTCTCGCGCTTGGCGATGCCCGGGCGCTGGATCAGCTTGCCCTTGAGCGCGGGGTTGTAGCACCGCTCCTTGGCCATCGACGCGGCACCGAAGCAGCGGGGCCGCGCGACGGCCGCAGTCTGGACGACCTGCGGAGCGACGACCGCGGTGGCGAGCGGGGCCACGGCTGCGGGCTGCCTCGCGGGCTCGTGGGTCGATGCGGAGGCGGAGACCAGCACGCCGGCGCCCACCACGGCCGCCGCGACCAGCGCGATCCTCGTTCGGAGCTGCCCCCACTCCATACTCCACGATCACCCCGATCGGGCGCCGTGGCAAGGGGGATCAGTCGCTGCTGTCCAGCCTCCAGCGGCCGTCCTCGCGGATGAAGGTGTAGGTCTCGGAGCTCGAGAAGTCCTCGTACTCGTCGACGTCGTCAGCTCCGGTCTCCTCGACCACGAGGATCCCGATCGGCCCGAGCCGCAGGCCCCACATCGGGTCTCCCTCGCGAGACACCGGGGGACGGGCAGCCAAGGAGGCGCACGTGAACGGCTCGTCGTACAGGTCGTCGCGGAAGCTCTGGGTCGTGACGGCCACCAGTGCGGCGCAGTCCTGGCTGGCCTCCGCCTGCGTGAAGTCGGCATACGTGCGCTCGAGGGGCTCGGAGTCGAATGCACCCGAGCTCCACAGCGCGATCGCCGGCAGGGCGCCGGCCAGGGCGGCCACCACGAACACGATCGGCAGGATCCAGACCAGCTTCGAGCGCTTCACGGGGACGAGGTCCTCGGTGCGCACCTGGGCGCGCGGCTGGACCGCCGGCCGCGCCGGGGGCTGGGGCGTCGCGGGCCGGCTCAGGGGAGCGGTGTGCTGCGTCCACTCCGATCCGTCGAACCAGCGCAGCTGGCCATGTCCGTCGTCGTACCAACCGGGCGGGGTGATCGGCCTGGGAGCGTCCATGGCCACCATCATGCCCCCCGGTGGGCCCGCGGCCGACGACCGATGTCCGTGCGTTCGTCGATCCTCGTTGGCGAGGGGTTCACCTGCGTCGGATCCGCTGGAGACATGAACCGATTCACGTGGCAGCAGATCCGGCGCACCGCGCTCGTGCTCTCGTGCGCGGCGTACTTCACGACCCTCGCGGTCATCGGGCAGGTCGCCGACGGCGACCCGGCCCCCGAGCTCCCCACCCGCCTCGTGGAGGCCGCGCGCTAGGCGGCGTGCCCGAAGTGGACCGCCCGACTTCGGCCGCGGTTCACCCGGGCGTCACCCGGCCACGGTGGGCTGACGGCATGAACCTACGCACCAGCACCCGCAGCGTGGTCGTCCTCGGCACCGCCTCACTGCTCCTCGGGGGAGCAGTGGTCGGCTCCGTGGCCACCGCCGAGCGCGACCTCAGCCGCCACGGCGGCGCCGCCCGCCTCTCGGGCGACCAGACCAAGGCCGTCAAGAAGGCCATCGACGGAAGTCGCCCCGAGAACGTCATCCTCATCATCGGTGACGGGATGGGCGACTCCGAGATCACGAGCGCGCGCAACTACGTCCACGGCGCGGCGGGCACGTTCCCCGGCCTGGACCGCCTCCCACTGACGGGCCAGTACACGACGTACTCGCTCACGAAGGAGGGCAAGCCGGACTACGTCCCCGACTCCGCGGCCACCGGCTCGGCCTGGGCCACCGGCACGAAGACCTACGACAACGCGGTCAGCGTCGACATCGCCGGGAAGCCGCAGAAGACGCTGCTCGAACTGGCGAAGCGGGCCGGTTACAAGACCGGCAACGTCTCCACGGCCGAGATCCAGGACGCGACGCCGGCCGTGCAGGTCGCGCACGTGACGGCCCGCAGCTGCTACGGACCCACGGCGACCACGAAGACCTGTCCCACGAACGCCAAGGAGAACGGCGGCGCCGGCAGCATCACGGAGCAGCTCCTCGACACGCGTCCCGACGTCACCCTCGGCGGTGGCGCGGCCACGTTCGCCGAGACCGCGACGGCCGGTCGCTGGCAGGGCAGGACACTGCGCGAGCAGGCGCAGCAGCGGGGCTACCGCCTCGTCGACGACCTCGCGTCGCTGTCGAAGGTGAAGAGGGCCGACCAGGACCAGCCGCTGCTGGGCCTGTTCGCACCGGGCAACTTCCCGGTGCGCTGGACCGGTCCCGCGGCCACCGCCGACGGTGGGAAGAAGACGCCCGTCGCGTGCACCGAGAACCCGGCCCGCACCGACTCCCTGCCCGGCCTGGCCGACCTGACGAAGAAGTCGATCGAGCTGCTGGACCAGCGGAGCCGCAAGGGCTTCTTCCTCCAGGTCGAGGGAGCCAGCATCGACAAGCGGAACCACTCCTCGGACGCCTGCGGCCAGATCGGCGAGACGCTCGACCTCGACGAGTCCGTGAAGGTCGCGCTCGACTACGCGAAGAAGGACAAGAACACGACGGTCATCGTGACCGCCGACCACGCGCACACCAGCCAGATCGTCGAGGCGGGGTCGGTCACCCCCGGCGCCACGGTGAACCTGCTGACGCAGGACGGCCAGCCGATGACGATCAACTACGCCACCAGCGCCGCGGCCGGCTCGCAGCAGCACACCGGCTCGCAGCTGCGGATCGCGGCGTACGGGCCGCGGGCCGCGAACGTCGTGGGTCTGACCGACCAGACGGACGTCTTCTTCACCATCCGCGATGCGTTGCGGCTGGGGAAGTAGCCCGGCGGATGACCGACAACGGCGGGCCGTCTCCCTCGAGACGGCCCGCCGTTGGCATGTCAGGCGGACAGCTCGCTCAGCGACAGGTCCCAGGCCGGGTCCAGGCCGAGGTCGCGCCACGGGTCGTCCGCCCCGAACCGGGCGATGACGACGCGGGCGGTCACGGCCACCACGAGGGTGGACGCGACGGCCAGGGCGAACGTGAGTGCGGTCCCCAGCGCTGCCGCATGCGGCACGAGCAGGAACACCAGGAGGCCCAGCTCGACGCCGGCAGCGGTGGCGGCGATGCGTTCGTTCGTCATGTCGACTCCGGTTCGATGATCGATTCCCCCGCTGGGATCATGCCGAACAGGCGGGGCTGATGTGACGTGAATCACTCCAGATACCGAGGGTTTCTGAAACGGGGGTTTCGCCGGGCGGTCGACAGCGCCCGGCAAGGCCCGCAGCGGTAACCTCGACAGGTGGCCACCACGGACCTGAACGACCGGATCAAACAGCTCGACACGACCCTGACGTCGATCGAGCGCGTGCTCGACGTGCCGAAGATGCAGGTCGAGATCGCCGACCTCCAGGAGCAGGTCGGCGCGCCGGACCTGTGGGACGACCAGGCGAACGCCCAGCGCGTCACCGGGCGGCTCTCGGTGCTCCAGGCCGAGACCGAGCGGGTGGCCAACCTGCGCCAGCGCCTCGAGGACGTGGGCGTCCTGCTCGAGCTCAGTGCCGAGGAGGGCGACGCCGACTCCCTGGCCGAGGCCGAGTCCGAGATCAACCGCCTGGCGAACTCCATCGACAGCCTCGAGGTGCGCACCCTGCTCTCGGGCGAGTACGACGAGCGCGAGGCCCTCGTGACGATCCGCTCCGGCGCCGGTGGCGTCGACGCCGCCGACTTCGCCCAGATGCTCCAGCGCATGTACATCCGCTGGTCCGAGCGCCACAAGTACCCCGTCGAGATCTACGACACCAGCTACGCCGAGGAGGCGGGGCTGAAGTCCACCACCTTCGCGATCCGCGCGCCCTACGCCTACGGCACCCTGTCGGTCGAGGCCGGCACCCACCGCCTCGTGCGGATCAGCCCCTTCGACAACCAGGGCCGCCGTCAGACCTCGTTCGCCGCGGTCGAGGTGGTGCCGGTGCTGGAGGAGACCGACAACATCGACATCCCCGAGGACGAGGTGCGCGTCGACGTCTACCGCTCCAGCGGTCCGGGCGGCCAGAGCGTCAACACCACCGACTCGGCCGTGCGCCTGACCCACATCCCCACCGGCGTGGTCGTCAGCTGCCAGAACGAGAAGAGCCAGCTGCAGAACAAGGCCAGCGCGATGGTGATCCTCAAGGCCAAGCTGCTCGCCCTGAAGAAGGCCGAGGAGCGCGCCCACCTCGACGAGCTGCGCGGCGACGTCCAGGCCTCGTGGGGCGACCAGATGCGCAACTACGTGCTGAACCCGTACCAGTTGGTCAAGGACCTGCGCACCGAGTTCGAGACCGGCAACACCCAGGCGGTCCTCGACGGCGAGATCGACGAGTTCATCGAGGCCGGCATCCGCTGGCGCCGGAACCAGACCGACGCGGCCTGACCCACCGATGCTGACCCTTCTCGGGATCGCCGGCCTGCCCGAGATCCGTCCCGGGGACGACCTCGCCGCGCTGATCCGCGCGCACGCCTCGCTGGCCGACGGCGACATCGTCGTGGTGACCTCCAAGATCGTCAGCAAGGCCGAGGGCCGGTTCGTCCCGGCCGCCGACCGTGAGGCTGCGATCGAGGCCGAGACCGTGCGCGTCGTGGCCGAGCGTGGTGCGGTCCGCATCGTGCAGAACCGTCTCGGCATCGTGGCTGCGGCCGCCGGGATCGACGCGAGCAACGTGCCCGAGGGCCAGGTCCTGCTGCTGCCCGAGGACCCCGACGCCTCGGCCCGCCGGATCGCCGAGGCCCTCCGCGAGGTCGCCCACGTGGGCGTCCTCGTCTCCGACACCCTGGGTCGCCCGTGGCGACTCGGCCAGACCGACGTCGCGATCGGCGCGGCCGGGGTGCGCCTGTTCGAGCAGCCCGGGCGTGACGCCGACGGGCGCCCGCTCGCCGTGACGATGCCGTGCGTGGCCGACGAGCTGTGCGGCGCCGCCGAGCTGGTCAAGCCCAAGGACGGCCACGTGCCCGTCGCCGTCGTGCGCGGCCGTGGCGACCTCGTGGGCGACCTCGCGCTCCCCGGAGCGCGCAGCATCATCCGCCCGCTCGAGGACGACCTCTTCCGGACGGGCGGCTGATGCGCGTCACGGTGCTCGCCGGCGGCGTCGGCGGAGCACGATTCGTCACGGGCCTCCGGGGTGCGCTCGGCGCCGATGACGAGATCACCGTGGTCGTCAACACCGGCGACGACCTGTGGCTCTCGGGCGTGCGGCTGCAGCCCGACATCGACTCGATCCTGTACGCGTTGGCGGGGGTCAACGACACCGAGCGTGGCTGGGGCCGCGCCGACGAGACCGAGCGCGTCAGCGCCGAGCTGCAGGCTTGGGGCGCGGGCTGGCCGTGGTTCACCCTCGGCGACCTCGACCTCGGCACGCACCTGGCGCGCACGGGTTGGCTGCGCGAGGGGTTGACCCCGTCGCAGGTGGCCGAGCGACTGGGCGCCCGCTGGCCGATCGGTGCTCGCCTGCTGCCGATGACCGACGCCGAGGCCGACACCCACGTCGTCGTCGAGGGCGGCGACCGCCTGCACTTCCAGGAGTGGTGGACGCGCCACCGCGCCTCGCTGCGCGCCGTCGCGTTCGAGAACCCCGGGATCGAGGCGGCCACGCCGGGAGCCGGCGTCGTCGAGGCGATCACCGGCGCCGATGTCGTCGTGCTGGCGCCGTCGAACCCCGTCGTGTCGATCGGTCCGATCCTGAAGGTGCCCGGCATCCGCGAGGCGTTGGGCGACGCGCGACGGGTCGTGGGGATCTCGCCGATCATCGGCGGGAAGGTGGTGCGCGGGATGGCCGACGCGTGCCTGGCCGCGATCGGGGTCGAGACGTCGGCCGACGCCGTCGCCCGCCTCTACGGCCGTCGCGCCACGGGCGGCGTGCTCGACACGTGGCTCGTCGCCGAGGAGGACGCCGCGCTGGCTCCCGCCCTCGCGGCCGAGGGCTGGGACGTGCGCGTCCAGCCGCTCTGGATGAGCGACCCCGCGACCTCCGCGGCCCTGGCCCGCGCCGCCATCACCCCCTGACTCCGGTCTCGATACACCGCTCGTTCCTCGCGGCACCCGACCACCGGCGATCGAGCGCAGTGCGAGGGCGTACGCCACCGGTGATCGAGTGGCGGCGAGACGGCGTACGCCACCGGTGATCGAGTGGCGGCGAGCGCAGCGAGACGCTGTATCGAGATCAGGTGCTGGTGCCACGGAGCACGGGACGGCGGTTAGCGTGGGCGCATGCGCCTCCTCGCCGCCCTGCTGCTGGCCCTGACCCTGCTGACCGGGTGCGCGGACGACAGCGATCCGCTCGCCACCACGGAGACGTCCGAGGTCGAGGAGCCAGAGGACACGCTGCCGGTGCTGGGCCTGTGGGAGTCGGAGCCGCTGGAGTCCGGGCGCACCGTCATGCTCACGCTGTCCGACGACAACACCTACGTCGCGGAGAACGAGTGCCTCGAGCTGACGGGCCGGTGGGAGCTGCTCGGCGGTCAGGTCGTGCTGACCCCCGACCAGGGCGCAGGCCAGCAGTGCGGCGGTGACCCGGCCGTGGAGCTGCCGCCCGCGCTCACGGTCGAGGGGGACACGCTGGTGCCCGAGGGCGCCGGGCCCACGTTCACCCGGGCCTGAGGTGCCGCTGCGACTGGTGTGAAAGTTGCTCGCATTCCAGCGAAAAAGATGGTTCGTTCGAGCCGCTGACCGTGACTCGTTCCGGCCGTTAACTTGGGGCCCATGCGCTCCCTCGCGGTCCTCGTCCTCGTGGGAGCGTTGCTGGGCGGATGCGGGCTCCAGTCACCTGAGCCGTACCCGGGGCAGACAGGCTCCACCGGGGTCGGCGAGCCGGGGGACACCCTGCCCGTGCTCGGTGCCTGGGTCTCCGAGCCGGTCCCGGAGACGGGCCGCCGACTGATCCTGACGCTCACGGACGACAACCGGTACGTCGTCACCGACACGTGCTCACAGGCTCCGGGCCGCTGGGACCTGCGGGGCGACCAGGTGCTGCTCACACCCGACGAAAGCGGTGTCGTGCTGTGCGGAGGCGACAAGGACCCGCCGCTGGAGCTGGCCGATGCCCTGACGGTGGAGCGTGGTCTGCTCGTCCCGACCGGGACGGGCCCGGTCTTCAGCCGGAAGTGAGCGTCACAGCACGCGGCCGAGCACGGCCGTCGTGCGCGGACCGAGCGTGCCGACGAGGTGGTCGGCGTGGTCGACGTCGCGACGCAGCGTGGACGACACCGGCACGGGCAGCTCCACGAAGCCGGCCGCCCGGTGGAGCTGCCACGATCCCGGCCCGAAGGCCGACGGCAGGTCGCCCTCGCGTGCCGTGACCAGCGTGGTGCCCTGACGCTCCTCGTCGGGCACGGCCCCGAGCCGGGTGCCCTCGGCCAGCTCGAGCGCCTCCGCGAGGTCGCCGGGCCTCAGGCCGGGCAGGTCGCCCAGCAGCACGGCGCGATGGCCGGCCGGCGCGACGTGGAGCCCGTCGGAGATCGCGGCGGCGATGCCCCGCGGCTCGGGCTCCAGCACGACCTCCACGTCAGGCGCCCCGAGGTGGGGATCGGCGGTGACCACCACGACGCGGGCCACAGCCGCGGCCGCCTCGATCGTGTCGAGCGCGATGGCGCGCGCCAGGGCGATCCGGTCGACACCCGGCAGGTCGAGGCGCGACTTGCCCAGGTGGGCGGGCTTGACTGGGACGACGACGGTCCAGGCCCGGCGACGCCGGTCACGCACCGGCGGACTCCGAGGACTCCGGGTGGGAGATGCCGAAGGGTGCGGGATCGAACCAGCCGAACCGGTCGCGGAACTCCTGCGCCTTGCCGGGCCACAGCAGCACCTGCCGCCCGGAGCGCTCGTCGACGTACCAGTTGCTGCAGCCCGAGGTCCACACGCCGCTGCGCTCCTGGATCTCGTCGATGTAGTCCTGCTCGGCGTCGACCGAGACCTCCAGCGGGCCGTGGCTGGTCCAGGGGAGCGCGGAGGCGGCGTAGTCGGCCTGCGCCTCGATCATCAGCACGGCCGAGTTGTGGGCGAGCGTCGCGTTCGGGCCGTCGAGGACGAACAGGTTCGGGAAGCCGTGCACCACGGTGGACGCGTACGCGCGCATGCCCTGGGACCAGTACTGGTCGAGCGAGATCCCGTCGCGCCCCGTGACGAGCTCGGCGTAGGGCTGGCGCGTGGAGTGGAAGCCGGTGGCCGCCACGACCACGTCGACCTCGTGGCGCGACCCGTCGGCCGTCACGACGGCGCCCGGCTCGTAGGCCGTCAGCGCGCTCGGAACGAGCCTCACGTGGGGCAGCCGCAGGGTGGTGAAGTAGTCGTCGCTGAACAGGACGCGCTTGCAGCCGAACTCGTGGTCGGGCGTCAGCGCGTCGCGCAGCACGGGGTCGGGGACCTGGCCGGCGAGGTGGTCGAGCGCGCGGGCGCGGGCCTGCGCGCGACCGTCGCCGGCGCGCTGGTCGAAGACCTCCTCGGTCTCGCGCATGAGATCGCCGCGCAGGTCGGCGAGCCGTTCGGGCTGCTGCTCGAACAGCGCGATCTCGGCGTCGGCGTAGGCCCGGTCGCCCTTGGGCAGGATGTAGGGCGCGCTGCGCTGGAGCACCACGACGGACTCGGCCTGCCGGGCCAGCTCCGGGATCACCTGGATGCCCGAGGCGCCGGTGCCGACGACGGCGACCCGCTTGCCCTCGAGGTCGAGGTCGTCGTCCCAGCGGGCGGTGTGGAGGATCGGCCCGTCGAACGTTCCCGGCACCTCGGGCAGCCGCGGCTCGGTGAGCCGGCCCGCCGCCATGACCAGGACCTCCGCCTGCACCGGGCCGCGTGAGGTGGTGAGCCGCCAGCCCTCGCCGTCCCACGCGGCGGAGTCCAGACGGGTGGACAGCATGATGCGGTCGCCGACGGGGGCGGCGGCCTCCTCGAGGTACTCGCGAATCTCGGCGCCCGGGGCGAAGACGCGGCTGAAGCCCGGATGGGCGATGTCGGAGTAGCCGTAGAGGTGCGCGGGGACGTCGCAGGCCACGCCGGGGTAGCGGTTGTCGTGCCACGTGCCGCCGATCCCGGGGCGTCGCTCGAGCACGACGAAGGACTCACCCGCCGCCGCGAGCCGGCGGGCCATCGCGACCCCGGCGAAGCCCGCGCCGACGACCGCGACGCGCACGCGCGTCATGACGCCACGCCGTACGTCGTGGTGCGCAGCCGCAGCTGGCGTCCGAGGCTGCGGGCGATGCGCTCCGCCGCCGGCACGGTGAGCTCCTGGCCGTACTCGACGCCGGCCTCGGGGGCGACGCGTCCGTCGTACAGCGTGCCGCCGAGGTCGTCCGCGCCCGAGCGCAGCACCTCGGTGGCGCCCTCGACGCCCAGACGGGTCCATGCGGCCTGCACGTGACCGATGCTGCCGTGCAGCACGAGGCGGGCGACGGCATGCACGGCGCGGTGCTGGTCGGGGGAGTGGTCGCCCCCGGGGAACGCCATCGGCACGAGCTCGTTGAACCCGCCCGTATCGGCCTGGATCTCCCGCAGGCGGCGCAGGTGGCGCACGCGCTGCAGCGGCGTCTCGCCGTGTCCGTAGAACAGCACCGACGTGGAGTGCAGGCCCAGGCCGTGGGCGGCGCGGATCGCCTGCTCCCACTCGTCGACCGGGAGGTCGGCGGCGAAGTGCTGGGCGCGGTGACCCTCGTCGAGCACCTTCACGCCCGTGCCGGGCACCGTGTCGGCCCCGACGGCGGCGAGCGCGGCGTACTGCTCGGTGACGGTGCGCCCGGTGCGGCGCGCTCCGTCGATGACGTCGGCGGGCCGGAACGTGTGCAGGTGCAGGCTCGGCGCGGCGGCGCGGGCGGCCCGAAGCAGCTGCTCGTAGACGTCGGCGGGGGCGTCGGCGGGGGCCGTGCCCTGGATGCACAGCTCGGTGGCGCCGAGGTCGACCGCGTCGGCGGCCACCCGCGCCACGAGGTCGGGATCGGTCACCCGGTCGGACCCGAGGTTGCGGTTCTGCACGAGCGACACGGTGGCCCCGGCCACCGAGCGCCGTAACTCGTCGGCGAGGCCGGCGAGCCGGTCGAGGTCGCCGCCCGTGGAGGTCATGAGGCGGACGTACTCGTCGTCGCTCAGCCCCGACGGGTCGTTCGCGGCGCGCGCCAGCAGGGAGCGGCGATCGAGTGCCCCCGAGGAACGAGGGGGTGTATCGAGATCACGAGAATGTGCCGGGCCGCGCCCTGCCGCCATGCCGTCGGCGTCGGCGAGCGCGAGCACGGGGGCGTGGAGCGCCGGGTCGATCCAGGTGTCGCGGTCGCGGATGTAGTGCGGGTGCACCGTGAGCCGCTCGCGCAGCTCGTAACCGGCGGCGCGAGTGAGCTCGGCCAGCTGGTCCACCTGGGGCCAGGGGCGCTCGGGGTTCACGTGGTCGGCCGTGAGCGGGCTGACGCCGCCCCAGTCGTCGATGCCCGCCGCGACGAGCCGCGCGAGCTCGCCGGGATCGGACAGGTTCGGCGGCGCCTGGATGCGGGCGTCGGGCCCGAGCACGATCCGGGCGGTGGCCACGGCGGCGATGTAGGCGTCGGTCTCGGCGTCGGCCACGCCCTGCATCGCGGTGGCGGGCTTGGCGCGGAAGTTCTGGACGATCACCTCCTGAACGTTGCCGTGCCGCTCCGACAGATCGCGCAGCGCGAGGATCGTGTCGAAGCGCTCCTCCAGGGTCTCGCCGATGCCCACCAGCAGGCCGGTGGTGAAGGGGATCCGCTGGCGTCCGGCATCCTCCAGCACCTGCAGGCGCAGGGCCGGATCCTTGTCTGGCGACCCGAAGTGGGCCTGCCCGGGCTCGGCGAACAGCCGGTGGCTGGTGGTCTCGAGCATCATGCCCATCGACGGGGCGGTCGGTCGGAGGGCGCGCAGCTCGTCGGCCGTCATCACCCCGGGGTTGAGGTGCGCCAGCAGGCCGGTCTCGGCGGTGATCCGCCGGGCGAGGTGCCCGATGTACTCCAGCGTGGAGGCGAAGCCATGGTCGTCGAGCCACTCGCGGGCGACGTCCCAGCGGTCCTCGGGCCGGTCGCCGAGGGTCAGCAGCGCCTCCTTGCAGCCCAGTGCGGCGCCCTGGTGGGCGACGGCCAGCACGTGCTCCTCGGACATGTACGGCGCGATGCCCTTGCGCTCGAGCTTGCCGGGGGTGTCGACGAAGACGCAGTAGTGGCAGCGGTCGCGGCACAGGGTGGTGACGGGCACGAACACCTTGCGCGACCACGTGATGACGCCCGGCCGACCGGCCCTCGCGAGCCCTTCGTCGCGGACGCGGCCGGCTTCGCGGACGAGGTCGTCGAGGTCGGTGCCACGAGCCGCGAGCATCGAGGCGGCGGCCTCGATCGCATGCAGACTCATCTGAACTCCCGGCGTGCTGACTGGCTTTCACCCTAACCGCCGGAGCCACGGCCCCGCCGCTCGGCGGGGGCGCCCCGGTGAGGCGTCCTTCACAGCGAACCGGCGCGGCGGGTTCCCCGAATCCTCAGGTGCCACACCTACACTCGGTCGGGTGATTCGCTTCGACAAGGTCACCAAGACCTACCCCGGCCAGAAGCGCGCAGCCCTCGACCGACTCGACCTGGAGATCACCAAGGGCGAGTTCGTCTTCCTCGTCGGCGCGTCCGGCTCGGGCAAGTCGACCTTCCTGCGCCTGATCCTGCGTGAGGCGCGGCCCACGTCGGGCCACGTGTACGTCGCGGGCAAGGAGATCAACAAGCTGTCCAGCTGGAAGGTGCCCAAGCTGCGCCGCCAGCTCGGCACGGTGTTCCAGGACTTCCGCCTGCTGCCGAACAAGACCGTCTTCGAGAACGTGGCCTACGCCCTCGAGGTCATCGGCAAGCCGCGCGACGAGATCAAGAAGCTCGTGCCCGAGACGCTCGACCTGGTCGGCCTCGACGGCAAGGGCCACCGACGTCCCGACGAGCTGTCCGGCGGTGAGCAGCAGCGCGTCGCGATCGCGCGCGCCTACGTCAACCGGCCGATGATCCTCATCGCCGACGAGCCCACCGGCAACCTCGATCCGAGCACCAGTGTCGGCATCATGAAGCTGCTCGACCGGATCAACCGCGAGGACACCACGGTCCTGATGGCCACCCACGACTCCTCGATCGTCGACCAGATGCGCAAGCGCGTCATCGAGCTCGACGAGGGGCGCGTCGTGCGCGACGAGGCCCGCGGCATCTACGGCTACGAGAACTGAGACCCATGCGAGCGATCCTCAACGAGCTGCGCGCCAGCCTGACCCGGAACACGTCCATGACGATCTCCCTGATCGTCACGATGAGCGTGTCGCTGCTGCTGGCCTCCCTCGGCCTGCTGATCCAGGCCCAGGCCGAGCGCACCGAGCAGTACTTCGGCGACCGGCTGCAGCTGCAGGTCAACCTGTGCACCAAGAACTCCCCGGCGGCCACGTGCGTCGGCGGCGCGGCCACGGACGAGCAGAAGCAGGCCGTCCAGACCGCGCTGACCGACAACCCCGAGGTCCGCGACTACACGGTCCGCAGCCCCCAGGAGAACTACGCCCAGGCGCGTGAGCTCCTCGGTCAGACCGACACGGGCCGCAAGCAGCTGGAGACCCTCGGCGTCGACTCGTTCCCCGAGTCGTACTTCGTCACCCTGAAGGACCCGCAGCAGTTCGACGGCGTGGTCAGCGAGGTCTCGGGCATGGACGGCGTGGGCAACGTCAACTCCCTGCGCGACCTGCTGGGCCCGCTGTTCGAGATGCTCGACAAGATGCAGTGGGCGGCGCTGGCCACGGCCGGCCTGCTCATCATCGCGGCGATCCTGCAGGTCTCGAACACGATCCGCATGACGGCGTTCGCCCGCCGCCGCGAGATCGGGATCATGCGCCTGGTGGGCGCCTCCAGCTGGCACATCCAGGCTCCGTTCGTGCTCGAGTCGCTCGTGGCGGCGTTCATCTCGGCCGCCCTCGCGGCCGCCGGGCTGGCGGCGTTCATGCACTTCGTCGTTTACGGCTACCTGCGCGACACGCTCGGGAGGATCACCACGTGGGTCCGTTGGGAGGACGCCTTCCTCGTCATGGGCATGACCACGGTCCTCGCCCTGCTGCTGGCGCTCGTGCCGACCTTCGTCATGACGCGCAAGTACCTCGACGTCTGACGCGCGGTGACACGCGCGAGCCTCGGGCTCACGCCAAACCCTCAACCTGAGGCGTAGAGTCACTCGCGTCACATCGCACGATTCCGTCCTGACGGACACTTCCCCGGATTCGAGGCACATGACGAGATTGCGCAAGCCGCTGCTCGCCCTCGCCCTCAGCGCCATGCTGGTGGCCGGCTTCAGCGCGCCCACCTTCGGTGACGAGAAGGACGACATCAAGCGCGAGCAGCGCCAGAACAACAAGAAGCTGAAGGACGCCAAGGACGAGGTCCAGGAGTCCACGAAGGCCGCGCGTGACGCGAAGCTCGCCCTCATCAACGCCAACACGAAGCTGTCGGCCGCCGAGTCCGAGCTCGGCCGGACCCGCGGAAAGCTCGCGGTCGCCCAGGCCGAGGACGCCCGGCTGCGCGCCGAGCTCGACAAGGCCGAGGCCCAGCTGTCGGCCGCCGAGGCTCGCCTGGAGAAGGCCGAGCGCGAGCTCAAGCAGTCCCGCGGAGCGGTGGAGTCGTTCGCCGTGGAGTCCGTCATGGCCGGCGACGCCGGGCTGAAGGCCTTCGGCGACCTGCTGCGCGGCAACGACCCCGGCCTGTTCTCCGAGCAGATGAGCGCCAAGACGTCGATCGGCGACGCCCAGGTCGCGGTCATGCAGGAGCTGGCCGCGTCCGAGGTCATGCTCGGCATCGAGCGTGACAAGGTCGAGCGCCTCCGCGACCAGGTCGCCGACCAGAAGCAGCAGGCCGAGGCCGTCGTGGTGCAGATGGAGGCACTGACGGCACAGGCCCAGGCCCAGGCCGCGTCCGTCGCGAAGCTCGTGTCGGCCCGCGCCGGCGCCAAGCGCAACGCCGACGCCACGCTCGCGGAGGACCTGCGGCTCCAGCAGGAGCTCGAGGCCGACCGCGTCCGCCTGGAGAGCCAGATGGCCGAGATCGTCCGCAAGGAGCTCGAGGCCGCCGAGCGCGCCCGCAAGAAGCGCCGCGGCGGCGGTGGCGGCGGTGGCGGTGACAACGGCGGCGGCACCACCGGTGACTCCGGTGGCACCCTGAGCCGCCCGGTCAACGGCCCGATCACCTCGCCCTACGGGATGCGTCGCCACCCGATCACCGGCGTCTACAAGCTGCACGACGGGACCGACTTCGGCGTGGGCTGCGGTGTCCCGATCCGCGCGCCCGCGGGCGGCACGATCGTGTCGCAGTACTACAACAGCGCCTACGGCAACCGCGTCATCCTCAACAACGGCGTGAAGCGTGGCAAGAGCGTCATCACGACCTACAACCACCTGTCGCGGTTCGCCCGCAGCAGCGGCTCGAAGGTCAGGCGTGGCGAGGTCATCGGCTACGTGGGCACCACCGGCTACTCCACGGGGTGCCACCTGCACTTCATGGTGCTGGCCAATGGCTCGACCACGAACCCGATGAACTGGTTCTGACGTGTCACCGGCGCTGACCTGACACTCGCCCCGACCTGACACTCGCCCCACCTGACACAATGATCAGATGGCCAAGGAAACCGGTCGCAAGATGATCGCGCAGAACAAGAAGGCGCGGCACGACTATCACATCGAGGACACCTTCGAGGCCGGTCTGGTCCTGACCGGCACGGAGGTGAAGTCGTTGCGCCAGGGCCGTGCCTCGCTCGTCGACGGCTTCGGTGAGATCGACCGGGGCGAGGCTTGGCTGCTGCAGGTGCACATCCCGCAGTACGACAACGGCACGTGGACCAACCACGAGACCCGCCGCCGCCGCAAGATGCTGCTCAACCGCCACGAGATCGAGAAGATCGATCACCGCACGCAGTCCAAGGGCCTCACGATCATCCCGCTGAGCCTGTACTTCAAGGACGGCCGGGCGAAGGTCGAGATCGCGCTGGCCCGCGGCAAGAAGTCGTTCGACAAGCGCCACGCCATCGCCGAGCGTCAGGCGTCGCGCGACGCCGAGCGCGAGGTGGGTCGCCGCCTCAAGGGCATATGACCTGGCAGGACGCCGACCTCACCGCGTACTTGGAGCGGCTGGGGGTGCCGGGGATCGTCGACGTGCACGTGCACTTCATGGCCCCGCCGGTGCTGGCGAAGGTGTGGGCGTACTTCGACGCCGCCGGGCCGAAGCTCGGCCGGCCGTGGCCGATCCACTACCGCACCAGCGACGAGGAGCGCGTCGAGACGCTGCGGGCGCTCGGCGTGAAGCGGTTCACCGCGCTGTCGTACGCGCACAAGCCGGGCATCGCGGGCTTCATGAACGACTGGCTCGCGGGCTTCGCGGAGCGGGTCCCTGACTCGGTGCGGTCCGCCACCTTCTTCCCCGAGCCCGAGGCGGCCGAGTACGTGCCCGCGGTGATCGCCGAGGGTGTCGGCGTGTTCAAGGCCCACCTGCAGGTGGGGGAGTTCGCCGCCGACGACCCGCTGCTCGACCCGGTCTGGGCGGCGATCGAGCAGGCACAGGTGCCGGTGGTCCTGCACGCCGGATCGGGTCCCATGCCCGGCCCCCACACGGGTCCGCGAGGGGTGGCCGCCGTGCTGGAGCGCTTCCCGCGGCTGCCGCTGGTGATCGCGCACCTGGGGATGCCCGAGGTCGACGCGTTCTGCGACCTGGCCGAGCGCTTCGAGAACGTGCGCCTCGACACCACCATGACGTTCGTCGATTTCTTCCCCGACCCGCCGCCGGCCGACCCGCAGCGCCTGCTGGCCCTGCAGGACAGGATCGTCTTCGGCAGCGACTTCCCGAACATCCCGTACCCGTACGCCCACCAGGTCGAGGCCCTCGACCGGCTCGGCCTCGGCGACGACTGGATGTGCGCCGTCCTCTGGCACAACGGCGCCGACCTGTTCGGCCCCGGCGCCCCCTGACCCGCCCGCCACTCGCGACCCCCGTCTGCGCCACCCGGCGGAAGGGTCAGTCGCCGGGGCGGGCGGACAGCTGCGCGACCGACCGCTGGACGAGGCGCGCCCTTGCCGCGGGCGTCCTGGCCTTGAGCACCGGCAGCACGATGGCGTAGCGCGCGGTGAGCCCCAGTCCCTCGAACGCCTCCGCCGCGAGGGGAGCCGCGGTCAGCGCGGCGGCCAGGTCGGGTGGCACCTGCGCCTCCGCCTGGCGCACGTACGCCGCGTCCCACCGGCCGTCCGCCCGTGCCGCGGCCACCTGCTCGAGGCCACCCGGACGCATCCGGCCGGCCGCTTCCAGCGCCTCGACCTTGGCGACGTTCACCTGCGACCACGGACTCCGGGCCCGCCGCGGCGAGTAGCGCTGCAGGAACGAGACCGCGTCGAGCGACCGCCGCAGGCCGTCGATCCAGCCGTGGCACAGGGCACCGTCGAGTGCGTCGCCGATGGTCAGCAGGGCGACGTCGGCGTTCTTGCGCCGGATCCTCAGCCACGCCTCGGGCGCGGTGGCGTGGTGCTGCTCCAGCCAGTCGTCCCACGCACCGGCATCGGCGAACTCCAGCACGTCCATCGCACTCCTCGAGGATGTCTCGGGTCCACGCTAGGCCCCTCGTGAACGAGACGGAACAAATCGCGCGGTGGGGCGGTTAGTATGGGTGTATTGACAATTTCAGAGGGGCTGATCGGTTTCGACTGTGGTCGTTCGAATCCAGGAGAAGCGGGTAGAGAAGGCAACGTCATCTCTTTAACGTTCGTTGCAAACCCATAAGTGCCGATTCCAAGCGCACTGACTTCGCCCTCGCTGCCTGACAGCGACTTGCGGAGGGTGGACCCGGGAGCGTCCTCGTCCCGGATCGTCCATCTCATCTAGAGGACTTGCTGATCTGATCGTGTAGCGCGGCCAGATCGGGACTTTTTCGCTACTGAGCCTGTCGGTGACGCGTTCGTCCGAGCACCGGGGCTGAGAAAAGCGTCAGACGAACTGCACCCGGAGAAGACCTGTTTCAGCGCCAGAGGACCCGGGTTCGATTCCCGGCAGCTCCACCTTGCTCCTCGTGAGTGTCATGCAGACTGAGGCCGCCCCCATCGGGGGCGGCCTCAGTGCGTTGTGTGGCCCTCAGGCGACGAAGTCGTCCCAGCCCTCGGCGAGGTAGTCGATGAACGTCGGGCTGAGGTGCTCCTGCCGCAGGCGGTCGCGGCTGAACGGCTGCGGGTCGCTCACGAAGTCCGGCGACTGCGCCACCAGCCGCGGCAGGTCGTGGTGGATGATCGCGGCCGTGCCCACCGTGACGAAGTCGGCTCCGCGCGCGAGGCACCAGTCGGCGTCCTGCGCCGAGAGGATCTTCCCGGCGACCCCGAGACGGGTGCCGTGGCGCGGCAGGTCGAGGTACTGGTCGATCAGCAGGCCGTCCACGTCGGGCTCGCGGGGCGCCTTGGCCACGTCCCAGAGCGAGAGGTCGACGTAGTCGGCGTCACCCGAGACGAGCAGCTGCTCGACCAGGGCGCGCGAGTCGGCCACCGTGATCCCGTAGCCCTCGGGCGACACGCGCACGCCCACCTGGAAGTCGGGCCCGGTCGCGGCGCGGATCCCACTCAGCACCTCGCGCAGCGGCCGGCTCCGTCCGTCGAGCGATCCGCCGTACCCGTCGGTGCGGTGGTTCTTGCGCGCGTCGAGGAACTGGCACAGCACGTAGCCGTGGGCGCCGTGGATCTCCACCCCGTCGAAGCCGGCGTCCTCGGCCCGCACCGCCGCGCGCACGAAGTCGTCGATCACCCGCTGCACGTCGCTCGTCGAGAGCGCCTCGACTCCGCGCTCGGGATCGGCCCACGGTGCGACCGTGGGGCGTCCCGTCACCGTCGCGTCGGCGCGCATCCCGCCGTGGTGCAGCTGGATCGACGAGACGGCCCCGAGCTCGCGGATCCCGTCGGCGAGTCGCCGCAGGCCCGCGTCGTGCCGGTCGTCGCTGATGCCGAGCTGTCCCCTCCAGGCCTGTCCCTCGGGCGACACGTACGCCGCGCAGGTCATCACGAGGCCGAATCCGCCGTGCGCCCGCGCGACCAGCCACGCGTACTCGTCGTCGGACAAGGTCCCGTCGACGTGGCTCTGCTTGTTCGTGAGGGGAGCCAGCGTCCAGCGGTTCGGCCACGCGGGGCCGTGGCGCAGTGGCAAGGTCGCGGCAGGGGAGACGGGAGAGATTGACACGCCCTTCAGCCTACGATCCGGCACCCGGGCCGAGCGGCCGAGGCGGGCCCGCGATGATGGAGCCCATGACCGACGTCTGGCTGCCCGAGGGTGACTTCCTGACCGACCGCCACCTGGCGACCCTGTCGACGATCGGACCGGGTGGCCGCATCCACGTGGTCGCGGTCGGCTTCACGGTGCACGAGGGAGTCGTGCGGATCACGACGATGGACGGCAGCCAGAAGGTCCGCAACGTCGAGCGCGACCCGCGCGCCACGGTGGCCCAGGTGGCCGGACCCCAGTGGCTCAGCATCGCCGGCACGGCCGAGATCCTGCGCGACCGCGAGTCGATCACGCTCGCCGAGAACCTCTACGCCCAGCGCTACCGCCAGCCCAAGGAGAACCCTCGGCGCGTCGTCATCGCGATCACGCCCGAGAAGGTCATGTGCTCGCCGGGGCTGCGCGGCGAGGCGCCGGCGCACGACTGAGCGGGCATCGTGGACCTACTGCTGCTGGGGACGGGCTCGGCCGACGGGTGGCCGTCGCCGTTCTGCCGGTGCGACTCGTGCACGACGATGCGCGAGCGCGGTGAGCTGCGGACCCCCACCAGCGTGCTGGTCGACGACCGCGTGTGGATCGACCCGGGACCCGAGGCCGCGCGCCAGGCCCTGCGCGCGGGAGTCGATCTCGTGGACGTGCACACGGTGCTGGTCTCGCACGCCCACTCCGACCACCTCGATCCCGCGTTCCTGCTGCACCGGGCCTGGGTCAGCGACCGGCCGCTGACCGTGTACGGACCGGCGCCCGCGATCGAGCGGTGCCGCGACTGGCTCGCGCCCGACCAGACCGCGGTGCGGCTCGTCGAGGTGACGGCGGGGGACGGGTTCGCCGCGGGGGAGTACCGGATCACGGTCGTCCCGGCGGCTCACGAGGCGCTCGGCGAGGCGGTGCTCTACCGGATCGACGCGGAGCGGTCCCTGCTGTACGCCTGCGACACCGGCCCGTGGGCCGAGGGCGCCCTCGAGGCGATGGGCACCGAGCGGCTCGACATCGTGCTGATGGAGCAGACGTTCGGCGACCGGCTCGACCTTGCGGGACAACGGCACCTCGGCCTGACGACCTTCGCCGGGTCGGTGGGGGATCTGCGTGCGGAGGGGCTGGTGGACGATGCGACCCGCGTGGTGGCCGTGCACCTCAGCCACCACAACGCTCCTGAGGTGGAGGACCAGCTGCGTGCCATCGGCGCCGAGGCCGGCCGCGACGGACAGCGCCTCGGCGCTGGAGACCGGTAACGCTGACCCCCGGTCCAGCGTTCCGGAAAAGAGGAAAGCCCCCGCCGAAGCGGGGGCTTTCCGTGGAGTTCTCGCGTTGCGAAAGCTCAGATCGCGCGGATCTTGGCGGCCTGCAGGCCCTTCTGGCCCTGCGTCACCTCGAACTCGACCTTCTGGTTGTCCTCGAGCGAACGGTAGCCCGAGCCCTGGATCTCGCTGAAGTGCGCGAACAGGTCCTCGCCGCCGTCGTCGGGCGCGATGAAGCCGAAGCCCTTTTCAGAGTTGAACCACTTCACAGTTCCGGTAGCCATGTTGTCTCCTTGGGAGGTTGTGCGCACTCGTGAATCGCGTACGTCTTGTTGTCACGCGTCACTTCGAACCAAAGAGAAAACCGAAAAGCCTCAACGAGGCTCGACCATCAATCTGCCGAGTCATGCCATGCAACTGACTCCAGCCTAGTGCATGGACCCCCGCCGGGCCAATCAGTGCCCCGGACGAAGTCGCACCTTGCGCCGCTGGTTGGCCTCGTCGACCTCCACGACGGAGTTCCGCGACTTGAGGAAGTCGGTGAACGTCTTGAAGCCGAGGTCCTTCTCGTTGAAGGACGAGTCCATCCGCTTCATCTGGCTCTTGACCGTGCCCGAGTGGATCCACTCGTCGTCGGAGTCCTTCTCGCCCAGCAGGCGCAGGGCGCGCAGCAGCAGCCGCGTGGCCTGGCGGGTCAGCGCGAGCTCGTCGTCCTCGTCGTCGACCGCGCCGCCCGCGGGGACGAACACGGGCTTCAGCACGGGCGCGGTGTCCGCCGGGGCCTCCGACGACTCGGCCTCCTGCTCGGGCTCGGCGGTGGACTTCCCCCCGGACGACCGGCGCGAGGACTTCTTCGCCGTCTTGCGCGGCGGGGGAGAGGCCTTCTCGACCTCCGCCTCGTCACCGCGATCGGCCAGGCCCGGGAGGTTGTCGTACGTGAGGAGCTCGTCGCACGCGGCGGCGAGGGAGCGGCTGGTGGCTCCGGCCACCCCCACCGCCACGACGTAGCGGCCCATGCGCTTCAGCCGCTGCGCCAGCGGGATGTAGTCGGAGTCGCCGGCGGCCAGCACGACCGTACCGACCTGCGGCATGCGGCCCATGTCCTCGAGGGCGTCGACGGCCAGCCGGATGTCGGCACCGTTCTTGGAGCCCGAGGCGGGGAACAGCTGCACGAGGTCGATGGCGCGGTCGACCAGCTGCTTCTTGTAGCGCACGTTGAACGGCATCGACCAGTCGGCGTACGCCCGCGTCAGGGCGAGCCGGCCGAAGGAGGAGGCGTAGTCGAGGATCGCGTGCACGTCGACCTCGGCGGCCTGGAGCCTGGCCTCGTCGAAGCCGGCGTCGCGGTCACGCCAGAAGGACTGCTTGCCGTGCACCTGGTCGTAGCGCGAGATGACGATGTTGTCGAAGTCCAGGTAGACGGCGACGGCGGAGTCGCTCGGGGAGGTCATGGGTCCAGTCTGCCCGTCGCGTCGTTCTCCGCCCCGGTCGCGGTGGGTGGCGCGG
This sequence comes from Aeromicrobium sp. JP4, assembly GCF_054957925.1. Lineage (NCBI taxonomy): Bacteria > Bacillati > Actinomycetota > Actinomycetes > Propionibacteriales > Nocardioidaceae > Aeromicrobium > Aeromicrobium sp. JP4. The sequence goes on from NZ_CM143290.1 coordinate 2,701,126, forward strand.
GCAGGAAGCGCGCCGCGACGGACACCGCGGCGACGGTGATCAGCGCCCCGAGGATGAGAGCCGCGGGCAGTCCTCCCTCGAGCTCGCCGGTCTGGGTGCCAATGGTGGCGGCCGCGACGGGCACGCCGACCTGCCCCGCGGTGAGCACGGTCAGGGGGACCGGCAGCCCGGTCAGCCGGACGACGAGATGGGTCACGATGGCGCCGAGGCCCAGGCACACGCCGAGCGCGATGAGCCCGGGCTCGTCGACGAGTGCGCTCAGGTCCAGTGAGGCGCCGAGCCACACGAAGAACACGGGGCCGAGGAAGCCGTCGGCGAGGGCGAACAGCTGTCGCGCGAGCCGGCGTGGTGGGCCCACGGCAGCGATGGCCAGCCCGCACACGAATCCCGCGAGCATCACCGTCACGTGGGTCGCGACCGCGAGGGCGGCCACCGCCGTGAGCACGATCAGGCTGGTCCGCAACTCGATGGCGAAGCGTCGCTCCTTGCTCTCCTCGTGCACGGCCTCCCAGATCCCGCGGGCCTCGAGGGCGCGCAGGACGAGGAACAGCACGACGCCCGCCGCCACGACGATGACCGAGCCCAGCGCCGCCTCGGCCGCTCGGTCCGGCGCGATCGCCAGCGGCAGGACGAGGATGCACACCACGTCGGCGACCGCGATCTGCGTGAGCAGCGGCACCAGGTGGGGCCCCTCGAAGCCCTCGTCCTCGAGCACCGGCATCGCCAGCGCGGCCGAGGAGGAGGCCATCAGGACGGCGAAGACGGCCGGGTGGGACGCATCGAACACGTCCGCCAGGACGGTCCCGGCTACCGCGGCGGCCACTCCGACGAGCGCCGCGCGTCCGGCGCCGACGATTAGCGCCGACTTCAGTCCGTGCTCGGGGATCGGCACCCGCGTGCCGACGACGAACATCGTCATGGCGAAGCCCAGCTCGGCCAGGAAGCTGAAGGTCTCGTCGCCCGGGTCGAGCCACCCGGCGCCGCTCGCGCCGACGGCGAGCCCACCCAGCAGCTCGCCCACGACCACCGGGATCCGCCAGGTCGACGGCACCGCGAGCAGCGGGCCGAGCAACCCGATCGCGCAGATCAGCGCGAGGGTCTCGAAGGTCATCCTTCGATTGTCTGCCCGTTCCGCCGCGGGCGCGGGCGAAAAGTCGCGGGAGTCTTGGGCGAACGGCCCCCGGGCCGTCGGCGCGTGCACTACCTTCAGCCCCAAGCGTCACATGGTCCCGTCTCGGGGACGGGCTGACGACACGGCCCCCAGGAGAAGACATGGACCAGCAGCAGCCCGCCCTCGGCGGAGAGCGCGGAGCGAGCGCCACGGAGTACGCCCTGCTGATCTCCGGCATCGCAGTGGTGCTCGTGGGCGTGATCGTCATGTTCGGCGATTCGCTGGCAGCGAGCCTGGGCGGCTTCTCCGCCATCTTCTGAGCCTTAAGACGAACGGCGCTGGGCCTTCGGGTCCAGCGTTTTCGCGTAACGCGGGTCCCATCCCACCAGTCACATCAGTCCCACTAGTACCTAAGAACTATTTTTCTCGCTTTGGCGTGTTTGTTTCACAGAAAGCGACACCAGTGCGATACAGCCCCATTAGCGTTCGTTTTGGGACTTCGCAGTATGCGAGTTCACCACGACACAGAGGAGAAAACCCATGCTGCAGATTCTGAACTTCCTGGCCGCCTTCACCGCCGAGCGTGACGAGAAGGGCGCCACCGCGACCGAGTACGCGCTGATCATCGCCGGCATCGCCGTCGCCATCGTCGGCGCCATCGCCATCTTCGGTGGCGAGCTCACCGGCTTCTGGAACGGCCTCGGCGGCCAGCTCGGTCTCTGATCCGAGCGGTTCGCACGAACCGACCCTGGGTGTGCCGCGTCGCGTATCGCGGCGCGGCACACCCGTCCCGGGGCAGCGACGCCCCACCCACGAGTCCTTGAGGGAGGAGACGTGATGCTGCACTTCACGACCTGGACACGACGTTCGCGCCGCGAGCGCGAGCGCGGTGTTGCGGCCGTGGAGTTCGCACTCGTCGTTCCCATCCTGATGACGATCATCATCGGGATCGTCGAGTTCGGCATGGCCTTCAACTACCGGACCCAGCTGAACAACGCGACCCAGATCGCCGCCAGGAACTACGCGATCGACCGCAACTGGGGACAGGCCCGCGCCCACGTGACGGGTCTGGCCCCCACGGCGAACGTCACGCGATCGGGCGACTGCACGCCGACCACGGTCGGCTCCGCCGTCACGGTGACCTCCACCGTGGTGCGCCCCACGTACACCGGCCTCTTCGGGGCCAGCTTCACCTACCGCGGAAGGGGGGTGGCCCAGTGCAACTGACCCACCTGCGGCGCCGCTTCGGCCTCCGCAAGAAGGAGAAGGGCGCCACGATCGTCCTGGTGACCCTGTCCATGGTCGCCCTCCTCGGCATGGCCGCGGTGTCGGTGGACTTCGCGGTCGCCTCCAGCGAGAAGGCCACGGTGCAGGGCGCCGCAGACCAGGCCGTGCTCGCGCTGGCCACGGACTGCTCCCTCAAGAAGTCGACCTGCCTGCCGAGCACCGCGACCTGGTACGCGCAGCAGAACGCCGGCACCACCGCCTCCGCCCAGACGCTGAAGGACGGCGTCGTCAAGAACCCCACCTTCGACGACGGCAAGGTGACGGTGCGGGTCTCCAAGAACGTCAACCACACGTTCGCCAAGGTCCTGGGCGACGCCTCGAGCACCGTGCGCTCCGAGGCGACCGCGACGTGGAACACCGTGCCGCTGGTCGGCACGAAGCTGATCCCGATGGGCCTGCCCTACTGCGACTGGCTGGCCGCGCAGCCCGGTTCGGCCACGTCCCCGGGCGCGATGCGGACCTACCTGTGGGCCCGCTACAGCACCGGCGAGGCCAGCTGCCCCGGCACCGGCGCGACGGCTGCGACGGTGTACTCCAAGCGGGGGACGGCCTCCGGCTACGGAGCGGTCGGTCAGGCCATGTACTTCACGCGATCGTTCTTCCCGGGCGTGAACACCAACTGCGACTTCAGCGCCAACCTGTGGGACGTCTACCGCAACATGCTGGACGACTGGTCCCTCATCACGGCCGACACCTGCATGGAGGCCAAGCTCGCCGGCGTCGGCAACGGCAGCGTCGTCATGATGCCGATCTACGCGGTGGAGAAGAAGTCGGTCTTCTGGGGGTCGGTCTCCTACCCCAGCCGGTTGGTCATCCTGGGCTTCGCGCCGTTCAAGGTCGACAAGTGGGTCAACTACCCCTTCCTCTACTTCGGTGTGCAGCCCAGCTTCTCCGCCCTGAGCTACACGAACAACTGCGACATGAAGTTCAACTTCGCGACCATCGGCGGCGGTTGCGCCGGTGTCCGTGGGCAGTTCGTCCGCTCCTCCGAGGGCGCGCTGTTCAACGGCTTCACCCAGTACGGGTCGTTCTACAACAACACCGGCTCGGGGCTGAGCGGCGACGCTCCCAACCTCGGTCTCACCAACGTCAAGCTCGTCAAGTAACACCTCCCTGATCTACCCGAAGGACTTCGCACATGAACTCTCGCGTCATCGCCGCCATCGCCGCCGCCGTGCTGGCGATCGTGGGCATCGGTGCCGTCGTCGCGTACGCGGCCAGCGCCAAGAACCGCGCGTTCGAGGGTGCGGAGCTGGTGAAGGTCTACCGGGTGGTCAACGACCTGTCGGCCAACGCGGACTCCGCGACCGTGGGCGACAACGTCGAGCTCGTCAGCCTGCCGAACGCCTCGGTCGCCAAGGGCGCGGTCAGCGACCTGAAGACCATCGAGGGTCTCAAGACCACCGTGCCGCTCGTCCAGGGCGAGCAGCTGCTGGACTCGCGCTTCGCCAAGGAGGGCGCGAAGGCCGCCGCGAAGGCCAACGTGCCTGACGGCCTGCAGGAGATGTCCGTGTCGCTCGATGCGGCCGCCGGTGTCGGCGAGCGCATCGACGAAGGGGTTCGGGTGGGCGTCATCGCCACCGTGGAGCAGGACAAGGACAAGCGCAGCCGCATGATCGCGCAGAACGTCCTGGTCACGAACGTCAAGTCCAACGAGGACAACACCATGGTGGTCACGCTCGCCGTGAACACCTCGCAGGCCACAGAGGTGGCCGCCGCTGCGCAGTTCGGACAGGTTCGCCTGACGGTCCAGAATGACAAGACCAACCGTGACGGTGCCTCGGCCGTGGATGTGGGGACACTCGTCAAGTGAGCATCATCGTCATCACCGAGTCCAGCCCCTTCGCGGGACGGTTGCGCCGCGTCGCCGACCGGCAGGTGGTGGGTCTGCGACCCACCTTCTCCGAGCACGCTCTCAACTCGATGCTGGGCACGATGCGGGCCATCGACCTCGTGGTGATCTGCGAGGACGTTGATGACGAGCAGTCCATGGAGATGGCCGACATCGTCCACGACCACCAGCTCGACGTGCCGGTCGTCCTGGTGCGCGAGTCGCCCGAGCCGCTCTCGGCCGAGCAGCGCCAGTTCGGCGTGGTGGAGTCGGTGCCGGCGATCTCCTCCGACCTCGAGATCGAGCGCCTGCTCGCCCGGCACGCCGGCGCGACGATGCCCGGAGCAAGCACCGAGCGCGAGGCGCCGGCCGTGCCCGCCGCACCGGTCGTGAAGATCGACCCCGAGGAGCACCGCGTGGTCGTGGTGCTGTCGCCCAAGGGCGGCGTCGGCAAGACCACCATCTCGACCAACCTCGCCATCGCCCTGTCGCGCCGCGCCCCGCTGGACACGGTGATCGTCGACTTCGACTCGCAGTTCGGCGACGTCGGCAGCGTCCTGAACATCAACGCGCAGCACACGCTGGAGAACGCGTTCACGCAGGACGGCGTCCAGCCGCCGCTCGTGGTCAAGGGCCTGCTCAACGCGTTCGACGAGAAGCTGCTCGTCCTCGCCGCCTCGGAGTCGCCCGCCGCGCTCGAGAAGTTCACCCCGCAGCAGGAGAGCGACCTGCTCCGCCAGCTGTCGAAGGACTACGCCTACGTCGTCATCGACACCGGCTCGGGTCTGACCGACGAGACGCTGGCGGCGCTCGAGGTCGCGACCGACGTGATCATGGTGACGACGATGGACGTCTCGAGCGTCAAGGCCCTGCGCCGGGCCGTCGACCTGCTCGACACCATCGACCTGCTGCCGCGGAACCGTCACCTGGTCGTGAACATGACCGAGTCGGGCACCGGCCTCGAGCTCGACGACATCTCGGCCGCGCTGAAGATGCCCGTCGACGTCTCCGTCGCCCGCTCGGTCGACATCGCGCTCTCGGTCAACACCGGCAAGCCGCTGGCCCAGGCGAAGCGCTCGGCCGAGCTCTCCGGCGCGGTCGACGCCATGGTGGCCAAGCTTCGCGGCGAGACCGCTCGCCGCCGGGGCGGACTGTTCAGGAGGGACGAATGAGCATCACCGACCGGCTGCTGGCAGCCGAGAAGCACATCGAGACCGGCAGTCGTCCCACCACCGTCCTGCAGCGCTCCGCGGTGCTCGACGAGCTCAAGCGCCGCTCCGTCGAGTCGCTGTTCCGTCGCATCGGCACCCGCATCAACGACGCCTCGCTGACCGACCTGCAGCTGCGCGACTTCGTCCGCTCCGAGCTCGAGCTCATCCTGCAGGAGGAGCACGTCCAGCTCGGCAGCGCCGAGCGCGCCCAGCTCATGCGCGAGATCGAGGACGACGCGCTCGGCCTCGGACCGATCCAGCGCCTGCTCGACGACGACGACATCAGCGAGATCATGGTCAACCACCCCTCGCAGATCTTCGTCGAGCGCAAGGGCAAGCTCACGCTCGCCGACGAGTCGTTCAGCTCCGAGGACCAGCTGCGCCGCGTCATCGAGCGCATCGTCGGCAAGGTCGGCCGCCGCATCGACGAGTCGTCCCCGCTGGTCGACGCGCGACTCACCGACGGCTCGCGCGTCAACGCCGTCATCCCGCCGCTCGCGGTGCGCGGCTCCTCCCTGACGATCCGCAAGTTCGCCAAGAAGGCGCTCAGCATCCAGGACCTCATCAACTACGGCTCGATGAGTCCCGACCTGGCCGAGCTGCTCGAGTTGTGCGTCCGCGGCCGCCTCAACATCCTCGTCTCGGGCGGTACCGGCACCGGCAAGACGACGCTGCTGAACGTGTTGTCGTCGTTCATCCCCGAGGACGAGCGCATCGTCACGATCGAGGACGCGATCGAGCTCAAGCTGCAGCAGGCCCACGTCGTGCAGCTGGAGGCGCGCCCGGCCAACATCGAGGGCCGCGGCGAGGTCACGATCCGCGACCTGGTCAAGAACTCGCTGCGCATGCGCCCCGACCGCGTCGTCATCGGCGAGTGCCGCTCGGGCGAGGCGCTCGACATGCTGCAGGCGATGAACACCGGCCACGACGGCTCGATCTCGACCCTGCACGCCAACTCGCCGCGCGACTGCATCGCCCGTCTGGAGACGCTGGTGCTGATGGCCGGCATGGACCTGCCGCTGCGTGCGATCCGCGAGCAGATCGGCTCGGCCGTCGACATGATCGTGCAGATCTCGCGCCTGCGTGACGGCTCGCGTCGCATCACCTACGTCACCGAGCTCACGGGGATCAAGGACGACGAGCCCGTGCTCAACGACCTCTACCGCTTCGACTTCGGTGCCGGCTACGACGAGGACGGACACCCCCGCGGCACGGTCAAGGCCGTGGGCGACGGCGCCCACCTCGTCGACCTGCTCGAGGAGCGAGGCATCCACGTGCCGCCCCACCTGCTCAACGCCCGCAAGGAGTCCGCTTCGTGACCACTCTGTTGGCGATCGGCGTCGTGTCGATCCTCGTCTCCGTGGCGGCCCTGGGCTATGCGCTCCTGCAGCCCGACATGGCCAACCTGCGCTCGGAGCAGATGAAGGCCGAGGCCTCGGGCGAGGGCGGCCGGGCCAAGGAGTCCACGCCGGTCTATGACCTCATCGACAAGGTGCTGTCGACCATCGGCCTCAAGCCGTTCACCGAGGAGGAGCTGTCGCTCGCGGGCATCAAGTCCAGCGTCACCTCGGTCGTCGCCACGACCCTGCTGATCGCGTTCGTGGCGTTCGCCGCCGGACTGGCCCTGACCAGCTCGTTCTTCTTCGCGATGATCCTGCTGCTGGCGGCGCCGTTCCTGGTGAAGATGTACGTCGGTGTCAAGACGTCGAAGCGGCGGGCCAAGTTCGGCCTCCAGATGTCCGAGACGATGAGTCAGTTCAGCTCCGCCCTGAAGTCAGGCATGAACGTCCCGAACGCGCTCGGCAGCGTCGCCTCCGAGATGGAGGAGCCGATGGGCGAGGAGCTCGCCCGGATCGTGAACGAGACCCGCCTGGGACGCGACCTGATCGAGGGCATGAAGGACACGGCCGAGCGCATGGAGAGCGCCGACTTCATGTGGGTGACCGAGGCGGTCGCCATCCAGCGCGAGTCGGGCGGCCGGCTGAGCGAGATCCTCGACCGCGTCACCGAGACCATCTCCCAGCGCAACGAGCTGCGCATGAAGGTCGAGTCGCTGGCGGCCGAGGGCAAGGCGTCGGCGCTCATCCTGATGAGCCTGCCGGTCGCGGTCGGCGTGCTGTTCCTGCTGGTCAACCGCGCCTACATGATGCCCCTGTTCAACACGGGCGCAGGCAAGATCCTGCTCATCATCAGCCTGGTCTTCTACACGCTCGGCGGCCTGTGGCTCCGGTCGATCACGAAGGTGAAACTGTAATGCTCCTCATCGGCATCGTCGCGATCTTCGCCTCGCTGTTCCTGCTGTTCAAGGCGCTGGGCATCTTCGGCAAGCAGGAGTCGGCGGCCGCCGCGCGCCTGCGCGAGCTGACCGAGTCCGAGGTCGTCGTCGGCGGCTCGGCGAAGGACCTGCACTCGGGCACTGCCAAGGGCGGCCTGGGCTACCGGCTCACGCCGCGCGCGATCGTGGACAAGGCCGAGCGCAACTACATGCTCGCCGGGCGTCCCGACGGCTCGAGCGTCGCCAAGATCCTCATGCAGAAGGTCATCTTCGGAGCCTTCGGCGTGGGCGTCGGCATCATGATCTACACGGGCCAGGGCGGTCTGCTCGGCTGGATGCTGCTGATCGGCGCTCCGGTGCTGGGCTACTTCGCGCCCGACATCATCCTCAACGGCAAGGCCGTGCGCCGCCAGGAGGAGATCCAGTACGCGCTGCCCGACCTGCTCGACCAGATCACCATCTCCATCGAGTCGGGCACGAGCTTCGAGAACGCGCTCGCCCGCACCGGCCAGACCGGCAAGGGCCCGCTGGCCGACGAGATCGTGCGCACCGTCCAGGACATCAGCCTGGGCCTGCCCCGTCGCGAGGCCTACGAGTCGCTCGTGGCGCGCACCGACGTGGACGAGCTGCGCAAGTTCGTGCGCTCGATCCTGCAGGGCGAGGAGTTCGGCGTGCCGGTCTCCGACATCGTGCGCGAGCAGGCCAACGAGATGCGCGTCGGCCGACGCCTGCGCGCCGAGGGCGTGGCCAACCAGATTCCCGTCAAGATGCTGCTGCCGCTCATGGGCACGATCCTGCCGGTGCTGTTCATCATCGTCATCGGTCCCGCGATCATCGCGGCGATGGCGCAGTTCAAGGGTGCGTGACCCGATGCCGGGACGTTCCGGCAGCGGTTTTGTGAATCAGAGGGGAATGTCCATGCGAAGGTTCATCAGTCCGGTCGTCGCCGGCGCCGTCATGGGTGGCCTGCTGGCCGCCACGACGGGGTCCGTGGCCCATGCCGATGCCACGAACGGGGCCTTGGCCACGGCGCTCGACCTGCCGGCCGGCATCACGGTGGCGCAGGCGGGAGACGCGCGGGGCTTCGGCGTCGAGACGCGAGCCTTCAACGACTTCCCGAGCCGGTTCGGGAACGGGCAGTACGCCGTCCTGTCCACCGGCAAGGCGTCCGACCTCTTCAACATGAGCGTCCCGGGTCTGCAGCCGTCGACGAACCTCGATGGTGAGGAGGACCGGGTCTCGCTGACATTCGACGTGGCCAACGCCGCGGCGAATCAGTGCCTTCTGGTCGACGTCGCCATGGGCACCGAGGAGCGCGTCCACACGTACGCGGAGACCGTGCCGGGGGACACGATCTCCCTCAAGCGCGAAGGCGACGAGACCGAGTACGCCATGCACACGGGAGTGCGCTACTTCAGTCAGATCGTCCAGGACCGCCCGAACGACTCCCGCTATCTCGAGCCCAAGCCGATGAACGTCAACGCGGTCAAGTACTGGCACGGCATCAACCAGGAGTTCGAGCGTCAGCCCGACGACCAGTCGGCACCGCTGCTTCCGGATGTCACGCCGTACAACCACTTCACGTCGGTGGAGACCTTCGAGGTCCCACTGGCAGGCCAGTCCTCTGTGACACTGGCGATCGCCGATGCGGGCAACAACTCCCTGGACTCCGTCGCCATGGTCGATCGGGTGCGCAAGGTCACCTGTGCCACCTCGTCCGCGGCGGAGACCGGGCTCATGCCGCTTCAGCCTTCAGTCGTCATCGGTCACCGCGGTGTCCAGAACATCTTGACGGTTGACCTCAAGCCCGACACCGCTCAGATCGAGCGGTACGACGCTGCGGACAACGGTTGGCACCCGGGCGGGGTCGAGCTGCGCTTCCGGTGGTACCGGTACTGGCTCGAGACTCCCAACTGCAACGACCCGGTCATGAAGAACTGGCTCCTGATCCCGGACGCCGACCGCCAGTCGTTCGCGCCCACCATCGACGAAAAAGGCCACTGCCTTATGGCGGTCGTCACCGGCAAGAAGGACGGCTATCGCGCCGAGACGTTCCCCAGCCCCGCCTCGGCGCAGTGGACTCCTACGCTGCCCATCCAGGACGGCGTCTTCGTGAACTCTGCGGTTCCGACGATCACGAAGCAGCGTGACGACATTCAGGTCAACGACACGTTGAGCGCCTCGACCGGCAGCTTCTCGCCCCGGCCGGACTCCTTCTCCTACCAGTGGTGGGCCGACAACCAGCCGATCTCGGGCGAGACGGGTGAGACGTTCAAGGTCACGACGGCGCAGGCCGGCAAGGTCATCCGCGTGCGGGTCACCGCGCGCAGGTTGAACTTCGATGACATGACCATCGAGAGCTCCCCGACCGTGGCGGTCACGAACATCGACTTCATCTCCACCCCGACGCCGCGGATCGAAGGGTCGGGCATCCAGGGCAAGCCGCTCACCGCAGTCCCCGGCACGTGGTCGCCTCTGACCGACAAGTTCGAGTACGAGTGGTTCGCCGACGGGGAGAAGATCCCCAGCCAGACCCGCAACACGTTCACTCCGTCCTCGGGCCTGATCGGCTCGGACGTGCACGCGGTGGTCAAGGGCATCAAGGCCGGCTACAACCCGAAGTCGTTCTCGACGCCGACCGTGAGGATCACCGGCGCTGCCTTCACGGGCGGCAAGGTCGTGGTCACCGGCACCGTGCGGGTGGGCCAGCGCCTGACCGCCAGCGCGTCGGGCTGGACTCCGGTCTCGCCGGCCACGCGCCGCTTCACGTGGCTCGTCGGTGGACGGGTCGTCCAGGAGGGCACGTCGACGCTGTTCACGGTGCCGCCGTCGGCCGTGGGCCGGTCGATCGTCGTCCAGGTGCGTGGTGAGCGCACCGGCTACGCGCCGATCACGATCTCCAGCCCCGCGACTCGCGCGGTGGCCCGTGGTGTCATCACGACGAACTCCCCGCGTGTCTACGGCTCCGCCCGCTACAAGGGCACGCTGCGCGCCTCGGTCTCGTGGCGTCCGGCGCCCGTCACCTACCGCTACCAGTGGTACGTGGGCTCGAAGAAGATCTCGCGCGCGACGAAGTCGAGCTACAAGATCCCCAAGAAGTACCGCGGCAAGAAGATCAAGGTGCGGATCACCGGCTACAAGTCCGGCTACACCACGGTGGCCCGGTACTCCGGCTACACGAAGATCTCCAAGAAGTAGCACCGATGACGAAGGCCCGGCTGGTTCTCCAGCCGGGCCTTCGTCGTTGTCGTTTTGGGGGAGGGGCTCACGCCCAGAGCGTCTCGCCGAACTCGAACCAGATGGTCGCCACGATCGCGATGATCCACAGGGCCGAGATCAGGACCGTCCAGTTCTTGAGGAAGCGGCTGCCGGTGACGCGCGCGGTGACCGCGACGAACATCGGGATCATCATCGCCCAGACCACCATGCACCAGGGGCAGAGCTTCCCGATCTCCCAGATCGCCTGGTACTGCAGCCACGTCACGAAGCCGATGCCGAACAGGGTGCCGAGTCCGAGGCCGACCCAGATCCAGCGGGGAAACACGACCCCGGAGGCCAACAGGACGCCCAGCGTGACCACCACGCTGAAGCCCACGACGCCCATGAACGTGTTCGGGAAGCCGAACGCCTCGGACTGGTCGGACGAGATGACGCTGCTGCAGCTGACGAACGCCGAGATGTCGCAGTTCAGCTCCTTCGCGGTACCGGAGGCCTGGGCCTTCAGCAGCGAGATCTTGTCGTAGGTCAGGATCACCGACGACCAGAGCGCGATCGCTCCGGAGATGACCAGGAAGATCCCTAGTCCGCGGTCGGAGCGGGGGGCATCGTCATCGGCGGGTGCCGGCGCTGGAGCGTCGGAGGCAACGGCGGTCATGGTCCAGATCCTAGACGGGCGGCGGTCACCGATCCCGGCGTCGCAGGGAAGCGAGCGCTCCAAGGCCGTGACGAGGGCCACAAGTGCTGTTAATGTGACATCACCAATGTCACATAGGAGTGTGCAAATGACCGATCACGTCGACGTCCTCATCGTCGGTGCCGGCCTGTCGGGCATCGGCGCGGCGTACCGCCTCCAGGAGCGGGCCCCAGGCCGGACCTACGCCGTCCTCGAGCAGCGCGACGCGATCGGCGGCACGTGGGACCTCTTCCGGTACCCCGGCGTGCGCTCCGACTCCGACATGTACACGCTCAGCTTCCCCTTCGAGCCGTGGACGCACCCCAAGGCCATCGCCGACGGTGACGACATCCGCCACTACCTCGAGACGACCGCCGCCAAGCACGGCATCACCGACCGCATCCGGTTCGGTCGTCGCGTCACGACCGCGGAGTGGTCGAACGAGGACGCCGTGTGGACCGTCACCAGCACGGTCAAGGACGGCTCCACCGAGGTCGTCACCGCCTCGTTCCTCTACCTGTGCAGCGGCTACTACAGCTACGACGAGGGCTACACGCCCGACTTCCCCGGCCTGGAGGACTTCGAGGGGCAGGTCGTCCACCCCCAGTTCTGGCCCGCGGACCTCGACCACGCCGGCAAGCAGGTCGTCGTGATCGGCTCGGGCGCCACCGCGGTCACGCTGCTGCCGTCGATGGCCAAGGACGCGGCCAAGGTGACGATGCTGCAGCGCACCCCCACCTACGTGCTCAGCCAGCCCGGCAGCGACCCCGTGGCGAACCTCGCCCGCAAGGTGCTGCCCGCCTCGCTCGTGCACAAGGTCGCACGCCTGCGCTACGCGGTGATGACCGTCGGCTTCTACATGTTCTGCCGCGCCTTCCCGAAGGCCTCCCGCTCGATCCTGCTCGGGCTCACGGGCAAGTCCATGCCCGGCGTCGACCGCACCAGCCTCACGCCGCCGTACAAGCCGTGGGACCAGCGGCTGTGCGTCGTCCCCGGGGGCGACCTCTACAAGGCGGTGCGCGACGGCAGCGCCGCGATCGTCACCGACGTGATCACCGAGTTCACCCCGAAGGGCGTCGCCCTCGCCTCGGGCGAGCACCTCGATGCGGACATCGTCGTGACCGCCACCGGCCTCAAGCTCGTGGCCCTGGGTCAGATCGACGTCAGCATCGACGGCGTCAAGGTGGACCCGCACGAGCTCTACACCTACAAGGGCCAGATGTTCAGCGGCGTGCCCAACCTCGCCTGGTGCGTCGGGTACACCAACGCGTCCTGGACGCTGCGTGCCGACCTCACGTGGAAGTACGTCGCCGACTACCTCAACCACCTCGACGCCCACGGCTACGCCTACGGCATCCCCGACCCGGACTCCGACTTCGGGCACGACGCACGGCTGCTCGATCTGTCGTCCGGCTACATCGCCCGCGCCGACGAGCTGCTGCCGCGGTCGGGTGCCCGGACGCCGTGGAAGGTGCGCCAGAACTGGTTCCTCGACAGCTGGGACGCGCGGCACACCGACCTCGACGAGGACATGATCTGGGTGCGTCGCGAGGACCTGCCGGCGGCGAAGCCCGAGGTGGCCTGAGCCGTTCGTCGGCCTTTTCCGGAGGTCTCGGCCATGATGGGTCGATGGACGTCATCGTCATCGGCGGTGGGATCTCCGGGGTCGCCATCGCCGTTGAGCTGGCCGCCGACCGTGAGGTCCTCGTGCTCGAGGCCGAGAAGTCGCTGGCGGTGCACACCACCGGCCGCTCCGCCGCCACGTGGATCGGCAGCTACGGCCCGCCGGTCGTGCGCGAGCTCACGACGGCGAGCCGCGACTTCCTGGTCGACCCACCCTTCGACGTCGACGGGCCTGTCGCCTCACCGATGTCGTGCCTGTGGCTCGGCGTCAACGGGCGCGACGCCGACGTGCACCGGCTGGCCGAGGACACGCACGCCCAGCTGATCGACGGCGTCGAGGCCGAGCGGCTCTGTCCCGTCCTGCGTCCCGGCGAGATCGCCGTGGCGGCGTGGGACGAGACAGCGCTCGACCTCGACGTGATGGGCCTGCACCACGCGTACGCCCGAGCCTTCCGTGCCCGCGGTGGCACGATCGCCACCTCGGCGCGCGTGGCCTCGGCGCTGCGCGACGGATCGGAGTGGGTCGTCACGACCACCTCCGGTGACGTCTTCCGTGCCGACGTGGTGGTCAACGCCTCGGGCGCCTGGGGCGACGTGGTGGGGGCGCTCTTCGGGGCCGAGCGGCTGCGACTCGAGCCGCGGCGGCGGACCATCTTCCAGTCGTCCACGACGGTCTCGCTCGCGGGCGTGCCGTTCACCGCCGGCATCGACGACGGCTTCTACTTCAAGTCCGAGGGCGGTGCGGTCCTGTGCTCGCCCCAGGACGCCTCGCTGCACGAGCCCGGCGACCCCAAGCCCGACGAGCTCGAGATCGCCCGCGCCATCGAGGCGGTCAACGCCGTCACGACGCTGGGTCTGCGCAGCGTGCGCACCGCCTGGGCCGGGCTGCGGACGTTCGCCCCCGACGGCAACCCCGTCGCCCGCTGGGACGCCAAGGCCGAGGGGTACTTCCACTACCTCGGCCAGGCCGGCTACGGCATCCAGATGGCCCCGGCGCTGGCCCAGCTCGCCGCGCCCCTCGTCCGCGCCGCCTGACCTGCGAACCGCCTGACCTCAGCCCGCCCCAGTCCACTTTTGGAACGGGATCAACGCCGATGTGCTCGAAGTACGTGGATCCCGTTCCAAAAGTTGTGCGGGGTCAGCGCAGGCAACCGGGCCGCGGGGCCCTCAGCATGACCGCGCGCGAGGCCGTCCCGTGGCGCAGCACCACCCGGGCGCTCGACGCGCCGCGGAACTTCGTCCGCTTGAGGGCCGAGCTGCTGCGCGTCAGCGCGAACGGAGCCCGGGTGTCGCGTGCGATCACGGAGCGACCGAGCCGGAAGGTCGCTCCACGGACGAACCCGTGGCCTCCCGAGACGCGCAGCGTCACCCGCCGCGAGGCGCGCGGGCCGGCGCACACGGCCTGCAGCCGCAGCGTGCGGACCGCCGCGTCGAGCCGCTGGGCCGAGGTCGGCACCGGCTTCGCCGTCGGAGCGGGGGCAGGGACGGGCTTCGGGCTGGTCACGGGAGGTGCGCTCGGCAAAGGCTGGGGCTCCGCCGGCGGCGCGGGTCGCGCGGCGGTGATGGTCTTCAGTACGTGACCCGCCATCGCCACCATGCCCAGCGCCGAGGGGTGCAGCTGGACGCCGTCGCCATGGGTCTCGAGGCCACGGATCCACTGCGCCTCCGGCGCGGCGCACGCCGAGTGCTCCTGCCAGCCCGGCAGGTCGCGCATCTCGACGAAGGACACGGCTTCCTCGGCGGCCACGCGGCGCAGGGTGTCGCTCAAGCGGTCGACCAGGTCCTGCACGTAGCGAAGATCGGTCTCGGTGGCGGTTCCGAGCGCCTCGCACGCCGTCGACGGCATCGCCGTCCCGTACCCAACCGTCACGATCCGGGCGAGCGGCGACCGGCGGCGGATCTCGGCGATCAGGCCGCGGTAGACGGGCTCCAGCGCATCGATCGCAGCGCGGTGCTCCTCGACCGGGGGCTCGGCGCACCCGCTCAGGATGCACACGCCGGCGATGCTCGCGATGTCGATGTCGTTCCCGCCGATCGTGCCGAGGGTGACCAGCGTCGTGGTGGGGCGCAGGGCGTCCAGCTGGGCGGGATTCAGCTCGCCGTAGGTCGACTGGGGAGTCCACAGGTGCTTCGTGGTGGCGGCGCTGCAGCTGGCGTCGGTGAAGGAGGCCGTACCCAGGGCGGAGGCGACCAGGCTCGGGTAGTTCCGGTCGCTGCGGCCGCATCCCGGGTGCACTTGACCCTCGATCCCCGGGCCCGCCACGTAGGAGTCGCCGAGGGCGACGTAGTGCTCACCGGCGGGCCTGGCGGACTCGTCCGCGGCCGCCGGGGTGGCGTGCGCGAGCCCCACCGCCAGCGCGAGAGCGGTGACGGCGGCGAGCATACGATGACGTGACGTGGTCACGAAGTCCTCCCCGAGTGCACCACTGGGAACTCACGTTACCCCTGTGACTGCTGTGAAGAGAGGGAAAGACCGAGAATCATGACCGACGTCACCCAGCGCGCCCGCGACCTGCTGGGTCGCCTGCTCCACGGTCACGGAGTGGTCGCCCGGATCACCGAGGTCGAGGCGTACGGCGGCATCGACGATCCCGCCTCGCACGCGTTCGTCCGGACCCCGCGCTCGGAGATCATGTACGGCCCGCCGTGGCGCCTGTACGTCTACCGGATCCACGGCCACCACGCCGCGAACGTCGTCACGGGCCCGACCGATCGCGCGGCGGCCGTGCTGATCCGTGCCGGCGAGATCGTCGAGGGGATCGACGTGGCGCGCGAGCGTCGCGGACCCGTCGCGGACCAGGCGTTGGCTCGCGGGCCGGGCAACCTCACGAAGGCGCTCGGCATCACGAGCCTGGACCTCGGCACCGACCTGCTCGATCCCGAGCCGGTGTCCCTCGGCGAGCGCGTGGAGACGCCCGAGATCGTCGCCGGTCCCCGGGTCGGGGTGCGACTCAACGCCGACCTCCCGTGGCGCTTCTGGGTGGCGGACGATCCGACCGTCTCGGCGTACCGCCGCCACCCGCGGGCCTGATCGGCCCGCTCCTCAGCTCAGCGCAGGCACTTCGGCCGGCTGGTCCGGACGGACGTCGTGTGGGACACCGTGCCGTGCTTCAGCGTGACCTTGGCGTGCACCGAGCCGCGCAGGTCGCGCAGGGGGCGCGCCGAGCGTGTGAGAGCGAACGGTGCTCGCGTGTCCGCGCCGACGGCCGTCTCGCCGATGTGGAAGAGGGCAGCGGTGGCCAGTCCCTTCCCGCCGGTGACGCGCAGCGTGACGTCGGACCGTCGCGAAGGGCCGTGGCACACCGCGTGCAGACGCACCGTGTGGGCCGCGGCCGCGACGCGCCAGGCCGAGGCCCGACGGGCCCGGACGAGCGGCTCGATCACCTTGAGCGCCTGGTCGGCCATCTGCTCCATGCCGGCGGTCGAGGGGTGCAGCGGTGCGCCGTCGCCGTAGGGGTTCAGGGCCCGGACCCACTGCTCCTCGGGCGCGGCGCACCCGGAGTGCTCCTGCCAGCCCTCGATGTCGCGCATGTCCACGAAGGCGACGCCCTCGTCGGCCGCGACCTCGCCGATCGTGTCGCTCAGCCGGTCGATCATCGACTGGAGGTACGCCAGGTCGGCGCTCGTGGCGTTGACGAGCGCCGCGCAGGTCTCGCGCGGGACGTAGGTGCCGTAGCCGACGGCCACGATGGTGGCGCGCGGCGAGCGCTCGCGCACGTCCGCGATCAGGCGCTCGTACACGGGCGCGAGGGCGTCGATCGCGTCGTGGAACGGCTGCGTCGGCAGCGTGCTGCACCCCTGGACGAGGCACGTCTGCGCCAGCCCGACCAGGCCGACGTCGTTGCCGCCCATGGTTCCCAGCGTGACGAGGGTGGTCTTGCGGTTCAGTGCGTCGAGCTGCGGCGGGACGGTCTCTCCGCCGATCGTCTGCGGGTTCCAGTAGTGCGTGGTCCGCGCCGCGCTGCAGCTGGCGTCGGTGAACGACTTCGCGCCGATCTCGGCGGCGACCAGGCTGGGGAAGTTGTGGTCGCTGCGCGCACAGCCGCCCGGCTGCTGCGTGGGGATGCCGGGTCCCGCGACGAACGAGTCGCCCAGGGCCACGTAGCGCTCGCCGGAGGAGGGGTGGTGCCACGAGGGGGAGCGGTCGGCCGCCGAGGCGGGCAGGGCGGCCACCAGCCCGGCCGTCAGGGTCAGGACTGCTGCCAGGGCCGCGGGGCGACGAAGGGTTCTCACGGGGGACTCCTCAGGACTACGGATGTGACGCACGTCACGGTGACGCTACCACCGGACGCGGACGTTCGCGGACCCCCGAATTCGGGGGTCAGGGAGGTGCCTCAGCCGAGCAGGTAGCGCCGCTCCGGGCGACCCGCCGCGCCGTACCGGAGCCGGACCGTCGCATGGCCCGCGTGGACGAAGTGCTCGAGGTAGCGACGCGCGCTGACCCGGGAGAGCCCGACGAGCTCGGCCGCCTCGGCCGCCGAGACCTCGCCGGCGTTCTCGAGCGCCCGGAGCAGCGATGCGGCGGTCTCGGTGCTCAGGCCCTTCGGCAGGGGCGAGCCGCCGGGGGTGCTGCCACCGAAGGCGCGGTCGATCGCCGTCTGGTCGGGCTCGGACTCGTTCCGCAGGGCAGTGAGCGACCGGGCGACCGCCCTCAGTCGCTCGGCGAGCTCGGGGTACTCGAAGGGCTTCACCAGGTACTGCTGGGCGCCTCCGAGCAGGGCGGCCCGCACCACTTCGGCGTCCCGCTCCGCGGTCACCATGATGACGCCCACGCCGTGGCCCGCCGCGCGCAGCGAGCGCAGCACCTCGATGCCGTCCATGTCGGGCAGGTGCACGTCCAGCAGCACGAGGTCGGGTGAGAGCTCGGCGACGGCGCTCAGCGCCTCGGCACCCGTGCCCGCGGTGCCGACGATCGAGAAGCCCTCGGTGCGCTCCACGAAGCGCTCGTGGATCCGCGCCACCATGAAGTCGTCGTCCACCACGAGGACGCGGATCATGCGGCATCACCGACGCGGGGCAGCCGGACGTGGAACGTCGCACCCGGGCCGCTGCCGTCGAGGGTGGCCGAGCCCCCGCGACGTGTGGCGATGAGGCGCACGAGCGGCAGGCCGATGCCACGTCCTCCGAGGACCTCGGGCTTGGTCGAGTACCCCCGCGAGAAGATCGACGCGGCGATCTCGTCGGGCACGCCGGGTCCGTCGTCGCTCACCACGACCTCGATCGTGCCATCGACGTCGCCCACCCGGACCACGACCTCGCTCCCGGCGCCTCCCCGGCAGGCGTCGAGCGCGTTGTCGACGAGGTTGCCCAGCACGGTGGTGAGGTCGGCGGCCAGATCGGGGTCCAGTGTCGGCAGGCGGGACGACTCGTCGATCCTCAGCCGCAGCCCGGCCTCGCCCGCCTGGCTCGCCTTCGCCGCCAGCAGCGCCGCGACGGCCGGATCCTGCACGGCCTCGCGCAGGCTCGCGTCCAGGACGGCGCGCTCGCGCGTGAGGGTGCCCAGCAGGCTCGCCAGCTCGTCGTACTCGCCGAGCTCGACGAGGCCCGAGATCGTGTGCAGCCGGTTGGCGAACTCATGGGTCTGCGCGCGGAGGGCGTCGCTGATCGAGAGGTTGGAGCTGAGCTGCTGCTCGACCTCGACCACGTCGGTGCGGTCGCGCATCGTCGTGACGCTGCCGATGCCGAGGCCGCGGCTCGAGGCGGCCCGGCGGTTCACCACGAGCACCCGGTCGCCGGTGAGCACCACAGCGTCCCGGGCCTCGGCGTCGCCCGCGATCAGGGCCGTCAGCTCCGGATCGAGCCCCACGGTGCTGATCGGTCGCCCGACGGGATCGTCCGAGACGCCCAGCAGCCTCCGGGCTGCGTCGTTCATGACGGTCACCGTGCCGGCGTTGTCCACCGCCACCACGCCCTCGCGGATGCTGTGGAGCAGGGCGTACCCGTGGTCCGCGAGCGTCGCGATCTCCTCGCCACCCAGTCCGCGGGTCCGCCGCTTGAGCAGGTGCGCCACGGCCCACGTGCCCAGCCCGCCCAGGAGCGCGCCGAGGCCGAGGTACAGAGCGAGGTCGCTCGACGAGTCGACCACGCGGTCCCACCACGAGGGGTACGACTGCTCGGCGACGGCGATCCCCACGAGCGTGCCGTCGTCGGCGAGCACCGGAGCGTGCGCGGTGACGTACCGACCGCCGTCCCGGACGATGTCGCCGCTCCATCCGCGGCCTTCGCGCACGCGACTCTCCCCGAGGTCGACGGTGGTCCCCACGCGCGACGGCTCGGCCGCGGCGATCACGACGCCGTCCGGGTCGGTGACCAGCACGTCGGTGGCTCCCGACAGGGCCACGGCCCGCTCCACGAAGGGCGCCAGCGTGCGGGTCGCCGTCGTGTCGTCGACCCCGGTGCGCACGACCTCCCCGCCGGCGAGGTACTCCGCCACCGATCGCATCGCGCTGCCGCGCTCGTCGGTGAAGGCGGCCGTGCTCTGGCGGAAGGAGATGACCGCGACGACGAGCAGCACGCCGGCGACGACCGCCAGCTGCAGCAGCAGGACCTGCCCCGCGAGCGTCAGCCGCCGCCCGCTCGACGGGCCGTCGCCCGGCAGCACGCCCTTGCGCTTGACCACAATGACCACAATCTCCTTTGGTTCCGCAATCGTGACCCACGCCACATCCGGACGCATGATCAGGGGGACGACGAGGAGTATCCATGACCACGTGGGCAAGGAACGACCACCGCCGCCGCAGTCTCGGGATCGGGATCGTGGCGGCGTTGGTGCTGGCGATGCTGGCCGGGTGCGGCGTGACGCGGGCCGAGGACGACGATCCCGCGAATCGGCGACTGCGCATGATGATCCCGAACAGCCCCGGCGGCGGCTACGACCTGACCGGCCGGGCCGGGGTCCGGGCGATGGAGGAGAACGAGCTCACCGGACGCTTCGAGGTCACCAACGTCATCGGCGCCGGCGGCACGGTCGCGATGCAACGGCTCATGAACGAGCGCGGTGCCGACGACCTGATGATGACGATGGGCCTGGGCGTGGTCGGCTCGGTCTTCACGAACGGCTCCGACGCCACGGTCGACAAGGCCACGCCCATCGCGCAGTTGGTCTCCGAGCCCGAGGGCATCCTCGTCCCCGAGGACTCCCCGTTCGAGAACGTCCAGGACTTCGTGGACGCCTGGAAGAAGGACCCGGGCAGCGTGACGATCGGCGGCGGCTCGTCGCCCGGCGGCCCCGACCACCTGTTCCCGATGCAGCTCGCGCAGGAGCTCGGCATCGACGCGAGGGACGTCAACTACATCACCTACGACGGTGGCGGACCCCTGACGACGGCCCTGCTTGGCTCCAAGATCGAGGTCGGCATGTCCGGCCTGGGCGAGTTCGAGGGCCAGATCGACGACGGTTCGCTGCGCGTTCTCGCGGTCTCGGGCGAGGAGCGGCTCGACACCGTCGACGCGCCCACGCTCATGGAGGAGGGCGTCGACTTCAGCTTCATCAACTGGCGCGGCGTGCTCGCCCCGCCGGGCATCTCCGACGCCACGCGCGACGAGTACATCGAGCTGTTGACGCAGATGCACGACACGCCCGAGTGGCGCGAGGCGCTGGAGCGCAACGGCTGGATCGACGACTTCACCACCGGCGACGAGTTCGGCACCTTCCTGGAGGAGCAGAACGAGCGCGTCGCCTCGACCCTCGAGGAGCTGGGACTCGCATGAACACCACCGGCACCACGCCGTCACGCACGGTGGACACCCCGCAGTACGGACTGGCCGCCTTCGTGGCCATCGTCGGGATCGTCGTGCTGGTCGACGGCCTCGGCCTCGACCCCGGCTTCGCCGACCAGCCGGTCCAGCCCTACGCCTTCTCCTACGCGATCGGCTCCGTTCTGGTCGTCCTCGGAATCTTGCTGGCGGTCGCCACGTGGCGCGGTGACGTCGCCCAGCCCGAGGAGGGCGAGGACGTCGACCTGAGCGGAGGCATGGACTGGCCCACGCTGCTGCAGCTCGTCGCCGTGATCGTGGTCGTCGTGGCCCTGATCAACTGGCTCGGCTGGGCGATCATGGGCGCGTTCCTGTTCGCGGCGTCGGCCCGGATCCTCGGCAGCCGCCGGCTCCTGCTCGACATCGGCGTGGGCGTGATCTTGTCGCTGGTGACCTGGTACGGCTTCTACGTCGGCCTCGGGATCCCGATCCCGGCCGGCGTCCTGGACGGGGTGCTCTGATGGAACTGCTCCTGGACGGCTTCGCCAACGCCCTCACGCCCGAGAACCTCATGTACGCCGTCATCGGCGTGCTGCTGGGCACGGCCGTGGGCGTGCTGCCGGGCATCGGCCCGGCCATGACGGTGGCCCTGCTGCTGCCGATCACCTACAACGTCGAGCCCGCCGGCGCGCTCATCATGTTCGCCGGGATCTACTACGGCGGGATGTACGGCGGCTCCACGACGTCGATCCTGCTGAACACCCCGGGTGAGTCCTCGTCGGTCGTCACGGCCCTCGAGGGCAACAAGATGGCCAAGGGCGGACGCGCGGCCCAGGCCCTGGCCACCGCGGCGATCGGCTCGTTCGTCGCCGGCACGATCGGCTCGGTCCTGCTCGTCCTGCTGATGCCGCGCATCGCCGACATCGTGGTCGAGCTCGGTGCGCCCTCGTACTTCGCGATCATGCTGTTCGCGCTCTTCACCGTCACGGCGGTCCTGGGCTCGTCGAAGCTGCGCGGGTTCATCTCGCTCTTCCTCGGCCTGACGCTCGCCCTGGTCGGCTCGCAGACCGGCCAGGCACGCATGACCTTCGGCCGTCCCGAATTGGCCGACGGCATCGACGTCGTGGTGGTCGCGGTCGCGATCTTCGCGATCGGCGAGGCGCTCTGGGTCTCCGCGCACCTGCGCCGCCGCCCGCTGGAGATCATCCCCGTCGGGCAGCCCTGGATGAGCAAGGCCGACTGGGGCCGGTCGTGGAAGCCGTGGCTGCGCGGTACGGCCTACGGGTTCCCGTTCGGCGCCCTCCCCGCGGGCGGCGCCGAGGTCCCCACCTTCCTGTCCTACGTCACGGAGCGACGCTTCACGAAGCACCCCGAGGAGTTCGGCAAGGGCGCGATCGAGGGCGTGGCCGGACCCGAGGCGGCCAACAACGCCTCCGCCGCCGGCACCCTCGTGCCGCTGCTGGCGATCGGCCTGCCGACCACCGCGACGGCGGCGGTCATGCTGCTGGCGATCCAGAGCTACGGCATCCAGCCGGGTCCGCAGCTGATGGACACCGAGCCCGAGCTCGTCTGGGCCCTGCTGGCCAGCCTGTTCATCGCCAACGTGCTGCTGCTCGTCCTCAACCTGCCGCTGGCCCCGGTCTGGGCGAAGCTGCTGCGGATCCCGAGGCCGTACCTGTACGCGGGCATCCTGTTCTTCGCCGGGCTCGGCGCCTACAGCGTCAACTTCCAGGCCTTCGACCTGGCCCTCCTGCTGGTGCTGGGCCTGCTCGGCTTCGCGATGCGGCGCTTCGGGCTGCCGGTCCTGCCGCTCATCATCGGCGTGATCCTCGGACCGCGCCTCGAGGAGCAGCTGACCACCGCGCTGGCCATCTCGCAGGGCGATGTGAGCACCCTGTGGAGCGAGCCGGTCGCCGTCCTGGTCTACGTCCTGATGGCCGCGATCGGGATCGTGATGGCCGTCATGGCATGGCGCCGGCGCGGTCAGGAGCCCGACGAGATCGACCGCGTCCTCGACCGGGCCGCGGCCACCGACACGCACGACATCTGAGAGGACGACGACATGACGATCGTGGTGGCCTACAGCCCCGACAGGTACGGACGGGCGGCGCTGGCCCACGGAGCCGCCGAGGCGACGCTGCGCGGCGAGCACCTGCTCGTCGTCAACGACACGCGCGGCGACGCCCTCGTGGACGACCGGTTCGCCCACGAGGAGGAGGTCGCACGGGTCCGCGACCGGCTGGAAACCCTTGGACTCACTGCAGAGGTCCGGCAGGAGGTCGTGCGCGACGTCGCCGAGGGCGTCGTCAAGGCGGCCACCGAGACCGGCGCGAGCCTCATCGTGGTCGGCGTCCGGCATCGCAGCCCGGTGGGCAAGGCGCTGCTGGGCAGCGTCGCGCAGCGCGTGATCCTCGACGCGACGTGCCCGGTCCTGGCGGTCAAGCCGGACGAGGAGTCCGACGGCATCTGACCGTCCGGCGGGCTCCGACCGGGTCGTCAGATCCAGCGGCGCAACGGCTTGATGAAGTCCAGCGCCCAGGCGACCAGCACCGAGAGCGCCACCGTGGCGACGTAGATCAGCGGCAGACCCACCACCGGCCGGTCCTCCACGAGCGGGCCGAGCTCGGTGGTGTACCGCAGCGTGTGCAGGACCAGCACGTGGACGAGGTAGATGCGGAAGCTGAGCTCGGAGAGCCGCTTCACCAGTGGCCACGCCGGGCCGGGCCCCCAGCTGCGCGTGGCGAAGAACGCGAACACGCCCACGGAGTACATCAGCACGGGCGGCTTGAGGTTGTCGTACGCCGCGTAGACGTCGGGGTCCCCGTGGCTGGCCGCCTGCCAGACCCCCACGAAGGTCCAGACGAGCCCCACGGCGGCGATGGCGAGCCAGGCGAGCGACGGCACGCGCAGCCGGTCGCGGTAGTGGCTCAGCACGAAGCCGAGGACGAAGAGCCCGATGTAGCCGGTCGGCAGGGCGGCGAGCGGTGCGGGGTAGGCCGCCGGGAACCGGTCCTCGAACAGCCAGGTGCCCCACCGCGGCAGGAGGTCGGCGATGAACCACAGCATGAGGAACCACGCCAGCAGCCGGAATCGCTGGGGTTCTGGACGGTCCGTCAGCGCGCGCAGCAGCGGCACCGTCAGGTAGATCCCGAGCAGGACGTAGACGAACCACAGGTGGTAGACCGCGGGGCCCGACACCAGCGCCCGGACGAGGTCGCCGAGTCCGAGCTCGGCCGGGTCGCTGAGGCCGCCCTTGACCCCACGCAGCTCCTGCTGGCGGAACAACGCGTTCGCGACGGCGTAGATGACCATCCACGTCAGCGTCGGCAGCGCCACGCGCAGGAACTGCGGGCGCAGCACGAAGCGCCGCACGGGGTCCAGGAGCAGGGCTCCGGAGGTCATGAAGAAGCAGTTGACGGCGAAGCGGCCGAGCGAGTTGGCGGCGTTGCCGACGTTGAAGGCCGAGACCAGCTCGGGCACGGAGTCGCGCCAGAGGACGACCGGGATGACCCCGGTGTGCAGGAGGATGACGCCGAACGTCGCCAGGACGCGCAGGTGGTCCAGCTCGTACCGGCGCGCGGTGGTGGTCGTGCTCGCCGTGGTGCTCATGGCGGCACCTTAGATGCCGTCCGGCTCCTGCTCCTCGTCCACCCCGGCCGCGTCGGGCTCGATCGCGCAGACGCCGTCCACGCAGGCGGGCGCGTCCTCGTCGCCGACGATCTCGAACGGGCCGGTCATGCCGACGCCTCCGTCGCGACGCGGTCGAGCACCTCGCGGAAGGTCTCGGGAGCCTGGGCGCCGGACACGCCGAGGCGCCCGTCGAACACGAAGAACGGGACGCCGTTGATGCCGTAGGCGCGGGCCTGCGCGATGTCCGCGTCGACGTCCGTCGCATACGTCCCGGACTCGAGCGCCTCACGGAGGGCGGTCCCGTCGAGGCCCACCTCGGAGCCGAGGGCGACCAGCTCGTCGACCCGACCGACGTGGCGGCCCTGCTCGAAGTACGCCGAGAGCAGGCGCTCCTTGAGCTCGCCCTGGAGGCCGTGGGACTTCGCGAAGTGGAGCGCCTGGTGCGCCAGCAGGGTCTTGGTGTGCCGCAGCGCGTCGAAGTCGTAGGACAGGCCCTCGTCGGCGGCGAGCGCCGTCATCTGGCCCAGCATCTGCTCGACCTGGGCGGCGTCCATCCCCTTGTGGTGGGCCAGGAAGTCCACCTCGCTGCCCTCGAAGTCCACCGGGGTGTCGGGCGCCAGCTCGAAGCTGTGGAACTCGACCTCGACGTCACCGTCCCAGTCGGCCACGGCGCGCTCGAAGCGGCGCTTGCCGACGAAGCACCAGGGGCAGGCGATGTCGGACCAGATGTCGACCTTGACGGGACGGGCAGCGTTGTCGTTCACGTCGGTGACAACGCCCACGGGCCGTCCGCTCATTCCCGGCGTCCCTGCGCGATACGCTCGGAGCATGACCATCGCCGTCGCTTACCGACCCGACGACTACGGGCACGCCGCGGTGCGCTGGGCAGCGGCCGAGGCCGAGGCGAACAAGGAGAAGCTCGTCCTGATCACGGTCAGCGAGATCGATCCGGAGTTCGACCCGCCCGAGGAGATCGACCTCTCGGAGTTCACCGAGCGCTTCGACCTCGACGGGCTCGACTACGAGATCAGGCGGGCAGCGTCGCTGTCGGTCTCCGACGTCGTCATCGACGAGGCGGTCGACGCCGGCGCCGAGCGCCTCGTGATCGGCATCCGCAAGCGCACGCCCGTCGGCAAGATGCTCATGGGTCGCGTCACCCAGATGATCCTCCTCGACGCGCCGATGCCCGTCATCGCCGTCAAGCCCTGACGGGAGACGGGCCCGCAGGCCGGTCGTCGCCGCTCGATAGCCTCGGGCCATGACCGACCACGTGATCGACGACCTCCAGGCGCGCGGCCTGATCGCGCACTCCACCGACCTCGACGCCCTCCGCGCCGAGATCGACGAGGGGCCGATCACGTACTACGTCGGCTTCGATCCCACCGCCCCGAGCCTGCACGTCGGCAACCTGCTCCAGCTGCTCACCGCGCGACGCCTCCAGCTGGCCGGACACCGCCCGCTGATCCTCGTGGGCGGCTCCACGGGCCTGATCGGCGACCCGAAGGAGTCGGGGGAGCGGGTCATGAACTCCAAGGAGACCGTGGCCGAGTGGGTGGAGCGCATCCGCGACCAGGTCTCCCGATTCGTCGAGTTCGGCGGTGACGACGGCGCCACCGTGGTCAACAACCTCGACTGGACCCAGCCCATGTCGGTGGTCGACTTCCTCCGCGACATCGGCAAGCACTTCCCGGTCAACCGGATGCTGGCCCGCGACGTGGTCGCCAGCCGGCTCGAGGCGGGAATCAGCTACGCCGAGTTCAGCTACGTCCTCCTGCAGTCGATGGACTACCTCGAGCTCTTCCGTCGGCACGGGGCGGTGCTCCAGACCGGTGGCAGCGACCAGTGGGGCAACCTCACCGGCGGAGTCGAGCTGATCCGGCGCGCCGAGGGTGCGAAGGTCCATGCCCTCGCGACGCCGCTCATCACGAAGGCCGACGGCACCAAGTTCGGCAAGACCGAGAGCGGCACGATCTGGCTCGATCCCGAGCTGATGAGCCCGTACGCCTTCTACCAGTCCTGGATCCAGGCCGAGGACTCCAAGGTGGGGGAGTACCTCAAGCAGTTCACGTTCCTGCCGGTCCAGGAGGTGGAGGCGCTGATGGCCGAGCACGACGAGCGGCCCGGTGCCCGCGCGGCCCAGCGCCGGCTCGCCGCCGAGCTGACCACCCTCGTGCACGGTGAGGCGGAGACGAAGGCGGCCGAGCTCGCCACGGGTGCGCTGTTCGGCCGTGGGGAGCTCGGCGACCTTCCCGAGTCCACGCTGGGGGCCGCACTGCGGGAGGCGGGCGCCGTGGAGGTTCCCCGTGGCACGACTCTCGTCGATGCGTTGCTCTCCTCCGGCCTGGCCGACTCGAAGTCGGCGGCACGGCGTGCGATCGGCGATGGCGGCGCCTACGTCAACAACGAGCGTGCGGACGACCCGGACCTCGTGCTCGCGGACGGCCACCAGCTGCCTGGTGGCTGGGTCGTCCTGCGCAAGGGCAAGCGATCGGTGTCCGGCGTCCGCGTCGTCTGAGCGCCGGCGAGCCGCCCTCCGCGTGAAAAGCCTTGGAATTGCAGGTGTGACCCAGGCGACGTGGGGGGCGGTTTGCATCCTCGGGAAACGTCCGTGTAATGTTCTTCTTGTTGCGCCGAACAGCGCAGCGGAGCGCAGACCGAAGCGGTTAACGCCAGGAACCTCCTCTGGGGGGTCCGGAAACTGGCCGCGGGAAAACGTAGCGCGCATCGTGACCGACCCGGGTTTGACCTGGTGAAAACGGCGATGTAAATTGGAGCCTCTGCATGGATCCGGGAACGGTGATGTGTGTGATGTGCGTCTGATCCTTGAGAACTCAACAGTGTGCCAAAAGTCGACGAATTAATTAGTAGTACCCCGGCGGCGACGAAGGACGATGGGCTTCGGTTCATGGTCGCGCGTTGCCGCAGGGACAATTCCGACAACAATGACTGTCCAGCAGTCAAAACTTGTCAGGAATCAGCTTTTCTAGATGTTGACCATGCCTTTGGGTGTGGGAGATTTTCAACGGAGAGTTTGATCCTGGCTCAGGACGAACGCTGGCGGCGTGCTTAACACATGCAAGTCGAGCGGTAAGGCTCCTTCGGGAGTACACGAGCGGCGAACGGGTGAGTAACACGTGAGTAACCTGCCCCATTCTTCGGAATAACCAGTGGAAACGCTGGCTAATGCCGAATACGACCACCGAAGGCATCTTCTGGTGGTGGAAAGCTCCGGCGGAATGGGATGGACTCGCGGCCTATCAGCTTGTTGGTGAGGTAATGGCTCACCAAGGCGACGACGGGTAGCCGGCCTGAGAGGGTGACCGGCCACACTGGGACTGAGACACGGCCCAGACTCCTACGGGAGGCAGCAGTGGGGAATATTGGACAATGGGCGAAAGCCTGATCCAGCAACGCCGCGTGAGGGATGACGGCCTTCGGGTTGTAAACCTCTTTCAGCAGGGACGAAGCGAAAGTGACGGTACCTGCAGAAGAAGGACCGGCCAACTACGTGCCAGCAGCCGCGGTAATACGTAGGGTCCGAGCGTTGTCCGGAATTATTGGGCGTAAAGGGCTCGTAGGCGGTTTGTCACGTCGGAAGTGAAAACTCAGGGCTCAACCCTGAGCGTGCTTACGATACGGGCAAACTAGAGGTATGCAGGGGAGAACGGAATTCCTGGTGTAGCGGTGGAATGCGCAGATATCAGGAGGAACACCGGTGGCGAAGGCGGTTCTCTGGGCATTACCTGACGCTGAGGAGCGAAAGCATGGGGAGCGAACAGGATTAGATACCCTGGTAGTCCATGCCGTAAACGTTGGGCGCTAGGTGTGGGGACCTTCCACGGTCTCCGTGCCGCAGCTAACGCATTAAGCGCCCCGCCTGGGGAGTACGGCCGCAAGGCTAAAACTCAAAGGAATTGACGGGGGCCCGCACAAGCGGCGGAGCATGCTGATTAATTCGATGCAACGCGAAGAACCTTACCTGGGTTTGACATATGCCGGAAAGCCGTAGAGATACGGCCCCCCTTGTGGTCGGTATACAGGTGGTGCATGGCTGTCGTCAGCTCGTGTCGTGAGATGTTGGGTTAAGTCCCGCAACGAGCGCAACCCTCGTCCTATGTTGCCAGCACGTTATGGTGGGGACTCATAGGAGACTGCCGGGGTCAACTCGGAGGAAGGTGGGGATGACGTCAAGTCTTCATGCCCCTTATGTCCAGGGCTTCAAGCATGCTACAATGGCCGGTACAAAGGGCTGCGAAACCGCGAGGTGGAGCGAATCCCAAAAAGCCGGTCTCAGTTCGGATTGGGGTCTGCAACTCGACCCCATGAAGTCGGAGTCGCTAGTAATCGCAGATCAGCAACGCTGCGGTGAATACGTTCCCGGGCCTTGTACACACCGCCCGTCACGTCATGAAAGTCGGCAACACCCGAAGCCGGTGGCCCAACCCTTGTGGAGGGAGCCGTCGAAGGTGGGGCTGGCGATTGGGACGAAGTCGTAACAAGGTAGCCGTACCGGAAGGTGCGGCTGGATCACCTCCTTTCTAAGGAGCACTCGATAAGAG
Organism: Aeromicrobium sp. JP4; assembly: GCF_054957925.1. Classification (NCBI taxonomy): domain Bacteria; kingdom Bacillati; phylum Actinomycetota; class Actinomycetes; order Propionibacteriales; family Nocardioidaceae; genus Aeromicrobium; species Aeromicrobium sp. JP4. The sequence continues at coordinate 2,730,240 of NZ_CM143290.1, forward strand.
ACTGGACTTCAGGGTCCAGGCGGATCGTTCGTCAGCAAACGTCTGACGCGGTCCAGCTCACTAGTGGACGTCGACTATTTGGCTTGTCGCCGGCGGATGACCGTCAGTACTGCTCCTTTGGAGCGTGGAAACTCGGTCGGACACGGTGACAACTCAGGCACACTGTTGGGTCCTGAGGGATCAGCATCTTGATGTTGGATTCCTCGGACCGTACACCCCCTCGAACCACTCGATCTTGATCGAGCAGGCGGGGATTTGAGTACGGGACCGATCGTATTTTGAGAACTTCACAGTGGACGCGAGCATCTTTGTAGTAACAACAAGCTACTAAGTGCACATGGTGGATGCCTTGGCATCGAGAGCCGATGAAGGACGTTGGAGTCTGCGAAAAGCCCCGGGGAGTTGACAACCGAGCTGTGATCCGGGGATGTCCGAATGGGGAAACCCACTCAGAGGAAAGTCTGAGTACCTGCGCCTGAACACATAGGGCGTTTGGAGGGAACGTGGGGAAGTGAAACATCTCAGTACCCACAGGAAGAGAAAACAACAGTGATTCCGGTAGTAGTGGCGAGCGAAACCGGAAGAGGCTAAACCTTGGATGTGTGATAGCCGGCAGGCGTTGCATCCAGGGGGTTGTGGGACCGCACCGATTGTTCTGCCGAGCAGTCAAAGAGTCATAAACCATGAGTGAAGGTGAAGCCGACTGGAAAGTCGCGACACAGAGGGTGAGATCCCCGTAACCGTAAACTCCTGGCTCTTGTGCGTCATCCCGAGTAACACCGAACCCCTGAAATTCGGTGTGAATCTGGCGGGACCACCCGCTAAGCCTAAATACTCCTCGATGACCGATAGCGGACAAGTACCGTGAGGGAAAGGTGAAAAGTACCCCGGGAGGGGAGTGAAATAGTACCTGAAACCATGTGCATACAATCCGTTGGAGCAGTTCTTCGGAACTGTGACAGCGTGCCTTTTGAAGAATGAGCCTGCGAGTTAGCGTTGTGTAGCAAGGTTAAGGCGAGTGCCGTAGCCGTAGCGAAAGCGAGTCCGAATAGGGCGCTTGAGTTGCACGATCTAGACCCGAAGCGGAGTGATCTATCCATGGCCAGGTTGAAGCGCGGGTAAGACCGCGTGGAGGACCGAACCCACCTAGGTTAAAAACTGGGGGGATGAGCTGTGGATAGGGGTGAAAGGCCAATCAAACTCCGTGATAGCTGGTTCTCCCCGAAATGCATTTAGGTGCAGCGTCACGCGTTTCTTACCGGAGGTAGAGCACTGGATGGGCTAGGGGGCCTACAAGCTTACTGAACTCAACCAAACTCCGAATGCCGGTAAGTGAGAGCGTGGCAGTGAGACTGCGGGGGATAAGCTCCGTAGTCGAGAGGGAAACAGCCCAGACCATCAGCTAAGGTCCCAAAGCGATTGCTAAGTGGAAAAGGATGTGGAGTCGCAGAGACAACCAGGAGGTTGGCTTAGAAGCAGCCACCCTTGAAAGAGTGCGTAATAGCTCACTGGTCAAGTAATTCCGCGCCGACAATTTAGCGGGGCTCAAGCAATCCACCGAAGCTATGGGATTCACACATGAGGTAGGCCTTCGTGGTCCAGCCGTGTGGATCGGTAGGGGAGCGTCGTGTCGCGAGCGAAGCGGCGGGGTAACCCAGCCGTGGATGCGACACGAGTGAGAATGCAGGCATGAGTAGCGAATGAGGAGTGAGAAACTCCTCCACCGAATGACCAAGGGTTCCAGGGTCAAGCTAATCTTCCCTGGGTAAGTCGGGACCTAAGGCGAGGCCGACAGGCGTAGTCGATGGACAACGGGTTGATATTCCCGTACCGGCGCTGAATCGCCCATGCTGAATCCAGTGATGCTAAGTGCCCGAAACCTGACCTAACGTCTCTTCGGAGACAATGGTCAGGCGGAGCGCATGACCCGATCTGGTAGTAGGCAAGCGATGGTGTGACGCAGGAAGGTAGCTCATCCGTGGCGATGGTAGTCCACGGGTAAGGTCGTAGGACGAGTGATAGGCAAATCCGTCACTCATATGTCTGAGAGCCGATGCCACCCACTTAGTGGAGTGTGAGTGATCCTATGCTGCCGAGAAAAGCATCTAGCGAGATTCAGAGCCGCCCGTACCCCAAACCGACTCAGGTGGTCAAGTAGAGAATACTAAGGTGATCGAGAGAATCATGGTTAAGGAACTCGGCAAAATGCCCCCGTAACTTCGGGAGAAGGGGGGCCGGATGCGTTATCAGACTTGCTCTGAGAAGCGTTGAAGGCCGCAGAGACCAGGCCCAAGCGACTGTTTACTAAAAACACAGGTCCATGCTAAGTCGAAAGACGCCGTATATGGACTGACTCCTGCCCGGTGCTGGAAGGTTAAGGGGACGTGTTAGCGCAAGCGAAGCACAGAACTTAAGCCCCAGTAAACGGCGGTGGTAACTATAACCATCCTAAGGTAGCGAAATTCCTTGTCGGGTAAGTTCCGACCTGCACGAATGGAGTAACGACTTGGGCGCTGTCTCAACCATGAACTCGGCGAAATTGCACTACGAGTAAAGATGCTCGTTACGCGCGGCAGGACGGAAAGACCCCGGGACCTTTACTATAGTTTGGTATTGGTGTTTGGTTCGACTTGTGTAGGATAGGTGGGAGACTGTGAAGCTTGGACGCCAGTTCAGGTGGAGTCATCGTTGAAATACCACTCTGGTCGTACTAGATATCTAACCTAGGTCCGTTATCCGGATCAGGGACAGTGCCTGATGGGTAGTTTAACTGGGGCGGTTGCCTCCTAAAATGTAACGGAGGCGCTCAAAGGTTCCCTCAGCCTGGTTGGCAATCAGGTTTCGAGTGTAAGTGCACAAGGGAGCTTGACTGTGAGAGTGACAGCTCGAGCAGGGACGAAAGTCGGAACTAGTGATCCGGCGCTGGCATGTGGAAGCGGCGTCGCTCAACGGATAAAAGGTACCCCGGGGATAACAGGCTGATCTTCCCCAAGAGTCCATATCGACGGGATGGTTTGGCACCTCGATGTCGGCTCGTCGCATCCTGGGGCCGTAGCAGGTCCCAAGGGTTGGGCTGTTCGCCCATTAAAGCGGCACGCGAGCTGGGTTTAGAACGTCGTGAGACAGTTCGGTCCCTATCCGCCGCGCGCGTAGGAAACTTGAGAAAGGCTGCCCCTAGTACGAGAGGACCGGGGTGGACGAACCTCTGGTGTGCCAGTTGTTCTGCCAAGAGCACGGCTGGTTGGCTACGTTCGGAAGTGATAACCGCTGAAAGCATCTAAGCGGGAAGCATGTTTCAAGATGAGGTTTCCCACTGGTTAACCAGGTAAGGCCCCCAGCAGACCACTGGGTTGATAGGCCGGAAGTAGAAGTGTGGCAACACATGGAGCTGACCGGTACTAATAGGCCGAGGGCTTGTTTCTTACAAAGATCTACCGCGTCCACTGTGAGGTTCCCGAGATATGATCGGGAGCCAGGCAACACGAGTACGACCCCTTGGGGTCGATACTCGTCTGCCGCCAAGGCTTGTTGATATCTCCATAGAGTTTCGGCGACCATGGCGAAGGGGAAACACCCGGTTACATTCCGAACCCGGAAGTTAAGCCCTTCAGCGCCGATGGTACTGCACTGGAGACGGTGTGGGAGAGTAGGACGTCGCCGGACAATCATTAGCGCGAGGCCGCTCCCTTTGGGAGCGGCCTTGCTGCATTTGTGCCCCCAACAGGGCATGCTCTCTTGTGGGAAGGGACCCATCATGGCCGATCATCGCAACTCCGGACCCCAGGGCCGAGGCAAGCCCGGCAACGGCCGACCCACGGGCGGCCGACCCAGCAACGGCAAGTCCACCAGTGGCGGCAAGCCCACCAGCGGCGGCAAGCCCAGCGGCAGTGGCGGAGGCAAGCCCGGACCCAAGTCCGGCCGGCCCACCAGCGCAGGCCGCGGCCGCCCCGACAGCGCCAACCGCCCGAGCGGACGCTCCGGCGGCGCCGGCCGACGCGGCGACCGACCCGACCGCGCCGGACGCCCCCAGACCGGCAGCGACCGCACCGACGCCCAGAAGGTCTACGACGGACCGCCGATCCCCGACGACGTCAGCGCCAAGGACCTGGACAAGTTCGCCCGCCAAGAGCTCCAGGGCCTGCCCGACAAGCTCGCCGAGAAAGTCGCCCGACACCTCGTCATGGCCGGCGTCCTGCTCCACGAAGACCCCGAACTCGCCCACAAGCACGCCCTGGCCGCCCGCGCCCGCGCCATGCGCGTCGGCCTGGTCCGCGAAGCCACCGGCGAGACCGCCTACGCCTGCGGCAACTGGGCCGAAGCCCTCGCCGAGTTCCGCGCCGCCAAACGCATGACCGGCCGCCACAGCTACGCCCCCATGATGGCCGACGCCGAACGCGCCCTCAAACGCCCCGAAAAAGCCCTCGAATACGACCGACCCGACATCCGCGCCCACCTCGACGAAGCCGGCAACACCGAACTGTCCATCGTCATCGCCGGCGCCCGCCGCGACCTCGGACACCTCGACGCCGCCCTCCAAATCCTCGAATCCGAACCCCTCACCACCAAAGGCCGCGCCGACTGGGTCACCCGCCTGCGCTACGCCTACGCCGACACCCTCCTCGCCGCCGGCCGCACCGACGAAGCCATCACCTGGTTCCACCGCGTCGCCGGCACCGACGCCAACAAACTCACCGACGTCGAAGAACGACTCACCCAACTCGAAGGCTGACCGTCCACAGAAGTTCCAGGGTCCACGCGCGCCGTCCACAGGCTGCGCGTGGGCCCTGTCGTCGTTGTCCCCGAACGCGGGACGCTGGCGCCATGAACGACGCCGACAACCAGGTCCTGCTCCGCGGGCGCGTGGCCGATGCCGCCGAGACCCGGACCCTGCCCAGCGGGGACGAGCTCGTCTCCTTCCGACTCATCGTCGAGCGCAGCGCCGCCGCGCGGCGCCGGTCACGCCAGCTCGTCGACACGTTCGACTGCTCGGCCTGGACCTCCCGCCTCCGCGGCAAGGCCCTGCGCCTCAACCCGGGTGACCGCGTCGAGGTCAGCGGTGAGCTCCGCCGCCTCTTCTCCAGCAAGGGTGGCGGGGTGTCCAGCCGGGTCTACGTCGATCTCGGGTCCCTCACTCGGCTCCCCGAACCCCCGGTAGCCTCGAGCGCATGACGCTGGCAGCCACGGACACCCCGCTCGTCGCGTCGCACGATGCGGTGCTGCTCGACCTCGACGGCGTGGTCTACCGCGGCGGTGAAGCGGTGCCGGGTGCCGTCGAGGCGCTCGGTGAGGTCAGCGAGGCGCGTCTGGCCTACCTCACGAACAACGCGAATCGCCCGCCCGAGGCGGTGGCCGACCACCTGGCCCGGCTCGGGCTCGCGCCCTCGATCGAGGACATCGTCACCTCCGCGCAGGCGATCGCCGGGGTGATGTCCCATAACCTCGCTCCTGGTGCTGTCGTGCTGGCCGTCGGGGGAGACGGACTGCGCGAGGCCCTCCGGGCCCGCGGACTCGTGCCCACGGACGACCGGCACGCCCCCGGGCTCGCCGCCGTGGTCCAGGGGTACACGCCCGACCTGGGATGGAGGGACCTCGCCGAGGCCGCCTACGCGGTGCAGTCGGGCCTGCCCTGGTACGCCAGCAACACCGACCTCACGATCCCGACCGCCGAGGGGATCGCACCCGGGAACGGCGCCCTCGTCCACGCCGTCCGCCTGGCCACCGGGCAGGAGCCCGTCGTCGCGGGCAAGCCCTACGCGCCCTTGTTCGAGGAGACGATGGAGCGCCTCGCGCCCGCCTCGCCGTTGATGGTGGGGGACCGGCTCGACACCGACATCCTCGGTGCTCGCCGCGCCGGTGTCACCTCCCTGTTCGTCCTCACGGGCGTGAACACCCTCACCGATGTGGTCAACGCCGTCGCGGACGAGCGCCCTGACTTCGTCGGGGCCGATCTGGCCGCTCTGCACGACCCCCACCCCGCCGTGGTCGTCTCCGGCGGGGCGGCCGAGTGCGGGGGTGCGCGGGTGGAGCTGCGCGACCGGACCCTCTCCGTCGTGACCGAGGGCACCTCCACCGAGACGCTCCGCGCGATCGTCGGACTCGGCTGGGCGTGCCGGGCCGAATCGGACGTACGGCTGAGTGTCGATGAGACAATCGACGCATGACCGCCGAACCCACCGCCGACGGCACCGTGCAGCCCGAGCCGGCCTCGATCGAGGAGGCCGAGGCGCTGCTCGGCACGCTCGCCGATCTCGACGTCGCCGAGCACCCGTGGGTGTTCGAGGCGGTGCACCGGGTGCTGCGCGACCAGCTGGCCGGCTCGTCCGGGACCCGCGGGTGAGTCGGTGAGCCGCCGGGTGCGGCTCGACGCCGAGCTCGTGCGCCGTGGGCTCGCCAGGTCGCGGGACCACGCCGCGACGATCATCGGCGAGGGGCGCGTGCTGGTCGGCGGGAATGCCGCGACCAAGCCGGCCACCCAGATCACGACCGACCAAGCCATCGTCGTCCGCGAGGGCGACGACCCCGGCTGGGCGTCGCGCGGCGCCCACAAGCTGCTCGGGGCCCTCGAGGTCTTCGAGCCGCAGGGGCTGACCGTCCACGGGCGGCGCGCCCTCGACGCGGGAGCCTCCACCGGCGGCTTCACCGACGTCCTGCTGCGCCGCGAGGTGGCCGAGGTCGTCGCCGTCGACGTCGGCTACGGCCAGCTCGTCTGGGCGCTGCAGTCCGACCCTCGCGTCCGCGTCTTCGACCGCACCAACGTCCGCTCCATCGACACCGAGCTCATCGGCGGACCGGTCGACCTGGTCGTGTCCGACCTGTCGTTCATCTCGTTGACGATCGTGCTTCCGGCGCTCATGTCGGTGTGCCGTCCCGACGGCGACCTGGTCCTTATGGTCAAGCCGCAGTTCGAGGTGGGACGCGAGAACCTCGGCAAGAACGGCGTCGTCCGTGATCCCGAGCTGCACGCCGCCGCGGTCCACGGCGTCACCACCGCGGCCTGGGCCGGTGGCTGGGGAACGCGTGCCCTCGCGCCCAGTCCGCTCCCTGGCCCCGCCGGGAATGTCGAGTACTTTTGTTGGCTGAGGGCCGACGCGCCGGCTCCGGACGAGGAGATGGCGCGAGCCGTCGTCGCGGCCGGACCCCTCGCCGCGCGACACCCGACGGAAGGAAGCGACTCATGAGGAGTGTGCTGCTCGCGGTCCACGCGCTGCGCAACGGCGCACCCCGGATCGCCGCCGACTTCGCCGCGTCCCTCCAGGGGGCCGGGATCGAGGTCCGCGTCCTCGCGGGCGAGGAGGCCGAGGCGCTCGCCGGAGCCGGCGCCGTGGACCTGGTGACCGTCCCCGCGGAGCCGGGCGCCGCCCGCGACTGCGAGCTGACGGTCGTCTTCGGCGGCGACGGCACGATCCTGCGCGCGGCCGAGCTGTGCCGCGGCACCGGGACGCCCCTGCTCGGCGTCAACCTCGGACACGTCGGCTTCCTCGCCGAGGCCGACGAGGAGGACCTCGACCTGGTGGCCCGGCGGGTGATCGCCGGCGACCTCACGGTCGAGGAGCGCCTGACCGTCGACGTGCTGGTCCTGCAGGACGGCGAGGTCGTCGCCACGAACTGGGCGCTGAACGAGGCGTCGGTGGAGAAGGCCTCCCGCGAGCGGATGCTCGAGGTCGTCGTGGAGATCGACGGCCGGCCGGTGTCGAGGATGGGCTGCGACGGCGTCGTGTGCGCGACTCCCACCGGCTCCACCGCCTACAACTTCAGCGCCGGTGGTCCCGTCGTGTGGCCCGAGGTCTCGGCGCTGCTCATGGTGCCGATCAGCGCGCACGCCCTGTTCGCCCGTCCCATGGTGGTCTCGCCCGAGTCGACGCTCGCCGTCGAGGTGGTGGGCGCGTCGGCCACGGGTGTGCTGTGGTGCGACGGCCGGCGGGCCTCCGACCTGCCCCTCGGCGCTCGCGTGGAGGTGCGACGTGGTGTCGAGCCCGTGCGGCTCGCGCGGGTGCACCCGGCCTCCTTCGCCGACCGCCTCGTGCGCAAGTTCGAGCTGCCCGTGTCGGGGTGGCGCGGCTCGTCCGAGGCCTCCCGTCGGGCCGCGGGGGAGCGCTGATGTGGCACTCCCTTCGCCTCGCCTCGCTCGGCGTGATCGAGGAGGCCGAGCTCGACCTGGGCCCCGGCTTCACCGTCATCACCGGCGAGACCGGTGCCGGCAAGACCATGGTCGTCACGGCTCTGGGACTCCTGCGCGGTGAGCGCGCCGACTCGGCCCTCGTGCGCCGGGGCGCCGACCGGGCGCGCATCGAGGCGTCGGTCGTGGCCACGCCCGAGGTCACGGCGCTCGTCGAGGAGGCCGGCGGCCAGGTCGACGACGACCTCGTGCTGGCCCGGATCCTGACCAGCCAGGGGCGCAGTCGCGCGCTCGCCGGGGGCGCCACCGTTCCGGCCGGCCTGCTGTCCCGGCTGGCCGACTCGCTCGTCGCCGTGCACGGCCAGTCCGACCAGCAGCGTCTCGTCCGTCCCCAGGAGCAGCGCGGGGCGCTCGACCGCTACGCCGGAGCCGAGGTCTCCGACCTGCTCGCCGAGTACCAGCCCGACTACCAGCGCCTGCGCGACGTGAAGGCCCGGTTGCACGACCTGCGCACCCACGCGGGGGAGCGGCTGCAGCGGCTCGACCTGCTGCGGCACGCCCTCGACGAGATCGACGCGGTCGACCCGCAGCCCGGCGAGGACGAGGAGCTCGTCCAGCGCGAGAACCGGCTGGCGCACGCCGAGTCCCTGGCGGCGGCCGCCGCCGGCGCGTCGGTCGCGCTGTCGGAGGACGAGCACTCCGCGGCGGCCGCCCTCGCCGCCGCCCGGGCCGTGGTCGAGCCGGTGGCGGGGAACGACCCCCGCCTCGAGGCGCTGGGCGACCGGCTCAAGCGGGCGGCGATCGATCTGACGGACATCGCCTCGGAGCTCGCGGCCTACGCCTCCGACGTCGATCTCGACCCGGCCGGTCTGGCCGCCGTCCAGGATCGTCGCGCGGCGCTGACGGCGCTGCAGCGCAGGTACGGTCCCGGGCTCGACGAGGTGATCGCGTGGGCCGACCGCGCCCGCGCGGAGGTCCTCGAGCTCGACCTCGACGACACCGCGATCGAGAGGCTGGAGGCCGAGGCCGACGCCGTGCGCACTCGCGTCGTCGCGCTCGCCGGCCGGCTCACCGCCGCCCGGACGAAGGCAGCCGAGCAGCTGGCCGAGGAGGTCGGGCGCGAGCTGGCCGACCTGGCCCTGCCGTCGGCCCACCTGGACATCCGGGTGGTTCCCGGCGATCCCGGTGCCCACGGAGCGGACGACGTCGAGATCTGGTTCGCCGCCAACAGCGGTGCCGAGCCGCGCCCTCTCGCCAGGGCCGCCAGCGGCGGTGAGCTCTCGCGCCTCATGCTCGCCATCGAGGTGGTGCTGGCCGGTCGCGACCCGGTGCCCACGCTCGTCTTCGACGAGGTCGACGCCGGGATCGGCGGCCGCACGGCCGTGGAGGTGGGGCGGCGGCTGGCGCGCCTGGCCAAGCACGCGCAGGTGATCGCCGTGACCCACCTGCCGCAGGTGGCCGCGTTCGCCGACGCCCACTTCGTGGTCAGCAAATCCGACGACGGCACCGTCACCAGCAGCAGCGTGCTGCGCCTCGAGCACCAGGGACGGGTCGACGAGCTGGCCCGGATGCTGGCCGGACTGGACGACTCGTCCGCCGCGCAGGAGCACGCGCGCGAGCTGCTCGAGCTCGCCAGCACTCCCTGAGTTCGTCACATTCGGGGCCGGACCGGCGTGTCGGGGGTGAATCCTCATGGAACGCAGGTTGCATGGAAGGCATCATGCCCATCTTGAAGCGCAAGCATCGCGCCCTTCCCGAAGGCCCCGGCGTCGTCGGCCCGGCACGGTTGTGCCGCCACGGTGCCGACCTGTCGTCGGTGCGTTCGGGCGACGTCGTCGTCGTGGACGTCACCGATCTCGGTGCCGACACCGCCCAGGCGCTGGTGGAGAAGGGTGTCGCGGCCGTCCTGAACGTGTCCTCGTCCTCCACGGGGCGCTACCCCAACCTCGGGCCGCAGGTCCTGGCCGGCGCCGGCATCCCGCTGGTCGACCGGGTCGGCGAGTCCGTGTGGCAGACCCTGCGCAGCGGCGACGTCGTGCGCGTGGACGGTGGCGCGGTCCACCTCGGCGACACCGCGGTGGCCACCGGCGTCGAGATGACCGAGTCGCGCGTGCGCGACCAGCTGGACGAGGCCTCCTCGGGCCTGTCGAGCCAGCTCGACTCGATCGTCACGAACGCCGCCGACACCCTCCGTCGCGACCGGGCCATGCTCCTCGAGGGCGCCGGGATCCCGGCCGTCTCGACCGACATCAAGGGCCGTCCCGTCGTGGTCGTGACCGACGGTCCCGACGCCGCGGGCGACCTCAAGTCGATCCGCTCGTTCGTGCGCGACCACGACCCCGTGCTCATCGGCGTGGCCGGTGGCGCCGAGCTGCTGATCTCCGCGGGCCTGCGCCCCCACCTGCTCGTCGGCCGTGGCGACGACTTCTCCGGACGCATGATCGAGCGCTCCGGAGAGGTCGTCATCGTCTCGCCCTCGGGCCGGCTCGACCGCCCGGAGCAGTTCGAGGCCCACGGCCGCCAGCCCGTGATCTTCACCGCCACCGGCACGCCGGACAACCTCGCGGTGCTCCTGGCCGACCAGAACGAGGCCGCCGTCATCGTGCTCGTGGGCGGGCCGACGCGTCTCGTGGACCTCGTCGACGGGGACACCGCGGACGCCGCCGGCACCTTCATCGCTCGGCTGCGCGCCGGCTCGCGCGTCGTCGACGCCCAGGCCGTGCGCTGGTTCGCCCGTCAGCGCCTCAGCTGGTTCACGCCCCTGCTGCTGCTCGTCGCCGGCATCGTCGCCGTCGTGGCGGCGGTGGCCACCACCCCTCTCGGTCACGAGTGGCTCGCGCCCGTGGCCGACCGTGTCACCTCCTGGACCGAAGGACTTCTCCCGTGATCAACCTTCGCTACCACGTCATCTCCCTCGCGGCCGTGCTGCTGGCGCTCGCCGCCGGCATCGCCGTGGGCGCCGGTCTGCTCGACGAGAGCGACGCCGCCACGGTCTCGGACTCCTCCGACACCGCCGAGATCAGCCCCGCGCTCGCCGGCTTCGATGCCGGCTACGCGTCCATGACCGCTCCCGGCCTGCTCCGTGACAAGCTCGAGAACCGCACCGTCCTGCTGCTCACCACGCCGGGCGCCCGTGACAACGAGGTCGACTCGCTGATCGAGAACCTGACCACCGCCGGGGCGCGTGTGACCGGCCAGGTCGAGCTCACCGGCAAGCTGCTCTCGCCGTCGAACCGCCAGTTCGCCGAGGGCGTGGCCGCCCAGTCCGATCCCGACGCGGCCGCCGCCGAGAGCGACTACGGCAAGGTCGGCGCCGCCCTGGCCCGCGGCTACCTGACGCAGGGCGACGGCTCGCTCGACGAGACGGCCCGCACGATCCGCTCGGCCTTCACCGAAGGTGGCCTGCTCGAGGCCGAGCAGGATCCCGAGGTCTCGGCGCAGCTCGTCCTGGTCGTCTCCGGCCCGGCGGGCGCGGCGGCGGGCGGCGAGGGCACGGTCGTGTCCAGCATGGTCGCCGGTCTCGACGCCGGCAGCCAGGGCGTGGCCGTCGTCGGCCCCGTCTCCTCCGGGGAGAACGGCGTGGTCAACGCCGTCCGCGGCAGCGACGCCGCGGCGAACGTCTCGACGATCGACGTCACCGACACCGGGACCGGCCGCGTCAACGCCGTGCTCGGCCTGGTCCGCGAGGCCGCGGGCCAGTCGGGCGCGTGGGGCACCTCGCGCGCCGCCGACGGCCCGGTCCCGAACTGAGTCGGGCCACGCCGCCGGGCAGATGCGCCCGGGATGGTCTCGGCCGCTGTGTCGCGATGGTAGGCTGGAGTTCCGTGGAACCCCGAGTCGAACCGATCCCGCGCGACGGTTCCTCGACCCCCGGACGCTGCCGCAGGCACCGCCCGGTTCCGCATCCGAACCGGACCCACGGGAGTCATGTTGGCAACTAACGCCGTCACCAAGCACGTTTTCGTCACCGGTGGAGTCGTGTCCTCCCTCGGCAAGGGCCTGACCGCCTCCAGCCTGGGCCGACTGCTCAAGTCGCGCGGCCTGCGGGTCACGATGCAGAAGCTCGATCCGTACCTCAACGTGGACCCGGGCACGATGAACCCGTTCCAGCACGGTGAGGTCTTCGTCACCGACGACGGCGCCGAGACCGACCTCGACATCGGCCACTACGAGCGCTTCCTCGACGAGGACCTCGTGGGACGCGCCAACGTCACGACCGGTCAGGTCTACTCCGACGTGATCGCCCGCGAGCGCCGCGGCGACTACCTCGGCGACACGGTGCAGGTCATCCCGCACATCACGAACGAGATCAAGGACCGGATGCTGTCGATGGGCGGCCCCGGCGTCGACGTCGTGATCCACGAGATCGGCGGCACGGTGGGCGACATCGAGAGCCAGCCGTTCCTGGAGTCGGCCCGCCAGGTCCGCCAAGAGGTGGGGCGCGGCAACGTCTTCTTCCTGCACGTTTCGCTCATCCCGTACATCGGTCCCGCAGGTGAGCTCAAGACGAAGCCCACGCAGCACTCGGTCGCGGCGCTGCGCTCGATCGGCATCCAGCCCGACGCGATCGTGTGCCGCTCCGACCGCCCCGTCCCGGCCGGCGTGAAGCGCAAGATCTCGCTCATGTGCGACGTCGACGAGGACGCGGTCGTCACGGCCATCGACGCCCCCTCGATCTACGACATCCCCAAGGTGCTGCACTCCGAGGGCCTGGACGCCTACGTCGTCCGCCGCCTCGACCTGCCGTTCCGTGACGTCGACTGGACCGAGTGGGACGCCCTGCTGCGCCGCGTGCACGACCCGGCCGAGGACGTCACGATCGCCCTCGTCGGCAAGTACATCGACCTGCCCGACGCCTACCTGTCGGTGGCCGAGGCGCTGCGCGCCGGTGGCTTCGCCAACGACGTGAAGGTCCACCTGCGGTGGGTCCCGTCGGACGAGTGCGCCACCGAGGCCGGCGCCGCCGAGCACCTCGGCGACGTCGACGGCATCTGCGTGCCCGGCGGGTTCGGCATCCGCGGCATCGAGGGCAAGCTCGGCGCCCTGACCTACGCGCGCAAGCAGCAGGTGCCCGTGCTGGGTCTGTGCCTGGGCCTGCAGTGCATGGTCATCGAGTACGCGCGCACCGAGCTGGGCATCGAGGACGCGAGCTCCTCGGAGTTCGACCCCTCCACCGAGCACCCCGTCATCGCGACGATGGCCGAGCAGCAGGAGTTCGTCGAGGGAGCGGGCGACCTGGGCGGCACCATGCGCCTGGGCCTGTACCCGGCCAGCCTCAAGCCCGGCAGCATCGTCAACGAGCTCTACGGCAGCGACAAGGTCGAGGAGCGTCACCGCCACCGGTACGAGGTCAACAACGCCTACCGCGAGCAGCTGGAGGAGGCGGGCCTGGTCTTCTCCGGGACGTCGCCCGACTCGACCCTGGTCGAGTTCGTCGAGCTGCCGCGCGAGGTGCACCCGTTCTACGTGGCCACGCAGGCGCACCCGGAGCTGCGGTCGCGTCCGACGCGCTCGCACCCGCTGTTCTCCGGCCTGATCGGGGCCTCGCTCAAGCGCAAGCTCGAGATGCGGCTGCCGGTCGAGGGCGCGTGACCGCCCATCCGCGGCTGCCGGGCCGGCTCGCGGAGCGCGTCGAGGCCGGCCCCGGCAGCTGGCCGCAGGTCGGCTCCGAGGTCGGGTTCCAGAACGGCTACCTGACGCTCACGGTCGACACGATCGAGGCGCCGGACGGCGACACGCACCCGCGGGTCGTCGTGCGGCCCCGCCGCGCCGTGGGCGTGGGCGCGGTCGACGAGGAGGGTCGGATCCTGCTCGTCGAGCAGTACCGCCACCCCATGGGCCGCCGGATGCTCGAGATCCCGGCCGGGCTGATGGACATCGAGGGCGAGGAGCCGCAGCAGACGGCCGCGCGCGAGCTCGCGGAGGAGACCGACCTCGTCGCCCGCGACTGGCGCGAGCTGGTGCAGATCGCGCCCACGGTCGGGTACTCGACCGAGACCATCACGATCTTCCAGGCCTCCGGGCTGGAGCCGGTCGCCGACACCGATCGCACCGAGCGCGAGGCCGAGGAGGCCGACATGGCGCACTGGTGGGTGAGTCCGGACGACGCCGTGGCGGCCTGCCTGGACGGCAGGATCACCGACGCCAAGACCGTCGTGGCGATCCTCGCGGTGGCCCGGACGTGACCGACGGCGGTGCGGTCGAGCGGGTCGTGGCCGAGTACCTGTCCCACCTCGCGGTGGAACGCGGTCTCGCCGAGAACACGCTCGCGTCGTACCGCCGCGACCTGCGTCGCTACACCGAGTTCCTGCAGGGCGCGGGCGTCCCCGATCCCGCCTCGATCACCGAGGACCACGTCACGGCCTTCGCGGCCGCCCTGCGCGCCGGCGACGAGGACCACCAGGGCCTCGGCACGTCGAGCGTCGCGCGCACCGTCGTGGCGGTCCGCGGCTTCCACAAGTTCTGCCTGCGCGAGCAGCTCGTCACCAACGACGTCACGGCGGCCGTGCGACCGCCGCGGCCGGCGTCGCGGCTGCCCAAGGCACTCCCGCTGGAGGACGTCGAGGCGCTGCTGACGGCGGCGGGGGAGCCGGGCACGGCACTGGCCCTGCGCGACCGGGCGCTGCTGGAGATCCTCTACGGCACCGGCGCCCGCATCTCCGAGGCGGTGGGCCTCGACGTGGACGACATCGACCTCGAGCAGTCCTCCGTCCTGCTCACCGGCAAGGGCTCGAAGCAGCGGATCGTGCCGCTCGGCTCGTTCGCCCGCGACGCGATCGAGGCCTACCTCACGAAGGCCCGGCCCCACCTGACGTCGGCCGCCGGCAGCGGCCCCGCGGTGTTCCTCAACGCGCGCGGCGGCCGGCTGTCGCGCCAGAGCGCGTGGACCGTGCTGACCAAGGCCGCCCGCCGCGCCGGACTCACGGTCGACGTCTCGCCACACACCCTGCGTCACTCCTTCGCCACCCACCTGCTCGACGGCGGCGCCGACGTGCGCGTGGTGCAGGAACTGCTCGGTCACGCCTCGGTGACGACCACCCAGATCTACACCCTCGTGACGATCGACAAGTTGCGCGAGACCTACGCGGCGTCCCATCCCCGGGCGCTGAAGTGAGCGGTACAGTGGCCGACATGCCCAGTTCGGAACTCGGACCCACCGGTCGCCCCCTCCCCGACCTCCCCGAACCCGGACCCCGAAGCACGCAGGCCCCTGCCGTCGTCCTGTCGATGTGCAACCAGAAGGGCGGCGTCGGCAAGACCACCACCACGATCAACCTCGGCGCCGCGCTGGCCGAGCTCGGCCGCCGCGTCCTGCTCGTCGACTTCGACCCGCAGGGCTCGATGACGGTCGGCCTGGGCTACAACGCCCACGAGATCGAGCAGAGCATCTACCACGTGCTGATGGACCGCGAGCTCTCGATGAAGGAGATCATCCTCGGCACCTCGGTCGAGAACCTCGACCTGGTCCCGGCGAACATCGACCTCTCGGCCGCCGAGATGCGTCTCGTCACCGAGGTCGGCCGCGAGCAGGTCCTGGCCCGCTCGCTGCGCGACGTGCGCCACGACTACGACGTCATCCTCATCGACTGCCAGCCCTCGCTGGGCCTGCTCACCGTGAATGCGCTGACCGCGTCCGACGGCGTGATCATCCCGCTCGAGTGCGAGTACTTCGCCCTGCGTGGCGTGGCGCTGCTCAACGAGACGATCGAGAAGGTCCGTGACCGCACGAACTTCGACCTGCGCGTCATCGGGCTGCTTGGCACGATGTTCGACGGCCGCACGCTGCACGGCCGCGAGGTGCTGCAGACGCTCGTCGACGGCTGGGGCGACTCGGTCTTCCACACCGTCATCCGGCGCACCGTGAAGTTCTCCGACTCCACCGTCGCGGGCGAGCCCATCACCGAGTACGCCTCCTCGTCGCCCGGCGCCGAGGCCTACCGCCAGCTGGCCAGGGAAGTGCTGCAGCGGTGTCCCGACGCGTGAACCTGCCGGGTGCGGACGAGCTGTTCAGGTCGACCGCCCCCAGCAGCCCCCGAAACGACGACGCCCCCGCCGTGCCCGCGTCCGGCAGCGGCCGGGTCAAGCACGACGAGAAGATGACGGTCTACCTGACCAGCGACGAGCTGCTCGCGATCGAGAAGGCACGCCTCGAGCTGCGATCGGTCCTCGGTCGCAAGGTCGACCGCGGCCGCCTCGTCCGCGCGGCGATCGCCGGTGCGCTGGCCGACCTGGAGACCCGCGGGGCCGACAGCGAGCTCGCCCGCCGGCTCGGCGAGGAATGAGCGCCGCGGTGTCCGTGACCGAACCGGCACCCGCGCAGGCGCCCGACGCCGGCTTCTCCGTCTCGCTGGGCAACTTCGAGGGCCCGTTCGACCTGCTGCTGCAGCTGATCTCCAAGCACCAGCTCGACATCACCGAGGTCGCCCTGTCGGTGGTCACCTCGGACTTCATCGCCTACACCCGCGAGCTCGAGGACGACCTCGAGCAGACGACCCACTTCCTGCTGATCGCGGCCACGCTGCTCGACCTCAAGACCGCCCGGCTGCTGCCGCAGGCCGAGGTCGAGGACGAGGAGGACCTGGCACTGCTCGAGGCGCGCGACCTGCTCTTCGCGCGGCTCATGCAGTACCGCGCCTTCAAGACGGTCGCGGCGATCCTGGCCGAGCGCTTCGAGAACTCGCAGCTGCGCCACCCCCGTGCCGCGACGCTCGAGCCGCGCTTCGCGACGCTGCTGCCCGAGGTGGAGATCCGCGCGACCGCGCAGGACCTGGCCGAGCTCGCCGCCGGCGCGCTCGCGCCGAAGCTCCCGCCGCTGGTCTCGCTGACCCACCTGCACGCGCCCGCCGTGAGCGTGCGCGAGCAGGCCCACCTCGTGGTCGACCGGCTCCGCCGCGAGGGCAGCCTGACGTTCCGAGCGATCGTCGCCGACGCGCCCGACGGGCAGACGAAGGTGGCGCGGTTCCTGTCGCTGCTGGAGCTGTTCCGCGAGGGCATGCTGTCGTTCGAGCAGGCCGTGCCCCTGGGTGAGCTGACGGTGCGCTGGACCGGCACCGACGACGGCGACATCGACGTGGGCGACGAGTTCGACGAGCCGACCCTGACCGACGAGGGCCTCGATGCGGCGCAGGACGCCCCGACGGCCGAACCCACCGGAAGTGACGATGACCGAGACTGACGACCAGCTGCCCGCCGAGCCTGACGCGGAGGAGTCCGCAGCCGACGAGCGGCCTCCGGTCGACCTGCGTCCCGCCCTCGAGGCGGTGCTGATGATCGCCGACGAGCCGCTGGACCACCTCGTGCTGGCCCAGGCCGTGGGGCACCCGCCGGCCGAGGTCGAGCAGGCGCTGCGCGAACTCGCTGACGAGTACACCGAGGAGGGTCGCGGGTTCGAGCTGCGCGAGCTCGCCGGTGGCTGGCGCTTCTACAGCCGCGAGGAGTACGCCGACGTCGTGTCCGCCTTCGTGCTGGAGGGCCAGCAGGCCAAGCTCAGCCAGGCGGCGCTGGAGACGCTCGCCGTGGTGGCGTACCGCCAGCCGGTCAGCCGCTCGCGCATCTCGGCCATCCGCGGCGTCAACGTGGACGGCGTGGTCCGCACGCTCGTCACCCGCGGGCTGATCGTCGAGCTCGGCAACGACGCCGAGTCGGGCGCGATCCTCTACGGGACGACCAACTACTTCCTCGAGCGCATGGGCCTGAGCGGGCTCGACGAGCTGCCGGAGCTGGCGCCGATGCTGCCCGACCTGGAGGACCTCGACAGCGAGCTCGAGCGCGTCGCGCAGCAGACCGCCGATCGTGAGGCACCCGTGGACGAGGCGCAGCCCACCGGCGACGACACGCAGCCGACCGGGGGCGCCGATGTCTGAGGGGATCCGCCTGCAGAAGGTGCTGGCCTCGGCAGGCGTGGCCAGCCGGCGTCGCTGCGAGGAGCTGATGGCCACCGGCCGCGTCGAGGTGAACGGCGAGATCGTCACCCAGATGGGTGCCCGCGTCGACCCCGCGAACGACGTCATCCGCGTCGACGGCGCGCGCATCCCGCCGCCGTCCGACCACGCGTACGTCCTGCTCAACAAGCCGCGCGGCGTCGTGAGCTCGATGGCGGACGAGCAGGGCCGGCCCGACCTCTCGGGGCTGCTCGCCGATCGTGAGGACCGGCTCTTCCACGTGGGCCGGCTCGACACCGACACCTCGGGCCTGCTCATCCTCACGAACGACGGCGACCTCGCGCACCAGCTGGCGCACCCCTCGTTCGAGGTCACGAAGACCTACGTCGCGCTCGTGGAGGGCACGGTCGCCGCGGCGATCGGCCGCCAGCTGCTCGCGGGGGTGGAGCTCGACGACGGCGTCACCGCGGTCGACCGCTTCGTCGTGCGCGACCGCAGCCGCGGCCGCAGCCTCGTCGAGCTGGACCTGCACAGCGGCAAGAACCGCATCGTGCGCCGTCTCCTGGACGCCGTCGGTCACCCCGTGATCGAGCTGACCCGGACCGCGTTCGGGCCGCTGCGCCTGGGCGACCTGCGCTCCGGGGCGATGCGGGACCTGTCGCGCGAGGAGCTCGGAGCGCTCTTCGATAGCGTGGGGGCATGACCGCCCCCCTGCCCGATGCTGTCGTGCCCGGGCCGGTCCTGGTCATCGGCTGCGGCCTCATCGGCACCTCGGTGGCGCTCGGACTGCGCGATCTGGGCGTGCACGTGCACCTGCGGGACGCCCGTCCGTCGAACGTCGAGCTGGCCGCCTCCTTGGGTGCCGGGACGGCCGATCCGGTCGAGGCGCCGGCGCTGGTCGTCGTCGCCGTGCCGCCCGCCGCGGTCGTCGAGACCGCCCGGGCCGCTCTCACCGAGTTCCCGACCGCCGTGGTCACCGACGTGGCCAGCGTCAAGGGATCCGTGTGCGAGGCGCTCACCGACCCGCGTTTCGTCGGCGGTCACCCGATGGCCGGCAAGGAGCGCTCCGGCCCGATGGCCGCCTCGGCGCTGCTGTTCGAGGGCCGGGCCTGGGCCGTCGTGCCCACCGACGGCACCGACCTCGGCGCGATCGCCCTGGTCGAGCAGGTGGCCACGGCCCTCGGCTCGGTGGTCCGCCGCATGGACGCCGCGTCCCACGACCGGGCCGTCGCGCTCGTCTCGCACGTGCCCCACCTGGTCTCGGCCCTGACCGCCGGACTGCTCACGCAGGCGGACGGCGACGACCTGGCCCTGGCCGGACAGGGTCTGCGCGACGTCATCCGGATCGCCGGCAGCGACCGGGGCCTGTGGGTCGACATCATCGGCAGCAACGCGGGCCAGGTCGGGGCCATCCTCGACGACCTCGCGGTCCGGCTCGACGACCTGCGGTCCGCGGTGCACAGCGCCGACGGCTCCGTGGCCGAGCACCTCGATCGCGGCCGGGCCGGCGTCGCCCGGGTTCCCGGCAAGCACGGCGAGCAGCCGGCCGCGCTCGCCAGCGTCTTCGTCTCCATCGACGACACCCCGGGCGAGCTGTCGCGGCTCTTCGCCGCGATCGGCGACGCGGGGGTCAACATCGAGGACATGCGCATCGACCACGAGCTCGGCCGCCTCGTCGGCGTCGTCGAGGTCGTGGTGCAGGCCGGCGTCGCCGAGCACCTGCACACCGCCCTGACCGAACGCGGCTGGGCCGCCTTCCGCTGAGGAGATCCATGACCGACGTCATCGCCATCGACGGGCCCTCGGGCTCGGGCAAGTCCAGCACCTCGCGGGGAGTGGCCTCGCGGCTGGGCTACGCCTACCTGGACACGGGTGCGATGTACCGCGCGATGACGTGGGCGCTGCTCCAGCGGGGCGTCGACGTGCACGACCCCGCGGCGGTGGCGGCCGCGGCGAGCGAGGTCGTGCTGACCTCCGGCACCGATCCCGAGAAGCCCACGATCGCCGCCGACGGGGTCGACGTCTCCGAGCCGATCCGCGGTGACGCCGTCACCGCCGCGGTCAGCCCGGTCGCCACGGTCCCGGAGGTGCGGAGCCAGCTCGTGGCGCTGCAGCGCGCCGCCATCGCGCAGTCCACGGGCGGCATCGTGGTCGAGGGCCGCGACATCGGCACGGTCGTCGCGCCCGACGCCTCGCTGAAGATCTACCTCGTCGCCGACCCCGTGGCGCGCGCCCGCCGCCGCGCCCTGGAGCTGGGCGTGGAGGACGCCGAGGCGATGCGCGAGGCCCTCGCCCGGCGCGACGCGATCGACTCCAACCGCGCCGCCTCGCCACTGGCCCAGGCCGCCGACGCCGTGGTCGTCGACGGCACCGACCTGAGCCTCGACGAGGTCATCGAGCGCATCGTCGCACTCGCCCGCCCCTGAGGTTCGTCCCGGGACGCGAGGCGGATTGGAACGCGGCTGCCGGTTCTGGCAGAATGGGCGCTTGCGTCCGGAATCGGTGCGGCCCTCTCTCCCGCCGAGCCCGGCCCCTCGACCAAGACCGGGCATGCCCCACACGCCGGGTCCGCGTCACCACAGTTCGACACCTCAAGGAGACACCACACTCGTGGCAGTCAAGATTCGCCTCAAGCGGATGGGCAAGATCCGCACGCCGTTCTACCGCATCGTCGTTGCCGACAGCCGCACCAAGCGTGACGGCCGCGTCATCGAGGAGATCGGCACGTACAACCCCAAGACCGATCCGTCGACCATCAACGTCGACTCCGATCGCGCCCAGTACTGGCTCGGCGTCGGCGCGCAGCCGACCGAGGCCGTCGCGGCGATCCTCAAGCTCACCGGTGACATCGGTGGCGAGTCGACCCTCAAGCAGCCCGAGCCCAAGGCCGACAAGGCCGAGCTCTTCAACGCCGCGCTGAAGGACCTGCACGCCGAGCCCAAGAAGTCGGCCACCACCAAGGCCAAGAAGTCCGAGGAGCCCAAGGCCGAGGAGACCCCGGCCGAGGAGCCCAAGGCTGAGGAGCCCAAGGCCGAGGAGACCCCGGCCGAGGACACGAAGGCCGACGAGGCCTGATCATGGCCGCTCCCATGCAGGAGGTCGTCGAGCACCTCGTCGCCGGCATCGTCGACAACCCCGACGAGGTCTCGGTCCGCGCCAAGCAGACCCGGCGCGGCGAGCTGTTCGAGGTTCGGGTCAACCCGACCGACCTCGGCAAGGTCATCGGTCGCCAGGGCCGCACGGCCACGGCGATCCGCACCGTCGCATCGGCCATCGCCGGTGCCGACGGCGCGCGGATCGACTTCGTGGACGTCGACCGGCGTCGCTGAGCCGACCATGCGCGTCGTCGTCGGCCGGATCGGCCGTGCCCACGGCATCCGCGGCGACCTCTCCGTCGATCCCAGGACCGACGAGCCCGAACGGCGTTTCGCCGTGGGCTCGTCGGTCCTGTGTCGTGACGGGGAGCTGACCATCACCTCCAGTCGTCCCCACTCGGGCAAGTGGCTGGTCCACTTCGCCGAGGTCCCCGACCGCACCGCGGCCGAGCGATTTCACGGCGCGGTCCTCGAGGTCGAGGTCGATCCCGACGAGGTCCCCGAGGACGACGACGCCTTCTACGACCACCAGCTCGTCGGGCTGACCGTCACGGTCGGCGGCGCGCCGCGCGGTCGCGTCCTCGACGTGATGCACCTGCCCGCCCACGACTCCCTGCTGGTCGAGGTCGACGGGCGACGCGTCCAGGTGCCGTTCGTCGAGGCGCTCGTGCCCGAGGTCGACCTCGAGGCCGGCACCGTTACGGTCGAGGACCGTCCGGGGCTGCTGAACCCCGAGGAAGCGGACGAGGTGCGCTAGTGCGCATCGACACTCTCTCGATCTTCCCCGACTACTTCGCTCCTCTCGAGCTGTCCCTGCCGGGCAAGGCGCGCCGCGCCGGCCTGGTGGACTTCCACGCGCACGACCTGCGCGACTGGGCCCACGACCGTCATCGCACGGTCGACGACACCCCCTACGGCGGTGGCGCCGGCATGGTGATGAAGCCCGAGCCGTGGGGCGAGGCGCTGGACGCCGTCTGCACCGACGCGGCGATCGTCATCGTTCCGACTCCCTCCGGGGCTCCGTTCACGCACGCCGAGGCGGTGCGGCTGTCGGGCGCCGAGCAGCTCGTGTTCGCGTGCGGGCGCTACGAGGGCATCGACCAGCGCGTGCTCGACCACGCCGCCACCCGCTGGCAGGTCCGCGAGATCTCCCTGGGCGACTTCGTCGTCAACGGGGGAGAGGTCGCGGCCCTGGCGATCATCGAGGCGGTCGTGCGGCTGCTGCCCGGCTTCATGGGCAACCCCGAGAGCCTCGCGGAGGAGTCGCACGCCGACGGCCTCCTGGAGTACCCCGTCTACACCAAGCCCGCCTCGTGGCGCGGGCTCGACGTCCCGCCGATCCTCCTGTCGGGCGATCACGGGCGGATCGCGGACTGGCGGCGGGAGCAGTCCCGCCTGCGCACGCAGCAGCGTCGTCCCGATTTAACACGCGACCTCAGTGAGTAACACGTTCGTAACGGCTCCGGCGGCCCTCCGTAATCGGCCTTGAGCAGGATCGTTGCAGCGCCGCGGCAAGGGAGCTCGGGCGCAGCACACGTGAACTACCTACTGCGAAGAGGTTGATATGGAACCCGGGACGATCTGGCTGCTCATCTGCGCGGCCCTAGTGCTTTTCATGACGCCCGGTCTGGCGTTCTTCTACGGCGGACTCGTCAAGGCCCAGAGCGTCATCTCGATGATGATGCTCAGCTTCGGTGCGATGGGCCTGGTCTTCGTGCTGTGGATCCTCTACGGCTACAACATGGGATCGGCCGGCTCGTCCGACCTCATCGACGGCTGGCTCGCCAACCCGTTCTCCGACTTCGCCCTGCAGGACCTGGCCACCGGTGACGGCGCCGCCGGTCTGGCCGGTGTGGCGTTCGGCTCGACGTTCGCCGTGATCACGACCGCGCTGATCTCGGGCGCCGTCGCGGACCGTGCGCGCTTCTTCCCCTGGATGCTCTTCTCGGGCCTGTGGGCCACGATCGTCTACTTCCCGTCGCAGGGCTGGGTCTGGGGCTTCGACGACGAGGGACTGACGGGCTGGATCGGCACGCTCACGATCGGTGACGCCGTCCCGATCGACTGGGCCGGTGGCACGGTCGTCCACATCAGCGCCGGCGCCGCGGCGTTCGCCCTGGCCCTCGTGCTGGGCAAGCGCACGGTCGGCTTCAGCAAGGAGGCCGCCGAGCCGCACAACGTCCCGCTCGTCCTCATCGGTGCCGCCATCCTGTGGTTCGGCTGGTTCGGCTTCAACACCGGCGCGGCGACCGAGAGCGGCCTGGGCGCGCTCATCTTCCTGAACACGATCGCCGCTCCCGCGGCCGGCGTCCTGGGCTACATCGTCGTCGAGCACTTCAAGGACGGGAAGCCGACCGCCGTCGGCGCCGCCTCGGGCATCGTCGCCGGTCTCGTCGCGATCACTCCCTCGGCTGCCAACCTGACGCCGTTCTGGGCGATCGTCCTGGGCCTCCTGGCCGGTGCGGTCTGCTGCTTCGCGATCGACCTCAAGTACAAGCTCGGCTACGACGACTCGCTCGACGTGGTCGGCCTGCACCTGGTCGCCGGCTTCATCGGCTGCCTGTACCTGGGCTTCTTCGCCACGGACACGGGCCTGTTCACCGGTGGCAACATCGACCAGCTGATCGCCCAGATCATCCCGTCGGTGTTCGTCGCGGCCTACTCCTTCGCCGTCGCCTTCGGCCTCGGCAAGGCGATCGACGCCACGGTCGGCTTCCGCGTGACCGAGGACGAGGAGGTCGCCGGCCTGGACAACGTCCTGCACGGCGGCGCTGCGTACAAGTTCGACTGACCGAGGGCCGAGGGCGCACAGCGCCCGACCGCTCAGCCTTACAGCGCCCCGTCCCCGATTTCTCCGGGGGCGGGGCGCTGTGGCATCATGGACTGTTGGTGCAGGACGGCTCTGCCACGAGGGAGCTTCCACGCAGCACCACCCGAAACTTCGAGCAACACCGACATTCCGCAGGTGACTTGTGGCACCCGGCGAGGAGAGACCATGACGAACGTCATCGACCAGATCGCAGCGCAGAGCAAGCGTGACGACATCCCGCAGTTCCGTGCCGGCGACACCCTCAAGGTGCACGTCAACATCGTCGAGGGCAACCGCTCCCGTGTGCAGCTCTTCCAGGGCGTCTGCATCAAGGTGCAGGGCTCGGGCATCGGCCGCACGTTCACCGTCCGCAAGGTGAGCTTCGGCGTCGGCGTCGAGCGTACGTTCCCGGTCCACTCGCCGGTGATCGAGAAGATCGAGGTCGCCACCCGTGGCGACGTCCGTCGCGCCAAGCTGTACTACCTGCGCAACCTGCGCGGCAAGGCCGCCAAGATCAAGGAGAAGCGCGAGATCTGATCTCGACCGCTCCGCGACGACCCCGCACCCTCATGGGTGCGGGGTCGTGGCATGTCCGGGGCTAGGATCCCGGGGTGACCGACGAGCCCCGAGCCCAGCGCCGGCGCCGGCCGTGGTGGCTCTCCGCGATGGTCTACGTGTCCGCGACGCTCGCGCTCGCGCTGGCCGTGACGACGTTCGTCGTCCAGCCCTTCGTCATCCCCTCGAGCTCGATGGTCCCGGCCCTGGCGAAGGGCGACCGCATCCTCGTGCAGAAGTGGACCTATCGCGGCGGTGAGCCCCAGCGGGGCGACGTGGTCGTGTTCCGTGACCCGGGCGGGTGGCTGGGCGAGCTGGACGACCCGTCCGCGTTCCAGCGCGGACTGCGAGCCGTCGGCCTCGCTCCGCAGGGCGGCTACCTCGTGAAGCGCATCGTCGGCGTGGCCGGTGACGAGGTGCGCTGCTGCGACGAGGCGGGCCGCACCCTCGTCAACGGGCACGCGATCGACGAGCCGTACCTGGCCGACGTGAGCGCGAACGCGGCGCGGACGTTCCAGGTGACGGTGCCGCGCGGCATGCTCTGGGTCGAGGGGGACAACCGGGGCGACTCACGCGACTCCCGGGCCATGCAGGACGAGCCCGGCGAGGGCTTCGTCCCCGCCGACTCGGTCGTCGGACGGGTGTGGGCGAGGGCCTGGCCGACCGATCGGATCGGGCCCCTCCGGCCGACCGACGCGTTCGCCGACGTGCCGTCGCCCTGACGCGACACCGATGCGCGGTTCGCCCGGGGCCAGCCGGTAGGCTCATCGGGTGTCCGAGGAGAAACGTCAACTGCCGCTCTGGCAGGAGTCCCTCCTCCTCGTGGCGACAGCCCTCGTCCTGGCGCTGATCGTCAAGACCTTCTTCTTCCAGGCCTTCTACATCCCGTCGGACTCGATGGTCCCGACGATGGTCAAGAACGACAAGCTGCTCGTGCAGAAGTGGTCCTACTGGAGCGGCGGGCCCGAGCGCGGTGACATCGTCGTCTTCCGCGATCCCGGCAACTGGCTCGGACCCGACGTCGACGAGTCGTCGAACGCCGTCCAGCGCGGTCTCGAGCTGGTCGGGCTGTTCCCGTCCGGCGGGCACCTCATCAAGCGCGTCATCGGCACCGGTGGCGACCGTGTGGTCTGCTGCGACGCCGAGGGCCGCACCACGGTCAACGGCGAGCCGATCGACGAGCCCTACCTGGCCGACCCGTCGGTCAACGCCGACCAGACCTTCGACGTGAAGGTCCCGAAGGGCTACCTGTGGGTCCAGGGCGACAACCGGGGCAACTCGGCCGACTCGCGGGCCCACCTCGGCGAGCCCGGGGGAGGATTCATCGCTGACGAGGACGTGGTCGGCAAGGCATGGTTGAGGGTGTGGCCGCTCAACCGCTTCGGCACGATCGAGGGCACCGACGCGTTCGACGAGGTGCCGTGAGCCCGGCGCCGTCGCTGCGCGTCGAGCGCCAGCTCCTGCGCGCGGGGCGCACCGCCCTGGCCTGCAGTGACGAGGTCGGTCGCGGCGCCCTCAGCGGGCCCGTCACGATCGGCATGGTCCTGGTGACCGAGCAGACCCGCACCGCACCGCAGGGCGTGCGCGACAGCAAGCTGCTCACCCCAGCGGCGCGCGAGGCGCTGGTGCCGAAGATCCGTCGGTGGGCGCCCGTCCACGGCGTCGGCCACGCGAGCCCCGCCGAGATCGACCAGTACGGGATCATCGCCGCCATGCGGCTGGCCGGCCACCGAGCGCTCGCTCAGCTGACGGTGCGCCCCGACGCGGTGCTGCTCGACGGCAACCACGACTACCTGAGCGTGCCCGAGCAGTCAGCCCTCTTCGGCCCGCCCGACCTGTCCGACGACGTGCCGCCGGTGACCACGATGATCAAGGCCGACCTGCGCTGCGCCGCGGTCGCCGCCGCCAGCATCCTGGCCAAGACGACCCGTGACGCCCTGATGGTCGAGCTCGCGTCGCAGCATCCTCAGTACGGCTGGGAGCTCAACAAGGGATACTCGGCACCGGAGCACATCGCGGCGCTCGCGCAGCACGGTCCGTCGGTCCATCACCGGCGCTCGTGGTCGCTGCCGGGCTGCGGGTCCGGGACGACGGTCGAAATCGACGAGACGCGAGAGGTGGTGGCCGGATGAGCGCCGAGGATCTCGAGCGGTACGAGAACGAGATGGAGCTCTCGCTCTACCGCGAGTACCGCGACGTCGTCGGCATCTTCAAGTACGTCGTCGAGACCGACCGCCGCCTGTACCTGTGCAACGCGGTCGACGTGAAGGTGCGCTCGGAGTCCGGCGACGCCTACTTCGAGGTGACGATGGCCGACGCCTGGGTCTGGGACATCTACCGTCCCGCGCGCTTCGCCAAGAACGTCAAGGTGCTGACGTTCAAGGACGTGAACGTCGAGGAGCTGCAGGACTCCGACGTCAAGCTGCCTCCGGCCTGACCGGCGATGACGCCCGATCCCGCCCCGTCCCGAGACGGAGCGCGGACGTTCGCGCACGTCCTGGTCAACACCCTCGTCGCCAACGTCACCACGAGCTTCCTGTGGTTCGCGCTGACCTTCTGGGTCTACCTCGAGACGCGATCGGTCCTGGCCACCGGCGTCGTCGGCGGCGCCTACATGCTCATGCTGGCGCTGTTCGCGATGCTGTTCGGCACGCTCGTCGACCGCCACCGCAAGCGCGACGTGCTGGTCGGGTCGAGCCTCGCCACGGCGGCGTCCTTCCTGGTCGCCGGCGTGCTCTACGCCGTGCTGGGACCCGGGGCGATCGTCGACATGACCGGTCCGTGGTTCTGGCTCTTCTCGGGCATCGTCCTGTTCGGCTCGGTCGTGGAGAGCCTGCGCAACATCGCGCTGTCGACCCTGGTGACCCTGCTCATCCCGGCCGACCGCCGCGACCGGGCGAACGGGCTGGTCGGCACGGTGCAGGGCCTGGCGTTCATCGTCACCAGCGTCTTCAGCGGGCTCGCGATCGGCCAGCTCGGCATGGGATGGACGCTCGTCATCGCCAACGTCCTCACGGTGTGCACGGTCGTCCACCTGCTCTTCGTGCGGATCGCGGAGGAGCAGCCGGCCGCCGACGAGGACGGGAAGCGCCCGACGGTCGACGTCCGGGGAGCCCTCGCCGCGATCGCGCTGGTGCCCGGGCTGTTCGCGCTCATCGTGCTCACGACGTTCAACAACCTCGTCTCGGGCGTGTTCATCGCGCTCGTCGACCCCTACGGGCTGACGCTCTTCACCGTCGAGGAGTGGGGCCTGGTCTTCGGCGTGGCGTCCACGGGCTTCATCCTCGGCGGTCTCGTGATCGCCCGGTGGGGGCTGGGCTCCAACCCGCTCCGCACGATGCTATGGGTGCTGGCGGCGATGGGGGTGATCAACGCGACCTTCACGCTGCGCGAGTCGGCGTGGCTGTGCATCGCCGGCATCTGGCTGTTCCTGCTGATCGTGCCCGCCGTGGAGGCGGCCGAGCAGACCGTGATCCAGCGCGTCGTGCCGTTCACCAGCCAGGGCCGGGTCTTCGGGTTCGCCCAGGCCTTCGAGGCGGCCGCGGCTCCCGTCACCGCCTTCCTGGTCGCACCCATCGCGGAGTTCTGGGTGATCCCGATGATGGAGTCCGAGGCCGGCGCGCAGCGGTGGGCGTGGCTGGTGGGGTACGGCGACGCGCGCGGCATCGCGCTGATCTTCTTCTTCGCCGGACTGGTCATGGTGGTGATCTCCCTGGCGGCGTTCGGGACGCGCTCCTACCGGGTCCTGTCCGACCGCTACCGCGACGACGCGGTGTCCGGTGTGACCGCGGGCTGACGCTCGTCCACAGGTCGCGGCGGCCGGCCGGTGTCGTCCACAGGCCTGCCGCGGGGCCTTCTCCCCGGCGCCGTTGGCCGGGAGGCTCGACCCATGACCTACGCGCGCAACCAGGCCCTCGGCTCCTACGGCGAACGGATCGCCGCCGACCACCTGCGAAGCCTCGGGATGGTGATCCTCGCCCGCAACTGGACCTGCCAGCACGGGGAGATCGACATCGTCGCGCGCGACGGCGACACCCTCGTGGTGTGCGAGGTCAAGACCCGCACCAGCACCACCCACGGCACCGCCCTGGAGGCGGTCTCCGATCGCAAGGTCACGATCCTGCGCCGGTCGCTGGCGCACTGGCT
Organism: Aeromicrobium sp. JP4; assembly: GCF_054957925.1. Taxonomy (NCBI): domain Bacteria; kingdom Bacillati; phylum Actinomycetota; class Actinomycetes; order Propionibacteriales; family Nocardioidaceae; genus Aeromicrobium; species Aeromicrobium sp. JP4. The sequence goes on from NZ_CM143290.1 coordinate 2,758,842, forward strand.
CGACGTCCACGGTGTGAGCCCCGACGGCGTGCGCATCGATGTCGTCACGGTGTGGGTCCCGCGCAGCGGGGGCCCGCGGGTCGAGCGGATCGCAGGGGTGGCGTGATGGCCGCCGTGCACTCGATCGCGCTCGACGGCCTCACGGGGCGGCCGGTCGAGGTGGAGGTCGACATCGCCTCGGGGCTCTCGGCCACCGTGGTGGTCGGGCTGGCGGACGCCACGGTCAGCGAGGCCCGCAACCGGGTGCGGTCGGCCGTGGTGAACTCGGGGACCTCGTGGCCGGACACCCGCGTCACGATCAACCTCGCGCCGTCCAGCCTGCCCAAGAGCGGTCCCCACTACGACCTGGCCATGGGGCTCGGCGTGTTCGCGGCGAAGGCCGTGGTCCCGGTCGAGACGTTGGCGGGCACCGTCTTCCTCGGCGAGCTCGCCCTCGACGGTCGCCTGCGGCCCGTGCGCGGTGTCCTGCCCGCCACCCTCGCCGCGGCCGAGGCCGGATTCGAGCGCGTCGTGGTCCCCGAGTCGAACGTGAACGAGGCGCGGCTGGTGCCGTCGATCGCGGTGGTGGGGGTGCGTTCGCTGCGCCAGGTCGTCGCGATGCTGCGCGGCGAGGAGGAGCCCGAGGACCCACCTGTGCCGCCGTTGAGCGAGGCGGGGGACGGCTGGAGCGGGGTGGCGCCCAGCGGCGAGCTCGACCTCACCGACGTCGTCGGCCAGGACGACGCGTGCCTGGCCACGGTGATCGCCGCCAGTGGTGGTCACCACCTGCTGCTCACGGGCCCGCCCGGCGTCGGCAAGACGATGCTCGCGCAGCGCCTGCCCGCGCTGCTGCCCGACCTGGACCCGAACGACTCGCTCGAGGTCAGTGCCCTGCACTCCCTCGCCGGAGTCCTGCCGTCGGACCTGCCGATGCTGGTGCGACCGCCGTTCCTCGAGCCGCACCACACCGCCAGTGCGGCCGCGGTGGTCGGTGGCGGCAGCCGGGTGGTGCGGCCCGGCGCGATGTCGCTGGCCCACCACGGCGTGCTCTTCCTCGACGAGGCGCCCGAGTTCGCGAGCAACGTCCTCGAGGCCCTGCGGCAGCCGCTGGAGAGCGGGCAGGTGGTGGTGTCGCGGGCCGCGCAGACGGCCGTGTTCCCCGCACGCTTCCAGCTGGTCCTCGCCACGAACCCGTGCCCGTGCGGTCACGCCGGCTCGGTGATGCAGCGGTGCGAGTGCCCTGCGGCCACGCGGCGGCGCTACGCCGACCGGCTGTCCGGACCGATCCGCGACCGCATCGACATCCACCGCACGCTGGTGGAGCCGTCGCGGCGGGATCTCGCGCACGGGCTGATCGCCCGGCCCACCACCGGCGAGCTGGCCGAGCGGGTGGCACAGGCTCGTCACCGCCAGCGACGGCGCCTCGTGGACACGCCCTGGCGCGTCAACGCGGCCGTGCCGGGGGTGGAGCTGCGCAAGGTCTGGCCGGCTCACGACGACGGCAGCCGGTTGCTCGAGCAGCAGGTGCGCGGGCACAAGGTCACGCCGCGATCGGCTGACCGCGTGCTGCGGCTCGCGTGGAGCATCGCCGACCTCTGCGGGCACGACCGGCCCTCGATCGACGACGTGCAGGCCGCGCTCGACCTGCGCCGGGGCAGTGCCATCGGCGGGGAGCTCCTCGGCCTTTTGGGGGCGGCATGACCCGGAGCCAGTCCCGCACCCGACTGCTGCTCTCGCTCGTCGTCGAGGCCGGCGACCCCCGCCTCGTCGCCTGGCGCGAGCGGTGTGACCCCGTCGAGCTCTGGCAGGCAGTCGTGCGGGGCGGCCCCGACATCCCCGGGCCGTGGCACGAGGCCGCCGCCGAGGCGCCACGCCGGGCCGATCATGCGCTGCGGAGGGCGGAGGAGGCCGGCGGTCGCTGGGTCGTCCCCGGCTCGTCGGCGTGGCCGGTGGCCCTCGACGACCTCGACCAGATCGACGGCATAGGTCAGGTGGCCGGCGCCCCGCTCGGGCTCTGGGTGCGCGGCGGGGGCGACCTGTCCTCGATCGCGGCCGCGCCGGTGGCCGTGGTCGGCGCGCGCGGCTGCACGACCTACGGGGCCGAGTCCGCCAGCGACATCGCCGCCGACTGTGCCGACCAGGGCCACGCCGTCGTCAGCGGCGCCGCATTCGGGATCGACGCCTGCGCCCACCGCGGGGCCCTGCTCGCGGGTGGGCCCACGGTCGCGGTGCTGGCGTGCGGCGTCGACGTCGACTACCCCAAGGCCCACGCGGCCCTGCTGCGCCGCATCGGCGAGGAGGGCCTGGTGATCAGCGAGTTCGCGCCCGGTGCCGAGCCGCAACGGCACCGCTTCCTGGTGCGCAACCGGCTCATCGCAGCGTTGAGCGTCGGCGTGGTGGTCGTCGAGGCGGCCCGCCGCAGCGGGTCCCTCAACACCCTGCACTGGGCCGACCAGCTGGGCCGCACCACGATGGTCGTGCCCGGTCCGATCACGTCGCAGGCCTCGTGCGGCACCCACCTCGCGGTCCGCGACGGCAAGGCACTGCTGGTCACCTCCGGCCGTGACGTCGTGGCCGACACCTTCGGCGTCGTGGACGCCGACCTGCCGGCGATCAGCCCGGCGGCGCGGCGGGTCTGGCTGCGGCTCGGAGCCGAGCCGCAACCGGCCGAGCAGGTGGCGGCCGCGCTGCGCCTCAGCCCCGTCCCGGTGCTGCGCGCACTGCGTGAGCTCGAGCGTCACGCGGTGGTCGTGGGCGACGGGAACGGGTGGCGTCGCGACCGGGTCCCCGGTGGCGTGCAGGGGGTAGGTTGAACCGGGTGAACCACTCCGAGGCCATGGATCCCGAGCAGGCCGACGAGGTCTTCGCCCACTGGGAGGACAAGTACGGCTCCAGCGACGGTGTGTGGTCGGGGCACGTCAACACCGCCCTCGCGCAGATCGCCGCCGACCTCCCCGCCGGCTCGGCTTTCGATCTCGGCGCAGGAGAGGGCGGGGACGCCCTGTGGCTGGCCGAGCGTGGCTGGTCCGTCACGGGCATCGACATCTCGCCGACGGCCCTCGCTCGCGCCGAGGCCGCGGCGGAGCGCGCCGGTCTGAGCGAACGGGTCACCTGGGTGGCCGCCGACCTCGACACCTGGTCGTCCACGCAGGCGTTCGACCTCGTCACGGCGTCGTTCCTGCAGTCGCCCGTCGCCCTCGACCGGGCCCGGATCCTCAGGACGGGAGCCGACCGCGTCGCGGTGGACGGACACCTGCTCGTGATCGCCCACGCCGAGGCGCCCCCGTGGGCCCACGCCCACGACCACGACCACGTGCAGGAGATGGACTTCCCCACGCCGGAGTCGGACCTGGCGATGCTCGACCTCCCGGCCGACGCCTGGCGCACGGTCGTCGCGGAGGTGCGCGACCGCACCGCGTTCGCGCCCACCGGCGAGCAGGTCGTGCTGCGCGACGGGGTCCTGCTGCTGCAGCGCCTCGCCTGAGGCGCCCGTCAGGTGTGCAGCGGGCGGTCGCTCGGCCTGCCGTGACCGAGCTGGTCCAGTGCGTGATCGACGATCTCGCCGAGCACCTCGAGGCCCTCGCGCACCCCTCCGGTGGATCCGGGCAGGTTCACCAGCAGGGTGTGCCCGCTGATGCCTGCCACGCCCCGCGAGAGTGCGGCGTGCGGCGTCGTGCGCAGGCCACGGGCGCGCAGGGCCTCCGCGATGCCCGGGGCCGGACGGTCGATGAGCGCGGAGGTCGCCTCCGGCGTGTGGTCGTCATCGGTGAACCCCGTGCCACCGGTGGTCACGACCAGCGCACAGCCCTGGTCGACGAGGCGGCGCAGGACGTCGGCCACCTCGGGCCCGTCGGGCACGACGTGCGGGCCCGACACCTCGAAGTCCCGGTCGCGTCCCCATTGGGCGATCCGAGGTCCGGTGAGGTCCTCCCTGCTGCCAGCGGCCGCCCGCGTGGAGCAGACGACGACGCCGAGGGCACGGCGGTCCTGATCACTCATCGCGGGTCCAGTCGTGGGTCCCGCCGGTCTTCGCCTCGACCTGGACGGCGTCGATCCGCGCGGTGTGGTCGACCGCCTTCACCATGTCGAAGAGCGTCAGGGCGGCCACACTGACCGCGGTCAGCGCCTCCATCTCGACGCCGGTGGGGCCGGTCGTGGCCACGGTCGCCTCGATGCGCACGGCGTCGTCGAGGGCGCGGAAGTCGACGGTGATCGCCGCGAGGGACAACGGATGGCACATCGGCACGAGGAAGGGGGTCTGCTTCGCAGCGAGGATGCCCGCGATGCGCGCGGTGGCCAGGGCCTCGCCCTTGGGCAGGTCGCCGGTCATGATCCGCTCGACCACGTCGGCCCGCGTGCGCACGAGACCGGAGGCGGTGGCCTCGCGCCGGGTGGTCGCCTTCGCGGAGACGTCGACCATGTGGGCGCTGCCGTCCGCGCGGTAGTGCGACAGGTCCTTCTTGGCGCCCGGTCCGGTGCTCATGCGATCCTCCACCACTCCACGGTATCGCCGGCCTCGAGTGCCGTGACGTGTTCGGGGACGAGGACGAGGACGTCCGCCCGGGCGTAGGACACCGCGAGGTGGGAGCCGGCCGCGCCGACCAGGCTGATGGTGCCGTCGGCCTGCAAGGTGCCACGACGCGCCTGCAGGCGTCCGGCGGGGGAGGCCAACGGCTCCGCGAGGGGCGCCGATCCGGACGGCCGCTGGGCCACGCGTCCTGCCGCGCGGGCGAGGGGCGCTCGGAGGAACAGCTCGAAGGAGACCAGGACACTGACGGGATTGCCGGGCAGGCACACCACGGGGACCTCGCGGTCGCCGGCGAGCACCGAGGCCAGGCCCTGCGGGCCGCCGGGCTGCACCGCCACGTGGTCGAACCACGCGCCCGGCGTTGTCTCCAGGGTCTGGCGGACGACCTCGCGCGTCCCCGCGCTCACCCCACCGGTCGTGATGACGAGGTCGTGGCCGGCGGCCAGCTGCGCCAGCACGTCGCGCAGGAGATCCGGGTCGTCGGGCACCACGTGCGTGGTCACGGGGAGCCCGAGCTCGCGGGCGTGGGCGGCCAGCGCCCGTGAGTTCGAGTCGGGGACCGCGCCGCTCACCAGCTCGGCGCCGGTGCCTACCACGGCCAGCCTCAGCGGCGGTGCGACCTCGACCGACTCGACGCCCGCCACGACCAGGGCGCCGATCGCCGCCGGGTGCAGGGGAGCACCGGCCTCGAGAACCATCGCGCCGGAGGTCACGTCGGCGCCGATGGTGCGGACGAACGTCCCCGGCTGAACGGGCTCACGGAACTCGATCAGCGCCCCGCCGCCGACCGGGCCGAACTCGCCCGCGCCGGTGCGCTCCACGGGGACGACGGCGTCGGCGCCGAGCGGGATGGGGGCGCCCGTCATGATCGGCGCGGCGGAGCCCGGGTCGAGCCGGGGCGGGTGGGCGTCGCCGGCCACGACGTGCGCCACCGTGGGCAGCGTCACGGGCGCGATGTCGGCGCGGGCGAGATCAGCGGCATGGACGGCGAACCCGTCCATCTGGCTGTTGTCGAAGCCGGGGACGTCCAGTCGCGCGACGGCGGGCGCGGCGAGTCGGCCGGTGAGCTCCTCGGTCACCGGTCGTCGGACGGGCGGGTCCTGGGCGCGTCGTTGAGCGGCGCGCCGGATCACCTCGGCCACCGCGTGGACGTGTTCCTCGACGGATCTGCTCATCCTTGCTCCTGCCCGAGTCGCATCTGAGCCGCTAGTATCGCTTTCATGTCTCAAGTGCGTGTTGCTGATGCCGCTGACTTCATCGGAGTCAGCACCGACACCGTACGCCGCCTGATCTCTTCCGGGCGGCTCGCCGCAGACAAGGACGGCTCCGGACGGACTGTGGTCGACGGGCGCGCCCTCGCCGACTACGTGCGGGTCGAGGGCAGATCGGCTCCGGACCCGACCGCCGTCGGGCGCTCGGCACGCAACCGGTTCGTCGGCATCGTGACCGAGGTCCTCAGCGATCGCGTCATGTCGCAGGTCGAGCTGCAGTGCGGCGCTCACCGGGTCGTGTCGCTCATCAGCACGGAGTCGGTCCGTGAGCTCGGCCTCGAGCCCGGCGTCGTCGCGGTGGCCGTGGTCAAGGCCACGAACGTGGCGCTCGAGATCCCCAAGGACCAGGCGTGAGGCGTGCGGGCGCCGCGGCCCTTGCGCTGGTCGCCTTGCTGACGGCCGCCGGATGCAGCAGCGACGACGGTGACGGGGGCGAGCAGCGCACGCTGACGGTGTTCGCGGCGGCCTCGCTCACGTCCACGTTCACCGAGCTCGCGGAGCGCTTCGAGGTCGAGCACGACGGCGTGGAGGTTAGGCTCTCGTTCGGTGGCTCGTCCGATCTTGCGGCCCAGATCGCCGAGGGCGCCCCGGCCGACGTGTTCGCCTCGGCGGACGAGCAGACCATGGCCCGGGTGACCGGTGCATCCGACACGGCCCTCGCCCCCGAGGTCTTCGCGACGAACACGCTGCAGATCGTCACGCCGGCCGATGACGCGGTTCGCGTGGATGCCCTCGCCGACCTGGCGGATTCGGGCGTGAAGGTGGTCCTGTGCGCTCCCCAGGTGCCGTGCGGCGCGGCCACCCGCACCCTGCTGGCGAAGAGCGCGCTGGACGTGGACCCGGTCAGCGAGGAGCAGTCGGTGACCGACGTGCTGGGGAAGGTCACCAGCGGTGAGGCCGACGCGGGGATCGTCTACCGCACCGACGTGATCGGTGCGGGTGACGCCGTGCGAGGCGTCGACGCGGCGGGCGCGGGCGAGGTCGTCAACCGCTACCCGGTCGTGGCACTGGAGGCCGACGAGTCGGCGGATGCGTTCGTCCGGTTCGTCACGAGCGAGGCGGGACGCGAGGTCCTCGCGGCCGCCGGCTTCGGCGCGCCGTGACGGGCCGGTCCGACGTCCCACGCTGGATCGCCCTTCCGGCGCTCGTCGGGCTGGCACTGCTGGCGCTGCCGCTGGCCGGACTGGTGTTGCGCGTGGAGTGGGGCGACTTCCTGGGCCTCGTGACGAGCGAGTCGTCCCGGGCGGCGCTGGGGCTCAGCCTGCGGACGGCGGCCGTCAGCACGGTGCTGTGCCTCCTGCTCGGCGTGCCGCTGTCGCTGTTGCTCGCCCGGTCCTCGGGGCACTGGTCATCGGTGGTCCGTGCCGTGGTCCTGGTGCCGCTGGTGCTGCCACCCGTGGTCGGCGGCATCGCGCTGCTGGCCACGTTCGGGCGGCGCGGCTGGCTGGGCCAGCACCTGGAGGCGTTCGGCGTCGAGATCGCCTTCACGACGGTGGCCGTGGTGCTGGCCCAGACGTTCGTGTCGCTGCCGTTCCTCGTCATCACCCTGGAGGGCGCCCTGCGTGCGGCCGACCCGGGCTACGCGGACGTCGCGGCCACGCTGGGAGCCGCGCCCGGCCGGGTGCTGGGCCGGGTGACCCTGCCCCTGGTGGCACCCGGTCTCGTGGCCGGAACCGTGCTGTCCTTCGCGCGGGCGCTGGGGGAGTTCGGTGCCACGGTGACGTTCGCCGGCAGCCTGCAAGGGGTGACCCGCGCGCTGCCGACGGAGATCTACCTGCAGCGTGAGGTCGACCCCGATGCGGCCGCGGCCCTGGCATTCCTGTTGGTCGCGGTGGCGGTCGTCGTGATCGCGGTCGTCCACCGTCCGGGGCGATCGCCGTGGTGAGCCTCGCGGCGCACGTGCGCGATCCCGCCCGCGGGGTCGACCTGCGGTTCCATGTGGCTTCCGGCGAGACGGTGGCGCTCATGGGGCCGAACGGAGCCGGGAAGTCGACCGTCCTGGCCACCGTCGCCGGCCTCCTGCGGCCGGCAGAGGCGCACGTCCGTGTCGGTGACCGGGTCCTGGCGGGGGAGGGGCGGTGGGTCCCGCCCCACCGCCGATCCGTGGCGCTGCTGGGACAGCAGCCTCGACTGTTCCCCCACCTCACGGTGCGCGAGAACGTCGCGTTCGGCCCGCGCAGCGTCGGTCGCGACGCCGGCGTCGCCGATCACTGGCTGGACCAGGTGGGGGCGTCGGCGCTGGCCGACCGTCGTCCGCGTCAACTGTCGGGCGGCCAGGCCCAGCGGGTGGCGATCGCCCGGGCCCTGGCGGTGGAACCCGACGTGGTGCTGCTGGACGAGCCGCTGGCGGCGTTGGACGTCGAAGCGGTGCCCGAGGTGCGGCGAGTCCTGCGCCGGGTCCTGGCCGGGACCACGACGGTGCTCGTGACGCACGACCCCCTCGACACGATGACCCTGGCCGACCGCGCGGTGATCGTGGAGGCGGGACGTGTCGTCCACGAGGGCACGGCGCGTGATGTGCTGACGCACCCGCGCAGTGCGTTCGGCGCCGCCCTGGCCGGGGTGAACCTCGTGGAGGGCGTGGCCACGGGACCGGATCACCTCCGCAGTCCGGACGGTCGCGAGCTCGCGGGGAGCCTGCACGGCACGCTGGACGTGGGCGCCGCCGCGATCGCCACCTTCGCGCCCAGCGCCGTGGCGATCCATCGGGAGCGGCCGGGAGGGAGCCCGCGCAACGTGCTGCCCGGGGTTGTCACCGGGATCGAGGTCCGCGGGGCGACCTGCCGGGTGGAGATCTCGGGATGGCTCGCCGACGTGACCACCGCCGCCGCCGCAGAGCTGGAGCTCGAGCCGGGACGCGATGTCTGGATGAGCATCAAGGCCACCGAGGTCCGGCTCGACCCGGCCTGACGGCCTCCCGCGATTCACCGATCGCCGGTGCGAGAGTGGGACGCGTGACTGACTGCTCCGAGGCGTGGGCCCGCACACTGGCCGACTACGAGCGTCACCTGTGCCAGGAACGCGATCTCTCGGACCACACGGTCCGTGCCTACCTGACCGACCTCGGCAGCCTGGCCGCGCACGCCACCCTGCTGCACGTCGAGGACCCGGCGGACCTGACGATCCGCACCCTGCGCAGCTGGCTGGCGAACCTGCAGACGCGAGGACGGGCGCGCACGACGATGGCGCGCCGCTCGACCGCCGCGCGGGTCTTCACCGCGTGGCTCGAGCGCACCGGCCGCGCGCCGACGGACGCCGGGGCCCTGCTGGCCGCCCCGAAGGCGCACCGCACCCTGCCGCCGGCGCTGAGCCAGTCCGACATGCGCGGCGTCATCGACGCGATCGTCGATTCGATCGAGGACGACGGTCCGACGGGCCTGCGCGACCTCGCGGTGATCGAGCTGCTGTGGGCGACGGGCATCCGCGTGGGCGAGCTGGTGGGCGCTGACGTGGACGACCTCGACACCTCCCGCCGGGTGCTGCGGGTGATGGGCAAGGGCTCGAAGGAGCGGATGGTCCCGTACGGCGTGCCGGCCCAGGAGGCCGTCGCGGCGTGGCTCGAGCGGGGACGTCCGGCCCTCGCGGTGGCCGGCAGCGGGCCTGCCCTGTTCCTGGGTGCCCGGGGCGGCCGCATCGACGCGCGGGTCGTCCGCCGCATCGTCCACGAGCGCGTGGCCGCCGTGCCGGACGCGCCCGACGTGGGACCTCACGGACTGCGCCACACCGCCGCCACGCACCTGCTCGAGGGCGGTGCGGACCTGCGGTCGGTGCAGGAGCTGCTCGGTCACGCCTCGCTCGGCACCACGCAGATCTACACGCACGTCAGCGCCGACCGTCTGCGCGCCGCCTTCACGCAGGCCCACCCGCGCGCCTGACGACCTCACCGCTCGCCCAGGGGATCGACCGGTCGCCCGTCGACGAGCCGCATGAAGTGCAGGTGGCATCCCGTGGAGAACCCGGTCGACCCGACGCGGCCCACGACGTCGCCGGTGACCACCCGCTGGCCGCGGTGCACCGCGACCGAGCCGAGGTGGGCGTAGGACGTGGCGATCCCGCCGCCGTGTTCGATCTGGACCTGCAGCCCGTAAGCCCCGCTGGCTCCGGCGCGCCCGACCCGGCCGGCTCCCGCGGCAGGGACCGGGGTCCCGCACGCGGAGCCGATGTCGACGCCGTCGTGCAGCTTGCGCACGCCGGTGACGGGATGGACCCGCATCCCGAACGCCGAGGTCACGGAGCCGTCGAGAGGAAGGTCCCCGGCACCCGCGCCGGGCGGCTCCGGCGGCGAGCCGTCGGGATCGATCAGCCGGTAGGCCCCTGAGGTCGCGAGCAGCGCGGCGGGATCGAGGTACTCGTCGCCGCGCAGCCGGCCGAGGTTGAGGCACGTCCGGCGGCACGAGGGATGGCCGCCGAGGAGCCGGCCGACGGGCTGGCCGGCGGTCACGGCGTCGCCGACCCGGACGGTGGGGGAGACGGGTTGGTAGGTCGATCGCTCGGGGCCGTGGTCGATCGTGATCGTCCAGACGCCGGCGACGCGACCCGCGAACGTGACCCGCCCGACGGCCACGGCGCGGACCGTCTGGCCCACCCGCCCAGGAATGTCCACTCCGCGGTGGCCGGCCCCGTAGTCGGACTGGGGTGGGTCGAACGGGCGGTCGATCCGGTGCTCGCCGATCGGCCACGTCCAGGGCGCGGCAGCGGCGGGAGCGACGGAGGCGGCGAGCAGGGTCGTCACGAGCAGGAGCAGGGCACGGCGCATGTCCCGAGCCAAGCGATCCGCGGCTGCGAGCGGAACCGGCTCGCGGAACCCTGTGGACGGGTGGTCAGGCCTCGCAGGCGCCTGTGGAGACCGGCCGTTCGGCCCACCGTGGCACCGATTTCCTCCGGCGCGGGCCGGTGCACTAGACTGGGCACATCCGTCCTCTGGGCGGAAATTCGCGTGTCCTCTCCCGTGACGTGTTGCACCGAACGGGGCGCGATCCAGGTCCCATCCACGATGGGTGGCCCGCGTCGGACACCAGGGCATCGCCGCCGGCGATGCGTCAACTTGGTTTGAAAGGAAGTACGGCCATGGCCGTCGTCACCATGCGTCAGCTGCTCGAGAGCGGCGTGCACTTCGGGCACCAGACCCGTCGTTGGAACCCGAAGATGAAGCGCTTCATCATGACCGAGCGCAACGGCATCTACATCATCGACCTGCAGCAGTCGCTGTCCTACATCGACTCGGCGTACGAGTTCGTCAAGAGCACCGTCGCCCGCGGCGGCTCGATCCTGTTCGTCGGCACCAAGCGCCAGGCGCAGGAGCCCGTCGAGGAGCAGGCCAAGCGCGTCGGCATGCCCTACGTCAACCAGCGTTGGCTCGGCGGCATGCTCACCAACTACACCACGATGTCCGATCGTCTCCAGCGCATGAAGGAGCTCGAGGAGATCGACTTCGACGACGTCGCGGGCTCCAACCGCACGAAGAAGGAACTCCTTCAGATGCGTCGCGAGTACACCAAGCTCAACCGCACCCTCGGCGGCATCCGCGACATGGGCCGCGTGCCCAACGCCGTGTGGATCGTCGACACGAAGAAGGAGCACCTCGCGGTTGACGAGGCCAAGAAGCTCAACATCCCGATTGTCGCGATCCTGGACACCAACTGCGATCCCGATGACGTCGACTACCCGATCCCGGGCAACGACGACGCCATCCGCTCGGTGGGCCTGCTGACGCGCGTCATCGCCGACGCCGTCGCCGACGGCCTCATGTCGCGCGGTGGCGCCAAGACGGGCGAGGAGGCCCCGGGCCAGGAGCTCGGCGCCGAGGAGCCCATGGCCGACTGGGAGAAGGAGCTGCTCGCGTCGAAGGCCGCGGAGTCCGCTGAGGCCCCCGCCGCCGAGGCGCCTGCCGCCGACGCCCCGGCTGCCGAGACGGCTGAGGCGCCTGCTGCCGAGACCGCTGAGGCGCCTGCCGCCGAGGCCCCGGCCGAGACGGCTGAGGCGCCTGCCGCCGAGGCCCCGGCCGAGACTCCTGCCGAGTCCTGAGCCACTCTGACCACTGGCCGGCCCGACGCGATCCGTCGGGCCGGCCCCACCAGAACCGAGGTTGAACATGGCAATCACTGCTGCCGATGTGAAGAAGCTCCGCGACGCCACGGGCGCGGGCATGATGGACGCCAAGAAGGCCCTCACCGAGGCCGACGGCGACTTCGACAAGGCCGTCGAGGTCCTGCGGATCTCGGGCGCGGCCAAGGCCGCCAAGCGCGGCGCTGAGCGCGAGGCCTCCTCGGGCCTGGTCGCCAACGCCGGCTCTGCCCTGGTCGAGCTCAACTCCGAGACCGACTTCGTCGCGAAGAACGACCAGTTCATCGCGCTCGCCGAGCGTCTCGCCGTTGCGGCCGACGCCGCCAAGCCGGCCGACGCCGAGGAGTTCGCGAAGGTCCAGCTCGACGACGGCAAGACCGTCGCCGAGACGATCAGCGCGCTCGCCGCGGTCATCGGCGAGAAGCTCGAGCTCGGTCGCGTGAGCGCCCGTTCGGGCCAGGTCGCCACCTACATGCACCGTCGTGCCAGCGACCTGCCGCCGGCTGTCGGCGTGCTCGTCGAGTACGACGGCGACAACCTGGACGCCGCGCGTTCGGTCGCGATGCAGATCGCGGCCATGCGACCGCGCTGGCTGACCCGCGAGGACGTGCCCGCCGACATCGTCGCCAAGGAGCGCGAGATCGCCGAGGCCACGGCCAAGGAGGAGGGCAAGCCCGAGCAGGCCCTGCCCAAGATCGTCGAGGGTCGTGTCAACGGCTTCTTCAAGGAGAACGTGCTGCTCGAGCAGTCGAGCGTCACCGACAACAAGAAGACCGTCAAGGCGGTCGCCGAGGAAGCCGGCATCACCGTCAAGGGCTTCAGCCACATCGAGGTCGGCGCCTGAGCCGCACCAACGATCGACGAGGGCCCCGTGGAGCGATCCGCGGGGCCCTCGTGCATTCCCCGGCGGTGACCGGTCAGTCGCGCGGGGCGCCCTGGCAGTTCGGGCACCAGTAGACGCGCCGCTGCTGGGTGGCCACGCGCCCCAGGGCATCCTCGCGGATGCTGGTGCCGCAGCGCAGGCACGGCCGGTCGGTGCGGCCGAACACCCAGTGCAGCTCGCCGGCTCGCAGGCTGCCGGTGAAGGACCGCTCGATGCGATCGCGATTGAGCCGGATCAGCTTCACGCCGCGGTCGACGATGCGGCCGAGGTCGGCCTCACCCACCGGCGTGTGCGGGTCTACCGCCGACAGGAACAGCATCTCGTTCACGAACTCGTTGCCGAACCCGGCGAGGTTCCGCTGGTCGTGCAGGGCGACGAAGATCGGTACCTCGGGGTCGTGCGCGAGGTTGGCGAGAGCGACGTCGCGGTCGAAGTCGGGATCGAGGACGTCGGGACCGAGATGGCCCACGACCGAGTCCTCGTCCTCGCGCCGCAGCACCTCGACGACGCCGAGGCTGAAGCCGACGGCCACCCACTCGTCGGTGCTGACGATCGCCCGCACGGTGTGGGCCGGCCGCCGCAGCCCCCGGCCGCCGCGGCGCAGGGTGGCCGGGCGGTAGAGGTGCCACGAGCCCTCCATCTTGAGGTGCGAGTGGATCGTCCACGCGTCGGTGCGCATCAGCAGGTGCTTGCCGCGCGGCACGACCTCGTGCAGCACCTCGCCGGCCAGGTCGGTGGTGGCGTACCGCGGGACCCGGAACTCGGTGGCGGTGAGCACCCGGCCGGCCAGCGCCTCGTGCAGGTGGTGGGCGGCCCGCCAGACGGTGTCGCCCTCAGGCATCGAGCCGAAGTCCCTTCAGGTGGGCCTCGAACCCCGCGGCCGCGAGCGCCTCGCCCAGGGGCGTGGAGGCGACCGGCTCGCCGTCGGCCGTCTGCACCGTGACCCGTCCGAGTCGGCCTCGCCGCACCGTCTGCACGAGGGAGGCGGCGGCGGCCGCGAGCGCGGTCGGGTCGTCGGTGAAGGTGAGCGCCGACTTGCCGCCGCGCTCGAGGTAGACCACGGGACGGCCGTCGTGGACGACCACGAGCGATCCGGCCTTGCGGGCGGGGCGGTGGCCGTCGGAGCCGCGGTCGGGCCACGGCAGGGCCGCGCCGAAGGGGTTCGCCGGGTCGGTGGCCGCGAGGGTGACGGCGGGTGCCTCGGCCGGCTCGTCGGAGTCGCGCACGAAGGACCGCAGCCGATCCACGACGCCGGGCGCGGCGAACTGGGCGGCGCCGAGCGAGTCGACGAAGTAGCCGCGCAGCGCCGTGCCGTTCTGCTCCATCTCGCGCAGCACGCGATAGGCGGCCGCGAAGCCGCCGGGGGTCTGCTCGGCCTGGACCGATCCGCGGGTGACGACGCCGTAGCGGTTCAGGAGGGTCTCGGCGCGGGCGACGTGCTCGGCCGTGGTCTGACCGCCCAGCGGGACGGAGAACCACCGGCCCGAGGCGATGGGGGGCACGACCGCGCGCGGCGCCCGCATCCGCCCGCCCACCATCCGGGCGCGCGGCGCCTGGCGGCGGGTGCGGTGGGTGCCACCCCCGGCCACGAGGCTGCGCACGGGCGCGAAGGTGTCGTTGCTGACCTGACCGCTCCAGACGAGCTCCCACAGCCCCTCGACGAGGCCCTCGCGCTCGGTGTCCTCGACACGGCCGGCCAGCTCGCCGAAGAGCCAGGCGCCGGAGTCGCCGAGTACCTCGAGCAGGCGACCGGCGGCGGTGTCGGAGCCCGCCGCGACGAGGTCACCGGTGGCCGGCGCCGGGGTGTCCCCGGGCAGCAGGCGGATCCAGCCGTCGCGTCCGGGCAGGGTGCCGGCGCCCGTCCACGTGACCTCGCCCGCGGTGGTGAGCTCGTCGAGCATCGCCGGCGAGTAGTCGGTCACCCTGGCCGGCAGCACGAGGCTCTCCCACGCGCTGGCGGGCAGCGCGGCCCCGGCCAGCTGGTCGACGACGGTGAGGACGCCGTCGACGCCGCGCAGTCGCGAGCCGACGTGCTGCCACGCAGGCAGGAAGCGCGCGAACGCCGCCGAGTCGACCGGCTCGACCTGCTTGCGAGCCGCCGCGAGCGAGCGGTTGCGGAGCCGGCGGAGCACCTCGGAGTCGACCCACTCGGCCTCGCCGGAGGCCACCGGCAGGAACTCGCCGCGGGTGACCCGGCCCGCCTCGCTCAGGCGCTGGAGGGCGTCGCGCACCACCGCGGGGCCGAGCGCGAGGCGCCGCGAGACGTCCTCGCCCGTGAAGGGGCCGTGGGTGCGGGCGTAGCGGGAGACGAGCTCGCCGAGGGGGTCGTTCCCCGTGGCCAGGTGCGCGTCCGCGATGCCGAGCGGGAGCGCGGTGCCCAGCGCCTCGCGCAGGCGTCCTGCGTCCTCGATCGCGGCCCACCGGGCCTGGCCGCCGACCTGCACCTCGATGGCACGGCGCGACTCGCGCAGCTCCTTGAGCCAGGCGCCCGCCTCCAGCCGTGCGTCCTCGCGGGTGCGCTCGGCGACCTCGTCGACGGAGAGCGGGCCGAGCAGCCGCAGCAGGTCGGACACTCCCTCGATGTCCTTGGCCTGCCGCTCGGGCACGAGGCGCTGGAGCTCGGCCTCGGTCAGGGCGACGACCTCGGGATCGAGCAGCTCGCGCAGGTCGGCCCGGCCCAGCAGCTGGCCCAGCAGCTCGGGGTCGAGGGTGAGCGCCGCGGCGCGACGCTCGGCCAGGGGCAGGTCGCCGTCGTAGAGGAAGGCGCCGACGTAGCCGAACAGCAGGCGCTGGGCGAACGGCGAGGCGGCGTCGGTGCCGACCTCGACCAGGGCGACCTCGCGCGAGCGGAGCCGCCGGGCGAGGGTGACGAGCGCGGGCAGGTCGTACACGTCCTGCAGCACCTCGCGCGCCGTCTCGAGCAGGATCGGGAAGTCGGGGTACTTGCGGGCGACGTCGAGCAGCATCGCGGCACGGCGTCGCTGCTGCCACAGCGGCGCGCGGGTCCCGGGGTTGCGCCGGGGCAGCAGCAGGGCCCGGGCGGCGCACTCGCGGAAGCGCGCCGCGAACAGGGCGGACCCGCCGACGAGATCGGTGATCTGGGGCTCGAGGTCCTCGGGGTCCTCGAGGTCGAAGAGGTCGGCGCCCGGCGGCTCGCCGGTGACGTCGGGGACCCGCACGACGATGCCGTCGTCGGACGCCACGACTGCGCCGTCGACGCCGAACCGCTGCTCGATCCGCCGGCCCACCAGCAGCGCCCAGGGCGCGTGCACGGCCCGCCCGTAGGGCGACAGCAGGACGAGTCGCCAGTCGCCGACCTCGTCGCGGAAGCGCTCGACCACGAGCGTCGTATCAGTGGGCAGCTGGCGGGTGGCCTCGTACTGGTCCTTGACGAGCGTCGAGAGGTTGCCGACGGCATTCGCGTCGAGGCCCACCTGCTCGACGCGCGCACGCTGCTTGGCGGGGGAGAGGGCGCTCAGCTCGCGCAGGAACGCGCCCATCGCCTCACCGAGCTCGTAGGGGCGCCCCATCGCGTCGCCGCGCCAGAACGGGAGCCGGGCGGGCTGGCCGAACGCGGGCACCACGATGACCCGGTCGGACGTGATCTCCAGGATCCGCCAGCTGGTGGCCCCCAGCGCGATGACGTCGTTGATCCGTGACTCGTAGACCATCTCCTCGTCGAGCTCGCCGACGCGGCGGCCCGCGGTGCCCTCCTCGCCGGCCAGGACCACCGAGAACATGCCGCGATCGGGGATCGTGCCGCCGCTGGTGACGGCGAGCCGCTGGGCCCCCGGCCGGCCGGTGAGCGTGCCGGCCTGCCGGTCCCAGACCGCCCGGGGACGCAGCTCGGCGAACTCGTCGGAGGGGTAGCGCCCGGCGACGAGGTCGAGCGTGGCCTCGAAGGCGGCGTGGGGCAGCGTGGCGAACGGTGCGGACCGCCGCAGCGTCTCGAACCAGGCCTCGACGTCGATCGGCTCGAGAGCGCACGCGGCAATGGTCTGCTGGGCGAGGATGTCGAGGGGATTCGCCGGCACGGCGAGCCGCTCGATGCGGCCGGCGAGCATGCGCTCGACGGTGACCGTGGTGGAGAGCAGGTCGTGGCGGCCGGTCGGGAACACCAGCCCGCGCGAGACCTCGCCGACCTGGTGGCCGGCGCGGCCCACGCGCTGCAGCCCCGAGGCGACCGACGGCGGAGCGGAGACCTGGATGACGAGGTCGACCGCGCCCATGTCGATGCCGAGTTCGAGGCTGGAGGTGGCCACGACGCACCGCAGGCGACCGGACTTCAGGTCGTCCTCGATGATCGCCCGCTGCTCCTTGCTGACGGAGCCGTGGTGGGCGCGCGCGAGCACCGGCTCGGCACCCGAGGACAACCCGGAGAGCCCGCCCATGTGGGCCGGCTGGCGGTTCGCGGGCTCGGGCCGGTAGCCCGTCTCGCGCTCGACCCAGACCTCGTTCAGTCGCTGGGTGAGCCGCTCGGCCACCCCGCGGCTGTTGGCGAACACGATCGTGGTGCGTGCCTGCTGGATCGCGTCGACGATCGCCTCCTCGACGTGGGGCCAGATCGTGCCGCCGGCCTCCTGCGGCCGCGAGTCGTCGAGCCCGCGGGCGGCGCTGCCCTCCCGGGGTCCCTCGTGGCGGGGCGGCATCTCGGTGAGGTCCTCCACGGGAACCCGCACCGACAGCTCGAGCCGTGAGGGGGCCTCGGGAGCGACGACCTCGACGGGGGCGCGGCCGCCGAGGAAGCGGGCGACCTCGTCGTGCGGGCTGACGGTGGCCGAGAGGCCGATCCGCTGGGCGGGGGAGTCGAGCATGTCGTCGAGCCGCTCCAGGGAGACCGCCAGGTGCGCGCCGCGCTTGGTGCCCGCGACGGCGTGGACCTCGTCGATGATCACCGTGTGGACGCCGCGCAGCATGGCGCGCGAGGCCGACGTGAGGAGCAGGAAGAGCGACTCGGGCGTGGTGATGAGCACGTCGGGTGGGTGGGACTGGAGCCGGCGCCGCTCGGCCGGGGGCGTGTCGCCCGTGCGGACGCCCACCGACACGGGAGCCAGCTCGTGACCGAGTCGCGCCGCCACTCCGGAGATGCCGACGAGGGGTGACCGCAGGTTGCGCTCGACGTCGACGGCGAGGGCCTTGAGCGGCGAGATGTACAGCACCGAGGTGCCCTGCGTCTCGACCGCGGGATCGCGGTGCAGCAGGCCGTCGATGGCCGACAGGAACGCCGCGAGGGTCTTGCCCGATCCCGTGGGGGCGACCACGAGGGTGTGGCGGCCCTTCTCGATCGCGTCCCACGCGCCGGTCTGGGCCGAGGTGGGCGCGCTGAAGGACTCGTCGAACCACGTGGCGGTCGCGGGGCCGAAGGACATGGAACCCATCGTGGCACCGGACTCCGACAGTGGCGCTGCGACGGCGACCACGCCCGGAATTCCGGCGTGCCGGGGTCGGCGCGCCAGTGGCCCTCAGGCATGCTTGAGGCCATGAAGTTGCGGATGCTGTCGGTGACCTGTGCCCTCGTGCTGACCCTGGGCGCGTGCTCGGACGGGGAGAAGAAGCAGGCCCCCGACCCCAAGGAGCCGAACAAGACCAGCGCGGCGAAGATCACGCCGATCAACCCGCTGACCGGTGGGCAGCTCAAGGAGACGCCCGCGAACCCCGTGTTCGTGGTCAAGGTCGACAACACCCCGGCCTCCGCTCCCCAGACGAACATCGACCGCGCCGATCTCGTCGTCGAGCAGACGGTGGAGGGCGGCATCACCCGCCTCGCCGCCCTCTACTACACGGCGACCCCCTCGACCGTGGGCCACGTCCGCTCCATGCGCGCCACCGACATCGGCATCGCGAAGCCGGTGAACGGGCAGATCGTGGCCTCCGGCGGCGCCGGCAAGACGATCTCGCGCATCAAGGACGCGGGCATCCCGATCCACTCGCAGGACGCCGGCTCGGCCGGGATGTCGCGCGACGCCGGCTACGCGCCGTACAACGTCGTCGTCGACCTCGGCGAGCTCGCGAAGGACGTCAAGAACACGCAGCCCGAGCGCTCCTACTTCCAGTGGGCCGGCGCGGGCGCCGCGGCGCCGAAGGGCCCGCAGGTCACGTCCGCGACCGTGAAGTTCTCGCGCAGCCACACCACGTCGTGGAAGTTCAACAGCAAGGCGTGGAAGCGCACGAACGGCACCAGCGACAAGGAGTTCGGCGCGAGGAACCTCGTCGTGCTGTGGGCCGACGAGAAGAGCGCGGGCTACACCGACCCGGCCGGCAACCCCGTGCCCGAGACGACGTTCCAGGGAGGCGGCAAGGCCGTCGTGTTCGTGGGCGGCACCCGGGTCAACGCGAAGTGGAAGAAGGCGAACAACGCCTCCACGATCGTGCTCACGACCCGCGACGGCCAGCCGATGAAGCTGCCCCGCGGCAAGACGTGGATCGAGCTGCTCAGCAAGGGCGAGTCCACGGCGCTCAGCGCCCGGTAGCCCGGATCAGGCGGACGGCTGGTCGCCCTCGGCGGCCAGCTCCTCCAGCTTGTGGCCGATCTCGACCTCGATCGCCTCGCGCAGCACGCTGCGGAACATCGCCACCACGACCTGGCTGGCGATCGGGATCAGCTGGTCGATCTTCTCGAAGACGGCCGGCCACTCCTCCTGCGGCAGGCCCGCGTCGAGGAACGGCTGCGCGACGTCGCGGCTGACGTGGTGGACGAACCGGTCGGAGATCTGCTCGAGGTGCTCGCGCATGTGCGGCACGATGTCGACCACGCTGTCGGGGTTGAGCCCGATGGCGACGGACGCCGCACCGGGGCGCACGACGCTGGGCTCGAGCATCCGCACCGAGTCGTCGTCGACCTGCTCGAGCAGACCCACCTCGATCATCTGGTCGATGAGCTTGTGGTCGGCAGGCAGCCCCGAGAGCGAGGCCAGCTCGGCGCGGCTGATGATCTCGCTGGGGTCCTGCGCGTCGTCGACCTCGAAGATGTTGAGCAGGTCCAGCGCCACGTTCGACGCGGTGGACGGGGACTTCAGGATCGCGTCCTCGATGGCCGCGAGGGTGAAGCCCCGGCCCAGCAGCGTGCGGATGAGGATGAGGCGCTGGAGGTGCTTCTGGGTGTAGTACCCGGTGCGGCCCTCGAGCCGCGGTGGATCGATCAGTCCGCGGGTGGAGTAGGCGCGCACGTTGCGCACCGTCATCGCGGCCCGCTCGGCGAGCACGTCGACGGTGAACTCCTCCTCGCGCTGGGCGTCCACCATGCCCGCAAGTCTAGGGGTGTGCGCCGCAGGATCGGGCATCATGGGGGTATGGCAATGGTGCGAGGCCGCTTGTTGGTCGCCACCTCGGCGATCCAGTCAGGGCCCTTCTGGCGCAGCGTCGTGTACGTGCTCGACCACGACGAGGACGGCGCGCTGGGCGTGATCGTCAACCACCCGCTGGAGTCGGACGTCGACGAGGTCCTTCCCGAGTGGGCCGACTGCGTCAACGCCCCCGGCTGCCTCTTCGAGGGTGGACCCGTCGCGATGGACTCCGCGCTCGCGGTGGGCGTCGTCAGCGACGTCACCAGCGGCCCGCCCGGCTGGCGTCAGATGGCTGGGCGCGTGGGCCTGGTCGACCTCGAGGGCCCCCTGCCCGAAGGCGGCGAGCTGCTCGGCCTGCGGGTGTTCGCGGGGTACGCCGGATGGACGCCCGGACAGCTCGAGGCCGAGATCGAGGAGGGCGCCTGGCTCGTGCTGCCGGCCGAGGAGGGTGACCTCATCTCGCCCGTGCCCGACCGGCTCTGGAGCGACGTGCTGCGCCGTCAGCCGGGGGAGACCCGATTCTGGGCGAACCTGCCGGTCGACCCGGCCCAGAACTGAGCGCGTCGGCGTGGACCCGTCCTCGGTGTCGGCTCCGTCGCCTACGATGGGGTCGTGGGATTCTTCGGCCGCGGCACCCAGACCGTCCATGACGAGCGCACCGAGCAGCGCACCGACAACGGCGATCACGAGCGCTTCAGCCACTACGTGCCGAAGGACAAGCTGACCGAGGCCATGGTCATGGGCACCCCCGTCGTCGCGCTGTGCGGCAAGGTGTGGGTCCCCAGCCGCGACCCGCAGCGCTTCCCGGTCTGCCCCGAGTGCAAGCAGATCTGGGAGGACTTCAACCCCGGTGACGACGAGGACTCCGGGAGTGACTCCGACCAGTGAGCTCGGCCCAGTCACTCCGGGCCTGGCAGCGTGAGGCGTTCGACCAGTACGCCCGCACGCAACCGGCCGACTTCCTCACGGTCGCCACGCCCGGCGCCGGCAAGACCACGTTCGCGCTGACGATCGCCGCCGACCTCCTGCACCGCAGGATCATCGAGCGCGTCGTCGTCGTGGCGCCCACCGAGCACCTGAAGAGCCAGTGGGCCCAGTCGGCCGCGCGCTCGGGGATCGCGCTCGAGCCGAACCTCACGGGTGCGCTCGGCGCCCGCTTCGACGGCTACTGCGTCACCTACGCGGGCCTGGCCACGAACCCGGTCGGCCACCGCGTCCGGATCGAGCGCAGCCGCACGCTGGTCATCCTCGACGAGATCCACCACGCCGGCGACGCGATGAGCTGGGGCGACGCCGTGCTCGAGGCCTGCGAGCCGGCTGTGCGCCGCCTGGCCCTCACCGGCACGCCGTTCCGCTCCGACGACAACCCGATCCCGTTCGTCACGTACGCCCCGGTCGGCGACGGCTCGATCTCCAGCGTCGCCGACTACGCCTACGGCTACGGGTCGGCGCTCAAGGAGGGCGTCGTCCGCCCCGTGCTGTTCATGGCGTACTCCGGCGAGATGCAGTGGCGCACGAGTGCCGGCGACGAGGTGTCCGCCCGGCTCGGCGAGCCGCTCACGAAGGACCAGACCGCCCAGGCGCTGCGCACCGCGCTCGACCCCAACGGCTCGTGGGTCCCGGCCGTCCTGGAGGCCGCGCACAAGCGCCTGCTCGAGGTGCGTCGCGACATCCACGACGCCGGCGGGCTCGTGATCGCCAGCGACCAGAACTCCGCCCGCGCCTACGCGAAGCTGCTCAAGGAGCTCACGGGCGTCGAGCCCACCCTCGTGCTCTCCGACGAGGCGGGCTCGAGCGCCCGGATCGCCGAGTTCTCGGCCGGCACCGACCCGTGGATGGTGGCCGTGCGCATGGTCAGCGAGGGCGTCGACGTGCCCCGCCTCGCGGTGGGCGTCTACGCCACCACGGTCGCCACGCCGCTGTACTTCGCGCAGGCGATCGGCCGCTTCGTGCGAGCCCGCCGCCGTGGCGAGACAGCGTCCGTCTTCCTGCCCAGCGTCCCCGGCCTGCTGAAGCTGGCCGCCGACCTCGAGGCCGAGCGCGACCACGTGATCGGCCGCCCGGTGCACGACGAGGGCGACCTGTTCGCTGCCGAGGACCTGCTGATGGCGCAGGCCAACGCGTCCGAGGCGGCGAGCGACGAGCTGGGCAACCAGTACGCCGCCATCGGCAGCGAGGCCTCGTTCGACCGCGTCCTCTTCGACGGCGACGAGTTCGCGCCGATCGACTACGAGATGGTCGCCGGCGACAGCGACGAGCTCGACTTCCTCGGCATCCCGGGCCTGCTCGAGCGCGACCAGGTGGCCGAGCTGCTGCGCAGCGCGCGCACCCGCAAGCGCGAGGTGGCGCCGGCACGCGCCGAGGCCGACGTCGAGTACGAGCGCCGCGCCGAGCTGCGCCGCGAGCTGAACTCGCTGGTCGCTGCGTGGCACCACCGCACGGGGTCGCCGCACGGCGTCACCCACAACCGGCTGCGTCACGAGTGCGGGGGCCCGCCCGCCGCCCAGGCCACCACCGATCAGCTGAAGCGCCGGATCGACACGCTCCGCGACTGGGCCCTGCGCGCCTCGGGCTGACCCGATCGTGTGACGCAGATCGCGTCCGCACCCCTAGGCTGTGCGCGTGAGTGCCCCACTGCCCCCGCGCACCCGACTGTTCGCCGCGATCCTCGAGCGGACGGCCACGCCCGTCGAGGAGGCCACCGACTACGCCGAGCTGCGGGCCCAGCGCCTGAAGCTGATGAGGTCGGCGCCCGGCCGGATGGTCTTCGGCACGCCGGACCGCCGCGCCCGCGCCGAGACGATCGAGATCCCGCTGAAGGGGCGCACCCTGCGCGCGCTGGTCCACCGGCCCACGGGCGTCGGCGGGCCGCGACCCGTGATCGTGAACTTCCA
This sequence comes from Aeromicrobium sp. JP4, assembly GCF_054957925.1. Classification (NCBI taxonomy): domain Bacteria; kingdom Bacillati; phylum Actinomycetota; class Actinomycetes; order Propionibacteriales; family Nocardioidaceae; genus Aeromicrobium; species Aeromicrobium sp. JP4. Next base: position 2,781,743 of record NZ_CM143290.1, read on the forward strand.
CGGCGGCGGGTGGGTGCAGGGCTCGCCCGAGCAGTCGGCCTGGCTGACGTCGCGCGTCGCCGCCGGCACGGGTGCGACCGTGATCTCGCCGTCCTACCGGCTGGCGCCGGAGCACCCGTTCCCGGCGGCGGTCGACGACACGTGGGAGGCGCTCACCTGGATCGCCGAGCATGCCGACGCCCTCGGGATCGACGTCGAGCGGATCGGCGTCATGGGCGACAGCGCGGGCGGCAACCTCGCCGCGGTCGCGGCCCAGCGCTCGGTGACGGAGGGAGGGCCCCGGTTGCGAGCGCAGGTGCTGATCTACCCCGCGGTCGAGATGTACGACAAGTTCGCGTCCGAGCTGCGGATGCCGCGCGAGCCGGTGCTCTCCTCGGCGAACATGTCGGCCTTCGCCCACCTCTACATGGGCGACGCGTACGGCACGGAGGACCCGCTGGCCTCGCCGCTGCGCGCCAAGTCGTTCGACGACCTGCCGCCGGCCTTCATCCTGACCGCCGACCACGACCCGCTGCTGGACAACGGCGACCATTACCGTGAGGCGCTGCAGCGCGCGGGGGTGCCCGTGCGGTACCGCGAGTACCCCGGCACCGTGCACGGGTTCATGAGCCTGCCCGGGGTGTCGCCGGGAGCCGCCGCCGCGGTCTCGGACATCGTCGACTACGTCGCCGCCCGGGTGGTCCTGCCGCAATGAGCCGGCGGATCCGGTCGGCCGGGCTCGATCCGGCGGTGGACTACGAGGAGATCTCGCGGCTGTTCGGCCAGTACGACTTCCCGTGGGACCTCGAGCAGTCGCTGAGCTTCGCCCTCTTCCGGACCTACGCCGTGCCCTCGATCGGGCGCCTGCTGTACGAGACGGGCCAGTTCACCACCGACACGCAGCGCCGCCACGACGACACCGCGCTGCTGCTGGGGGAGATCGTCGACCAGGGCCTGGAGAGCGACCCGGGCCGGGCCGCGATCCGCCGGATGAACCAGATGCACGGTCGGTACGGCATCAGCAACGACGACATGAGGTACGTCCTCGCGACGTTCGTCGTGATGCCGAACCGCTGGGTGAACCGCTACGGCTGGCGGCGCACCACGCCCGTGGAGGACGTGGCCGGCGTCAACTACTACCTGCGGCTGGGGCGGCTGATGGGGATACGCGACCTGCCGGGCGACCTCGCCGGGTTCGAGCGCCTCCTCGACGCGTACGAGGCCGAGCACTTCAGGTTCGACCCCCGGTCGCGCGCCGTGGCCGACGCGACACTCGACCTGCTGACCACGTTCTACCCACGTCCTCTGGCCCCGGCGGTGCGACGCTTCAGCGTCGCGATCATGGATCCCCACCTGCGCACCGCGTTCGGCTACGACCAGCCGCCGGCCTGGTTCGAGCGCCTGTGCCACGGCGCCCTGCGCGGCCGCGGCCGGGTGGTGCGGTTCATGCCCGAGCGCCGGGAGCCGCGGCGTGTCCGGGACTCCCGGCGGATCCGGAGCTACCCCGGCGGCTTCCTCATCGAGGAGCTCGGCACCTGAGAAGTCGCGCGAGCGAGAAAGTTGTGCGAACGTACCACTAAGGGTTTCCTCTGGGAAGTGATGCCCGGCCCGGCGACTCCTTCGCCGGGCCGGGTGTCACGTACGGAGGGCCTCCACGACGCGGTCGAGGTCGTCCTCGTCGTTGTAGAGGTGGAACCCCACGCGGGCCGCCCCCCGGCGCACCGAGGCCCGCAGCCCGGCGTCCTGCAGCCGCGCGGCCGCGTGCTCCATCGGGATCGCGACGATCGCCGAGTCGCCCGGAGGCAGGTCCAGCGCCTCGCGCGCCCGTCCAGCCAGATCCAGGCAGTGGGCGGTCACGGCATCGAGGTCGAGGGTCGCCAGCCACGCGAGGCTCGCGGCCGCGCCCGCCACGGGGAACCACGAGGGGGAGATGTCGAACCGCCGGGCATCGGGGGCCAGGCGCAACGGCAGGCCGTACGTGGTTCGCCAGGGGTCGCCGCCCGCGTAGCGGTTGGCGTGGTGCGGGACGAGCCGGTCGGCCAGCCGGTCCGCGTAGGACGCCCACGCGATCCCCGTGGGCCCGAGCAGCCACTTGTACGTCGAGCTGGCCACGACATCGGCCCAGCCGAGGTCGAGACGCAGCCAGCCCAGCTGCTGGGTCGCGTCGAGGATCACGAGGGTCTCCGTGCCCTCGGTCGCGGCTCGCAGCGCGGCCAGGTCGACCCGCGCCCCGTCGGCCGACTGCACGGTGGACACCGCGACGGCGTCGTGGTCGCGGGCGAGCTCGGGAAGACGATCGAGCGGCGCCTCGGTGACCGAGACGCCACGGCCGTGGTGGGCGGCGAAGGGAAAGCTGACGGACGTGAACTCGCCCTCGGGCACCAGCACGCTGGCCCCGTCGGGCAGCGCCGAGGCCACCGGTCCCAGCAGGGCCGCGACCGAGGAGCCCATCGTCACCGACGCCGCCGGGACCCCGGCGATCCGGGCGAAGGAGTCGCGCGCGGTGGCGATCTCGTCGTCGAAGTCCGGACCCGCCACGGTGCCCGCCGCCCAGCCGCGGTGGACCCGCTCGAGGGCATCCACGGTGGACTGCGGCGGCAGCCCGTACGCGGGGGTGTTGAGGTACCCCTCGGGCCCGATGAACGTCGCTCCGAATGCCTCGCGCATGGTTCGACGCTAACCGGCTCGGGAATCGAACCGGCGTCGCCCCTGTTGACCTCGGAGTGAAGCTCTCGGTCCTGGATCTCGTCCCTGTTCGCACCGATCAGACCACCGGTGACGCCGTCGCCGCCGCCACGGAGCTGGCGCGCACGGCCGACCGGCTCGGGTTCGAGCGGTACTGGGTGGCGGAGCACCACAACATGCCCGCCGTCGCCGCCGCGTCGCCGCCGGTGCTGATCGCCCTCCTGGCCGCCGCCACCGAGCGCATCCGCGTGGGCTCCGGCGGTGTCATGCTGCCGAACCACGCGCCGCTCGCGGTGGCCGAGCAGTTCGCGCTGCTGGAGGCCGCCTTCCCGGGCCGCATCGACCTCGGCATCGGGCGCGCCCCCGGCTCGGACCCCGTGACGTCGTGGGCCCTGCGCGGCGCCGCGGGTCGCGACGACTCCGACATCGAGAACTTTCCGCGCTACCTCGACGACGTCGTGGCGCTCATGGACGGCCGCGGCGTCCGCGTGCCGATCCCGAACCAGCAGTACGTGCTGAAGGCGACGCCCGCGGCCGTGAGCGCGCCCGACCTGTGGCTGCTCGGCTCGTCGATGTACTCGGCCCACCTCGCCGCGGCGAAGGGCCTGCCCTACGTCTTCGCGCACCACTTCAGCGGTCAGGGCACGGCCGAGGCGCTCGAGGTCTACCGCAGCGAGTTCCGGCCCAGCGACGTGTGCGAGCGCCCCACCACGTTCCTGACGGTGAACATCGTCGTGGCCGACACCGCCGACGAGGCGACCGCCCTGGCCCTGCCGAACCTGCAGAACATGGCGCGGCTGCGCACCGGCAAGCCGCTGGCCCCGATCGACCTCGTCGAGGACGCCGAGGCGCTCGACCTCGACCCCGGGATGGACTCGCTCGTCGACTCGGGCCTCGCCCGCATGGTCGTGGGCGACCCGACCACGGCGCGCAAGGAGCTCGAGGAGCTCGCCGCGCAGTTCGACGTGGACGAGGTCATGCTCCACCCGGTCGCCTCGGCGCGCCGCGGCGCCGACCCTCGCACGACGCCCGGCCGCGTGCGCACCCTCGAGCTCGTCGCGGGCTGACGCGTCTGCGCGATCTCGATACACCGTCTCGCTGCGCTCGCCGGCACTCGATCACCGGCCCGGTGTTCGGGTAGCACCGGGTGTGCCGCCGGTGATCGAGTAGCTCGCGAGCGCAGCGAGCGGCGTATCGAGATCACGTCAGGTCAGGACCACCGCCTCAGTCCAGGTGCGGTGCCGTCGTCGAGACGCCGGCCGCCGCCCACTCCTGCTGCACGCGGTTGAGGTTCTCCGGCGAGACCGCGGCGGTCAGCTCCTGCAGCACCCGGACCGTGAAGCCCTCGGCCGCACCGTCGAGGGCCGTGGCGCGGACGCAGTGGTCGGTGGCGATGCCGCAGACGTCGATCTCCTCGACGCCGTGCTCGCGCAGGAAGTCCGCGAGGTCGCGATCCTCCTCGTCGCTGCCCTCGAAGCCGGAGTACGCGGCCGCGTAGGCGCCCTTGTCGAAGATCGCGGCGAACAGCTCCTCCTCCAGCGGCGGGTGCAGCTCGGCGCCGGGCGTGCCCACCACGCAGTGCGGCGGCCACGAGTCGACGTAGTCGGGGGTGTCGCTGAAGTGGTCGCCGGGATCGATGTGCGCGTCGCGGGTGGCCACGACGAGGTCGTAGTCGCCCTCGGCGATGAGGTCGGCCACGGCCTCGGCCACGGCGGCGCCACCGGTCACGGCCAGCGAGCCACCCTCGCAGAAGTCCTTCTGCACGTCCACGACGACCAGCGTGCGGGGTCCGGGCATGTCAGTCAGTCCTCCTCGTAGATCGTCGGAATCGCGGGGTCGCCCTTCGAGAGTCGTCGGGCGGCGGAGGGCAGCTCGCGCAGGGACGCCTGCAGCCGCTCGCGTGACTCCTGCAGCGTCGCGTGGTCGACACGCTTCCCGGCCTCGACCAGCGGCACCATGAGCTCGCGGTCGTCGCCGTCGTCGCGCGGGGCGATGTCGATGCCCACCACCTCGGCCTCGGCCACACCGGAGGCGTTGAGCCGGCGCATCGCCGTCTTGCGGCCGCCCACCGACGCCTTGTCCTTGCTCTTCTTGGCGACGCCGAGCATCGTGCCGTCCGCGGCCTCGCGGGCGACGAGCTTGTAGACGAACCCGCTGGTGGGGGAGCCCGACCCCGTGACCAGCGAGGTGCCGACGCCGTAGCCGTCCACCGGGGCGGCGGCGAGCGCGGCGATCGCGTACTCGTCGAGGTCGCTCGTGACGGTGATCCGGGTGTGGGTGTTCCCGGCCGCGTCGAGCTGGGCCCGCGTGGCGCGGGCGACGTCGCCGAGGTCGCCGGAATCCAGCCGGACGCCGCCCAACTGCGGTCCGGCCACCTCGATCGCCGCGGCGACGCCCTGCGGCACGTCGTACGTGTCGACGAGCAGGGTCGTGTCGTGGCCGAGGGAGCGCACCTGGGAGGCGAACGCGTCGCGCTCGGTGTCGTGGACGAGGGTGAAGGCGTGGGCGGCCGTGCCGGCCGTGGGGATGCCGTGCCGGCGGCCCGCCTCGAGGTTCGACGTCGCGGCGAAGCCGCAGATGTAGGCCGCCCGCGCCGACGCCACGGCCGCCTCCTCGTGGGTGCGCCGCGTGCCCATCTCGATGCAGGGCCGGTCGCCCGCGGCCATCGTCATGCGCGTGGCGGCCGAGGCGATCGCCGAGTCGTGGTTGAGGATCGACAGGATCAGGGTCTCGAGGATCACGCCCTCCCCGAACGAGGCGTCGACCCGCAGGATCGGCGAGCCGGGGAACCACAGCTCGCCCTCGGGGTAGCCCCAGATGTCGCCGGTGAAGCGGTAGTCGGCGAGCCAGTCGCACGTGGCGTCGTCGACGACCCTCGCCGAGCGCAGGAAGGCGATCTCGTCGGGGTGGAAGCGGAAGTCGGCGAGCGCGTCCAGGACGCGTCCGGTGCCGGCCACCACGCCGAACCGCCGGCCCCCGTTGAGCCGGCGCCCGAACACCTCGAAGACGCTGCGCCGGGAGGCGGTGCCGTCGGCCAGCGTGGCCTGCAGCATCGTCAGCTCGTAGTGGTCGGTCAGCAGCACGGTCGACACCATGGGATCAGCGTAGGTCCCCGGCGACCTTCGTGCGGGTGAGCCGGGGCAGGCACAATGGAGCCGTGACCACCCCCACCCCCGTCGAGACCGAGCAGCCGGAGGCCGACCTCGTCGTCCAGCTCGAGGACCCGTGGGTCACCATCGTCTGGAACGATCCGGTGAACCTCATGTCGTACGTCGCGTTCGTCTTCCGCACGTACTTCGGCTACACCGAGGAGAAGGCCACGCAGCTGATGCTCGCGGTGCACGAGGAGGGTCGCGCGATCGTCTCCAGCGGTCGCCGCGAGGAGCAGGAGCGCCACGTGCAGGCGATGCACGAGTACGGCCTGTGGGCCACCCTCGAGCGGAGCGACGCGTGAAGCCCTTCCGCCGCCGGCGCCGCGGCACCGTCACGGCCACCTTCGAGCTCAACGAGGCCCAGCTGATGGTGAACCTCGCCAGCCAGGTGGTCGAGCTGCTCCAGGACCGCAACGGCCCCAGCGAGTCCGAGCCCGACCCGCTGGCCCAGCTGATCGGCATGACCGGACCCGTCCAGCCGCCCGAGGACCCCGTGCTGGCCCGGCTGCTGCCCGACGCGTACCGCGACGACCCGGTCGAGGCGGCCGAGTTCCGCCGCTTCACCGAGCAGGCGCTGTCCGGCACCAAGGTCGGCAACGCACGCGTCGTGATCGAGAGCCTCGAGGCCGGCGGGCTCGACGTGGGGGCCAAGAACGTCGAGGTCGAGCTCGATGAGGCGCAGGTCCTGGCGTGGCTGCGGGCGCTGACCGACATCCGGATGGCCCTGGCCGTCCGGCTCGGGATCGAGACCGAGGAGGACGCCGAGCGGCTGGCCGAGTCCGACGACGAGGCCACCGTCGCCATGGGCGACGTCTTCGACTGGCTCGGCTTCGTGCAGGAGACGCTCGTCCACGTCGCCTGACGCGCTGATCTCGATACGCGGCTCGTTCCTCGCCTGCTACTCGATCGGCGGGGCGCAGCGAGACGTCGTATCGAGATCCCGTCCGTCCACCGGATGGGTGGCCCGCCCGTCGGGCGCCCTCGATAGACTCGGGAATCGTGTTGACCATCCTGCGCGACCACGTCGAGGCGATCGTCGCCCACGCGCGTCGCGACCACCCCGACGAGGCCTGCGGCGTCATCGCTGGGCCGATCGGCTCCGACCGCCCGGTGCGCCTCATCCCGATGCTCAACGCCGCGATGTCGCCCACGTTCTACGAGTTCGACTCCGGCGACCTGCTGCGCCTCTACCGCGAGATGGACGACAACGACGAGGAGCCCGTCGTGATCTACCACTCGCACACGGCCACCGAGGCCTACCCGTCGCGCACCGACGTCAACCTCGCCGGCGAGCCCGGCGCCCACTACGTGCTCGTGTCCACCCGCGACGGTGCCCACGAGGCCGGTCCGGTCGACTTCCGCTCCTACCGGATCCTCGATGGCGAGATCACCGAGGAAGAAGTTCGCGTCGTGGACCGTTACACCGAAGACAGCACGACTGCCGCCGAGGCAGCCCCCCGAACCGAAGGTGACAACTGATGGCCGTCGAGGTCCGCATCCCCACGATCCTGCGCCCCTACACCGGGGGTGAGCGCGCCGTCGACGCCGAGGGTGCCACTCTCTCCGCCCTGATCGACGATCTCGAGGCGAACCACGAGGGCATCAAGGAGCGCCTGCTCGACGGCGCCGACCTGCGCCGCTTCGTGAACGTCTACGTCAACGACGAGGACGTCCGGTTCACCGGCGGCCTGCAGACCGAGCTGTCCGATGGCGACACGGTCGTCATCCTGCCCGCCGTCGCGGGCGGCGCGGCCTGAGCATGCGGTATGACTCGCTCATCGACTCGGTCGGTCACACGCCGCTGGTGGGCCTGCCGCACCTGTCTCCGAGCGACGACGTCCGGCTGTGGGCCAAGCTCGAGGACCGCAATCCCACGGGCTCGATCAAGGACCGTGCGGCGCTGTCGATGATCCTCGCGGCCGAGGCCGACGGATCCCTCACGCCGGGCTGCACGATCCTCGAGCCCACGAGCGGCAACACCGGCATCTCGCTGGCGATGGTCGCGCGCCAGCGCGGCTACCAGCTGATCTGCGTCATGCCCGAGAACACCTCGATCGAGCGGCGCCAGCTGCTGACGATGTTCGGTGCCGAGATCATCAGCTCGCCGGCCGCGGGGGGCTCCAACGAGGCCGTCCGGGTCGCCAAGGGCCTGGCGGCCGAGCACTCCGACTGGGTGATGCTCTACCAGTACGGGAACCCGGCCAACGCCGACGCGCACTACAAGGGCACCGCGCCCGAGCTGCTCGAGGACCTGCCCACCATCACGCACTTCGTCGGCGGGCTCGGCACCACCGGCACGCTGATGGGCGTCGGCCGGTTCTTCCGCGACCACAAGCCCGACGTGCGCATCGTCGCGGCCGAGCCCCGCTACGGCGAGCTCGTCTACGGGCTGCGCAACCTCGACGAGGGCTTCGTGCCCGAGCTGTACGACGCCTCGCTGATCGACGGACGGTTCTCGGTGGGCCCGCGCGACGCGGTGCGTCGCGTGCGCCAGCTCATCGACGAGGAGGGCATCTTCGCGGGCATCTCGTCCGGCGCGATCCTGCACGCCGCGCTGGCCCAGGCCGCGAAGGCGGTCAAGGCGGGCGAGCGCGCCGACATCGCCTTCGTGATCGCCGACGCCGGGTGGAAGTACCTGTCCACCGGGGCGTACGAGGGCACGATCGACGAGGCGGAGGACCGCCTCGAGGGACAGCTGTGGGCCTGACCTGTTCACCGCGCCCCACCACCCGTTAGCCTTCGAGCCGTGAGCGACATCGTCGTGTTCTCGGGCAGTGCGCACCAGAAGCTTGCGGAGGAGATCTGCAGCAACCTGGGTGTCGCGCTGAGCCCTTCGGACAGTCAGCGGTTCAGCAACGACTGCCTCCAGGTCCAGCTGCTGGACAACTGCCGCCAGCGCGACGTCTACATCGTGCAGCCGCTCGTGCCGCCGACGCAGGACCACCTGATGGAGCTGCTGCTGATGGTCGACGCGGCGCGCGGCGCCTCGGCAGCCTCGGTCACCGCGGTGATCCCGCACTACGCCTACGCCCGCTCGGACAAGAAGGACGCCTCGCGCATCTCGATCGGCGGCAAGCTCGTCGCCGACATGCTCGCCACGGCGGGCGTCAACCGGGTGGTCACGATGACCCTGCACGCGCCGCAGGTGCACGGGTTCTTCTCGATGCCCGTCGACCACCTGACCGCGCTGGGCGAGCTCGCCGAGCACTACCGCGCCCAGGACCTCAGCAACGCGATCGTCGTGTCTCCCGACTTCGGCAACGCCAAGACCGCCTCGCAGTTCGCGCGGCTGCTGGGCCTGCCGGTCGCGGCCGGCAGCAAGCAGCGCAAGGCCGACGACAAGGTCGTCATCGATACGATCGTCGGTGACGTCGCGGGCAAGCGCGCGATCGTGCTCGACGACGAGATCGCCACCGGCGGCTCGATCATCGAGCTGATGGACAAGCTGGCCGAGACCGGCGTCACCGAGGCCTCCGTGGCCTGCACGCACGGGCTCTTCGCGGGCAAGGCCGTCGAGCGGCTGCGGTCGCACCCGGCGATCACCGAGGTCGTCACCACCGACACCGTGCCGGCCCCCGCCGACTGGCCCGAGCTCAAGGTCCGCTCAGTGGCGCCGCTGTTCGCCGAGGCGATCGCGCGCATCCACGCGGGCGAGTCCGTCTCCAGCCTCTTCGACGGCGTCGACCCGGCGCACGCGCCGCCGCAGCCCAAGCTGCCGCTCTGACCCTCAGCCCTCGAGCTCGTCGATGAGCCGGTCGAGCAGGCCGCGCAGCGCGCGGGCGTCGGCCCCGCTCATCCCCATGCCCTCCACGAGCCGTGCGGGCACGTCGGCCACGCGGTCGCGCAGCGTCCATCCCCGATCGGTCACCGAGACGAGCACGCGGCGCTCGTCCTCGTGGTCGCGGGCGCGCGTGACCAGGCCTGCGGTCTCCATGCGCTTGAGCAGGGGAGTGAGGGTCCCGGAGTCCAGGTGCAGGCGCGTGCCGAGCTCGCTCACGCCGAGTGGCCCGTCGGCCTCCCACAGCGCCAGCAGGCACAGGTACTGCGGATAGGTCAGGCCGGCATCGGCCAGCAGGTCGGTGTAGCGCCGCGTCACGGCGCGCGAGGCCGCGTACAGCGGCAGGCAGAGCTGCTGGTCGAGCGCGAGCTGGGGGTAGTCCTCCACGGGACAAGACTACGCCTTGCGGCATTCAATTGTGCGCAATAGAGTTGTGCACATGAACCCCATCTACACTGCCTCCGCCGTCGCCACGGGTGACGGCCGCAACGGCCACGTCGAGTCCACCGACGGCATCCTCGCCGCCGACGTCCGCAGCCCGGAGGAGATGGGCGGCCCGGGCGGCGCCACGAACCCCGAGCAGCTCTTCGCCGCCGGCTACGCCGCCTGCTTCCACTCCGCGCTGCGCCTGGTCGGCAAGAAGGCCGGCGCCGACGTGTCCGACTCCGAGGTCGTCGCCGACGTCTCGATCGGTGACAACGGCAACGGCGGCTTCGGCCTGGCCGTCGCCCTCGAGGTGACGCTGCCGAACGTCAGCGCCGAGGACGCCCAGAAGCTCGTCGAGCAGGCGCACCAGGTGTGCCCGTACTCCAACGCCACGCGCGGCAACGTTCAGGTCGACCTCAGCGTCGCCTGACCGCGGTTCCGCTCCCACCCCCGGTCCACTTTTGGAACAGGATCCACGTAGTTCGAGCGTTTCGAGGTTGATCTCGTTCCAAAAGTGGGCTGGGGTCGGGCGGCAGGGCGGAGCGCGAGACGGTCAGCGCACGCCGCGGATCCGTACGACGGCCAGCGCGCCGGCCAATCCGATCACGCCCGCGGTGACGTAGAGCGTCGTGTAGCCGCCGAGCACCGTCACGATCGGCGCGGCGATCACCGGCGCGAGCACCTGCGGCAGGGCGTTGGCGATGTTGATGACGCCGAGGTCCTTCGCGAAGCCCGCCTCGTCGGGCAGCACCTCGGTGACGATTGCGAGGTCCACGGCGATGAACGCCCCGAACCCGACGCCCAGCACGACCGCGGCCACCAGGACGCCCGGCCAGGTCTGCCAGAACGCCAGCAGCAGCGCCGCGACGGCCATGACGACTCCGGCCCAGATGACGAACACCTTCCGCCGCTTCACGCGGTCGGACCAGCGTCCGGCCACGACCGCCGAGATCGCCACCACCACCGAGTTCACCGCGATCACGACGAACACGCCGCCGTCGGGGTCGGCCAGCCCGACCGCGTCGGTGAGGAAGTACAGCAGGTAGAGCGTCGCGATCGCGTTGCCGAGGTTGACCAGGAACCGCGTGAGCCAGGCCCACGCGAAGTCGGGATGCTTCGACGGCGAGACCCAGAACGAGCGGACGAAGTCCCGGGCCGACCAGGGCACGCGCTCGGTGACCGGCTCGTCCTGGCTGCGGGCGAGGTACGGCAGCGCGCTGAGCAGCAGGAACACCGCGCACGCCAGGTAGCCCGCGCGGGTGCCGCCGAACGCGATCGCCAGGCCCGCGCCCACGAGGATGCCGAGGGTCTGCCCGAGCCCGACGAGCCCGCTGGCCCACGCTCGCTGGGCGACGGGCACCCGGTCGGGCAGGGTCGCGGTGATCGACGCCAGCGACGCGTTGACCGAGGCCTGCACGAGGCACCAGCCGACGACGACCTGCCAGAAGTCGCTCGCCCCGGCCAGGATCGTGAGGCCGAGCGCGCCCACCACCGAGCCGCCGGTGATCCACGGCACCCGGCGGCCGAACCGCGAGCGGGTGCGGTCGGACAGTGCGCCGAACAGGGGATTGGCGACCATCGAGATCGCCGCGCCGATGCCCGTGACGACCGCCAGCGCCGTCTCCTTGCCGTCGCCGACGATCGCCTCGGTCTGCTGCGGCAGGAGCACCGCGAGCGGGCCGAAGAACGCGACGTAGGTGCCCAGGTTGACGACCGCGACCGACAGCAGCCACGGCAGCCGGACCGGGGCCAGTCGCTCGACCGGCGTGGTCACCCGGCCCGCTGGGCGTCGATCACCGAGCGGTACCAGGCGAACGAGTCCTTGGGGATGCGCTGCTGCGTCGCGTAGTCCACCCACGTCAGGCCGAACCGCTGCGAGTAGCCCTCGGCCCACTCGAAGTTGTCCATGAACGACCAGTGGAAGTAGCCCCGCACGTCCACGCCGGCGTCCATCGCCTCGCGCAGAGCCGCGAGGTGCGCGGCCGTGTAGTCGATGCGGCGCTGGTCGCGGATCCTGCCGTCCTGTCCGGGCGCCTCGTTGAACGCGCCGCCGTTCTCGGTGATGAGGATCGGCGGCAGCGCGTCGCCGTAGGTCTCCTTCAGCCCGGTCAGCATCTGCGTGAAGCCATCGGGGATGATCGGCCAGCCGAAGTCGTTGTACTCCAGTCCCTCGGGCGTGACCATCTCGAACGGGACGGCGGCACCCGGCTCGGCCGCACCGATGTACTGCGGGTTGTACGAGTTGATCCCGAGGAAGTCGATGGGCTGGGCGATGACGTCGAGGTCGCCGTCGTGCGCCACCGGGTCGACGATCCCGGCCAGGGGCCAGGTCTTCAGCAGGATCGGGTCCAGGAACGCGCGGTTGTAGATGAGGTCGAACAGCCCGGCCGCGTCGCGCGCGGCGTCCGAGTCGTCGATCGGGCGCACCTGGGTGTGGTTGTTGGCCGGGCCCACCTGCTTCGCTCCCGCCGCGCGCAGCGCCTGGACCGATCTGCCGTGCGCGAGCAGCTGGTGCCACGCCACCTGCAGGGCCCCGAAGCCCAGCTCCTTGCCGGGGGCGTGGATGCCCGTGCCGTGGCCGAGCAGCGTGAAGATGACCGTCTCGTTGAGCGTGAACCAGCGAGTCACGCGGTCGGAGAGGCGCTCGCCCACGATCCGCGCGTACTCGGCGAACCGCTCGGCGATGTCGCGGTTCTGCCAGCCGCCGTCGGCCTCGAGGGCCAGTGGGGAGTCCCAGTGGAACAGGGTGGCGCTCGGCTCGATGCCGTGCTCGAGGAGGCTGTCGACGAGCCGGTCGTAGAAGTCCAGGCCGCGCGGCTCGACGCGCACGCCGTCGGGCTGGATGCGCGGCCACGAGATCGAGAACCGGTAGGCGTCCACCCCGAGCTCGGCCATGAGGGCCGCGTCCTCGCGGTAGCGGTGGTAGTGGTCGCACGCGACGTCGCCGGTGTCGCCGTCCTTGACGCGCCCGGGCGTGTGGGCGAACTCGTCCCAGATCGAGCGGCCGCGGCCGTCCTCGTCGACCGCCCCCTCGATCTGGTAGGAGGCGGTCGAGACGCCCCACGTGAAGTCGGGACCGAAGTGAGGCAGATCACTCATGGCCCCCATCCTGCACCGAACGAGGGTCCGGAAGCGGCGTGATGACGGACCTCACGCCCCTTCGATTGCCCGCCGGAGCCGGGAGGTGTCTACCCTCTGGGGTGTGAGCGACGCACCCATCGGCATCTTCGACTCGGGCTTCGGTGGTCTCACCGTGGCGCGGGCCGTGCTCGACCAGCTGCCGCACGAGCCGATCGTCTACCTCGGAGACACGGCCCGGCAGCCGTACGGCTCGAAGCCGATCTCCGCCGTGCGCGAGTACGCGCTCGAGTGCCTCGACCACCTCGTCGAGCAGGGCGTGAAGACCCTCGTGATCGCCTGCAACTCCGCCAGCGCCGCGGTCCTGCGCGATGCCCGCGAGCGCTACGACGTTCCCGTCGTCGAGGTGATCCTCCCCGCGACGCGCCGCGCCGTGAACGCCACGCGCAACGGCCGGGTGGGCGTCATCTGCACGGCGGCCACCGCGACCTCCGGGGCCTACGACGACGCGTTCGCCGCCAACCCGGGGATCGAGCTGCACACCAGCACGTGCCCCCGCTTCGTCGAGTTCGTCGAGGCCGGGATCACCGGCGGGCCCGAGCTGATCGCCGTGGCGCAGGAGTACCTCGCGCCGTTGCAGGACGCCGGGGTCGACACGCTCGTGCTCGGCTGCACGCACTACCCGCTGCTGACGGGCGTCCTCGCGTACGTCATGGGCGATAGCGTGACCCTCGTGTCGAGCGCGGAGGAGACGGCCAAGGACGTGTACCGCCTGCTGGCGTCGCACGACCTCGAGCGCGACCCGGCCCTGCCGACCCCGGCGCACCGCTTCCTGACCACCGGTCATCCCGCCGAGTTCGCCGACCTCGGGCGCCGCTTCCTCGGGCCCGAGGTGGAGTCGGTCGACCAGTTCGCGTGGGTGACGACGTGAGGCTCACGATCGTCGGCTGCTCCGGCTCGTTCCCGGGCCCCGAGTCCGCCGCCAGCTGCTACCTCCTCGAAGCGCCGTTCGAGGGCCGCACCTTCCGCCTGGTGCTCGACCTCGGCTCGGGGGCGCTGGGTCCGCTGCAGGAGTACATCGACCTGCGCGACATCGACGCGATCAGCCTGTCGCACCTGCACGCCGACCACTGCTTCGACATGAGCGGGCTCTACGTCGTGCGCAAGTACCACCCCGCGGGCGCGCCGCCGAAGATCCCCGTCTACGCGCCGCCGGGCAGCGACTGGCAGCTCTCGAACGCCTACGGGACCACCGCGCCCAACGGGATGACGCTGCCGTTCGAGTTCCACGACCTCGTCGACGGTCTCGAGACCACCGTCGGCCCGTTCACCGTGACAGCGCGTCGCACGCCGCACCCCGTGGAGGCGTACGCCGTCCGCATCGAGCACGAGGGGCGCGTCCTGGTCTACTCCGGCGACACCGGACCCGACGACGGGCTGGCCGAGTTCGCCGCGGGCGCCGACGTGTTCCTGTGCGAGGCCTCGTTCGTGGAGTCCGCCGAGAACCCGCCCGACCTGCACCTCACGGGGGCCGACGCGGGCCGCATCGCCGGGAAGGCCCGGGTGGGCCGACTGCTGCTCACGCACATCCCGCCGTGGACCGATCGCGACGAGGTCGAGGCCGACCTCGCGACCACGTGGTCGGGGGAGCGGGCGCTCGTCCGCCCCGGCGACGTAGTCGAGTTGTAACCCTTCACCGCGTTGCCGGGTGGGTCCGGAGGTAGTTAAGTGACTCTCGGTGCCCAAAGCACCGTGCCACCAGGGTGCGGCGTGTGTGTCCGGGGGGACGGGTGCCAAGAGAGGTAGATCGTGACGATCTCATGGAAGCCACTCGCCCTGGCCGCCGCACTCGCGGCCTCGGCACTGACGGGGCCGGCGATCGCCGGCAGCACGGCCTCTGCCGCACCCGCCACCGCGAAGGCCGCCGAGCCGCAGCCGTTCCACCCCGACCAGGACCTGAAGGACATCACCTTCCAGGGCAAGAAGGTCGACACGTCGCTGGAGTACCAGGGCAAGAAGAGCTCCGCCCGTAGTCGCAGCGCCGCGCCGACCGCCGAGACGCCGCCCGTGGGCACGGTCCGCCCGTGGCTCGCGCTCGACGACGTCGAGGGCGGCATCTACCGCAAGGACTACACGCTGCGCGGCGCCGGCGACCACATCGAGGTGTGGGTGGCCAACGACATCGCGTTCCCCGAGGGCGACTGCCGTGGCGACGACGCCACCGTCGTCACCGACGCGCAGGTGGACAGCCTCGTGAACGAGTTCGACACGAACATCTACCCGAAGGAGTCCGAGGCGTTCAGCACGCCGCCGGCCCGCGACGGGTCGAACGCCCTCATCGAGGGAGACTTCAGCGGCGGCGGCGACAAGATCGTGACGCTCGTCGACAACGTCCGCGACGACAACTACTACGACTTCCCCGCGGCCCCGACGTACATCGCCGGCTTCTTCTGGTCGACGTTCAACGAGTACATGGACCGCAACGTCATGACGATCGACGCGTTCGACTGGGAGCACCGCACCGGCGCCGACCCGGTCGACGAGCCGACCGACGACCTCTGCACGAGCCGTCCGGCCCGTCCGCACCTCTACGAGGGCACGTTCGCCCACGAGTACCAGCACCTGCTGCAGTACTACACCGACGCGGGCGAGACGATCGCCGTCAACGAGGGCCTGTCCGACTTCGCGCAGACCCTCGTGGGCTACGTCGACGGCACCAAGACCGTCGAGGACAAGGGCGGCGACAGCCACCTCTATTGCTTCCAGGGCTTCGGCACGGTCCAGACGCCGTACAACACCAACCCCCGCGACTGCGGTGGCCCGGAGAACTCGTTCAACTTGTGGGACGAGGGCAACACCTCGTCCGGCGTGCTGGCCGACTACGGCCACGCGTACCAGCTGATGCTCTACCTGTACGACCGGTTCGGCCAGGACGTCATCTCCGCGCTGCACCGCGACGGTGAGGAGCAGGGCATCGCGGCCATCGAGAAGCAGCTCGAGGCCGAGGGCACCACGTTCCGCAAGGTCTTCCACGACTTCCAGTCGATGACCCTGCTGGACCAGATCGTGGGCGATGCGAGGAAGTCGCTGCTCGTGGGCGCCTCGAAGTCCAAGGTCACGACGCCGAGCCTCCGCTCGACGGTCAACCTCGACAACCCGGCCTCGTACGCCACGCCGGGTGTGGCCCCGAACGGTGCGGACTACGTGCCGGTCAAGGTCAAGGGCAAGGCGCTCACGGGCGCCCAGCTGCGCAACGCCACGTTCGAGGGTGCCAAGACGCTTCCCGCGCAGCCGCTGCGCTGGACGTCGGTCACGGACGACCCGGATCGCCTCGGCGACGCGGTGCTCTTCTCGGGCAACGCCAACAGCCTCGACGTCGCGGCGGTCACCTCGGTGAACGTCCCGGCGGGCTCGCCCACGCTCACCCTCGACGCCAAGTACGGCGCCGAGGAGGGCTACGACTACGGCTACGTCCAGGTCTCCACCGACGGCGGCGCCACGTACACGTCGATCGCCGGCGACCAGACGGTCGAGGGTCCGCAGGGTCCGGCGCTCGCCGGCACCACCGACGGCTTCGAGCAGCACACGTTCGACCTGTCGGCCTACGCCGGCCAGGAGATCCTGCTGTCGTTCCGGTACATCTCGGACGGTGGCGTCAACGAGGGCGGCCTGAAGATCGACAACGTGGTGGTCGGCGGCACGACCGTCAGCGACGGCTCCAACATCGGTGACTTCTCGTCGCCGACGCAGGTCCGCCCGACCCCGGTCGAGAACTGGCACGTCAAGCTCGTCGGCATCCGTCCGGGCAAGGTGCCCTACGTGGCCCAGGTGGCCTCGGACGGCAAGCGCACCCTCAAGCTCGACAAGCTGTCGCTGCTCAAGCTCAAGCCGGCCAAGCAGATCGTGGCCATCGTCAGCTACGACGACTCCACCGAGATGGTCCAGCAGTACGCGCCGTACCAGCTGACCGTCAACGGGGAGCTGCAGCCCGGCGGCAGCTGATGGTCTGACGGTTTTCCCGGTGGCGTGGGACACGAAACCCACGTCACCGGGGAAACCTCCGTCCGGCTACCGTGGGCGGGGTGACCCGAGAAGACGGCAGGACCCCCGACGAGCTGCGCCCGATCACCATCACCCGAGGCTGGCTCGACCACGCCGCGGGCTCGTGCCTGGTGGAGTTCGGCAAGACCCGCGTGCTGTGCGCCGTGGCCGCCACCGAGGGCGTGCCGCGCTGGCGCAAGGGCTCGGGCATGGGCTGGCTCACCGCCGAGTACGCGATGCTGCCCCAGGCCACGCACGACCGCTCGGCCCGTGAGTCGGTCAAGGGCAAGGTCGGTGGCCGCACCCACGAGATCAGCCGCCTCGTCGGTCGCTCGCTGCGCGCCGCGGTCGACCTGTCCCAGCTCGGCGAGAACACCATCGCGATCGACTGCGACGTGCTCCAGGCCGACGGCGGCACCCGCACCGCGGCGATCACCGGCGCCTACGTCGCGCTGGTCGATGCCGTGAACCACCTCAAGCAGCAGGGCGCCGTCAAGGGCGACCCGCTCGTCGACTCGATCGCCGCGGTCAGCGTCGGCATCATCGACGGCACCCCGATGCTGGACCTGCCCTACGTCGAGGACGTGCGCGCCGAGACCGACATGAACGTCGTGATGACCGGCTCCGGGAAGTTCATCGAGGTCCAGGGCACCGCCGAGAACGCGCCGTTCGACCGCTCCGAGCTCGATGCGCTGCTCGCGCTGGCCGAGAAGGGCTGCGCCGACCTCACCCGCCTGCAGCGCGAGGCCCTGGACGCGTGACCCGGGTCGTCCTGGCGTCGGGCAACGCGAAGAAGCTCGACGAGCTCCGGCGCATCCTCGAGCCGCTCGTGCCGGGCGTCGAGGTGCTCGGCCTGGCCGACGTGGCCTCCTACGACGAGCCGGCGGAGACCGAGCCCACGTTCGAGGGCAACGCGCTGATCAAGGCGCGGGTCGCCGCGGCCGAGACCGGCCTCCCGGCGCTGGCCGACGACTCCGGTCTGTGCGTCGACGCGCTCAACGGCATGCCCGGCGTGCTGTCCGCGCGCTGGTCGGGCGTCCCGAAGGACCAGGGAGGCGACGCGGCCAACAACCGGCTGCTGCTGGCCCAGCTGGCCGACGTCCCCGACGGGCGCCGTGGCGCCGTGTTCCGCTGCGCGATGGCCCTCGTCCTCCCCGACGGCACGGAGATCGTCGAGGTGGGGGAGATGCCCGGGCGCGTCCTGCGCGGTGAGCAGGGCGAGGGTGGCTTCGGCTACGACCCGCTGTTCGCCGCCGACGGGTACGACGTCTCCACCGCGGAGCTCTCGCGGGACGAGAAGGACGCCATCAGCCACCGCGGACGCGCGCTGCGTGCGATCGCCCCGCGCGTCGCCGACGCGCTCCGCGCCTGATCCTCCCGGGGTGACGCCGGGGCGCTCCGCCCCTAGCGTGGGCCCATGGCGCTCGTGGAGTTCAAGGACCTGGTGATCGACGTCGAGGACCCGGCCGCGGCGGCCGAGCGCTGGGGCCGCTGGCTGCACCTCGACGGCGAGACCGACGAGGTCGGCGCCGTCCTGCGTGGCGGGCAACCGGGACAGACGATCTGGATCAACCCGGCGCCGCCCAAGACGGTCAAGGACCGGGTCCACCTCGACCTCGTGGCGCGCGACCTGACGCCCTTCGAGGGTCTCGAGCGCGTCACCGAGCCCGGGGAGTTCAGCTGGACGACGTTCCGCGATCCGGAGGGCCACGAGTTCTGCGTCTTCGAGGGCGACAAGCGGCCGGAGGGGCTCAAGGACGTCGTCGTGGACGCGGTCGACCACGCGGCGATCGGCGCCTGGTGGGCCGACGTCTTCGGGGCCACCCTCGACTCCGACGGCGACTACACGTGGGTGGACGACATCCCGGGCGCCCCAACGGAGTCCTTCGACTTCGTCACGGTCCCCGAGCCCAAGACCGTCAAGAACCGGATCCACTGGGACGTGACGCTCGTAGGCGACGCCACAGTGGACGACCTCGTCGCGCGGGGAGCCACCGTGCTGCTGCCGCCGGGCGACGACCGGGGATGGACGGTCATGGCCGATCCCGAGGGCAACGAGTTCTGCGTCTTCGAGGCGGCCTGATCGCGGGTCAGAACCGGATCGCGTCGACGATCCGCACCCGCACCGCCACGATCGCGGGCAGCACCCCGGCCAGGGCGCCGACCAGCAACGACACCCCCATGCCGAGCACGGCGGCCGACAGCGGGAACGGCGGCACGTCGTCGATGCCCTCGAGGAGGTACTTCGCGGTCCACGGGCCGTTGACCAGCGCGATGGCGATCATCACGCCGACGAGGCCCGCGACGAAGGTGGCGACGATGCTCTCCATCACGACCGAGAAGAACACCCGGCCCGAGGTCGCACCGAAGCTGCGCCGGATGCCGATCTCGCGCACGCGCTGCTGGATCG
Source organism: Aeromicrobium sp. JP4 (assembly GCF_054957925.1). Taxonomy (NCBI): domain Bacteria; kingdom Bacillati; phylum Actinomycetota; class Actinomycetes; order Propionibacteriales; family Nocardioidaceae; genus Aeromicrobium; species Aeromicrobium sp. JP4. The sequence goes on from NZ_CM143290.1 coordinate 2,801,292, forward strand.
TGATGACCGAGACGTTCAGCAGGCTCAGGGCGCCGAGCAGCAGGATGACCGAGCTGATGCCCACGACGACCCACTTCACGACGTCGAGGTCGTCGGCACCGCCCCAGGCGAGGTAGTCGCTGCGGTCGGCGGTGACCTCCAGTCCGGGCAGCTCGGCGTCCATGGACCGGGTGACGGCCTCGGCCAGCTCCTCGGCGCCCTCGCTGGGCACCCACAGCTTCCAGGACGCGTCGGTGACCGGCAGGCTCGCACCGAACCAGTGGTCGTAGGCACTGGCGAGCACGTAGGCCCGCGGGTGCTCGGCGAAGCGGGTGGACGAGGACGTGACGCCGACGATCGTGGCACTCACCGAGGTCTGGCCTCCCTGCAGGTCGACCGTGACCGGCACGCGGGTGCCGACGAGTCCCAGCTCCTTCAGGAACCGCGGGTCGACCACCAAGGAGGGGGAGAGGTTTCGCGCGTCCGAGTCCACCAGCCACCGTCCCTGCGCGGTGACGACCCGGTGCATCGGGGCGTACGCGGGATCGACGACGATCGCCTCCACCGGGCTGGACCTCGCGCTGCGGGTCGCCGTCAGCTGGGCACTCCCCACCATCGACGCGTGGCTGATCCGGTACTGCTCCACCACCTTGTCGAACGCCGGCCGGATCGCGGAGGCCCTCGGGCCCATGCCGTCGCCCTGCTCCTGGTAGGCGTAGACGCTGAGCATCGCCGGACGGCCCTCCTTCTCGTACTGCTCGACGAGCGCCTGCTGCCCGATGTCGGCCACCGCCACGGTGCCGCTGAGCGCCGCCACGGCCACGCCGACGCCCACCAGCGACAGCAGGACCCGCAGCTTGTGGATGCGCAGCTCGTGCCACGCCTCGATGACCGCGGCAGCGAACCCGGTCAGCGCACGGCCGATCACGCGACCGCGTCCAGGGGGTGCAGGGCACCGTGCTCGAGGCGGTAGCGACGGCGCGCGATCGCCGCCACGCCCGGGTCGTGCGTGATGGTGATCAGCGCGGCTCCCGAGTCGCGGGAGACGTCGTCGAGCAGGGTCATCACCTGGCCGCCGGTCTCGACGTCGAGGGCCCCGGTGGGCTCGTCGGCCAGCACCACGCGCGGTGAGCGCACCAGGGCGCGGGCGATCGCGACGCGCTGCTGCTCGCCGCCGGACAAATGCTGGGGCCGGCTGTCGAGCCGGTCGGCCAGGCCGACGTGCTCGAGCATCTCGGCCGCGATCCGCCGCCGCGACCAGAACTCCCGGCCCGTGGCGTACATCAGCGGCGCGACGACGTTCTCCAGCGCCGACAGCCCCGGCAGGAGGTTGAACTGCTGGAACACGAACCCGATGTCGCGGCCCCGGATCCGGGCGGCGGCACCACCGGAGAGGGTGCGGACGTCGTGGCCCCGCCACTCCAGCGTGCCGTGCGTCGGCCGGTCGAGGAGCCCGAGCATGTTCAGCAGCGTCGACTTGCCGGTGCCCGAGCGCCCGACGATGCCGATGTGGTCACCGCCGTGCACCACGAGGTCGACGCCCGACAGGATCGTCAGGTCCTCGTCGTCGGGCAGGACCACGGTGCGGCCCACGCCCGTGAGGCGGACGAGCTCGACCGCCCCCGAGGCGCTCATCAGTAGCCCTCGTCGAACTCGGCGCCCTCGCCGGAGGAGGGCGCGCCCGGGACGTACTGCAGGATCTCCGTGCCCTCCTTCAGGCCCTTGAGGACCTCGACGCTCTTGCCGTCGTTGACGCCGAGCCGAATCGTGCGCTCGGTCGGCTCGCCACCGTCCTCGACGACCCAGACCGTGCCGCGCTCCAGCAGGCCCCGCACCGCCGTGACCGGGACGACGAGAGCGTCCTTCGTCGATCCCGCGTCGATGCGCATCGTCATGGACAGGCCGTCGAACACCGTGACGTCCTCGGGCACCACGCAGGTGACCTTCGTCCCCGCGGCCGACTCGCCGCCCTCTTCCTCCGAGGGCTCCTGCGCCGCGTCCTCACTGACCTCGTCGGCGATCCGCAGGTCGGCGCAGGTGAACGGCTCGGGCCCGCCGTCGATCGTCACCGTGGCCTCGTCGGGTGCGTCGAGCAGGCGGTACCGGTCGACCACGGCGACGGAGCCCTGGGCGGTGAACGTGGACCGCCTGATCCGTGCCACCGGCGCGTCCTCGCCGACCTCGGCGCCGACCTTCGCGTTGAAGGAGGCCACCCGGCCCTCCGCGGGCGCCGTGACCGTCACGTACCTGACCGCGGGAGGAGCGGGCTCGTCCTCGTCGTCGCTGCCGGACTCGGTCGGCTCGACGGTCGTGCGCACCTCGAACAGCGGGTCGCCCTTGCTGACCTTCGCCCCGTTCGGGACGTGGGCGTGGGTCAGGACGCCCGCGGCCGAGGACTTCACCGGCACGGCCGGGTCGATGACGATCGTGCCGTCGAGGTCGAGCGAGTTCTCGATCTCGCCGCGCTCGACGGTCAGGCTCGGCGAGAGGGAGACGGCCGTGGGCGAGTCGCCGCCCTCGGACCCGGTCGCGTCACCGCCGAACGCCAGGACGGCGAGGCTGACGGCGATGGTCGCGCCGACGAGCAGCCAGGCGGTCGGGAGGACGAACCGGCGGAAGGTGCGGGTGAAGGTCACCGCCGGAAGGTACCACGCAATGCGCAGTAGTGGGAGTCGATCCCGTTAGGGTTCCCGTCATGGAGACTCTCGACCTGAATGCCGACATCGTCACCCTGACCCGCGCGATCGTGGACGTGCCGTCCGAGAGCCTGGACGAGGCCGAGCTGGCCGACGCGGTGGAGTCGGCGCTGCGGGCCCAGGCGCACCTCGAGGTGGTCCGCGACGGGCACACGATCATCGCCCGCACCGATCTCGGGCGCGCCGAGCGCGTGGTCATCGCCGGTCACATCGACACGGTGCCGGTGAACGGCAACATGCCGTCGCGCCTCGAGGGCGACACCATCTGGGGCCTCGGCACGTGCGACATGAAGGGCGGCGTCGCCATCGCGCTGAGCCTGGCCGCCGCGGTCGCCGAGCCGGTCCGCGACGTCACGTGGGTGTTCTACGAGGCGGAGGAGATCGCCGCGGTCCACAACGGACTGGGACGCGTCGCCCGGGAGCACCCCGACTGGCTCGCCGGTGACTTCGCGATCCTGATGGAGCCGTCGAAGGCCGGCGTCGAGGCGGGCTGCCAGGGCACGATGCGCGTCGAGATCCGCACGACCGGCGAGCGTGCCCACTCGGCGCGCTCCTGGATGGGCCACAACGCGATCCACGACCTCGGCGCGGTGCTGGCCACCCTGGCCGAGTACACCCCGCGCACGGTCGAGATCGACGGGCTGACGTACCGCGAGGGACTGAACGCCGTGGGCATCTCCGGCGGCGTGAGCGGCAACGTCATCCCCGACGCCGCCGTGCTCACCATGAACTACCGCTTCGCGCCCGACCGTGACGAGGACGCCGCGCTGGCCCACCTGCGCGAGGTGTTCACCGGCTACGACCTCACGGTCACCGACTCGGCTCCCGGCGCCCTCCCGGGTCTCGAGCGGCCCGCGGCGGCGGCCTTCGTGGAGGCCGTCGGTGGCGAGGTCGGGCCGAAGTTCGGCTGGACCGACGTCGCCAAGTTCACCCAGCTCGGCGTCCCGGCGGTGAACTACGGTCCCGGTGACCCGATCTACGCGCACAAGGCCGACGAGCAGGTCCCGGTCGAGCACCTGCACCGGGTGCACGCGCGCCTGCGCCGCTGGCTCACGGGCGACGCGGACTGACTCAGCGGTCGAGCGCCTCCTGGGCGATCCGCGCGATCTCGGTGTGCCCTGCGCTCGTCGGGTGCGGGTCGCCGAGCGTGCAGTAGTAGGTCCAGCGGCAGACGTCCTCGGCGCGACCCGGGATCGTCCCGAACGCGGCGGTCTCCACCGTGCGGTCGGCCGACTCGTAGGCGCCGAACGCCCGCGTCACGTCCACGAAGGTGGCGTCGTGCTTCGCGTAGACCGCGCGCAGTGCGGGGTTGAAGGTCGTCCGGAACATCTCCACCGTGGCGTCGGCGATCGCCGGCGCCGACTCCGCCTCGGGGTGCAGCACCGGCTCGCCGGTCCAGAAGTCGGGGTACGTCAGCCCCAGGATCGGCACGTCCGCTCCGACGCGGTCGCGGATCAGCGTGAGCAGCTCGTCGATGGCCTCGGTGGCGGCCGGCATGGTCTCCCGGGCGCAGGCCCGCAGGTTCGAGTCCAGGGAGCAGCCCCGCAGGTCGTTGAGGCCCAGCACGACGGTGACGAGCTCGATCTCGTCGCCGTACCGGTCGAGGTGGCGCGTCATCTCGTCGGCCTCGGAGCCACCGGTGACGGGCGGAGCGGCGGACCCGCGCCGCTCCTCGTCGCACGCCTCGCCCTCGAGGAAGGCCACTGCCGTGATGCCCGCGCAGCTGACGTTCACCAGCTCCAGCCCACGATCCTCGGCGATCTTCCAGGCGAAGCCCGACGTGGTGTTCTGGGCGGGCTCTCCGTTCAGCGCCGGGCGGTACCCGGCGGCGTAGGAGTCGCCGATCGCGAGGTACTGCGGGCCCGTGTCCGAGGCAGGCGGCACCGGGGCCGTGGAACAGGCGGCGAGGGCCGTCGTCGCCAGCGCGAGGGCGGCGGCGAGGCGGCCGAGGGGGACGAAGTGCACCCGCACCACCGTAATGACGATCGCCCGGGCGGCCACTCGGGGCGAACACTCAGGTGTGACCTGAAACTTACTGGCGGCCGCGTCGGCGTGCCGTCGGCGGTGCGCCGGGCGTCGCGCCTAATCTGGGCCGCATGTCCAGCCGCACACTTCCCCGCTCGCTGCGCGTGACATCCGCAGCGATCGTGCTTGCTCTGGCCGCCGTCGTCGTCATCGCCGCTGTGGCGATGCAGACGATTCCGGCCCTCATCATGGCCTCTTGCGTGGCCCTCTCGGCCGGTATCACATCGACCGTTCTCATGTCCGAGGAGATTCGCGAGGTCCGCCAGAAGTTCGCGAAGGACCGCGTGCGCGATGCTCGTGTCATCGCCCAGCGCGAGCGTGAGCACCTCGACGTCGACGCGACGTTCCGTCGCGCCGTCAGCGAGCGCCTGCGCGCGAGCGAGGCCGAGATCTCCCGACTGCGCGCCGACCTGGCCGCCGGCAGCGCGCAGATCGACGAGCTCGAGGAGCGCCTCGCCACCGAGCAGGAGCTCGTCGCGATGCTCGGCGTGCGCCCCGAGATCGATCCGCGGATCGTCACGCCGGAGACCGAGGCCGGCGCCGCCGACCGGGCCGACGGCTCGGGCGAACTTCGCTCCGCCTGACGGCTTCTCGACCCTTGGCGTGATTCCGTCGTCGCGATGGGCGATAATGGATCCCGGCCCGAAATATCGGGCGACCAACGAGAGGGGTACAGATGGCCGCCATGAAGCCTCGGACCGGCGACGGACCGATGGAGGTCACCAAGGAGGGACGCTGCATCGTCATGCGCGTGCCGCTCGAAGGTGGCGGACGTCTGGTGGTCGAGCTCAACAACGATGAGGCCGCCACCCTCGGTGACGCCCTCAAGGCCGTCTGAGCTCGCTGGATGTACGGACTCTCCGTGCGTTGGTCCCTGACCGACGCGCCTGACGGCGTGCTCGAGCGTCTGCACGAGTACGTCGAGTCCGAGTCCCACGCGAAGTTCGCGGGCCTGCCCGGCCTGCGCTTCAAGACGTGGCGGGCTCGCGAGGGCGAGTGGTTCGAGGGCACCTACGTCTTCGTCAGCGACGAGGCGCGTGCGGCGTTCCAGGCCGACTTCGAGAAGCGTGCGGCCGACGCCCCCGGCACGGCCCTGGTGGGCGTCACGCCCACGATTGAGCCCTTCCAGGTCGTCGCCGTCGTGCGCGGCCCGGCGGGCTTCCGCTCCGCCGCCCGCTTCGAGGACTGACCGGCGCCGAGTGCGCGCCCCGCGATCAGTGGGGCTTCTGCAGCACCAGCAGGCCGTCGCCCAGCGGCAGCAGGAGGGCCGAGAGGTCCTCGTCGGCCCGCACACGCTCCACCAGCTCGCGGATCGCCACGGTCTCGGGATCGCGCTGCGACGGGTCGGCCACGCGGTCGTGCCACAGGGCGTTGTCGAACACCACGAAGCCGCCCGCGCGCGTCAGGCGCAGCGCCTCGTCGAGGTACTCGCCGTACTCCACCTTGTCGCCGTCGCAGAAGACCAGGTCGTAGCCGCCGTCGTTGAGGCGCGGCAGCACGTCGAGGGCCGAGCCCGTGATGAGGCGGAAGCGCGTGGGGGAGATGCCGGCGCCCAGGAACACCTGGCGGGCCAGCCGCTGGTTCTCGGCCTCGAGGTCCACCGAGGTGAGCACGCCGTCGGGCAGCATGCCGCGCAGCAGGGCCAGACCCGAGACTCCCGTCCCCGTGCCGATCTCGGCCACGCTCTTGGCGCCGGCGGCGCCGGCCAGGAACGACAGGGCCGCGCGGGCTCCGGGCAGGACCGGGACCACGCCGACGGTCTCGGCGTGCTGGCGCGCGGTGCGCAGGTGGTCGTCCTCGGACTGGAACTGCTCGACGTAGGCCAGGCTGGCTTCGGTGGTCATCGTCCCCTCGCAATCGTTCGGCGGGTCGCCCCAGCCTATCGACGTGAGGTGCTGCGGACGCGTGGGACTCGCGGGGTCACGGCCACGGGACTTCGCCAACGCCCAGCCGGTTCTTCGGCTGCTCTCAGGTTGGCGGTCGAAGATCGAGGCATGCCCGACCGGAAGCCGTCCCTGCAGGACCAGGCCGAGATCTACGCCCAGCACGGGACGCAGGTCCGTCGCCTCGCCACGCGGCTCACCGGGAACCGTCAGGACGCCGAGGACCTCACGCAGGACGTGTTCGAGCGCGTCTTCACCTCGCTCGACCGCTACGAGGCCCGCAACCTGGCCGGCTGGATCCACCGGATCACCACGAACCTCTTCCTCGACCGCGCCCGTCGCGCGGGCCGCCAGCCCACCGCGGCGCTGACGGCGGCGCACGAGGCCCGCCTCGTCGACGACGGCTCGCTGCCGCACGACCTCGTGCACGACGCCGGGTTCGACCCCGACATCGAGGCCGCCCTGGCGACCCTGCCCAGTCACCTGCGGGTCGCGGTGGTTCTCTCCGACGTGGAGCAGCTCGAGCACGCCGAGATCGCCCTGCTGCTCGGCATCAAGGTCGGCACCGTCCGCACCCGGGTCCACCGGGGCCGCGCCGCGCTGCGTCGCGAGCTCGCGCACCGCGAGCCCCGCGCCGGCCGCACCCGTGTGCTCGGCGCGCTCGGCATCTGAGCGCCTCGCCAGGAGCGAAGGTCAGGTGGCTTCGGCGTCGAACGGAGGCACCTCGCCGGGCCGCAGGATGCGGACGCTCGGCACGGGCGGGGGAGTGGTGGTGTCCGACAGGATCACGTCACGGACCGCCGCGCGCGGGTCGAGGTCGCGCAGGTTGAGGTCCTTGAAGTCGTCGCCGAGCTCCTTGCCCAGCTCGGTCTTGGCGTTTTCGGCCATCTGACGCAGCGTGCGGACGAACTGCGCCGCCTGCCGCGCCAGCCCGGGGAGTCGGTCGGGGCCGAACACGATGATCGCCACGACGAGGATCGCACCGATCTCCATCCAGCCCAGGCCCACGGGCGCGATCCTACAGTCGGCCGGCGGGGGCCAGACCCAGCTGCATGCCGGCCAGGCCGCGCGAGCGGCCACTGAGCTGGTCGGCGATCTGCTGCAGGACCTTGGCGCTCTCGGCGTCAGGCTCCGAGGCCACGATCGGGGCGCCGGAGTCGCCGGTCTCGCGCATGCGCTCCTCGAGCGGGACCTGGCCCAGCACCGAGATCTCGTAGCCGAGGCGCGCGCTCAGGGTGGAGGACACCTGAGCGGCGCCACCGGACCCGAAGACCTCCATCTTCTCGCCCGACGGCAGCAGCAGCCACGACATGTTCTCGACGACGCCCACGACACGCTGGTGCATCATCGAGGCCATCGTGCCGGCGCGCTCGGCCACCTGGGCCGCGGCCTGCTGCGGCGTGGTGACGACGATGAACTCCGCGCCCGGCAGGTGCTGGCCCATGCTGATGGCCATGTCGCCCGTGCCCGGGGGCAGGTCGAGGAAGAGGGCGTCGAGGTCGCCCCAGTAGACGTCGGCCAGCATCTGCACGAGCGCACGGTCGAGCATCGGGCCGCGCCATGCGACGACCTGGTCCCGGCGCGGCTTCAGCATGCCGATGCTGATGACCTTGATCTCGATGTCGCCGATCCGCGCGGGGACAGGCATGATCATGTCCTCGACCTGGGTGGGGCGCTGGTCGCCCACGCCGAGCATGTCGGGGATCGAGTGGCCGTAGATGTCGGCGTCGAGGACGCCCACCTTCAGGCCACGCTTGGCCATCGCGACGGCGAGGTTGACGGTGACGGACGACTTGCCGACGCCGCCCTTGCCGGAGGCGACCGCGTAGACCTTGGTCAGCGAGCCGGGCTGCGCGAAGGGGATCTCGCGCTCGGCGCGGCCGCCGCGGAGGTGCTCCTGCATGGCCTTGCGCTGCTCGTCGGTCATGACGCCCATGTCGACGCGCACGGTGTGCGCGGGGGCGACCTTGACCACGGCGGCGGTGACGTCGCGGGTCAGGGTGTCCTTGAGCGGGCAGCCGGCCACGGTCAGCAGCAGTCGCACGACGATCTCGGTCTCGCCGATCGTGACGGTGTCGACCATCCCCAGCTCGGTGATCGGGCGCTTGATCTCGGGGTCGTTGACGGTCGAGAGTGCCTCGGTGATCAGTTCCTGGGTGACGTCAGCCATGCCCTGAAGTCTACGGGTCCCTATCGAATGTCCCGGGGCCGCGTCAAGGTCTGGACGGCACACCGCGACGCGGCGGCTCAGTCCTGGTCGGTGGAGGCGTCCTCGCGGTCCAGCTCGGCGAGGAACCCCCGCAGCTCGCTGCGCAGGAAGTCGCGGGTCGCGACCTCGCCCAGGCCGATGCGCAGGCTCGCGACCTCGCGGGCCAGGAACTCCATGTCGGCGTGCGAGCGGCTGGCCGCCTCGCGGTCCTGCTCGGCGGCGATCCGGTCGCGCGCCTCCTGGCGGTTCTGGGCCAGCAGGATCAGCGGCGCGGCGTAGGAGGCCTGCAGCGACAGGATCAGCGTGAGGAAGATGAAGGGGTACTCGTCCCACCGCGGACGGTCGGGACCGTACGGCACGTTCCAGACGATCCACACGAAGATGAACAGTGTCATCCACGCGATGAAGGTGGCCGTGCCGAGGAAGCGCGCGGCGGACTCGGCGAACCGGCCGAACCGCTCGGGATCGGGGTCCTTGCGTGCGCCGAGGTTGCGTCCCAGTCCGCGGCGCAGGTCGCGCGGCTGGTCGAGGCGTTCGCGGTCAGCCATGCTCGCGCCATCCCTTCGGCAGCAGGTGGTCGAGCACGTCGTCGATCGTCACGACGCCCAGCAGGTGCTGGTTCTCGTCGACGACCGGGACGGCCACGAGGTTGTACGCCGCCAGCAGGCCGGCGACCTCGGCCAGCGAGGCCTCGGGGCGCGGCCAGTCGATGTCGTTGACGATGATCTGGCTGACGAGCGTGGAGGGCGGCTCGCGCAGGAGCGCCTGGAAGTGGGCGGCGCCCAGGAAGCGGCCCGTGGGCGTTTCCAGCGGCGGTCGGCACACGTAGACCATCGAGGCCAGCGCGACGCTCAGCTCGGGCTCGCGCACGAGGGCGAGGGCGTCGGCGATGGTGGCGCTCGGGTCGAGCACGACCGGCTCGGTCGTCATCATGCCGCCGGCGGTGCGCTCCTCGTAGGACAGCAGGCGCCGCACGTCCTCGGCGTCGTCGGGCTCCATGAGCCCCAGCAGCTCCTCGGCCGTCTGCGCGGGCAGCTCGCCCAGCAGGTCGGCCGCGTCGTCGGGGTCCATCTCGCCCAGGACGTCGGCACCGCGGCTCGGGTCGAGGATCCCGAGGACCTCCACCTGCAGGGCCTCGGGCATCTCCTCGAGGACGTCGGCCAGCTGCTCGTCGCCGAACTCGCGCACGATCTCCATGCGGCGCTTGGGCGGCAGGTCGCGCAGGGCGTTGGCGATGTCGGCCGGGCGCATCTCGTCCATCATCGCCAGCAGCGTGGTGGCACCCTGGGCGGCGGTCTCGCTGGCCAGCCCGTGGACCTCGTCCCACTCCAGGACGTGGCTCGTGCCGCGGCGGCCGAACCGCTTGTGGTGCTCGGCCACGGCGACCGTCGAGACGTACCAGTCGCGGCGGGGATCCTGCTCGATCGCGATGTCGTAGAGGGTGGCGGCCGTGCCGTCGGCGAGCGTGACCTGGCGGTCGAAGAGCTCGTGGGCGGCCAGCGTCTCGGTGGAGCGCTGCTGGAACCTGCGCAGGTTCAGCACGCCCGTGGTGATGACCTGACCCGAGTCCATCGAGGTCACCCGGGTGATCGGCAGGAACACGCGGCGCCGGCCGAGGACCTCCACCACCAGGCCGAGGACTCGAGGGCGCTGGGTGGCGCTGCGGACCGCCACCACGATGTCGCGCAGCTTGCCCACCTGGTCGCCGACGGGATCGAAGACGGACTGCCCGACGAGACGGGACACGAAGATCCGGGTCGGCTGGCTGCTCACGGGTCCGAGGCTACCGGCCGGCGGGCGCCGAGGCGGGTGTGGCGGGTGGGAGACTGGCGCGGTGAATCTCGTGCTGGCGATCGTCGCAGTGGTCGGCGTGTCGATGTCGGGCCCGCTGATGGCGGCCACGGCCGCGCCCGCGCTCGCGATCGCCTTCTGGCGCAACGCCATGGCCACCGGCCTGCTGGCGCCGATCGCGCTGACCCGGCACCGCACGGCGATCACCGGTCAGGACCGTCACGGCTGGCTGCTCGCGCTCGTCGCCGGAGCGGCGCTGGCCGCGCACTTCGCGTGCTGGGTGGCCTCCCTCAAGCTGACCTCGGTGGCCGCGGCCACGGCGCTGGTCTCGATGCAGGTGCTGTTCGTCATCGGGATCGACGCCCTCCGGGGCCACCGGGCCGCCCCCGGCGTGGTGGTCGGCGCGCTGCTGGCCGTCCTGGGCGTGGCAGCGATCTCCGGAGTCGACCTGTCGCTGTCGGCCGAGGCGCTCTGGGGCGACGGGCTGGCCCTCGCCGGCGGGCTGTTCGCCGCGATCTACGTCATCGTCGGGGCCCGGGTGCGCGAGACGCTGTCGACCACGGCCTACACCTTCACCTGCTACGGCATCTGCTCGGCGATCCTGCTCGTCGCGTGCCTCGTCGCGGGGGTCCCGCTCGGTGGCTGGTCGGCGCAGGCCTGGCTGATGATCGTCGCCGTCATGGTGTGCGCCCAGCTGCTCGGGCACTCCGTCATCAACCACCTGCTGGCCGTGATGTCGCCCGTCGTCGTCTCGCTGATGCTGCTGCTTGAGGTGCCCGGAGCGGCGCTGCTGGCCGCGGCGTTCCTGGGGGAGTCGCTGCCGTGGCTGACCTACGGCGGGATCGTGCTGATCCTCGCCGGGCTCGCCGTGGTCACCGCGTCGAGCGGCCGGGCACGCCGCGCCGAGACGCTCGTCGCGGACTGAATCCTCGCGTCCCCCGCCCGGTGCCCGGCCGTGCCTCGATGTAGGCTCGCCCCGATTCCCACCGAGATTCGAGGAGCACCGTCATGGGGCGTCTTGTCAGTACTGAGGGCCTGACCGAAGAGCAGGTCGAGATCCTCAAGGTCGTCCGCCAGTTCGTCGAGAAGGAGATCATCCCGGTCGCGACGGACCTGGAGCACAAGGACGAGTACCCGACCGAGATCGTCGAGGGCCTGAAGGAGCTGGGCATCTTCGGTCTGATGATCCCCGAGGAGTACGGCGGACTCGGCGAGTCACTGCTGACCTACGCGCTCGTGGTCGAGGAGATCGCCCGCGGCTGGATGAGCGTCTCCGGTGTGATCAACACGCACTTCATCGTGGCCTACATGCTGATCCAGCACGGCACCGAGGAGCAGAAGCAGAAGTACCTGCCGAAGATGGCCACCGGCGAGGTCCGTGGCGCCTTCTCGATGTCCGAGCCGTCGCTGGGCTCGGACGTGTCGGCGATCAGCACCAAGGCGACGAAGCTGGACGACGGCTCGTACGAGATCTCCGGCCAGAAGATGTGGCTGACCAACGGCGGCAGCTCGACGCTGGTCGCGGTCCTGGTCAAGACCGACGAGGGCGCCGACAGCGTCTACAAGAACATGACCACCTTCCTGGTCGAGAAGGAGCCGGGCTTCGGCGAGACGGCCCAGGGCGTCACCGTGCCCGGCAAGATCGAGAAGATGGGCTACAAGGGCATCGACACGACCGAGATGATCCTGGAGAAGCACAAGATCGGTGCGGACCAGATCCTCGGCGGCACGCCCGGCCAGGGCTTCTACCAGATGATGGACGGCGTCGAGGTCGGCCGCGTCAACGTCGGCGCCCGCGCCGTGGGCATCGCGAACCGCGCGTTCGAGCTCGGCATCGCCTACGCGCAGCAGCGCGAGACGTTCGGCAAGCCGATCGCCCAGCACCAGGCGATCCTGTTCCGCCTGGCCGAGATGGCCACCAAGGTCGAGGCCGCCCACACCATGGTCGTGCGCGCCGCGCGGCTGAAGGACTCGGGCAAGCGGATGGACGTCGAGGCCGGCATGGCCAAGATGCTCGCCAGCGAGTACTGCAACGAGGTCGTCGAGGCCTCGTTCCGGATCCACGGCGGCTACGGCTACTCCAAGGAGTACGAGATCGAGCGTCTCTACCGCGAGTCCGCCTTCATGCTGATCGGCGAAGGCACGTCCGACATCCAGAAGATGATCATCGGCCGCAACCTGCTCAAGGACTACAAGCTCTGACCCAGGTCACCGCTGCGACGACGGCCCCGCATCCACTCCGTGGACGCGGGGCCGTCGTCCGTCCGCGCGGCTACGCTGGCCGCATGGCCCAGATCTTCTCGTTGGAGTACCCGCAGTCCCTCGGCGTCTTCGATGACTACGACGCCGCCCAGAAGGCCGTCGACCACCTGTCCGATCACGACTTCCCGGTGGAGAACGTGCTGATCGTCGGCACCGACCTCAAGCAGCTCGAGCGGGTCACCGGCCGGCTCACGTGGGGGCGCGTGATCCTCAGCGGCGTGCTCGGCGGTGCCTGGTTCGGCCTGCTGATCGGCCTGCTCCTGGGCATCTTCGCCGCCGAGGGCGACTGGCTCGCCGCGGTGCTCACCGGCATCCTGCTGGGCGTGGTGTGGGGCGCGATCATCGCCGCGGTGGGCTACGCCGGCTCGCGCGGCCGTCGCGACTTCTCCAGCGTCAAGACGATCCTGCCGAGCAAGTACGAGCTGCTCGTCGAGCACAAGCACCTGGCGCGTGGCCAGGAGCTGCTGGCGGGGCTGCCGGGCTCCACCACGTTCTGAGCCCGCGCGCCTGCGTCGGATGTGACGCAATTTTGTTGGTGTGGCAGAAGAGAACGTAGAATCGGAGCCTGTGCGGCCGCTCGCGTCGCCCCGTTTCTGGAGGTCCTCGTGCGTTCCCGCCTTGCTGCCGCGTCCCTCGCGCTCGCCGTCGCAACCGGTCTGCTCACCGTCCCGCTGACCGCCGCTCCCGCCTCGGCCGCCCCGGCCCGGTGCGCGGCGTACGGCGACGTGGTCCGCGAGACGTCCCCGGGCGGGGTGTTGGCCGGCCGGACGCCGCTGCTCGTCGGCTCGTACAATGTCGCCGGCTACAACGCGTCCCGCGGCACGATGAAGCCGTGGGAGTCCCGCGCGGACCGCGTCGTCGCCAAGATCATGCACTGCGCCCCTGACGTGATCGGGCTGCAGGAGGCCTCGGAGGCGTGGATGCAGCGTCGCCCCGCGGGTGCGCGCAACCACGCGCAGTACGAGCACGTGGTCGACCTGATGAACGCGCGCACGCCCGGAGTGCCGTACCGGGTCACGAACACCCACCGGAAGCAGTGCCCCACCACGGGCCCGAACCCCGCGGTGTGGAACGGCACCTGGAAGGGCCAGCGTGCGCCGTGGCGCGCGTGCACGACGTCGCCCAGCAGGAGCTCCTCGGACAACCGCACGATCTACGACTCCCGCGTGCTGGCCGTGGTGCGCCAGGGCGTGCGCCGGCTGTCGAGCGCGACCTCGACCCCGCGCACCCTCGACTGGACCGTCTTCCGCGTCCTCGCGACGGGCCGTGAGTTCGTCTTCGCCAACACCCACCTCGACGCCCGCTACCGCGGCAGGGCGACCACGACCTCGACGTCGAACACGTTCCGCCGCAAGCAGGCCGGCCAGGTGCTCTCGACCATGAAGCAGGTGCGCGCGCTGCGGGGCGGTGTCCTGCCCGCCGTGCTGGTCGGCGACCTCAACAGCGGGGGCCGCACGCGCAGCACCACGGCGGCCGACGACTTCACGCGGGCCGGCCTGGTCGACCTGCTGGGCACCGACCGCCGCAAGTACAGGTCGAAGTCGGCGCGGTGGCGCGGCTCGTGCAAGTCGGTGGGCGTCACCTCCTCGCTCGTGAACACGAGCAACTGGCGGGTCCCGCTGCACGTCAAGCGCCGGATCAACGTCGCCTACAACTCCTCCAACGCCGTCTCGGGCAAGGGACCGGGCAGCGCGAAGAACACGTGCATGTACAAGGACAAGAAGCTGAAGCGACCCCGCGGTGCCACCCCCGCCGCTTACTACCGGTACCAGGGAACGCGGATCGACTACGTCCTCGCGTCGGGCCTCCGCGGCCGCGGCTGGGAGACCGTGGTGGACGCGAACCTGCGCAAGGCGCGCTACCGCGTGACCCCGCCCTCGGACCACAACATGGTCGCGGCGACGCTGGCGTTCTGACGATCCGCCATGATGGTCCCGCACCATCGGCGACAGTGAGGACGACATGAGCAAGACGAACCCGGGCAACTTCTTCGAGGACTTCACGCTCGGACAGGTGATCGAGCACGCCACGCCCCGCACGATCACCGAGGGCGACCGGGCGGTCTACGGCTCCATCTATCCCACGCGCTTCGCGGTGCCCTCGTCCGCGGTGTTCGCCGCCTCGGTCGGCCTCACGGGATCGAACGGCGAGGGGCACCCGGTCGAGGACCTCATCGGCTTCCACGTCGCCTTCGGCAAGACCGTCCCCGACGTCTCGCTCAACGCGGTGGCCAACCTGGGCTACGCCGAGTGCCGCTTCCACGCGCCGATCGTCCCGGGCGACACGATCTCGACGTCGTCCGAGGTCATTGGGCTGAAGCAGAACTCGAACGGCAAGACGGGGGTGGTCTACGTCCGCTCCACCGCCGTGAACCAGCGCGACGAGGTCGTCCTGGACTGGGCGCGCTGGGTCATGGTGCACAAGCGGAACACCGAGGCGCCCGCGCCGGAGACGGTGGTTCCGGAGCTCGCTCCGTTCGTCGCCCCCGAGGACCTCGTGATCCCCGCCGGTCTGGACTTCACCGACTACGACTTCGCCGCCGCCGGCGAGCCGCACCGCTTCGACGACTACGAGGTCGGCGAGAAGATCGACCACGTCGACGGCGTCACGCTCACCGAGTCCGAGCACCAGCAGGCCACCCGCCTGTGGCAGAACACCGCGAAGGTGCACTTCAACGTCGAGGCCCGCCCCGACGGCAACAACCTCGTGTACGGCGGCCACGTCATCTCGCTGGCCCGCTCGCTGGCGTTCAACGGTCTGGCCAACGCCCAGCTGATCGCCGCGATCAACGCCGGGGCGCACACGTCGCCCGCGTTCGCCGGCGACACGATCTACGCGTGGAGCGAGGTGCTCGACAAGGCCGAGACGTCCGCGCCGGGCGTCGGGGCGCTGCGGCTGCGGCTGGTGGCCACCAAGGGCCGCGACGAGTCCATGACGCTCAAGGGATCGGACGGGAAGTACGCCCCCGGCGTGCTGCTCGACCTCGACCACTGGGTCCTCGTGCCACGCTGAGTCCATGAACGCCTACGAGTCCGACACCGAGCTCTGGCTCGTCCGCCACGGCGAGACCGAGTGGAGCCGGGTCTGGAAGCACACCTCGGTGACCGACCTGGAGCTGACCGACCTCGGTCGCGACCAGGCCAAGGCGCTGCGTCCACTGCTCTCGGGCGTGGCGTTCGACCGCATCTGGAGCAGCCCGCGACGCCGTGCCCTCGCCACCGCCGAGCTGGCCGGATGCGAGCTCGGCGAGGTCGAGGTGGTCGAGGACGTCGTCGAGTGGGACTACGGGCAGTACGAGGGCGTCACCACGGAGGAGATCCGCCAGACGGTGCCGGACTGGACGGTGTGGTCCCACCCGTCGCCCGGCGGCGAAACGGCCGAGCAGGTGGGCGCCCGCCTCGACCGCGTGGTGGACCGCGCGCGATCGCTCGGCGGACGCACCCTGGTCTTCGCGCACGGGCACTCGCTGCGGGTCCTCGCGGCGCGCTGGCTGGGCCTGGACGTGGCCGACGGCCGCGTGTTCGCGCTGGACACCGCGACGTACTCGGTGCTCGGCGACGACCGCGGGCAGCCCGTGGTCCTGCAGTGGAACGTCCCGGACAGCACGCGCGCGCACAGGCTCTAGTCTTCGTAACGTGCGCATCGACCTCCACACCCACTCGACGCGATCCGACGGCACCGACACGCCGGGCGACCTCGTGCGCAAGGCGAAGGCCGAGGGACTCGACGCGATCGCCCTCACCGACCACGACGCGACCGAGGGGTGGGCCGAGGCCGAGGTGGTGGCCGACGAGGTGGGCCTGCGGCTGATCCGCGGCATCGAGATCTCGACGCAGTACGAGGGCCTCAGCGTGCACCTGCTGGGCTACGAGTTCGAGCCCGGGTACGGCCCGCTCGTCGAGGAGCTGGAGCGCGTCCTGGGTGGGCGGAACCAGCGCCTGCCGCGGATCCTGGAGAAGCTCGCCGCGCTGGGCATGCCGCTCACCGAGGCGGAGGTGTTCGCCGTCGCCGGCGACGCCGCGGCCTGGGGCCGCCCGCACGTCGCCGACGCGATGATCGCGAAGGGCTACATCAAGGACCGCGACGAGGCCTTCCGCGACTGGCTCGTGCCCGGCAAGCCCGGCTACGTCGGGCGCTACTCCGCGGGCCTGTTCGACGCGGTGCGGCTGGTCCGCGAGGCGGGCGGCCGACCGGTGGTGGCCCACGCCTGGGCCCGCGACAGCCGCGGCAAGATGACCGCCGAGCTGCTGGCCGAGCTCACGGAGGCGGGACTGGCCGGCCTCGAGGTCGACCATCCCGACCACGACGAGCGGGCGCGTGCCGAGCTCCGGGCGATCGCCGACGACCTCGGTCTCGCGCGCACCGGGTCGAGCGACCACCACGGGACGGGCAAGGGCCCGGCGTTCCACCTCGGCGCCAACCTCACCGATCCCGAGCAGCTCGAGCGCCTCCTGGGCTGACCTTCGGTTTCCACCATGGCTTGCCAGAGTGGAAAGTCGCGAGTTAGACTTTCCATGTTGGAAAGCCGCAGCGCACGTCGCAGTGGCAAGCCGAGACGTGGAGGAACCATGACCGAACGGGACGAGGCGCGCGAAGCGCTCGAGCAGATCGCCGCCACGCGTCGGGAGACCGCGCACCGGGCCGCGAGCCCGAAGGGCTACTACGCCGTCGCCGGCATCGGGATGGGCCTGGTGATCCTCGGGCTCGGCCTCGACGGGCCGATGCGGTGGGTCCTCTACGTCGTCGGCCTCGCCACCACCCTCGGCGCGATGAGCTGGTACACGAAGCACACCGGCATCGTCACGTTCGCGACGCTGCGCGAGCCCGGTGCCTGGCGGGCATGGCTGATGATTGGGCTGTCGCTTGTCGCTCTCGCGGTCGCTTGGACCGGGCCGGTCGTGGCCGCGCTGGGCGCCGTGGTCACGGCACTGACCTGGGCCGTGCTGGGCCCGGCGTGGGACGCGGCATGGGTGCGCAGCATCGAGGAGCAGCCGTGAGCGTCGGCCTCTTCGATCCGCTGATCCACGCGCCGCACCGCCTGCAGATCTGCGCCATCCTCGACACGGTCGACAAGACGGAGTTCGCCCTCCTCCGCGAACGGCTCGACGTGAGCGAGTCGGTCCTCAGCAAGCAGGTCAAGGCGCTGGAGGACGCCGGGTACGTCAAGGTCACGAAGGCCACCCGCGCGGGCCGCGTGCGCTCCTGGGCCGCGTTCACGAAGTCCGGCCGCGCCGCCTACCGCGACCACGTCGCCGCGCTCCGCGCCATCGTCGGCTGACCCCCTCGCCGCCGAACGGCGAGTGGCGCAAATTCGCCCGCCACCCGCCGAGTGGCGGGCGTTTCTGCGCCGCTCGCGACCCGGGTTTGCGCCACTCGTGGTGGGGGCACGCCTCTGCTATTCTCGTTCTTGAGCGAGTGCTCAAGAACGAAGGAGCGGTGACCATGAGACCGACGGACGTGTTCGGAGCGGGACTCGTCGCCTCCGCGGTGGCGGGCGCCGTCTGCTCCCTCTGCTTCCTCCTGGTGGCCGAGCTCGGTGGCGGTGTGATGAGCGAGCGTCTCGGGCTTCTCTCTCTGCTCCTGGTCTGGGTCGGGTTGGGGCTCTGGATCGGACTCGGGGCCGGGATCGCCTTGGGGATCGTGCCGGCGGGCATCGCCGCGAGTGCGTGGCCCCAGCTCGTGCAATCGGTGGGCGAGGACCGCGCCGTCCGTCGCCTGACTGTGCTGGTCACGGCGATCGTGCTCATCGAGCTGCTCGTGGCGGCGATCGGCACCTCGCGGGACCTGATCGGTGCTGTCCCGTGGGTGCTCGCAGCAACCGCGGTGTGCGGCGGAATCGCGTGGCTGCACCTGCGTGCCGCACAGCGCTTCGCCCAGCAGCACTCGCAACGCCTCATTGAGGGAGGACGCGCATGACGAGGCTCCAGTTCGCCTTGCGGGCGATCGTCGCCGCGCCGCTGGCGGGGGCGCTCTGCGCCCTCGGCTTCTTCCTGGTCGCGTTCGCCATCGACGCAGCGAACGGCGGGGAGGACTCCGACCTCCACGGGCTCTTCGTGCTGATCGTCATCTGGCTGGTTGCTGCCGCCCCGATCGGGATGGTGGCGGGCGTGGGCCTGGGTGTGGTGCCGGCGACCGTCAGCATCGTCGCGTGGCCGACCCTCGAGCGCCGGCTCGGAACGTCGCGCGCCATCGAGACGAGTGTGGCTCTGGTCGCGGTGATCGGATTCCTCGAGACACTCTTCGTGGCGCGGGCCTTCGATGCTCCGCTGCTCGAGGCGGTCGGATGGGCCCTGGGTGCCGCCGTCGTGTGCGCGCTGACCCTCCGCTGGTTCCTGCTTCGTGGTCTGCGGGCCGCCGAGCGCCGCGCCGCACGGGCCGTCGCGCCATACTGAACCCCGTGCCGCCGAAGTCCGCCGAGGAGTCCAAGCGCCGCCTGGTCGAGGCCGCGATCGAGGTGATGACCTCCGACGGCATCGCCGCCGTCTCCGCCCGCGCGGTGTCGCAGCGGGCCGGCGTCGCCCAGGGCCTGGTCTTCTACCACTACGGATCCGTCACCGACCTCGTCGCGCAGGCCTGCGTCACCGCGACGCGTGACCGGGTCGAGCTGCATCGCGCGCGGTTCGACGCGGCCTCCAGCTTCGGCGACCTCGTCCAGCTCGCCCGCGACGTGCAGGAGGCCGAGCGCGGCGCCGGGCACGTGTCGGTGCTGGGGCAGTCGCTCGTCCTGGCGCAGTCCGATCCCGGGATCGGCGCGGCCGCCCGCGACGCACTCGCCCTGTGGCGCGAGCCGCTGCGCAGCGTCGCGGACCGGCTGCTCACGCCGGGTTCCCCGTTCGCGGGTGTGGTCGACGCCGAGGCGTTCACCGATCTGCTGATGGCGGCCTTCATCGGCTTCGAGCTCACCGACCCGGTGCGCACCGAGGCCGACTCCGACCGCTCGTTCGACGCGGTCACGGCGATGGCTGCCGCCCTCGACGGCCTCGGACCCGTGGCGCGCCGCGCCGTCGCCGCCACGCTCCGCCGGCGCCGCTGACTCACGCCGAGTGGCGCCAACCGGGGTCGCGAGTGGCGCAGAAACGCCCGCCACTCGCCGAGTGGCGGGCGAAATTGCGCCACTCGCGGTGAGGGGGGAGGCGGGCTGGGCGCGGGGTCAGTGCGAGAGCAGGAAGTCGCGCCAGTCGTCGACGAACTCGTCGGGCGCCTCGACCGCGGGGGAGTGCGCCGCGGAGGGCAGGATCACGATCTGGGTGCCGAGCCGCTCGGCCATCTCGGCCTGGGCGTCGTGGGGCCACGCGTCGTCAGCCTCTCCGCGGGCGACCCAAACCGGCACGCCCGTCGCCGCGACCTCGTCCACCCGGTCGGGAGCGTCGAGCAGGTGCTGCGTCATCGCCTTGAGCGAGGCCGGCGCATTGGCCGAGAAGCGCTTCCCGAGGAAGGCGGTGATCTGGGCGGGCCGCTTGATGCCCTGCTCGCGCAGCTGGTGGATGTCCAGCAGCGGCACCTTGCCGATGGCCGCCGCGATGCGCTTCAGCGGCCGCGTCGGGGAGTCGCCGAGGGCGCCCGGGCCCGAGCACAGCAGGGTCAGGGTGCGCACCCGCTCGGGGTGGGCGATGGTCAGGTTCTGCGCCACGAGGCCGCCGAACGAGTGCCCGAGCAGGTGGAAGCGGTCGTCCTCCAGCAGCTCGTCGGCCACCGCGAGCGCATCGGCCGCGAGAGCCTCCAGCGAGTAGTCGTCCAGCGGGTCGCCGGGGGACTCGTACTGTCCGCGCTGGTCGAACGTCACGACGTCGAACCCGAGTCCGGCGAGCAGCGGCAGGACGGGGGTGAAGTCCTCCTTGCTGCCGGTCCAGCCGGGCACGAGCAGGATCGAGCCCCGGCGCTCGCCGACGGCGCGCGCCCGGTGGACGGCGTGCTCGCTGCGGCTCGTCTCGGCGCGGAGGACTTCGACGCCCTCGGGGATCTCGAGGGTCTTGGGGACGCTCACCGGATCATCGACCCCGCTGGGCGATCTTCGCGACGACGGTGGCGGGTGCGTAGCGCGCCACCGCCATGAGCACCTTGTAGCGCAGCGAAGGGACGGAGATCGCCTTGCCGCGCTCGAGGTCGCGCAACGAGTCCTTCACCACGGCGTCGGCCTTGAGCCACATCCACCGCGGCACGTTGCCGATCTCGGCGCCCATCCGCTGGTGGAACTCGGTGCGCGTGAAGCCGGGGCACAGGGCCTGCACGGTGATGCCGACGTCGCCGTAGTGCCAGTTGGCCCACTGCGAGATGTTCACCAGCCACGCCTTGTGGGCGGAGTACGCACCACGCGGGGTGAATGCGGCGACGCTGGCGACGTTGATGATCCCGCCGCGGCCGCGGCCCGACATGGACTTGATGGCGGCGTCCATCAGGTGCATCGGCGCACGCACGAGCAGGTCGAGCTGGCGGTCCTCGTCGGCGATGGCGGTGGAGCCGAACCAGCCGGCGAGGGAGGCACCCGCGTTGTTGACCAGCAGGTCGATCGGGCGCCCCGACTCCGACAGGCGGTCCGCGACCCGGTCCATCCCCTGAAGGGTGGCCAGGTCGGCGGTGATGACCTCGACCTCGACCTGGTGCGCGTCGGTCAGCTCGGCGGCGACCTGCTCCAGCCGGACGGTGTCGCGGGCGACGAGGACGAGGTGGGTTCCACGCCGCGCCAGCTGCCGCGCGAACGCGTTTCCGATGCCGGCGGTGGCGCCGGTGATCAGGGCCGTTCGGGTCATGGATCCAGCATGCCAGTGAACCGATGTCCCGCCTGCGGTAGGCCCACCCCGGTCGATGGCACAATGTCGGCGTGACCACCACCTTGGCCCTCGCCAACCAGAAGGGCGGCGTCGCCAAGACCACCAGCGTCGCGTCGCTCGGCGCGGCCCTGCTGGAGGAGCGTCAGCGCGTGCTGCTGGTCGACCTCGACCCGCAGGGCAGCCTGACGTTCTCCCTCGGCATCGATCCCGAGGAGCTCGAGGTCACCGTCGCCGAGGTCCTGCTCGGCAAGATCCCGGCCCGCGACGCGCTCGTCACCACCGAGGAGGGCCTCGACCTGCTGCCGGCCAACGTCGCGCTCGCCGAGGCCGAGGAGAACCTCGTCACGCGCACCGGCCGCGAGCAGCGGCTGAGGGTGGCGCTGGCGAAGATCGCCGACGACTACGACTGGATCATCCTCGACTGCCCGCCGGCCCTGGGCGTGCTGACGATCGGTGCGCTCTCCGCCGCCGACCAGGTGCTGATCCCGCTCCAGGCCGAGACGCTCTCGCACCGCGGCGTCGGACAGCTGCTCGACACCATCCACGACGTCCGCCAGTTCATCAATCCCGACCTCGTCATCCGCGGCGTGCTCGCGACGATGTACGACGGCCGCACGGCGCACGCGCGCAACGTGCTGGCGGCCATCACCGAGACGTACGACCTCGAGGTGCTCGAGCCGCCGATCCCCAAGACCATCCGCTTCGCCGAGGCGCCCGCCATCGGGCGCTCGATCCTCAGCACCGCGCGCACCCACAAGGGCGCCGAGGCCTACCGGGCCGTGGCGCGGCTGCTGGCCGAGGGCCGATGAGTCCAGCCACGCCCGGTGAGGGTGGTTCCGCCACGCGCACCCCGCGCGAAGTCGGCCATCGGCGCAAGGTGGCGCCTACCGTGGAGGACATGGCTTCCCCGCCCCGTGTCCACCTCGGTCGCATCGCGATGCTCGTCGGTGCCGTCGCGCTGACGGCAACGGTGTCGGCCGTCTCCCTCGTCCAGGCCGATCCAGCCGAGTCCGCAGGCCCGTCGCGCTCCGGCGCCGCCGTCGCCGAGACGGTGACACCGGCCCTGACGGCCGCCACCGCGCGTGCCGACGCGGCCGCCGCGAAGCAGGCCACCGCGAAGCAGGCCGCGCCCCGGGCAGCGGCCACGGTGAAGGGCCAGAGTGCCGCGAAGGACCAGCCGGCGCCGAAGGAAGAGCCCGCCACCACGAAGGCGGCCGCGGGACCCCCGCCGCCCGAGGGCTCGGGGGAGGGCCGGCGCATCGTCTTCGACCAGTCCGACCAGCGCGTGTGGCTCATCGAGGCCGACGAGAAGGTCGACCGCACCTACCTGGTGTCCGGCAGCCGCTTCGACAACCTCCAGCCCGGCTCCTACTCCGTCACGTCCCGGCAGCGCCATGCCACGAGCTTCGACTACACCGGCTCGATGGAGTACTTCGTGCGCTTCGCCACGGGCTGGAGCGCGCCGATCGGCTTCCACTCCATTCCGGTCTACAACAACGGCAAGCCCGAGCAGACGGAGGAGCAGCTGGGCGAGCCCCTGTCCGCCGGCTGCGTGCGCCAGAAGAAGTCCGACGCGAAGTACCTCTGGGACTGGGCGCCCGACGGCACCCCGGTCATCGTCACGGCCTGAGACGACGAATCCCCCGCCCACCGGCAAGCCGGTCGGCGGGGGATCTCGTCAGGACGTGGTGCGTCAGGAGGCGGAGGCGGGCGCGGGACCCGACGCCTGACCACCCGAGGGACGGCGCCGGCGACGGCGACGACGCGCCTGGCCCTCGCCCGCGGGCTGCTCCTCGCCGGACGCCGCGGGAGCGGTCTCGGCCGGACGGGCCTCGCCCTCGACGGGCTTGCCGCCACGGGTGCGCTGACGGCTGCGGTCGCCGCCGTCGCGCGACTGGCCGTCGCGACGCTGGCCATCGCGACGCTGACCCTCGCGGCGACCGTCGCGGCCACCCTCGGAGCGGGGCTCCTTGGGCGCCGGGGGGTTCAGCCGGCCCTTGACGTTGCGATCGATGCCGAGGTCCTGGAAGAGGTGGTCCGACGTGGAGTACGTCTCCAGCGGCTCGTCGTAGGGCAGGTCGAGCGCCTTGTTGATCAGCTTCCAGCGCTGCAGGTCGGCCCAGTCGACGAACGTGACCGCGATGCCCGACGCGCCGGCGCGACCGGTGCGGCCGATGCGGTGCACGTAGGTCTTGTCGTCCTCGGGGCACGTGTAGTTGATGACGTGGCTGATGTTGGCCACGTCGATGCCGCGGGCGGCGACGTCGGTGGCCACCAGGATGCTGACCTTGCCCTCGCGGAAGCCGTCGAGCGCCTTCTCACGCGCCTTCTGGGCCATGTCGCCGTGCAGCGGCGAGGCCGGGAAGCCGCGGTCGGCCAGGTCGTCGGCGACGCGCTGCGCCTGTCGCTTCGTGCGGGTGAACACCACGACGCGCTCGACGTCGTCGGCCTGCAGGATGCGGGCGACCACCTCGGGCTTGTCCATGTCGTGCGCCTGCCAGACGAACTGGCTCGTGGCCGGCACCATCTGGCCGGACTCGGCCGACTCGGCACGGATGTTCATCGGGTGGTGCATGTGCTTGCGCGCGAGCGTGACGATCGACGACGGCATCGTCGCGCTGAACAGCATCGTCTGGCGCGTCTCGGGGGTGCGGGCGAGGATCGACTCGACATCGGGCAGGAAGCCCAGGTCGAGCATCTCGTCGGCCTCGTCGAGGACGAGCGACTTGACGTGGCTGATGTCCAGGGCGCGGCGGTTCACCAGGTCAAGGATGCGGCCGGGGGTGCCGACGACGATGTCGACGCCGGTCTCGAGGGCCTCGAGCTGCGGCTCGTACGGCACGCCGCCGTAGATCGTCAGCATGCGGGTGCCGCGGTTCTTCGACGCCGTCTTGACGTCGTTCGCGACCTGGATCGCCAGCTCACGCGTGGGAGCGACGATGAGCGCCTGCGGCTTGCCGGGCGCGGCCAGCTGGTCGTAGTCGGGGTCGTGCGGGGCCACGGTGCGCTGGATGACGGGGATGGAGAACGCCAGCGTCTTGCCCGTGCCCGTGCGGGCCTGGCCGATGAGGTCGGTTCCCATGAGGGCGACCGAGAGGGTCATCTCCTGGATGGGAAAGGCCTCGATGATGCCCTTGTCGGCGAGGGCGTCGGCGATCTCGGGCATGACGCCCAGTTCGGTGAAGGTAGTCAGGGGTCTGCTCTGTTTTCTGTGTGCGATCTACTGTCAGCGGATCTCGAATGGCTTGGATCCTGATGGGACAGGATCGGCGAATACCCCTTCAGTCTAACGTTCCGCGCCGCGATGCGGGCCGGCGCCGCGCTACAGTCCCGATCATGACCTCCGATCAGGCGCCCGGCGGACCCTTCGACGATCCCGACTACCGGGCCGGCGTGGTCGAGCTGCTGGCGCTGCTCAGCTACGGCGAGCTCAGCGCGGTGGAGCAGCTGAACCAGGACTCCCAGGACGCGCCCGACCTCCGCACGAAGGTCGCGATCCAGACGATGGCCGCCTCGGAGTGGAGTCACTTCGTGCAGCTGCGCGACCGGCTCGTCGAGCTCGGTGAGGACCCGTACGCGGCGATGGAGTCGTTCCGGACGACGTTCGCCCGCTTCCACGGCAAGACCGAGCCGTCGGACTGGCTCGAGGGGCTGCTGAAGGCCTTCGTCGGCGACGGGCTCGCGGCCGACTTCTACCGCGAGATCGCGGCGTTCCTGGACGCCGACACGCGTCAGCTGGTGCTGGAGACGATGAGTCAGACCGGCAACAGCGAGTTCGTGGTCGACCAGGTGCGCGAGGCGATCGCCGCCGACCCGCGGGTGGCGGGCCGGCTCGCGCTGTGGGGACGTCGCCTGATGGGCGAGGCGCTGAGCCAGGCGCAGATGGTGGTGGCCGAGCGCGACGTGCTGACCGCGGTGGTGGTCGGCGCCGCCGACCGACCGGGGGGATTCGACCTGGCCTCGATCGGCCGCATGTTCACCCGGATCACCGAGGCCCACGCCCAGCGCATGGCCCGCCTGGGGCTCGACGCCTGAGCGGGGCCCGCTCCGTCAGGAGCTGGTGAGACCGAAGCCGACCTTGCGACCGGTGTCGGCGTTGAAGTACAGGTAGGCGACCTTGTCGGCCGGGACCGCCACGGTGTGACCCTTGCTGTCGGTGAGCGTGAACAGCGAGTCGTCCTTGAGCGCGCCGTTCAGCGTGGCCAGCACGGTGTCGGGCTCGACATCGGTGTCGACGGACAGTTCACGGGCGGCGTTCTGGACGCCGATCTTGACCTCCACGGTCACTCATCTCCTTGATTGGTGGGCTTGGGGAACCCGCCGATCCCGCGCCAGGCGAGAGTCGAGGCGAGCGTGACGGCGTCGTCGCGCGAGAGGCCCGACGCGCCGGAGAGCCAGGCGCGAGCGCCGACGTGACCCATCCCGACGAGGCCGGCCGCGAGCAGCTCGGCGGCTCCGCGCGACAGGCCGGTGTCCTCGACGATCACCTCGGCGATCGCGGCGGCGGACTCGGAGGTGACCCGGTCGACCAGCTCGCGCACCTCGGGGTCGCTGGTCAGGTCCGACTCGAAGACGAGGCGGAAGGCCTTCTCGCGGTCGGCGACGCTGTCGTACCAGAGCTGCATGCTGGCCTGGACGCGCTCGCGGTTGTCCTGCGTGGACGCCAGCGACTCGCGCACGCCCTCGATCACCGTGTCGACCGCCGTGGAGACCAGGGCGGTGTAGAGGTCGAGCTTGCCGGGGAAGTGCTGGTAGAGCACCGGCTTGGACACGCCTGCGCGCTCGGCGATCTCGTCCATCGAGGCCGAGTGGTAGCCCTGCTCCACGAAGACGTCGAGGGCGACGTCCAGCAGCTGGGCGCGCCGTGCGGTGCGGGGCAGCCGCCCTGCGCGGGGGCGAGCCTCTGGGGTCTGGGTCACGTGCCCAACCCTAGCGGTCGGTTACCCGCCGGTCGTTTCCGACGCGGTGTCCACGGACCGGACCTCGCGCCACATGCTGGGACGGGCGAGGAACAATGGACGTCGGCGCCGGGTTGAGCCCGGTGAGCCCAGCAACCGAAGGAGAAGCCCGTGGTCGCGCCCCTGGTCGAACCCGCCGACGAACTGACCATCGACGAAGTGCGTCGGTACAGCCGCCACCTGATCATCCCCGACGTGGGCATGACGGGACAGAAGCGGCTGAAGAACGCGAAGGTGCTGGTCATCGGCGCCGGCGGACTCGGCAGCCCCGCCCTGCTCTACCTCGCGGCGGCCGGCGTCGGCACCCTCGGCATCATCGACGACGACGTCGTCGACGAGTCGAACCTGCAGCGCCAGGTGATCCACGGCCAGTCCGACATCGACAAGCCCAAGGTGCAGAGCGCCGCGGAGTCGGTGGCCGAGACGAACCCGTACGTCAACGTCATCACGCACAACGTGCGCCTGGACAACGACAACGTGCTGGAGATCTTCAGCCAGTACGACCTGATCCTCGACGGCACCGACAACTTCGCCACGCGCTACCTGGTGAACGACGCGGCCGTCATCCTCAACAAGCCGTACGTGTGGGGCTCGATCTACCGCTTCGAGGGCCAGGTCTCGGTCTTCTGGGCGCAGGAGGGGCCGCAGTACCGCGACCTCTACCCCGAGCCCCCGCCGCCGGGCATGGTCCCGTCGTGCGCCGAGGGCGGCGTGCTGGGCGTCCTGTGCGCCTCGATCGGCTCGATCATGGTCACCGAGGCGATCAAGCTGCTCACCGGCATCGGTGACCCGCTCATCGGCCGCCTCATGGTCTACGACGCGCTCGAGATGCGGTACACGACGCTGAAGGTCCGTCGTGACCCCAACGGCGTGCTGCCCACCGAGCTGATGGGCGACTACGAGGCGTTCTGCGGTGCGATCAGCGACGAGGCCGCTGACGCGGCCGCCGACTCCACGATCTCGGTCGCGACGCTCGACGGCTGGCTCAAGGAGCGCAATGACGGGGGCCGCGACTTCGTCCTGGTCGACGTGCGCGAGCCCAACGAGTACGAGATCAACCAGATCCCCGGCTCGGTGCTGATCCCCAAGGGCGAGATCCTCGCCGGCAAGGCGTTCGACCGGCTGCCGCAGGACAAGCAGGTCGTCCTGCACTGCAAGTCGGGCGTCCGCTCGGCCGAGGCGCTCGCGGTGCTCAAGGGCGCCGGCTACTCCGACGCCGTGCACGTCGGCGGCGGCGTCGTGGCCTGGGTCAATCAGATCGACCCGAGCCAGCCCAACTACTGAGTCTCGTCCGGCCCCGGTCCTGCTGACAGGATCGGGGCCATGGACGAGGACTTCACCGAGGCCGTGCTCGAGGTCGTCGAGCAGATCCCGCCGGGATGCGTCGCGACGTACGGCCTGATCGCGGAGCGTCTGGGCCGCGGCGGCGCGCGCCAGGTCGGGCGCGTCATGTCGCTCGAGGGCCACGGCGTGCCGTGGTGGCGCGTCGTGCGCGCCGACGGCTCGCTGCCCGCGCACCTGGTGGTCGACGCCCAGCAGCACTGGCGCGACGAGGGCACCCCCGTCCGCAGCGGCCGCGTGGTCGTGAAGGATGCGCTCGCCCCGGACTTCTGAGGAGTGTCGGGGCCGTCTGGTTGCATGGTCCTGTGCCCGAACTCGTCCTCCGGCGGCCCGATGCCGTGCGTGCCGCAGCGCCCTCGCTCGACGAGGCCCAGCGCTCGGTCGTGGACCACCGTGGCGGGCCGCTGCTGGTCCTGGCCGGACCGGGAACGGGCAAGACCACCACGCTCGTCGAGGTCGTCGTCGACCGCATCGAGTCCGGCGAGCTCACCCCCGACCAGATCCTCGTCCTGACCTTCAGTCGCAAGGCCGCCGGCGAGCTGCGCGACCGGATCGGGCGGCGCCTGTCGGGCACCGCCGCCACCGTGCCGGCGATGACCTTCCACGCGTTCTGCTACGCCCTCGTGCGCGAGTTCAGCGATCCCGAGGCGTTCGCCGCCCCGCCCGAGCTGATGACCGCCCCGGCGCGCGACGCCGTGGTCGCCGACCTGCTCGGCGGGCACGACGCCGCCACCTGGCCCGAGTCCCTGCGCGAGGCGCTCGGCACCCGCGGCCTGGCGGCCGAGCTCCAGTCGTTCATGGCCGCGGCGGTCACGCGCGGCCTCGGCCCCGACGACCTGCGCGCGCTGGCGATCACGCGCGAGCGGCCCGAGTGGGCCCGCGTCGCCGACGCGATCGAGGAGTACCACCAGGTCATCGACTTCCAGAACCGCACGGACTACACCGACCTCGTCACGCGCGCCGCGGCGATCGCCGGCGACCGCGACCACCGCCGGGCGCTGCGCGACCGCTACCGGCTCGTCGTGGTCGACGAGTACCAGGACACCGATCCGCTGCAGGTCCGGCTGCTGCACGACCTGGCCGGCGACGGTCGCGACCTCGTCGTGGTGGGCGACCACGACCAGGCGATCTACGGCTTCCGCGGCGCCGATCCGGCGGCGATCACGCGCTTCCCCCAGCAGTTCGCGGCGGCCGGCCGGCCCGCGCCCACCGTGGCCCTCACCACCACCCGTCGCTTCGGGCCGCGGATCCTGACCGCCGCGCGCGTGGCGCTGGGGAACCCGCCGGTTCCGCCGGGACTCGACGCCCGCGCCGCCGACCAGCACCGCAATCTGAGGTCGGCCGCGTCCGAGGAGGGACGGGTGGAGGTCGCCACGTACGCGTCCGCCACCGCCGAGGCCGAGCACATCGCCGGCCTCCTGCGCCGGGCCCATCTCGACGACGGCCTGGCCTGGTCCGACATGGCGGTCCTGGTGCGCACCGGCGCCGACCTCACCCGGCTCCAGCGCGTGCTCGGCCCCGCCGGGGTGCCGGTGGAGGTGGCGGGCGACGAGGTGCCGCTCGTGGCCCAGCCCGCGGTCCGGACGCTGCTGCTGGCCCTCGAGGCCGCCGACCGGATCGCGCGCGAGGAGGCGCTCGACACCGAGACGGCCGAGGCCCTGCTCACCGGCCCGCTCGCCGGGCTCGACGGGCCGGCGATGCGCCGGCTGGGCCGTGCCCTCCGTCAGCGCGATCCGGAGACCCCGTCGAGCGACCTCGTGGCCGCGGCGCTCCTGGATCCCGCGGCGCTGGGCCTCACCACCACCGATCGCTCCACCGCCGACGCCGTCGGCGCGGCCCGCGACCTCGCCGCACTCCTCGGTCGGGCGGCGACCGTGCTGCGACGCGGCGAGCCGCCCGAGCAGGCGCTCTGGCTGCTGTGGGACGGCACCGGCTGGCCCGCCCGTCTGCGCGAGCAGTGGGCCGGCGTCGAGGGCCGCGTGCACGCCGACCGCGACCTCGACGCGGTGTGCGCGCTCTTCCGCCACGCGGCCCGGGCGGAGGAGGGCGGCCGCCGCCGCGACGCCGTGAACTTCGTGGCCGAGCTGCGTGCCCAGCAGATCCCCGCCGACCAGCTCGAGACCAGCGCTACGCGCCCCGATGCCGTCCGGCTGATGACGGCCCACCGGTCGAAGGGGCTGGAGTGGCCGCTCGTGGTGGTCGCCGGCGTGCAGGCCCAACGGTGGCCCGACCTGCGCACGCGCGGCAGCCTGCTGCGCTCGGAGCACCTCGACGGCCCGGCCGAGCCCGGTGCGCGCGGCGAGCAGCTGCGCGAGGAGCGCCGACTGTTCTACGTCGCCTGCACCCGTGCCACCAGCCGCCTGGTGGTCACCGCGGTCCAGACGCCCACCGACGACGGGGATCAGCCGTCGCGCTTCGTCGCCGAGCTGCTCGGCGCCGGGTTCGGCACCGACGCCGACCTCCCGCTGGGCCGGCCGGCGCGTCCCGTGTCGCTGCGTGGCGTGGTCGCCGAGCTGCGACGCGTCGGCGAGCAGGCCGAGGACCCGGCGGTGCGCGACGAGGCCGCCGCGATGCTGGCCGAGATCGTCCGTGCCGACCTGCCGCCCACCCGGGCGGCCGACCCCGACCGCTGGTGGGGGCTGTCCGGTCCCACCCTGTCCGACGCTCCGTGGCGACCGCAGGACCACCCGCTGGCCCTGTCCGGGTCGGCGGTCGAGGGGATCACCGCGTGCTCGCTGCGCTGGTTCCTCGGCCGCGAGGCGCACGGCGAGTCCGCCTCCACGTCGGCGCAGGGCTTCGGCTCGATCGTGCACGCCCTCGCAGCCGACGTGGTCCAGCGCGGGGTCGAGCCCGACGAGGTGGCCATGGCCGCCCGGCTCGACGAGGTCTGGCACCGGCTCGACCACCAGGCCGCCTGGCTGGGTGAGCGCGAGCGGCAGGCCGCCCACGAGACGCTCGTCCGGTTCGCGCGGTGGCACCGGGCCAACCCACGCACGCCGCTGGCGGCCGAGCACGCGTTCACCACCACGCTCGTGGTCGGCGGTGAGGAGGTCCTGCTCCGCGGGTCCATGGACCGCGTCGAGATCGACGCCGAGGGGCGGGTCCACGTCGTCGACTTCAAGACCAGCCGCAACGCGCCCGGCCCGCGCAAGATCGCCGAGCACGCCCAGCTCGGCATCTACCAGGTCGCCGTCGAGCACGGGGCCGTCGCGTCGCTCGGGGTCGACCAGGCCCGCTCCGGTGGTGCCGAGCTCGTCCAGCTCCGCACGCCCGCCGGCGCCAAGGACCCGGACTCCCCGAAGGTCCAGCCGCAGGCCGCACCCGCGCCCGAGGAGGCGTTCTTCGCCCTCGAGCTGCTGGCCGAGTCGGCCCGCGTCGTGCGCGACGAGAGCCTCGTGGCGCGCCCCAACGAGCACTGCGGCTTCTGCGACTTCCAGACCCTGTGCCCCGTGATCACCGGCCCCACGGTCGGGGGTCTCGAATGATCGGAGCACCGCAGTGACCCCCCTCGTCCGCGACACCGACCACCTGCGCGAGGTGCTGGGCATCCCCTTCAGCGATCCGCAGCTGGCCGCGATCACCGCCGACCCGGCGCAGCCCCAGGCGATCATCGCCGGCGCCGGTGCGGGCAAGACCGCGGTCATGGCGGCGCGCGTCGTGTGGCTCGTGGGCCACCTCGGCTACGCACCCGACCGCCTGCTCGGGCTCACGTTCACCTCGAAGGCCGCCGCCGAGCTGGCCGGCCGGGTGCGCGAGTCGCTCGACCTCGTCGGCGACTTCTCCGAGTTCGGTGAGCCCACCGTCTCGACCTACCACGCCTTCGCCGGCACGCTGATCGCCGAGCACGGGCTGCGGATGGGGATCGAGCCCGACCTGCGCGTGCTGGCCGACGCGACCCGGTTCCAGATCGCGGCGCGCACCGCCCGCGGGCACGACGGCCCGCTGCGGCACGTCTCGGCCTGGCTGCCCACGGTGATCGGCGACGTGCTCGGGCTCGACGGCCAGCTGTCCGAGCACCTCGTCACCACCGATGAGCTCCGGGCGTTCGACCGGACCACCATCGAGGCGGCCGAACGGGCCGAGAAGCCGCTCAAGTGGCACGAGGAGATCGTCGCCGCGTGCCTGAAGCGCGACGAGCTGGCCGACCTCGTCGACGAGTACCGCGCGGCCAAGGCGGACGCCGGCGTCATGGACTTCTCCGACCAGATGGCCTGGGGCGCCCAGCTCGCCACCGTGCCCGAGGTCCAGCAGGTGCTGCGGGAGCGCTACGACGTGGTGCTGCTCGACGAGTACCAGGACACGTCGGTGGCCCAGCGCGACCTGTTGCAGGCCCTGTTCGCCGGCCGCCCGATCAGCGCGGTCGGCGACCCGGCCCAGGGCATCTACGGCTGGCGCGGCGCCGCCTCGGGCAACCTCACCGCGTTCCTCGACGACTTCCCGGGTGCGGGCGGCGAGAAGGGCCGGCTGTTCAGCCTCGACGTCACGCGTCGGTGCGCGCCGGAGATCATCGACCTCGCCGGCTACGTCGCCCGCGACTACTACGGCTCGCCCGGGATCGCCGAGATCGTGACGCCGCTGCGGGCTGCCCCCGAGAACCCGTCGGGCGAGGTCTCGGTCGCCCTGCACGAGGGGGTGGCCCAAGAGATCGAGGCGCTGGTCGACCTCGTCGTGCAGTCGGTCGAGAGCGGCGTGTCGCGACGCGACATCGCGATCCTGGTGCGCACCACCAACGAGAACCCGGAGATCGTCCGTGCCCTGCGCTCGCGGGGGCTCCCCGTCGAGATCGTCGGCCTCACCGGCCTGCTCCAGCAGCCCGAGGTCGTCGACGTCCTCTCCGTGCTGGCCGTGCTGGACGACGTCACCGCCAACCCGGCGATGCTCCGCCTGCTCACCGGGGTGCGCTGGCGGATCGGCGAGCGCGACCTCGCGCTGCTCGGCCAGCGAGCGGCCGAGCTCGGGCGCCAGTGGCGCAGTGGGGGAGAGCCGGACGGCTCCGATCCCGACGCGGTCTTGCAGGCGGCCCTCGACGAGGCCACGGCCGGCGTCGATCCCACCGAGATCGTCTCGCTCGCCGAGGCCGTGGAGGATCCGGGCCCGGGGCAGTACTCCGAGGCCGCGCGCACCCGCTTCGCCGACCTGGCCGCGATGCTGCGGCGGCTGCGACGTCATGCGCACGAGCCGCTGCTCGACCTGGCCCGCCGCGTCGTCACCGAACTCGACCTCGACGTGGAGCTTCCGGTCGCCGGCGTCCCCACCGACAACCTCGCGCTACTGATCGACGCGATCGGCGACTACGCCCAGCACGACCGCTACGCCTCGCTGCCGGGTCTCCTGGCGCACCTCGACGCGGAGCGCGAGTACAACGAGGGCATGGAGCTGAGCGCTCCGTCCGACGCCGACTCGATCAAGCTGCTGACGATCCACCGGGCCAAGGGGCTGGAGTTCGAGGAGGTCTTCGTGCCGTTCGTGTCCGGCACGGTCTTCCCTTCCGGGCGCGGCCGTTCGCGCTGGCCCACGGTCGCCAAGGCCCTCCCGGCGCCGCTGCGCGGCGACGTCGACTTCGTGCCGCAGGTCGCCGAGTTCACCGGCCCGGCGAAGAAGGCGTTCGAGGAGGACACCCGTCGCGACGCGCTGATGGAGGAGATCCGGCTCGCCTACGTGGCGTTCACGCGGGCCAAGCGACGCCTGCACGTCAGTGGCCACCGGTGGGGTCGCACCCAGCTGCGTCCGCGCGCCGAGTCGGCGTTCCTGGTCGACGTGCGCGACTGGCTGGCCCAGCGTGGCATCGAGCCGGTCGTGTGGGCCGAGCCGCCCGCCGACGACGACCAGAACCCCCATCTCGTCGACCAGACCGTGCCCTGGCCGGTCGCGCTCACCTCGTTCGACCGCCGCCGCGAGCTCGCCGACGCCGTCCGTCGCCACCTGCACGAGCCGCAGGCCCCTCCCGTCGAGGGCGACGAGCGCCTCGCCGAGCTGCGCACCGACCTCGACCTGCTCCTGGAGGAGGCACGGGCGCGTGCCGAGCGGCGCATCGAGGTCACCCTGCCCGCGTCCCTGTCGGCCACCGACGTGCTCGCGCTCGACGCCGACGAGGAGGCCTTCGTCCGGTCGCTGGCGCGTCCGATGCCGCGCCGCCCGTCGGCGGCCGCGCGGTTCGGCACGAGGTTCCACGCGTGGATCGAGTCCCGGTACGGCCAGCAGACGTTGCTGGACCCCGACGAGCTGCCCGGGCGCGGCGACGCCGAGGTCGCCGACGAGTCCGATCTCGAGGCGCTCAAGGAGGCCTTCGAGTCCGGGCCGTTCGCGGGTCGCGAGCCCCTGGTCGTCGAGGCGCCCTTCTCGCTGCGACTCGGCGGTCAGCAGGTGATCGGCCGCATCGACGCCGTGTTCGCCACCGAGCTGGCCGACGGGCAGGCGGGGTTCGAGGTCGTCGACTGGAAGACCAACCGCACGCCCGACGCCGATCCGCTGCAGCTCGCGCTCTACCGGATCGCCTGGGCCGAGATGCAGGGCATCGAGCCCGAGCGCGTGGTGGGCACCTTTCACTACGTGCGGCTCGGTTCGTCGCGCACGTTCGACGACCTGCCCGACCGGGCGGCACTCGAGGCCCGGCTTGGGTTACGGTGAGGCGTGGATTTCGCGTTCGAACGGGCCAGGCACGACCGAGCGGGGAACCTGAGGCCGCGCGATGACCTGTGGAAGACGCCCGACACCCGGGTGCTCGTCCTCGGCGGCGAGCACGTCGCGACGATCGACGGCCCCGCGCTGCGGTGGACGACGGTCGACGAGGCGCCCGACGGCGAGTGGATCCTGCTCGGCGACCAGAACGGCAGGCGTCACGCGGCCGTGGCGCTGCAGCGGGTCCCGCGCGAGCTGAGTCCCGTCAGCATCCGGGTGCTGGCGCCCCTGCTCGACCCCGACGAGCTGTCGCTGGCGATCCACGCGGTGGGTCTGGCGCGGTGGCTGCAGTCGCACACCTATTGCTCCCGCTGCGGTGAGTACCTCTACAGCTCCCAAGCGGGTCACCTGCGGGTCTGCCCGTCGTGCGGCACCGAGCACTACCCCCGCACCGACCCGGCCGTGATCATGCTCGTCACCGACGAGGACGACCGCTGCCTCCTGGCACGCAACCCGAACTGGCCCGAGGGCCGCTTCTCCACGCTGGCCGGATTCGTCGAGCCGGGGGAGACCCTCGAGGACGCCGTGCGTCGCGAGGTGGCCGAGGAGGTCGGGATCACCGTCGGCGAGGCCACCTACCTGGGCAGCCAGCCGTGGCCGTTCCCGCAGAGCCTCATGCTCGGCTTCCGAGCGGTGGCCGAGTCCACGGACTTCACGCTCGACGACAAGGAGATCGCCGAGGCGCGCTGGTTCACCCGCGAGGAGCTCGTGCAGGCGATCGAGGACGAGACCGTCGCCCTGCCGCCGGCGAAGGTCTCGATCTCGCGGTGGCTCGTGGAGCAGTGGTACGGCGGCGACCTGCCCGGCACCTGGTCCTGACAGGGGTCGGGTCAGCCCCGGTTCAGAGCCGGAGGGAGGTCCGTCGCGGCGAAGTCGTCTCCGACGAACAGGAGCGGCTCGCCGGTCTCGGTCGCCAGGGCGTAGGCGAAGCAGTCACCGAAGTTCAGGCGGGCTCGATGGCCCGACCCGCGGCCGAAGTCGCGGTAGGCCTCGCGCGCGATCTTGGCGTGCCCTGCCGTGACGGGCTCGATGGCGACACCCCAGTCGCGCAACAGGGCGTCGAGCTGGCGCGAGAGCGCCGGGTCGCCTGCCTGGTCGACGACGATGCCGAGTTCGAGATAGGTGCCGGCGGACATGCGCGGACCCGACGCCGAGGCGAGGGACCGGTCGATCGCCTCCCAGCCGGGCTCACGCTTGATGACGGCGACGACGGCCGAGGTGTCGACGATCACCGGGGCAGGCCGGCCTCGTCGTACAGGTCGCCGGAGTCCAGCGGTTTGTCGGCGGCGAGTTGCTGCATCACGTGGATGCGGTCGAGTCGGGCGGCGTCGGAGGACTCTCGCTCGAGCTCGGCCAGCAGCCTCTCGAGCGCGAGCTCGATGGCACTCGTCTGACTGCGTCCCGTGCGGAGGGCGACCTCGCGCGCCAGCTCGTGGACGTGCGCGTTCTTGATGTTGAGGGCCATGGTGGAATTCTACCTTGAAAGGGTGTCATTACACCATGCCGTCCACAGTCAGAGCCCGAGCTGCGCCTTGACCTGGGCGACGGACGGGTTCGTCAGCGCCGTGCCGTCGGAGAACACGAGCGTGGGCACCGTCTGGTTGCCGCCGTTGGCCTGCTCGACGATGTCCGCCGACGCGGGATCCTGCTCGATGTCGACCTCGGTGAACTCGATGCCCTCGCGCTGCAGCTGCGACTTGAGTCGGTGGCAGTAGCCACACCACGGCGTGGAGTACAGGACGAAGGATGCGTCGGACATCGGGACCCTCTCGGTTCGGAACAGAAGCCTCTCCCAAGGTCAACGTGCCGCGGACCACGCCCATTCCCGGGGACCCTGTGTGCGGCGCCGGATCGTGTCGCCGGGCGGGGCTACGCTGGTCGCTGCCCACCCCCGACGCGATCTGGAGACCATGTCTGACGCCGACGACCTGCTGAACGGACTCGACCCCGAGCAGCGCGAGGTCGCCACCACCCTGCGAGGTCCGGTGTGCGTCATCGCCGGCGCCGGAACCGGCAAGACCCGCGCGATCACGCACCGCATCGCCTACGGCACCGCGACCGGCGTCTACAAGCCCACCGAGGTCCTGGCGGTCACGTTCACGGTCAAGGCGGCCGGCGAGATGCGCGAGCGCCTGCGCACGCTCGGCGCGGGCGGCGTCCAGGCCCGCACGTTCCACTCGGCGGCGCTGCGGCAGGCCCGCTACTTCTGGCCGCGCGTGTACGGCACGGAGTTCCCCCAGATCCTCGAGTCGAAGTTCGCCTTCGTCGCCGAGGCCGCGCGCCAGGTGGGCGTGCGGGCCGACCAGGCCCTGCTGCGCGACCTGTCGGCCGAGGTCGAGTGGGCCAAGGTCTCCAACGTCCGGCCCGACGACTACGGCGCCGAGGCCGTGCGCCGCCAGCGCACCGTCGGCGACATCGACCCGGGCGAGGTGGGCGCCGTGCTGCGCGCCTACGAGCAGGTCAAGCGCGATCGCGGGCGCATCGACATGGAGGACATCCTCCTGATCACCGCTGCGATCCTGGCCGACGAGCCGGCGATCGCGGCCGAGGTGCGCCGCCAGTACCGGTGGTTCGTCGTCGACGAGTTCCAGGACGTCAACCCGCTGCAGTCCACGCTGCTCGACCTGTGGCTGGGCGGCCGCGACGAGGTCTGCGTCGTCGGCGACCCCCGCCAGACGATCTACACGTTCGCCGGCGCCTCGGCCACGATCCTGGGCGACTTCACCACGCGCCGGTTCCCCGACGCGCCGCGCATCGAGCTCGTGCGCAACTACCGCTCCACGCCCCAGATCGTCGCCGCGGCGAACGAGGTCTTCGCCGGACGCGGCCCCTCGGTCACCCTGGGCGTGCGGCTGCAGTCGCAGAACTCGCCGGGCCCGGCGGTGGACTACCGCCCGTTCCCCGACGAGCCCGCCGAGGCCGATGCGATCGCCGACCGGATCGTCGCGCTGCACCGCCAGGGTGTGCCCTACCGCGAGATGGCGGTGCTCTACCGGATCAACGCGCAGTCCGAGGTCTACGAGGAAGCCCTGGGCCGTCTCCAGATCCCGTACTCCATGCGCGGCGGCACCGGGTTCTTCCAGCGGCCCGAGGTACGTCAGGCCGTCACCCTGCTGCGCGGCTCGGCCCACGCGGGCGAGGGCTCCGGCTCGCTGGCCGACGACGTCCGTGCCGTGCTCGCGGCGATGGACTACTCCGAGACCCCGCCCGAGGGCCGAGGCGCCGTCCGCGACCGCTGGGAGTCCCTCCAGGCGATCCACACGATGGCCGTCGACCTCGCTCAGGAGCAGCCGCAGGCCGACCTCGCCGCCCTCGTGGCCGACCTCGACCGCCGCGCCGACCAGGCGCACGCGCCCTCCACCGACGGCGTCACGCTGTCCACGTTCCACGCGGCCAAGGGCCTGGAGTGGGACGCGGTCTTCGTCGCCGGCGCGCAGGAGGGCACGCTGCCCTACGTCGCCACGATGGACGAGCCCGCCGCGATCGAGGAGGAGCGCCGGCTCTTCTACGTCGGCATCACCCGCGCCCGGCGCCACCTGATGGTGTCGTGGTCGGCGGCGCGCAAGGCCGGCGGCCAGGCCCGCCGCAAGCCCAGCCGCTTCCTCGACCGCCTGCTGCCCGAGGACGTGCAGGTCTCGCGGGCGCCGAAGCGCAAGGTGCGGCTGCCCCAGCCCGACCTCGACTACGACGAGGCGCTGTTCGAGCGCCTGCGTGCGTGGCGCAAGGAGGTCTCGCAGGAGGAGAGCAAGCCGGCGTTCACGGTGTTCAACGACGCCACCCTCAAGGCCATCGCCGCGATCCGTCCCAGCAGCGGCGACCAGCTGCTCCAGGTCTCGGGCGTGGGCCAGTCCAAGCTGGAGAAGTACGGCGACGGAGTCCTGGCGATCGTCGCCGACTCCTGACCGCCCTCGGGATCAGGCGGGCTCGAAGCCGGGCAGCGACTCGGCCACGATGGCGCGGAAGCGGGCGGTCGCGCCCAGCTGGCACAGGACGCCCACGCCGCCGGCCCACACCCGGTGGATCAGCAGGTAGCTCGGCGGCACGGTGAGCTTCAGTGCCGTCCCCATGCCCTCGGCGCCGGGGGAGGCGAGCCGCTGGCCCTGGCGACGCAGCCAGTCGCGGTCGAAGGCGAAGGCCTCCACGGCCACCGGCTCGACGATCGGGGCCAGGTACCGCTCGAGGACAGCGGGGTCGACCCGGCTGCCCTGGCGGACGAATCCCTCCTGGCGCAGGCCCTCGGCCACGGTCTCGTAGTCGCCGTCGGCCGCCGCACGCAGCAGCGGGCCCATGGGTGCGGGCAGGCCGTCGGGAAGGCGCGCCACCGCGCCGTAGTCCACGACCCCGAGTCGCCCGTCGGGCAGCACCCGGAAGTTGCCGGGGTGGGGGTCGGCGTGCAGCAGGCCGGCGCGGGCGGGTCCCTGGAACAGGAACCGTACGTACGTCTCGCCGAGGCGGTTGCGCTCCTCCTGCGTGCCGTCGGCGATCACGTCGGCGAGGGAGCGGTCGCCCGGGAGCCACGTCGTGACCAGGGCGCGCTCGGTGTGCGCCAGCGGCGCGGGGACCAGGACGTCGGGGTCGCCGGCGAACGCCTCGGCGAAGCGCGCCTGGGCGTCGGCCTCGAGCGAGTAGTCGAGCTCCTCGGCCACGCGCTCCTGCAGCTCGCGGACGAGGGCCTTGACGTCGACGCCGGGCATCATCGTGCCCAGCATGCGGGCGAGCCGGCCGATCTGGCGCAGGTCGGAGTTGAGCGCCTCCGCGGCGCCGGGGTACTGCAGCTTCACCGCGACCTCGACGGGCTCGTCACCGGGCTCGGCGATGAACCAGCTGTGGTGGACCTGACCGATCGACGCGGCAGCGGCGGGGGTCATCTCGAAGTCGGGGAACCGCTCGGGCCAGTCCTCGCCGAACTCGCGGACCATCACCCGCCGGACGGTGGGCGTGCCCATCGGCGGCGCGGCGTCCTGGAGCTTCGTCAGGGCCTCGCGGTAGGGCGCGATGACCTCCTCGGGCAGGGCCGCCTCGAAGATGCTCAGCGCCTGGCCGAACTTCATGGCACCGCCCTTGAGCTGGCCGAGCACGCTGAAGACCTGGTCGGCGGTGCGGCGCTGCACGTCGGTCATCACGGCCGCGGCGGGAGCGCCGACGAGGCGCCGGCCGATGCCCCACGTGGTGCGGGCGGCGAATCCGGCCGGCAGGCTCGCCAGGCGCGCGCCGCGGCGCAGGGCGCTCCCCGTCAGCGGAGTGTCGGTCGTGTCGTCCGGGTCGGTGTCGGCCACGTGGTCAGGATAGTGGCGTGGGCCGCATCGGACCGGTCATGCGGCGAGCAGCCGGCACGGGCAGCCGGGCGCGAAGGGCACGTCCTCGACGTCGTTCAGCCCATGGACCGGGCTCACCGACACGACGCGACCGAGGCTCGGCGGACGCCGTCCCTCGCCGAGGCAGTCGAGGTGGTGCAGCACCTCGGCGGCCGCGCGGTGGAGCACGCCGGGCGGCAGCGCCGGGTCGAGGAGGCGCGCCTGCTCGAACTGCGGCACCAGCACGGACCAGGTGGGATCGGCCGCGGCCACGTGGGCGTCGAGACAGCCCAGGCACGGCGAGATCCCGGGCGCGACGAGCGGGCCGATCCGCACTCGTCGTTCGTCGAGCACGACCGGCAGATGGACCACGCCCCCGCTGACGAGGTGCTCGAAGGTCGACCGTGCGGGCTCGCCGGCGCTGACCAGGACCTCGATCTCGGGCTCGATGGCCGGCGGCCCCACCGCGTCGGTGAGCAGGGCGGCGAAGGCGGAGGTGGAGCGATCGTGCCGCACGGCCACGCGAAGACCCTCGGAGTGGGGCTCGGCACGCAGCACGGCACCGGCCGCCACCAGTTGGTGCAGGGTGCCGGCGAGATCGTCGGTGAATTCGGGGACGTCGCGCGCCACGAGCTCGGTCAGCAGGGGGAGTGGGAGGGAGCCGTCGAGGAGGCGCAGGACGCGGGCCAGGCCCGGCCGGTCACGCAGAACGATGCCGGGGCTGGTGCCCAGCTGGAGGGTCCGGGCGTCGCGGCGCAGCAGCAGCGCTCCGGGCAGGAGTCGCGGTCCGCGGGCAGGGGAGGGGTGCGCCATCGGGCCATCGTGGCCGAGTCGAGCACCCGGACGGGTCGTTGGTCCACAGGCGCCGGACCGGCGTGGAGGCGGCGGGGACGATCGCGTCGCCCCCGCCGCGCCGCTCAGGCCTTGCCGAGGATGCGGTTGAGCTTGGTGCCGCACTCGGGGCAGATGCCCTTCGCCATGCGGGTGCCCTTCTCGCTGACCTGGACTTCACCGCTGGTCTCGCGCTTGTCCTTGCACTTCACGCAGTAGAACTCGCCGGTCCATGTCTCCGCCATAGCGGCCTCCTTGCCGATGTGTGCCGCCGAATGTGGCACAGGTCACGCTCAGCCTAAGCGCAAAAACGTGGCAGGCAAGGCCGAAGCCCCGACCGGCGCGCCTTCCCCTTGCGCGTCGGAGCGGGGCTTCGACTGCGCTCAAGGTAGGCCCTCCCGCCGTGCACGGTCAATGGGTCGTCCGAGGCTCTGTCCACCGCCTGTGGACAATGTTGTGCACATCGTGTGGGGATCGCCGGGGACCGGTGTGGGAATCGGTGTGGACAGGGTCGTGCTCGCGTGCTGCCGGGACGCTCCGGCCAGCCTCTGACCTGCGAAGACGTCCCGTCGCCCTGTGGATGAACACGGGTCTCGATTCCTCCGCCGCGCGCTGCCTCCTCCGCTGCGTCGGGGCCGCGCTCTACCGTGGGGGCATGGCCGAGATCGAGGTGCGCCGCAGCGCGCGCCGCACCCGCACCGTCAGTGCGCGTCGCGAGGGCGACCGCACGATCGTGATGATCCCGGCGTCGATGTCACTTCGGGAGGAGCGCCGCGCCGTGGCCGACATGGTCGCCAAGCTCGACGCCCGGGAGAAGAAGCGCGCCGCGCCGCGCTCCGACGCCGGTCTCGCCCGCCGTGCCTCCGAGCTCGCTCGGCTCTACGTCCCGGAGGCTCCCGAGCCCGCCTCGGTCCGCTGGGTCACCAACCAGAACTCGCGCTGGGGCTCGTGCACGCCGATCGACCGGACGATCCGGCTCTCGCACCGCTTGCAGTCGATGCCCGACCACGTCGTCGACGCGGTGCTGGTGCACGAGCTGACCCATCTGGTCGTCTCGGGGCACGGGCCGCGGTTCGACGCGATCGTCAGGCGCTACCCACGGACGGACGAGGCGATGGGGTTCCTCGAAGGCGTGACCTGGCAGCAGCGACGAGAGCCCTGACCGACTCGTCGGTGGGCCGGGGCAGGTCGTCCAGAGGGAACCAGCGCACGTCGTCGGACTCGTCCGAGCACTGCGGCTCGGCGCCCGGCGGGGCCACCGCCACGAACTGCACGTCGAGGTGATGACCGCCCTCGTGGCAGTACACCGGGTGGCGCGACAGCAGCACGGGCTCGGGATCGATCGCCAGTCCGGCGATGCCCGTCTCCTCCTGCGCCTCGCGCCCAGCCGCCTCGGCGAGCGACGGGTCGGCGGCCTCGCAGTGGCCTCCCGTCTGCAGCCAGCGACCGAACTTCGGGTGCAGCACGAGCGCCACCCGGTCGCGGTCGGCTGACACCACGAGGGCGCTGGCCGTGACGTGGTCGGGCGCGCAGGCGCGGGCGCCCGGCTCGTCGTGCGCCCCGGCATGGTCGGCGAAGAGCGCGCGCAGGCGCTCCTGCTCGTCGTCCGGCGGCGACCACCGCGCCAGCACGGCGCGGATGTCGGCGGTCAGGCTCACGCGCGGTCGTCGGGGGAGTCGCCGGTCTCGCCCGGCTCGTCCGAGGAGAGCAGCTCCTGCAGGGCGGCGTCGAAGTCGGCGTCGCTCAGCTCCGCGGTCTGGTTCTCGCAGAAGCCCAGCGGGTCGTCGAGGTCGGCCGACGTCGGCAGGAGGTCGGGGTGGCTCCACACGGCGTCGCGCGCCTCGGGGCCGCGACGGTCGCGCAGCGCCGACCAGAGGTTGGCGGCGTCGCGCAGCCGGCGCGGGCGCAGCTCGAGACCCACCAGCGAGGCGAACGTTTCCTCGGCCGGGCCGCCGGTGGCCCGGCGGCGACGCATGGCCTCGGCCAGCGCGGGGGCGGCCGGCATGACGCCGGCGGTGGCGCGGGCGACGACCTCGTCGACCCAGCCCTCGATCAGCGCGAGGAGCAGCTCGAGGCGCTCCTTGGCGCGCTCCTGCTCGGGCGTCGGAGCGGGATCGAACAGCCCGCCCGACAGGGCCTCCTGCATGGCCTCGGGGTTCGACGGGTCGATCGAGCGCATCTGCTCCTCGATGGCGCCGGTGTCGATGCGGATCCCGCGGGCGAAGTCCTCGATCGCGCCCAGGACGGCACCGCGCAGCCACGTGGCGTGCGCGTAGAGACGGTGGTGGGCGGCCTCGCGCAGCATCACGTAGAGCAGCACGTCGGCCTGGCTGGCCTCGAGGTCGGTGGCGAACGCGCTGACGTTGTGCGGCAGCACGGCGGCCACGTGCTCGGGTCCCAGCGGCAGGCCCACCTCGGTGGAGGAGAGGACCTCGGTGGCCAGCGCCCCGATGGCCGCGCCGATCTGCTGGCCGAACATGGCGCCGCCGGCCTGGTTGAGCATGCCGAGGAGGGGGCCGGCCATCGCCTTGGCCTCCGGCGGCATGGCGTCACCCATCGAGGCCACGACGTGCTCGGCCACCGGCTCGACCATGACCTGCCAGCTGGGCATCGTCTGCTCGACCCAGTCGGCGCGGCTCCAGGCCAGCGCGGAGGTGGCCGTCGCGGGCACGTCGGTGGCCTTGTCCAGCCACATCTCGGCCAGTCGCGCGGCGTCGGCGACGGCTCCGGCCTGACCGCTGTGGGGACTCGGGTCCTCACCCGCGGCGGCCACGGCGTGACGGGCCACGTCGGCGGCGAGGGTGTAGTTCACGGTGCCCTCGTGCGGCTCGAACATCCGCTGCATCTGGGACATCATCTGGCCGAGGTCGAACTGACCTGCGCCCATCTGTCCGAACAGGCCTTCCAGGGGCGTGCCCTTGAAGGGATTCTGGGGGTCCTCGCGGGGTTCCTCGGCCATGGGGCCAGCCTAGGCGCTCCGGCCCAACGCGGGATTTCCGCCGTGCCTCTAGGGTGTTCGATGTGTCATCGCCGCAGCGCCTGAGTCGCCGCACCCTCACCCTGTCCGTCGGCCTGGCCGTCGTGACGGTGCTGACGTGCCTCGTGGCCTTCCTGCCCGTCCCGTTCGTGACGATGCGGCCGGGCCCGGTGTTCAACACCCTCGGCGAGCTCGACGGCACCCCGATGCTCACCTTCGGCAAGGACGTGCGCACCTATCCCACGGACGGCCGCCTGGACTTCACCACGGTCTCGGTCACCCGCGCCGAGTCGAGGATGTCGCTCGCCGGTGCGATCGAGGGCTGGCTCGATCCCGACGTCGCGGTCGTGCCCCACGACTTCCTGTACCCCGACCGCCAGACGGACGAGCAGTCCAAGGCCGCGGGCGCCGCCGAGCTCGCCAGCTCCCAGGACGCGTCGCGGGCCGCGGCGCTGCGGGCGGCCGGCCGCGAGGTCGCCGAGGTCCCGA
Organism: Aeromicrobium sp. JP4; assembly: GCF_054957925.1. Classification (NCBI taxonomy): domain Bacteria; kingdom Bacillati; phylum Actinomycetota; class Actinomycetes; order Propionibacteriales; family Nocardioidaceae; genus Aeromicrobium; species Aeromicrobium sp. JP4. The sequence goes on from NZ_CM143290.1 coordinate 2,845,473, forward strand.
AGGTGGCCGGCGTCGTCGAGGACGGTCCCGCGCAGGGCAAGCTGGAGGTCGACGACGTCCTGCTGACCGTCGACGGCCGCAAGGTCGCCACGCAGGAGGCCGTGGGCCAGGCGATCGGGGCACGCCAGCCCGGCGACGACGTCACCATCGGGTACCGCCGGGACGGCCGCGACGAGACCGTCACGATCACGACCACCGCGATGGACGACGACCCCGACAAGGCGCGCATCGGCATCGCCGTCGGCTCGACCTTCCAGTTCCCGATCGACATCCAGAACCACATCGGCGACCGCGTCGGCGGACCGAGCGCGGGCACGATGTTCGCCCTGGCGATCTACGACGCGCTGACGCCTGGCGCGCTCACCGGCGGGCAGAACGTGGCCGGAACCGGCACGATCGATCCTGAGGGCACGGTCGGCTCCATCGGCGGCGTGCGCCAGAAGATGGCCGGTGCGGCGGAGTCCGGGGCCGACATCTTCCTCGTGCCCGCGGACAACTGCGACGAGGCGATCCAGGGAGATGACTTCGGCATGACGCTGGTGAAGGTGGAGAAGCTGCAGGACGCGATCGATGCGCTGGGCACGCTCGCGAAGGACCCGAAGGCGGAGGTGGCGACCTGTGAGTGATCCGGAGCTGACCGTGAGCGGCGGCGGCCTGGGGGCCGACTCGCCCGTGCGACGCGCGGCCCTCGAGGTGGAGGGCCACGTGAACGACGGCGGCTGGGACCAGGCGCCCCGGCTGTTCGCCCTCGTCCTGACCGCTGACCTGCTGGCCGCCCAGCCCGAGCTGGCCGACGAGCTCGGTGACCCCGACTCCTACACGCCGATCGAGCAGGAGCTGCCGCACGACCGCGAGGTCGAGGACCTGCTGCCCGAGATCGGCTGGCCCGCCGAGGTCGCCGGGTGCGCCGTGGTGATGGAGCGGATCACGCTGCCGGCGGAGGCCGAGGACGACCTCCCGAGCGACCCCGCGGCGGTGGCGGACTTCGCCGCCCAGCACCCCGATCGCCAGGAGATGCGGATCGTCGCCGCGGTGCTGCGCGACGGTCCCGCGCACGTGGCGGTGCGCCCGCGCGCCCCCGAGGACGCGCCGCTGATCGAGGGGCCCGATCTCGTGCCCGGACTCGTCGACCTGCTGACGCAGACCCTCGCCGAGGACTCCTGACCCTGCGGTTCTTCCGCACCCCGTAGGCTGACGGGACCAGACCCACACCGTTGTGAGCCAGGAGCACCGTGAGCGACATCTTCGGATCGACACCCCCTCGACGCGAGCCTGAACCGCGTTCCGACCGAGGGCGGAGAGTGCTGATCCCGACGATCGTCACGCTGGCCGCCCTGCTGGTCCTCGGATCGCTGTTCGTCAGCCTCTGGACCGAGCGCCTCTGGTACGCCTCGGTCGACTTCCAGGGCGTGTTCACCAAGGTCCTGCTGACGCGCGGTGTGCTCTTCGTGGGCTTCGCCCTCTTCGGCGCCCTCGTGATCGGCGCGAACATCTGGCTGGCGCACCGCAACCGCCCGAACCCGCTCGGGCTGCGTCGCGACGACCCCGCCGCCCGGTACCGCCTCGCGATCACCCCGATCGCCAAGTGGGCCCTGCTGGCCGTCGCCGGCTTCGTGGGCTTCTTCTCCGGCATCATCGGGAGCAGCCGGTGGGAGACGTTCCAGCTGTGGCGCAACGGCGAGGCGTTCGGCACCAAGGACGCCCACTTCGGCAAGGACGTGGGCTTCTACGTCTTCGACATGCCGTGGCTGCAGTTCATCGTGTCGTTCGTGTTCGCCCTGCTGCTCATCACCGCCATCGCGGTCGTGTTCGTCCACTACGTGTTCGGCGGGGTCCGCCTCGGCACCAAGGGCCCCAACTTCAGCCGCGCCGCCCAGGTGCAGGTGGCCGTGCTCATCGGCCTGGCGATGCTCGTGCGGGCCGCGAAGTACTGGCTCGACCGCTACGCGATGGCCTACGACAGCTCGGGCCTGTTCGACGGCATCAAGTACACCGGGGCGAACGCCGAGATCCCGGCCAAGAACATCCTCATGATCGTCGCGATCCTGTGCGCGCTGATGTTCTTCTCCACGATCTTCCTGCGCTCCTGGACCCTGCCGGCGCTGGGCCTGGGCCTGTGGTTCCTGACGTCGCTGCTCATCGGTGCCGCGTGGCCCGCGATCATGCAGCAGTTCCAGGTCAACCCCTCCGAGCCGGACCGTGAGGGTCCGTACTTGGAGAAGAACATCGAGGGCACCCGCGAGGCGTTCGACGTCGCCGACGTGCAGACGCAGGACTACTCGGCCAAGACCGAGCTGACCCCGCAGGAGCTCAACGCCTCGGCCGAGGCGCGCGTCAGCACCCGTCTGCTCGACCCGACCCTCATCTCCCCGGCGTTCCAGCAGCTGCAGCAGGTGCGCGGCTACTACACGGTGCAGAGCACGCTCGACGTCGACCGCTACGCGATCGGCGACGACCCGCAGCCGCAGGACGTCATCATCGCGGCGCGCGAGGTCGACCTCGACGGCCTGCAGTCGACGCAGCGCACGTGGTCCAACGACCACACGGTCTACACGCACGGCTACGGCGTCATCGCCGCGTACGGCAACAAGCGCGGCTCGCAGGGCGAGCCGGTGTGGGTCGCGAAGGACATCCCGCCCACCGGCGAGCTGGAGTTCGAGGACGCGCCGCGGATCTACTTCGGCGAGAAGTCCCCGTCCTACTCGATCGTCGGCCGCCCCGACGGCGCCAACCCCATCGAGGTCGACACGCCCCGTGGCGGCGGCACGGCCGAGGAGGAGGCCGGCGACGGCGACTCCACGGCCAACACGTACGACGGCAAGGGCGGCGTCGAGATGGGCTCGCTGTTCAACCAGGTGCTCTACGCGTTCAAGTTCGCCGAGCCGAAGATCGTGCTCTCGGACCGCGTCAACAGCAACTCCAGGATCATTTACGACCGTCACCCGCGCGATCGCGTCCGCAAGGTCGCGCCGTGGCTGACGCTCGACGGCGACACGTACCCCGCGGTCGTCGACGGCAAGGTCGTCTGGATCGTCGACGGCTACACGACCAGCAACTCCTACCCGTACTCGGAGTCGCGCTCCCTGAACGAGGCCACGAGCGACACGCTGACCGACGGCGCCAGCCAGATCGCGCTGCCGACCGACCAGGTCAACTACATGCGCAACTCGGTCAAGGCCGTGGTCGACGCCTACGACGGCACGGTGAAGCTCTACGAGTGGGACACCGAGGACCCGATCCTGAAGACGTGGTCAAAGGTCTTCCCCGACGTGGTGGAGCCGAAGTCCGAGATCAGCGAGTCGCTGCTGCAGCACCTGCGCTACCCCGTGGACCTGTTCAAGGTCCAGCGCGACGTGCTCAGCCGCTACCACGTGACCAACGCCCAGACGTTCTACGAGGACGGCGAGCGCTGGAAGATCCCCGAGGACCCCTCGGCCGCCGGCAGCACCAAGCAGCCGCCGTACTACCTCTCGATGAGCCGTCCCGGCGAGGAGGCCTCGCGGTTCAGCCTGACGAGCGTCTACCTGCCGAACAACCGCCAGAACCTGGCGTCGTTCATGAGTGTGAACTCCGAGGCTTCCGACACCGAGAACTACGGCAAGCTTCAGGTCCTGGAGCTGCCCAGCGACACCCGGGTCGGTGGTCCGAACCAGATCGCGGCACAGTTCGAGTCCGATGCCGGCGTGCGTGCGGCACTGCTGCAGTACGAGCAGTCGCAGAACACGCGGATCCTGCGCGGCAACCTGCTGACGCTTCCGGTCGGCGGCGCGATGCTCTACGTGCAGCCGATCTACATCCAGCGCGTGGGCGAGGGCTCCTACCCGGTGCTGCAGCTGATCACCGCGACCTTCGGCGAGGGTGTCGGAGTGGGCCAGACCCTCGACGAGGCGCTGCGTGCGGCGCTCGGCCTGGAGCAGAACGCGACGCCCGATCCCGAGGAGCCGGCCCCGGAGGGTGACGCCGGCGACGGTGGCGGCGAGGCCAAGACGGCCGAGCAGTACCTGGCCGACGCGTCGCGCTACTACGACCAGGCGCAGGCCGCGCTGGAGGACGGCGACCTGGCCACCTACCAGGCTCGGATCGACTCGATGGCCAACGCGCTCGAGGCCGCGCAGCGACTCCTCGGCTAGTGGTCGCCGGCGCCCCCGCCGTCAGTCGGTGGGGGAGTCGGTGACATCGGCCACCGTGGCGTCCAGCGCGGCGATCACGTCGGCGGACTCCACCGTGACGGCCACGCCGTGGGCGCCCGCGCCCAGCGAGATCGTGCCCTCCACCGCGGCATCGGCGATGACCGGCCAGGTGTGGCTCGAGCCGAACGGCGTGATCGTGCCACGCTCGTAGCCGGTGGCCGCGAAGGCGTCCTCGGCCGGCGGCATCGACAGTCGCGAGACCCCCAGCACCGCCCGCAGCTTGGGCCAGCTGATCTGACGGTCACCGGGCACGAGGACGAACAGGTACTCGTCGCCGGACCGGCGCACCACCAGGGTCTTGACGATGCGATCGGGATCGACGCCGCGTGCGGCGGCGGCCTCGGCCAGCGAGCCCACCTGCCCGTGACGGGTGACCGTGTGGGGGACGCCCGCGGCGTCCAGGGCGGCGATGGCGCGTTCCTCGCTCATGTGCCGAGCCTAGGGCGGCTCGACGGGGTCCGCTCAGAGCACCTGGCGCAGGTTCGCGCGGGCGAGGTCGACGATCTCGTCACCACGCCCGGACATCACGGTCCGCAGCGCGTACAGGGAGAAGCCCTTCAGCTGACTGGCCGTGACGGACGGCGGCACGGTCACCTCCTGGCGCTCGGTGATGACGTTGACCAGCGCCGGGCCGTCGTGCGCGAGCGCCTCGGCGAGGGCGGGCTCGAGGTCGGCCGACCGGTCCACGCGGATGCCGCGCAGGCCGATCGACTCGGCCACCTGCGCGAAGTCGGGGTTGCGCAGGCCCGTGCCCCAGTTCACGAAGCCGGCGGCCTTCATCTCCAGCTCGACGAAGTTCAGCGAGCTGTTCTCGAAGACCACCACCTTCACCGGCAGTTCCTGCTGGACGAGCGTGATCAGCTCGCCGAGCATCATGGTGAGCCCGCCGTCGCCGGCGAGGGCGACGACCTGCCGTCCCGGATGCGCCGACTGCACGCCGATCGCCTGCGACACGGCGTTGGCCATCGAGCCGTGGCTGAACGACCCGACCAGTCGGCGGCGGCCGTTCATGTGCAGGTAGCGGGCCGCCCACATGACGGGCGAGCCGACGTCAGGGAGGAAGACCGCGTCGTCGGCCGCGAGACGGTCGATCGCCCGCGCCACGAACTGCGGGTGCTGGGCGCGCCCCTCCTTGACCGGCTCGGCGAGGTCGTCGAGCTTCTCGCGCGTCTTCCTGTAGTGGGACACGGAGTCGTCGAGGTGCTTGCGCCGCTCCTTGCGCTCGAGCAGTGGCAGCAGGGCCCTCGTGGTGTCGCGCACCGTGCCGACGAGTCCGAGGTCGAGCGGGACGCGGCGGCCCAACTGCTCACCGCGGACGTCGACCTGGATGACCGTGGCGTCCGGGTAGAAGTCGGGATAGGGGAAGTCGGTGCCCAGCATCAGCAGGGCGTCGCACGCCTCGATCGCCCGGTAGCCCGAGGCGAAGCCCAGCAGGCCCGTCATGCCCACGTCGAACGGGTTCTCCCACTCGACGTGCTCCTTGCCGCGCAGGGCGTGCACGACCGGCGCGCCGAGGTGGTCGGCCAGCGTGATCAGCTCGTCGTGCGCCCCCGCACAGCCGGCACCGGCGAGGATCGTCACCTTGCCGGCGCCGTTCAGCAGGTCGGCGGCGCGCTGGAGCTCGGCGGCGGAGGGCGTGACGCGGGGCTCGGACTCCCGCACCACCGTGACGGTCTCGTCCCTCGCCTCCATCAGGGCGACGTCGCCGGGGACCACCAGCACCGCGACGCCCTGCTTCTCGATGGCCGTCTGCATCGCGATCCGCATCATCCGTGGCATCTGGGACGGGCTCGAGACGTGTTCCACGAAGACGCTGCACTCGCGGAACAGCTCCTGCGGGTGGGTCTCCTGGAAGTAGCCGGTGCCGATCTCGGACGTCGGGATGTGCGCGGCGATCGCGAGGACCGGCACGCGCGACCGGTTCGCGTCGTAGAGGCCGTTGATCAGGTGCAGGTTGCCCGGGCCGCAGCTGCCGGCGCAGACCGCCAGTCGTCCCGTCGTCGCCGCCTCGCCCGCCGCGGCGAAGGCCGCGGCCTCCTCGTGGCGGACCTGGACCCACTCCACCTGCGAGTTCCGCAGCGCGTCGGTGAACCCGTTGAGGGAGTCGCCGGGGATGCCGTAGACGCGCTCGACGCCGTTGGCCTCGAGCGTGTCGACGATGTTCTTCGCGATGGTGGCCATGACCTCGACGCTAGGCTCCGCCGCGTCCTGCCGCCACCGCGCGGGACAGCGCCTGCCTGGTGACGGTGACGCCGGGGGAGGGTGCCGAGGCGCGCCGCGCGGAGGTGAAGATCGTGCGGTGCGGGCGGCCCTCCAGCCGGTGCAGCGCCACGGGAGGCTCGCGGTTCAGCCACAGCAGGTCGGGGAGCAGCGCCACGGCGTGACCCGACTCGATGAGGCTGATCTGCGCCTGGAGGTCGGCGGTCTCGTAGCGGACGTCGGGCTCGAAGCCGGCCACCCGGCAGGCCTGCTCGGCGAAGTGCCGCGAGGCGACGCCCGGTGGCTCCATGACCCACGGTGCGTCGGCGGCCTCGGCGATCGAGGTGATGTCGCCGAACCGGCGGCCGGCGGGCGGCACGGCGAGCCGCACCTCGTCGGTGGTCAGGTCGACCGCGTCGAGCTCGGGATGCCACGGGGTGTTGTGGCCGGGGTACTTCTCGGCGATGACGAGGTCGAACTCGCGCGCCCACGTCTCGTACAGGGCCGACTCGGGCTCGCGCTGGGTCATCGTCACGCGCAGGCGGGGGTGCTCGGTCTCCAGGATCGACAGGGTCGCGGGCATCAACGCCAGTGCGACGGACTGGAACACCGCGAGCCGGAACGTGCCCGTCGCCTCGTTGAGCGAGGCGGCCAGGTCGGACTCGGCCTGCTCCAGTCGCTCGAGGACGGCCGCGGTGTGCTCGACGAGGATCTCGGCCTGCGGGGTGAGCTGGACGCGGCGCCCGACTTTGCGCAGCAGCTCGACCCCGACCTCCTGCTCGAGCAGCGAGAGCTGCTGCGAGACGGATGAGGGGGACTGGTGCAGGGCGGCCGCGACGCTGGCCAGAGTGCCCCGGATCTGCAGCTCCCGCAGGAGGCGGAGACGACGGACGTCGAGCATGAGAACCCTTCATCAAGACTGATCGATATTGGTCACAAAAGATCGCTTTACCTTAACTCGTGGTCCGGCTCACACTGGGAGGACGCCGTGATCTCCCCGCTCGGAAGGCCTTCCCGTGATCGACCAGGTGACCCCCGTCCCCGCCCCGCCGACCGCCGACCCGCTGGCCGAGGAGTCGGTCGCGCTCGTCCGTCGCTGGCTCGCCGAGTCGGCGCAGGTGCCCGCCGACAAGGCCGGTGCCCAGTTGGCCGGACTGCTCAAGGACCCGAAGGGCCTGGACTTCACGGTGGGCTTCATCGACGGCGTGATCCGCCCGGAGGACCCGAGGATCGCGGCGCGGAACTTCGCCGCCCTCGCCTCCGAGGTGCCGGCGTTCCTGCCATGGCACCTCCGCAACGCCGTGCGCCTCGGCGCCCTGGCCGGCCGCGTCGTGCCGCGCCTCGTGATCCCGGTCGTGCGCCGTGCACTGCGGTCGCTCGTGGGACACCTCATCGTCGACGCGACCGACGCGAGGCTGGGCCGCAGCATCGCCAAGATCCGCCGCGACGGCGTGCGGCTGAACATCAACCTGCTGGGCGAGGCCGTGCTGGGCGAGCGGGAGGCGGCCCGCCGCCTGCAGGGCACGCACGAACTGCTGGCCCGGCCGGACGTGGACTACGTGTCGATCAAGGTGTCCTCGACCGTGCCGCCGCACTCGCCGTGGGCCTTCGACGAGGCGGTCGACCACGTCGCCGAGAACCTGCTCCCGCTCTACCGCGAGGCCGCCGCGGCCGCGTCGCCGAAGTTCATCAACCTCGACATGGAGGAGTACCACGACCTCGACCTGACGATCGCGGTCTTCACCCGGATCCTGGACACCCCCGGCCTGGAGGACCTCGAGGCCGGCATCGTGCTGCAGGCCTACCTGCCCGACTCGGTGCGCGCGATGATCCACCTGCAGGAGTGGTCGGCCGCACGCCGGGCACGCGGCGGCGCCGGCATCAAGGTGCGCGTCGTGAAGGGGGCCAACCTGCCCATGGAGCGCGTGGATGCGGCGATCCACGGCTGGCCGCTCGCGACGTGGTCGACGAAGCAGGAGTCGGACACCAACTACAAGCGCGTCCTCGACTACGCGATGCACCCCGAGCGGATCGCCAACGTGCGCATCGGCGTGGCCGGTCACAACCTGTTCGACCTCGCCCACGCCTGGCTGCTGGCGGGCGAGCGGGGCGTGCGCGACGGCGTCGAGATCGAGATGCTGCTGGGCATGGCGCAGAGCCAGGCCGAGGTCGTGCGCCGTGACGTGGGCGGGCTGCTGCTCTACACGCCGGTCGTGCACCCGAAGGACTTCGACGTCGCGATCGCCTACCTGATCCGCCGCCTCGAGGAGGGCGCGAGCCACGACAACTTCATGTCGGCCGTGTTCGAGCTCAACGACGACAGCGAGCTCTTCGAGCGCGAGAAGAACCGCTTCCTGGCCTCGCTGGCCGCGCTGGACGACTCGGTGCCCGCGCCGAACCGCACGCAGGACCGCTCGGCTCCCGTGGCCGAGGTGGAGCCGGGCGCGCCGTTCGGGAACACGCCCGACACCGATCCGTCCCTCCCGGCCAACCGGGCCTGGGGCCGACAGATCCTCGCGAGGGTGCCGGGCTCGAGGCTCGGGGAGGACCTCGTCGCGGAGCACACGCTGACCGATGTCGACGCGCTCGAGTCGGTCATCGCGTCGGCCGTCGCCGAGGGGGAGGCGTGGGGCCACCGTCCCGCCGTCGAGCGCGCCGACATCCTCGAGCGTGCCGCGCTGCGCCTCGAGCAGCGACGCGCCGACCTGCTGGAGGTCATGGCGTCCGAGGCGGGCAAGACACTCGACCAGGGTGATCCCGAGGTGTCCGAGGCGATCGACTTCGCTCGCTACTACGCGCACCTGGCCCGGGGCCTGGACTCGGTCGACGGCGCCACGTTCGTGCCGTCGCGGCTGACCGTGGTGACGCCGCCGTGGAACTTCCCGGTGGCGATCCCGGCGGGCTCCACGCTGGCGGCACTGGCCGCCGGCTCCGCCGTGGTGATCAAGCCGGCGCCGCAGGCCGCGCGCTGCGGCTCGGTCATGGTCGAGGCCCTGTGGGAGGCGGGCGTACCGCGGGAGGTGCTGCGGCTGGTGCACGTGGAGGAGTCCGACCTGGGCCAGCGACTCGTGTCGGACCCGCGCGTCGACCGGCTCATCCTGACCGGCGCCTACGAGACGGCCGAGCTGTTCCGCAGCTTCCGTCCCGACCTGCCGCTGCTGGCCGAGACGAGCGGCAAGAACGCCATCGTCGTCACGCCGTCGGCCGACTTCGACCTCGCCGCCAAGGACATCGCGGCCTCGGGCTTCGGTCACGCGGGGCAGAAGTGCTCGGCGTCGTCGCTCGTCATCCTCGTCGGCTCGGTCGCGACCTCGAAGCGGTTCCGTGAGCAGCTGGTCGACGCGGTGACGTCGCTGACCGTGGGCTGGCCGTCGGACCCGGAGACGCAGATGGGCCCGCTGATCGAGCCGGCGAGCGGCAAGCTGCTGCGCGGGCTGACCACCCTCGACGCGGGGGAGTCGTGGCTCGTGCAGCCGCGGCGCCTCGACGAGGCTGGACAGCTCTGGTCGCCCGGCATTCGCACCGGCGTGAAGCGCGGGTCGACGACGCACCTCGCCGAGTACTTCGGGCCGGTCATGGGGATCATGACCGCCGAGACGCTGGAGGAGGCGCTCGAGATCCAGAATCAGGTCGACTACGGCCTCACCGCCGGCCTCCATGCGCTCGACCCCGAGGAGATCGCGGTCTGGCTCGACGGCGTGCAGGCGGGCAACCTCTACGTGAATCGCGGGACCACCGGGGCGATCGTGCGGCGCCAGCCGTTCGGTGGCTGGAAGAAGTCGGCGATCGGGGCGGGCACGAAGGCGGGCGGACCTCACTACCTCTTCGGGTTGGGGGAGTGGCAGCCGGCTCGGTCCGCGGCCGCCGCGAGCCCGGACCCCCGGGCCGAGCGGCTGCTGAGGGCGGCGCGCGAGGCTCATCTGCCGGTCGACGACGTGGCGTTCCTAGAGCGTGGCTTCAGCAGTGACGCGGTGGCGTGGCGCGAGGAGTTCGGCGTCGCCCGCGACATCTCGGACCTCTCCGTCGAGCGGAACATCCTGCGGTACGTCCCGACGCGGGTGCACGTGCGCCTGGCTGCCGACGCGCGGCTGGTCGACGCGCTGCGGGTGATCGGCGCCGGCCTCACGTCCGTCGCCCCGCTGCAGGTGTCGTCCGCGATCGACGTGCCCGAGTCGGTGGGCACCGCGCTGCGTGCGTTCGGCGTCTCGGTGATGGTCGAGGACGACGCTGCCTGGATCGCGATGGCGTCCCGCCTGACCAATGGCCGGGTCCGCCTGGTCGGCGGCAGCCGCTCCGCCGTGGCCGAGGCGACCGGCGGCAAGCCGGACCTCGCGATCTACGCGAGCCGCCCCACCGAGGCCGGCCACGTGGAGCTGCTCCCGTTCGTCCACGAGCAGGCCGTGAGCATCACCGCGCACCGGTTCGGCACGCCGAACCACCTGACCGACGACCTCATCTGAGGTGGGGTGGTGAGCACCACAGCCACCCCGATTTGGGCTCGCAGTAACCCTCCGGTAATGTTGTCTGAGCAACGCGGGGTGGAGCAGTTCGGTAGCTCGCTGGGCTCATAACCCAGAGGTCGCAGGTTCAAATCCTGCCCCCGCTACCAATCAGGCCCGGAAATCCAACGGATTTCCGGGCCTGAAAGTTTTGAGACTTGATCAACCCTCCACTTACCCTCCACATTGGCCTCTCTGAAGGCCGATTTGCTGATGCTTCTCACAGACGGCACCGACTCGAACCGAGTGATGACGGGCCGCCTGGGCGAAGTTGCTCACCTCATGGACATGAACACTCCATCACCAGCTCTCAGCGGGCTCGAGCCCTTGATCAGCGTGGACGAACTGTCCGAGTACCTCGGCATCCCGGTTCGGACCATCTACGACTGGCGGCTGACCGGCCACGGGCCGCGAGGTCTTCGCGTCGGACGGCACCTCAAGTTCGCAGTCTCCGACGTCGCTGCTTGGGTCGATGCCCAGCGCGAAGCCTCACCACCCGGGGACTCACGGAAGGCGTGATCGGTCATGTCTAAGCCCAGGATCGAGATCGGCACCTTCGGCGTCATCGAGGTCACCACACTCGCCAGCGGCATGGTCCGTGCGCGCGCACGATTCCGTGACGAGGACGGACAACTGCGTCGGATCGAGGCCAGAGGCGACACGGCCGCCAAGGCCCAACGGCGGCTGAAGCACAAGTTCGTCGAACGCCTCGAGCTCGCCACCGATGGCGACGAGCTGACTCCGGACAGCCGGTTCGGCCATCTCGTCGAGGTCTGGCTTGAGGATCTCGACCTGGAGAACCGGCTCGCCAGGAACACCCGCCAGCTTTACGAGCGGAACATTCGCAATCTGGTGCTTCCCACGTTCGAGCACCTCACCCTGCGGGAGATCACCGTCCGTCGGGTCGATCGCTTCATCAAGACGCTCGCGTCGACCAAGAGCTACAGCTACGCCAAGCAGGCCCGCACCGTGATGGGTCTGGCACTCGGTCTGGCCGTTCGCTACGGCGCTCTGCGATCCAACCCGGTGCGGGACATTGCTCCGCTGCACAAGCCGCCGTCGAAGGCCATGGCGCTGACGTTCGACCAGGTCGAAGCAATCCGCCGCGCTGCACGCGAATGGCGACGTGGTGCCGGGTGGAACGGGCCAAGACCGGACGGGCAACTGGAGCTGATCATCGAGGTCATGCTCGGCACCTCGGCCCGTATTGGCGAGGTGCTCGCGATCCGCAAGTGCGACGTCAACGTCACCAGTAGACCGGCGACCGTGAGGATCTGCGGCACGATCGTCTCGCCCAAGGGAGAGGCAACCTACCGTCAGCCCCAGACCAAGACGCTCCAGTCCACGCGAGTGGTCCACGTGCCCAGCTTCGCTACCGAAGCGATCCGACAGCGACTTGTCGTCATAGCCGATGAGGAGCCTGAACACCTCCTGTTCTTCACACGCAACGGCACGCCGCTCACGACGAACAATGTTCGTCGGCGGTTGCGCACGGTCTTGGACGACGCTGGTCTGCCTGGTGTCTCTCCACACGCGTTTCGAAGGACCGTGGCGACAACTTTGGATCGCGCCTCCGGGGCGGAACTGGCGGCCGAGATGCTGGGACACACGTCATCGAAGATCACGAAGGCGCACTACATCGAGCCGGACGAGATGGTCGACCCCGTCACGGCAGAAATCCTTGAGGCGTTGGCGCCCCGTCCTGATCAGTGGGACGGCGCATGAACATTGGGTCTAAGGCTGTGGCATGACGCGCCTGCTCCTGTGACGGATGGTTCGCCAACAGTTTGGTCGGCACGGGGTTGATTCGGCACCGGCTACCTACCGGAGTCGATAACCTCTCGGGATGGATTCGGACGACCCAGGAGCCCCGGACGAGAGTCGCGACTCGAATGAAGGTCTAGAACCCGACAAGAGCCAGCCGCTCGATGCTGCGCTCGCGGATGCCGCTCGGGAGGCGGTGCAGAGTCCGGACGTTTTGGAGGCCATCGATCGCGCCGCTCGGCGCCAGGATCTTGGGGCTGGTGTGCTCGCGGGTCTGACGGGGCGGCCTACCTCCGCGGCGACGAGGGCGGTCGATGCTGCGCTCGCGGACGCCGCTCGGGAGGCGGTGCAGAGTCCGGACGTTTTGGAGGCCATCGATCGCGCCGCTCGGCGCCAGGATCTTGGGGCTGGTGTGCTCGCGGGTCTGACGGGGCGGCCTACCTCCGCGGCGACGAGGGCGGTCGATGCTGCGCTCGCGGACGCCGCTCGGGAGGCGGTGCAGAGTCCGGACGTTTTGGAGGCCATCGATCGCGCCGCTCGGCGCCAGGATCTTGAGGCTGGTGTGCTCGCGGGTCTGACGGGGCGGCCTACCTCCGCGGCGACGAGGGCGGTCGATGCTGCGCTCGCGGACGCCGCTCGGAGCGCAGTCCTGAGCCCGGACGTTTCCGAGACTCTCAGGTTGGCTGCGAGGAGGGGAGTCGCGCGTGCGAATCCGACAGACCCCGCACTTCTGTTCGCATTGGAACGATCGCGAGCCCCCGAGATCGACGCCCCGGAGGACGAACCAAAGTCTCCGGAGGCGCCACATGACCGGACGATTGCCTCTGTCGGCAGCTTTTCCCCTGACTTCGAAGGCCCGGGCAGCTTCTTCGCTGCTTACGAGCTTGTGATCAATTCCTTCGCTGAATTGACGAACTCGGTCCAGGCCCTCGCTGCTGCGCGGCGAGAGCTCACCTTCGTCTGGCGCGGCCAACAGAATGCCGAGTGGGGTCTCCACAGCAGCCTCTATCGAAAGCTCATGACTCACTATGGGTTGACGGTGGCGCCGACCTCCCCAGGCGAACCCGCCGTGCAGCGGTTTCCCGATGAGGCCGACATGCTCGCTGCTGAGCTCGCGATTCTTGACGAGGCCGTTGAATGGCGAATGTCAGACACATCTGCACTTGAGCTGCTCGCGCGCCTGCAGCACCAAGGTGGACCGAGCAGGCTCTTGGACGTGACTCGAAATCCTCTCATCGCGGCGTGGTTCGCAGTTGAGGCTGGAACGGCGGACGACTCGGATGCGCGACTATTCGCGCTAGCGACGGGCCCAGTCCTCGAAAGCCGTGACAGGCCGACAGACCCGCCCGTAATTAGTGAAGTACTCGCTGGCAGTCGATATCCGTTCTGGGCGTACAACTCGCCCGAGGATCGAGTCTCTGCCGCTTGGGGGACGGGTTCCAGGCGACGCATCTGGATCCCGCCCGCATACGACGCGCGAATCGCGGCTCAGAACGCCGCCTTCCTGCTCGAGGGTGTCCCGATGCTTACGAAGAAAACTATGCGGCTATTCCTCAACCCCAACGGTCGACAGTTCAGTCCCGTCGACGTCGCCGCTTCAATGTCCGTCTACGCGAGGCCCGTCCATCCGCATAGCCGTCCACGACCAATCAAAGCGAACTTGGCGCCGATCTTCAGTTTCCGGATCGCAGCGAGTGCCAAGGAAGAGATTCGGGAGATGCTTGAGCGGACCTATGGCTTCTCGTCGTCCCTGATCTATCCAGACATTCAAGGCATGAGTAACCGACTCCAGACTCGTTCGGAATGGATCGGAGAACGCACATAGTGGGTCGCGGCTGCGCCGACCCTCAGTTCGATTGGAAGCGCCCGCGCACTGCTGCACGTCATCGTGGGCGGAGTAGGTCAGGGAACGGGCCGGAGTGATCGTTCATTCCGTGGCATGCGGCTGGTCCAGTGCGTGAGGTTCGCGTCCGCCAGGGTGTTGCGGTGCGCCCATAGATCTCCGCGTGCGACGGGCTTGGGGGGTGTTCGGGGGTGTTCGGGGGTGTTCGCATGGAGTGGCTCAGAACTTTCTCAAACTTTTTTGCGAACGGCGTCTGACCTGCGCGAACACCCGCGAACACCCCTCCCAAAAGTGACTTGAGCGGGGGTGTTCGCGGCAGCTGAGCGTCTGTCAGGGCGCACAGTGGAGTCATGGATCTCACGGGATCGGCGCTCCCGCCAAGGGAGCTGGAGGGCGCGAGAACATTGCCGTTTGATGGTGCTTGTGCGCCGTGTGCGCTTGTTGCCTGCGCCGCTGACCGTAGTCGTCGCCGACCAGGGGCAAGGGTCTTCGAACGCAGGCTCTCGTTTGGGGATGGAGATCCCGGATCCGATTCGCTTCGAGCGAGTGGTTCGACGCTAGGTTCGCGGTGCTTGGTTCCCGGTCCGCCGGCGGGCCAGGTTCGCGTTTGCGCAGGTCAGACGGCGCCGCCGAATCGGCGGCACCGTAGGTTGCCGGAACGTCCTGTGCGGGTCGCGTTTGCGCAGGTCACGCGGTGATGCCGATTCGGCATCACCGTAGGTTGGGCTGTGGTCACCGGCAGGATGAGTCGCACAGAGAAGCCCGCGCGGGAGCTCGGCGGACGGCCGCAAATGAGGTCCGCGGTGGATCGCTTCCTTGGGAAGCTGATGGGCGTCGTGTTCTTAATCTGTCGTCGCCGTTACTGCACGAGCACTTGTGCTTCGCCGACAGCGACACGGACCGACCGCTCTAGCCCGTTCAGGCGGATGACTCCGCTCTGGCCGGCGCCTTCCCAGGTCACGACCCAGGTCGAGGTCGCGGTGACGGTGAACCTGTCGTCGGGCAGGCCTCCGCTCGATGTCTCGTAGGTGTGACCGCACGTCGGTGACTTCGATCTCCCGAACGCGGCCTTGTAGACCGTGCCCCTGTTGCGGCACGTGATCTTCGTTCCGTCGCCCATGTCCCAACGGATGCGCTCCACTCGCGCGGTGGCGGTGATGGTGATGCCACCCGCGGACGCGGACGCCGTGATCGGCCCCCACGTGTGCTGGTTCGGCGAGGCGACCCACATCCACACCGGCATCCCCACGATCCCGATGCGATCCGGGCCGGGCTCGGGCACGATCCCGATGTCGATCGCCCGCAGTCCCATCCGGTCGACGGCGATCTGGGCGACTTCTCTCGGTGTCGGACCGGCACCCGAGTTCACTGGCGGAGTGGCCGACCAGACCTGGATCTGCAGATCGGTCTGGGGTTGCCAGCACTCATAGACGTCGCCGTCGCCGGGCTCGTGACCCTGCCACGCCGGATCGCCAGCGATGGGTTGCGGATCAGCGAGACGGACATAGCAGTTCAGGGCGTTCGACCAGTACCCAAAATCGGTGCTACACGGGACCGGACCCGGCGGTGGCTTCGGAATCCCGTTCTTCGTCCCATCCCAGTAACAACTGGCACCGCCTCCCGAGTCCTTCGGTCCTCCAGAACCCGGGTCGCCAGGTTTCGCCGGCTTGTCAGGGACTTCGGCGTAGACGGAACACAGACCGCTCTCGGGATCGACAACGTGACACTCGGGTGCGGCGTACGCCACGAAGGACCCGTCGACGACGAGACTCAGCGCCGCAGCGCAACATCCAATGATGGTGATCAGGACGCGACGCAAGGTGTCTGCTCGATGTCCTGGCTCGAAGCGACCCGCCACGCGCCGTCGGGATCTGAATCCCACTCGAAGTTCGCGATCGTGTACCGAATCCATCCCGTGCTGGGACGGTCGGCACGCACGACGGATTTTCCGTCTTCATCGATCAGGTCGACACCGCTGACGTCATAACAGACATCGATCAGGACGGCCGGCACTCGTCCGGCCTTCGGGTCCGAGTTGTCGAGGTTTACTGACTGGACTTTGAGCTCCGCGATCTCGGTGTCGCCAGTTTGATGAACGCCGTCTCGACGCGCGTTCTTGAAGACCCGTTGCTGTGCCGTCAGCTCGGTGCTGATCGCCACCTCCTTCAACGGCGAGAACGACTGACTCGGATCCTTCCTCAGTTCATTCCGGACGACGAAGTACTCGCGGAGCTTCGCCTCAGCGGTTCGAGTGGCGAGCTCCGCCGGGGTCGGGGGAGTGGTGGCTGTCGAGGCCGAAGCTGTCGGCGAGGCCCACGTAGTCGCCGTGGGCGGCTCGCCGTCGTCATTCGAGCACGCCGCCAGCGCGGCGAGCAGGAGTGCTGCTGTCGCGAGAAGCCGTACGCCGCGTGTGGTCGTCATCGCCCCCGATGCCTGCCTTCCTCCACGGGTGACCCGGGGAGGACGCAGACGGCGCGACCACCGAAAACCGGTGAAGACGCCGTCACGACCTATTGAGCCACCGGAGGAACGAGAAGCGCAACTGTCTTCCATGGCTGATCTGCTCCTTCCGAATTCGTAGTCCTGAACCGAAGGTGTGCCGCCGGGTCCGAACACCCCTTGCCGCCTAGGTGTTCGCGGCTGGTGTTTGGAGGGTTACACGTCTGGCACCTGAGGTCGGCTCAGCGAGGGTCAACCTGTGGATAAGTCGATCGAAAACGGTGCTGTGGTTCGTGGCACGCACCTCTGTTGAGCGGGAGGTATCGAAGCGATGACGGTGTCGATGAAGGTGATGTCTGCCGGCGACGGCTACAAGTACCTCCTGAAGTGCGTCGTCGCCGCGGACGGGGACCGCGCGTTGTCGACGCCCTTGACCCGCTACTACGCGGAGGCTGGGACCCCTCCTGGCCGCTGGCTCGGTCGAGGGGTGTGCGCGATGAGTCGGGGAGTCCTGTCGGCGGGCGATCCGGTGACCGGCGATCAGCTCGCGCTCTTGCTGGGCGCGGGCCGCGATCCGGTGACGGGGGAGCAGCTGGGTCTGGCGTTTCCGCAGTACGCGTCGATCTGTGAGCGCATCGCGAGCCGTGCAGCCAGCCTGAGCGGCTCACTTAGCGAAGACCAGCGGACAGACGCGATCGGGAAGATCACGGCGGAAGAGCAGGTACTGGGGGAGAGCCGTGCGGTAGCGGGCTTTGACTTCACGTTCTCGGTGCCGAAGTCGGTGTCGGTGCTGTGGGGAGTCGCCGACGCCGGCACCCAAGCGCTGATCGTCGAGGCGCACCACGCGGCCGTCAAAGAGACCCTGGATCTGCTCGAGCGCGAGGTTGCGGTCACTCGCGTCGGCCGGAACAACGGAACTGGTGCGGTCGCGCAGATAGATGTCGTCGGCGTGATTGCGGCCGCGTTTGATCACTGGGACTCACGGCTCGGCGACCCGCAGCTGCACACGCACGTCGTCATCTCCAACAAGGTCAAGACCGTTGGTGACGGGAAGTGGCGCAGCCTCGACAGCCGCCCACTGTACGCGGCCGTGGTCGCACTGTCCGAGCACTACAACGCCGTCCTGGCCGACCGCATCACGCAGCGGTTCGGCCTGGACTGGGAACAGCGTCAGCGGGGCAAGGACCGCAACCCCTCGTGGGAGCTCGCGCGCGTCTCTGAGCGACTCGTCGATGAGTTCTCCGGCCGGGCTCGCGCCATCGAGGTCGAAAAGGACAGGCTCATCAGGGACTACGTCGCTGCGCATGGGAAACGGCCGTCGCGCACCACGGTCATCCGGTTGCGTGCTCAGGCGACACTCGCCACGCGGCCGGACAAGCAGGTCCGTGCGCTGTCAGATCTGACCGATGAATGGCGCGTCCGGGCTGACCGGATCCTGGATGGGCCGGCGCTGATCTGGGCGCACGGGCTCACCCAGAACGCGCGATCGCGGCACACGCTCCGGGCCGATGACGTCAGCCTCGACGTCGTCGACCTTGTCGGTGGGACGGTCGTGACGGCTGTGAGTCAGAAGCGCTCGACCTGGCGACACTGGAACCTCTGGGCCGAAGCTTCACGACAAACGATGTCCTGGCGGTTCGCGACGGCCGATGATCGCGAGGAGGTCGTGCGACGAGTCGTCGAGGCGGCGGAGCAACAGTCGCTGAGGGTCACGCCACCTGAGCTAGCCGTCAGTCCGCAGGTCTTCAGGCGGCCGGACGGTTCATCGCAGTTCAGGCCTCGCCATGGAATCGTTTACAGCTCGAGCGAACTCCTCGCGGCGGAGGGCCAGCTCCTCGCCCGAGCCGACGACGTGACGGCACCTCTCCTCAGCTCTCACGCCATCGAGCGTCACGCGCACGGAAGAGCGCACGGGACACGACTCACCGAGGAGCAAGGGCAGGCGCTCGCTCGCATCGCGGCTTCGGGTCGCCGAGTTGATCTCTTGATCGGTCCGGCTGGCGCGGGCAAGACCACTGCCATGCGTGCGCTGCGCCGGGCGTGGCAGGACGAGCACGGTAAGGACAGCGTGGTTGGACTTGCGCCCAGCGCGGTTGCCGCGCAGGTCCTCGCTGACGACTTGGGGATCGCCTGTGAGAACACCGCCAAGTGGCTGTACGAGTTCGACCACGGCCGCACGGCGCTGCGAGCCGGACAACTGGTCATCATCGACGAGGCCACGCTGTCCGGAACCCTCGCGCTCGACCGGATCACTAGCCTGGCCGAAGACGCCGCCGCCAAGGTCCTGCTCGTCGGCGACTGGGCCCAACTGCAATCGGTCGAGGCCGGCGGAGCATTCAACCTCTTGGCGGCGACCCGGGGCGACGCTCCCGAGCTCACGGAACTTCACCGCTTCACTCAAGACTGGGAGAAGACCGCCTCCCTCGACCTGAGGTTTGGCCGGCCCGCCGTCATCGACACCTACATCCGTCACGACCGGGTCCGGGAAGGCGCTACCGCCCAGATGATCGACGCTGCGTACAACGCGTGGCGAGCCGACACTTGCGCCGGTCGCGAGAGCATCCTCGTCACCGATTCCACCCACTCCGTCATCGAACTGAACAACCGTGCTCGAGCCGAGCGCATCCTCGAGGGAGACACAGACGCAGCCCGCGAGGTAAGTCTCGCCGACGGCACCTGCGCCTCGACTGGGGACCTCATCATCAGCCGATGCAACGATCGCCGACTCGCGCCGTCGCGCGGCGGGTGGGTTCGCAACGGAGATCGCTGGCGTGTCTTGTCCGTCGGGCGTGACGGCTCACTCCACGTCGAACGACTCGGCGTCCGGCCTAGTCGCTCGGTCACCCTCCCGGCCGTGTATGTCGCCGAGAGCGTCGAACTCGGCTACGCCATCACCGCTCACCGCGCCCAAGGCGTCACCGTCGACACCGCCCACGTCGTCGTCTCCGCCTCCACCACCCGCGAGAACCTCTACGTCTCCCTGACCCGCGGCCGCGACACCAACACCGCGTACGTCGCCCTCGACCAGCCGGACGACAGCCACACCATCCCCGAAGACCCCGAGATCTCTGCCAGATCGGTCCTGCACGGTGTACTGCAACACTCCGGCGCCGAACTCTCCGCCCACCAGGCCATCGAGGCCGAGCACGAGTCTTGGTCGTCGATCGCTCAGATCGCCGCGGAGTACGAGACCATCGCCGCAGTCGCCCAACGCGACCGGTGGATCGACCTCCTCACCCGGACGGGCTTGACCAACGACCAAGTTGACGACCTGCTCAACTCAGGTTCTTTCGGTCCACTCGCCGCCGAACTTCGCCGAGCCGAAGCCAATCACCTGGACCTCGACGCTGAACTTCCGCCACTGATCGCCCAGCGATCGCTCGCAGGCGCCAACGACATCGGTGCCGTACTCATCAGCCGCATCCAGCGCATCGTCGCTCGGCACAGTCACCACCACCAACGGGGACCCCTGCGACTCATCGCGGGGCTGATTCCGATCGCCGAGGGCCCGATGGAAATCGAGATGGCCAAAGCGCTCGCCCAGCGACGCCAACTCATCGAGAGGCGCACGGATGCCCTCGTCCAACGCTCGCTCGCCCGCCAGGAGCGGTGGTTGAGGCGACTCGGTCCACCCCCGCCCGCGGGCAGCCCTCAGCGCGACCGATGGCTACACGAGCTGCGAGCCGTGGTTACCTACCGCGATCGGTACCAAGTCGATTCCGTGTCGGGATTCGGCGACACTGGCTCGGACGCGCAAGGGCACGACCGCGCCTGCGCCCTGGGAGCGGTTCGACGCGCCCGCGCGATAGCCGACATTGGGCAAGCATCTGGCGACGAGCTCGGGCAAGAAGCTCTTCGAGCGAGAGTCACTGGAGCGCTGGGGTCGAACGATTTCGCATCTCCTGACCCGCGCCAGCCCGACGGAGCGTCCTTCGTCCATGGGTAGAGCGACCTCTATTGCTCGACCACGCCGTACCGGCGAAGTCGGTGGAACCAGCGCATCTTCCGGGCTTGCTAACGAGCGGGCGAATCGGGCAGCGGAAGATTCCGTATGCGAAAAGGGCTCGGGCCTGCAGCACGTTCCCGTACGCTCGGCCTCGCACTTCCTGCGTCGCAAGGGCTACCAGGCGGTCGCGGTCGCCGTCTTGATCGTCGCCAACGGCGTCGCCCGCGCCCTCATGTAAATGTGATCGATCGAATCGAGGTTTAGCGCATAGCAACCGCGTCAGAGAGACGGGATGTAAGTCCCGAGGAAGTCAACATAGTGCGTGGTGGTTATGAGTACGAAGTGTTCTCGCTGCCTCGATTTGTACCTCTCAGAGGAATCGACGGTGCCGACCCAATCAGCGGGGTAATCCTGGCTCTGTACGTGCTACTCGTTGGCCAACTGTCGAGATGGATTCCCGTGAACGTGGCGGTGGTGCGCAAGCGCTACCGGCAAATGGGTTCTGGGAAAGTCGTCCATAAGGAACGGATGGTGGCGGGTCCGAATGTCGCCGTGCGGGTATCGCAACTAGCGGAGGCTGTCGCGCGCGGCCATTTCGAGGACGATGGGAACAGTTAGGTAGGAAGTACCACTCTTCTCTGTGATATATGGGGGCCGGACACCACGAAATGTCGGTGGAATCCATCAGTATGGCTGGAGTTGACGACCGGCAAGGAGACGGAGAGTGATGAAGACGCTGATGGTCGGATACGACCTGAACAAGTCCGGGCAGAACTACGACAAGTTGATCGAGGCGCTGAGGTCGTACGGCACATACTGGCACCACCTCGACTCAACGTGGTTGATCAGGACATCAAAGACGTGCGTTCAGGTACGCGACGAGTTGAAGGCGCATCTCGACAGCAACGATGAGCTCTTGGTCGCTGAACTCGCTGGTGTCGCGGCGTGGTACGGCATCAACCAGAAGGGTTCGAAGTGGTTGAAGGAGCATCTCTGACCCTTCGGTCAGGCAATGCCAAGCTACGCAAGATGACCGGGTTTCTCCCTAAAGCGCGTTGTTGCCGGCTAGGAGTTACAGGACGGTATCCAACAAGGCGCAGACCGAGGCGACCACTAGGAGGACCCAACTGATGAGTTCCCAGAACACGCGGCGATAGTTGAGGATTTCTTCGGGATAATCCGCAAGCGCTTCAAGTACTTCGCGTCTCGGCCGCAGCTTTCGGAGAGGGCGTCGCCATGGGACGTCTTTCACACGCACCGCTCCGAAATGCTCGGCCTATGAAGCCGCCCAGTGAGTCGATGATCATAAAGACTCAGGTGCCGGATCTAGTCGGAGAAGAACTCTGAGCATTGCGGTCAGATCCTGCGGCGGCTCAACGTCGACTTGCAGCTCGCCCTCAAACACCTCATCGCGATCACGCGCGGTTGCCTGCCAGGTTCCGCGAACCGAGGAGAGTTCTGGTGAGCGGACGATGAGTACAAGGTCGTCGCTGTCTGTTCGGTGTGTCTGACGAGGGCGCAGGTCCCCCACGGCTATGTCGACAGTGACCGAACCTGAGTTGCGGAAAGTCACTCCTGACTGCGTAAAGTCGTGGGACGGGACGGTGGGCGACATGAATGAAGCCATCCGGTAGGCCTCCGGACCCATAGGCTTCTGCCGCGGACCCCATGGTCGTGGCGGCTTAGGGAGGGAGTTGAGGGAGACAAGATCCGCGCCAGGCGAGCCCCATTCGATGCCTTCGACGGCACCTTCGAGATGGACCGACAGCTGCATATCGGGAAGGTATGTGTCGGCACCATTTGAGATCTCGAATGCGACGCCGCCGAATGCATGGGCACTAACTCGATCAACGGCTACCGGCCACGCGTCCTTGGCGGCCTGTTCCCAGTCGGCGATCTCGGCCTCGTACTCTTTGCTGGTTCGGTGTTCTGGGGTACTCATGCTGGCCGCGATCGCCGCGAGCCCCGTGACCTCCATTCCGGAGAAGCCAAACCGGGACGTCTGCTTGCGGATCTCCCGTCGGCGTGCTTCGAGCAACCGATTCCTTGTTTTTGTGATGTAGTCATCTAAGGAATCTGCCTCGTGCACCGAGTAGCGATGCGCCGATCCGACAGTGCGAACATCCAGCGACACTGGCGATTGACGCTGCTTGCCGCGACCAACAAGTTGCTTGATCTCGTCCGCGTGGGCAGGTCGTGTCTGACCTTCGCTTCGAATGTAGATCGCGCCATTTGCGAGGCCATCACCGTCTTTATGGCACACGAAGAGGTCCTGGCCGAATACCGGAGGGTCAACGATGATCAGGAGGACTTGGTTCTCCGAGCCCTCGATGGAGAGTCTCTGAAGGTCCCATCGTGGACCTTCAGCACTGAGGTAGGGCTTGATGCGCGTTGCGATCTCCATTACCTCAACGGGCGCGACGCCGCTGATCGTGTCGGTGCCAACTCCGAGCACCATGATCGCCCGTCCGTCGAAGGCCCGCGAGGCGAGGTCAGGCATCCGGTTGGCGGCCCCAAGAATGAACTTGGCGATCTTTGCGACATCGGACTTCTTCTCGAAGTCGAGGCTGCTCTTTACCTCCAGGTAGTGGTGCTCGACTTGATCGCCATTCGCCGCGATCGCCGCGATAAGCTCGCGTGCGGCGAGTTCGCCTTGCGGCAGTCGGGTGATGTCGAGCTCGGCCACAGCCCCTCCAATTGGACTCAGTCCGTCCAATCAGATCATGGGCGACCGACAGAATCACCGATTCTCGGCCCTCAAGGACTTCGAGTCTTCGGGGGACGAAGCCTACTGCGGGTTCGGCGTCACGAGGCCGTCCAGTAGCAAGCCCGGTCCGACGCCGAGCCCGCCGGCGATCCGCAAGATGTTGTCGAATCGGATGCTGCGCTGACGGCGTTCGACGTGGCCAAGGAAGGTCCAGTGGACTCCAGCGCGGGCGGCGAGTGCCTCCGCGAGCGACCTTAGGCCTTCGCGCAACTCGCGAACACGCCGGCCGAACTCGACGGTGGCGGCGGAGGGCGGCTGGCGGGGCTTGGACGGCTGACCACCCAAGCCGATCCGCCTCATGCGGAATAGACCAGAAGATGATCGTCCTATCGGACTTGCTCCAGCGCCGTTACCGCTGAGCTTCGACGGTTCGTGGAGTTTGACCTTCTGGCTGAGACCCGACTCGGCGGGCGTGTCTATTTCACCGCCACGGACTCTTTTTATCGGAAGGCATTCGAGGCGATCAGCGAAGCGCTCAGGGTGGAGAGTGAGCGGCTACAGCAAGAGACCCTTCCGCGATGTAGCCGCGACCTCGCGGCAGAGCAGATCCGTCTTGGCCTTGGACAGGACGTTGAACGCGGGTCATGGGGTTCGGCATCTAGCAACCGATCGCACCTACGAGCGCAAAGAATGACGCGACAACCAGCAAGACCCAGCCCCTCAGCTCCCACAGGACCCGTTGGTAGTTGAGTAGATCCTCGGGGCGTTCAGCAAGCGCTCGTCTAACCTCACGCCTGCGTTGTTGCCGCCGTGCGGGACGAAACCGCGGCACTTCCTCGATCAGTTCACGCACGGTGTTGAAGTGCTGAACCAACTCGAGTTCGACGTCGCGGATCGTGCGGAGTCGCCAGTACGCCTGGATGCAGGTTCCGGCCAGGGCCGTGATGAGTGCGACAGTTGTGAATTCCACGGCACGAAGAATGCTCGATCGAGCCGACAGAACCTTCGTCGGTTCGTGAGGATGGAGGAGCACGACGTTGTGGCAGTCACGGCGGACGTCCCTGTCGCGTCGACGCACGGGTTCACGATCGAAGTGAAGCGAGAGCTCAAAAGATGTCTCCGCGGCGGCGCCTGTCTGCGTACGGCGGACAAGCCGCCGCGTACTCGGTGATTGGGCCCAGCGTGTCTCTCGAGATCTCTTCGATCTGACCGACCAGTCGCACGGCACGCTCTCGCTGCAGGAGTGAGTCTGGGGTCCAAGCGGTTGCGCTGCGAAGGATAAGACACGAGTTTGCCAAGCGCGACTTGGGCGACCTAAGATCCGCGTAAGAAAATCGCATGTTGCTCCTGTGACTGGTGTGACAACCGATTGTGAATAGACGATTCTCGGGGAGTAACGATGCGGGTTCACGCGACGCGGTCTGGCTTAGATGTCAGGCCCTCGGTCTTGGCGACGCTGGTCGCCGCGAGCGCGACGGCCTTGGTGGTAGGTATCGCAGCGGCACCGAACGCCGTAGCTGAGGAAGCTCCCGCGCCGGGCGCCGTCGAGCCAAAGACCGCGCGAGATTCTGATGGCGACGGTTCGGTGGATCGCCCGGATGCGGTGTCGGCGTCCTCGACTGCTCGGGCTCTGGACGAGCAGGTTGAAGTGTTGTCGGAGCGGACCGCCTCGACTCGCACGTTGGCGAATCCGGACGGGTCGTTTACGACCGATTCGTTCGCCGAGCCGGTCTGGACCGAGGATGAGGACGGCTCGTGGGAGCGGATTGATCTGACGCTGGTCGAGACTGAGGATGGTTGGTCTCCCAGGGCCGCCCCTGTGGATGCGGTGTTCTCGTCCGGTGGGGACGCGACCTTTGTCGAGCTGTCCGATGTCGAGGGTCAGGATCTGAAGTGGCAGTGGCCCTCGGATCTGCCGGAGCCGAAGGTGGATGGTGCGACACTGACCTATCCGGACGTGGTGGAGAACGGAGACCTGGTGGTCACCGCCCTCCGCACCGGGTTCAGTCACTCGATTGTCCTGCGCGAGGAGCCCACGGACGGTCTGCAGATCCCGATCCCGGTCCAGTTGGGTGACGCCGAACTCGAGGTTGGCGAGGATCGCTCACTCGCTGTCGTCGAGGGCAAGGAGACGCTGGTCACGGCTGTCCCGCCGGTCATGTGGGACGCGACCGAGACCGATGCTGGAGATCCGGCGAATGTGGCGCCGGTGGATGTCGAGGTCGAGCAGGACGGCGCCGACGCGACCTTGGTGCTGACGCCCGATACTGAGATGTTGAGTGACCCGACGACTGAGTACCCAGTGACGGTTGATCCGACGTTCGTGGTGCAGGCGGGCAGTAGCGCTTGGGTGCAGACCACCAACTATCCGAACGCGATGCTGAACGACGAATTCTTGCGCGTCGGCACGTACAACGGGGGAACCTACAAGGCGCGTTCGTGGGCGCGGTTCTCATCGTCTGCCTATGCAGGCAAGCAGATCCTGGATGCCAAGCTGAGGCTCTACCCTTCGGAGTCGCAGGTGTGCGGGTCGGCTCTGTTCCGAGTCAAGCGAATCACACAGACGTGGTCCGGGACCACGCTGAGCTGGGCGAACCAGCCGGCAGTGACCAACGACGACCAGACATCAGCGACCTTGGCGTCCAAGGGAGGCCCGTCGGCCTGTTCGGCGAAGTCGTTCGACTACATCAACGTCACCAACATCGCCAAGTCGTGGGCGGCCGGCGCCGCGAACCACGGAGTGCGGATCACCGCAGACAACGAGACAGACAACAGGTCGTGGCGCAAGTTCCGGTCGGCGCACTACACCGGCAGCGAATCGCTGATCCCGCAGATCACGGTCACGTACAACCGGCCTCCGGCGACGCCGTCGGCGGTCACGGTTGCGAACTCCACGTCCAGCGGCGGAACCCTGTACGCCCGGACTGCCAAGCCGCGAGTCTCGGTCACCGTCGCGGACCCTGACGGGGGTACGGTCCGTTCGAAGATCAAGATCATCCAGGGCAGCACCCAGGTCGGCGCGGACCAGCTGTCGGCCTATGTGGCGTCTGGTGGCACGGCGGTCAAGGAGCTGCCGACGCTGACTGACGGCACCTATCAGTTGCGCGTCTACGCGAACGATGGCCATGCCGACTCAACGTCTTACAAGGCGGTTCCGCTGGTCGTGGACACGGTCGCTCCGCCGACCCCGACGGTGACCTGCACCGGAGGTGTCGCCTCGGGTCAGTGGTATGACACGCGGCCGGCCGAGTCGACCAGCTGCACGGTGACGTCGGCGGGCGCAAAGACGATCACTTGGACGCGTAACAAGCAGCCGCAGACTGCGCTGGCGGCGAACGCCTCGGGCGTGGCCACGACCCCGGCGATGCCGATCGCCAACGATGGAGTCCTGGGTCTGCAGTTCATCGCGACCGACATCGCGGGCAACCCGTCGGCAGCGAGCGTGTTTGGGTTCGGTACCGGCGCGGGCGCGACGATCACTCCGGTCCAGGGCGAGCGCACCAGTTCGACCACGCTGGTCACCGCCGAAGGCCCCGGCGGCGCCTCGGGGGCGCACATCGAGTACCGGGCACCCGGTGACGACACCGCGCCTTGGGTGACGGCGACGAAAGTTAGTGGAGCTAGTTCGAGCGGGAGCGTGTCGGTGTCCACGTCGGACTTCGGGACGAGTCTGACTCCGTCGATGACGTGGGACATGGGTGCCGAGGCCGGTATTGCCGCGCCGGCTGTACGAGACATGCGCGTGTGCTTTGAGTCCGATGGCATCTCCAAGTGCACGCCGTCGCGTCAGGTGACCCTGGTGCCGGCCGCATTCGGGTCGAGCTTCCCGAATGAATCCTTCGGCCCGGGGACCCTGGCCCTGTCCACGGGCGAGTTCTCCCTGGACCAGACTGACGTGTCCGTCCCCGGATTCGGTGGCGATCTGGCGATCGGCCGCTCGCACCGGTCCTTCGCTGGTGCGACCTCCCCGGCCGCGTCGGTATTCGGCCCCGGCTGGGTGGCCGACCTGGCCGGCCCAGAGGCAGGAGAGGCGTCGCTGGAGGTCGTCGACCGTACCGCCAGCGAAGCGGCGATCACGCTGGTGTCCCCGGATGGTTCCTCGGCGACCTATGTGCACGAGGGCGACGAGGCCGCCGCTCAGCTGGCGGGCTACTACGTGGGTGATGCCGAGACGAGCACCGACAACGACGTCCTGGAGCTCTACAGCGAATCGGGCACCAAGAAGCTCACCCTGACCCAGGAGGACGGCACCGAGACCACCTGGAAGCATGTGGGCTCGGGTAACTGGGTCATCGACGAAGTTCAGGAGCCTTTCGAGACCGGGTCCACGAAGTACGACCACCACCCGGACGGACGAGTCAAAGCCATCTACGGCGCCGCACCCACCGACGTCACGTGTAGGCCTGACAACCCGGGCGAGCCCGCGGGCGGCGGCCAGTCCGCCGGATGCCGCGCGCTACTGCTGCACTACAACACAGACAACCTCCTGACGAAGATCGACCTGCGGATCTGGGACCCCGTCCCGGACACCGACGGCACGCCCTCGAACGCCGCGGGCATGAAGACCATCACCGTCGCCGAGTACACGTACGTTGACGGCCGGCTGGCTTCGATGAGCGACCCGCGGCTCGGCGCCGCGCTGAAGACCGAGTACGAGTACGACACCATCGGCTCCAAGACCGTGGTCACGAAGATCACCGAGCCCGGTCTGACGCCGTGGCGCTTCACCTACGGCACCAGTGGCGACGACGAGGGCAAACTGACCACGGTCAAGCGCGCCCAGACGTCCGGGTCCGACGACGCCACCTGGACGGTCGACTACACGACACCGCTCAGCGGCACCGACCTGCCAGACGTGACCGCCGGCGGGGTGGCAAAGTGGGGTCAGACGAACCCGCCCGTTGCTGCGGCGACCGTGTACGGGCCGGACGCCCCGACGAGTCCAGCGCCGTCCGACGGCACGATCTCCTACTGGGACACCGAAGGCCGCACCACCAACACCGCCACCTACGGCGCCGGGGACTGGCAGCTCGACACGGCCACCTACGACGCCAAGGGCAACGTGGTCTGGGCGCTCGACGAGGGCAACCGCGGTCAGGCCTTGTCCTCCAGCACGGTGGCGTCGGAGTCGGCCGAGGTCGCGAACACGCTCGCCACGATCACCACGTACAACGCCGACGGCACCCGGGCCGAGTCGACCACCGGCCCGACCCGGACGGTCATGCTGAAGAACGGTGACGTGATCGCCGCGCGGGACTACTCCGAGACCGTCTACGACGACGAAGCCGCGGCCGAGAACGTCCCCGCCCCCGGTCGGCCGACCCCCGAACCCGACGCGCCGGCACTGAACCTGCCGGTCGAGGAACGCGGCGGCGTCATCGACGCCGAAGGCACCACCTACGACATCACCCGCACCCGCTACCGCTACGACCCCATCGAGACCGGTGACGGTGACGGATGGACGACCGGTAACGCGACCCACACCTCGACCGAGCTCGGATCGGGCTGGTCCACCACCCAGACCCGCTACAACGCCGACGGTCTGCTGATCGCCAGTACGACCCCCGAAGGAGTCGCCGCCAGCGGTAGCGACCGCCAGGTCCGCACCACCGTCACCACCTACTACACCGCCAACACCTCCGCATCGGTCGAGGCCTGCCGCGACAAGCCCCAATGGGCAGGACTGGTCTGCCAGACCGGCCCGGCCGCTCAACCCGCCAGCGGCGAGCCGATCCCGGTCGAAAAGACGACCGGCTACGACTACCTCCTGAACCCCACACGCCTGGTCGAGACATCCGGCTCCATGAGCCGGATCGAGCTGACCGGCTACGACACCGCAGGCCGCAAGACCAGCGAGTCCACCACCGTCACAGGTGCACCGGCCGCGGACCAGCCAGTGGCCGCGACCACGTATGCCTACTCATCGTCGACCGGCCTGCCGACCACCGTCACGAGCGGAGGGTCGACACAGACCACCGGCTACGACGCGTGGGGCCGCACCATCAGCCAGACCGACGGCGCCGGCAACACCGCCGAGACGACCTACGATGCCGCCGGACGCATCAAGACCAGAAAGAACGACAAGGGCACCTACACCTACACCTACGACGGCACTGACGCCAACGGTGACGTCGAGAAGCGCGGTCTGGTGACGAAGCTCGACGTCGATCTCGCCTCCGGCCCGGACGAGATCACCGCCGCCTACAACGCTGACGGCAACACCACCAAGACCGTCTACCCAGGCGGGATCACCTCAGTCCGCAGCTACGACCCGGCCGGAACCGAGACGGCCCTGGCGTGGACCGACGCCAACGAAGTCGACCTGGCAGCGTTCAGTCAGACCGTCGACGCCGACGGGAAGGTCCGCCAAGCGTCTTCACCCGGCTCGTCACAGACCTACACCTACGACGACCGCGACCGACTCACCAAGGTCGAGGACACCACCGGTGACGGCTGCACCACTCGTACCTACCAGTTCACTCTCGACTCCAACCGGACCGGTCTGACCACCACCGGAGCCGCCGCCGACGGAACGTGCACCACCAGCGGTGGCACGACCAGCACCTCGTCGTTCGACCAAGCCGACCGGATTACCAACCCCGGCTACCTCGACGGGTACGACGCGCTGGGTCGGACTCGGACCGTCCCGGCTGTCGATACCGACGCGCCGACCGGGGGCGCGTTGACCGTGGCATATCACGCCAACGACATGGTCGCGAAGCTCACCCAGACCGTTCCCGACGCCAGCGGCAATGTCACCAAGTCCAAGTCCTACGGACTGGAGGCAGCCGGACGGATCGGAACGACCATCGAGACCGTCGATGGCGTGGGGGTCCGTGAGGTCGTCAACCATTACGACGACTCCGGTGACAGCCCGTCGTGGGTCGCGACCAAGACTCGACCCGACGCTGCCACGACCTGGGAGGAGTCCTGGACCCGCAACATTGAGGGCATAGACGGGGATCTCGCGATCACCGCCGCGAAGGACGGCACCGTTACGCTGCAGATCGCGAACCTGCACGACGACATCGTCGCCACCGCCGACCTGGCCAACCCCACGTCGGGTCTGGCCGGGTACAGCGAGTCCACTGAGTACGGCATCGCCCGAGACGCCAACACGGCACTTGGCGGCCAGTACGGGTGGCTCGGAACAAAACAGCGCTCGACCGACACGATCGGCGGACTCACCCTCATGGGCGCCCGCCTCTACAACCCGACCACCGGACTCTTCCTCTCCAGAGACCCGGTCGCCGGCGGCAACGACAACACCTACACCTATCCTGCCGACCCCATCAACATGACCGACCTGACCGGCGAATGGGGGTGGAGAAGCAAGGTCGCGAGCCACATGAGGAAGCACTGGAAAACGTACGCTTCTGTTGCAGCCATGGCGCTTCCAGGCGTGGGCGCCGCAGCCTGGGCCTACCGCGGATACAAACTTGCGCGCGGCGGGGTCTATGTCGTGCGAACCAGTACGGGTGGCAAGTACGTCGGGCAATCGTCGAACGTCGGAAAGCGCTTGTCTCAACACGTCAAGTCCGGGAAGATCACCAAGAATCAGTCGAGAACCGCTCGGGTTAAGCGTGTTCGAGGCGGGAAGACACAGCGGGAAGTGCGCGAGCAAATTGAGATCAACAGGCGTGGCGGGATCAGAAAGCTCGATAACAAGGTGAATCCGATCGGGAAGAACCGCCAGCATCTGCTTCCCGGTCGTCACAGGAGATGACATGACGCTCCGCATCAACGGCCGGGTGCCGCTTCGGCTTGCTTCGCGCTCTCGCTTCGCCAAGAAACTGGACGTCGAGATCTTGGCGATGCCGGAAGAGATGGATTCGTTGGCCTTCCTCGAGCCAGTTGTCGACCGGTTGCGGAGCTTATTTGTCGCAGATTCCAAGTGCCGGGACCTCACCGTTCTTGCGCAGGCAGAAGCGATCGAATCAATCGACGTGATTCAGGCTCGGCCCCGATTTCCAGTCCAACTCGGTGCGCTGCCGGCACTCACCTCATTTGCTGGTCAAAGCCGATCCGAGTGGAGCAGTGTGCTGGGCGCTCCCAGGCTCGCTGACCTTTTTATTGACCACCCAACGGCCGAGTGCGTAGAGGCTTTGCCGACTCGATTGAAGCGGCTGACACTCGCTAGTGCCGCAGCAGTGTCGTCGATCCCAGCCCTGCCTGAGCTTCAGAATCTGCACGTTCACGGCGCCAGGGAGTTCCATGCCGACAGTATTCGTACTCCGCTGTTGGATTCCCTTACGCTCGAATCAGTCTCTGCGACAGGTGATTTTGACGATTCGGTCCTTGGGAACACGCTCCAGAATGTGGTCCTTGAGAACTGCGCCCGAGTTGATGGATTACGCAAGCTCGCCCACTCTTCCGCGAGTGTTCGCATCATAGGGCCGGCGTATCCAGCGCCTCGCGAAGTTCTGCGTGCGCTGGCTTCCGAATCGCGGGGCCGGTGGTTCTTGCCGCCTGCAATCACGGAATGAGTAGCTTCCGATCATGGGTATCTGGTCATATTCTCCGTTTGGTAATGATTACGCGGCCGACTTCGCGTTCGAACTCGACGACGCAGCATCGGTGATGGAGGTCGAGCGACTATTGAGCGCGGCTTGCGTTGGTGCAGAACTGCCTCGATCGGTTGCGAGCACTGGTCTTGCTCCCGCCTGCGTGGGTTACGCAGCTGCGAGCCTGATCCTTGCCGCCCGATCACCTCATTGCCTTGGTGAAGAGGATCGTAGTTACCGGCCGGCTCGCTGGTACCCACCTCTAGTCTTCGAGCACGAGGAAGAACTCCGGCAAAGAGCGCGCAGTGTGGAACTAGTCCTGCGACAGTGGGCCACATCGGAAGTGCTCGATTCGGACGAATTGCGTGTCATTCGCGAGTACTTACACAGGCTCGGACGCCTGCGCGAATGCACGGAATCGGCCTAACCTGGAATCGAGTTGTCGACTCGAATCGGTGGCGTGTGGGACTTCGGAGAGAAGACCGGGCCTCCAGCACCGAGCCGTTGTTGGACGATCATCACCTACAACTCCGATGGCACGCGGGTTGAGTCGACCGCCGGTCCGACCCGGACGGTCATGCTGAAAAACGGTGACGTGATCGGCGCGCGGGATGGTTCCCCGAGGACGCGGCGTGCCAGGATGTGCCCGATCGACTGTTGCGCGACGAGGAGGTCATTGCTCGCGTGAGTGGAACGATGGGGCGCTCTTGTCGAACGGAAGTTCATCACCACGTTCTGACCTGTAACCGCTTTCCCGGACGGTTGTGGTGTGTTGATCATGCCGCTTGTTGGGCGGCGGTGTGAAGTCGTTCGAACTCGACCGGGGATCGGTAGTCCAGGGCCGAGTGTCGCCGGACCGGGTTGTAGAACGCTTCGATCCACTCGAAGATCGCCTGGGCGAGTTCGGTTCGGGTGGTCCAGTAGCGACGATCGAGCAACTCGATCTGCATCGAGCTCCAGAACGACTCCATGAGGGCGTTGTGGTAGGCGCAGGCGACCTTGCCCATCGAGCCGAGCAGGCCGGCCTCGCGGAGCCGGTGCCCGAACAGCCACGACGTGTATTGCTTGGGTTCAACCAGTCGATGCAACACCGGGTTGTTGAAGCGAGCGTAGTTGCTCATCGAACACCTCGGCAGGTGTCTTCCACCCAAGGATCTTGCGGGGCCGGTTGTTGAGCGCGTGAGCGACGGCCTCGAGGTCCTCGGCGGACCAACGCGACAGGTCCGTGCCTTTGGGGAAGTATTGGCGCAGCAGGCCGTTGGTGTTCTCGTTGCTCGGCCGCTGCCACGGCGAGTGGGGGTCGGCGAAGAACACCTTCGTGCCGGTCTCCAACGCGAACTGCGCGTGACCCGAGAGCTCCTTGCCGCGATCCCAGGTCAGGGTCTTGCGCAGCTGCTCGGGCAGCTTGGTGATCGACGCACTCAGCGCCGCGTTCATCGCTACGGCCCCGTAGCCGCCGAGCGATGGACCGTTCTTCACGTAGGGCTTCTCGCCCCAGCCCTCCATGCGTGGCAGGTGGACCAGGACCGTTGAGCGGCTGCTGCGCTCAACGATCGTCCCGATCGCCGACCGGCCAGTGCCGATGATCAGGTCACCCTCCCAGTGACCTGGGACGGCGCGGTCTTCGGCTTCAGCGGGGCGTTCGCTGAGAACCACATCGGCCGTGACATGCCCACCGGGCTTGTTCTGCGATCGGGCCCTCGGCTGACGTAGCGCACGTCCGGTGCGCAGACACGTGACCAGCTCGCGCTTGAGCGCACCACGGCCCTCAATGAACAGCGACTGGTAGATCGCCTCGTGGCTGATGCGCATGGACTCATCATCGGGGAAGTCGACCTTCAACCGCTGTGCGATTTGCTCCGGGCTCCAGGCCAGCGACCAACGCCGGTCGGCACGGTGCGGCTTGTTCAGCCCCTTCCAGGGGGCCGGTGTGGGGCCAGTGACGATCGTGCCGTCGGGCCGGCGAACGTTGCCGGCGAGCCGATCTTGGACATACTCCCGCAGTTGCGGGTTCTCGAGCAGCTTCGCGGTCTTGGGGCGCTTGGCCGCCTGCTGTGCCTTCCACTGCGCCACGGTGGCCCGGTACTCCTGCTTCCCCCCACGAGTCGCAGCGTTGCGCCGCAGCTCGCGTGAGACCGTTCCGGGATCACGCCCGATCGCGCGGGCGATCTCGCGAACGCCCTTGTCCTGGGCGTGCAGGATGGCGATCTCCTCACGTTCCTCGAAGCTCAGATAGCGGCCGGTGGGCTCGGCCAGCGAAATGGGCGGCATGCCGCCAGCGTGGCGAAACCAGCGGGTCCCGACCGGCACTGACACACCGACCGCCAGTGCCGCTTCTGCCGACGTGATGCCCGTGGCGATCAGCCGCCAGAATTGCCGTTGCACCGCTCGGGATGGGTCAGGACGCCCGGGCGAGCGCATCGCTGGCCGCAGCGCCCGGTCCGCACGCCACTGCCGGCGAAGCTCCTCTGGCGCGTCGCTGGTCTTTTTGCTCCAGTCCGCTGTCGCCATGCTCGAACACCTCCACGACGAGGTGTTGCGACGACCGATTGAATCCGCCTTGACTGCCGCGGTCCGAGTGCAGGATCGTGCCGGCTGGACGTCGGCGCAGTCGCGCCATCTCGAGCGCGTCGACGACCAGCTCGGTGCGCAGGTGGTCCGCGATCGACCAGCCCACCACCCGACGGCTGAACACGTCGACCACGGCTGCGCAGTAGACCCATCCTTCGCTGCTGCGGTGCTGCGGTGCTGCGGTGCTGCGGTGCTGGGTGATGTCGGTGACCCAGAGCCGATCCGGGGCGTCAGCGTGGAACCGGCGCTCCACGTGGTCGGGCCAGACCGCCTCCGAACGCCGCTGATGACGCCACTTGCGCCGGTGAACTCCGGCCAACCCGTGACAGGACATCAGACGTGCCACCCGGCGTCGCCCGACCTGATGGGACCGACCCAGCACCAGCTCGGCGTGGACCCGTCGGACGCCGTAGGTCTGCCGGGCAGCTGTGTGGATGTCGATGATCACGTCGAGCAGATACGCATCGGTGACGTCCCGCAGTGACGGCGGCCTCCGCAGCCAGTCGTAGTAGCCCGACGTCGACACGCCCAACACCCGGCACTTCACCGCGACGGCGAACCCGTCGGCGGCAAGCTCACGAACGAACCGGAACCCTAGTTTGGGAGCACGTTCTCCCGCGCGAAGTAGGCCGACGCCCGCTTCAGGATCTCGATCTCCATCGCCTGGGTCCGGTTCTCACGCCGCAACCGGACCAACTCGGAGCCGCTCATCGGTCGTCAGACCCTGCTTCTTGCCCTCGTCGATGTCGGCCTGGGCCACCCACCGGCGTAGCCCGGACTCGGCAATCCCCAAATCCCTCGCAATCTGCGCGATCGGCTTCTCCCGCAATCGGGCAAGCTCAACCGCCCGACGACGAAACTCCGGATCCTTCGGTGCTGGCATAGCGGACTCCTCTCCGAGACGATCATCGCCTCAGACTCGGTGTCCGGGAAACCGGTTACAGGTCAGAACGCATGAAACCCCTTTTGGCCTGTTTGTGCAGGTGAGACGCCCACACCGAGACAACTGACGAACACTTTCGACGGCACGGTCCCGTGCAACTACGTCTGCTGAATTTCCTGATCCTCCGCCTCCACCGGTTCACCCGTAGGCGCACCAGTCTCAGCGGGCTCGGAGGAGGGGTCAGCGGGGGGACGCATGAGCCGCCAGACCGCTCGGACTGGTCCGAGAAACATGAACTCGGCGTTGTCTTCGACGGGCTCATCAATGATGGGTCGACCAAAACGTCGGCGTCGAAACGGAACAATGATGTCGCGCATCTTGCCCGAAGCGGTTTCGGCGTGGAGATGAAGCGCTTCCGTCCTGTCGGGCTGCTCGGCCGGGTTGACCGGAACGCCATCGGCATCCCTCTCGAACGCTGACGACCAGACTTCGCCGATTGAGATCACGCCGTCAATCGAGTTGACCGCGACAAAGTGGGCGACCTCCTTTGAGAGGGAGCGCTTATCCGCTCTGTCTCGGGCGTACAACGCCTGAACGTGCACCTTGCTCCGACGTCGGAAATACAGCATGAACCAACCGTGCTCTTCCCCACTCCGGAGGATCGCCATGGCGTTCGCAAGGTAGAGCTCCGACCAGTCCACAGCATCCATCGGGTAGGACTGCAACTTGATTCTCGGCGACTTGTAACGCTGGAGTGCCTTCTCAGCGGACTTTCGGTCTGGTACCTCGGCATCGAATACACGTCCGCCCGCGTCCCGCCCGTCGAACGCTCCGAGGGTCAATGTTCTGGCCGCAGTTGAAGTGACCATGCACGGAAGGCGGCCTGCGTGGAGCAGATTCTTTGGGAGGACCAGCGTGTGCTCACCATCTGACCACACGTGCCCCGTCTCACCACCGGCCTGCTTGTGGGCATCCTCGAGGAGTAGGTTCAACACGCCGTACGCGTGGGCAAGCGCGTCCAGGATCTCGACGTCGGGGAGGTCTTCGGCTATCCACCGGCGTTCGATCGATACCGCGGTGTCCCTCTTCACTGCGTCCGGTATGCCGTCGTTGGTGAAGAACTCCGTGATGATCTCTCCGAACGTGAGCGACGGAGACGACGCCTTCGCTGACAGTGACAATGGGGAACGGGGTCGCCCGTCCGAGTTGACCCTTTGGCTGACCGACCTTGGTGTCCTTGCTGAGATCTGTCGCTCGGTGCGGGTGACCCCGTCCTGCACGTCACCTGGTCGAGCGTTCGTGACCTCATAGGAGCCTGGCCAGAGGCCCCGTCACTGTCTTGTCCGCCCGTTCGGTGGGTGCCGTGTCACCACCGGATGAAGGAGATGACATGTCCACGATGACAAATCTGGGCGGCGAAGTCACGGTGGGTGTCGACACGCATCTGGACACCCATGTCGCCGTCGCGCTGGACCAAGTCGGACGGGTGATCGGTGAGCGGTCGTTCGCCGCGGACCCGGCCGGCTATCGGTCGTTGTTGCGTTGGGGCACCCGGTTCGGTCCCGTTCGGGCGTTCGGGATCGAAGGAACGGGCTGTTACGGCGCCGGACTGGCCCGGGCAGCCCGAGCCGCCGGCCACCGGGTGGTCGAGGTCGACCGTCCCGACCGGCGGACTC
Source organism: Aeromicrobium sp. JP4 (assembly GCF_054957925.1). Taxonomy (NCBI): domain Bacteria; kingdom Bacillati; phylum Actinomycetota; class Actinomycetes; order Propionibacteriales; family Nocardioidaceae; genus Aeromicrobium; species Aeromicrobium sp. JP4. The sequence continues at coordinate 2,882,694 of NZ_CM143290.1, forward strand.
GCCGGGCCAAGGGCAAGTCCGACCCGGTCGATGCCGAAGCCGCCGCCCGGGCCGTGATGGCCGGGACAGCGACCGGGATCCCCAAGACCCGCGACGGTGACGTCGAGGCGATCCGAGCGCTGCGGGTCGCCCGGCGCAGCGCGGTCAGGACTCGGATCCAAGTGGCCAACCAACTGCACGCGTTGGTGATCAGCGCTCCAGAACCGCTGCGTGAACAGCTGCGGCACCTCTCGACCCGCCACCTCGTCGACACCGCGGCCGCGTTGCGACCCGGACCAGCCCTGGATCCGGTCGCGGCCACCAAGCACGCCCTGCGCCAACTCGCTCGCCGTCACCAGGACGCCAACACCGACATCGCTGACCTCGACCGGCTGCTCGAGCAACTGGTTCCGCAGGCCTGTCCTGAGCTGCTCGCTCTGTTCGGCGTCGGCACCGACGTCGCCGGAACACTGCTCGTGACCGCCGGCGACAACCCGCAGCGTCTCCACAGCGATCCCGCCTTCGCCAGCCTCTGCGGCGTCGCGCCTCTGCCCGCCAGCAGCGGCAAGACCACCGGCAGACACCGGCTCAACCGCGGCGGAGACCGCCAAGCCAACGCAGCCCTTTATCGGATCGTGCTCTGCAGACTCCGTTACGACCCCGCCACCCGCGCCTACGTCGAACGACGCACCAAAGAAGGCCTCAGCAAACCCGAAATCATCCGCTGCCTCAAACGCTACGTCGCCCGAGAAGTCCGCCACGCACTACAGGCTTGACCTCCATAGGAGCATCTCAGCGGGCGGTTCGGGACTGGTCTCAGAGGTCCCGTTTGCATCCGGGGTTCCGCTGCCTTTTTCGGGCTCGGAGGCTCGGTCGGCGCTGGTGAGGGATCGTTCGACTTCGGCAGCAGCTGTGTAATAGTCGGTCGTGAACCGGACGATCGCCCATGAGTGGGTCTCCAGGTCCTGTGCCTTGACGATCTGATTTCGCGCGGCCACGACCCACCGCATTATGAAGTCTTGCTTCATCTTCGACTGCCAGTCCGAGTACCAGTCATCGAACTCGGGAACTAGCCGCTTCTCCTTTTGCAGCGCGAAAGTGACGTTCCGGAGTGTTTGGATGCAAGCGTTCAGTGCAATACGAAAACCCTCGGGACGCTGATACTCGGATAGGGCGTCATGCCAGTGCTTATGGGCTTCACGGAGCCGAGCGTGGGCCGTGGGAGTCGGGCACTGGTCGTCCATCGCGTCGGCCTCGGCGTGCGCCGACGCGGCGTTCTCATCGACCTCTGGATCGGACACAGCTAAATCCAACACCACCAAGGGGCTTGAAGGGTCGCTATGTGTCGATATTGATGGCGCGAGAGCAGGGGTGTTCTTGAGGTCCTCCGCGCTCGCCGACGCCGCGCTCACCAAGAACGACGGGTGGCTGCGCCGCATCGGCGCAAAGCCCCCGGACGGACCACTGTGTGAACGCTGGATCCGCGAGCTGCGCACCGTCGTCGCCTACCGCGACAAGTACGCACTAGGTCCCGACACTCTGCTCGGTGACGTGCGATCGGACACACAGGGTCTTGATCTCGCTCGGGCGCAGGAACGGTCCGCCAGGCATGCGCGATCGCCGCCTATGTTCCATCACGGACTGTGTGCAAGGACGACCTGCGGTATCCGTAAAGAGACGCTGTTGCGCGGCGAGGGAGACTTCCAGTGGAGGAAGCCGTTCCACCGCCCGGCGGTCATTGCGGAGGTCCACTCTTCTGAGGAACACCGGCAGTAGCGTCTCGCCATGAAGTTTGCGAGATTAGCGGTTTTCGAACTCCGCGAAGGTGCCACGATTCACGAGATCCTCGGCGTGCCGGAGACCTCTGCGCCGATCACCCTGTCAAGCGGCGAGACGCGGATTCAGGTCGACGCGCTCCGCGCGTCGTCCGGAGAGTGCGGAGTGCTCGTCCTCGCTACCTCAGACGTCGACATGTCGGAACTCGTAGGGGAATCGGGTGGGATCGTTGTCCCTGCCGCGACACGCACGGTAGTCGAGGCAGCCATCAACGAGCTTGCGGATCTCATCGCCCTTTGCTCGGGCGTCAGTCCCAGAATCTTGTCGCCCAGGCCGGCGTTCGCGTTGATCGACCTCTCCGCGGAAGAGAGGGTCCGCCTTACGGCTGCAGGCCCACTCACGTTCGGCGTCCCGCCGTGGACGACGCGAATCGTCGGACCACGGATCGACCCGGTCCCGTTCGCGAATCTTCCGTTTCACGCGCTGGGAGACAGGTCGGATGGCGTGCGACTCTTCGCAGAGTCGCGGGCCACAACGCACGCGACGAGCAGATTTCGCGAGCTGTGCAGGGTATTCGAGCGCGGATTCAAACTTGGACCGTTCGAGCTCATCGATCCTCTCTGGCAGTTCCTACGCATCTACGAGGCACTCGAGTTCACTCGAGACGAGGTCGCGCACTGGCTGGGCCACCTCCGCCACCTGGCGGTTCACGCAGACAGGCGCGATCAGTTCGCAGTGGCGACTGACGTTCAGGCGTTTCTTTCTCGTTTGGAGTTCGCAGCTTTCGATGTGGTCATGAACAAACACACCTGGCGTGACCCGTCTTCCGAGCGGAGGGACGTTTGGGATCCTGAGTTCGGGCCGCTAGGCGATGGTCTCGTCCTGGCGGCATCGGGTCGAGTCCCCTATGTAATCGAGCATCGCGACAGCTTCGGCATCTACGTCCAGAGCAAGCACCGAGTGGACGTCCCCGCGGATTGGCTACTTCGAGACGAGACGGACTATGGTCAGCCATTCTCTGCACCGCCGATCATCGTCACTGAATCGTTGAAGGAGATGATCGCGCCGATCCGGCCTGGGTCGACTGAGTAGATCGCCGCGTGGGCACCTCAAGGCGCCGCGCGCCAAGGGGTGCAGGTGACGGTACATCTGGAGGCGCGCGAAGTGTCAGAATTGAGTCGACAATCAGCGCGAACAGCCGCACAGGCACGCAGGCTGAGGCAGATCAAGGATGCAGCCCATGAGTCATTCGGTCCGAGCGCGATCGAATCGTTTGCGCAGGTCAGCGCAATCTTCCGCGCTCGCGCAGCCTCTGACGCAACAGCCCACACCGAGGGTCAGGGACGTCGGTCGTCTCGCGCTCCCCGGACCGAAGGGCTATCGGTTCGAGCCCAGTCGGGGGAGCGCCTCAACTCCGCCCCACTGTCGGCACGGCGGCAGTCTCACGGGGCCGCTGGTGTACCGGCCTACTTCGTAGGTCCGGCTTCGACAAACCCGTCTCGGCGAGCCTCCATTTGACGCCTCGATTGGGTCGTGAGTTTCCGTGACGCACCGGCTAGAGTCGGTGGAGTCGGAAGCGACGGATTCCCTGCACATCAAGGAGATTCCGCTGGTTCCGGAAATGATCGGTGGAGTCCAGAGGTCCGATGAGGTGGACCAGAGGTCGCAGGTTCAAATCCTGCCCCCGCTACCACGAAGATCAGGCCCGGAATCCTTGGATTCCGGGCCTGATGCGTTTCCGCTCCCGCTTCAGACGTTGCGGCGGTACTGGCCCCCGACCTCGAAGAACGCCTCGGTGACCTGCTGGAGCGAGCACACGCGGGCGGCGTCCATGAGGACGGCGAACACGTTCTCGTGGGTCGCGGCGGCCTCCTTGAGGCGGGCGAGCGCTGCCTCGGACTCGTCGCGGTGGGCCTGCTGGAAGTCGCGCAGGCGACGCAGCTGGGACTGCTTCTCGTCCTCGGTCGCGCGGGCGAGCTCGAGCTTCTGCGGGACCTCGTCGCCGTGCGGGTTCTTGAAGGTGTTGACGCCGACGATCGGCAGCGTGCCGTCGTGCTTGCGGTGCTCGTAGAGCATCGACTCGTCCTGGATCCGGCCGCGCTGGTAGCCGGTCTCCATCGCGCCCAGCACGCCGCCGCGCTCGCTGATCGCCTCGAACTCGCGCAGTACGGCCTCCTCCACGAGGTCGGTCAGCTCGTCGATGACGAACGAGCCCTGCAGCGGATTCTCGTTCATCGCCAGGCCCCACTCGCGGTTGATGATCAGCTGGATCGCGAGCGCGCGGCGCACCGACTCCTCCGACGGGGTGGTGACGGCCTCGTCGAACGCGTTGGTGTGCAGGCTGTTGGCGTTGTCGTAGATCGCGATGAGCGCCTGCAGCGTCGTGCGGATGTCGTTGAAGTTCATCTCCTGCGCGTGCAGGGATCGGCCCGACGTCTGGACGTGGTACTTCAGCTTCTGGCTGCGGTCGTTCGCGCCGTACTTCTCCTTCATCGCGATCGCCCAGATCCGGCGCGCGACACGGCCCATGACCGAGTACTCGGGGTCCATGCCGTTGCTGAAGAAGAACGACAGGTTCGGCGCGAAGTCGTCGATGTCCATCCCGCGGGCGAGGTACGACTCGACGTAGGTGAACCCGTTGCTCAGGGTGAACGCGAGCTGGCTGATGGGGTTCGCCCCGGCCTCGGCGATGTGGTAGCCCGAGATCGAGACGGAGTAGAAGTTCCGCACGCCCTGGTCGATGAACCACTGCTGGATGTCGCCCATCATCCGCAGGCTGAACTCGGTGGAGAACAGGCACGTGTTCTGGCCCTGGTCCTCCTTGAGGATGTCGGCCTGCACGGTGCCGCGGACGTTCTGCAGCGCGAACGTGCGCAGCTCGGCCGCCTCGGCCTCCGAGGGGTCTCGGCCCTCCCGCTCGCGGAAGGCGTCGACCTGCTGGTCGATCGCGGTGTTGAGGAAGAAGGCCAGCACGGTCGGCGCCGGGCCGTTGATCGTCATCGAGACGCTGGTGGACGGCGAGACGAGGTCGAAGCCGTCGTACAGGGTCTTCATGTCGTCGAGCGTGGCCACCGAGACGCCGGACGTGCCGACCTTGCCGTAGATGTCGGGGCGCTCGCCGGGGTCGCGGCCGTAGAGGGTCACCGAGTCGAACGCCGTCGACAGCCGGGTGGCCGGCTGTCCCTCGCTGAGCAGCTTGAAGCGCTTGTTCGTCCGCAGGGGGTCGCCCTCGCCGGCGAACATGCGCGCCGGGTCCTCGTTGTCGCGCTTGAACGTGAACACGCCCGCTGTGTAGGGGAAGAAGCCGGGCAGGTTCTCGCGTCGCCAGAAGCGCACGAGATCGCCGTGCGAGCGGTAGCGCGGCAGGCTGACGCGGCGGACCTGGTTGCCCGAGAGCGTCTCGCGCGCCAGCGCGAAGCGCAGCTCACGATCGCGCACCTTCACGACCTGCTCGTCGCCGGAGTACGACTCCACCACCCCGGGCCAGGCGTCGAAGGTGTCCCTCACGTGGGCGGGCAGCTCGTCGAGCGCCCGGCGGGCGGCCTGCTGGACCGCCTCGTCGTCGGGCAGCATCGCCGCCGCCGTGGCCAGGTGCTGAGCCCGATCGGCCAGGTCGGCGAGCTGCTCGGTCTCCGCGTGGAAGCCGCGCACCGTCTCGGCGATCTCGGCGAGGTAGCGGATGCGCTGCGGCGGCACGAGGTGGTGCTCGTCGGTCGAGTGCCGGACGTCCACCGCGGGCAGGACGCCCGGCTCGAGTCCCAGCACGTCCCGCAGCTCCTGGTAGAGCGCGGTCACCCCGTCGTCGTTGAAGTGGGCCGCCGAGGTGCCGAAGACCGGCATGTCCGCCGGCTGCTTGCCGAACGCCTCCCGGTTGCGCACCAGCTGGCGTCCGACGTCGCGCAGGGCGTCCTTGGCGCCGCGACGCTCGAACTTGTTGATCGCGACGACGTCGGCGAAGTCGAGCATGTCGATCTTCTCCAGCTGGCTGGCCGCACCGAACTCCGGCGTCATCACGTAGAGCGACCGGTCGACGAACGGCAGGATCCCCGCGTCGCCCTGGCCGATGCCCGGCGTCTCCACGATCACGAGGTCGTTCCCGGCCGCCTTGAGCACGGAGATCACGTCGCCGAGGTGCTCGGGGACCTCGTGGCTGCCCCGGGTCGCCAGGGACCGGAACGACACCGGGCCGCCGAGGGCGTTCATCCGGATGCGGTCGCCCAGCAGCGCGCCCCCGCCCTTGCGCCGGGTCGGATCGATGGCCACCACCGCGACGCGCAGCTTGTCGGCATGGTCGAGGCGCAAGCAGCGGACCAGCTCGTCGGTCAGCGAGCTCTTGCCGGACCCGCCGGTGCCCGTGATGCCCAGGACGGGCGTCGTCGACCGGGCGGCCGCCTCCTCGATCGCCTGCGCCAGGGGAGCCGGCAGCCGCCCCGTCTCGGCCGCGGTCACGGCCCGCGACACCGCGGCGCTGTCCCCGGCCAGCACGGCATCGGCGTCCGGGACACCGAGCTCGGTCAGGTCGACGTCGCACTCCTCGATGAGCTGGTTGATCATCCCCACCAAGCCGAGGCGCTGACCATCCTGGGGACTGAAGATCCGCACCCCGGCCTCGCGCAGCCGCGCGACCTCCTCGGGCACGATCACCCCACCGCCGCCCCCGTAGACCTTGATGTGGCCCGCGCCGCGCTCGGCCAGCAGCTGGACGAGGTACTCGAAGTACTCCACGTGGCCGCCCTGGTAGGAGCTGACCGCCACGCCCTGCACGTCCTCCTCGACCGCCGCGTCGACGATCTCGGCCACGGAGCGGTTGTGGCCGAGGTGGATCACCTCAGCGCCCTGGCTCTGCAGGATGCGCCGCATGATGTTGATGCTCGCGTCGTGGCCGTCGAAGAGGCTCGACGCGGTGACGAAGCGCACCGGATTCACGGGAGCGTGCATGGTGACCTCACTGATTACTAGGATGTCCTACCAATATAGTAGGACTTCCTAGTAATTATCCAGCGCCTGTCGCGAGAACCGGTCTGGGCCCGCGAGGATTGTCGTGACCCGCGCCGACCCTTCAGGGGGCGGGCGGCGCCGGGCTGCGAGGCAGGCCCCCCAGGTTCGCGTTGCGCGTGAGGTCGAGCGCGATGTGGCGGAGCTTGCGGTTCTGGGCCTGCGAGACCCGCGCGAGAGTCGCGAACGCCTGGTCGGGCGTCAGCTGGTAGCGCTCCATGAGGATGCCCTGGGCCTGGCCGATCACCGTGCGGTGGGCGAGGGCGGACTCGTAGTTTTCGTGCTCCTGCGCGGCGAGCATCGCGACGGCGACGTGCGCCGCGAGCGCCAGGGCCGTCTCCCTGCTGTCGGCGGTGAACGCGCCCACGGTGCCGGAGTAGAGGTTCAGGGCGCCGAGGCTGTCCTCGCTGACGAACAGCTGCACCGAGAGCATCGACCGGACGCCGAGCTCGTCAGCCGCCCGGCGCGACCAGGTGGGCCACCGGTCCTCCGTGGTGAGGTCGTCGCTCTGCACCGTCTCCTGCTCGCGGATCGACTGGAGGCAGGGACCCTCGTTCAGCTCGTACTGCAGCTGGTCGCCACGGCGGACGAGGTCGTCGGAGGCGGCCGCGGTCTCGACGACTCGGCGCCGCTCGACCACCGAGATGCCGGCATGGTCACAACCCTCCACCAGCTCGACGGCACCGGCGACGGCGCGCTCCAGGGTCTGGTCGAGACCGGACTCTGCGCTCATCGCGCGGGCGACCTCGGCGAAGTGGTCCAGCGGGTCGTCGCTCATGCCTCACACTCCCACGGCAACGGCCCACGTGGGTCAGGGTGGCACCCGGGTGGTGGCGCCTCGATGCGCCGAGGGTCTAGGTCGCCGGCGCCGGGTTGATCGCCGTGGCGGTGAACAGCCCGGTCAGGCAGTGCACGCCCTCCGGGGAGCCGAGGTGGACGTCGGCCGCGGCGACCATCGTGCGCCCGGGTGGCCCGACGAGCCGTCCGACGGCGACGAGTCGCTCGCCGTGGGCGGGTCGGAGGTGGTGGGCCTCGATCGCGGTGGTCGCGACGATCCGGCCGGTCTCGACCACCGCGGCGAAGGCGGCGCCGACCGCGGCGAAGTCGGCCAGCATCGCGACGACTCCGCCCTGGCAGTGGATGCCGTCGAAGGTGAGCTCGGGCCGGAGGGGCATGCTGACGACGGTCCGGTCCGGGCCGGTGGACTCGACCGACAGGCCGAGCAGCCGCGCGATCGGCATCGCCTCGATGGCTTCGGCGACACGGGGGAGTAGGCGGGTCATGGCGGTAACGTATCAACGATACAGAACCTAGGATAGCCCCATGGCCCGACCCCGTACCCGCACGGATGCCCTGGCGAGCCAGATCCGCGACGCCGCGCTCGAGATCGTGAGGAGCGAGGGTCCGGGCGCCCTCACCACGCGTCACGTCGCCACGGTCGCCGGCACGAACATCGCGGCCCTCAACCAGCTCTTCGGCGGTCGTGAGGGGCTGGTCAACGCCGTGGCGCTCAAGGGCTTCGAACTGCTCGCGACCTCATTGCCCCAAGCCTCCGGCGACGTGCGCCGCGGACTGATGGAGTACGCCGAGGCCACCCGACGCTTCTCCCGTGCCGAGCCGGCGCTGACGGAGCTCATGTTCATGCGGCCTCTCGCGGGACCGATACCTCCCGGCCACGGTGCCTTGAAGTGCCGGCAGGTGGTCGTCGACATGCTCGGGTCCCCGGACGAGACGGGCGCCGTGGCGTTCGCCGCGCTGCTCGCAGGCCTCACCGTCCAGGAGCGCCACGGACTGCTCGGGCGGACGGAGGAGCAGCGGGACCGCGTGTGGCGGGCGGCCGTGGAGGTGTTCGCCTCGGGCGTGCTGCCCAGGGAATGAGCCCAGGCCCGGAGTCCGCGGACTCCGAGCCTGAGGCGTGGGCGGGGAAGGGTCAGACCAGTTCGGCCACGGCGGTGCGGGCGGCCTCGTCGATCGTGTCAGCGACGACGCCCGCCTGGGTGAGGAAGAGGGCATGGCTGGCCGAGACGTTGGTGATGCGGGCGCCGATCCGCGTCGCCATGTGCTGGAGCATGGCCTGGTCGAAGGCCTTGTCCTCGGTCGCGATGACGGCCCAGCTGGGGACGTCGTGCCACGCGGCCTTCGTGACGCGCGCCTCGAAGGAGGCCATGTTGATCGGGACCTGCGAGTCGGCCAGGAAGGCGGCGTCGGCGTCGCTCGTGTCGTGGGCGAAGCCGGCCTTGAACGCGGCGCGGTTGAGCCGTCCGAACCCGTCGTCGGCGACGTCGATGACGAACTCCGGAGTCGCGGCGAAGCCCTCGTACTGCTGGGCGCTGTTCTCGCCCGTGTCCGGGATGAGCGCCGAGACGTAGACGAGGCCCGCGACGTTCGGGTGCGTGCCCGCCTCGGTGATGACGGTGCCGCCCCAGGAGTGACCGACGAGGATCGCCGGGCCGTCCTGCTGGTCCAGGATCCGGGTGGTGGCCGCGACGTCGTCGGCGAACGAGGTCAGCGGGTTCTGGACGATCGAGACGCGGTAGCCGCGCTCCGTCAGGTTGTCGTACACGCCGCGCCACCCGGAGCCGTCGGCGAAGGCGCCGTGCACGAGGACCACGTTCTTGATCTGCGAGAGCTGTGCGTTCATGGGAGTGCCTGTTCTGTCGAATCGTGATAACGTTTATCGCGATAAGTAAAGACTGCTCCGACGTGCTCGACGAGTCAAGGGGTCGGCGAAGAAAAGTTTTCGCGGTTATGATTATCGCGATAGGAGGAGTTCACATGACTGCAGCGACCAGCGCTCCGGCCACTCCGCTGGAGGACCAGCTCTGCTACTCGATCTACTCGGCGGGGATGGCGATCCAGCGGATGTACAAGCCCCTGCTCGACGAGCTGGGACTGACGTATCCGCAGTACCTCGTGCTGAGCGTCCTGTGGCGCGAGGACGAGCAGACCGTCAGCGCCCTCGCCTCGAGCCTCGCGCTGGAGTCCAGCACCCTCACCCCGTTGCTGAAGCGCCTCGAGACCGGGGGACTGATCACGCGTCGGCGCAACCCCAGCAACGAGCGGCAGGTCATCGTCGCCCTCACGCCCCAGGGCGACGCGCTGCGTGAGCGGGCCGGATGCCTCGGCTCGGCGCTGCTCGAGAGCTCGGGACGCACCCCGCAGGAGCTGGCGCAGATCAACGAGCAGATCCGCACCCTGCGCGACACGATCTACGCGACCGCCGACGCCTGCAGCTGGGACGCACCGATCTGACGTTCGGGCCCGCTCCGGTCCTGCGGGCCTGCTGGTCCAGGGCCCAACGCCACCGACGGCGCGGCGGAGGGTCAGAAGTCCACGCCGCCGAGGTCCGTCGCGGGCCTGCGGTCCGGCAGCCGCAGCATCCGGAAGGAGTTGAGCAGCCCGAGCAGCCCGGCGACGAGGGGGACCAGGAGGGCGATCTGGAGCGAGAGGTTGCGGGCGTCGTCGTTGATGGCGACGACCTCGGCCTCGACGGCCGGGGGCTCGCCGGTGATCTGCTCGGCCAGCTGGGTGCTGCTCATGATCTCGGCGTCGTTCTCGAGGGCGGCGGCGATCTGCTGCTGCTGCGCCGCCGGGATGACCTCGCTGCTCTCGGTCATCTGGGTGAAGCTGATCGACAGGGCCGCGAGCATGAGGCCGCCGGCCATGGCCAGGCCGAAGGAGAGCCCGAAGGAGCCGGCCGCGGAGTTGACCCCGGCGGCCTCGCTGACTCGCTCCTCCTCGACGGGCGCGAGCGTGTAGTTGTTGAGCTGCGACACGAGCAGGCCCAGGCCGCACCCCGTGATGGCCAGGGGGACGACGAGGTACCAGCCGCTGTCCACCCGGGGGACGAACGGGATGATGATCGCGATCCCCAGGCTGGTCAACACGAAGCCGTCGCGGATGATCGCGGCCGGCCGCCGGCCGCCGGCCTTCCTGCCGGCCAGGACGGCCGCGACGAACATGGTCAGCGACAGGGGAGCCAGGGAGAGCCCGGCCTCGAGGGCGTCGTACTCGAGCGTCATCTGGAAGAACAGCGGCAAGGCGATCATCGCCCCGCCGAGCGCGACCTGCTGGAGCAGCTGACCCGAGACGCCGGCCGTGAAGTTCGGGTGCCGGAACAGGTCGGGGTCGAGCAGCGGGACCTTCTGCTCGCGCTTGCGCCGGACGAGCCACCGCGTGAGCACCGCGAGCGCGGCGGCCCCGACCACCATCAGCAGGCCGACGTACTCACCGCCCTCCTGCCAGACGAGGATGCCGAGGACGACCCCGCCCATGCCGACGACGGACAGGACGGCGCCGACCGGGTCCACCTGCCGTGAGCCGGTGTACGGAACGTCGCGGACCAGCCGGATCTGGCTCAGGACGACGCCGATGATGACGACCTCCAGCGCGAAGCCGACTCGCCACGAGAGGTAGGTCGTGACGAATCCGCCGAGGAGAGGGCCGATCGCGGCCGCGATGGCAGCCGCGGCACCGACCAGCGCGTACGCCTTCTTCTGCGCGGCGCCCGTGAAGTTGCCGTGGATCAGTGACTGCATGGCCGGCAGCAGCAGCGAGGCCCCCAGCCCCCCGATGATCGCCCAGAAGACGACGATCGAGGTGAGGCTCTGGGCGAGGGTCATCGCCAGGGCTCCCAGCGCGTACGCCGCGAGCCCGAGGACGTAGGCGCGCTTGCGGCCGATCAGGTCGCCGACCTTGCTGTTGATCAGGATGAACGCCGCCGAGACGAGTGCCTCGAGCGCGATGGCGGACTGCACCCCGCTGGCCGTGGTGTCCAGGTCGTCGATGACAGCGGAGATCGACACGTTCATCAAGGACGTGTCGACCACCAGGACGAACATCGCCGCCGCCAGCAGCAGCATCAGGCGGGTGCTTCCGGCGTGCTCGGCTTCGACGCCCTCGTCCGGACTCGTGCTCATCTCGGCATGCTGGCACGCGGGTGGTCCACCGTCAGGCCGACAGGACCTCCTCGACCGTGATCGCCGAGTGGCCCACGGCCGCGCCGACCGCGGCGTTCGTCAGCTTCCCGTCGTGGGTGTTGAGGCCCTGCGCCAGACCGGTGTCGGCTCGCATCGCCTCGGTCCAGCCGTGCTCGGCCAGGGCGATCGTGTAGGGCAGCGTCGCGTTCGTCAGGGCGTACGTCGACGTGTGGGGGACCGCCCCGGGCATGTTGGCCACGCAGTAGAAGATCGAGTCGTGGACGCCGAAGGTCGGATCGGCGTGCGTCGTCGGGCGCGAGTCCTCGAAGCAGCCCCCCTGGTCGATCGCGATGTCGACGAGGACCGACCCCGGCTTCATCCGCGACACCAGCTCGTTGCTGACCAGCTTCGGAGCCGCGGCGCCCGGCAGCAGCACCGCTCCGATGACCAGATCAGCGGCGAGCACCTGCTGCTCGATCGCGAGCCTCGACGAGGCGAGTCCGTGCACGCGGTTGTCGTACCTCCAGAAGCTCATCCTCAGCTTGTCGAGGTCGGTGTCCAGGAGGGTCACGTCGGCGCCCATGCCGAGGGCGATGTTCGCCGCGTTCTGCCCGGACACCCCGGCGCCGATGATGACCACCTTCGCGTTGGCGACACCACCGACCCCGCCGAGCAGCACCCCTCGGCCGCCCTCGGCCCTCATCAGCGCGTGCGCGCCGACCTGGGGCGCAAGGCATCCCGCCACCTCGCTCATGGGGTACAGCAGGGGGAGCCCGCCGTTCGCGCCGGTCACCGTCTCGTAGGCCACGGCGGTGACCTTCCGCGCGAGCAGCTCATCGGTCAGCGGTCGGTCGGCCGCCAGGTGCAGGTACGTGAAGAGCAGCTGACCCTCGCGCATGCGGTGGTACTCCTCGGCGACGGGCTCCTTGACCTTCAGTACGAGGTCCACGCCGCCATCGGTGCCCCACGCGGACTCCGCGTCGTCGACGATGGTCGCGCCGGCCGCGACGTAGTCGTCGTCGGCGATCGACGAGCCGACTCCGGCGCCGGTCTGGATGACGACCGAGTGGTCGCGGCTGGTCAGCTCGCGCACGCCCAGCGGGGTGATCGCCACCCGGTACTCGTGGTTCTTGATCTCCTGGGGAACACCGATCTTCACGGCCTCAGCCTCTCGTCGACGTGACACGGCTCACGCTACGCCGAGATCGGGTGATCCATGTCCCGGCGACCTCGAGGGCCGCCGTCGCATCCCGTCGGGCTCAGGCCAGCAGCGCGGCGAGCTTGTCCTTCGCCACGTGGCCCGGCTTCGTCCCCTCGACGATGCAGGCGATCGACGAGGAGTGCTCGGTGCGCAGCGGCAGGATCGCCTGGTAGCCCGGCGACTCGTACCAGTCCCGTGCCGCCCGGGCACTCGGGAACTCGATGATGACGAGATCGCCGTCCCACGTGCCCTCGGCTGCGGTCAGGGTGCCGCCGTGCACGATGAAACGGCCCTCGTAGGGCGCGAGGGTGTCGTCGATCCGCTCGAGGTACTCGATGATCTCGGGACCGAAGTCCACTTCGCGCAGGTAGGCGATGGCGTAGGCCTGGGTGGTGCTCATGATGTGCTCCGTTCGTCGGTGATGGGTCGATCCCACCCGACGCGCCGCCGGACGTCGATGACCTCGCAGGTCATGGCCGCGGTGCCCTCCCTTGGCTAGGTTGGCGCTCGTGAGCACCACCGCCGGCACCCTGATCCGTGAGTGGCGGCAGCGCCGCCGGCTCTCGCAGCTCGAGCTCGCGAACCGCGCCGAGGTGTCGGCCCGCCATCTCAGCTGGATCGAGACGGGCCGCAGTCGCCCGACGAGCACGATGGTGATGCGCCTGTGCGACCAGCTCGAGGTGCCGCTGCGCGAGCAGAACCAGGTGCTGCTGGCGGCGGGTCACGCGCCGGCCCATCCCGAGCGCGCGCTGGGCGACCCGTCGATGGCCGAGGCGAACCGTGCCCTCGAGGCGATCCTCGTGGCGCACCATCCCTACCCGGCGCTCGTGGTCGACCGCCGCTGGGAGCTGGTCGCCGCGAACGAGGCGACGTACGCGTTGCTCGCGGGAGTCGACGCGGACCTGCTCGAGCCGCCGGTGAACGTCATCCGGCTGTCCATCCATCCCCGCGGGCTGGGCGGCCGCATCGCCAACCTCGACGAGTGGCGGGCGCACCTCGCCGAGCGGCTGCACCGCGAGCACGCGGCGACGGGGGACCCGTTCCTCGCGGAGCTGTACGGCGAGGTCGTCGCCGGCGGCATCGCGCCGGTCGACTCGCCCGCCCTCGTCGTCCCCTTGCAGCTGCGGACCGAGGCTGGCGAGGTGCTCTCGTTCATCTCGACGACCACGGTCTTCGGGACCCCGCGGGAGGTGACGCTCTCCGAGCTCGCGATCGAGGCGTTCTACCCGGCCGACGAGCGGACGCGGCGCCTGCTGGGGTGAGGTCGCCTCACTCGGGTGCGGCGAAGTGCTGGAAGTCGGGCTCGGGCCAGCGCCCGCCCCACATCCAGCCGATCCGCTCGAAGGCGTTCACGACGACGTCGCCGTCGTGGATGACCCCGGGCGCGGTCTCGGCGCCGGGGGAGCGGTCGACGCCGGCGAACGGCGCCCCGGCGTCCGGCAGGACCTGACCGGAGGTGACGTAGGGGTTCTGCACCGGGTTGAGGTCCACGGCGTCGCCGAAGGCGTGGCGCGACCAGTTCGGCTGTCCGAGCACCCGCCGGCAGTTGAAGCCCGACGTGTTGTTGGCGGCCATCGACGCGTCGTCGTCACCGCCGTAGTCGCTGACCAGGCGCATCCGCTCGATGGGCCACCGCGCCTCGTAGAGCTCGCGGAAGACGGTGAGCAGGTCGTCCGCGTGATCGGCGTGCACGGCCAGCTCGCCCTCGCGGGCCCGGCCGTCGAAGCCCACGTGCGTCACCCGGACGTAGCGCAGCGAGTCCAATGGCACCGGGCACATGGCGGGGTCGTGGCTGCTCGCCATCCGGCTGGCCAGCGCGGCCCCGATCGGCTCGACGGAGCCCTCGAACGGCGGCAGCTCGGTGCCGGCCTCGACGGTGCCGTCGACGTCCACGGGCACGAGGCTGGTGCACGCGCGACGCGACTGCCAGCGCTCCTGCGCCGCGGCGGCCGCCGCCCCACGCAGTGCGCGGGCCGGGCCGCCCCGCTCCGGGACGAGGCCGGGCACCCACTCCTCGCCGACCAGCTCGTCGCCGCGGAACCGCAGTCGCAGGACCCCCGTGTCCGCGTTCCTGCCGTGGTACCAGTGGAGGTTGCCGAGCCCGTAGTTCACGTAGGTGTCGCCGAGCAGGCCGCTTCCGAGCAGCGTGTGCGAGTGGGAGCCCGTGACGACGTCGGCGCCCGCGTCCGCCAGTGACTTCGCGAGCGTCACCTGGTCTTCGGTCGCGCACGTCGCGCCCTCGGCGCCCCAGTGCAGCTGGACCACCACGAGGTCCGCGCGCTCGGCCACGGCGCGCACTTCGGCGAGCAGGCGGTCGGTGCGCGGGACGCGCGCCGCGGCGATGCCGCCCCAGGTCGGCCCGGCCGCCCAGACCGGGTCGCGGCTCTCGCGGGTGGACGCGTCGGCCGCGAGCACGGCGACGGTGACCCCCTTCACCTCGAATTCCTGCGGACGGAAGGCCTCGTCGGCATTCCGGCCGATGCCGACCACCCGGACGGGACCGCGCCGCCCGGCGCGGAGGGCGTCGCGCACGCCCACCCCGCCGTAGTCACCGGCGTGGTTGTTCGCCAGGGAGACGACGTCCACGCCTGACCGGGCCAGCACGTCCAGGGCCGCCGGAGGGCTCCGGAACCAGTAGCGCGCCGACGGGGTCTCCAACTCCTTGCGCGCGCGGGATCCCCGGGACGTGAGCGCGCTTTCGAGGTTGACGATCGCCAGGTCCGCCTCGCTGAGGGCGGCGGACAGCGGGCCGAGCGTGCTGTCGCCCCGGCTGACGGACCGGGCGAGGCGACCCTCGAAGTGGACGTCTCCGCCGAACGCCAGCGTCACCTCGGGTCGGGGCAGCGCGTCGGCCTCCTCCGCGAGGAGGGAGCCGCGCGCGGACGCGCCCTCGTCCGAGGTGGACGTCACCCACGCCGCGAGCGAGGCCGCGACGAGCAGCGCCAGCACGATGGCGGGCAGCGGCTCACGGCGCATGGGGGCACCTCCTGGGAAAGATCTCCCCTGGGGAAAGCATGCCACCGCAGCCGAATCAGGAGTCCTCGATGATCTCCGCCAGGCCGCCGATCACGCGGGTGAGGCCCCACTCCCACGCGCGGTGCGCGTCGTAGGGACCCTGCATGCTCTCGCCTGCGGCGCGGCCGACCCGCTGGGCCAGCGCGAGGTCCGTGCCGAGGTAGGTCGCGAGCGACGGGGCAGACCGCTCCCACTCCTCGGCCATGTTGACGGCTGCGGACGCCTGCGCCATGCGGGATGCCGTCGACCGGACGAAGTCGAGTACGAAGGCGAGCGCCGCGTCGCGGTCGAGGTCGTCGAGACCGGTGTCGTCGAACGCGTGCAGCTCGTGGTCGTACTTCGCGATCGTGCCGGGCCCCAGGGCCGTCCGCGGATCGTCGACCCCCAGCAGCCAGGGTCGCGCCCGCAGCAGCTCGAGATGGGCCTCGGCGACGCGTCGCACGCGAGTGCGCCACCGCGCGCGTCCGAACGCCGGCGGCTCCATCTCGGCGTGGGCGCGGTCGGCCATCAGCACGAGGAGGTCGTCGCGGCCGTTGACGTGCGTGTAGACCGACATCGTCGTCAGCCCGAGCGACTCCGCGACCGCCCGGATCGTCACGGCGGTCAGTCCGCCCTCGTCGGCCAGCGCCATCGCCTGCACGACGACGTCGCCGGTGGTGTGCGTCGCACGGGGGCCCCGACGGCGCGGCGGGGGAGCGAGCGGGCTGTCCCGCCACAGCAGGTCGATCAGGTCTCTCGGCATGGGGAATCGATTCAGCGTTCGGTGCGTTACCTTGTACGTTGTACAGAGTTTAACGCCGGGAGGCACCCATGAACATCACCCAGACCGCCGTGTCGCTCAACGTCCCCGACGTCGAGGCGTCCGCGGAGTTCGCGCGCACCCACTTCGGCTACACCGAGGCGATGTCCGCCGAGGGCTTCGTCTCGCTCCAGCACGCCGGCACCGGCTCGCACCTGATCTTCCTCGCCACGGGCCTGCCGACGTTCAAGCCTCGCGAGGCCGCGGGCTCCGCGGGTGACGGGCTGCTCCTGGTGTGCGTCGTCGACGGGCTCGATGCCGAGTTCCAGCGCATCGAGGCCGCCGGCGCCCGCGTGGTGACGCCACCCGAGACCGAGCCGTGGGGCGAGCGCTACTGCCAGTTCGCCGACCCGAACGGCATCATCTGGCAGCTCGTCGAGTGGGTCGCCTGACGGCGGCGCCCGCCCCCTGGCCGGTGTGCTGGTCCTAGGTCGTCTGTCGCCGGGTCGTCCCCGCGCGGGCGATGCGCAGCAGGGCGTCGGCCGAGTCCGGCAGGCGCCGCTCCATCAGCCAAATGGCGGTGAGCGGCCGCCAGAGATCGAGGTCGGTGGGGACCTCCACGAGCCGTCCGGTCTCGAGCTCGGAGGCGACGGCGCGCCGGGAGACGACGGCCGGGCCGACCCCCGCTCGCGCGGCACCGATCAGCGCCGTCGTGGAGTCGGCCTCCATCGCGAGCTGGGGCTCGAAGCGCAGCGCACGCTCGAACGTGCTGCGGGTGCCGCTGCCGGTCTCGCGCAGCACCCATGCCTCGTTCCGCAGTGCCTCGTGCGGGACGGGGGTGCTGCGCCGGGCCCACGGGTGGCGCGGGTCGACGACCACGGCCAGCTGGTCCGACCCGACGAGCCGGTGGGCGAGGTCGCGGGGGACCGCGGCGCTCTCGATGAATCCGACGTCCACCGTGCGCGAGCGGACGAGCTCGGCCACCTTCTCGCTGTTGACGACGTGGAGCCGGGGCCGGACGACCACGGATCGGCTGCGGAGCTCGCCGAGCCAGCGCGGCAGGATGAACTCGGCGATCGTCAGGCTCGCGGCCACCTCGAGCTCGGCGTGCCGCTCGTCGCTCAGGGCCGTGAGGGCGGCCCGCATGAGGTCGACCTCGTGCAGCACGGTGCGGGCCCACGAGACGATCGCGAGCCCGTCGGTCGTGAGGGCCGTTCCCCGCGGCGACCGGTCGGCGACCGTCACCCGCCAGCGAGCCTCGAACGCGCGGAGTCGGGCACTCGCGGCCGGCTGGCTGATGCCCCGGGCCTGGGCCGCCGCGCTGAGGCTGTTCAGCTCGGCGAGGTCCACCAGCAGGCGCAGGGTCTCCATGTCGACGTCGGGAGTCATCACCTTTGTTTATATCCCACGTCGATCGCGGGGTCTACCGCCGCGGACCGCACTCGGCGATGGTCGAGGTATGGCCCTCACCCTCGACGCCCGGACCTCGGGATACCGGCTCGCGCCGGCGCTCGTCGCGGCCGCCATCGCGGCCGGGGTGAACCTGTTGTTCCCCCTCGCGAGCCCGCTCCTGGTCGCGCTGGTGCTCGGCGTCGTCGTCACGAACACGCCTCTCGCCCGGCACCGGATCCTCCACGACCAGGAGCGGCTCACGAAGCTGCTGCTGCGCTGGGGCGTCGTCATGCTCGGCATCAAGCTGCCGATCGACGCGGTGTTCGGAATCGGGCTGGGTGGCGTCGCCGTGGTCATCGGCACCGTCCTGATCACGTACTACGGCACGCTCGCGATCGGCGCCCGGCTGCGCCTCGAGCCGCGTTTCGTGACCCTCATGGCGGCCGGCTTCTCGATCTGCGGTGCTGCCGCGATCGCGGCGGTCGCCGACACGGTGCGGGCCCGCCAGCGCGACGTGGCCCTGGCCGTGGCCCTGGTGACGGTCTTCGGATCGATCATGATCGCCCTCGTCCCGTGGGCCTCCCACCTGATCGGACTCGACGAGGCCCAGGCGGCCGTCTGGGCGGGCGCCAGCATCCACGAGGTGGCCCAGGTCGTCGCGGCAGGATCGGTCCTCGGCGGTGGAGCCGTGGCGCTGGCCACGACCGTGAAGCTCGGGCGGGTCGCGATGCTCGCGCCCATGTCGATCCTCGTGGCCCGCCGCTGCGCGGACGAGGGCTCGAGGAAGACGCCCCTGCTTCCGTGGTTCGTGGTGGGCTTCATCGCCGCCGTCGCGCTGCGGAGCATTGGTGTGCTGCCGGAGTCCGCGCTGACCGTGGCGGGCGTGGTGACCAACGTGCTCCTGGCGGCCGGCATGTTCGGTCTCGGCCTCGGGATCAGGATGCGGGAGCTGTGGCCCGTGCCCGCTCGCGCCCTGGTCCTGGCGACGCTCTCCACGGCCATCGCCGCGGGCTCCTCGCTCGCGCTCCTCGCGATCCTGGTCTGACGGACGCTCCGCGGGCTGCACCGATACCCTCGTCACGCACGAGAGGAGCGGCACGTGGTGAGGGACCTCTACGACGTGATCAATCGGCGCCGCGACACCCGCCGCGAGTTCACCGGTGAGCCGGTGGATCCGGAGGCGCTCCATCGGGTCCTGGCGGCGGCCCACTGCGCGCCGAGCGTGGGGATGAGCCAGCCGTGGGACTTCGTGCTCGTCCGGTCCCAGCGGACGCTCGAGGCGTTCCGCGACCATGTGGCACAGGAGCGTGAGGTGTTCGCCGGCTCGCTCGACGGCGAGCGAGCGGAGACCTTCGCCCGGATCAAGATTGAGGGGATCGTCGAATCAGGGCTGGGCGTGGTGGTGGGCTACGACCCCGACCGCGGCGGCTCCCACGTGTTGGGGCGCCATGCCATCGCAGATGCGGGACTCTACTCCGTGGTCTGCGCGATCGAGAACCTCTGGCTCGCGGCGACCGCCGAGGGCCTCGGCGTCGGGTGGGTGAGCTTCTACCGCGAGGAGTTCCTGGCCGACCTGGTCGGCTTCCCGGATCGCGTCCGACCCGTGGCCTGGCTGTGCGTCGGGGCGGTCGACGACCTCCCGGAGGTGCCTGACCTCGAGCGCTTCGGCTGGCGGCACCGGTCACCCCTCGACGAGGTGGTGCACGAGGAGACGTACCGGTTCAGGGCGTAGGCCAGCGCGTCCATGGTCCGGAGCGAAGCTCGGCGACGCCGAACGCGGCCAAGGCGATCACCACGGGCCACAGCGCGAGGCGCTCGAGCAGGCCCGCGTCACCTTCCCCGGCGAGGACGAATCCCACGGCGGCCGCAGCGGTGATCGCGCCGGTCGCGAACAGCAGGCGCGACAGGTGCGGTTGGTCTCCTCGGACCCGGGCGGCCAGCACCAGCAGCGCCGCCGGTTGGGCGATGAAGAGGGGAGTCGCGGCGATCGCGTGGGCGACGCCGGCCTGGTCCTGGGGCGTCAGGCCGGTCGCGATCGAGCTCAGTCCCGCGATCACCAGCAGTCCCGCCGCCCACGGCCCCAGGCGTCGCGCCAGCCACACCGCGCTCCCGGTCAGGAGGACGCCGAAGGCCACGAAGGATCCGTTCATCCACGCGTGCCGGGGGGAGCAGAAGTCAGGTGAGCAGCCGATCTCGCCGAGCCGGCTGACCGTGTCCGCGAGGAAGTCATAGCCTCCGATCGTCGCCGCCGCGACGAGGATCTCGGTGCCGATGTAGAGCGGCCGCACGACCAGTGCCAGGGCGCCCCAGCGCGCAGCGCGATCCGCGGCGAACCGGCGTGGGCGAGAGGCGGTCGGCATTCGCCCACCGTAGTCGGGCCACGCGCCTTAGGAAGGCGGCCCCGTCGGGTGCTGGGTGCGGGCGACCTTGCGGTCGGTCATGAGGATCCAGACGGCCAGGGCGATGCCGGAGCACACGGCGAAGAGGAACAGCAGCATCGCCAGACCGGGGTAACCCAGAAGCGTCCACTCCGACGGGACGCGCATCGTCAGGGCCGCGCCGAGGATCGTGGCGGCGATGATGATGCCGAGGGTGAGGCGGTTGGCGATCCGCTGCAGCACCATGTGCAGCCGCTGCTCGTCCATCGCGTCGACCTTGACCCGGAACTCTCCCTCGGCGAGGGCGTCCATGATCCGGTTGGCGCGCTTGGGCAGCTCCGCGACGAAGGTCTTCGACTCGATCGCGGCCGCGACGATCCCGCCCGGCGTCATGGTGAGCCCGGCGGTGAAGATGTCGCTGACGTTCTCGCGGATGGCCTCGGCGGGGGAGAAGCCCGGGTCGAGGTGCGACGTCGAGCGGTCGAGGTTCAGCAGGGCCTTGCCCACCATCGACATCTCGGCGGGCGGGCGCAGCCCGTGGGCACCGGACAACCGGCTCAGGTCGACCAGCACGGCTCCGACGGCGACGTCGGCGCCGCTCGCGATCGCTTCGGACACCAGGTGCGACACGTCGTCTCGGAAGGCGCCGGCGTCAAACCCGTCCAGCGGGTGTCCCATGCTCGCGAGGATCGAGGCGGTCTCCTCGCCGTCACCGTCGCTGATGGCCAGCAGCAGCTTGATGATGTCGTGCTGGACGCGCGGCGGCACGGACGCGGTCATGCCGAGGTCGAGCAGGGCCAGGCGGCCGTCGTCGGTGAGCAGCAGGTTCCCGGGGTGGGGATCGGCGTGCAGGATGCCGGCGTCGAGGATCATCCGCAGGTAGGCGCTGAACAGCTGCTCGACGATGGGCCGGGCATCGAGGTCGACCAGGCCCAGCTGGCCGATGTCGGTGACCTTGCGGCCCTTCACGAAGTCCATGGTCAGGACCTTCGAGGTGGTGTACGCCGGCACAGGCTGCGGGACGAGCAGCAGGTCGTACGCGGCGGTGAGCTCGCCGAAGGTGACGAGGTTGCGCGCCTCCCGGCGGTAGTCGAGCTCGCCGGCCAGGGAGCGGCGGAACTGGTCGAGCAGGCGGCCGAAGCCGAACCGGTGGCCGACCTCGGTGCGCTTGTCGGCCAGCCGCGCGAGCCGGCCGAGCACCTTCATGTCCTCGCGCACGACGTCGCGCACTCCCGGGCGCTGCACCTTCACCACGACCTCGCGGCCGTTGCGCAGCACCGCCCGGTGCACCTGGCCGAGGGAGGCCGCGGCCAGCGGCTCGGGGTCGAACTCGGTGAAGCGCTCCCGCAGCGTGGCGCCCAGCTCCGTCTCGACGACCTCGCGGACGGCCTCGAACTCGATCGGCTCGACCTCGTCCTGCAACCGCTCCAGCGCCGTCGTGTACGACGCGGGCAGGAGGTCGAAGCGCGTGGACAGCAGCTGGCCGAGCTTGATGAACGTCGGGCCCATCCGCTCGAGGTCGTCGGCGAAGGCCTCCGCGCGCTCGGCGTCGCCGAGGGGAGTCTCGTCGTCGATGTCGAACTCGTCGAGCTGGGCCCCGGCGAGGAGGTCGGACCTGCCGTGGCGTCGCACCAGCCGGGCCAGCGCGACGTACCGGTTGTCGTCCAGGATCGTCATGTCGCAAGCATGCCGGTAGTGGCCGGCGGGCGCGCCGGTTCCCCTACGGTGCGTCGAGGAGCTGCTGCACGATCGGCCCGTACGCGGCCTCCGCCGCATCGAGATCGGCGAGGAGTGCCGGGGACTCGAAGAAGCGCAGGGTGGTCGCCAGCCCGAGGAGGGCCGAGACGGCCAGCTCGGCCCGCAGCTCCGGGCGCGGGCCCTCGAGGACCTCGGTCAGCGGCGCGACGTAGCCGCCGAGGAACTTGGCCCTCACGCACTCGGGATCCGGAGCGTTGACGCGCAGCATCATCGCGCGGCCCAGGTGCTCGAGGTCCCCGCGCCGCTGCCGGTCGACGAGCTCGGCGACGAGGGCCGGTCCCAGGTGCGAGACGGGCACGTCGGGCAGGGCCGGTGCGCTGATCGTCGCCGTGCGGTGGAACAGCTCCTCCTTGCTGCCGGCGACCTTCATCACCAGGGCGGGGGAGGTGCCGGCACGGGCTGCGATCGCGCGGATCGTCACCTCGGGGTAGCCGTTGCGCGCGAACAGCTCGGCGGCTGCGCCCCATACTGCGGCGTGCAGGTCCGGCGCCTCGGGAGCCGTCATGCGAGGGGTGTCCCCAGCGTGAGGTCCGCGGTGCGGTTGGCCTCCCACACGGTGACGGGACGGGCCCCCGTCGCGCCGTTGTCCGCGATGGCGCTGAGCACGTAGCGGCCGTTGGCGGGTCGCGGCACCGCGTAGCGACCGTCCTCGTCGGTGCGCGTCGAGTGCACCGCCTCGCCGGCGTGGTGGGTCAGGATCACGAGGGCGCCCGAGATCGGGGCGCCGTCGGTGTCGCTGATCGTGCCCTCGAGCGTCAGCCGGTGGCGCAGGACGAGGGGCGGGAACCGGGAGTCGTCGTCGAGGGTGACGATGCGCGACCGGGGCTGCCAACCGTCGGCGGAGGTCACGACGAAGTAGTCGCCGCGTCCCGGCACGGCGACGCTGACCTGCCCCTCGGAGTCGGCCTGGCCCCAGTCGACGGCGGCGCCCTCGGTGGTCAGCACGGTGACGACGGCGTTCCGCACCGGCCGGGCGTGCTCGTCGACGACCCGGCCGCGCACCACACGCGTGGGCCGGCTCGTGGTCGCGGTCCCGGAGCGGTCCGCCTCGGGCGCGAAGTCCGGCATCCGCAGGGTCGGGAACGTGACTGCCGCGCTCAGGATCGCCGCCGCCGCCGCGATCCAGAACAGCAGCTTGAGGGCGCCCTCGCTGGTCGCCTCCTCACCGCCGATCGTCACGATCGACGCGGAGGTGACGGCCGCGACGATGGCGCTGGCGGTCGTGGTGCCGATCGAGCGCAGCAGGACGTTGAGGCCGTTCGCGGAGGCCGTCTCCGTCACGGGGACGGCGCGCATGATCATCGTGGGCAGCGCCCCGTAGACCATGGCCGTGCCCGCACCGACCACGACCGAGCCGATCACGATCTGGGTGAGGTTGTCGCTGAAGAACACGCGCGCGACGTACGTGACGCTCATGATGAGGCAGCCGGACAGCGCCGTGACCTGCGGACCGAACCGCCGCGTGAGCCAGGCCGAGACCGGTGCCATGAGGCCGAAGGCCGCCGCGTTGGGAACCATCCACCATCCGGTCTCAAGGACGCCGAGTCCGAGTCCGTAGCCCGACTCCTCCGGGAGCTGGAGGAGCTGCGTGGTGAGCAGCATGTTGGCGAACATCGCGAATCCGATGAGCACGGACGCCGAGTTCACCAGGACGACCGCGCGCCGCGACGAGACGCGCAGGTCGACCAGCGGGCTCGGGGTGCGCAGCTCCACGGGGACCCAGATCGCGAGCAGGATGCCGCCGCCGGCGACGAGACCGAGCGTGGTCGGCGAGGTCCAGCCCCAGATCGAACCCTTGGAGATGGCGAGCATGAGCGCGGTCAGGGCGCCGGAGAGCAGCACGGCCCCGCGGATGTCGAACGTGCCGCGCGTGCGGACCGGGGACTCGGGGAGCACCACCATGGCGGCGACCAGCAGGACCAGGCCGACGGCCCCGGTCACCCAGAAGATCGCGTGCCAGTCGAGGTGCTCGGAGATCAGGCCCGCCACGGGGAGGCCGACCCCGGCGCCGATCGCCAGCGTCGCGCTCATCAGGGCGACGCCGAGGGGGATCCGCTCGCGCGGCAGCTCGTCGCGCATGATCGCGATGCCGACCGGGACGACCGCCGTGCCGACGCCCTGGAGGGCGCGGGCGAGGATCAGCAGGGCGAGGTCGTCGCTCACCGCGCCGACCAGCGAGCCCAGGACCGAGATCCCGAGCGCCAGCACGATCATCCGGCGCTTGCCGTACATGTCGGCCAGTCGCGTGACGGTCGGCGTGGCGATGGCGCCGGTCAGCAGGGTCGCGGTCACGAGCCACGAGGTGTCGTCGGCCGAGGCGCCCACGAGGTCGGGCAGCATCGGCAGCAGGGGCAGCAGGAGCGTCTGCTGCAGTGACACGACGATGCCGCACAGCGACAGCGTCGTCACGATCAGCGCGGCACTGCGCGCCGGCGGCGCGGTCCGCTGCGTCGCGGCCGCGGAGGGTGGGGAGGAGGTCACTCAGGGTCCGTTCGGGAAGTCGTGAACGCTTGTTCACGGCTCAGTCAAGCAGGTTCTCGGGCTCGCCGCGAGGCCGCGCCGAGGCGGTTGTCGTCCCGGAGTTGCAGGCGTACAGTCGAATGACAGGTCGATGTGACCCTGGCGAACGGAGAGCATCATGGCGACCGCGCACCTCCATCTACCGCACGTCCACGTCCCGCACGTCGGGCAGCCCCAGGACCAGTCCCACCTCGAGGGCACGAAGCCACCTCGCCTCGGCGGGATCATCCTCGGCGTCGGGTTCGTCGTCGCTCTCGTGGCGTGGGGAGCCGCTCTCGTGGCGCTCCTGAGCATGGGACCGGCCCGCACGGGGTACGTCTCGGGCCCGGTGGCCGCGTGGACCGCGCTCGCGATCGCGTCGGCGATCAGCCTCTTCATGATGGGGATCTGGAAGGCCCACCGCGCCTGATTAGGCTTGGAATCCCAGCCCTCGGACGTGTTCCCATCCGGATCGCCGACGTCTCCGAAGCCCCCTCAGGAGGTCGGAAGCTCCGGCCGCTGAAAAGGGGAACATCATGAAGAAGGCAATCCTCGCGTTGCTGACGGTCGTCCTGAGTCTGGGGATGGCGACCGCCATGGGAACACCCGCACAAGCCGCATCGAAGAGCACCGCCAAGAAGGTCGGCTACACGCGCGTCGCCGTCGCTCCGGCCGTGTACGAGCTCATCGGCAGCGCGGGCATCACGCCCGCGCCGGTCCAGGGCGCCAAGGCCGGTGCCTACAAGGGCACGCTCGCCGCGAAGTTCCCGATCACCGGGTACAGCCTCAAGGGTCTGCGGATCAAGCACAGCGGCGGCCTGAACCTCAGCGCCGGCGCCTCGACGATCACGGTCTCGGACTTCAACATCGACCTCGCGCGGCTGCGCGTCAGCGGCAACGTCTCGGGCACGGTCGGCAACGTCGGTCGGGTCGACCTGTTCAAGATCCGCACGTCGGACCGTCGTGACCTCGGCGCGGTGAAGCTCACGCTCACCGACACCGCCGCCGGCGCGCTCAACGCCACCTTCGGCGTCAACGCGTTCGCCGAGAACGCCACCTTCGGCTACGCCACGCCGAAGCCCTTCTCGCGGTTCTGAGGGAAGCAGGAAGGCGGCCCCATCCCACCTGGGGCCGCCTTTCGCTCTGCGCGAGTCGCGCCGCGTCCGCGCCGGAGGTGAGGGCTTCGCTCGCCGACGACTTCGCGGCGGTCAAGTCCGCCCGTGATCGCGGGGGTAAGATGTTGATGTGTCAACCATTCAGAACTACGGACACCCACTGCGGTTCGGTGTCGAGACATCGGCTCCCGCTGAGACGGGCCACGACGTCGCGGTCCTGGCCGGTGCCGACGCGCTGACGCTCGCTGCGTGGTCGGCCGCGCGCACGGAGAACGTGGTGCTCATGCCGCGGATCGCGGTGGACGATCGGTCCCCAGCGATGGTCGCGCGGGCCGCTGGCAGTCTCCAGTCGCTGTCGGGCGGCCGGTTGGAGCTCGTGCTCGAGTCCGACGACGCGGACGCGGTGACAGCCGTGTTCGAGGCCGTTCGCGCCCTGGAGGTCGACCGGCTGATCCCGATCTGGCTGAGCGGAGCGGATCCGGAGATCGTCGCGCTCGCGGGCCGGATCGCCGACGGGCTGATCGTCGACCTGGACGAGTTCGGCGCCGACGTCAACGCCGCCGTCGACCGTGCCGCGACCGAGGCCGGCCGCGACGTCAGGGAGATCCGCCGCGCGGTCGTGATGAGCGAGGAGCGCTCCGCCGAGGACCTCGTCACGCTGGTCGTCGAGCACGGTGTCAGCTCCTTCGTGCTCCAGGCGGACACCCTGGACGAGGGGCTGGTGCACGCCGTCCGCGCGGGCGCCGAGCGCACCCTGCCGCCCGGCACGCTGTCCGACCGCCCGATCCGTCGCGCCGACGTCCGTGCTCTGCGTCGCCCCGGCATCGGGTACGACCTCGTCCCCGAGGGCTTGGCCGAGACCGCCGTGGAACCCGGCGACCCCGCGTTCGCCTCCGTCCGCTCCACCTACCTGCGCGGCGGCGACCCGGGCCTCGTGCTGCGTCCGTCCACCGTCGACGAGGTCGTCAGCGCGATCGAGTTCGCGCGCACCCACCGGCACCTCCCGCTCGGCATCCGCAGTGGCGGCCACGGGATCAGCGGCCGCTCCACGAACGACGGCGGACTGGTCATCGACCTCGGCCGGCTCGACGAGATCACCGTGCTCGACGAGGAAAGCCGACTCGTCCGCATCGGTCCCGGCGCCCGCTGGCGTGACGTGGCGACCGCGCTGCAGCCGCACGGCTGGGCGCTCAGCTCCGGCGACTACGGGGGAGTCGGCGTCGGCGGGCTGGCGACCGCGGGCGGCATCGGGTTCCTCGGACGCAAGTACGGCCTCACGATCGACCACCTCACAGCCGCCGAGATGGTGCTGGCCGACGGCACCTTCGTGCGCGCCACCGCGGACGAGAATCCCGAGCTGTTCTGGGCGGCTCGCGGTGCCGGGGCGAACTTCGGCGTCGCCGTCGCGTTCGAGTTCGTCGTGGACGAGGTGGGCGACGTCGGCTGGGCGCAGCTGACGTTCCGCGCCCCCGACCCCGCGGCCTACCTCGAGTCCTTCGGTCGGGTGGTCGCCGAGCTGCCGCGCGAGACCACGCCCTTCCTCATCCTCGGGCAGGGCATGGCGCAGATCATGGCGATGGTCGACTCCGCCGACCCCGAGGTGATCATCGGCCAGCTCCAGCCGTTCGCCGAGGCCGCACCGCTGACGCAGCAGCAGGTCGTGATCGCCCCGTACGCCGCGGTGATGAACATGTTCCCCGAGTCCCCGCACCAGGGTCGCGGCGAGCCGGTCTCCCGCTCGGTCCTCGCGCGCGAGATCACGCCGGGCTTCGCGTCCGCGTCGGCCGACCTGATCAACAGCGGAGCCTCGCACTTCTTCCAGATCCGCACGGTCGGCGGCGCGATCGCCGACGTGCCGGCGGACGCCACGGCCTACGCGCACCGCGACGCGGGCTTCTCGCTCACCGTGATGGGCTCGAACGCGCAGCGCCTCGAGCCGTGGTTCGAGCCCGTGCGTCGCCAGTCGAACGGCCTGTACCTCAGCTTCGAGAGCGGACGGGACCCTGAGCGGATCACCGACGCGTTCCCGCCCGCCACCCTCGAGCGTCTGCGTCGGCTCAAGGCCGAGCTCGACCCCAGCAACCTGTTCCGCGACAACTTCAACATCACCCCCGCCGAGACGAGGAGTGCCTCATGACCCACACCACCGACTACGGCCACGAGCTGCTGTTCGGCACCTTCGTGACCCCCGTGAACCGGCCCGTCCACCGGGCGGTCGAGCAGGCGATCGTCGCCGACCGCGCGGGCCTGGACCTCGTGACGTTCCAGGACCACCCCTACGTCGCGAAGTTCCACGACACGTCGACGCTGCTCGCGTACGCCGCCGCCAAGACCGAGCGGATCCGGCTGGCGGCGAACGTCACCAACCTCCCCCTGCGGCCGCCCGCCGTGCTCGCGCGCTCGATCGCGACGCTGGACCAGCTCAGCGGCGGCCGGGTCGAGCTGGGCCTCGGCGCCGGCGCCTTCTGGGACGGCGTCGAGGCCATGGGCGGCCCCCGGCGCACGCCCGGCGAGTCGATCGAGGCGCTCGAGGAGGCCATCGCGATCATCCGCGGGATCTGGGACACCGAGGACACGAGCGTCCTGTCGGTACGGGGGAAGCACTACGACGTGCACGGCACCAAGCGGGGGCCGGCTCCGGCGCACCCGGTCGAGATCTGGGTCGGCGCCTACAAGCCGCGCATCCTGCGCATGACCGGTCGGGTGGCCGACGGCTGGCTCCCGTCGCTGGCCTACCTCGAGAAGGGCCCGGCGGAGCTGGCCGACATGAACCGGCGCATCGACGACGCGGCGACGGGCGCGGGTCGCGACCCGCGCGACATCCGTCGCTTCCTCAACCTGGCCGGGGACCTCTCCGCGGAGCAGCTCGCGGAGATCGCGCTGACCTACGGCACGAGCGGCTTCATCCTTCCCTCGGACGACACCGCCACGACCGAGAGGTTCGCCGCGGAGGTCGCTCCCGCGGTCCGCGAGCTCGTCACCGCCGAACGCGGGGCGCACCGTGGCTGAGTGGCTCGACGCGGAGGAGCAACGCACGTGGCGCAGCGTCCTGGCGATGCACGACGACCTGATGACGGCCCTCGCGCAGGGCCTGAAGGCCGAGTCCGACATCTCGGCGGCGGACTACGCCGTGCTGGCGAACCTCTCGGAGGCGCCCGACGGGGTCCTGCGTGCGCGCGAGCTCCGCTGCCACCTGCGCTGGGAGAAGAGCCGACTGGCCCATCACGTGCGCCGGATGGAGCAACGGGGACTCGTGCGCCGCGACGCCTGCCTGGACGACGGTCGGGCCCCCTTGGTGAGCATCACCGAGAGCGGCCGGGCCGCCATCGACTCCGCCGCACCGGCGCACGTGGGGCAGGTGCGAGAGCTGTTCTTCGACGTGCTCACGCCGGCCCAGCTGGCCACACTGCGCGAGGCGGCGGAGGCGGTGGTCGCCCGCATCGCCCTCACCGAGGACGATGCGGACGCCGCCTGCTGATCACTTGCCGATGAGGGGCTTCTTCGGGGTCAGTCCGCTGATGAGCAGGCTGAGGCCGGCGCCGACCAGCCAGATGTCCTTCGCGATGGCCGTGCCGTCCTGGCTCGGTCGGAAGCTCGATCCCTCGGCGGTCATGCCCGGCGTGCTGAGGTACATCTTGATCAGCCCGCCGCCGAACGCGGTGAGGGCGGCCCCGGCGACGGCCGACGGCACGAAGGGCGCCAGCAGGGCAGCGCCAAGGGCGATCTCGGCCTTGCTCAGCGCCTTGCCGAACGCCTCCGGCTCCATGTCGCCCGCCTGCGGGACGGCGTTGGTCGCCATGCCCTGAAGACCTGCTGCTGCCTCGGGCGGGAGGTTCCGCTTGTTCAGGCCGCTGTTGAGGATGAACGCTCCGGTGGCGAGTCGCAGCGGGACATGGCTCAGCTTCATGGGGGATCTCCTTCGAGGTGGGTTCCCCTTCACGCTACGTCGGAACTCGCCTCCCCGCGCCTCAGGACGGTGACCGCGAAATCGGAGTCCGCCTCGAACGGATCGAGGTGCCAGGTGGAGAAGCGGTGCTCGACGCGTGCGATCCCGCGGCTCGCCAGCGTGGCCAGGTCGGCGTCGTACTGCTCGAACGGGTAGGTCGCCTCCGGACGGCAGCCGATCACGACGCGCCCACCCGGGCGGGTCACCTCGCAGAGCCGCTCGAGGACACGCAGCTCCGTCCCGGGCGCCACGAAGACCAGCACGTTCCCGGCGCAGATCACGAGGTCCACCAGCTCGCCGCCGACGTCGGTCGTCGTCAGCTCGCTGAGGTCCGCGACGGCGTACGACGGGCCGGGGTGGTCGGTCTCCGCGGCCGCGATGAGCTCAGGATCGACGTCTACGCCGAACGCGACGTGGCCGGCCGCCTGCAGCGCCGCGGCCATCCGGCCGGTGCCGCAGCCCGCGTCGAGGATCCGCGACCCGCGCTCGGCCAGCATGTCGGCGAACCGCGCCTCGCCAAGCAGGTCCTTGCCCCCGGCCTCCAGGGCGCGGAAGCGCTCGATGAACCACTGCGAGTGGCCGGGCTGGGTGTCGGTGAACCACCGTGGCTGAGGGGAGGAGGTCATGCGGCCATCCTCCTCCACGGGTGTCACGGAACGGCCGCGGCCGGTGTCTTCATGCTGAGCGACCTCGACCGAGGTCCGACGAAGGAGAAGCCATGACCAGCTCGTTCCGGATCCCCGCCGCACCGATGACCTCGCCGGTGGCCCGCGCCGTCTCGGCGGCCGCTCGCCGGATGTACGGGCGCGTCCCCGACCTGGTGCCGGTGATGTGGCACCACCCGAAGGTGCTCCGCTCGGTGCTGGCGTGGGAGCGGCGCGTCGGCACGTGGGACGCCCTCGACCCGCACCTCAAGTCGTACGCGGTGATGGCCTCGGCCGCGAGCATCGGGTGCAGTTGGTGCCTCGACTTCGGCTACTACCTGGCGCACGACGAGGGGCTCGACGAGCGCAAGGTGCGCGAGGTGCCCCGCTGGCGCGACTCCGACGCCTTCACGCCCCTGGAGCGCGACGTGATGGCCTATGCGGAGGCCATCACGGCGACCCCGCCGACCGTCACGGACGAGCAGGTCGCGAGCCTGCGTGAGGCGTTGGGCGACGCGGCACTCGTGGAGTTGACCATGATGGTGGCCGTGGAGAACCAACGATCGCGCTTCAACTCGGCGGCGGGGCTGGCCAGCCAGGGGTTCAGCGACGTGTGCGAGCTGCCCCTGGTGGAGGGCCCGAAGGTGGAAGCTCAGTGACGGACGTCCTCGCCGAGTTCACGGCGCACCGCCCGCTGCTGTTCACCGTGGCCTACGAGATGCTCAGCACCGCGGCGGACGCCGAGGACGTGGTGCAGGAGGTCTGGCTGCGCTGGAGCGCCGACGACCGCGAGGACGTGCAGGAGCCGCGCGCCTACCTCGTGCGGATCGCGACCCGGCTGGCGCTCAACCGCCTGCGCACGCTGGCTCGCCAGCGCGAGTCGTACGTCGGGCCGTGGCTGCCCGAGCCGCTCGAGACGGTGCCGGACGTCGCGGAGGACGTGGCGCTCGCCGAGTCGGTCTCGACCGCGATGCTGCTGGTCCTGGAGACGCTCGGCAGCACCGAGCGCGCGGTGTTCGTGCTGCGCGAGGTCTTCGACCTCCCGTACGACGAGATCGCCGCGGCGGTGGACCGCACGCCCGACAACGTGCGACAGATCGCGCGGCGGGCGCGAGCCCACGTGGCCGCCAGGCGGCCGAGGTCGGAGGTCACGGCGCAGGAGCGCAACGAGGTGCTCGTGCGGTTCCAGCGTGCGATCGCCGAGGGCGACCTGCAGCAGCTGCTGGACGTGATCTCACCGGACGTCGTGCTGATCAGCGACGGGGGAGGGAAGGTCAGCGCGGCGCGCCGGCCGATCCAGGGCCGCGACAAGGTGCTGCGCTTCCTGGCCGGCGTGATGCCGGCCGACATGCGGGTGGAGCCGGTGTGGATCAACGGCGAGAACGGCCTCGTGATCAGCGAGGCCGGAGCCGTGACCGCGATCGCGACCGCCGTGGTGGAGGGCGGCGTGGTGACGGCCCTGCACATCGTGCGGAACCCGGACAAGCTCTCGCTGCCCGGGCCCGTCCGTCTCACGCGCTGACTCAGGAGAGCCTGCGGCGGTAGACGGTCATCGCGAGCACGTACGCGGCCACGAGGAGGGCGAGGCACCAGGCCACCGCCACCACGAAGTCGCTGCCGACGGGCGCCTGGTCGAGCAGGCCGCGGATCGCGTCGACGATCGACGTGACCGGCTGGTGCTCCGCGAAGGCGCGCACCGGACCCGGCATCGTCTCGGTCGGCACGAAGGCCGAGCTGAGGAACGGCAGGAAGATCAGCGGGTAGGCGAACGCGCTGGCCCCGTCGACGGTCTTCGCGGTGAGGCCGGGGATGACCGCCAGCCACGTCAGCGCCAGGGTGAACAGCACCAGCAGGGTGAGCACGCCGAGCCAGGCGACCGGTCCGGCGCCGGAGCGGAAGCCCATCAGCAGCGCCACGCCGACGACGACCGCGAGCGACACGAGGTTCGCCACGAGCGACGTCAGCACGTGCGCCCACAGCACCGACGACCGGGCCACCGGCATCGACTGGAACCGCTCGAAGATGCCGCCCTGCAGGTCCATGAACAGCCGGAACGCCGTGTACGCGATGCCGGACGCCACGGTGATCAGCAGGATCCCGGGCAGCAGGTAGTCGACGTAGGCCTCGGTGCCGACCTCGATCGCGCCGCCGAACACGTAGACGAACAGCAGCATGAACATGATCGGCATGATCGTCGTGGTGATGATCGTGTCGGGGCTGCGCAGGATGTGCCGCAGCGAGCGGCCGGTCAGTGCGGCCGTGTCGCTGCCGCCAGTCCATCGAACACCGTGCGTGGTCATGCTGCCTCCTTCTCGAGGATCGCGAGGAACACGTCCTCGAGACTGGGTAGCTTCTCGACGTACTCGACCTTTGCCGGCGGCAGCAGCCGCTTGAGCTCGGCCAGCGTGCCGTTGGCGATGATCCGGCCGTCGTGCAGGATCGCGATGCGGTCGGCCAGGTGCTCCGCCTCGTCGAGGTACTGCGTCGTCAGCAGCACCGTGGTGCCGCCGTCGGCGAGCGCCTTGACCGTCTGCCAGACCTCGAGACGCGCCTGCGGGTCGAGGCCGGTGGTCGGCTCGTCGAGGAAGATCACCGGCGGGTTGCCGATGAGGCTCATCGCGATGTCGAGGCGACGACGCATGCCACCGGAGTAGGTGGACGCGCGGCGGCCGCCGGCCTCGGCGAGGTCGAACCGTTGCAGCAGCTCGTCCGCTACCGCGCCCGCATCGGGGAGGTGCCGCAGGCGAGCGACCAGCACGAGGTTCTCGCGCCCGGTCAGCATGTCGTCCACGGCGGCGAACTGGCCCGTGAGGCTGATCGCCCCGCGCGCCTCGGCGGCCTGCGTGCCCACGTCGAACCCGGCCACCGAGGCCTCGCCGGCGTCGGGGCGGAGCAGGGTGGCGAGGATCCGCACGAGCGTGGTCTTGCCCGCCCCGTTCGAGCCGAGCAGGGCGAAGACGCTGCCCGGAGCGACCTCGAGGTCGACCCCGCGCAGCACCTCCACGTCACCGAACGACTTGCGGATCCCGCGGACGGCGATGGCGCTCATGACCCCACCTCCGTGATTGCCTCGTTGAGCCGCTGGCGCTCCTTCGTCAGCCAGCGACCGGACGGGTAGTTCGTGATGAAGTCCTCCACGAAGGCCACCGGGTCGTCGCCGACGATGTCGCGCACGGCGGTGCCGTCGGCGGCGCTCTGCTCGAACAGTTCGACCATGTCGTCGAACATCTGCAGCAGCCCGTCGGCATCGCTCACGAACACCGCTCCCACCCTCAGGAGGTAGTGCTCGATCGCCTCCGCCGCCGCACGGTGCGGCTGCGGGAGTGCGGCCAATCGCGCCTTGTACTGCCGCCACTGCTTCTTCTCGCCGAACATGCGGGTGATCGGGTTCGTCATGTCACTTGCCTCCTTCGTGGAGCTGTTCGAGCCGTTCTGCCAGGAAGCTCCACGTCTCC
Source organism: Aeromicrobium sp. JP4 (assembly GCF_054957925.1). NCBI lineage: Bacteria > Bacillati > Actinomycetota > Actinomycetes > Propionibacteriales > Nocardioidaceae > Aeromicrobium > Aeromicrobium sp. JP4. The sequence goes on from NZ_CM143290.1 coordinate 2,916,505, forward strand.
CAGAACTCGTCGAGGTACTGCTGTCCCTGAGCGTTGAGCGAGTACACCTTGCGCGGTGGACCCTTCTCCGACGGGACCTTCTCGACGTCGACGAGTCCGCGCTTCTCGATGCGGATGAGCAGGGCGTACACCGTGCCCTCGGCGATGTCGGTGAATCCCTGGTCGCGCAGGCCCGAGGTGATCTCGTAGCCGTACGCCGGACGTGCTGCCAGGATCGCCAGGACGATCCCCTCGAGCGTGCCCTTGAGCATCTCGGTCATCTGCTTGCCGCCCACGGTGGCTCCTCCTGCCCTCTACTCAGTGTTGTTGAGTACCAGTAGATAGCATTACTGAGTAGAGGTCAAGGCGTAACGCTCGAGGTGCCGCACGGGCGCATCGAGGAAGCGGTCGTCGAGATGACCGTGGGACTTCATGTTGTGGTGCTTGCGACACAGGCAGCGGAGGTTCGATCCGGTGGTCGCGCCACCGCTGTCGTAGGCCTTGGCGTGGTCGAGGTCGGTCTCGTGGACCGGGGCGCGGCAGCCGGCGACCCGGCAGGTTCCGTCGCGCCATCTCAGTGCTTGTCTGAGTGATTCGGGTGGCCGGTAGGCCAGGACGGTGGTGTCGAGGACCTCGCCGACCGGGTCGAGGACCAGCCTGCGGAAGACGGCGTGCTCGGACTGGGCCAACTCGCGGACCCAGTCGGCCCCGACGGGTTCGCCGTCGAGGGTGAGGCCCGGGCCGTTCGTGAGGCCGATGAGGTCGGTCGCGTGGATGCTCACGGCGATCTCGGCCCGGATGTCGCCGGGGCCGGTGCAGGAGGTCAGCCAGTCGGCGACGAGGTCGGCCTGCTTCTGGTCGCGGGTGCGACGGTCTCGCTCGCCCGACTCCGGATCGACCGTCGGGAGGGCCTTCGCGGCCCGACGGAGCCGCTCGCCGACCGCGATGGCCAGGCCCGTGGGCAGCAGCGCGTTCAGCCACGAGGTGCCGTCGTCGTTGTGGGTGATCGAGACGCGGCGCTGCTCGACGGCCCGTGCCCGCTCGGCCTCGGCCTCGTCGGGCTCGAGGCGAGCGCGGAGCCGGCGCAGCCACGCGCGCAGCTCGGCGATCGTGTGGGTGGCTGCGTAGTCGGGCGCCGAGGCCTCCAGTACGGCCCAAGCCTGCGGGGTCTCGAGGCGTTCGGCGGTGTCGGCGATCGCGGTGACCCGCACCGCGTCGAGGTCACCGTCGCGGAACGACTGCCACACGCCGGGCACCCGGGCGGCGACGGCGGCGGACTCGCTGACCATCGCCCAGACCTGGTGCTCGGTGACGTGGAGGGCTCGCGCCAGCTCGAGAGTCACCTCGCGGCGCGCGAGGTCCTTCGACAGTGGGATCTCGTCCGTCCGGTCGATCTCGGCGGTGCGCTGGGCGTGGAACGAGGCGACGAACTCCCACTCCTCGAACTCCGCGACCGCCCGCGCGCGACGCACCGCGTCACCCGTGACCACCGCTCGACTCCAGCTCATGAACCCAACGTAGTGGGCCCCACTGACAGAATCGGATGGCGCCGACAGCGCGGTGGCGGGTCGGACTTGACCCTGACGCGACGTCACGGTCTGGACTGGAGCCATGCGGACACCAGCGCTCTACCTCGGCTCCTACGTCGTCTCGGTCCTCGGCAACTCGATCGCCGCCATCGCGCTGCCGCTCATCGTTCTCCAGGCCACCGGCAGCGCGATGTCGGCGGGCTGGGTGGCCGCGGCGACCGCGGTGCCCGCCGTGCTGGCGGGTCTGTTCATGGGCGTCGCCATCGACCGGATCAACCGGGTGACCTCCTCGGTGGTCACGGACCTCGTCTCGGCCGCCGCGGTCGCGGCGCTGCCGATCGTCGACGGGCTGGTCGGGCTCGAGGTCGGCTGGTTCGTCCTGTTCGGGATCATCGGCTCGCTCGGCGACGTCCCGGGCATGACGGCCCGCGAGGCGCTGCTGCCGGGGATCGCGCGGGAGTCGCGGCTCTCCCTGGAGCGGCTCATCGGGCTGCGCGAGTCGCTCGGCAGCATCTCGCTGCTGATCGGGCCGGCCGTCGCGGGCCTGCTCATGACCCTGTTCGAGGGGTCGACGGTCCTGTGGATCACCGCCGGCACCTCACTGCTCGCCGCGTTGCTGACACTCGGCCTTCCCCGGGGCGTCGGGACCATCGAGGACGTGCCCACCACGGCACCGCGGGGCGCCTGGGAGGAGTTCGTCGAGGGCTGGCGACTCCTGACCCGGACCCGCCTCATCGCGATGGTCACCGGACTGATGCTGTTCTCGGTCATGGTGCTGTCGGCGTTCCAGGCGCTCATCCTGCCGGTGCACTTCACGCTCATCGACCGGCCCGGACTGCTCGGGTTCGTCCTGACCTCGATCGCGGCGGGCCTGCTCGTCGGCAGTGCGGTCTACGTCGTGCTGGCCCAGCGGTTCACTCGGCGCGCCTGGCTCGTCACTGGTCTCTCCGTGGCGTCGCTCGGCTTCGCCGTGCTCGGCCTGCTGCCGGCGACGTGGCTGGTCTTCACCGCGGGCTTCGTCCTGGGACTCGGCAGCGGACTGTGCGGGGCACTGCTCGGCCTGCTGACGGTCAGCGGCGTCCCGGAGACCGCGCTCGGCCGGGTGATGGGCACCCAGAACGCCCTCGTGACGGCGGCGGCCCCCGCGGCGATCCTGCTCGCCGCGGTCGTGATCGAGCACGTCAGCCTCACCGCGGCCGCGCTCGGCTTCGTGGCACTGTGGGTCGTGACATCGGTCGCCGCGGTCGCGGGCCCCGCGCTGCGCGACCTCGAGCCGACCGAACCGGAGACCATCGATGCGTAGCGGGGAGCTCGCCGAGCTCGCGGGCGTGACGGTGCGGACGATCCGGCACTACCACCAGATCGGCATCCTCGAGGAGCCCCCGCGCAGCCCCAACGGCTATCGCGAGTACGACGTCGGTCATCTCGTGCGCGTCCTGCGCATCAAGCGGCTGGCCGACCTCGGTTTCGCACTGCAGGACCTGCCACTGGACGACGACGCCGACCACGACGCGAGGCTGGAGTCCCTCGACGAGGAGCTCGCAGCGCAGATCGACCGGCTGACGGCACAGCGGTCGGTCGTCGCCGCGCTGCGCGCTGGAGGCGTCGCGCCCGACCTGCCGCCCGAGCTGGGCGTCCGCATGGCGCTCGCGTCCGCGGTCGGCGTGCCGCCGCGCATGGCGAGGCTGGAGCGGGAGCAGATGCTGCTGCTCGCGCACCTCGGTGGAGAGGAGGCGTCGCGGCTGATCGAGGACCTCTACGACCGGTTCGCCGAGCCCGCAGCGGTGGCGGCGTTCGGCACGCTCTACGAGCAGTTCGACGTGATCGACGCGTCGACGCCGGCGGCCGAGCTCGAGCGGCTGGTGAGCGAGTCCGTCGAGGCGGTGGTCGCCACGGTGGGCGACCTCGACCTCACGACGCCGCTCGACCTCGGGACGGCCGAGAGCCTGCTCGACGAGCACGGGGCCAGCCACCTCAATCCCACCCAGCTGCGGGTGCTGGACGAGATCGGCGAGCGGCTGTCGCAGCGGCTCGTCTGAGGCGCGTGGCAGGCTCGAGCGAACGACCGGAGGAGGCGCGGATGCATGTCATCGCCCAGGAGTGGACGTCGCTCGACGGCTACGCGGCAGGGCCGTCGGGGGAGGGCGAGATCTTCGCCGCCGTTCCGCCGGAGGCCGACGCCGCGAGTCAGCGCTGGAACCTCGAGCTGCTCGACCGGGTGGACCACGTCCTGCTCGGACGCCGGACCTACGACCTGTTCGTCCAGTACTGGCCCGGGGCCGACGACCCGATCGCCGAGCGGGTCAACGCGATCCCGAAGGTCGTGTGCTCGCGGTCGCTCGACGCGGCACCGTGGGGAGGGTTCGCACCCGCCCGCGTCGTGCCGGACGCCTCGGCGCACCTGCGCTCGTTCCACGACGGCACGGACGGCGTCGTCCTGGTCTGGGGATCGCTGTCGATCGTGCACGAGCTGGTCGAGGCCGGGCAGCTCGACGAGCTGGACCTCTTCGTCGCGCCGGTCGTCCTCGGTGGTGGCACTCCGCTGCTGCCTGCTCCGGTCGGTCTGCGGCAGCGCGCGGTCGAGGACCTGGGCGGTGCCACGCACCTCCGCCTCGCCCTCGCGCCGCGCTGAGGGCGCTCGGTTGGGCGGTCGAACCTACGCTGAGCACACAGTTGTCCGTGCCGAGGAGGATCCCGATGAAGTGCCCCAATGACTCGACGACCCTGGTGATGAGCGAGCGCTCCGGCGTGGAGATCGACTACTGCCCCGAGTGCCGGGGCGTGTGGCTCGACCGCGGCGAGCTCGACAAGATCATCGATCGCGCGGAGTCCGAGGCGTCGCGCTCGGTCCCGCCCGCTCCCGCGGCCGCTCCGCCGCGCGACGACCGCTACGCGTCGCGCCCCGGCTATGACGACCGCGACCGTCGCTACGACGACCGTCGCTACAGCGGCAAGAAGAAGAGCCACTGGCTGGGCGAGCTGTTCGACTGAGCCCGGCCCCTCAGCCGGCCGGCTTGAGCTCCTGCGCGAGCATCACGATGATGCCGCTGGGCCCCCGAACGTAGGTGAGCCGGTAGATGTCCTCGTAGGTCGCCACGCCGCGCAACGGGTGGCAGCCGTGCCGTGCGGCGATCTCGAGGGCCTCGTCGAGGTCGTCGACCGAGAAGGCCACCCGGTGCATGCCGATCTCGTTCGGGAGCGTCGGCTCGGTCTCGATCGCGTCGGGATGGATGTATTCGAAGAGCTCGAGTCGGCCGTGGCCGTCGGGCGTCTGCAGCATGGCGATCTTCGCGTGGTTCCCGTCGAGCCCGACCGCGGTGTCGGTCCATTCCCCGCTCACCGTGTCGCGCCCCAGGACGGTGAGCCCCAGGTCGGTGAAGAAGGCGATCGTGGCGTCGAGGTCGCGGACCGCGATGGCGACGTTCTCGAGTTTGATGGGCATGCTCCGCACGCTAGCCGTCCGGGCCGACGGTGGCGACGGTGTTCGCGCCGCCGATGGCAGGGTGGGAGCGTGAGCGACGAGTACGAGCTGCTGGCCGAGGTGCCGGCGGAGGCCGACTACCTGCACCTGCGCCGGGCCTCGGGCCTGAGTCCGAAGTCGCCGGAGCAGGCGCGTCCTGCCCTGGCGGGCGGCTGGGCGGCCTGCCACGTGAGGCACGTCCCCAGCGGCCGCACCGTGGCGATGGGACGGGTCATCGGCGACGGTGGCTGGTACTTCCACGTCGTCGACATGGCGGTGCTGCCCGAGCACCAGCGACGCGGCCTCGGCGACTGCGTCCTCACCCACCTGCTCGACGTGATCCGCCGCGACGCCCCGCCGGGCGCCTACGTGTCCCTCATGGCCGATCCGCCGGGCCGGCGGCTCTACGAGCGGCACGGCTTCGTCGACAGTGCTCCTCACTCGGTGGGCATGGTCCTGCGGGCCGACGCCTGAGCGCTGTTCCCGAGGTCGATCCGTGGCTAGGCTGCTGGAGTCCGTGCAGGAGCAGAGGAGGTGGTACCCGTGAACGAAGCGACGTGGGTGCTCTCCTCCGGAGTCACGGTCGGGCGATAGGTCGTCCCGGGAGCGCCGTCAGGTGCACTCCCGAAAGGCACGACCATGCACTTCCACTCCGAACGCCGTCTCGACGGCGACATCCTCGAACGCCACTTCACGCTCGGCGAGATCCCCGGCATCCTCTGGACGCCCGGTTCCACGCCGGCACCGTTGATCCTCGCCGGCCATCCGGGCGGCTTGGACGGTATGTATCCCCGGCTGCTGAGCCGGGCCGCCCACGCGGCGCAGCACGGGCTCGCCACCCTCTCCGTCGAGCTGCCCGGAGGCGGTGACCGACCCCGCGTGCCGGCCCTCGAGGAAGCGCGCGCCGACCTGCGTGCGGCCCTCGCAGCCGGGGAGCCCGTCGACGGCATCGTCGACGCTCTCGTCCTGCCGCTGGTGGAGCTGGCGGTGCCGGAATGGCAGGCGGCGCTGGACGCTGCACTGTCGCTGCCCGAGATCGACGACGGCCCGGTGGGGTTCTCCGGGGGAGTGATCGCCATCGGCGTCCGACTCGCGGTCGTCGAGCCGCGCATCGCGGCCGCCCTGCTGTTCGCCGGCAGCTACGTGCCCCGCTCGATGTTCGAGGAGGCCGGGCGGGTCACCATCCCGTTGCACGTCCTGCTGCAGTGGGACGACGCCGGCAACGACCGCCAACTCGCGCTGGACCTCTTCGACGCGTTCGGCTCGGCCGAGAAGACGCTGCACGCCAACCTCGGCGGGCACACCGGGGTCCCGGCGTTCGAGGCGGACGCCTCGATCGGGTTCTTCCTGCGACACCTGGGACGCCGTGGCGACCACTAGGAGGAAGAGGGCCGCGGGGTGACGGTGGTTCCGCCCCATTCCGGGGGGTCGACGTCGCGCAGGGTCTGGTTGAGCACCCACTGATGACCGAAGGGATCCTCGATGGCGGCTTGGCGCTCGCCGTACTCCCAGTCGTGCATCTCATCGACCAGGCGGGCGCCGCGCGCCAGGGCTCTCTCGACGACCTCTGCCACGTCGGCGACCTTGAACATCACCTGGTGGGAGGTCTGGGGCAGCGGCGTCCGCCGCCCAGGACGCACCTCGGCGACGACGAGCTCTGCGGCGGGCCCGTCGGGCAGGCCCAGCTGCGCGCGGTGCCCCTCGCCGATCCGGACGTGCTCGACGAAGCCGAGGACCTCGCCGTACCAGGCCACGGCCGCGCGGACGTCGGCCACGATCAGGACAGGGGTCACTCGGGCGTGCGGTGCCGACCGGTTCGTGAGCACCCGGCCAGCGTAGGTCGCAGCCGGATCACGAACCCTGTCATGAGGACGGCCGGGCGACCGCGACGTCCTCGATGAGGTCCTGTGCCGGGTCCCACCAGCGGAGCCGGTCGGCAACCAGGTCGCGCGGGGTCGCGGTGGACTGGAGCACCTCGAGCGCCTCGGGCAGCAGGCGCCGTGGGACGCGTCGCGCCAGCGTCACGTGGGGAGTCCAGACGGGGTGACGCAGGGCCGGCACCAGCGCGCGAATCCGCTCGGCGGCGGCCGCCAGGGACGCGTTCGGCTCGACGAGGTGGGCGATGGTCACACGAGGTCCCTGGCCGAAGAGGACCAGCCCTCGCACCTCGATCCGCGCGGGCAGGAGGGGAGCGATCGCCTCGCGCGCCGTCGACACGGCAGCGGCCTCGACCTCGACCGCCGCCACGAGGGTGACGTGCGGTGCGTTGGTCATCGACCGGTGGTCCGCCTGCGACGGGATCCCGGCGGCCCTGAGCGCCTCCCACTGCGCCAGGACGGCGCCCGCGGAGGAGGGCTCGAAGCTGAGCTCGAGGGCTTGGTCCGGCACACGTGGAGGATAGGCCAGCCGGGCTGCGATCGAATCTTGAGCCGGTTTGGCCCCGATATGGGCCGAACCGGTACAACCTTCGGCCGGGAGCGGCTTGCCTGACCGGCCCTTGCTGTGGGTACCTGTCGGCATGAGCGCGTATCCCCGGATCCTGCAGACGGTCATCGACGCCACCGACGTGCGGCGGACGGCCGAGTTCTACCGCGAGCTCTTCGGGCTCGAGTACCGGCCAGGTGACGAGCCGCCGGCCGAGGGTGACGAGGACGAGGTCGACTGGCTCGTCCTCCGCGGCACCGACGGTGGGCACGGCCTGGCGTTCCAGCAGGCCGAGGAGCTGAAGGCGACCACGTGGCCGGACCCCGACGTGCCGATGCAGCTGCACCTCGACACCTGCGTGCCCGACACGAAGGAGCTCGAGCGTCAGCGCGCTCGCGCCGAGGGGCTGGGCGCCACGATCATCCTCGATCGCACGGACGACCCGGACGAGCCGCTCTACGTCTTCGCGGACCCCGAGGGGCACCCGTTCTGCATCTTCGTCGGCGACTGATCAGCGGCGCACGAGCCGACGCAGTACCCGCGTCGCCACCCAGGTGCCCACGACCGCCGGCAGCGCGAGGACGACCGGATCCAGCACCTGGTGCTGCAACAACAGGCCCCGACCTACGCGGCGAGCGTGAATGCGACGTCGCCGAACGGGTACCGAACAGGTGTACGCAACACCGAAAGGAACTCATCATGACCACGAGATCACCGATGACCTCGACCCCGATGCAGACCGCCGCCGCGCTGGTCGGTGGGGTCTTAGCCGGTGGCCGTGGCGTAGGACGCGGCGACGCGGGCTTCAACCCCGGTCGGGGGCCGAAGCTCTGATGGCGGCCTCGAAGCACTCCGCACGGCTCGCCGTCCGGGTGACCGAGCGGATCGAGGGTGCCCGTGTGCTCGACCCCGCCGTCCGGGCGCTCAGCCCGGTAGCGGGACGGCTGATCGGGACGGAGGGCCGCCGTCGCCTGCTCCAGGGCGACTGGCTCGGTCACGCGATCCATCCGCTGTTGACGGACCTGCCGCTGGGCTTCTGGACGTCGGCGTCCGTCCTGGACCTCGTCGGTGGTGACGAGGCCCGACCGGCCGCGCGACGGCTGGTGGGCCTCGGCGTGCTGTCCGCGATCCCCACGGCCGTCACCGGGTGGGCCGAGTGGGGCGGGATCTCGCGCCGGCCCGAGCGGCGGGTGGGCGTGGTCCATGCGGTGGCGAACGTCGCCGCCGTCGTGGCCTACGCGGCGTCCTGGCGTGCACGACGCCGCGGGCAGGACGCGAAGGGCCGAAACCTCGCGCTAGCCGGAGCGGCGGTCGCGGCCGGGGGCGGGTACCTCGGCGCCCACCTGAACGAGGTGCGCGAGGTCGCCACCAAGCACCCGGCGTTCGAGTGACCGGGGCGGCCGCGCCGCGGCTGCTGACGATCGGCCACGGCACGTCGGACCGGGCCGACCTCACGCGACGGCTCCACGACGCCGGCATCGAGGTGCTGGTGGACGTGCGGCGCTTCCCCGGCAGTCGGCGCAACCCCGACGTCTCCCGTGACGCGCTCGCGGACTGGCTGCCCGGGGAGGGAGTCGCGTACGTCTGGGAGGAGCGGCTCGGCGGCCGCCGCCGCGTGCCTGCGGAGGCTGGTGACGCCGATGCGTGGTGGCGCGTCGAGGCGTTCCGCGCCTACGCCGCGCACACGCGCACGGCGGAGTTCGACGCTGGGCTGCGTGACGCGCTCGCCCGTGCCGAGAGCGCCGTCACGGCCGTCATGTGCTCGGAGTTCGTGTGGTGGCGGTGCCACCGCCGGCTGGTCTCCGACGCCGCGATGCTCGTCCACGGCGTGCCCGTCCACCACGTCATGCCGGACGGCCGGGTCCAGGCCCACGAGCCGAGCGAGGGCGCGCGGCGCAGCGGCACGGGTCTTGCGTACCCGAGGGCTCCGGAGGCGGTGGAACCCCTTCGGGGCTAGCGTGACGGGCGAATCGACCCGGGAGGTGGATCGTGGCCGACGCGCCCGAGATGCAGGTTCCGACGCTGGAGGGGGTGGCCGGACCGCGTGAGGCACGCGGGGCCCGGCGGTGGCGGCGACTCGGCCTCGTCCTGCTGACGCTCGTCGTCGCGATGAGCTGCCTGGGCTGGCTCGGCCCGCGCGAGTCCACCGTCACCGACGCGACCGGCCGGCTGACCGTCACCTACCCCCAGCTCGCTCGGTCCGGGGCGGAGTCGGGGCTGATGGTGGAGGTCGAGGACGTGGAGCCCGGGACCGCGGTGGTGATCGAGGTCCCGGTGGCGGTCATCGACCGGCTGGGCCTCGAGGGCATGACGCCCGAGCCGCTCGTCCAGACCTCGGCCGGCGACGCGGTGCGCCTGCGGTTCGCGGCGCCGCCGGGCGGAGACTTCTCGGTCCAGTTCGCCGGCCGCCTGCCCACCCGGGCCGACCTCGGCCCGCTCTCGTTCGAGGTGCGCGTCGCCAGTGGGGCCGACGAGCTGTCAGTCGACACCCGGACGTGGGTGCTGCCGTGAACATCGTCCTGAGTGCCGCGGTCGTCTTCCTGCTGATCTGGATCGTGATGCGGGTCGTCGGCAAGCGCGAGCTGAGCGAGCTCTCCGCGTTCGACTTCGTGATCCTCGTGGTGATGGGCGACCTCGTCGCCGAGGCCGTGATCGCCGAGGACACCTCGATCACGGGTGCCGTCGTGGCGGTCTCGACCTTCGCGCTGCTGACCGTCGTCGTCTCGTGGATCTCGTGGCGGCTGCCGTCGAGACGGAAGGTCTTCGAGGGTGTGCCCGTGCTGCTGATCCGCGACGGCGAGCTCATCGAGGAGACCCTGCGGATCGAGCGGCTCAACACCGCCGACGTGCTGGCGGCCGCCCGTCAGGAGGGCATCGAGCGCCTCGACGACGTGAAGTGGGCCGTGCTGGAGCAGGACGGCAAGTTCTCGTTCTTCGTCGAGACCTCCGACCGCTGAGCGGCGCGGGACGTGTAGCACCGCAGGAGGCGGGTACATCTCCCACGGACCACGACATCGACAGTGAGGTGGGGACATGAAGGCTGTGACCTGGCAGGGCAAGCGCGACGTGCGAGTCGAGACGGTGCCGGATCCGACGATCCAGGACGACACCGACGCGATCATCGAGGTGACCACCACCGGCCTGTGCGGCTCCGACCTGCACCTGTACGAGGTGCTCGGACCGTTCATGACGCCCGGCGACATCCTCGGTCACGAGCCGATGGGCCGGGTCGTCGCCGTCGGCAGCGGCATCACGAACCTCGAGGTGGGCGACCGCGTCGTCGTGCCGTTCCAGATCGCGTGCGGATCGTGCTGGATGTGCACCCGCGACCTGCAGACCCAGTGCGAGGTCACGCAGAACCGCGACACCGGGATGGGTGCGTCGCTGTTCGGCTACTCCAGCCTCTACGGCGCGGTGCCCGGCGGTCAGGCCGAGCTGCTGCGTGTGCCGCACGCCGACTACGGGCCGATCAAGATCGAGTCCGACCTCGACGACGAGCACTTCGTGTACCTCTCGGACGTGCTGCCGACCGCGTTCCAGGCGCTCGAGTACTCGGCCGTGGGGGAGGGCGACACGCTGCTCGTGATCGGCCTCGGTCCCATCGGCGACATGGCCGCACGCCTCGCGCTGCACCGTGGCGCGCGGGTCATCGGCGCCGACCTCGTGCCCGAGCGGCTCGCCCGCACGGCCGCCCGGGGTGCCGAGACGTACGACGTGACGAAGGTCGACGTGGCCGAGGTCGTGCGTGAGGCCACCGGAGGACGTGGAGCGGACGGCGTGATCGACGCCGTGGGCATGGAGGCGCACGGCTCGCCCGTGGCACAGGCCGGCCAGACCGCCGTCGGCTTCCTGCCCGACTTCCTCGCGCGCAAGGCGATGACCACCGTGGCCGTCGACCGGCTCGGTGCGCTGCACCTCGCGATCGACGCCGTGCGCCGGGGCGGAATCATCTCGCTGAGCGGCGTCTACGCCGGCACGATCGACCCGATCCCGATGCAGACGCTGTTCGACAAGCAGGTCCAGCTGCACATGGGCCAGGCGAACGTGCGGCGCTGGGTGAACCAGGTGAAGCCGCTGGCAGAGGACTCCTCGGATCCGCTCGGCCTGGCCGACTTCGCCACCCATCGCGTCCCGCTCGACGAGGCGCCGGCGGCCTACAAGAACTTCCAGGACAAGACCGACTCGACGATCAAGGTGCTCTTCAAGCCCTGATCCGGGGCTGCGGAATCACCGCAGGACGCAGAACTCGTTGCCCTCGGGGTCGCGCAGCACGACGTAGGGGTCGTCGGGGGACTGGCCCACGTCGGCGTGGCTGGCCCCGAGGGAGACGAGCCGGTCGACCTCGGCGTCCACCTCGCCGTGGTTGACGCGCAGGTCGGGGTGGGCGCGGTTCTTCGTGGTCTTCGGGTCACCGGCGTGCTGGATCCACACGGTCGGGGCTCCACGCGGCGCCGCGGCGGGCGGCAGCAGGTGGCACGTCCCTTCGCCGTTGTCGTCGGTCTCGATGTGGTAGCCCAGCGCCTCCGACCAGAAGTCGGCCATCAGCTCGATGTCGTGGGCATCGATCGTCCACTGGATGACGGAGCACGTCATGACACTTCCTCCTCGTGGTGGGGGTCGGTGCGGCGGATCAGATCGGCCATTACGGCGGCGAGGTCGAGGGAGTCACCGGCCACGGCGCGCTGGCGGTCGGCGCCGGTGCCCCGGGTGAGGAGCCGGTGGATCCCGTCGGTGACCCGGTCGCGGGTGCCGGCCTCGTCGAGGGAGGCCCCGATGGTCTTCACGAGGGAGTCGAGGGCCTGCTCGGCCGGGACGAACGCGCGCGTGACGGGGTCGAAGAGAGTGCCGCCGAGGCCGTCGTGGCGTGCGCGCCAGCGGGCCGCCTTCAGCGTCTCGAGGCGCCACGGCGCCGGCTCCGTCGGCTCCTTGGCCAGGGTCGTGACGAGGCCACGTGTCACCTCCGCGACGAGCAGCGCGTCCTCCACGTCGGTGCACGCGTCGGCCACGCGTACCTCCACGGTCGGGAACCGCTCGGCGATGCGCGCGTCGAGGTAGAGCATGTGCTCGTCGAGGGCGGCTCCCGACTCGATCAGCTGCGCCACGACCGCACGGTAGGTCTCGAGGTCGCCGAAGGTCTCGACCGGTCCGGCGGTGGGCCACGTGTCCCACAGGTGCCCGCGCCAGCTGGCGTGGTGCGTGTCGCGGCCGTGGAAGAACGGGGCGTTCGCCGAGAGCGCGGTCAGCAGGGGCGTCCAGGGCCGGAGCGCGTCGACGACGTGGATCGCGTCCTCGTCCGCGACCTCCACGTGGACGTGCATGCCGCACGTCATGCCGTTGCGGCCGATCTCCCCGTAGCGGGCCATCATCCGGGCGTAGCGCGACTCGGGCGTGGGGCGCGGCTCGCTGCCGCCGAGCACGTCCACCGGCACCGCGACGGCGTTCAGTCCCACGGCCCTGGCGGCCGCGACCGCCGACGAGCGCTGGGCGACGAGGTCCTCCCGGAGCCCGTCGGGGTCCTCGTGCGGGCCCGTCTGCAGCTCGATCTGCTGGAGGAACAGCTCATGGTCGAGCTGCTCGTCCGGACCGAGTCGGCGGTGTGCCCGGACCACCGCCTCGGACTCGGGAACGACGTGCCCCCGGTCGTCGACGACGAACAGCTCCTCCTCGATGCCCACGCGATTCACGCCGGGCACGTACCCCGTGGGGACCGGCGCGAAACCGCGAGGGAGGTCACACGGCGCCGTCCTGCGCCTCGACCGCGTCCGCGAACTCGCAGAACGCCTCGTAGGCGCGGGCCCCGTGGACGGTCCCCGGACCTCCGCGCATGGCGATCGCCACGCCGATGGCCTCGGCGGCCTGCTGGCGGGTGGCGCCAGCCCCGGCCGCGGCCTGGCCGTGCGTGGCGATGCACCCGTCGCAGCCCTCGGCCACGCCGATCGCCAGGGCGATGAGCTCCTTGGCCGCACGATCGAGCTCGCCGTCGGCGAAGGCCGCCTTCGAGAGCTCGCCGTACCCGCGGTAGACGTCGGGGATGGCCCGGTACAGCCGACGGTGCTGGGGAGCGAGCTCGTGCAGGACGGCCTCCCCGTGAGCGGATTCCGTGGGGTGGTCGTGGCTCATGGTGTCCTCTCGACGGGCCGGCACGGCCTTGCCGCCGGGAACGTGGGCGTGACGGTAGCCCAGTCCGGGGAAGGGCACGAGAGGAGAGCCGCGGTGACCCACGTCACCTCAGTCGGGAGCGCCGTCCTGCTCGGCCACGTCGGGCCGCGTGGGGCTCTGGGGCATGTCGTGGACGTCCTCGGAGGTCGTCGTGTCGGTGTCAGGAGGCGTCGGGTTGGCCGCCGTCTCGCTCACCGTCCCGCCGTCGTCCTGGCCCTCGTCCGGGCGTTCGGAGTCCTGGTGCGATTCGCGCGGATCAGTCGTCATGGCGCTGAGGTACCCCGGCGTCGAGGTCTTCACTCGCGCGCGCGGGGATTGAGCGCGCGGGGGATTGGTCCGGGCGCAGGCGGGTACCTCACGGGCACCCGCCGACTTCTAGGAGACTGCATGGACCCCAGCAAGGCTGCGAAGAACATCAAGGATGCCGTCGAGACCACGGCGGAGAAGGCGCTGGACAAGGCCGCCGAGCTCGCCACCCCCGACATCCCGGGCCGACCCGGCCCCCACCCGACCAGCTTCGACGAGCCCACCGAGCCCCGCGAGCCGCTCCCGCCGAAGGGCGACCAGAGCTCCCCGGACACCCGGTCGGCCACCGGCGCCCCCTCCGGTGCTCCCGAGGACGTGCGCACCCAGCAGGGTGCCTTCCTGACCACGTCGCAGGGCGCGCGACTGCGCGACAGCGACCACTCGCTGAAGGCCGGCCCGCGTGGCCCGATCCTCATGCAGGACCACCACTTCCGCGAGAAGATCACGCACTTCGACCACGAGCGCATCCCCGAGCGCGTCGTCCACGCGCGCGGCGCCGGTGCGCACGGCATCTTCGAGGGCTACGGCACCGCGGCCGACGTCACGCACGCGGCGTTCCTCCAGGAGGGCGTCACGACGCCGGTGTTCACCCGCTTCTCCACGGTGCTGGGCTCGCGAGGCTCGGCCGACACCGTCCGCGACACCCGAGGGTTCGCCACGAAGTTCTACACCGAGGAGGGCACGTTCGACCTCGTCGCGAACAACATCCCGGTGTTCTTCATCCAGGACGGCATCAAGTTCCCCGACGTGATCCACGCCGGCAAGCCGCACCCGGATCGCGAGATCCCGCAGGCCCAGAGCGCGCACGACACGTTCTGGGACTTCGTCTCGCTGCACACCGAGGCGCAGCACCACACGATCTGGAACATGTCCGATCGCGGCATCCCGCGCTCCTACCGGATGATGGAGGGCTTCGGCGTCCACACCTTCCGGATGGTCAACGCCGAGGGCGGCACCTCGCTGGTGAAGTTCCACTGGAAGCCGAAGCTCGGCGTGCACTCCCTCACGTGGGAGGAGGCCCAGCTCATCAACGGCATCGACCCCGACTTCCACCGACGGGACCTCGCCGACGCGATCGAGGCCGGCGCCTTCCCCGAGTGGGAGCTCGGCATCCAGGTGTTCGAGGACAACCCCGAGCAGGAGTTCGCCGGGATCGACCTGCTCGACCCGACGAAGATCGTCCCCGAGGAGCTCGCGCCCGTGCAGCCGATCGGAAGACTGACTCTCAACGCCAACCCGACGAACTTCTTCGCCGAGACCGAGCAGGTCGCGTTCCACCCCGGCCACCTGCCGCCCGGCATCGACGTCACCGACGACCCGCTGCTCCAGGCGCGCCTGTTCTCGTACATCGACACGCAGATCACGCGTCTGGGTGGACCCAACTTCTCGCAGATCCCGGTCAACCGGCCGCACGCACCGGTGAACGACATGTTCCGTGACGGGTTCCACCAGCACGCGGTCCATGCCGGCGTCGCCCCGTACAAGCCGAACTCGCTCGACGGCGGCTGCCCGTTCTTCGCCGGTGCCGACGACCGCGCGTTCGAGGACACGCCCGTGAAGATCACCGAGTCGACGAAGGTGCGCGCCAACCCGGCCACCTTCGACGACCACTTCAGCCAGGTGCGGCTGTTCTGGGCGAGCATGAGCCCGGTCGAGAAGGAGCACATCATCCGGGCCTACTCGTTCGAGCTGGGCAAGTGCTACGAGGAAGCCATCAAGGCCCGCCAGCTCCAGCACCTGGCCAACATCGACCCGGTGCTGTGCCAGGAGGTTGCCACGGCGCTCGGCATGCCGGCCCCCGAGCCGACGGTCGAGCTGACGCCGGAGACGCCCAGCCCCGCCCTCTCGCAGGTGGGCGGCACCTGGCCGGCCGACGGCCGGATGATCGGCATCGTGGTCGATCCCGACGGCGAGCTCGGCGGCGTCGAGGCGCTGCGCGCGGCCATCTTCGCGGCCGGTGCGGTCCCGCTCGTCGTCGGACCCCACGGCGGCAAGGTCGGTCCCCTCACGGTGCAGCGCACGTTCGCGACGGCACGCTCGGTCGAGTTCGACGCGCTCTTGCTGGCGGGTCACCCGAAGCCGGCGCCCGACGCGGTCGCCGCTCGCGACGACAAGGCCGGGGCGCACGGTGGCCCGGCGCTGGACCCGCGGGTGCAGCTGATGCTCGACGAGCTGTGGCGCCACGCGAAGGTGATCGGCGCCTGGGGCGACGGAACGACTGCACTCGAGGCCGCAGGCTACAGTGGAGGGTTGACCGGAGTGGTCGTCGGCGAGGACGCCTCAACGGTGCTCGCCCAGGTGCAGGAGCTGATGGCTTCGCATCGAGTCTGGGAACGTTTCCCCGCCTCGGTCTCCTGAGCTGGAGGAGAACCGTGCCCCCCGGATTCCCTGTCTCATCGCGCCGGATCACGGACGCTCGTCCGTGGTCCGGTGGCTCGGCGGACGCCCCCGAGCGCCCGATCCGGGTCGCCTCCGTGCCGTCGACGCACGTGTACGTCCGGCACCTGCGTCCGCCCGCCGGCCCCAGCCCGTTCGAGCACCTGCCCGACCCCGATCCGAACGAGCCGTCGCGGTCCACCACCAGCACGTGGTGGCCACCCGTGATGCTGCGCCCCGAGTGGGCGGCGGAGGCCGACTTCGACGTGTTCCACGTCCAGTTCGGCTTCGACGCGTGCTCGCCGGAGGAGCTCCGGCAGCTCGTCCGCGTGCTGCGCGATCGCGGCAAGCCGCTCGTGCTGACGGCGCACGACCTGCGCAACCCGCACCACCCCACCCGTGAGCTGCACGACGAGCAGGTCGGGGTCCTGATGGCCGCGGCCGACGCGGTGGTCACCCTGACCGAGGGCGCCGCCGCCGAGATCGCACGGCGATGGGGTCGCGAGGCGCTGGTGGTGCCGCACCCCCACGTGGTCGAGCTGGACACGATGGAGCGGCTGCGACGGGAGCGCGCGCTGCGGCCGACGGACGAGTTCCGTGTGGGCGTCCACATCAAGAGCCTGCGCGAGAGCATGGATCCCTTCCCCGTGCTGGAGGTTCTCGACCGAGTCGTCGCCGACCTGCCAGGCGGAGTCCTGCAGGTCAACGGGCATCGTGACGTGCTCGACCCCGACGGCGCCCGCCGGGCACCCGAGCTGGCGGCCTGGCTGGAGCAGAAGGCGGCCGCGGGACGGATCGACCTGCGGGTGCACGACTTCCTGCCCGACCCGCAGCTGTGGGAGTACCTCGCGAGCCTCGACGCGGCGGTCCTGCCGTACCGGTTCGGGACGCACTCCGGCTGGCTCGAGGCGTGTCGCGACCTGGGCACCACCGTGGTGGCCCCGACGTGCGGGCACTACGCCGACCAGGGGCCGGTGCTGAGCTACGGGTTCGACGAGTCCCACTTCGACGCCGAGTCGCTGGGGGACGCGATCGCCTTCGCCCACGCTGCCCGGCCCGACCACGGTGCCGACGTGGAGCAGCGACGCGCCCAGCGGGTCGCGGTGTCGCAGGCCCACGCGCGGCTCTACCGGGGGTTGCTCGCATGACGGGCCTGCGCATCTGCGTCATCGCCTCGAGCAGGTTCCCGATCCGCGAGCCGTTCGCCGGCGGACTCGAGGCGCACACCCACGCGTTGGCGCGACAGCTGACCGACCGCGGGCACGAGGTCTCGCTGTTCGCGGCACCGGGATCGGACCCGGGCCTGCAGACCCGCGAGCTCCCAGTGCAGGCGCTGCGCTCCACCGTGTTCAACCGGCCGGACGTCGACACGTCGCCGCAGTCGTGGATGAACGAGCACCACGCCTACCTCGGGCTGATGCTCGACCTCGCCCGCAACGCGCACCACTTCGACGTCGTGCACAACAACAGTCTCCACCACCTGCCGGTGGCGATGTCGTCGATGCTGGACGTGCCGATGGTGACGTCGCTGCACACCCCGCCGGTGCCGTGGCTGGAGTCCGCGCTGGAGTACGCCGCGGGCGACAGCACCTTCGTCGCGGTGAGCCGCTTCACCGCGCAGGCGTGGTCGCACGTCGTCCGCAGCGTCACGATCCCGAACGGGGTCGACGTCGAACGGTGGCGACCCGGGCCGGGTGGCGGATCGGCGATCTGGTTCGGCAGGCTCGTCCCCGAGAAGGGACCGCACTTGGCGATCGACGCCGCGCGCGAGGCCGGGATGCCGCTCGATCTCGCCGGGCCCTGCCTGGACGGAGAGTACTTCCGGACGCAGATCGGTCCGCGGCTCGGCGGTGACGTCCGCTACCTCGGACACCTCACCCACGAGCAGCTCCGTGACGCCGTCGGGCGCGCTCGCGTGGCGGTCGTGACGCCGACGTGGGACGAGCCCTACGGACTCGTCGCCGCCGAGGCGATGGCCTGCGGCACGCCCGTGGCCGCGTTCGACCGCGGTGCGCTGCCCGAGTTCGTCGACGACTCCGTCGGCGCCCTCGCCGCCCCGGGTGACGTCGCGGCGCTGGCCCGCGCGATGCGCGTGGCCGTGGGGGTCGACCGCGCTCGCGTGCGCCAGTTCGCCGTGGAGCGGTGCTCGATCTCGGTCATGGTGGACCGGTACGAGGACCTCTACCGCCGGGTGACGACCCCGATGGCCGCCGCATGATCGGCTACTACGTCCACCACCAGGGCAGCGGTCACCTCCACCGCGCGACCGCGCTGGCTGCGGCGCTCGACGTCCCGGTCACGGGACTGTCCTCGCTGCCGCGACCGACGGCGTGGACGGGGGAGTGGATCGAGCTGGAGCGTGACGACCAGTGGGCCGACGAGCCGGGCGACACCGCCGGTGACCACCTGCACTGGGCGCCGCTGGGCGAGCCGGGGCTCCGCTCGCGCATGGCGGCGATCTCGGCGTGGATCGCCGACGCGCAGCCGGCGGCCCTCGTGAGCGACGTCTCCGTGGAGGTGGCGCTGCTGGCGCGCCTGCACGGCGTCCCCGTGATCTCCGTGGTCCTCCCGGGAGACCGCGGCGACCGGGCGCACCGGCTCGGCCAGGCCGCGTCGAGTGCCCTCGTCGCCTTCTGGCCCGAGGAGGTCGAGGGCATGGTGCGGGGCGTCGACCAGCGGCTGCACCGGATCGGGGCCGTCTCGCGATTCCCCGTCCGCGAGTCAGCGGTGGCGCGCAGCGGTCGGATGCGACGCGTCGTGGTGCTCGGCGGACGCGGTGGCGGGGGCGTCACGGACGCGGACCTCGCCGCGGCGCGGGCGCAGACGCCCGGCTGGGAGTGGGAGGTGCTGGGCGGGGATGGCCCGTGGCTCGCCGACCCCTTCACGTCGATCTGCGACGCCGACGTCGTGGTGACGCACGCGGGTCAGAACGCGATCGCCGAGGTGGCCGCCGCGCGCCGGCCCGCCGTCGTGATCCTGGCCGACCGACCCCACGACGAGCAGCGCACCACCGCGCGCGCCCTGGCCGCCGGACCGTGGCCCGTGGTGGTGGAGCCCGAGTTCCCGGCGACCGGATGGGCCGACCGGCTGGAGCGAGCCTCGGCCCTCGACGGCTCCCGCTGGTCGCGGTGGTGCGACGGACGCGCGCCCGAGCGCTTCGCGGCGCTCGTCGGCGAGGTCGTCGGCGCGCAGGCGGCGCGATGACGTCGGTCGCGGTCATCACGGTCGTGCACGGCCGGCACGACCACCTGCGCCTGCAGGACGACTCCCTCGCGCTCAGCACCCGCCGGCCCGACGACCGGGTGCTCGTCGCGATGGACGACCCCGAGGTGCTGGCGTGGACGACCATCGCTCCGCCGGAGCCGCTCACCGTCTCGGTGCCGCGGCACCCGGACGGGCTGCCGCTCGCCGCAGCCCGGAACGCCGGTGCCACCGCGGCGATCGACGCGGGCGCCGAGGTGCTCGTCTTCCTCGACGTCGACTGCCTCGTGTCGCCGCGGCTCGTCGAGGACTACGCCGACGCGGTGACGAGTGAGCCGGACACCCTGTGGTGCGGCCCGGTCACGTACCTGCCCCCGCCCCCTCCGGGCGGGTACCGCGTCACCGATCTCGGGGCGTGGGACAGTCCTCACCCCGCGCGACCCGCGCCGGCACCCGGTGAGCGCCTCGCCGGCGGCGACCCCGACCTCTTCTGGTCGCTCTCCTTCGCGCTGCACCGCGACGCCTGGCGATGGATCGGCGGCTTCCACGAGGGGTACGCCGGGTACGGAGGGGAGGACACCGACTTCGCCCAGTGCGCCGCCGCGGCCGGCGTCGGCATCGGGTGGACCGGGGGAGCGCGTGCCTTCCACCAGCACCACCCCGTCCAGCGGCCCCCGGTGGGCCACCTCGACGACATCCTGCGCAACGGCCGGCTCTTCCGCCGCCGCTGGGGACGCTGGCCGATGACCGGCTGGCTCGAGCAGTTCGAGGAGCGCGGCCTGGTCGAGCGCGTCGGCGACGACTGGGTCCGGGTGTGAGACGGGACCGCCGGGGTACCTGCAGCACATGAGGATCGTCATCACCGGCGCCAGCGGGAACATCGGATCCGCGGCCCTGCGAGAACTGTCCGCCGGAGGCGACCACGAGCTCACAGCCGTGGCCCGACGCCTCCCCGACCTCGACGATGCCGGCGCGGCGTCCGTGCGCTGGCACGCCGCGGACGTGTCGCACGACGACCTCACGACGGTCTTCACGGGTGCCGACGCCGTGGTGCACCTCGCCTGGAAGTTCCAGCCCACCCACCGCCAGGACGTCACGTGGGCCACGAACGCGGTGGGCACCCGTCGGGTGCTCGACGCCGTGGCCGAGGTGGGCGTGCCGAAGGTGATCTGCGCGTCCTCGGTCGCGTCGTACTCGCCGGTCGAGCACGACACGCCGGTGGACGAGACGTGGTCGACCGACGGCGCCTCCGAGGCGACCTACTGCCGCGAGAAGGCCTACGTCGAGCGCACGCTCGACGGCTTCGAGGGCCGCCATGCCGACGTGAGCGTCGTCCGTTTGCGGCCCGCGTTCGTCTTCCAGCGCTCGGCCGCCAGCGAGCAGCGGCGCATCTTCGGCGGGGCGCTCGCCCGGCCGTCACTGCTGGATCGCAAGCGCATCCCGATCCTCCCGCTGCCCGCCGGACTGCGGCTCCAGGCGATCCACGCCGGTGACGTCGGCCGGGCGATCCGGGCGGCCGCGGAGCGGCCGGTCAGCGGCGCCTTCAACCTCGCCGGCGAGGGCGTGCTCCGCCGGGACGAGCTGTGCGAGCTCTTCGGGGCGCGCACCGTCGAGGTGCCCGCCCGGCTCGCGCAGGCGGCGCTCGGGGCGGCCTGGCGGATCCACGCCCTTCCCGTGCCGGGCAGCCTGTTGGGGGCCCTGATGCACGTGCCGCTGATGTCCACGGAGCGGGCCCGCACCGAGCTCGGCTGGACGCCGGAGCACTCGGGCTACGACGCCGTCGACGCCCTCCTCTCGGGCCTGCCCGAGCGCGCCGGCAGCACGATGCCGCCGCTGCACCCCTGATCGAGGATCACGCATGAGCCGACTGCTGAGCGCCGTCCCCAGCATCGCCGCCCGGGCCGGTGGTGCCGTGCTCGAAGGGGCCACCCACGCACTCGCCCTCGTCCGGAGGGCACCCAAGCCGCTCCACCCTCGCGGCACGGTCTGGGAGGCGGAGCTGACCCGCAGCGGCACCCTGCTGCCCACGGGCGTGCCCTGGCTGGACGAGCCCGGCACCGAGCGGGCGATCGTCCGGGTGTCCGCCGCGATCGGGCTGCCGCACGGCTGGCCCGACCTCCAGGGGCTCGCGATCCGGCTGCCCGAGCAGGGCGACGCGGACGTCCTGCTGGCCAGCACGGGCATCGGCCCGCTCACCCGCTTCCTGCTCCGGCCGGTGAGGTCGTCGGGCTGGCACCTGTCCACGACGCTGCTGCCCTACAAGGGACCCGAGGGGCCCCTCCTGCTCGCCGCCGCTCCGACGGGGGAGGGCCAGTGGGTCCTGCTGCGGGCCGAGGGGCAGGGTGCCTGGGTGGCGTTCGCGGTGCTGCGGCTGCTCAGGGAGACGGACGTGGAGCCGTCCTTCGACCCGGTGCGCCGGCCGCTGCCCGGCCTGCCCAACTACGAGTGGGTGAGCCGTCTCCGTGCTCCCGCGTACCGGGAGGCCCGCGAGGAGCGGGGCGAGGGACCGGCGTCCGCCGAGGCGTGACAATGTGACGTAGGTCACAGTAGGGTGCTCGAATCGGATCTCGGGCAGTCCTTTGGGAGCCAGGCATGCGTCACCATCAGCGTCGTCCCCAGCAGCGTCGTCCCCTTCGTCTCGTCCTCCTCGTCGGCACCGCCGGGCTGGCGCTCGTCGCCGGCGCCACGGTGGCCGCCGAGGCCGGATCGCCGCGCCACGGCAGCTCCCTGCGGATCGAGGTGCTGTCCAGTGCGCCGAACCAGGTGTCCGCGGGCGATGCCTTGGTCGAGGTCACCGTGCCGCGGCAGGTGAGGCCTGCCGACGTCGTGATCCGTGCCGGCGCGACGAACGTCACCGACGCCTTCGCCGTCACCGCCGACCGCACCTTGGTGGGGCTGGTCGGCGACCTGCGCACCGGCAGGACCACACTGCGCGCCGAGGTGCGCCGGGGCGCCCGGCCCGCGGCCCGCGCGGCCTCGCTCACGGTGACCAACCACCCGGCGTCCGGTCCGATGTTCTCCGGCCCGCAGCAGCAGCCGTTCGTGTGCACCACGGCGCGCGGGCGCTTCGACGGACGCAAGATCCTCGGCCAGCCGATCGTGGACAACCAGGACCGCCAGGGCATCGCGGTGGCTCGCGAGGACGCGAACGGCGACTACCCGCAGGACGGCCGCGGCTACCCGACCGCCGCGGCCGAGACGGTGGGCTGGAGCGCGAACTGCGCTGCCGAGCGCCGCATCGGCTACGTCTACCGGTCCACCACCGACGATCGGTTCCACTGGCTCGACGATCCCGCGAATCCGCCGTCGGACACCGCCACGACCACGACGAAGGCCGGCAAGAAGGTTCCCTACGTCGTGCGCTGGGAGCGCGGCACCGTGAACCGGTTCGTCTACAGCATCGCCGCGCTGGCTCCTGTGGGCGATGCCGACCCGGAGCGCCCCGACACCGCTCTGTGGAACCGCCGCCTGGTCTTCAGCTTCCAGGGCGGTGTGGCCATCGGCCACACGCAGGGCACCACGAGCGACAGCGCGATGCTGCCCGCGGACCTGCTCGGCCAGGGCTACGGCGTGATGTGGTCCAGCGGCACCCGCACGAGCACGCACTACAACCTGCAGCTCGGCGGCGAGACCGCACTGATGCTGAAGGAGCGTGCCGTCGAGACGTACGGCGTGCCCGACTACACCGTGGCCGTCGGCGGCTCGGGCGGCGCGATCCAGCAGTACGTGTACGCGCAGAACCACCCGGGGATCATCGATGCGGCGATCCCGCAGTACTCCTACCCCGACATGGTCACGCAGGTCATCCACGTGGGCGACTGCGAGCTGCTGGAGTACTACTTCGACGCCACCGACCGCACCAACCCCAAGTGGAAGGACCCCGAGGTTCGGCAGGCGATCATCGGCCTGAACGGCACCAAGGAGCCGAAGAACCTCTCGGCGGGCGAGATCGCGCAGTGGAACCAGCTGTACGGGGCGATGCAGGCGCTGGGCTACCAGGTCATGGACCGGGCGCCCGGCTCGGCGGCACCGCCGCTGATGGAGTGCAAGCCCGGCTGGTTCGGCCTCACGCCGCTGGCCCTGAACCCCACGTTCACCGACGTGGACGACCTCGACAAGCTGGCGCAGGGCACCGAGGGCGTCCAGTGGACGCACTTCGCCGACCTGGTGAACATCTACGGC
Source organism: Aeromicrobium sp. JP4 (assembly GCF_054957925.1). Classification (NCBI taxonomy): domain Bacteria; kingdom Bacillati; phylum Actinomycetota; class Actinomycetes; order Propionibacteriales; family Nocardioidaceae; genus Aeromicrobium; species Aeromicrobium sp. JP4. Next base: position 2,940,121 of record NZ_CM143290.1, read on the forward strand.
ACCGGGCCCGACGGCTACGCGCGGGTGCCGTGGGACAACGTGGGCGTCCAGTACGGGCTCAAGGCGTTGAAGGACGGCGTCATCACCCCGGCGGAGTTCCTCGACCTGAACGCCAAGGTCGGCAGCTGGAAGGAGTCGCGCGACATGGTGCCCGAGGGTGCCCCGTTCGACGGCCCCACGACGCCGCAGAACTTCGACCCGTGGAGCTCGCGGAACATGAACCTCAGCCCCGACGGCACGACCCCCGCGCCGCGGCGCGAGGGCGACCTGAAGGCGATCCGCGCCGCCTACACGTCGGGCATGCAGTTCCAGGGCGACATCGACATCCCGATCATCGACCTGCGCCCGTACCTGGAGGACGAGCTGGACATGCACAACACCCAGCAGTCCTTCGCGGTCCGCCAGCGCATGCTGAACGTCGACGGCGACGCCTCGAACCAGGTGATCTGGTTCGCCGACGCCCGTCCGGCCCAGGACTACGACCCGACGCTGCGCGCGTTCGAAGTGATCGACGAGTGGATGGCGAACATCGCGAGGAACCCGCGCCGCGGCGTCTCGGGCAACAAGCCGGCCCGTGCGGTGGACTCCTGCTTCACGACCTCGGGCGACGTGATCGCCGCCGGGTCGAAGGTCTGGAGCGGGATCATCGACTCCAGGGCGGCGGGGGAGTGCACCGAGCGGTTCCCGGTCTACTCGAGCTCGCGCCGGGTCGCCGGCGCGCCGTACGAGGGCGGGATCTGGAAGTGCGCCCTCCAGCCGGTCTCGAAGGCGGCGCGGGCCGGGCTCTACGGATCGTGGCGTCCCAGCCGCGAGGAGCTGACGCGCCTCGAGCAGGTGTTCCCCGACGGCGTGTGCGACTACCGCAAGGGTGACGTCGGCAAGCCGAGGCACCGCTGGGGCTGGGACCAGGGGCGAGGCTGACGGCGCGCAGACCCGCCCGGCGGGCTACGTTGGAATCAACCTGAGGAGGCCGCAGTGACCGATCCCGAAGAGATGAAGGCCAAGTTCCGCGAGGCGCTCGACAAGAAGAACGAGCGTCATCACGCCACGGCCGAAGGCGCCGAGCACGACGGCAGCGAGAAGTCGCACGGCGCCTCCAAGCCGATCGAGCAGCCGGAGTTCCGCCGCAAGGCGACCTGACGCGACCGTTCCTTCGGCACAGGGTGACCCGGGTGCCGCAGACGTGAGACGAGGCGTCGCGCACGCTCCCTCGGGAGCGCGCGCGACGCCTCGCGTCGCTTCCGGTGTCAGATGACGCCGAGGGCGAGCATCGCGTCGGCCACCTGGGTGAACCCGGCGATGTTGGCGCCCGCGGCGTAGTTGCCGGGGGCGTCGTACTCGTCGGCGGTCTCGAGGCAGCGGTCGTGGATGCCGCGCATCGTCTCGGCGAGGCGCTCCTCGGTGTACTCGAACGACCACCGGTCGCGCGAGGCGTTCTGCTGCATCTCCAGCGCGCTGGTCGCGACGCCGCCGGCGTTGGCGGCCTTGCCGGGGGCGAACGTGATGCCGGCCTCGGAGAACAGGCGCACGGCGTCGGGCGTGCACGGCATGTTGGCGCCCTCGGCCACGATCGTGCAGCCGTTCTGCGCGAGGACGGCGGCGTCCTTGTCGTCGAGCTCGTTCTGCGTGGCGCACGGCAGGGCGATGTCGCACGGGACGCTCCAGATGGAGCCCTGGCCGAGCTCCGCGGACTCGCGCTGGTCGACGTAGTCGCAGATGCGGCCGCGCTGGACCTCCTTGACCTCCTTGAGCAGCTCGAGGTCGATGCCCTGCTCGTCCACGACGAAGCCGCTGGAGTCGGAGCACGCCACCACGATCGCGCCGAGCTGCTGGAGCTTCTCGATGGCGTACGTGGCCACGTTGCCCGAACCGGAGACGACGACGCGCTTGCCGTCGAACGACTCGCCGCGCGAGCGCAGGATCTCCTGGGCGAAGAACACGGTGCCGTAGCCCGTGGCCTCGGTGCGCACGAGCGAGCCGCCCCACGTGATGCCCTTGCCCGTCAGGACTCCGGACTCGTAGCGGTTGGTGATCCGCTTGTACTGGCCGAAGAGGTAGCCGATCTCGCGGCCGCCCACGCCGATGTCGCCCGCCGGGACGTCGGTGTACTCGCCGATGTGGCGGTACAGCTCGGTCATGAAGGCCTGGCAGAAACGCATGATCTCGCCCTCGGAGCGACCCTTGGGATCGAAGTCCGAGCCGCCCTTGCCGCCGCCGATCGGCATCCCGGTGAGGGAGTTCTTGAAGATCTGCTCGAAGCCGAGGAACTTGACGATGCCGAGGTAGACGCTCGGGTGGAACCGCAGGCCGCCCTTGAACGGGCCGAGCGCCGAGTTGAACTCCACCCGGAAGCCGCGGTTGATCTGCACGTTGTTCTGGTCGTCGACCCACGGGACGCGGAAGATGATCTGGCGCTCCGGCTCACACAGGCGACGGATGACCGCCGCGTCGGTGTAGGCCGGATGCTTGGTGACGACGGGTCCGAGACTGTCCAGCACCTCGCGCACGGCTTGGTGGAACTCGGTCTCCCCGGGGTTCCGGTGGAGCACTTCGTCGTAGATCGTTCCGAGGCTCTCGTGCAAGGTCACCAGGCTTCATTCCCGTCTGCTTTGTTACGTTCACATTTCGTGGCGTGCGGGAACCAGCCTGCCTCATGCGACGAACGCACCGCGCCGCGCCCCCGGTGACGGGAGCGCGGCGCGGGTCGTCCGATTCAGGCCGGGACGGCGGCCAGCAGCTCGCGCTTGGCGTCGTCGTACTCGCGCTTGAGGCGGGCGACGAGCTCGGCGGCGGGGACGGTCGCGTCGACGGCGCCCAAGCCCTGGCCGGCGCCCCAGATGTCCTTCCACGCCTTCGCGTCCGTGGTGCCGCCGGAGCCGAAGTCCATCGTCGAGGGATCGCCCGCAGGCAGGTTCCGCGGGTCGAGGCCGGCGGCCTCGATGCTGCCCCGGAGGTAGTTCCCGTGCACGCCGGTGAACAGGTCGGAGTAGACGATGTCGTCGGCCGAGCTCTCGACGATCATCTGCTTGTAGCCGTCCACGACGTTGGCCTCGTCGGTGGCCAGGAAGGCCGAGCCGACGTAGGCCAGGTCGGCGCCGGCGGCCTGCGCGGCCAGGACGGATCGGCCGTGCGCGATCGAGCCCGAGAGCAGCAGCGGGCCGTCGAACCACTGGCGGATCTCCTGCACGAGGGCGAAGGGGGAGAGGGTGCCCGCGTGGCCACCGGCTCCGGCGGCCACGGCGATGAGGCCGTCGGCGCCCTTCTCGATCGCCTTGTGCGCGAAGCGGTTGTTGATGATGTCGTGCAGGACGATGCCGCCGTAGGAGTGGACGGCCTCGTTGATCTCGGGGCGCGCTCCGAGCGAGGTGATCACGATGGGCACCTGGTGCTCCACGATCGTGGCCATGTCCTCCTCGAGGCGGTTGTTGGAGCGGTGCACGATCTGGTTCACCGCGAACGGCGCGGCGTCGGTGCCCGCGAGCTCGGACTCGATGCGGTCGAGCCAGTCGTTCAGCAGTGACGCGGGGCGCGCGTTGAGCGCGGGGAACGAGCCCACCACGCCGGCCTTGCACTGGGCGATGACGAGCTCAGGGCCCGAGGCGATGAACATCGGGGACGCCACGACGGGCAGCGAGAGCCGGTTCTGCAGGACGGTGGGCAGGGACATGGAGACCTCCGGGCCGGGACTAGTGCAACAAGTTGCATAGTACCCGCGGTCGCGTGGGTCCACAACAGCGTGGGTTCGCGTCAGGCGGACTCGAGCGGGATCGAGTACCCGTCCACCACCTGCTGGGCGACCGAGCGCAGCTTCGTGTCCGTGCGCTCGGAGTGGCGCAGCAGGACGGTGAACGCCTCGTCGTCCGTGAGGTCGAAGCGCTCCATCACGATGCCCTGGGCCTGCCCCATCAGGACGTGGGAGTCCATGGCGGCGGGCAGGTCGCGCGCCGTCAGCGAGGCGGACACCGTGACGGCGGCGCGGCGGGCGAGGTCCTCGGCGACCTCCCGGTCGTCGTCGGCGAAGGCGTCCGGGCGCCGGGAGTAGAGGTTGACGCTCCCGAGCACGCGATCACGGGTCGACAGCTTCACACTGATGAGGCTGCGGAGCCCGAGCGCCGCCACGGCCTCCGCCCACCGGGGCCACCGGGACTCGCTTCGCGTGTCGGAGACCATGAGCGACTGCGCCCCGTCGAGCAACGTCAGGTCGGGGCCTTCACCGAGGTCCGCCTGGATCGCGTCGGCCCGCTCGACGATCTCGTCGGAGCCGGCGGCCGTCTCGATGGCGGTCCCGGGACCCAGCAGCAGAGCTCCGCCGTGCTCGGCGCCCACCGCGGCCTGGAGCTGGCACAGGACGGAGACGATCGTGGACTCCGCGGAGTCCGCCCGCGACAGGGTCGAGAGCTTCGCCGTGAGGTCCGGGATCCCGGGATCGTGCTCGGGGTCCTGCGATCGACTGGTCACGGGTGTCCCTCCTCTGGCAGGTGGTGCTGCTGGTGGGTTTGCTCAGGTCATGCAGCGGCGACGTCCGGGTGCCGACGGAGCGACGACAGCACCCTCGCGAGACGGCGCGACACCTGCATTTGGCTGATGCCCAGGCGATCGGCGATCGCCTGCTGCGTCAGCCCTTCCACGAACCGCCAGTGCAGCAGTTCCCGTTCGTCGCGCTCGAGCTCGCGCAGGCAGCGCGCCACGCTGAGCCACTCGTCGATGAACGCCAGGTCGTCGTCGGTGTGCCCGAAGTCGCGACGTCCGTGCGTGAGGTCGTCCATCGACTCGGGCTGGAAGCACCCGCGGGCGACGGTGGCGTCGCGAAGGTCCTCGGGTGCGACGCCGATGCGCGCCGCCATCTCCTCGAGGTTGGCACTCGTGAGCTCGGGCAACTGCTCACTCACGATGAGGGCCTGGATCTCCTGGATGCGCCGGGGCGGGCGCACCATCCAGGCCCGGTCGCGGAAGTGGCGCTTCAGCTCGCCCTGAATCGTGGCCGTGGCGTACGGCGGGAAGGGACCTTGGGCCGGGTCGTAGCGGCGAGCGGCCTTCACCAGGGCGAGGCGGGCGACCTGCTCCAGATCCTCGGTGTCCACGCCGCGTCCGGTGAACCGGTGGGCCAGCGCACTGGCGAGGGAGAGGTGGTCGAGGACGAGGTCCTCGGAGTTCGGGACGGCGGGGTGGTCAGACAGCACAGTCATGGATCCTCCGAAAAGCGGGAGCGAGTCCTCGAGGCTGGGCGTTCAACCGTCTTCAGCGTCACACGGGCTCAGGGAGTCGGCAACCGGAGCGCTCGTCGATCGCACGCAGCCGACCGAGAAGTCGCTTGCGGATGGCTGGTGCTCACCGCGGCGCCGAGCCCGAGGAGCTCCGCCGGGCCGAACTGCTCGTGGGAGACGTGTGAGCCGATCTGCATCGTCACCCCTCAGACACCGATCCGGTCGTCGTCCTTCCCCTCCTCGTCCTCCTGGGCGTCCAGGCGCTTGAGGGGCTTGGTCGCGGGGCCGTTGAGGACCTCACCCTCGGAGGAGAACCGCGAGCCGTGCAGCGGGCAGTCCCACGAGCGCTCCTGGTCGTTCCACCGGAGCACGCCGCCGAGGTGCGTGCAGAGGCCCTGCACGCGGCAGGTCCCCGTCTCGGAGCGCGACTCCGCGACGACGCGAACGCCGTCGCGGTGGACGTCGCCCTCCCCGGGCTGCAGGGATCGCGGCGAGGTGGCGATCACGCGGGCGGCACCCGTCGCGACCTCCTTGGCGACCTTCGCGTTGATCGTCGCCCGGCCCCGGGTGGAGCGCAGGGGCGAGGAGTGGTCGACGACGGAGTCCACCCACGGCAGCCGGTCGCCGAGGATGTCGTGCGCGATCGCCAGGGCCGCGGCGGTGCCGTTCGTGAATCCCCACTTCGCGAAACCGGTCGCGAAGCGGATGCGGTCGCCGCCGCGGGGCATCCTGCCGAAGCGGGGGAGGCCGTCGCCGGTGGTGTAGTCCTGCGCCGACCAGGCCGCGACTTCGCGGGCCTCGGGGAAGTGCTCGGCGGTCCAGGTGCGGATCATCTCGACGTGATCGCGCTCGGACTCGGTCCGTCCGACACCGTGACCGAAGCCGCCGACCAGCAGCGCCGGCCTTCCGTCCTCGGTCAGGGCGTCGCGCAGCGAGACCGAGGGCGAGCCTGCCGACAGCGCCATGACCTGCGGCGGGTCGGCCAGCTCGTAGCCGACCGCGTACGAGCGCTGGGGCTCGAGGTCGCTGAAGGCCAGGCTGCGGTCCAGGATCGGCGAGCCGGTCGCGACGACCAAGGACTCCGCTTGGACCTTGCGACCGTCGTCGAGGTGCGCGGTCGGAGCGCCGATCCAGTCGACGTTCATCACGCGGGCGTGCTCCACGAGCGAGCCGCCGTGCGCCCGGAGCTCGGCGGCGAGGGCCGCGAGGTGGGAGCCGGGGTCGATCTGCGCCTGGTCCGCGAGGGTGACGGCGCCGTGGGTGGGCACGGGCAGGCCCGGGTCGTCGGTCCACTCGACCGGCAGCCCGACCGACATGGCGGCGACGTACTCGGCTCGCGCGCGCGACGTCTCGGTGGGCTTGGCGGCGAAGGTCGCCGCGGTCCGCCGGTCCATCCGGACGTCGTGCTGCCCGGCGAAGCCGACCAGCCAGTCGAAGCCGGCGCGGTTCATGTCGACGTAGGCCTGGACGACCTCGCGCGAGTGGTCCTCGAGCAGGGTGGACAGGCGGGTGCCCTGCAGCACCGACACCTTGGCGGTGCTGTGCCCGGTGGACCCGGCTCCGACGTAGCGGGCCTCGACCACGCACACCTTCCGGCCGGCGCGGGCGAGCAGGACGGCGGTGGTCAGCCCGACGACGCCTGCGCCGACCACGAGGTCGTCACAGGCGTCGGGGAGTGCGTCGTGGCCCGCCACGTCGGCGGGCACCAGCCACAGGGGTCGGTTGTCGTCGTTCATCGGCGGCTCAGACCCGCGACGACGGCGCGGTGGGGTCGGTGACCACCAGGTTCTCGGCGCCGCCGTCCCCGTCGTCGCTCGTCGCGGGCGAATTGGGATCGTCGGGCTCGATCGGGTTGTCGGGTGTCGTGGCGGGATCGGCGGGGTCGGGGCCCTCGGCGGGTTCCTCGGGGTGCGGCGTGGTCATGGGATCCTCCTCATTCGGTCGGACAGGGTTCACGTACCCGACTCGCGAGGATCCATGCGTCGGGGCACGATGGCTGCGCGGGCGACGCATGAGCCGCCCGCCCCGGGGTACGTGCCCCGTGACCTCCGTTTCGATCGAAAGGACCGCGGATGCCATCAGCCGTCCTCAGCGGCAGTCGGGCGACCACCTCGACCCTGCCCCAGCCCCGTGGCGACCTGAGTGCCGCGACCCTCGCGGCCCTGACCGGGGCAATGCCGTGGGATCGCGTGCCGAAGGTCAGCCCCTCGAGCACCGAGGACGGTCTGCTGACGGTCTGGATCGCCCACGAGCTGCACCACCGAGGCTTCGCCGAGGTGGAGGACGCGGAGTGGACGCCCGAGCTGATCACGGTCCGCAACCGGGTGGAGCGCGAGTTCGAGGCCCGGCTGCGCGAGCGCGCCGAGGGCCGGCTCCCCGAGTCCGCCGATCCGGACGTGCTGCTCGACTACGTGCGCGCCGACGAGGGACGCTCCCTCGCGGAGTTCGTCCAGCGTGCCGCGACGGCCGACCAGGTCCGTGAGCTGCTGTGGTTCCGCTCGATCTACCATCTCAAGGAGGCCGACCCGACCGCGTGGACGATCCCGCGGCTGCCGGGTCCCTCGCGCGCCGCGCTGGCCGAGCTGCAGTACGACGAGTACGGCGGCGGCCGCCCAGAGCGCCTCCACGCGCACCTGTTCGCCGACGGCATGCGAGCGATGGGTCTCGACGCCCGGGAGAACGCCGCGATCGACGACGTGCCGGTCGAGGTGCTGGAGATGAACGTGACCCTCACGATGTTCGGCCTCCAGCGGCGCCTCCGGGGTGCGGCGGTCGGCCACCTCGTGGCGTTCGAGGCCTCCAGCTCGGGTCCGTCGCGGCGGATGTCGCGCGGCCTGCGCCGCCTCGGCCTCCCCGAGGAGATGGCCGCCTACTACGACGAGCACGTCGAGGCCGACGCCGTCCACGAGCAGACCGCCGCGCGCTTCATCGCCGGCGCCCTCGTCGAGGCGGAGCCGCACCTGGCCGAGGACGTCGCCTTCGGGGTGTTCACGTGCCTGGACCAGGAGAGTCGCTTCGCCGAGGCGATGTTCGAGAGGTGGGGTGCCTGATGGCGCGCAAGGTCGACGTCAGCGTGGTCCCGAACGGGCCGCTGCTGATCCGTGGGGACATCGGGGTCCACGCCCCGGACGGCGAGGTGCACCGCACCGAACGACCCGTCAGCGCCGTGTGCCGGTGCGGCAAGTCCGCGTCGCTGCCGTGGTGCGACGCGACGCACCAGATGATCAGGACCAGGTTCGACGAGGACGGAGCACGCGATGAGTGAGGAACAGGACGGTTTCCCGGCACAGCAGCAGGAACCCCCGGGACTGACCGAGCCGATGGAGCCCCGGCCGGACCACGGCGAGGAGAGCTACGTCGGGTCGGGCCGGCTCGAGGGGCGCAAGGCGCTCATCACCGGCGGTGACTCCGGCATCGGCCGTGCGGTCGCGATCGCCTATGCCCGTGAGGGTGCCGACGTGGCGTTCACGTACATGCCCGAGGAGGTCGAGGACGCTCGCGAGACGTCGCGGCTGATCGAGGAGGCGGGACGCACGAGCCTGCCGATCGAGGCGGACCTGCGCGACAGCGCGACGTGCGACCGCGTCGTCGCACAGGCCCACGACGGCCTCGGCGGACTCGACATCCTCGTCAACAACGCCGGCTTCCAGATGGCCCGCGACGAGGGTCTCGAGCAGATGGACGACGAGCGGATCGAGCGCACGTACACGACGAACGTGTTCGCGCTGCTGTGGCTCGTCCGCGCCGCCCTGCCGCACCTCGGCCGCGGGTCAAGCATCATCAACAACTCGTCGATCCAGGCGTACGAGCCGTCGACGAGCCTGCTGGACTACGCGTCCACGAAGGCCGCGATCAACAACCTGACGGTGAACCTGGCGGCCGAGCTCGGTCCGCGTGGCATCCGCGTCAACGCGGTGGCGCCGGGTCCGATCTGGACTCCGCTGCAGCCCGCCACGCAGCCCGAGGAGAAGATCGAGCAGTTCGGCTCCGACACGCCGCTGGGTCGGGCCGGTCAGCCGGCCGAGCTCGCCGGTGCGTTCGTGTTCCTGGCGAGCGAGAAGGAGGCCAGCTACGTCTCGGCCACCGTCCTGGGCGTCACCGGCGGAAAGCCGGTCTTCTGATGCTCCAGGCCTCGGAGCCACAGGCGAGGACGACGACGTTCGGTGGCCGGCCGATCGGCCACGACGAGCGCGTCCTGACGCCCCGCCCGTGGACCGAGGCCCAGTCGCTGTGGGCGCGTGAGCTGCTCGACGCCGTGCCACTGGGACCGGTCCTCGAGGTCTGCGCGGGCGCCGGCCACATCGGTCTGCTCGCCGTGGTCGACACCGGTCGTCACCTCGTGCAGGTGGACGCCGACCTGCACGCGTGCGTGTGGGCCTCGCGCAACGCCCGCGTCTGGGGCGTCGACTCCGACATCCGCCACGGCGCGATGGCCGAGGCCCTCATGCCGGACGAGCGGTTCGCGCTCATCATCGCCGACCCGCCGTACCTGCCGTCCGAGGGCGTGGGCGAGTTCCCCGAGGACCCGCTCACCGCGATCGACGGGGGGTCCGATGGACTGGACCTCGCTCGCGAGTGCCTGACGGTGATCGGGCGGCACCTCATCCGTGGCGGGGCGGCGCTGCTCCAGCTGCGCGACGAGGCGCAGGGTCGCGACCTCGCGGCCGACGCCGCGGCGTGCGGCCTGACGATCGACGAGAGCCGACAGTTCGACGGCGGAGCGGTCCTGCTGCTGCGTCGCACGACGGAAGGAAGAGCACATGAACAGCACTCCGACGAACGGTGACCAGACCGAGGGCAAGGCCGACAAGCTGGCCGACGACCTCACGGTGGATCCGCAGCACGAGGGCGTGAGCGAGCCGGGCGGCAACGAGCAGGAGGCCGGCACCGAGACGGTGCCCGGCGTCGAGGGCCCCGAGGGTGTCCCCGACCTGCCCGTCACCGACGACCCCGGCACCGGCGGGCCCGACGACGACTGAGCCGCCGCACCCTGGAATGACAGTCCGGATCGACCTTCGTCCGAGAGGTCGAGCCGCTGTCGGAGGGTGCCCCTAGCGTTCTCGACATGGAGAGCGCCGAGGTCACGATCGCCGTGATGCGAGCGACCGCCGGGGTGCTTCGGTCGGTCACGTCCTCGGTGTGCGACGAAACGCGAGCGCTACGGACGCTGCGCGATGCCGCGGACGCGGCCCTGACCGAGCGCCTCGCCGAGATCGAGCGGACCGGGGCCCACCTCGGCGAGGACGCCACGAGTGTGGTCACGTGGGCTCGCCGAGACCTCCGCCTGGAGGCCGGCGACACGCGAGCCCGCCTCCGCGCGGGCGAGGCGCTGGCCCAGCTGCCGCGCGCCGCCGAGGCCTTCCGCGCGGGCGAGATCGCCCTCGAGCACGTCAAGGTGCTCGACTTCGGGATGCGCCACGTCGGCGTCGACGAGACCGTGCAGCTGGACGAGCACCTGACGAAGGTCGCGAAGGCGTTCCCGCCCGGCCGGCTCAAGAAGCTCGTCCGCAGGGCGAAGGCGATCCAGCACCCCGAGTCGCTCGACGAGGCGTGGATCAGCGGCATGGACCGGCGCGACATCCGGCTGTCGAAGACCTTCGACGGCTGGCACGTCACCGGCTTCCTTCCGATCCACGTCGGCGCCCAGCTCCACGCGGTGCTCGAGTCGCTGTCGGTGCCGCGCGCCGCCGGTGACGACCGCACGGCGTCCGAGCGGCGCTGCGACGGGCTCGAGGAGCTGCTGACCCGAGTGCTGGAGGAGGGTCTGCCGACCGACGGCACCGTACGGCCACAAATCCACGTCGTGGTCGAAGCCGGCACCCTCAAGGCCGCGCTCGCTCCCGACCCCGAGTCCGGCTTCGCGGCCGGCGAGCCGGCCGAGCTGGTCGGCTTCGGGCCGATCGGACGTGAGCTGCTCAGGCACCTGACCGAAGGCGCCGACCTGCGCCCGCTCCTCGTGGAGCGGATCGGACGGAACGAGCGCATCCTCGACGTGGGCGACCGGCACCGGCACGCCACGGCGAAGCAGCGCGAGGCGATCTGGTTCCGTCAGGACGGTGGGTGCGCCCGGGCCGGGTGCGAGAACCCCATCGACCACAGCCACCACGTGATCGCATGGTCCGAGGGCGGGCCCACCGACCTCGACCTGCTCGAGGGCCTCTGCGCGGCCTGTCACCACTTCGAGCACGCGATCCATCCGCGGGCGGGGTGAGCAGGGGCCTCGTCAGTCGGCGAGGTCCTCGGGGGAGACCACGTCCTGGCGGTACTGCTCACGCAGCCACTTCAACGCGGCCACGTGCGCCTTCTCGTCGGCCGAGGTGACCGCGCCGTCAGCGATCTGCACCCGGAAGTCGTGCGCGTAGGCGGTCGCGGCCGTCATCGCGATGCACGCCTCGGTGACCACGCCGGCGAGGACGAGCTCGTCCACGCCGAGCTCACGCAACCGCTCCAGCAGGTCGGTGCCGTGAAAGGCGTCGTCGCGCCGTTTCGTGAGCTCGAGGTCGGGACGCAGGTCCAGCTCGGTGAGCGTCTCGGCGCCCTTCGTGCCCTCCAGCACCACCGGCTGGTCGTCGTCGCGCATGTTGAGCGCCCACGTGGACTTGTCCTCGGGCAGCACGGTGCGGACCTCCACGATGGGCACGTCGTGGTCGCGCGCCCAGTCCGTCCAGCGCTGCACGGCGCGGACGATGTCGGAACGCTGCCCGCGCAGGTCCGGGGGGTCGAGGAAGTCCTCCTGCAGGTCGATGATCACGAGAGCACGCATGGGGCCATTGTGCCGTCGGCCCCTGGCCGCTGCCCGGCGAGTGCCGGTCAGCGCGGGGGCATCCGGATGGCGCCGTCGACGCGGACCGTCTCGCCGTTCATGTACGAGTTCGTGACGCACTCGACGACCATGCTGGCCAGCTCGTCGGGCTGTCCCAGGCGCTTGGGGAAGTTGACGGACTCGCCGAGCTTGGCCTTGAACTGCTCGGCCGCCTCGCCCTCGCCGTAGATCGGGGTGTCGATCAGACCGGGCGCCACGGTGTTGACGCGCACGCCGATGGCCGCGAGGTCGCGCGCCACGGGCAGGGTCATGCCCACGATGCCGCCCTTCGACGACGAGTACGCCGCCTGGCCGATCTGGCCGTCGAACGCCGCGACGGAGGCGAGGTTGCAGATCGCGCCGCGCTCACCGGACTCCAGCGGCTCGGTGCGGCCGATCGCGGTGGCGGCGAGTCGGATCGCGTCGAAGGTGCCGATCAGGTTGATGGCGATGACCTTCTTGTAGGCGTCGAGGTCGTGCGCAGACTCGAACTGACCGTCGCGGCCGACCGTGCGCTGGGCCCAGCCGATGCCGGCCGAGTTCACCAGGACGCGCAGCGGGGCGAGCTCCTCGGCGGCGGCGACGGCGGTCTTGATCTGGTCGGTGTCGGTCACGTCGACGTGGATGAAGACGCCCCCGACCTCGCTCGCGAGGGCCTGACCGGCCTCGTCGTTGAGGTCGGCGACGACCACCCGGGCGCCCTTCGCGGCGAGCTGGCGGACGACGGCCGCGCCGATGCCCGAGGCTCCGCCGGTGACGATGGCTGATGCTCCACTGATGTCCATGCCCTGCATCCAACCACTCGCCCGTGGTCCATGCTGGAGGGGCCGACACACCCCAGGAGGAGCACCGTGGCCGTGGAGCGTCTGATGCCGAGCGACGAGGCGAACGACCTGATCGCCCTCACGCGCCAGATCGTGGACGACCAGCTGCGGCCGCGCGTCGACGCGGACGAGCGGTCGGGCACGTTCCCGCGCGACATCTTCCGCACCCTGGGCCGCGCCGGCCTGCTGGGCCTCCCGTACGCCGAGGACCTCGGCGGCGGTGGCCAGCCCTACGAGGTCTACCTGCAGGTCGTCGAGGAGATCGCGATCGCGTGGGCCAGCGTCGGCGTGGGCACGAGCGTCCACGCGCTGAGCTGCTTCGGCCTCGACCACGCGGGCACGCGGGAGCAGAAGGAGCGCTGGCTGCCGGACATGCTCGGTGGTGACCTGTTGGGGGCGTACTGCCTGTCCGAGGCGCACGCCGGTTCCGACCCGGGCGCGATGCGCACCACCGCCCGTCGCGACGGTGACGACTACGTGATCCGCGGCGCGAAGGCCTGGACCACCCACGGCGGCCAGGCCGACTACTACAAGGTGATGGCGCGCGCCGAGGCCGGCATCACGTGCTTCCTCGTCCCGGCCGACGCCGAGGGGCTCACCGCCGACGTGCCCGAGGACAAGATGGGCCTGATGGGCTCGACGACGGCCACGATGCTGTTCGACGACGTCCGGGTGCCGGTGGAGCGACGCCTCGGCGACGAGGGCCAGGGCCTCGCGATCGCGCTCGCCGGGCTCGACTCGGGCCGCCTCGGGATCGCGGCGGTCGCCACCGGCGTCGCGCAGGGCGCCCTCGACTCCGCGGTCGCCTATGCCAAGGAGCGCGAGGCCTTCGGCGTGCCGATCGTCGACCACCAGGGCCTGACGTTCCTGCTGGCCGACATGGCGGCGGCCGTCGAGTCGGCGCGGGCCACCTACCTGGCGGCCGCGCGGCTGCGCGACCTCGGCCGCCCGTTCTCGCGGCAGGCCTCGATCGCCAAGCTCGTCGCCACCGACAACGCGATGAGGGTGACGACCGACGCTGTGCAGGTCCTCGGCGGCGCCGGCTACACGAAGGACTTCCCCGTCGAGCGGTACATGCGCGAGACGAAGGTGATGCAGATCTTCGAGGGCACCAACCAGATCCAGCGCCTCGTCATCGGCCGCGACCTCAAGAGGCGCGGCTGACCCCGGCCCGTGCAACGGTGGGCGGGTGGATGCCGGTGTGCACCTGCCGCAGATCGACTTCACCGCGACGCCGTTGGACGGCTCCCACCTCGCGGAGGTGGTCGACGCCGCCCGCGACCTGGGGTTCGCCGCGCTGTCGGCCAACGACCACCTGACCTTCCCGAGCCCGTGGGCCGACGGGCTCGTCCTGCTGGCCGCAGCGGCCGCGCGCTCGGGTGACCTCGAGCTGGTCACCAGCGCCGCGCTGCCGGTGCTGCGCGGCGCCCGCTCATACGGGGCGGCGATGCTCACGCTCGAGCGGCTGGCACCGGGGCGCATCGTGGCCGGGGTCGGCCCGGGATCCTCGCGGTCGGACTACGCCCTGGCCGACGTCCCGTGGGAGGAGCGGTGGTCGCGGTTCGACGCGGCCCTCGGTGTGCTGCGGGCACAGTCCCGCGCCACGGGTCCCGGGCGCAGGTCCCGCTCTGGGTGTCCAGCTGGGGCTCGCCGGCGGGCATCGACCGCGTGGCCCGGTACGGCGACGGCTGGCTGGCCTCGGCGTTCCACACCACGCCTGCGGAGTTCGGTCGCACCCGCGAGGGCCTGGCGCAGGCCTGCCACCGGCTCGGCCGCGCCGAGCCGCCGCACGCGCTCGTGACGATGTGGACCTGGGTCACCGAGGACACGCGCGTAGCCGAGCGGATGCTGACGAGCCTGCTGGCCCCCGCCCTCGACCGCGACCCCGAGGCGTTGCGCGGTCGGGTGTGCGTCGGCCCGGCCGAGACGTGCGCCGAGCTGCTGTCCGAGTACGCCGCGCAGGGCTGCCGCCGCGTGCACTTCTGGCCCGTGGGCGACGAGGCCCGCCAGCTTCGGCGGCTCGCCGAGGACGTGCTGCCGCACGTGGTGGCGGCGCCCCCGGTCTCAACCGGGTGAGGCGCGGCCGGCGGTGACGCGCTGGAGCAGCTCCACCATCGCGGTGGCCGCGGCCGGACGAAAGGGGTCCACCGGGCACGCGACCATGACCTCGCGGGTCGGGGCCGGGTCGTGCAGCGCCCGCACCTCGACCCCGGCGATCCGGCGGGAGGCCACGAGCCCTGGGACGACGGCGATGCCCAGGCCGGCGGCGACGAACGCCTGCACGGCGAGGTAGTCGTCCGACGCGATGCCCACGCGCGGCTCGAACCCGGCCGCGCGACAGCGACCTCGGACGATCTGGAACCACGTGCTCGACGGGCCGCCGCCGACCCACGTCTCCTCGCCGAGGTCGGCGAGCGACAGCGCTCCCTGCCGCGCGGCCAGCCGGTGCGACCGCGGAACGAGCAGCCGGTACGGGTCGAGGAAGAGCGACGTCAGCTCCACCCCGTGGTCGAGGCCCGGCAATCGGTGCTCCGCGCTGTCGTCGAAGACCAGGGCCACGTCCAGCTCGCGGTTGAGCAGTCGCGGCACGAGCCCCTGGAGGTGGTCGTCGACGACGGTGAACGTGACGTCCGGCGACTGGATGGCGAGCAGCGCCAGCGCCCGGGGGACGAACGTGGCCAGCGCCGTGGGGAAGCCGCCCACGCGCAGGCGACGGTGGTGGTGGCCGGCCAGCTCGTCGAGGTCGAGCCCGGCGGCCTCGAGCCGGGCCATGACGGCGGCGGCGTGGCCCGCGAGGACCCGTCCGGCCACCGTGACGTCGACGGGACGGGTGCCGCGCTGGACGAGCGGGAGGCCGACCTGTTGCTCGAGGGCGGCGACGTGCTGGCTGACCGCCGACTGCGACATGCCGAGCTCGTCCGCGGCGGCGGAGAAGGAGTCGGCGCCGTCGAGGGCTGCGAGCACGCGCAGCGAGGAAACCGATCGCATCAGTTCCACTTATCGGACTGTAGCACCGGAACAGCCTGCGGATCCGGGCCGAACGCATGCTGGGAGGGCCCCCGGACGAGCCCCCTCAGGAGTCATCATGACCACGCAGCAGACCACCACCCCGACGATCGACCAGGACCGCCTGATGGCGTTCGTCTTCCGCGCCGTCGAGGAGGTCGGCGCCACCCTCAACACCGCACTCGTCGTCCTCGGGGACGAGCTCGGCTACTACCGCGCGCTGGCCGAGCACGGTCCGCTCACCGCGGCCGAGCTCGCCGGGCGAACCTCCACCGCCGAGCCCTACGCCCGCGAGTGGTGCCACGCGCAGGCGGCGGGCGGCTTCATCGAGCTCGACGAGGCCTCGGGGCGGTTCACCCTGCCCGCCGAGCACGCCGTCGCGCTGACCGACGCCTCGAGCCCCGCCTACCTGCCCGGGCTGTTCCAGATCGCGCTCGGGACCGTGGCCGACGCCGGCCGGCTGGCCGAGGCGGCGCGCAGTGGCACGGGGGTCGGCTGGCACGAGCACGGCGACGACGTGATCGACGGCTGCGAGCGCTTCTTCGCGCCCTCCTATCAGGCGTACCTGGTCGACGCGTGGCTGCCGGCCGCCGGACTCGACGAGGACCTGAGGCGTGGGATCCGGGTGGCCGACATCGGCTGCGGGCACGGCGCCTCGACGGTGCTGATGGCGCAGGCGTTCCCGCAGTCGCGGTTCGTCGGGTCGGACTACCACGAGCCGTCGATCGAGGTGGCGCGCCGCCGGGCCGAGGACGCCGGCGTCGGTGCCAACACGAGCTTCGAGACCTCGCTCGCGGCGGAGGTCGGCGGCGAGGGCTTCGACCTGGCCACGACGTTCGACGCGCTGCACGACATGGGCGATCCCGACGGTGCCGCGCGGCACGTGCACCGCCTGCTCGCCGACGGGGGTCGCTGGCTCATCGTCGAGCCGATGGCGGGCGACGCTCCTCAGGACAACTTCAACCCGGTCGGCCGCGCGTACTACGGGTTCTCCACCCTGCTGTGCACGCCGGCCTCGCTCTCCCAGGAGGGCGCGGCCGCGATCGGCACCCAGGCCGGTCCCGCGCGGGTGGAGCAGATCGTCACCGGGGCCGGCTTCGCCTCGTGCGAGACGGTGGCCACGACGCCGTTCCACCGCGTCATGCTCGCGCGGAGGGGCGACTGACTCGGGCCGTGGATCAGGCCACGGCGCTGTGGGAGGGCGCCGGTGCCAGGTCGGCGCGGCAGAGGTCGACCACCGACTCGGCGGCGGTCGACCTCAGTCGCGCGCCGCAGGCGTCGAACGCCACGGACATCCCGTCGGCGTACCACTGCAGGAAGGTGGTGCTCAGGGCGTGCGCCACGGCCGGCGCCCGGCGTGCGGGACCGAGACTGGCGAGGCGGGTCAGGGCCGTGACGAGTCCCTCGGGATCGGTCGGCGCGAGGCGGAAGACCCACCGAGGCAACGCCGGGAGCACCAGGGCGGGGGAGTGCGCCGACGCGTGGACCAGCGTCGTGCCGAGCCCGGCGACGGCCAGCGTGGCGGCGGTGACGTTCATGGTTCCCAGGACGCGGGCCCGCACGATGTCCTCGGGCGAGGCGTCGGCCGTGGCGCCGCCGCCGGCGTGCACCACCGACGCGATGGGCCCGGCCTGGCGGGCGGCGCGCATGAGCGCCTCCACCGACGCCCGGTCGGTGACGTCGGCGACGATCGACTCGGCGGAGACGCCGAGGGAGTCCAGCTCGTCGAGCGCGCGGGTGAGCCGCTCCCCGCGGCCGTCGCTGAGGACCACGTGGTGGTCGCGGGCGAGCAGCTTCGCCGAGGCCAGTCCCACGGCCCCCGCTCCACCGGTCACCACCGCCACCGAACTCGTCACCTGAACCACTCCCGTCCCGGACGTCCCCGCGTCCACCCGCCCATCCTGCGCTCAGGACGCCGCTGGCACGAGGGTTTCGGCGACATTCCTCGGGTATCTGAAAACGGCTGGTATCCGAGCGAGTTTCGGCGGTGGAACGTCACTCTCGGTTACAGTCGCGCCGCGCCGCGCGGACCGGCGGAGTGTGATCCACGCCGCATCTTGGACAACGCGCTCACGCGATCAAGTGACCCGCTGGTAACCTACGTCACACTACCCGCCGGTACACACAGGATCTGGAGAGATGATGGGCGACCTCGGTTACAAGTTGAAGGTGCTGCGCAGGATCGGCCTGCTGAAGGCCCAGAACCCCGTCCGGCTGGTGAAGGCAGGCAAGAAGCTCGCGGCGTGGGGCCCGGGCTTCCCGTCGGCCGTCGGCGCCGCCGCCGCGCGCAAGCCTCAGCAGGTCGCCATCATCGACGACGCCGGTCAGCTGACCTGGCGTGAGACGAGCGACGCGGTCAACCGCGTGACGCAGGCGCTCAAGGACCGCGGCTTCGTGCCCGGCGACCCGATCGCCGTGCTGTGCCGCAACCACCGCCACATGGTGATCGCCATGGTCGCGATCAGCCAGATGGGCGGTCGCATGCTGCTGCTCAACACGATGGCCAGCGCCGGCCAGCTCAGCGAGCTCACGAAGCGCGAGAGCGCCAAGATGGTCATCCTCGACCAGGAGTTCCTCCACGTCGCGGGCGAGATCGACCGCGACCTGCTCGTCGTGGCGTGGGAGGACGACGACACCCACGGCCTGCCCACGCTGAGCGGCCTGGCCGCCGGCAAGTCGGCCGCGGACCACCCCAAGCCCGAGAAGCCCGGCGGCATCGTGATCTTCACCTCGGGCACCACCGGCCTGCCCAAGGGCGCCAAGCGCAAGGAGCCCGAGAACCTCGAGCCGCTGCTGACCTTCTTTGGCTCCATCCCCTACGAGGGCAACTCCACCGTCGTCATCGCGGCGCCGCTCTTCCACTCGTGGGGCCTGCTGAACTTCGGGTTCGGCCTGTCGACGGTGCCGACCTACGTCCTGCGCCGCCGCTTCGTGCCCGAGCAGGTCATCCGCGACATCGACACCCACCGGGCCCAGGTCCTGGTCGTGGTGCCGCTCATGATGCAGCGCCTCGTCGACGCCGATCCCGAGGTGATCAAGAGCAGCGACGTCTCCAGCCTCCAGATCACCGCCTCGAGCGGCTCGGCCCTGGCCGGTGAGCTCGCGACCCACTTCATGGACACGTTCACCGACTCGGTCTACAACTTCTACGGCGCCACCGAGACCGGCTGGGTCTCCATCGCCGACCCGAAGGACCTGCGCGCCGCGCCCGGCACCGCGGGCCGCGTGCCGTGGCACACCGTGGTCAAGGTGCTCGACGAGAACGGCCACGAGGTGCCCCAGGGCGAGACGGGCGTCATCTACGTCGGCAACTCGATGATGTTCGCCGGGTACACCGACGGCCGCACGAAGGACTTCCGCGACGGCCTCATGCACTCGGGCGACCTCGGCTATTTCGACGAGTCCGGCCGCCTGTTCGTCGCCGGCCGCGACGACGACATGGTCATCTCCGGCGGTGAGAACGTGTTCCCCCGCGAGCTGGAGGACGCGCTCATCGAGCACCCGAAGGTCCAGGACGTCGTCGTCACGGGCATCCCCGACCCGCAGTGGGGCCAGTGCCTCGCCGCGTACGTCGTGCCGCGCGAGGGCGAGACCCTCACGCAGGAGGAGGTCGTGGAGTACGCCAAGGAGCACGTCGCCCGCTTCGCCGTGCCACGCGCGGTGATGTTCCTCGACGAGCTGCCCCGCAACCCCACGGGCAAGGTCATGAAGCGCAACCTGCCGGAGTTCCAGACCCAGGCCTGACCCCCGGCGCACGAGCGACGCCCGGTCCCTTCTCGGGGGCCGGGCGTCGTCGTGCGTGCTCACTACTGACCCGGGACGAAGGTCCCGGACAGGTGGGTCCGTTCGCCTCATCCGCCCGGGTGCGGTGCTCCGTAGCGTCGGTGGTGACGCCGCAACGACGCGGAGTCACCGCACAGGAGGAACAGATCATGCGCCGCTCGGCATTCGACAAGCTCATCTCGTGGACCGGACTGGTCCTGGCAGCCCTGCTGGTGGTCGCGGGCGGACTGGCCTCCTGGGCCCATTTCTTCATCGAGGACCAGGTGCAGTCGCAGCTGGTGTCCCAGCGCATCACGATGCCCGAGGGCGAGGCGATCAAGAGCCTCTCCGACGCGGACCGCAAGGCCCTCGAGCCCTACGCCGGCAGCGCACTGGACACCGGGGCCGAGGCACGCGCCTTCGCCGACCACTACATCCTCGCCCACATGAACGCCTCGAGCGGGAACCGCACGTACGAGTAGGTCAGCGGTGAGTTCATGCAGCTGACCGACCAGGAGAAGGCGTCCGAGGCCGGCCAGCAGGTCGCCGCGCTGCGCCAGTCGCTCTTCATGGGCAACACCCTGCGCGGGCTGCTCCTGAACGCCTACGCGTTCGGCACCATGGGCCTGATCGCCGGGCTCGCCGCCATCGCCTCCTTCGTCGGAGCCGCGCTGCTGGCCCTGCTCTCGGTGCTGGGCCTGCGTCACGCGAAGACCCGTGAGGCGGAGCTGGCCACCATCTGACCGGCTCGAGAGGAACGGCCGCCCGGTGTCACCGGGCGGCCGTCGCCGTCTGTCGTGGGGGAGCCCTCAGAACGGTGGCCAGGGCACGGCGGGCATGTCGCCCTCGGGGGAGGGGAAGACCCGGTCGGCCAGCAGCCGGTCGCAGCGACGGGCCATCGCCGCCAGCTCGGGCTCGCCGAGCCACTGCTGGAGCTCCTCGCCGAGGTCGGCGGCCAGGCCCTCGCGCACCCGGTTCACCCCCGCCAGCTCGTCGTCGGCCAGCGCCGCGCCGAGCCAGCCCCACAGGACCGTGCGCAGCTTGGGCTCCTGGTGGAAGGTCAGGCCGTGGTCGACCCCGTACCGGTGACCGTCCGGCATCGCCAGCACGTGACCGCCCTTGCGGTCGGCGTTGTTGACCAGGACGTCGAAGACCGCCATCCGCCGCAGGCCGGGGGAGTCCTCGTGCACGAGCGAGACGGGGCGGTCCTCGGCGTCCAGCCCGTCGAGGACGTGGCACCAGCCCTCGGGACGGTCGTCGGCCGGGACCAGGGTGACGGCCTCGGACTCGGGATCGGCGTCCTGCCAGAGCTGGAGCATGCCCGGCCCGTGCGGTCCGTCGGCCCACCACGTCGGCGGCACGATGTTCCACCCCGTCGCCTCGGAGACCACCCGGGAGGCGATCTCGCGGCTCGCGAGGACGGCGCCCGGGAAGTCCCACAGCGGACGCTCCCCGGCGACGGGCTTGTAGACGACGCGCACGCCGTCGATGCGCCCGACGAAGGTGGCGTTCGAGGCCGGGAGGACGCGTCCCTCCAGCTCGAGCTCTCCCTCGAGCATCACCAGGTGTCGTCGTCGGCGGGACGGCACACGTGGCCGTCGTCGTCGATGGGGGCCAAGCACAGCGGGCAGGTGGGCCGGCCCGCACCGACGACCTCGCGGGTGCGCTTGCAGAACGAGCGTGCCGCGCCGACGGGGATCCGCACGTGCAGCACCTCGGAGGGGCCGTCCTCCTCCGGCTCGAGGAGCGACTCGGGGGAGTCCTCGACCAGTGGGAACGCCTCGATCACGACCTGGGCCGTGGTGGGGTCGAAGCCGAGGGAGAGGATGCCCACGCGGAACTGCTCCACCACGGGGGCGTCCAGCGGTGCGTGGTCGTCGAGTCCCTCGGGTGCCGCGGCCGGGACGCTGAACGGATTGCCGTCCTGGGACATCAGCTCGTCGAGGACCTCGTCCAGCTTCTCGGCGAGGGTGGCCGACTGCTCCTTCTCCATCAGGGCGCTGACGACGTGCTCACCCGTCCGCGCCTGGAGGTAGAAGGACCGCTCTCCGGGACGGCCGACCGTGCCGATGACGAGACGATCGGGCCAGTCGAATTCGTGCACCCTTTGAGCCATGTCTCCATGCTAGGAGCCCGATCGCGAGAGCGCTGGGCCGCGGGGGGGTCTCAGCGACCCGCGCCGCCACCGACCGGGGCGTCGTCGGCGGGGGCCGGAGCGCGCAGCCAGGACAGGTCCCCGGCCGAGGTGTTGACGGCCACGACGTCGGGTCGGCGGGCTCCGTAGCGCACGATCGACACCGAGGCCGGGTCGACGTGCAGCCGCTGGAACAGGTCGAGGTGCATGCCCAGGGCGTCCGCCAGGACGGCCTTGATCACGTCGCCGTGCGAGACCGCGACCCACACGGCGTGGGCGCCGTGCTCGGCCTCGATCCGCGCGTCGTGCCCACGGATGGCCGCGACGCCACGTGCCTGCATCGCGGCCAGCGACTCCCCGCCGGGGAAGGCGGCCGCGGCGGGATGGTGCTGGACGGTCTTCCACAGGTCCTCGGCGGCGAGGTCCTTCAGCGCCCGGCCCTGCCAGTCGCCGTACCCGCACTCGGTGATCGACTCGTCGACCGTGGGCTCGATGTCGTGGCGGCCGGCGATCGCGGCGGCGGTCTCGCGGCAGCGCTCGAGGGGACTGGTGACGACGTCGGCCAGGCTCAGGTCGGCCAGCCGCGCGCCGGTGGCCTCGACCTGGGTGAGGCCGAGCTCGTCGAGGTGGATGTCGGGGAGCCGGCCGGCCAGCGTGCCCGAGGTGTTCGCGGTGGACCGTCCGTGCCGGACGAGCAGGACGATCGCCATGCCCCCGACCCTAGCGGGGACCCGCTGTGGCGGACGCCGCACGCCGCCGGGCGATCCACGACGACCCGCCCGGCCCGGGGTCCGCGGATTTGTCGGAGCCGCTGGTTAGCGTCGAAGACGTGAAGATCCTCCACACGTCCGACTGGCACATCGGTCGGACGTTCCACCAGCACTCGACCGCCGAGGCGCTCGCCTCGGTGCTCGACGCGCTCGTGGAGTCCGTCCGCGAGCACGCGGTCGACGTCGTGGTGGTGGCGGGCGACGTCTTCGACTCGTCCACCCCGTCGGCCGCCGCGGTGGAGGAGCTCGACCGCGTCCTGGTCGCCCTGCGCGACACCGGCGCCACGGTGATCGTCACCAGCGGCAACCACGACTCGCCGGCGCGGCTGGGCGCGAAGGCGGCGTTCCTGCACGAGGCCGGCGTCCACATCCTCACCCGGCCGCAGGACCACGCCACGCCGATCACGGTTGAGGACCAGTACGGTCCGGTCCACTTCTACGGCATCGCCTACCTCGAGCCCGCGCTCATCCGGCACGTGTGGCCCGACCAGCGCCTGGCCCACCAGGCCGACGCGATCGGGTTCGCCCTCGACAACATCCGCGCCGACCTCGCCACGCGAGGCGGTCGCTCGGTCGTGCTCGCCCACACCTTCGTGTCGGGCGCCGAGGGCGAGTCGTGCGAGTCCGAGCGGGGCATCACCGCCGGTGGCCTCGACCGCGTGCCCGTGCCGGTGTTCGACGGCATCACCTATGCCGCCCTCGGCCACATCCACGGCCGCAACACCCTCGCGCCCCACGTCCGCTACAGCGGCGCGCCGCTGCACCTGTCCTTCTCCGAGCAGGACAAGCCGCGCGGGGCGTGGCTCGTCACGCTCGACGCCGACGGGCTCGGCCCGGTCGAGTGGCTCGACCTCCCCGTGCCCCGGGCGCTCACGACTCTCACCGGCACGCTCGACGAGCTCCTGTCCGACCCCGGGCTCACCGATCGCGAGTCGCACTGGGTCCGCGCGATCCTCACCGACGTCGCGCGCCCCGACGACCCGATGCGCCGGCTCCAGCGACGCTTCCCGCACTGCGCGCTGCTGGAGTTCCGGCCCAGCCACGTCGACGCGTCGGCGGCGCCCACCGACCCGCAGCGGCTGGCCACCCTCACCGACCAGCAGGTGATGGCCGAGTTCCTCACGTTCGTGCGCGGCGGCGAGGGCCCCACCGAGGCGGAGGCGCAGCTCCTCGACGACCTCGTCGGCCACGTCGCCGGGACGGAGGCGGCGCGATGAGGATCCACCAGGTGACGATGACCGGGTTCGGCCCGTTCCGCGACACCCAGACCGTCGACCTGGACGCGTTCGCCGACCACGGGATCTTCCTGATCACGGGCCGCACCGGCGCGGGCAAGTCCAGCATCCTCGACGCGATCGTCTACGCGCTCTACGACTCGGCCCCGCGCTACGCCGCCGCGGGCGGCAAGCAGGTGCGCAGCACGCACTGCGAGCCGAACGACCCCACCCGGGTCGAGCTCGTCTTCAGCGCGGGCGGCCGCACGTACCGGGTCGTGCGCACCCCCGAGTACCTGCGGCCCAAGGTGCGCGGCACCGGGATGACGCCCGAGAAGGCCACCGCCGAGCTGTCCGTGAGGGCGGGGGATGAGTGGGTCGGCCTCGCTGCCCAGCCCCGCACGGTCGGCGAGGAGCTGCACGAGATCCTGCCGCTGCGCTGCGACCAGTTCCTCCAGGTCGTCCTGCTCGCCCAGGGTCAGTTCCAGCGCTTCCTGGTGGCCTCCAGCGAGGAGCGCCAGCGGCTGCTGCGCACGCTCTTTCGCAGCGAGCGGTTCAGCGACTACGACACCGAGCTGCAGCGGCGCGCCGGTGAGCTGCGCCAGGAGCTGCGCGCGGCGGAGTCCGGCATCGCCTCCACGATCTCCACCCTCGCCCAGCACGCGGGGCAGGAGGCTCCCACCGAGGCCGACGAGGCGTGGATCGCCCAGGTCCTCGTCGCCTTCGACGCCGACGTCGAGCTGGCGAAGGCCGACCTCGACCAGGCCACGAAGGAGGTCGAGGCGGCCGCCGAGCTGCTCCAGCAGGCCACCGAGCTGGCCGAGCGCCAGCGTCGCCTCGCCCGCGCCACCGAGGCGATGGCCCTCGTCGTCGGGCAGGCGCCGCGGATCGCGGCCGACCGCCTCCGGCGCGACCTCGCCGTGGCGGCGCAGTCGGTCGAGGTCGCCCATCGCGCCCGCGTCTCCGCAGCCGGTCGTGCCGAGCAGGCCACGGCCGGCCTGGTCGCCGCCGAGGCACGGTTCGCCGAGGCCGTCGACGGCCCGCCGCCGGCCGACCTCGCCGCCCACCGCGATGCCCTCACCGCCGATCTCGCCGTGCTCACGGCGCGGCTCGCGGACGAGCAGGAGCTGGAGCGGCTGCGCGCGCTCTCGGCCACCCTCACCGAGCAGCTCGACGACCTCGCGCTGCGTGCCGACGACCTCACGGTCCAGTGCCGCCACCACGACGCCGTCCTCGAGCGCGAGATCGACGTCACGCCCGAACAGGCCGGGTCCGCTCTCGAGCGGCTGCGCGCCGAGCTCGACCTCGCCCGCAAGCGGGCCACCGCCGAGCGCGACCTCGCCGAGGCCCAGCTCGAGGAGCTGAAGTGCGGCAAGGCCCGCACGGCCGCGTCCACGGCCCTGGACTCGCTCAACGAGCGTCGCCTCGCCGAGTACGCCGGCACCCTGGCCCAGGAGCTCGTCGCCGGCGAGGCCTGTGCCGTCTGCGGCTCGGCCGAGCACCCGGTGCCCGCCGTCCTGGCCGACGACCACGTCACCGAGGACGCGCTCGACCGCGCCCGGGAGGCGTTCGACCGGGCCGACCGTCTGGCCCGACGGGCGGGCGAGCAGGCCGCGGCCCTGCGTGCCACCGTGCAGGGCTGGGCCGAGGTCCGGGCCCTCGACGAGCTCACCGCGGCAGTGACCGAGGCCGAGGCCGTGCTGACTCGCGCCGAGCAGGCGGAGCAGGAGCGCGTGAGCTCGCGGGCCGCCAAGGAGCGGATCGACGCCGCGCTCGCCGACCTCAGCGTCCAGCGGGCCACGGTCGAGCAGCGCGCCGTCGCCACCGACCAGCAGGTCGCCGCGCTGGCCGCCACCGTCGCGCGCGTCCGGGGTGCGTCCGGATCGGTGGTCGAGCGCATCGCGGTGGTCACGGGCCACGTCGACGCCACGGCCCAGCTCATCGAGGCTCGTGCCACGGAGCGCACGGCGCGCGAGCGGCTCCGCGAGTGCGACGAGACGTTCGCCACCACGCTGGACCACCACGGCTTCGCCGACGAGGACGAGTTCCTCGAGACGCGCCTCGACGCCTCCGCGATCGCCGAGCTCACCCGCCGCATCGAGGGGCACGAGGCGCTGCGGGTCGCCAGTCAGACCGCCCTCGCCGCACCCGAGCTGCAGGACCTGCCCGCCGAGCCGGCCGACGTCGCACGCCCGCAGGAGGTCCACGCGCAGGCGCGCGAGGTGTGCCGGGTCGCCACCGAACGTCACGGCGCGGCGAAGGAGAGCGCCGCCACCGCCCACCGCGTGGCCGCGGCGATCCGGCGTGAATGGGCCACCCATGCCGAGGCGCGCGCCTCGTACGAGGTGCTCGACCGGCTCGCGCGGTCGCTGCACGGCGAGTCGCCCAACACCCGCCGCATGCGGGTCGAGAGCTACGTGCTCGCCGCCGAGCTCGAGCAGATCGTCGCCGCGGCGAACCTGCGCCTGCACGTGATGTCGAGCGGCCGCTACGCCCTCGAGCGCAGCGACGTCACCGCCACGCGCGGGTCCAACTCGGGGCTCGAGGTCCGGGTGCGCGACGACTACACCGGGGTCACGCGCAGTCCCGAGTCGCTCTCCGGCGGCGAGAAGTTCCTCGCCTCGCTCGCGCTGGCCCTCGGCCTGGCCGAGGTCGTCACGAACCGGGCCGGCGGCATCACCCTGGACACCCTGTTCATCGACGAGGGCTTCGGGTCGCTGGACGCCGAGACGCTCGAGGTGGCGATGCACACGCTCGACGCGCTGCGCCAGAACGGCCGCACGATCGGACTGATCAGCCATGTCGAGACGATGAAGGAGCGGATCCCCGCCCAGCTCGCCGTCGAGCGCACCGCCGACGGGTGGAGCCGCGTGCAGGCGCGGGCCTGACTCACGTCACTGCCGAACACCAGTCACTACCGAACAGGGCGTCACTCCAGAACCACGGACACGGTGGCATCCCGGCGATTATCCTGCGGAGGTGGAGGACGACGGACTGCTGAGCCTGCTGCCCGATCGCCTCGACCTGCCCCGGGGGCGCTCGGCCCTGTCGAAGTCGGCGGTGGAGGCCTCCCGCCGCGGGCGGATCATGCAGGCCACGCTCGACGAGGTCGCCGAGTCGGGCTACCACGCGACCACCGTCGCCGCGATCACCAAGCGCGCCCACGTCTCGCGCACCTCGTTCTACGACGCGTTCACCGACAAGGAGGACGCCTTCGCCAGCGCCCACTGGAGTGCGAGCGACCTGGCCGTGGCGCGCGTGTGGGAGCCCACGCTCTCGCGCCCCGACCTGGACTTCGACGACCGCATCGCGAGCGTCCTCACGGCCTACGTCGAGGTCCTCGAGTCCGCTCGATCCTTCACGATCTGCTTCTTCGTCGAGATCCTCGCCGCGGGGGAGCGCCTGGCCTTGCAGCGTGAGCAGATGCTGGACCGCCACGTGGAGATCCTGCTCGAGCTCGCGAAGGCCTCCAGGGCCAGTGACCCCACGATCCGACTGCACGACCCCGAGGTCGTGCGCGGGCTCATCGGAGCCTTCGACCAGCTCGCGGCGCGACGGGTGCGCTGCCGGCGCCATGGCGAGAGTCTGGACCTGCAGTCGGTGGTGGCGCCGGTCACCCAGATCGTCCGCGCCGTGATGCACGACACGTGAGAATCCGTCCGCGCGTCCTGCGCACCCAGATGTACTGAACGTGTACTTTTGCGTCTGACGGTGCGGCTCGTCTCCCCCCGACCGAGCCCCGTCGACAGGTCGGTGCCCCCGTTGACCCCCCGAACGCGGGGGCACCGGCCTGTCCTTCTCCGAGGTGCCGCGCGGCCTCAGCTCGGGTCGAGCAGGCGGGCGCCCGGTCCCTGCGCCCCGAGGGCGTCGTCGGGGTTCTGCAGCCGGCACCTCCTCAGGGAGAGGCACCCGCACCCGATGCAGCCGTCGAGGTCGTCGCGCAGCCGCTGCAGGCGGGCGATGCGCTCGTCGAGCGAGGTGCGCCAGCGGCGGGAGAGCCGCGACCAGTCGGCCTTCGTCGGCGCCCGGTCCACCGGCAGCGTCGAGAGCGCCTCGCGGATCTCGGCGAGCGAGATGCCCACCCGCTGCGACGTGCGGATGAAGGCGATCCGGCGCAGGACGTCGCGGGTGTAGCGCCGCTGGTTGCCCGCGCTGCGCGTGGACGCGATGAGGCCCTCGCGCTCGTAGAAGTGCAGCGCCGAGACCGCGACGCCGGCACGTTCGGCGACCTGTGAAGGAGTGAGCAGGACGGTCATTGACCTTAACCTTAGTTGAGGTTGTTCCATGAAGCCATGCTCCAGTCGAAGCCCTCCCGGCGCCGCCGGGTCCGCCCGTCCCTGTCCACCCGTGCCCGCCTCGTCGACGGCTGCATCCGGCTCGAGGAGAGGGACCGCTTCGTGGCCGCCGGCGTGATCAGTCTGCGACTGCGGTGAGCAGCGCACTGCGGACGGCGCCGGCCGGCTCGCCCTGGGCGGGCCCGCACCTGCGCACGACGGTCGGCGTCTTCTCGCTCGCCTTCCTGTTCGCGTTCGAGTCCCTGGCCGTCGCCACCGTGATGCCCGAAGTGGCTCGGGATCTCGACGGCCTCTCGCTCTACGCGCTGGCGTTCGCCGCGCCGATGGCCGCCTCCGTGGTGGCGCTGTCCGTGGCCGGTGAGTGGGTCGACCGGCACGGCACCGCCCGGGCGCTGGTCGTCGGTGTGCTGGTGTTCTGCCTCGGGGTCGTGGTCGCCGGGCTGGCGCCGTCGATGGAGGTCTTCCTCGTCGGCCGGCTCGTCCACGGCCTGGGTGGCGGCGTGCTGGGCGTCGCGCTCTACGTGGTCGTCGCGGAGTCCTACCCGGCCGTCCTGCGGCCCCGGGTGTTCGCGGTGATGACGGCCGCGTGGGTCCTGCCCGCCCTCGTGGGGCCGCTGCTCGCGGGGGTCATCGCGGACCTCGTGGGATGGCGTTGGGTCTTCCTCGCGGTTCCTGCCGTGGCTCTCGGGTCGTGGTGGCTCGTGCGGTCGGCAGCCGGGGCGCCGGGGGAGTCCTCGGTCATGGTCGACCGACGGCGACTGGGATGGGCCGCACTCGCGGCGACCGGCGTCTCGGCGCTGGCCGTCGGCGGTCAGCGCCAGCTCGAGGGCTGGCTCGTCCTCGTGGTGGGCGGCACCGTGGCCGCCCTCGTCGCCGCGGGGCGCCTGCTCCCTCCCGGAACCTGGCGGGCCAGGCCGGGACTGCCGGCCGTGCTCGTCGCGCGAGGTCTCGTCGGGGCGTCGTTCGCCGGTGCCGAGGCCTACCTGCCGCTGCTGCTGACGACCGAGCGTGGGCTCTCCCTCTCGCAGGCCGGACTGGTGCTGACCGCCGCCGCCGTGGCGTGGTGCCTCGGAGCGCAGGCCGCCGCGCGGGTGCCGGCGCTGGGCGACGAGCTGCTCCGCGTCCGGCTCGGCACCTCGCTGGTGGCGGTGGCGGTGGCGACCACGGCGACCGTGGGGCTCGGCGGCGTCCCGCTGGTGCTCCCCGTCGTGGCGTGGGCCGTCGCCGGGTTCGGCATCGGCATGGCGTTCTCGACGCTCGCGGTGCTCGCGCTCGCCACCGCCGACGACGGCGAGGCGGGTCGGGTCTCCTCGTCCCTGCAGCTCAACGACGCGCTGGTCCAAGCCTTTGCGATGGCCGTCGGCGCGGTCGTCTTCGCCGCGTTCGTCGGATCCTCGCCGGTCGTGGGAGCGACCCTGCTCGTGCTCGCCTCGGGCGCCGTCGCAGCCGCAGCGGTGCCGCTGCGGCTGCGATGAGGGGCCTGCGTCAGGCGGTGGCGAGCACCTCGCGCTCCAGCCGTGCGTAGCTGGTCTCCATGCCGTCCGTCATGCCGGTGGCCAGGATCTGGTCGCGCAGCTCGCGGCTCGGGTAGGTGATCACGACGGTCAGCAGGGTGCCGCCCTCGACGGGGGTGAGGGTCTGCTCGTTGAGCGTCCCCTCGCCCTCCATCCCGATCATCCGCTCGGTGGTGACGCTGCGGGTGGGGGCGTGGACCTCGAGGAGCTCGCCGGTGAAGCCGAACCGGTTGCCGCCGCCCTCCTGCTCCCACTCGTAGCGGTAGGTGTCACCGACCTCGGTGGCCACCTCGCACACCGGCATCGTCCAGCCGTCGGGCCCGAGCAGCCAGCGCTTCATGAGATCGGCCTCGGTGTGGGCGCGCCACACCTGCTCGACGGTGCCGCGGATGACACGGGTGATGCGCACGTGCGTGTCGTCGAGCAGCTGGGTCTGCGTGCCCGACCCGGCGGCGAAGGAGGCGAGGTCGGCCAGGACCTCGTCCATCTGGCCCATCGCCGAGGTCATGCCCTCCTCCATGCCGCTCGCGATCAGCTGCTCGAGGTCCTGCAGCGAGGCGAACCACGTGGTGGTGGTGACCCGCGAGCCCTCGCCGGTCTCCTCGAAGGCGAAGCTCATCCGCATGGACGGCATGTCGCGGTTCGGGACGCCGGGCTCGGAGGCGAAGCCGTCCTCGACCTCGAAGCCCTTGCCCTCGTCGACGGACAGGAACTTCCAGTACCCGGCGCTCGTCTCGCCCTCGGGGCCGGTCATCACGTAGTGCGACTCGCCGGCGGCGGTCATGTCATGGCGGCTGAACGTGGCGGGCCACTCGACGGGTCCCCAGAAGCGCTCGAGCTGGCGGGGGTCGGCGTAGGCGTCCCACAGCCGGCGGACCGGCACGGGGAAGTCGGCGACCACGGTCATGGTCAGGTCGTCGGTGTCCTTGGACACGGAGGTGATGGGCATGGTGGTGCCTTTCAGGAGGGGTCGGGGTCTTCGGCCAGCAGGGCGTCGAGACGCTCGACGCGCGAGCGCCAGAGGAGCTCGAACTCGTCGAGCAGGTGCTGGGCCCGGGCGATCGTGTCGGGATTGCCACGGACCAGTCGCTCGCGGCCTTGTCGGTGCTTGGTCACCAGTCCGGCCCCTTCCAGGACGGCCACGTGCTTCTGCACCGCGGCGAACGACATGTCGTACGAGTCGGCCAGCCGGGACACGGACGCCTCGCCCACGAGGGTGCGTCGGACGATGTCGCGTCGGGTGGCGTCGGCGAGGGCGTGGAAGATGCGGTCGACCTCGGCGTCGGTCAGCTCGTTCTGAGTATGTACAACCATTTGGTTGCAGGTTAGACCCGCGCCCGGACAGACGTCAACCCCTGCGCGACATGGCCGTGCAGGGGGTCGAGGAGTGTCAGGAGATGGCGACCAGGGTGTCGGCGCCGGCCACCAGGCCGAAGAGGTCCTTGGGATCGGCGGGGTCGGCGACGAGGTCCAGCCAGCCCACCAGGTCGGTGCCCGCCACGGACTCGTGCGCGTAGCGCAGCGCCGCGAAGTCCTCCACGGCGAACCCGACCGAGTCGAAGACGGTCACGTCGGTCGCGTCGCGACGTCCCGCGGCGGTCCCGGCGATGACCTGCCACAGCTCGGTGACGGGGTGGTCGGCCGCGACCGCCTGGATCTCGCCCTCGATGCGGGTCTGGGGCTCGAACTCCACGAAGATCGAGGCACGGTGCAGGATCGCCGGGTCGAGCTCGGTCTTGCCGGGGCAGTCGCCGCCGATCGCGTTCACGTGCACGCCGGGCGCCACCATGTCGTCGGTGAGGACGAGGGCGCGCTGCTTGTCGGCCGTGCACGTGGTGATCACGTCCGCGCCGAGCACCGCCTCCTCGGCGCTGCTGGCGAGGTGCACGTCGAAGCCGAGGGGTTCGACGTTGCGCACGAACTTCGCCAGAGCGCCGGGGTCGACGTCCCACACGCGCAGCGACCGGATGCCCAGCGCGGCGCGGAAGCCGAGCGCCTGGAACTCGGCCTGCGATCCGGTGCCGATCATCGCCATGACCTGCGCGTCCTGACGGGCCAGGTGACGAGCCGCCATCGCCGAGGTGGCCGCCGTGCGCAGCGCCGTCAGCACCGTCATCTCGGCCACGAACGTGGGATAGCCCGAGGCGACGTCGGCCAGGACGCCGAACGCGGTGACGGTCTGGAGGCCACGCGCCGGGTTGGCGGGGTGGCCGTTCACGTACTTGAAGCCGTAGGCCGCGCCGTCGCTCGTGGGCATCAGCTCGATGACGCCTTCGGGGGAGTGCGCGGCGACGCGCGCCGTCTTGTCGAACGCGGTCCAGCGCCGGAAGTCGGCCTCGACGGCGTCGGTCATGCCGGCGATGACCGCCTCGGCGCCGCGGGTGCGGACCCAGCGGATGGTGTTCGTGACGTCGAGGAAGGGCACGGAGCTCATGAAGCCAACGCTACGCAGGCGTTGTGGTGCAAACAATCGCGTTTTATTGCGATCTCGCGTGCGAAACGTTGCGTCTCGGCGGGGTCGGAGCAACGATTCCCCACCCAGGTGTCGGGGCCGGGCCGGGGGACCGGCGAAAAACCCCGTGAGGAACAGGAGACACCCGGGAATTGCAGGGCTAGCCTGACCCGGTGCCCGACGACGCCCTGAGCCTGCTGCCCGAGCGGCTGGAGCTGCCGCGCGGCCGGGCGGCGCTGCCCGAGCGCGAGGTCGAGGCGTCCCAGCGGGGCCGCATCCTGCAGGCCGTCTGCGACGAGGTCGCCGCCGCGGGGTACGCCCGAACGACCGTCACCGGCATCACCCGGCGCGCGCGGGTCTCGCGGACCACCTTCTACCAGTGCTTCTCCGACAAGGAGGAGGCGTTCGCGTCGGCGCACGAGACGATCAGCGAGCAGCTGGTCCAGTTCATCCGCGACCAGGCGATGCGGACGCCGGACTCGGCGTGGGAGGAGCGGATCGAGCTCGGGGTGCGGGGCCTGATGGCCTGCCTGGAGGCCCGGCCCACGTTCGCCCGCAGCTTCCTGGTGGAGGTCCACGTCGCGGGCGACCGCGTGCGACGCCAGCGCGACCTCGTCGTCGAGCGCCATGCCCGCAGCCTCGCGCGGGTGGCCACGCTCGCCGCGGCGGCCGGGGCCGAGGTCCGCGTCCCCACCGAGCTCGAGGTCATCGGGGCGATCGGGGCGACCGAGGAGCTGGTGTCGCGCCAGATCCGCGCCACGGATCCGCGACGGCGGCTCCGGCTCTCGAGCGTCGTGCCCCCGGTCGTCGCGATCCACTCGGCGCTGCTCCGCCCCGTCTGAAGCTGCCGCGATTCTGGCTGGAATCCCAGTCAGGACATTGGTGAGTAAGTATTTGTTCCATTTTCGGGCGGACTTGTGTACCGGTCCGGTACTTTTGGCGGGCGGCAGGCTTCGAGCTCACACCCTCGAGTCTGCCGGGAGGGAGTACTCGGTCCCCCAGCCGAGTCGTGTCTGTCTGTGAGTCGGTGCCTTCGCACAACCCCCCGATGGCGGGGGCACCGACTCCGACCGAACCCCCGCCGCCGCCCGATCACCCGGCTCGCCGCCGCGTTCTGACATACCGTGGCTCCATGACCAAGCCAGCCGTCCGCCGCCGCGTCACCGTGGTGGAGCAGGGCCGCTCCCGCGTCCGTGAGGACCGGCTGACCGGCGAGGAGCCGCTCGAGATCCGGCTGAACGGCCGCTCGCTCGCCGTCACGATGCGCACCCCGGGCCACGACGTCGAGCTCGCGCTGGGCTACCTCGTGTCCGAAGGCGTGATCACGCGGCGTGAGCAGGTGCGCTCGGCGCGCTACTGCGCCGGTGCCACCGAGGAGGGGCTCAACACCTACAACGTGCTCGACGTCCAGGTGGAGTCCGATGCCCACGTCGACCACCTCGCGCTCGAGCGTCACGGCTACACGTCGTCCTCGTGCGGCGTGTGCGGCAAGACCAGCATCGAGGCGGTCACCACGAAGTCGGCGTTCGACGTCTCCGGCGACGCGTTGCGCGTGCCCGCCGAGCTGCTGTCCGGACTGCCCGACCGCATGCGCGGCGTCCAGTCGGTGTTCGACCAGACGGGCGGTCTGCACGCGGCGGGTCTCTTCGACGGCCGCACCGGCGAGCCGCTGGTCGTGCGCGAGGACGTCGGCCGTCACAACGCCGTGGACAAGGTCGTCGGCTGGGCGCTCGAGCACGAGAAGCTGCCCGTCGCCGGTTGCGTGCTGCTGGTGTCCGGGCGGGCCGGCTTCGAGCTCGTGCAGAAGGCGTCCATGGCCGGCGTACCCGTGCTCGCGGCGATCTCGGCGCCCTCGTCCTTGGCCGTGGAGCTGGGCGAGGAGGCCGGCCTCACGGTGATCGGCTTCCTGCGAGGACCGTCGATGGTGGTCTACTCCCGCGCCGATCGGGTGGTGGCGTGATGGTGCGCAAGCCTCCGGTCGACGACCCGAACGACGACGCCATCGAGGTCACCCGGCTGAAGAACTGGGCCGCCGGCCTTCCCGGCGTCCTGCACGCGATGCGGCCGGCGCTCAGTGCGATGGGCGTGGCGCGGACGGCGAAGCTGCTCACGTCGATCAACCAGAAGGACGGCTTCGACTGCATGAGCTGCGCGTGGCCCGACCCGGGCCGGCGCCACTCCGCCGAGTTCTGCGAGAACGGCGCCAAGGCGGTCACGTGGGAGGCGACCCCGCTCACCGTCCCGCGCGAGTTCTGGGCTGAGCACACGGTGCACGACCTGGCGGAGAAGAGCGAGTACTGGCTGGGCCAGCAGGGCCGGCTCACCGAGCCCGTCTACAAGGCGCCGGGGGAGGACCACTACCGGCCGGTGTCGTGGGACGAGGCGTTCGCGCTCGCGGCACAGGCGCTCAACGACCTCGACCACCCCGACCAGGCGGCGTTCTACACGTCGGGCCGCGCCTCCAACGAGGCCGCCTTCGTCTACCAGCTGTTCGTGCGCGCCTTCGGCACGAACAACCTGCCCGACTGCTCGAACATGTGCCACGAGTCCACCGGCACCGCGATGGTCGAGACGATCGGCGTCGGCAAGTCCACGATCACGTACGAGGACGTGCCGCAGGCCGACCTGATCATCATCATGGGCCAGAACCCGGGCACCAACCATCCGCGCATGCTGTCGGCGCTCGAGCGCGCCAAGCATGCCGGCGCGTCGATCATCGCGGTGAACCCGCTGCCCGAGGCCGGGCTGATCCGGTTCAAGAACCCGCAGAACGTGCGGGGTGTGATCGGCAAGGGCACCACGATGGCCGACCAGTTCTGCCAGATCCGCCTCGGCGGCGACGGGCCGCTGCTGCAGGCCGTGATCCAGCGCGTCCTGGCCGCCGAGGACGCGGCGCCCGGCACCGTCCTGGACCACGACTTCATCGAGCAGCACACGTCGGGGCTGGAGGAGCTGCGCGCGAGCGTGGCCGACCTCGACGACGCCGCGGTGCACGCGGCCACGGGGCTGACCACCGAGGAGATCGACGAGTTCGCCCGGCGCTACCTCGCCGCCGACCGCGTCATCGTCACGTGGGCGATGGGGCTGACCCAGCACACGCAGGCCGTCGCCACGATCAAGGAGATCATCAACCTGCTGCTGCTGCGGGGGCACATCGGCCGCCCGGGCGCCGGTGCCTCGCCGATCCGCGGGCACAGCAACGTGCAGGGCGACCGCACGATGGGCATCTGGGAGAAGATGCCCGAGAGCTTCATGAACGGGCTGGCCGCCGAGTTCGGCTTCGAGCCGCCGCGGAAGCACGGCTTCGACTCGGTCAACGCGGTGCGGGCGATGCAGCGCGGCGACGTGCGCTTCTGGATGTCGCTGGGCGGCAACTTCGTCTCGGCGATCTCCGACACCGGGGCGGCCGAGGCGGCGCTGCGCGGCACCGCGATGACGGTGCAGGTCTCCACGAAGCTCAACCGCTCGCACGGCGTCACCGGCGAGGCCGCGCTGATCCTGCCGACGATCGGCCGCACCGAGATCGACCGCCAGGCCTCGGGCGAGCAGTTCGTCACGGTCGAGGACACGGTGTGCGCCGTGCACGCCTCCCGCGGGCGCGTCGAGCCGGTCGCCGACACGCTGCTGTCGGAGGTGGCGATCGTGAGCCGGCTCGCGCGGGCCACGCTGGGGGACCGGCAGCCGATCGACTGGGCGGCGTTCGAGGCGGACTACCGGACGATCCGGCACCACATCAGCCGCGTCGTCCCGGGCTGCGAGGACTACGAGCGGAAGGTCACCGATCCGGACGGCTTCGTCCTGCCGCACGGGGCCCGCGACTCACGCACCTTCGACACCGCCACGGGGCGCGCGATGTTCACCGCCAACCGGTTCGAGCCGATCACGCTGGCGCCCGGACGCCTGATGCTGCAGACGGTGCGCTCGCACGACCAGTTCAACACCACCATCTACAGCCGCAACGACCGCTACCGCGGCATCAAGTCGGGGCGCGACGTGGTGTTCGTCCATCCCGACGACCTGGCCGAGCGCGGCCTCGCCGACGGCGACCTCGTCGACGTGTCCAGCGAGTGGCCCGACCAGCCCGACCGGGTGCTGCGGGGGTTCCGCGCCGTGGCGTTCCCGACGGCCCGCGGCTGCGCCGCCGCCTACTTCCCCGAGGCCAACGTGCTCGTGCCGCTGGACTCCACCGCGCGCGACTCGAACACCCCCGTCTCGAAGGCGGTCGTCGTCCGCATCGAGCCCGCCGCGACCCTGCGCTGACGTGGTCTCGATACGCCGCTCGCTGCGCTCGCGAGCTACTCGACCACCGGGTCCGCAGCCGGTGGTTGAGTAGCGGGGCGAGGGACGACCTGCGCTGACGTGGTCTCGATACGCCGCTCGCTGCGCTCGCGAGCTACTCGACCACCGGGTCTGCAGCCGGGCACTACTAGACCATCTTGTACGCAGCCGGTGGTTGAGTAGCGGGGCGAGGAACGAGCCCGCGTATCGAAACCACGGTCACCGGGCGAGCGGGTCGGCCGTCTCGGTGTGGGACTCCGCCGAGCGCGGGAGCAGCCACGCCACCGCGAGTCCGGGCACGGCCCACAGGGCCATGACGAGCAGCGCCGTGGCCGGGTCGCCGATCGCCAGCTGGACGGTCAGCACCACGAGCACCGCGCCGAGGTTGCCAGCCAGGAGCAGCAGCCCCGTGACGGTGCCGGCGCGCGTGGGCCCGACGTGCACCTCCGACCAGTCGAGGACCACCGGCAGCGTGCCCATCAGCATGAAGCCGACGAGCGCCAGGCCCACGTAGACCAGCCACACCGGCTGGGTCGCCGCGAGCGTCAGCATCACCACGGCCAGCGTGGCGGTCGCGCCGATCGCGACGGTCCGCCGGGCGTCGCGCGCCGCCGCGAGGCTCGGCAGCACCGCCGCGCCGGCGATGCCCGCGAGCGTCATCGTGGCGATGACGGGGCCGGCCAGCCCGGGGTGCCCGAAGTCCACCAGGATCGAGTCGAGCCACGTCGCGATCCCGTTGTAGATCCCGAAGCCCAGGAACAGCAGTCCCGCCATCTTCCAGACCAGCCGGTCCGAGCGCAGCGCGCCCAGGCGGGCGCGGCCGAGGGTGTCGACCGAGTGGGCCGGCAGTCGCAGGCTCGCCAGCACCGCGGCCGCGGCCACGGTCGCGAGGACGGCGTGGGACACCAGCAGCAGGCGGAAGCCGCCCGCGTCCACCAGCAGGCTCGAGGTCAGCACCGCGACGAGGATTCCCGCGTACTGCGCACCGGCCGCCACCGAGATGGCGGTGGTCTGCTCACGCGGCGGGAAGTGGCGCGCCGCCACCTTCGTCAGCGCGTTGAGCACGAGCGGCTGTCCGATCGACATGATCAGCTGGCCCGCCAGGATCGTGCCGTACGACGACGGGTCCAGCGCGCGCACGATCGCTCCGGCCGCGGTGAACAGCGCACCGGCCGCGAGGGCGCGCTCGTACGAGCGGTCCATCCAGCGCCCGGCCGGGATCGCCAGCAGGACGAAGGCGGCGGCGTTGACCACGGCGAGGTCGCCGACGGCCCCCTCCGAGACGCCCAGGTGCTCGGCCGTCTGGGGCGTGACGGCGGCGAAGGTGAGCCACAGGACCTGCGTGGTCGTGACGAGCAGCGCGAACGCGGCGAGGGCCAGCCAGCGGGCCGCGAGGACGCGAGCGGCGTGGTCGGTCGGCGGGGGAGTCCGGGCCATGCTGCGCACGCTACTGGCTGGAGCGCCCCCTACGGTGGATGCGTGAACGACGATCTCTTCGCGGCCGCCGAGGTCATCGGGATCGTCGCCTTCGCGGTGTCGGGCGGGTACGCGGCCGTCCGCGCCGGCATGGACTGGCTCGGCGTCGTCGTGCTGGCCGTCGTGGTGGCGGTCGGCGGCGGCACGCTGCGCGACCTGATGCTCGGGATCGAGCCGGTCTGGTGGGTCAGCGCGCCCGGGATGCTGATCGTCGCGGCGGCGACCTCGCTCGTGGTGATCGCGGTGGCGGCCCGGCACCCGCAGTCGAAGGTCGACTCGTGGCGGATCGTCCTCTACGCCGACGCCGTGGGGCTCGCCGCGTTCACCGTCACCGGGGCGTCGATCGCCCTCGCGGAGGACGTCCGTCCCTGGGTGGCGATCGTCTTCGGCGTCATCACCGGCACCGGCGGCGGCGTGATCCGCGACGTGCTGGTGCGCCGCAAGCCGCAGGTCCTCGTGGGCGAGATCTACGCCCTGGCGTCCATCGCCGGGGCGGCGCTCTACGTGATCCTGCTCGAGACCACGGTGCCCAGCGGGGCCGCCGCGCTGTCCGCCGGGGCCCTCGTGCTGGTGGTCCGCGCCGGCGCGATGCGCTGGCACTGGCACCTGCCCCGATTCCCCGAGCCCCATGCCTGAGACCCGCCACAACCACCGACCCACCGAGGAGCACCGGATGTCCGACCGCGCCGAACGCGCGCCCCTGGAGGAGCTGTGGCGACGGTACGACCGGTACCGCAAGCGGCTCGTCCTGGCCGTCGTGCTCTCCACGGTCAACAAGGTCGCCGACGTGGTGCCCGAGCTGCTGATCGGTGCCGCGGTCGACGTGGTGGTGCGCGGCGAGGGGTCCTTCGTGGCGGAGGTGCTCGGCGTCGAGTCGCGCTTCGCCCAGCTGGGCTGGCTCGCCGCGATCAACGCGCTCGTGTGGATCGTCGAGTCGGCGTCGCAGTACTTCGCCGCCGTCACGTGGCGCGGCCTGGCGCAGTCGGTGGAGCACGACCTGCGGGTCGAGGCGTACGACCACGCGCAGCGGCTGGACGTGCACTGGCACGAGGGCCGTCCGCAGGGGTCGACGCTGGCCACCATCAACGACGACGTGAACCAGCTCGAGCGGTTCCTCGACATCGGTGCCCCCGCGCTGCTGCAGACCGCGCTCAACATCGTGCTGGTCGGCGCCGTCTTCGCGATCGCGTCGTGGGAGCTGCTGCTCCTGGCGTTCCTGCCGATCCCGCTCATCGTGTTCGGGTCGCTGTGGTTCCAGCGCCGGCTCGAGCCGCTCTACGCCCAGGTGCGCGAGCGGGTGGCCGACCTGTCGGGCCTCATCGCGGCCAACCTCGGCGGCATCACCACGATCAAGGCGTTCACGGCCGAGGATCGCGAGCGCGATCGCGTCGAGCGGGTCTCGGCCGGCTACCGCCAGGCGAACGTCGACGCGATCCGGTCGTCGGCGGCGTTCGTCCCGCTCGTGCGGATGGCGATCCTCGTCGGCTTCACGTGCACGCTGCTCTTCGGCGGCTGGGCCACACTGAACGGCGAGCTGGAGGTGGGCCTCTACTCCGTCCTGGTGTTCATGACCCAGCGCCTGCTGTGGCCGCTGACCGAGATCGCCGAGATGCTCGACCTCTACCAGCGTGGCCGCGCGTCGACCGCACGCATCCTGGCGCTGATCGACGAGCCCATCGACGTGCCGGCGGGCACGGTCGCGCTGCCCTCGCCGGTGGCCGGGCGCCTCGAGCTCTCCGGGGTCTGCGCGGGGTACGCCGACGGACCCGACGTGCTGCACGGCATCGATCTCGTGGTCCCGGCCGGCGAGACGCACGCGATCGTCGGTCCCACCGGCGCGGGCAAGTCGTCGCTGCTGCGTCTCATGCTGCGCTTCGACGACCCGCGCTCCGGTGAGGTCAGCCTCGACGGCCGCGACCTGCGCGAGCTCGAGTGGGAGTCGCTCCGAGGATCGATCGGCTACGTCTCGCAGGACGTGTTCCTGTTCGCCGGCACGATCGCGGAGAACATCGCGTACGGGCGTCCCGGGGCCGAGCGTGAGGCCGTCGCCGAGGCGGCCCGCCAGGCCGCCGCCGACGGCTTCATCGAGGCCCTGCCGCTCGGCTACGACACGTGGGTGGGGGAGCGGGGCGTCACGCTCTCGGGCGGCCAGCGCCAGCGGCTCGCCCTGGCTCGCGCGCTCCTGCGCGACCCCGCAGTGTTGATCCTCGACGAGGCCACGAGCGCGGTCGACAACGAGACCGAGGCCGCCATCCAGGTCTCGCTGCAGACCGCCACCCGCAACCGCACCGCGATCATGGTCGCCCACCGACTCTCCACGGTGCGCCACGCCGACCGCATCTGGGTGCTGGACGCGGGCCGGGTCATCGAGGCCGGGACCCACGACGAGCTCGTCGCCGCCCGCGGCGCCTACGCCGCCCTCTGGAGCGTGCAGACGGGCTCCGTGGCCTGAGGAGCGGTGTCAGCAGGTGGTCGTGGTGGGCTCGCCGGCGAAGCGGTCGGCGGTCCACGCGAGCAGCTCGTCGACGAACGGTGAGTCCTCGAGCAGCAGGTCGCCGTGGCCGCGGCCCGCGTAGGTGCGGTAGTCCAGCGACTGGCCGGCCGCGCAGCGCTCGCGCACGTAGGCGTCCTGCAGTCCGAGCGTGACGACCCGGTCGCGCTCGCCCTGCGCGATCAGGACGGGCGCCTCCATCGTCCCGGTCGCGTCGTTCTCGCTGAGCCGCCGGCCCAGCCCGCCCTCGTACAGCGAGTTCGCCACGAACCGATCGGCCATGATCCGCGCCTCGGTCACGGAGACCTTGGACGTGGGGGACCGCAGGCACCGGTCGGCGATGCGCTCCATCGGCAGCCGCGCGCTGGCCCGGACGTAGTCGCCGGGCTCTACGTCGGGGTACGTCCCCGCGTACGCGGCCAGGGCGTAGGCGACGAAGATCGTGCCGACGGGTCGGCGCTGGAGGTCGCGCAGGAACGTGGCCGGACTGCTGACGGGGGACATCGCGGCGACCCCGGCCAGCGGCACGTCGGGTGCGTAGGCGGGCTGCGTCATCGCGGTCCACAGGGCGGCGTGGCCACCTTGGGAGTGGCCCCACACGACGGTCTCGCTCGACAGCGACAGCTGCGGGATGCGCCGCGCGGCTCGGACGGCGTCGAGCACCGAGCGAGCCTCGCCCGAGCCGATGAGGTACGGCTGGACGCCGCGCGTGCCCAGGCCCGGGTAGTCGGGCGCGACGACCGCCCAGCCCTCGTCGAGGGCCGCGTGGACGGCCGCGATGCCACCGGCGCCGATCGTGCGCGTGCGGCGCAGGCTCGGCGCGCACCGCCGGTCGAAGCCGGTGGTGCCGTGGGCCCACGCCACGACGGACGCCCGGGCGCGGAGCCGCTCCTCGGGGACCGCGACCAGCGCACTGGCCACCGTGGGCTCGTCGCCCGCCTGCGTGGTGCTGTAGAGGATGCGCCACGCCCGCGCGCCCTCGGGCACGTCGGTGGTGAAGGGCTCGGCCCGCAGCAGAAGCCCGGGGGAGCGGGGCGCCTCGTCGGGCGCGGTGTAGAAGCCGTCGGGCTTCGGCGCGGCCACCGTGACGGCGACCGTGTAGCCCGCGAGAGCGACCGCGGTCACCAGCACGAGGCTCGCGACGAGGGGCCGCGGGACGCGCGCCCCCAGCCGCGGGAATCCGAACAGCACGAGCCGCAGGCCGAGGACGACGCCGATCACGAACACCGTGACGTCGGGCCAGGCCAGCGCGAGGACGCCGAGGATCGCGAGCCCGACGCCGAGGGCCAGCTCGGACCGGAAGCGCCGGCGCCTCACCCGGGTGAGTCCCTCGCCGAGCAGCACCACGGCGAACACGGTGACGAGGACGCGCACGTTCCAGTGCGGCTGGAGCGCCAGCACCACCGAAGCGACGAGCAGGACGCCGCCCACCACCCGGTCGCGCAGGCGGGATCCGGTCAGCGCCTCGTGCGCGCCGATCACCGCGAGCGCGGCGACCGAGACGACCAGCAGGACGTCCATGGCGCTCAGGGGCCGCGCCATCAGCACGACGCCGACGACGATCGCCACGGCGACGAGCGCGGGCGCGGCGCGGCGGCGGGATCGATCGGGACGCATGGGGCTCCACCGTAGACCGACCGCCCCGCTCAGCGAGGGACTACTCCCCGGGCAGCACCATGCCCAGCTGGGCCCGCACCTCGTCCATCAGGCCCATGACCCGCCGGGTCTCCGACCACGGCAGCAGCGGCGACTCCGGCTGGCCCTCGGCCACGCGCCGGGCGAGCTCGGCAGCCTCGAACCGCAGGCCCAGGTGCGCGTCGGGCGAGGCGGGCGCCCACGTGTCCAGCACGCGATCGGCGGGATCGACCAGACGGATCGCCGACGGCTGGTAGAACGGCCCGTCGAGCTCGAGCCGGGCCTCGGTGCCGCTCACGCTCGCCACG
Source organism: Aeromicrobium sp. JP4 (assembly GCF_054957925.1). Taxonomy (NCBI): domain Bacteria; kingdom Bacillati; phylum Actinomycetota; class Actinomycetes; order Propionibacteriales; family Nocardioidaceae; genus Aeromicrobium; species Aeromicrobium sp. JP4. The sequence continues at coordinate 2,982,286 of NZ_CM143290.1, forward strand.
GTGGGCGAGGTCGCGGACATGGTGGCGCTGATGGCCGCGATCGCGCCCGACGCGTCGCGCAGGCCGATGTTCTCCTGCTCGTCCACCCCCAGCGGCGTGAGGGTGCCCGTCGCACGGACCTCCACGATCTCCGGCATGAGCATCGCCGCGAGGTGCAGCGGGTACACGCCGAGATCGAGCAGTGCGCCGCCGGCGAGCGACGGCTCGGCCAGTCGCGCAGGACCGTCGGGGTAGAGCAGCTGCCCGTGGTCGGCCTGGACGAAACGGACGTCGCCGATCAGGCCGTCCTCGACGGCCCTCCTCACGACGTCGTACCCGGGGAGGAAGCGCGACCACATCGCCTCGACGCACGTCACGCCCGCCTCCTCGGCGGCCTCCAGCACCGCGTCGGCCTCGGCGGCGTTGCGGGTGAACGCCTTCTCGACCAGCAGGTGCTTGCCCGCGCCGATCGCCAGCAGGGCGTGCTCGAGGTGGGCCGAGTGCGGTGTCGCGACGTAGACCGCGTCGACCTCGGGATCGCCGACGAGGTCCTCGTACGAGCCGTGCGCCCGCGCGATGGCGAAGCGGTCGGCGAACGCGCGCGCCTTCGCGAGGTCGCGGGAGCCGACGGCCACGACCTGCTGCGTGGTGCCCTCCTGCAGCGCAGCGGTCATCACCGCGGCGATGCCCCCGGCGCCGAGGATGCCCCACCGCAGCGGCGGTGCGTCGCGAGGATCGGACGTGCGAGGCACGGGGAGCATCATGCTCTGCATCGTAGGTCGATGGCAGGATCAGGGCATGGATCTGAGCCTGAACGAGGACCAACGCAGCTTCCGCGCGCTCGCGCGCGACTTCCTGGACAAGGAGGTCGTGCCGTACCGCGCAGAGTGGGACCGCGTGGAGTCCGTCGACACCGCGATCATCCCCAAGCTGGGCGACATCGGCTTCCTCGGCCTCACGATCCCCGAGGAGTACGGCGGCATCGGGGGCGACTACGTCACGTACGTCCTCGCGATGGAGGAGCTCGGCCGCGCCGACTCGGCCATCCGCGGCATCGTCTCGGTCTCGATGGGACTGTGCGGCAAGTCGGTGCTCCAGTTCGGCACCGAGGAGCAGAAGCAGCGGTGGCTGCCGGGCATCGCCTCGGGTCGCGAGCTGGGCTGCTTCGGCCTGACCGAGCCCGACCACGGCTCCGACGCCGGCAACCTGAAGACGCGTGCGGTGCGCGAGGGCGACGACTGGGTCATCAACGGCTCCAAGATCTTCATCACGAACGGCACGTGGGCCGACGTCGCGCTGGTCTTCGCCCGGACGGGAGGACCGGGCGCGAAGGGCGTCTCGGCGTTCCTCGTCCCCACCGACACCCCCGGCTTCGAGGCCACCGAGGTGAAGGGCAAGCTCGGTCTGCGCGGCCAGGCCACGGCGGCCCTGTCGTTCGACGACGTGCGCGTGCCGGCCGACGCGCTGCTGGGGGAGGAGGGCCAGGGCTTCCGCATCGCGATGACGGCACTCGACAAGGGCCGCGTGGGCATCGCCGCCAGCTGCGTCGGCATCGTCCAGGGCTGCCTGGAGGTCACGGTCGAGTACACCACCGCGCGCGAGCAGTTCGGCAAGCCGATCGCCAGCTACCAGATGGTGCAGGACATGATCGCCGAGATGTCGGTGGACGCCGATGCCGCGCGGCTGCTCACGTGGCGCGCCGCCGACCTCATCGAGCGCGGTGAGCGCTTCAGCGTCGAGGCGTCGAAGGCCAAGCTGTTCGCCTCCGAGGCCGCCGTGAAGGCCGCCAACCTCGCGATCCAGGCCTTCGGCGGCTACGGCTACGTCGACGAGTACCCCGTGCAGAAGTACATGCGCGACGCGCGGGTGATGACGCTCTACGAGGGCACCAGCCAGATCCAGAAGCTCATCATCGGTCGCGCCGAGACCGGCATCAGCGCGTTCTCGTGAGCGGCACCGTGCTCGACCTCCTGGTCGCGCTGGCCATCCTCGCGGGGCTGGTCGGCGCCGCGGTGCAGGTCATCCCCGGCGGGCTCGTGGTGGGCACCTCCGTCTTCGTCTGGGGAGCGGTCACCGGCGGCACGCTCGGCTGGTCCGTGGCGGCGGTCGCGGTGGTCCTCACCGTGGCGGCGCTCGTGCTGAAGTACCTGCTCGCCGGTCGCTACCTGAAGGCGCGCGGTGTGCCGAACCGCAGCCTGCTCGTCGGTGCCGTGCTCGGCATCATCGGCTTCTTCGTCATCCCGTTCGTCGGCCTGTTCATCGGCTTCATCGGTGGCACCTACCTCGCGGAGCTGCAACGGCTGCGCGACCCGCGCGCCGCGCGCCAGGCCACGGCGCACGCCATGCGGGCCACCGGGATCTCGATCCTCGTCGAGCTGGCGCTCGCGCTGGTGACCGCGATGGTGTGGCTGGGAGCGGTGCTGTCGGTGCGCCTGTGACGGGCTAGCCTGCGGTCATGGTCGTCGAGGAGCCGCACGCCGGAGTCACGTCGCAGAAGCTGAACTGGCTCCGGGCCGGCGTGCTGGGCGCCAACGACGGCATCGTGTCGGTGGCCTCGCTCGTGGTGGGCGTCGCCGGCGCCACGAACGACACGAGCGCGATCGCCACGGCCGGGACCGCGGCCCTCGTCGGCGGCGCGATCTCGATGGCGCTGGGCGAGTACGTCTCGGTCAGCAGCCAGCGCGACTCCGAGCGCAACCTCATCGCGATCGAGAGGCACGAGCTGCGCGACGACCCCGAGGGCGAGCTCGCCGAGCTCGCCGAGATGCTGCAGGACCGCGGCATCAGCGCGACCACGGCGCGCCAGGCCGCGCGCGAGATGACGGAGCACGACGCGCTCGCCGCCCACCTCGAGGTCGAGCTGGGACTCGACGAGGACGACCTCGTGAGTCCGTGGCACGCGGCGTTCTCGTCGGCGGTCGCGTTCACGCTGGGCGGCCTGCTGCCACTAGCGGCGATGCTGCTCACCGGACTCGAGTGGCGTGTGGGCGTGACGTTCGTGGCGGTCCTGGTGGCGCTGGCGCTCACCGGCTCCGTCGCGGCCCAGATCGGGGGCGGGCCGAAGGGTCGTGCCGCGCTGCGCCTCGTGATCGGCGGCGCGCTCGCGCTCGTGCTGACCTACGCCATCGGCCAGGCGCTGGACACCTCCGGGATGGTCTAGCCGGTCAGCCGTTCTCGTCCTCGTCCACCGGAACCGGGCGATCGGGGTCGGGGACGAGCAGGTCGTCGTCGTTCTGCCAGGCTTCGCGGCGCTGGTCGACGGCGTCCGCGGGGTCGGCCGCGGGCTCGAGGTCGGGATCGCCGTCCTCCAGGGGGCTGTCGGGCAGGGGGCTGTCAGGCAGCGGCTCGTCGGGGCTCGTGGTCATGGTGCCTCCTTCGGTCTGGTTCGATCCTGCCCCAGGCGCGGCCGGCGCGCAGCCCTGCGCAGCGGGTGCGGACCGACCGCGTGGCGCAGTAGGTTCGGGGCATGGAGCAGTACTCGCCCACCGAGCGCCGGGGCTATCGGCGCTTCGCCGTCGCCGGCATCCTCTTCCTGCTCGCGCTCGGCCTGTTCCCGGCCACCGCGGCGGTGCTGGACGACACCGCCGAGAACCTGATCCTGCCGCTGTTCGTCGCGGTGATGGTGGTGGCGGGCATGCTGATGTGGGCGCTCGTGCCCGGGGTGTCCAGCCGTCCCCACAGCCGGAGTCGCCTCGTGGGCATCGGTGCTCTGGTGGGACTGGTCGCCGCGGGCATCGCGATCGGCGTGTTCTTCGCGCTGCTGAACGGGTACTCGGGCGCCTGATCCCTGCGATCTCAGGCGGAAAGTTGATCGTGACCCGTGCTTTTGGTCACACTGGACGCATGCGCCACATTCTCTCGGCATTTCTGGTAGCCCTCGCGCTGGTGGTCGTGCCGGCCGCCCCGCAGGCGTCGGCGATGTCCAACGCCACGTTCGGCAAGAAGCTGCACCAGCAGACGAACACGTCGCGAGCGTTCCGCGACATCAAGAAGCTGAAGTACCAGAAGTGCATCGACCGCTACGCGCAGCGCCAGGCCAACCGGATGGCCAAGAAGCGCAAGATCTACCACCAGGATCTCGGCCCGATCCTGCGTGCGTGCGACCTCAGCCGCGTCGGCGAGAACGTCGCCACGGGCTTCACCTCGCCGAAGGCCAACGTCAAGGCGTGGCTCAAGTCGCCCGGCCACCGGCGCAACATGCTGAACCGCAAGTACACGCGGCTGGGCATCGGCGTGGCCAAGGCCGGCGGCCGCACCTACACCGTGCAGGTCTTCGGGCGCCCCGCCTGATCCCTCACTGGAGGGTCGCGGTCAGCCGCATCGCGTTGTCGACGAAGCGCGTGCCGGCCGGCCGCTCCTCCCACTCCTCGAGCAGCAGCTCGCGCGAGAGGTCGCGGTAGGTGTCCTCGACCACGCGGATGCGCTCGACCACGCCACGGTCGGGCACCATCAGGCTCATCTCGTAGTTCAGTGCGAACGAGCGCATGTCCATGTTGCTGGTGCCGACCACGGCGACGTCCTCGTCGATGCTGAAGTGCTTCGCGTGCAGCACGAACGGCTTGGGGTACAGCCAGATGCGCACGCCCGCCTCCAGCAGCTCGCGGTAGTAGGACGCCTGCGCGTGCCCGACCATGAACTGGTCGGCCTGCTCGCTGACGAAGAGCTCCACGTCGACGCCGCGCTGGGCGGCCGTGGTGACCGCGTAGAGCAGCGTCTCGTCCGGCACGAAGTAGGGGCTGGTCAGGCTGATCCGGTGCCGCGCGCTGTAGATCAGCGACGTGAACAGGCGCAGGTTGTTCTCGGCCTCGAACCCCGGACCGCTGGGCACCAGCTGGGCGTGGACGCCCACCACGTCACGCGGGGAGTGCGGGGTCTGGTCGACCGCCTGCATCTCGACCTCGAGCACCTCGGAGGTCTCCAGTGCCCAGTCGGCCGCGAACAGCGCGTCGATCGTGGCGACGACCGGACCCTCGAGGCGCATCCACAGCTCCACCCAGGCACGCCCCACGGCGAGGTTCTTGGGCTTGTTGTACGAGGGGTGCGTCAGGTTGAGCGATCCGGTGAAGCCGACCACGTCGTCCACCACGAGCAGCTTGCGGTGGTTGCGCAGGTCGGGCCGGCGGAAGCGCCGCTTCAGCGGCAGCAGCGGCATCATCAGGTGCCACTGGACGTCCGAGGCGGCGAGGCGCTTCTTCAGGTCCTTGTACCCCGGGATCCCGCGCGTGCCGAGGTGGTCGAACAGCAGCCGCACCGTCACGCCGCGCGCCGTGGCGCGGTCGAGGGCGTCGAAGAACGGGATCGTCATCTTGTCGAGCGCCATGATGTAGAACTCGACGTGCACGTGCCGCTGCGCGGTGTCGATCGCCGCGATCATCTCGTCGATCGACTCCTGGTAGTCCGGCAGCAGCGTGACGTGGTTGCCCGCGGTGAGCGGCATCGACGCCAGGCGCTGGTTGAGCCGGACGATGGGCGGCAGGTAGTCGGGCGCGTCGTCCGGCAGCTTGCTGGTCAGGGCCTCGGTCTGCCGCGCGATGACGGCGTTGGCGGCGGTGAGCTGGCGGTGGCGCTGGTGGCCGATGCGGGCGCTGCCGAAGAACAGGAACGCCACCAGGCCCAGGAACGGCGCGAACACGATGAGGATCAGCCACGCCATCGCGGTCTGCGGGCGGCGACCCTCTGGGATGATGCCGATCGCCGCGATGTTGATCGTGACGATGGTGACGACGGCGGCCAGCGAGATCAGCGTGCCCGGTTCCATGGAGCGCAGGCTATCGGTCAGTGGGCCCCCGAGGGGGATGCTGCGGGATTCACCAGTCGCGGCGGTCGCGCTTGACCTGGCTGCGCCGCTTCTTGGCGTCCAGGCGACGTTCGACCGAGCCGCGCGTCGGCCGGGTGGGCCGGCGGCGCTTGGCCGGGCGCAGGGCCTCGGTCACGAGCTGCTCGAGCCGCAGGACGGCGTCCTCACGGTTGCGCAGCTGCGAGCGGTGGGTGGACGAGACGACCGAGACCTTGCCGTCGACGAGCCGGCCACGCAGGCGCGCGGCGACACGATCCCGCTGGTCCGGGGTCAGCACGGTGCTGTCGGTGGGGGACCACAGGACCTCGACCCGCGTCTCGGTGGTGTTGACGTGCTGGCCGCCCGGGCCGGAGGAGCGACTGAAGCGCCAGCTCAGCTCCGACTCGGGCAGCCGGATGCGACCGTCAGGCGTCATCGTCCGCGAGGAGGCCGTACAGCTGGCGCCGGGCCTCGTTGACGACGTCGACCGCCTTGGCCTGCTGGGCCGGCGTGCCGACCGTCATGACCTGGCGGGCGGCCGCCGAGAGCGTCTTGAGCGACGTGATGAGGGCAGTCGACTCGGCGTCCCCGCCGCGCCGGAGCTGCTCGGGGTTCCACGGCTCGCCGAGCGCCTCGCGGTGCTCCTCGACGTAGGACTTCCCCTCGTCGGTGAGGGTCGCGGTCTTGCGACCGTCGACGCGCTCGAACTCGACGAAGCCCTCGTCCTCGAGTTGCTGCAGGACCGGGTAGATCGAGCCGGGGCTCGGCGACCAGGCGCCTTCGCTGCGCACGGCGATCTGCTGGATCAGGTGGTACCCGTGGGCGGGTGCCTCGTCCAGCAGCAGGAGAGCGGCGGCGCGGACGTCGCCACCCTTGCGGCCGCGTCGCGGACCACGAGGTCCGGGGCGGCCCGTCCGGCCGGGACCGAGGTCCCAGTCGAAGTCACGGGGTCCGCCGGGGCGACGCCCGCGGCGGGGGTGCCGGTGCTGACCGGCGGGTTCGGGAGGAGTGCTGTGCATGCTCGTCCCCTTTCGGTGTTCCTCGGCACCAGTGCGGTGCCGATGCATTAACGATATATCGAATCTATATCGTCATGCAACGTGAGTGCGGGCACACGGGTGCTCCGGGGCAGCGCGACGCGGGTCAGCCCTGGACGTAGTGGGTGAGCTGGTCGCGCTCGAACTCCAGCTGGTCCATCCGGAACTTCACGGCGTCGCCGATGCTCAGCACGCCGACGATCTCGTCGTCCTCGAGGACGGGGATGTGCCGGACGCGGTGCTCGGTCATCGAGCTCATGAGCGATCCGAACGAGTCCTCGGGCGTGCACACCTGCACGTCGGTGGTCATGATCTGCTGGACGGTCGCCTCGCGCGGGTCGGGCAGCGCGCGCAGCTTGCGGACGATGTCGCGCTCGGACACGATGCCCGCCATCGACTTCCCGTCCGGGCTGACCACCAGGGCGCCGATGTTGTGCTCGGCGAGCAGGTCCAGCAGCTCGTCGACCGTGGCATCGGGCGAGATGGTGAACACCGCCGAACTGCCCTTGGCGCTGAGTACGTCACGAACACGCATATGGTGCCTCCTCGATGTGATCGGCAGTGTAGCCCGCATCACACCCGGGCGCAGGTGCCGATCTCGAGGGTCAGTCGTCGCGGGTGAAGCGCAGTCGCGTGACGTTGTCGGCGAGCTGCTCGCCGTCGCCCTCCTCGGGCTCGTCGGGCCAGGAGGGCTCGTCGTCGGGGAAGTGGCCGAGGTAGGCCATCACCGCGTCGTGCAGGCGCCCGTTCGTGGCCACCGCGTTGGCGCCCCAGGGACCGGGCTCACCGGCGAGGCTCGTGAACTGGCCGCCGGCCTCGCGCACGATGATGTCGAGCGCCGCCATGTCCCAGACGTTCAGCTCGGGCTCGGCCGCGATGTCGACGGCGCCCTCGGCGACCATCATGTACGACCAGAAGTCGCCGTAGGCGCGCGTGCGCCAGCACTGGCGCAGCAGTGCGTCGAACTCGCCCTGGCGCCCGATCTGGCCCCAGCTGGGGGCCGACGAGTACGACAGCGACGCGGCGGTCAGCTCCCGGACCCCGGACACGTGGATGGGTCGCGTCTGGCGGAACGACTTGCCGGTGTGGGCGCCGTCGCCCTTCATGGCCCACCAGCGGCGGCCGATGGCCGGCGCCGAGACGCAGCCGACGACGATCTCGCCGGCCTCCTCGAGGGCGATGAGCGTGGCCCACACGGGGACTCCGCGGACGAAGTTGGAGGTGCCGTCGATCGGGTCGATGATCCAGCGCCGGTCGGCGTTCTCGGCCGTGCCCTCGGTCTCGCCGGACTCCTCGCCCAGGACGATGTCGCGTCCGCGGGAGGTCTTGAGCGTGCGGCGGATCGCGTCCTCGACCGCACGGTCGGACTCCGTCACGTACGTCATGTCGGGCTTCGTGGAGACCTCGAGGTCGAGGGCTCCGAAGCGGTCCATGCTGAGGTTGTCGGCGGAGTCGGCCAGGACGTGGGCCAGGCGCAGGTCGTCCAGGTACGGGTTGGCCATGGGCCCACCCTACGGTCTGGCCTCCTCGCGCAGGTCAGTACTCGTCGGCGAGCGACCGGCTGGCCATGATGCGCCGGAACGACTGGAGTCGCGCCGGGTCGATCTCGCCGTTCGCGGCGGCCACGTCGAGGGCGCACTCGGGCTCCCCGGCCAGGTGCGTGCAGCCCCGGGGGCAGTCGCGGGCGGCGGTGTTCAGGTCGGCGAAGGCGCGCAGGATCCGCTCGATGTCCACGTGGGCCAGGCCGAACGAGCGGAACCCGGGGGTGTCCACGATCCGTCCGCCGAAGGGCAGCGGCAGGATCATCGCCGAGGTCGACGTGTGGCGGCCGCGGCCCGTGACCTCGTTGACGTGGCTCGTGGTGCGGTGCGCCTCGGGCACGAGGGCGTTGACGAGGGTGGACTTGCCGACGCCGCTGTGGCCGATCAGCACGCTGGTGCGATCGCGCAGCAGGTCGCGCAGCGGCTCCAGGTCGCCGTCCTGACGGGTCGTCACGGTGCGCACGTCCAGCGGCTTCAGCTGGGCGACGATCTCGTCGGCCGGCGCGAGGTCGACCTTCGTCAGGCACACGGCCGGGTCCATGCCGGCGTCGTAGGCCGCGACGAGGCAGCGATCGATCAGGCCAGGACGCGGCGGCGGGTCGGCCAGCGCGGTGACGATCACCAGCTGGTCGGCGTTGGCCACGACGACGCGCTCGATCGGGTCGTCGTCGTCGGCGCTGCGGCGCAGCACCGTGCGGCGGTCGCGGACCTCCACGATGCGGGCGAGGCTGCCGGGCTGGCCGGAGACGTCGCCCACCACGCGCACCTCGTCGCCCACCACGACGCCCTGGCGTCCCAGCGGTCGAGACTTCATGGCGGTGACGACGGTGCCGTCGTCGAACAGCAGCGTGTAGCGGCCACGATCCACCGTGGTGACGACGGCGACGACCGCGTCGGAGTAGTCGGGCCGGTCCTTCGTGCGTGGACGGGTGCGCCGGCGCGGGCGCTCGTACTGGGCGTCCTCGTCCCTCACGGCACCAACCGTCCCCAGTCGTCGGCGAACCCGGGATACGTCTTGGCGGTGGTGCCGATGTTCTCCACGACGACGCCCGGAACGCGCAGGCCGATCACGGCGGCGGCGTGGGCCATGCGGTGGTCGTCGTAGGTGGCGAAGCTGCCGCCGCGCAGGGGGGCTGGCGTGATGCTGAGGCCGTCGGGCTGCTCCTGCACGGAGCCGCCGAGCCGGTTGATCTCCGTGGCCAGCGCGGCAAGGCGATCGGTCTCGTGGCCCCGCAGGTGGCCGATCCCGGTCAGCCGGCTGGGGCCCTCGGCGAGAGCGGCCAGGGCAGCGACCACGGGGGTCAGCTCGCCCACGTCGTGGAGGTCGAGGTCGACGCCCGCGAGGCGCTCGGGACCGGTGACGACGAGGTCGCTGCCGTCGCGCTCGGCGCGGCCGCCGAACGCCACGGCGAGCTTGCGCCAGGCGTCCCCGGCCTGGTCGGTGTGCTCGGGCCAGTTCCGCACACGCACCCGGCCACCGGTGGCGAGCGCCGCCGCGACGAACGGGCCGGCGTTGGACAGGTCGGGCTCGATCGTGACGTCGAGCGCCTTCACCGGTCCGGGCCGGACGTGCCAGCGACCCGGTGCCTCGTCGACGACCACGCCGCGGCGGCGCAGCTCGGTGACGGTCATCGCGACGTGGGGGAGCGAGGGGAGGGACCCGCCCTCGTGGCGTAGGTCGAGTCCCTCGGTGAAGCGGGGCGCGACGAGCAGCAGCGCCGACACGAACTGACTGGATGCGGAGGCGTCGACCGTGAGGTCGCCGCCGCGGACCGCGGAGGCGCCGTGCACCGTGAACGGCAGGCTGCCCCGCCCGTCGTCGTCCACCCGCACGCCGAGGTCGCGCAGGCTCGAGATGGTGGTGGCCATCGGACGCTCACGGGCGCGGGGGTCGCCGTCGAACCGTGCCGGGCCGGTGCCGAGGGCCGCGACGGGAGGCACGAAGCGCATCACGGTGCCCGCCAGGCCGCAGTCGACCCGGGCCGAGCCGACCGGCTCGATCGGGGTGACCGCCCAGGACTCAGGTCCTCGCTCGATGCGGGCTCCGAGCGACACGAGCGCGTCGGCCATCAGCTCGGTGTCGCGGGCGGCCAGGGGCAGGTGGACGGTGGAGGGCCCGTCGGCGAGGGCCGCCAGCACGAGGGCGCGGTTGGTCTGGGACTTCGAGCCCGGCAGCAGCACCTCGGAGTCGACGGGCGCCGAGGGATGGGGAGCGTTCCAGTCCATCCTCATCCCCGCAGGTCGTCGAGCTGGTCGACGATCGTGTCCTTGGCCGCGAGGGCGGTGTTCCTCGCACGCCGGCCGAGCCACGGCTTGTGCGGATCCGGGTCGAGGGTCGACAGCAGCAGGCCGCCGGTGAGCGACACGTTCTTCATGAAGTGGGTGAACTGGTTCTTGCGGGCGACGGGATCGGTCTCGTTCCAGAACGGGTGCCCGGCCACCGTGGTGGCGGGCATCGTGGCGGCCAGCACGAGCGCGGAGGTGCGCGGGAGGTGGCCGGTGGCCAGCGTGGCGCCGGCGGCCACGTGCACCGCCGAGTTCAGCCGGATCAGATTCGTCGGCGAGAGATTCGCCTGGGGCGCGACCTTGCGCAGCACGTCGGCCACGGGCTGGGCCTTGTGGGCGAGCGCGCCGGGCTTGCGCAGCGCCATCACCCCGCCGGAGATGAACATCGAGGCGAGCATCGGACGGGCCACCGCGCGCAGGAGAGTCATGGGTTCATCATGCCGCAGAGCGGCCCTGCTGCCGAGGTCCGCTCAGCCGAAGGTGCCCGAGAGCGACGTGCCGCCGCTGGTGACCGAGTAGTTGCCCTGGGGGAACCACAGCGTGTTGATCCGCAGCGCCGGCAGGGTGCGGTTCGCCGCGACCGGCTGGGCGCAGTTCAGCGTGGGGCTGAACTGGCTGGCCCGCGTGCACGTCCAGCCGGACCACCCGGTGATGAGCTCGACACCCGGGAAGCCGCCGGTGAACGTGACGCGCATCTGCACCGTCTGGCCGGGCCGGACGTCGGGGCCGACCGTGAACGCGAACGTCGCCGAGGTCCAGCTCGTGGTCGCCGTGGCTCGCACCGTGCTGTCGGTCGGCTGCGTGGTGGGCTCGGTCGTGGGCTCGGTGGTCGGCTCGGTGGTCGGTTCGGTCGTGGGTTCTGTGGTCGGTTCTGTGGTGGGTTCTGTGGTGGGCTCGGTGGTCGGTTCCGTCGTGGGCTCGGTGGTCGGTTCCGTGGTCGGCTCGGTGGTCGGTTCCGTGGTCGGTTCTGTGGTCGGCTCGGTGGTGGGTTCCGTCGTGGGCTCGGTCGTGGGTTCCGGCGTCGGGATGGTGGTCGGCTCCGGCGTGGGTTCCGTGGTGGGTTCTGTGGTGGGTTCCGTGGTCGGCTGCTCGCCCGTGGGCTCGGTCGTCGGTTCCGTGGTCGGCTCGGTGGTGGGTTCCGTGGTCGGCTCGGTGGTGGGTTCCGTGGTCGGCTCGGTGGTGGGTTCCGTCGTCGGTTCCGTGGTCGGCTCGGTGGTCGGTTCCGTCGTGGGCTCGGTGGTCGGCTCGGTGGTGGGTTCCGTGGTCGGCTCGGTGGTCGGTTCCGTCGTGGGCTCGGTGGTCGGCTCGGTGGTGGGTTCCGTGGTCGGCTCGGTCGTGGGTTCCGTGGTCGGTTCCGTGGTCGGGTCGGTCGTCGGCACGGGCGGCAGCGGCTGGGGCTCGTCGGGGAACGGCTCGTCGATCGCCGGGTCGTCGGCCGGCGGATCCTCGTCGCCGTCGGCGGGCGCCTCCTCCGGGGGGTCCTGCCACACCATCGGGTCGGGGAGGGCGCCCACGTCGGGTGCCGCCGCATCCGCGGCTGCACCGCCGGGCAGGGCCGCAGCACCGGGGGCAGCGGCGCGGGTGGTGTTCTCCACGGCCGGCGGACGATCCACGGTGATGAGCGCGGTGGCGCCGGCGATCACGACGACGCTGGCCGCGGCGCCGGCGGCGATGCCGGCCGGGCCGATCGTGCCCAGGACGCCCATGAAGCCCGACGTGGATCCACCAACGGCACCCGCTCCGCCGCCGGCACCGGCACCTCCACCGCCACCACCGCCATTCCCGCCGCCCCCGGCAGCGGCCAGGCCGCCGGCGGCGCCGGTGCCCTGCAGGTATCCCGCGGCCGCGGTGCCGAGGATGGCCGGGGCCAGGATGCCGGCCAGGCCGTGGTTGAAGTCCTGGAGCTCGAGGTACAGGCCCATGCACGCGCGGCACTCGTCGAGGTGCCGCTGCACCTTGCCGGCGTCGCGGCGCGACAGCCCGCCACGCACGAACGCGCCCAGGTTGCCGATCGCGAACTGGCACTCGGGCGTCGTCGTCGGGACGAGGTGCTTCTGGAGGTAGGCCTGACGCAGGCCCTCACGCGCCCGGTAAGCCAGGGCCGAGACGCTGTTCGCGCTCATCCCCAGCATCGGCGCGATCTCGGCGGGCTTCTGTCCCTCGACGTCGAGGTGCCAGAGCACCATCTGCCAGCGCTCGGGCAGCGAGGCGAACGCCTCCGCGGTGGTGGTGCGCTCGAAGCCGAGCTCGGCGGTGTCGACGAAGTCCACCCGGCCGTCCAGCTCGAACTGGTCGTCGGTGGGGCGCTCGCGGGTGACGGCGCGGATGCGGTCGACGTGCAGCCGGCGGACCGCGGTGAGCAGGTAGGCGCGGAAGGACTCCTGCGGGCCGCCGCCCTTCTGGACCGTGACCAGCACCTTGGTGAAGGCCTCCGCGACGAGGTCGTCGGCGTCGGCACCGCGCATCAGCTGGCGTGCCAGGCGCAGCGCCGCGGCCTGGTGCCGGGTGTAGAGGTCGCCGTACGCCGCCGAGTCGCCCTCGCGGACGGCGGTCAGCAGATCGGCGTCGCTCCGCTCATGACCCAGGGCAGAGGAGGAGGCGTCGATGGTCACTGCCTGCCCCTTTCCCGAGTGGTCGCGTGGGTGCCTACGCGTGACCACGACCGGCCACCTTCCTCAGTCTAGGTGTCGTTCGCGCTGCTGTCCGTGGTTCCTGTGGCCCTTTGTGACTAGTCACGGGCCCGTTTTTTCCCGGCGGCGACTGCATGAACTCGCCGTTACCCACGATCCGTGCGGAAAGTCGCGTCATGGGGGCCCCGGTGAACCGTCCCCTAGGTGTCACACGGCGACCACGCCCGACCCTTGCGAGAGGAGGCACGGATGAACCCCTTCGACGTCAGCTATGTCGACCTCGACTCGGCGGTCCGTGCCGGTCAGGTGGACGCAGTGGACGTTGCACACGAGGTGGGAGCGAGTGCAGCGTCTCTCGGAGTTCCACTCCACGAGGTCCTCGACCGCGTGGAGAGGGCCTTCGACGGCCTCGAACCGTCGTTCGCGATGGTCCGTGGGGTTGCCGTGGCGTGGGCCGAGACGTCCCGGGCGCTGCAGCTCGAGACGTCGTGCGAGGACCCGCTGACCCAGTTGTCGACCCTGGCGCACCTGCGGCACAGCCTGGACGGGCTGTACCGCGGGGCGATCAGGGACGACTCCACGGTCACGGACCGTCACGGTCTCGTCGTGGTCGAGCTGCCCCGGCAGGCCGGCCAGGTGCTGGAGCAGGCGCTGCACGCGGTCGACGTGAGCGTCGCCCTGCGCACGGTGTTCCCGGGCGACGAGGTCATCGCACAGCTGAGCCCACGACGCTTCTGCGTCCTGGCCGAACGACGTCGGCTGGACCAGCCGACGCTGAGCCTGGTCACCGTCCTGCTGCGCCGGACGTTCGAGTCGCCCCCGCCCCGGGTGTGGCTCGAGCTGCTGCCGCCGGTCGCACAGGACGTGACCTGGGTGCTCGACGCACTCACCGGTTGACCGGCGGGGTCCGCCCCCATCTCGGGTGTGGCGGAACCCGCCGGGCGGCCGGAGCGTCGGTCGTCGCGCCTAGGCTGGGTCGCATGTGCGGCCGTTACGCGACGTCCCGGACCCCGACCACCCTCGTCGACGACTTCGAGGCCGATCTGGGCGACCTGTTCGTCGACACCGGACCCGACTTCAACCTCGCGCCCACCAAGCTGGCGCCCCTCGTCGTCGCGCGCTCCGGTGACGCCGGCCCCCGGCGCGAGCTCGTCACCGCGAAGTGGGGCCTGGTTCCCTCGTGGGCCAAGGACCCCTCGATCGGCAACCGCCTCATCAACGCCCGCAGCGAGACCGTCGCCGAGAAGCCGTCCTTCCGGTCGGCCTTCGCCAAGCGGCGCGCGATCGTCCCGGCCGACGGGTTCTACGAGTGGTACCAGCCCGAGGCGGAGCCCGGCGCGAAGCGCCCGCCCAAGCAGCCCTTCTTCATGAGCGCCGAGGGCGGACTCGGCCTCGCGGGGCTCTACGAGTTCTGGAAGGACCCCGAAGGGGAGTGGCTGCTCACCTACACGATCCTCACCACGTCGGCCGAGGGCGAGGACGGGCGCATCCACGACCGCGCGCCCCTGATCGTCGGTGCCGAGGTCGCCGAGCACTGGCTGGCGGCCGAGCCGTGGCCCGAGGCGCTCGAGCACCTGGTGCCGGCCACGCCGGGCGTGCTGGACACGTGGCCGGTGTCCACCGAGGTCAACAACGTGCGCAACAACGGCCCCGAGCTGGTCGAGCCGCTTCCGCTCGAGGGGGAATAGCGGGGCGCCGCGAGCCGTTTGACCAAGCAGGAGGTTTTGAATGCTCGCATGCCCCGTACGTCCTGCCGCAGTAGGCTGGGCGACGATGACTGACGACACCGTCGTGGACCCGTCGACCGAGACCACGGAGGAGCGCCAAGCCCGATTCGAGGCCGACGCCCTTCCCTTCCTCGACCAGCTGTACTCGGCCGCTCTGCGCATGACCCGCAATCCCCAGGACGCCGAAGACCTGGTGCAGGAGACCTATGCCAAGGCGTTCAGCGCCTTCCACCAGTTCAAGCCCGGCACGAACCTGAAGGCCTGGCTGTACCGGATCCTCACCAACACGTACATCAACCACTACCGCAAGAAGCAGCGCCAGCCCCAGCAGGTGACCGACGAGGTCGAGGACTGGCAGATCGCGGCGGCGGCGGCCCACAGCTCCTCGGGGCTGAAGTCGGCGGAGATGGAGGCGCTCGAGCGCCTGCCCGACTCCGACGTGAAGGACGCCCTCCAGCAGCTGCCCGAGGACTTCCGCTACGCGGTGTACCTGGCCGATGTCGAGGGGTTCCCCTACAAGGAGATCGCGGAGATCATGGACACGCCCATCGGCACCGTGATGTCGCGGCTCCACCGCGGACGGCGTCAGCTGCGCGAGCTGCTCACGGACTACGCCCGCGAGCGCGGTATGAAGGTTCCTGCTGGAGGTGACGCGAAGTGAGCTGCGAAGGACCCGATTGCGAGAAGGCGCTGGAGAACCTCTACGTCTTCCTCGACCACGAGATCGACACCGCCAGCTGCGACGAGATCCAGTCCCACCTCGACGACTGTTCCGACTGCCTGAACGAGTACCACCTCGAGCAGATCGTCAAGGCGCTCGTCGGCCGGTCGTGCACCGAGGTGGCGCCCACCCCGCTGCGCGAGAAGGTCATGTTCCAGATCCGCACGATCCAGGTGGAGATCCGCACCGAGTCACCCTGACCTGGAGACGACGAAACCCCATCCGCTGGATGGGGTTTCGTGCGTTATCGGCGCGTTCTCACGCGTTGGGGCGCTTACCGTGGTTCGCGCCCTTCTTGCGACGCGCCCGGCGCTTGCGACCGGTCTTGCCCATGGTTCCTCCTCAAAACGCTGACCATCAAGTCTCGCACACTCAGTCGACCGGGGGCACACGGGACAGGAACCGCTCGCGCTCGACCACGATGCGGCGCACCTGGCCACTGGCCACGAGGACCTCGTTGCCGTCGCGTGCGGAGACCTCGAAGATCACCATCCGCCCGTCGCGCTGGGTGAGCGAGGCCGTGGCGGTGATCGTGGCGCCGACCCCGCTGGCGGCCAGGTGCTGCACCTCCACGCGGGTGCCCACGCTGGTCTGGCTGTCCTCCAGGTCGAGGGCGGCGCACGTGGCCTCCTCCAGCCAGGCCAGCAGGACCGGCGTCCCGAGCACCTCGAGGTCGCCGCTGCCCACCGCGCGGGCGGTGTGCTCGGGCCCGACGGTGTGGGTCACGCTGGCGTGACCCGCGTCGCCGGCCACGCTCACACGCCCATCGTGTTGCGCGGGTAGAGCGCGTTGACGTCCGTGGCGACGTTCACCAGGTAGGGCACGCCCGAGGCGAACGCGCGGTCCAGGGCGGGGCCGATCTCGCGCGGGTCGGTGACGAACTCGCCACCGCCGCCGAGCGCCTCGACGACCTGGTCGTACCGGGTGTTGGGCGCCAGGTCGGCGGCCACGTCGTAGCCGTAGAGCATCTGCATCGGGGGCTTCTCCAGGCCCCACGCCGAGTTGTTGCCCACGACGATGACGACCGGGAGGTTGTGACGCACGAGCGTGTCGACGTCGATGAGGGACATGCCCGCGGCGCCGTCGCCCATCAGCAGCACGACCTGGCTGGACGGGCGGGCGATGCGGGCAGCCATCGCCGCGCCGAGGCCGGCACCGAGGCAGCCGTACGGTCCGGGGTCGAGCCAGCCGCCGGGTCGCTGGGGCTCGACGAACTTGCCGGCGAACGACACGAAGTCGCCACCGTCGCCGATCACGACCGCGTCGTCGGCCAGCCGCGGCAGCAGTTCACCGTAGATGCGGGCGGGGTGGATCGGATCCGCCTCGGCGGTGAGCAGGGCCGAGTCACGCTCCACGGCGGAGGCGACGACGTCCTGCAGCTCGCCGAGCCACGGCGTCCAGTCGGGACGCGACGTGCCCGACTGCAGTCCCTGGAGCAGGGCGTCGAAGACGAGGCTGAGGTCGCCGGCGACCGAGCCGCCGAGCGACGCGTGCGTGGACACCTGGCCGGGGGAGTCCGCGACGTGCACCGTGACGGCGGGGTCGCCGCCCTCCTTGCCGCCGAAGCGGCCGAAGCCCAGCCGGAAGTCGAGCGGCGTGCCCACGACCACGACGAGATCGGCGGTGCCCAGGGCGCGCGAGCGCGCCTTCGTCACGAGGTTCGGGTGGCCGCCGGGGACGATGCCGCGGCCCATGCCGTTGGCGATCGCCGGGATGCCGGTCTCCTGCACGAAGCGCAGGGCGGCCTCCTCCGCGTGGTCGGACCACACGTCGCTGCCCAGGATGACGACTGGACGCCGCGCCTGCGCCAGCAGCCGCACGATGCGGGCGACGGCGTCGGGATCGGGCTCGAGGCGGTCCTTCGAAGGGCCGGTCGACACGTGCTCCACCGGACCGGAGTTGAAGAACTCGTCCATCGGGATGTCGACGAAGGTCGGGCCGCGGTGCGAGGAGCCGGCGAGGGTGAACGCCTCGTCGACGACGGGCGCGATGTCGGCCAGGCTGCGCGCCGTGGTGGCCGACTTCGTGATGGTCTCGAAGATCGGCGGGTGGTCCAGCTCCTGAAGGGTGCCGGTGCCCCACGTCGACGCGGCGGCGCGACCGCCCACGACGACCAGCGGCGAGCCCGAGAAGTACGCCTGCGCCACGGGGCTGACGCCGTTGGTGACGCCCGGGCCGGCGGTCAGGACGGCCAGGCCCGGGGTGCGCGTCAGCTTGCCGATGGCCTCGGCGGCGAAGACGGCCGACGGCTCGTGACGCACGTCGATGATCGGCATCGGCTGCTCGGACTTCACGGCCGCGTCGTACATCGGGAAGATGTGGGCGCCCGAGAGGGTGAACATCGCCTCGGCGCCGTGGGCGCGCGCGACGTCGAGTGCGTGGTGGCCGCCGTGCGGCCCGGTGGGCTCGGGGAACGTGGCGTCCTGCTGCTGGTCTTCGGTCATGTGACGCAGGTTACCCGCGAGTCGCTTCCGACGGAGCCCTAGGCTCGGAACGTGCCCTCCTTCGAAGACATCGCCGACGCTCAGACGGCGCTGACCACCGCGCAGATCGACCGTCTGCAGCTGCTGGTGACCGACTGGCAGATCGTCGCCGACCTGTCCTTCAGCGACCTGGTGCTGTGGGTGGAGGACGCCGAGGAGAAGGGGATGTGGGCGGCCGCGCAGATCCGCCCGACCACCGGCCCCACCACGCTGCTCGAGGACGTCGTGGGCACGTTCGTCCCGCGCGACCTGTCCGACATCGACGACGAGGTCCTGGCCGACGGTGCGGTGGTGGTCCAGGCGCCTGTGCCGGTCATGTGGGCCGGGCGCAGGATCGCGCTCATCGTCACGCGCCGGCCCGCCACCGACCGCCGCGCCGCGGGTGCCCTCGAGTCGGCGTACCAGCGCACGAGCGAGGAGCTGTTCGAGATGATCCAGCGGGGCGAGTTCCCGCTGCCGGGCGTCCCGTCCGAGCTGGCCGACTCCCTGCGCGTGGGCGACGGCTTCGTGCGTACCGACGCCGACGGACTGGTCTCCTACGCGAGTCCGAACGCCCTCTCGGCCTACCGCCGGCTGGGCTATGCCGGCGACCTGCGCGGCGCCGACCTCATCGACCTGACGACCCGCCTCATCGGCGCCGATGCCGACCGGCCCTTCAGCGCGCTGTTCGGGGCCGGCGAGGCGGAGGCCGAGATCGAGAGCGGCGGCGCGTCGATGCTGCTGCGGATCATGCCGCTGCGCAGCGGGGGAGCGGCGACGGGCTCGCTCATCCTGCTGCGCGACGTCACCGAGCTGCGGCTGCGCGAGCGCGAGCTGGTCTCGAAGGACGCCACGATCCGCGAGATCCACCACCGGGTGAAGAACAACCTGCAGACCGTGGCGGCGCTGCTGCGGCTGCAGAGCCGCCGGATGGAGATCCCCGCCGCGCGTGAGGCCCTGCAGGAGGCCGAGCGGCGGGTGGGATCGATCGCGCTGGTCCACGAGACCCTGAGCCAGTCGTTCGACGAGTCGGTCGAGTTCGACGCGATCGCGGACACGCTACTGCGCACCGTGCTGGACGTGGGCGGCGGCGTGGTGAAGGCCGAGCGGGTGGGCTCGTTCGGGCTCGTGCCTGCCGAGATCGCGACGCCGCTGGCGATGACGCTCACCGAGCTCGTGCAGAACGCGGCGGAGCACGCGTTCGGGCCGGAGGGCGGTCGGGTCATGCTCGCGGTGAACCGGATCCGTGGACGGATCCGGCTGCGCGTGAGTGACGACGGCCGAGGGCTGCCGGACGACTTCGATCCGACGCTCAGCCTGGGCCTGTCGATCGTGTCGACACTGGTGCGGGGGGAGCTGAAGGGCGATCTGGACTACGAGTCGATGCCGTCGGGCGGCACGACCGTGACGATCGCGTTCGGGCTGTGAGCCCGATCAGGCGGTGCGAATGCGGGCGCGGGCGTTGCGCCGCTTGAGCGCGCGGCGCTCGTCCTCGCTGAGGCCGCCCCACACGCCGTGATCCTGGCCGGACTCGAGGGCCCACTGCAGGCACTGCTCGCGAACGTCGCAACGACGGCACACCAACTTGGCCTCTTCGACCTGGAGGATCGCCGGGCCGGTGTTGCCGATCGGGAAGAACAGTTCCGGATCTTCGTCCAGACAGGCCGAACGATGTCGCCAATCCATACGGATGACTCCTTTGGCTGCTTGCAGTGGGGGAAACCGCGCACCGGGGCGCACGCTCGTCCAGTTTCGCAAGGTTCTGCACACTCCACAACAGATGTGGACCGACCGATTCTGAGGGAAACGTCACATACTCGTAACATTGAAAATGCTTGCGTTCACGCAGCGTTAGCCTGAGACCGTGTCTGTCTCCTCCCGCGTCCCGCTCCTGATCGCCGCCGTCGTGGTGGGTCTCCAAGGCCTGGTCTTCCTCGTCCTGGCTGTGCTCGACCTCAGCGGACTCGTTCCCGGGCGCATCGCCGTCGGGGTCGGGATCGGGATCCTGCTGCTGCTGGTCGGCGCCGGCCTCGTGGCGGCAGCGGTGGGTCTCGCCCGCGGTGCCCACGTCGCCCGGGGCCCGGCCGTGGTCGCCCAGCTCATCGGTCTCGGACTGGCCTGGTCGCTGCGCCATCCCGATCCCAACACGGGCGACAACCGTGCGGTCGCGCTGGCGATCGCCGTATCGGCCCTGGTCGTGCTCGGATGCCTGGCCACGGGGCCGGCCCGCCGGGCGCTGGCCGACGACTACGAGGCGTGACCCGTGTGCGAGACTTGACGCTGGGGCACACCCCGTCCTCACCCGCGGAACGACACCGCAACCGGCAGCCGGATCGGCGCCGCCCGCACCTGTAGTCCCACGTTGCGCGAGGAACCATGTCCACCCAACTCGACCCGATCGATGCCGACCTGCTCATGACGCTCACCGAACACGATGATCCTGTCTTCTCGCTGCACCGCGGCGGAAAGATGGAGGTCGCCTCGACGGTACCCGTGGCCGACGCCGACGACCTGTCGCTGGCGTACACGCCGGGCGTCGCGAAGGTGTGCGAGGCCATCGCCGCCGACCCCGAGGTCGCGCACGAGTACACGTGGGTGGGCAACACCGTGGCCGTCGTCACCGACGGCACCGCCGTCCTGGGCCTGGGCGACATCGGCCCCGCCGCCGCGATGCCGGTGATGGAGGGCAAGGCGATCCTGTTCAAGCAGTTCGGTGGCGTCGACGCCATCCCGATCGCGCTCGACACCACCGACACCGACGAGATCGTCGAGACGATCGTGCGGCTCGCGCCCACGTTCGGCGGCATCAACCTGGAGGACATCTCCAGCCCTCGTTGCTTCGAGATCGAGCGCCGCCTCATCGAGCGCCTCGACATCCCGGTCTTCCACGACGACCAGCACGGCACCGCCGTGGTGGTGCTCGCCGGCCTCTACAACGCGCTGCGCCTGACCGACCGCGAGCCCGACGAGATCAAGGTGGTCATCTCCGGCGCCGGCGCCGCGGGCGTGGCCATCACGAAGATCCTCCGCTCGGCGGGGGTCCGCAAGATCAGCGTCGTCGACCGCACTGGCGTGATCACGCCCGCGCGCGACGACCTCAACGAGGTCAAGCGGTTCCTGGCCGAGGAGACCGCCGACTGGGCGCGTCCCGGATCGGTCGCGGACGCACTCGACGGGGCCGACGTCTTCGTCGGCGTCTCGGGCGGCACCGTGCCCGAGGAGGCCGTCGCGAAGATGGCCCCCGACGCGATCATCTTCGCGCTGGCCAACCCGAACCCCGAGGTCCACCCCGACGTCGCGAACCGCCATGCGCGGATCGTGGCCACCGGACGCTCCGACTTCCCGAACCAGCTCAACAACGTGCTGGTGTTCCCGGGCATCTTCCGTGGCGCGCTCGACGTGCGCGCCACGACGATCTCCGAGTCGATGAAGCTGGCCGCGGCCCGCGCCATCGCCGACCTCGTGGACGACGACGAGCTGTCCGAGACCCACATCATCCCGTCGCCGTTCGACCCCCGGGTGTCGCAGGCGGTCGCCCGCGCGGTCACCGACACGGCCCGGCGTGACGGCCTGGCGCGTCGCCCCTACTGATCGGCCCACCCTCGCCGACGGGCGGAGTGCGATCCGGTTAGGGTCGCTCCCGTAGTTGTCGCCCCGACCCCAGGAGATCGCTCGTGTTCGCCGTCTACGCCGCCTCGATGGACAAGAAGAACCCGCTGGACGGCCTGGTGGTGGGTGAGCGGCCCGATCCCGAGGTGCCGGACGGCTGGACCACCGTGACCGTCAAGGCCGCCTCGATCAACCACCACGACGTGTGGAGCCTGCGCGGCGTTGGCCTGCGTGAGGAGGCGCTGCCGATGATCTTGGGATGCGACGCCGCCGGCTACGACGAGGACGGCAACGAGGTCATCGTGCACGCGGTGATCAGTGATCCCGACTGGGTGGGCGACGAGACGCTCGACCCGCGGCGCTCGCTGCTCTCGGAGCGCCACCAGGGCACGTTCGCCGAGAAGGTCGCCGTGCCGCGCCGCAACGTGGTGCCCAAGCCCGCCGGGCTGTCCATGGCCGAGGCCGCGTGCCTGCCCACGGCGTGGCTGACCGCCTACCGGATGCTGTTCACCCAGGCCGACCTCGTCCCCGGCGACGCCGTGCTGGTGCAGGGGGCCGGGGGAGGCGTCGCCACCGCCGCGATCACGCTGGCGCGCGCGGCCGGCTTCCGCGTCTACGCCACCAGCCGCGACGAGGACAAGCGCCGGCGCGCGCTCGAGATCGGCGCGCACGAGGTGTTCGAGTCCGGTGCCCGTCTGCCGGTCAAGATGGACGCCGTCATGGAGACCGTGGGAGCAGCCACGTGGTCGCACTCGGTCCGCTCGATGCGCCCCGGCGGCACGCTCGTGATCTCCGGCGCCACCTCGGGCGACGCCCCGTCCCACGCCGAGCTCACCCGGATCTTCTTCCAGCAGATGCGCGTCCACGGCTCCACGATGGGCACGCGCGAGGAGCTGCGCCGGCTGGCCGAGTTCATGGCCGTCACGGGCACGAAGCCCCTGATCGACGCCGAGATCCCCATGGAGGACGCCGCGCAGGGCCTCCAGCGCGTCATCGACGGCGACGTGTTCGGCAAGATCGTCCTCACCCGCTGAGCCGGGGCCGCTGCTCCGGGGACGTCAGTCGAGCAGGTGCCGCAGGTACCGGTCGGGCCGGTCGAGGAACGCGCGCCAGTGGTGCACGACCTCGAGATCCTCCCAGGCGGTCTCGCGCCAGCCCCACGCGCCGACCTCGAGGATGCGCGCCCCCGGCAGCGACGCCAGGACGGGGGAGTGGGTCGCGCACAGGACCTGGCCCCGGTCGCGGGTGATCCGGTCGAGCGTCGCCATGAGGGCGAGCGTGTTGGAGAACGAGAGGGCGGCCTCCGGCTCGTCGAGGCAGTAGAAGCCGGTCCCGTCGAAGCGGTGCTCGAGCAACGCCACGAAGGACTCGCCGTGGCTCATCGCGTGGAAGTCGGGCTCGTGAGGATTGCCGCCCGGATGGTCCGCGAGGTAGGAGTACCAGCCGTGCATCGTCTCGGCGCGCAGGAAGAACCCCCATCTGCCGCTGCCCACCCCGCGTTGGATCGTGAGGCTCCTCCACAGCGACGACTCGGTCTCGCGGGTCTGGTGGTGGCCGAAGGCCGAGCCGCCCTCGGGTGACAGTCCGTAGGCGACGGCGATCGCCTCGACGAGCGTGGACTTGCCGGAGCCGTTCTCCCCGACCAGGAAAGTGACGCCCGGCCCCAGGTCGAGGCCGTCACGAGCCAGCTGGCGCACCGCGGGGATCGAGGCGGACCAGTCGTCCGGCTCCACGCCCGTGACGCGAACGACGGGCGGCTGATCGAAGTCCACGCCAGCACCGTAGTGGCCGCCACCGACGCCGGGTGCGGCAGGACGGTCCGCGGGGTGAGCGCAGAAGTGCCCGCCACTCGGTGAGTGGCGGGCACTTCAGGGCCGGACGGCGTGCTCGGTGTCAGTCCTCGTCGTCGTCGAGGCGGGCCAGCCAGGTGGCGAGCCGCTCGACGGGCACCTCGAACTCGGGGTTGAGGTCGACGAAGATCGAGAACTGCTCGGCCAGCCACGCGAAGGAGACCTGCTCCTCCCCGCGGCGGGCCGTCAGCTCCTCGATGCCTCGATCGGTGAAGTACATCGTCGGATCAGGCGAAGGCCCGGTTCATCAGGTCCTTGAACTCGGTGACGTGCACCGAGTGCGAGCCCACGGACGGAGCCGAGGACTCCGGACGGGTGACCGGGTTCATCGGCAGGCCGAGCGCGTCGCGCAGGTACAGCGCGACGTGCGGCCACGGACCCTGGTTCTCGGGCTCGTCCTGGACCCAGCGGATCTCGCGGGCGTTCGGGTACTTCGCGATCTCCTCCTTGAGCTCGGCCAGCGGACGCGGGTAGAGCTGCTCGAGACGCACGATCGCGGTGCGGGGGTTGTCGCCCTCGCGGCTCTTGCGGTCGGTCATCAGGTCCCACGTGACCTTGCCCGAGCACAGGATGACCCGCTCCACGCGGCTCGGATCCACCGTGTCGTCACCGATGACCGGACGGAACGTGCCGGAGGTGAAGTCCTCCGGCTGGCTCGCGGCCAGCTTGTTGCGCAGCATCGACTTCGGCGTGAAGACGATGAGCGGACGGTGCTGCGACTGCAGGTTCTGCCGGCGCAGGAGGTGGAAGTACGACGCGGGCGTCGACGGCTGGGCGATCGTCATCTCGTCGTTGGCGGCGAGCGTCAGGAAGCGCTCGATGCGTCCTGAGGAGTGGTCGGGGCCCTGGCCCTCGTAGCCGTGCGGCAGCAGCAGCACGACACCGGACTTCTGGCCCCACTTGGTCTCGCCCGAGCTGATGTACTCGTCGATGACCGACTGGGCGCCGTTGACGAAGTCGCCGAACTGGGCCTCCCACATCGTCAGCGCCTCGGGACGCGCGACCGAGTAGCCGTACTCGAAGCCGAGCGCGGCGTACTCGCTCAGCAGCGAGTCGTAGATGTAGAACGACGCCTGGTCCTCGCCCACGTGCTGCAGCGGGGTCCACTCGGCACCGTCCTTGCGGTCGATGATCGTGGCGAAGCGCGTCGTGAACGTGCCGCGGCGCGAGTCCTGGCCGACGAGGCGCACGGGACGCCCGTCGAGCAGCAGCGAGCCCATCGCGATGATCTCGCCGGTGCCCCAGTCGATCGGGCCGGCCGTGATCGAGGCCGCGCGGCGCTGCAGCTGCGGCAGCACCTTCGGGTGCACCGTGAAGCCCTCGGGCACGTTCGTGTAGGCGTCGGAGACGGCCTTGAGCGTGTCGGGGGTGATCGCGGTGACGAGCTCCTCGTCGTACGGCTTCTCGGGGTAGTCGGGCGTGCGCGAGTAGCCGGAGTCGTGCTGGGCCTGCTTGACCTTCGCCAGGTTCTGCTCGAGCAGCTTCTGGTAGCCCTTCAGCGCCTCCTCGGCCTCCTCGAGCGTGATGTCGCCACGACCGACGAGAGCCTCGGTGTACAGCTTCCGCACCGACTTCTTCTTCTCGATCGTGTCGTACATCAGCGGCTGCGTGAAGCTGGGGTCGTCGCCCTCGTTGTGGCCGCGACGGCGGTAGCAGACGAGGTCGATGACGACGTCCTTGTGGAACGTGCGGCGGTACTCGTAGGCCAGCTGCGCGGCGCGGATGCAGGCCTCCGGGTCGTCGCCGTTCACGTGGAAGATCGGCGCCTGGACCATCCGGGCCACGTCGGTGCAGTAGGTCGAGGACCGCGACGCCGAGGGGCTCGTGGTGAAGCCGACCTGGTTGTTCACGATCACGTGGACCGTGCCGCCGGTGCGGTAGCCCCGCAGCTGCGACAGGTTCAGCGTCTCGGCGACGACGCCCTGGCCCGCGAACGCTGCGTCACCGTGGACGAGGACCGGCAGGACCGGGAACTCCTCGCCGCGGTTCAGCACGTCCTGCTTGGCGCGGGCGATGCCCTCCAGGACCGGGTCGACGACCTCCAGGTGCGACGGGTTCGCCGCGACCGAGACCTTGATCGTGTCGCCACGGACCGAGGTGAACTCGCCGTCGACGCCCAGGTGGTACTTGACGTCGCCCGAGCCCTGGACGGTGCGCGGGTCGATGTTGCCCTCGAACTCGCGGAACACGTTGGCCGGGTCCTTGCCGGCGATGTTCACGAGCACGTTGAGGCGACCACGGTGCGCCATGCCGATGCAGACCTCCTCGAGGCCGTCGGCAGCAGCGCCCTCACAGATCTCGTCGAGCAGCGGGACCATCGTCTCGCCGCCCTCGAGGCTGAAGCGCTTCTGGCCGACGAACTTCGTCTGCAGGAAGGTCTCGAAGGCCTCGGCCTGGTTGAGCTTCTGCAGGATCCGCAGCTGCTCCTCGCGGGGCTCCTTGACGTGCGGGCGCTCCAGGCGCTCCTGGAACCAGGCGCGCTCCTCGGGGCCCTGAATGTGCATGTACTCGACGGCCATCGTGCGCACGTAGGAGTCGCGCAGGATGCCCAGGATCTCGCGCAGCTTCATGAAGCGCTTGCCCGAGGCCTTGCCGAACGAGCCGACGGGGAACTCGCGGTCGAGGTCCCACAGGGTGAGGCCGTGCGACGCGATGTCGAGGTCGGGGTGGGTGCGCTGGCGGTACTCCAGCGGATTCGTGTCGGCCATCAGGTGGCCGCGAACGCGGAAGGAGTGGATGAGCTCCAGCACGCGAGCCTGGCGGTCGACGTCGTCGTCGTGGTTGACCGAGATGTCCTGGGCCCAGCGGATGGGCTCGTAGGGGATCCGCAGCGACGTGAAGATGTCGTCGTAGAAGCCCTCGGCGCCCAGCAGCAGCTGGTGCACGCGACGCAGGAACTCGCCCGACTGCGCGCCCTGGATGACGCGGTGGTCGTAGGTCGACGTGAGGGTCATCATCTTCGACACGGCCATCTGCGACAGCGTGTCGGCCGAGGCGCCCTGGAACTCCGGCGGGTAGTCCATCGAGCCGACGCCCACGATGAGGCCCTGTCCGGCCATGAGGCGCGGCACGGAGTGGTTCGTGCCGATGCCACCGGGGTTCGTCAGGCTCAGGGTCGTGCCCTGGAAGTCGCTGACCTCAAGCTTGTTGTCGCGGGCCTTGCGCACGATGGTCTCGTAGCCGCGCCAGAACTGCGCGAAGTCCATCGTCTCGGCGGCCTTGATGTTCGGCACCATCAGCTGGCGCGAGCCGTCGGACTTCTGGACGTCGACCGCGAGCCCGAAGTTGATGTGCTCGGGGTTGAGCTGGACCGGCTTGCCCTTCTCGTTGTACTCGAAGCCGGTGTTCATCTCGGGCATCGACTTCACGGCCTGGACGACGGCGTAGCCGATGAGGTGCGTGAACGAGACCTTGCCGCCGCGAGCGCGGGCGAGGTGGTTGTTGATGACGACGCGCTGGTCGAACAGCAGCTTCACCGGCACGGAGCGCACGCTCGTGGCGGTGGGGACCGCGAGGCTGGCGTCCATGTTCGTGGCGGTGCGCGCGGCGGCGCCACGCAGGACGACCTTCTCGACCTCGCCGGGTCCGGCGGGCTGCTCGGCCGGCTTGTCCTTGGTGGGCGCCTTGGCCGCGGCGGGCTGCGTCTTTGCGGCCGGCTTCGGGGTGGCCGGGGCCTGGGCGGGAGCCGGGGGGTTCTTCTCCTCGGCCGCGCGCGCGGACGGTGCCTTCTCGGGCGTCGCCGGCTTCTCGGCCTGCTGCTTGGAGGGCTCGAGCGCCGGCTCGTCGGTCCGGGTCTCGGACGACTCGGACTTCGGCGGGGAGGGCTTGCTCTCGGTCACGCCGTTGGACGCGCCGTTGGAGCCGTACCCTCCCTTGCGGAAGAAGTCGGCCCATTCATCGCCGACCGAGGACGGATCGGCGGTGAACTGGTCGTACATCTCTTCGACCAGCCACTCGTTGCTGCCGAAGTCGGGATGGGGAGCGTCGGTCGCCGACGCGGTGGGGGAGGACTCGGCCACGGCCTGAATCGCCTCTTCCGGGGAAAATCGCTCGCGTGATCGCGCACGGATGGTGGACTCATCACAGGGTAACGCGCGGGCCTACGGCGACGCAGGCAGGTCACGCAACCCGTCGATGAACGGACGTCATTCGACGTCCGGCGGACTCAGACGGTCTCGAGGGTGGCGTCGAGACTGATGTCGTCGACGCCGTCGAGCGCCTTGCTGACGGGGCACGTCTCCTTGGCCTCGTCGGCCACCTGCTGGAACTCGGTGGCGTCGATCCCCTCGGCCTCGGCCCTGACGGTCAGGGTGATCTGGGTGATCCGGAAGCCGCCGTCGGGGTCGGGGCCGAGCGTCACGTCGGCCGAGGTCTCCACCGCGTTCACGGTGGCGCCGGCGCGTCCGAGCAGCGCCGTCAGCTGCATCGTGAAGCAGGCGCTGTGCGCCGCGGCGATGAGCTCCTCGGGGTTGGTGGCGCCGCCGCCGTCGTCGGACGAGCGCTTCGGGAAGGACATCTCGAACGTGCCGAGGCCCGAGGACGTGAGCTCGACCTGGCCGGATCCGTCCTCGAAGCCGCCGTCCCAGGCGGTGCGTGCAGTACGAGTGGGCATGAGGGGCCTCCTGTGGCTGGGGTGATGGTGCTCAGGTGGGTGTTCCTTCTCGACGCTAACCACGTTTGGACAGGTCTGCACGGCGCGTCCGTGGACAGCGCCCGGACGGGCTCCTAGGTTCGAGCCGTGGAGGTCACCGAGGTCGCGGACGGCATCTGGTTCGCACACACCGAGTTCGTCAACTGGATCGTGCTGGTCGAGGACGGGCGCGCGGCGCTCGTGGACTGCGGCTACCCCGGACAGGCCGCGCTGGTGGAGGAGTCCGTACGCCGTGCCGGCGTCACGATGGAGCAGGTCGAGGCCCTCGTCGTGACGCACAACCACGTCGACCACACCGGGTCGATGCCGGCGCTGGCCGCCCGCGGCGTGCGGGTGCTCGCCGGGGCCGAGGAGCTGCCAATGCTCCGGGGCGAGCGCGTCGAGAGCGCCACCACGGCCGACGTCCTCGTGCGCGCCTGGCGTCCCCGGGTGCTGCGCTGGGCCCTAGGCATCGCCCGGCTCGGTGCGTCGGGGCACCCGCGGGTCGACCACGCCGAGGCGGTGACGCCCGGCACGCCGCTCGACATCGCCCGCTCGCCCGTTCCGCTGCACCTGCCGGGCCACACCTCGGGGCACCTGGCGCTGTACTTCCCCGAGCAGGGTGCCGTGGCCACGGGGGACGCGCTCGTGACCGGGCACTCGCTCAGCCCGGTCGAGGGCCCGCAGGCGATCGACGCGTTCTTCCACCACGACACGGCCCGGCTGCGCGCGACGCTGCCGGACCTGGCCCTGCTCGACGCCGACCTGGTGCTGCCGGGTCATGGGCCCGTCGCCCACGTGCCGATCGCCCGGGCCGTCGGTGAGGCGCTGAGTCACTGATGGAGACGATCGACGAGTACGTCGTCCGCGTGCTGCCGGAGCTGCGTGCGGATCCCGGCGCGGAGCGGGACGTGGACGTGGACGCCCTGCGTCGGCTGTTCGCCGCCCAGGTCCAGAGCCGGCACCTCGACTTCGCGGCGCGCTGGCTGCAGGCGCAGGGCCAGGGGCACTACACGATCGGCTCGGCCGGGCACGAGAGCAACGCCGCCCTCGGCCTGCTGTCGGAGGTCACCGACCCGGCGCTGCTGCACTACCGCTCGGGCGGGCTGTACGCGGCGCGGTCGGCCAAGGCCGGACGCGACGACGGAGTGCGGGCGATCCTGCAGAGCCTCACCAGCGCCCGCAGCGACCCGATGTCGGGCGGGCGGCACAAGGTGTTCGGCCATCCGGCGCTCAGCATCATCCCGCAGACCTCCACCATCAGCTCGCACCTGCCGCGCGCCGTCGGGCTGGGGCTGGGGCTCGGCTTCGCCCGGAGGCTGGGCCGCCACACCGCGTGGCCCGAGGACGCCGTCGTGCTGTGCAGCTTCGGCGACGCCTCGGTCAACCACTCGACCGCCGTCGGTGCGCTCAACGCCGCGGCCTACCTCACGCACCGGGGGCTGGAGTGCCCCGTGCTGTTCGTGTGCGAGGACAACCGGATCGGGATCAGCACCGCCTCGCCCGTGGGGTGGCCGGGCGCGATGCTGGAGCGGCTCCCCGGGATCGGCTACCGGACCGCGGACGGGGACGACCCGGTCGGCCTGCTGGCGCAGACGCGGGACGCGCTCGACGAGGTGCGCTCCAGCCGTCGGCCCGGAGTGCTGCACCTGAGCACCGTCCGGTTCCTCGGTCACGCCGGCTCCGACACCGAGATCGCCTACCGCACACGGCGCCGGATCGAGGCCGACCACGTCCACGACCCGCTCGTCGCGACCGCCCGGGCGCTCGTCGACGCCGGCGCGATGACCGGGGCCGAGGCACTCGACGCCTACGAGGAGATGCGCCGGACCGTCATGGAGGGGGCCGAGGCGATCATCGGCGAGGCGCGCCTGGACTCGCGTGCGGCGGTCACGGCGCCGCTCGCGCTGCCGTCCGTCGCCTCGGTGGCGGGGGAGCCGGCCGACGGTCCGCGGCGCACCTTGGCGCAGGCGATCAACGCCACCCTCGCCGAGCTGCTGGAGGAGCACGGCGAGACCCTGGTCTTCGGTGAGGATGTGGCGGTCAAGGGCGGCGTCTACGGCGTGACCCGCGGCCTGCGCAAGCGCTTCGGCGGTCAGCGCGTCTTCGACACGCTGCTGGACGAGCAGACGATCCTCGGCACGGCCCTGGGCACGGCGCTGGCCGGGTTCGTGCCGATCCCCGAGATCCAGTACCTGGCGTACCTGCACAACGCGGAGGACCAGCTGCGCGGCGAGGCCGCCTCGCTCGCCTTCTTCTCCGCCGGCCAGTACCGCAACGGCATGGTGGTCCGCGTCGCCGGACTGGCCTACCAGCGAGGCTTCGGCGGCCACTTCCACAACGACAACTCGGTGGCCGTGCTGCGTGACATCCCCGGACTGGTGCTGGCGGTCCCGAGCCATCCCGCCGACGCTCCGGGGCTGCTGCGGGCCTGCCACGAGCTCGCCCGGCAGGGACAGGTGTGCGTGTACCTCGAGCCGATCGCGCGCTACCACTCCCGGGACCTGCACGAGGAGGGCGACGGCCTGTGGACCGCGGCCGCCTCGGACGGTGCGGTCATCGCCCCGGGGGAGCTCGGCGTGCACGGCGCCGGCCGCGACGTCGTGCTGGTCACGTTCGGCAACGGCACGTTCATGAGCCTGCGGGCGGCGGAGGTCCTGCGGGCCCAGGGCATCGAGGCGACCGTCGTCGACCTGCGCTGGCTGGTGCCGTTGCCGGAGGAGCGGATCGTCGACGCGTGCCGCGACTTCGGCGCGGTGCTCGTGGTCGACGAGACCCGTCGCTCCGGCGGCGTGGGGGAGGGCGTCATCAGCGCCCTCGTCGCCGGACGCCACCCGGGCCGCATCGCGCGCGTCTCCAGCGCCGACAGCTTCATCCCGCTGGGCCCGGCCTCCGACCAGGTGCTCCTCGGCGAGGACGAGATCGTGCGCGCGGCGCTCGCCCTGCTCGCCTGAGCTGAGCCCGCCGCCGGATCCGCGAGTGGCGCAGTTTCGCCCGCCACTCGGCGAGTGGCGGGCACTTCTGCGCCACTCGTGACCCCGGTTTGCGCCACTGGCGACTCCGGGCGGTGTCGGCGAGCGGGTCCTCGGGGCCGCGTGCAGGATGGGCGCGTGACCGTGTACCTGGCGTGGACCGAGGCGGAGCCGGACGATCTCGACGGCCCGTGGCAGGAGGCGCGTCCGATCGCGCCGGGCCTGCTGCTGATCGAGAGCGCCGAGACGCTCTCGGTGGTCTACCACGCGCTGAAGTGGTCGCTGCCCGGCGACGAGGCACTCATCGTGACGCCGGTCGACCGCACCCCGAAGTCGCGGGGGATGGCGCCCGGGACGACGACGTGGCTGCTGGAGCGGACGAGTCCGGGCGGGTCCGTCAGCTGAGGTCGAGGTCCTTGAACCAGGACTCGGTGACGTAGTCGGTCTCCCAGCCCAGCGAGCGGTACAGCTCGTCGGCCTTGGTGGGGGAGTCGGCATCGACCTCGAGGGACACGCGGTCGCGACCGCTCCGGGCGGCGTCGGCGATCACCGTGGCCAGCAACGACTTGGCGACGCCCCGGCCGCGTGCGGCCCGGTTCACGCCGATGTACTCCACGTAGGTGCCCGGGGTGCCGCCCTCGGGGGCCGCGCTCGACGAGCACACCACGGTGCCCGCCGGCACGTGATGCCCACCGTCGGTGTCGACGTACGCGAGCCACCAGTGGTCCCAGCTGTGGCCGGGATCCTCCCGCAGCCGCTGGACGAACTCCGAGAAGCTCTCGCGGTAGGAGTTGAAGTGGTCCTGGAACGAGGTCTCGAGCATCTGGTGCACGACCTGCAGGTCCGCGGCGACGGGCATCCCGTTCTCGTGCCGCTCGACCGGCCGGACGGTGACGCCGGCGCGGGGCTCGAGCGACGCCTCGTCCGCCGTGACGGGGCGCTCCATGTGCAGCCACGTTCGGCGCTTGGCGTAGCCCGCCTGCCTCAGCCAGCCGGCCTGGCGCGCGTCACCGGCGAAGGGACTCTCGTCGAGCCGGGTGGCGGTGACGCCGCGGAAGCGGGCCATCGCGACGGCGGCATCCTCGGCCCAGGCGTAGAACGCCTCCGCGATCGCGTCGATCTGCTCCACGTCGCGGTCGAAGTAGCCCCAGATCAGCGCTCGCCCGGCGGCCCGGTCGTGCACCGTGATCCAGGCGCGCGGCACGTCGTCGTCGCCCACCGCGACGAGCTGCCGGCGGGTCCAGCTCGCCTGCCCCGCCACCTCGGACTCGATCCCGGCCGGATCGACGTGGGCCTCGCCCGTCCCCTGCAGCTCGTCGAGCCGTCGCAGGGCGACCAGGGCGTCGATGTCGGCGTAGCCGGGAACCCGTGCGCGCCACGGCTCCGGGAGGTTGGGAAGGTCCTGGTGGGTCGCGCTCGTGGTGTCGGGCATCGGGACCATTGTGGTGGAAACGCCGCGAGGCGTCGCCTCCGCCCCGACGCGCCGCCCCGAGCTCAGACCCGTGTGAGGGCCTTGTCGCGCCGCGCCGCAACGGCCGATCCGGACTCCCGGCGGGCCATGCGCTGCAGCAGTCGCGGAGCCAGGACCATCCCGATCACGGCCCACACCGTCAGCACCGCGACCGCCTGCCAGATCCGCCATTCCCCGCCGGGTTCGAGGGTGGCGGCCCAGTCGGGGAGCAGCGCCGCGCGCATCCCGGCCGCGAGCCAGTGCAGCGGGAAGAGCTGCCCGACGACCTCCACCCAGCGCGGCAGCCCGCCCGTGCTGAAGATCCCCGAGGCGTAGACGAGGGCGCCGATGACGACCATGCCCCAGCCGCCCACCGATCGGGGGTTCTTGAAGATCGAGCCCAGCACGAAGCCGATCGGCGCGCAGGCCAGCAGGCCCAACACGATCAGCGCGACGACGCCGACGAATCCCGGCACGCCGCGGTGCCAGAGGCCGTCCACGAGAGCCGTGGCGGCCGCGAGGATGATCGCGGAGCCGAAGATCGTCTCGTAGGTCACCCGCGCGGACTGGCCCACGACATAGCCGCGCATGCCTCGAGGGACGCTCTTCGCGCGCAGCAGGGTGCCGTCCTCGCGCTCGGTCACGACCACCGTGGCCAGCCCGTAGGCCGCGCCGAAGACCACCATCATCGCCAGCGCGTTGGGCACGATGAAGTGGGCCACGCTGATGTCGGCGTCCTCGATCATGTTGTCGCGGTTGAGGTACAGCACGACCGCGAGGATCCCGTTGAGGAGCACGTAGTACATGAGGTCCTCGGGTGCGCGGAGGCTGTTGCGGAACTCGATCCAGCCTCGCCGCATCCCGGAGCGGACGGCGACGTCGACGGCGGTCATGTGACCACCTCTCGTGGCTCGTCGGAGTGCTCGTGCCGGGCCACCATCGCCAGGTAGGTGTCCTCGAGGGTCGACCGGCGGACCTCGAGGTCGGCGATCCCGTCGGGGTGACGCGCGAGGAGGTCGCGCACGAAGTCGGTGCCGTCGGCGGTGGTGTGCACGTGGGCCTCGCCGTGATGGGTCCACCGCACCTCGGTGGTGCCCGAGATCTGCTCGGCGAGGGAGGCCGCGCTGCCGTCGGCCACGATGCGTCCGTGGTTCAGGATCAGGATCCGGTCGGCGAGCTTCTCCGCCTCGTTCAGGTCGTGCGTCGTCAGCAGGATGGTGGTGTCCTCCAGGTCGCTGAGCCGGCGCACGAGGGCGTGGAAGTCCCGGCGGGCCACGGGGTCGAAGCCGACCGTCGGCTCGTCGAGGAACAGCATCTCCGGCCGGCCGACGATGCCGATCGCGACGTCCAGCCGGCGCCGCTGGCCGCCCGAGAGCGACTTGACCTTCGCGCCGGCCTGGGCCGTCAGGCCGACCCGGTCCAGCAGCTCGTCGGTGGCGTAGGGGCGCGCGTGGTCGGGCGTGGCGTACGGCGCGTAGTACGAGCCGAACTGCTCGAGCAGCTCGCGCACCTGCCAGCGACCGTGGTCGCGCCACGACTGCAGCACCACCCCGACTCGCGAGCGCCACGCCTCGTCGGCCGTGAGCGGCGACTCGCCGAGGACGCGCACCGCGCCGTCGGACGGCTTGCGGAACCCCTCGAGGATCTCGATGGTGGTGGTCTTCCCGGCGCCGTTGGGGCCGAGCAGGGCCACCACCTCGCCGCGGCGCACCTCGAAGTCCAGGCCCTTGAGGACCTCCCGAGGTCCGTAGGACATGCGGAGTCCGGACGCGGTGACGACCGCGGGCTGCTGCGACGGGTCTGGATCCACGGGCTCGCTCTCGACGGGGAGGTTCGTCCGAACCTAGTACCGCCGCCGCGCCCGCAACAAGGACCCACCGCTTACGGACGAGCGGAGATCAGCGGTGCGATCTCGCGTGCGACGTCACGCGGTGCGTCGACCCAGAGCCCCACCCGGTCCGCGACGAGCTCGCCCTTGGACGAGCGCAAAGTGGTGACACCCGTGAGCTCGAGCTCGAGGTTGGTGCGGCCGCTCACGCCGAGCAGCAGCAGGTCGTCCTCGTGGTGCACGGAGCGGATCGTCCCCGGCAGCTCGTGCTCGACGAGCCGGCACCTCGCCACCGCGGAGAGCGGGACGTCGACCCAGGTGCGGGCGCCGCAGCGCAGCCGCAGCCGGTCGTCGTGCAGCAGGTGCGGGCGGACCCGGTAGGACGCCAGCAGCCCGAGCATCCACAGGACGCCCCAGACGCCGAGCACGAGCAACGGAAGCCGGATGGCGTCGGCCCACGCGGCGTCGACGTGGCGCAGCACCAGCTCGACCGCGACGGTCTCGGTGGCCGAGCCGAAGATCCACAGCCACAGCATCGGGCCGACGAGCTGCGCGTAGCCGATCGGCGTCGCACCGGCCGGCACGTCCGGACGGCGGGCGATCCAGCGGACGAGGGAGCGGTAGAGGGCGAGCTCCAGCAGCAGCGCCTCCCGCGCCAGGCCGAGCAGCCGCCGGGTGGTCACGTGCTCTCCTGCATGAGTCGCAGGAAGGTCGCGATGGTCTCGTCGAGCGTGGACTCGAACGCGGCCAGCCTGCGCTCGGGAACGTCGCCGAAGAGCTGCCGCGCGAGATTGGCATGGCTCTCACGGAGGTCGCGGATCGTCCGTTCGCCGACCTCGGTCGGGGTCACCAGGATGGCGCGGCGGTCGGTGGGGTGCGGCTCGCGGGTGACGTGTCCCGAGGCGACCAGGCCGTCCACGAGCCCGGTGACGTTCCGCGGCGTCACCTCCAGAGCGGCGGCGAGCGCCTGCTGCGTGCTGGGGCCGGACAGGCCGAGCATCCAGAGCACGTGGGTGCGGGCCGTGGTGAGTCCCGACTCCCGCTCGAACCGGCTCAGGTCGGACGCCATCAGCGACGAGAGGTGCAGCAGCTTGTCGAGCACGGTCGCCGGTTCGCGGGTCACATCGTGAGTCTACTTCACCATGTACCACGTTCACGAATCGCGATCGGATCGGGAAAAGCAGAAGGTCCGCCCTCGACGGACGGACCTCGGTGGTGCCAGCGTGCCCCCGGCAGGATTCGAACCTGCGCTCCCGCCTCCGGAGGGCGGTGCTCTATCCCCTGAGCTACGGGGGCCGCTCGCGGTGTGGGATACCGCGGGGACCAACGGTAGCGCACGAGTAGGTTGTAGCCGTGCCCCCCACCGTGCTGGTCGTCGACGACACGGCGTCCATTCGCTTCCTGATCCGCACCAACCTCGAACTGGCAGGCTTCGACGTGATCGAGGCGGAGGACGGACAGGACTGTCTCGACGTCCTCGCGTCCCTCGACGAGCTGCCGGGCCTCATCACGATGGACATGATGATGCCGCGCATGGACGGCGTCACCGCCATCACGCGCATCCGGGCCGATGCGCGTTACGCGGGCGTGGGGCTGGTCATGGTGTCCACCCAGAGCCAGCAGATCGACCTCAACCGCGCCGCGGCGGCCGGCGTCGACGACTACGTCACGAAGCCGTTCGACCCGGACACGCTCGTCGCGACCGTGCGCCGGGTCCTCGAATCCCGGCAGTAGCCCACGCAGATAGGCTGTGCCGGTGACCCCCGACCAGCTTTCCGACGCCATCGTCGCCGCCCTGACGTCCCTCGTGGACGCGGGCCGCGTGACCCTTCCCGACCCGGTCCCCACCCAGGTCCGCGTCGAGCGACCGAAGGTCAAGGAGCACGGCGACTACGCCACGAACATCGCGATGCAGCTGGGCAAGAAGGCCGGCATGAACCCGCGCGCGTTCGCCGAGCTGCTCGCCGCCGAGCTGGCCGCGTCCGACGGCATCGCAGGCGCCGAGGTGGCCGGCCCGGGCTTCCTCAACATCCGCGTCGCTGCGGGTGCCCAAGGCGAGATCGCGCGCCACGTCCTCGAGGCGGGGGAGGCCTACGGCTACGCGCCGCCCTCCGGCCGCAAGGTCGACATGGAGTTCATCAGCGCCAACCCCACGGGTCCGCTGCACCTCGGTCACACCCGCTGGGCGGCCGTGGGCGACGCGATCGGCCGCGTGATGGCGGCGGCGGGCGACGAGGTCACCCGTGAGTTCTACATCAACGACCGCGGCAACCAGATGGACAAGTTCGGTGCCTCCCTGATGGCGCGGGCCCACGGCCAGGAGCCGCCCGAGGACGGCTACCTGGGCGCCTACGTCGCCGACCTCGCCGCCCGGATCGTCGAGGACGACCCGTCGATCATGAGCCTGCCCGAGGACGAGCAGCTGGTGGCCTTCCGCGAGGCCGGCTACGCGCTGCAACTGGGCGAGCACCAGTCCGAGCTGGCCGAGTTCAACACCCACTTCGACGTCTGGTTCTCCGAGCGCTCGCTGCACGAGTCCGACGCCGTCGAGCGCGGCATGGCCAAGCTGCGCGAGCAGGGCCGGCTGTTCGAGTCCGAGGGCGCCACGTGGATGCGCACCACCGACTTCGGCGACGACAAGGACCGGGTGCTGCTGCGCGGCAACGGCGAGCTCACCTACTTCGCGTCCGACACGGCCTACTACGTCGACAAGCGCGACCGCGGCTTCGACACCTGCATCTACCTGCTCGGCGCCGACCACCACGGCTACGTCGGGCGCCTCAACGCGATGGCGGCCTGCGTCGGCGACACCCCGGGCGATCAGATCGAGGTCCTCATCGGCCAGCTCGTGAAGATCATGCAGGAGGGCAAGGAGCTCAAGCTCAGCAAGCGCGCCGGCACGATCGTGTCGCTGCGCGAGCTGATCGACCTGATCGGCGTCGACCCGCTGCGGTACACGCTGATCCGCTACCCGGCCGACTCGCCGCTCACGCTCGACGTCGCCGAGATGACGCGCAAGAGCAACGACAACCCCGTGTACTACGTGCAGTACGCGCACGCCCGGCTCTCGTCGATCATCCGCAACGGCGCCGACCTCGGCCTGACCGCCGACCTCGACCGGTTCGACCCGTCGCTGCTCGTCGAGGACCGCGCCGGCGACCTGCTGCGCGCGCTGGCCGAGTTCCCGCGGGTCGTGGCGCGCGCCGCCGAGCTGCGCGAGCCGCACCGCGTCGCCCGGTACCTCGAGGACACGGCCTCCACGTTCCACAAGTTCTACGACGTCTGCCGGGTCCTCCCGCAGGGCGATGAGGAGCCCACGGACACCCACCGCGCCCGTCTCGTGCTGGTCGCGGCCACGCGCCAGGTGGTCGCCACCGGGCTCGACCTGCTGGGCGTCTCGGCGCCGGAACGGATGTGACGATGCGATCGCACGAGGCAGGCGCCCTGCACGGCCAGGCCGGCACCCGTGGCCCCGAGTGGCTGCGCGAGCCCGACGACTCCAACGAGCTCGTGCCGCACCTGTGGTCGGCCAACGTCAGCAAGATCGACGGCGTCCTCACGATCGCGGGGGAGCCGGCCACGGACCTGGCGCAGGAGTTCGGCACGCCGCTCTACGTCGTCGACGAGGACGACTTCCGGGCGCGGGCCCGCGGCTTCCGCGAGGCGTTCCCCGCCGCCGACGTCTACTACGCCGGCAAGGCGTTCCTGTGCGTCGCCACGGCTCGTTGGATCGCCGAGGAGGGCCTCAACCTCGACGTGTGCACCGGGGGAGAGCTGGCGGTCGCGCTGCGCGCCGGGTTCCCGCCCGCCCGCATCGGCCACCACGGCAACAACAAGTCCGTCGCCGAGCTGCGGCGGGCCCTCGAGGTCGGCGTCGGCCGCATCGTCATCGACTCGTTCGAGGAGATCGACCGGCTCGCCGCCCTCAGCGCCGAGCTCGACGTGCGCGCCCCTGTCATGGTGCGGGTCACCGCCGGCGTCGAGGCGCACACGCACGAGTACATCTCCACCTCGCACGAGGACCAGAAGTTCGGCTTCTCCATCTCCGACGGCGCCGCGCTCGAGGCCGTCCGCCGGGTACTGGCCGCCGACGGCCTGGAGTTCCTCGGGCTGCACTCGCACATCGGCTCGCAGATCTTCGTCACCGACGGCTTCGAGGTCGCCGCGCGGCGCGTGCTGCGCCTGCACGAGCAGATCGCCCGCGAGCTCGGCGTCACCGCGCCCGAGCTCGACCTCGGCGGCGGCTTCGGCATCGCGTACACGACGCAGGACGACCCCCGGCCCGCCGAGGACCTGGGCCGCGAGATCGTCAAGATCGTCACCGACGAGTGCGCCGCCCTGAAGATCGACGTGCCCCATCTGTCGATCGAGCCCGGCCGCGCGATCGCCGGGCCCTCCACCTTCACGCTCTACGAGGTCGGCACCACCAAGGCCGTGGGCCTCGACGGCGGCGGCTCGCGGATGTACGTCTCGGTCGACGGCGGCATGAGCGACAACATCCGCCCCGCGCTCTACGGCGCCGACTACTCGTGCACCCTCGCGTCGCGCGAGTCCGAGGCCCGCCCGGTGCTCGCCCGCGTCGTGGGCAAGCACTGCGAGTCCGGCGACATCGTCGTGAAGTCCGAGTTCCTGCCCTCGGACATCGCCGCGGGCGACCTGCTGGCCGTGCCGGGCACCGGGGCCTACTGCCGCTCGCTGGCCAGCAACTACAACCACGTGCCGCGCGCGGCGGTCGTGGCCGTGCGCGACGGCGAGGCGCGCCTCATCCTGCGCCGCGAGACCGAGGACGACCTGCTCGCCCTCGACGTCGAGTGACCTGACGCCCTCCCCGCGCCGATCGGCGCGGGCACGGACAGGGGCACGAGCGGCAGCGCGTCGCCGCTAGTCTTGCCCGGTGACCACGTCCGCTCCCGCCCGCCCGATCCGCATCGCGATGCTCGGCTGTGGTGTCGTCGGCACCGAGGTCGCCCGGTTCCTCCTGCGTGACGCCGAGGAGCTCGGCCGCCGCGTCGGTGCACCGGTCGAGCTGGTCGGGATCGCCGTCCGTCGCCTCGAGCGCACGCGCAGCCTCGACATCCCCTCCGAGCTCTTCACCACCGACGCCAAGGCCCTCGTCACCCGGGGCGACCTCGACGTCGTCATCGAGGTCATCGGCGGCATCGAGCCCGCCCGCGAGCTCATCCTGGCCGCTCTCGAGAGCGGCGCGTCGGTCGTCACCGCGAACAAGGCCCTGCTGGCCGAGGACGGCGACACTCTCTACGAGGCGGCGGTCAAGGCCGAGCGCGACCTCTACTACGAGGCCGCCGTCGCCGGTGCCATCCCGATCGTCCGCCCGTTGCGCGAGTCGCTCGCCGGCGACCGGGTCGAGCGGGTGCTGGGCATCGTCAACGGCACCACCAACTTCATCCTCGACGCCATGACCACCACGGGCGCGGGCTTCGACGACGCGCTCGACGAGGCCCAGCGCCTCGGGTTCGCCGAGGCCGATCCCACCGCCGACGTGGAGGGCTTCGACGCCGCCGCCAAGGCCGCGATCCTGGCCGGTCTGGCGTTCCACACCCGCGTCACCATCGCCGACGTCCACCGCGAGGGCATCACCGAGGTCACCGCCGCCGATGTGGCGTCAGCCTCCGAGATCGGCTCGGTCGTCAAGCTGCTGGCGATCTGCGAGATCGACCCCGAGGGCACCGCGGTGTCCGTGCGCGTCCACCCCGCGATGATCCCGGCCACGCATCCGCTGGCCAGCGTCCGCGGCGCCTACAACGCGGTCTTCGTCGAGAGCGAGGCCGCCGGCCAGCTCATGTTCTACGGCCCCGGCGCCGGCGGCGCACCCACTGCGAGCGCGGTCCTCGGCGACGTGGTCACCGTGGCCCGCCATCGCGTCGACGGCGTCTTCGGCCCCGGCGAGACCGCGCACGCCCAGGTCGAGGTGCTCGACATCGGCCGGGCCCGCACGCGGTACCACGTCCAGATCGACGTCGAGGACCGTCCGGGTGTGCTGGCCGCCGTCGCGGAGGCGTTCGCCGTCCACGACGTCTCGATCAAGACGGTCCGCCAGGAGGGCCGCGGCGGCGACGCCCAGCTCGTCGTCGTCACCCATGAGGCCGACGACGCCGCACTCGCGGCGACGGTGCGTCAGCTCCGCGACCTGGAGATGGTGCGCGGGGTCTCGTCGGTCATGCGAGTCGAAGGAGTGTCGTGATGGCCAGCCCGTGGCGCGGAGTCATCGAGGAGTACCGGGACCGGATCCCGCTCGAGCCGGGCGCGACCGTCGTGTCGCTGGGGGAGGGCGGCACGCCGCTCATCCACTCGGCGTGGCTGTCCGGCCTCGTCGGCGGCGACGTCTGGGTGAAGGTCGAGGGGAACAACCCCACCGGCTCCTTCAAGGACCGCGGCATGACCACGGCGATCTCCGCAGCGGTCGCCGAGGGCGCCAAGGCGGTCGTGTGCGCCTCCACCGGCAACACCTCGGCATCGATGACGGCCTATGCCGCGCGCGCCGGCCTCACCCCGATCGTGCTCGTGCCCCAGGGCAAGATCGCGGCCGGGAAGATGGCCCAGGCGGTCATGCACGGCGGTGACATCATCCAGGTCCGCGGCAACTTCGACGACTGCCTGAACATGTCGCGCGGGCTCGCCAAGGAGTACCCCGTCGCGCTGGTCAACTCGGTCAACCCGATGCGCCTCGAGGGTCAGAAGACCGCCTCGTTCGAGATCGTCGACGTGCTCGGCCGGGCCCCCGACATCCACGTCCTCCCGGTCGGCAACGCCGGCAACATCA
Organism: Aeromicrobium sp. JP4; assembly: GCF_054957925.1. NCBI lineage: Bacteria > Bacillati > Actinomycetota > Actinomycetes > Propionibacteriales > Nocardioidaceae > Aeromicrobium > Aeromicrobium sp. JP4. The sequence goes on from NZ_CM143290.1 coordinate 3,023,565, forward strand.
GCGCGTACTGGAAGGGCTTCGTGGAGTACCACGAGTCCGGCGACGCCTCCTCGCGTCCGCGGATGTGGGGCTTCCAGGCCGCCGGCGCCGCGCCGTTGGTGCGGGGCGAGGTCGTCACCCACCCCGAGACCATCGCCACCGCGATCCGGATCGGCAACCCGGCCTCCTGGACGCTGGCCGAGAACGCCCGCGACGAGTCGGGCGGCCGGATCGACGCGGTGAGCGACGAGCAGATCCTGCACGCCCAGCGCGAGCTCGGGCGCCACGAGGGCATCTTCGTCGAGCCCGCGTCCGCCGCGGGCGTCGCCGGTCTGCTTGCCGCCGTCCAGGCGGGGGAGGTGCCGACCGGCCTGACGATCACGGTCACCGTCACCGGGCACGGCCTGAAGGACATCGACACGCCGCTGTCGCAGATCGGCTCGATCGTCGACACGGTCGTCGACGCCGACGTGCACGCGGCCGCCGAGGCGGCCGGGCTCGCATGACCTTCGTCGACGTGCCGGTGACCGTCCGGGTCCCGGCCACCAGCGCCAATCTCGGACCCGGCTTCGACTCCCTCGGGATGGCGCTGTCCTGGTACGACGAGGTCACGGCCGAGGTCACCACCTCGGGCCTGACGTTCGACATCGAGGGCGAGGGTGCCGACGAGGTCCCGCGCGACGAGACGCACCTGCTGTACCGCGCGATGGACGCCGCGTTCGACCTCCTCGGCGAGAAGCCGGCGGGCCTGCACCTGACGTGCCGCAACACGATTCCCCACGGCCGCGGCCTGGGCTCCTCGGCCGCGGCGATCGCCGCGGGCGTCGTGCTCGCCCGCGCCCTGGTCGTCGGCGGCGACGAGCGCGTCGACGACACCACGCTCTTCGGCCTGGCCACCGATCTCGAGGGCCACCCCGACAACGTCGCGCCGGCGCTGTTCGGCGGCTTCACCATCTCGTGGATCGAGGGCGCCGCGGCCGAGACGCTGCGGCTCGACGTCGAGGCCGACGTCACCGTGTTCGTCCCGCCCGAGCCGGTCGCCACCTCCGTGGCTCGCGGCCTGCTGCCCGAGCAGGTCCCGCACGGCGACGCCTCCTTCAACGCCGGGCGCACGGCCCTGCTGGTGGCGGCACTCACGTCCGCGCCCGAGCGGCTGATCTCGGCCACCGAGGACCGGTTGCACCAGCCGTACCGCGCCGAGGCGATGCCCGACTCCTACAAGCTGGTCCGCCAGCTGCGTGTCGAGGGCGTGCCCGCGGTCATCTCCGGAGCCGGCCCGACGGTGCTGGCATTCGCGCACGGACTCGAGGCCTGGAGCCCGGCCGGATGGGCTCGACGCGAACTGCGCGTGTCGCCCGAAGGCGTGCACTTCCGGTCCTGAGTGCGTGTTACAGTGAAGTTGTCGGAGTCGAGTCTCTCTCCCCGACACCATGCCACCTCTCAGCCCGTCGGATACGGGCGAACCTGAACGAGACGCGACGTCGGCCAACCCGATAGGCGCCCACCCAGGAAGCGTGGCCTCCCGAAAAAGGACAACGTGTGACGGAATCAACCACGGTCGATCCCACGCCCGCGGACGGTGCCGACAAGGCCCCCGCGAAGGCCCCCCGCAAGACCGGGGGAGCGCTCGGCGGAAAGGTGATCGCCGAACTCCAGGAGATCGCCGCCGGCCTCGGCATCGAGGGTGCCGCCAAGATGCGCAAGGGTCAGCTGATCGACGCCATCAAGACCGCCCGCGGTGACGCGAAGCCGGTCGAGGCGCCCCGTGCCAGCCAGGACAGCCAGGACAGCCAGGACAGCCAGGACACGCTCATCGACGTGCCGGCCGAGACCACGACCAAGGCCAGGACGACGAAGCGCCCGGCGCGCGCCAGCCGCGCCGCCGGTGCCCCCACGTCCTCCGCGCCGGTCGAGCAGGCCGAGACGCGCGAGAGCGACGCCGCCGAGACCGCCGCGCCGGCCGAGACGTCCGACCAGGGCGAGACCCGTCGCGACCGCTCGCAGGGCGAGAAGCAGTCCGACCAGGCTCAGGGCGACCGCTCGCAGGGTGAGAAGCAGGCCGAGAAGGGCCAGGGCGACCGCTCGCGCGGCGAGAAGCAGGCCGACAAGGGTCAGGACGACCGCTCGCGCGGCGAAAAGCAGGCCGACAAGGGCCAGGAGGATCGTCGCGACCGCGAGTCCGGCGACCGCGAGGGCAACCGCGGCCAGGGTCGCCAGGATCGTCAGGGCGGCAACCAGAACCGTCAGGATCGCCAGGACCGCCAGGACCGCCAGGGTGGCGGCCAGCGCACGCAGGGTGGCGGCCAGAACCGCGACCAGAGCCGCGACCAGAACCGTGACCAGGACGACGACGGCGGACGCCGCCGCAACCGTCGCGGCCGCAACCGCGGCGGCAGCACGGGCCGCGGCCTCGAGGACAACCCCACCTTCACCGAGGACGACGTCCTGGTGCCGGCCGCGGGCATCCTCGACATCCACGACAACTACGCGTTCGTGCGCACCACGGGCTACCTGCCCAGCGAGAACGACGTCTACGTCTCGATGGCGCTCGTGCGCAAGCTCGGCCTGCGCCGCGGTGACGCGATCACCGGCCAGGTGCGCCAGCCCCGTGAGGGCGAGCGCAAGGAGAAGTTCAACCCGATGGTCAAGGTCGACTCGGTCAACGGGTCGGACGCCGACGAGGCCAAGCGCCGCGTCGACTTCTCCAAGCTGACGCCGCTCTACCCCTCGGAGCGCCTGCGCCTCGAGGGCGAGGCCGGTGGCCTGACGGGTCGCGTCATCGACCTCGTCTCGCCGATCGGCAAGGGCCAGCGCGGCCTCATCGTCTCGCCGCCCAAGGCGGGCAAGACGATGGTGATGCAGCAGGTCGCCAACGCGATCACCGAGAACAACCCCGAGTGCCACCTGATGATCGTCCTGGTGGACGAGCGTCCGGAGGAGGTCACCGACTTCCAGCGCACCGTCAAGGGCGAGGTCATCGCCTCTACGTTCGACCGTCCGGCCTCCGACCACACCACCGTGGCCGAGCTCGCGATCGAGCGCGCCAAGCGCCTCGTCGAGCTGGGCCACGACGTGGTCGTGCTGCTCGACGGCATCACCCGCCTGGGCCGTGCCTACAACCTGGCCGCGCCCGCTTCCGGGCGCATCATGTCCGGCGGCGTCGACTCCTCGGCGCTGTACCCGCCGAAGAAGTTCTTCGGCGCGGCGCGCAACATCGAGGACGGCGGCTCGCTGACCATCCTGGCCACCGCGCTGATCGAGACCGGCTCGCGCATGGACGAGGTCATCTTCGAGGAGTTCAAGGGCACCGGCAACTGGGAGCTGCGCCTGCGCCGCGAGTTCGCGGACAAGCGCATCTTCCCGGCGATCGACGTCGACGCCTCCAGCACCCGTCGCGAGGAGCTGCTCATGGCCCGTGACGAGCTGGCCATCGTGTGGAAGCTGCGCCGCCTGCTCTCGGGCCTCGACGGACAGCAGGGCCTCGAGCTCATCCTGGGCAAGCTCAAGAAGACGCAGAACAACGTCGAGTTTCTCATGGAGATCAACAAGACGATGCCCGGCGGTGCGAGCAACGGCGAGAACTGATCGCCGGCGGCCGCCGCGCCGCCACCTGAGGAGCCTCGAAGGCCCGGTTCCCGCGAGGGGGCCGGGCCTTCGTCGCTAGGCTCGCCACATGACCACCGCCTGGGACTTCAGCGCCACCACGATCGACGGCATGGAGCAGCAGCTCGCCGACTACCGCGGCAAGGTCGCGCTCGTCGTCAACACCGCCTCGCAGTGCGGCTTCACGCCGCAGTACGGACCCCTGCAGGACCTCTACGACACCTACGCCGATCGCGGCTTCGTCGTGCTGGGCTTCCCGTGCGACCAGTTCGGAGGTCAGGAGCCGGGCGCCGAGGACGAGATCGCCACGTTCTGCGAGTCGCAGTTCGGCGTGCAGTTCCCGATGTTCTCCAAGGTGAAGGTCAACGGCTCGGACGCCCACCCGCTCTTCCAGTGGCTGAAGTCGGAGAAGAAGGGCGTCCTCGGAGGTGCGATCAAGTGGAACTTCACCAAGTTCCTGGTCGACACCGAGGGCACGGTGGTCAAGCGCTACGGCTCGACGACGAGCCCCGAGGACATCGCGAAGGACATCGAGGCGCTGCTTCCGGCCTGATCGCTGCCGGTCAGGAGCCGCTGGGGTCCTTGCGGCGCCGTCCGACCTGCTTGTCGTCGCCGGGCAGGATCGTGCGACGGGCGACGGGGCGCTGCTCGTTGCGCAGCGTCGTGTCCTCCTCGGTGAGGATGCGCCGGGCGCTGGTGGCCGTGATGATCGAGACGATCGTGAGAATGACCCACGCCAGCGCGGCGACGAGTCCGACGGCCGCGATCACGGTGATGGCACGGCTGCGGCCGTACTCGGTGGCGATGTAGACCCCGGCGCCGCCGATCACGACGAGCATCACCAGCGTGATGGCAATGGTCTTGAGTCTCCCGGTCCCCATGAGGGTCATAGTAGGCGGTGCCCCGGGATTTGAGGACAGGGGAACACCCTGGGCCCGATTTGGGTTATGCAAGGTGCCACTGGCAGAATCAATCCTTGGTTCCGGTTCACGGTCCGCACCCGCGTCCCGACCCGGCGACCCCACGAGAGGACATCATGAAGAAGGACATCCACCCCGCGTACGTGGAGACCCAGGTCACCTGCACCTGCGGCAACTCGTTCACCACCCGCAGCACGGCCACCGAGGGCTCCCTCCGCGCCGATGTCTGCTCGGCCTGCCACCCGTTCTACACGGGCAAGCAGAAGATCCTCGACACCGGCGGTCGCGTCGCCCGGTTCGAGAAGCGCTACGGCAAGAAGTAGGACTTCTCCGGCGCCGGTCGCTCTGATGGAGCGACCGGCGCCGTTGTCGTGTCCGGGCACCCGAGCGCAGGAGGTGACGACGTGTTCGAAGCAGTCGAGTCGTTGATCGGCGAGCACGCCGAGGTCGAGCAGCAGTTGGCCGACCCCGCCGTGCACTCCGACGCGCGCCGCGCCCGCGACCTCGGACGCCGCTACGCCGAGCTGACGGCGATCATCCGCGTCTACCGCGAGTGGCAGGACGCCGGCGAGGACCTCGTCGCCGCCCAGGAGCTGCACATGACCGAGGAGGCGGCCGACCTCGAACGCCGCGTCCCCGAGCTCGCCGAGCGCCTCGAGCGCATGCTCGTCCCGCGTGATCCCGCCGACGGCAAGGACGTGATCCTCGAGATCAAGGGTGGCGAGGGCGGCGACGAGTCGGCGCTGTTCGCCGCGGACCTGATGCGGATGTACTCGCGGTTCGCCGAGCGGCACGGGTGGAAGGTCGAGGTGCTCGACTCCACCGAGACCACGCTCGGCGGCTACAAGTCGGTCACGGCCGCGGTGAAGGCCAAGGGCACCCCCGAGCCGGGGGAGGCGCCCTACGCGAAGCTCAAGTTCGAGGGCGGCGTGCACCGCGTCCAACGCGTTCCCGTCACCGAGTCGCAGGGGCGCATCCACACGTCGGCCGCCGGTGTCCTGGTGCTGCCCGAGGCCGAGGACGTCGACGTCCAGGTCAACGACAACGACCTGCGGATCGACGTCTTCCGCTCGTCCGGACCGGGCGGGCAGAGCGTCAACACCACCGACTCGGCCGTGCGGATCACGCACCTGCCCACCGGGATCGTCGTGAGCTGCCAGAACGAGAAGTCGCAGCTGCAGAACAAGGAGCAGGCGATGCGCATCCTGCGCTCCCGCCTGCTCGACGCGGCGCAGGCCGAGGCCGACGCCGCGGCCTCCGACGCGCGCCGCTCGCAGGTGCGCACGGTCGACCGCTCCGAGCGGGTGCGCACCTACAACTTCCCCGAGAACCGGATCTCGGACCACCGCACGGGGTTCAAGGCCTACAACCTCGACCAGGTCATCGACGGCGCCCTCGACGACGTGATCGGCTCGCTGGTCGAGGCCGACCTGGCCGACCGCCTCGCGGCACTCGAGGACCGCCCGTGAGCACCCGCCGCCTCCTGGAGGAGGCCGCCGCCACGCTCGAGCAGGGTGGGGTCGGGTCCCCGCGTCACGACGCCGAGGTGCTGCTGAGCCACGTCACCGGCACGCCGCGGGCGCTGCTCACGCTCACCGCGCGCGTCGACGACGTCCAGCGCCGCACCTACCTCGAGATGATCGCGGCCCGGGCCCGCCGGGTCCCGCTGCAGCACATCACCGGCACGGCCGCCTTCCGCTACGTCGACGTGGAGGTGGGTCCCGGCGTCTTCGTGCCACGCCCCGAGACCGAGCTGCTCGCGGGGTGGGCGATCGACGCCGCGCGCGAGGTCCTGCAGCAGCAGGGGCGCCCGCCCGTCGTCGTCGAGCTGTGCGCCGGCTCCGGCGCGATCTCGCTCTCGGTGGTGCACGAGGTGCCCGAGGCGCGGGTGCACGCCGTCGAGCTCGACGAGTCCGCCCACGGTTGGGCGATGCAGAACCTCGATGGCACCGGGGTCGACCTGCGTCGCGGCGACATGGCCGACGCGTTCCCCGAGCTCGACGGCACGGTGGACGTCGTGGTGGTGAACCCGCCCTACATCCCGCTTGACGCATGGGAGTCGGTGGCGCCGGAGGCCCGCGACCACGATCCGCAGCTCGCGCTGTGGTCCGGCGACGACGGCCTCGACGCGATGCGCGTGGTCGAGCAGGTCGCCTGGCGGCTGCTGCGCTCCGGCGGCGGCGTCGGCGCCGAGCACGCCGACGCCCAGGGCGAGAGCGCCCCGGCCGTCTTCACCTCGCGCTGGGCCGAGGTCCGCGACCACGCCGACCTCGCCGACCGGCCCCGCTTCGTCACCGCCCGCCGCCCCTGACCCCGCGCCACTCAGAACCGCCCCCGAACCGCGCCCCCGGACCGCGAGTGGCGCAAATTCGCCCGCCACTCGTCGAGTGGCGGGCGATTCTGCGCCACTCGTGCCCCCGGTTTGCGCCACTCGAGACGTCAGGCGCGAGCACGCGGCGAGGTCGACCGCATGAAGCGCGTCATCCGCTTCTCCAACGCTGTGTGGCCCTCGCGCGTGAGACTCGACCGCTGGATCTCGGCGCGGGCGTCGGCGGCGCTGAAGGCCTGCGGTCGCCCTAGCGCCTCGGCAGCCATCCGCACGATCTCCTCGGGCTGGCGGCAGATCTCCACGAAGGTGTAGCCGGCTCGACGGATCCCGAGTCGGTGCAGCAGCCTTTCACGCCGGAGATCCCTTCGATGAGTGGAGGCGTCGCGGTGGTCGGCCCCGTCGAACTCCGGCGCGTACGACGTGCCCCGCACCCGCAGGTCCAGTGTCAGGAGCAGCGTGCCGTCGTGCTCGCGGTACTCGACCTGCGAGTCGACCGCGATACCGCTCAGCGTGTGCACGAGGCGCAGCGCGGACTCACCTGCCGACTCGCTCCGACCATCGCAGTACGTCAGCGCCCGGCGGAGCACGCGGACGCCGCGCCGACCGGGCACGAGCGCCTCGCGCAGGTGCGGCACGGTCGTGTGCCCGGCGGCGAGTGCGGAGTCGATCACCGTGACCAGGTCGACCAGGCTCAGCGTCTCGGCGAGCTCGATGACCGTCCACTCGGGCGACGCGATGGCAACGCCACCGGCGGCGGTCCGATGGCGAGCCGGGATGGCACACCGCCGGACGTAGACGCCGCGACGGTCCAGGTGGGGCGCTTCGCCGTTCGTGCAGACGATCACCGGGATGCGTACACCCCGGGGCACCGTCCAGCCGCGCAACACAGCGGCAGTCAGATGGGTCGCGACGGCGTCAGTCGGCATCACGCGAAGCGCCGCGATCGTGCGGGTGCGGAGGTCGTCGGACTCGCTGGAGGCGACGGCGACGCCGTTGACGGGGTGGGCGAACGACCGGCGGCGGAGCTGTTTGGGAGTCAGCCCGTACGCGGCGGCGTCGCGGTGCAGGATCGGTTCCATCGCGCCAGCGTCGGGCGCGAGAGCTCCGGCGTCGAACGCTCCTCCACAGTTCGCCCTCGAGTGGCGCAAACCGGGTTCGCGAGTGGCGCAGAATTGCCCGCCACTCGGCGAGTGGCGGGCGAAATTGCGCCACTCGCGGTTGGGGGGGGCGGGGGAGTCAGGCGACGCGCGCGCGGGGGCCGGCGTCGGCGATGCGGTAGAGGCCCCACCCGATGCCGACGAGGCCGATCGCCTGCAGCGCCAGCGTCCCCGGCGACGTGGGCAGCGACTCCTGGAACAGCACCGATCCGAGCACGATCGACAGCAGCACGGAGGTCACGTTCAGCACGGGCATGGAGTGCGAGAGGCGCGACAACTGGTAGGCCCGCTGGTTGAGCGACATCGCCAGGAACGCGCACGACAGCAGCACCCAGGGCGACCAGGTGCCGAGGAACCCCGGGACGCCGTGCGTGCTGATCGCCTCGCCCACGACCTTCATGAGGCAGGCGGTGATGCCGAAGAGCATGCCGGCGGTCATCCCGAGCACGAACGCCGCCATGCCGCGCCGGGGCAGATCGTTGGCGAACCGGGTCACCACCAGCGCGATCACCACGCCGGTGCCGGCCACCGCGAGCATCCAGGAGGTCGGCGCGGTCGCGCCCTCGTGGCTGGTGTCCGCGACCGAGACCACGGCGATCAGCGAGGCGATCGTGACGGTGACTCCCACGAGCTCGTTCCGGCTTGGCCACCGGCGGTCCAGCGACGATCGAACGACGACCGCGAGGACCACGCCCAGCAGGATGATCGGCTGGACCAGCGAGAGGGTGCCGAGGTTGAGCGCGACCGCGTGCAGCAGCCACGCCATCAGGCCGATGGTGCTCCCCGCGAGCCAGCGCGGGCTGCGCAGCAGCTGCAGCAGCACGAGGAGGGGGTGCGTGACGGTGAGGTGGACGCGTCCGGCGGCCAGGTGCTGGAAGGAGGTCGAGAACGCGAAGCCGAGCGCGGAGCCCAGGGCGAACAGCGCGGCCAGCGTCGGGGACGGGGTCATGGGGTCACGACGGTCGGGACCGGCCTGGAGGAACGCATCCTGACGATTCTAACGATCCGTCTCCCGGCAGCCGACGCCGTGGGTGCCGGTGTCGACCCCTAACCTTGGGGTCATGAGGTTCGACTGCGCGACCGAACTCGACCGCGGCGTCGAGGCGGCTGTCTCGGCACTGCGCGACGGCGCGCTGGTGGTCCTGCCGACCGACACGGTCTACGGGATCGCGGCCGACGCCTTCGACCCCTCGGCCGTCGCCCGCCTGCTCGAGGCCAAGGGCCGCGGGCGCGACATGCCGCCGCCGGTCCTCATCGCCGACCCGGTCACGCTCGACGCGCTCGTGGCCGAGCGTCCCGCCGCGTGGCTGCAGACGATGCTCGCGGAACTCTGGCCCGGCCCGCTCACGGTCGTCTTCCGGGCTCAGCCGTCGCTCACCTGGGACCTGGGTGAGACCCACGGGACCGTCGCGGTCCGCGTCCCCGACGACGAGCGCACGCGTGCCGTGCTCCGCCAGTCCGGACCCAGTGCCGTCAGCAGCGCCAACCTGAGCGGGCAGCCCGCGGCCACCACGGTCGACGAGGCCGAGGCGATGCTCGGCGACTCCGTGCGGGTGTACCTCGACGGCGGACCGTCGGCCGGCTCCACGCCGTCCACGATCCTCGACGTCACCGGCCCGGTGCCGCGCGTGCTGCGCGAGGGCGCGATCGACCTGGCCACCCTCCACGGCTTCAACAACACGATCGAGCCCGCCGGCGGTGGAGCCGGTGCGTGAGTACCTCGTCATCTTCGGCGTCGCGATCGGCGTGGCCTACCTGCTGTCGTCGATCGCGCGGCAGACCGCCCAGCAGCTCGGCGCCGTCGCCCAGGTGCGCGACCGCGACGTGCACGCGATCCCCACGCCGTACTTCGGCGGGCCGGCGATGCTCGGCGGCCTCGTCGCGGCCTACCTGACCGCCACCCACCTGCCCTTCCTGTCCGGCGGCGACCCGTCGCTGTTCGCCGACGTCCGCGCCGTGCTGGTGGGCGCCTGCGTCATCTGCCTGGTGGGCATCATCGACGACATCTTCGAGCTCGACGCGCTGAGCAAGTTCGCCGGGCAGGTCCTGGCGGGCGTCATCACGGTCGCCATGGGCCTGCACTTCGTCTACCTGCCGCTGCCCAACACCTACCTCGGGCTCGACCAGGCCCAGGCGATGATCCTCACGGTCTTCCTCATCGTCGCCACGGCCAACGCCATGAACTTCGTCGACGGGCTGGACGGACTGGCCGCCGGCATGGCGGCCATCGGGTCGATCGCCTTCTTCGTCTACGCCTTCGTCCTGGCAGTGGAGAACGGCGAGACCCGCGCGGTCGCGGCGGCGATCCTGACCATCGCCCTCGCGGGCGCGTGCCTGGGAATCCTCCCGCACAACTTCTTCCCGGCCCGGATGTTCATCGGTGACTCGGGCTCGATGCTGCTGGGCTTCGTCCTGGCCTGCTCCTCGATCAGCCTCACCGGCCAGTTCCCGGCCACGAGCCTGTCCGAGGGCATCGGCGGCGCCGACTCGAGCCTGCTGCCGGCGGCGATCCTGCCGCTCGTCCTGCCGTTCGCGGTCCTCATGGTGCCGTTCCTGGACATGGGCCTGGCGGTGCTGCGCCGCACCCGAGCGGGCCGGTCGCCGTTCAGCCCCGACAAGATGCACATCCACCACCGGCTGCTCGAGATCGGGCACTCGCACCGGCGCGCCGTCCTGTTGATGTACGCCGCCGCGGCCCTGGTCGCCTTCGGCGTCGTGGCCATCGGACTGTTCAGCGGCTGGCAGCTCTTCGTGGTGATCGCACTGCTCACCGCCCTGGTGACCGCGGCGATCTTCCTGCTGCCCCGACTCGAGTCGAAGGTGTGGTCGTGAGCCCGCGTCGCTGGGCCCTGCGCGCCGGCCTGGCCACCATCGCGGTATGCACGGTCGTGGCGGGCCTCGTGGTCGGCACCGAAGGCGTGGTGGGCGCCCTGATCGGCGGGGTCATCGTGCTGGGGTTCTTCGGTGCGACCCCCACCGTGCTCGGCCCGGTCGCCAAAGCGACGCCTGCGCTGTCCTTGATGTTCGCGATGATCTTCTTCCTCACCAAGGTCGTCGCCCTGTTCGCGCTCTTCGTGGTCCTGCGGCGCTCGGCCGGCGAGTCCGGTCCGATCGACGCGGAGTCGGTGTCGGTCACCGTGATCGCCACCACGATGGTGTGGCTCGGCGCCCGCGTCCTCGACGCCACCCGGGAGCGAACCCCGATCTACGACCTGCCCGAGCAGAAGCCCGCCGAACCGGGTGAAACGCCTCGGGACTGAACGTTCCGGGCGCTCGTGCGGGGCGCCCGCGCGGGGCCGCGCCGACGAAGTGAAAAGTTTCACGACCTGCCTGCAGCGGCTGCAAACGTCCCTGATAGATTCGGGGTGCAATGAACGACGCACCCCCACCGCAGGACCCGTGGGTCGCCTTCGGTCGTGTGGCCGGGGGAGTGATCTTCTACGGTGGAGCAGGGTTCCTGCTCGACCGATGGTGGGACACGTCGTTCATGGTCGCCATCGGCGTGGTGGTGGGTGCCGCACTGGGCATCTACACCGTCGCGATGGCGCAACGCGAGAGCTGATCCGCGTGAACTGCCGACCGACGTCGGGGCCGACAGGGGCTCGACGCCACAGAAGGGTGATCGATTGTCCGCCGTGACGACCACCGTGCTGAACGCCGCCTCGGACTCCGAGGGCGGCTTCGCCGCTCCGGGACCTGGCAGCTTCGAACTCCCGCCGGTCTTCCACATCGGTGACCTCGGTGTCACGAAGCCGATGCTCCTGCTGGCGCTCTCCGTGCCGCTGATCGTGGGCTTCTTCTGGGCCGCGTCCAAGCGCCAGGCCGTCGTGCCGGGCCGCCTGCAGTTCGCCGGCGAGTACGTCTACGGGTTCGTGCGCAACGGCGTCGCCCGCGACTCGATCGGCTCGCACGACTTCCTCAAGTTCGTGCCCCTGCTCTTCACGCTGTTCACCTTCGTCCTGGTGAACAACTACTTCAGCCTCATCCCGTTCCTGCAGTTCCCGTCGTTCTCCCGCTTCGGCTTCGTCGTCCCGATCGCCCTGCTGGTGTGGGTCATCTACAACGGCGTCGGCATCGCCAAGCACGGCTTCGGCGGCTACCTGCGTCACGTCTGCATCCCCGGCGGCATCACCGGCCCGATCCTGGCGCTGATCATCCCGCTGGAGTTCCTCTCCACGATCTTGGTCCGCCCGGCCACGCTGGCACTGCGTCTCTTCGCCAACATGTTCGCCGGCCACCTGCTGCTGATCCTGTTCGCCACGGGCGCTGCCTACCTCATCCTCGACTCCGGCAACCCCTGGTACGCGCCGGTCGGCGTGCTGTCCTTCCTGATGGGCGTCGCCGTGAGCTTCCTCGAGCTGCTGGTGCTGTTCCTGCAGGCCTACGTCTTCACCCTGCTGTCCGCGATGTACATCGGCGGGGCACTCGCCGACGAGCACTGATCGTCGGTCACAACTCCATAACCCTCAGTTTTCGCTAACCGACGGCGCTCGTGCGTCGTCAACGAAAGGAAAAACCCGTGGATCTCGAAACCCTCGGCTCCCTGAACATGATCGGCTACGGCCTGGCGGCCGTGGGCCCCGGCATCGGCATCGGTCTGATCTTCGCCGCGTACATCAACGGCGTGGCCCGCCAGCCCGAGGCCCAGAGCCGCCTCCAGTCGATCGCGATCCTCGGCTTCGCCCTGGCCGAGGCCCTGGCCATCATCGGCATCGCGCTCGCCTTCGTCCTCTGACAACGTCAGGAACTGACTGATGTACTCCACGATTCTCGCCACGGCTGCCGAAGGCGAGGAGCACAACCCGCTGGTGCCGATCCTCTCTGAGGTCGTGCTGTCGCTGGTCGTCTTTGCGATTCTGTACTTCCTCGTGAGGAAGTACGTCGTTCCCAACTTCGAGAAGGCCTACGCCGAGCGCACGGCCGCGATCGAGGGCGGGATCGAGGAGGCGCAGTCGGCGCAGAAGGAAGCCCAGGCCGCGCTCGAGCAGTACACCGCGCAGCTGGCCGACGCCCGGCACGAGGCCGCCGCCATCCGTGAGGAGGCGCGCGAGCAGGGTGCCCAGATCGTCGTCGAGATGCGCGAGCAGGCTCAGGCCGAGTCCGCGCGCATCGTCTCGGCGGCGCAGGCCCAGATCGCTGCCGAGCGCCAGCAGGCGATCGCGCAGCTCAAGTCCGAGGTCGGCGGCATGGCCACCGAGCTCGCGGGCCGGATCGTCGGCGAGTCCCTCGCCGACACCGACGCGCAGCGTCGTTCCGTCCAGCGCTTCATCGACGAACTCGAGGGGTCGGCCAACTGATGCGTGGATCGTCTGCCAAGTCGCTCGACGACACCCTGACCGCGGTCGCCGCGGTCCCGGGTGCGTCGGCGGCCCAGGTCGGCGCCGAGCTCTTCGGCATCGTCTCGGCGCTCGACTCGGCCGTGGCCGCGCGACGCGTGCTGACCGATCCGTCGACCGAGGCCGAGGGCAAGCGCACGCTCGCCGCCGGCATCTTCGAGGGCAAGGTCGCCGCGGACACGCTCACGGTGCTCTCCAGCGCCGTCAGCGGTCGCTGGGCCGCGGGGCGTGACCTGACCGACGGTCTCGAGATCGCCGGCGTCGCGGCCTACACCCGCGCCGCCGACGAGGCCGGCCAGGGCGACATCCTGGAGAACGAGCTGTTCGAGGCCGGACGGGTCATCCACGACTCCGACGAGCTCCGACGGGTCGTCTCCGACCGGTCGGTCCCGGCCTCGGCCCGCACCACGTTGCTCCAGGACGTGTTCCGCGGCAAGGTCTCCGACTCGACCCTGGCCCTGCTCTCGCAGGCAGCGGTGGCTCGCACCGGTTCGTTCGAGCGGGTCCTGGAGGCGTTCAGCCGCCAGGTCGCCGCACGTGAGGACCGGCTCGTCGCCGTGGCTCGCGTCGCGTACGACCTCGACGACACCGAGCGTCAGCGACTCACCGATGCGCTCTCGCGGCGCTACGGACGGGAGATCCAGCTCAACACCGTGGTCGATCCGTCCGTCATCGGCGGCATCGCCGTCTCCGTGGGCGACGAGGTCGTCGACGCCACCATGTCCACCCGCCTCGAGGCCGCACGCCGGCGCATCGCAGGCTGACCAGAACGCACCGTTCGCACAAGAAGGCAGGCACACAGCATGACTGAACTCTCGATTCGTCCGGAGGAGATCCGCGACGCGTTGCAGAAGTTCGTGTCGGACTACACCCCGACGCAGGGCGAGGCCGAAGAGGTCGGCATCGTCGCGTCGGCGGCCGACGGCATCGCGCAGGTCGAGGGTCTTCCCTCAGCGATGGCCAACGAACTGCTCGAGTTCGAGGACGGCACCCTCGGTCTGGCGCTGAACCTCGACGTCCGCCAGATCGGCGTCGTCATCCTCGGTGACTTCGCCGGCATCGAAGAGGGCCAGAAGGTCAAGCGCACGGGCGAGGTTCTCTCGGTCCCCGTGGGCGAGGGCTACCTCGGACGCGTCGTCGACCCGCTCGGCAACCCGATTGACGGCCTCGGCGAGATCACCGGCATCGAGGAGCGTCGCGCCCTGGAGCTCCAGGCGCCGAACGTGATGCAGCGCAAGAGCGTCCACGAGCCCCTGATGACCGGCCTCAAGGCGATCGACTCGCTGACTCCGGTCGGCCGCGGCCAGCGCCAGCTGATCATCGGTGACCGCCAGACCGGCAAGACCGCCATCGCGATCGACACGATCATCAACCAGAAGGAGTTCTGGGAGTCGGGCGATCCGAGCAAGCAGGTCCGCTGCATCTACGTCGGCATCGGTCAGAAGGGCTCGACCATCGCCAGCGTGCGCGGCGCCCTCGAGGCGGCCGGCGCGCTGGAGTACACGACGATCGTCGCGTCCCCCGCATCGGACTCGGCCGGCTTCAAGTACCTGGCCCCGTACACCGGCTCGGCCATCGGCCAGCACTGGATGTACCAGAGCAAGCACGTCCTGATCATCTTCGACGACCTGTCGAAGCAGGCCGAGGCCTACCGCGCCGTGTCGCTGCTGCTGCGTCGCCCGCCGGGCCGTGAGGCCTACCCCGGCGACGTGTTCTACCTGCACTCGCGGCTGCTCGAGCGTTGCGCCAAGCTCAGCGACGACCTGGGCGCGGGCTCGATGACCGGCCTGCCGATCATCGAGACCAAGGCCAACGACGTGTCGGCGTACATCCCGACCAACGTCATCTCGATCACCGACGGTCAGATCTTCCTGCAGTCCGACCTGTTCAACGCCAACCAGCGTCCCGCGGTCGACGTCGGCATCTCGGTGTCGCGCGTCGGCGGCTCGGCGATGACCAAGGCGATGAAGGCCGTCACCGGCTCGCTCAAGGTCGAGCTCGCCCAGTACCGCGCCATGGAGGCGTTCGCGATGTTCGCGTCCGACCTCGATGCCGCGTCCAAGGCCCAGCTCGCCCGCGGCCAGCGCCTCATGGAGCTGTTCAAGCAGGCGCAGTACGACCCGTTCTCGATGGAGAAGCAGGTCGTCTCCCTCTGGGCCGCCACCACCGGCAAGCTCGACGCCGTGCCGGTCGCGGACATCCACCGCTTCGAGGCCGAGTTCCAGGACTACGTCAAGCGTTCGCACCCCGGTGTGCTCGATGCGATCCGCGAGAGCGGCAAGTTCGAGGACTCCAGCGCCCAGGCTCTCGACGAGGCCTACGACTCGTTCCTCGACCAGTTCGAGACCGGTGACGGTGAGTCGATCAAGGCCGGGCACGAAGAGTTCGACGCCCTCGCCGACGAGGACGTCGAGCAGGAGCAGATCGTCCGACAGAAGCGAGGCTGACGATGGCAGTCTCACTCCGCGAGTACCGCGCGAAGATCAGGTCGACCCAGTCGACCAAGAAGATCACGCGTGCGATGGAGTTGATCGCCGCGTCGCGGATCATCAAGGCCCAGCAGGCCGCGGCCGCGGCCGCACCGTACGCGCGTGAACTCACGCGTGCGGTGTCGGCCCTGGCCACGTACTCCAACGTCAACCACGTGCTGACGACCGAGAACCCCGACGCCAAGCGCGCCGCGATTCTCGTCATCGCCAGCGACCGTGGTCTGGCGGGCGCGTACGCCTCGAGCGTGCTGAAGGAGACCGAGCAGCTCGCCGAGCGTCTGCGTGCCGAGGGCAAGGAGGTCACGTACTTCCTGGCCGGCCGCAAGGCGGAGTCGTACTTCAACTTCCGCCAGCGTCCGTTCGAGACCTCGTGGACCGGCTTCTCCGACAAGCCGACCTACGACGACGCCCGCACGATGGGCGATGCGCTGATCTCGCGCGGTGCCCAGCACGATTCCGACGAGGACGAGGCGAGCGACGCCCCCGAGATCGACGAGCTCTTCGTGGTCTACACGCGGTTCAAGTCGATGCTGGTGCAGGAGCCGACGGCGATCCGCCTGTTCCCGCTCGAGATCGTCGAGGGTGAGGAGGCCCCGGAGGAGTCCGAGGTGCTCCCGCTCTACGAGTTCGAGCCCAGTGCGGCCGAGGTGCTCGAGGCGGTCCTGCCGAAGTACCTCTACAGCCGTATCTACTCCTGCCTGCTGCAGGCGGCGGCCTCCGAGCTCGCCGCACGACAGAAGGCCATGAAGTCCGCGACCGACAACGCGCAGGACCTGATCGAGAAGTACACCCGACTGGCGAACCAGGCTCGCCAGGCCGGCATCACCCAAGAAATCAGCGAGATCGTGGGTGGCGCTAACGCGCTCGCCGAGGCCTCCCAGTCCGATTGAGGAAGAGACCATGACTGCAACCGTCGAAGAGACCACCACCGACTCGGCCGCCGTGACCGGCCGCGTCGCCCGGGTCATCGGCCCGGTGCTCGACATCGAGTTCCCGGCCGACCAGATGCCCGAGATCTACAACGCCCTGCTCGTCGACACCGAGGTCGCCGGCACGAAGGAGACGCTGACCCTCGAGGTCGCGCAGCACATCGGTGACGGCATGGTCCGCGCGATCAGCCTGCGACCCACCGACGGCGTCGTCCGCGGCACCCCGGTCACCGACACCGGCGAGCCCATCTCGGTGCCCGTCGGCGACCAGACGCTCGGCAAGGTCTTCAACACCACCGGTCAGGTCATGAACCTGGCCGAGGGCGAGACCTGGGACGTCCAGGAGCGTTGGGGCATCCACCGCAAGGCGCCCGCGTTCGACCAGCTCGAGCCCAAGACCGAGATGTTCCAGACCGGCATCAAGGTCATCGACCTCCTGACGCCGTACGTCCTCGGCGGCAAGATCGGCCTGTTCGGCGGTGCCGGCGTCGGCAAGACCGTGCTGATCCAGGAGATGATCGCCCGCGTCGCCAAGGACCACGACGGCGTGTCGGTGTTCGCCGGTGTCGGCGAGCGCACCCGTGAGGGCAACGACCTCATCGTCGAGATGGAGGAGTCGGGCGTCCTCGACAAGGTGGCGCTGGTCTTCGGCCAGATGGACGAGCCGCCGGGAGCGCGTCTGCGCGTCGCCCTGTCGGCCCTGACCATGGCCGAGTACTTCCGCGACGTCCAGAAGCAGGACGTGCTGCTGTTCATCGACAACATCTTCCGGTTCACCCAGGCCGGCTCGGAGGTCTCGACCCTGCTGGGTCGCGTCCCCTCGGCCGTGGGCTACCAGCCCACGCTGGCCGACGAGATGGGCGTGCTGCAGGAGCGGATCACCTCGACGCGTGGTCACTCGATCACCTCGATGCAGGCGATCTACGTGCCCGCCGACGACTACACCGACCCGGCCCCGGCCACGACGTTCGCCCACCTGGACGCCACGACCGAGCTGAGCCGCGAGATCGCGTCGCTGGGCATCTACCCGGCCGTGGACCCGCTGACGTCGACGTCGCGCATCCTGGACCCCCGCTACATCGCCGCCGATCACTACGCGACGGCGAACCGGGTCAAGGGCATCCTCCAGCGCAACCAGGAGCTCCAGGACATCATCGCGATCCTCGGTGTCGACGAGCTCAGCGAGGAGGACAAGACGATCGTGTCCCGCGCGCGTCGCATCCAGCGCTTCCTCTCCCAGAACACCTACGTGGCCAAGCAGTTCACCGGCATCGAGGGCTCGACCGTCCCGCTCGACGAGACGATCGACGCCTTCACGAAGATCTGTGACGGCGACTACGACCACGTGGCGGAGCAGGCGTTCTTCATGTGCGGCGGTCTGGACGACGTCGACAAGAAGTGGGCCGACATCCAGAAGAACCTCTGAGGTCCGCTGACATGACACTGCAGATCGAGCTCGTCGCCGCCGACCGCGTCGTGTGGTCGGGTGAGGCCCGTGAGGTCATCGCCCGTACCGCCGAGGGCGACATCGGCGTGCTCACCGGCCATGCGCCGCTGCTGTCGCTGCTGGTGCCCGGCGTCGTCGAGATCTTCCCGGTCGAGGGCGACACCGTGCGTGCCGCCGTCGCCGAGGGGTTCATCTCGGTGGCCGCCGACCGCGTGTCGATCCTCTCCGAGGACACGTTCCTCGCTGATGAGGTCGACGAGTCGGCCACCCAGGCTGAGCTGGAGAAGGCCCGGTCGTCCGAGGACGACCTGGCCGTCCGCCGTGCCGAGGCGAAGCTGCGCCTCATCGGCAAGGCGTCCTGATGGTGATCGCGAGGCAGTGATCGATGCCGCTCTGGTTGTGGCTGGTCGACTCCCTCGCGATCATCGTCGTGCTGGGCCTGCTGTTCCTCGGCGGGCTCGTCGCACGGCGGCGCTGGATCGCCCGCAAGGGTGTGACCTTCGAACTGAGCGTGAATCGTGGCGCCGAGCACGCAGCCTCCGGCTGGGTGCTCGGCGTCGCGGTCTATCGCGACGACGCCATCGACTGGTACCGCACCTTCTCGTTCTCGGCGCGTCCCCGACACCGGTTCGTCCGTGGGGGAGTGCTCATCGAGGGCCGCCGCCAGCCCGAGGGTGCCGAGGCGTACGCGCTGCACGACGGGCACATCGTGGTGCGCACCGAGAACGCCGAGGGGATCGAGCAGTTCGCGCTGAGCCCGAACTCGCTCACCGGGCTGCTCTCGTGGCTGGAGTCCTCGCCGCCCGGGCGCGGCGTCAACAACGTCCTGTGACCTGAACTGGTGCGGCGGACCTTGCCGTTTCGGTTGCCGAGCGCTCGCTTAACCCTCACACTGATGACATGAAGAAGCTCATCGCTGCAGTCCTCCTCGCCCTCGCTGTCGCCGCCGGTACGGTCGCGTCGCCCGCCCAGGCGGACGACACCTCCAGCATCAAGATCCGTGTTCAGGCGATCGACTGGATGTGAGCCGCTGAGGCCACACCTCTAGGGTGAACCCATGGTTCACCTCACGAAGATCTACACCCGAACAGGTGACGACGGCACCACCAACCTCGTCGACTTCAGCCGCACGTCGAAGAACGACGTGCGGCTGATCGTCTATGCCGACGTCGACGAGGCGAACAGCCAGATCGGTGTCGCGCTGGCCACGGGTGAGCTCGACGCCGACGTCACGGCGGTGCTGACGCACATCCAGAACGACCTGTTCGACCTGGGCTCCGACGTCGGCAACCCGATCGTCGCGGAGCCCAAGTACGTCCCGCTGCGGGTCGAGCCCGACTACGTCGAGCGGCTCGAGCAGTGGTGCGACCGCTTCAACGAGGTCACCCCGAAGCTGGACTCGTTCATCCTGCCCGGCGGCACTCTCGCCGCCGCCCATCTCCACGTGGCGCGCACCGTCACGCGTCGCGCCGAGCGTGCCGCCTGGCGCGCGATCGAGGAGCACGGCGACACGGTCAACGTGCTCGTGGCGAAGTACCTCAACCGGCTGAGCGACCTGCTGTTCATCCTCGGCCGCTACGCGAACCGCGAGCGCGGCGACGTGCTCTGGGTCCCCGGCGGCGATCGCTCCGGCGCCTGAGCCACGCGCGGGGGCGAGCGCTGGGTGGACCGTCGTTCGCACGTCCGGGGCCAGCGGTACCCTTGCCGCATGTCAGTGCAGCCTGATCGCCCGTGGGTGATGCGAACCTACGCCGGCCACAGCTCCGCAGCCGAGTCCAACGCGCTCTACCGACGCAATCTGTCGAAGGGCCAGACCGGTCTGTCGGTCGCCTTCGACCTGCCGACGCAGACCGGGTACGACCCCGACCACGTCCTGTCGCGCGGCGAGGTCGGCAAGGTCGGCGTGCCGATCCCTCACCTGGGTGCGATGCGTCGTCTCTTCGAGGACATCCCGCTCTCGGAGATGAACACGTCGATGACCATCAACGCCACGGCCATGTGGCTGCTGGCGATGTACCAGGTGGCCGCCGAGGAGCAGGGTGTCGACGCGTCGGCCCTGGCCGGCACGACGCAGAACGACATCATCAAGGAGTACCTGTCGCGCGGAACCTACGTGTTCCCGCCCGAGGCCTCGCTGCGCCTGACCACCGACATGATCGCGTACACGGTCGCGAACATCCCGAAGTGGAACCCGCTGAACATCTGCAGCTACCACCTGCAGGAGGCCGGGGCCACGCCCGTGCAGGAGCTGGCCTTCGCGATGAGCACCGCGATCGCGGTCCTCGACGCGGTCAAGGACTCCGGCCAGGTGCCCGAAGACCAGTTCGAGCAGGTCGTGGGCCGCATCTCCTTCTTCGTGAACGCCGGCGTGCGCTTCGTCGAGGAGATGTGCAAGATGCGCGCGTTCGGTCGGATGTGGGAGGAGATCACCCGCGACCGCTACGGCGTCACCGACCCCAAGATGCGCCGCTTCCGCTACGGCGTGCAGGTCAACTCCCTCGGCCTGACCGAGGCGCAGCCCGAGAACAACGTCCAGCGCATCGTCCTGGAGATGCTGGGCGTCACGCTCAGCAAGAACGCCCGCGCGCGTGCCGTGCAGCTGCCGGCATGGAATGAGGCGCTGGGCCTGCCGCGGCCGTGGGACCAGCAGTGGTCCCTGCGCCTGCAGCAGGTGCTGGCCTACGAGTCCGACCTGCTCGAGTACGGCGACATCTTCGACGGCTCGCACGTCATCGAGGCCAAGGTCGACGAGCTGGTCGAGGGCGCGAAGGCCGAGATGGACCGCGTCCAGGCGATGGGCGGCGCCGTCGCCGCCGTCGTCTCGGGCTACATGAAGCAGGAGCTGGTCACCTCGCACGCCGAGCGGCGCGCGCGGATCGAGTCCGGCGAGATGAAGGTCGTGGGCCTCAACAGCTTCGTCGAGACCGAGCCGTCGCCGCTGACGGCCGACCTCGACGCCGCCATCATGGTCGCCGACCCGAAGGCCGAGGCGAACGCGATCGCCGACGTCCAGCAGTGGCGCAGCCAGCGCGACCAGGCCGCCGTCGACGCGGCCCTGGAGGCCGTGCAGCAGCAGGCCAAGACCGACGAGAACCTCATGGCCGCCACGCTCGACGCCGTGCGCGCCGGTGCCACGGTGGGCGAGTGGTCCGCGGCGCTGCGCGAGGTCTTCGGCGAGTACCGGGCGCCCACGGGCGTGGCAGGAGTGAGTGGCGTGGCCGAGGCCGGATCCGAACTGACCGCCGTGCGCGAGAAGGTGCGCCAGACCGGCGAGGAGCTGGGCGGACGCCTGCGCTTCCTCGTGGGCAAGCCGGGCCTCGACGGGCACTCCAACGGTGCCGAGCAGGTCGCCGTCCGAGCCCGCGACGCCGGCTTCGAGGTCATCTACCAGGGCATCCGGCTGACGCCCGAGCAGATCGTCGCCGCCGCGGTCGCCGAGGACGTCCACGTCGTGGGCCTGTCGATCCTGTCCGGTTCGCACATGGAGCTCGTGCCCGACGTCCAGAAGGGCCTGGCCGACGCCGGCCTGACGAACGTGCCGATCATCGTGGGCGGGATCATCCCCGACTCCGACGGCCGCAAGCTCGAGGCTGCGGGCATCGCCGCGGTCTTCACGCCGAAGGACTTCGGCATGACCGACATCATGTCGCGCGTCGTCGACGAGATCCGCAAGGCCAACGACCTGCCGGTCTGACCACGGGAGGACAGGCGCGCGAAGGCTCGCCTGTCCTTCGTGGCGACGGCGGGTCCGGACCAATAGGCTCGGCGTGATCGAAGCAGTCGAAGTGATCAGGCGGCCAACGGCTTGGTCTTGGTCTTGGAGGGTTTCGAGGACTTCTTCTTGTCCTTGTCCTTCTTCTTGACCTTGACCAGCTTGCGCTTCTTGACGGTGTATCCGTCGGGGAGGGTGCCTTCGGCCATCATGCGGATCGGGCAGCGCTTGCAGCGCGGCTTGCTCACGCAACACTTCTTCTTCGGCGGCTTCGGCACACCCACCACGGTACAGCGCGAAGGTTAGGCTGACCTAGCCAGAGGAGGAAACATGGCTTCCGAGCAGTTCGTGAAGGCCCTGCAGGATCAGATCGGTCACGAGTTCAGCGCGCACCAGCAGTACGTCGGCATCGCGACGTACTACGACGCGCTCACCATGCCGCAGATGGCCGCGCTGTTCTACGCGCAGGCCCTCGAGGAGCGCGACCACGCGATGATGATGGTCCAGTACCTGCTCGACCAGGACCAGCGCGTCGTGATCCCGGCCCTGGCCGCTCCGCGGATGGACTTCGCCGACGTCGTCGAGCCGGTCGCGGCGGCCCTGGAGCAGGAGAAGCGCGTGACCGCGCAGATCAACGAGCTCACCCGCCTGGCGCGCGAGGACAACGACTTCGCCTCCGACCAGTTCATGCAGTGGTTCATCAAGGAGCAGGTCGAGGAGGTCGCGAAGATGAGCGACCTGCTGGCCGTCGTCACCCGCTCGAAGGACGACTACGAGCGCATCGAGGACTGGATCGCGCGCGAGGAGACCGGCGAGGGCTCCGACCCCACCGCGCCGCCGATCGCGGGCGCCTGACGTCGTGAGGGTCGTCCGGGCGCTGCTGACGGTCGTCGCCGTGGCGCTGCTGCTGCTGGCGGCGACACCGTGGATCGACCGGATCGAGCCGTCCTGGCTCCCCGCGGTCCAGGCGCTGGGCCGGCTGTGGATCGTGCTCGCCGTCGTGGGCATCGTCCTCAGCCTGCTCACGCGGGCGTGGCTCGCCCTGGGCGCGAACGCCGTGGTGATCGCCGTGGCGCTCGTGACGATCCTCAACGTCAGCAACCGGCCGGCCTGCGACGCGGGGGAGTCCCGCCTGTCGGTGATGACCTTCAACGCGTTCTACGGTGAGGCCGACGTGGCCCAGCTGGCGGCCGCGGTGCAGCGCCACGACGTCGACGTCCTGGTCCTGGCCGAGGCGACCGAGCCGATGATCGCGGCGCTGTCGGCCACGGAGGCCGGCAGCCGCTTCACGCACCGCACCGGGCAGACCGTCGAGGGCCGCGACACCGAGGGCACCGCGATCCTGTCGCGGTACCGCGCCACCCGGGTGGAGGTGCCGGCGGGCGAGGCCGACACGTTCCAGCAGCCCGCCCTGTCGGTCGACGTGGCCGGGACGCCCGTCCTGGTGCGCGCGGTGCACCCGAAGCCGCCGATCGAGCAGTGGCTCGAGGACTGGCGTGCGGGACTTCTCGAGCTGGGGGAGTGGCAGCGCGCGAACCGCGGCCGACCGCTCGTGATGGCGGGCGACTTCAACGCCTCCTCGGCCCACGCCGCCTTCCGCGATGCCAAGCGCGGCATGTACGACACGGCGGGCCTGTGGCCCACGGCCACCTGGCCCAAGAACCGCGCCTACCCGCCGTTCGCCGACATCGACCACGTGCTCGTGCGCGGGCTGACCGTGCAGGGCAACGGCACCGAGGACATCAAGGGCAGCGACCACCGCGCCGTGTGGGCCGACCTGCGCGTCTGCACCCGCTAGCCGGTGGTTGAGTAGCAGGCGAGGAACGAGCCGAGTATCGAAACCACCGCTCGGCGTTCGGGTGATCTCGATACACCGTCTCGCTACGCTCGCCGGCACTCGATCACCGGGCGAGCTCAGAACAGGCGCAGGCTCGGGTCGTCGAGGCCGCGCAGCTCGTCGTAGTCGACGACGACGCAGTCGATGCCGCGGTCCTTGGCCAAGGTGCGGGCCTGGGGCTTGATCTCCTGGGCGGCGAAGATGCCGCGCACGGGCCGCAGCTTGGGGTCGCGGTTCATCAGCTCGAGGTAGCGGGTCAGCTGCTCGACGCCGTCGATCTCGCCACGGCGCTTGATCTCCACGGCGACCGAGGCGCCGGCGGCGTCGCGGCACAGAAGGTCGACCGGACCGATCGCGGTCATGTACTCGCGGCGCACGAGCGTCATGCCCTCCTCGAGGGCGACGGTGTGCTCGGCCAGCAGCTCCTGGAGGTGCTTCTCGACACCGTCCTTCTGCAGTCCCGGGTCGACGCCCAGCTCGTGCTCGGAGTCGTGGATGACCTCCTCGAGCCGGATCCGCAGCGTGTCGTCGGTCTTCCTCGCGGTGACGGTCCACTCGGGCACGCCGTCCTCGGAGACTCCCTCGCGCAGCGTGCACGGCGGGCTCATCCAGTTGAGGGGCTTGTAGGAGCCTCCGTCGGCGTGCACCAGCACGGAGCCGTCGGACTTGACCATGATGACCCGCAGGGCCAGCGGCAGGTGGGCCGTCAGGCGTCCGGCGTAGTCGACCTGGCAGCGGGCGACGACGATCCTCACAGGCGCTCGAGCATCCCGAGCTTGAAATTGATGGTGTCGCCCGAGAGCTCGCCCTCGGTGGTCTCGCCGTCGTCACCGTCGAGGTAGACGATGCCGTCCTCGACCCGGTAGGCGCCGCGACGGAAGTCGACATTGCCCTCGAAGTCCTCGGTGAACGTGCCGTCGGCCGCGAAGTGCACCGTCCAGTCGGCCTCGTCGGCGCGCCAGGAGCCCACGAGATCGGCCCGCGGATCCTGCGACGGAACGGTGGCGCTGGGCGTCGCCGAGGTCGGGTCGCTGGGCGTCGCGGGCTCCTCCTTGGCACACCCGGCCAGGCCGGTGAACAGGACGAGCGCGACGGCCGTCGCGGCGAGACGTGAGGACATGGGACTCCCATCGAGACATCGGTGCTGTCACGCTACCCTTTCACGAACGCTCGGCGGGAAGCAGCACCGGCGGGCCAAGCCTCCAAGGAGAATCTGATGGCAGAGATCGTCGATAGCATCACCGCCGACGACGAGAAGGGCCGCATCGCGCGGACCCTGCTCTTCCCGTACCTGAACCACGCCGCGACGATGTACGGCGACGGCTACGCGACGGCAGCCGACATCGATGCGGGCATGCGCTTCGGCTGCGGCTACCCGATCGGTCCGCTGGCCCTGATCGACGCCCTCGGCGCCAAGACGGTCGTCGACGGTCTCTCCGAGCAGTTCGCCCAGACCGGTGACCCGCTGCACCGCCCGGCCCCCGCGCTGGTCGAGATCGCCGACTCCGGCGCCTCGTTCTCCGGCGAGGGTGCCGACGGCACCCCCGTGCCCGAGGTCAAGCGCCCCGTCGCCTCGGTCGGCGTCGTCGGCACCGGCACGATGGCCTCGGGCATCGCCCAGGTCTTCGCGCAGGCGGGCTACGACGTCGTCTACGTCGGTCGCTCGCAGGAGAAGCTCGACGGCGTCGTCGCCTACGTGACGAAGAACCTCGACCGCGCCGTCGCGCGCGGCAAGCTCGACGAGGCCGGCAAGGACGCCGTGCTCGGCCGTCTCACCGGAGCCACCGAGCGCGAGGCGCTCGCCGACGTCGACCTCGTCGTCGAGGCGATCGCCGAGGACCTCGACATCAAACTCCAGCTGTTCCGCGACCTCGACCGCATCTGCAAGCCGGGCGCGATCCTGGCCACCACCACCTCCTCGCTGTCGATCCGGGCGTGCGCCGACGCCACGGCTCGCCCGGCCGATGTCATCGGCATGCACTTCTTCAACCCCGCTCCGGTCATGAAGCTGGTCGAGGTCGTCACCACTGAGGTCACCGACCCCGACGTCGACGAGACGGTGCGCGCCCTGTGCCTGGCCACCGGCAAGCACCCCGTCTCGTGCGGCGACCGCGCGGGCTTCATCGTCAACGCGCTGCTGTTCCCCTACCTGAACGACGCCATCCTGCTGCAGGAGTCCGGTGCGGCCTCCATGGAGCAGATCGACGCCGCCATGAAGGAGACCAAGCTGCCGATGGGCCCGTTCGAGCTGCTCGACGTGGTCGGCAACGACGTCTCGCTGGCGATCCAGCAGACGCTCGTCGACACGTTCGGCCACGAGGGCTGGCAGCCCGCCGAGTCGCTGAAGAAGGTCGTCGCCGAAGGCCGGCTGGGCCGCAAGACCAAGGCTGGCTTCCACACCTACTGAGCAGCACCCGCACGCAGCTCGCGCATGGCCCCGATCGGTACGATCGGGGCCATGTCGCGTCGCAAGGCAGCCGCCGCCCGGGCCGCCCGTCGCGAGCCCCCGGCTCGGCGTGAGGAGCTGGTCCACCGCCGCGCCGGCGACTTCTGGCAGCGCTTCATCACCGGCGCCACGTCCTCGTCGGCGTACCGCTGCCCCGGCTGCGACCAGCTGATCCCGCCGTCGACCCCGCACTTCGTGGTGTGGCCCGACGTGCCGAGCCTGCTGGAGTCCGACGGGATCAACGAGCGCCGCCACTGGCACCAGCACTGCTGGCAGCGGCAGTCCTGACGGCCGCCCGTCGCCGCGTCACCGGCTCGGGCAGGATGGACGTGTGAAGATCACGGGATCGTCGGTGCTTCCCGCCCGACGCGAGGACATCGAGCTCACGACCGCCGACGGACTGACGCTGGTGGGGGAGCTGGCGCTGCCCGCCGATCGTGATCCCGTCGCCACGATGATCTGCCTGCACCCGCTGCCCACCCACGGCGGGATGATGGACAGCCACGTCTTCCGCAAGGCGTCCTACCGCCTGCCCGCCCTGGCCGACATCGCGGTGCTGCGGTTCAACACGCGGGGCACCGAGAGCGTGCGAGGACGCAGCGAGGGCGAGTTCGACCGGGCCGAGGGCGAGCGCTTCGACGTCGCCGCGGCGATCGAGTACGCCGAGTTCACCGAGCTGCCGAACGTGTGGATGGTCGGCTGGTCCTTCGGGACCGACCTGACCCTCATGTACGGGCTCGAGCCCGACGTGGCCGGCGCCATCCTGCTGTCGCCGCCCCTGCGGTTCAGTCGGCCCGAGCACCTCGAGGCGTGGGCCGCCGACGGCCGTCCCCTCACGGCGCTGGTCCCGGAGCTGGACGACTACCTCCGGCCCGTCGAGGCGCGCGAGCGCTTCGCTGCGGTCCCGCAGGCCGAGGTGATCGCCGTGGACGGCGCCAAGCACCTCTGGGTGGGCGACACCGAGCGCGTGCTCGACGAGATCGTGAGCCGCCTCAACCCGCAGGCCCAGGTGCCGCTGCCGCGCGAGTGGGACGGTCCGATGGAGCGTGCCGACTCCTCGGCCTACGCCGACCGCACCACGGCGGTGTTCAGGGACCAGCCGCGCTGAGGCCGTCGCGCGGTCCCAGGGTGGCCCGCACGATCCGGTGCAGTGCCCACTCGAGCGGCCCCCGGGAGAAGCGCAGGAACCACAGGCTCGCTGCGACGAAGGCGACCCCGAGCGTCCACAGGGCCAGCGCGCCCGAGCCGGACTCGAGCGCGGGGTCGACCTGGATCGCGGCCCAGTAGGCCACGATGTGGCCCACGTAGAGCGTCAGCGCCATGCGCCCGACCGACTCCAGGGGATACGTCAGTCCGCGCGCCTGCGGCGTGAGGGCGATCAGCAGGGCCAGCACGGCGACGCAGATCGCCAGGACGGACGCCGCCTCCACCGGGTTCTGCGAGCGGTGGTCCGACGTCAGGGTGGTCAGGACGAGGCTCTCGCGAGCGGCGGGGTCGGCGAGCGTGCGCTGCAGGAGATCGAGCATGAGCTGGTGCAGGAGGATGCCGACTCCGAGACCCACGAAGCCGAGGGCGAGCAGGGTGGACCGGCCGATCCGCAGGCGGCCCAGGCCCAGCCCGACGAGCAGGAAGCCGGTCCACTGGATCGCGGGATAGGGCATGCCGACGAACAGCTCGCCGATCGGGCTGGTGGTCAGCTCGGGCACCCGTTCCACGAGCCACGCGATGATCACGGGGCCGGCGATGCCGAGCACCGAGCCGACGCCGATCAGCACCGGCACGGGCGCTCGCAGGAACGGCAGCGCCGCCACGAAGTACACGGCGTACGAGGCCAGGATGACGGCCACGGGGGTGCCGAGGGCGCTGAGGAAGGCGCCGAGTGCGGCCAGCACCGCGGCGCGCACGAAGATGGCCAGCCGGTCGTCGGCGAGGCGTTCGCCGGCGTGGGGTCGCGTCCCGCCGGTGGTGAGCGCCAGCGAGAACCCGGCCACCACGACGAACAGCACGGCGGCACGCCCGTCGCCCACGTGCCGCCAGGACGCAGCGACACCCGGATCGAAGTCGATCCGGGTGTCGAGGTGGGCGACCACCATGCCCACGAGCGCGAGTCCACGAGCGGCATCCAGCCCGCGGACTCGCGTCATGTCGGCGATCAGATGCCGCGGAAGCGGTTGATCTCCGTGAGGTACTTGGCGCGCTTCTCCTCGTCAGTGACGCCCAGGCCCTCCTCGGGCGCCAGCGTCAGCACGCCGACCTTGCCCTGGTGCTTGTTGTGGTGCACGTCGAGCGCGGCCTGGCCGGTGTCCTCGAGCTTGTACACCTTCGACACGGTCGGGTGGATGAGGCCCTTGTCGATGAGGCGGTTGGCCTCGTAGGCCTCGCGGTAGTTCGCGAAGTGCGAGCTCTTGATGTTCTTCAGGTTCATCCACAGGTACCGGTTGTCGTACTGGTGCATGTAGCCCGAGGTCGACGCGCAGGTGATGATCGTGCCGCCCTTGCGCGTGACGTAGACGCTGGCGCCGAAGGTCTCTCGGCCCGGGTGCTCGAACACGATGTCCGGGTCCTCGCCGCCGGTGAGCTCACGGATCTTCTTGCCGAAGCGCTGCCACTCCTTGGGGTCCTGGTTGTGCTCGTCCTTCCAGAACTTGTAGCCCTCGGCCGAGCGGTCGATGATGTGCTCGGCGCCCAGCGAGCGCACGATCTCGGCCTTGTCGGGGCTGGAGACGACGCACACCGGGATGGCTCCGCCGTTGAGGGCCATCTGCGTGGCGTAGGAGCCCAGGCCGCCCGAGGCGCCCCAGATCAGCACGACGTCGCCCTGCTTCATGTTGGCGCCGTTCTTGCTCACCAGCTGGCGGTACGCGGTGGAGTTCACCAAGCCGGGCGAGGCCGCCTCCTCCCACGTCAGGTGCGCGGGCTTGGGCATGAGCTGGTTCGACTTCACGATGGCCAGCTCGGCCAGGCCGCCGAAGTTCGTCTCGAAGCCCCAGATGCGCTGCTGCGGGTCCATCATCGTGTCGTCGTGGCCGTCGGGGCTCTCGAGCTCGACCGACAGGCAGTGTGCGACGACCTCCTGGCCGGGCTTCCAGGCGTTGACGCCCGGGCCCGTGCGCAGCACGACGCCGGCGAGGTCGGAGCCGACCACGTGGTACGGCAGGTCGTGGCGCTTCGTGTACTCCGAGAGCCGGCCGTAGCGCTCGAGGAACCCGAACGTCGAGACGGGCTCGAAGATCGAGGTCCACACCGTGTTGTAGTTGATCGCGCTGGCCATGACGGCGACGAGGGCCTCGCCCGGAGCCAGCTCCGGGAGGGGGACGTCGTCGAGGTGCAGGCTCTTGCGCGGGTCCTTGTCCCGGGTGGCCACGCCCTCGAACATGTTCTGCTCGTCCTTGTGGACGGTGATGCCCCGGTAGGTCTCGGGGAGCTCGAGGTTCTGGTACGTCTCTGCGGTGCGGTCGCCGGACATGATGGCGTCGAGGATGTGCTGCACGGGGGATCCTTCGCGTCGGTATTGCAGGTGGTCTGCGGTGATGTTACTGGCGGGAAACTTGTCCCGCGAGCCGGAGTGGGGTCGGGGTCCGCGAGCCGATCAGTGCGTGGCGGCGGGCTCGACGAGCTCGACGAGGACGCCTCCGGCGTCCTTCGGGTGAACGAAGTTGACGCGACTGTCGGACGTGCCCCGCTTGGGGGTGTCGTACAGGAGGCGCACGCCGCGGTCGCGCAGGGTGGTCGAGA
Organism: Aeromicrobium sp. JP4; assembly: GCF_054957925.1. NCBI lineage: Bacteria > Bacillati > Actinomycetota > Actinomycetes > Propionibacteriales > Nocardioidaceae > Aeromicrobium > Aeromicrobium sp. JP4. The sequence continues at coordinate 3,053,484 of NZ_CM143290.1, forward strand.
CCGCGTCGATGTCGGTGACACGGTACGCCAACTGCTGCACGCCCGGTCCGTTGCGGTCCAGGTACTTGGCGATCGTGGACTCCTCGCTCAGCGGGGCCAGCAGCTGGATGCACGAGCCGGAGTCACCGACGGCGAGCATGGCCTCGCGGACGCCCTGCTCCTCGTTGACCTCCTCGTGGATCGACTCGAGGCCGAACACGCGCGAGTAGAACTCGATGGCGTCGTCGAGGTCGTGGACGGCGATGCCGACGTGATCGATGGCGGTGAGCAGGTGGCCCGGAACGAGCGATTCGCTGGTCATGCCGGGCAGCCTAGTACGGGCTCTGCGGGCCCTGCGCGTGGACCGCTCCCGGGGTGACAATGGGGTATGGACACCACCGCGATCACCGAGATGACGGGAAACGAGCCGTGGGACTTCGTCGCCGACCACACGTTCGGGCGGCTGGCGCTGACGGTCCTGGGACAGCCTGAGATCTTCCCCGTCAACTACGCCCTGGCCGGGCGCCGCATCGCCTTCCGCACGGCCGAGGGCACCAAGCTCATGGGCGTCGTGCTGGACGGCCACGTCGCCTTCGAGGTCGACGAGGTCACGGCGGAGGGCGCCACGAGCGTCGTCCTGAAGGGCACCGCCCGCAAGATCGAGACCGAGGCGCAGGCGGAGGAGCTCGACCTGGCCGACCTGCACTCGTGGGTTCCCACCCTGAAGTACAACCTCGTCGTCATCGACGTCAGCGAGATCAGCGGACGCCGGTTCCGGTTCGGGCCCGAGCCCGAGCTCACCCCCGTGATGTGAGGTGACCCACGTCCGGTCAGGCAGTCCGTACCCATGGGTACAGTGACCCCAACGCACGCACCGAAGGAGCACGTTTCATGACCACTTCCGTCATCGTCGCCGGGGCACGGACCCCGATCGGCCGCCTCCAGGGCGGCCTCAAGACCCTGTCCGGCTCCGACCTGGGCGGCGTCGCGATCAAGGGCGCCCTCGACCGGGCCGGCATCAACGGCGACCAGGTCGACTACGTGATCATGGGCCAGGTCCTCGGAGCCGGAGCCGGGCAGGTTCCCGCCCGCCAGGCCGCCTTCAAGGGCGGCATCCCGCTGGACGTCCCCGCGATCACCATCAACAAGGTGTGCCTCTCGGGCATCAACGCGATCGCCCTGGCCGACCAGCTGATCCGCGCCGGCGAGTACGACATCGTCGTCGCCGGCGGCCAGGAGTCGATGACCCAGGCGCCCCACCTGCTGACCGGCTCGCGCGAGGGTCACAAGTACGGCAAGGTCACGATGCTCGACCACATGGAGTACGACGGCCTGTGGGACGCGCTCACCGACCAGGCGATGGGCTCGCTCACCGAGCAGCGCAACGCCGCCACCGACACGCTGTCGCGTGAGGCCCAGGACACCTTCGGCGCCCGCTCGCACCAGCTCGCCGCCGCAGCGCAGAAGAACGGCGTGTTCGACGACGAGATCGTCCCGGTCGAGATCCCGCAGCGCAAGGGCGACCCGGTCGTCGTCAGCGCCGACGAGGGCGTCCGCGGCGACACCACGGCCGAGTCGCTCGGTCGCCTGCGTCCCGCGTTCTCCAAGGAGGGCACGATCACCGCGGGCACGGCCAGTCAGATCTCCGACGGCGCCTGCGCCGTGGTCGTCATGAGCAAGGCCAAGGCCGAGGAGCTGGGCCTGACGTGGCTCGCCGAGATCGGCGCCCACGGCAACGTCTCGGGCCCCGACTCCACGCTGCAGGAGCAGCCGGCCAACGCCATCGCCAAGGCGGCGCAGAAGCAGGGCATCGACGTCGCGGACATCGACCTGTTCGAGCTGAACGAGGCCTTCGCCGCGGTCGGCATCGTCTCGGCCGAGAAGCTCGGCGTCAGCGAGGACAAGGTCAACGTCAACGGCGGTGCCATCGCGCTCGGCCACCCGATCGGCATGAGCGGTGCGCGCATCGTCCTGCACCTCGCGCTGGAGCTCCAGCGTCGCGGTGGCGGCACCGGTGCGGCAGCGCTGTGCGGCGGCGGTGGCCAGGGCGACGCCCTGATCATCCGGGTCCCGCAGTCCTGATCGACCCTCACCCGAATCTGCGGAGTTGAGTCCCAGGAACGTCGACGTCACCGACCTGGTCTCGCGGGCACAAGCCGGCGAGGCCAGGTCGGTGGCGCGCCTGATCACCCTCGTCGAGACCGAGTCCGACCACCTGCGTGAGGTCAGCGCGGCGCTGGCCCCGCTCGTCGGCGGCGCCCACGTCGTCGGCCTCACCGGCTCGCCCGGCGTGGGCAAGTCGACCACCACGTCGGCCTTGGTCACCGAGCTGCGCGCCCGCGGCCGTCGCGTCGGCGTCCTCGCGGTCGATCCCACCTCGCCCTTCAGCGGGGGAGCGCTGCTGGGCGACCGCATCCGGATGCAGGACCACGCCACCGATCCCGACGTCTACATCCGGTCGATGGCCAGCCGAGGCCATCTCGGCGGGCTGTCGTGGGCCACGCCCCACGCCATCCGCGTCCTCGACGCCGCCGGCTGCGACGTCATCGTGCTCGAGACCGTCGGCGTCGGGCAGTCCGAGGTCGAGGTGGCCGGGCTGGCCGACACCACCGTCGTGCTGCTGGCCCCCGGCATGGGCGACGGCATCCAGGCCGCCAAGGCCGGGATCCTCGAGATCGGCGACATCTTCTGCGTCAACAAGGCCGACCGCGACGGCGCCTCCACCACGCGCCGTGAGCTGCGCACCATGCTGTCGATGTCCGACCGCCAGGACGCCTGGAAGCGCCCGATCGACCTCACCGTGGCCACCGAGGGCACCGGGGTCCCTGAGCTGGTCGACCACCTGCAGGAGCACGCCTCGCACCTGCGTGCCTCCGGCCAGCTGGCGCGCCGGCGCACCGATCGCCTGCGCCGCGAGATCCAGGCCATCGCCCTGGACCAGGTGCGGCGCCGCTTCGTCGTCGACGGGGGCGAGGAGCTCGACGCACTCGCCGCCCGCGCCTTCGCCGGCGACATCGACCCGTTCTCGGCCGCCGACACCCTCCTGGCCGAATCCGACGCGTAGAAGTCTTCCGCGCGGCGTCCCCGGTTCGGGCCCGCGATTCCGGTAGACATGTGCGCGTGGTGAAGAAGGCAGTGATCCTTTTCGTGGTGGGCTTCGGGCTCTACTACCTGTTCAGCACGCCTGAGGACGCCGCGACGGCCGTTCGGGGGGCCTTCGACGCAGCCATCGGCGCATTCGGACAGGTCGGGGTGTTCGTGTCCGAGCTCCTGTGAGGACCTCGTCATGACCGAGAGACCAGCGATCGAGACGGCGCCCCCGCCGGTCACGTCGCGATTCTGGCGACGCCTGCGCGAGCCGTTCCCCGATCCTGAGAACCACGTCGCGCTGAACCAGCGCCTCAATCCCCGCAGCGGCGAGCGGGTCCTGCAGATCGTGCCCAAGCACGTCGCCGTCTACTGGACCCTGCCCGCCGCCGCGCTGGCCTCCTTCGGCTGCCTCGTGGTCCTGCTGTTCCACTGGAACTCCGGTCCGGCCCAGGCGCTGTGGCTCGCGTCCCTCGTCGTCACGGCCGCGGCGGCCGTGCGCGCGTTCGTGGAGTGGCGCGACGTCTTCGTCGTCACGAACTGGCGGGTCGTCCGGCTCAGCGGGGTGCTGACCGCGCGGGTGGCGACGATGCCGATCAACCGCATCCTCGACATGACGATGACGCGCACGATGTGGGGCCGCGCCCTCGGGTACGGCCACTTTGTCTTCGAGTCGGCCGCGCAGGAGCAGGGACTGCGCGAGATCAAGTTCGTGCCGGACATCCTGGCGGTCGACCGTGAGATCAACAACGCCGTCAACCGTGAGAACCGCCGGCGTGAGCGGATGATGAGCGCGAGGTACGACAGGCCGCGGGACGGCGGGCCCGACGAGGGTGAACGGACCGAGCCGATCCGCGGCCTGTGACCGGGCTTCCTAGACTGTCGCCATGAGCTTCTCGCAGCCCGGTGCGTTCGACCTTTCCTCGCTGGCCACGCCGCGTCCCACGACCCCGTCCGACGGGGTCGCTCCCGCTCCTGAGGGAGCGGTCTACGTCATCGACGTCACCGAGGCCGACTTCCAGCAGGTGGTCGAGTCCTCGATGCAGCACCTCGTCGTGCTGAGCGTCTGGTCGCCCCGCTCCCCGCAGAGCGTCGAGTTCAACGAGGTCCTCGCGCGGGCCACGTCCGCGTACGGCGGAGCGCTGCAGCTGGCGAAGGTCGACGCGGACACCAACCCCGGCATCGCCCAGGCGCTGCAGGTGCAGGCCGTGCCGTTCGTGGTGGGACTCGTGCAGGGCCGTCCCGTGCCGCTGTTCCAGGGCACGGTGGACGACGCCGAGGTGAAGCGGTTCTTCGACGAGCTGGTGAGGCTCGCGCAGCAGAACGGCCTGAACGGCCGTGCCCAGCCGACCGGCGGCGCTCCCGTCGAGGCCCCTGACGAGCCCGAGGACGACCCGCGCTTCGCCGCCGCCGACGAGGCCTACTCCCGCGGCGACTTCGACGCCGCGATCGCCGAGTACGAGGCGCTGCTGGCGCAGGCCCCCGGCGACACCGAGGTGGCCGAGCGGCTGGCGGCCACGAGGCTCTACGCGCGCGTGGCCGGTGCCGACCTGCAGCAGGCGCGGCAGGCCGCTGCCGACGCCCCGGACGACGTCGACGCCCAGCTGCTGGTGGCCGACCTCGACGTCACCGGCGGACACGTCGAGGACGCCTTCCTGCGACTCATCGAGCTCGTCAAGCGCACGACGGAGGACGACCGCGACCGCGTCCGCGAGCACCTGCTCGAGCTGTTCACGGTGGTCGGTCTGGCCGATCCTCGCGTGGCGCTGGCCCGTCGCTCCCTGGCCGCCGCTCTCTTCTGAGCGGTCAGCGCGCCTGGTCGCGCACGGGGTCGGGCTGGCGCGGCGCCTCGCGGTAGGCGGGCAGCGGCGCGTCGGCGAGCGACTCGAGCAGCTCCGTGGTGGCCAGCGTGGCACGCTCGCGCACCGTGTCGAGGTCGCACCAGTGCACGGCCGCGATCTCGGTGCGCTGCAGGACCATCTGCTCGACCAGGTCGGCGTCGACGACGCCGAGGTCGAACACGAACAGGCACGCGTCGTCCCAGCGGCTCCACGCCGGGAGCCAGTTCATCGTCACGAGGCCCTCGACCTCGACCGTGATGCCGAGCTCCTCCTCCAGCTCGCGCACGAGGCCGGTCGCGGGGCTCTCGCCGACCTCGACCACGCCTCCCGGCAGGTCCCACTCGCGCTTGTACGTCAGCTCGCACAGCAGGACGCGCCCGTCGCGGTCGCGCAGGATGCCCTGACCGATGACGCGCTTGCGGGGGAGTCCGGCGTTGAGGATGGCGACGAAGCCGTCGCGGCTGAAGGCGGGCGGGTCGTCGACGATCCGCCCGAGCAGCACGAGGTCGGGCTCGCCCCCGGGCGACCGCGCGATGCCCTCGCGTCGCAGCCCCGCGATCGACGCGGCCCGCAGGCCGAGGGTGTCGTCGGCCGGCACCCTGGCCTCGATCCGGGTCCATCCCAAGTGGTCGAACGCGTACTCCACGCCGATCCGCAGGGCCCGGCTGGCCACCATGGCGCCGGGCCCGGACGAGAAGTTCCAGCGCATCGACCCCAGCTGGCGGCCGGCCTTGCCCGTGGCGCTCTGCAGGGCCACGGTGCCAATGCGGTCGCCGCCGTAGATGGCGGCGAAGCCGTGCAGGTCGTCGGCGCCGGAGGTGGGCTCCAGCACGAGGTCGTCGTCGCGCAGGGTGGGGGAGGAGTCGGCAGGCTCGGTCACCTGGCCGAGGCTACCGGCCGTCGTGATGGAATCGGGCCCATGACCGATCCGCGGATCCGCCCTGCCACCCCCGACGACGTCGCCGCGATGGTGCGCCTCGTCCACGACCTCGCGGCGTACGAGCGCGCTCCCGAGCAGTGCGTGCTGACCGAGCCGATGCTCCACGAGCGCCTCTTCGGCGAGCGGCCCGCACTGTTCGCGCACGTCGCCGAGGTGGACGGCGCGGTCGTGGGCCTGGCGGTGTGGTTCCTCAACTTCTCCACGTGGGACGGGGTGCACGGGATCTACCTCGAGGACCTCTTCGTCGACCCGGCGCAGCGCGGCACCGGACTCGGTCATGCGCTGCTGGCCCGACTGGCGCAGGTGTGCGTCGAACGAGGCTACAGCCGCCTGCAGTGGCAGGTGCTCGACTGGAACACCCCGTCGATCGAGTTCTACGAGGCTCTCGGCGCCGTGGACCTGGCCGACTGGCGGACGTATCGCCTCGCGGGCGAGCCGCTCCGGGCCCTCGGCTCGCCGTCCTGACGCTGTCCTATGCTCGCCCCAACCCACACAGGAGGCTCCATCATGGCCGAATTCGTCCGACTCGAGGTGACCGACGGCGTCGGCACGATCCGCCTCGACCGGCCCAAGATGAACGCGCTCGACGCGCAGGTCCAGACCGAGCTGCTGGAGGCGGCGCGCGAGGCCGATCGCCGCGACGACGTCGCCGCGGTGGTGGTGTGGGGCGGCGAGCGGGTCTTCGCCGCGGGTGCGGACGTCAAGGAGATGGCCGACATGGGCTACCCCGAGATGTTCCGCCACGGGCACCTGCTGCAGGAGTTCACACGGGCCGTCGCCGCGATCGGCAAGCCGACCGTCTCGGCCATCACGGGGTTCGCCCTCGGTGGCGGACTCGAGCTGGCGCTGGCCACCGACCTGCGCTTCTGCGCCGACGACGCCAAGCTCGGCCAGCCCGAGATCCTGCTCGGCATCATCCCCGGCGCGGGCGGCACCCAGCGCCTGGCCCGCCTGATCGGTCCCTCGAAGGCCAAGGACCTCATCTACACCGGCCGGTTCGTCGGTGCCGAGGAGGCGCTCGCCCTCGGCCTCGTCGACGAGGTGCTGCCGGCCGCCGAGGTCCACGACCGGGCCGTGGCATGGGCGTCGCAGTTCGTCGGCGGGCCGTCGATCGCGCTGCGCACGGCCAAGGACGTCGTCGACCGCGGTCTCGAGGTCGACCTGCAGACGGGTCTGGAGATCGAGCGCGCTGGCTTCAGCGCGCTGTTCGCCACGCAGGACCAGGCTGACGGCATGCGCTCCTTCGTGGAGAACGGGCCCGGCAAGGCCACCTTCACCGGGAGGTGACCCATCCCACTGCGGCTGGGATGTCGGCCTTCGTTACCTTTCGGTAACATCAAAGTCAGGAAGGGTCGCCTCACCCACGAATTGCTTCGCGTGGCAAGGTGGACCCGATAACTCGCGGGTGGTCAAACTGTCTCCCGCGCCCCGAATTCACAGGAGGGTCCTCGTGACCAAGATCGTTGTCGCTGTGAAGTACGTGCCGGACGCCACGGCGGACCGCACGTTCGACGCTGATAACACTGTCGATCGTGAGAACGTCGACGGGCTTCTGTCCGAGCTCGACGAGTACGCGGTCGAGCAGGCCCTGCAGGTCGTCGAGGCCGGCGACGGTGAGGTCACCGTCCTGACCGTCGGCCCGGCCGATGCCTCGGACGCGGTCCGCAAGGCCCTGCAGATGGGTGCCGACGCCGGCGTCCACGTCGAGGACGACGCCATCGCCGGATCCGACGCCTTCGCGACGTCGCTGGTCCTGGCCAAGGCGATCGAGAAGCTCGACTACGACATGGTGTTCTTCGGCATGGGCTCCACCGACGCCGGCATGGGCGTCGTTCCCACGCTGGTCGCCGAGCGCCTCGGCCTGCCCGCCATCACCTTCGCCTCCGAGATCTCGGTCGACGGCGACACGGTCAAGATCCGTCGCGACGGCGATGCCGCCACGCACCAGATCGAGGCCACCGGCAAGCTCGTCGTGTCGGTCACCGACCAGACGGGCGAGGCCCGCTACCCGTCCTTCAAGGGCATCATGGCGGCCAAGAAGAAGCCGGTCGAGGAGTGGAGCCTGGCTGATCTGGGCATCGACGCGGCCGAGGTCGGCCTCGACAACGCCTGGACCAAGGTCGAGTCCACGACCCCCCGCCCGCCGCGCACCGCCGGCGAGATCGTCACCGACGAGGGAGACGGCGGCACCAAGCTCGTCGAGTTCCTCGCGTCCAAGAAGTTCGTGTGAGTAGGAGCCTGAGTCAATGAGTGAAGTTCTCGTTCTGATCGAAGCCCCCCAGGGCAAGGTCACGAAGCCCTCGCTGGAGCTCCTGACGATCGCCCGTCGCATCGGCGAGCCGTCGGCCGTCGTGTTCGGCGACGCCGACACCAGCGTCCTGACCGAGTACGGCGCGGAGAAGATCTACACCTACGCCGACAGCGCCTTCGAGGAGTACCTCGTGGCGCCCAAGGCCGAGGCCCTGGCCGCGCTGGTCGCCGACAAGGCGCCCGCCGCCGTGCTCGTGCCGTCGTCCTCGGAGGGCAAGGAGATCGCGGCCCGCGTCGCGCTCAAGTCCGACTCCGGCCTGATCACCGACGCCGTCGACGTCACCGTCGACGGTGGCTCGATCACCACCACCCAGATGGCGTTCGCCGGCAACTTCACCGTCGCCGCGCAGGTCACCAAGGGTGCTCCGGTCATCGCGGTCAAGCCGAACTCGGCCGCCCCGGAGGCCACCGCGGGTGCCGGTGCCGTCGAGGCCGTCTCGTTCGACGTCCCCGACTCGGCCAAGCAGGTCAAGATCGTGGCCTCGGAGCCGCGCGTCTCCACCGGCCGCCCCGAGCTGACCGAGGCCGCCATCGTGGTCTCCGGCGGCCGTGGCACCGGCGGCGACTTCACCGAGGTCGAGGCCCTGGCCGACGCCCTCGGTGCGGCCGTGGGTGCCTCGCGCGCCGCGGTGGACTCGGGCTGGAAGCCGCACACGTTCCAGGTCGGCCAGACCGGCAAGACGGTGTCGCCGCAGCTGTACGTCGCCAACGGCATCTCCGGTGCGATCCAGCACCGCGCCGGCATGCAGACGTCCAAGACGATCGTCGCGGTCAACAAGGACGAGGAGGCGCCGATCTTCGAGCTCGTCGACTTCGGCGTCGTCGGTGACCTCAAGTCGGTCCTGCCGCAGGCGACCGAAGAGATCAACAAGCGCAAGGGCTGATCTAGCCCCCGCTCGGCGGCCCCGCTCCCTCCCGGGAGCGGGGCCGCCGTCGTTCCCCTCGGGGCCTTTCCACGGGCTCGCGACGGGCCGCGACGTTTGGTTGCAGTTCGGTGAAGTCGGCCCGGCGGAGTGGGCTGGGACACCTTCCAGGTGATACCTATGAATCACGCGCGTACATTGCACGTTTTCACCACGTACGCCCTTCACAGGAGGAAATACATGCGAACTCGGCGTTCAGCCCTCGCAGGTGTCGCCCTCGCCGCAGTTGCCAGCCTCACCCTGGCGGCCTGCTCGAGTGGCGGCGACGACGACAACGGCGGTTCGGATTCGACCGATGCGGTCATCACCGCGTACAGCACCGAGCCCCAGAACCCGCTGGTCACGACCAACACGAACGAGGTCGGTGGCGGCAACATCATCGACCTGATCTACGCGGGCCTGGTCTCGTACAAGGCTGACGGCTCCCAGGAGCTCGAGGTCGCCGAGTCGATCGAGTCCGAGGACAACAAGGTCTGGACGATCAAGCTCAAGGACTGGCAGTTCACCGACGGCACTCCGGTCACGGCCGAGTCGTTCGTCAAGGCGTGGAACTACGGTGCCGCGGCTGAGAACGCCCAGCTCTCCTCCTACTTCTACTACCCCATCGAGGGTACCGACGACGAGGGCATCATCCTCGACAAGGGCACCGAGATGTCGGGTCTGAAGGTCGTCGACGAGAAGACCTTCGAGGTCACGCTCAAGAACCCCGAGGCGCTCTTCCCGCTGCGTCTGGGCTACTCGGCCTACTTCCCGCTGCCCGAGGCCGCGTTCGCCGACATGGCGGCGTTCGGCAAGGCCCCGATCGGCAACGGCCCCTACAAGCTCGACTCGTGGGAGAACAACGTCGAGGCCGTCATGTCCGTCAACGAGGACTACGACGGCAACCGCCCCGCCAAGAACGGCGGCGTGACGTTCAAGTTCTACACGAACCCGGACTCGGCCTACTCCGACGTCCAGGCGGGCAACCTCGACGTGCTCGACCAGGCTCCGCCGAGCGCCCTCACGACGTTCAAGACCGACGACTCGGTCCAGGCGTTCGAGGCGGCCGGCACGGTCAACAGCACGATCACGATCCCCGAGTCGCTGGATCACTTCTCCGGTGAGGAGGGCAACCTGCGTCGCCAGGCCCTGAGCCGCGCGATCAACCGCAAGGAGATCACGGACAAGATCTTCGACGGCACGCGTTCGCCGGCGAAGGAGTTCAGCTCCGAGCTGATGCCTGAGTACACCGAGGACATCGAGGGTGCCGAGGTCCTGGAGTTCGACGCCGACGAGGCCAAGAAGCTCTGGTCCGAGGCCGACGCGATCGCTCCGTGGTCCGGCAAGTTCGTCATCGCGTACAACGGTGACGGCCCGGGCAACAAGGAGTGGGTCGAGGCGCTGACCAACCAGCTCAAGAACAACCTCGGCATCGATGCCCAGCCCAAGGCCTACGCCACGTTCGCCGAGCTGCGCACCAAGGTCACCGACCGCACGATCGGCACCGCGTTCCGTACCGGTTGGCAGCCCGACTACCCGTCGGTCTACAACTACCTCGGTCCGATCTTCGGCACGGGCGCCGGCTCGAACGACGGCGACTACTCCAACAAGGAGTTCGACAAGCTGCTGTCCGACGCGCTGAGCGCCGAGGGCGACGAGCAGGCCAAGCTGCTGGCTGACGCGCAGGGGATCCTCATGAAGGAGCTCCCGGCTCTCCCGCTCTGGAACACCAACGTCGCGGCTGTCGCGGCCACGGGTGTCGAGAACGTGGAGTTCAACTGGCAGAACAAGCCGGAATACCAGAACATCACCAAGTGATGCTTCGCTGATGTGGGGCGGCACCAACCCGGTGCCGCCCCACACTCATGACCGAAGGCGACCCGGCCGCGCGCTCGAACCGCGGGCCAAAGGTACGCTTAATCGATGCACGGGTCGACCCTCGTGCTGCGGAGGTTCCTAACTATGTGGTGGTACATCGGCCGGCGGATCCTGCAGGCCATCCCAGTCCTCCTGGGTTCCACGCTGCTCATCTACGCCATGGTCTTCGCCATGCCCGGCGACCCGATCGTGGCGCTGTTCGGCGAGAAGCCCGTCTCCGACGCGGTCCGCGCGGAGATCGAGCAGCAGTACAACCTCGACAAGCCGTTCCTGGTGCAGTGGCTGCTCTTCCTGGGCAACGCGGCGCAAGGTGACCTGGGCGTCTCGTTCTCGGGCCGCCCCGTCAGCGAGCTGCTCGCGGAGACCATTCCGGTCACGTTCAAGCTCGCGTTCATGGCGCTGATCATCGAGGGCGTCCTGGGCATCGCGGCCGGCTTCTTCGCCGGCCTCAAGCGCGGCAAGCTCTTCGACTCCACGATGCTGGTGACCTCGCTGCTGGTCATCGCGGTCCCGATCTTCGTCTTCGGCTTCACGATGCAGCTGATCTTCGGCGTCAAGCTCGGCTGGGCCCCGGTCACGGTCGGCGGCGACGCCAGCTGGGACCGCCTCATCATCCCGGCGTTCGTCCTGGGGTTGGTGTCGTTCGCCTACGTGCTGCGCCTCACGCGCACCTCCGTGGTGGAGAACCTCACCGCCGACCACGTGCGCACCGCGCGAGCCAAGGGCCTCAACGACGGGCAGGTCAACCGGCGCCACGTGCTGCGCAACTCGTTGATCCCCGTCGTGACCTACCTCGGTGCCGACCTGGGCACCCTGATGGCCGGCGCCATCGTGACCGAGGGCATCTTCAACATCCCCGGTCTCGGCAACCTCGCCTTCCGCGCCATCCAGCAGAAGGAGGGCCCCACGATCGTCTCGGTCGTCACGGTGATGGTCCTCATCTACATCGTCATGAGCCTGATCGTCGATCTCCTCTATGCCTGGCTCGACCCGAGGATCCGTTATGCCTGAGTTCCCCATCGATCTCCCCCCGAAGACCCTGCCCGGCCAGGAGCGCTTCGTCGCTCCCGTCGAGGTGACGCCCCTGGCCGACACCGGTGCGTTCGACGAGTCCCGCAGCCCCGAGAGCCAGTGGAAGCAGGCGTGGAAGCGCCTGCGGAAGAACTGGATCTTCTGGGTCTCGGTCGTCATCTTGTTCTTCGTCACGATCGTGGTGCTGTTCCCGCAGCTGTTCACCGACATCGACCCCACGCGCGCCGACCTGAGCCGCAGCCTCGAGGGCCCCAGCGAGGGCCACATCGCCGGGTTCGACAAGCAGGGCTACGACGTGTTCGCCCGGACGATCTACGGCGCCCGCGCCTCGGTGCTGGTGGGCTTCCTGTGCACGCTCGTGGTCACCATCCCCGGTGTGCTCTTCGGGGCGATGGCCGGCTTCTACGGCGGCCTGTCCGACACGTTCATCTCCCGCGTGGCCGACATCTTCTTCGCGATCCCGCTGCTGCTCGGTGCGCTGGTCGGCCTGTCGATCATCAACAACCTGTGGCCCGACCGCGGCTACTGGGGCTTCATCCTCACGGTGGTGTTCGCCCTGGCGGCGTTCGGCTGGCCGCAGGTGCTGCGCATCTCGCGCGGTGCCGTGCTGGAGGTCAAGAACCTCGAGTTCGTCGACGCGGCGCGCGCGATCGGCAAGACCCGCCGCGCCAACCTGTGGGGCCACGTGGTGCCGAACTCCCTCGCCCCGGTGATCGTGCTGGCGACCGTGTCGCTGGGCGTCTACATCGTGGCCGAGGCCACGCTGTCGTTCCTGGGTCTGGGCCTGCCGACCAGCATCGTCTCGTGGGGCAACGACATCTCCGCCGCACAGAACCAGGTGCGCTCGGGCGAGCGGCTCGGCGTCATGTTCTGGCCCGCCTCGGCGCTGGCCCTGACCTCGCTGGGATTCATCCTGCTGGGCGACGCCGTGAGCGACGCCCTCGATCCGAAGTCGAGGAACCGCGAATGAACGCCACCCCGCTGCTCGAGGTCACCGACCTGCACGTCGCGTTCCGCCAGAACAAGGAGGACATCCCCGCCGTCCGCGGTGCGAACCTCACGGTCTACCCCGGTCAGACCGTCGCGATCGTGGGCGAGTCCGGATCGGGCAAGTCCACCACGGCCCACGCCATCATCGACCTGCTGCCGGGCACCGGCCGGGTCACGGGCGGGTCCATCCTCTTCGAGGGCAAGGACATCGCGCAGTCCAGCAAGAAGGACATCCTGGCCGTCCGCGGCTCGCGCATCGGCCTGGTGCCCCAGGACCCGATGAGCAACCTGAACCCGCTCGTCAAGGTGGGCAAGCAGATCGCCGAGGTCCTGGTGGCCAACGACGTGGTCAAGGGCAAGGACGTCGAGCGACGGGTCGTCGAGCTGCTCGAGGAGGCCGGCCTGCCCGACGCCGAGCAGCGTGCGCGCCAGTACCCGCACGAGTTCAGTGGTGGGATGCGCCAGCGCGCGCTCATCGCGATGGGCCTGGCCGCCCGGCCGAAGCTGCTCATCGCCGACGAGCCCACCAGCGCGCTCGACGTGACGGTGCAGAAGCAGATCCTGGACCACCTCGACCAGCTGACCGCCGATCTGGGCACCGCGGTGCTGCTGATCACGCACGACCTGGGCCTGGCCGCCGAGCGCGCCGACCACCTGGTCGTCATGTACAAGGGCCAGATCGTCGAGTCGGGTCCCGCGCTGGACATCCTGCAGGATCCGCAGCACCCCTACTCCAAGCGCCTCATCTCCAGCGCCCCGTCGCTGGCCTCGCAGCGGCTGCTGTCGCAGCAACGTGCCGAGGTGCGCGAGCAGGCGCAGGAGGTCGCCGAGGAGCTGGCCGGGGAGGTCGCCCAGCTCGAGTCGGAGTTCGGCGCGGGCTCCGACATCGTGCTCGAGGCCAAGAGCCTGCGGAAGGTGTTCAGCATCCCCGGCTCGGCCCCGTGGCGCAAGAACGAGTTCGTCGCCGTCGACGACGTCTCGTTCAAGCTGCCCCGCGGCACCACCACCGCCATCGTGGGCGAGTCCGGCTCGGGCAAGTCCACGGTCGCGCGCATGGTGCTCGACCTGCTGGAGCCCACGAGCGGCACCGTCGAGTTCGACGGGGTCGACATCTCGACCCTGCGCACCAAGAAGCAGCAGCTGGCCTTCCGCCGGCAGATGCAGCCGGTGTTCCAGAACCCGTACGCCTCCCTCGACCCGCAGTACACGATCTTCCGGGCGATCGAGGAGCCGCTGGGCACGCACGGCATGGGCTCGAAGGCCGAGCGCGAGGCGCGGGTCCGCGACCTGCTCGACAAGGTCTCGCTGCCGTGGAGCGTCTCGCAGCGGTTCCCCAACGAGCTCTCCGGCGGCCAGCGCCAGCGCGTCGCGATCGCGCGTGCCCTGGCGCTGCAGCCCGAGGTCGTGATCCTCGACGAGGCCGTCAGCGCGCTCGACGTGCTGGTCCAGGCGCAGATCCTGTCGCTGCTGGCCGACCTGCAGGCCGAGCTGGGCCTGTCGTACCTGTTCATCACCCACGACCTGGCGGTCGTGCGCCAGATCGCCGACGACGTGCTGGTGATGGAGCGCGGCAAGCTGGTCGAGCACGCCTCGGTCGACGAGGTCTACAGCAACCCCAAGCAGGCGTACACGCGCCGGCTGCTCGACGCGATCCCCGGTGGATCCATCGAGCTCTCGCGCTGACCGTGCGGACACCTCACCGCGGGTGGTGGGCCTGAGGGCCTACCACCCGCGGTGTCGTCTCCGATGTGGGGGTTCGTGTTGACTCCTTCGAACAGGTGTTCGATCATGGAGGGGTGAGTCTCGCCGTCCCTCCTGCCGCCCTGGTCGATGACCTGCGGGCCAAGATCGGCCGGATGCAGGGACGTCCGTCGGTGCTGTCGATGCCCACGCATCCGGCGCTGTCGGGGCTGCTGGCGCTGCAGCCCGGCGGCAGCTACGCGGTCGACTCCACCAGCCTGGCCCTGCTGCTGATGGCGGGCCCGTCCCGCGACGGCGCCTGGTGCGCGATGGTCGGCAGCGACCGGGTCGGCTTCGAGGCCGCCGCCGAGGTGGGGGTCGACCTGGATCGCACCGTGTGGGTGCCCGACGTGGGCACCGACCCGGCCTCGGTGCTGGGTGCGCTGGTCGACGCGGTCGGCGTGGTGATGGTCGACCGGGTCACACTGCCCGAGCGCGAGGTCGCCCGGCTGAGGGCCCGGCTGCACCGGCGTCAGGGCGTCCTCGTGGCCGTGGGGGACTGGCCGCGGGCCGATGCCCGGCTGCGCCTGCGCGACACGGTCTGGGCGGGTCCCCAGGACGGGCACGGGCACCTGGTGGCGCGCCAGGCCACCGTCGAGGTCGAGCGCGGGGGTCGTGTCACGGGCTCGCGCCGGCTGTGGTTCCCCAGCCGCGAGCTGCGCGTGGCCCCGGTCGCCCTCGGCCGGTCGGCGGACCGTGACTCCCGCCTCGGGTCGTCGATGGAGCAGGTGGCGGGCTGATGCGCACGATGGTGGTGTGGGTGCCCGACTGGCCGGCGCTCGTGCACCAGGGCGAGCTGGCCGAGACGGCGCGCGGCGGGGGCGAGCCCTCGCCCGCGCTGGCGGTGTTCGACAAGGGCGTGGTGCTGGCCTGCACACCCGCGGCGCGCGCGCTCGGCGTGCGCCGTGGGATGCGTCGCCGCGACGCCCAGTCGCGCTGCCCCGACCTGGTGGTCTGCGACCACCGCCCCGAGGCGGACGCCCGCGCCTTCGAGCAGGTCGTCACCACGCTGGAGGAGCTCAGCCCCGGCGTGGCGCCCCTGAGGCCGGGCCTGTGTGCGCTGTCGGTGCCCGAGCGGTACTACGGCGGCGAGCCCGAGGCGGTCGCGGTGATGGCCGAGCACCTCGTCGGCCTCGGGGTGTGGGACGTGCGCTTCGGCATCGCCGACGGCGTCTTCGTCGCCGAGCTGGCCGCACGCCGGGCCCCGGCGCAGGACAGCGTGATCGTGGCGCCCGGCGGCAACGTCGACTTCCTGCGCGACCTGCCCGTGGAGGTGCTGGAGGTGCCGGCCCCCGCGGGCCCGGCCGCTCCCGGGCTCGACCTCGTCACGGTGCTGCGTCGGCTGGGGATCCGCCGGGTGGGGGAGTTCGCGGCCCTGCCCGCTCCTGATGTGCTGGCCCGCTTCGGCGCCCACGGGGCCCTGATGCACCGCTGGTCCCGGGGCGAGGAGGTGCGCCGCATCTCGCGGCGCACCCCGCCGCCCGAGCTGGTGGCGTCGGTGGGCTTCGAGCCGGCGCTGGAGCGCGCCGATGCGGTGGTCTTCAGCGCCCGCCAGACCGTGGAGGACTTCGTCCGCCGGCTCGACGCGGCGGGCCTGGTCTGCTCCACCCTGCGGATCGAGGTGGACGCCGAGGTGGCGGGGGAGCCCCGGGTGTCCAGTCGGCTGTGGCGCCATCCGCGGTGGTTCGGGTCGGTCGACGTGCTCGACCGCGTGCGGTGGCAGCTGTCGGCCGCCCCTCCGGGCGGGCCCGTCGTGGCGGTGCGCTGCGTCCCGGTCGAGGTCGAGCCCCTCGGCAAGCATGCCGAGAGCCTGTTCGGGGGCGGGCCCGACGACCAGGTGGAGCGGTCGGTGGCGCGGGTCCAGGCGTTGGTGGGTCCCGAGGGGGTCCGCTCGGTCGGGGTGCAGGGCGGCCGGGGACCGTCCGACCGCCGGTTGTCGGCCGCGTGGGGCGAGCGTCCCGCCGCCCAGCGGCCCCGCGACCGGCCGTGGCCGGGCAGCGTGCCGCCGCCGGCGCCGGCCACGGTGTTCGCCGAGCCCGCGCCCGCACAGGTGGTGGGCGCCGAGGGGATGCCGGTCAGCGTCAGCGGGCGCGGAGCGCTGTCCGGGCGTCCGGCGCGCTTCCGGGCCGGCGTCGACGCCGCCTGGCAGCCCGTGGCGGCCTGGGCCGGGCCGTGGCCGGTCGACGAGCACTGGTGGGACGAGGCCGCCGCCCGGCGCGTGGCCCGCTTCCAGGTCGTCGGCGTCGACGGCAGTGCCTGGCTCATGGTCGTCGAGAACGGCCACTGGTGGACCGAGGCCCGCTATGACTGAGCCGACCGGAGCGCTGGCAGTGACGTTGGCGGGGTCGACACGCCGTGAGGGTCCCCGCGAACGTCACTGCCAGCGGTTCGGGAGGTCCTGATGGGCTGGAACAACCCCGACATCTCGTGGCGTGAGCTGGAGGCGCGGCTGTCGGGCCGGTGGCGCGACCCCGCGCAGCCGCTGCCCGACGGGGGCGACGGTCCGGCGTTCTCGCGCAAGCGCGGCGCGTACCAGGCCCCCGAGGTGCCCGCCGCACCCGATGCGGTGGTCCCGTACGCCGAGCTGCACTGCCACAGCAACCACAGCTTCCTCGACGGGGCGAGCCACCCCGAGGAGCTCGTGCGCGAGGCGGTGCACCTGGGGCTGTCGGCCCTCGCGCTCACCGACCACGACGGCTTCAGCGGCGCGGCCCGGTTCGCCGAGGCGGCCCAGCTGCACGGCCTCCGCACGGTCTACGGCGCCGAGCTGTCGCTGGGCCTGCCCGGGCCGCAGAACGGCGTCCCCGATCCCGAGGGCGACCACCTGCTGGTGCTGGCGCGCGGCGTTCAGGGCTACCACGCGCTGGCCTCGGCGATCACCGAGGCGAACCTCGCGGGCGACGAGAAGGGCCGGCCGGTCTACGACCTGACCGAGCTCGCCGAGCGGGGCCGCGACCACTGGGTCGTGCTCACGGGGTGCCGCAAGGGCTGGGTCCGGCGCGAGGGCATCGCGGGCCTGCACCGGCTCGTCGACCTGTTCGGGGCCGAGCACGTGGTCGTCGAGCTGACCGACCACGGGGGGCCCGGCGACGGACCCGCCAACGACGCGCTGGCCGGGTGGGCCGCCGACCTCGGCCTGCCCACCGTCGCCACCGGCAACGTCCACGCGGCCCGTCCCGCCGACGCCCGGCTGGCCCAGGCCTTCGCCGCGGTCCGGGCACGCCGCAGCCTGGCCGAGCTCGACGGCTGGCTCGCCCCGCCGGCGTTCCTGCGCTCCGGTGCCGAGATGGCCCAGCGGTTCGCGCGGTGGCCCGGGGCGGTGGCCCGCTCGGTCGAGATCGCCGACGCGTGTGCCTTCGACCTGCGCAAGGCCTCGCCGCGGCTGCCCAAGCAGCAGGTGCCCCCGGGGCACACGCCGATGACATGGCTGCGCGAGCTCGTGCGTCGCGGCGCCGACCGCCTCTACGCCGCCGACCGCGACACCGCCGAGGCCCGGCTCCAGCGCGAGCTGGCGGTCATCGAGGAGAAGGACTTCGCCGGGTACTTCCTCATCGTCCACGACATCGTGGCGTTCGCCCGCAGTCGCGGGATCCTGTGCCAGGGCCGGGGCTCGGCGGCCAACTCCGCGGTCTGCTACGCCCTCGAGATCACGGCGGTCGACTCGATCAAGTACGGCCTGCCCTTCGAGCGCTTCCTGTCGGCCACCCGCGACGAGGAGCCCGACATCGACGTGGACTTCGACTCCGACCGGCGCGAGGAGGTGATCCAGTGGGTCTACGAGAAGTACGGCCGCCGCAACGCCGCCCAGGTCTGCAACGTCATCAGCTACCGGCCCAAGTCGGCCGTCCGCGACATGGCCCGGGCCCTGGGCCACTCGGTGGGCCAGCAGGACGCCTGGAGCAAGCGGATCGACTCGTGGTCGTCCGTCCGCACCGACGCCCCCGAGCAGGAGGCCGACGCGATCCCCGAGCCGGTGGTGCGCCTGGCCGAGCAGGCGATGAAGTCCCCGCGCCACCTGGGCATCCACTCCGGCGGCATGGTGCTCACCGAGCGCCCCGTCGGCGAGGTCGTCCCGATCGAGCGCGCCCGGATGGAGGGCCGCACCGTGCTGCAGTGGGACAAGGACGACTGCGCCTACATGGGCCTGGTCAAGTTCGACCTGCTCGGGCTGGGGATGCTCGGCGCCATCCAGCACACCTTCGACATCGTCGCCGAGCGCGTCGGCGAGCGGTGGAGCCTGGCCACGATGCCCAAGGAGGAGCAGGGCGTCTACGACATGCTGTGCCGGGCCGACTCGATCGGGGTGTTCCAGGTCGAGAGCCGGGCCCAGATCGGCACCCTGCCGCGGCTGCGGCCGCGGCGGTTCTACGAGCTGGTCATCGAGATCGCGCTGATCCGCCCGGGCCCGATCCAGGGCGGCGCCGTGCACCCCTACATCCGGCGCAAGCTCGGCGAGGAGCCGATCACGTACCCGCACCCGGTGCTCGAGCCCGTGCTGGAGCGCACGCTGGGGGTCCCGCTGTTCCAGGAGCAGCTCATGCAGATCGCGATGGTGCTCGGCGGCTGCACCGGCGACGAGGCCGACCTGCTGCGCCGGGCCATGGGGTCCAAGCGGGGGATCGAGAAGATCGACCGCCTCCGCGATCAGCTGTACCGGGGGATGGCCGAGAAGGGGATCACCGGCGACCTCGCCGACGACATCTACGGGCGGATCCAGGCGTTCGCGAACTTCGGGTTCGCCGAGAGCCACGCGATCAGCTTCGCGCTGCTGGTCTACGCCAGCAGCTGGCTCAAGCTGCACCACCCGGCGGCGTTCCTGGCCGGACTGCTGCGCGCCCAGCCGATGGGGTTCTACTCGCCGCAGTCGCTCGTGGCCGACGCGCGACGCCACGGGGTCGAGGTCCGCCGTCCCGACATCGTGCGGTCGGGCGTCCACGCCGACCTCGAGCCGCTCAGCGACCCGACCGGTCCCACCGGCCGCGCGTCGTGTGCGCACCCCGACCAGCCGCCGGTGGGGGAGTTCGACCCCTCCGCCGCGCCCGACTTCGCCGAGCACCGGCGCGACGGTCACCACGCGGTGCGCCTCGGGCTGACCTCGGTGCAGGGGATCGGCTCGGCCGACGCCGAGCGGATCGTGGCCGCGCGCCAGGAGCGCCCCTTCGCCGACATGGCCGACGTGGTGCGGCGGTGCGGTCTCAGCCGGGCCCAGCAGGAGCAGCTGGCCACCGCCGGCGCCTTCGACGACTTCGGCCTCACCCGGCGCCAGGCGATCTGGAACGCGGGCTACACCGACGGCCAGGACAAGCTGCCCGGCACGGCCATCGTGGCGCCGCCGCCGATGCTGCCGGGGATGAGCGACGTCGAGCTGACGCTCGCCGATCTCGAGTCGACGAAGATCTCGCCGAGCGAGCACCCGTTCGCGCACCTGCGCGCCATGCTCGACGCGGCGGGAATCCTGGCCGTGAGCTCCTTGGCCGATCACGAATCGGACCGAAGGATCAAGGTGGCAGGACTGATCACCCACCGCCAGCGGCCGTACACCGCCGGAGGTGTCACGTTCCTCAACCTCGAGGACGAGACCGGGATGCTCAACGTGGTGGTGTTCGACGCCGTGTGGCAGCGGCACCGCACCGTGGCGCGGTCCAGCGCCGCCGTGGTGATCCGGGGCCGCCTCGAGCACCAGCAGGGCGCGGTCAACCTCGTCGCCGAGACCCTCGAGCGGCTGATCGACCCGGCGGTGCCGAGCGGCCACCGGTCCCGCGACTATCGCTGACGGTTTCCCCGGTTACGTGAGTTTCCTGTCACTGAACGTGGGTTGCGATCCCCGTGAAGTGACAGGAAGCCACGTTCGGTCGCGGCACCAGGATTGCCGCAGCAGCGGGGATCGGTCCGACAGGTCCACGGGTGCCGCTGCCGAGGGCCTCCGCACTGAGCGTGAAGAACCTGCACTCAACGTGGTGCGCAAACCCCGGCAGGTGCCAGAGAACCCACGTAACCGGGGAATCCGTCACCGCCGTAACCCGACGTCCTCGCAGCGCGGCCGCGAGGACGAGAGCGGCGGGATCGCTAACGTCGGGTCCATGGAGATCCGCAGACTGACCGAGGACGACCGCGACGCGCTGGTCGCCGTGCGACTTCCGGCATTCGGGACATCGACGCTGGGCGGCGACCGGGTCGAGCACCCGGCGTACGAGCGCTGGGGGCTGTTCGTCGACGGGCAGCTCGCGGCCACCACCACGCGCAAGCCCTACGCGTCCTGGTTTGGAGGGCGTGAAGTGCCGACGTGTGGCGTCGGCGGGGTCGCGATCGCGCCGGAGTTCCGCGGGCGCGGCCTGCTGCGTCCGCTCATGGAGCGCCTGCACGACGACGCCCGGTCGCAGGGTGACGTCGTCTCGACGCTGTTCGCCAGCGCCCCCGGGATCTACGCGAGCCTGGGGTACCGGACCGTCGGCGCGATGGACACGATCGAGGTCGACGCGTCCACCCTGCACCGGTTCGAGCGGCGGCACGAGCTGCGACGGGCGACCACGGACGACGTGCCGACGCTCCAGCGGATCTACGCCGAGTGGGCGAGTCGCCATGACGGTCCGCTCACCCGCACGTCGGTGGAGTTCGACCACGACGCGTGGCTGGACGACGCCACGGGTGTCACGCTGGCGCTCGACGAGGGCGGTCGTGCCGTCGCGTACGGCGCCTGGAACCGGTCCGCGGGGGTCGGCGGGGACGCCCACGTCGAGGTCGAGGACCTCGTGTGGACCGACGACGCGGCGCGCGACTCGCTGCTGTGGATGTTCGGCACCTTCTCGAGCGTGACCCCGACGATCCGCTTCGACACCTCGGGCACCGAGCTGACGGACGTCCTGCCCGAGCACCGCGTGCGCGAGCACCGTCCCTACGACCTGCTCGTCCTGAAGCCCGAGGCGTTCGAGCCGCCGGCGGGCCCGGTGCTCATCCGCGACTACTTCTGACCCCGGGGCACGTGGTCTCGATACGCCGGCTCGTTCCTCGCCGTGCTACTCGACCACCGGCTTTCGTTCCTCGCTGTTCTGCTCGACCACCGGCGATCGAGTAGCGGGCGAGCGCAGCGAGACTGGGGGCACCTCCCGCTTGCGGGGGAGTTTCGAGATCATCGGACGACCACGACTCGGGACTTAGGGTTGACATGACCATAACTACCCCTTAGTGTCGCATTGACCCTAAGGAGGTGGGTGTGATGGAGCAACGCATCGAGCTGGCCGTGTCCACGGTGATCTTCGCGCTGCGCCCGCACCCCACCACGGGGCGCGACACGCTGTGGCTGCCGCTGGTCAAGCGCATCCGCGAGCCGTTCCTCGGCCAGTGGGCGCTGCCCGGTGGCCCTCTCAAGCCGGCCGAGGACCTCGTCACGTCGGCGCGCACCACCCTGCGCCGCACCACCGGGCTCGAGCCGTCGTACCTCGAGCAGCTCTACAGCTTCGGCGGCATCGACCGCTCGCCCGACCGGGTCGTCTCGATCGTCTACTGGGCGCTCGTGCGGCCCGACGAGGACGCGCGGGCGATCGACGGCGAGAACGTGGAGTGGTTCGTCGCCGACGAGGTTCCCGCCCTGGCCTTCGACCACAACGCGATCGTCACGTACGCGCTCGACCGCCTGCGCGCCAAGATCGCCTACTCCGACATCGCGCACGCGTTCACGGGCGAGGAGTTCACGATCGCCCAGCTGCGCGAGGTGCACGAGGCCGTCCGCCAGGTTCGCCTCGATCCCGCCAACTTCCGCCGTCAGGCACTCGCCCACCCGCGCATCGTCGCCACGGGCCGTCACGTCACCGGCACCAGCCACCGGCCGCCGGCGCTCTACCGACTGGAGACAGCATGACCCTCTCGATCAACGACCTCATCGTCACGGCGCCCGGCGACACGTGCGACGCCGAGCTGGCGAAGCAGCCGTGGGAGTTCGACCGGTTCCCCGGCTACGGTCCGGGCGCGTCCGAGGACGACGTCATCCCGGCTCCGGTCACCCGCCCGGGCCAGCTGCCCGCGGCGTATCAGCGCATGCCGGAGGCCGAGCTGCACGCCCGCATCCGTGCCGCCAAGGAGACCCTGGGCGACCGCCTCGTCATCCTGGGGCACTTCTACCAGCGCGACGAGGTGGTCCAGTACGCCGACTTCGTGGGCGACTCCTTCCAGCTGGCCAACGCCGCGCTGACGCGCCCCGACGCCGAGGCGATCGTCTTCTGCGGCGTGCACTTCATGGCCGAGACCGCCGACATCCTGGCCCGTCCCGAGCAGCGCGTCATCCTGCCGAACCTCGCGGCGGGCTGCTCGATGGCCGACATGGCCGACGAGGAGTCGGTCGAGGCAGCCTGGGAGGCGCTGACCGAGTTCTACGGTGACGACGACACCGTCCCGGTCACGTACATGAACTCGTCGGCCGCGCTCAAGGCGTTCTGCGGCCGCCACGGCGGTATCGTGTGCACCTCGTCCAACGCCTCCACCGTGCTGGAGTGGGCCTTCGAGCAGGGCCGACGCGTGCTGTTCTTCCCCGACCAGCACCTGGGCCGCAACACCGGCAAGGCCATGGGCGTGCCGCTGGAGCAGATGCCGATGATCAACCCGCGCCGTCCCGGCCTCGGGGTGGAGGAGGACGTCCTGCGCGACGCCCGCGTGCTGCTGTGGCCGGGGTTCTGCTCGGTGCACAAGCGCTTCACCGTGGCCCAGATCGAGCAGGCCCGCGCCCAGCACCCGGGCGTCCGCGTGATCGTCCACCCGGAGAGCCCCATGGCCGTGGTCGACGCCGCCGACGCCGCCGGGTCGACCGACGCGATCAGGAAGTTCGTCGCCGCGGCGCCCTCCGGCTCGGTCATCGCGATCGGCACCGAGATCAACCTCGTCAACCGGCTGGCGGCCGAGCACCCCGACAAGACGGTCTTCTGCCTCGACCCGGTCGTGTGCCCCTGCTCGACGATGTACCGGATCCACCCGGGCTACCTCGCGTGGGTCCTCGACGGCCTGGTCGAGGGCGAGGTCCGCAACGAGATCGTGGTGACCGACGACGTCGCCGTCCACGCCAAGATCGCGCTCGAGCGGATGCTCGCCGCCCTCCCGAAGGCCGACTGACATGACGCACGTCGTCGTCGTGGGCAGCGGCGTCGCGGGACTGACCACGGCGCTCGAGCTCGTCTCCCGTTCGGGCGTCGAGGTGACGCTCGTGGCCAAGGCCCGGCTCGACCAGTCCAACACCGCCGTCGCCCAGGGCGGCGTGGCGGTGGTGACCTCGGCCGAGGACACCCTCGCGTCGCACGTGGCCGACACGCTCGTCGCCGGAGCCGGCCTGTGCGAGGAGGACGCGGTGGAGGTGCTGTGCGCCGACGGGCCCTCCGCGGTGGCCGCGCTCATCCGGCGCGGTGTGCCGTTCGACCGCGCCGGTGGGAAGCTGGCCCTCGGGCTGGAGGCCGCGCACTCCCACGAGCGGATCCTGCACTCCGGCGGCGACGCCACCGGTGCGGCGATCGCCTCCGCCCTCATCGCCCGGCTCGCCGACTCACCGGTCGCCGTCCGTGAGAACGCCACGGTCGTCGACGTCGTGGTCGAGTCCGGCCGGGCCACCGGCGTGCGCCTCCTCGGCGGCGAGTTCATGGCCGCCGACGCCGTCGTCCTGGCCACCGGAGGCGCGGGACAGCTGTTCCCGTGCACCACCAACCCGGCCGTTGCGACGGCCGACGGCGTGGCGATCGCCCTCCGGGCTGGTGCCGTTGTCGCCGACCTCGAGTTCCACCAGTTCCACCCGACGTCGCTGGCCACCCCCGGCAACCACCTGGTGTCCGAGGCGGTGCGCGGCGAGGGCGCGGTCCTCGTCGACGCCACGGGCCACCGGTTCATGACCGACGTGCACCCCGACGCCGAGCTGGCACCGCGCGACGTGGTGGCCCGGGGGATCGCCGAGCAGATGCAGCGTCAGGGCGGGGCCCCGGTTCGTCTCGACGCCACGCGGCTGGGCGCCCGTTTCCTGGCCGAGCGCTTCCCGACGATCGACGCCGTCGTGCGGTCGCAGGGCCTCGACTGGTCGCGCGACCCGATCGAGGTCACGCCCG
This sequence comes from Aeromicrobium sp. JP4, assembly GCF_054957925.1. Taxonomy (NCBI): domain Bacteria; kingdom Bacillati; phylum Actinomycetota; class Actinomycetes; order Propionibacteriales; family Nocardioidaceae; genus Aeromicrobium; species Aeromicrobium sp. JP4. The sequence continues at coordinate 3,078,253 of NZ_CM143290.1, forward strand.
CGGCGCACTACGTCATGGGCGGCGTGCGCACCGACGTCTGGGGCCGCACCAGCGTCCCGGGCCTGTACGCCGTGGGCGAGGTCGCGTGCAGCGGACTGCACGGCGCCAACCGGCTGGCGTCGAACTCGCTGCTCGAGGGCGCGGTCTACGGCAGCCGCGTCTGCGAGGCGATCCTCGGTCGCGCCGAGGCGCAGGCGGACTTCGACGGAGCGTGGGCCGAGCCGATCGAGCTCGACGTCGAGACGGGTGACGAGGCGTTCGGCCGCACCGACCTGCAGCAGCTCATGTGGGACTCCGCGGGCCTGTCGCGCGACCGTGCCGGTCTCGAGGACGCGGCCGCGGTGCTGGCCGCCTGGGCGCCGCCGGCGCCGATCGACGCCAAGTCCGCCGAGGACGCGAACCTGTGGTGGGTGGCCCGCGCAGTGGTCGCCAGCGCTCTGGCCCGCGAGGAGTCGCGCGGCGGGCACTTCCGCCGCGACTTCCCCGAGACCCACACCGGTGGGGCGCGCCACTCCACGCTCGTGGCGGTGCGCCATGCTTGAGCGCCGCCAGATCCTGCGCGTCGTGGGGGCCGCCCTCGACGAGGACGCCCCGCACGGCGACCTCACCTCCGAGGTCTTCGTCCCGCGCGATGCCACCGCCACCGCCGACCTCGTGGCCCGCGAGCCGGGCGTCTTCGCCGGCGGCGAGGTCGTCGAGGTCGCGATGACCGCCCTCGACCCTCGGGTCGAGGTCAAGCTCCACCTCCGGGACGGTGCCCGCTTCGCCGCCGGCGACCGCCTCGCCACGGTGCGCGGCAACGCGCGCGCCGTGCTGCGCGGCGAGCGCATCGCGCTGAACCTCGTGCAGCGGATGTGTGGCATCGCCACGCTCACCGCCGCCTACGTGGAGACCGCGGGACCGGGTGTGCGCGTGGTCGACACCCGCAAGACGACGCCGGGCCTGCGCGCGCTCGAGCGCCACGCCGTGCGGTGCGGCGGCGGCCACAACCACCGCTTCAGCCTGTCGGACGCCGTCATGGCCAAGGACAACCACCTGGCGCTCGTGGACGACGTCACGGCCGCCATCCGCGCGGCCCGTGAGCAGCTGCCGCACACCACCCACATCGAGGTCGAGGTCGACCGGATCGACCAGATCGAGCCGGTGCTGGCCGGGGGAGTGGACACGATCATGCTCGACAACTTCGCGCTCGACGACCTGCGCGCCGGCGTGGAGCTGGTGGCCGGTCGGGCTCTCGTCGAGGCCTCGGGCGGTGTCGACCTGACCACGATCGCGGAGATCGCGAAGACGGGCGTCGACGTCATCAGCGTCGGGGCGCTGACGCACTCGGTCAGCAACCTCGACCTCGGCCTGGACGTGCGGCTCTCGTGATCTACCTCGACCACGCCGCCACGTCGCCGGTGCGCCGCGAGGTGCTCGAGGCGATGTGGCCGTTCCTGACCCGCGACTTCGGCAACCCGGCCAGTCACCACGAGGACGGGGCCACCGCGCGCCGGGCTCTCGACGACGCGCGCCGTCGCGTGGCCACGGTGCTCGGGGCCCGGTCCGGTGAGGTCACGTTCTGCAGTGGCGGCACGGAGTCCGACAACACGGCCATCAAGGGCATCGCCCTGGCCGACCCGCGCGGACGTCACGTCGTGGTCAGCGCCGTGGAGCACCCGGCAGTGCTGGAGTCCGCCGCCTGGCTCGGCCGGCTCGGGTTCGAGGTCACGGCGCTGCCCGTGGACGCCGACGGGCTCGTCGATCCGGACCATCTCGGCGCGGCCCTGCGCGACGACACCACCCTCGTGAGCATCCAGTACGCGAACAACGAGGTCGGCACCGTCCAGCCCATCGCCGCGCTGTCGGCCGTCGCCGCCGAGCGGGGCGTCCCGTTCCACACCGACGCGGTGCAGGCGGCCGGCTGGCTCGACCTCGACGCGCGCGACCTCGACGTCACCGCGCTGAGCCTCAGCGGGCACAAGCTCGGCACGCCCAAGGGCGTCGGGGTGCTGTGGGTCGACCGGCGCCAGGCGTGGGAGCCGCTCGTGCACGGCGGTGGGCAGCAGGACGGCCGGCGCTCCGGCACCGAGGACGTCGCCGCCGCCGTCGGCATCGCCACCGCGCTCGAGCTCGGCCACGGCGATCCGGTGGAGGTCGCCGCGCGACGGGATCGCTTCGTCGCGCTGGTGGAGGAGCTCGTCCCGGGCGCGAAGCTCACCGGCCACCGCGAGCACCGCCTGCCGGGTCACGCGTCGTTCGTGCTCACCCAGTCACCCCGTAGCGGCGAGTCGATCCTGGTCGACCTCGACGCGCGGGGAGTCGTCACCTCGAGCGGCTCGGCGTGTGCCGCCGGCAGCGACGAGCCCAGCCACGTGCTCACGGCGATGGGCCACGACCGCGAGACCGCCCAGACCGCGGTGCGCTTCACGTTCGACGCTTCGGTGGACGACGACGCGCTTCAGACCGCAGCCGAGGAGTTCGCCCAGGTGGCGAAGGCCTGACTGAGTCCTGCCTGAATCAGCCCTGGGCGCGCTGCACGGCCTGCGGCAGCAGCTCGGCCGCCGTGACCGACGGCTCGCCCTCACCGACGTGGTCGACGGTGACCACGACGGCCGTGTCGTCGTCGGCCGGGGCGTAGACGCGCTCGGTGGTCTGCGGGCCCTCGGACGTGTCCTGGACTGTGCGGAACCCGATGGCGCCGTCGGGCAGGCCCTCGATGCGCTCGAAGCTCCCGTTCGGGATCTCCGCGGTCAGGCACTCGGTGATGGCCGCGTCGACCTGGTCGATCGTGGGGTCGATCGTGGTCTGGTTCTGCGCGGGTCCCTGCAGCGACGACCTGACCTGGTCGCCGTCGGCGAGGACGTAGAGGGCGCTGACGTCGTCGGAGTCGGTGATCGTGAGGTTGTACTCGCCCTCCATCGCGGCGCAGTTGGTCCGCGTGAGGATCGATCGGTCGTCGGTGGTGACCTTCTCGACCTCGGGCAGGTCCTCGCGTTGGAGCAGCGTGGAGGGCACGTCGTCGCGGTCGGTGCCGCCCTCGGGCTCCTCGTCGGCGCAGCTCGCCAGGAGGGCGGCGGCTGCGACGGCGCCGATCAGCAGTCGTCGCACCGTCACTCGCCCGCCGGCCCGTAGTACTCGAGGAACTCGTCCCGGTAGGGGCCCTCGAGGTCGTTGTTCGACGCGTAGGAGCTGACGCCCGACATCGCGGACTGGGCGTAGCTGGACATCTCGTCGGCCGGGATGTCGCCGGCGTTGATGAGCCGCCCGTTCTCGAAGAAGCTGTCGGGCACCTCGTCGCGGGGGATGACGCCGGACTCGACTAGAGCGAGGTAGGCCTGGATCTTGACCCGGTTCGTGCCGGCCGCGGCACGGTCGTTGGCGTTGTCCGTGGCAGCCGCACCCTCGGAGGTGAAGGCGTCGCCGCCGGCGTCCTTGCCCAAGTCGACCGCCTGGCTGTAGCCGAAGTCGATCAGCTTGCTGCCCCAGTCGCCGACGACGTCGGCCCCGGGTAGCGGGACCATGCCCGCGGCGTCGCCGACGAGGTCGATGAAGGCCTGGCGCTGGGCGTCGCGGCTCTCGGCGCCCTCGATCTCGACCTGGCCCACGGAGTACTCGGCGAAGCCCTGAAGGGCGGCCGAGCGCTGGAGGACGTCGCGCAGCTGCATGCGCAGGTCGGGATCGTCGGGGTTGGCCTCGAGCGCCGCGGCGATGTTGTTGACCTGCGTCTGCTGGTAGGCGCCCGTGCCCTCGGCGATGCTCTGCATGCCGTCGGGCGTGCCCATCGCCACCTGCATGAGCGAGTCGAGGTCGTCGCTGAACAGGATCGGGTAGTGCTCGAACGTGCCCAGGTTGTCGATCGTGAGGCTCTTGGAGCCGCCGTCGCCGTCCTCGTTCGGGAAGCGCAGCGCGGTGTCGACCGCCGGCATGTAGAACTTCAGCAGGTCGGCGATGTGCGGCGACGCGGCCTTGGCATCCTCGGGGTTGAAGCCGTCGCTGTTCGCCACCTGGTCGAGGAAGCGCGAGACCAGGCCGGTGGTGGCCTCGGGATCGCTCGTGAGGTTGGCCTCGGAGGTGCCGATGCCCTCGACGGCGTGCGAGATGCCGCCGTAGCCGTCGGCCTTCCACTCGCGGTCGTTGAAGTAGTAGGTCTGGCGGTTCCAGCCGTCCTCGGTGGGCTCGGTGAAGAAGGTCAGGCCGGCCTCGGGGTTCTCCCCGAAGTTGTGCATGATCGCGGCCATCGGGTCGTCGTACCAGCCGTCGTACTCGTCCTTCGTCGGCAGCGGACCGTGACCGTTGTGGTTGTACCAGTCCTGCGCGGTGAGCGGGCCGTCCTGCGCCATGCGCTCGAACCCGTCGAGCGTGCGCGCTGCGCCGAGCAGGAAGTCGTCGTCGTAGGTGGTGTCCTGCATGAGGTACGTGAGGATGTTGGCGCCGTTCATCCCCATGCCGAACTCCTCGGAGAAGGCCTGCTGCTCCTCGTCGGTGAGCAGGGGAGCGCAGCTGTACCGCACGATCTCCTCGCCGAACGACTCGGCGGGGAAGCCGGGCGCGTTGGAGGCGGTGGACAGGCCGGTGCGGAACTCCTCGGCCAGCGAGGTGTACTTCTCGGGGTCGGCGACGCCGCCGTAGCCCATCGCCGAGGAGATGTTCGCCATGAAGCCGACGGTGCCGTCGGGCCCGAGCTCGGTGAACATCGCCGCCATGACGTCGGGATCCTCGTTCCACGTCTCCAGCAGGCCGGCGATGTGGTCGAGGTCCTCCTCGTCGGAGTTGGCATCGATGTCGGCAGCCGCCGAGGCGAGCTCCTGGCCGAGCATCTCCTTCACGCTGGAGAGCGTGTCGCTGGTGACCGAGTAGGTGGCCGAGCCGGTGCCCTCGCGGTCGAGCAGGATCGCCAGGTCACGCCGGGTGGTGAGGTCCTCGAGGTGGTCGTCGAGCCAACGGGTCTTCTTGCCCAGGGAGCTGTCCGACAGGCTCGGCAGGCCGATGGGTGAGGCGGATCGCGCGACGGCGGCCTGCGACTGGACCTCCGTGGAGAGGTCCTGCATCGCGGTGATCGCCGCGCCGATCTCGTCGATCTTGATCGTGACGGTGGTCATGAGGGCCTCTCAGTACATGCTCTGCATGCGCCACTGGCGGGGCCAGTTGTTGCCGCGCCAGTCGTTCTCGGGCACCTTGTCGGGCTCGGAGCCGATGCGGGCCTGGATCGTGGAGACGGCGTCGTCGAAGGCCTCGGGGATGCCGGTGCACTGCTCCTTGAGCTCGGCGATCCAGGAGTCGGCCTCGGTGCAGACCCAGCCGCCGTTGGCGAGCGGGTTCGCGATCGCGTCGAGCGGTGACCCGTAACCGGAGTAGACGTTGTTCCCGCACGTCGTCACGGTCGTCTTCGCCGACTGCAGCGTGTTGCGGAACAGGTTCGGCTCGGTCTTGTCCTCGGTGTCTTCAGGTGTCATCGTTTCCCCCGGCGATGGTTGCTTCGGCGTGGCCCAGCGTAGCGCCGATCGCCGACGCCGTCAGCCCGACGTGGTCACAACGGGCCATGCCCAATGGTCGGGTAGGGCTGCCATCGGGCGATCTGTCCGATACGCTCGTGGCCAGCATCCTGGTCCCTGCGTTCGAATAAATCGGGGGACGAACTCACGAAGGAGACAAACCCATGGTGCAAGCTCGGATCGAAGATCTCTACGCGCTGTACAACACGCTCAACAAGTCGATGCAGGAAACGGACACGATGATCACCAACGTGGACTCGTCCCTGAATCAGGCGAACGAGGAGTGGCAGTCCACCGGCGCCAAGGAGTTCAACGAGGCCTGGATCCAGTTCAAGCAGGCGCTGACGCAGCTGTGCCAGGCGTTCTCGAACGCCGGAACCGACGTCGCCTTCCAGCACAACAAGTTCGCCGAGGGCGCGAAGGAAGCCGATCAGCACCCCGTGCTGACGCCCCTTCAGTCGCCTCGCTGACCTGACCTCGACGCCCGGCTCCCTCGTGGGGCCGGGCGTCTCGGTTCGTGCCGAAGGAGTTCCATGCGCCAGACCCTCGCCGGTGCTGCCCTCGTGCTGACGCTCGGCCTGACCGCCGCGTGCGGCAGTGACGACAGCGACCCCGCGGACCCGAAGCCCAGTGCCTCGGCCACGACCTCCGCGCCCACCACGGAGGCGGCGTGGTCCGCCGACGTCAAGCCGCAGCGACCCGCGGACGAGCAGTCCGAGGCCGGCGCGCTGGCGTTCGCCGAGTTCGCCGCCGACACGGTCTTCTACATGATGGCCACCTCGGACGTGCCCGCCCTGACCGAGATCGCCGAGCTCGGCGCCTGCGAGACCTGCCGTGAGTGGGCCGACAACCACGACAACGGCAAGATCAACAAGCAGTCGATCCTGTCGGGCCCGGTCACCTACGAGTTGGCCGAGAAGCCCGTGATCAACGACGATGTCTTCTACCAGGTGAAACTGGCCATGGACGTGCCGGCGGGCAAGTCCGTGGTCACCACCGACGGCGAGAAGAAGACGACGAGAATCGACGCGGCCAAGGCACTGCCCTTCACGGCCGATCTTCAGTGGAAGGACGACCAATGGGTGCTGCTGCGCTACCAGCTGGGCTGACCTCGTTCGCGCGCCGCGTCGGTGCGCTCCTGTCCGCCACGGTCCTGCTCGCAGGCCTGGTGGCAGCGCTCCAACTGTCCACCGCTGCGCCCGCGGCGGCCGACGACTGCCCCGGTGGATGGGGCGGCGAGGCCGGCTCCGGCGGCGTCGACGTCTGCGGCTCCGAGGGCGGCGAGCAGGGCAACCCGGGCAATGGGGGAGGCGGCGGTGGTGGCGCCATCAGCGTGCCCGTGCCGTGGACGCAGCGCGTCTACGTTCCCTACTGCAGCATCAACTCCGTGACCGCCACCGGTCGGGGCGTGGATGACTACGAGACGATCGCCGACGTCGCGTGCACGGGCTTCTCCTCAGGGTGCCCCGAAGGAGATTTCCGGTACTGGGCCTTCGAACGCCGGATGGGCGCCGACAATCTCGCCATCGACGAGCAGTTCTCCCGAGGGGGCGTCGCCTGTCGCGGCTCGGACGACCCCGACGAGAGCCAGCCCCCGACGATCACCACCGAGGACATCATGGAACGAGCCCTGGCTCTCGCGCCGACGCCCACGTTCGTGATCGAGCCGGCCGAGCGGTCCTACGTCAACATCCCGACGAACTTCGCCGCGGAGGCGCAGGCCACCACCGTCACTGTCGACATCCTCGGCCTCCAGATCCCGGTGGAGTTCACTCCGGGCACGGTGTCCTGGTCGTTCGGCGACGGTCGTTCAGGCAGCGGTGTCGGCATCGAGGGCGCCTCGGTCGGCCAGTCTGGCGCGGTCGAGCACGCGTACGCCCGTTCGGGCGCGTTCGACGTGTCCGTGTCGGTCGCGTACGACGTTCGCATCACGACGCCCGCGGGCACGATCGACCTACCGGCCCCGATCGACCGAACCTCGGCCCCGCAGAACCTCGAGGTCGGCGAGATCCAGTCGGTCGTCACCGAGGTCGACTGACCCTCGCGGACTCAGGTCCGCGAGGGATCAGATCCGCACGACGGGGCAGGTCAGCGTGCGGGTGATGCCCGGCACGCGCTGGATCTGCGAGACCACCAAGGTGCCGAGCTCGTCGACCGAGGGGCCCTCGGCCCGCACGATGACGTCGTAGGGACCGGTGACGTCCTCCGACAGCGCGACCCCCTCGATCTGGGCGATCGCGGCGGCGACGTCGGCGGCCTTGCCGACCTCGGTCTGCACGAGGATGTAGGCGTGAACGGCCATCGGGGAACCTGCTTTCTTTCGGCCCGGGACACGCTATCGCAGTCGCCTCGGTCCGACGCGGTCGGCTGAGACAATGACCCTGTGAGCGAGCAGACGATTGCGGAACTGGGCGAGTTCGGGCTGATCGACCTCGTCAGGGGGCGACTCGGCACCAGCGACTACGTGCTGGTGGGTCCGGGGGACGACGCCGCGCACATCGCCACGGCCGACGGCACCTACGTGACCGCGACCGACATCCTCGTCGAGGGCCGCCACTTCCGCCGCGACTGGTCCACCGCCGCCGACATCGGGCGCAAGGCCGTCGCCGCGAACCTCTCCGACATCAACGCCATGGGCGGCGTGGCCACGGCCCTGCTGGTCGCCTTCGCGGCACCGGGCGACCTGCCCGTCTCCTGGGTCGCCGACCTCGTCAAGGGGATGGTCGAGGAGTGCGACAAGGTCGGCGCCAAGATCGTCGGCGGCGACATGTCGGCCGCTGAGCAGGTGATCCTGTCGATCACGGCCCTCGGCGATGCCGAGCGTCCCGTCACCCGTGCGGGCGCGAAGCCCGGCGATCAGGTCGCCTACGCCGGCACCCTCGGGCTCGCCTCGGCCGGGTACGGCGCGCTGAGCCGCGGCTTCCGGTCGCCCAAGGCGGCCGTCGACGAGCACCGCGCACCCCACCCGCCGTACGCGGCGGGTCCCGCGGCCGCCGCCGCCGGTGCGACCTCGATGATCGACATCAGCGACGGGCTGCTGGCCGACCTCGGCCACGTGGCGCGCGCGAGCAAGGTCGCCATCGACCTCGACCCCGACGCCTTCACGATCCTCGACGCCGTGCAGACGGTGGCGGGAGCGCTCGGCGGCGTCGACCCGCTCACGTTCGTGCTGACGGGCGGCGACGACTACGCGCTGGCCGCCACCTTCGCGGCCGGGGCGACCCTGCCCGACGGCTGGACGAAGATCGGCACGGTCGGCGCAGGGGAGGGCGTCACCGTGGCCGGCGCCCCGTACGAGGGCGGCACCGGCCACAAGCACTGGACCTGAGGGGCGACCTCGGGCGTCAGTCCTGGATCCGCGCGAACGGCGACGCCGCCTCCAGCTCGAAGGCGAGCTCGAGCAGCGTGCGCTCGTCACCGTGGTCGGCCGAGAAGTGCAGGCCCAGCGGCAGGTCGTTCGAGGTACGACCCAGCGGCAGGCTGATCGCCGGACCACCCGAGGCGTTGTTGAGCGGTGTGTACGCCACGTAGGTGCGCAGGCGGTCGAACGCCTCCGTGAACTCGACGCCCGGGTCGAGCCAGCCCAGCTCGGGCGTGGTGTGTCCGAGCGTGGGGCTCAGGACGACGTCCCAGTCCGCGAAGATCTCGCTGTACGACTGCGCCGACCGCTTGAGCGCCCTGATCGCGCCCGGGGTGCGCCAGAAGCTGCGGATGAATGCCTGGGCGAGGCCACGGGTGAACGGATCGACCTTGCTGCGGTCGAAGTCGCGGGAGACGACGAATCGGCCGGCGTAGTCCAGGGAGAAGGCGATCGTGCGCCAGTACTGGACGAAGTGGCGCTCGAAGGCCGCGTCCACGGGGATCGGCATCTCGACGACCACGTGCCCCAGGGAGGCGACGAGCTCGGCGACACGGCGCAGCTCGCGCGTGCTGTCGGCGTCGAGCGGCACACCGTTGAGCGTCTCGGTCACGAGGCCGACCCGAAGCCGGCGCGCCGAGGGACCCTCGACCAGGCCGACCCGCGGAAGGCGGGGGACCGGGCGGTACCTCTCGGCGGCGGCCAGGAACACGGCGGTGTCACGCACGCTGCGCGTGAGGACGCCGTTCGCCACGATGTCGAGCGGGGCGTCCTTCATCTCCTTGGCGGGGGCCAGGCGGTTGCGCGTGGTCTTGAGGCCCACGAGGCCGCACGCCGCGGCGGGGATCCGGATGGAGCCGCCGCCGTCGTTGCCGTGGGCGATCGGCACGGCGCCCGCGGCGACGAGCGCCGCCGAGCCACCCGACGAGGCGCCGGAGGAGTAGGCCGGGTTCCACGGGTTGCGGGTCGGCTCGCGGTCGACGAACTCGGTGGAGGCGGTCAGGCCGAAGGCCGGAAGGGTGGTGGCGCCGACGACGGTGACGCCGGTGGAGAGGAACTGCTCGGTGAACTCCTCGTGGGACTCCGCCGGCTCGGGCGGCACCGCCGCGGAGCCCTGCTGGGTGGGCAGGCCCTTGTAGTCGGTGTTGTTCTTGATGAGGCTCGGCACGCCGGCGAGGGGTCCGCCGTCTCCGGAGACGTCCTCGGCGCGGATCGTGGCCCGGGCCCGGTCGTCGTGGCTGATCCCGTTGAGGACCGGATTCACCCGGTCGATGCGGGCGAGGGCGGCCTCGAGGACCTCGGTGCGGCTGGCCTCGCCCGAGGCGATGAGCTGCGCCACGGCGACGGCGTCGTGATCGGCGAGGACGTCGTCGGTGAAGGCGTGGATTCGGGTCACTCCGCGAGGATAGACCGACGCGGGGTGCGGCGCCGACGATGCGCGAGGGCCGGGCAGAAACGAACAACGGCGGCCCGAGGGCCGCCGTTGTTCACGAAAGATCTGAGCGTCTCAGCGCGAGACCTTGCCGGCCTTCAGGCAACCGGTGCAGACGTTGAGCCGCTTCGGGGTGCCCTCGACGACGGCGCGGACGCGCTGGATGTTCGGATCGAAACGACGCTTGGTGCGTCGGTGCGAGTGGGACACGTTGTGGCCGAAGCCCGGTCCCTTGCCGCACACATCGCAGACGGCTGCCACGGCGACCACTCCTGAACTCGTTCGGGGGAAAAATACAACCTCTCGAGCATACCTGACGCGACACGACCAGCGCGAATCGAGTCCGGCGTCGGCCCGATAGTCTCGACCCATGGCCCTGCGGATCGACACCGAGCGCTTCGACGCGTGGGCCCGGCTGTGCACCGAGATGCTGGCCGTCGCGCGGGACGAGATCGACGCCATGAACGTCTTCCCGGTCCCCGACAGCGACACCGGCACGAACGCCTACTTCACCTTCGTCTCCGGCGTCGAGGCCATCGACGCGCTGCCGGCCGAGCGGTCGTCGGTCGACGTCATGCGCGCCTTCGCCGAGGGCCTGCTGATCGGGGCGAGGGGCAACTGCGGCACGATCCTGGCCGAGCTGGTGCTCGGCAGCCTGCGCGTCCTGCGCGAGTGCCTCGACGGACTCAGCTCCCACGACATCGCCGACGCGCTCGAGGCCGCGTCCACCGCCGCCTACGCCGCGGTGGGCCGCCCGCAGGAGGGCACGATCCTCACGGTGGCGGCGTCGGCGGCGCGGGCGGCGCGGGAGGCCGCGTCCACGGAGGACGACCCGCGGCGCGTGTTCGACGTGGCCGCCGGGGCGGCCCGCGAGGCGCTCGCGCTCACGCCCACGCAGTTCGAGAGGCTCGCGCGGGCTGGGGTCGTCGACGCCGGCGGTCGCGCGCTCGTGGTCGTGCTCGACTCCGTCGCCTTCGCGCTCACCGGCCGCGCGCCCACGCCGCGGTCCGCGACCGTCCCGGTGCCGATCGTCGAGCCCGGGTCCGACCTCGGCGAGGACGGGCCCTCGTACGAGGTGATGTACCTGCTGCGCACCGCCGACGACCGGATCCCCGGACTCCGCGACGCTCTCGAGCCGCTCGGCGACTCGCTGGTCGTGATCGGCGGCGAGGGGCTGTGGAACGTGCACGTGCACGTCGACGACGTGGGCGCGGCGATCGAGGCCGGCATCGCGGCCGGCTCGCCGTTCCGCATCTCCGTCACGCACTTCGCCGAGCAGATGGCCCGTCCCGTCGCGCCGGCGGGCGGTCGCGTGATCATCAGCGCGGTCACCGGTCCCGGCCTGGCCGAGCTCACCGAGCGGGCGGGTGGCACCGCGCTGCACTTCTCGCCCGGCTCGTCCCTCACGGTCGCCCAGGTCGCGGGCGCCATCGCCGACAGCGGCGCCGACGAGGTGATCCTCCTGCCCAACCGCGCCGGTCACATCGCGATGTTCGAGGCGGCCGCGTCCGCGGCGCGCGACGCCGGGGCGCGGGTCGCCGTGCTGCCCACCACCGTGCAGGTCCAGGCGCTCACCGCCCTCGCGGTGCACGATCCGGGCCGTCCCTTCGACGTGGTGGTCGTCGCGATGTCGAACGCCGCGGGCGCCACGCGGCACGGCGCCGTCACGATCGCCGTCGAGGACGGCATCACGATGGCGGGCCCGTGCTCGGCCGGTGATGTGCTCGGCGTCGTCAACGGCGACTTCGCGATCATCGGGTCCTCCGAGGTCGACGTCGCGTTCGAGGTGCTGCAGCGCCTCGATCTCGCGACCGCCGAGATGGTCACCCTCGTCACCGGACGCGACTGCGACCCCGCCACGAGCGAGCGGATCGCCGCGCGGGTCCAGCAGGAGGCGCCGCACGTCGACGTGGAGACGATTGACGGCGACCAGGGCACCTACCCGCTCTTCCTGGCGGTGGAATGACCGCGATCGACTTCGACACCCGCCTGTCCAAGGTGGTGGGGGACTCGGCCAAGAAGCTGGAGAAGGCGTTCGGCCACCGCACCGTCGGCGACCTGCTGCGCCACTTCCCGCGCCGTTACATCGACCTGGAGCACCCGGACTCGTTCAACGAGCTCGAGGAGGGCCAGGTCGTCGCGTTCGTCGCCACGGTGCTGGACGTCAAGAAGCTCTCGTTCCGGAGCAACCCCCGCAAGTTCCGCGTCGTGGTGACCCTGTCGGACGGGCGGGCCACGATGGAGGCGGTGTTCTTCAACCAGTACGTCGTCTCCAAGACGCCCGTCGGCAGCCAGCAGCTGCTGTCGGGCGAGGTCTCGGCCTACCAGGGACGGCTGCAGCTGGCGTCGCCCCACATGCGCGAGCTGCCCGAGGGCAAGACCCTCGCCGACCTCGGTCGCGGCGGCGGCGCACTGCCGATCTATCCCGCGGGCGGTGGGCTCACCACGTGGGACGTCGAGCGAGCCGTCCAGGTGGCGCTCGACGTCGTCGACGTCTTCCCCGAGCCGATCCCCGAGCAGGTCCGCAGCGAGCGCGGCCTGCTCGACGCCCCCACGGCCTACGAGTACATCCACCGCCCGCGCAAGCGCGCCGATTGGGTGTTCGCGCAGACCCGGCTGCGCTTCGAGGAGGCCTTCGAGGTCCAGGCGGTCTTCGCGCGCCGACGCACCGACTCGCAGCAGCGGCGCGCCCTCGCGCGGCCCGGTCGCGGCGACGGGATCCGGGTGGCGTTCGAGCAGCGGCTGCCGTTCCAGCTCACGGCGGGCCAGGCGCAGGTGGCGGGTGAGATCGACCAGGACCTGGCCGACACGCACCCGATGCACCGGCTCCTTCAGGGTGAGGTCGGCTCAGGCAAGACGATCGTCGCCCTGCTCGCCATGCTCCAGGTCGTCGACTCCGGGGGACAGGCCGCGCTGCTGGCGCCCACCGAGGTGCTGGCGACCCAGCATCACCGCAGCATCGAGCGGATGCTCGGCGACCTCGCGAAGGGCGGCATGCTCGGCGGTGCCGACGAGGCCACGCGCGTGCGCCTGCTCACCGGCTCGATGGGGGCGAAGGCCCGTCAGCAGGCACTGCTCGACATCGTGTCGGGCGAGGCCGGGATCGTCGTGGGCACCCACGCGCTGCTGGAGGAGACGGTGAAGTTCGCCGACCTCGGACTCGTGGTGATCGACGAGCAGCACCGCTTCGGCGTCGAGCAGCGCTCGGCGCTCTCCGACCGGGCGGCCGCGGCCGACGGCGTGAGCCCCCACGTCCTCGTCATGACCGCCACGCCCATTCCGCGCACGATCGCGATGACCGTGTTCGGCGACCTCGAGGTCTCCACGCTGCGCGAGCTGCCCGCGGGCCGCCAGCCGATCCAGAGCAACGTCGTGCCCGTGGCGGAGCAGCCCTCGTGGCTCGAGCGCGCGTGGCAGCGCGTGCACGAGGAGGTCGCGCGCGGGCGCCAGGCCTACGTCGTGGTCTCGCGGATCGGCGAGGCCGTCGCGGAGGACGACGTCGAGCCGCCCGAGGACGACGACGAGGAGCAGAAGCGGCCCACCGTCGGCCTCGTCGAGCTGGCCGAGGCGCTCGAGCAGGGGCCCCTCGCCGGCCTGCGGGTCGGCCGCCTGCACGGCCGCATGGCCGCCGACGAGAAGGACGCGGTGATGTCGGCCTTCGCCGCGGGCGACGTCGACGTCCTCGTGGCCACGACCGTGGTGGAGGTGGGCGTCGACGTCCCCAACGCCACGATGATGATCGTGATGGACGCCGACCGCTTCGGCGTCTCGCAGCTGCACCAGCTGCGTGGCCGGGTGGGCCGTGGCTCCGAGCCGGGGCTGTGCCTGCTGGTCACGGGGTCGCCCGCCGGCACCCCGGCCCGCGAGCGCCTCGCCGCCGTGGCCGCCAGCACCGATGGCTTCGAGCTCTCGAAGCTCGACGTCGAGCTGCGTCGCGAGGGCGACGTGCTGGGTGCGCGCCAGTCCGGTGTCCGGTCGAGCCTGCGGCTGCTGTCGGTCGTGCGCGACGAGCAGGTCATCGCCGACGCGCGCGACGCCGCCGTGGCCGCGCTGGCATCGGGCGACGTGCCGCCCGACCTCGAGGCGTCGATCCGCCGGCTCGAGGAGTCCGAGCGCGCCGACTACCTGGAGCGGGCATGAGCGGGCTCCAGCGACGGATCGGTGGGTTGGCGGCATGACGCGGATCATCGCCGGGCGGTGGGGAGGCCGCCGCATCACGACGCCCCCGGGCGACGGCACCCGCCCCACCTCCGACCGCGTGCGCGAGTCGGTGTTCGCCTCCCTGAACTCGCTGCTGGGCGGCTTCGACGGACTCCGGGTCCTCGACCTGTTCGCCGGCTCGGGGGCGCTCGGGCTCGAGTGCGTCTCGCGCGGGGCCGCGCACGCCGACCTCGTCGAGTCCGACGCGCGCGCCGCCCGCACCATCCAGCGCAACGTCACCGAACTGGGCGCGTCAGCACGCGTGCACCGCGTCACGGCGCAGCGCTACGTGGCTGCGAACAGCGGTCCGTGGGACCTCGTGTTCCTCGACCCTCCGTACGCCGTGCCCACCGAGGAGGTGGCGTCGATCGTCGCCGCGCTGCGCCCCTCCCTGGCCGAGGACGCCGTCGTGGTGGTCGAGCGCTCGAGCCGCGACGAGTTCACGTGGCCCGAGGGGTTCGACGCGCTGCGGGACAAGTCCTACGGCGAGACGCGCCTTTGGTACGGTCACTGACATGACGCGCGTGGTGTGCCCCGGCTCCTTCGACCCCATCACGAACGGCCATCTCGACATCATCGAGCGAGCCTCGTTCCTGTTCGACGAGGTCGTCGTGGTCGTGCTGGTGAACGAGAGCAAGGCGGGGCTCTTCCCGATCGAGCGCCGCATCGAGCTGATCGCGGAGGCGACCTCCGAGCTGGAGAACGTCACGCTCGACTCCTACGCCGGACTGCTCGTCGACTACTGCGCGCAGAACGACGTCCAGGCCATCGTCAAGGGCCTGCGCGCCGTCTCGGACTTCGACTACGAGCTCCAGATGGCCCAGATGAACGGGAACCTGACGGGGATCGACACGGTCTTCATCCCCACCTCGCCGGACTACACGTTCATCGCGTCAAGCCTGGTCAAGGAGGTCGCTCGCCACGGCGGCGACGTCAACGGCCTCGTGCCCAAGCACGTGATGAACGCCCTCGACGCGGCCTTCGGGCACTGACCCCCTGACCCGTCACTGCACGGGCGACCGAGGCTCCCAGCCGCGCCCGAGGTGACTCCCTCTCCGGACGGCGGCGTTCCCGAACCGCGCGGCGACGCGATCGAGGGTCTGGTCGAGCACGGGATCGGCCTCGTCGTCGAGCGGCAGCACGAGCTGGGCACCGTGGTCGTCGAGCCCCGACAGCGCGACGCCCACCAGTGTGATGCCGTCCCGCTCGATGTCGGCACGGCGCGACGTCAGCAGGGCGCGGGCGACCTCGGAGATCACCGAGGTGCTCTCGGTGGGCCGGGGCAGCGTGCGCGACGACGTGGAGCGACGGAAGTCACCGAACCGCAAGCGAATCGTGACTGTCGCGGCGGTCCGGCCCGCCCGGCGCATGCGGCGCCCGACCTTGTCGCACAGCGCGAGCAGCGCGAGGTCGGCCTCGGCGAACGAGGCACGGCCCAGCGCGTGCTGCGCCCCGATCGACCGGCGTGAAGGGCCGGGCTCGACCCGGCGGGCGTCGTGCCCGTTCGCGAGCGCGTGGAGGTGGTGACCCGCGGCGCGCCCGACGATCGCGGACAGCTCGCCGGCGGACAGCTCGCCGGGGGTCAGCCGCGCGACGTCCGCCACCGTGCGCAGGCGGGCGGCGTGCAGCTTCGCCGCGGTGATGTCGCCCACGCCCCACAGCCGCTCGACGGGCAGCGCGTGCAGGAACTCCAGCTCGCCGTCGACCGGTACGACGAGCAGCCCGTCGGGCTTGGCCAGCGTGCTGGCGACCTTGGCGAGGTAGGGAGTGCGGGCGAGGCCCACGGAGATCGGCAGGCCCGTCTCGTCCTGCACCCGGCGCCGCAGCTCGCGCGCGATCGGCAGGGCGGGGCCGCGCAGCCGGCGCAGCCCGGAGACGTCGAGGAACGCCTCGTCGATCGACAGGCCGCGGACGAGGGGAGTGGTGTCGCGGAAGATCGCGAAGACGGCCTTGCTGGCCGCGACGTACGCGTCGAATCGCGGCGGCACGACCACCGCCTCGGGGCACAGCCGCAGCGCCTGGCGGCCGCCCATGGCCGTGCGCACGCCCCGCGCCCGGGCCTCGTAGGAGCCCGACAGGACGACCCCACCGCCGACGATCACCGGGCGCCCGCGCAGGGACGGGTCGTCGCGCTGCTCCACCGACGCGTAGAACGCGTCGAGGTCGGCGTGGAGGATCGACCCGAACCGGTCGTCGTCCTTGGCCTCCATGGGGCCAGCGTCCCACCCGGGACCGACGCTTCCGGTGTCGCTTCTCCCGGCCGGTCCGCCATGATGAGGAGGTGACCGACACCGATTCGCCTCCCCGAGGCGCGGCGAGGTAGGATTGACGCTGGCCCGTTTGCTGGCCGTGGTTCTTCGGTGCACTCGATGAGGGGTTTGACGTGGCTTCCCGACCGTTCGTGTTCGACACCCAGGTGTTGGGACGTCGACCCGGTACGGAGAAGTCGTACGATCTCGTCCTCGAGGCACCTGCGGACCTCGGTCTTCCGGTCTTCGGTGTTCCCGAGGGCTCGCCCATCGGTCTGGAGCTTCGGCTCGAGGCAGTGATGGACGGTGTTCTCGCCACCGGAACCGCCTCGGTCCACGCCGTCGGCGAGTGTGTGCGCTGCTTGAGGGACGTCGAAGAGGACTTCGACTGCGACTTCCAGGAGCTCTACCTCTACGAGGACGCGGGCGAGGATGAACTGGCCCTCGAGGACGAGTATCTGGACCTCGAGCCCGTCCTGCGGGACGCGGTGGTGCTCGCACTGCCGCACAACCCGTTGTGTGATCCGGACTGTCCGGGACTGTGCCCCGAGTGTGGGGCCCGGCTCGCGGACGATCCCGACCACACACACGGTGACGCGATCGACCCGAGATGGTCGGCGCTGACCCACCTGACCGAACGACCTGAGGAGTAACCGTGGCCGTCCCGAAGCGGAAGATGTCGCGCAGCAACACCCGGCACCGCCGTTCTGCGTGGAAGACGACGGCTGTCGCCACCGTCGACTGCGCGAACCCGGCATGCAACGGCAAGGTGATTTCCCACCGTGCCTGCGCCGAGTGCGGCCAGTACGGCGCGCGCGGTGAGCGTCGTCAGGTCCTCTGACCTGCACGACGTGCCCGAGCTCGCGGCACTGAGTGAGACGCTCGGGGTCCCTGATCTGGACCCCGAGCTCCTCACGCATGCCCTGACTCACCGGTCGTACTCCTACGAGAACGGCCAGATCCCGAACAACGAGCGCCTGGAGTTCCTCGGCGACTCGGTGCTCGGCCTCGTGGTCACCGAGACCCTGTTCCGTGGCCACCCCGACCTGCCCGAGGGCCAGCTGGCGAAGCTGCGCGCGGCGGTCGTCAGCGCGAAGGCCCTGGCGGAGGTCGCGCGCACCCTCGGCCTCGGCGACCACCTGCGTCTCGGTCGTGGCGAGGAGGCCTCGGGCGGCCGGAACAAGCCCTCGATCCTCTCCGACGCCATGGAGGCCGTGCTCGGCGCGGTCTTCGTCGAGTTCGGCATCGAGCGCGCCGCCGACGTCATCCACGCGATCTTCGACCCGGTGATCGCCGACGCCGCCCAGATGGGTGCCGGCCTCGACTGGAAGACCTCGCTGCAGGAGATCTCGGCGCTGCACGGACTCGGCGTGCCCGCCTACGTCCTCGAGGGCACCGGCCCCGATCACGACAAGACGTTCACCGCCTCCGTCGTGCTGGGCGCCGAGCGCTTCGACGGCGGCACCGGCCGCTCCAAGAAGGACGCCGAGCAGATGGTCGCCGAGATCGCGTGGCGTGCCATCAGCGAGCGCGCCGCCGCGACCGCCCCAGCCCCGAACCCCGACGGTGCCCGAGCTTCCTGAGGTCGAGGTCGTCCGGCGCGGCCTGGACGACCACGTGGTCGGGCGCACGATCACCGCGGTGGAGGTGCTCGACTCGCGTTCGGTGCGCCGCCACGGCCCCGGCCCCTCCGACTTCGTCGCCCGCCTCGTCTCCCGCCGGGTCGAGTCGGCCCACCGCCGCGGCAAGTACCTGTGGCTGGCGCTCGACGACGGCTCCAGCATCCTGACCCACCTCGGGATGAGCGGTCAGGCCCTCATCTCCGATCCCGACGCCCCGCCGCCGCGTCACCTGCGTATCACCTTCGACCTCGACGACGGACGTCAGCTGCGCTTCGCCGACCAGCGGATCTTCGGGGGCATGTCGGTCAGCGAGACCGATCCGCCCACCGAGATCGCCCACATCGCGCTCGACCCGCTGGATCCCGCGTTCGACGACGCGGCGTTCGTCGCCCGCCTGCGCCGCCGCCAGACCGGAGTGAAGCGCGCCCTGCTCGACCAGGGGCTGGTCTCCGGGGTGGGCAACATCTACGCCGACGAGGCGCTGTGGCGCACCCGCCTGCACTACGCGCGCAACACCAAGGGGCTGCGGATCGCCGAGGCCACCGAGTTGATCGGCCACGTGCGCGACGTGATGACGATGGCGCTCGAGCAGGGCGGCACGTCGTTCGACGCGCTGTACGTGAACGTCAACGGGCAGAGCGGCTACTTCGACCGCTCGTTGAACGCCTACGGCCAGGAGGGGCGGCCCTGCGACCGCTGCGGCGACCTCATCGTGCGCGAGCCGTTCATGAACCGCTCGTCCTACCGGTGCCCCACGTGCCAGCCGCGGCCCCGCAATGGTCGCTGGTGAGTCCCGGGATGCGCGCGGCTCGCTAGGGTGACCGCGTGGACCGGTACGGGAGCGAGGCGCGCGAGCGGGTCGTGCCCGAGCCGGCGAAGCGCTCGGGACGCACCTCCTTCGAGCGCGATAGGGCGCGGATCCTGCACTCCTCCGCACTGCGGCGCCTGGCCGGCAAGACCCAGGTGATGGGCGCCGGCACCGACGACTTCGTCCGCAACCGGCTGACCCACTCGCTCGAGGTCGCCCAGGTGGCGCGCGAGCTGGGCAAGAGCCTCGGCTGCGACCCCGAGATCGTCGACTCCGCCGCGCTGTCGCACGACCTGGGGCACCCGCCGTTCGGGCACAACGGCGAGACGGCGCTCAACGAGGTCGCCGCGTCGATCGGGGGCTTCGAGGGCAACGCCCAGACGCTGCGGATCCTGTCGCGCCTCGAGGCCAAGACCTTCGACGCCCGGGGCCGCAGCGTGGGCCTCAACCTGACCCGCGCGACGTTGTCGTCGTGCGTGAAGTACCCGTGGCGCCGCGGCGAGCGGGACACCCCGAAGTTCGGCGTCTACGAGGACGACCTGCGCGTGTTCGAGTGGCTCGACATGAAGGGCCGGCTGACGATGGAGGCGCAGGTCATGGACCTGTCGGACGACATCGCCTACTCGGTCCACGACGTGGAGGACGGGGTCGTCGGGAACTGGTTCAGCCTCGTCGGCGACCTCGACACGCCGGGCTCCTGGCGCGTGGCGCGTGACTGGTACGACGCGAGCGCCACCGATGACCGGCTCGACGCGGCTCTGGAGCGGCTGCGGGCACTGCCCGAGTGGCCGGTGTCGGCGTTCACGGCCGACCGGTCGTCCCAGGCGGTCCTCAAGAGCCTGACCAGCGCCCTCATCGGCCGGTTCGCCGGCGCCGCGTACGAGGCCACCGTGGAGCAGTGGGGGACCGGCCCGCTCGTCCGGTACGAGGGCGAGCTCGAGGTGTCGCGCGACACCCTCGACGAGATCAACGTGCTCAAGTCGCTGGCGGCGCACCACGTGATGCGGGCCGACCCGCGCGTGCGCGACCTCGCGCAGCAGCGCGACCTGCTGCACGGGCTCGTGGCCCACCTGCGACTCAAGGGCGAGGGCGAGCTGGAGCCGGAGTTCGCCACCGACTTCCGGGCCGCGGCGGACGACGCCCAGCGCCTGCGCGTGATCGTCGACCAGGTGGCCAGCCTCACCGATGCCTCGGCACACGCGTGGGCGCGCCGGCTGCTGGGCTGACCCCGGCTGCCGGGACGCCCGTATCCAGATCGGGCGTGGGTCGCAGCACCTAGGATGACCTCATGGCGCGCATCAAGGACGAGGACATCCAACTCGTCCGTGAGCGGGTCCGGATCGACGAGGTCGTCGAGCAGTACGTCACGCTGAAAAACGCGGGCGGCGGTGCCCGCAAGGGGCTGTGCCCGTTCCACGACGAGAAGAGTCCGTCGTTCAACGTCCGCCCGGCCCAGGGCTTCTACCACTGCTTCGGCTGCTCGGCGGGCGGTGACGCCATCAAGTTCCTCATGGAGATCGAGGGCCTGTCCTTCGCGGAGTCGGTCGAGCGGCTGGCCGACAAGTACGGCGTCCAGCTGCGCTACGAGGAGACCGGCGCCCCCACCGGGCCGCGGCGCGATCCCGGCCAGCGCCAGCGCCTCCTGCTGGCCCACAAGGCCGCCGAGCGGTTCTACGCCGAGCAGCTGATGTCCTCGGGCGAGGCGGCCCCCGGTCGTCGCCTCCTGACCGATCGTGGCTTCGACCAGGCCGCGGCCGAGGTCTTCGGCATGGGCTGGGCGCCCAGGTCGGGGGAGGCGCTCGTCGCGCACCTGCGGGCCAAGGGCTTCGCCGAGGACGAGCTCATCGTCGGCGGCCTCGCCCGGCGGTCGGCCCGCGGCCTCTACGACGCGTTCCAGGGGCGTCTGCTGTGGCCCATCAAGGAGATCTCGGGTGAGGTGATCGGCTTCGGCGCCCGGCGGATGTTCGACGACGACTTCATGAAGGGCAAGTACGTCAACACGTCCGAGACCCCCATCTACAAGAAGACGCAGGTTCTCTACGGGATCGACCTGGCCCGCGACCCGATCCGCAAGGAGAGCCAGGCCGTCGTCGTCGAGGGGTACACCGACGTGATGGCGTGCCACCAGGCCGGCGTGCTCACCGCGGTGGCCACGTGCGGCACGGCGTTCGGCGAGGGTCACGCCCGGGTGCTGCGGCGCCTCATGCTCGACCACGACGCCTTCCACGGCGAGGTGATCTTCACGTTCGACGGCGACGAGGCCGGCCAGCGGGCCGCGCTGAAGGCGTTCGAGGGCGACCAGGAGTTCGTCGGCCAGACGTACGCCGCGGTGGAGGAGCGGGGCATGGACCCGTGCGACCTGAGGCTCGCCGACGGCGACGCAGCAGTGCGCGACCTCATCGGCGCGCGCATCCCGCTCTACCGCTTCGTGCTGGACAACACGCTCGAGCGGTACGACCTCGACCGGGGCGACCAGCGCATCGACGCCGTGCGCGAGGCAGTGCGCCTGGCCTCGGCGGTGCGCGACACCTCCAAGGTCGACGAGTTCCTGCGCGAGATCGCCAACCGGGCCGGGGTCGACATCGACCTCGTGCACTCCGAGCACCGCAAGGCGGCCGGCCAGAAGCCCGCCGCCGCCCGCGCCCCGCGCGGTCCCGCCGTGCCCGAGCCGCCGCGACCCGAGCCGACCGTGTTCGCCAGCTTCGGTGCTCCGCAGTTCGCCGACGAGCGCGAGGCGCTGAAGGCCCTCGCGCAGTACCCGCACGTCGCCCGCTCCGTCGCGGCCGACCTCACCGACGACGACTTCGTGCACCCCGTGGCCCGCGAGATCTGGCGCCACATGGTGGCGCAGGGACTGCCCGAGCAAGCCGACTCCGGGTGGCTCCCGGCGGTGGCCGACTCGCTGCCCGGCGACGACCTGCGCCGTGTGCTCGGCGTCGCAGCGGTCGAGCCGATGCACGCCTCCGAGCAGGGCGCGGTCTCGGTGGTGCCCGCCGTCCTGGCGCGCCTCCAGGAGCTCTCCCTGGCCCGGCAGATCAGCGACGTGAAGTCGCGCCTGCAGCGCACCGAGCCCACCGCGCCGGAGTACGCCGAGGTGTTCGGCCGGCTGGTCGAGCTCGAGCAGCGTCGCCGCAGCCTGCGCGAGCGCGCTCTCGGCGCCATGGCTCCCTGAGCACCTGAGCACCTGAGCAGCGCGCGCCGCCGCGCCGACCCTTCGCGAGTGGCGCAGATTCGCCCGCCACTCGCCGAGTGGCGGGCAACTTTGCGCCACTCGGCGTCGGGGGAGAGGGCGGGTCAGGGGCTCCACGGCGTCGCGGTCGCACCGGCCCTGTGGGCGAGCGGTGCGTCGTCCACAGCGCGGCGCGCGCCCCTGTCGCGGGGGCGCCGTGACCGGGAGGTTGGGGTGGTGTCGCCCTTCGTGCTCCATGCCCTGGCCCAGGTCCCGATCCCCGCGGACGCCGAACGGATGCTGGCGCGCGCCGCCGCGGGCGGTGATCGCGCCGCGCGTGAGGAGCTGATCTGCGCCGGACTGCGCAACGTCGCCCTGCACGCGCTGCGGCTGGGGCACCGGGGCGAGCGCCTCGACGAGGCCGTGGCGGCCGGGGCCGAGGCCCTCATCCTGGCCGTCGACCGCTTCGATCCCGACCGCGGCACGCGCCTGTCGACGTACGCGTGGAGCTGGATCGCCCGAGCCATGAAACCGGACCGCGAGGCCCCTGCTGTGGAGCACCGCACCACGTCGGCGAGCGGGAGCGACCTGCTCGACGACCTGCCCGAGCACCTCGCCGCGGTGGCCGGTTTGCGGTACGGACTGCTGTGCGAGGACGGCCTCGGCCTCACCATCGACGAGGTCGCCGAGCACCTCGGACTGACGCGCTGGCAGGTCCGAGATCGAGAGGGGAGGGCCCTTTCGCATCTGCGCGGACGACTTGCTAGAGTTGGTCGCCGTGCTCCTCTTGGGGAGCCGATCCCCCGTAGCTCAATTGGCAGAGCATTCGACTGTTAATCGAAGGGTTATTGGTTCGAGTCCAATCGGGGGAGCGCGCAAGGCCCGGTTCTCACTCTGATACGAGCGAGAACCGGGCCTTCTTACTGGTCCGGGCAGGCCAACTTGTACGCTCGGACGGCGACGGGGAGGTAGCTCAGCCGGTCAGAGCAGAGGACTCATAATCCTTGGGTCGTGGGTTCGAGCCCCACCCTCCCTACGAACGAAGCACCCGACGCCGTCAGTCGCCCTTCACGTTGACGATCTGGCGAAGGGTGTGCCGAATCTCGACAAGATCCTTGGCGTCCTCCATCACCACGTCGATGTCCTTGTAGGCCGCGGGGATCTCGTCGATGAACGCATCGGTGTCGCGGTACTCGATGCCGACCATGGCGGTCTTGAGGTCTTCTGCGGTGAACGTCTTGCGCGCCTTGGACCGCGAGTACTCACGGCCGGCGCCGTGCGGGCTGCTGTTGAGTGACAGCGCGTTTCCCTTGCCGACGACGACGTAGGAGCGCGTGCCCATGGAGCCGGGGATGAGTCCGGGGGTTCCCTCGGACGCGTCGATCGCACCCTTGCGGCTCAACCAGACCTCCTTGCCCCAGTGGTGTTCCTTCGTCGTGTAGTTGTGGTGGCAGTTGATCTCCTCCAGGCGCTGCACCTCGGCGAACGAGCCGTGGGCGCCGCTCGCGCCCAGCCAGTCGTTGAACGAGGCGACCACGCGATCCATCATCTCCTCGCGGTTCAGGAGCGCGAACTCCTGCGCCCACCGAAGCTCGCGGATGTACGCCCAGAACTCGTCCGTGCCTTCGACGAGGTAGGCCAGGTCGGGATCGGGCAGATCGATCCACCACTTCTGACAGAGGTCCTGAGCCACCTTGATGTGGTGCTGAGCGATCTTGTTGCCGACGCCACGCGAGCCCGAGTGCAGGAACAGCCACACCGTGTCGTCCTCGTCGAGGCTGACCTCGATGAAGTGGTTGCCAGAGCCGAGGGTGCCCAGTTGCATGTCCCAGTTCTCGGCGAAATGTCCCTTGCCGCTCAAGCCGATGTCGTCAGCCTTCTGGCCGAGTGCGTCGACCCGCTCCTTGGTGTGCTTGCCGAAGTACTCGGTGTTGTAGTTGCCGGCGGACAGGGGGATGGCCCGCTCGATGCGCTCACGCAGGCCCCGGAGCGAGACGCCCGCGATGTCGCTGGAGCTGAACTGCGTACGGACGGCGATCATGCCGCATCCGATGTCGACACCGACCGCCGCGGGGATGATCGCGCCCAGCGTCGGGATCACGCTGCCCACGGTCGCCCCCTTTCCGAGGTGGGCGTCGGGCATGAGGGCGAGGTGCGGATGGATGAACGGCATCCTGCTCGTCATCTCGGCCTGCGCGCGCGTCTCCCCTTCGAGGATGGACGCCCAGTTCATGAATCGCTTGCTGATCTGCTCCACGCTGATCTCCCTCTTGGTCCCGCGCAAGCGTAGCCATGGTCCAGCGTTCATGGTGGTGCGCGGCCCACCGCTCTCGGGCGGCGGCGCACCGAACGCCGGGTGCTGCTGCCATCAGGCTGAGCGGCACGCCAAGATGGGCGCATGACGCGTGAGGCCGCCCTGTTCGACCTCGACGGAACCCTGTGTGACACGTCGGGCATCGACCACCTCGTGACCGGTGACGACGCGGACTACCGGGCCTTCCACGCGGCCTCGGCCGGATGCCCGCCGCGCCCCGACGTCCTGGAGGCCCTCGAGGACGCGCGTACCCGGGGACTGGCGGTCGTGCTGTGGACCGGCCGCGAGTTCGTCTGGCGCGACCTGACGCTCGACTGGCTCGACCTCCACGGCATCGCCCACGACGGGCTCTACATGCGCTGGGCGGCCGACTACCGGCCCGCCACGGTCGTCAAGACCGCGCTGCTGGCCGACGTCGAGGACGACGGGCTGCGCATCGTGGAGGCCTGGGAGGACGACGCGGCCATCGTCGCGCTGCTGCGCGAGGCGGGGGTGCCGACGGTCCACGAGGTCGGGGGAGCGGCCGCGTGAGCGCGATTCGGCGCCCAGTCCTTGTCGCGGACCCCCGCA
Source organism: Aeromicrobium sp. JP4 (assembly GCF_054957925.1). Lineage (NCBI taxonomy): Bacteria > Bacillati > Actinomycetota > Actinomycetes > Propionibacteriales > Nocardioidaceae > Aeromicrobium > Aeromicrobium sp. JP4. Next base: position 3,103,449 of record NZ_CM143290.1, read on the forward strand.
TGGGCCACAATGGAGCCAGGTATCACCCGAGATCGCTGGGGAAGGCGCACCTAGGGAGGTACCGATGAACACGGTGAATACGGTCCGATCCGGCACCCCACTGACGCGGGGTGTCCTTTTCGTGCACTCTTCGCCCTCGGCGTTGTGCGCCCACATCGAGTGGGCGGCCGCCGGAGTTCTGGGCGGCAAGGTCGATCTGGCCTGGACGCCCCAGCCCGCCGAGCCCGGAACCTACCGCGCCGAGCTGTCGTGGCAGGCCGCCGCCGGCACCGCCGCGTCGCTCGCCTCCGTGCTGCGTGGCTGGGACCTCCTGCGCTTCGAGATCACCGAGGAGCCCACCGCCACGAGCGAGGGCGCCCGCTACTCGTTCACGCCGAGGCTCGGCATCTTCCACGCCATGACCGGGCTCCACGGCGACGTGCTCATCCCCGAGGACCGGATCAAGGCGTTCCGCGTCAAGGCCGCCCAGGGCGACATCTCGATGGACGAGGCGCTCGACGGGCTGCTGGGCGTCAAGTGGGACGCCGAGCTCGAGCCGTTCCGTCAGGCCGGCGAGGGTGCGCCGGTCCGCTGGCTGCACCAGGTGATCTGAGGCTCGCTCAGCCGATCGTGACGGTGATGTCGGGCGTGGAGTCGCCCGACGACTTGTCGGTGACCCGGAACTTCCGCTCGCCGGTGCGCGACGTGTAGATCTTCGTCTCGAACCGGCCGCCGTCGCCGGCCGCGACGGTGACGGGGAAGTCGTCCCACGGTCCGTCGCCGTCCTTGACCTGGATCTGCAGCTGAGCGCCCTTGTCGGCGGTGGGCAGGACGCCCACGATGTCGAAGCGCTCGCCCGGGGCCGCACGGTTGCCGGCGACCGGCGTCAGCTTGGGCTTGGGGCCCTCGTCCTCCGCCTCGGGCTCGGGCGTGGGAGTCGGTGTGGGGGTGGGTGCCGTCGTCGGCTCGCTGGTGGGCGCCGCCAGGGGAGGTAGGTCGGCCGACGTGACGCCGGTGGCGGTCAGGCCGCCCGCCGCGAAGAGTCCGATCCCGACGCCGAGGGCCACGCCGATGAGTGCGAGCCAGCCGAAGGCGCGCGCAGCGGGATGGCGCAGGTCGGGTCGAGACGTCACACCCGAAGTCTACGGGGCTTCTACGAGAAACCGGCGACGCCCTGACTTAGGATGAACAGATGGTGCTGCCCCCGGAGCGCGGAGCGGTGGACGACGTCGACTACGTCGTGGTCCACGGGTACCGCCGCGCCTACCGGATGCGCGGCTCGGGCCCGCCGCTGCTGCTGCTGCACGGCATGGCGTGCGACTCCACCACCTGGTTCCCCGTGATGGACCAGCTGGCCGAGCACTTCACGGTCATCGCCCCCGACCTGCTGGGCCACGGAGAGTCCGACAAGCCCAATGCCGACTACTCGCTCGGCGGATTCGCGAACGGGATGCGCGACCTGCTGACGATCCTGGGCATCGACAAGGTCACCGTGGCCGGCCACAGCTTCGGCGGCGGCGTGGCGATGCAGTTCGCCTACCAGTTCCCCGAGCGCACCGAGCGCGTCGTGCTCGTCTCCAGCGGGGGACTGGGACCGGAGGTCACTCCGCTCATCCGTGCCCTCACCCTGCCGGGCGTGGGCCTCGGGATGCGCCTGGCCACGCTGAAGCCATGGCGCGCTGGCGTCGCCGGGACGATGCGCGCCCTGTCCCGCGTTCCCGCCGCCCGCGACCTCGACGAGGTCGCCGCGATCTACGAGCGTCTGGCCGATCCCGCCACCACGCTGGCGATCCGTCGCCTGACGCGGACGGTCCTGGACTGGGACGGTCAGTTCGTCACGATGGCCGACCGCGCCTACCTGACCCGCCTGATGCCGCTGCTCGTCGTGTGGGGGCGCAACGACCGCGTCATCCCCGTCGAGCACGCCCAGCGGCTGCCGTTGATGGAGAACTCGCACGTGCACGTGTTCGAGGACTCCGGGCACTTCCCGCACAAGGACCATCCCGACGAGTTCGCGCGCGTCGTGATCGACTTCTGCCGGGTCCAGGCCCCGGCCCAGTACCACCGTGGCAAGTGGCGTGCGCTGCTGCGGCGCGGCGATCAGGCCGGGTTGGCCAGCGTGTCGCTCTCCGACGGACGTGAGTCGCCCTCCGCCGTGAGCTGAAGCTTGTGGTGCCGCTGGTGCCAGAACCCGTTGCCCGTCGCCCACCCCGCGAGAGCCACCGAGATCCAGCCGATGAAAGCGCCGGCGACGTCGTCGGCGATGAAGTGCCAGCCGAAGTAGATCGTGGCGATGACGGTGAGGACGAAGTAGACCCACGCGGTGATTTGCAGGTAGCGCGGCTGGTCGGTGCGCTGGAAGAACAGCACCGCCGTCAGGGTGACCGAGACGTGCAGCGAGGCGAACGCCCCGATGCCCCAGATGGGCGCCTGCGTGGGGTTCTCGTAGTTCTGTGCCGCGTTCACGAACAGCGAGTACTGCAGCTGCGTGACGCCCGTGGTGGGCAGGTCGTCGAACAGGGTGGCGGCGGAGTAGGCCGGGCCGAGCGAGGGGAAGACGTAGTACGCCGCCGCGCCCAGCACCCAGTTCAGCGAGAGGGCCGTGGCGTACCAGGCGCCGAGCGAGAAGTCCTTGTTGAGCACCAGGAAGGCGGCCAGCGTGACCGGGATCAGCGGCAGGTAGCTGACGTAGACCGTGGCCAGGATCTGGGCCGCGAAGCCGGTGCCCAGGACGCTGTGCAGGATGTCCGCCGGGTGGTTGCCGAACATCAGCCAGTAGTCCCAGCGCGACAGCATGGTGTCGAAGTTGACGCCCTCGCGCACCGTGGGCAGGAAGCCCTTGATGTTCCGGTAGCTGACGTAGCAGATGTAGAACGTCAGTAGGCCCGTGGCGATGTGGAACACCCGGTTCCACGACCACTCGTCGCGAACGATGTCCTTGACGCCGCGCCAGAAGTGACGCACGCCGGCGCGCCGCAACGCCATGGGCACGATGCCCAGGGCGAAGAACGCCAGTCCCATGACGGGCAGGCGCACGTACGCGGGGCCGAGGAAGCCCTCGGGGTCCTTCAGGGCGATGCCCAGACGGGCCGACATGACGATCGCCGTGATGCCGATGGCGGCCGCCAGGGCGACGCCGAAGGTGTACGGCCACGCGCGCAGCACGCCCCACCATCGTCCGAACATGCGGATCAGTCTACGGCGCGCTCGCTGAGAGCATCCTGAGGTGTCGGCCCGTCCGGGTCAGGCGGGGCTGCCCTCCTGCTTGACCCCTGCAACGGCAGTGGGATCGTCGATCCGCAGCGAGTCGAACGCCTCCTGGGCGACCTTCGGGTCGATGCGACCCTCGCGCCCGAGCGACGCCAGCACCGCCACCACGATCGACTCGGCGTCGATCTGGAAGTAGCGGCGAGCACCCGCCCGGGTGTCGGCGAAGCCGAACCCGTCGGCACCGAGCGACATCCACGAGCCGGGGATCCAGCGCGAGATCTGGTCGGGGACGGCCCGCATGTAGTCGCTCACCGCGATGGTGGGTCCGCCCTCGCCGAGCTTGGTGGCGATCCACGGCGTGCGCGGCTCCTCGCCCAGGTGGTTGAAGTTCCACCGCTCGGCCGACTCGGCGTCGCGGGCCAGCTCGTTCCACGACGTGACGGACCAGACCTCGGACGCGACGCCGTACTGCTCGGCCAGCGTGGCCTGCGCCTGGAGCGCCCACGGCACCGAGACGCCCGACGCCAGGATGCGGGCGGGGGAGTCGCCCTCGACCGGGGACGCGGCGTAGCGGTAGGCGCCCTTGAGGATGCCCTCGACGTCGACGCCCTCGGGCTCGGCCGGCTGGTTGATCGGCTCGTTGTAGACGGTCAGGTAGTAGATGACGTCCTCGCCGAAGCCGCTGGCCTCGTTCTCGCCGTCGCCGTACATCCGGCGCAGGCCGTCGCGCACGATGTGGGCGATCTCGAAGGCGTAGGCCGGGTCGTAGTGGACCACCGCGGGGTTCGTCCGGGCGATCAGCGGCGAGTGGCCGTCGGCGTGCTGCAGACCCTCGCCGGTGAGCGTGGTGCGGCCGGCGGTGGCGCCCAAGAGGAAGCCCCGGGACAACTGGTCGGCCATGGCCCAGAACGAGTCACCGGTGCGCTGGAACCCGAACATCGAGTAGAAGAGGTAGACCGGGATCATCGGCTCGCCGTGCGTGGCGTAGGCGCTGCCCGCGGCGATCGCCGAGGCGGCGGCGCCGGCCTCGCTGATCCCCTCGTGCAGCAGCTGACCCTTCTCGCTCTCCTTGTACGCCAGCAGCAGCTTGCGGTCGACCGACTCGTACGTCTGGCCGTGCGGGCTGTAGATCTTCGCCGACGGGAACATCGAGTCCATGCCGAACGTGCGGTACTCGTCGGGCGCGATCGGCACGATGCGCTGACCGATCTGCTTGTCCTTCATCAGCTCGCGCAGCAGTCGCACGAACGCCATCGTCGTGGCGATCTGCTGCTTCCCCGAGCCCTTGCGCAGGTCGGCGTAGGCGTCGTCCTGCGGCAGGTCGAGCGGCTTCGCCTTCACGATGCGCGAGGGCAGCGAGCCGCCCAGCTCACGACGCCGCTCGAGCATGTAGCGAATGTCCTCGTGGTCGGCGCCGGGGTGGTAGTACGGCGCGCCCTCGGGGGAGTCGATCTGCTCGTCGGTGATCGGGATGCGCAGACGGTCGCGGAAGGTCTTCAGGTCCTCGTTCGTCAGCTTCTTCATCTGGTGCGTGGCGTTGCGCGCCATGAACGACTCGAGCAGCCAGCCCTTGATCGTGTGCGCGAGGATGACCGTCGGCTGGCCCTTGTGCTTCGTGGCCGACTCGAACGCGGCGTAGACCTTGCGGTAGTCGTGGCCACCGCGCGCCAGCTTCTCGATGTCCTCGTCCGACAGGTGCTCGACGATCTTCGCCAGCTCGGGGTCGGGGCCGAAGAAGTGCTCGCGGTTGTAGGCGCCCGTCTCGATCGAGAGGGTCTGGAACTCGCCGTCGGGCACGCGGTTCATCTGGTTGACCAGGGCGCCGGTGGTGTCGCGCGTGAGCAGGTCGTCCCACTCGCGCCCCCACACCACCTTGATGACGTTCCAGCCGGCACCGAGGAAGAACGACTCCAGCTCCTGCATGACCTTGCCGTTGCCGCGGACCGGGCCGTCGAGCTGCTGGAGGTTGCAGTTGACGACGAACGTGAGGTTGTCGAGCTGCTCGCGCGCGGCCAGGCCGATCGCGCCGAGCGACTCGGGCTCGCCCATCTCACCGTCGCCCAGGAACGTCCAGACGTGCTGGTCGCTGGTGTCCTTGATGCCGCGGTTCTGCAGGTAGCGGTTGAACCGCGCCTGGTAGATCGAGTTGATCGCCGCGAGGCCCATCGAGACCGTGGGGAACTCCCAGTAGTCGCTCATCAGCCGCGGGTGGGGGTAGGACGGCAGACCCTTGCCCTCGCCCTGCGACTTCTCCTGGCGGAAGTTGTTGAGCGCCGACTCGTCGAAGCGGCCCTCGAGGAACGAGCGCGCGTAGATGCCCGGCGCCGCGTGGCCCTGGTAGTAGATCTGGTCGCCGCCGCCGGGGTGGTCCTTGCCCTTGAAGAAGTGGTTGAATCCGACCTCGTAGAGGCTCGCCGCCGACTGGTACGTGGCGATGTGGCCGCCGACGCCGAGGCCGGGGCGGTTCGCGCGCGACACCATCACCGCGGCGTTCCAGCGGATGTAGGAGCGGATGCGCCGCTCGATGTCCTCGTCGCCGGGGAAGTCGGGCTCCCGCTCGGGCGGGATGGTGTTGATGAAGTCGCTGCTGCGCAGCGCGGGGATGCCGACGGCCCGCTCGCGCGAGCGCTCGAGCATGCGCAGCATCACGTACCGCGCGCGGTCGCGTCCGCGTTCGTCGACCATCTGGTCGAGCGAGCTGAGCCAGTCCTGCGTCTCGTCGGGATCGACGTCGGGCAGCTGTGTGGGCATGCCCCCGTGGATGATGGGGCGGTCGGGGCCGGATGAGGCCATGGTGCACTCCCTGGGGTGTCGGGATGGACCCTTCCATCAAACCACCCGGAGTTCGCTAGTGTGAGTCCGGCAAGCAACCGATAGGCCTTACTGAGCAGTAGGGCAGAAGGAGGTGCGGTGGACGCGGGGAAGCTGGGCTTCGAACCTGACTCCGTCATCCAGGAGCTCGGCTGGGACGAGGACACCGACGAGGAATTGCGGTCGGCCATCGAGTCCCACACGGGCAACGAACTGGTGGACGGTGATGTCGGCGAGGTCGTCGACGGCGTGATCCTGTGGTGGCGCGAGGACGACGGCGACCTGACGGACGCACTCGTCGACGCGACGCAGGACGTCGCCGAGGGGGGATCCGTGTGGCTGCTGACCCCCAAGGTCGGCCGGGACGGACACGTCTCCGGCGCTGACATCGGTGAGGCTGCCCCCATCGCGGGTCTGTCGATCACCACCACCTCCGCTGTCGGTCCGAACTGGGTCGCCACCAAGCTCTCGACGCACAAGCGATGAGCGCGCTCGTCGAGGTCGGCTCCGCCGCACCGGACTTCACGCTCAAGAACCAGCACGGCGAGGACGTCTCGCTGTCGGGGCTGCGTGGGCGGAACGTGCTCGTCGTGTTCTACCCCTTCGCCTTCAGCGGCATCTGCACCGGCGAGCTGTGCGAGATCCGCGACAACCTGGCCGTCTTCAACGACGCCGACGCCGAGGTGCTGGCCATCTCGTGCGACCCGATGTTCGCGCTGAGGGCCTGGGCGGACCAGGACGGCTACGACTTCAGCCTGCTGAGCGACTTCTGGCCGCACGGCGCGGTGGCGAAGGCCTACGGCATCTTCGAGGAGGGGCCCGGCGCCGCCGCGCGGGGCACCTACCTCATCGATCGCGAGGGCATCGTGCGCTGGAAGGTCGAGAACGGACTCGGTCAGGCTCGGGATCTCTCTGCGTACCGTGAGGCACTTGCGTCACACGGCTGAGTTCTGAGCAAATTTTCAGGGCGGAACGCGGGGAAATCGCTCACGTCGGCCATGGGGATCTGGTTTGATAGGACTACCGCGCCGCCGGGGACCCGAGACCCCGGCGGCGCGGCTTTTCTGTGCATGGGCTCGGCACGGGGTCGTTGCGTTACCGTTCTCGTGCACTCGACACGTGCAGACGGGGCGAATAGCTCAGTTGGTCAGAGCATCCGGTTTACACCCGGAAGGTCGGGGGTTCGAGCCCCTCTTCGCCCACTTGTGACGGCGGTTCCGCCTCGTTCTGTGTGACCTCCGTGCGACGTACGCTTGCGGTATGAGCGCCAGCAGTTGGGGGCCCGCCCTCAGGGGTCGATCGGCGGCTGTCTCACTGGCGCTCCTCGCGGCTCTCGCGCTCACGGCGTGCTCGACTGGCGGGCAGGATCCCGCCTCCCACGGCATGGACCACGGCTCGTCGGCGCGCGACGCAGACGTGAACCACGCGGACGTCATGTTCACGACGATGATGATCCCGCACCACGAGCAGGCGATGGAGATGAGCGACGTGGTCCTGGCGAAGGACGCGATCGATCCCCGGGTCGCGGCCCTGGCGGAGCGGATCAAGCAGGCGCAGGGCCCGGAGATCGCGCAGATGGAGCAGTGGCTCGAGGAGTGGGACGCCGACATGCGCGGGATGGACGGCGGTGGTCACGACTCGGGGATGATGGACGCCGGCGACATGGCCGCGTTGGAGGACGCGGAGGGCGAGGCCGCGATGCGCTTGTTCCTGGAGCAGATGATCGAGCACCACGAGGGTGCGGTCGACATGGCGAAGGCCGAGGTCGCGAACGGCCGCAATGCCGACGTCGTGGGTCTGGCCCGCGCGATCATCGCGAGCCAGACCGCCGAAATCCAGGAGATGAAAGGTCTGCTGGACGGTCGGTGACCGCGCTGGCGTGGCCCGGAGGTCGACGCGAGGCCGTCGCCGGTGGCACAGTCGCGGCATGACGCTGCAGGACGCGCTCGCGGACCGGGTGCGACGCGTGCTCGCGCACCGCCAGACGCGCGAGGTGTCCATGTTCGGTGGCCTGTCGTTCATGGTCGACGAGTCCCTCACGGTCGCCGCGCGCGGTGACGGGAGCCTCCTCGTCCGGGTCGAGCCCGCCACGTACGGCGACCTGTTGGGACGTGAGGGCGCTGGACCCGCGCGGATGCGCAACGGGCGCGAGATGGGTGACCGGTGGCTCGCGGTCGCACCCGATGCCTTGGTCGAGGACGACGCCCTGGCCTTCTGGGTCCACACCGGCCTAGCCGCTCGTCCACAGTGAAGGAGCGAGATGCAGCGCTTGTCGGAGCCGCCTGACACGATCGGGGCATGACGACGATCGCGACGACCACCGCCGACGAGGCCCTCGAGCGCCTGCGCGCGCTCACGGGCCGGCCCGATGCGCGCTTCCACGAGGGCCAGCTCGAGGCGATCGCCGCGCTCGTCGACCAGCAGCGGCGGGCGCTCGTCGTCCAGCGCACCGGCTGGGGCAAGTCGGCGGTCTACTTCGTCGCCACGGCGCTGCTGCGCTCGCGCGGTGCCGGTCCCACCGTCCTGGTCTCGCCGCTGCTGGCCCTCATGCGCGACCAGGTGGCCGCTGCCGAGCGCGCCGGGGTGCGGGCCGCGGCGATCAACTCCGCCACGGTAGAGGAGTGGGACGACATCGAGGCGCGCCTGGCGGCCGACACGATCGACGTCCTGCTGGTCTCCCCGGAGCGCCTGAACAATCCCACGTTCCGCGAGCAGCAGCTGCCCCGACTGCTCGACCGGATGGGCCTGCTCGTCGTCGACGAGGCGCACTGCATCTCCGACTGGGGCCACGACTTCCGCCCCGACTACCGGCGGCTCGCGCACGTCATCGAGTCGCTCGGGCCCCAGGTCCCCGTGCTGGCCACCACCGCCACCGCGAACGCCCGCGTCGTGGCCGACGTCGCCGATCAGCTCGGGGGCGACGTGCTCACGCTGCGCGGCTCGCTGGCCCGCGACTCGCTGCGGCTCGGCTCGCTCACCCTGCCCTCGGCGAAGCAGCGGCTGGGCTGGCTCGTGGCGCACCTAGGCGACCTCACGGGCAGCGGGATCATCTACGCGCTCACCGTGTCGGCCGCCGAGGACACCGCGCGGCTGCTGCGTGAGGCGGACTTCGAGGTGCGCGCCTACACCGGTCGCACCGACCCCTCCGAGCGCGAGGAGCTCGAGCAGGCCCTAAAGGAGAACCGCGTGAAGGCCCTCGTGGCCACCAGCGCGCTGGGGATGGGGTTCGACAAGCCCGACCTCGGCTTCGTCGTGCACCTGGGGGCTCCGTCGTCGCCCGTGGCGTACTACCAGCAGGTCGGCCGAGCCGGACGCGCCACGGATCGCGCCGACGTGCTGCTCCTGCCCGGCCCCGAGGACCGCGACATCTGGCGCTACTTCGCGACCGCCTCGATGCCCGACCCCGAGCGCGCCGACCGGGTCATCTCCCAGCTGGGCTCCGAGCCGATCTCCACGCCGGCGCTCGAGGCGCTCGTCGACATCAAGCGCACCCAGCTCGAGCTGCTGCTCAAGGTCCTCGACGTCGACGGCGCCGTGCGCAAGGTGCGCGGGGGGTGGATCGCCACGGGGCAGCCGTGGGTGTACGACGCCGAGCGGTACGAGCGCATCGCGGCGGCGCGAGAGCACGAGCAGCAGGCGATGCTGACGTACGAGCGCGGGCAGACCTGTCGAATGGAGCTGCTGCAGCGCGATCTCGACGACCCGTCCGCCACCGCGTGCGGTCGTTGCGACGTGTGCACCGCTGCCTGGTACCCGACCGACGTGCCGGAGGCCACGGTCGGACGCGCCACCGAGGCGCTCGACCGGGTGGGCGTGCCGATCGAGCCGCGGGGCCAGTGGCCCACGGGCGCCGACCGGCGCGGGGTTGAGGTCAAGGGCCGGATCGCGGCCGAGGAGCGGGCCGAGACCGGTCGGGTGATCGCCCGACTCTCCGACCTCGGCTGGGGCGGCACCCTGCGCGAGCTGTTCGCCGCGGGTGCTCCCGACCGCGAGATCCCCGAGCCACTGGTCGGCGCGGCCGTCCGTGCCCTGCGGGACTGGCCGTGGGAGCAGCGCCCGGTCGCGGTCGTCGCGATGCCCTCGGTCACCCGGCCCACGCTCGTCGCCTCCACCGCCGAGACCATCTCCCGACTCGGCCGAATGCCACTGCTGGGCACCCTCGACCTCGATCCTCACATTCCGCGTGCCGAGACCGGGGGCAACAGCGCCTTCCGGCTCGCCTCGGTGTGGGGCCGGTTCAGCGTGGGTTCCGAGCTCGCTTCCGCCCTGCGGGACGCTCCGGGGCCGGTGCTCCTCGTCGACGACCTCGTCGACAGCCGGTGGACGATCACGGTGGCCGCGCGCGAGCTGCGCCGAGCCGGCGCCACGGCGGTGCTGCCGTTCGCGCTCGCCACGGTGGCCTGACCGGGCAGGGTGTGCTGGCATGGGTGACATGACGACGCGCGGGACCGGACGGTGGCGACGAGCGATCAGCGGGCTGTTCCCGCTCTGGGCGTGGCTGTTCCTGGCGTCCGTGGTGGCCGGGTTCGTCCTCGACGTCCCGATCGGGGTCACCAGCCTCGCCGTCCTGGTGTTCTTCGCGCTGTGCCTGGTCCGGCCGGCGCGTCAGGACGACCGTGAGCCCGTCGTGGTCGACAGCCCCGTGCGCGGCACGTGGACGGTGGTGCACAGCCCCGCGTCGTCGGTGCCGAGCCACGGCGTCCGCGGCTACGGCCAGTCCCACGCGATCGACATCATCCACCCGCGACCCGAGGACACCGAGCCCTCGTACCCCCTCTTCGGCGGCTTCGAGCGGCCCGAGTCGTTCAGCTCCTTCGGTGAGCCCATCCATGCCGTCGCCGGCGGCACCGTCGTGACGGTCCTCGACACCCGGCGCGACCACCTCTCGCGCACCTCGTGGCTCGCGTTCGCCTACATGATGGTGATCGACGGGCTGCGCGACCTCGGGGGAGCGGCGGCCGTCGTCGGCAACCACGTCGTGATCGACCACGGCGAAGGCGTGTACTCGCTCTCCGCGCACGTCCGGAAGGGCACCGCGGCGGTGGCGGTCGGTGATCACGTCGTCGCCGGACAGGTGCTCGGTGAGGTCGGCAACTCCGGCAACACCTCCGAGCCGCACCTGCACGTGCAGCTGATGGACCACGCGGCGCCGCTGCGGGCGGCGGGCCTGCCGATGCGATTCAGCGGCATCAAGCAGCCCGAGGGCGCGGTCGACCGCGGGTGGACGAAGAAGGAGCCCGAGGCGGGGATCGAGCCGGGGATGCCCGCCAACTTCCAGGTCTTCGAGGCCTGACGGACGGGCGTGACAGACTCGCCCCATGCCTTCGCTGCGTGACGTGATCGCCGTTCTCGACGGTCTCTACGACCCCCGCTGGGCCGACGACTGGGATGCCGTGGGCACCGTCGTCGGTGACCCGAGCGCGGAGGTCTCCTCGATCCTGTTCGCGGTCGACCCGGTGCAGGCGGTCGTCGACGAGGCGGTCGAGCTGGGGGCCCAGCTCGTGGTCACCCATCACCCGCTCTTCCTCAAGGGCACCTCCTCGGTGGCAGCGACCACGCCGAAGGGCCGGGTCGTGCACACGCTCATCTCTCACGGGATCGGGCTGCACACGTGTCACACGAACGCCGACTGCGCGCCGCGTGGCGTCAGCGAGTCCATGGCGTCGACGCTGGGCCTGACCGACCTGCGACCGCTCGAGGTCGACCTCGAACCGCCGATGGACAAGTGGGTCGTGTTCGTCCCGCGCGACGACGCCGACCGCGTCGTCGCGGCGATGCACGAGGCCGGCGCCGGGAGCATGGGCGACTACGACCGGGCCCAGTTCCAGAGCCCGGGTCGCGGTTCGTTCCGGCCGCTCGAGGGCGCCGATCCGGCGATCGGGTCCATCGGCGAGGTCGAGTGGGTCGACGAGGTCCGCGTGGAGCTCGTCGCCGACCAGTCGATCCGCGAGGAGGTGCGCTCGGCGATGCTCGCCACGCACCCGTACGAGGAGGTGGCCTACGACCTCTGGCCCCTCGCCGCGCGGCCCAGCGAGCGCGGCTCCGGGCGCATCGGGCGCCTGCGCGAGCCGATGACGCTCAGCGCGTTCGCGGAGCACGTGCGTGGCTGCCTGCCGGCGCACGCGGGCGCCACCCGGGTCGCCGGCGACCTCGATCGCATCATCGAGACCGTCGCGGTATGCGGGGGCTCGGGCGACTTCCTGCTCGGCACGGCCGACGCCGCCGGGGCCGACGCCTACGTCACCTCCGACCTGCGCCACCACCCCGTCAGCGAGCACCTCCAGCGCGCCGGTGCGTGCGCCGTGATCGACGTGCCCCACTGGGCCGCCGAGTGGACCTGGCTGCCCACCGTGGCGGCGGCGGTGCGCGAGGAGTTGGGCGATACGGTGAAGACCCACGTCTCCACGATCGGCACCGATCCCTGGAGCCGGACGTTGTCATGAGGAGTCGCACGTGAAGGCTGAACCGGTCGCCCAGCAGGCGTTGCTGGACCTGCAGGAGAAGGACTCGGCGCTGGCGCAGCTGACGCACCGCCGCAACACCCTGCCCGAGCACGCCGAGATCGCGGCCGTCGACGCCCGGATCCGCGAGATCGACGCCCGTCGGATCGAGGCGCAGACGCGGGTCGCCGACCTCGAGCGCGCGCAGGCCAAGGCCGACACCGAGGTGGAGCAGGTCAAGGCCCGCCGCACCCGTGACGAGGAGCGGATGGCCTCGGGCGCCATCTCGAACCCGAAGGACCTGTCGAGCATGCAGAGCGAGCTCGAGGCGCTGGCGCGCCGGATCTCCACGCTCGAGGACGAGGAGCTCGAGGTCATGGAGCAGCTGGAGACCGCCCAGGCGGAGCTGTCCCGGGCGCTCGCCGAGCTCGAGGCCGAGAACGCCACCCGCGACACCCTCGTCGCCGCGCGCGACGAGAAGGTCGCGGCGATCGACGCCGAGGCCGCCGAGGCCTCGGCCGGTCGCGAGAAGGTCCGTCCGCAGGTGCCCGACGACCTCTTCACCCTCTACGCGAAGCTCGCCGGGAGCCATGGCGGTCTGGGGGCGGCGGCCCTGCGGGCTCGTCGCTGCCAGGGCTGTCACCTCGAGCTCAACGGCGCCGACGTGCGCGAGCTGCTCGCCGAGCCGGCCGACACCGTGCTGCGCTGCCCCGAGTGCAGCCGCATCCTGGTGCGCACCTCCGAGCCCGCCGCCTGATGGGCTGGGTGGCCGAGGCCGACGGAGGATCGCGCGGGAACCCCGGACCTGCCGCCTACGGTTCGGCACTGCTGAAGGACGGTGCTCTCGTCGCCGACCGTGGCGAGACGATCGGGATCGCGACGAACAACGTGGCCGAGTACCGCGGCCTCATCGGGGCGCTCGAGCTCGCGCTCGAGCACGCCGGTGGTGAGCCGCTCGAGGTCCGCATGGACTCCAAGCTCGTCATCGAGCAGATGGCCGGCCGGTGGAAGATCAAGCACCCCGACATGAAGCCGCTCGCGATGCGTGCGCAGGCGATCGTGCGCGAGCTCGGTCCGGTCACCTGGACCTGGGTGCCTCGCGCGAAGAACGCTCGCGCCGACGCGCTGGCCAACGCCGCGCTCGACGCCGAGAAGGCCGGCCGGTCGGGCCTCGTGTCGTCCTTCGACTCCGCCGAGCCGGTGCAGCTCGCCGACGAGCCTCCGGAGCCGCCCGCGCTGTTCACCGAGCCGCGCGACGCTGCCCCGCTCGACGCGAAGGCCAAGAAGCCGCAGGTCGGCTGGCGTGGTTCGATGCAGGGCGACCCGACCACCGTCATCCTGCTGCGTCACGGCGTCACCGCCCACACGCAGCGCAAGCTGTTCAGCGGCACGGGCGGCGAGGACCTGCCGCTCGTCGACGAGGGCGTCGAGCAGGCGCGCCGCGCCGCGGCGTGGATCGCCGAGCGTGGGGGCGCCGACGCGATCGTGGCGTCCCCCCTGCAGCGCACCCGTCAGACGGCCGCCCAGGTGGCCGAGCGGCTCGGCCTCCCGGTCGAGATCGAGGAGGGCTTCGCCGAGGCCGGCTTCGGCGAGTGGGACGGCTTCTCGTTCGGCGACATCATGAAGCGCTGGCCGCAGGAGCTGGACTCGTGGCTCGCGTCCACGGCCGTCGCGCCCCCGGGAGGCGAGTCCTTCGACGCCGTCGCCACGCGCGTCGAGGCGGCGCGCGACCGGCTGCTGCAGCGTCACGCGGGGCGAACGGTCGTCGTGGCCAGCCACGTCACGCCCATCAAGCTGATGGTGCGGCTCGCGCTCGGTTCGGACATGGGCGTCATCCACCGGATGGAGCTCGCGCCGGCCTCGATCACCACCATCACGTGGTGGCCCGACGGCACGCCGAGCCTGCGGAACTTCTCCGTCACGCCCTGATCTCGATACGACGTCTCGCTGCGCTCGCCGTCACTGGATCACCGGCCCGGTGATCGAGTAGCTCGGCGAGGTACGAGCCGGCGTATCGAGATCACGCCGGCGGGATCAGCGCAGGATGACGTCGAGCCGCGTGGGGCCCGAGGCCTCGACCGTCCAGCCAAGGTCGCGCAGGGCGTCGGCGAGCGTGTCGGCGTCCTTGGCCTCGACGCCCTCGGCCAGCACCTGGCGGACGATCCGGCCCTTCGTGGCCTTGTTGCTGTGGCTGACGATCGAGCGCTTCCCGTCCGTCTCGGTCAGCACGCGCATCGTCACCGAGCCGGTGGGCGCCTGGCCGAGCGCGACGTAGGTGCCGGACCTCAGGTCGAGCACCAGCTCACCCTCGGCGAGCTCGGTCAGCGCCCGGGGCACCACGGGCTTCCAGCGACTGGCGACGGTGCCGAGTCGTGGCAGCGTCACCGATCCGCTCAGCCGGTAGGCCGGGATCCGGTCGTGCGGACGCACCAGACCGAACAGCGCCGAGGCGATCGCCACGCTGGCGCGGCCGCGCTCCTGCGCCCGGTCGTGGAGGTCCACCCAGCCGAGCTCGGAGTAGAGGACGCCGGTGTAGACCTCGATCGCGGGCGCGGTGGGCTCCTCGTGCAGCCGCGTGTTGCGCGCGATGTCGTCGGCCTGCGTCGGGCCGAGGCCGAGGATCTCCGCCGCGCGCTTCGTCGAGCTGAGCCGGACGAGCGCGTTCAGCAGCTGCTCACGGGTGCGGGTCAGTCTGGGGGAGGAGAGGGTGCCCAGGTCCAGCGCGGGACCGGTCGCGGGGCGGGTCTTTCCCTCGGAGGGAGGCAGCACGATCAGCACGTCGCGACCCTATGTCAGCCGAGCAGCAGCCAGATGCCGAGGGCGGCGAACAGCAGCGCGGCCACTGCGTGCACCGCCCGCACCGGCAGCACCTTGAGGATCTGCTTGCCGAGCAGCACCGCGAGGGTGATCGAGACGACCATGCCGATCGTGCTGCCGATCCAGACCCAGAACCACGAGTACTGCGTGGCCAGGGTCATCGTGGCGAACATCGTCTTGTCGCCGAGCTCGGCCAGCGCGAACGCCAGCCCCACGGTGACCAGCGCGCGCCCGCTGTGGGGGACGACGCGGATCTCCTCCTCGTGCTCCTCCCCGCGTAGGGACCAGGCGGTGATCGCGGCGAAGACGAGGAAGACGACGCCGGCCACCACCTGCAGGACGTGCTCCGGGATGACGTTCCCGAGCGCCTCGCCCACCAGCGCCGAGGCGAGGTTGATGAGCGCGCAGGCGATCCCCATCCCGAGGATCACCGTGCGGGCGCGGTAGCGCGTGGCGAACGTCATCGCCATCAGCTGGCTCTTGTCGCCGAGCTCGGCGACGAACACCAGCGCTGCCGCGATGAACACTGCTTCCATGACAAAGGCTCCTCGTCCACCCGGACGAGGAGCCTTGGGATACGACGAGCCTCGACCGGGCTCGTGTACACGAATCCGGTCGAAAGTCTCGTCCGCCAGATCACTCTGGCTCGCTGCACCGGAGACCGAGGTCTCAGTGTGTCGACGCAGCGATTGGGGACTACTCCCTTTCGATGCCCCCAGCCTACCGGGGCGGCGGTGACCCCCGTCCCGGGGGCATAGGATGGATGCGCGAATGAGTCGGCCGGGCGGCCGCGGCGCCTCCGGGCGTCGAGGAAAGTCCGGACTCCGAAGAGCACGGTGGTGGCCAACAGCCACCCACGGTGACGTGCGGGACAGTGCCACAGAGAACAGACCGCCAGCGGCCACCTCCGGGTGGTGCGGGTAAGGGTGAAACGGTGAGGTAAGAGCTCACCAGCGCGGCGGGTGACCGTCGCGGCTAGGTAAACCCCACCGGGAGCAAGACCAAGTAGGCCCTCCGGGGCCGTGCCACAGGGCTGCTCGTCCGACGTGGCAGGTAGGTCGCACCGAGGTGTCCAGCAATGGGCATCCCAGATGGATGGCCGCCCCTGTTTCGACAGGACAGAATCCGGCTTACAGGCCGGCTCATTCGCACCCCGCCCCTGCGCGAGCCCGCGGGCGCCGCCGCCGCGGATCGGGCACGATGAGCCCATGGCGTACTTCTACTGCTTGAAGCACAAGACCGTCGAGGGCGACGAGGGGTGCAAGGCGTCCGACCGCCTCGGCCCCTACGAGTCGGAGGCGGAGGCCTCGCGTGCGCTGGAGACCGCGCACGAGAAGTCGAAGGCGTGGGACGAGGACCCGAAGTGGAACGACGACGCTCCACCGGCCGGCTCACCTGAGTGACGCCTCCCGACCGGCTCGGCCGCGCCGGCTGGCCGGTCGCCTGGGTCCTCCTGGCGCTGCCGCTGCTGTGGTGGACGGTCGGGCTCCTCTCCGACGGTTGGCTCCCGCACGGTGACACGGCCGTGGCCGCCGTGCGGATCCACGACGTGTTCGGGCCGCACACGCCCCTGCTGGGCATGCCCTCGACCGGCGGACAGATCGTCGAGGGCGCGCACGCCCACCACCCCGGCCCGATGCAGTTCCAGCTGCTGGCCCCGCTCTGCGCGCTGAGCGGCTTCGCTCCCTGGGCGCTGGTCGTGGGGTCGTTCCTGCTGCTGACCGGGCTCCTGGGCCTCGCCCTCGCCGCGGCCTCACGGGCCGCCGGGCGCCGCGGCTGGCTCACCGTCGCGGTGGTCCACCTCGCCATGATCGTGGGTGTCGGCGCCGCCCTCGTCACCCCGTGGAATCCGTGGGTTGCCATGTTCGCGCTGGGCGCCTCGGTCTCGGCCGCCTGGGCCGTCCTGACCGGTCACGGCCGCTGGTGGCCGGTCTTCGTCGTCGTGATCTCGCTGGCGGCGCAGACCCAGCTCGCGATCGCTCCGCTCGCCCTCGTGCTGGGACTGGTCACGCTCGGCGTCTCGATCGCGCTGTGGAGGAGGGGACGCCTCGAGGTCACGCGGGGAACCCTCGTGCTCGCCCTCGTGCTGGGGCTGGCCTGCTGGGCCGCTCCGCTCGTGGAGGTGGTGCGGAACGAGCCGGACAACCTTGACCTGCTGGCGCGCATCGCCGGGTCCGGCGGCGGACTGCTGCCCGCCGTCCTGCTCGCCGCAGTCATCGGAGGGCTGCTGTGGTGGACCCGGCGGCGGCGCACGGGCCTGACCTCGGGCGATCCCTCGAGCCTGGTGACGTGGCTGTGGATCGGCACGCTCGTGCTGCTGGCCTCGGCGACGAGGGCGGGGGAGGGCCGCGGCTTCTACGTCGTCTACGGCGCCGCCGTCCCGCTCACTCTCCTCGCGTGGCCGGTGGTCGGCTGGGCGCTCCGGTCACGGCACCGACGTGCGCTCGGCGGGGTCGCTGTGGCCTGCGCACTCATGGCCCTGGCGTTCCTGCCGCAGAACATGGCCGACACCGCTCAGGGGGACAGCCGTCGTGCCGCGCCGGTGATCCGGGCGGCGCAGGCGATGGCGGGGACGGTCGACGGCCCCATCGTGGTCGAGACCAAGGGCGGACTGGCCTGGCTCGACATCGGCCCGGGCGTCTACGCGGCGCTGCTGGCCGATGGCCACGACGTGTACTTCGATGCGCGGGTCGACGGCGAGCGCGAGGACAACTTCCGCGATCCGCGGCAGGCGGAGGGTCCGGTGCGCCGGCTCACCGTCCACAGTCATCCGGGAACGGCCGATCCGCCGCCGGAGGGCGCGGTGGTCGACCGGATCGAGCTGCTGCAGCCGGCGGGAGCCACCGTCGTGCCGGGTGCCGAGCGGTACGTCGACCTCGTGCTCGAGGAGCGCTGAGCGTCAGGCCTGCGAGGCGCGGTACCCGGCGGCCTGGGCCGCGGACTCCGTCGCGAAGCACTCCTCGGGCTTGGTCACGTCGTAGTAGCGGCCGCTCGGGAGGTGGTAGATCATCGAGTTCGCGTTGCCCTTGATGGGGTGGCTGCTCGGGCAGTCGTAGGCCGACACCGGCGGGACTCCGCCGCCGGGCTTCGTCCGCTTCTTCTTCTTCTTGCCGCTCTCCGCCTTGCCCTTCGCGGGCAGGTCGACCATCGTGCGGGCGTCCCCGCAGCGGGCGAGCCGACGACTCAGCACCCGGTGCTCCGCCCGGTCCACGGTCAGGTTCCAGCGGTACTTCACGGCCACCCAGCGGGCGACGTACGTGCAGGTGCGGTAGCGCGGCAGCCAGCTCGCGGGATCGTGATCGGACTTGGACTGGTTGGAGTGGCTCGAGACGGCGAGCAGCGAGTGCCGGTAGGACGTGTCGTTGGCGAAGCCGCGGCGCCGATTCGTGCTCCAGGCGGAGGCGCCCGAGCGCCACGCCTCGGCGAGGGCCACGCGGTGGTCGATCTGGAGTCCGCGCGGCTTCGTGATGGTGCGGCCCGTGTACTCGTTGACCCAGCGACCACGCTTCACGCGGCACCAGCGATCCTTGGCGACCTTCTTGAGGGACTCGGCGATCAGGACCGTCTCGCGCACGTTGCACTCGCCCTTGCGCATCGTCCAGTGGTCGAACGCGTCCCGGTCGTAGGTGCCGCGGTTCTTCTCCTGGGCCACCCGCAGCTTCTTGAGCAGCTTCACTGCGGCCACCTTGCGGGGGCCGGCCTCCGCCGGCGCCGAGGTGAGGGCGAGCGTGCCCAGCGCCAGCGCCAGGGCGAGCAGGATCGAAGGGAGACGGCGGGGCACGCTCCCGACGGTAGGCAGTCACCTCGGCCCCGTCCGGCGATTCAGTCACATTGGTCCCATCGGGCCATGGCGTTCGGGTAGCGCAGCGATGAGGTCGTCATCGTGAGCAAGGCCGCACACCCTGCATGCGTCTCGCGTGTGCGGCATGTGGGCGCAGCCCGTAGCGTCGAGGACATGACGGTTCCCACGCTCACGCTCAACAACGGTGTCCAGATCCCGCAGTTCGGCTACGGCACCTGGCAGGTCCCGCCCGAGACGGCCCAGGACCGGGTGACCGAGGCGCTCGACCTCGGCTACCGCCACATCGACACGGCCCAGATGTACGGCAACGAGGCCGGCGTCGGTGCGGCGATCGCCGCGTCCGGCCTGGCCCGCGACGAGGTCTTCGTCACCACGAAGCTCAACAACAACCGGCACGACCCGGCCGTCGTCGCCGGCTCCCTCGACGAGTCGCTGGAGAAGCTCCAGCTCGACCGGGTCGACCTCTTCCTCATCCACTGGCCGCTGCCGACCACCGACATCGACTTCGTCGACACGTGGCGCGCGATGGAGGAGGTCTACTCCGCCGGCAAGGCGCGCGCGATCGGCGTCTCCAACTTCCAGCCCTCGCACCTGCGCCGCGTCGTGCAGGAGGGCACGGTCGTCCCGGCCGTCAACCAGGTCGAGATCCACCCCTACTTCACGCAAGACGACCTGCGCGCGGTCAACGCCGAGCACGGTGTCGCGACCGAGGCCTGGTCGCCCCTCGCGCAGGGCCAGGTGTTCGACGACCCCGCGCTGCAGGCCATCGCGGCCAGCACGGGCCGGAGCGTCTCGCAGGTGGTGCTGCGCTGGCACCTCCAGCGCGGCGACATCGTCTTCCCGAAGGCCTCGTCGGTGGACCGGCTGAAGCAGAACTTCGACGTCTTCGACTTCGAGCTCTCGCCCGCCGACATGGGCGCCATCTCCGCCCTCGACGACGGGCGCCGCATCGGTCCCGACCCGGACACCATGAACTGGATCCCGAAGGACTGACCGAGACCTCCCCGCGGCTCAGCTCTCGAAGGAGTGCTCGGCCGCGGGGAAGGATCCGTCGGCGACCTCGCTCTGGAACTGGTCGACGGCCCCGCTGATCACGCTGCGCAGGTCGGCGTACTTCTTGACGAAGCGCGGCGCGCGCCCCGAGCGCAGGCCCAGCATGTCCTGCCAGACGAGCACCTGCGCGTCGCAGCCCGCGCCGGCACCGATGCCGACCGTGGGGATCTGCAGCTTCGAGGTCACCTCGGTGGCGACGGGGGCCGGGACCATCTCCATCACGACGGCGAAGGCGCCGGCCTCCTGGACCGCGAGCGCGTCGTCGATGAGCTTCTGGCTCGCGTCGCCGCGGCCCTGCACGCGGTAGCCGCCGAGGTTGTGCTCGGACTGCGGCGTGAAGCCGATGTGCGCCATCACGGGGATGCCGCCCTCGGTGAGCTTGCGGATCTGCGGCGCCATCTCGGCGCCGCCCTCGAGCTTGACGGCGTGCGCCAGCCCCTCCTTCATGAAGCGGACGCTCGTGTCGTAGGCCTGCTCGGGCGAGCGCTGGTACGACCCGAACGGCAGGTCGGCGACGACGAGCGAGCGCTGGACCGAGCGCGTGACCGCCTTGACCAGCACGAGCAGCTCGTCGACCGTGACGGGCAGCGAGGACTCGTAGCCGTAGACGTTGTTCGCGGCCGAGTCGCCGACGAGCAGCACCGGCACGCCGGCCTCGTCGAAGAGCTGGGCGGTGTACTGGTCGTAGCTGGTGAGCATCGCCCACCGGTGACCCTCGGACTTCCACTTCGCCAGGTGGTGCGTGCGGACCTTGCGCACGTCGGGGGAGGCGGTGGGACGGGAACCGTACGGTGCGGGCTCTTCAGTCATGCAGCACAGGGTAGTCCCCGGCGCGGAGCCGCTCGGGGCCCGTAGACTGCTCGCGACCGCGAACCCGTTTTGCCGCAAGGAACCCGTGTCGACCTCGCCCGCCTCGATCCCCACGCGGATCGGCCGACGCCTCGGCCTGAGCGAGCACCGGTGGTTCTGGACGGTCTTCGCCGTGCTGCTCGTCCCGATCGTCGTCTGGTACGTCGCCCGGCACGGCGAGGGCTGGCTGCCGCAGGGCGACGACGCGATGATCGCCATCCGCGCCCATGACGCCTGGTCCGGTCACTGGCCCCTCGTGGGCATGCGCTCGACCAGCGACCAGACCGTCGAGGGCGTCTACGCCTACCACCCCGGGCCGCTCGAGTTCTACGTGATCGGGCTGCCCTACCTGCTGTCCGGCTGGCACGTGTGGGGCCTGCTGCTGGGCTGCGCCCTCGTGACGGCGGCGTTCGTCGGGGTGTCGCTCTGGTCGGGCTACCGCGCGGCGGGCCGCCCCGGACTGCTCGCGATGGCCGGCGCGACGATCACGCTCTACGGGCTGTTCGGATCAGTTCTCGTCCTGCCGTGGAACCCGTGGCCCACGGTCTTCGGGCTGCTCGCCAGCCTCGCCGTGACGTGGAGGATGCTGCTGGGGCACCGGGGCCTGTGGCCGTTGTTCATGGTGTGCGTCAGCTGGACGGGACAGGCCCACCTCGGCGTCACGCCCATCGTCGGCCTGCTGGGCGTGTGGATGCTGCTCCTGACGATCCGGCGCTGGTGGCGGGGGTTCCGCAGCAGGCCCGGCGAGGTCGGGCGCACCCTCCTCGTCGCCTTCGTCTGCTGGCTCGGCCCGATCGTCGAGGCCCTCACGTACTCGCCGAACAACATCGGGGAGATCGCCGCCCTCACCACCGCGGAGAAGACGCAGGACACCTCCGTCGCCGACTCCTGGATCCACGTGACTCACATGGTGTTCCCCTGGCTGCGCCAGTGGCGCGACGCCGAGCAGGTGACGTACCCGGCCGTCGCCCTGCTGGTCGCCGGCGTGGTGGCAGTGGCCTGGCGTTCCCGCGATCGCCGTCGCCGGCGCCGCATCGACCGCGACGTCGACATCGCCACGAGCGCCGTGGTGGTGGGTCTGTTCGCGGTGGCGGCCACCTTCTGGGCGGGCACCCGGACCGGTGGCGACCTGCGCATCGTCTACCTCGACTTCACGATGGCCGGGCCGGTCTTCTTCACCGCGGCGCTCACGCTGTGGGCGTTCCACAGCGTCCGGCTGCGGCTCGAGCGCCGTGGCGCCGACGCCGATCGGATCCGCCGATTCACCGTCCTGGCCGCCGCGGGCGCCGTCCTGCTGCCGGTCCTGGGCACCCTCGCCGGGTCGGCCTCGGTCCGCACGTTCGTCGAGGCGGGCAACGAGGTCAACGTCGAGCAGGCGCGGCTGGTGCTCGACGAGGTGGTCCCCGCCCTGCGCGAGACCCCGTACGCCGACCTGCCGGTGGAGTTCGAGGGCGTCGGCTTCACGGCGTGGGGGAGCGTCGGGCCCGCCCTGTCGCACCGGCTCGTGGTGGACGGCCGCCCGGTGTACTACGAGTCGTGGTGGCCCAAGTCGGCCGACGACGACCACCGCCGTCCCCGCGACATCGAGGGGACCCGCGTGGTCGTGCGGCTGGAGGAGCGTGCCGGCGGGGCGTCGTGGGAGGAGACTGCGGAGCCGGTGGACGAGACCCTCACGTTCCCGCTGCTGACCGACGAGGACGGCGGCGAGATCCGCGTGCTCCTGTCGGTGCGCGACGACTGAGCGCGGCTACAGGCTCTCGCGCCAGCGGTTCGTGATCGGCACCCGGCGGTCGCGACCGAAGTTGCGCTTGCTGACCTTCGGGCCCGGCGGGTACTGGCGACGCTTGTACTCCGCCCGGTCGACGAGGGTGATGACCTTCTCCACCACGACGGGGTCGAATCCCTCGTCGACCACGTCGGCCGAGCCGAGGTCACGCTCGACGTAGGCGTCGAGGATGCCGTCGAGCACGGGGTACGGCGGAAGGCTGTCGGAGTCGCGCTGGCCGGGGCGCAGCTCGGCCGACGGCTCCTTCGAGATCGTGTTCGGCGGGATGGGCGGTGTCTGGCCCTGCGACTCGGCCCACGCGTTGCGCCACGTGGCGAGCTCCCACACGATCGTCTTCGGCACGTCCTTGATCGGCGCGTAGCCCCCGACGGCATCGCCGTAGATCGTGGAGTAGCCGGTGGCCAGCTCGGACTTGTTGCCGCACGCGAGGACGAGGTGATTCTCGGCGTTCGACAGGCCCATCCAGATCACGGCACGGATGCGGGCCTGGAGGTTCTCCTCGGCGATGCCCTCGAGGTGCAGCGCCTCCTGGTAGGAGTCGAAGATCGGCGCGATGGCGATGGTGCGCAGGTCGAGCCCGGTGCGCTCGGCCTGGTCGGCGGCGTCGGAGCGCGAGTGCTCGGTGGACCACGCGCTCGGGTTCGAGACGCCGAACACGCGGTCGGCGCCGAGGGCGTCCACCGCGAGCGCGGCGACCACGGTGGAGTCGATGCCGCCGGACATGCCGAGCAGCACCGACGGGAAGCCGTTCTTCTCGACGTAGTCGCGCAGGCCCAGCACGATCGCCTGCCAGCGCTCGCCGAGGTCGTCCCACCGCTCCGCGACGCTGCCGGTGACGGGCTCGTACGCGGGCAGCGGGTCGCTGCTGATGACCGTGCGCTCGACCAGCAGGCCCTCGAACCGCGTTCCGGGCTCGGGCATCTGCGCCGTGGCGGCCTGCAGGTCGAGGTCGGCGATCAGCAGCTCGGGCTCGAACTGCCTCGCACGGGCCACGACCTCGCCTTGCGCATCGACCACGAGCGAGT
The DNA here is from genome assembly GCF_054957925.1 of Aeromicrobium sp. JP4. NCBI lineage: Bacteria > Bacillati > Actinomycetota > Actinomycetes > Propionibacteriales > Nocardioidaceae > Aeromicrobium > Aeromicrobium sp. JP4. The sequence goes on from NZ_CM143290.1 coordinate 3,127,221, forward strand.
CGCCGTCGAAGACCAGCTCGTCCTGGCCGCCGACGAGGTTGGCGTAGGCCACCGCGCACTCGCCCTCGACCGCGCGGCGCGCACACAGCTCGAGCCGCTCGTCGTCCTTGGCCGCCTCGTAGGGCGAGCCGTTGAGCACGACGAGCAGGCCGGCCTCGGCGGACTTCGCGGCCTTCGAGGGACCCTCCTGCCAGATGTCCTCGCAGATCGCGATCGCGACGTCGACGCCGTGGACCTGGATGATCTGCGTGCGGTCGCCGGCGACGAAGTGGCGGAACTCGTCGAACACGCCGTAGTTGGGCAGGTGGTGCTTGTCGTAGCGCGTGACGACCTCGCCACCGGTGATCACCGAGGCCGCGTTGACAGGCGCGTTCTTGGGCACCCCGAGGCGGTCGGACACGTCGGTGGCGCGGTCGAGGTGGCCCACGATGACGACGAGGTCGCCCAGGTCCTCCTGTGCGAGGCGCTCGGCGAGCGACGCGACCGCCGCTTGCGAGCGCTCGATGAACGACCGCCGGTAGGCGAGGTCCTCGATCGGGTAACCGGTCAGCACCATCTCGGGCGTGACCAGCACGTGCGCACCGGCGGCATGGGCGTCGCGCGCCTGCTGCAGGACGAGCTCGAGGTTGCCCTCGACGTCTCCGACGACGGCGTTGATCTGGGCGAGGGCGAGGCGAAGTTGCGGCACGGTTCCCAGCCTAGGGCGTGCCGCCGGGCGCAGCCGGGTGACGGCAAACGGCCGCGCGCGGCTCGCCCGAGCGCGGCCCTACACTGACCGCATGGGTAAGCAGGAGGACTTCGTCCTACGCGCGATCGAGGAGCGGGACGTCCGCTTCGTCAGGCTGTGGTTCACCGACGTGCTCGGCTCGTTGAAGTCGGTGGCCATCGCCCCGACCGAGCTCGAGGGCGCGTTCGAGGAGGGCATCGGCTTCGACGGCTCCGCCATCGAGGGCTTCGCCCGCGTCCACGAGGCCGACATGCTGGCCAAGCCGGACCCGTCCACCTTCCAGATCCTTCCGTGGCGCGGCGAGACGCCCGCCACGGCGCGCATGTTCTGCGACATCGCGATGCCCGACGGCAGCCCGTCGTACGCCGATCCGCGCTACGTGCTCAAGCGCGCGCTGGCGAAGGCCGCCGACGCGGGCTTCACGTTCTACACGCATCCCGAGATCGAGTTCTTCGTCTTCAAGTCCAAGCCCGAGCCGGGCACGCGCCCGGTCGCGGTGGACGACAGCGGGTACTTCGACCACACCGCCCAGGGCGCCAGCCAGGACTTCCGGCGCGAGGTCATCACGATGCTCGAGGCGATGGGCATCTCGGTGGAGTTCAGCCACCACGAGGGCGGCCCGGGCCAGCAGGAGATCGACCTGCGCTACGCCGACGCGCTGTCGATGGCCGACAACATCATGACGTTCCGCACGATCGTGCGCGAGGTCGCGCTGAGCCAGGGCAAGTGGGCGTCGTTCATGCCCAAGCCCTTCACCGACCACCCCGGCTCGGGCATGCACACGCACGTGTCGCTGTTCGAGGGCGACGAGAACGTCTTCTACGAGGCCGGCGCCGAGTACCAGCTGAGCAAGACGGGCCGCGCGTTCATCGCCGGCGTCCTCGAGCACACGCCCGAGATCACGGCCGTCACGAACCAGTGGGTGAACTCCTACAAGCGCCTCGCGTGGGGCGGCGAGGCACCGAACTACGTGTGCTGGGGCCACAACAACCGCTCCGCGCTCGTGCGGGTGCCGATGTACAAGCCGCACAAGTCCGGCTCGGCCCGCGTCGAGCTGCGCGCCCCCGACTCGGCGTGCAATCCCTACCTCGCGTACGCGCTGATCCTCGCCGCGGGCCTCAAGGGCATCGAGAACAGCTACGAGCTGCCGCCCGAGGCCGAGGACGACGTCTGGTCACTCAGCGAGAACGAGCGTCGTGCGATGGGCATCGCCCCGCTGCCGCGCAACCTCGACGAGGCGATCCGCACGATGGAGAACAGCGAGCTCGTCGCCGAGACGCTGGGCGAGCACGTCTTCGACTTCTTCCTGCGCAACAAGCGCGCGGAGTGGCAGGACTACCGCTCGCAGGTCACGCAGTTCGAGATCGACCGACTGATGCCGGTCCTGTAAGTCCCGTGACCCGCACCCGCTTCTCGGACCCGGAGACCGCCACCGCGAACCTCGCACGGCTGGGCTCCGTCTCGCCCGAGTTCGTCGACCAGATCGCCGCGGTCGCCGATCCCGACGGCGCCCTCGCATCGCTCGTGGCGCTCGCCGAGACCGATGAGGGGCCGCGGCTCATGGCCGCGCTGGAGGACGACCCCGTCCTGCGCCAGCGCGCGATGATCGTGCTCGGCACCAGCCGCGCGATCGGCGAGTTCTGGCGGCGGCACCCCGAGTACGTGCTCGACCTGGTGGGGGAGCGCCTGCTGGAGCGGCCGGCCACCGAGCCGGAGTACCGCGAGTGGCTCGCCGACGTGACCGATCCCGACGCGCTGCGCGTGCGCTACCACCGCGAGCTGGCCGCGATCGCCGCACGCGACCTCAACGCGCACACCACCTTCGAGCAGTCGTCGGCCGAGCTGTCCGACCTCGCGGTCGCCACGCTCGACGCCGCGCTGCGGATCGCCGGCGACGAGGAGGAGGACGCCGACCTCGTCCGCCTGGCCGTCATCGCGATGGGCAAGACCGGTGGCCACGAGCTGAACTACGTGAGCGACGTGGACGTCATCTTCGTGCACGAGCCGGTCGAGGGCGCCGACGAGCAGCGCGCCGCGGCCGCCGCCACGCGCATGGCGGGCGCGATCATCCGGATCTGCGGCGACCACACCGCCGAGGGCACGATCTGGGAGGTCGACCCGAACCTGCGCCCGGAGGGCAAGCACGGCCCGCTGAGCCGCACCCTGGGCAGCCACGTCGCCTACTACGACCGCTGGGCCGTCACGTGGGAGTTCCAGGCGCTGCTCAAGGCGCGGTACGCCGCCGGTGACCGCGAGCTGGGCGAGGCGTACCTCGAGGCGCTGAAGCCGATGGTGTGGAAGGCGGCCGAGCGCGACGACTTCGTACCCGAGGTCCGCCGGATGCGCCGGCGCGTCATCGAGAACATCCCGGCCGCCCACCGCGACCGCCAGCTGAAGCTCGGAAGCGGTGGCCTGCGCGACGTCGAGTTCGCCGTGCAGCTGCTGCAGCTCGTGCACGGCCGCGTCGACGAGCAGATCCGCAGCCCCAACACGCTCGAGGCCCTACGGGCGCTCACCGACAAGGGGTACGTCGGACGCCGCGACGGCTCGGCGCTGGAGGAGGCCTACGAGTTCCTGCGCGCCCTCGAGCACCGGATGCAGCTGTTCCGCCTGCGTCGCACCCACCTGGTGCCCGAGGACGTCGACGACCTGCGGCGGATCGGCCGCAGCATGGGCTTCACCACGAACCCGGCCGACAACCTGGTCAAGGAGTGGCAGGCGCACCGGCGGATCGTCAGCCGCCTGCACGAGAAGATCTTCTACCGGCCGCTGCTCGAGGCCGTGGCGTCGCTGCCGGAGGACCGCCTGCGGCTCAGCACCGAGGCGGCGCAGGACCGGCTCGCGGCGCTGGGCTACAGCGACCCGAAGGGCGCGATGGCCCACATCGGCGCGCTCACCTCGGGCGTCACGCGGCGTGCCGCCATCCACCGGTCGCTGCTGCCGGCGATGCTCTCGTGGTTCGCCGAGTCCCCGCAGCCCGATGCGGCGCTGCTCGCGTTCCGCCAGATCTCCGAGGAGCTCGGCGACTCGCCCTGGTACCTGCGCAAGCTCCGTGACGAGGGCAGCGGGGCCCAGCAGTTCGCGCACATGCTGGCCTCCAGCACGTACGTCACCGACCTGATCCGCCGTGCGCCCGACGCCGTGGCGCTGCTCGGCGACGACGAGGCGCTGGTGCCGCGCGACCTCGACCGGCTCGACACCGAGATGACGATCGCGGCGAAGCGGCACCAGATCCCGGACGGCGCCGTGCGTGCCGTGCGGCGGATCCGGCGCCGCGAGCTGTCGCGCGTCGCGATGAGCGACGTGCTGGGCCGGCTCGACGTCACCGAGGTCGGTGAGGCGCTGACGTCGATCAACACCGCCACCATCTCCGCCACCCTGGCCACGGCGGAGGCGGCCTGGACCCAGGACCACGACAAGCCGCTGCCCACGCGCAACGCCATCGTCCTGATGGGCCGGCTCGGCGGGCACGAGGCGGGGTACGGATCCGACGCCGACGTGATGTTCGTGCACGACCCGGTCGAGGGGGCCGACGGCGACGAGGCGAAGGCGTGCGCGCTGTGGATCGCCCAGCTCATCCGGCAGATGCTCGGTGCTGCGGGAGCCGATCCCGCGCTCGAGATCGACGCCGGACTGCGTCCCGAGGGCAAGAACGGCCCGCTCGTCCGCTCGTTCGACGCCTACGCGGCGTACTACGCCAAGTGGTCGGACACGTGGGAGGCACAGGCGCTGCTGCGCGCCGAGGCCGCCGTGGGCGATCCCGAGCTGTGCCGCCGGTTCACCGAGCTGATCGACCCGCTGCGGTACCCCGAGGGAGGCCTGTCGGCCTCGCAGGAGCGCGACATCCGGCGGATCAAGGCCCGCGTGGACTCCGAGCGGCTGCCACGCGGCGCCAACCCGAACACCCACCTCAAGCTGGGACGCGGGGGCCTGGCCGACGTCGAGTGGACCATCCAGCTGCTGCAGATGCAGCACGCCCACCGGGTGCCGGCGCTGCGCACCACCCGAACGATCGACGCCCTGGAGGCGGCCGCCGACGCCGAGATCCTCTCGGCCGAGGACGCCCAGGCCCTCATCGAGTCCTGGCGCTTCGTGACCCGCATCCGCAACGGCGTGGTGCTGTGGCGCGCCAAGCCCGCGGAGTCGATGGTCGAGACCACGGCCGACCGCGTGGGCCTCGCGCACCTCCTCGGCATCGGGCAGGACCACACCGAGGAGATGGTCAACGACTACATGCGGATCACCCGCCGGGCCCGGCAGGTCGTGGAGCGCGTCTTCTACGAGTGACCGCCCGCCCCGAGGTGCAGGGCGGCGGATGAGCGCGGGTTAGCCTGAAGGCATGCTCTCGCGTCTGCTGCTGCCCCTCGTCCTGGCCGTGGGGCTGCTCTCGGCGGCCCCGGCGACGGCCGCGGGTCCCACGCCGGTCGCGCCGGCCGTGGCGCCGACCTCGCAGCCGGCTCCCCAGCAGATCGTCGTGCGTGAGGGCCCGAAGGTGAAGGGCACCCACCGGTTCGGCAGGACGCTCACCCGCTCGGTGGGCCGCTACTCCGTCGGGGGGCTGCAGATCCGCACCCAGTGGCTGCGCGACGGCATGCCGATCAAGGGCGCCACCCGCTGGAAGTACAAGCTCGGCGTGCGCGACGTCGGCCACACGGTGCGCGTGCGGGTCACCGTCAGCAGGCCCGGCTACCGCACCGTCACGCACCGCTCGCCGTGGCGCAGGGTCAAGCACGTGCGCGACGTGCGGCGCACCGTGAAGTACTCGATCGCGACGAACGGCAAGATGACCACGAGCGTGAAGACGTTCAAGCGCCAGGTCGCCGAGATCCTCGACGACCCGCGGGGCTGGCGTGCCGGTGGCATCCGGTTCAAGCGGGTGAAGTCGGGCGGCTCGATGACGATCGTGCTGGCCCAGGCCTCGCGCGTGCCCACGTACTCGAGCGCCTGCTCGTCCACGTGGAGCTGCCGGGTGGGGCGCCACGTGATCATCAACCAGGAGCGCTGGAAGCACGCCTCTCCGGCCTGGAACGCGGCGAAGGGCACGACCCTGCTGGGGTACCGCCACATGGTGGTGAACCACGAGACCGGCCACTGGCTCGGCTGGCACCACAAGTCCTGCGGCGGCAAGGGTCAGAAGGCCCCCGTCATGATGCAGCAGTCGAAGGGCCGCAACGGGTGCACGTTCAACCCGTGGCCGAAGCCGTCGGAACGCAACGTGCCCCGGTACCGCTGAGGCACCGGGGCACGAGCGACGTGCCGATCAGCTCATGATCGACGCGCAGGTCTCGTCCTTCTCGAACGCCTTCTTCAGCCCCTCGTCGCTGGCGCTGAGCTCGGCGAGCGGTCCTTCGTAGCTCGACGACTCGGCGAGCGACTCGCTGACCTGCAGCAGGGTGGCCTGCATCTGGTCGGCGTTCGCCGTGCTGGCCGCCTTGAGGTTCTTGATGACGCCCTGAAGCGTCTGGGCGCCGGTGTCGAGCGACTTCTTCGCCTGGTCGTAGGCCGCCGCGTCGACCTCCGGGGGAGTGCCGGCGTCCTGCAGCACCTTGGCCTGCGCCTCGAGTCGGTCGCGCAGGGTGCGCAGGAACGTCATGATGGCCTCCTTCGACTCCGCCGCGCTGCCGTCGGTGACGGGCGGCTCGACGGGTGCCGTGGTCGGCTCGAGCGCCTGGCACAGCGACTGGGCCCATTTCTCCTGGGGAGTCGCCGCAGCCGCTTCGGGCTCGTCGCTGGAGCCGGTGCAGCCGCCCAGCACGAGACCCGCCGCCGCACCGGCGAGCATCACCCGGATGGTCCTGTTCATGGTGTTGCCTTCCGATCGGAACGAGGGAGGGCCCCACCGCGGCTGCGGCAGGACCCTCCCCGGTGTTCAGTTGATGATCACGCAGCTCACGGAGCGAGCGTCGCGGTCAGCTTGTTGCCCGGACCCGAGGCGAAGAGCGACAGGATGTCGTTCAGCGGGCCACAGCCCTGCAGCTTCGCGATCGAGTAGGTGCTGGTGACCGTACCGCCCGCGAGCGGGTCGAAGCGGCCGTTGGACGCCAGGCGGATGTCGGACGGCTTGGACGTCTGGCACTTGGCGCCGCCGCCGAGCTTCAGACCGAACGACTTGATCGAGGTGATCTGGATGTTCACCTTAGAGTCGGCGGTCAGCTGGCCGGTGGAGAGGTTGATGCCACCGTTGGTCTTGCCCACCGAGGTGAAGGCGAGGTCAGCGTCGACCGGGAGGAAGCCGAGGGCCTTCAGCTTCGCCTTGGTGTTGTCCAGCGTCAGATCGGCGACGAACTGCCCGGTGGCGAGGTTGAAGTCAGCCGCGACCTTGCCGTTCAGCGGGGCGGTGCCGTTGCCGGCCTTGATGGTCGTGCTGCCCTTGAGCTTGAACGGCACCTTGATGACCGGGTCCGTGGTCGGCTCCGTGGTCGGCTCCGTCGTGGGCTCCGTGGTCGGCTCCGTCGTGGGCTCCGTGGTCGGCTCCGTGGTCGGCTCCGTCGTGGGCTCCGTGGTCGGCTCCGTGGTCGGCTCCGTGGTCGGCTCCGTGGTCGGCTCCGTCGTGGGCTCCGTGGTCGGCTCCGTCGTGGGCTCCGTGGTCGGCTCCGTCGTGGGCTCCGTGGTCGGCTCCGTCGTGGGCTCCGTGGTCGGCTCCGTGGTCGGCTCCGTGGTCGGCTCCGTGGTCGGCTCCGTCGTGGGCTCCGTCGTGGGCTCCGTCGTGGGCTCCGTGGTCGGCTCCGTGGTCGGCTCCGTGGTCGGCTCCGTCACGCCGATCGAGCCCAGCGCCAGGTCGGCGGGGCCGTTGCAGGCGAGGGTCGACGGGATGGTGGAGTTGTCGGCCTTGAAGATCGTCGCGGTGATGTTGAACGAGGCCGGCATGCCGATGACGACCGAGTCGACCGCGTAGTCCGGGGTCGTGATCGGGGGAACGAGCCCGGTGGCGGGGATGAGCCACGGCTCGTTGGCCACCTGCGGGATCGGCGTGCGGGGCGCACCGAGGTTCGGGATGGCGATCGTCGTGGTCTGTCCACCCGTGGTCAGGGTGACGGCCGAGTTGGTGGACGCACCCGAGGCCTCACGGCCACCGAGCAGCAGCGCGGTGGACTGGCGGAGCAGCTCCGGCATGGTGAGGGTGATGTTCACGGGGGTCTCGGGGATCACCTGACCGGGGGTCACGGTGTCCGGGACGCTGGTCGACGCGAGCACGCCGATGTCCTGGATGCCGAGGTTCAGTCCGCCGGCGACGACCTCACACTTGTAGAGGAAGTTCTTCTCCAACGTCACGTCCGCAGCGCTCGCGCTGGCGGCTCCAATCACACTGATGGCCCCGGCGCTGAGGGCTGCAGCTGCCCCTGTTGCCAGGACCTTTCCGGTCTTCGTCATCTTCTTCACAAGGGTGTCCTTCTTTGGGAGTTGAGCCGACGCGTCGAGAGCGCGAGAGGTGCCCTCGTGAGAGCCGGCTGTGACAGACACCACACAACCTAGAGCCACGAAAACGAAAGTGCAACTAGTGGTTACAAAGTCAGTGACCACTTACGTCACACCCACCACACAACCCGGTTGGCCCCTGAAATGACGGTCGAAACTCTGGGTCACATACACGCCAGAGCGCACCGAATCAGTGATTCGGTGCGCTCTGGGGCGGGGTCGGGCAGGCGTCAGGCAGCCTGTGCGGCCTCCTTGGCCTCGCGCTTGGCGCGGCGCAGGGCCTTCGACTCGGGGGACTTGCCCACCTTGTACGGGTCGGTCGGCTTCTTGGAGTAGATCGCCAGCTGGCGCGCCACGCTCATGAGCTGCTTGGACAGCCGGCCCTCGTTGTAGCGCAGACCGTACTTCTCGACGAGACGCTGCACGTCCACCTTGACCTCGCGGTAGCGCCGCGCCGGGATGTCGGGGAACAGGTGGTGCTCGATCTGGTGGCTGAGGTTGCCGGTCATCACGTGGAAGGGCTTGGAGCCGGAGATGTTCGCCGACCCGAGCAGCTGGCGCAGGTACCACTGGCCGCGGGTCTCGTTCTGCGCGTCCTGCTCGTCGAACGTCTCGACGTCGGCCGGGAAGTGACCGCAGAAGATCACCAGGAAGGTCCAGATGTTGCGGATCAGGTTGGCCGTGAAGTTGGCTCCGAGCACCGCGAGAGGGGCCCACCAGCCGACGAACGGGATCGCGGCGCAGGCGATGACCGGGTAGACGACGTAGTCCTTGAAGAGCTGGCGCCGGACCTTGACGTAGGCGCGCTTCTTGCGGGCGACGAACTCCTCCTTGCTCATCTTGCCGCCGAGGTACTCGTCGAGCTCGATGCCGTGGTACATCACGCCCCACTCGAAGAAGAGCATGAGCAGGAACGCCAGCGGGAGGTTGAACCGGTGGTTCGGGTACCACGGCTGGCCATCGTCGATCCGCAGCAGGCCGTAGCCGATGTCGCGGTCCATGCCGTGGATGTTCGTGTACGTGTGGTGGATGAAGTTGTGGCCGTGCTTCCAGTCCTGCGCGGGGGCCACGTTGTCCCACTCGTAGCGCTTGCCGTCGATCATCGGGTCGTTCATCCAGTCGTACTGACCGTGCATGACGTTGTGCCCGATCTCCATGTTCTCGATGATCTTCGAGAGCCCGAGGAAGATGACGCCGGCGATGAAGGCGGGCGGGAAGATCGGCAGGAAGATGCCGATGCGGCCCAGCACCTCGAACCACTTCTGCACGCGGATGACGCGACGGATGTAGTCGGCGTCCTCCTGGCCGAGGTTGTCGAGCACGCGCTGGCGCACGGCGTCGAGCTCCTGGCCGAACTCCTCGAGCTGCTCGTACGTCATGAGGTCGAGGCCGACCGTGGACTTGCGGTTCGGGTCATACGCGTCGACCAGGGGGACGGGCGCCTGGTTGTGGGCCGAGGCGCTGAGCGGCTCGATCGGCGCGTGCTTCGTGCGCTGGAAGAGGGACATGTTCTTCTCCTTCACAGATCCACCGCGACATCGCCCACCGGGACGTTGACGCAGACCTTGATCGTTTCGTCGGTGTCGGCACTGACCTCACCGCTGATGACATGGCGCACCGCGCCGTGGAGCTTCTTGACCGCGCAGGTGTTGCACACACCCATGCGGCATCCGTAGACGGGGGAGAGCCCGGCGGCCTCGGCCTGCTCGAGGATCGTGGCACCGGAGTTCGGAGCGTCGACGCCGCTGGCGTCGAAGCTGACGGCGCCGGTGGCGTCCTCGGCGTCGAGGTCGACCGACGGAACCTTGAAGTACTCGGCCGTGAGCTGGTCACGCGCGTCGAGGTCGGTGTAGAGCTCGGTGACCGTGGCGATGAGGCCGGCCGGGCCACACACCCACGTGGGGGTGGTGGCCGGGTCGAGGCCGAGTCCGTGCAGGTGGTCGAGCGTGATGCGGCCGTTGAGCCGCGCGTCGGGCTCGGGGTCGCGCGTGTAGACGCGGACCATGTCGACGAAGGGCAGCTCGGCCATCGCGTCCAGCTCGATCGAGAACATCTCGTCGTCGCGCGAGCGCGCGTAGTGCAGGAAGGTGACGCGGCCCCGGTGGCCGCGGTCGGCCAGGGTGCGCAGCATGCTCATGACGGGCGTGATGCCGGAGCCGCCGCTGATGAGCAGGATGTGCTCGGGCACGCGCTTCGGCAGGACGAACTCGCCCGAGGCGGGGGAGAGGTACACGACCGTGCCGGGGCGCAGGCTGCCCGCGTGCAGGAACTGGGAGACGTAGCCGTCGGGGTGGGCCTTCACCGAGACGCTGAACATGCCGTCCTTGCGCTCGGCCGAGCTCGAGACGCTGAAGACGCGGACCCGGCGGGTGCCCTCGACCTCGACGCCGAACTCGACGTGCTGACCGGGCGTGAATCCGGACCAGGCGCCGTTGGGACGCAGCACCACGGTGCTGGCGGCGCCGGTCTCGCGGATCACGTCGACGACGCGACCGCGGACGGCCTCGACCGTGAGCATCGGGTGCAGGAGGGTCAGGTACTCATCGGGATGGTGAGGAGACGTCACCTTGGTGACGACCGGTGAGGCCAGAGCCTTGCGGATCAGTCCCATGGGACTCCTGTCGAGAGCGGCGCGGCGAGCGGGCGGTGTCCACCAATGTCAGTGAACATCTGTTCACCCAAGGATGACAGGTGGGGCCGGGGTCGGTCAACACGACGTGCCGTGTCGTGGAACACGTGTTCACCCAACCGTGGCTGGAGGCCACGCCCTAGGCTGGGCGCGTGTCCGAGGCCGTCAACGCGCGTCAGCTCCAGAAGGAGCGCACGCGCGGTGCGTTGCTCGACGCCGCGCTCGAGCTGAGCAGCGAGCAGGGATTCGCCCAGACCAGCCTGCGGCAGGTGGCCAAGCGTGCCGGCGTGGTCCCGGCGGCGTTCTACCGGCACTTCGCCTCGATGGACGAGCTCGGCCTGGCCCTCGTCGAGCGCTGCTTCGGGACGCTGCGCACCATGATCCGCGACGCCTCGCGCGATCCCGAGGTCTTCCTGCAGATCATCGACGCCGCGGCGCAGATCCTCATCGATGCGGTCAAGGAGAACAAGGCCGACTTCGCCTTCGTGGCGCGCGAGCGTGTCGGGGGGTCCGAGGCCGTGCGCCGGGCCATCGGCCACGAGCTCGACCTGTTCGTCTCGGAGCTCGCGGTGGTGCTGGCGCGGCTGCCCAACATCGAGACCTGGAGTGCCGACGACGTCCAGATGGTGTCGCGCCTCTTCGTCCGCAACATGGTCGCGAACGCCGAGGAGGTCGTGGAGATGCCGGCCGGGCGGCCCGACCTCGAGGAGAAGATCCGCGAGGGCGCGCGGCGCCAGATGCGCCTCATCGTGCTCGGCTTCAAGGACTGGCGCAGTTGAGCGGGGCCTCACCAGCGCCCGGGCACGATGGAGGCATGACGAGTTCCGAGGCGTCCGAGTCACTGGACCTCGGGGTCCTGCGCCAGCTGGCCGGGACCCCGCACGGCCCGGTGGAGTTCCGGCGCCGCCTGCGCGAGGCCCAGCAGCAGATGTCGGGCTTCCTGATGGAGTACAAGTTCGCCCTCGACGAGATCGAGACGAAGATCTCGATCCTGCGCGAGGAGTTCGAGCTCGCCCACGAGTACAGCCCGATCGAGCACGTGAAGTCGCGGCTGAAGACGCTCGAGAGCCTCGTCGCCAAGGTCGACCGCACCGGCTGCCCCCGTGACCTGCCGACGATCCGCGAGCGGATCCGCGACATCGCGGGCATCCGGGTTTCGTGCGTCTTCGTCGAGGACACCTACCGCTTCGCGCGGATGCTCACGCAGCAGCAGGACCTGACGGTGCTGGAGACCAAGGACTACATCGCCGAGCCGAAGCCCAACGGCTACCGCAGCCTGCACCTGATCCTGCAGCTGCCGGTGTTCCTGTCCGACCGCACGGTGCACGTGCCGGTCGAGGTGCAGATCCGCACGATCGCGATGGACTTCTGGGCCAGCGTCGAGCACCAGATCTACTACAAGTACGGCATGCACGTGCCGGAGCACCTGAGCGACAAGCTCACCGAGGTGGCCGGCACCGCGGCCGACCTGGACGCCCAGATGGGCCGCCTGCGCGAGGAGATCCGTTCCCTCAGCTGACGGACGTCGGCTAGAGTGACTAAGCAAGCGCTTAGTCAGGAGTTCTCCATGTCCGTGGTCCTGTCCCGTCGGGACGTCGATTTCCTTCTCTTCGACTGGCTCCGTGCCGCCGACCTCGCCGAGCGCGAGCGGTACGCCGAGCACTCGAGGGACACGTTCGACGCCGTGCTCGACCTGTCCGAGACGATCGCCACCGAGCGGTTCGCGCCGATCAACCGGCTGCTCGACACGCAGGAGCCGGTCGTGGGTGAGGACGGCAAGGTCGTCCTGCCGGCCGAGCTCAGCGCCGCGCTCGCGGTCTACCGCGACTCGGGGATGCCCGCGGGCGTGTTCGACGCCGAGCTCGGCGGCATGCAGCTGCCCTTCGTGGTGAGCCAGGGCGCCTTCGCGTTCTTCCAGGCGGCGAGCGCCGCGGCGTCGTCGTACCCGTTCCTGTCCACCGGCAACGCCAACCTGCTGGTCGAGCACGGCTCGCCGGAGCAGGTCCGCGACTACGCCGTGCCCGTGATCGAGGGCCGCTGGTACGGGACGATGTGCCTGTCGGAGCCGCAGGCCGGATCGTCGCTCGGCGACATCACCACGCGCGCCGTGCGTCAGGAGGACGGCACCTACCGCCTGTTCGGCACGAAGATGTGGATCTCCGGCGGCGACCACGAGCTGACCGAGAACATCGTGCACCTCGTGCTGGCGAAGGTCGAGGGAGCGCCCCCGGGCGTGAAGGGCATCTCGCTGTTCATCGTGCCGAAGTACCTCGTCGAGGACGGGGCCATCGGTGAGCGGAACGACGTGGCACTGGTCGGCCTCAACCACAAGATGGGCTGGCGCGGCACCACCAACACGCTGCTGAACTTCGGCGAGGGCCTCGCCACGCCCGGCGGCGCGCCCGGCGCGATCGGCCACCGCGTGGGCGAGGAGGGCCAGGGCCTGGCGCAGATGTTCCACATGATGAACGAGGCTCGGGTCTCGGTGGGCATGGGAGCCGTGGCGCTCGGCTACACCGGCTACCTGCACGCGCTGGACTACGCCCGCACGCGCACCCAGGGCCGCGTGCCCGGCGCGAAGGACCCGTCCGCCCCGATGGTGTCGCTGACCCAGCACGCCGACGTCCGTCGCATGCTGCTGGCGCAGAAGTCCTACGTCGAGGGTGGCCTCGGCCTGCTGCTGTACTGCTCGCGGCTCATCGACGAGCAGCTCACCGGGGCCGACGAGGCCGCCAGGACGCGGGCCCACGACCTGCTCGAGGTGCTGACCCCGATCGCCAAGTCGTGGCCCTCGCAGTGGTGCCTGGTCGCGAACGACCTCGCCATCCAGGTGCACGGCGGGTACGGCTACACGCGCGACTACGCGGTGGAGCAGTTCTACCGCGACAACCGGCTGAACCCGATCCACGAGGGGACGCACGGCATCCAGAGCCTCGACCTGCTGGGCCGCAAGGTCATCGCCGGCGGGGGAGCCGGGCTCGCGACGCTCGTCGGCGCGATCAAGGAGACCATCAAGCGCGCCGCCGACGTGGACGGCCCGGCGGCCGCCTACGCCGCGCAGCTCGACGCCCGGGTCGACCGTCTCGTCGAGGTCACGTCGCAGCTGTGGGCCGGTGGTGACCCGGCGCTGGCGCTGGCCAACTCCGCGGTCTACCTCGAGGCCGCCGGCCACGTCGTGGTCGCGTGGATCTGGCTCGAGCAGCTGCTGGCCGTGGGCGATCGCTCCGACACGTTCTTCGACGGCAAGCGTGCCGCGGCCCGGTACTTCTTCGCGTTCGAGCTGCCGAAGGTCGACCCGCAGTTCGACCTGCTCGCGTCGTTGGACCGGACCGTGCTCGACCTGGATCCCGCCGCGCTCTGACGGCGACGCCGTCGTCCGGCGGGCGACGTCACACGCGAGTTGTGGACCCCGGCGGTCCGGCCTAGACTGGGATCAGAAAGTTGTATCTACAACTATTTTCCCAGGAGGAAAGTCATGGGTGCGTCGGAGACCCCGGATCTCCGCCACGACGGCGGTCACGGTGTTCAGGATCGAGCCAGCGAGCGGAACACCGATGCCATTGCCCCGGGTCAGCCGACGAAGCGCGGCGGTCAGTTCCTGAGGGGTCTCATGGTGCTGACCGCGGTGGTGTGGGTGTTCTCGTTCGTCCAGCTCGTGCAGCAGCCCTCCCAGGAGGGCTCGACCACCACGTCGTGGGACCTGGCCTTCTGGGTCGCGATGGCACTCGGGTCCGCGATCGCGACCTTCATCCTCGGCTTCTGGAAGGTCCACCGGACCTGATCAGTCGGTGACCTCGGGCCGCTGGGGGAGCCGCGAGAGTCCCTGACGTCCTCGCGTGGAGTCGCGCGTGCCCGCGAGCACGCTGCCGCCGGGATCGAGCACTGCGAGGATGCGGCTGCCGATCCGGCGGGCCTGCCCGAGCTGCTCGCGGGTGAGGGGACCGACGAAGATCTCGCGCACCAGGTCGACGTGCCCGGGGGAGGCGGTCTCCAGTCGCTGCCACCCGGCGTCGGTCAGGTCCGCGTGGCGCGACCGCGCGTCGTCAGAGTCCGCAGTCCGCGTGACCAGTCCGTCCTTCTCCAGCCGAGCGATGACGCGCGAGAGGCGCGGTGGCGAGGTGTGGGTGGCGGCCGCGAGGTCGGACAGGCGCATCGGCTCGTCACCTGCCTCCGCCAGCTGCACCAGGACGAGGAACTCGAAGAACGTCAGGTCGGCGTCCCGGAGCAGCTGGGCGTCCAGCGCTGCCGGCAGGACCTCCAGGATGGAGACGAGCGCGAGCCACGCCTCGGCCTCGTCGTCGTCGAGCCACGGCCCGCTGTGCGTCATGGCGCCGACGCTAGTGGGCACTCAGGGACGGGCCAAGCAGGATCGCCGTCAATTCGCCGGGGGTCGACCCGAGAGCCCGTGCAACGTCATCGCCGCCAAGGTCTCCGCGACCTCGTCGGCGTCCAGGTCGATGCCTCGGAAGTGCGCGTCCATGGCGACGCCCCAGCACATGCCCACGCACATCGGGGCCGTGAGCTTCGGGTCCGCCTTCTGCGACCACAGCTCGTCGGCGCTTCGGACCTGGTCGACGAGGGAGTCGATGAACGGCGCAATGCGACGCAGGTAGAACTCCTGGCCGCTGTCGCGATCGCGGAACAGCACCACGTTGAAGAGGTCGAGGTACTCCACGAACACCAGGAGCAGCGAGCGGTAGAAGATCTTGACCGCCTCGGACGACCCGTTGATGCTGCCGGCGATCGTCTGGGCCAGCACGTCCTGCAGGAGGTGGTCGATCGGCTCGACGATCGCCTCCTCGAACAGCTGCTCCTTCGAGTCGAAGTAGCGGTACAGCAGGGCGACGTTCACCCCGGCGAGTCGGGCGATGTCGCTGATGCGCGCGCCCTCGGGTCCGACGCGCGCGAACTCCTCGCGTGCCACAGCCAGCAGCTGCTTGCGTCGTTCCTCCGCGTGGAGCCTCACCACGTGCGTCACCTCCGTCCCGGTGAGCCTAGGTCGGATGCCCTCGGGCTTCGTGGGAAACATCCGGTTACAGTCCCCTCGCCACCCACAGGACGGCCCGAGCGGGGGGTTCACCGGGCGCGCCTTCCGTGCTAGGTGTGATGTAGATCACATTATCTCGGGAACCCGTCCCCCTCGTAAGGAGTCCGAGATGCGCCCAGTCGTTCGAGCCGTCGCCACCGTCGCGACCGCGACCTGCGTCGCCCTGGCGTTCGCGCCGTCCGCTTCCGCCCACGGAAAGCACCGCCCCCCGCCCCGCCCGATCACCGTCGTGGCCGGCGGCCTCGAGGGCCCGTTCCAGATCTCCCAGGACGGCCACCACCGGCTGCTCGTCATGGAGTCCGGAGCCGGCCGCGTGATTTCTGTCGATCCGAAGAGGCGGGGAAGCGTGCGCACCCTGGTGAGCGGCCTCGGGCCCGGTGCCGCCAGTGGCGCCGTCAGGGTCGGCAAGCACATCGCCATCGTGACCGGAGAGGCCGATCCGTCGGCACCCGCCGGGCCGTACCCCGGCTCGTCGGTGCTCGTGGCCTCGAAGGGCAAGGTCAGCGTGTTCGCCGACCTGATGGCGCACGAGCTGAGGTACAACCCCGACGGCCAGACCCAGTTCGCTCCCGACGGCACGACGCCGCTCGACGCGCTGTCGAACCCGTTCAGCCTGCTGGCCGAGCGAGGACGACACCCGGGAGTGCTCGTCGCCGACGGCGGCGCGAACGCGGTCCTGCGCGTCAGCTCGAAGGGCCGGGTGTCGACGTTCTTCGTCCCGCCGACGGTCAACACCGGCGCCTGCGAGGGCCGGCCGAACAACGACGCCGCTCACACGGGCTGCGACGCCGTCCCGACCGGTCTGGCCTACGGTCCGCGCAACACGATCTACGTGTCGGCGCTGACCGGTGAGGCACCTGGCGAGGGTCGCGTCTACGTCCTCGACGCGCGGACCGCGAAGGTGCGCAAGGTGATCAAGGGCTTCACCTCGCCCACCGGCATCGCGGTGGGCAAGGACGGCACGATGTACGTCACCGAGGTCCTGGAGGGCATGCCCGAGGGTGAGCCCGGACCGGAGTTCGACCCGTCGACCGTCGGCCAGATCGTCAAGGTCTCGCCGTGGGGCAAGCGGACGTACGCCCAGGTGACCATGCCGACCGGCGTGGTGCTCTCCGGTGGGTCGCTGTACGCCACCGCGTGGTCGATCGCCGGCTTCCTCGGGATCGAGGGCGCCGGACAGGTGGTGAAGGTCTCGGACCGCGCGTTCCGCAGGGCGTCCTGACCGGACGTCACGCGGGTCGTGCGCGGCGGGCGCCGGTACTCGGACCGGCGCCTCTCGCCGCGCCCCACGACTCCTAGACTCGGGAGGTCGGAGCCCGCCGGCGTTCGACCCCCGACCCCGCTAGGCAGGAACATGCACGAGCACGGTGAGCGCCCCTGGTCCGTCCACTACGGACCCGGTGTGCCGACGCAGATCGACATCCCCGACGAGCCGATCACCGCCGGCCTGGAGCGAGCGGCGCAGCGGTGGCCCGACCGGATCGCGACGGACTTCCTCGGCGCGACGGCGACGTATGCCGAGACCGACCGGGCGATCCGCCGCGCGATGGTCGTGCTCCGCGACCTCGGTGTCGGGCCGGGCGAGACCGTCGCGCTGGTGCTGCCGAACAGTCCGAGCCACCTGGTGGCGTACCACGCGGTGCTGCGGCTGGGGGCGGTCGTCGTGGACCTCAACCCGACGTACACCGAGGCCGAGCTGGCGCACCTGCTGGTCGACTGCGGCGCGCAGCACGCGCTCGCGTGGCACAAGGTCGTCGCGACGGTGCTGGCCGCGAGCGGGGACTCGTCGCTGCAGGTCGTGAGCGTGGACATCAGCCGCGACCTGCCGACCTCGGCCCAGCTGCTGCTGAGGCTGCCGGTGAAGGCGGCGCGGGCGAAGCGCAGCGCGCTGCGCGGCACGGTGCCGGAGGGCGTGCCCGTCTGGCACACGCTCCTGAAGCAGGCCCGCGGCGACGTCGCGGCCGCCCCGGTGGGAGCCGACGACCTCGCCCTGCTGCAGTACACAGGCGGAACGACCGGCACGCCGAAGGCGGCGATGCTGACGCACCGGAACCTGGTGGCGAACGTCGTCCACGGCCAGGCCTGGGCGTCGTTCCGCGAGGGTGAGGAGACGGTCTACGGCGTGCTGCCGTTCTTCCACGCGTTCGGGCTGACCTTCTGCCTCAACCTGCCCGGCCACATCGGCGCCACGCTGGTGATGTTCCCGAACTTCGAGCCCGAGACCGTGGTGAAGGCGTTCGGGAGGCGGCCCGCCACGTTCATGGCGGGGGTCGCGCCGATGTTCGAGCGCATCGCGGCCGCCGTGGAGGCCTCGCCGACACCGCCGCTCGAGGGACTGCGGCAGGCGCGGCTGGGGTTCGCCGGCGCCATGCCGATCCCGCCGGCCACGGTGGAGCGCTGGGAGCGGCTCACCGGGGGACTGCTCATCGAGGGCTACGGCATGACCGAGTGCGCGCCGATCGCGCTGGGGAACCCGTGCCTGCCGACCCGCCGCCCCGGAACCCTCGGGGTGCCGTTCCCGAACACCGACATGAGGATCGTCGACATCGACGACCACACCCGCGAGGTCGAGCCCGACGAGAGTGGCGCGCGCCGCGGCGAGCTGCTCGTGCGTGGACCCCAGGTGTTCGCGGGCTACCTGAACCGGCCGGAGGAGACCGCGCACCAGCTGCTCGAGGGCGGGTGGCTGCGCACCGGTGACGTCGTCGAGGTCGACCCCACCGGCTGGGTCACGCTGGTCGACCGGGTCAAGGAGATGATCATCGTCGGCGGCTTCAAGGTGTATCCGTCCACGGTGGAGGATCACCTGCGCCTGATGCCGGGCATCGTCGACGTCGCGGTGGTCGGGGTGGCCACGGCGAACGGCGACGACCAGGTCCTGGCGGCCTTCGTGCTCGAGCCGGGGGCCGAGGCTCCCACGGTCGAGGTGGTGCGCGCGCACGGCGAGCAGCGCCTCGCCCGCTACGCCCTCCCGCGTCGGGTCGAGGTCGTCGACGAGCTGCCGCGCTCGCAGATCGGCAAGGTGCTGCGACGCCAGGTGCAGCACCTGTTCACGCCGGGGGAGTAGCCCGGCGGGAGGTCAGGCGACGCCGGCGGCGCGGGCCGAGGCGACCGCGGACTCGACGCCGTTGAGCCACGGCTCGCCGCGGCCCGGCAGCACGGTGCGGGCGCCCGTGGCGGCGATCCGGTCGAGGGACTTCAGCGCCCAGCACGCGTCCTTCGTCCCGGCCCGAGCGACGATCCGCGGACCCTCGCGACCGGTGTAGGGATCCAGCGTCACGAGTGCGTCACTAGTGAAGACGGCGTCGGCGTCGGGAAGCTCCAGGACGCAGTGCCCGTCCGTGTGGCCCGGCGTCGTGACGACCCGCAGCCCCGCCGGAAGACCCTCCACGCCCGGGTGCAGGCTCTCGACGGACTCGACCCCCTCGACCCGCAGCGCGCCCGCCGCGACCATCCTGGTCAGGATCGGGACGGAGCCCGGGTGCAGGAGGGGGTACAGCAGCCGCGGCCGGCCCGGGCGGTAGCGGTAGGGGTGGGCCGCGATCCGGTGGTCCCCGACGTGCGCCCACACGCAGGCGCCCGCCTTCGCTGCATGTGCCGCGAACCCGAGGTGGTCGAAGTGGGCGTGGGTGAGGATGACGTCGCTGACGTCACCCCACCCGTAGCCGGCGTCGCGCAGTGCCTGCTCGGCCAGCTCACGCGTGCGGGGTAGGCCCGCGTCGATGAAGAACGGAGCCTCGCCGCGCGTCACGAGGTAGCAGTTGGTGCCGGCCTGCTCGATCCGCACGATGCCCTTGCCGACTTCGGTGATGCCCATCGATTCCCCCTCGCGTCCGTGCACTTCCAGTACCCGTCCGAGAGGCTCCGCATGCATGCTGCGCACCAGGTGAGACGGGGCGCTGAGGGTTTCGCGCGGACCTAGGCTCGGAGCATGACCTCCTCGCATCCCCGCCTCGTCGACGTCCAGTGGCTGAAGGACCGGCTCGACGACCCGTCGGTCCGCGTCGTCGACGCCACCGTCCACCTGACCTTCGACGAGAACGGCGCGCACACCGAGTCCGGACGCGCGACCTACCGGGAGGGTCACGTGCCGGGAGCAGTCTTCGCCGACCAGCTCACGGACCTCACCGTCCATGGCGGCGAGGCGCCGTTCGAGGCCGCTCCGTCCGAGCAGTTCGCGCGCGTCGTCGGGAACCTCGGCGTCGGCAACGGGCACACGGTCGTCGTGTACGACACGGTCAACGGCATCTGGGCCACGCGCCTGTGGTGGCAGTTCGCGTTCGAGGGCCACGAGGACGTCGTCGTGCTGGACGGCGGGCTCAGGGCGTGGCAGGAGGCCGGCCTGCCGCCGGAGTCCGGTGACGCCTCGCCCGTCCCCGCGACGTTCCGGGCCGAGCGGCACCCCGAGCGCAGCGTGGCCACGGCCGACGTCGAGGCCGCGACGCAGGACTCCTCGGTGCTGCTCATCAACTCGCTCGACCGGGAGGACTTCGCTGGCGGCCGGATCCCCGGCAGCGTGAACGTGCCGTTCTCCGAGCTCGTGGACGACCGGGGCCGGCTGCGCAGCCTCGACGAGCTGCGCCCCCTGTTCGACTCGGTCGGCGCGCTCGATCCCGAGGTGGCACCGGTGACGTACTGCGGCGGCGGCATCGCCGCGACCGCGGTCGCCTTCGCGCTGAAGGGTCTGGGTCGCGACGACGTCGCCGTCTATGACGGCTCGCTCAACGCGTGGACGGCCGAATCGGCGCGTCCCCTCGAGCAGGACTGAGCGCGATTTCACTTCCGACGTGCGGCGGCGTAGACTCTTAGTTGAAACTTCAACTAGGCGACGCTGTCGCTTCTCCTCCACGAAAGGAAGTGGGCAACGTGGTCGTCTACAACGAGATCGTGGCGGTCGCCTCGGGCGCCGGCCTGATCGGGGTGGCGGTCTTCCTGAACCATCTGCTGCGCGGAAAGCGCATCGACAGCGAGGGGTGGGCGGCGTTCTTCGGCCTCACCGGCCTCCTGCTGTTCGTCCTGGGCGTGCACACGACCGTGACCTGGCCGTTCGGCGGCGAGGGCTTCGAGTACGCCAACATCGCCTTCGGCCAGCCCGCGGCCGCCTTCGGCGCGCTCCTGCTGTTCGCCGCGATCTACCTGTGGCGCAACCGCTCACTGTTCGTCGGCGAGGCCGAGGTGGTCCGCGAGTCCGTCATCGAGGCCGTGAAGCCCGCCGCGATCTTCGTCGGCGCGCTCGGCCTCGGCATGGCCGTTCTGGCCATCACGTTCGTCCGCTTCCAGCTGGGCGCCGCTCCGCCGGAGGAGCCCATCAGCGGCCGCTTCGGCCACCTGCCGATCCTCGAGGCGCTGTTCCTCGGTGGCCTGTGGGGCATCGTCGCGGTCGGCGCGCTGCTGTTCGCGCTCGCGCTGTGGACCAACCGTCCGCAACTCCTGCGCTGGGTCGTGTGGGCCTTCGTCGTCGGCGGCGTCGTGTTCCTGCTGTTCGGTGCGATGAACTTCTACACGCACATTGGGATGTACCACAACATCGAGTACGGCACGAACTACAAGTGGTGAGTGGCTGACGTCCTCCAAGGGGCGGGTGGTGTCGCGAGAGCGCACTGCCCGCCCTGCGTCGTCGGGGAGGCTCAGTCGTCGGTCCGGTCGAGTCGCGGGGCACGCGGGGTCGGCCTAGCGTGGCCGGATGGAGCCCCGAACCCTCGTCAGCAGCGCGGCGTTCCCCGTGGCCGCGGCGGCCCTCGGATCCGTCGCGACCTCGACCGGCATGAAGAGCCTCTGGTACCGGACGCTGCGTAAGCCCTCGATCCAGCCGCCGGGACCGGTGTTCGGTGTCGTGTGGAGGGCGCTCTACGCCTCGATCGGCGCAGCCTCGCTGGACGCGCAGTCGAGGATGACGCCGGCCGACGCGAACAGGTACCGGTTGAGGCTCGGCCTCAACATGGCGCTCAACGCCGGTTGGTGCTGCGTGTTCTTCCGAGGACAGAGGCTCGTGCCGTCGATCGCGGTGGCGGGCGCGCTGGCGGCGAGCTCGGCCGACCTCGCGCGCACCGCCGGGGCGGCCTCGCCCCGCGCCGGCTGGGCGCTGGTGCCCTACACGCTGTGGAGCGGCTTCGCGACCGTCCTCACCGCGGCGATCTGGCGCAGCAACCGTCACCACTGAGCGACGCGGTCACGACGCGCCGTGCATGCCGTGCGCGTCCACCGCGGGCGCGGGGCGCCGCTCGCGTGACGCCTGCACGGCGGACACCACGACGAGGGCCGCCGCGATCGCGAGGCAGGCCACCAGCACGAGGAGGGAGACGTTGCCGTTGATGTACGGGTCCCGCCAGCGGCTGAGGTCGACGGGCTGGCGGGACTCGCCCAGGATCCGACCGACGGCGGTCTGGAAGAGCCACGTGTAGACCCCGCTGAAGCCGATGACGACGGCGGCGCGGATCAGGCGAGGAGCCGGCAGGTAGCAGACCACGAGGGCGACGACCCACGCGTAGGCCAGGGCTAGGGCGGTGATCGGGACGGTCTGGCTCCACCACGTGTCGAGCTGGTCGGTGGCGAGCATGACCACGAACAGGAAGGCCACGAGTGCGACCGTGTCGAGCGCCAGCGCGATCACGACCTCGTGCCGCGACCACGGAGCGGGCAGGGGAGCGTGGCGCAACGCCAGCGGGCCGAGGACCACCACGACGGCGAGCAGCACCGCCCCGACGGCGGTGGGCAGCCACTCGCCGCGCCCATTCATGGCCCACGCGACGGTGAACGTCGCGATGAGGCTGACTAGGAAGGCACCGACCACGGTCGGGACCCGGCGTTCCGTGACGACCAGCGGGAGCGTCGTGAGGCTGAAGGCCACCCCCACGGACGCCAGGACGATCCAGAACCAGCTCAGGGTCTGCTCGACGGCGAGGTTCACGATGAGGCACGTGACGAGCGCGACGGCGTAGCTGATCGCGGTCGTCCACAGGATCCCCGCGCGCCACCGGCGGTAGAAGCGCGCCTCGCGGTCCACCCGTGCCGCCACGACGTCGTCGCTGGCCCGGATCAGCTCGCCCTCGCTCACGCCGAGGTGCTCGGCGAGCGGCGCGACCATGGAGATGTCGGGGTAGGAGACCCCACGCTCCCACTTGGAGACCGCTGACTCGGTGACGAACAGACGCTCTGCCAGCCCTGCCTGCGTCAGGCCGGCGGCCTTCCGCTTCACGGTCACGAACTGACCGAATGCCTTCTTCGACGATGTCATGATCCGAGTCAACCAGCGCGGGAGCCGGTCGATGGAATTCCGGGGCCGAATCGCGACTCGACCGTCAAGCCTGTGCCCCTGACCTGCGGCGATGCCCCCGACGGGGATCAGGAGAAGGTGTCGAGCGCGCGTCGCAGGGACAGCACGACGCTGTGGACGAGCAGCTGCTCGTGGGTCTCGCCGGCCCGGGTCTCGAGCAGCGCGGTGAGCTCGGTGTCGGCCGCCTCGAGTCGGGGGTCGACCTCCGCGCCGTGCCCGTAGGCGTCCAGTGCGTCGGCGACCCGGTGCATGGCCCGGGCGATCGGCTCGCGGACGTCGTCGCTCAGCACGGTCTGCGTCGACGGGTCACCCGGCACGCCGTGAGGACGCAGGAGGAGGTCGCTGATGTCGGACACCAGCAGGGAGATGCGGTCGAGGCCGTCGGCCTCCTCGGTGAGGACCGCGAGGGCGTCGCGGTGGCGTCGCGCCCGCGCGTTCGCGGTGAGCGACTCGTGGACCTGTGAGACGGCGTCGCGCATCTCGGTCCGGGCGCGCCGGAGCTCGGAGTGCTCGCGGTGCCACTGGTCGAGGGTCGGGAGATCGTGCTCGACCATGAGGTCGGCGATCTCGCGCAGCTGCTCCGCGAGCACCTCGCGCGTGCGGCCGACCGCCGCCCGTGCCGGAGCCAGCGGCAGCGGCGGCGCGACCATGTTGACGACGATCCCCACGAGCGCGCCGAACAGGGTGAGGCCCCCGTACGCGCCGATGAACTGCGCCTCGCCGTGGCCGATGATCAGCGTGAAGACCGCGGCCGTGGGGGCCCAGCCGCCCATGGCGCCCAGCACGCGCCACCCGGCCACGCTGACCGACAGTGCGACGACGATCGCCAGGGTGAACGCCGCGACGTTGTCGCCCGTCGCGGTGTCGACCAGCCAGGCGATGACGCCGCCGACGACGATCGCGCCGACCGCCTGCAGCGACTCGCGCACCGAGCCGGCCAGGGTCGACGTCGTCGCGATGATCGCGCCGAACGGCGCGTAGTACGGGTAGTCCTGCGAGCCGGGGACGAACCGCACGAGGATCCAGGCAATCGCGGCGGCGACGGCCGCGCGCAGCGCGAGGGCGATCCGTGGGTGATTCACCCACCGGTCGAGGAGCCACGCGCGCGCTGTTTTCATCCCTTCACCGTGGCACGCGGCGGCAAGACGGGCACGTCGGAATGCCGGGCGGCCCGCTGGATCAGCGCGGCACCACCAGCGCGACCTTCCCCACCGCGGCTCGTGTCTCGAGGGCCCGGTGGGCCTCGGCCGCCTCGGCGAGGGTCAGCACCGTCCCGACGTGCGGCACGCGGGTCCCGTCCGCCGCGGCGGTCAGCGCTCGGGGTCGACGTCCGGGCCGATGCGGTCGACCACGCCCGCCACCTCGCGGCCGGGGACGAGCGGCAGCTCAGGCGCCGGTCCGGCACCGAACGCCTCGCCGGCGCGGATGGAGGTGTCGAGCAGGTGCACCCCGGCCGCCTCGACGGCGATGCGTATCTGGCCTGGTGCCGGCTCCGGATCGGGGAGGGTCTCCAGGCGCAGGACGTCGGCGGGACCGAACTCGTGGTGTCGTATCGCGTGCATGAGCCCATGGGACAACCTCAACCGGAGTTGAGGTCAAGTGCAGACAGCAACCGGCCGGCGCCGTGACGACGCCGGCCCGCTGCCCCAGCGGCTACTTCGCCTGCAGGTCCTTGAGCGCGTCCTCGACGCGGTCGAGGCTGTAGTGGGCGTCGGTGTAGCCGGCGACCGTGTTCTTGCCCATGACGTAGGCACGGTCGGCCTTCACCGCGGGCAGCTGCTGGTAGAGCTTCGTGCCCTGCAGCGCCTCCATGAACGGGTTGACCTCCTCGCGCAGGTTCGAGTCGAGGAAGAGGATGTCGGCGTCGCCGACGGTCGACGCGATCTTCTCAAAGGAGACCGTGGCCTCGGGCTCCTTCTCCTTCGAGACGACGGCGTTCTCCTGTTCCGACCACGTGAAGCCGAGCGGTGCCAGCAGCGTGCCGCTCATGTTCTTCTCGCCCCAGGCGTAGAAGTTGTTCTCCTCGTAGGCCCCGATGACGCCGACGGACCTGCCCTCGATGACGTCGGCGTAGGTCGTCGCGATCTCCTCCTGGCGCTTCGTGAAGTCGGCTGCGAGCTCGTCGACCTGATCGGTGGCGTTGAGCGCGTCCGCGATCTCCTCGGTGCGCTGCGCCCAGTTCGCGCGGTCGCCTCCGCGGAGCGTGAACACGTAGACCGGCGCGATGGCCTCGAGCTGCTTGAGGACCTCCTCCTCGAGCACGTTCGGAGCCAGGATCAGGTCGGGATCCACCCCCGTGATCTTCTCGAGCTGCGGCTCGGTGGCGTCGTTGGTGACGACCGGCACGTCGGCGACGGTCTCGACGAGGTCCTCGGGGATGATCCCGTCCTCATACGTTCCCTGGCCGACCGGTGTGAGGCCCAGGTCGAGGACCGGCTGCGTCGCGGCGTAGTGCAGCGTCGCGACGCGCTTCGGCTCCTGCGGCACCTTCACCTCGTTGCCGAGGGCGTCGGTCACGGTGCGGGTCTCGGCGTCGTCGCCGGAGGCCGCCGAGTCGGAGCCGCAGGCGCCCAGGGTGAGGGCGAGCGCCGCGGCGGCGGTGGTCAGGACGACGCGGCCGCGCCGGGCTCGCGAGGTGGGGAGGGTCTTCATACGGTGACCTTTCGGATCGGGTCGTCCACGTGCGCGGAGTGCCCGTGGTGACGGGTGATGACGTGAGGGCCGCCGTTGAGCGGGTCCTCGATGATCGCGGCGTCGATGTCGAAGACGTCCGCGAGCAGCTCGGTGGTCAGGACGGTGGTCGGCGGTCCCTGCGCGACGATGCGGCCCGACGACATCACCACGAGGTGATCGGCGTACCGGGCGGCATGGTTGATGTCGTGCAGGACGGCGACGACCGTGCGGCCGTCGCGCCGGTTGAGGGTGGCGAAGAGGTCGAGCAGGCTGATCTGGTGGGCGATGTCGAGGAACGTCGTCGGCTCGTCCAGCAGCAGGATCCGGCTGTCCTGCGCAAGGGTCATCGCGGCCCAGGCCCGCTGGCGCTGACCCCCGGAGAGCTCGTCGATGGGCCGGTCGGCCAGGTCGACGAGGTCGGTCTGCTCGAGCGCGCGGCGGACGGTGCGCTCGTCCTCCTCGCTCCAGCGGGTGAGGATCGCCTGATGGGGGTAGCGGCCGCGGCGCACGAGGTCGAACACCGTGATGCCGGCAGGCGCCACGGCCGACTGCGGCAACAGCCCGAGCCGGGTGGCGACATCCTTGCCGCGCATCCGGTGGATGTCCTTGCCGTCGAGCAGCACCGCGCCCTCGTACGGCCTGAGCAGCCGCGCCAGCGACCGCAGCAGCGTGGACTTGCCGCACGCGTTGGGCCCGATGATCACGGTGAAGGCGCCCTCGGGCACGGCCAGGTCGAGGTGCTCGCCCACGATGCGCCCGTCGTAGCCCATCGTGAGGTCCCGGGCGCGCAGGGCGGCGGGACGGTCGAGGTCGGTGTGGTTCACAGGGTTCCCTTCCGGCTCTCGCGGACGAGCAGCGAGACGAGGTAGAGGCCGCCGAGGGCGATCGTGACGACGCCCACGGGCAGTGAGCGGTCGGGGATGGCGTGCTGGGCGACGAGGTCGGCGCTCGCGAGCAGGAAGGCACCCGCGCACGCCGCCGGGGCGATGGACGCGCCGCTCGTGCCGGCGACGCGGCGGCCGACGTGGGGTGCCGCGAGGGCGACGAAGGCGATCGGTCCGGCCGCCGCGGTGGCGATCGCGACGAGCAGGACACCGACGAGCACCGCGACCAGCCGGGTGCGCGCTGGCGGCACACCGAGTGCCGCCGAGGTGTCCTCGCCGAGGTCGAGGAGTCCGAGCGGTCGGCTCAGCAGGGCGCCGGTGAGCACCATCACGACGAGACCCGCGACCAGGGCAGGCCCCGTGTACTCCCAGCTCGCCCCGTTGAGGGACCCCGATCCCCACACGGCGGCGACCCGGGCCAGCTCGAGGTCCGCGGTCAGCACGATCCAGGTCTGCGCGGAGTTGAGCATCGCGCTCAGGGCGATGCCGACGATCACGAGCCGGAAGCCCGCCACACCCCCGCCGCGCGCGAGCATCAGGACAGCGAGCGCGACGACGAGGCCGCCGACGACCGCACCGCACGTCACCAGCAGGTAGCTCGACCCGACGAGGGCGATCATCATGACACCGCCGGCGGAGGCTCCCGCGGTGAAGCCGATGATGTCGGGGCTGCCCAGCGGATTGCGCGTGACGGTCTGGAAGATCGCGCCGGCCACGCCGAGCATGGCCCCGAACGCGGCGGCAGCCAGCGCTCGAGGGAGCCGCCACTGCACGACGAACAGCTCGACGTCGCGGGCCGCGTCCCCGAAGAGGGCCTGGCCGACCTCCGTCGGGGAGAAGGTGACCTCGCCGAGCATCAGGCACGCGCCCGTCACGACGAGCGTGGCGACCAGCAGGGCCGCGCAGCCCAGCACCGCACGCACCGGGACGAGCCCGGAGATCGCGAGGACACGGGGCGCTCGCACCACGAGGAAGCCCTGCTCGGCGGGCGAACGGGTGATCACTGGGTGGGCACCTGCCGACGGGAGATGAGCCAGATCAGCACAGGTGCGCCCACGAACGCGGTGACGACGCCGACCGGCATCTCCCGCAGCGGCACCGCCACCCGGGCGAGCGTGTCGGCCAGGAGCAGGATCGTCGGTGCCGCCAGCATCGACAGCGGGACGATCCGGGCGTGGTCGTTGCCGACGAGCAGGCGGCACACGTGCGGCACCATCAGTCCGAGGAACCAGATCGGTCCGGCCACGGCGGTGGCCGAGCCGACCAGCAGGGTCACCGAGAGCACGGTCAGCAGCCGGGTGCGTCGCGGGTCCACGCCGAGCGAGGCCGCGACGTCGTCACCGAGGGCGACCGCGTTGAGCGCCTTCAACAGCCCGAGCCCCAGGACCAGGCCGGCGAGGACGTAGGGAACGACTCCGGCCAGGTCGTCGAGCGAGCGGCCGGCAACCGACCCCGCCGCCCAGGAGCGGAAGCGCTCGAAGGTCTCGGGATCGCTGAGCCGGATCGCGGTGGCCACGCCGGCCAGGACGGCGGCCAGTGCGACGCCGGCCAAGGTCATGCGCACGGGAGTGGCGGGTCCGCGGCCGGTGGCGGCGAGCAAGAGGACCGCGAGGGTGGCCAGCCCGGCGCCGACGAGGGCGGGCCACACGAGGGTGCCGACCGCTCCGGTGGCCCCGACCGCGACCGCCACGGTCACCCCGAGCGCAGCGCCGTCGTTGACGCCGAGAATCCCGGGATCGGCCAGCGGGTTGCGCGTGTAGGCCTGGATGAGCGCGCCAGCCGTGCCCAGCGCCGCGCCCACCCAGATCGCGACGAGCGTGCGGGGCAGCCGGTAGGACTGCATCAGCGCCTCCGCCTCGGCGTCGCCGCGCCCGAGCAGGCCGGCCAGTGCGCGGTGGGGCGCGATGGACTCGGTGCCGACGAGGAGGCTCGCGGCGACCGCGACCAGCAGCGCCACCGACAGCCCGAGGACCGCGAGCGGCATGCGCACGCGGCGGGACGTGTCCGCGCGCGCCTGGGCCGTCGTCGTCATCCGGGCTCCGCTCAGGCCTGCGCGACGAGGACGCGGGACAGCTGGCCGAAGCCCCAACCCAGCACCTCGCGCTCGACCTCGCTCGCACCGGCGCGGCGCAGCAGGGCCGTCAGCTCGTCCCGGGTGCGCAGCGGCAGTCCGCTCAGCGCCAGGCTGGTCAGCGCGTGCTCGGCGACGTGGTCGTCCTCGTCGGCTCCGTCGGCGACCCGCTCGGACAGCACGACGGTGGTGCCGGCGGACAGGGCGGCGCGCAGGACGCGCAGCGCGTCGACGTCGGTGCGGCCCTCGAGGGCCCCGACCAGCACGGCGCAGTCGTGGGCCGGCCACTGCGCGACGTCCTCGCCGGGGAGGTGGACGGTGCGGCCGGCGGCGATCGAGGAGGCGACCAGCGCCGCGGCGTCCCCGGAGACGGCCAGGGTGCGCGCGGCCTTCACGGGGCCCAGGTCGGCCAGGTGCTGCAGGACGTACTGCAGCTCGTCGGCGGCTCGCGTGTCGTAGCCCGCCTGCAGTGCCGGATCGGCGGCGCGTCGGTCGCGCCAGGCGTCGGAGCCGGAGCGCGCCGACGGGCGGCCGCTGCGAAGCACGTCGAGCAGGTCGACCAGCGCGAGCGCGTCACGGTTCGCCGGGTCGTCGAGGTCGAGCGCGTCGATGGAGTGCTCCTCCATGAGGACGGCACCCCGCGAGGTGTTCCGGTAGGCCTTGCCGTCGTGCTCGAGCAGGTCGAGGGCGGTCATCGCGTCCAGCAGCGGTGCGAGCCTCTCGGTGGCGATCCCGGTGGCTTCGGCGAGCGCCGCGACGGTGTCGGCGCCACGGGCGACGGCCGGGTTGATCCCGAGGGTCACGGCGACGCGCGTGACGATGGGCGGCGCCAGCTCGGTCATCTCGTGGACGTCCTCGAGCACGGCGCGGGCGGACTCCTCGGCGGCGGGTGCCGGGGGGACGAGCCGCTCGGCGTCGTCGCGCTCCGCGGGCTGCACGACCGTCTCCTCGGGCGAGGCCATCCGTCGCCAGTACCCGACGACCTCGACGTCCTCCTTCGGCAGTCCCAGGTCGTTGCGCAGGTAGCGCCGCAGGGGCGCGATCGTCATCGCCTCGCCGGCGATCCACGCGAAGCCGCGACCGGGTGGGGGAGTGAACCGGCGCACCGCGGCATCGAGCTGGCGGCTGTGCCCGGCAGGGACCTCGCCGCGCACCAGCCACTCGAGGGTCACGCCGGCGGGCCTGCGGAGGTCGAGGCGGTCTGCCTCGGTCGGCACCTCCACGATGGCGTGCCCGCGCACGTCCTCGGGAGCCTCCTCGAGCCACCGCGCGACCGCGGGCAGGGCCGTCTCGTCGCCGGCGATCAGGTGCCAGTCGGCGTCGTGGTTGACCCCGGCGCAGGACTTGGGGCCGGCGAAGTGGATGGCATCGCCCGGCGCGGCGCGGAATGCCCACTCGGCGGCCAGGCCGTGCTCGTGTCGGACGACCTCGACGTCGAAGGTGCCGGCGTCCGGGTCCCAGCCGCGGACGGTGTAGTCGCGGGTGAACTCGAGCACCTCGGGGTTCCACGCGAAGCGTCGCTCCTCCTGCGTCCCGGCTCGGGGCAGGCCGCCGTCGGCGGGCGGGACGACCATCTTCACGTGGTCGTCGAACCCAGTCGAGGAGAAGGCGGGGCGCGCGAATCCCTCTCCCATGACGCCCTCGGCGAGGTCTGGACCTGCGAGCGTGAGACGCCGCAGGTTGGGGCTGACGTCAACCACTCGCGTCACCTCGGCCCTGCGCAGGACGATCGGATGAATGGTCAGCGGGCGGGACGTACGAGGCATCCGGAGACTCCCGAGCGGGTCGAAGACAACAACATAGGAAGGGTAGCCTCACCTTTCTCCGGCGACGCGCAGGGGTGTCTCACCCCGCGGATCCGCCTAGGGTCGTGACCATGACGCCGATCCTGCTGACGTCCGACGATCCCCGAGGCATCCTGCTCTTCGCCCCCGGAGCCGGTGGCGACCCGACCCGCTACGAGCGGCTCCTGCGCGCCGCGGCCGACGCGGGCTTCATCGTGGCCGCCCCGGCCCACCACCTGACCGAGGTCTTCACCGACGATGTGGTGCGTGAGCGCGTGTCCGCGCTTCGGGTGCCGCTGACGGAGATCAGGCGGGATGACCTCCCCGTCGTCGCGGCGGGTCACTCCCTGGGTGGCTGCGCGGCGCTCTGCCTCGCCGGAGCCCAGCCGCGCAACCACCGGGGCGAGGCGTTCGAGGTCCCCTCAGAGCCGCGGGTCTCCCGCGTCATCGTGCTCGCGCCCGCGGCCGGCTGGTTCAGCGGACCCGATGCCCTCGACGAGGTGGCCGTGCCGATCACCGCCTTCGTCGGTTCGGAGGACACCGTGACGCCGCCGGAGTCGGCCGAGGTGCTGCGCCCGGCGCCCGCCGGGCTCGACCTGCGTCGCTCCGAGGGCGTCGGTCACTTCGACTTCATGTCGCCGCTGCCGTCGAACAAGGTGCCCACGCCGGGCCTGGACCACGACGCCTTCCAGGACCGCTTCGTCGCGGAGTTCGTCGCAGCGCTGGGCTAGGCGTCGGCACGACGAAGGCATGGCGCTAGCCTGTGAGCGCCAAGACACGGGGTGCCCCGCCGGGGCTGAGATCACACCCGTCGAACCTGATCTAGTTCGCACTAGCGAAGGGATGTCGCGATGTCGCGCACGCCTGAAGACCTGCTCACCTCCACCACTGAAGCCCTGGCCCGGGTGCGCGCGGACGCGCCCCTGGTGCAGTGCCTCACCAACAGCGTCGTGGTGAACTTCACCGCCAACGCCCTGCTGTCCGTGGGCGCCGCCCCCGCGATGGTCGACGTGCCCGAGGAGGCCGGACCGTTCGCCACCGTCGCCGGCGGGGTGCTGATCAACCTCGGCACCCCGGCCGGGGAGCAGCGTGAGGCCATGCTCGAGGCGGCCTCGGCCGCTGCGGGGGCCGGCACGCCGTGGGTGCTCGACCCCGTGGCGGTCGGATCCCTCCCGGTCCGCACCCCGTTCGCCCACCGGCTGCGCGACCTGCGGCCGACGGTGATCCGGGGCAACGCCTCGGAGATCATTGCGGTGGCGGGCGCGGGTGCCGGAGGCCGCGGCGTCGACTCCACCGACGACGTCGACGGGGCGCTGGACCTGGCCCGGAAGCTCGCCTCCACCACCGGGGGCGTCGTCGCCGTGTCCGGGCCGGTCGACGCCGTGACCGACGGCGAGCGCGTCGTGCGGATCGCCAACGGGGACGTGCTCCTGACCAAGGTCACGGGTGGTGGCTGTGCGCTCGGGGCGGTGATGGCCGCGTTCGCC
Organism: Aeromicrobium sp. JP4; assembly: GCF_054957925.1. Taxonomy (NCBI): domain Bacteria; kingdom Bacillati; phylum Actinomycetota; class Actinomycetes; order Propionibacteriales; family Nocardioidaceae; genus Aeromicrobium; species Aeromicrobium sp. JP4. The sequence goes on from NZ_CM143290.1 coordinate 3,159,212, forward strand.
GCGGTCACCGAGGACGCGTTCACGGCTACGGTCGCGGCCGTCACGGTCTACACCGTGGCCGCGGAGCTGGCGGCCGAACGCAGTGCAGGTCCCGGCAGCTTCGCCGTCTCGTTCATCGACGCACTGGACTCGGTCGGCGCGGCCGACCTCGCGGCGCGGGCGCGGCTGTCATGACGGACCTCTCGGTGTACCTGGTGACCGACAGTGCCCTGGCCGCCTCGCGGGGACGCGACATCGCCGAGACCGTGGCCGAGGCGGTGGCCGGGGGAGTGACGACCGTTCAGGTGCGCGAGAAGGACCTGCCGGCCGCGCGGTTCCTCGAGATCGTGCTGGCCGTGTCGCGTGCGCTGCCCGACGACGTCGCCCTGATCGTCAATGACCGGGTCGACGTGTTCCTGGCCGCACGTGCCGCGGGTGCCCGGGTGACGGGTGTGCACGTCGGGCAGTCCGACCTGCCGCCCTCGCTCGTGCGTCGGCTGGTGGGGGAGGGCGCGGTGATCGGCGTGAGCGCGGCGACTCCCGCCGAGCTCGCAGCGGCCGCCGCCGACCCCGGTCGCGTCGACTATGTCGGGGTGGGGGTGGTCCGGCAGACCGCCACCAAGACCGACGCGCCACCGCCCCTGGGGGTGGCGGGCTTCGCCGAGCTCGCGCGGTCGACGCAGCTGCCGACCGTCGCGATCGGCGGGATCAGGCTCGCCGACGTGGCTCCGCTGCGGGCCGCCGGTGCGGCGGGAGCCGCCGTGGTCTCCGGCATCTGCGCCGCGGAGGACCCGCGGCGCGCGGCCGCGGAGTTCGCGGCGGCCTGGGCAGGCGTCGCATGAGCGGCGGGAACCGTGTGCCGCGCGTGCTCGCCATCGCGGGCACCGACCCGACGGGCGGCGCGGGGATCCAGGCCGACCTGAAGAGCATCGCCGCCGCGGGTGGCTACGGCATGGCGGTGGTCACGGCGCTGGTGGCCCAGAACACCCGGGGCGTCCGCTCGGTCCACGTGCCGCCGACCGACTTCCTCGCCGAGCAGCTGGACGCGGTCAGCGACGACGTGACCGTGGACGCGGTGAAGATCGGGATGCTGGCAGGCCGCGAGGTGATCGAGACGGTCGGGGCGTGGCTTCGCCGGACCCGACCGCCGGTGGTCGTGATCGACCCGGTCATGATCGCCACGAGCGGCGACCGCCTGCTCGACGCCGACGCCGAGCAGGCGCTGCGCGATCTCCTGCCACTGGCGCACCTGATCACGCCGAACGTGGCCGAGCTCGCGGTCCTGGCGGGGCGTGCTCCGGCGGCCCGGTGGCTGGACGTGCTGGAGCAGGCGCGGGAGGTCTCGGCGACCCACGACGTCGTCGTCCTGGCGAAGGGCGGGCACGTCGAGGGCGACGCCGTGCCGGACGCGCTCGTCGACGTGGGCGGCACCCGGCTCGGCGGCCGTGAGGTCGTGGAGTTCCCCGGAGCCAGGATCGCGACGACCAACACGCACGGGACGGGCTGCTCGCTGTCCTCTGCCGTGGCCACGCACCGAGCCCGTCTCGGGTCGTGGGAGCCGGCGACCGCCGAGGCGAAGCGGTGGCTGACCGAGAGCATCCGCCACGGAGCGTCGCTCGAGGTCGGCCGGGGTCACGGTCCGATCAGCCACTTCGCCGGGATGTGGGCTCGCGGCGGGACGGTCACCCGGCCCACCGCGGACGAGGTGCGGGACCAGTGGTGGGACGGCGTGCGGGACGTGCGTGCCGCGATCGCCGAGTCCGCCTTCGTCAGTGGCCTGGCCGACGGGTCACTCTCCAAGGAGGCCTTCGGCGTCTACCTCGCGCAGGACGCGCTGTACCTCCGCGACTACGCCCGCGTGCTGTCCGAGGCCAGCCGGCTCGCGCCCACCCTGGACGAGCAGTCGTTCTGGGCCGCCGGAGCCCACGGTGCGCTGGTCACCGAGCTGCAGCTGCACGCCGACTGGCTCGGCGACGTGGAGCCGCCGCCTCCCGGGCCGGCGACCACGGCCTACCTCGACCACCTGCTGGCGACGGCGGCCCGCGGCGACCATCGCGTCCTGGCCGCTGCGGTGCTGCCCTGCTACTGGATCTACGCCGACCTCGGGCGGGACCTGCAGGCCCGTGCGGTCGACGGGCACCCGTACCAGGAGTGGCTGCGCACCTACGGCGACCCGGCGTTCGCCGAGGCGACGGCGCGGGCGATCGACATCACCACCGAGTTGGCGACGTCCGCCGACGACGTGACCCGGGAGGCGATGTGGCACGCCTTCCGGGTCTCCGCGGAGCACGAGCTGGCCTTCTTCGAGGCGCCGCTGCGGATGACCGGTCCGGTTCCCTCATGAGGTGAGCGGCGGCCGCTGCAGGATGCGACGCGTCGCCCCGCGCACCGACGTCAACGCGACGAGCACCACGACGGCGCCGATCGCGGGGATGACCCACAGCGGTCCCTGGGGCCAGGGCCTCGCGAGGATGCCGAGGCCGAGGATCGACATCGGCAGCACGGAGAGCACCGTTCCCGCCGCGATCGCGAGGCTCCCGAGCAGCAGCGCCTCGCGGGTGACCATCGAGCGGATCTGGCGCGGCGTGGCACCGAGCATGCGGAGCGTGGACATCTCCTCACGCCGGCGCCGCGTGGTCGTGCGCAGGCTGCTCGCCACGGCGACCAGCACGTACCCCAGCATCGGGAGCAGCACGATCAGGTTGATCCAGCGCTGCGGGTCCGACCCGCTGCCGGTCAGCGAGGTCGCCGCGGTGACCGCGTGGTCGGGGTGGCTCGCCGCCCAGCCGTCGAGCGCCGCCGGGTCGCCCGAGACGAGCACGGCGTCCGCCGAGCGCGCGAGCCCGTGCGCTGCCAGCAGCTCGGTGGACGCCACGACCGTGCCGAAACCGAAGCCGCGCCGGTAGGTCGCGACCACCTCGGGACTGACCGGATCGCCGTTGGCGAGCCGCAGCTCGACCCGGTCACCGACGTCGAGACCCCACCGTCGTGCCGTCGAGGCGTCGAGGGCCACGGTCTCGCCGCGGAGGTCGGCCAGGTCGCCCGCGGCGACGTCGAGGTCGACCACGCGATCGGCGTCCGGCCCGAGCCCGAGCGCCGGGAACCGCTCCGTCGTCGCGTCGCCCAGCATCCGGCTCGTCCGCACCACCGACGTGGACACCATCGGCACCGCCGCGTCGACGCCCGCCGTGTCACCGAGCGAGGCGACGTCGGCCGCCGTCAGGGCCCCCGTGACGGTCGCGTCGGCCGTCATGCCCGCGGCCTGCTCGGCGGAGGTCGCCCGCTCGAGCGTGGACTGGGCGTACACCTGGGCCACGGTGAGACCGAACGCGAGCGCCAGCACGGTCACCGCGCCGGCGGTTCGCAGCGCATAGGCATGGGTCTGGTGGAGCGCCAGCCAGCGCGTGACGGGGGCTCGCTCGCCATGGCGTTCCGCCAGCCGGCCGGTGACGGCACGCGCCAGCGCGGGTCCGCACAACGCGAGGCCGACGATGCCGAGCAGGGTCCCGCTCACGGCGGAGAGGAAGGCCTCCTCGCCGGTGACGACCAGCGCACCGAAGGCCGGTGCCAGCGACAGGACGACCAGCCCGAGGCCGAGCCCGGTGCGCACCCGCGACGGCTGCCGCGGCTCGACCTGGGCGTCGCCCATGGCCGCCGTCGCCGGGCGCCGTGACGCGCGGAACGTCGCGCCGCGGGCGGCGAGCTGGACCACGACCAGGGTCAGTGCGGCCACGACCAGGCCGGCGATCGGTGAGTGCACCACGGGGATCGCGACGGGGAGGACGCCGCGCTCGGCCAGCTGGTCGCAGAACCATCCGGCCGCGAGGTACCCGAGGGCCACGCCGGGGACGAGCCCGCAGGCCGCCGCCACAGTGGCCTGCCGCGCCACGAGTCCTCGGACCTGCCGAGGCGTCGCCCCGACGGCACGCAGCAGGGCCAGCTCGCGGCGCTGGTTCGCGACCGAGGTCGCCATGGCGCTCGCGACGATGCAGCCGACCAGGAGCAGCAGGGTGCCGGCGAGGGAGGCGGCCAGCGCCACCAGCTCGAGCCTCGCGTTGCCGACGGCGAGGGACTCCACCGCGCCGCGTGCGTCGCCCGTCGTCACGGCGTACTCGCCGCCCACGACGTCCTCGATCGCGGCGGCGACGGCGGCGATGTCCGCGTCGTCGCTCACGCGGATGGCGAGGAGGTCGGTGGCGCCGCCGGGCAGCGCGGCGAGGTCGCTCACGGTCGACGTGGCGAGGTGGACGCCGGCACCGGGGGCGTCGACGATGCCGCTGACCAGCAGGTTGCGGCGTGTCTCACCGACTCCGACCGCGAGACGGTCGCCGACCTCGATCCCGGCGATCTCCTCGTCCACCACCACGGCGTCCGGGCCGGGGGCCGCGCCGCGCAGCGCCGGGTCGCCGAGGTCGGCGACCGGCCACGGGTGCGCCTCGACGGTCCGGGTCACGCCGTCAGCGGTGATCGAGAGCGGGAGCGCCACGTCGGCCGCCACGGCCGAGACCCCGCGAACTCGACCGACCCGCTCACCGAGGTCGGCGGGGACCGTCGCGCGCTCGGGCAGCCGCACGTCGAAGTCCTCGACGACGGGGACACGCTGGGCCGCGGAGACCAGGATCTCGGCGTCCGCCAGGCGCGTGGGCGGCACCTCCGCACGCAGGCTGGTCTCGGTCAGCACCGCTCCCACCGTGATGAAGGCGCTGCCACCGAGGATCGCGAAGGCGAGCCCCACGAGCCCACCGACATGACCGCGGGCCAGGGCACGGGCGGACATCACCGGGCCCCGACCAGGCTGCCGGCGAGCGTCTCGGCCGTGGGTGCGGCGAGGTACTCCCGGATGCGTCCGTCGGCCACGACCACGGTGGCGTGGGCGCGGTGGGCGGCGCGCGGGTCGTGGGTGACCATCACGACGGTCTGGCCGAAGTCGTCGACGAGGTCGCGCAGCAGCCCGAGCACGTCGCTCGCGGTGTGGGCGTCGAGCGCGCCGGTCGGCTCGTCCGCGAAGACCACCTCGGGCCGGGCCGCGAGCGACCGGGCGATCGCCGCCCGCTGCTGCTGCCCGCCGGACAGCTCGGCGGGCCGTCGCTCCAGTAACGGGCGCAGGCCGATCCGGTCGACCACCCGGTCCAGCCAGGCGCGGTCTCCCTCGGCGCCCGCCAGCCGCAGCGGCAGGGTGATGTTCTCCCGCACGCTGAGCGACGGCAGCAGGTTGTACGACTGGAAGACGAAGCCGACGGCGTCGCGCCGCACCAGCGTGCGCCGGGTCTCGTTCAGCCCGGAGATCTCGCGGCCGCCGATGAGGACCTGCCCCGAGGTCGGCACGTCGAGGCCCGCCGCGCACTGCAGCAGCGTCGACTTGCCCGACCCGGAGGGGCCCATGACAGCCAGGAAGGTGCCCCGGGGCACCTGCAGGCTGACCCGGTCCAGGGCGTGGACCGTGCCGTAGGTCTTGGTGACGTCGCGCAGTTCCAGCGCGTGGTTCGAGGGAGTGTGGAGGCTCATGCCTCGACGCTAGGAATTCCGGACCCGCGAACCCATCCAGCCAGCTGCTCGATCGAAGGTACAGCGCGCTGTACCGACGCCGCGTCGGCCGGCCGGTAGCGTGAACGCGATGGACAGCGAACAGCCGGCACGAGTCCTCCGGGCACGGCTGCGCGACGCGTTCCGCAGCACCGGCTACGCGGTGTACGGCGCGGGCCTCGGGTTCCTCGCGGTCCTCACGATCCCCTTCGCGATCGTGGTCGCGGTGCTGTGGTTCCTGCGGATCGGCCGCCCGCTGGTCCTGCCCTCGCTGCGCTGGCTGCAGTGGCTGAGCGGAGCCGAGCGCACCCGTCTGCGCCGCATCGGCCACCGCATCGACGACCCGCCCCGGGTGGCCGGCGAGCCGGAGCAGCAGGTGACGGACCCGGCCACCCGCCGCGAGCTCGGGTGGGGGCTGATCCACGGGACGGTCGGGCTCTTCCTCGGCCTGCTCGCCCTGCAGCTGCTGCTCGTCGGCGTGCACGACCTCGCCTACCCGCTGTGGTGGAAGCACGTGGGCGCGGGGGAGCAGGAGCTGCTGAACGGACTGGTCCCCGCCCGCAGCGCCGACGCGGCGATGTGGGGTCTCGCGACCGGCACGCTCGCGCTGGTGCTCTGGTTCGTCGGCGCGCCGCGGCTGCTCGACTGGCAGTCGCGGAGCGGGCTGGCCCTGCTCGGCCCGGCCCCGGGCGCCGACCTCTCGCAGCGGGTCGTCGAGCTCACCGCGACCCGCGCGGCCGCCCTCGACGCCCATGCGGTCGAGCTGCGTCGCATCGAGCGAGCCCTCCACGACGGGGCGCAGAACCGGGTGGTCGGCGTGGCGGTGCTGATCGGCGCCGCGCGACGCGAGGTGGAGCGGGACCCGGGCCGTGCGGAGGAGATCCTCGCGAGGGCCCAGGACACGACGGAGGAGGCGCTCGCCGAGCTGCGTGCCGTCGTCCGCTCGATCCTGCCGCCGGTGCTCGAGAATCGCGGACTCGCCGGAGCCCTCACGGCCCTGGCCGCCGACTGCGCGGTGCCGTGCACCGTCACGATCGACGTGCCGGTGCGGTGCCCGGCCAGCGTCGAGACGACCGCCTACTTCGTGGTGGCCGAGTCGCTGACCAACGTGGCCAGACACAGCCACGCCAGCCGCGCCGAGGTCGAGGTGCGCCTGGACGGCGGTCGTCTCCACGTGCGTGTCGCCGACGACGGCCGTGGGGGAGCGGACCCCGCGGCGGGCTCAGGCCTGGCCGGGATCATCCGCCGGGTCGAGGCGCTCGACGGCGAGGCCCGGCTGAGCAGTCCACCCGGCGGGCCGACCGCGCTGGAGGTGGAGCTGCCGTGCGGATCGTGATCGCCGAGGACGACACCCTGCTGCGCGAGGGCCTCAGCCTGGTGCTGGCCGGTGAGGGCTTCGACGTCGTCGCCGCCACCGCGGGCCCGGACGAGTTCCTGGCGGCCGTGGCCGAGCACCGCCCCGATCTCGCCGTGGTCGACGTGCGGATGCCGCCGACCCACTCCGACGAGGGCATCAAGGCCGCGGTCGCGGCGCGCCGCGCCCAGCCGGGCCTCGCGGTGCTCGTGCTCTCGGCGTACGTCGAGCAGAGCTTCGCCACCGACCTCCTCGCCGACGGCGCCGAGCGGGTGGGCTACCTGCTCAAGGAGCGCGTGGGCCGGGTCGACGCGTTCGTGGAGGCGCTCCAGCGCGTGGCCGACGGCGGCACCGCCATCGACCCCGAGGTGGTCGCCCAGCTGTTCGCGCAGAAGCGCTCCGGTGACCCGCTCGAGCGTCTGACCGCGCGGGAGCGCGAGGTGCTCTCGGTGATGGCCGAGGGGCTCGGCAACGCCGCGATCGGGCAGCGGCTGCACATCACCGACAACGCGGTGCACAAGCACATCCGCAACATCTTCATGAAGCTCGACCTCGCCCCCGACGACCACACCGACCGCCGCGTCGCGGCCGTCCTGCACTACCTCGACGGCTCCTGAGCTCCCGGTACGAACCCATCCGATGGGCCCGCGGCTCCGAATGGCTCACATGGATGCACCGGAGACATGCCGGGTTGCGGTCATCGGGTCCGGGATCTCCGGCCTGAGCGCGGCCTGGTTCGCCACGCAGGCAGGCGCGCGTGTGGTGCTGTACGAGTCGGACGAACGCCTGGGCGGACACGCCGACACGCACCTCGTCGTCGACGGGAACCGGGAGCTGGCGATCGATACGGGCTTCATCGTCCACAACCGCCAGACGTACCCGGTGCTGTGCCGCCTGTTCGACGAGCTCGGGGTGCAGACGCAGCCGTCGGAGATGTCCCTCTCGGTCCACGACGAGGCGACCGGGCTCGAGTGGGCGGGCGCCAAGGGACGACGGGGACTGTTTCCCGAGCCGCGTCGACTCCTCGACGGGGGGCACTGGCGGATGCTGGTCGAGATCCCGCGCTTCCACCGGGCAGCGCGCCGGCTGCTCGAGGCCCCGTCGGAGGCGGGTGACCCCACGCTCGACGAGTTCCTGGACCGGCACCGGTTCAGCGACCGCCTGCGCCGGCACTTCGTCCGCGCGCTCGTGGCGGCGGTGTGGTCCTGCGACCCCGAGATCGCCGGCCGGTATCCGGCCCGGCACCTGTTCGCGTTCCTGGCGAACCACGGGATGCTCGCGGTGTTCGGCAGTCCCCAGTGGCGCACCGTCGTCGGTGGCTCCCGCGACTACGTGCTGAGGATCGCCAAGGAGCTCCCGGACATCCGGCTCTCGACGGCGGTCACGGGCGTCGAGGAGCACGCCGCCGGCGTGACCGTGCGCGACGCCGACGGCGGCGAGGAGCGGTTCGATCGCGTGGTCATCGCGACCCATCCCCGCCAGGCGCTCTCGATGCTGTCGGCGCCGACGCCCGCGCAGCGGGAGGTCCTCGCGGCGATGCCGTACTCGCCGAACCCGGCGCTGCTGCACACCGACGAGCGGCTGCTGCCGCGTGCGGACGGGGCCAGGGCGGCGTGGAACCTGCGTCTGCCGACGTCCCCCGAGGGGCGGGTGACCGTCACCTACGACATGACCGTCCTGCAACGGCTGCCCACCGACACGCGATACCTCGTGACCCTGGGAGGGGACGACCTCGTCGATCCCGCCCTGGTCATCGCACGGATGGACTACGAGCACCCGGTCTACACCGCCGAGACCGTCGCCGCCCAGCGGCGACTGCCCGAGATCGAGACGGACCGCATCGTGTTCGCCGGCGCCTACCACGGCTGGGGATTCCACGAGGACGGCGCGCGGTCCGGCGCCGAGGCGGTGAGGCGTCTGGACCTCGCCGTTCCGGCGGCCGCCCCACCGGCCGATCGCGCGCCCGAGGTCTTCCGTACCCGCGTTGGCCATCGCAGGACTCAGCCCTTCACCCGCACGTTCGAGCAGCGATCCTCGATGTGGGTCGTCGACATCGACGAGCAGGGAGCACGGCAGGAACAGCAGTCGTTCTGGCGCCGGGTGACCGGGGGCACGATCGAGGCGCGCGACCACCTCGGCGACCCGACGGCCACGTTGCGACAGAACCTGGCGGCATTCCTGGCCCGGCACGGCATCGAGCTGGGCGACGCGAGCGTGCGGCTGATGGCCCACCCACGGGCCTTCGGATTCTGCTTCAACCCGATCAGCGTGTGGTGGTGCACGCGCCGCGACGGCACCCCCCTTGCCGCGGTCGTCGAGGTGCACAACACCTATGGCGACCGGCATGCGTACCTGTTCGACCGTGGGACGGAGACCGAGCGCCGCGTGGACAAGGCGATGTACGTCTCGCCGTTCCACGGCGTGGCCGGCTCCTACCGGGTGTCCGCGCCTCCGCCGACCGACGTCCTCGACGTCCGCGTCGAGCTCGACCACGCGGACGGCGCGACGTTCCAGGCGTCGCTCCACGGCCGGCGGACGGGCGGGCTCCGATGGCGAGCCGCCACCGCCGGGATGGTCGACCGGTTCGCGATCACCGCGCACGGCCTCGTTCTCTGGATGCGGCGCCTGCCCATCCAACCTCGCCCCATGCACCACCAGGAAGGTGTCCGATGACGACTCTCACCACTCTCGCGGCCTCTCACTGGCCGACACTGGTCCTCCCGCCACGCACGCGCACGAGCGACCTCCGAGCGGACGTGGCACGCCGCCTCTTCACCTCGGCCGTGGACCGGCTGGACGTGACCGTGGAGTTCGACGGCCGCATCCTCGGCGCGGGCGGCCCCCGGATGACGATCCACCGCTCCGACGAGTTCTTCCGGCGACTGGGGAGCCAGCCCTCGACGGGGTTCGGCGAGTCCTACATGACCGCCGCGTGGGACGCGGACGACCTTGGCGGATTCCTCACCGTGCTCGCTGCGGGGATCCGCACCCTCGTGCCGCGGCCGCTGCAGGTGATGCGCAGTGCCGTCATGCCGCGGCCACCGCGCGACGAGCGGGGGGACAAGGCGGACACCCAGCGCGTCGTCGGGCACCACTACGACCTGTCGAACGCCCTGTTCGAGACGTTCCTGGATCCGACGATGACCTACTCGAGCGCCCTGTTCGACGAGACCGACGCGGGCACCCCGGTGGTCGGTGGCGACCTGGAGCAGGCCCAGGAGCGCAAGCTCGACCGCCTGCTGGACCTGGCCCGCGTCGGCGACGGCACACACCTGCTGGAGATCGGGTCGGGCTGGGGGTCGCTGGCCCTGCGGGCCGCCCGCCGCGGCGCCCGGGTCCGGACCATCACCCTGTCGGTGGCCCAGCAGCAGCTGGCGCGCGAGCGTATCGCCGAGGCCGGCCTGCAGGACCGGATCGACGTCGACCTGTGCGACTACCGCGACGTCGAGGGACGCTACGACGCGGTCGTGTCGATCGAGATGATCGAGGCCGTGGGCTGGCGCCACTGGAGCACCTACCTCGCGACGATCGACCGGGTGCTCGAGCCCGGAGGCCGCGCGGCGATCCAGGCCATCACGATGCCGCACGACCGGATGAAGGCGACTCGCAACACCCAGACCTGGGTCACGAAGTACATCTTCCCCGGTGGGTTCCTGCCGTCGGTCCGCGCGCTCGAGGAGGCGACCGCGGGGACGTCGCTGCGCCTCACGTCGACCGAGGCCATCGGAGCCCACTACGCCGAGACGCTGCGGCAGTGGGACGAGACGTTCCTGGCCTGTGCCGACGACGTGAGGGCGCTCGGCTTCGACGACACCTTCCGCCGGATGTGGCACTACTACCTGCAGTACTCGCGAGCCGGCTTCAGCTCGGGCTACCTCGACGACCACCATCTCGTCTACACGAAGGAGAGCGGCCGATGAGCCATCGACAGCACATCGACGGACTGGCCGGCCAGACCGCGGCCGTGCTCGAACCCGTCGTGGGCGAGCTGCCCGTCCGCCTGGAGTTCTGGGACGGGTCGGTCGTCGGACCGATCCGGGGGCCGATCGTGCGGATCACGTCGCCGGCGGCTCTCCGCCGTCTCCTGTGGAGTCCGGGCGAGCTCGGGGCCGCGCAGGCCTACGTGTCCGGTGAGGCCGAGATCGAGGGAGACCTCGACGCCGCGCTGACGACCCTGCTGGCCGCGGGTCGGAACGCGGGACCCGTACCCGCCACACGGACCGCGAGGACGATGGCGCGCGCCCTGCCGCTGCTGATCAGGGCCGGGGCGATCGGCCGACGTCCCGCGCCGCCGGCATCGCAGGCGGTCGTGAAGGGCCGGCTGCACTCGCGCGACCGTGACCGAGCCGCGATCGCCCACCACTACGACCTGTCGAACGAGTTCTACGAGCAGATCCTCGATCCGACCATGGCCTACTCGTGCGGCTACTACACCGCCGACGACGCCACCCTGCAGCAGGCGCAGGAGGCGAAGCTCTCGCTGATCTGCCGCAAGCTCGGGCTCGGCGAGGGCAGCCGGCTGCTCGACGTCGGCTGTGGGTGGGGATCGCTCACGATCCACGCCGCCCAGCACTACGGGGCGCAGGTCGTGGCGGTCACGATCGCGGCCGAGCAGCGCGACTTCGTCGCCGAACGGGTCCGGCGCGAAGGCCTGGAGCACCTCGTCGAGGTGCGGCTGTGCGACTACCGCGACGCCACGGGCGAGTACGACGCCGCCGCATCGGTCGAGATGGGGGAGCACGTCGGTGCCGAGAACTACCCGGTGTTCGCCGGAGTCCTGCGCGACCGGGTGCGCCCGGGCGGACGGGTGCTGATCCAGCAGATGTCGCGCACGGGACGATGGCCCGGCGGCGGCCCGTTCATCGAGAGCTTCATCGCTCCCGACATGCACATGCGCCCGGTGGGCCAGACGGTCGACCTGCTCGAGCAGTCCGGGCTGGAGGTGCGCGACGTCCACGCCCTGCGTGAGCACTACGTGCGCACCGTCGCGGGATGGATCGAGAACTTCGAGGGCAACGTCGACCGCCTGACGGAACTCGTCGGCGAGGAGGTCGTGCGCGTCTGGCGGCTCTACCTCGCCGGAGGCGCCGCCGCGTTCCGGGACGGCCGCATGGGGGTCGACCAGATCCTGGCGGTGCGGCCGGGAGCGCCCCACGGTCTCGACCTCGAGCCTCGCGCATGGTGACCGTTCTCGTCGCGTTCGCGGGCGTCGTCCTGGTCATGGCGGCCGGGGCCGTGGCGTCGCGGGTCAGGGACACCTTCGCGATCGTGGACGTCGCGTGGCCGGTGGCCTTCGGCGTGGGAATGGTGGCAGCGACGTCGGCGGGCCTCGTGGGTGACCTCGGGGAGGCCTGGCGAACGGTGCTGGCGCTCGTGCTCGTGCTGTGCTGGGCCGGACGGCTCGCCTCACACCTCGGCGCCCGGACCTTCGCGGCGCAGGAGGACGATCCGCGGTACCTCGAGTACATGGGGGGATCGGCGCGCGAGGTGCCGTTCGCGGCGCTGCTGACGAAGGTCTACGGCCTGCAGGCGGTGCTGGTGCTCGCGGTGGGCTACGCACTCTTCGCGTCGGCCTCGCTGCCCGTGCGCTGGCCGGTCGTCGCGATCGTCGGCGCGGTGGTGGCCCTGGCGGGGATCGTGTTCGAGGCCGTCGCCGACCGTCAGCTCGCGGCCTACCGCGCGGAGCCGAAGGAGCAGCGGACGCCGGTGCTGTCGACTGGGGTCTGGTCGTGGAGTCGGCACCCGAACTACTTCGGCGAGGCGGTGACGTGGTGGGGACTGTGGCTCGTGGCGGGTGCCGCGAGCGGGTGGACGCCCCTGCTGTGGACCCTGCCCGCGCCGATCGTGCTGACCGCGATCGTCACCGTCGTCTCGGGTGTGCGGATCGCCGAACGGCGCATGCGCGGCCGATCCGGCTGGGACGCGTACGCGGCCAGGACGTCGGTCTTCGTGCCACTGCCCCCGCGTCGGTCCTGACCCGCGGCTCCCGCGCTGGGTCAGCGCTTGATCTTGCGACCCTTGCTGGTCTTGGCGACCGTCAGGTAGTTCGTCTTCGAGACGCTGATGCGGACCCGGAGGAGCTTGCCGCGGTCGGACTTCTTGACCTTGTAGGTCGACTTCACGGCGCCGCGGATCGGCTTGCCGTTGCGCGTCCAGCGGTAGCGGACCTTGACCGGCTTCGGTCCCCACTTCGCGGTGTACGCCTTGAGCTTCTTGCCGGCCCTCGCGGTGCCGACCACCTTGACGGTGCCGACCTTGAGGGGACGCTTCGCGACCGTCGCGCCCGAGGTGCTGACGTAGCGGTTCCACCAGCCGGGGCGAGTGACCGTCGTGCGCACGCGGACCTTCTGGTTCACGTCGGCGGAGCGCAGCGTGTAGCGAGTGCCGGTGGCACCCGCGATGGCCGTCGAGCCGCGCAGCCACTGGTGCGTCACCTTCGCGGCGGGGTCTGCGGTCAGGCCGGTCGGCGCGGCCAGGACCCGTCCGACGGTCGGCGTGCCGGCGGGCGCCGGAGTCGCGCGCAGCGCCTGGACCGGACGGCTGCCCGCGACCTGCACCTGCGCGCGCTGGAAGCTGTCGCTGCCGTCGACGTAGTTGCCCTGGGCGTCGGTCCGATAGATCTTCAGGCGCGCGTCGATCCGCGCCCCGGCGTGGGCCGCGGCCACGGTGAAGCGCGAGGTCGCGCCGTTGTACGTGGTGGAGGCCGGCTGCGGGACGCCGTCCACGAACCAGGAGATCTCGCTGTACGTGCTGGCCGGCTTGCCGAAGCTCGCGGTGAGCGTGGCGCCGGGCGCGGCCGTGCCGGAGATCGTCAGCGGCGACGTCGGCTGCACGTGCTGCGTGCCGCCGACCTTCGTCGTGGGCGTAATGAGCGAAGCCGGCTTGTAGCCCGGGCGGCTGGCGGTCACCCGCGCGTGGATCCAGGCGCCGTCCTGGGCCGGCGTGGGGGTGAAGCTCGCCGAGGTGGCTCCCGGGATCGTCACCGAGGGGGAGCCGTCGCGCCGCGAGATCCACTGGTAGCTGAAGGTGGCGTCCGTGGGACGCCAGCCCTCCTGGCCCACGATCGTCAGCGGCTCGCCGACGCGGTACGACCCGACGATGAACGGGTCGACCGGCGCCATGCCCAGGCCCTGCTTGGGCAGCCTGACCGAGAAGGTCTTCGACGGCGTGGCGGTCGAGGAGGTCCAGGTCTGCGCGGTCTCGAACGACGTGGCGTTGGGCCAGCACGTGTCGCGGTGGCGCACCTCCGGCTGCCAGAACTTCGTCGAGGAGACCTCGCCGTAGTAGGTGTCGGAGAAGCAGACGCGGTACTGCCCACCGACCGGCACCTGCCACGAGAAGCGACCCTGCGCGTCGGTCAGCTTCGGCCCGAACTGCAGCGTCGTCCACTCGCTGCCCTCGCGGATGTAGATCTCCCACCCGACGTTCTGCAGGGGCTTGCCGCTGGGGTCGAGGGCGACGCCGGTGATCCGGCCGTCCGCCGCCTGGGCCGACGTGGCGGTCAGCGGGACGAGCAACAGGGCGAGGAGGGCGAGCAGCACGGGACGCAGGAGACGCATGGTGCTGAACCTAGTGGCCCGGCCGCGTGCTGACTGCCCCCGTTAACGGGGGGTGCGACTCGCCCCGAAGCGTGGGGATCAGTCGGGCGACAGCGCCCGCAGGATCTCGGCGTGGCGGAGCAGGAAGGCGCCCTCGTCGAGTCGCTTGCGACGCAGCCACCCGGACACCTCGCTGTTGTGCTTGCTCGCGTTGCACGACGTGCACGCCGGGACGACGTTCGTCACCGTATAGCGGCCACCGCGTGAGATCGGCAGGACGCAGTCCTTCTGGAGCGCCGCCGTGGTCGTGCGGCAGTACGCGCAGCCGCCCCACTGCAGGACGAGCGTGTCCCACTGCGCCGGGGTCAGGTCGTTGTCGACGCGCTCGAGGCGCCGCTGCCGGCGCTTCGCGTAGCGGGCGCGCGTGGCAGCCGAGGTGCTGCTGGGAAACCGACGTCGCGCCGCGAGGTGACGCTACCGGACGCCGGAGACGGACGATGCTGCCTCAGCTGCCGCCGGCCGGCAGCTCCTCGAGCAGGATGTCCGGCTCGTCGCGGGCCACCTTGTTCGCCCGCCACTTGTCCGTGAAGAGCGCGAGGTGGGTGCCGTCGGCGCGCTGGAGGACCTCGACGCCGCGCTGGCCGCGCAGCGCCCGGGCGCCTTCGGCATCGGTGCGCCGAGCCACCTGGTAGTCCAGGCGGGAGAGCCGGATCGGGGAGGTGAACTCGTTCTTCATCCGCTCCTCCACCACCTCGAACTGCAGCGGGCCGACGGCGGCCAGGACGGGGGTCTGGTCACCTCGGAGGTCGGAGCGAAGGACCTGGACG
The DNA here is from genome assembly GCF_054957925.1 of Aeromicrobium sp. JP4. Classification (NCBI taxonomy): domain Bacteria; kingdom Bacillati; phylum Actinomycetota; class Actinomycetes; order Propionibacteriales; family Nocardioidaceae; genus Aeromicrobium; species Aeromicrobium sp. JP4. Next base: position 3,174,433 of record NZ_CM143290.1, read on the forward strand.
ACGCCTTCCTGGTCGAGCTGCTCGATGCCGCGACGGAACTGCTTGTACCGCCCGATGTCCTTCGCGGTGGCGGTCATGAAGTGCTCGGGCGCGAAGCTCGGCACCGGCGGGTAGTCGATCGCGTCGCCGTCGTAGACGGTGTCGCCGACGCGCAGCGCCTGGGCGTTGACGAAGCCGATGATGTCGCCGGGAGCCGCCTGCTCCACCGAGGACGTCGTCCGGCCGAAGACGGCCTGGGCGTACTTCGTGGCGAAGGGCCGGCCGGTCGAGGCGTGGGTCACGACCATGCCGCGCTCGAAGGTGCCGGACACCACACGCGCGTACGCGAGCCGGTCGCGGTGGGACGTGTTCATGCCGGACTGCACCTTGAAGACGAAGGCGCTGAAGGCGTCGTCGACCTGACGCACCGAGCCGTCGACGCCCGCGGTCGCGCTCGGTCCGGGCGCCAGCTCGAGCAGCAGCTCGAGCAGCTGGGCCACGCCGAAGTTCTGCAGCGCCGAGGCGAACATGACCGGCGTGGTCTCGCCGCCGAGGAAGCGCTCCTGGTCGTGGTCGGCGCCGTCGAGGGAGAGCAGCTCGCTCTCGTCCACCGCGGCCGACCAGACGTCGGCGTCGACGTCCTCGACCTCGTCCGGCGACAGCCGTCGCTCGGGCGCCCGCTCGGCCCCGCCGGCGGTCCGGGTGTACTTGACGAACTCGCCGGTGCGGCGGTCCAGCACGCCTCGGAAGTCACCTGCCTCGCCCACCGGCCAGGTGAGCGGGGTCGGACGCAGCTTGATCTCCTGCTCGATCTCGTCCATCAGGCCCAGCGGCGACAGGCCGGGGCGGTCCCACTTGTTGATGACGGTGATCACCGGGATGCCGCGGAGCGCGCACACCCGGAAGAGCTTCAGGGTCTGGGGCTCCAGGCCCTTGCCGGCGTCGACCAGCATGACGGCCGAGTCCACCGCCGACAGCACGCGGTAGGTGTCCTCCGAGAAGTCGCTGTGGCCGGGCGTGTCGACGAGGTTGACCACGTGGTCGCGGTACACGAACTGCAGCGCCGCGGACGTGATCGAGATGCCGCGCGCCTTCTCCATGTCCATCCAGTCCGAGACGGTCGCCTTTCGGTCGTCCTTGCCGTGCACGGCACCGGCCTGGTTGATGACGCGGGCGTGGAGCGCGAGCGCTTCGGTCAGCGTGGACTTGCCGGCGTCGGGGTGGCTGATGACGGCGAAGGTGCGGCGGGGGCGTTTGTCGGACACCCACTGAATTTACCCGGCGTCACAGCACGGGGACGACGGAGGCCGGGGTGGTGCTGAGCACCCGCACGGCGAGGGTGGTCGTCGCCTCCACCCCGAGGTAGCCCACGACGGTGTTGACCCGGCCGAGATCCAGCGGGAGCAGGCCCGGGGTGCCGGGGACGTCAGGGGTGAGTCCGAGGTCGAGGTCCTCGCGGCCCGACATGATCCGCACGTTGAAGTCGTAGCGCTCGCGGGCCCCGGGGGCGGCGAGGCGGCGGACCACCGTGGCACCCATCCGTCGCGCGCCGGTCTCGGCCGCCCAGCCGTCCAGGGTCGCGGCGAGGGTGCGTCCCTCATTGTGGTCGATGTCCGCCCAGACGGTCTCCATCGACCCGGCCTGGGTCAGCAGGATCGCGGCGGTCTTCTCCCCGATGCCGGACACGCCCGGGAGGTTGTCGCTCGGGTCGCCGCGCAGGGCCGCGAACGCCAGGTAGTGCTCGGCCGCGATCCCGTACATCGTGAGCAGCCGCGCCGGATTGAGCAGCGGCGAGCCGTCGATCCCGCCGTTGATCAGCCGCAGCACCTGGGTGTGTTCGCTGATGTGGGCGAACGCATCGCGGTCCGACGTGACGATCACGCAGTTCCAGCCGTTGTCGCGCGCCCACGTGGCGGCGGAGGCGCTCACGTCGTCGGCCTCGAGGCCCGGGGGAGTGAGCGTCGCCAGGCCGAGGGCGTCGAGGAACGCCCCCGTGCGCTCGAGCTGGCCGACGAGCGCCGCGTCCTTCTCGGCCCGTCCCGCCTTGTAGGCGGGGTAGAAGTCCGCGCGCACCGACGCGGTCCGGTCGTCGAGCCCGAAGATCACGGCGTCGGGGGCGAACCGCTCGATCGCCTCGATGATCTGGCGCAGCATGCCGTGCAGGGCCCACGCGGGACGACCCGATCGGTCCATCAGCCTCGTGTGGGCCCGGGCATGGTGGTTGCGGTGAAGCAGCGAGGGCGCGTCGACCACGAGCAGCAGCTTGCGGGGACGATTCACGGGGGCAGACATGGGATCCTCGCCATCCTAGGCCGGGTCCCGCGCGACGCCGCCGTCAGATCAGCTTGGGGAAGCTGAGCAGGAACCCGGTCGTCGCCAGGAACCCGACCCCGGCGATCGCCAGCAGCACCCACTGCGTCCGCGGGCGTCGCAGGCGCGTGGCCAGGGCGGTGAAGAACAGCACGCTCGCGAAGGCGACGGTGAGGATCGTGTAGTTGTCGCCGCGCTGGTTGTTGCGCAGGGCCTCCTGGTACTTGGCGTCGGCACGGGCGTCGGCCGCCCGCGCCTGCTCCAGCTCCGGAATCGCGTACTCCTTGACCTGGAAGGGAGTCGGCGCGGCCGCCGGGTTCTTCAACGGCCGCTCGGCGATCCACACGGGGAAGGCGCTGGCCAGCGGCTCGGGGAACCGCTCCTCAAGGAAGGCAGTCAGCGTGTCGTCCTCGGCCTGGTACGCCTGCAGCCACTGCGTGAACAGCGACACCTGGACAGTTTGCTTGCGGTTGGCGTCGCCTTCGAGGCGCGCTGCCTCGATGCGGGCCGTCGACGCCTGCGCGAAGGAGATCGACATGGCGCCGCCCCATTTGCTGGCCTGGAAGCCGGTCCATGCCGTCAGGATCGCCGTGACCGACAGGAGCACGACGGCGACCAGCTCGAGCCAGTCGACGGAATCATGGGAGGGCTCGTCCGTCACGTGGTCCTCCGTCGAGTCTGTGCCGAGTCTCGGAGGAGCCGGCGCGCCGATGGCTCATCCTAGGCACAGCCAGGCTCTAGCTCCGGCGGCGCGCGAGCCGGTTGCGGCGCTCCTCCTCGCGCTTGGAGTACGTGGCGGCGCGGATCGCGTCGTCCGACTCCAGCCCGCTGCCGAGGCCCCCACCCACGGTCGCTGCTGACGCCACGAACCAGGCCAGCACGAAGAGGTCGCCGTAGCCGAGGGACATCTGGAGGTAGCCGCCCATCACCGAGGGGTCCAGGACGAAGAGCGCCCACAGGAGGTTCACCACGTAGAGCGCGAGGTAGCAGATGAGGACCCCCGAGGTCAGCGTCACCAAGGTCGAGATGTTGTAGAGGCGCGACCTCTCCCGAGCCTCGGAGGAGTCGTCGTCCGGGCGGTCCCAGAGCTCTCCGTCGATCACGAGCCAGCCAACCACCAAGGCGATGGAGACGATCGTCGCGACCGTCAGGCGCCACCAGGACAGCGACCCGGCCAGCAGCCACACCGTGGAGTTGATCGTGGCGACGGCCCCGGTCGCCAGCGCCGCGACGAGCGCCGACTTGAGTCCGGGCACGAGGAGCCACGGCCGGTTGGCCAGCACCATGCCCACGAGCAGGCGCCAGCGGCCGCCGACGCGGGAGAGCGGCACCCGCTGCTCCTCCGTGGAGGTGGGATCGGCCATCCCGGCGACGAGGCTGCGCACCGCGCGGCGCGTGCGTGCCTCCATGCGCACCCCACCGAGCGCAGGCAGGGACAGCACGGCTCTGCGCTGTTGTGGATCGGCCTCGATGAGGAGGTAGCGACCATCGTCGTCGCGCAGGGGAAGCTCCGTGAGCCCCACGACGAGGTCCCACTCGTGCTCGTGCGCCTGATCGCTCAGACGCGCCAGCGCGGTTTCGACGTCCTCGGAGCCGGTGGTGAAGGGCTCACTGACGACCTCGACTTCCCAGCCGCCTGCCCCGTCCACCGGCGGGTCGAGGTCCCTGATCCGGTGCGCCATGCGGGTGGGGGAGGCCGGGTCTGCCACGAGGCCGATCTGGAGCTCGTTCATTCTTCCGACGTACCCAGGCGGCCTGCAGGGATTCGTGTCCGGCACGACCTCACCGGGGACAACCGACCAATTCCTCCTCGCCGCTGCCCTGGCTGGTCTCGCGATGCCGGACGTACTCGAACCTCAGGTACCAGACGAGCATGAAGACCGTGCTCCCCAGGTGGAACGAGTGCAGCGCCCACAACGGGCCCGGCGGCAGGCTGAAGACGTACAGCGAGTGCACCGCGTTGCCGACGTTCGCCAGCGCGAGGTTGCCCAGGCTGTACGAGCGCAGATCACGCGTGCGCAGGGCCTTGGCGAGCATGGGGAAGGTGCTGGACGCGAAGATCGCCGTCGAGACGATCCCGGCCAGCACGGGCAGTGCAGAGTTCATGCACGTCGAGAGGCGCCTGCGGCCCGGTCCCGGACCTCAGGGACGAAAGATGATGCCTTCGGACCCGCTGGGGTACCCGAAAGCATCATCCTTCGTGCCGCCCCCGGGTCAGCCTCAGAGGTCGCGGTGGAAGTCCTCCGCGTCGGCGCCGTCGTGGCGCGTCAGGTTGAAGATCGCCAGCGCCAGGCCGCCCCAGAGGGCGACCATGGCGACGATCATCATGGTGATGGCCTCGGCGTTCATCGTTCGACTCCTTCGGTGTCGTCGGCGGGGATCTCCAGCGAAGTGCCCTCACGCCATCGGATGGGGGCGAGGACGTAGCCGGCGACCATGACGGACGCGGCGGCACCCCAGCCGAACAGCGCGATCATCCAGGTCGGGTAGCCACCGTAGGGCGTCTGGACGTCCGTGCGGAACGAGTCGAACGCCAGGTAGGCCAGGGCGATCGGCACCACGACGCCCACCAGGAGTCGCCACCACAGCAGCAGCTGGATGGACCCGTGCCGGTTCATGTGGGCGGCCAGCTGCGGCACGGCCCGCAACGACCACGCCACGACCACCATCGAGACCATCGCGACGAGCAGGATTCCGAACTGGTTGATGAAGTGGTCGAGGATGTCCAGGACGTACAGGCCGCTCGCGGTGGAGAAGAACACCAGGCTGATCACGGCTGCAGGGATGCTGACGGCGGCAGCCGCCACAGGCCGCGAGAGCTCGAACTTGTCCCGCACGGCGGAGACGACCACCTCGAGCACCGAGACCAGGGACGTGATGCCCGCGACGACGAGGGAGCCGAAGAACAGCACGCCGATCAGCGCCCCGCCGGTCGCCTCACCGATGATCGTCGGGAAGGTGATGAAGGCCAGACCGACTCCGCCCTGGACGACCTCGTCGACGGCAACACCCTGGCTCTGCGCCATGAAGCCCAGCGCGGCGAACACGCCGATGCCGGCGAGCAGCTCGAAGCTGGAGTTCGCGAGGCCGACGACCGTGCCCGAGCCCGTCATGTCGGTGTCCCGGCCGACGTACGAGGCGTAGGTGATCATGATGCCGAAGCCGATCGAGAGCGAGAAGAAGATCTGTCCGAAGGCGGCCGCCCAGACGCCTCCGTGGGTCAGGGTGCTCCAGTCGGGAGTGAAGAACGCTTCCAGTCCCTCGGCGGCGCCCGGCAGGAACAGCGAGCGAATCACCAGGGCGAGGAACGCGAGGACGAGTACGGGGATGGCGACCAGAGAGGTCAGGCCGATGCCCTTCTCGACGCCGACCACCATCATGACGATGACGGCGAGCCACACGATCACCATCGGGATTAGCACGCCGGCCACGACCTTCAGGTCGACCGTGAGGTCCCCGGTCTGCAGGAAGTCCTTCATGAAGAACGTCTCGGGATCGTCCCCCCACGCCGTGTTCACCGAGAAGAACGTGTAGCGCAGGGCCCACGCGATCACGGCGGCGTAGTAGACGGCGATCATGAAGCAGATGCCGACCTGCCACCAGCCGATCGCCTCGGCCGGCCGGCTCAGCCGCGCGAAGGACAGGGGAGCCGAGCCGCGGAACCGGTGACCCAGCGCGTAGTCCAGGAAGAGGAACGGCAGCCCGGCGCAGAACAGTGCCACCAGGTAGGGGATCAGGAACGCTCCGCCGCCGTTCTCGTAGGCGACGTAGGGGAACCGCCAGATGTTCCCCAGCCCGACGGCCGAGCCGATCGCGGCGAAGATGAAGACCTTCCGCGAGGAGAACGCTCCCCGCTTGGCCTTCTCGGACGTGACGTCGGCAGACATGTCGCTCCTCTCGACGGGGGATCCCTGGTGCCGGATCACCACGCAGTCCGACCATCGTGGCAGAAGTCGGGATCCGGCGTCGGGCGGCGACCGCCGTCGGCGACGGCCGGACGAAGCGAGAGGGCCCCTCACCATGCACGCATGGTCAGGGGCCCTCTCGGGTGACGACGTCTGTCAGATGTCGTAGTACTGACTGACTCACCCATGCTGACCTGCGCAAACGTCGAGGTTGGCCGGCTGTTTGTACCGGATGTGTAACAGGCTACCGCGTTGCTCTGGGCGTCCCCGGATGAGTGGGAGCGCCTAGATTGATCTAGATGTCAGCCGCTTTCTAGATCGGCTGAACGTCGCCAGCCCGGGGAGTCGCGCAGATCAATGAGAGCCATCCGTGCGCCGAGCGCTGATCCAGGTGAACTGCTGCTCGGAGCCGCCGGGGGTGCGGTGGATCCGCGTTTCGGCATGGGTAAGGGTGAAGGCACGCGCGACGAGGGCGGCGAGGTCCTCGGCGGAGTGGCGGGCCGTCGGCAGGCCCGAGCAGGACGTGGGTCCGTCGGGGCCGAATGTGGCCAGGACCAGCAGGCCGCCGGGGGAAATGGTGCGGGCGGCCAGGTCGACGTACGCCGCGTGGTTGGCCGGCTCGGTGAGGAAGTGGAGTACGGCTCTGTCGTGCCAGGCGTCGTAGGTGCGCGAGGGTTCCCAAGACAGGACGTCGCTGACGACGTAGGCGACCCGCCCTTCCGCGGAGCCGAGCCGTTCGCGCGTCACTGCGAGCGCTTCGCGGGAGATGTCGAGCACGGTGATGTCGTCGCGGCCCTCGGCGAGGAGCGCGTCGGGGAGCCGGGACGCGCCGGCTCCGATGTCGATCACCGAGCCGGGCTGTTGGCGCAGGAGCTCCACGGAGTGGGTTGGCGTCTCTTCGAACCACGACACCGTGTCGAGGTCGCGCGACGCGAAGACAGCATCCCAGTGGTGAGAGCCGTCGTCGCTCATCGGAAGGCGCACCCGCTGCTGACGCCGAGCCGGCGGAAGATGACGGCCGCGGGGCAGAAGCCGGTGATGGACGACTGGAGCAGGTTGAGCCCGACGAAGGCGGTCAGCAGCAGCCACCACGGTGACACGAGCGCCACCAGCAGGACGCTGAGCAGGGTCATGGTGCCGGCGAGGAGGAGAACGGCGCGGTCGAGGTTCATCCCTTGCCTCCGAAGAGGCGGCTGAAGAACCCGGTGCCGGACTCGTGGGGGTGGCCGGCGCACCGGTCGGCGCGAGGGACGCGGGCGAGGACCTGGTCGACGTGCTGGCCGCAGCCGGCCCAGGTGGTCTTGCCGCACTTCTTACAAGTGACTGCTCGGCACATGGTGGAGCTCCTTTGGTTCGGGTGATCGTGCGGGAGGGGTGAGGGTGGTGAGTCTGGAAGGGGAGGTGTGGTCCGGACCCCCGTGGGGTCGGGCGCCCGGACCACGTGCCGCGGCGCAGGGGGATACGCCGCGGCGGTCGAGGAGCGCTCAGCCGTGCGAGAACGTGATGGTCGGCAACACACGGCGAAGCCAGGCCGGCGACCACCACGCCGCCTTGCCGGTCAGGCGCAGCATGACCGGCAGCAGCACGAGCCGCACGAGGAAGGCGTCGAGGAGCACAGCGACGCCGAGCACGATGCCCATCTCCTTGGGGGGCAGCGGGCCGGAGAGGGCGAAGGTGAAGAACACCGCGACCATGACCGCGCCGGCGGCGAAGATGACCCGTCCAGAGTGGGCGAGCGAGCCGACCATCGCGTCCTTAGGGTCGCCCGAGTGCTCGTAGTGCTCCTTGGCCGACGCGAGCAGGAAGACCGTGTAGTCCATCGCGATCGCGAAGATCATGGCGAAGAAGAACACCGGGGCCCACGCGTCGAGGAAGCCCTGACTCTCAAAGCCGAAGAAGTCAGCGCCGATGCCTTCCTGGAAGACCAGGCGGGCCACGCCAAACGCCGCAGCCGTCGACAGCAGGCTGGCCAGCGTGCCGAGCAACGAGATCAGCGGCGCCTGGAGCGCCACCAGCAACAGCAGGAACCCGAGCACGAGCACGACCCCGATCACGAGCGGCGTGGATTCGTCGAGCTGGGCCTTGAGGTCGAGGTTCTCCACCGCCGCGCCTCCAACGAGGGCGCTCGACGGCAGGTCGGCGCGCAGCCGGTCGACGGTGTCGTTGAGAGCGGGGTCGGACGGGTCGACGGTCGGAACGGCCTGGATCAGGACCAGTCCGCTGTCGTCGGCTGCCGGCATTGAGGGCATTGCTCCGGCGATGCCGGGGTCGGAGGCGAGCACGGTCTTCGCGGCGTCGGCGTCGGAGGCCTTCATCACGATCTGGAGCGTGCCGGGCGCACCTTCGCCGAAGGACTCCTGGACGAGGTCGTAGCCGACGCGTGCGCTGGCGTCCTCGGGCAGGACCTTGATGGAGGGCATGGCGGTCTTGAGGCCGATGATGGGTGCGGCGAGTGCGAGCAGCACGATGAGTGCGCCCAGGCCCCAGACGAGGGGGCGCTTCCAGAGTCGCTCTCCCCATGCGGCGAACTTCGGGGAGCGGTGCTCGCCCGTCTTTACCCAGGGCAGGGACAGCTTGTTGATCTTGTGGTCGAGCTTGAACAGCACCAGCGGGAGCAGGGTGAGGGTTGCGGCCAGGACGAAGACGACCGAGAGCATGATCCCGCCGGCCATCGAGCGGAACGACGGCGAGGGCACCAGCATCACCGCCGACAGCGAGATCAAGACGGTAGCGCCCGAGAGCAGGACGGCCTTTCCGGCGGTGTCCATGGTCTCGGCGACCGCCTGACGCGCGGAGTTGCCGGAACCCATGCGGGAGGCGCGGTAGCGCACGACGAGGAACAGCGCGTAGTCGATGCCGAGCGCGAGGGCGAACATCATCGCGAAGTTCATCGCCCAGATGGAGACCGGGACGAGCTCGTTGATGAGGACCAACGATCCGGCGGAGGCGACGAGGCCTGCGAGGGTCAGGATCAGGGGAAGGCCTGCGGCGACCAGGGCGCCGAAGGCGAGCACCAGGATCGCCATGGTGACGGGCCAGGAGACCATCTCGGACTTAAGCATCGCCTCGAGGTTGGCCTCGTTGAAGTCCGACCACAGCAGCGAGGACCCGGTGGGGTTGACCTGGATGCCCTCGACCGAGAGGTCCTGGAGGTCCCCCTTGAGGTCGGTGGCGACCCGGACCATCTCGTTGGTGTCGGCACCCGCGCCCGCAAGGATGATCGCGGTGCTGCCGTCCTGGCTGATGGTCGCGCCGGGCATCGGCGCGATCACCTCAGCGATGCGCGGTTCGGCCTCGAGCATCCGGGTCACCTGAGCGAGGACCTCGGCGCCGGGGCCCTCGGTGACGGGTCCGTCGGTGGAGTGCACGACGACCTGGATGGCCGAGGAGGCGTTACCGCCGAAGCTCTCTTGGGCGAGCTCGCGGGCGGCGACGGACTCCGAGCCGTCGGCCTGCCAGCCGGCGCCGGACAGGTTGTGCTCGACCTGGGGAGCGAAGGCGCCCAGGCCCACGATGAGCAGCAGCCAGACGCCGGTGACGAGCTTGGCGTGGCCGCTCACCCAGAGACCGAGGCGGCCGAGGGGTCCGGGGCGGAAGCCGGGAGTGAAGTCGGGGGCGCCCTTCGACGGGGCGGTGGTGGTGCTCATGGATGTTCCGTTCGGTGAGGGGTGAGCGATCGGTGTGATCAGAGAAGGGCGGGGACCGCGCGGGCGGCCGTGTAGACGGCGACGCCGAGGACCAGGACGGCGAAGGCCGCCTGGAGGCGGTGGGTGTCGACACGGTCGGCGAGGCGGGCCCCTGCGACGGCTGCTGCCGCTGACGTCGCCGTGAGGACGGCGACGGTCGCCCAGTCCGGTGGGTCGCCAGAACCGGCCCGGACGACCAGCGCTGCGGCGCTGGTGATGGTGATGACCACCAGGGACGTGCCGGCGGCGTACTCCATCGGCAGCGCGAGGGCGAGCAGGAGGGCGGGTACGACGAGGAAGCCTCCGCCGACGCCCAAGAAGCCGGTCAGCGCCCCGACGACGGTGGCGGTCAGCAGCACCTTGAGGGCCCGGGGGCACTGGCAGGCGAACGTCGGGCTGAACGTGATGATCGGGTCGTCCAGGGTGGGCCGCGCGACGTGCCGAGCGTCGTCTCCGCGACGGTGGCGTAGCTGGCGCCAGGCCAGCATCCCGCCGACCAGCAGCATCAGGGCGGCGAAGGCGGCCAACAGGACCTCCTCGGAGACCCGATCGGACGCCTCCGCTCCCGCCACCGCCCCGCCGATCGCGACCAGGCCGAAGACCAGGCCGCGGCCGAGCAGCACGTTGCCCGCGCGGTGCGCGGCGATCGCCCCGATCAGGGAGGTGACGCCGACGACCACCAGCGACCCGGTCGTCGCCTGGGAGGCGGACTGGTCGAGCAGGTACACCAGCACCGGCACGGCCAGGATCGAGCCGCCGCCACCGAGTGCCCCCAGGGACAGGCCGATGAGCGCGCCGGCGGCGACGGCGAGGAGCAGTGTCATCTCAGACGTCGGGCCCGTCGGCACCGTCGGTGGGGTCGGTGGTGTCGCCCTCGGGGCGCACCAGGTGCAGGCCGACCTTCTCGGCGTTCTCGAAGGAGTCGTCGACTGCGACGGGGGTCCGGCCGGCGGCGGCGACGAACGAGGCAGCGACCGAGGCGCGGTAACCACTGGCGCAGTGCACCCACACCTCACCGGCCGGCACCTCGCCGACGCGGCGGGGCAGCTCGTGGATCGGGATGTTGACCGCCCCGGCGATCGCTGCACCCTCGTACTCGTCAGCGCGGCGCACATCCAGTACGACGACGTCGCGGTGGTGGCGCACCTGCGCCAGATCGGCGAAGGTGGCGGTCGGGAAGCTACCGAGGTCGCCGTCGGTCCAGTCCTGCGGACCGCCGGTGGCCTGGGCTGCGGGCCGGTCGATGCCGATCCGAACCAGCTCACGCTGGGCGGTGGCCACGTCCTCGGCGGTCTCACCGAGCAGGGTCACGGCGGTGCCCCACTCGATCAGCCAGCCCAAGTAGGTCGAGAAGGCACCGTCGAGTCCGAAGTTGAACGCTCCAGGGGCATGCCCAGCGGCGAAGGCCTTGCGATTGCGCAGGTCCACCACCCACTCACCCGCGTCGATCCGGCGCCGCAGCTCGGTCGCGTCGGCCTCCTGCACCGGGGAGAGGTCGGGCGCGGAGGGACCGGCGGCGTTGGCGGGTCCCATGTGCACGTAGTACGCCGGCCAGGCACCGAGGCCGTCCAGCAACTCGCGGACGTAGGTCTCCTCGTCCTGGGTCAGGACCGGGTTCGAGCGCTTCTCCTCGCCGATCGTCGAGGCCGTGGCTTCGGACTGCGTGGCCGAACAGAACGACCCGAACCCGTGAGTCGGGTAGACCTCGGCCTCGTCGGGCAGCTGCTCGGCGAGCTTGTGCGCCGATGCGTGCTGGTGACGCACCAGGGCGTCGGTGTGCTCCTCTCCGAGCAGGTCGGGTCGACCGGTGGCGCCGTAGAGAAGCGAGCCGCCGGTGAACACGGCGTACGGCTCCTCGCCGTCAGGCCCGTCGACAGAGAGCGCGTAGGACAGGTGGGTAAAGGTGTGACCGGGGGTGGCGATCGCACGGACGCGCATCCGGTCGCCCACCTCGACGACCTCGCCGTCGGCGATCGGGGTGCGGTCGAAGGACACCTCGTCCTCGCCGTTGACCAGGTAGGCCGCTCCGGTTGCCTGCGCGAGCGCCAGGCCACCAGTGACGTAGTCGTTGTGGATGTGGGTCTCGAACACGTGGGTCAGTCGCACGCCGTCGGCCTCGAGCACCTCCAACACCCGGTCGATGTCGCGCTGAGGGTCAATCACCAGGGCGGCTTCGCCGTCGTGGACCACGTAGGTGCGGTCCCCGAGCGATGAGGTCTCGAGGGTGCGGACGGTCAGTCCCTCGGCCGGCCGCTGCTGGGCCTCCTCGGTCGCCGAGGCCGGTGCGGGTGTCTCGGTGGTGGTGGCGTCAGTCATGTTCGCCTCACTTCTCAATCGGTAGCCCGGAGCGGACCCAGGCGCTGGTGCCGCCGGCGACGTTGATCGCCTCGAAGCCGTTAGCGGTCAGAACGTCGGCCATCGCGCTGCTGCGGTTGCCCGAGGCGCACACCACGTGCACCAGACGATCGCGGTCGATCTCGCCCAGCCGGGCGGTCAGCTGACCCATCGGGATGTTGACCGCACCCGGCACGTGACCCTCGCGGAACTCCGCAGGCTCACGGACGTCGACCACCGACGCGCCCTGATCGAGCGCCGCAGCGAGCTGGTCGATGGTGGTTTCACGCATAGAGGGGACTCCTTTGCTGGCTCGTCGAACTACCCAAACGGAACCCCCGGGGGGGTTATGCCCAAACATTAACACATCCCCCAGGGGGGTTGTACAGTTGTGGGTGCAGCCTAGCCACGGACCTCGTGATCGGTACCCGAGAGGAAGAGACCCCATGACGCAGTACACGCTCGAAACCACGGTGCCCCGCCCCTACGACGAGACCGTCGAGGCGGTGCGCGCTGAGCTCGCCGCCGCGGGGTTCGGCATCCTCACCGAGATCGACCTCAAGGCCACGCTGAAGGCCAAGCTCGATGTCGACGTCGCACCCCAGATCATCCTGGGGGCCTGCCGCCCCCAGCTAGCGCACCAGGCATTGCAGGCCGATCCCTCCATCGCCGCACTGCTGCCCTGCAACGTCGTCGTCCGCGCCCTCGACGACACCACCACGGTCGTCGAGGCCTTCGACCCCGACGCCATGATGTCCCTCGCCGGTCACGCCGGCGACACCCTCCGCACCGTCGCGACCGACGCACGACAGCGGCTGACCGCGGCCCTGGCCGCACTGGAGAAGAACTGATGGACCTCGAACCCACCGAGATCAAGGCGATCATCACCCGCATGAAGCGCGCCAACGGGCACCTTGCCAGCGTGATCCGGATGATGGAGGAGGGCTCTGACTGCGAGTCCGTCCTCACACAGTTGGCCGCCGTCAACAAGGCGCTCTCCCGCGCCGGCTACGCCATCGTCGCCACCGGCCTGCAGCAGTGCCTCACCGAGTCCGACGAGGGTCTTGACGACGTTGACGTCAAGAAGATGGAGAAGCTCTTCCTCGCCCTTGCCTGAGGCGGCCCCACCAGGCGCGCTGGGGTGCTATCGGGAGCGCATGTCCTCGTCGATCTTCTCGTGTTTCGGGGTAGACGCCGGGTCATCATTCTGCGAGTTGCCGTGGCGTCGGCGCCAAGCGACCGTCAGTGCCCCGAGCAGGATGACTGCGGGCAACAGCCAGTCCGGCGCCGCGGCGGCCCACGTCGCTGCCGTCTGTTGGGCGGTGAACTCCAATTCCACGGTATCGGCGATGCCGAAGGCCCCGGTGATGCCGGCGGTGCCGTCGTAGCGGAGGAACACCACTCCGATTATCACGAAGAGGACGCCGGCCGTGGCGGATGTGGTGTGGACGCGCAGCGGCCCCCAGGTCAGGGTGCGGCCGCGTAGCCAGCGGCGGCGGCCGAGATCGAAACGGTCCCAGATGGCGGCGAGCACCAGGAGAGGTGCTGCCATCCCGAGTGCGTAGACCGCAAGGAGGGCTCCGCCTCGCCACGGCGTGCTCTGGGTGGCGGCAACTGTGAGGATGGCGCCGAGCACAGGGCCGGAGCAAAAGCCCGCGAGGCCATAGACGGCCCCCAGGATCAGGGTCGAGACCCATCCTTGGCTCGTGCGGGCGGCCGACCAGCTCTGGAGGCGGCTAGCGAATGGCAGCGCGAAGCCCTTGCCGAGCAGCTGCAGGACACCCAGCCCGATGATGGTCCAGCCGGCGACCGCGATCAGAAGCGGTCGGTGGCCGTAGATCAGGCGTGACGCGGCTGCGGCGCCGGTCCCGAGCGGAACCAGGGTGATCAGCAGGCCGACGTAGAAGACCAGTGTCCGGGTCACCAGTGCGCGCTTGGTGGCGAACGCGTAGGCGAAGAACGACGGCAGCAGCAGTGCGCTGCACGGTGAGAGGAGCGCGAGGACCCCGGCGGCGAACGCCGCGAGGACGCCGATCTCGATCATCCGGCGTCGGCCTCCTCGATAAGGTCCTCGAACACCTCGGTTGGTTGGGCGCCGATGACCGGGACGCCGTTGATCAGGAACGATGGCGTTCCGGTGATGCCCAGTTCCTGGCCTTCCTGGAAGTCGGCGTCGACAAGCTGCTCGGTCGTCTGGGACTTCATGTCGGAACGGAACTGCTGCACGTCCAGGCCGAGCTCATCGGCGATTCCCTCGACGTACTCCTGATTTAGGTTGCCGCTGTTCGGCGGCAGCTGATCGGCGTACATGGCGTCGTGGAACTCCCAGAACGCGCCTTGCGCGGCGGCCGCGCGGCCGGCCAGAGCGGCAGTCGCCGACTCCGGCCCGAGGTAGGGGAAGTCGCGCCACTCGATGCGGAGGGTGCCGTCGGTGACGTACTGCTCCTCCAAGGCCGGGGCGGTGTCGCGAGCCCACTTGCCGCAGAACGGGCACTGGAAGTCGGAGTAGGCGATGAGTACTACGGGGGCGTCAGCCTCGCCCTTGGCCATCGGGTCGTCGACCTGGCGTCGTGCCAGCGAGTCGTCGCTCGTGCTCGACCGCTGCGAGTCTGTGGGGGACCCGACTGACCTGTCGGCCTCGTCGTCGCCGGAGAATACGCCGGCGAGCGCTGCGATCAGCGCGACGGCGGCGGCGAGCGCGACGATCGCCGGCAGGATGGGGCTCTTACGGGCAGGATGCGACTCAGGCATGAACTTCCTTCAGATCGGTGGGGCAGGAGATCTCGCCGAGCAGACGTCGCCGTAGCGCCCAGGCGAGGAGAACGACCGCGGCAACTTGCAGCAGCGGCTGGATGGGCTCAAACCAGGTCATCGCTCCCGCGCTACCGAGAGCGAGGAGTACGAGCTTGTTGCACACCGGGCAGCCGACGGCGAAGTAGGTCAACGCGCTGCCGACCCATCCGCCGCGCTGGACCTGGCGGTCATCACCCATACGTGCCGGGGCGGCCACATAGGACCCGACCAGTAGCCCAGCCAGGATCGAGGAGAGGATGAGAGACGGCCAGGACCACCACGTGGGAGGCACCTCGCGGCCGAAGATCGGAGTGTCGATCAGGTCCGTTGGAATCGCCACGACAAGGACGAACGCGGCACCAGCAGCGAGCGCCGTCAGCCATCGCCGAGCAGGCCAGAGGCGAAGCGCCGCGATCACGCGCCGACCTCCACCGGGAGTGCGTGAGTTCTCCACTCCAGCATCCCGTCCTCCAGGCGGCGGGCGTGGATCCCCTCGGTAGCGAGCAACCGGACGGCGTCGTGCGCGAGGACGCAGTAGGCGCCGCGGCAGTAGGTGATCACCTCGCCGCCGGCCCGCAGGTCGGCCACGGCGTTCGGCAGCTCCTCGAACGGAAGGCTGCGGGCGCCTGGGATGTGCCCCGCGGCGTACTCCTCCGAAGGTCGGACATCGATCACAGCGGCCGACCCAGCCTCGAGGAGGTCGAGCAGCTCTTGTCGGGTCACGATGTCGATCTCACCTGAGCCTGGAACGCCGAGGTAGGCCGCCAACGCCTGCTCCACGTCGGCGGACCGGGTACGTGCAACGGTCAGCATCGCGCCGTACAGCGCAACCACGTCATCGCCCGCCAGTCGGTAGTAGACGCGCGTCCCGTCCCGACGCGTCCGCACCAGGTTTGAGGACTTCAACACCTGTAGGTGAGCCGACACCGTGCTGACCCCCATGTCGGCTGCACGGGCCAAGCTCTCGACGGTGCGCTCCCCCTGAGCGAGCAGATCCACCAGCTCGAGCCGCTTGGCGCTACCGAACGCTTTGCCGACCACCGCCAGCTCGGCGAACAGCCCGTCTTTCGCGTCACTCATCCAGTCCTCCAAAGATCATTGGAGAAGGGAGCGTAGCGGACCTGTGGCTCGCTCAGTGCGGGCACCCCACCCGCTGCCCCTTAACCGACCGCCGAGAGGTGCAAGCACGGGCAGTAGTCGGGATTGGTGCGACGCCTTGCTGAGTCCTTCGCCTGGGCTTGCCCGCGACGACGCGGAGGCGCAACGAGGGCCCCGGCTAAGCCAGGGCCCTCGGTACCCGAACGGTGAGTTCGAGCTTTACGTTCACAAGTGACTATATGTCGTAGTACTGACTGACTGACCCATGCTGACCTGCGCAAACGTCGGAGTTGAGGAACTATTTGTACCACGCTTGTAACGAGTCATGACCTGGACGCAGCCCCGCGGAGTGGGCATTGCTAGCCAACTCTGCCGCTTATTGGAGTCCCTGGGCGAATCGCCCCCTGTGACGTCGCCAGGCACAACGCCCTTCAACACCTCCGACGCCAAGCGGCTTGATACAGGGCCGCTGATGCCCAATGGCTTTCGCTCGGAGACGACAGGGTCTGCGAGGGGTCACAAGGTCACGTGAGACAGCACAGCGACCGGCCGCGGACAATGAGCGACAAGGCCGCCGGGCGGGGAACTCACAGCGCTCAAGGCTGACCCGGCAAACGTGGCGACCCGGTCGCAGGCTGGGTGACGTGCGCTCGTGTGCGGCTGGTGCCGCCCGCGATGCTTCAGGCATTCAGGGAAGGTCAGAGGCGTAGCGGACGGATCGGGGCGAAGACCAACGAGGGGTCGGCGAGCCATTCCTCGGTCGGGATCACGTCGACGTAGAGCTCGATCTCGTGCCCATCGGGGTCGGCGATGTAGAGCGAGTGGGTGATCGTGTGGTCGCTGGCGCCCTTGATGTCTACTCCGTGCTCGGTGAGGTGGTGCACGACCTCGCGCAGCTCGTCGTCGCTGTCGCCGACTTTCAGGCCGAAGTGGTACAGGCCCAGCCGGGGTCCCGGGGGCATCGCCGCCGCGGCGGAGCCCACCTCGATGAGCAACAGCTCGTGGTGAGTACGGCCGGAGGAGAACGCCGCCGCGGGGACCGGCAGTGGCACCTCCCCGCGGACCTCATCCCAGCCGAGCACGTCTCGGTAGAACCGCCGTGAGCGCTCCAGGTCCCGGACGTAGAGCACCAGGTGGCCAAGCTCGTGGATGCGCATGATGGTCGACTCCGATCTTCGTTCGGGCTGGGCCTAAGCCAGCTTCGTTCGGCTGGGCGCGGGCCCGACCGGCCCGGATGCCGGGCACACCGGTCCTCTGTCACGATGACCGGTCAGGCCGGGGCGTCCCTCGCGTACTCAAAGGACGCGGTCACGATCTGGCAGACCACCTCTGCCTCCTCCTCGTCGCGGGGTGCGTAGACCATCACGGCACCGGAGGTGATCAGGCCGCGGCGGGCGACCGGGTGCAGCTCTGCCCAGCCTGCCTGGATCAGGCCGGAAGCAACATCGGGCGGTACTACCAGGTGCAGGGACTGGTCCGGTGCGGGGTGCAGGTGGGCGAACTCGGTGCCGATCATGAAGGCCTCGGGTGGCCCATGCGCGGCCTCCGGCGGCAGGGTCAGGGCGCGGGCTCCCGGCACCGAGATCATGCTGGGGCGCCAGACCACCCCCGGCAACTGAGCGAGCCGCTTCTCCAGCAGGCTGCGCGGCCGATCGTCGTGAGGCTGTTGGTCGAGCTGGGTGTGCGGATTGCTCGGCGTGGTGCGCGGCCTGACACCGCCTCGAGCGGGGAGGTCGGCCAGGTCTGCCAGCGAGCCGGTCACGGCGTGAGCACCGAGCCGGGCACCAGCGGGTCGAGCTCGTCGCCCGGGGAGGCGAAGAAGGCGAACAGGGCAAACGCGGCGCCCGTGAGGGATAGCTCCTTGAGGGACTGGGTCTGCGCGTTCACCTTGCTCGCAGGGTCGGTCTCGCGCCAGAAGTCGTGCATCAGCAACGCTGTCGGCACCAGAAAGCCGACCAGCAGTAGGGCCCCCAGGTCGGGCCAGACACCGACGGCCACCGTGAGGCCACCAAGAATGATGACCGCGCCGGAGATGTCCACCATCAGCCCGGCTGCCGGAACACACTTGCTGACCGCGTAGCCGGCCATCATCTCGCGCTGGCTGAAGTGAGCTATCCCGGCGCCCAGGAACAGCAGCGCGAAAAGGATCCGGACGATGAGAACCAGAACGTCCATGAGAGCTCCCTGGTGTCCATTCCTAACTTACTCTTTGTAAGTGACTCTAGGACTACCATTCCGGGAACGGCATGGCAAGGGTTCTGGGAGCCGGCGTCGACGAAAGGGGGTTGGAGAGCGTGGACGAGAGGGAGAACTACTGTCCGGTCTTTCACCGCGCGGTCGAGCTGATTGGGCGGCGCTGGAACGGCCCGATCATCCGCGCACTGCTCGACGGAGCAGAGCGCTTTGGTGAGATCCGCTCGAGAATTCCGGGGCTCACGGACCGGCTGCTCGCCCAACGGCTTCGCGAGCTGGAGCGCGAGGGTGTGGTGCAGCGTGTCACGGCGGCCGCTGGACCTGTGCCGCGCTACATGCTGACGCCCAAGGGCCAGTCGCTGACGCCGGTGATCGAGTCCATAGCCCAGTGGGCTGCCATGTGGGGTGGCCTCCCGGATCCGCACCACATGGCGATCAGCCTCGACAGTCAGAGGGAGAATTGATGGTCAACTTGTCTGGACCATGGGCGCGTTGACGGGACTTCGCGCTGGCACGGACGGTGAACACGACGCCTGCAGGTGTGGCTCCCGCCGGCGTGTCGTATCGCGGGCTCGCTCACACCGGATTGCCCATGAGTGTTCAACGGACCTTGCCGAGCGCTGTTGAACAGCCCGCTGAAGGGAATGGGTTCGCTGGTCGTAAGTGCCCGGGAGTCGACGCGTTTCGCCAGTTCGCGAAGTGATGGAAGTACGGAAGACCGCGCTCTGGCAGATCCAGGCCCTTCTCCGGCCTAGTTCGCTACCCCCAAGGACCATTCGGTATGACCACGGCGTCACTGCGGTCGCGCGTCATCGTCTGGACCTCACTTTTGCGCTGACCACTCGGCGAAGGAGCGCGTTGCGTCGGCTGAGCCCTGAATCCCGATGTCCGCAGCCTGGCGCCTTCCGAAAGCGTGCAGGACGAGCTCGAGGGGCGCGCCCGAGAGGACGACTCCGCTCGAGTGCTTACCGATCGCGGTGAGCGCGCTGTCGTCCGGTTCGAGCCGGACAGCGACGGGCGCCTTCCGGTAGGCCCTCGTGAGGATCGGCCTTGCACGGCGCCAGAGCTCCCGGACCTCCTCCTCGTGGAGCGTGCGACGCGGCACCGGACCGGATCCGCGGCGCAGGTCCTCGTGGTGGACGACGTACTCGAGGAGATTCAAGGTCTCATCGAACCGACCCATCAACGAGTGTCGGGATGGTCCTGCCTCCAACGTGTCGACCAGGGCGGCATATCCGTGGGGGCTGCCGGCCTTGGTGACCAGCGACCGCATGAAGCGCTCCTCGCCCGGCGAGTTGGTGGTCACCTGGTCCCAGACGTTGCGCAGGATCGCGTGCTCGCGCTGGACCACATGTGCGAGTAGGTGTCGCGTCGTCCACCCGTCACAGAGCGTCGGCGCATCGGGATCTGCATCGCGGAAACTAGCTGCGAAGGAGCGGCGTTCCTTCGCGACCCAGGTCATGTCACTTCCCACCCTTCACCATTGTGTCGATGGATGCTGACCAGCCAGACGTTCCTAAGGCGCCGTCTTCCGTGGCCCGTTGTCGAGGGGGGCGAGCGCTTGGTTGCCTCCCCTCGACACTTGCGGTCATTGCCGTTCCCGGGTGAAGTGATCGATGCCCACCGCGACGAAAACCGCCGTTGATGTTCCTACTACGGACCCATCAGGCCCGGCGATGCTGGCGACGAGGAACAACTTGCGCCCCTCGTGGCGCTGCACTTGTGCCTGCAGTCGGTAGGAGATGCCGATCATCACTGGAGCTCGATACTCGACCGTCAACTGGCGCGTGACGGCTGGTGTCCCGACGAGGTAGAGCAGGAATCCGTAAAGGTCGTCGATGACCGTGGCGACTGCGCCGCCGTGGGCGATGCCGGGAGCGCCGACGTGCCGGTTGTCGAAGGTGTGGTCGGCCACCACGCCGTCGCCATGGCGGCGAACCTGGAGGTGATGGCCGTGCGGGTTGTCGGGTCCGCAGCCAAGGCACTGCTCGTGGTGGGGCGGCAGGTCGACTCCATCCCGGTGCGGGCGGAACTTCTCAGCCCACGTGGCAAGCATCGATGGCAGGTCAGTCATGGGATGGACGGCCTCTCAGGACTTGGGCCCAGGCGGCGAGGACCTGTTCTTGGCGGTGGCCTGGGTGGGAGGTGAGCAGGCCGCTGACCCCCCTGCCGAGGAGGAGGTCGAGGGTGAGTCGGATCTTGACCGGGTCGTCGGTGAGGTAGGTGCGACAGATCCGCGCAAGCTCGTCGTTGACGCGCTCCTCGGCTGGGATCAACTGGGCTCGCAGATCGGGATGTGAGCGGGCGGCCACCCACAGTTCCAGGGTGGCGGCGTACAGCGGACCCGAAAGCGCCTCTGCCAGCAGCCCGAGCGCAGCCTCTTGCGGCTCGATCCGACTCCGAGGCCGCTTCGCCCCTTGAGTCGTGGCCGGGGACAGCTCCGCCAACGCCTCGCGCACCCGCCGCAGGCGCTTCTGCGCCAGATGCTCAACCGCCGCAACCACCAGCTGGTCTCGGGTCCCGAAGTGGTGCAGCTGTGCGCCTCGTGACACGCCGGCCTTCTCGGCCACCGCGGCACTGGTGGTGCCGGTGTAGCCCAGCTCGACCAGGCACGCCACGGTGGCCTCCAGCAGCACGCGACGAGTGGCTGCGGAGCGTTCCTCCTGTCGCCTGGCTTGGGTGGGCACACTGAGACCTTACATGCATGCGCGAATGTATGTAAGACGGGTATGGATCGCCGCTGCACGGTGATAGCGCGTTCGCGAGGCAGGTGAGGCCATGGGAGGGTTCTTACGGACTATCCGCATCGGATGGCGGGCCACTGCGGCGCGGGCGGGTTGCGTGACCCCTCATGGAGTGGGCCGGATTCTGCTGGGACGAGTCGCCCTAGCGGTCGCTAACGACGTGAGCGGCGCGGCCCCACCCTAGGTACACCTAGGGTGGGGCTGGATTCAGCGGTCGTTGCCGGCGTCGGATTGGTGCCCGGTGTCATCCCTCCATCGCGTGGTCCAGTCCAAGATCGCGTGGAGCGCGGGCACGAGCGCCTGCGCCGCCTCGGTCGGGGCATAGCCGACCAGGCCCGATTCCGTGGTGGTGTGACGCTCGAGGAGTCCCTCGGCCTCGAGCCGGCGCAGCCGGTCGCACAGCAGCCGATCCGAGACGCCAGGAACGGCGACGCGGATGTCGCTGAACCGCCGAGAACCCGAGAGCACTGCGAGCAGGATGCTGCCCGTCCATCTGCCACCGATAAGCTCCAGCGCTTGCTGCAGGCCGAGGCAGTGGCCGGGCGGCCATTGTCCGGAGGTGCCGCTCTGCTCGGTCACCCGTCCATCATGACGTTTCGGTTCGTCGCGAGGAACCTTTCTGTCGGACAACCACGCTCGCTGGAGTCATGTCGCGGCCACGACGGACACATCCCAGAGCACTTACGAGAAGTACTTACTATTCGTACATCACTGATCTAGGATGGAGGAGTTGGGGCAGGCGGCCGTCGTCCTGCTCCGCACCCGGCGTGGAAGGTCTGGTGGCTGACCGTGGACGTAGTCGTGTTGGTGGGGCGCATCCTGTTCGCCATGTTGTTCTTGATGTCGGGATTCGGGCACCTGACCCAGACCAAGATGATGGCCCAGTACACCGCCTCTCGTGGGGTTCCCCAGGCGCTCGCCCCGGCAGCGGTCTTCGGGACGGGGCTGCTGATCGTGGCCGGCGCACTGATGGTCCTGCTGGGCGCCTGGGGCGACCTGGGCGCCCTGTTCCTGGTGGTCTTCCTGGTTCCCACGGCCGTGATCATGCACGGCCCCTGGGGCGTCGAAGATCCTCAGCAGCGGATGATGGAACAGACCCAGTTCCTCAAGGACCTGGCGCTGGCCGGGGCGGCGCTGATGGTGCTGGTCCTGTTCGGCTGGGCCGGCCCGGACCTGGGCCTCACCCTGACCGACCCGCTGTTCGACCTCGACTGAGCCCGCCGTTGCACCACGACCCGAACCGAAGCGCCCGGACCGGAGGGAGTCGTCGATGACTGGGCTGCGAGTCGGTGACCTTGCCCCGGACTTCGAACTGCCCGACCAGCATGAGACTCCGGTCCGGCTGAGTCGGCTGCTCGCGGCCGGGCCGGTGGTGCTGTTCTTCTACCCGTTGGCGATGAGTCGAGGCTGCACCGCGGAAAGCTGCCATTTCCGTGACCTGGCTGCGGAGTTCGAGGCGACCGGTGCGACCAGGGTCGGGATCAGCCGCGACTCCGTGGCTCGTCAGCGTCAGTTCGACGCCGAGCATGAGTTGGGGTACCGGTTGCTCTCCGACGCCGACGGGACCGTGGCTTCCGCCTACGGTGCGCAGCGGAGTCTTCCCGGGTTGCCGCCGCGGCGGAGCACCTTCGTGATTGGCTCCGACCAGCGCGTGCGGGGGGTGGTTCGTAGTGAGCTGCGGATGGAGGCCCATGCGGACGAGGCGCTGCGCATCCTCGCAGCCGACGGGGGCGCGGACGCCGGGGGGACCGGGCCTGCCTAGCGACGGTGGGGTGGTTTCCCCGGGGGCGGGGGGTTCTCGGGCCGCGGGCCGTCTTCCTCGTTGGTGAGATGTGCGTCGGGGTCGACCGAGGTCTCGAACGCGGCGGCGAGATCCTCGCCGGAGCTGTGTCCTCGGGTCTCTCGCAACGGGGTCTCGCGCAGGAACAGCAGGATGACGAAGCCGAGGATCGCGAACGGTACGGCGGCGAGGAAGGTGGTCTGCAGCGCCTCGGCGAACCCGGTGGTGACCGCGAGATGGATGGGCTCGGGCAGCGCCGCGATCTGTTCGGGGCTGCCCTGGGTGGCCGACCCGGCGGGCATCTGGTCGGCGCTCACCCCGGCCGCCGTCAGCTGCGCGGGGATGGTGTCGCGGAGCCGGTGGGTGAGCAGTGCGCCGAAGACGGCGACTCCCATCGCGCCGCCCAGGGATCGGAAGAAGGTGGCTCCGGAGGTGGCGACGCCGAGGTCGGCATGGGGCACCGCATTCTGGGTCGCCAGCACGAGGACCTGCATCACCATGCCGATGCCGGCGCCGGTGATGAACATGAAAACGCCGGCCAGCCACAGCGAGGTGTCCACTGACAGTCGGCTCATCAGCGTCAGGCCGACGGCGGCGACCAGCAGGCCGACGACGGGGAAGATCTTGTAGCGGCCGGTGCGGGTGATCAGCCGCCCCGATCCGATGGAGGTGGCCAGCAGGCCGACCATCAGCGGAAGGGTCAGCAGGCCGGAGGCGGTGGGGGACTCACCCTTGACGATCTGCAGGTACTGCGGCAAGAAGATGATGGCGCCGAACATGGCGACCCCGACGACGAAGCCGGCCAGACTGGTGATGACGAAGGTGTGGTTGGCGAACAGCCGCGGCGGCATGATCGGTTCGGCCGCCCGGCGCTCCTGCCAGACCGTGAGCGCCAGCATGACCAGCGCCACCGCGGTCAACCCGTAGGTCCAGGCCGAGTTCCAGGCGAACTCCTTGCCGCCGAGCGAGAGCATCAGCAACAGCGCGCTGATCCCGGCGACGATGAAGAACGCCCCCAGCCAGTCGATGGCGTGCCGGCGGCGTGGGAACGGCAGCTTCAGCACCCGTTCGGTCACCACCAGGGCCACGATGCCGATGGGGATCCCGACCCAGAAGGTCCACCGCCACGAGAGGTGCTCGACCAGGAAGCCACCCAGCAGGGGCCCGGCGACGGTGGCCAGGCCGAAGACCGAGCCGATGTAGCCCTGGTAGCGGCCGCGTTCGCGGGGACTGACGACGTCGCCGATGATCGCCTGGGACAGTGCCATCAGCCCGCCCACGCCGAGTCCCATGACGGCTCGGGACCCCACCAGCTGCCCCATGTTCTGGGCGAACCCGGCGGCGAGTGAGGAGACCAGGAAGATCCCGATCGCGGACTGGAACATGATCTTGCGGCCGTACAGGTCCGACAGCTTGCCCCAGATGGGAGTGGATGCGGTCGAGGTCAACAGGGTGGCCGAGACGACCCAGGCCAGCTGGTCCTGACCGCCGAGCTCGCCGACGATGGTGGGCAGCGCGGTGGCCACGATCGTCTGGGACAGGGCGGCGACCAGCATGCCGAGCATGAGCCCGACCAGGACAGTGAGGATCTGCCGGTGCGTCAGCTCCGGCATCACCTGCTCGCCGGGTGCCCCGGGGGCACCGGCTCCGGGGGAGGATGCCGTACTCATCGCTGGCCCCCTTCCGCGGTGTGCGGATCCCCGGTCAGATGCTCGTCGAGGCCGGCGTTGAACGCCGCCAGCAGGGACGCGAAGCGCGCCAGATCCTCGGGCGACCACGACCGCAGCAGCTCCCGGACGACGCCGCGTCGTTCCGCCCGCGTCGTCGTCAACACGCCTCGGCCGTGCTCGGTGAGCCGCAGCCGGAGAGCGCGCCGGTCATCGGCGTCCGGTTCGCGCGTGACAAGGCCGGCCTGCTCCAGGGCCGCGACCTGTCGGCTGATCGTCGAGGCGTCTAGGTGGAAGTGCGCTGCGAGCTCACTAGACCGCAGTGGGCCGGTGTCATGGAGCCACGCGAGGATCCCGTAGGCGGCCCTTTCCACGACCTGCTCTGTCGGGCCGCCGCGCAAGTGCACCTTCTGGGCACGACGCACCAACAGGGTCAGTTCTTGCTCGATGGACTCCACCGAGGTCAGGTCGGTCTCCGATCCAACTGATTGCATGTACCAACCATAACGGCTTGGGCGACGGCGAGCGCACCCGTGATGTCTCGCGTGGCCAGGGCCGGAGCGGCGCCGGGATAAGCGCTACTGCTCCGGGTGCGGCGGCTCAGCAGTTCCACCCGCCGCAGATCGCAAGTGGGCGATGTTTGGGGACAGCCGGACGCCAGTCAGGAGATGTCGCCGACCAAGTAGCGCTGCAACGTGGGAGCAAGCGCGGCCACCAGCTCGTCCTGGCTGGCCGAGGTCAGATCCTCGAGGCCCACGACGTGGGCAGCCAAGGCGAGGCCAAGGATCTGCGACATCACGAGCGCGGCGCGCAATGGCGCCTGCGCGACCCCGAGCTGGGACACGACCGGTTCCAGCAGCTCAGTGGTGAACTTCTCGCCAACCTTGCGAGCGGTGTCGGCTTCGACCGCCGCGGTGCGGATGGTTCCGAGGATGCGCTCTCGCCGGCCCGTATCATCGAGTGCCTCGATCACCAGTCTTGCCAAGCGCTCGCCGACGAGCCTCGGGTCCCCCTCCAGGAGTCGAGCGATGAGCGCGGACGAATCAGAAGAAGGGTTGACGACTTCGTCGAACAGCTCTCGTTTCGAGCCGAAGAAGTATGCCACGAGGGCGGCATCCACGCCCGCCTGTGCTGCGACCGCCCTCAGCGTGACGCGATCGTAGCCTCCAGCGGCGAACTGCTCGCGGGCTGCCCGAGCTATCTCCTCGCGTGTCGAACTGTGCCCCGGCCGGCGCCCTGGTCGTGCTCGGACCGGGCTCACGGCCGCCGCTCCACTGCCGCCGTTCCACCAGAAGGTTGCTCCATACCCCACCTGCCTAGTTTTTCCGTCCAAAGGCCGCCGCCGGAGGGCTGGGGGCTCGGAGAGCGGACACGCGCCGTGGCGTGGCACTCCTCATGAAGTCCGGCCTGTGCGTCGCTGGTCAGCGACCGCGTCACCGCCTCGAGGCCGGTGCCGTCATCCTGACAGTGTCGGACGATGGTGCTCAAAGGGCAACCAGGCTGAATACGTGGTCCCCCCGACATCGGGGCAACGACGACTCAAAGCGGAGCGACCCGCTGGGTGCGCCGACTCTTGGTGGTCTTCCGAACTCGCTCAGCCAGACGCGGCAACGCCCGGCGACAACGCCATCGGTATCGGTGTCGGTATCCAACAGCATGCCTTGCAGGGGAGGCGCAGCGCCGTGGGCGGCTGGACCCTCCGCATCTACCCTTTTCCTCCTATGTATTTCGGCGTAGGCTGGCGCCGACCGCTACCTACGGGCGATCGCGATCCCCGGGTTCGGCCGCCACGGCTGGAGGTGGGTGAGGTGAGATACGGGAATCCGTACGGGCTGGCATGGCAACAGCTGGGGAACGCCGTGTGGGATGTCTTGGCAGTCGTGTGGTGGACGCTGGTAGCTGGCAGCGTCGCGTTCGGTGCATGCTGGTGCATGGGGCAGTTCATGTATACGGAGTGGGTTCGCGACCATCCTGCGCCCCGCCTCCGGTTCTTTGCCGAACGCAGGCTGCGTCGAGACATCGCCCGCGGGCTGGGCGACCTTGAGGAGTACCTCCGCGAACGCGATCCAGCGCAGCTCGACGACGGGCCTGCCCGTTCCGCCCGGTCCCGGACCTGGAGGCGCCGGGGCTGGCACCGACCTTGAAACAGACCCCGACAGCCCGAACGCTTCCAGGATCTGCGGTTTGCAGGCGGTTCTCTGACGGCTGCCCCGAATCCCGGGCCGTTCGATGGCTGGGACCTCGCGGGTCGGACGTGTCTGCGGCGGGACGCCGACGCCAGCACGCTGGATTGCGGCCAATCTGCTCGGGGTGGCTGGAGTGCCCGGGGAAACCGCACGGGGGGCGGGATTGGTCCGGTGGGGGAGCTGGACACGTAGCAGCTCAGGTGACGTGGAGGTCGCATGCTCCGGCCGCGTCCGGACGCCCGGCGTCGGCGACCGCGCCAGACACGGGCATTCCCGGGTGCGGGGACGATATCGACGGCCCGGCACAGGCCCCGGGGGGCCGCGATCGGTATCCCAACCGGGACAGCCGGATGGGCCTGGCGCGATGAGCGATGCTGAGCAGATGATGCCGAGCCGCTGGCAGGACGAGAGCGAGGGGCTGCTTCGCGTGGTCGAGCGCATTGCCCTGATCCTGAACGAGGCCGGGATCCCACGGATGCCCGCCAGGGTGTTGGCCTACATGCTCGCCGACGACGCTGACCGCTACTCCGCCGCCGCGCTCGCGGACGGGGTCCGGGTCAGTCCGGCCGCAATCTCGGGGGCCGTGCGGTATCTCACCGCGACACGGATGGTGGTCAAGGAGAGGGAACCCGGGAGGAGGGCCGAGTTCTACCGGGTCTGTGAGGGCGACGTGTGCGGCATGATCGTGGCCGCCTGGATCCCGGTTCTCCAGCAGTGGGAGTCCGTGGTGGAGTCCGCGGCCGTCGAGCTCGGCGCGAACGGCGGTGGCCACCGATTGGCCGAGGCGACGGAGTTCATTGCGTTCCTGCGCGGCGAGACGGAGGGCATGCTCGGGCGCTGGGTCGAGTACCGCCGAGATCCTGGATGAGCGATCCTCGGTGATCGAGGCGCCAAAGGTTGGCGGTCGATCGCGTTCGGGCCCTGCCGGCGGTCCGGGTCGGTGTGGTGGGGCCTCCAGGACGCGCCCCCGACGTTCGTCTCTGGACGCTACGGTTCCTCAGTTGCGGACCTCGATGTTTTGTCGGTCGGTGGCCTCGGCCTGCTGGTTGAGCATGGTCAGCAGCTTGTCGCCCTCGATGTCGAGGTCGGGCAGCAGGCGGTCGAGCCAGCGGGGCAGCCACCATGCTCGCTCGTCGAAGACGGCCATGAGAGCCGGGACGAGCGTCAGCCGGACGATGAAGGCGTCGATGAGGATGCCGGCGGCGAGGGCGAAGCCGATCTGCTTGATCATGATGTCGTGGCTGAAGATGAAGCCGGAGAACACCGCGACCATGATGATCGCGGCGGCGACCACGACGCGGCTGGCCTGGTCGAAGCCATGCACGACGCTCTGGCGGGCTGGCTGGCCGTGGATGTGTGCCTCGCGCATGGAGGAGACCAGGAAGACCTCGTAGTCCATGGCGAGCCCGTAGAGGATGCCGGTCACGATGATCGGCATGAAGCTCATCAGCGGGCCGCCGGTGTCGAACCCGAAGAGGCTGCTGAGCCAGCCCCACTGGAAGACGGCGGTGGTGGCACCGAAGGTGGCCAGGATGCTGAGCAGGAAGCCGGCGGTGGCCTTGAGTGGGACGACGATCGAGCGGAAGACCAGCATCAGGATCAGGACGGAGAGCACGATGATGATGCCGAGGTAGAGCGGTAGGACGTCGGCGAGCTTGTCGGACATGTCGATGCCGATGGCGGTGAACCCGGTGACGCCGAGCTGCACATCATTGGTCTGGGCGATGGCGTTGTCGGGCTCGCGCAGCGACTTCACGAGGTCGCTGGTGGCCTCGTCGCTGGGGCCGGAGGTGGGGATGACGCTGAACACGGCCAGGTCGCCGGCCTCGTTGACGCCGACCGGGGCGGCCAGCACGATGTCGTCTCGGCCCTGGAACTCGGCGATCAGTTTCGCGGTCAGCTCGGGAGTGACGCGGTCTGCGGTACCGGTGGGCTCTGCGGTGACCAGGAGGGGGCCGTTGAATCCCTCACCGAAGCCCTGGGAGACCGCCTCGTAGCTCTGCCGGGCAGCGGTGTCCTGGTTCGCGGTCTCGCCGGTAGGGATACCCAGATTCATGCTGGCCGTCGGGATCGCCATCACGCCCAGGATCGCGACCACTCCTGCGATGACGGGCCACCTGAACCTGATCACGCCCTTGACCCAGTGGTCGGCGACACTGTGGGACTCCGCGTCCACCTTGGCGCGGCGTCGGGAGCGGGCCTTGTCGGAGCAGATCCGCTCCCCGACCAGCCCCAACAGCGCGGGCAGCAGGGTCAGGGCGATGAGGACGGCCAGGGCGACCGTGGACGCCGCGACCAGTGCCATCGTGGACAGCATGGCGATGCCGATCACGGTCAAAGCGGTCAGCGCGATGAGGACGGTCAGGCCGGCGAAGAACACAGCACTGCCCGCAGTGCCGACCGCTCTGCCCGCTGCCTCCCGCGCGGTCAGTCCCCGATCGAGAATCAGCCGTCGCTGCCGGTTGACGACGAACAGCGCATAGTCGATGCCGACGGCGAGGCCGACCATGAGACCGAGGACGGGGGTGGCGGAGTTCATCTCGACGACCGTGGAGAGCGCATACGCGCCACCCACGCCGATGCCGACGCCGACCAGCGCGGTGATCAGGGGCAGACCGGCCGCGATCAGCGAACCCAGGGTGAGCACCAGCACGAGAGCGGCGACGGCGAGACCGATCACCTCACCAATACCGACCGGGATCTCGATGGCCTTGAGCGAGTCGCTTGGGAGCACGGTGATACCCGTTCCCTGCTCGGCACGCTCCACCACCTCGACCACCGAGGTGACGTCGTCATCGGTCAACGAGGTCGAGGCGACTGTGAACTGGAACTGGAACAGCGCGACCTGCCCGTCCGAGGACACCAGCACGCCGGGCACCGGGGCCCCGTCCACCACCAGCGGCTGGTAGGGAGGCGCCTGCCCCTGCTCCGACCCGGCTGAGGGATCGGCCGGTGCACCTTCCTGATCAGTGCCCGGTCCGCCCTGCTCCCCGGCACCCAGAGCGGCGTCCAGGGGGTTCACGACCTTCTCGAGGTCATAGACGTCGCTGACGGTGCCGCTGATCACCGCAAGACGCTCCGGCGTGTCGAGGCGCTCACCGTCCGGCACAGTGAACACGACGCTGGCCTGGCCTCCCGAGGCCGCGGGAAGCTCATCGGCCACGCGGTCGAGCACGGTCTGGGCCTCGGTGCCCTCGATCTTCATCTCGGAGCTGACGTTCACCCCGTTGATGGCCACGGCACCGACGACCGCGGCGAGGACCGCCACCCAACCGGCAATGAACAGCCACGGCCGGCCGAATGCGGTTCGTCCGAGCCGGTACAAGAATGTGGACATGGGTTCTGGGTCTCCTTGAGGGGCGGGGCGGCGGTGGCTAGAGGCCGTGGCGCAGGTAGTCGAAGGTGAGATCGAGGAACGAGGCGTAGTCCATCGATGCGGGGGTGGCGTCGTTCTCGCCGTCCAGGTGCACGTCGAGAGTTCCCTCCAGGGCGGCCATCACGGCGCCGTAGACGGCGCCGAACAGCAGCGGCACGTAGATGGCGGGGTACCGGTCCCCGGCTACGGATCCCAAGAGCTCTTGGGCGGTGTGGCGCATGCGTTGCTGAACGCTGAGGACGTAGGGCTCGAGGGTTGGGTACTGCCGTGCCATGGCCATCAGCTCGCGCATCCTCACCAATGTGTCCGCGGTGAACTGATCCCTCATGACGGACAACAGGGCATCGAGCAGCGGCAGGTCTTCTGGCAGGTCGGCGAGGATCGCGCTGGCGTCGTCGACACCCCCGAACGCGACCGCGGCGACGGCCTCCTCCTTGCAGGAGAAGTGGTTCGCGAAGGTGCGCCGGGAGTAGCCCGCCCGCTCCACGACGTCCGCAGTGACAAACCCGAACAACCCGCGCTCACGGGTCAGCTCGAAGGCCGCCTCAGCCAGCGCCTGTGCCGTCGCCTCCCGCTTGAGGTCCCGCAACCCACGATCCACTCCCTCAGTATGACCGGGCCTGCCCAATGAGCAACATTGCCCAGTGAGCACGCAGACATTCGCCTGACGCCTTGCTGAGCGGTAGCCGCCGGCGGCGGCCGGTAGCGTGACGGCACACGCGACTGCCGATCCGCCTTCGACGGCCGATCCTGTCAGTCAGCGGCATCGACCTAGGGGAGCGCGTATGGGTGCTGATGGCGAAGCGGTCGGCGTCGACCGCGCACGGAACCAGACGACGACCGATGACGGGCAACAGTTCGCCGATGCGGTGCTGGCCCTGCTCGCAGTCGCTCGAAGGACCAGGGGCCGACTTCAGCCGCTTTTCGACGACGTCACCGTGCCACAGCTGGTGCTGCTGGACGCCGTGCAGGCTTGCGGTCGCGAGGGCATCGCCGCCATCTCGGCATACACGCTGCTGAGCCAACCCACGGTCACCCAACAGGCCGCCGGGCTGGAAGCGGCCGGCCTGCTGCGCCGCATCCCAGCCGCGGACGATCGACGCCGACGCGTACTCACGCTCACCGAACGCGGGGAGCAACTCCTCGCCGCCAAGCGCGGCCTGGTTGCCGACCGGTTGGCGGTGGCCTGGACATCCCTCACCGCCGAGGAGCAGTCGATCGCGGTCCCGCTGCTGCGTCACATCATTGATCTTGTCTCGGAACTTGCCTGAGTCACGATTGCCCGTTTCATTGTCGGTGATGTCCACCCAGCCATGGTGAACTAGACGGTATGCCTGACCGCTCGGTCTGAGTGGTTGCGGGCCGGGGCCTCACTCACAGATTCGTGGGTTACCGAGCAGGGGCCGCCTGCTCGGCCTATCCGACAGTTGTGGGAGGCCCCGGTGTTTACAGAGCGTACGAGTGTTGGGCTCGACGTGCACGCACGATCGGTCGCGGCAGCGGCGATCGATGGCGTGACGGGCGAGTTGGTCCAAGCGAAGCTGACTCCCTCGCACGAACACGTCAGATCCTGGATCCAGAACCTGTCCGGACCGGTGGCCGTGGCCTATGAGGCCGGGCCGACTGGGTTCGGGCTGTCGCGGTCGCTGAACGCCGCGGGGATCCGGTGTGAGGTGGTGGCGCCGTCAAAGTTGCAACGGCCGACTGGTGATCGGGTCAAGACCGACGCCAAGGATGCGGTTCACCTGGCCAGGTTGTTGCGTCTGGACGAGTTCACAGCGGAGTTGCGTCCTGCAGAGTGGTGTACGACGTGGTGACGGCCCGGGCGTAGACGCTGGCGCGGTCACCGCGTGATTCTTCGAGGAATCTCCTACAACCCACTCGAAGAGAGGCACAGCGATGACCGCTGGACCCAGTATCGACCCCGCCGAGTTCCTGCACGAGCACCTGGCCCAGGCCAGCCCCGACCTGCTGCGTGAGCTGATGCAGGGCTTCGTCAACACGCTGCTGTCCGCGGACGCGGACAGTGTCTGCGGTGCGGCCTACGGCACCCGTGACCCCGAGCGGTCGAACCGCCGCAACGGCTACCGGCACCGCGACCTCGACACCCGCATCGGAACCCTCGACGTCGCGATCCCCAAGCTCCGGGAGGGCTCCTACTTCCCCGAGTGGCTCCTCGAGCGACGCCGCCGCGCCGAAGCCGCACTCACCAGCGTGGTCGCAACCTGCTACCTGCTCGGTGTCTCGACCAGGCGGATGGACCGGCTGGTGCAGTCACTCGGGATCACCGGACTATCGAAGTCCCAGGTCAGTGTGATGGCGCGGGATCTCGACGAGCTGGTCCGCGACTTCCGCGAACGCCCCCTCGACGCCGGCCCGTACACGTTCGTGGCCGCCGACGCGCTCACGATGAAGGTCCGCGAAGGCGGGCGGGTCATCAAGATCGCGGTCATGGTCGCCACCGGCGTCAACGCCGACGGGTTCCGCGAGATCCTCGGCGTGGCCACCTCGACCGCGGAGTCCGGTGCCGGCTGGAACACCTTCTTCAAGGACCTCGTCGCCCGTGGCCTGTCCGGGGTCGCGCTGGTGACCAGCGACGCGCACGCCGGGCTCGTCGACGCGATCGGCGCCGCCCTGCCCGGGGCGTCGTGGCAACGGTGTCGCACCCACTACACCGCGAACCTGATGTCGATCTGTCCCAAGCACGCCTGGGGCGGGGTCAAGGCGATGCTGCACAGCGTGTTCGACCAGATCGACGCAGATGCTGTGCAGCATCAGTACGACAAGCTCCTCGACCAGATCGAGACCTCCCTGCCCGAGGTCCACGCCCACCTCGACCAGCACCGCGACGACGTCCTCGCGTTCACTGGGTTCCCCAAGGCGGTGTGGCGTCAGATCTGGTCCAACAACCCCAACGAACGGCTCAACCGCGAGATCCGCCGGCGCACCGATGTCGTCGGGATCTTCCCCGACCGGACCTCCATCATCCGCCTCGTCGGTGCCGTCCTGGCCGAGCAGAACGACGAATGGGCCGACGGACGCCGCTACCTCGGACTCGACGTCCTCGCCAAGAGCCGCCTCACCCTCATCACCAGCAACGACCCCGAGGAGGACACCATCACCGCCGGCGCGATCAGCGCCTGACCACCATCAACGACGAATCACCGTCGTACACCACTCAATGGGACTTGACCCACAGCGGTAGCGGTGCCGACCATCGAGCAGGAGTCGGCACGGGATCTGGTCCGTGCGCGTGAGGACGCGCGTGGTGACCTGATGAGGGCCCGGCACAGGCTGTCGAAGCTGCTGCTGCGGCAAGGGTTCGTGTACTCCGGCGGGCAGGCCTGGACCGGCATCCACGACCAGTGGTTGCGTCAGACCGGGCGCGAGCTCGGGTCCGCGGCAACCAGGATGACCTTCGAGTCCGACTACGACGCCGTGTTGTCGGTCAAGGCCCGACGAGACCGGCTCGACGACGCGATCGCCCAGATGGCCGCTGACTGCGAGTTCACTTCAGGGACTGTTTCAGTAACGGTGTTTCCGGCGGTTTCCATTAGTAGGTCTCTGCTGCCGGCCAGCGGTCGGCGAAGGTGATCGCGAACGCGTTGAGCGCTGGCTTCCACCTCATGGTCCATCGTGCCCGCCCTTGGCCGGTCGGGTCGAGGGATCTGGTGACCAGGTAGAGACACTTCAGCGCGGCCTGCTCGGTCGGGAAGTGGCCTCTGGCCTTGACCGCCCTGCGGTAGCGGGCGTTGAGCGACTCGATCGCGTTCGTTGAGCACAGCACGGTGCGGATCTCGACGTCGTAGTCCAGGAACGGGATGAACTCCTCCCACGCGTTGTTCCACAACCGGATGATCGCCGCGTACTTGGTGCCCCACTTCTCAGTGAGCTCGTCCAGCGCAGCCCTCGCGGCAGCGGCGTTGACCGCGGTGTAGATCGGCTTCACGTCGTGCTTTAACGCGTCCCAGTCGCGCCGCGACGCCAGCCGGAAGGTGTTGCGGATCAGATGGATGATGCAGGTCTGGACTGTCGTCAACGGCCACACGTTCCCAACGACCTCCGGGAGTCCCTTCAGCCCGTCACAGACGACGAAGAAGGTGTCCCTCACGCCGCGGTTGCGCAGATCGGTGAGCACGCTCATCCAGAACTTCGCGCCCTCACCACCGGTGCCGGCCCACAGGCCCAGGACATCCTTCTCTCCGGCCAGGGTGACCCCGATCGCCGCGTAGACAGGGCGGTTAGCGACCTGGCCGTCGCGGACCTTGACCATGATCGCGTCGATGAAGATCGCCGCGTAGACCTCGTTCAGGGGACGGGTGGTCCAGGTCTGCATCTCCTCGAGGACCTTGTCGGTGATCCGACTGATCGTCTCCTTGGACACCGAAGCGCCGTAGATCTGGCCGAAGTGCGCCGAGATCTCTCCGGTCGTCAGGCCGCGGGCGTAGAGCGACAGCACGATCTCGTCGACCTCGGTGAGCCGGCGTTGTCGCTTCTTGACGATCACCGGCTCGAAGGTCCCGTCGCGGTCGCGTGGGACCTCGAGCTCGACCTCGCCCGTGGCGTGGGTCAGCACCGTCTTGGGTCGGGTCCCGTTGCGGACGTTGCCCGACTCGCGGTCCGCAGCGGCACGGTTCTTCTGGTGCCCCAGATGCTCGGTCATCTCCTCATTGAGCGCTGTCTCCAGGACGCTCTTCGTGAACTGCTTGAGCAGACCCTCGGGTCCGGTCAGGGACAGCCCCTTCTCCTTCGCGAACGCCACCAGTTCCTTGGCCGCCAGCTCCTCCGCAGAGGGCTGGGCCTTCTTCTTCGCGGGCACATCGCCCAGTGTCGTGGTCATCACGGCACCTTCCCCGCTGACACTCGCCAGCGCGTCAGGCCGGAAACACCGTTAAATCCACAGTCCCGCGGGCGTTGCTCGGGCCTGGCGAGGCCGTCGTGCTCATGGCTGGCTTTGTCCTTGCTCGTGCGGGTTCGGGGTCAGCTGGTTGTCGAGGTCGGCGTTGAAGGCGGCCAGCAGGACGCGAATTTCGCCGGATCCGCCCGGCGACCAGGACTGCAGCACCTCGCGGACGACGCCGCGTCGGTCCGCCCTAGTGGTGGCCAATTCGCGCTGGCCGTGCCAGGTGAGCCGCAGTCGGCATGCGTGTCGATCCTGGGCGTCGGGCGTAGTCAGAGCTGTCGACAGATGCAGAGGTGCCAAAGGAGTCCACGGGGTCACGTTGCTCGCGCTGTGTTGCGTCAGGTGTCCGGGCCACCCCTCAAGTTCGACCGCCGGGGTCATGAGGTCAGGAGGGCGCAGGGACTCAGATAGGGGTCGCCAAGAGCTCGGCGAGGTTCCGGTCGACCTGTTCGACGTACGCCGGCTCGAAGCCGAACAGTCCGAGATGGCCGGCGATCGACGGCAGCACACGCAGTTCGCTCCCTGGCGTGAGCTGTTGGTCGGCTGCGCAGTCGGCGACCGGGAAGAACATGTCGTGGTCGATCGGCATCACGAGGGTCTTGGCGGTGATTCTGCCCAGGGCTTCTGCGAGGTCACCGCCAGTGTTTCGCGCGACGTCGCCCCGCTGCCACTTCCAGCCCATGGCGAGCAGCGCGTTGGGGTCCATCAGCTGGAACAGCGCGCGGATGAAACCGTCTTGGAATGTCGTGAAGTCATCGGTGGTCTCGCCGTTGAGCATCGGGATGTCTTTCCAGAATCCTGACTTCCAGAATTCCGTCGAGAGCCCCATGACAGCCCAGATGTCGGCGTGACGACCCAGGCCAGCCTGCACTTGGAGGTGGGTGGCGTAGTCGCCGCCGGCGAAACCGGGGTCGCTGGTAATCGCGTCGAGCAGCGTTTGGGTGAACAGGAAGTCGTGGGGGGTGTTCTGTGCGGTGCCGGCAATGGGGGCTGCCCGGAGCACTTGGTTGGGAAAGCGCACGGCCCATTCCCACGTCTGCTGGGCGCCCATCGAACCGCCGACGACCAGCGCCAACTTCTCGATGTCGAACACCTTCCGCAGTAGTTGCTCCTGGGCACGCACGTCGTCACTGATACGCACCTTCGGGAACCTCGACATGGTGATCGACGGGTCGTCAGTGTTGTGCGGCGAAGTCGATAGGCCGTTGCCGATCTGGTTCACCACGATGATGAAGTACTTCTCGGGGTCGAGTGCGCGCCCTTCCCCGATGTAGATCTGGTCCCAGGTCTGGTGGGTGCCCGAGAACCACGTCGGGATGAGGATCGCGTTGCTCTTGTCGGCGTTCAGCGTGCCGCGTGTGGCGACCGCGAGTCGCAACTCCGGGATCACCCCGCCTTCTTCCAAGTCGAAGCGACCGATGGAGTGCATCTTGTACGGCCCTTGCGCCTCCGGTGAGTAGAACGGGTTCGCAATCGACATGATCGTCCTCCTTCAGGGCTTGGTGACGTTCGTGACCCAGCCTGCACCGGTTCACCTTCGCCGAACGTGTCTCGCTATGAGACGCCTGGCGAGGACCCCGGCCACCCGGACTCGAGTTTGAAGGAGAGATGGAACAGAGGTGCCCAGCAAGAACTACCGAACTCTCCGCCCTTCGTGGACAGGTCGAGGCGGTGTCTCCCAATGAGACAACCCGATCGCGATCAACGCCGCAATCATCTTGTGCCACAGCCGAAAACGGCAAGGAGAGGAAACGCCCGTGAGCACCGAAGAACGTGACGTCTTGATCGTAGGCGCTGGATTCGCCGGCCTGTACCAGCTCAACGAGCTGCGCAAGCGGGGGTACAACGTGCACGCCGTGGAGTCTGCCGCAGGACTGGGCGGCGTCTGGTATTGGAACTGCTACCCCGGCGCCCGCGTGGACACCTGGGGCCCTATGTACCAGTTCTCGGACCCGGAGCTGTGGCGTGACTGGAACTTCTCGGAGCTGTACCCCGACTGGTCAGAGGTCCGCGCCTACTTCCAGCACGTTGACAACAAGTTGAACTTGTCGAAGGACATCAGCTACAACACCCGGATCACCGAGGCCCGCTTCGACGAGGACTCGCGGCGCTGGATGGTGACCGCCGAGGGTTCCGAGACCGACGAGATCCGCGAGATCTCCACGCGCTACCTGCTGATGTGCACGGGCTTCGGCTCGAAGCCTTACGTCCCCGAGATCCCCGGCCTGGAGTCCTTCGCAGGCATCGCGCACCACACCGCGCGCTGGCCGCAGGAAGGAGTGGACCTCACCGGCAAGCGCATTGCCGTGATCGGCACCGGTGCCTCCGGGGTGCAGGTGGCGCAGGAGTCCGCGCCTGTGGCCGCCCATGTCACGGTCTTCCAGCGCACCCCGATGATCGCCCTACCGATGTGTCAGCGCCAGATCTCCGAGGAGGAGAACGCCAAGGAGAAGGCGACCTACGCCGATCGGATGGCGAAGCGCAACACCACCTTCGCCGGGTTCGATTTCGACTTCCTCGACAAGGGCGTGCCCGACGTGACTACCGAGGAGCGGGACGCCGAGTTCGAGCGGATGTGGGAGATCGGCGGCTTCGTGCCGTGGCTGGGGAACTTCAACGACATCTTCTTCAACGAAGACAGCAACCGCGCCTTCTACGACTTCTGGCGGGACAAGACCCGCCAGCGCATCAACAACAAGGAAATGTGGGAGGACCTGGCCCCGACTGATCCGCCGCACCCGTTCGGGGTGAAGCGACCCTCGCTGGAGCAGCGCTACTACGAGATCTACAACCAGGACAACGTCGACTTGGTCAACCTTCGCAAGAACCCGATCGACCACGTCACCGCCAAGGGCATCGTGACCTCCGACGGGGTGGAGCACGAGTTCGACATCATTGCCCTGGCCACCGGTTTCGACGCCGTCACTGGCGGCATCACCGCTGTCGACATCCGTAATGGCCAGGGAGAGTCGGTCGCAGATTCGTGGGCCGACGGTGCTCACACGGCACTAGGAGCCGCCACTGCGGGATTCCCCAATCTGCTGTTCGTCTACGGCCCCCAGAGCCCGTCCGGCTTCTGCAATGGTCCGACTGCGGCCGAGGCGCAGGGCGACTGGATCGTCGGATTCGTCGACCACCTCCTCAGGAACGACGTGACCCGCATCGAGCCGACGGGCGAGGCCGAGCAGACATGGCAGCAGAAGATCGACGCAGTCTGCGAGGTAGCGCTGTTCGATCGGGCCGCCTCGTGGTATATGGCCGCGAACATCCCCGGCAAGAAGGTGCAGATGCTGATGTGGCCGGCCGGCCTGCCCGCCTACCTCGACGAGGTCAACACCTCCGCAGCCAACGGATACCCGGAGTTCGTCAAGGCCTGATCCGCGCGCGGGTGAAGCCGCCGTCACCGGCGGCTTCACCCCGCATCTCCGGGCCCCATCAAGGGATCTTGGCCTCGCCACGGACCGACCACCGGAACTGCCGACCATCCACACAAGGAGCCGCACCGTGCAGAGCCTGATGATGGATACGCCGCTACAGATCAAAACGATCCTGTGGCGCGCTGAACACCTCTACGGGCACAAGGAGGTCATCGCCCGCACCGACAACGGCTTCGACACGTTCACCCTCGCCGAGTTCGGCCGCAGGGCCCGCAGGTTGTCGAACGTGCTGACCGACCTCGGCGTCAGGCGCGGCGACCGGGTGGGGACGCTGGCTTGGAACACCGCTGAGCACCTGGTGTCCTACTACGCCGTGCCCTGTATGGGCGCCGTTCTGCACACCATCAACACCCGACTGTCAGATGAGCAGATCGCCTACATCATCGCGCATGCGGAGGACACCGTCCTGCTCGTGAGCAAGGACCAGTTTCCGCTGCTCGAGCGGCTCCGGGACCGGCTGGCAGACGTCCGGGCCATCGTTCAGCTCAATGGTCCAGTCCCAGCAGAGAGCACCCTTCCGGTGCCGGTTCACTCCTACGCCGACCTGATGGCCGCAGCTCCTGACGAGTACGAGTATCCCGACCTCGAGGAGAACACTGCGGCCTCGATGTGCTACACCTCCGGCACCACGGGCGATCCGAAGGGTGTGGTGTATAGCCACCGCAGCACTGTGCTTCATGCACTGGGGCTCTGCACTACCGGCACGATCGGTGTGAGCGAGGCCGAGCGGTACATGCTCGTCACCCCGCTCTCGCATGTGAACTCATGGGGCATGCCGTTCGCCTGTGTCCTGCAGGGGGCCACCATCGTGCTGCCCGGCGATCATCCCGTGGACACTGACTATCTCGCCATCATCGACCACGCGAAGCCGACCGTCTTGGTCGGCGCGGTGACCGTCGGCATGCTGATCCGCCGCGCTCTAGAGCAGTCCCCTGGGCAGTACGACATCTCGTCGTTGCACACGTTGTGGCTCGGCGGTCAGGCGCCACCGATCGACGAGATGAAGTGGTGGAAGCAGCACCACGACATTCACGTAACGCAAGCCTGGGGGATGACCGAGGCCTCACCGGTCCTCACCTTCTGCGGCCTGACCACCGCAAACCAGCACCTGGATGAGGACGCCCGCTTTGAGATCTTCAGCCAGCAAGGGCAACCGCTGCCCATGGTGGAGGTGAAGCTCGTCGACGATGAAGAGAAGGAGGCCCCCTGGGACGGGAACACGCCCGGCGAGGTTCTCGTTCGGGCGCCGTGGGTGATCCGGGAGTACTACAACGACGTCCGCTCGGCCGGAAGCTTCTCCGACGGGTGGTTCCGCACCGGTGACATCGCCACGATGACACCCGACGGCTATCTCACCATCGTCGACCGCGCCAAGGACCTCATCAAGAGCGGCGGCGAATGGATCTCCTCGGTGGCACTGGAGAACGCGCTGATCGGCCACCCGAAGATCGTCGAGGCCTCGGTGATCAGCGCGCCGGACCCGAAGTGGATCGAACGACCTGTCGCGTTCATCGTCGTGGCCGAGGAGGTCTCCGACGATGAACTCAAGGCCCATCTGAAGGAGCGATTCCCATCGTTCTGGGTCCCAGACCGGTTCGAAGTCATCGACGAACTGCCCAAGACGAGCGTCGGGAAGTTCGACAAGAAGCGGCTCCGCAGCGAGTTCCTGTGAACCGCAGCCCCACCCCGAGCACCGACCAGACATTCGGAATCAAGGAGAACGACATGTCCACCGACCACAAGTTCAACGAGCTGAGCAGCGGCCACGGATTCCTGGAGTCACCGCGCTACCACGACGGGAGGCTCTACCTCAGCGACTTCTTCAACACCCGGGTCATCGTCATGGACCCCAAGGACGGCAGCTGGGAGAAGATCGCAGACGTGCCCACGTCGCCGTCCGGCTTGGGCTTCCTCGCTGACGGTTCGATGCTGATCGTGTCTCAGCACGACCACAAGCTGCTCCGCCGAGCGGCCGACGGCACGACCACCGTCCACGCCGACCTGGCCGCCTTCTGCGGCGGTGACGCCAACGACATGCGGGTCGTGGACGGGCACGCCTACATCGGCAACTTCGGCTTCGACCTGGCCGGCGGCGCAGAGCCGCGCCCCACCAATCTGATCCACGTCAACCCCAACGGCGAAGTCTCGACCGTGCCCGGCGACGTGCTCTTCCCCAACGGCGCAGAACTGCACTCCGACGGCAAGACCTTCTTGCTCTCGGAGACCTTCGCGCACAAGATCTCCGCCTACGATCGACAGCCCGACGGCACCCTGATCAACTACCGGACCTGGGCGGAACTTCCCGAAACCCACAGCCCGGACGGCATGACCGTCGACTCCAACGGCGGCGTGTGGTACGGCAACGCGTTGACCGAAGGCCCGGAGAGCGGCTTCTACCGGGTCGAGGAGGGCGGGAAGATCACCGACCAGATCCTCGTCCCCGACGGCTGGGCTGTCGCCGCCACCTTCGGCGGACCTGACAACGACGTGCTGTACCTGATCACCAACGCCACCACCCTGCCCGACTTCGCGGAAGGCAAGTCCGCCGGATACGTCCGCACCGCGAGCGTCGGGCGACGCGGCGCCAACTGAGCCACCCGCCGCCCATTCATATGACTGCTGTCCGGTCGACGCAGCCCAAGAGGGTTCGGCCGTGCGGCCATCTCCACCAAGACTCCCGACCATCCCGACCATCCCGAGAGGACCCCCATGTTCACCGGCCGCATCGCCCGGTTCGACGCACCCAACCAGCCCTTCACCCTCACCGACGCCACCCTCGATGAGGTGCGCCCGGGGGAGATCCTCATCAAGGTAATCCGCACCAACATCTGCGGCTCTGACCTGCACGCCTGGCACGGCGCGTTCAACACCAAGGGACTCGGCGGTCAGCTGCCCACCGTGCTCGGCCACGAGATGGTCGGCAAGATCGCCGCGCTCGGGGACGGGGTCTCCGCGGACTCCGACGGCCGCCCGCTGCAGGAGGGGACGAGGGTGGTCTTCCCCTACTTCTTCTCCTGCCACCGGTGCCACTACTGCCTACGCGGCCAGCGCACCGCTTGCGAACACCTCTCGATGGCCATGCTGGGCAACGCCGAACAGCCCCCCCACTTCGTCGGCGGCTACGGCGACTACTTCCTGCTGCCAGCCGGCGCCACGCTCTACCAGGTCCCCGACTCAGTCCCCGACGAGCTGGCGTCCGGTGCAAACTGCGCGTTGTCCCAGGTCATGTACGGTCTGGAACGCGCAAACCAGACCTTCGGCGAGACCGTGGTGGTGCAGGGCGCCGGAGCACTCGGTCTGTACGCGGTCGCGGTCGCCAAGGCGCGCGGGGCGCGTACCGTGATCGCGATCGACGGTGTCGCCGAGCGACTGGAACTCGCCGCCTCCTTCGGCGCTGACCACGTCATCGATCTCACCGACGTCACCGAGGCCAAGGACCGGGCCAAGTGCGTGAGGAGCTGGACCTCCGGTCGGGGCGCGGACGTCGTCGTCGAAGTGGTCGGCGTCCCTGCTGCCATCGACGAGGGGCTGAAGATGCTCGCCATGCACGGCCGCTACGTGGAGATCGGCAACATCAACATAGGTCGGACGTTCGACTTCGACCCATCGCGTTTCGTCTTCGGCAACAAGACGATGATCGGGGTGTCGCTCTACGAGCCCGACGTGCTCTCACGCGCCCTGGCCTTCCTCGAGGAATGGCAGCACAAGATCCCGCTCTCCCGGCTCGGGGCGGCCACCTACCCCCTCGACCAGATCAACGCTGCCTTCGCCGCCGCGGAGAGCAAACGCGACGTCCGCGCCAGCATCGTGATGTGAACCCATCCAAGGACAGAGGCGAACAGATTATGCACGAACGCAACCAGCTCTACATCGACGGCCATTGGGTCGATCCGACCGCGGCAAGTGGGGCCATCGAGGTGGTGAATCCGGCCACCGAGCAAGTGATCGGCCACGTCCCCCATGGCACCGCCGCCGATGTTGACGCCGCCGTGGCCGCCGCTCGCCGGGCTTTCGATCCCGATGTCGACCTGACCGAACGCCGGCGCCGTGTCTCGAGCGTCATCGAGGCCACCACGCGTGCCCTGCCCACGATCGCCGCGCTGATCACCGAGGAGATGGGTGCCCCGACCCGGATCGCCGATGGTGTTCAGACGAAGGTGCCGCTGTCTGTGGCCCTCGGCATCCTCGACGTCCTCGACCAGCCGGTCGCAGAAGAACGGATCGGCAACTCGCTGATCCTGCGCGAACCCTACGGCGTGGTGGGCGCGATCACCCCGTGGAACTATCCGTTGTACCAGGTGGTGGCCAAACTCGTCCCCGCGATCGCGGCCGGCTGCACCATCGTGCTCAAGCCGAGCAACGAGGCACCGTTGTCGGTGTTCGCCTTCTTCGACGCCCTCGCCGATGCCGATCTCCCACCCGGCGTTGTCAATCTGGTGTCAGGCCCAGGCCGTGTGGTCGGTGAGGCGATCGCCTCGCATCCGGAGGTCGACTTCGTCTCCTTCACCGGCTCCACCAGTGCCGGTGCTCGCGTGGCCGAACTCGCCGGCAAAGCGGTCAGCAAGGTCGCCCTCGAGCTCGGCGGCAAGTCGGCCAACATCATCCTGGACGACGCCGACCTGGCGACCGCGGTGAAGGTCGGGGTCAGCAACGCCTTCCTCAACGGTGGACAGACCTGCATGGCCTGGACCCGGATGCTCGTGCCTCAAAGCCGCTACGACGAGGCCATCGACCTCGCCGCCACAGCCGCCGCCAGGTTCACCGTGGGCGACCCCACCGACCCCTCGACGCGGATCGGACCCTCGGCCTCCGCCTCCCAGTTCGAGACCGTCCGGGGCTTCATCGACCGCGCAAGGACCGCAGGCGCCCGCGTGGTCACCGGCGGCTCGGAGCAGGTGCTGCCGGTCGGCTACTTCCTGGCCCCCACCATCCTCGCCGACGTTGACCCGAGGAGCGAGATCGCGCAGGAGGAGGTGTTCGGACCCGTCCTGGTGGTCCTTCCGTTCGAGGACGACGACGACGCCGTTCGGATCGCGAACTGCACTCCGTACGGGCTCTCGGGCGCGGTCTGGTCCGGAGACCAGAACCGGGCGATCGCGGTGGCGCGACGTGTCCGCACCGGACAGCTGGACATCAACGGCGGCGCGTACAACCCGCGAGCGCCGTTCGGGGGCTACAAGAACTCCGGTTTCGGCCGCGAGCTCGGCTCCTATGGCTATGAGGAGTACCTGCAGATCAAGTCGCTTCAACTCCCTTCCTGATCACTGCCCAACAGACACCGAGACGGACCGAGACCACCATGAGTGACAACGTGCCCGGGCATTCGATCCCGCCATGGCCGAGGTTCGCAACATGACCGAGAAGATCGATCCCGAACCGGGACCCGCGATGTTCCAACAACATCGGGCCGCTGGCTCGTTCCAGCCGATCCGGACACTTCAAGAGGGCAGCCGAACATGAAACCCACCCTGAACATCACCACCTCCGGGCACGTACAGACGTGGACC
Source organism: Aeromicrobium sp. JP4 (assembly GCF_054957925.1). NCBI lineage: Bacteria > Bacillati > Actinomycetota > Actinomycetes > Propionibacteriales > Nocardioidaceae > Aeromicrobium > Aeromicrobium sp. JP4. The sequence continues at coordinate 3,218,331 of NZ_CM143290.1, forward strand.
ATCGACAACCAAGACATCGGCAACGCCATCACTGGTACGGACTTCATCGAAGCATTCGAGCGGGCCGTCGATGAAGCCAATCGGGACCTGAACGCCCGTGCCATCGTCCTCACCGGCGCGGGCAAGATCTTCTCCTCCGGCGGCAACGTCAAGGAGATGGCCGACCGGCAGGGCATGTTTGGACTCGACCCACGCCATCAGCGACGGGCCTACGTCAACTCGATCCAGCGCATCCCCCGGGCGCTCGAACGGCTCGAGGTCGCCATCATCGCCGCAGTCAACGGCCCCGCCATCGGCGCCGGCTGCGATCTGGCGATGATGTGCGACATCCGGATCGCCTCCGACCGTGCCGTCTTCGCCGAGAGCTTCGTCTCGATCGGGCTGATCCCCGGCGACGGCGGCACCTGGTTCCTGCCGCGCGCCATCGGCTACGAGCGCGCTGCGCTGATGACCCTCACCGGCGAACGGATCGACGCCGCCACCGCGAAGGAATGGAACCTGGTCAGCACCCTGACCCCTCACGATGAGTTGCTCCCCGCTGCAACCGGTATCGCCGAGCGCATCGCCGCGAACCCGAGCGAGTCGCTGCGCATGGCCAAACGGCTGCTCCAGGAGTCCCGCACAGGCGCACTGGAATCGGTGCTCGGCATGGCCGCCGCGATGCAACCACTCGCGCACCTGGACCCCGAGCACGAGCAACGACTGGACAGGTGGCGTAGCAAGTGAGCGGATTGACCCGGCTCGTCCCGGCCACCACCGGAGATGCCGTGGGCACCGCGGACCTGCGTCGCGAGGTCCGGCGGTTCCTGGCCGAGCAGCGCTCGGCCGGCAACTACCGGCCCAGCATCGACTGCTGGCTCTCAGCGTGGGATGAGGACTTCACACGGGCACTCGCCGCGCAGGGTTGGATCGGCATGACCGTGCCGGCAGAGTACGGCGGCCACGACCGCTCGTTCGTCGAGCGCTTCGTGGTCACCGAGGAACTGCTCGCCGGTGGAGCTCCGGTGGCGGCGCACTGGATCGCTGACCGCCAGATCGTGCCCTCACTGCTCAAGTACGGCACCACGCAGCAGAAGCAGAGGTACCTGCCCGGCATCACGCGCGGCGAGATCTTCTTCGGCATCGGCATGAGTGAGCCCGACGCCGGCTCGGATCTGGCGAGTGTCCGCTCCACCGCGACGAGGACGGACGCCGGCTGGCTAATCAACGGGTCGAAGGTCTGGACCTCCGGTGCACACCACGCCCACGCCTTCATCGCCCTGGTACGCACCTCGCCCGTCGATCCCGCGAATCGCCATGCCGGCCTCAGCCAGTTCCTCATCCACCTGGACTCACCCGGCGTGCACGTCCGGCCGATCATCTCGATGAGCGGGTCCCACCACTTCAACGAGGTCTTTCTCACCGACGTCCTCGTCCCGGACACCCAGGTCTTCGGAACCATCGGCCAGGGCTGGGAGCAGGTGACATCCGAGCTGGCCTTCGAGCGCAGCGGCCCCGAGCGGTTCTTGTCGACGTTCCCGCTGCTGACGCAGCTCACTACGATGGACGACGTTCCCGACCTTGGACGGCTGGTCGGACGCATCGCCGGGCTCCATCAGATGTCGGCGGCGGTGGCCGGGGCGCTCGAGCGTCGCGAGCCGGCGGACGTCGCGGCTGCCGTGGTCAAGGTGCTCGGCACCAGCACGGAGGGCGACATCGCCGAAGCCGCCTCGCTGCTGAGCGGCGACGAGACTGCCTATGAGGCCGGATGGCGGGAGTTGGTGAACGCCGGACTGGATCAGCGTCCCGGCTTCACCCTCCGCGGGGGCACCAACGAGGTGCTGCGCGGTGTGATCGCGCGGGGATTGGGATTGCGATGACGACCATTCCAGGCGTCGACAGCGACCTGTCGACCATGATGCACGCTGTTTTCGCGGCGCATGCGGCAACCGGCGAGGATTCCGCCGGCACACCAAACCCGGCATTCTGGCAGAGCCTGAGTGAGCTCGGACTCTCCCGGCTCACCGGTTCGGCCGAATCCGGTGGCAGTGCGGCTGGCTGGCTCGAGGCGGCCGAGCTGCTGTCCGCGGCGGCAGGAGCCGGAGTCCGGATCCCGCTCGCCGAGCACGACCTGCTCGCCGGTGCACTGCTCGAGGCGGCCTCGCTCCCGGTCGACGACCGGCTGCGCACCGTCGCACAGCTCGACTCGTCAGGTGTCGCGCGCGCGGTTCCGTGGGCGAGCACCGCCGCGAGCATCGTGACCCTGTGGCGCTCCGCCGACTCCTGGCTGGTCGCCGATGTCGACGTATCCGCATTCGACGAGATCATCCCCGGCGCCAACCTGGTGGGCGAGCCGCGTGATCGCGTAACGGTCGACACCGGGTCATTGAGGGGCACGCCGATCGACGACACCCTGGTGAAGCAGTATCGCTTGAAGGGTGCTCTTGCTCGCGCCATCCAGGTGTCCGCCGCGCTGGACCGCGCGATGATGCTCTCCTGCGAGCACGCGACCACCCGCACCCAGTTCGGCCGTCCGTTGGCACGGTTCCAGGCGGTGCAGAATCTGATCGCCGACATGGCGGCCGAAAGCGCACTGGCACGCGCCGCGACCGAGTCGGCGCTCGTGGCCGCCGTGCAGAACGGGTGGTCCAGCGATGATCTCGGTTTCCGAGTCGCGGTCGCCAGATCATGCACTGGTCACGCCACGACCACGGTGGTCCGCAATGCCCACCAGGTCCACGGCGCCATTGGTACCGCGCTCGAGCACGACCTCCACCGATTCACCCGCGCCGCGCTCGCCTGGCGCGGCGAGTTCGGGTCCGTCGGCTACTGGGATCGACGGCTCGCCGCAGCGGCCGCGGCCGCGGGCCCGGGAGGGCTCTGGCCTTTCATCGCCGGGTAACGCCGTTGCCAGGCGCGACATCGCGGCTGGCTCAAGGAGTGCAGCCCGGCCGAGCCACGCCAGTCACTGTCCTGTTGGGGCGGCCAACGGCTGTTGGCCGGGCGATGTAGCCACGGCTCCGGTCGGCACCGACGTGGCCGCGAATGGCTCTAGACCGTCAAGTCAACTCCGGGCCGTGCGGGATACCGAGTGCCCGGAGCTTGCGATACAGCGTGGCGCGGCCGATGCCGAGCACCCGGGCCGCCTCAGCCCGGTTGTTTCCGACACTGGCCAGCGCATCGATGATGAGATCCCGCTCAGATTGCTCGAAGGGGGTCAGCTGCCGACGGTGCGCGCGCTTCATCAGCCACGCCGGCAAGTCCGCGACCTCGATCTGATCGCCTTTCGCCTCGACCAGCGCCGCGGCGAGGACATCGCGCAGCTCGGTCACGTTGCCTGGCCAGGAGTAGCGCATCAGCACCTGCTGCGCAGGCAGCGCACAGGTCGTCACCCGGTCGGGTTCCAGTTCCGCCAAGAGTTGAGGGACGATGTCGACGACGTCGTCCAGTCGCTGCGCCAACGGGGGAATCCAGAGTTGATGGGCGAACCCAGCAAGTGCGCGAACCACCGTGTCCCTGGGATCCTCGGTACAGGTGACCGTCAACGTCATTTGCTCCTCGGAATGACGGACCAGGTCACCCAGCTCCGTCCGGACTGGAACGGTAAGTCTGTCGATCCGGCGGATGATGACCGACTCACCTGCGGCGAGGGCGCCTCGGCAACGGTCGATCAGCGTGCTTTGCCACGCTCCTCGCTCGAGCTCGGCATCAAAAATCCGCACACCGCCGCCACGCATGGCCGCGAGCCGTTTTGCCGCCCAGAGCTTGCCTGATCCGTCGTCGCCGGTGAACGCGACGGGTTCGGAGACCCGGGCCAGAGCCTCCATTCGGTCGAGCAACTTCCTCCACTGCGGGCTGCGCCCCGACTTGGGCTGCGAGGCCTTGACCGACGTCTCCCGTCCGGCGCGATGTGGCTCCCCATGGAGGGCAGAAGGGCGACTGGCCGGACGCCGAACGAGCGGCCGAGGAGACCCCGAAAGAGATCTGGGCGGTTGGACCACGGTCTCCGGACGAAGGCTGAGCACCACTCCGCCGCCCGGCTCCGTGCCATCGGCGTCCACGGCGATCTGGAACGAATACCGCCCAGTGGACAGCTCGACGACACCGTCGCGACGGCCACGCCGTGCGTACGTGCTGGCCACGTCCCACAGGACCGCCTTGTCGGTAGCGCTGATCTGCTCCGCAGCGACCGTGTTGGAGAGGAAAACGTTCGGCCGCATACCGACCACAGGTCCGCGATGATGGCGAGACGTCCGTACGAAGCACTCCAGCAAGGCCGCCTCGGATGCCGAGGCCTGCTGGCCGAATCTGGTCTCGATGTGCTTGCCGACCTCCACCAGCAGCGGCGTCATCAGCACATTGAACTCCTTGGACAAGCAACTGAAGTCCAAGACCCCCTCAATGTTTCCCCGGATGGGATTGTGGATCGGCACACCGACGCAGGCGAAGGGATGCAGGCCTTCGGTGAAATGCTCGGTGCCGTTGACCGTGACAACCCTCGCTTCTTCCAGCGCGGTCCCGACCCCGTTGGTGCCCGCATGCTCCTCGGCGAACCCGAATCCCGGAGCGATGCTCGCATTGTCCAGCGGCCCGTACAGCGACTTCGTTCCCACCCAGCGGTGGATGAGCCGCCCCTCCGGATCGGCGAGCAGCAGGCTGTACCGGGTGTCGGACATCGTGGCCATGAGACGCTCCAGCACCGGCTGAGCCGTCCTGATGAGCCGGCTGTCGTCATCGATGTCCTCGTCGTAGGGAAGCCGCAGCTCTGAGGCTTGAACCACACCGCATGCGGTGGACCTCAACCACGACCGCGCGATAATCGGCCGCACATCTGCGCCCGGGTCATCCGCGGCGAGTATCCCCATCGACAAGGCCATGCCTCCATTATGTGACGAGCGTCTCTTGACGCCTCCACTGTGCGCCGTCGAGGGGATTCCAGTGCGTCTCATTGTGAGACACCTGGCGACTCTTGGCGAGAGCGCAAAGGCCAACTCATCAGGGCACGCACACCAGGGTCCCGCTCGAGCCCCGTTTCCTCCACCTTGAGGGGCATGGTGCAGCTCCCGGGTACGGCCTACTTCCGGCCGGTGTGTCCCATTTCGGCACTGTAGAAGCGGTCAACCCACCTCGCTTTTCCGTTGCCCAACTCCTTTACGCGGGACTGGTGGGAGAAGTGCGGGGAACCGGTAATCGAGATGCAGGCCGCCGGAAGCTCGATGTACTTCGCCGCGACATCGACGAGCTGATGCTGGAACTCAACTTACTGCTCACCACGCGTCCAGATCCGGCGGAACGGGCGCAGGTCAAGTCCCATTGAGTGGTGTACGACGGTGATTCGTCGTTGATGGTGGTCAGGCGCTGATCGCGCCGGCGGTGATGGTGTCCTCCTCGGGGTCGTTGCTGGTGATGAGGGTGAGGCGGCTCTTGGCGAGGACGTCGAGTCCGAGGTAGCGGCGTCCGTCGGCCCATTCGTCGTTCTGCTCGGCCAGGACGGCACCGACGAGGCGGATGATGGAGGTCCGGTCGGGGAAGATCCCGACGACATCGGTGCGCCGGCGGATCTCGCGGTTGAGCCGTTCGTTGGGGTTGTTGGACCAGATCTGACGCCACACCGCCTTGGGGAACCCAGTGAACGCGAGGACGTCGTCGCGGTGCTGGTCGAGGTGGGCGTGGACCTCGGGCAGGGAGGTCTCGATCTGGTCGAGGAGCTTGTCGTACTGATGCTGCACAGCATCTGCGTCGATCTGGTCGAACACGCTGTGCAGCATCGCCTTGACCCCGCCCCAGGCGTGCTTGGGACAGATCGACATCAGGTTCGCGGTGTAGTGGGTGCGACACCGTTGCCACGACGCCCCGGGCAGGGCGGCGCCGATCGCGTCGACGAGCCCGGCGTGCGCGTCGCTGGTCACCAGCGCGACCCCGGACAGGCCACGGGCGACGAGGTCCTTGAAGAAGGTGTTCCAGCCGGCACCGGACTCCGCGGTCGAGGTGGCCACGCCGAGGATCTCGCGGAACCCGTCGGCGTTGACGCCGGTGGCGACCATGACCGCGATCTTGATGACCCGCCCGCCTTCGCGGACCTTCATCGTGAGCGCGTCGGCGGCCACGAACGTGTACGGGCCGGCGTCGAGGGGGCGTTCGCGGAAGTCGCGGACCAGCTCGTCGAGATCCCGCGCCATCACACTGACCTGGGACTTCGATAGTCCGGTGATCCCGAGTGACTGCACCAGCCGGTCCATCCGCCTGGTCGAGACACCGAGCAGGTAGCAGGTTGCGACCACGCTGGTGAGTGCGGCTTCGGCGCGGCGGCGTCGCTCGAGGAGCCACTCGGGGAAGTAGGAGCCCTCCCGGAGCTTGGGGATCGCGACGTCGAGGGTTCCGATGCGGGTGTCGAGGTCGCGGTGCCGGTAGCCGTTGCGGCGGTTCGACCGCTCGGGGTCACGGGTGCCGTAGGCCGCACCGCAGACACTGTCCGCGTCCGCGGACAGCAGCGTGTTGACGAAGCCCTGCATCAGCTCACGCAGCAGGTCGGGGCTGGCCTGGGCCAGGTGCTCGTGCAGGAACTCGGCGGGGTCGATACTGGGTCCAGCGGTCATCGCTGTGCCTCTCTTCGAGTGGGTTGTAGGAGATTCCTCGAAGAATCACGCGGTGACCGCGCCAGCGTCTACGCCCGGGCCGTCACCACGTCGTACACCACTCTGCAGGACGCAACTCGGGCGCATCGAGCGTTAGGACCCGCGCCACGGCATCCTTGCGGGCGCCTCCAGCGACGCCGGGCGGCGCCGCTCGGTAGCGCATACGCTCGACGCGTCACCGCTGCGACCACGTCGCGGTCTGGGCTAGGTAGAGCAGATACTTGGACCCGGCAAGTCGAGGACGCCCGCAAATTGGCGGCCACGATCAAGAGCGCCTGAGCATCGCCCCCGGCTCCTGTGGACCTCCGCGCGATGGTGGCCTCCTAGTAGAGGAGGAACCACGGGTGCTGACCGGACGCCCGCCTGGTGCGAACCCATTCAGCAGTGTGGGGAGTCGGCAAGAGCGCAGCGCAGCGGCCCCCGTTGGGTAGCTGGGCCCGCACGCTCACCGACCACAGCATCGGTTCGGCGGGGAGGCCTACCGGATGTGGCTGCTCGGCCACCTATTGGGTTGTGTAGCCGCCGTCGAGGACGAGTTCGGATCCTGTTGCGAAGGATGATTCGTCGGAGGCGAGGAAGAGAGCGCCGTAGGCAATCTCTTCGGGCGTGCCCATCCGGCCGAGTGGTGTCGCGGCGATCAGTGCCGGCTGGAACTCGGCAGGCACTTCCTCCTCGACCATGCCGGTGTCGATGACGCCGGGGTGGATGGAGTTGATCCGGATGCCTTCGGGTGCGTACTGGATCGCTGCGGTCTTGGTGAGGATGCGCACGGCGCCCTTGGTGGCCTGGTAGGCAGCAGCGGCCCCGCTGCCGATCAGGCCATAGATCGAGGAGACGTTGATATGGAGCCGCCGCCGGATCGGCGCATGGCCGGCAGGGCGTGCTTCATCCCCAGCCAGACGCCGGTCTGGTTGACCGACACGATCTGGTTCCACTGCTCAAGCGATGTCTCCTCCACGCCCGCCATGTTGAGGATGCCGGCGTTGTTGACCAGAATGTCGAGCCGGTCGAAGACGTCGAGGGTTTCGGCAACGGTTCGCTCCCAGTTGGCCTCGTCGCTGACGTCGAGGCGGGTGGCTAGCACTGAGGCCCTAGCATCGCGGAGTTCCTTCTCCACCGTGGCCAAGGCGTCCTCGCGGATATCGGTGATGACCACCGACGCTCCTTCGGAGGCGAACAGCCGTGCCTCCGCCGCGCCTTGCCCACGGGCGGCTCCGGTGATGATCGCGACCTTGCCGTCCAATCGATGTGCCATGACTTGCCGTCCAAACTTGATGTGAGATCCGCAAGCGCCTTCGCGCGCTGGGATTGGGCCGTTCGAGGGAGTGAATGTGGTGAATCAGCCTGGGAAGTTAAGCCGCGGCTTCTGAGACTGAGGCCCGCAAACTAATGCACGGTGAGCGCCAGGTACTTGGTCTGGCGGCTCACGCCCGCTTCGCGCCGCACAGGACGTACACCATGGTGCATACGTCCGTACCTCGATTGCGCCATGCGTGCCGGGTTCCCCTCTGCACGACCACGGTTCCAGGCGTGATCCGCTGCTCCGCACCGTCGTCTAGCTCGAGGTAGATCTCACCCGACAGGCAGACGCCGTAGTCAATCGAGTCGGTGATGTGCATGCCGGGGTTATCGGCCTCGAACGCACCGATCAGGCCCGGCTGGGTAGCTTCCGGGTCGGCTCCTTCCTCGCCGTGGTCGGCCTCCGACGCCGGCGGGAAGTGAACTACGCAGAAACGGGTGCCGTTCCCGTCCGGGAAGAACGGGAACAGCACAGGCTCGACGGTTCCGCCGCGGCCGACGGTCACCGAACCGTCGTCGGGGGTACCCCACACGTTGTAGATGTTCATCCCGCCAGCCTCGGCGCTGCGCGGCGCTCCGACCGAGCTGAACACGGCCTTCCCGTCAACGTTCACGTCGGTGACGACGCGGGTGATGTCAACTACGGTCATACCCCTGGCTCCTCAGTATCGCGGCGGGGCGCCTGTTGGCCACGCCCTGGGCTCCGAGCGTAGGGAACCTTCCGAACTGTTCCCTGTATCACTTCGAGGCACTTGGGAGGCATATCTGTGACGCCATCTACCGCGCAGTACTCGTGGACGCCCCAAGCGCCAGCGAGCGATCAGCTCCGCGTCGCTTGCGGCGCTTCAGTGACCGGATCGCCCCCTGCAGATGGCCTCGCCCTCCTGCCGGCGATCAAGCTAGTCCGGGGCCGTCGACCAGGAGTGGCCTGTACGTGGTTGCCGTGGTCGTTGCCCGGCATGTCGTCGAGGTGAGGACCAGGCTCCCGTGTGCGGTCCTCGGGTGTGTTCGCCGTGGGTTCTGGGATGGATCGCTGACAGGATGGAGCTCGATGGTCGAGACTGACCCACGCGTTGTGTGCTTGCTGGAGCCCCTGCTTTGCGGGGAACTTGTCGTCTCGGGTGTCGACACCGTCTTCGAGACCGCACCCCCCCGGGCGCCCACCCCAAGGAGTAGCCGATGTTGATTCACTGTGTGACCGTCAAGTTCAAGGACGCCGCGACTACAGAACAAGTGGCGGCGTTCGACGCGGCGCTGGCGGCCCTGCCAGGTCAGATCGAGCTCATTCGGCGGTCCCGCCACGGCCGAGATCTCGGCGAAAGGCCGACGAACGCCGACTACGCGCTGGTCTCAGAGTTCCCCGACGCTGAGGCGTTCTACGCCTACCTTGAGCACCCAGCTCACCAGGCCCTCGCGCGCGACCATCTCATCCCGTTGGCGCAGTCGTTCCACAGCACACAGTTCCTCGCGGAGGACTGACATCACGATCGGGGAGGCTGACCGGGTGTAGCCTGATCCCGCCGACAGGTGTTCGTCCGCGGCTGGGCGGGCATGGTCCTCGATTGAATCGTATCTTGTTCACCCGCAAGGCCTGTGTCGCGACGGTGACGATCGATCCGGACGGGCAACGTTCGCGGCGGAACGAGTGTCTACTCGGCGTACCCTTCCGGGGTCGGCAGCGCAGTCTCGGAGAGCTCGAGTACCCGGCGGAGCGCGGGGGAGTCGTCGTCGGCGCGCCAGACCAGCCGGCTCACCGCGACCTCCTGGCCATGGTCCAGCGGGATCACCGACAGCCCGGTGGTGGTGACGTTGGTGAAGGCGGTGTCGATGGTAAGGGTGATGCCCACCCCGGCCGCGACCAGCGCCATGATCGTCCACGTGTCGGGAGCCTGCTGGGCGATGTTGGGCGCGAAGCCGGCATCGCTCGCTTTCTGCAGCGTGGTCTCCCGCAGTGACGACCCCCGCGACGCCTCGAGCAGGATCCAGTGTTCGTCGGCCAGTTCGTCCATCCGTACCGACTCGCGCTCGGCCAATGGGTGGGACTCCGACACCACGATCACGTAATGGTTGACGCGCACCACCCGCGATTGCATCGCCGGGGATGTTGAGTCGTAGCGAACGATGGCCAGGTCGAGGTCGCCCTGGGACAACCTGCTGAGCGCCTCGCCGCCGTAGAGCGTCGAGCTCAGCGCCAGCTCGATGCCCGGCTGCACCCGCCGCACCGTCTGCGCCAGCGCGCTGATCAGTGAGTGGGAGGAGGGGCCGGCAAAGCCGATCGCCACCCGGCCGATCTCGCCGCGCCCGGCGTAGGCCACCGCTCGCTGGGCGTAGGCGAACGACTCCACGATCCGCCGCGCCGGCTCCACCAGCGCCTGGCCTTGGGGAGTGAGCCGCACCGTCCGCGTGGTCCTGTCGAAGAGCGTGGTGCCGAGCCGTCGCTCCAGCTGCTGAATGGTCCGGCTCAGCGGGGGCTGGGCCATGTGGAGCCGGGCGGCTGCGCGCCCGAAGTGCAGCTCCTCGGCGACCGCGAGGAACGCGGTGATGTGGTGCAGATCCATCATGCCTCACTGGAATTGATTGCAGGCCAGCATCAATGCCATACCGACTTAGACGTTGCTGAGTATAGAACAAGGTTGCGACCATCAGGGGTATGAGCTTCGAAGTCCCGCAGTCGCCGGGCGAGCAGGCCGGGCTGCCCCTCGCCGGGCTGCCCCTCGCCGGGGTCCGCGTCGTCGCGATCGAGCAGGCCGTCGCCGCCCCTTTGGCAACCCGCCACCTCGCCGATCTCGGTGCCGAGGTGATCAAGGTCGAGCGCGTGGGGGAAGGTGACTTCGCGCGGGCTTATGACTCCTACGTGAACGGCATTGCCTCGCACTTTGTCTGGCTCAATCGCGGCAAGCGGTCGGTCGCCCTCGACCTCAAGACGGCCCGCGGTCGGGAGCTGGTCACTGGACTGATCGGCACCGCCGACGTCTTCGTCCAGAATCTCGCTCCGGGCGCCGCCGAGCGGCTCGGCCTCGGCGCGGAGCTCCTGCGTGCCGCCCATCCGCGGCTGGTGGTGGTCAACCTGTCCGGCTACGGCACCGCAGGCCCCAAGGCCCAGCGGAAGGCCTACGACATGCTGGTCCAGGCCGAGACCGGGTTGATCTCGATCACCGGCACCCCCGAGACGCCCACCAAGACCGGGATCCCCACAGCCGACATCGCCGCCGCGCTCTACGCGCTGACCAGCGTTCTCGCTGGCCTGTTCCGCCGCGAGCGCACCGGGGCCGGAGCGGTCGTCGATGTCTCGCTGTTCGACGCTACCGTCGAATGGCTCGGCCACCCGATGTACGTCCAGATGTACGCCGGCCACCAACTCCCTCGGATGGGGCTGAGCCACGCCGCCATCGCGCCGTATGATGCCTACCCGACCCGCGACGGTCAGGTCCTCATCGGCGTGCAGAACGACCGCGGCTGGGACCTGCTCTGCCGCAAGGTGCTCGGCGACGACGAGCTCGCCGAGGACCCCCGGTTCGCCACGAACCAGCTCCGGGTCAGGCACCGCCAGGAGATCGACGGGGCAGTCGCTCAGCGCACCCGCGGCTGGGGGACGGCCGAGCTCGAGCAGAGGCTTGCCGACGCTGGCGTTCCGGCCGCCCAGCTCAACGACATGGCCGGCCTGGTCGCCCACCCACAGCTCTTCGCCCGCGACCGCTGGCGCGAGATCGGCACCGAGGCTGGCCGGATCCAGGCGGTGCTGCCGCCGATGACCTTCAGCGACACCGAGTTGGCCATGGGCGACGTACCCGCCCTCGGTCAGCACACCGACACGGTCCTGACCCGCCTGGGCATCGATGCGGAGGAGATCGCCCGGCTCCGGCACGACCTGGTCGTCGGCTGAGACAACCCCGAGGAAGAGGAACCAATGGAGCCCGAGGAGTTCGCCGCAGTACTGGAGGCCGTCGAGACCTTCGTCGCCAAGGAGGTCATCCCCGCCGAGACGGAGATCGAGGAGTCCGACGAGATCCCTGACCGGATCCGCACCGGGGCTGCCCGGATGGGGCTCTTCGGCTACGCCTTGCCTGAGGAGTACGGCGGCTTGGGCCTGACCATGAGCGAGGAGGTGCAGCTGGCGCAGGTCATCGGCGGCACCACCCCCGCGTTCCGGTCCATGTTCGGCACCAACAACGGGATCGCGGGCCAGGTGCTGGTCAACTTCGCCACCGATGAGCAGAAGAAGCGGTACCTCCCCGACCTCGCCGCCGGCGAAAGGATCGCCTCCTTCGCGCTCACCGAACCAGAGGCCGGCTCCGACCCCAGCGGCCTGCGCACCCGGGCCGTGCGGGACGGCGACTCCTACCTGATCACCGGCCAGAAGCGGTTCATCACCAACGCCCCCGAGGCCGACGTGTTCATGGTCTTCGCTCGCACCGGCGACGTCTCTGAGGCCACCAAGGGGATCAGCGTCTTCGCCATCGACGCCACCCTGGCCGGCGTCACCGTCGGTCCCTCCGACGACAAGATGGGCCAGCGCGGCGCGCATACCGCCGAGGTCGCCTTCGACGAGGTGCGCATCCCGCTCGACTGCCTCATCGGCGGCAAGGAGGGGGCCGGGTTCTCCGCGGCGATGCGGTCGCTGGCCAAGGGCCGCCTGCACATCGCCGCCCTGTGCACCGGCCTTGCCGAGCGGTTGATCAAGGAGTCCGTCACGTACGCGGTCAGCACCCGCCAGGGCGGCACCCTGATCGCCGACTTCCAGCTCGTCCAAGCGATGCTCGCCGACTCTTGGACCGAGCACTACGCCGCCAAGGCGATGGTCACCGAAGCCGCCAGAGCGTACGACGCCGGCGACGACCGCTGGCAGGCACCCTCGGCCGCCAAGCTCTTCTGCACCGAGATGGTCGACCGAGTCGCCGACCGGGCCGTCCAGATCCACGGCGGCATGGGCTACATGCGGGAAGTCGCCGTCGAGCGGTTCTACCGCGACGCCCGCCTGTTCCGCCTCTACGAGGGCACCAGCGAGATCCAACGGCTGATCATTGCTAAGCAGATGGTGCGGGCCGCACGTGGTTGACCCGTACGACGGTCTCCGCGTCGTCAACCACGGCGCGGTCGCAGAGCCCGACTTGGACCGGCCAGGCCTCCGCAACGCCCTCAACGCGGCCGACCAGCACCACCTGTGGGCGCGCCGTCAGGGCGGCGCCGCCGACCCGACGGTTCCGGTGACGCCGCGCACCGGCGCCGGTGCGGACCTCTGCGCCGGCGGCACTATCGCCGGGATACGCGTCGCCCCGGCCAGCCTCGCGAACCGGTACACGAGCCTCACCGCCCTGGTGACGGCGATGGTCCGCGGCCGACCGGTGATCATCGCCGCCGTCGAGGGCGGCGCCTCCCGCCTCGGCGTCGGCCTGGCCTCGTCGCGCGACCTGGTGCTCACCGTCCGGTCCGCGTGGTTCGCCGCGGTGTTCGTCAAGCTGGGCCTCACCGCCGACATCGGCTTCACGTGGTCGATCACCCGCCGGAACGGTTGGGCACGCACCCGCCGGCTCCTGGTCACCCCCGAAACCTTCGACGCCCACCAGGGCCACGACCGGCGCCTGGCCGACCACCTCGCGGACCAGGGGGGAGCCAGGGAACGGGTCACCGGGATGGCCCAAGACCTCGCCATCACCCGCCGACTGATCGCCGACCCGCGGACCGAGCTCGACGCCGCTGCCACCGCCGACAACGCCGCCCAGACCGAGCTGCTCAAGGTTCTGGAGTTGGACGCCGCACCGGCCGCCTTCCTGGCCCCCCGCCCCGCCTGTGTGGGGGGAACTCGATGATCGCGCCGCTGAGCAATTTGCGGATCCTGGAGCTCTCCAGCTACGTCGCCACCCCGCTGTGCGGGCTGGTGCTCCACCAGCTCGGCGCCGACGTGGTCCGCCTCGAACCGCCCGGTGGTGCGCCCGACCGGACCCGGCTGCCGCTCTCGGAGACCGGCACCTCGATGTACTGGGCGGGCCTGAACAAGGGCAAGCAGGCGATCGCGGTCGACCTCCGCACTCCCAACGGTGCCGCGCTCGCCGCCGACCTCGCCGTCGACGCCGGCATCGTGGTCACCAACGGCGCTCACCGCGGACCCCTGGCCGCCGAGGCGCTCCGCGAGCGCCGACCGGACCTCATCCATGTCCGGCTCATCGGCACTCCCGACGGTGGCCCCGCTGTCGACTACACCGTCCAGGCGGAGACCGGGTTCCCCCTGGTCACCGGCCCCGGGAGCGGCGGGACACCGGTCAACCAGGTCCTCCCCGCCTGGGACATCGCCGCCGGCCTCTACCTGGCCACCGGGCTGCTGGCAGCCGTCCACCGCCGCCAGCAGACCGGCGAGGGTGCCACCATCACCCTGGCGCTGGAGGACGTCGCACTCTCCACCGCCGGCACGCTCGGGCTCCTCACCGAGGCCCAGACCCGCGGCATCGACCGCGGCCCCGACGGCAATCACGTCTACGGCACCTACGGCCGCGACTTCCAGCTCGCCGACGGCCGACGGATCATGCTGGTCATCCTCACCGACCGCCACTGGTGCAGCCTGCTCGAGGTCACCGGGCTCACCGATACCATCGCGGCGCTGCAGAACACCTTGGACGCCGACTTCTCGCTCGAGTGCGTCCGCTACCAGCACCGCGCCCTGATCAGCGCCCTGCTGGAGCCCTGGTTCGCCGCCAGGACGTTGCCCGACGTCGGCGCGGCCCTCGAGGGCACCCGGATCCTCCTCGCCGTGTATCGGACCTTCGATCAGGTCGCCGCCGACCTCGCCGACCGACCGCTCTTCACCGAGCTCGACCAGCCCGGCGTCGGCCCGCACCTGGCCCCGGCCGGCCCGCTGGCCGTCGACGGCAGCCATGGCCCCGTCGAACGAGCCCCCGCGCCCGGGGAGCACACCCACTGGGTCCTCGCCGACCTCGGCCTCACCGCCGAGGAGATCACCCGACTCGCCCACGCCGGTGTCATCGACACCGGCGCAACCACCCGCCCTGACACCAGGAGTGCCTGATGATCCTGCTCGAGAACAAGACCGCCGTGATCACCGGCGGCGGCCAGGGCCTCGGCCTGGCCATGGCCAGGGCGTTCGTCGCCGAGGGCACCCGCGTGCTGCTCGGCGACCTGGACGGCGCGAAGGCGAAGGAGGCCGCCGCCTCGCTGGGCGGTGAGGATGTCGCGGTCGGTGTGGAGTGCGACGTGGTCGACGCCTCGGCGGTGCAGCGGCTGCTGGACACCTCGGTGGAGCGGTTCGGCTCCCTGGACGTGGTGGTCAACAACGCGGGCATCACCCGCGACGCCACCATGCGGACGATGACCGAGGACGACTTCGACCAGGTCATCGCGGTACACCTCAAGGGCTGCTGGAACGGCACCCGGCTGGCTTCGGCGATCATGCGGGAGCAGAAGTCCGGGGCGATCGTGAACATCTCCTCGCTCTCCGGCAAGGTCGGCATGGTCGGCCAGACGAACTACTCCGCAGCCAAGGCCGGCATCGTCGGCCTCACCAAGGCCGCCGCCAAGGAGATGGCCCACCACGGCGTACGGGTGAACGCGATCCAGCCCGGCCTGATCCGCTCGGCGATGACCGAGGCGATGCCGCAGAAGGCATGGGACCAGAAGATGGCCGAAATCCCGATGCAACGCCCCGGCGAGCCCGACGAGGTCGCCGGAGTCGCCCTCTTCCTCGCCTCGCCGCTGTCGTCATACATGACCGGCACGGTGCTCGAAGTCACCGGCGGCCGGTTCATGTGACTCCACGCCCCCTCAAACCCCTGGAGCAAGCCATGCGTGATGTCGTCATCTGCGAACCCGTCCGGACCCCCGTCGGAGGATACGGCGGCAGCCTGCGCCCCCTCACCGCCGCCGAGCTCGGCGCCCAGACCCTCCGCGGCCTGGTGGAGCGGACCGGGATCGACCCCGAGGTGATCGAGGACGTCATCCTCGGCCACTGCAACGCAAACAGCGAGGCACCCGCGATCGGCCGGGTGGTGGCGCTGGACGCCGGCCTGCCGGTCACCACCGGCGGCATGCACATCGACCGCCGGTGCGGCTCCGGCCTGCAATCGGTGATCCAGGGCGTCCTCCAGGTCGGATCCGGCGCCAACAACGTACTGGTCTCCGGCGGGGTGGAGTCGATGAGCAACGCGATGTTCTACACCCTCGACGCCCGCTGGGGCGCCGCGCGCAGCGGCATGCGGATGCACGACGGTCTGGTCCGGGCCCGCGAGACCGCCGGCGGCAAGCACTACCCGGTGCCCGGCGGGATGATCGAGACCGCGGAGAACCTCCGCAAGGAGTACCGGATCTCGCGCGAGGAGCAGGACCGGCTCGCCCTCTCCTCCCACCAGCGCGCCGTCGCCGCCCAGCGGTCCGGCGTCTTCGCCGAGGAGATCATCCCCGTCACCATCGGCAGCCGAAAGGGCGAGATCGTCGTCGACACCGACGAGCACCCCCGCGCCGACGCCTCCCTGGAGAAGCTCGCCGCGCTCCGGCCAATCCTCGGCAAGGTCGACCCGGAGGCCACCGTGACCGCCGGTAACGCCAGCGGCCAGAACGACGCCGCCGCGCTCTGCCTGGTCGCCAGCCGTGACGCCGCCGAGCATCACGGTTTGGCCCCGCTCGTCCGGCTGGTCTCCTGGGCGGTGGCCGGGGTACCGCCGAGGACGATGGGCATCGGCCCCGTCCCCGCCACCGCCCGCGCACTCGAACAGGCCGGCCTGACGATGGCCGACATCGACGTGATCGAGCTCAACGAGGCGTTCGCCGCGCAGGCCCTCGCGGTGATGCGGGAGTGGAAGTTCACCGAAGCCGACCACGAGCGGACCAACGTCCACGGCTCCGGCATCTCCCTGGGCCACCCGGTCGGCGCCACCGGCACCCGGATGGTCGGCACGCTGGCGCGCGAGCTCACCCGGCGTGAGGGCCGGTACGGGCTGGCCACCATGTGCATCGGCGGAGGTCAGGGCCTAGCTGCCATCTTCGAGCGGGTCTCCTGATGGGCGCCCGAGTCATCGCTACCGCCGAGGAGCTGAACGGCCTGCTCGGACAGCAGCTCGGCGTCACCGACTGGCTGACCGTGGATCAGGAGCGCGTCGACGGCTTCGCCAAGGTCACCGACGACCACCAGTGGATCCACGTCGACACCGAGCGCGCCAAACAGAGCCCGTTCGGCGGCACCATCGCCCACGGGTTCCTCACCCTGGCGCTCACCGTGCCCCTCGGTGCGGAGCTCTACGAACTCGGCTTCGGGTCCTCGGGGCTCAACTACGGCCTCAACAAGGTCCGGTTCCCCGCGCCTGTCCCGGTCGGCAGCCGGATCCGGGCCCAGGTGACCCTGGACGAGATCCGGGAGACCGGAGCCGGCCTCCAGCTGACCACGACGTACACCATCGAGATCGAGGGCAAGGAACGCCCGGCCTGCGTGGCCGAGCGGCTCACCCTCGTCACCCCCTGAGTAGAGGAACCACGCCATGACGAACCTGGAAGACCTGCCCGAGGAGGAGCGCGAGATCGTCGCGCTGGTCCGCCGCTTCGTGGACAAGGACGTCAAACCGACCGTCCAGGAGCTCGAGCACGCCAACACCTACCCCGAGCAGCACATCGAGAAGATGAAGAAGCTCGGCGTCTACGGGCTCGCCATCGACGAGCCCTGGGGCGACGGGAAAGTCTCCACGGCCTGCTACGTGCTGGTCACCGAGGAGCTGGCCCGCGGCTGGATGAGCCTGGCTGGCGCGATGGGCGGCCACACCGTGGTCGCCAAGCTGCTCCAGGACTACGGCACGGCCGGGCAGAAAGAGAAGTACCTCAAGCGGATGGCCACAGGTGAGCTCCGCGCCACCATGGCGCTCACCGAGCCCGGCGGCGGCTCGGACCTGCAGAACATGCGCACCACAGCCCGCCCCGACGGCTCCTCCTACCGGGTCAACGGCTCGAAGACCTGGATCTCCAACGCCCGACGCTCCGGCCTGATCGCGCTGCTCTGCAAGACCGACGCCGACGCCTCCCCGGCCCACAAGGGGGTCTCGATCCTGCTGGTCGACAAGGAGGAGGTCGGTGACCGGCTGACCATCTCCCGCGACCTGCCCAAGCTGGGCTACAAGGGTGTGGAGAGCTGTGAGCTGGTGTTCGAGGACATGGTCGTCCCCGGTGACGCGGTGCTCGGCGGCGTCGAGGGGCAGGGCTTCGCCCAGATGATGCGCGGCCTCGAGGTCGGCCGCCTCCAGGTCGCGGCCCGGGCGCTCGGTGTCGCCCGGGCCGCGCTGGAGGACGCGCTGGCCTACGCCCAGGAACGGGAGTCCTTCGGGGTGCCGATCTGGCAGCACCAGTCGATCGGCCACTACCTGGCCAACATGGCCACCAAGCTCACCGCGGCCCGGCAGCTCACCCTGCACGCCGCACAGGTCTACGACTCGGGCAGGCGCGCCGACATGGAGGCCGGGATGGCGAAGCTCTTCGCCTCCGAGGTGGGGATGGAGATCGCCCTCGACGCGATCCGCATCCACGGCGGGATGGGTTACTCCACCGAGTTCGACGTCGAGCGGTACTTCCGCGACGCGCCGCTGATGATCGTCGGCGAGGGCACCAACGAGATCCAGCGCAACGTCATCGCCAAGCAGCTGGTCCAGCGCAACTCGGTCGCCCCATGAGCATGTTCGGTGGCAGCGTCGACCTCGCCTCGGCGGTGACGCTGCTCTTCGTACCCGGCAACCAGCCCCAGCGGTTTCCCAAGGCCGCAAGCGCCGGAGCCGATGTGGTGGTCTGCGACCTGGAGGACGCCGTGCCCACCGACGCCAAGCAGGCCGCCCGGAGCGCGGTTATCAACTGGCTGGCCGAAGGCCACTCCGCCGCGGTCCGGGTCAACGCGCCCGGTACCGCTTCCCACCTCGCCGACCTGGCGGCGCTCGCGGCGGTCGGCGCAGACCTCGGCGGCGTCCTCGTGCCCATGGCCGAGACTCCCGAGTCGTTGGCCACGGTCGTCGAGGCGCTCCCCGGTATCCCGATGATGGCGCTGGTCGAGACCGCCCGCGGGATCCGCGCCGCGGCCGAGCTGGCCGCCGTCGAAGGGGTGGTTCGGCTCGGGATCGGTCACCTCGACTTGGCCGCCGACCTCGACGCCGACCCCGACGGACCGCTCATCGCACACTGCCGCCACGAGCTCGTACTCGCAGCCCGCACTGCCGGCAGCGCCCCTCCCGTGGACGGCGTCACCGCAAGTGTCCGAGGCGAGGAGCTAGTCGCCGCCGACGCATTCGCTGCCAGGCGCAGCGGCTTCGGTGGCAAGCTGTGCATCCACCCGGCCCAGATTCACCCGGTCGCTGCCGTTCGCGCCCTCGGCCCAGGAGACGGACTGGGCGCGCCGGGCACTGAGGGCCGCAGCCGGCGGTGTCAGCGTCGTGGACGGCGCGATGGTCGACGCCCCGGTGCTCGCTCGGGCTCGCTCGATCCTGACCCGCGCGGAGCACACCTGATGACCGAGACGGCAGTACGTCGCGGCCTGATCACCGTCGCGCAGCAGGAGGCGCTCGCCGCACTACTGGACCTCGAAGACCCCCTCGGCAGCACGCTCCCGGAACTGTGGCACTGGACCCAGCTGCTGAACGCGCCCGCTCAACGCGATCTCGGGCCCGACGGTCACCCTTCCAACGGCATCCCGGCGTCTCCAGGGCCTGGTCAAAAGCGGATGTTCGCGGGCGGACGGGTCCGGACCTACCAGCTACTCCGCACCGGCGAGGCCTGCGAGCGGACCACCCAGGTGCTCGGCACTGTGGTCAAGGGAGGCCGCACCGGCGCGCTCACGTTCGTGAAGATCCGGCACACCTACATGCAGGCCGGCGAGGTCTGCATCGTCGAGGAGAACGACATCGTCTACCGCGACACCGGCAGCCGCCTTGACCTCACCCCCGGCACCCTCAACCATCCCGGACCAGCCGTCGAAGCCGAGCCGGTGATCCGGCTGGTCGCCGACGAGACCTTCTTGTTCCGCTTCTCCGCCCTCACCTACAACGCCCACCGGATCCACTACGACCTAGGCTGGGCCCACCACGAAGGTTACCCGGGGCTGGTCATCCACGGCCCCCTGCAGGCGCTCCTGATGGGCGAGCTGCACCGCCGGCACGGCGACGGAATGATCGGTCGGGAGTTCGCCTATCGCCTCAAGGCGCCAGCCGTGGGGCCGCAACGGTTGACAGTCGTGCCGGCTCCCGACGGTCTCGAACGCGGCTCCCGGATGCTCGACACGTTCGGCAACGTCACCGCCGCCGCCACCATCTCCCCCATCGACGAGCCAGCGCACCGACCGGTCTGACAGGCCGGAGGAAGATACGAACAAGGACTCTGCTGTGACAGACCGACCAACTGACAACTGCCCAGAACGACCTCCCACGGCGGCCTGAGGGAGCGACGGCGTACCCGAAGATTTCGGCTCCTCCTGTCGAGAAGCTGACGCGCCTGACACCGCTCCCAGGCTTGGGCAGCGGCGCTACCAGATCATCGACGGGTCGAGGCCGTCCCGGTCAACATCGCGGGCCGTATAGCCGCGCTGCGGGCCTTCGATGTCCGCATCGCCTACACCCCAGCGCCAACAGCCCCGTCGGCAAAACCATCACCCCGCACTGGGGCAGCCTTGTTCCGGCTCGCAGAGATGAACGCCCAGAATGCGAGGCCATCCCGCGCTGCCGGCGCGCTTCATCGCCCGGCCGGTGAGGGCCGGTCTGCGGTCAAGTCCCATTGAGTGGTGTACGACGGTGATTCGTCGTTGATGGTGGTCAGGCGCTGATCGCGCCGGCGGTGATGGTGTCCTCCTCGGGGTCGTTGCTGGTGATGAGGGTGAGGCGGCTCTTGGCGAGGACGTCGAGTCCGAGGTAGCGGCGTCCGTCGGCCCATTCGTCGTTCTGCTCGGCCAGGACGGCACCGACGAGGCGGATGATGGAGGTCCGGTCGGGGAAGATCCCGACGACATCGGTGCGCCGGCGGATCTCGCGGTTGAGCCGTTCGTTGGGGTTGTTGGACCAGATCTGACGCCACACCGCCTTGGGGAACCCAGTGAACGCGAGGACGTCGTCGCGGTGCTGGTCGAGGTGGGCGTGGACCTCGGGCAGGGAGGTCTCGATCTGGTCGAGGAGCTTGTCGTACTGATGCTGCACAGCATCTGCGTCGATCTGGTCGAACACGCTGTGCAGCATCGCCTTGACCCCGCCCCAGGCGTGCTTGGGACAGATCGACATCAGGTTCGCGGTGTAGTGGGTGCGACACCGTTGCCACGACGCCCCGGGCAGGGCGGCGCCGATCGCGTCGACGAGCCCGGCGTGCGCGTCGCTGGTCACCAGCGCGACCCCGGACAGGCCACGGGCGACGAGGTCCTTGAAGAAGGTGTTCCAGCCGGCACCGGACTCCGCGGTCGAGGTGGCCACGCCGAGGATCTCGCGGAACCCGTCGGCGTTGACGCCGGTGGCGACCATGACCGCGATCTTGATGACCCGCCCGCCTTCGCGGACCTTCATCGTGAGCGCGTCGGCGGCCACGAACGTGTACGGGCCGGCGTCGAGGGGGCGTTCGCGGAAGTCGCGGACCAGCTCGTCGAGATCCCGCGCCATCACACTGACCTGGGACTTCGATAGTCCGGTGATCCCGAGTGACTGCACCAGCCGGTCCATCCGCCTGGTCGAGACACCGAGCAGGTAGCAGGTTGCGACCACGCTGGTGAGTGCGGCTTCGGCGCGGCGGCGTCGCTCGAGGAGCCACTCGGGGAAGTAGGAGCCCTCCCGGAGCTTGGGGATCGCGACGTCGAGGGTTCCGATGCGGGTGTCGAGGTCGCGGTGCCGGTAGCCGTTGCGGCGGTTCGACCGCTCGGGGTCACGGGTGCCGTAGGCCGCACCGCAGACACTGTCCGCGTCCGCGGACAGCAGCGTGTTGACGAAGCCCTGCATCAGCTCACGCAGCAGGTCGGGGCTGGCCTGGGCCAGGTGCTCGTGCAGGAACTCGGCGGGGTCGATACTGGGTCCAGCGGTCATCGCTGTGCCTCTCTTCGAGTGGGTTGTAGGAGATTCCTCGAAGAATCACGCGGTGACCGCGCCAGCGTCTACGCCCGGGCCGTCACCACGTCGTACACCACTCTGCAGGACGCAACTCCGGTCTGCTGTCTCCAGAGCGCACCAGAGGCAGACCGCGCCGCCACTGGTCAGTGACTTCGTTCCGTGGGCCTGAGGTGACCCCGGCCCCCGTGCGACGAAGACACAACCCGCACGGCAGCGTCCTCTTGGTGGCCGTCCAGGTGTACGTCTGCCGCGGCGTGAAGTCGCCCCGACACCGATCGGGCGCTTCACGCGGTGCGGCGGCAGATGGCCGACGCGGACTGCCTGGTAGGGCAGGGGCTACCCCTCGTTGAGCCCGAAGCCGCCCTCAGCCGACGGGTTGTGGGAGGGGGCCATCTGTTCAGGGCATTCGATATGGAGTGACCGGATCTTGCGGTACAAGGTGGTCCGCCCGATGCCCAAGAGCTCGGCAGCCTTGGAGCGGTTGCCGCCGGCTTCCTCAAGCGCCGCTAGGATCGCGTCGCGCTCCGCTCGCTCGTACCCGCTGAACTGGCGTCCTCGAGCCGCATCACGAAGCCAGATGGGCAGCTGCTCCAACTGGATCAGCCAACCAGGCCTCGAGGCCGCGACCTCGACCATTGCTTGGCGCAGTTGACGGCAGTTACCCGGCCAGGAGAACGTCATCAGCGCCTGCCGAGCCGCGGATGAGAAGGTGGTGCTCGGTGCGATGCCCGGCAGGCCGGACAAGATGGCCCGGGCGACCTCGGGAATGTGCTCTTTCATGTGGACGAGCTCGGGCAGGCACACCATGGTCGCGGTGTGCCGGACAAGCTCGGCTACCTCGTCGGGTGCTTGCTTGAGGTTCGCAACCAGAATCAGCCGGCCGGGTCCGGTTCCTGTGCCATCCGGAGCGGTGGTGGCGATACAGGTGAGTGCCTTGAGCTCGGTGGTCGCGCCGGCGTGCAGATCCTCGAGGTGACGAAGGATCACCTGGCCGCCGCTGGTCAGGGTGTTCGTGGCCTCGGTGAACCACCTCCGGTCGGTCTGGTCGCGGCCGGCGAGGTCGAGGTCGCGCACGGGGCGGTCCGGGTCGAGCGCAGCAATCCGCAAGGCGACGTGGTGTTTCCCGGTGCCGGGGAGGCCGTCGAGGGCGATCGGGCCGGACAGCTGGGCGGTGTAGTGCAACCGGTCATCGATCGCAGGCACTGGATGCAGGGACCCGGGGGGTGCAGCGTCAGCGCTGCGGGATGCCGGGGGGGAATGAGACTGGTGGCGGAACTCCAGCCGAAAGGCGTCGCCGGTCGGGTCCGTGATCCGATGTGCCACCGCGAGCACGCGCCCGGCGGGCAGGTCCAGCTCAATCGTCTGCGGGTCCGCGCTCCAGCATCGACCGCTCACGGCCTGCCAGAGCAGCGGGTGCTGCTCGGGGGTGACGAACTCCAGCCCGGCGGTGTTGGACAGCACCGCGTCGGAGGTCAGCACCACCATCGGCGCCCGATGCTGGCCAGACCTGGGCGCCAGGGCGGCGAACAGCGCCCGGTTGCGTCCGCCGTCGAGGTCGGCCATCACCTGTTCGAGCTGCCGCGCGGCGTTCACCGCGAGGGTCAGCATCATCGGGTTGGTGGTCTCGGCCGCGCAGGTCAGCGCAAGGGAGCCGACCACACGGCCGGTGTGGGCCATGCGAATGGGTGCGCCCGCGCAGGTCAACGGCTCGAGCAGATCGTTGAAGTGTTCACCGCCGCGCACGAACAGTGCGGACTTGTCCTCCAATACGGTGCCGATCGCGTTGGTGCCGATCGCGCGTTCGGAGAAGTCGAAGCCCTCGGCGGCGCATGCGGTGTCTAACTTGTTGCGCTCGGCCCTGCTGCCGGCCCGGCGGGACAAGATTCGGCCCTGGTGGTCGCTGAGGAAGATCGCGACGCCGAGCCCGTCGAGGTCTTCCTGGAGCCGATCGAGCACCGGACCCGCGGAGCGGCACAGCAGCTCCGAGCGCCCGCGCGGGTCCAGGTAGTGGAGCGCGATCCTCTCGGTCGGAACCGCCTGGCTGGCGGCCCGCCGCCAACTGCGCAGGATCGGGTCCCGTACGGATCCGGTCGCCTCGCTGTATCGCTGCGGACCTTGACGCAACAGCAAGTCCCGGGCCTGCCGCAGGTCGTCTAGGTTAGGGATCGCCGATAGTTGCCCCATTGCATTCCTCCGGGGGTTCAACTCACCGGCGCGGGCGCTTGGTCCGCGGACAACACAATCCGTCCAGCCACCTTCCGCTCGATCAGTCGAGCGAGCGAGTCGGCGACCCCGCCGGCGTCAAGTCTACCGCTGATGATGGGGATGTGCGGCACAGTCCCAGCTTTGGCGAGATCGACCAGTTCTTCTAGCTCGGCAAGGTTGCCGACGTAGCTGCCCTGGAGCGTGAGCATCTTGAGCGGCAGCAGGACGGTGGGGATCGTGAGCTCGCCGCCGAAGAGCCCGACATGGACGAGCAGGCCGCCCTTGCGCAGCGCATCGAAGCCGTGGATGGCCGTCGAGGTCCCGTTGACGAAGTCGATCACCGCCGCGACTGGGCCCCCAGCGGCCTCCACGATGGCGGCGGCCAGGGCGGGGGAGTCAGCGAGCACGGTCCTGGTGGCGCCCATCTCCATGGCCATCTCGAGGTTCGGCTCGGACAGGTCCACCGCGATGGTGTGGCGATGCCCTCTCGCCTGGAGCATGGCGATGGCGGTCAGTCCCAACCCGCCGGCACCGATGATGACGACCGGCTCGTCCGGGTCCACGTGGCTCACCTTGTTGACCGCGCTGTAGGAACTCAGCCCAGAACAGGCGAGCGTGGCTGCCCAAGCCGGGTCGAGTCCCCTGATGTCGACGAGGTACCTCTCGTGTGGCACCGAGATGTACTCCGCGTAGCCCCCGTGGCACTGCACGCCGAGCATCCGGCCGTTGCCGCAGGCGTTGTCGTGACCGTCGCGGCATGTCGAGCACTCCCCGCACCCGATCCACGGGAAGACGAGCAACGTCTGTCCGACGAGCTCGGGGGATGCCTCGGGACCCACCTGTGCCACCGTGCCGACGACCTCGTGGCCGAGTACAAGCGGGTAGGGAACTCCGCGGTCCTTCAACAACATCATGCCCTGGGTGCCGAGGTCGTAACCGCCCTCGAGCAGGTGGGTGTCGGAATGACACACGCCGGCGTGCAGCACACGGAGCACCACCTCCGAACCGACCGGCGCGGGCCTCGGGAGGGTGATCTCGGCGATCTCCTTGGTGCCCTCGAGCACTGCGTACGCCTTCATGTCCTCGACCTCCAAGAGCTGTCTCCCCCGCACGGGCGATATGACCACGATCACACCGGGGATTCAGAAAGTCCAATACACAATGGCGACCCTATCGATACCCGTGAAGCAATAATCGGCGATCCCTTGGATGCGGCGCCCGGAGCATTCCCGGTTGCGCGGAGGTGTCGAGGTGATTGCCGCGGCGTTTCATATCGGAACACCCATCGGTGTTGCGCCCATCACACACTGAGGCATGTCAGTCGCCCAGGGCACTCCTGGGACTCTTACGCGAAAGGCGACGCAATGACCATCTCCGCTGAGGCTAGTTACCTGGAGGCGCTCTACCGCGACTGGACCGGTCGTATGGCGGCCGACCCGCAGATGTCCATCGCCATGCTGCGCAGCCTCTTCGACGAGTGGCACCAGCCCACCTTGGAGCCTGAAGGTGTCACGTACCGGTCCGACACCCTCGGTGGGGTCGAGGGCATCTGGGCGCTGCCGGTCGAGGCCGAGACCTCGAAGGTGGTCCTCTACACCCACGGGGGAGGCTTCGCGGTCGGCTCCGCGGCCAGCCACCGCAAGCTCGCCGGGCACCTGGCCAAGGCCATGGGCGCGATCGCCCTGGTCCTCGACTACCGACGAGCCCCAGAACACCCGTTCCCCGCACAGATCGAGGACGCCACCGCGGTCTACCGCGCGCTCCTGGAGAGGGGCTATGCGTCGGGGAGCATCGTCACCGCCGGGGACTCGGCCGGCGGCAACCTGGCCATCTCCACCGTGCTCAAACTCCGCGAGGACGGCACCGCGCTGCCCGGTGCGGTGGTCGCGTTCTCGCCCTGGCTCGATATGGAGCACGCCGGGGACACCCTGGTCAGCAACGCAGCCACCGACGGTTTGGTGAGCCGCGAAATCCTGGAAGGGATGTCGGGAATGTTCCTCGGCGAGACCAGCAAGCCCGACGACCCGCTCGCCAACCCGCTGTACGCCGACTACACCGGCTTCCCCCGGCTCTACCTGACCGCAGGATCGGTGGAGACGCTGCTGGACAACTCCACCCGGCTCGCCGACCGCGCCACCGCAGCCGGGGTCGACGTGACCTTGTCCGTCGTCGACGGCATGCAGCACGTCTTCCCCATCCTTGCCGGCCGGGCCCCGGAGGCCGACGCGGAACTCGCCCGCGTCGGCGCCTGGTACCGCCGCTGACCACCCACCCGCCCCACACGTAACAGAAGGAAGCGACCTCCATGACCACACACCATGATGCGATCGTGATCGGCGCCGGATTCGGCGGCATCTACATGCTCCACAAGCTACGCAACGAGCTTGGCCTCTCCGTGAAGGCCTTCGAGAAGGGTGGCGGTATCGGCGGCACCTGGTACTTCAACAAGTACCCGGGCGCCAAGTCCGACACCGAGGGCTTCGTCTACCGCTACTCCTTCGACAAGGACCTGCTGCAGGACTACGACTGGCACACCCGCTACCTGGACCAGCCCGACATCCTGGCCTACCTCAACCACGTCGTGGACCGCTTCGACCTGCGCCGCGACATCCAGCTGAACACAGAGGTCACCGGCGCCGTGTTCGATGAGGACACCAACCTGTGGACCGTCACCACCGCGAACGGCACGCAGTTCACCAGCCGCTACGTCGTCAACGCCCTGGGTCTCCTCGCCAAGACCAACATCCCCGACATCCCGGGCATCGACAGCTTCCGGGGCGTCATCACTCACACCAACGCCTGGCCCGACGACCTGGACATCACCGGCAAGCGCGTCGGCGTGGTCGGCACCGGGTCGACCGGCACCCAGTTCATCGTCGCCGCCGGCAAGATGGCCGGCCACCTCACCGTCTTCCAGCGCTCGCCGCAGTACATCGTGCCGTCCGGCAACGGTCCCGTGGACCGGGTGGAGGTCGAACAGACAAAGCAGAACTTCGACGCGATCTGGGATCAGGTCCGCGGCTCCGTGGTCGCCTTCGGCTTCGAGGAGAGTGCCGTGGAGGCCATGAGCGTCTCGGAGGAGGAGCGGCGCCGGGTGTTCCAGGAGAACTGGGACAAGGGCAACGGCTTCCGGTTCATGTTCGGCACATTCTGCGACATCGCCACCAACCCGGAGGCGAACGCTGCGGCCGCGGAGTTTATCCGCTCCAAGATCGCCGAAATCGTCGAGGACCCGGAGACCGCGCGCAAGCTCACCCCGGTCGACCTCTACGCCAAGCGCCCGCTGTGCAACGAGGGCTACTACGAGACCTTCAACCGGGACAACGTCGAGCTGATCTCGATCAAGGAGAACCCCATCGAGGAGATCACACCAGCCGGCGTGCGCACCTCCGACGGAGTCCTGCACGAGCTCGACGTCCTGGTCCTCGCCACCGGTTTCGACGCGGTCGACGGCAACTACCGGGCTATCGACCTGCGCGGTCGCGGCGGGCAGCACATCAACGAGCACTGGAAAGACGGCCCGACCAGCTATCTCGGCGTGTCCAAGGCCGGCTTCCCGAACATGTTCATGATCCTCGGACCCAACGGCCCCTTCACCAACCTGCCACCGAGCATCGAGACGCAGGTCGAGTGGATCAGCGAACTGATCAGCCACGCCGAGCGCAACGGCGCGCGAACCGTCGAACCGACCCGGGAAGCCGAGGACGGCTGGACCGCCACCTGCATCGAGATCGCCAACATGACCCTCTTCCCGAAGGCCGATTCGTGGATCTTCGGGGCGAACATCCCGGGCAAGAAGCGCGCGGTCATGTTCTTCCTGGGTGGGCTCGTCAACTACCGCGCCCAGCTCGCCGACGTCCAAAGCGACGGCTTCCGCGGGTTCGAGTTCGACAAAGTGCGCGAGGCGTCCTTGGCCTGACGCGCGGCCCGGGCCGAGGGACCTCCTTGGCCTGGGCGCCCAGGGAGTCCCGAACGGTTACGCGGGCATTCCGCCAGAGCGCGCCAGCGCCGCCAATCGATCGTCACCGGCCTAAGCCGTCGTCCACCGCCCTCCCGCAGGAAAGGCAGAGAGCACGTGTCCCGCACGATCACCATTCAGTTTCCCGGCACGGAACGACGCCACACTGTGCATGCTGGCATCCACATCAACGGTGAATGGGTCGACCTCGCCGATACGTTCGCCGTGGTCGACCCCGCGACCGGAGATGAGTTCGCCGCCGTCTCAGACGGTCGCGCGAGGCATGCGATGGACGCGCTGGACGCGGCCCACGCCGCACAGGGCTCCTGGGCGGACTTCGCACCTCGGGTTCGCGCGGACCTTCTGCACACGGTCCATCACCTGCTGACCGACCGCGCGGAGGCGTTCATCGACGTGATGGTGCTTGAGGCCGGGAAACCCCGCGCAGAGGCGGCGGGCGAGGTATCCCTCACCCTCGACTTCGTCAAGTGGCTGGCCGAACAGGCGGCCCACGTACATGGTTCCTACGCACGGGCGTCGCGCGGCGACTTCCGGATCATCACCACCACACAGCCGGTCGGACCGAGTCTCCTGGTCTCGCCGTGGAACTTCCCGGTCCTGATCCCCGTTCGCAAGGCGGCCGCGGCACTCGCGGCCGGTTGCACGGCCATCATGAAGCCCGCGGAACAGACCCCGCTCACCGCCGCCCTGTTCATGCAGACCCTGGTCGACGCGGGGCTCCCTGCCGGGGTGATGAACCTCGTCCACACCACGCGTCCGGCAGAACTCTCCGAACGCCTCATGCAGGACCAGCGACTGCGCAAGGTCAGCTTCACCGGATCCGTCGCGGTGGGCTCGCTAATGCTGCGCCAAAGCGCCCGCAACATCACCAGCGTCCAACTCGAGCTCGGCGGAAACGGCCCCTTCATCGTCCTGGACGACGCCGACCTCGACAACGCCGTCGAACAAGCCATCGCCGCCAAGTTCCGCAACGCCGGGCAGGCCTGCGTCGCCGCCAACCGGATCATCCTGCATCAAGCCATCGCAGACGAGTTCACCGAACGATTCCTCGAGCAGACCCGCACCCTCGTGGTCGGCCCCGGCTACCGCAACGGCGTGGACGTGGGACCGATGATCTCCGAAAACCAGCGCAACGCCACCGCCGAGACCGTGGAGTCGATCGTCGGCGAAAAGGCCGAACTGTTAATCGGGGGAAAGCCGATCGGTGGCGACGGCTACTTCTTCGAACCCACCGTGCTGCGGATGCGGGAGAAGGCGCCGGAGTTCTCCTGTCAAGAACTCTTCGCCCCGGTAGCACCGCTGTTCACCGTCAACTCGGTCGACGAAGCGATCGAGTTCGCCAACGACACCGCCTACGGGCTGGCCGGTTACCTATTCACACGGGACCTCTCACGCGCGATCGGCATCAGCGAACGACTCGACGTCGGGATGGTTGGGGTCAACCGCGGCATCATGGCGGACCCCGCAGCACCGTTCGGGGGCGTGAAGACCTCGGGCCTGGGCCGGGAGGGCGGCCACTCGGCGCTCGAGGAGTTCCTCGAGACCAAGTACGTGGCGCTCACCGTGCATTAGTTTGCGGGCCTCAGTCTCAGAAGCCGCGGCTTAACTTCCCAGGCTGATTCACCACATTCACTCCCTCGAACGGCCCAATCCCAGCGCGCGAAGGCGCTTGCGGATCTCACATCAAGTTTGGACGGCAAGTCATGGCACATCGATTGGACGGCAAGGTCGCGATCATCACCGGAGCCGCCCGTGGGCAAGGCGCGGCGGAGGCACGGCTGTTCGCCTCCGAAGGAGCGTCGGTGGTCATCACCGATATCCGCGAGGACGCCTTGGCCACGGTGGAGAAGGAACTCCGCGATGCTAGGGCCTCAGTGCTAGCCACCCGCCTCGACGTCAGCGACGAGGCCAACTGGGAGCGAACCGTTGCCGAAACCCTCGACGTCTTCGACCGGCTCGACATTCTGGTCAACAACGCCGGCATCCTCAACATGGCGGGCGTGGAGGAGACATCGCTTGAGCAGTGGAACCAGATCGTGTCGGTCAACCAGACCGGCGTCTGGCTGGGGATGAAGCACGCCCTGCCGGCCATGCGCCGATCCGGCGGCGGCTCCATATCAACGTCTCCTCGATCTATGGCCTGATCGGCAGCGGGGCCGCTGCTGCCTACCAGGCCACCAAGGGCGCCGTGCGCATCCTCACCAAGACCGCAGCGATCCAGTACGCACCCGAAGGCATCCGGATCAACTCCATCCACCCCGGCGTCATCGACACCGGCATGGTCGAGGAGGAAGTGCCTGCCGAGTTCCAGCCGGCACTGATCGCCGCGACACCACTCGGCCGGATGGGCACGCCCGAAGAGATTGCCTACGGCGCTCTCTTCCTCGCCTCCGACGAATCATCCTTCGCAACAGGATCCGAACTCGTCCTCGACGGCGGCTACACAACCCAATGAGGACCGCTGGGCTGCTGGGCCGCAAGACTGGCCGGGGTTCTACACCTACGCGGTGCTTTGAGCCGCGCGCATGGGTCCTTGACAGCACTGAAAAGTCGGCGGGAGGTCGGCCGCGACTGCAGGTCGACGTCGCGAGCGTTACGGCCGGCTTCCATGCGCGTCTCAGTGCTGGCAACTTGGACGCGGTGGGCCGAGGTCAGTCCTAGTGACTCGTATCGCAGGGGCAACTCGTCGAAAACTCTGAGGCACGACATCGCACCTTGATGACATAAGGATTGCTTCGACGACTGTCAGCCGGCCGCCGCCGGTGACGCCACAGAAAGGGATCGGCTGTGAAGCAGCCCATGGAGTGGGTCTTCGACGACTTCGAGGTGGGCCAGGTCTTCGACAGCCAGCGCCGGACCGTCACCGAAGCCGACGTGATGATGTTCGCCAGCTGGAGCTGGGACACCAACCCGGTGCATACCGATGCGGTCGGACAAGCGCACAGCCGCTTCGGCGGGCCGATCGCACATGGCCTCCTAGGAATGTCGATCGCGATGGGTCTCGTTTCGCGCATCGGGGTCTTTGAAGGTTGCTCAGTCGCGCTGCTCGGTGTAGATGAGTGGCGGTTCGTCGCGCCCATCCGGAGCGGAGACACTCTGGGGGCGAGTGTGGAGATCCTGGCGACGCGCAAGAGTTCGTCAGGACAGAGCGGGATCCTGCAACGCTGGTTCACCCTGGTCAACCAGCACGAGGACGTCGTCCAGCAGGGCCGCATCGATCTTATGGTCAATGCCCGGAGGGCGGACCAGTCGGCACCAACCTGACCGCAGGAAGGGTCGGTGACGAGCACAGCCGCAGCCAAGGGTCACGCCGAGGCGGGCCGTCAGATCAGAGCAAGTCGACGTGCGGCTAAACCCACCCGAATCGCCCCGGGCTTCGTGGAGGCTCTCTCACTCGTTAATGACGGGTATCCTGAGACTGGAAGCGTGGGCGAATTCCTCACCCCGCCGAGCGAATCGGTAGCTTCCGGCCCGAGACCGTAGCTGTTGCGATGTACTTGATGGCATCCAGAGGGGTTTCGGTTCAGATCCCTTCCACGTGGTGAGACTATCCACTGGTCGGCGTAGGAGTGCTGTGAAGCTCCCGGTTCTTCCGGCGAAGACGCTCGGCTGGTGCCACCCGACCGACGACAGCCTCGGCCGTTGCCAACGCCCACGTCGACGCCAACCAGCGAGTTCGAGCAATACGTGAGAAGTGACTACAGGTCGTAGTACAGCTCGAACTCGTGCGGGTGCGGGCGCAGTGCGATCGGCAGGATCTCCTCCTGGCGCTTGTACTCGATCCACGTCTCGATCAGGTCGGGCGTGAACACGTCACCGGCCGTCAGGAACTCGTGGTCGGCCTCGAGCGCGTCGAGAACGGCACCGAGCGAGGTCGGGACCATGTCGATCTCGGCGTACTCCTCGGGCGGCAGCTCGTAGATGTTCTTGTCGATCGGGGCCGGCGGCTCGATCTTGTTCTTGATGCCGTCGATGCCGGCGAGCAGCAGTGCGGAGAACGCGAGGTACGGGTTGCTCGACGGGTCGGGGCAACGGAACTCGATGCGCTTGGCCTTGGCGTTCGCGCCGGTGATCGGGATGCGGACACAGGCCGAGCGGTTGCGAGCCGAGTAGACCAGAGCGATCGGGGCCTCGAAGCCCGGCACCAGACGGCGGTAGGAGTTCACCGACGGGTTGGTGAACGCCAGCAGCGACGGCGCGTGCTTCAGGATGCCGCCGATGTACCAGCGAGCCGTGTCGGACAGTCCGCCGTAGCCGGACTCGTCGTAGAACAGCGGCTCGCCGTTGTTCCAGATCGACTGGTGCACGTGCATGCCCGAGCCGTTGTCGCCGAAGATCGGCTTCGGCATGAAGGTCACGGTCTTGTCCTGGGCCCACGCGGTGTTGCGCACCAGGTACTTGAACTTCATCGTGTCGTCGGCAGCCTTGAGCAGCGTGTCGAAGCGGTAGTTGATCTCGGCCTGGCCGGCGGTGCCGACCTCGTGGTGGCCACGCTCGAGGATGAGGCCCGCGTTCGACAGGTTCGTCATCATGTCGTTGCGCAGGTCCGCGAAGCGGTCGGTCGGCTGGACGGGGAAGTAGCCGCCCTTGTAGCGGACCTTGTAGCCGCGGTTGTCGGCCAGGTCGTCGCCGGTGGACCAGGCGGACTCGGCGGACTGGATCTCGTAGTAGCTCTTGTTCGGGCTGGTGCCGTAGGAGACACGGTCGAAGATGTAGAACTCGGCCTCGGGGGCGAAGAACGCCGTGTCGCCGATGCCGGTGGTCTTGAGGTACGCCTCGGCCTTGCGCGCGATGTTGCGCGGGTCGCGCGAGTAGGCCTCGCCCGTGATCGGGTCGTGGACGAAGAAGTCCATCGCGATCGTCTTGGGGTTGCGGAAGGGGTCGACGTACGCCGTGCCGTAGTCCGGCAGCAGCTTCATGTCCGACTGGTCGATCGTCTGGAACCCGCGGATCGACGAGCCGTCGAACGCGACGCCCTCGGCGGCGGTGTCCTCGTCGAAGCCCGAGATCGGCATCGTGACCTGCTGCTGGATGCCCGGGAGGTCGGTGAATCGGACGTCGATGTACTCGACGCCCTCGTCCCGGACAAACTTGAAGAACTCGTCGGCATTGCCGAACATGTGGCCTCCTCGACCGCGGTGCGGCGGATAGATCGGTGCGGACAGCATCTCCCTGCGTCCACCTAGAGGCTAGGCGGAGGCAGTTTCCCGTCCATCACCGGATTGTTACATGCAGGTTACGCGTGTTCGGCGGGCCGCCGAGGGGCTCGGTTGCCCGCTCACTCAGTACTTCGGGTCGGCGTAGAAGACGACCGCGGACTTGTGCCGCTTGATCACGTGGACGCCGCGGGGATGCTTCGACCCGCCGCCGGAGTCGACGTTGCCCTCGACCATCCAGACGTGGTCGCCCTGGGCCTTCACGACGATTCCGACGTGCGAGGGAGTGCCCTTCGCGAAGTAGCCGATGTAGGCCAGGCGGCCGACCCGAGGCGTCTTCGAGGTGCGTCCGCGCTTGCGCTCGGCTTTGAGCAGCGAGGGGTACGACTTGGCCTTGATCACCGATCCGGGCTTGCCGGCGGCGTGCGCCAGCCAGGACACGAAGTAGCCGCACCACGGGTCGCGGGGGCCCGTGCGACCGATCCACTTGTTGTACTTGCTCTTCCGGGGACTCTTCTCGCGGTAGCCCACCTGCGACTTCGCGACGGCGATCAGGTCGGCGGCGCCGAGCTTCGACGCCACGGCCGACGTCACCGTCTTCTTCGCCTTCTTGTTCACGTAGACCGCACCGGTGCGGAACTGCTGGAGGCAGGCGCCCTCGGGAAGGCCGCACCGGAGGTCGCCGGTCGGGGCGCCGAGCCTGCCGGTGGGGCCACCGTGGGCCCGCATCTGCTTGAGGGCGTGCGTGCGGACGACCGAGGTGCGGGTGCCCCGCTGGACGAGCGTGGCCTTCGTGTAGTCGCGCCAGACGAGGCCGTTGGCGCGCTGGACGCCGCCCTTCGGCGCGCCGAGGAGGAACGACATTGCCTTCGCGCGCGATGCGAGCGTCCGCGTGCCGTAGGTGCGCTTCACGGTGATCTTGGGGGAGTAGCGGACCGAGCTGACGATGGCGCGGTACTTGCCGCTCTTGGGCACCCGCGGCATCCACGAGTACCAGCCGTTCGCCGAGGTCCGCACGGTGGCGACCTTGACGCGGCCCTTGCTCGTGTCGCGGTAGATCCGCACCTTCGTGCGGGCGTGCGGCTTGCCACTCGTGGTCAGCACGCGGCCGCGGAGCCAGAAGTTCTCGCGCGTCAGGACGCGGGTGTCGGCGCCGCTGTTGATGCGGATGCTCACCCAGCGGCCCGACTTCGCGGGCGTGTTGACCGAGGGGGCCGAGGCGGCCGCCGGCGCACGCGAAGCCGTCATGCGGCGGGCCGGCGCGGCGGGCGCGGCGGTCGAAGGTTCGGAGGAAGCAACCGGCGCGGGTTCGGGGCTTGCAGCGTTCTCGGGGAGCGCGGTGACGGCGGGAGTGGACGGGGTCGAGCTCGGTTCGGATTCCGGGGTCTCGGCATGGCTGGGAAGGGCGACAAGGGAGAGGGCGAGGGAGGAGGCGACTGCAATGCTCCACCGACGGGCGACGCGGACCATGCCCACAGCGTGCAACACATCGGTCCCAGACGCATCCTGCGCCCCGGTGTAGCAACCGCCTGGGCAGGTATCGGTCGGAGCGCGCGCCGCTCACCTGGGGAGAGGGCGGGCACGGTGCCCGCGCGCGAAGGAGGCCGACGATGAGGCGTTCAACCATGGTTCCCGCGCTGCTCGGCGCAGTGCTGCTCGTGGGCGGGGTGGCCGCCCCGGCGTCCGCCCAGACCGTCACGAGGAACGACCCGAGCGGCGACGCACCGGCTCGGATCGACATCACGAAGGTGCGGTACTCCCACGAGTCCGACCGCGTGCGCGTCTCCGCGAAGGTCCCCGAGCTCGGGAAGTCCGGCACGGCCGACTTCCTGGTGTCCCGCTACGAGATCTTCGAGGCCGGCTACGTCGTGCGGATCCGTCAGCACAAGGGCCAGCCCGCCAAGGTGAGCCTGCTCTACTTCGACCACTTCGACCTGAAGAAGCGCACCTGCAAGGGCCTGTCCGGCAGCTGGGGTCCCCAGGTGGTCCGGCTCAAGGTGCCGCGGACGTGCCTCAAGGGGCACGCCACGAAGTACGTCTCGACCCAGTTCCTCATCTCGTTCGGCGCGAGCGGTGAGCAGTTCGACGAGGCGCCGATGGTGAAGCGGTTGCGCCGGTCGTAGGCGCTCGGACGAGCCTGGATTCCCCCATCAGGCTCGTCCGTCCCACCGTCCACAGGGTTTGGGACGACGGCTTGCACGCGTCACTGCGAGTTGGGCAGGATCGGGCCCACGTTCGGGTGGGAACGGCTTTCGGGGGGAAGCGAATGGAAGTACTGAGCGATCGCGTGCGCGCGCTCGTCCGTGAGCGACGGATCGATCCGCGCACCGACGTCGAGGCCGTGCACCGGGCCGCCGCCGAGGCGGTTGCGGAGCACGAGCAGCGCAGCCTCACCGGTGCGGTCCGGGCGCTCGACGAGCCCGACCGGGTCGTGGGCGAGCTTGTCTCCGACCTCGTCGGCTTCGGCCCGCTGCAGCGGTTCCTCGACGACCCGGAGGTCGAGGAGGTCTGGGTCAACGAGCCCGACCGGGTCTTCGTCGCCCGCGCCGGCCGGCACGAGCTGACCTCGGTCATGCTGACCACCGCGCAGGTGCGTGAGCTGGTGGAGCGCATGCTGTCGTCCAGTGGCCGACGCCTCGACCTCAGTCAGCCGTTCGTCGACGCCATGCTGCCCGGCGGGCACCGCCTCCACGTGGTGCTCGACGGCATCACCCGCGGGTTCACCGCCGTCAACATCCGCAAGTTCGTCGCCAAGGCGGCGAGCCTCGACGACCTCGTCGCGCTCGGCACCCTCGACGAGCGGTCGGCCGCCTTCCTCACGTCGTGCGTCCAGGCAGGCCTCAACATCGTCGTCAGCGGAGGCACCCAGGCCGGCAAGACCACGCTGCTGAACTGCCTCACCGGCGCGATCCCCGGCACGCAGCGCCTCGTGTCGGTCGAGGAGGTCTTCGAGCTCAGGACCGGGCACCCCGACTGGGTCGCGATGCAGACCCGACAGGCCGGACTGGAGGGCACGGGCGAGATCACGCTCCGCATGCTCGTGAAGGAGGCGCTGCGGATGCGCCCGAACCGCATCATCGTCGGCGAGGTGCGCGCCGAGGAGGCGCTCGACCTCCTGCTCGCGCTGAACTCGGGCCTGCCGGGGATGGCGTCGATCCACGCGAACTCGGCGAAGCAGGCGCTCGTGAAGCTGTGCACCCTGCCGCTGCTCGCCGGTGAGAACGTCTCGGCCGGCTTCGTGGTGCCCACCGTTGCCACGGCGGTCGACATCGTCATCCACACCGGGATCGACACGTCCGGCCGCCGCGCCGTCCGGGAGATCGTCGCCACCACGGGCCGCGCCGAGAACGGGATCATCGAGGCCGAGCCGGTCTTCGTGCGCCGTGGCGGCGTCTTGGTACGAGGGGCGGGGACGCCCCAGCGTCGCGAGGCCTTCGAGGCCGCCGGGATCGATCCGGAGGCGCTGTGGGAACACTGATCGGCCTCGTCTTCGGCATCGGCGTGCTGCTGATCGTGGACAGCCGACATCCTCGGCGGTCGCGCACCGCGCGGCCGGTGCGGCCACCTCGTCTGGCGGGGTTGCTGCAGCGGGCGGGAATGCCCGACGTCGCGCCACTGACGCTGGTACGGGGGTCGCTGGTCCTCGCTGTGGTCGCGGCTCTCGTGGCGTTCACCCTCACCGCGGTTCCGGTGGTGGGCCTGCTGGCGGGCATCGCCGGAGGATGGCTGCCGTTCGCGCTCGTCCGGTCGCGGGCGGGCCGGCGTCAGCGCGAGCACGCCGAGGCCTGGCCCGACGCCGTCGACCACCTCGCCTCCGCAGTCCGAGCGGGATTGTCACTGCCCGAGGCGCTCATCCAGCTGGGGGAGCGGGGGCCAGAGCAGCTGCGCGAGCCGTTCAGCCAGTTCGGGCGCGACTACACGTCCACGGGCCGGTTCGCCGAGAGTCTCGACCGGCTGAAGGCGCGTCTGGCCGATCCCATCGGCGATCGTGTCGTGGAGGCGCTGCGCATCGCCCGCGAGGTGGGTGGCGGCGACCTCGGTCGGCTGCTGCGCTCGCTGTCGGGCTTCCTGCGCGACGACCTGCGCACCCGCGGCGAGCTGGAGTCGCGTCAGTCGTGGACGATCGGCGCCGCCCGGCTCGCGGTGGCGGCGCCCTGGCTCGTCCTGCTGATGATGAGCCTCCAGCGTGACGTCATCGCCCGCTTCGCCACGCCGTCCGGCGTCTTCCTGCTCGTGGCGGGCGCCACGACGTGCCTCGTGGCCTACCGACTGATGCTGCGACTCGGACGGCTCCCCACCGAGCGGCGGATCCTCGCATGACCGGCGCGATCGTCGCGGCCATGTTCACGACGGGGCTGCTGCTCGTCGCCGACGGATGGCGGCGGGCGCGGCGGCCGTCCCTGGCCGATCGCGTCGTGCCCTACGTCCGCGACGTCCACCCCTCCGCGGACCTGCCCGCGAGCCGGGTGATCGACCAGCTCATCGGGCCGTGGTGGCGTCGCCTGACGCGCGCCATCGGCGAGTCGCTCGGCAACAACGCCGCGATCGCCCGGAGGCTGCGTCGGTGTGCCAGCGACGAGACCGTCGAGAGCTTCCGCGTCCGGCAGGCCACGTGGGGAGCGATCGGCCTCGCAGGCGCGGTGGCCGTGTCCATGGTGGCGTGGTCGATCGCTCGGCCTCCGGTCGTCGCGCTGCTGCTGTGGTGCGCTGCCGGGTTGGTTGTGGGCTGCCTCGCCTGCGATCAGTGGCTGTCCTCGTGGGTGCGCACCCACGAGGCCCGGATGCGGGCCGAGTTCCCGACGGTCGCCGACCTGCTGGCACTGTCGGTGGCGGCGGGGGAGAGCCCGGTGGCCTCGATCGATCGCGTCAGTCGCGTCAGTCACGGCGCGCTCTCACTGGAGCTAGGCCGTGTCCTGGCCGAGGTCCGAGCCGGTGCCACGGTCGTCGACGCCCTCGACAGTCTGGCGTCCCGCACCGGCGTGATGAGCGTGGCTCGGTTCGCCGAGGCCCTGGCCGTCGCGATCGACCGTGGCACTCCGCTCATCGACGTCCTGCACGCACAGGCCGCCGACGTCCGTGAGCACGCCCGCCGCGAGCTCATCGAGTCGGGCGGGCGGCGCGAGATCGCGATGATGGTGCCGGTCGTCTTCATGATCCTGCCCATCACGATCGCGTTCGCATTCTTCCCAGGTTTGGCCGGACTCCACCTGTCCTCGGGTGGTTGAGATGAAGGAGACCGCATGACGTCACGGATCGAGCAGCTGCGCCGCCGCCGCCATCACGAGCGAGGTGACGTACCCGGCTGGGTCATGATCACGCTCATGACGGCAGGCATCGTCGTCGGGCTCACCGCGATGGCCGGCCCGAGGCTGTCGGCCATGCTCAACCAGGCGCTGTCGTCCGTCGGCGGCTGAGCGTGCGCACGCGGCGGCCGCTGCGCGACGAGCGCGGCTCCGCGGTCCCCGAGTTCGTGATGGTGCTGATGGTGCTGATCCCACTGGTGTTCGCCATCGCCCAAGTCGCCCTCGTGATGCACGTGCGGAACACGATGACGGCCGCCGCGTCCGACGGTGCCCGAGCCGCAGCGTCGTTGGACGCGCCGATCGGCGAGGCGCGGGTGCGGGCCCGCGAGGTGCTGCGGACGACCCTGGCCGACCGGTACGCCGAGGACGTGAACGTCCGGGAGGCGCAGGTGGACGGGATCCCGGTCATCGAGGTGCGCGTCAGCGCCGAGGTGCCGCCACTCGGGCTGTGGGGCCCAGGTGTCGCCGTGGATGCGGTGGGCCGGGCCGTCCGTCAGGAGGCCCCATGAGGGGCGAGCGGGGGAGCGCGACCGTGGAGTTCACCTGGCTGACCCTGCTGCTGCTCGTGCCGCTGGTCTACATCGTGGTCGCGGTGTTCGAGACCCAGCGCGCGGCCTACGGGGTCACGGCCGCGAGCGAGGCTGCGGCGCGCGCCTTCATCCAGTCCGAGAGCCCGACCGAGGCCGAGGCGCGAGCCCGAGTCGCGGCGCGCCTGGTCTTGGCCGACCACGACGTCGTCGGTGGCTCGATCTCCACCGAGTGCCGGCCCGAGTGCTTCGCGCCCGGCTCCAGCGTGGTCGTCCGGGTGCGATCGTCCCAGCGTCTCCCACTGGCCCCGGACCTCTTCGGCGATCCCATCGCAGCGTTCGACGTCGCCTCCACCCATACCGAGCCCTTCGGCCGGTACAGGGCCGCACCGTGAGGACCCGCGATCGCGGCAACGTCACGGTGCTGACGGTGGGGTTCCTCGCGGTGCTGGGCCTGCTCGTCGTCGTGGTGGTGAACGCCTCGGCCGCGTTCCTCGAGCGGCGCGAGCTGATGAACCTCGCCGACCGGGTCGCGCTGCACGCCGCCGACGGCCTCGACCGCGACCGCGTCTACCTCGGCGGTCTCACGGACGAGGCGACCCTCGACGCTGCCGACGCCCGCGCGCTGACGGCCGGGATCGTCCCGACCGACGTGAGCCTCACCTTGGTCACCACCGACGACCGCGTCGACGTCCGGGTGACGCGCCGCGCGCGGCTGCCACTCGTACCGCCGGGCCTCCCCGACACGGCGACGGTCCGAGCCGAGGCCTCCGCGCGGCTGCACCTCGCGCCTTGACAGTCCGCTCGCCAGGTCACGCCGCGACTGGAAGGCCAGTGCGAGGCCGAATCACATCACCAGACGAAGATCAGGAAGAAGGCGAGAAATTCGGGCCCGACGAGGCGTTCGGGGACGTTGGCGGTAACTCTCTGTGACCGCTCAGGGGATCCACTAATGAAATCGTAGTGTCTCATGCTACGATTTCATTAATAGCGAAGGACGGGACATGACTGCACTCCGAGATGTCGCACGTGCGCAACTCCGCGCCGCACGCCCGGTGAACCTCGCGGACAAGTACGCGAACCCGCGCGCCCTCCTGCGCCACCACGCTGCGAAGGGTGAGCTGATTCGGCTTGCTCCCGGCTACTACATGGCTCCGCCGGACGACCAGCCCCTCGCATGGCGGCCCACTATCGAGACCGCCGCCGCGGCTATCGCAACGACCGCCTATCCCGACGAGGATGTCGTCCTCATGGGCCTGACCGCAGCACGCATCCACGGGGCGCTTCCTCGCGCAATCGGTGTCGGCATCGTCGCCATCCCACGCCAGCACACCCCCATCACCCTCGATGACGGAGGCCGAGTCCTCTTTGTCGCCCGCGACACCGACCGTCTCGACGCGGTGCGGATGCCCGTGGAAACCGGCCACGTCCTGGTCACTACCGTCGAGCAGACCGTCCTCGACCTCGCACGACGCCCGACCCTGGGAGGCCTTGAGGTCGAGGCTCGTGGCGCGATCGCGAACCTGATGCCGCGCGTTGACACCGAGTACCTGCTCGAGCTCGCCGACGAGAACAACTTCGGCCGCCGCGCCGCTGAGCTCGTCAGGACTGCGTGATGACCGGACCGTCCGACCCGCCGGCGGCCACAGACGAGGCTCGTGTCGCCGAGCAGTTCGGCGTCGGCAACGCACAGGTCGAGCGCGACAAGCTGATCTCGCACATCCTGTTCGCTTTGTCGAAGCTGCCCGATGACCGGCTGATGTTCTTTGGTGGCACCGCGCTCAGCCGTACCCACCTGCCCGATCTGCGGCTCAGTGAGGACATCGATCTGATCGCCCTGGGTCGTCGCGCTGACGTCGCCAACGATATGGACCGCGTCGTCTCGCGTGCGCTGGCCAGGACTTACGGTGAGGTGACTTGGCTGCCGGAACTCACCATCACCCGCGGCTCAGAGCCGGCGGTCTTGCAGGTCGCCGGCCTCCAGGTGCAGGTGCAGCTCCTCGACGGCACCGGCTATCCCGCCTGGCCCACAGAGGTTGTCAGCCTGTATCAGCGGTACGCCGGCGTTCCCGCCGCCACCATGCGCGTCCCAACGCTCGCTGCCTTCGCCGCTTCCAAGCTCGCCGCATGGTGCGAACGTGCAGCCCCACGCGACCTGTACGACCTCTGGGCACTCGCTCAGCGTGGCGCAGTCACCACCGAGGCCGTAGACCTGTTCGTCAAGCACGGCCCCACCGCCCGCGGGCCAGCGTCCTTCATGTTCGCCAGCGCGCCGACTGAAGACGAGTGGACCACGGCGCTGGGCCACCAGTGCGTAGTCCGGGTCGGCCCCGACGAGGCGTGGGCCGTCGTCCGGAACGCCTGGCTGGCCGACGCCTGACTAATCCGGCCGGACGTGTTCGTCAAGTTGGCTGGTGTGCTGAACTGCCACGCGGGGCGCTCCGCGAGCCGGTCCACCCATGCCAGGGCACAAAGCTCGGCTACTTGGTGACGTTCATGGCGCCTGGCCGTGGGCGCGCCATGCCCTCCGGCGGTTCGCCGAGCTCGGAGCGTCAGAGGTGCATCAACTCAGCGACCTAGGCACGGGGTTCTGTTGACCTGCTGCTCGTCGTTGTCGTTGCTGGTTCCGCCGGCGAAGGACTGCCTGCTCCTGCCACGATCCGGGCGCGAGACCGTAGGCGTCGAAGCCGAGGGCGGTGCCGCTGCCTAGGCTGGGCCCGTGACCGAGACCTTCGACGAGCCGTCCCTGGGGCGGCGCCTGGTGGCGCTGCTGATCGACTGGGTGATCGCCTCGTTCTCCGCCGTGGCGCTGTTCGGGTGGACCGGGGTGCGGTTCCCGCCTGACGGCATCCGCGACCAGCTGATCATCAACGGCGTATTCGTCGTCGAGGTCGCGATCCTCGTCGGGATCACCGGGTTCTCGATCGGCAAGCGCATCATGGGCCTGCGGCTGATCAACCCCGACGGACGCCCGATCGGTGTGCTGCGGGCGCTGCTGCGCACCGTGCTGCTGAGCCTCGTGATCCCCGCCATCGTGATGACCGACGACAAGCGCGGCCTGCACGACCTCGCTGCGGGCAGCAAGGTCGTCAAGGCCTAGGTTCGCCGCAGCCAGGCTTGATCTCGATACGCGTCTCGCTGCGCTCGCCAGCTACTCGATCACCGAGGGGCGCGACAACGCCCGCCACTCGCGGTGGTGGCGGGGGCGGAGGCGGAGGCTGGGTCAGCCGCGCATCATCTTGCGGGCGCCCTTGGTGCTGGTGGGCACCGGGCCGCGCGGCATCGGGGCGGCGGGGCGCATCGCGTCGAGCGCCTTCAGCTTGTAGAGCACGTCGGTCTGCTGCGCCGGCTTGATGGCCTTCTTGAGCTTCTTGACCCGCTTCACCAGCTGGGGCAGGGGCACCTCGCCGTCGCCGCGACCCACGATGAGCGTGGTGATCGGGACGCCGTCGCCGACGATGCGGCGGTGCTTCTTGACCTCGGAGCCGAGCAGGTTGCTCACGCGGGCGTGCTGGCCCTCGCCGACCAGGACGACGCCGGGACGCCCCACCAGTCGGTGCACCACGTCCTGCTGCTTCGTGAAGCCGACGGCGGGCTTGACGTCCCAGCCGCGGCGCAGCATCTGCAGCGCGCCCGCGCCGGCACCCAGCTGGCCCTCGGCCTGCTCGTACATCGACTTCTCGGCGCGCTTGCCGAACACGATCATCGTGACCAGCAGGGCGGTGGTCAGCGAGAGCAGGACCGCGATGATGATGCCCAGCCACCAGATCCCGAAGATGAGCAGGGACA
This sequence comes from Aeromicrobium sp. JP4, assembly GCF_054957925.1. Lineage (NCBI taxonomy): Bacteria > Bacillati > Actinomycetota > Actinomycetes > Propionibacteriales > Nocardioidaceae > Aeromicrobium > Aeromicrobium sp. JP4. The sequence goes on from NZ_CM143290.1 coordinate 3,261,242, forward strand.
GCGCCGCCATGGCGGCGGCGGTGAGCACGAAGACACCGAGCAGGAGCAGGCCGAGACGCGGCTGCGTCCGCTTGGTCATCTGGTACGCGTTGCGCAGCTGCGCGATGCGTCCGGTGGGTGCTGCGGGAGCGGGGCTGGACATGAGCCCGATTCTACGTCAGGCCCGAGCGTCCATGGCCTGCTGGTAGAGCCTTCCCGCGCGGTAGGACGAACGGACCAGCGGTCCGGACATCACACCGGAGAATCCGATCTCGTCGGCCTCCTGCTGCAGCTCGACGAACTCCTCGGGCTTGACCCACCGCTCGACGGGGTGGTGACGGGCCGAGGGGCGCAGGTACTGGGTGATCGTGATGAGCTCGCAACCGGCCGCGTGCAGGTCGCGCAGCGCCTGCGAGACCTCCTCGCGCGTCTCGCCCAGGCCCAGGATCAGGTTGGACTTCGTGACCAGGCCGAAGGCCCGCGCCTGCGTCAGCACGTCGAGCGAGCGCTCGTAGCGGAACGCCGGGCGGATGCGCTTGAAGATCCTCGGCACGGTCTCGACGTTGTGCGCGAGCACCTCGGGACGCGACTCGAAGACCTCGGTCAGCAGCTCGGGGATGCCGTTGAAGTCGGGGATGAGGTTCTCCACGCCGGTGCCCGGGTTGAGCTCGTGGATCTTGCGGACCGTCTCGGCGTAGAGCCACGCGCCGCCGTCGGGCAGGTCGTCGCGGGCGACGCCGGTGATGGTGGCGTACTTCAGCTCCATCGTGCGGACGCTCTCGGCCACGCGGCGGGGCTCGTCACGATCGAGATCCGAGGGCTTGCCGGTGTCGATCTGGCAGAAGTCGCAGCGGCGCGTGCACTGCTCGCCGCCGATGAGGAAGGTGGCCTCGCGGTCCTCCCAGCACTCGAAGATGTTGGGACAGCCGGCTTCCTGACAGACCGTGTGCAGGCCCTCGCTCTTCACGAGCTTCATCAGCTCGTTGTACTCCGGCCCCATCTTGGCGCGCGTCTTGATCCACGCGGGCTTCTTCTCGATGGGGGTCTCGGCGTTGCGGACCTCGAGCCGCAACATCTTGCGTCCTTCGGGAGCGATGGTCACGGTCACCACCCTACGTGGCGTCCGGTGATCAGAGCAGCGGGACCGCCGCGTGCTGGACGCGGTCGATGTCGGGGGAGGGCTCGTAGGTGCGCCACGTCAGCAGGTCGTCGAGGTGGGCGATCACCGTGGGCGCCACGTCGCGCGGGGCGGCGTCGCGTCCGATCTCGCGGTCGAGCGAGGTCACGCCCGCGTCGGCGATGCCGCACGGGACGAAGCGGTCGTACCAGCCCAGGTCGACGTCGCAGTTGAGGCTGAAGCCGTGCATCGCCACGCCGCGCGAGACGCGGATGCCGATCGCGGCGATCTTGCGCTCGGGGCGACCCGCGGACTCGGGCAGCCACACGCCGGAGCGACCCGGCACGCGGCCGGTGGCCAGCCCGTGGTCGGACAGCGAGCGGATCAGCGCCTCCTCGATGCGACGCACGTAGTCGACGACCAGCACGTGGGAAGGCAGCTTCACGATCGGGTAGCCCACCAGCTGGCCGGGCCCGTGGAACGTGATCTTGCCGCCGCGGTCGACATCGACGACGGGCGTGCCGTCCTGCGGGCGCTCGTGGGGCTCGGTGCGGCGGCCCGCGGTGTAGACCGGCGGGTGCTCCAGCAGCAGGGCCGTGTCCTCGATGCGGTCGGCCACGCGGTCGGCGTGCAGGTCGCGCTGGAGCTGCCACGCCTGCGTGTAGTCGATCGCAGCGTCGCCGTACCAGTCCTGGAGGTAGCGCACGGGCTCAGCCTACGACGCGGCGCAGGATCGTCAGGTCGAGCCAGCGGTCGAACTTGCGCCCGACCTCCTCGAGGCGTCCGGTCTGCTCGAACCCGAGGTCCTCGTGCAGCTCGATCGAGACCGTGTTCCCCGACTCGATCAGGGCCAGCACCACGTGGACGTCGGGCGCGTCGCAGGCGTGCCCCAGCAGCGCGACCATGAGCTGGCGGGCGATGCCGCGGCGTCGGTGGTCGTGGTGCACGTAGACCGCGTTCTCGACGGTGTGCCGGTAGGACTCGCGCGGGCGGAACGTCCCGTAGCTGGCGTAGCCGGCCACCTCGCCGTGCACGTCGGCCACCAGCACCGGGTGACCGGCGCGGACGCGGGTCTCGTACCAGTGCAGGCGATCGGCGAGGTCGACCGGCGTCTCGTCCCAGATCGCCGTGGTGTTCTCGATGGCTTCGTTGTGGATGTCGAGGATCGCCGGCAGGTCGGCCGGGGTCGCTGCGCGGATGGTCGCCACCGGTCCATCGTGGCAGGGCTGTGGACCGCGAGTCGACACGGCACGCGGGCACCCGCGAGGCTGCGGCCATGGGGGAGTGGATCGCGGCCCTCGCCGCCCTCGCCGTGCCGTTCACGGGGCACTGCGACGCGCTCACGGCGCTCGACGTCGTGCGGGCCCTCGCTTGGACCTCGGGCGACGAGCGGCTGCTCTCCCGGGCCTACGCTCCCGGCACCGACGAGGCCGACGTCGAGCGGCTGAGGTCGTGGCGCGAGCGGGGGATCACGGTCGAGGGCGCGCGCACCGTGCGGGCCTCGTGCCGCGTGGGCGCCGGCGGGGTGGAGGTCGTCGAGCGGCTCGGCCCCACGGTGGCGGTGCTCGACGACGGCACGCGCCACCGGCTGCCCGCGGACGCGTGGGACCGCAGGATCGTCGAGGTCGCCCACCGCGACGGCTGGTGGCGGATCGTGCGGGTGCGCTGAGATGCTCCTATGGAGGTCAAGCCTGTAGTGCGTGGCGGACTTCTCGGGCGACGTAGCGTTTGAGGCAGCGGATGATTTCGGGTTTGCTGAGGCCTTCTTTGGTGCGTCGTTCGACGTAGGCGCGGGTGGCGGGGTCGTAACGGAGTCTGCAGAGCACGATCCGATAAAGGGCTGCGTTGGCTTGGCGGTCTCCGCCGCGGTTGAGCCGGTGTCTGCCGGTGGTCTTGCCGCTGCTGGCGGGCAGAGGCGCGACGCCGCAGAGGCTGGCGAAGGCGGGATCGCTGTGGAGACGCTGCGGGTTGTCGCCGGCGGTCACGAGCAGTGTTCCGGCGACGTCGGTGCCGACGCCGAACAGAGCGAGCAGCTCAGGACAGGCCTGCGGAACCAGTTGCTCGAGCAGCCGGTCGAGGTCAGCGATGTCGGTGTTGGCGTCCTGGTGACGGCGAGCGAGTTGGCGCAGGGCGTGCTTGGTGGCCGCGACCGGATCCAGGGCTGGTCCGGGTCGCAACGCGGCCGCGGTGTCGACGAGGTGGCGGGTCGAGAGGTGCCGCAGCTGTTCACGCAGCGGTTCTGGAGCGCTGATCACCAACGCGTGCAGTTGGTTGGCCACTTGGATCCGAGTCCTGACCGCGCTGCGCCGGGCGACCCGCAGCGCTCGGATCGCCTCGACGTCACCGTCGCGGGTCTTGGGGATCCCGGTCGCTGTCCCGGCCATCACGGCCCGGGCGGCGGCTTCGGCATCGACCGGGTCGGACTTGCCCTTGGCCCGGCGAGTCCGCCGGTCGGGACGGTCGACCTCGACCACCCGGTGGCCGGCGGCTCGGGCTGCCCGGGCCAGTCCGGCGCCGTAACAGCCCGTTCCTTCGATCCCGAACGCCCGAACGGGACCGAACCGGGTGCCCCAACGCAACAACGACCGATAGCCGGCCGGGTCCGCGGCGAACGACCGCTCACCGATCACCCGTCCGACTTGGTCCAGCGCGACGGCGACATGGGTGTCCAGATGCGTGTCGACACCCACCGTGACTTCGCCGCCCAGATTTGTCATCGTGGACATGTCATCTCCTTCATCCGGTGGTGACACGGCACCCACCGAACGGGCGGACAAGACAGTGACGGGGCCTCTGGCCAGGCTCCTATGAGGTCACGAACGCTCGACCAGGTGACGTGCAGGACGGGGTCACCCGCACCGAGCGACAGATCTCAGCAAGGACACCAAGGTCGGTCAGCCAAAGGGTCAACTCGGACGGGCGACCCCGTTCCCCATTGTCACTGTCAGGCGCCGCGGCCGAGGGCCGTGCGCAGCACGCGGTCGATGCCCGGGTCGGCGAAGGAGAACCGGTCGGCCATCAGCGCCGCGGGACGGACCCGCAGCGAGCCGAGGAGGTCGTCGGCCAGGCCGCCGAGAGCCAGCCGGATCGCGAACGCCGGAGCGGCCAGCACGGCCGGCCGGTGCACGGTGGTGGCCAGCGTGCGGGTGAAGTCGCGGTTGGTGACGTCGTCGGGGATCGCGAGGTTCACCGGGCCGCTGAGGTCGCCCTCGAGCACGTGCGTCACCGCCGACACCCAGTCGCGACGGGAGATCGTGGAGAAGTACTGGTGCCCGTCGCCGAGCCGGGCGCCCAGGCCGAGCCGGAACGGCAGCAGCATGAGCTTCAGTGCACCACCGGACTTGTCCAGCACGATCGCCGTGCGCAGGTAGGCCACACGGGCGCCGGACTCGACGGCCGGCGCGGCTGCCGCCTCCCACTGCTGGGCCACCTCGGCGAGGAAGCCCGTGCCGGGACCGGAGGTCTCGTCGAGTTCCTCGTCACCGCGGTCGACGCCGTACCAGGACATCCCCGATCCGGACAGGAACGCCGGAGGGGTGGGCGAGGCCGCGACGGCGCGCGCGAGCGTGGAGGTGGCGCCGAGGCGCGAGGCGAGGATCTCGCGCTTGCGCGACGGGGTGCGGGGCCACTGCGAGATCGGCGACCCGGACAGGTTGATCACCGCGTCGGCCCGGGCGATCAGGTCCTGGTCGATGAGGCCCTCGGAGGGCTTCCACCAGGACTCGCCGTCGCCTGCCGTGCGCCGCACCAGCGTCGTGACCTCGTGGCCACGCTGGCGCAGGTGGTGGACCAGGGGCGCGCCGAGGAATCCCGACGCGCCCCCGATCACAACTCGCATGCTCAGCCCAGCTCACCTTCGAAGGCGCCGGCCTGCAGCCGCTCCTTGATGGCGGTCAGGAAGCGGCCCGCGTCGGCACCGTCGATGATGCGGTGGTCGTACGTGAGCGCCAGGTAGGCCATCGAGCGGATCGCGATGGACTCCGAGCCGTTCGCGTCGGTGATGACCACCGGACGCTTGACGATCGAGCCGACGCCGAGGATCGCGACCTGCGGCTGGTTGATGATCGGCGTGTCGAACAGGGCGCCGTTGCTGCCCAGGTTCGTGATCGAGAACGTGCCGCCGGAGAGCTCGTCCGGAAGGATCTTGTTGTTCCGGGTGCGATCGGCGATGTCGGCGATCTTGCGGGCCAGACCGGCGATGTTGAGGTCGCCGGCGTCCTTGATCGTGGGCGCCAACAGGCCGCGCTCGGTGTCGACCGCGATCGAGAGGTGCTCGCCATCGGGGTAGGTGACGGTGCCCCCCTCGAGGTCGAGCGCCGCGTTGACCTGCGGGTACTGCTTGAGCGCCTCGATGGCCGCCTTCGCGAAGAACGGCAGGTACGTCAGCTTGACGCCCTCACGCTCCAGGAACGCGTCCTTGTGCTGGGCGCGCAGGCGGACGACCTCGGTGACGTCGACCTCGTGCACCTGCGTGAGCTGGGCCGCGACCTGCAGCGACTCGACCATGCGGTTGGCGATGGTCTTGCGCAGGCGGCTGAGCTTGTCGGTGCGACCACGCAGCGGCGAGGCCGGGGCCGACGGCGCCGCGGAGGCGGCAGCCGGCTTCTCGGCGGCGGGAGCCTCGGCGGCCTTGCTCTTCTCGGCCGCGTCGAGGATGTCCTGCTTGCGGATCCGGCCGCCGACACCGGAGCCGGTGACGGTGGACAGGTCCACGCCGTGCTGCTTGGCGAGCTTGCGGACGATCGGGGTCACGTAGCCCTCGGACGAACCGGCGTCCGAGGACGCGGAGACCTCGACCTTCGGCTCCTCGGCCTTCGGCTGCTCCTGGGGCTCCTCGGCCTTCGGCTCCTCCTTCGGCTGCTCGGGCTCCGGCTCGGGCTGGGGCTCCTCGGCCTTCGGCTCCTCGGCCTTCGGCTCCTCGGCCGGGGCCTCCTCCTGCGCGGGTTCCGGCTCGGGCTCGGGCTCGGGCGCCGACTCGGCCGGCGCTGCGCCCTCCTCGCCGATGATCGCGAGCTCGGCGCCGACCTCGACGGTCTCGTCCTCGTCGACCTTGATCTCCAGCAGCGTGCCGGCGATCGGGGACGGGATCTCGGTGTCGACCTTGTCGGTGGAGATCTCGAGCAGCGGCTCGTCGATCTCGACGGTGTCGCCGACGGACTTGAGCCACTGGGTGACGGTGCCCTCGGTGACGGACTCGCCGAGCGCGGGCAGCGTGACGGCCTGGCCGCTCGTGCCGCCGGACGAGGCGGGCTTCGTCTCGGGCTCGGGGGCCGGGGCCTCCTCGTCGGGCTCCGCCGCGGGGGCGGGCTCCTCGGCGGGAGCCGGCTGCGACTCCTCCTCGGCCTCGCCGGCGCCGGGAGCGGGCTCCTCGGCGGCGGGCTCGGGCTCAGCCTCGGCCTGCGACGACTCACCCGAGTCGCCGGAGTCGGAGGAGGACTCGTCCGCGTCACCGATGATCGCCAGCACGGCGCCCACCTCGACGGTGTCGTCCTCCTCGGCACGGATCTCCAGGATCGTGCCGGCGACGGGGGAGGGGATCTCGGTGTCGACCTTGTCGGTGGAGATCTCGAGCAGGGGCTCGTCGACCTCGATCGTGTCGCCGACGGCCTTCAGCCACTGCGTGACGGTGCCTTCGGTGACCGACTCGCCGAGCGCGGGAAGGGTGACTTCGGTTGCCATGTGGTGTCCTGTTCGGTTCTCAGGCGTGCGAGTGCAGCGGCTTGCCGGCCAGGGCGAGGGCGGCCTCGCCGAGGGACTCGTTCTGGGTGGGGTGGGCGTGGATGAACTCGGCGACGTCGTCGGGGTAGGCCTCCCAGCCCACCCAGAGGGTCGCCTCGCCGATCTGCTCGCCCATGCGCGCGCCGAGCATGTGGACGCCCACGATCGGGCCGTCCTTCTCGCGCACCACCTTGACGACACCGGCGGTCTGCAGGATCTGGCTCTTGCCGTTGCCGCCGAGGTTGTACTCGACGGTCTCGACCTCGCCGTGCTTGTCCTTGGCCTGGGCCTCGGTGAGGCCGACCGACGCGAGCTCGGGCTCGCAGTACGTGACGCGGGGGATGTTCACGTCGACGATCGGGCGCGGGTTCAGGCCCGCGATCTCCTCGGCGACGAAGATGCCGTGGGCGAAGCCGCGGTGCGCCAGCTGCAGGCCGGGCACGAGGTCGCCGACCGCGTAGACGCCGTCGACGTTGGTGCGCAGGCGCTCGTCGGTGGGCACCCAGCCGCGCTCGACGGTGACACCGGCCTCCTCGAAGCCCATGCCGGCCGAGCGGGGGCCGCGGCCGACGGCCACGAGGACCACGTCGGTCTCGATCGTGTCGCCGTTCTCCAGCGTGACGACGGCGCCGTTGTCGTTCTGCTCGACGCCGGTGAACTTCACGCCGGTCTTGAAGGCGATCTTGCGCTTGCGGAACGCGCGCTCCAGGCCCTTGCTGAGGATCGGGTCCTCCAGCGGGACGAGCGTGGGGAGCGCCTCGACGATGGTGACCTCGGCGCCGAAGTGGTTCCAGACGGAGGCGAACTCGACGCCGATGACGCTGCCGCCGATGATGACGGCGCGCTTCGGGACCTCCTCGAGCTTGAGGGCCTGGTCGCTGGTCATCACGCGGCCGCCGATCTCGATCCCGAGCGTGCGGGGCTCCGAGCCGGTGGCGAGGACGACGTTGGTGCCGGTGTAGCGCTGGCCGTCGACCTCGACGGTCTTGGCGTCGACGAGCTTGCCCTCGCCCTCGACGACGGTGATGCCGCCGGACTTCACCAGGCCGGTGAGGCCCTTGTAGAGGCGGTCGATGACGCCCTGCTTGTAGGCGTTGACCTTGGTCATGTCGACACCGTCGAACGACGTGTGCACGCCGATCGAGTCACCTTCGCTGGCGACGTGCGCGACCTCGGCCGCGTGCAGGAGCGCCTTGGTGGGGATGCAGCCTTCGTGGAGGCACGTGCCACCCACCTTGGCCTTCTCGATCATGGCAACGGTCTTGCCGAGCTGAACGGCGCGCAGGGCACAGGCGTAGCCCCCGCTTCCGGCTCCGAGAATGACGATGTCGAACGAATGGGGTGCGTCGTCGGGCACGATGTCCTCCGGGTAGGTGGTCTGCTGTCATCTTGTCACCTGTCCGGTGAGGGCTGCCACCGGGGAGGGCTCGCGGGATGTGACTTCGGGGTAGGTTCCGCGCGCTTCCTGATGGGGGTGGGTGCGGTCGGGCAGAATTGCGCCGTGGGCCTGTTCAAACGCCGTCGACGCACCTCAGCCGGTGCCGTCGTGTCCGATCGCGACGCCAGCCGAGCCGATCTGGCCGCGCTGAAGGAGTTCGCGACCTCTCGCTCCGGGGTCGAGGCCTTCGTCGAGCCCAAGACCACGGTCACCCAGACCACGGTGGTGTTCGTCGCCGCCGACGGGGAGTGGACCCGCCGTCGCGTGCCGAACGAGAAGGCCGCCACCGACCTCGCTCGCAGCCTCAAGATCCCGCTCTACGACGCGAACCGCGTGGGCTATCCCCAGCGGATGCGTGACTACAACGCCCGCGCCAGCGCGAAGAAGACCAGCGTCGAGGTGGAGCGCGGCGACTACAGCCCTGCGCAGTTCGCCGCGATCATGACGCTCGAGACGATCGCCGGCACCGAGCCGCTGCCACGCAACCCCTCGAAGTCCGACCTCGAGCGCGTCCTGCGCGCCGCGCGCGGCAAGGCCCACCCCGACCGCACCGGCGGCGACCGCGCCCGCTGGGACCAGGTGGAGCAGGCCGCCCGCAAGCTCGGCCTCTAGTCGCGCTCCATCCTGATCTCGATACAACGTCTCGCTGCGCTCGCCGTCACTCGATCAGCGAGGCCGCTGCGCCCGCCGTCACTCGATCAGCGAGGCCGCTGCGCTCGCCGTCACTCGATCACCGAGGCCGCTGGTCGAGTAGCAGGGCGAGGAACGAGCCCGCGTATCGAGACCCTGGGTCCTCAGTGCCAGCCGCGGGGGTCGAGGCCGCCCGGATGGTCCACGGCCGGGTCGTACGGCTCGCGGCTGAGGATGAAGGTGGCCAGGTCGAGGGCACCGTCGTCGCGCACGACGAGGCGCTCCCCGGCGAAGTAGGTGTCGAGCCCCCGCCAGCCGTCGCCGTCGCGGACGAACCGCGAGCGCCGGTTGCCGTTGACGTCCGAGAGGTGGAAGCCGTCGGCCGTCGGCTCGAGTCGGTAGGGGACCGGTCCCCAGTACCAGTCGCCCACGAGCGCGGCCACGTCCTCCGCTGCCTCGGCGGGCGCGGTCTCGGTGGGTCGCCGGTCGAGCGCGGTGGCCGCGTCGAGCAGGCGCGTGGCGAGGTCGCCCAGGTGCAGCGTGTCGTTGGCCAGCACCACCACGCCCCAGCCGCTCGCGGGCTGGGCGATCGCGGTCGCGAGGAAGCCGGGCATCGATCCGCCGTGGCCCACGAGGCGACCGGTGCCGTTGCCGGGCCAGATGCGCCAGCCGAGTCCCTGCGCGGTCGCCCAGGGCACGCCCGGCCGGTCGTCGACCGCCAACGGCACGACCATCTCGTCCCAGCTCGACCGGGCGAGCACCCCGCCGGTGTCGCCCGCGGCGAACGCCGCCCAGCGGGAGAGGTCCTCCGCGCTGGACCACAGCTGGCCGGCCGGGGCCATCGCGCCGGCGTCGTGGTGTGGCTCGACCATGAGGCGGCCGTCGGAGGGGTGGTGCGAGAGACCGGTGGCAGCCCCGTCGCCCGGCCCCTGGGTGATGCCGTGCAGACCGAGGGGCTCGAGGATCCCGGTACGGATCGCCTCGAACCAGGTGGTGCCGCGCAGCACCTCCACCAGCCGCCCGAGCACGGCGAAGCCCACGTTCGAGTAGTGGAACCGCGTGCCGGGCGTGTGCACGAGCGCCGGTCCGGACGCGATCAGCTGGTCCCAGTCGCCACCGCGCGTGCGCTCCCACCAGGGGCCGTTGGTCTCGGCCTGCAGCCCCGACGTGTGCGTGAGCAGTTGCGCGATCGTCACGTGGCCGAACGGCACGTCCGGCAGGTGGCGATCGATGCGGTCGGCGAGGTCGAGCCGCCCCTCGTCGCGCAGGCGCATCACCTCGACCGCGACGAACGTCTTCGTGATCGAGCCGATGCGGTACGCGGACGCGGGCGTGGCCGCGGGGCGGTCACGCCCGTCGAGCGTGCCGACCGCGCCGGACCAGTGCAGGCTGCCGTGCCGCACGACCGCCGCCGAGACCGAGGCCGAGCCCGATCCCTCGCGCTCGGCGTGCAGCAGGTCGTCGAACGCCGACACCACGGTCAGCCCAGGTCGCGGGCGAGGTGGACGAGCGTGCGGACACCCGCGCCGGTGCCGCCGACGGGTGTGTAGTCGAAGGCCGCGCCGTCGTTGAACGCCGGTCCGGCGATGTCGAGGTGCGCCCACGAGGCGTCGGCGACGAACTCACGCAGGAACGCCGCGGCGTACATCGTGCCGCCGTAGGGCTTCGGGTTGTGCTGACGCAGGTCGGCGATCGACGAGGTCTTGACGGCTGCGCCGATCTCCTCGGTGATGGGCAGGCGCCACATCGACTCGCCGGCCACCTCGGCGGCTCCGAGCACGCGGTCCTGCAGCGCCTCGTCGCTGCCGAGCACCGCGGTCGTGCGGGTGCCGAGGGCGACCATGGCCGCGCCGGTCAGGGTGGCGACGTCGATGACGTGGTCGGGCTTGGCCTCCACCGCGAGGGCGAGGCCGTCGGCCAGCACGAGGCGACCCTCGGCATCGGTGTTGTGGACCTCGACCGTGGCACCCGAGCGCATGCGCAGCACGTCGCCGGGACGCGTGGCGGTGCCGCTGGGCAGGTTCTCGGCGATGCAGGCGAAGGCCGTGACGCGGATGGGGAGGCCGAGGCGCGCGATGGCGGTGGTGGCGGCGACGATCGCGGCCGCGCCGCCCATGTCGCACTTCATCGTCATCATCGAGGCGCCCGGCTTGAGCGAGAGTCCGCCCGAGTCGAAGGTGATGCCCTTGCCCACCAGGGCGAGGTGGGTCTTCGCGCCCTCGGGGTTGTAGGTGAGCTTCACCAGACGTGGCGGGGCGTCCGAGCCGGCGCCGACGCCGAGGATGCCGCCGCAGTTCTCCTTGGTGAGGCGCTTCTCGTCCCACACCTGCACGCGGACGCCGGCGGGCGCGGCGGCCTTGATGGCGTCGGCGAAGGCGGGCGGGCGCAGGTCGCCGGGAGGCGTGTTGACCCAGTCGCGCGCCACGCACGTGGCCTCCGCGATCACGACGGCGTCGTCAACGAGGCGCTTGGCCGCGGCCTTGCGGGCGTCGGGGCTCAGGATCGTGACGGTGTCGACGGCGGTGGTCTTGCGGCGGGCCTCGTCGCCCTTGTAGTCGAGGTAGTAGTAGGTCGTCAGGACGGCGGCCTCGGCGATGGCGGCGAGGTCGGCGTCGGCCACGCGGCTCGGGTCGATGCCTACGCGGGCGGCCTTCGGCACGGCGCGCAGGCCCTTGGCGACGGCGCGACGCTGCTGCTCGGCGGTGGGCTGCTCGGCGGTGGCCACCCAGGCCGTCAGCTGGGCGTCGCCGCTGGGCACGACGGCGACGTCGCCGGCCTCACCGGTGAACCCGAAGGCGCTCCAGGGGACACCGTCCGGAAGGCCCGATCCCGAAGGGATGAGGGCGACGACGGCATCGACGGTGGGCAGGGTGGCACGCAACTGGACCGTGGACATGCCGTCACTCTAGTCAGCGGTAGTTTGGCTCGCATGGTCCTGCTCCTGTCGCCCCTGCACCAACGGCACGAGGCCCTCGGCGCCAAGTTCTCCGAGTTCGGAGGCTGGTCGATGCCCCTCGAGTACGCCGGCGGCGGGGTTCTCGCCGAGCACAAGGCGGTGCGCGAGGCGGTCGGCCTGTTCGACGTGAGCCACTTGGGCAAGGCGCTCGTGCGCGGCACGGGCGCGGTCGACTTCGTCAACCGCTGCCTGACCAACGACCTGAGCCGGATCGCGCCGGGCAAGGCCCAGTACACGCTGTGCTGCTCCGAGGACGGCGGCACCGTCGACGACCTCATCGCCTACCTGCGCAGCGAGTTCGAGGTCTTCCTGATCCCCAACGCCGCGAACACCGCCGAGGTGGTGCGCCGCCTCCGCGCCGCGGCCCCCGAGGGTATCGAGGTCGAGAACCAGCACCGCGACTTCGCGGTCCTGGCCATCCAGGGTCCGCTGAGCGACGAGCTGCTCGACGCGCTGGGGCTGCCGTCGGACCACGACTACATGTCCTTCACGAAGGGCACGATCGACGACGTCGAGCTCACGGTGTGCCGCACCGGCTACACCGGCGAGCGCGGCTACGAGCTCGTCGTCGCCGCCGAGGAGGTCGTTCCCGTCTGGGACGCCGTCATGGCGGCGGGGGAGTCGCTCGGCATCCGCGCCTGCGGCCTCGGCGCTCGCGACACGCTGCGCACCGAGATGGGCTACCCGCTGCACGGCCACGAGCTGTCGGCCGAGGTCTCGCCGGTGATGGCGCGGGCCGGCTGGGCCGTCGGCTGGTCCAAGCCCACGTTCTGGGGCAAGGAGGCGCTCGAGCGCCAGCGTGAGGAGAAGACGGTGCGCACCCTGCGCGGCCTGCTGGCCCAGGGACGCGGCATCCCGCGACCCGGCATGGCGGTGCACGCGGCCGACGGTGGCGTCCTCGGGGAGGTCACGTCAGGGACGTTCTCGCCCACGCTGCGCCAGGGGATCGGCCTGGCCCTGCTCGACCGCACGGTCGCCGACGGCGACACCGTCACCGTCGACGTGCGCGGACGTCAGCAGGAGTTCACCGTGACCAAGCCCCCGTTCGTCGAACCGTCCACCAAGGAGGACTGACATGAGCTTCACGTGGCAGTACGAGAACAGCGCCGGCGAGACCGTCGGCACGTCCGAGGAGTTCGACCAGCGGGGCGAGGCCGAGTCGTGGATCGGCACGAGCTTCGAGGACCTGCTCGAGGACGGGGTGGAGCAGGTGCGCCTGCTCGAGGACGGGGCCGAGGTCTACGGCCCGATGTCCCTGCGACCGGAGTGATCCGGCCGCTCGCGACTCAGTAGTGCTCGCGCAGCGGCTGGCCGACCGCGATGGCCGGCTTCGGCAGCCGCATGCGACGGATCTGCGTGCTGCGCAGGACGGCGTAGAGCACCGCGCCGCGGCGCTCCGCCGGGGTGAAGCGCTTCTTGAGCTCGCGCTTGAGCACGGCGATCAGCCAGATCTCGTCGATGAGGGTGGCGAAGATCGTGACGGTCCAGAGGGAGAAGACCACCTCGGCCATCGCCGGGAAGAAGCTCAGGACCAGGATGACGACGAGCAGCGGGAGCATGAACTCGGCCACCGTGCGGCGGCGGTCGACGGCGTCACGGGCGAGCGCCTTGGCCGGGCCGCGGTCGCGGGCCGGGAGGTCGGCGGCCGAGCCGCCGCCCAGGAGCGCCTCGCGCTGCTTGTCGCGGGCGGCGGAGCGCCGGCGACGCTCGCGCTCGGCCTGCTCGCGGCGCGTCAGGGGACGCTTCATCTGCTGCTTGCGGGCGGCCTCGGCCTCCCGGCGGCTACGGGTCGGTCCACCCTTGCGCTGGGGGGTCTCGTCGGCTGCGTCGTTCACGCGGACGACCCTACAAGGCCGGGGCGAGTGCTGGAGCGCACGGTTAGGGTGGGGCCATGGCTGAGGGCGGGTTCTGGACACGTGTCACGCGCATCTTCAAGTCGCGGTCCGCGAGCAACGACGGACCCGACATCGAGGAGGTCGGCGCGCGGCTCGACGAGGCCTACCGCACCCAGTCGAAGCTGCTGGCCCAGGTGCGTCGCGGCGTCGCCGACGTGGCCACCAGTCGCAAGCGCGTCGAGATCCAGCTCGCGTCGCTGCGTCGCGAGATCGCGGCCGCCGACAGTGAGGCCAAGGCCTCGGTCACGCGCGGGGACGACGCCGGCGCCCGCCGGGCGCTCGAGCGCCAGGTCGCGCTCGAGAAGGCCGCGGGCGAGCTCGACGACCGGCATGCCCAGCTGCGCTCCGAGGAGGAGCAGCTGATCAACTCGGCCGCGTCCATCGAGCGCCAGATCGAGGACTTCCGGGTCCGCAAGGACACGCTGGCCGCGCGGTACTCCGCGGCCCAGGCCCGCAACGAGATCCACGGCGCCACCGCCGGGATCGGCGCCACGGCCGGCGAGGTCGGCCGCGTCATGGCCGACGCCGAGCGGCACACCCGCGAGCTGGAGGCGACGGCCGACGCCGTCGACGAGCTCATGAACGAAGGCATCCTGGCCCGGCCGGGAGAGTCGCAGGACGAGGCGCTGCTGCGGCGCTTCGACGAGGCCCTCGGCTCGGTCGACGCCGAGCCGCGCGCCGTGGAGGGAGACGGACATGGCCCGCACCAGATTTCGCAGTGACCGCGGGCTGACCCTGCGGATGGGCGGGGTCGGCCTGGGACTGGTCCTGCTCTACGTGCTCTTCGGGGCGATGCTCATCACGGTCGCCGGCAATCTGTGGATCGCGCTGATCATCACGGTCGGCATGGCCTGGGGACAGTGGTTCTTCTCCGACTCGCTCGCGCTGAAGTCGATGGGCGCCCACGTCGTGACGCCCGACCAGGCGCCCGAGCTGCACGCGATGATCGACCGCCTCGTGGCGCTGGCCGACATGCCGAAGCCCCGGGTCGCCGTCGCGGTCACCGACATGCCGAACGCGTTCGCCACGGGCCGCTCGCCGAAGCACTCCGCGGTCTGCGTGACCACCGGCATCATGCAGCGCCTCGACGCCGACGAGCTGGAGGGCGTCCTGGCCCACGAGCTCGCGCACGTCGCCAACCGCGACGTCTCGGTGATGACGGTCGCGTCGTCGCTCGGTCTGCTGGCGGGCTTCCTCACCCGCTGGGGGATGTGGTTCGGCGGCGGCAGCCGCGACAAGAACAGCGGCCCGGCGATGATCGTCGTGATCCTGGTCAGCCTCGTCGTCACGGCCGTCAGCTTCCTGCTCACGCGGGCCCTCTCGCGCTACCGCGAGCTCAGCGCCGACCGCTCCGGCTCCTACCTGACGGGCCGCCCCTCCAAGCTGGCCTCCGCGCTGGTGAAGATCTCCGGTGACATGGGGCGGATCCCCACCTCCGACCTGCGCGAGGCGCAGTCGATGAACGCCTTCTTCATCGCGCCGGCGCTCAAGGGCGACACGGCTCAGGCGCTCATGTCCACCCACCCGCCGCTGCAGGCCCGCCTCGACCAGCTCGCGCGCATCGGCGCCGAGCTCACCGAGAGGCACTGAGCGTGGGATTCCTCGACGGCCTGCTCGGCCGCAGCAAGCCGCCGAAGGCCAACCTCGACGTGCTGTTCTCCGTGCCGCAGGCGGCGCTGACGCTGCAAGCCGAGGGCTTCGCCTTCAGCGGACACGGCGCGGTCTGCTTCCGCGACGCCGAGGGCCGCGCCGACGACGAGGTGATCGCGTCGGCGCAGGAGATGATCCGCACCGACCCGACCGCCACGGTCGAGATGCACCACGACGAGTTCGGGTTCACGTGGCTCGAGGTGGTGCGGCCCTCGGGCGACGTGTCGGGTCTGGTCACCGACCTCCACGCCGTGAACTCCACGATGGCCGCCCAGGGCTTCGACGCGTCGATGCTGTGCTCCACCGTGGTGTTCGACTACGAGGGGCAGCGGTCGGCGCTGGTGTACCTGTTCAAGCGGGGGACCTTCTACCCGTTCGTCCCCGATCCGACGGCCGCGCGCCGCCGCGACAACCCCACCGAGCTGCGGATGCGGGCGCTGATCGAGCAGGACGTGCCGATCGAGCCGGACCTGGAGCGGTGGCTCGCCATCTGGGGTGCCCCCGGACTCTGACGATCCCGGTCTAGACTCGGCGCCCATGGGGGAGCTGAGAAGCGTGCTGCGCGACGCGATCGCCGTGGTGTGGCAGGGATTCCGGCTCGTCGGAGCGCACTGGCCGGTGCTCGTCACGATCTACCTGCTGGGTGCCGCCGGCAGGTACGGCTTCCTGTGGCTCGCCGTCGAGCTGAGCAAGGAGCACTCCACGCTCGCGGGTCTCGTGGTCCCGCTCGCGCCGCTGTCGAGCCTCGTGGCGATCATCGCGATGCTGCTCGTCGTCTCCACCTCCGTCACGGTGCTGGTCGCCGACACGTCCGATCCCGCTGCGGGCACGCGCGGCGGCGGCTGGCTGGGCGTGCTGGCGGGAGCGCTGCTGCCGTTCCTGACGGTGTACGCCGCGCAGGGCCTGCTCAAGGCCGACGTGCGCGCCTACGTCAACGAGGCCACCTACGACGAGCTCTACGGCAACGCCGGCACCTTCTACGGTGAGGCGGCCAACATCGACCGCACCGCGATCGCCACCGGCTGGATGCTCGCGGCGATCGTGGCCATCGCGCTGGTCCTGCGCTTCGCGTTCGACCGCTTCAACCTCCCGGCGCGCAGCCGCCCGCTCGCCTTCGCCGCGGCCTACGTGGAGACGCTGTGGATCGTCACGCTGGGCGTCTCGTTCTCGACCTTCCAGGACGAGATCTGGCAGTGGGTCACCGAGCGGCGCTTCGTCCACTGGGTGCAGGACACGTGGGCCGACCTCATCGAGTTCCTCGGCCCGATCGGCGACCCGATCGCCACGGCCGTCGGATGGATCGGCACCTTCATCGACAACGCCGACGACGTCGTGCTGGTGCCGCTCGCGTGGCTCACCGTGGCGGCCGTGGTCTTCGGTCGCAGCATCGCCCCGCCGCCGCCCAAGCAGCGCACGTCCCGGTTCGGCCGGGTACGGCCCATCGCTGCCGTGGGCTCGCGCACCCCGGCCGTGGTCAAGCGCTGGGCCGGCGAGGCGACCTCGGACTTCCGCGGCCGCTTCAGCGGCCTGCGCGACGGCTTCCGCGTGCTGGCGCTCGGCGGGCTCGTGCCGATGGTGATGTTCTGCCTCGTGTTCGTCATCGCCGACCAGGCGAACGCCCTCGTCAACGAGCTCTGGCGCCTCGTGCTCGGTCCGCGCGACCGCGACACGGCCCTGGCGTTCTCGCCGTGGCTCGACATCACCGCCTCGGCGATCGAGTACGTGATCCTGGCCGGCCTGCTGGCCGCCGCCATCGGCCGGATCCTGGGCAACCAGCGCCGCAGGGAGCAGGAGGCCGCGGCTCAGGCGGCCGAGCCGTCGACCGGCAGCTCGACGTAGCGGGGTAGGAAGTACCAGAGCCGCACCGCGGCCGGCTCGGCCTCCTCGGGCAGGACGAAGACCGTGTCGGTCGTGAACTCCTCGGGGCGGGGGTCGTCGCCCTCGCGGAGGCTGGGCGGCTCGGTGCTGCCGTACGTCGCCTGCGGCCCGGGGGTGTCACGCGGCACGCACGACGAGAACTGCGGACCGTCGACCACCAGGGCCGAGTCGGACTCGCCGTGGAGGTTCCCCTCGGCATCGACGACCGCGACGGTGCAGCCGACGAGCGAGACGTCCGGGTCGGCGGTCACGTCGAGGCGCAGTCGCCACGCCCGCACGCCGTCGGGGAGCGGGTCGTCGCCGAGGAGGGTGAGGTCGTCGGCGGGCTCGAACGCGTCCACCGCGTAGCGGGCCTCGATCGGGTAGCGCAGGTGACCGTCGTCGTACTCGTCCACGAGATGGGCCTGGCTCGAGCTGACGGGCGCGGGGGAGTGGAAGCCCCGGGTCCACCAGTAGTCGTGCAGGCGCGAGCTGCCCGCGGCCAGGGCCAGGACGAGGGCGACGGGCAGGGCCACGAGGCCCCACCGGTTGCGCTGCCACCACGTGCGGCGGTGCTCGATCGTGCTCACGGCGCCTCTGTCCCCGTCATGATGCCGGGCTCGGGGAGCTCGAGGGGCTCGGTGCGCGCCTGCCACGCCGTCACGTCGGCCTCGTCCACATCGAGGTCGACGAGGGCCATGGAGTCCCACCGCTCGTCACCACCGTTCGGGGCGAGGGCGACGAGCGCGCCGGGGAGCGTCGCGGGATCGGCCTCCACCACCGCGAGGCACCGCGTGGGCCGGTCGACGAGACGCCCCGTGCAGCTGATCGAGCTGCGGCCGCTGGTCCCGTAGATCGGGAGCACGCGACCGCCGTTGTCCCGCAACGCGGCGTAGGTGAGGTCGGAGGACTCGCCGCGCGGCGTGAACGTGAACTCGACCGCGACGAAGACGCCGGGGGAGACCAGCACCGACCCGCCCCGCGGCGCCACCGAGGACGCGCCGTCGACGGACAGCACCTCGAGGTCGCCGCTGCGCAGCTCGGCGGTCTCGCCGACCCCGGCCTCGACCTCGAACGGACGCGACGACATGGCGCGCTCGGGCAGCTGCTGGTGGAGCCACTGGCCCATGACCAGGGCGAGCACGACGAGGACGCCGGCGGTGGCGGGCGGCCGGCGCAGTCCGAGCCGGCTCACGACTCGCGCCCCTGCTCGACGTCGAACGTGCCCTCGTGCGTCGGTGCCCGGTCGAACCACATGAACTGGTCGTCGAGGGTGCTGCGGCGCCAGGTCCACTGCGAGACCTCCACGGTGGCCTCCGTGGGCAGCGGCTCGGACTCCGCCTGCTCCCACACGAACGCGACCTCGTACTCCAGGCCCGGAGCGGCGGCGCTGAGCGGCGAGCCGTCGGCCAGCACGAGCACCTGCGGCGTCGCGTCCTCGCTGCGCTCGGTCTCCTCACCGGTCAGCCCGGCGTAGAAGCCCTCCAGCCCGCGCAGGCGGATCGTGTCGCGGAGCGTGCCGGTGTAGACGGGGTGGTCGGAGGTGTTCTCGAGCGTCGCGACGACCGCGAGGTAGCGCCCGCGGACCTCCTCGTCGAGACCGAGGTCGGTGGACCAGCGCACGCGGTCGACCGTGAGGTCGAACGGCTCGGCGTGGATCTTCTCGCCGGACTCCAGCGCGGCCGGCCCGGTGGTCTCCGCCGTGGCCAGCCCGCCGAACAGGCCCGAGGCCAGCACCACCACGGCGGCCAGTGCCGCGAGCACCTGGCGCAGCGTCATCGTCCGCGACACCTGGCGCAGCCATCGGCGCAGGCGGCCGCCCTCGTCCCCCGTCATGGGCCCGATGGTAGGGCAGCGCGTCCTCCCGCGATGCCGGGACTGACCGACCGCCCGTGCGCGATACCTTGGGACCGTGACCCTCGACTCCCTCTCCCGTGACCAGCTCGACGCCTTCCTGGCGGAGCAGCAGCAGGCGTACGCCGACCTCCAGCAGGCCGGTCTCAAGCTCGACATCACGCGCGGAAAGCCCTCGTCGGACCAGCTGGACCTCTCCGAGGGACTGCTCACCACGCCGGTCGAGGATCACGTGTCCGGCGGCGTCGACGTGCGCAACTACGGGGGCGGCACCGGCCTGGCCGAGCTCCGCGCGATCTTCGCGGAGCTGCTGGGCGTGCCGGTCGACCAGCTCGTCGCCGGCAACAACGCGAGCCTGTCGATGATGCACGACTCGATCGTCTTCGCGATGCTGCACGGCACGCCGGGCGGATCGCCGTGGAAGGACGGGCCGGTCAAGTTCCTGTGCCCGTCGCCGGGCTACGACCGCCACTTCGCCATCTGCGAGCACCTCGGCATCGAGATGATCCCGGTCGCGATGCTGGAGGACGGGCCCGACATGGCCGCGGTCCGCGAGCACGTCACCGACCCGGCGGTCAAGGGCATCTGGATCGTGCCCACCTACTCCAACCCCACCGGCGCCGTCGTCAGCGAGCAGGTCGCGGCCGAGCTCGCCTCGCTGGACACCGCCGCCGGCGACTTCCGGATCTTCTGGGACAACGCCTACGCGGTGCACGACCTGACCGACCAGCACGTGAAGTCCGCCGACATCGTCGGGCTGTGCTCGGCCGCCGGTCACCCCGACCGCCCGCTGATGTTCGCGTCCACGTCGAAGATCACCCTCGCCGGCTCGGGCGTCAGCTTCCTCGCGGGCTCGCCCGACAACATCGCCTGGTACCTCTCGCACACGGCCGTGCGCACGATCGGCCCCGACAAGGTCAACCAGCTGCGCCACGCCCGGTTCCTCGGCAGCCCGCAGGGCGTGCTCGACCTGATGGCGCGTCACCGCGAGATCCTGGCCCCCAAGTTCGAGGCCGTCCTGCGGATCCTGTCCGAGCGCCTCGGCCCGCACGAGGTGGCCACGTGGACCACCCCGAAGGGCGGCTACTTCGTCAGCCTCGACGTCGTCGACGGCACGGCCTCGCGCGTCGTGCAGCTGGCGAAGGAGGCCGGCATCTCGCTGACCCCGGCGGGCGCCTCGTTCCCCTACGGCAAGGACCCGCGCGACCGGAACATCCGCATCGCGCCGTCGTTCCCGCCCATGGCGGAGCTGACGCAGGCGATGGAGGGCCTGGCCACCTGCGTGCTGCTCGCGGCGGCCGAGAAGGCCGTCTCGGCCTGACGTGCGCATCGTCATCGCGCCGGACAAGTTCGCGGGCACCCTGACCGCTCCCGAGGCGGCGCACGCCATCGCCGAGGGCTGGCGGCGCACGGCCCCGGACGACGACCTCGTCGAGGCGCCGATGGCCGACGGGGGACCGGGCTTCGTCGACGCCCTGCAGGACGCGTTCGGCGAGGAGGGGCGCCTCGAGGTCGTCAGCGTCCCCGGACCCCTGGGCGAGCCCACGCCGGTCGGGCTGCTCGTGGTGGGGGACACGGTCTACCTCGAGTCCGCCCAGGCGTGCGGCCTGCACCTCGTGCCCGAGCCGCGGCCGATGGACGCCACGACCGTGGGAGTCGGCCGGGCGATCGACGCGGCCGTCGACGGGGGAGCGCGGCGCATCGTCGTGGGCCTGGGCGGCAGCGCCACCAGTGACGGGGGCGCCGGACTGCTCGCCGCCCTCGGGGCCACGGCCGACGTCCCCCTGGACGCCGGGCCCGCCGGACTCGACGGGGTCACTCGCGTGGACCTCGGTCCGGTCCGGGAGCGGCTGGCCGACGTGGAGCTAGTGGTCGCCGCCGACGTCGAGACCACGCTGCTGGGCATGTTCGGCGCCGCCCGCACCTTCGGCCCGCAGAAGGGCCTCACCGACGAGCAGGTCCTCACGGTGGACCACCGGCTCGACCGCTTCGTCGAGGCCGCGTGCGGCAGCACGCCGGCGGAACGTCGCGTCGCCGACCAGAAGGGCGCCGGCGCGGCGGGCGGGCTGGGCTTCGCACTGCTCGTGCTGGGCGCCGAGGTGACGTCCGGGATCGCGCTGGTCGCCCACGAGGCCGGACTGGCCGAGCTCGTGGCGGGGGCCGATCTCGTGATCTCGGGGGAGGGCGCGTTCGACTACTCCTCCCGCGCGGGCAAGGTCGTCCACGGCGTCGCCTCGCTCGCGATGGCCGGGGCCACGCCGTGCGTCGTGCTGGCCGGCCGGGTCGACGTCGGCAGCCGCGAGATGCGCGCGCTGGGGGTCGAATCGGCGTACGGGCTGGTCGACCGGGTGGGCGAGGAGGCCGCCCTGCGCGAGCCCGCACGGCACCTGGCCGATCTCGCCGCACGCGTCGCGCGGTCCTGGTCGGCCTGAGGCGACGCGCGATAGGCCCCGGCCGGCTCCACGGGTTCGATCGGCCGCGTACCATGGGAATCGAACCGGATCGCGCCGTGTTGCACCCGGTAGCACGATCCATCCGTAGACCGAGGAGCCTCGATGACCGCCACGGACCAGACCAGCACCGAAACCACGCCCGCCGATGGGATCACGCTCAGCGACGGCGCGGCCGGCAAGGTCAAGAGCCTGCTGGAGCAGGAAGGCCGCGACGACCTCGCGCTGCGCATCGCCGTGCAGCCCGGTGGTTGCTCGGGCTTGCGCTACCAGCTCTTCTTCGACGAGCGCACGCTCGACGGTGACGAGATCCGCGAGTTCGACGGCGTCAACGTCGTCGTCGACCGCATGAGCCTGCCGTACCTCCACGGCGCCACGATCGACTTCGTCGACACCATCGAGAAGCAGGGCTTCACCATCGACAACCCGATGGCGACCGGCTCGTGCGCCTGCGGCGACTCCTTCCACTGAGCCGAGCAGACTGAGCCGTTCGGGCACGTACGTCGATCGGGGCACGCCACCGGGTTTCCGGAGGCGTGCCCCGATCGCCTATCGTGGCGGCCGTGCACCTTGCCATCGCCGGATCGGTAGCCACCGACCACCTGCAGACCTTCGCCGGTAAGTTCTCCGACTCGCTCGTGCCCGACCAGCTGGACAAGCTGGCGGTCTCGTTCCTGGTCGAGGACCTCGACGTCCGCCGCGGCGGATGCGCCGCCAACATCGCCTTCGGCCTGGGCAGCCTGGGCCTGCACCCCACCCTCGTGGCGGCCGTCGGGCGCGACTTCGACCTCGGCTACCGCGAGTGGCTGCAGGAGGCCGGCGTCGACACCTCGACCGTCCTGGTCCACCCCACGCTGCACACCGCCCTGTGCACCATCACGACCGACGAGGCACACGCCCAGATCGTGACGTTCTACCCCGGCGCGATGGCGCAGGCCCGCGAGATCGACATCGCCGCCCTGCACGCCCATCAGCCGATCGACCTGCTCCTGATCGGCCCCGACGATCCCGACGGCATGCTGCGCCACACGCGCACGGCCCGCGAGCTGGGCATCCCGTTCGCCGCCGACCCGTCGCAGCAGCTGGCCTGGGCCGGTGGCGAGCTGATCCGCGACCTCATCGACGGCGCGGCCTACCTCTTCAGCAACGACTACGAGGCGGCGCTGATCGCCAAGAAGACCGGCTGGAGCGACGCCGACATCGCCGAGCGGGTGGGTGTGCGCGTCGTGACGCACGGCAAGGACGGCTGCGTCGTCATCGAGTCCGACGGCACGCGCCACGAGATCGGCGCCATCGGCGGCGTCACCGCGGTGGACCCGACGGGCGTCGGCGACAGCTTCCGTGCGGGCTTCATGGCCGGCATCGCGGCCGGCCTGTCGCTCGACCGCGCGGCCCAGGTCGGCTGCACGATCGCGGCCAGTGTGGTCGAGACGATCGGCACCCAGGAGTACGTGCTGGAACGCTCGGCGTTCCTCGATCGGGTCCGCTCCACGTACGGCGACGAGGCCTGCGACGAGATCGGCGAGGCCCTCTCGATCAGCCACGACGCGGTAGTCAAGTCAGGCTGACCTAACCCGCTGGGCGACCGGTCGTCTGCGTTACTGTTCTTCAAAACCCTGTGTGGTCAAGATCTTCTGAGAAAGGCGCCCCGTGGGTCGGATGAAACTGGCGGTGTTGACCGCCCTGGCCGCTGTCATGCTTGGCGGCTGCTCGCCCCTGGACGAGTCGGATCTGAACCGACTCGCCCTCCCTGTGGCCGGATCGGACCGATCCATCTACATGTGGAACCTGTGGTTGGGCACCTGGATCGCGGTCCTCGTGGTCTTCCTGCTCGTGTTCGGCATGATCGTCTACGCGCCGGTCCGCTACCGCCGCAAGAAGAGTGACGAACCGGCCCCCGTGCAGGTGCGCTACAACCTGCCGCTGGAGGCGCTCTACACGATCGCCCCGGTGATCATCGTCGCCGTGTTCTTCTTCCACACCGTGGAGTCGCAGAACGCCCAGCTCGAAGAGGTCGAGAACCCCGACCACACGATCGAGGTCGTCGGCAGCAAGTGGCAGTGGACCTTCAACTACCTCGAGGGCGCCCCCGGCGGTGAGCCGGTCTTCGACCAGGGCGACACCGCGAACCTGCCCGAGCTGTGGCTGCCCGTGAACGAGTCGGTGAAGTTCGAGCTGATCTCGCCGGACGTCATCCACTCCTTCTGGGTCCCCGAGTTCTACTTCAAGATGGACGTCGTCCCGGGCAACATCCCCGGCAAGGACGGCAACAACTCATTCACCATGACGCCGAACCGCGAGGGCACCTTCACCGGTCGCTGCGCTGAGCTGTGCGGCGTCTACCACACCCGCATGCTGTTCAAGGTCAAGGTCGTGTCCGCCGAGGAGTACGAGGCGCACCTGGCCGACCTCGAGGCGGCCGGACAGATTGGCACGCCGAAGGGTTCCACGACAGCTGACACCGTCGCCGGCATCACTGCCAGCGGCGAGAGCGAACCGGAGGACTGATGGCCACCGCAACCTTCGACGCGCCCGAGGCACGCAGCAGCACCGGCGTCCGGGAGCGCTCCTTCGGGACGAAGGCCTTCACGCTGCTGACGACCACCGACCACAAGGTCATCGGTCAGATGTACGCCGTGACGACGTTCTTCTTCTTCATCTTCGGCGGCATCCTGGCGCTCATCATCCGCGCCGAGCTGGCCCGCCCGGGTGGACAGTTCGTCGGCGACGAGACGTACAACCAGCTGTTCACGATGCACGGCACGATCATGCTGCTGATGTTCGCGACGCCGTTGTTCTTCGCGTTCGGCAACATGATCATGCCGCTGCAGATCGGCGCCCCCGACGTGGCGTTCCCGCGCCTGAACATGTTCAGCTACTGGCTGTACCTGTTCGGCTCGCTGATCGCCGTCTCGGGCTTCGTCGTCCCCGGTGGCGCCGCCAGCTTCGGCTGGTTCGCCTACATGCCGCTGTCGGACTCGATCAACAGCCCTGGTGTCGGTGGCGACCTGTGGGTCATGGGCCTCTACATGTCCGGCCTGGGCACGATCCTGGGCGCGGTCAACTTCATCACCACGATCTTCTGCATGCGCGCACCCGGCATGACGATGTTCCGGATGCCGATCTTCGTGTGGAACACGCTGGTCACCAGCATCCTGATCATCATCGTCTTCCCGGTGTTCGCCGCTGCGCTGCTCGCGCTGGGGGCCGACCGCATGCTCGGGGCGCACGTGTTCGACCCATCCACGGGCGGGCCGATCATGTACCAGCACCTGTTCTGGTTCTTCGGTCACCCCGAGGTCTACATCATCGCCCTGCCGTTCTTCGGCATCATCACCGAAGTCCTGCCGGTCTTCAGTCGCAAGCCGGTGTTCGGCTACGTCGGCCTGGTCGGCGCGACGCTGGCGATCGCCGTCCTCTCGGCGGCGGTGTGGGCGCACCACATGTTCGTCACCGGCGCGGTGAATCTGGCGTTCTTCAGCTTCATGACGTTGTTGATCGGCGTGCCGACCGGCGTGAAGTTCTTCAACTGGATCGGCACGATGTGGGGAGGCTCCGTCTCCTTCGACACACCGCTGCTGTTCGCGCTGGGCTTCCTGACGACCTTCCTCTTCGGTGGCCTGACCGGCATCGTCCTGGCCTCGCCTGCCCTGGACTTCCACCTGTCCGACACCTACTTCGTGGTGGCGCACTTCCACTACGTCGTGTTCGGCACGGTCGTGTTCGCGATGTTCGCCGGCTACTACTACTGGTGGCCGAAGATCACGGGCCGGATGCTCGACGAGAAGCTGGGCAAGATCCACTTCTGGCTGCTGTTCGTCGGCTTCCACCTGACCTTCCTGGTGCAGCACTGGCTGGGCGTCGAGGGCTTCCCGCGTCGCTACGCCGACTACCTGCCCGGCGACGGCTTCACCCGCCTGAACGAGATCTCCACGATCGGTGCGTTCCTGCTGGGCGCCTCCACGCTGCCATTCATCTACAACGTGTGGAAGTCTCGCAAGGCGCCCCTGGTCCGCCAGGACGACCCGTGGGGCTGGGGCCGCACGCTCGAGTGGGCCACTTCGAGCCCGCCGCCGCGTCACAACTTCGTGTCGCTGCCGCGGATCCGCTCGGAGAGCCCCGCGTTCGACCTGCACCACCCGGACGTGGTCGAGCTCGAGCTGGCGCAGAACCCCGACGAGGACAAGCCGCTGGCCGACGCCCCCGATGTCGAGGGTCGTCGCGAGGCGCTCGGCTACGACCCGAAGGCTGGTGAGTGAGCGATGCGCAAGGAATTCTGGCTGTTCTTCAGCTGCGCCATCTTCTTCGTCATCGTGACGCCGGTCTACTGGGCGGTCGCCCACGAGGTCACCGGCACGGTCGCGCTCGTCATGGCGATGCTGCTGTTCTTCATGATCAGCTTCTACCTGTGGTTCGTCGCCAAGGCGATCCCCGAGCGTCCCGAGGACCGTCAGGACGGCGAGATCGTGGAGGGTGCCGGCGAGCTCGGCTTCTTCCCGCCCTACAGCTGGTGGCCGCTGTTCGCGGCGATGGCGTTCGGCATGCTGGTGCTGGGCGTCGTCTTCGGCTGGTGGCTGTTCATCATGGCCCTGCCGTTCGGCGCGATCTGCGTAGTCGGCTGGCTGTTCGAGTACTACCGGGGCGCGCACGCTCACTGAGCCACGCCTCGCACGACGATGCCCTCGGAGTTTCGGCTCCGGGGGCGTTTCGTCGTCCGGGCGGTGGGTCGGCCTGCCTAGACTTTCAGGCGTGAGTACGTGGGGAACGCGGGCCGTGGGCCTGCTGACGGTGATGGTCCTGGCTGCGTCGTGCACCGGCGGCGGAGCGGCGAGCCCGAAGGACGAGGTCGAGGCGAAGGCGCCGCTGACCATCTCGGCGAGCGTCGACGACGGTGCCGCGGACGTCGCCGTCGACACCGTCGTCACCGTCGACGGCTTCGAGGGTCAGCTGGCGGAGGTCTCCCTGGCGTCCGATGACGGGAAGTCGACCGTGCCGGGCGAGATCCACGGCGTGCGGTGGACGGCGTCCGGGCTCCTCGAGCCGGCCACCTCCTACGTGCTGAAGGCCTCGGGCACCGGCGACGACGGCAAGCCCGTCACCCGGATCTCGCGGTTCACCACCCGTGCACTGACCCTCGACGAGCAGACGTACCCCGCGGTCGCGCCGCTCGAGGGGGAGACCGTCGGGATCGGGATGCCCGTGATCGTGAGCTTCGACGTCCCGGTCACCGACCGCGCCGCCTTCGAGAAGCGGATGAAGGTCACGGCGCAGCCGGCCACCGCCGGTGGCTGGTACTGGCTCAGCAACAACACCGCGCACTGGCGGCCGAAGCAGTACTGGAAGCCGGGGACCGAGGTGTCCGTCGACCTCGGGCTCAACAGCGTGCACGCGGGCAACGGGATCTACGGCCAGCAGGACCAGCACGTGAAGTTCCGCGTCGGCCGCTCCGTGATGACCGTCGTGGACACCCGGCGTCACCGAGCGACGGTGAAGATCAACGGCAAGAACGTCCGCACGATCCCTGTCTCCACGGGTGACGCCGACCACCGCAGCCGCAACGGCATCAAGGTCGTGATGGAGAAGCACCGGTCGATCGACATGGACGCCGCCACGACGGGCGTCGACTCCGACGACCCGGGCTACTACAACCTCAAGGGCGTGAAGTACGCGATGCGCGTGACGAACTCGGGGGAGTTCCTGCACGCGGCACCATGGTCGGCCTCGGCCCAGGGCAACGCCAACGTGAGCCACGGCTGCGTCGGAATGAGCACCAAGGACGCGGCCTGGGTGTTTGCGCAGAGCAAGCGCGGCGACGTGGTCAGCTACGTGGGCAGTCCGCGCCGGCTCGAGCCGGGCAACGGCTGGACCGACTGGAACCGCTCGTGGGACGAGTGGCTCGAGGGGTCCGCCGTCGGGCAGGACGCCGAGGGCGCCTGAGCCCTCAGCCGCCCTTGGCGGCCTTCGCGGCGGCCTTCTGCTCGCGTTTGAACTCGCGCACCTTCACCAGCGACTCGGGGCTCGTGATGTCGGCGACGCTCCGGTGGCCCGGCTGTCCGTAGTCGCCGGCAGCCTCACGCCAGCCGGCGCCGTCGTAGCCGTACTGCTTGCCCAGCAGGGCGAGGAAGATCTTGGCCTTCTGCTCGCCGAAGCCGGGCAGCGCCTTGAGCCGCTTGAGGACCTCGGGACCGTCGGGGGAGCCCTGGGTCCAGATCGCGGCGGCGTCGCCGCCCCACTCGTCGCGCACGGCGGCCGCGAGGGCCTGCACCCGTCCGGCCATGGAGCCGGGGTAGCGGTGCACGGCCGGGGTCTGGCGGAAGACCGCCTCGAACGCCTCGGGCTCCTGTCCGGCGATGTCCGCGGGGTCGAGCGTGCCCACGCGGTCGAGGATCTTCGCGGGCCCGGAGAACGCGGCCTCCATCGCGATCTGCTGGTCCAGGAGCATGCCCACGAGCAGCGCGAAGGGGTCGTCGGTCAGCAGCTGGTCGGCGGTGTCGTCGCCGGTGATCGAGAGGCTCATGGCACCATCCTCGCTCCTGCGGCGGGCGAGCTGCCACCCGCGGCCAGCTCGCGCATCCGCGCCACGAGGGTGTCGAGCCAGGCGCCGACGTTCCGCCGCGCCTCGTGGGTGTCGGGATAGCGGCAGCGCAGGTGCACGCCCGAGTCGTCGATGATGAACCACAGCATCACGCCGTGCGTGCGGATGGCCGCGCCCACGTACTGCGCGTCGAGTCCGGCCGTGTCGATCCGCACGGGGAGGCGGCGCAGGTCGAGCCACGAGACCGCGAACATGCCCGGCTGCTCGGGCATCCCGCCCCACGGCTTCATCAGGTCGGCCAGCGGCCAGGAGCCGAGCCGGATCGCCTCCTTCACCGCGGCGGAGCACGCCCGCGGGTCCTCGTCGGCGGACTCGAGCACGGAGTTCGTGATGAACCAGCCGACGGAGTCGTGCCAGCGGTCCTCGTGGCGACTGTGCACGGGGAAGACCGTCCGCAGCGGTGTGCCCGCGAGCTCGAGCGTCGTGGCCGTCATGGCCGAGACCGCGAGGGCGAGCGTGGAGACGCGCTGGCCGGCGGCGCGCGCGGAGAACGCGGCCAGCTCCCCTAGGTCGAGCACGTCGCGGATCACGACGCGCTCGGGCTGGGGCGTGGGGTCGCCGAGGGGGAGGGGGAATCGCGGCATCGCGCCGCCGCCCGCCTCGATCACCTCGTCCCAGCGCTGGCGGATCTCCTCCGGCGCGGGCGTGAGCCGCGCCAGCTCGATCGTGTGCTCGGCGAACGGGGGCACCGCGGGCAGCTCCGGCCTCCGGCCCTCACGGATCCGGCCGAGCGCCGACAGCAGGTCGCGCGCCATGACGAGCAGCGACCACATGTCCACGTGCGAGTGGTCGGCCGCGATGACGAGGCTCGGGCCGTCCGCCGTCTCGATGACGCAGAACCGGTGCGACGGGCGCTGGTAGGGGCGGCAGCTCTCGTCCAGCACGTCGCGCAGCGCGTCGTTCATGGACTGCCCCGGCAATACCTCGTGCTCGGTCCAGCGTCCGGCCTCCACCGTCACCTCGTGCAGGGCGGCGGAGCCGTCGGGCCCCGGCACGAACACCGAGCGCAGGGTCCCGTGCGCCTGCACCACGGCTCGCCACGCGGCCGCCAGGTCGTCGCGGGGCACGGGAGCGCCCAGCCGCATGGCCAGCGCCATCCACGAGCCCGTGCGGTCGCCCATGCCGACGTGACGCGCCTGGTCGAACGAGACGGGCAGCTCCGGACCGGGCTCGGACACCACGAGGTCGTGGCTGAGCAGCGGACCGAAGGGAAGGCGCAGGTGCGCGACGTGCGTGAGACGCATGCCAGTAACCTATTGCCCCGGTCACCCCCATCAGATCAGGAGCCGTCGTGCACAGGTTCTCCGTGCCGGATGCCGAGCTCGCCTGGGCGTTCAGTGACGAGTCCGGCCATGCCGTCGTCCAGCTCCACGGCCTGACGTCGAGCCGGTCCCGCGACCGCGTGCTCGACCTCGACCTCGGACGTGGTCTGTCCGACACGCGCCTGCTGCGCTACGACGCCCGCGGGCACGGGCACTCGTCCGGCAGGGGAGTGCCCGAGGACTACCGGTGGTCGACGCTCGCCGACGACCTGCTGCGGCTGCTGGACTTCTGGTTCCCCGACGAGCCGGTGCACGGCGTCGGGCCCTCCATGGGAGCCGGCACGCTGCTGCACGCGGCCGTGCGCGATCCCGGCCGCTTCGACGGCCTCACGCTGCTGCTGCCGCCGACGGCCTGGGAGACCAGGGCGGCGCGAGCCGACGACTACCGTGCCATGGCCGACGTCATCGAGGCGCAGGGCGTCGAGCCGTTCCTCGAGCTCGACGGCGGGGCGCCGAAGCCTCCGGCGACGGTCGGGCACCTGGACACCGTGCCCCACGTCCGTCCCGAGCTGTTGCCGTCGGTGCTGCGCGGCGCCGCGCTGAGCGACCTCCCGTCCCCGGAGGAGATCTCCCGCATCGACGTCACCACCACCGTGCTGGCGTGGGTGGAGGACCCCGCGCACCCGCTGTCCACCGCCGAGGCGCTCGTGGACCTCATGCCGCAGGCTCGGCTCCAGGTGGCGCACACGCCTGACGACGTGCAGCGCTGGCCCGGCGTCCTCGCCGACGACATCGCCCACCGCGCCCGCTGAGCGGACCGAGCGGCGCTTCCCCGAAAGTCCACCGACAACGAACGAGGGCCCCGACCGGAACGGTCGGGGCCCTCGTTCGAGGTGACTCAGTGGACGCGCGGGACGCCGGTCTCGGAGACGCCCTGGAAGTCGTCGCCGAGCTCCACCGGGTGCTCGCCGCCGCCGGCCAGGTGCTCGGCCGCGTGCTCCATGTCGTGGCGGGTCGGCTTGTCGACCGAACCGTCGTAGTAGAAGTTGCGCAGCTTCGCGCGCATCGACTGCTTGCGGTACTTCGGGTTGCGCACGCCGTAGGCGTCCTGCTTGTGCACTTCCTCCAGCTCGGGCAGCCGCTCGCGCGACGACGTGAGCGCGTACGCGGCGCTGTCGGGCAGCGGCGCGTGACGCTCGGCGTACCCACCGTCGGGGGAGCGGTCGATGACGCCCGTCTCCCAACCGTGGGTCAGCGTCTCGTTGTCCTTGCGCTGCAGCGAGATGCAGATGCGCTTGGTCACGATGAACGCGATGACCGGGAAGACGAAGATGCCGATACGCAGCACCCACGTGATCGCGAAGATGTCCAGGCCGAACTTCAGCGCGATGATGTCGTTGCCGCCGGCGATCCAGCCGCAGCCGTAGGCGGTCATCGCAGCGACACCGAGCGCGGTGCGGACCGGCGCGTTGCGCGGACGCTCGAGCAGGTGGTGCTCGCGCTGGTCACCGGTGATCCACCGCTCGATGAACGGCCACACGGCGAGGGACGTGAACAGGATCCCCAAGCCGCCGACCCCGGGCAGGAAGACGCTCCAGGTCCACGTGCGGTTGAACCACGTGGTCTCCAAGGGCGGCATGAGGCGCACGAGACCCTCGGACAGGCCCATGTACCAGTCGGGCTGCGAGCCGGCCGTGACCTCGGACGGGTTGTACGGACCGTAGGCCCACACCGGGTTGATCTGGATCAGGGCACCCATCAGCGCGGTGAAGCCGAAGACGACGAAGAAGAAGCCGCCGGCCTTGGCCATGTACACCGGGAGCATCGGGTAGCCCACGACGTTGTCGTTGGTGCGTCCGGCGCCGGGCCACTGCGTGTGCTTGTGGTAGACGAGCAGCAGCATGTGGGCACCGATCAGGCCGAGCAGCAGCGCCGGGATCAGCAGGATGTGCGCCATGTAGAGGCGGGGGATGATGATCTCGCCGGGGAACTCGCCGCCGAAGATGAAGAACTCCAGGTAGGAGCCGACCAGCGGGATCGAGCGGATCAGGCCGTCGACGAAGCGCAGGCCCGTGCCGGACAGCAGGTCGTCGGGCAGCGAGTAGCCCGCGAAGCCCTCGACCATGCCGAGGCTGAGCAGGCCGACGCCGATGAGCCAGTTGATCTCACGCGGCTTGCGGTACGCGCCCGTGAAGAACA
Source organism: Aeromicrobium sp. JP4 (assembly GCF_054957925.1). Classification (NCBI taxonomy): domain Bacteria; kingdom Bacillati; phylum Actinomycetota; class Actinomycetes; order Propionibacteriales; family Nocardioidaceae; genus Aeromicrobium; species Aeromicrobium sp. JP4. Next base: position 3,292,842 of record NZ_CM143290.1, read on the forward strand.
CGCGCAGCATGTGGGCCATCATCGACGCGATGAACAGGTTCGCCGACCAATGGTGGACCTGGCGCATGAGCAGGCCGCCACGGATGTCGAACGAGATGTCGAGGGTCGAAGCGTAGGCCTGCGACATCTCGATGCCGTACAGCGGCGCGTAGGAGCCGGTGTACTCGACCTCGCCCATGCTGGGGACGAACCACAAGGTCAGGAAGACGCCCGTCAGCAGCAGGACGACGAAGCTCCACAGGGCGATCTCGCCGAGCATGAAGGACCAGTGCTCGGGGAAGACCTTGCGCAGGTTCTTCTTGCCTGCCGCGGCCAGGCCGAGGCGGTCGTCGAACCAGCCGACCGGTCCTGACAGCTTCTTGCCGGACGGGGAATCCTCGATCCGGGTGAACGTGCTCTGGCTCATGCCTCACCACCGAACTTCTCGTTGAGCTGCTTCTGGTCGCGAGCGAGCTCGGGGTAGCTGGGCGCCACGATCTCGGGGAAGTCGCTGACGGCGACCAGGTAGCCCTCACCATCGACCGCGAGCGGCAGCTGCGGCAGCGGACGGTAGGCGGGACCGAAGATCACCTTGCCGTTGTCGGCCAGGTCGAACGTCGACTGGTGGCACGGGCAGAGCAGGTGGTGGGTCTGCTGTTCCCACAGGCTGATCGGGCAGCCGACATGGGTGCAGATCTTGGAGTAGCACAGAATGCCATCGACGCCCCAGTTCTCACGGCCCTTCTTCGGCGTGATGTCCTCGGGTCGCATGCGCACCACGATGACGGCGGCCTTGGCCTTGGCGGCCAGCAGATCGTGACCGTGGATGACGGCGTCACCCTCCTCGTCGGTCTCGAAGAAGATCGCGGGCTCGGCGTTGACGAGCTGCCCGACCTCGAGGTCGGCCGGCTTGATCGGCTCGCCCGAGACGTCGTTGACGACGCGCATGCCCTTCTTCCAGACCGTCTCGTCCTGGCTGTGGGGGAGCGGTCCGAGGTCGCGCAGCATCACGATGGCCGGCAGGCCCATGGCGCCGACGGCGCCGAGCAGGCTGTTGCGGATCAGGGGACGGCGGCCGATGCCGCTCTCCTGGGCGCCGGCGTTGATGTCGGCCATGACCGCGGCGCGGTCCTCGTCGCTCGAGCGGGCGGGGTGGCGCATCTCGACCATCTCGTGGTCGCCCATGAGCTTCTTGGCCCACTGGATGATGCCGACGCCGATCAGCAGCAGGGCGCCGCCCAGCGTGGTGCCGAAGGCGAAGTTCTGCGCCGACCAGCCACCGAAGGCGTTGCCGCTGTTCGGGTCGCCGAAGGCGAAGATGCGCACGTCGGAGTCGATCGTGAAGTAGGCGACGCAGAAGCCCAGGAGCAGCAGCGTGGCTACGCCGAACATGCCGGCGATCTGGCGCTCGGTGCGACGCTCCTGGCTGCCGTCGACGTCCTGCGGACGGTACTGGTGGGGCGCGAGCCCCGGGTCGGCGATCGGGTCGCCGGTGCGTTCGATTTCCGTCGTCATCGCTTCTTCGACCTCGTTCCGTGCATGCCGATCCACACCGCGAAGGCCGTCAGGCTGCCGATGCCGACGATCCACGCGAACATGCCGTCGACCACCGGGCCGAGTCCGCCGCCGCCGATGCCGCCAGCGTTGCCCTGCTGCTGGATGGTCTTCACGTAGGCGATGATGTTGCGCTTGTCCTCGGGGGTGAGCACGTCCTCGGAGAAGACGGGCATCTGCTGCGGGCCGGTCAGCATGGCCTCGTAGATGTGGACCGCGTCGACGCCCTGGAGCGTCGGGGCGTAGCGGCCGCTCGGCAGGGCGCCACCGGCGCCGACCGAGTTGTGGCACGCCGTGCAGTTGGTGCGGAAGAACTCGCCTCCCTCGGCGATGCCCTCCTTGTCGACGCTCTGCCAGTCGAGGTCCTCCTCGGAGGGACGTGCCGGCCCGGGGGCCAGCGACGCGACGTAGGCCGCGATCTGGTTGATCTCGTCCTGCGTGTACTCGATGTGCTTGCGCGGGGCCTGGGGCGCGGTCTGCGCCATCGGCATGCGCCCGGTCTCCATCTGGAAGCCGACGGCGGCGGCGCCGACGCCGATCAGCGAGGGGCCGTAGTTGCCCTTGGCGTCATCGGTGCCGGCGGTCGTGATGCCCTCGGCGTTGAGGCCGTGGCAGCTGGCGCAGCCCACGACGAAGAGCTGCCGGCCGGCCTCGACCTGCGAGACCGACGAGGCGGACTCGGCCGTGGCCGATTCCGGTGCGACCGTCGCGTACGCCGCGCCGGTCAGCAAGAGCGCCAGGGCCAGCAGCGCGAGTAGCGCCATGGGATGCCGGCGGCGTGTCGACAGTTTCCGCACCGAGAACCTCGTTCCTGAAGATCTGAAAATCGGACCAGAAGTGAGGACGGCGTTCCGCTTCGTCCCCATCCCTGTGGGCCCATGCGTTCGCCTCAGCGTAGCGAGGGCCGAGGTCAGACTGTGTAGTTAGGTCCGCCTATCCCCGAGGGGGTCAGCGGATGATGTAGATGGCCGCGAACAGGGCCACCCAGACGACGTCGACGAAGTGCCAGTAGTACGACACGACGATGGCCGAGACGGCCTGCTCGTGGGTGAACTTGCGGGCGGCGTAGGTGCGGCCGATCACCAGCAGGAAGGCCAGCAGGCCGCCGATGACGTGGAGGCCGTGGAAGCCGGTGGCGAGGTAGAAGAGGGAGCCGTAGGCGGAGCTCTGGATCGTCAGGCCCTCCTGGACCAGCTCGGCGTACTCGGTGGCCTGGCCGCCGATGAAGACCGCTCCCATGATGAAGCTGATGATGAACCACTTGCGCATGCCGGCCGCGTTGCCCTTGGCCGCGGCGTAGACGCCGAGCTGGCAGGTGACGGACGAGAGCACCAGGATCGTGGTGTTGACCGTGGCGAACGGGATGTTCAGCATCGCGGTCTCCTGTGCCCACAGCTCGGGCGCGACGCTGCGCACCGTGAAGTAGGCCGCGAACAGCGTCGCGAAGAACATCAGCTCGCTCGACAGCCACACGATGGTGCCGACCGTCACGTAGGACGGGCGGCCCTCGACGCCATGGAGCCGGGACGCGGGGATCGCAGAAGTAGTTGCCACGTGTTCATTATGTACGATGCCATCGTGAGCGAGCACCAGCCCCTTCGAGTCCTGCTCTTCAGCGACGATCAGGAGGTCCGAACCGCCGTCGTCGCAGCGCTGGGCACCCGGCCGCACCCCGATCTGCCGCCCCTGGAGTTCGTCGAGTGCGCCACCGAGCCAGTGGTGTGGGAGCAGCTCGACGCCGGCGGGATCGCCCTGGCGATCCTCGACGGCGAGGCCGTCCCGGCCGGCGGCATGGGCATCGCCCGGCAGATGAAGGACGAGCTCTACCAGGCCCCGCCGAGCCTCGTCCTGACCGGTCGCCCGCAGGACGCGTGGCTCGCCACGTGGTCGCGCGCCGACGCGGTCGTGCCGCAGCCGCTCGACCCGTTCCGGCTCGCCGAGTCGGTCATCGCGCTGCTGCGCGGCGTCGCCGTGTCCGGCGCGCGTCCTTGAGCGGCCGCCCCGTGGCCCTCACCTGGCCCCATGTCCTGACCGAGCTGATCGCCGCGCGCGACCTCGACACGGCCACCACCGAGTGGGCGATGGGCGAGATCCTCTCCGGTGACGCCACCGGTGCCCAGATCGCGGGGTTCGCGGTCGCGCTGCGCGCCAAGGGCGAGACGGCGGCCGAGCTGCAGGGTCTCGTCGACGCGATGTACGCCAAGGCCACCACGCTCGACCTCGCCGACCGCGTGGTCGACATCGTCGGCACCGGCGGCGACATGGCCAAGACGGTCAACATCTCCTCCATGGCGGCCGTCACCACCGCGGGTGCGGGCATCGGCGTGGTCAAGCACGGCAACCGCGCGGCCTCCAGCCAGTCGGGGACGGCCGACGTCTTCGAGAAGCTCGGCGTACGCCTCGACGTCCCCGCCGAGCACGTCCTCGACGTCTACCGCGAGGCTGGCATCACCTTCTGCTTCGCGCCCGTCTTCCACGCCTCGATGCGCTTCGCCGGGCCCACGCGACGCGAGCTCGGCGTCCCCACGTTCTTCAACTTCCTCGGCCCGCTGACCAACCCGGCGCGCCCGGCGGCGTCGGCGATCGGCTGTGCCGATCCGCGGATGGCGCCGCTCATGGCCGACGTGCTGGCCCGTCGCGGCAGCAGCGCGATGGTGTTCCGCGGTGACGACGGCCTCGACGAGATCACGGTCACCACCACGACCCGGTTCTGGCTGCCGGGACCCGACGGCATCGAGGAGCAGGTGCTCGATCCCGCCGACCTCGGCTTCGACCACGCGCCCGCCGATGCGCTGCGCGGCGGCGAGCCGTCGTACAACGCCGACGTCTTCCGCCGCGTGCTCGACGGCGAGCCCGGCCCGGTGCGCGACGCCGTGGTGCTCAACGCCGGTGCGGCCATCGCCGCGCACGAGAACGCCGAGGGCACCCTGGTCGAGCGGCTGGGGGCGGGCGTCGTCCGCGCCACGGAGTCCATCGACTCCGGATCGGCCCGCGCGGCTCTCGGTCGCTGGGTCGAGGCGACCTCGCGCCACGTGGCCTGATCCTGCGGACTGGCCCGGCGCCGGGGCGCGCCCTAGCGTGACGGCATGACCATCGCCGGGGACCTGACGCTGATCGCGACCGACCCCGCGACCGGGAAGTTCCGGCTCAGTGCCGCGAACCCCGGCGCGGTGTACGGCGGCGCCCACCTCATCGACCTGCTCGAGGCCGGACGGCTGTCCTCCCGGGGGAAGGGGCGCAGGCTGCGGGTGGTGGTCGAGGACCGGTCCCCGACGGGACGCCCGGACCTCGACCACGCGCTCTCGCGCCTGACCAAGGACAGGCCGCTCACGGTGTCCTCGGTCATCTCCCGGCTCGGCCACCAGGGGCGCCAGCGCGCCTACGCGGCGCTCGAGCAGGAGCACCGCGTGCGCTCGCGCACCGAGAAGGTGCTGCTGTTCGACGTCACCCGGTACGACGTGCTCGACACCGACGGCCGCGACGAGCTGGTCCGGGCGGTGCGAGCGGTCCTGCTGGAGGATGCGACACCCGACGGACGGACCGGGCCGGTGGTGTCGCTGCTGGCGGCCGTGAGCCAGCTCGGGCTGGTCGTCGACCGGCCCGACCGCAGGAGGGCGAAGGCACGCGCGAAGACGGTGTCCGCCGAGGACTGGGCGAGCGAGGCGGTGCGTCGCGCCGTGGGGGGTGCGGAAGCGGCGGTGATGGCCGCGATCATGAGCGCGGCGGTCGCCGGGGCGGCCGGCGGGAGCAGCTGAGTCAGTCCAGCCCGATGCTGAACGCGTCCTCGAGGTCGTGACGGCTGAAGGTGCGGAAGGCGATCTGCGTCTGCGTGGACAGCACGCCGGGGACCTTGTTGAGCCGGTCGGCCACGACCGACGCGATCTCCTCGTGGCTGCGCACGCGCACCATGGCGATGAGGTCGTGGTCCCCGGTCACGGAGTAGACCTCGCTGATCCCGGGGATGTCGGCGATCGCTGCGCCGGTCTCGGGGATGGAGGAGACCTCGGCCTGGACGAAGACGATGGCGGTGATCACCGGGCCAGCCTAGCCGCGTCGTCAGGCCAGGCGCGCGACCTGGAGGTCGACGTCGAACCGGTCGAGGTGCCGTGCCGCGGCGGGCCACGGCGAGCGCCACGCGCCCCGGACCATGCGGACGCCCGGGGACTCCAGCCAGCGCAGCAGAGCCTCGGTCTCCTCGATGAGGGCCGCCGGCATCGGCCGGACCGCCGGCTCGACGGACTCGGCGGTGGTCAGCAGGGTGTCGACCCAGCCGGCCGTGGCGCCTCGGGTGGTGGCGACCTGGCGCGGCAGGATCGCCGCGGCCGCGAGACGGCCGTGGCGGATCACGTGCACCTGCCACCCGTCGGCGTGGGGTGCGGCGGCGATCACCTCGGGCTCGGCGGCGAGGGAGTCGAGCCGCTGCGTGCGGCGTACGGCGCGGATCAGGCTGGCGGCGCGGTCGCGCAGGACGGCGGCGTCCTCGAAGCGCTGGCTCTCGGCGAGGTGGGCCATGCGCTGCTCGAGGTGGGTGACGACCTCGACCGGGTCGGCGGTCATCGCCGTGCGCACCCGCGAGACCTCGAGGAGGTAGTCGACCGTCGTGACCGCGCCGTCGCAGGGGGAGAGGCACTGGCCGAGCTCGGCCAGCACGCACGCGGCGCGACTGGGCTTGATCGGCAGCCGCCCGGAGCACTGCCGGATCCGGAAGGCGTCGTGGAGGGTGGCCAGCGCCGCCTCGGCCTGGCGGCGGCTGCCGAAGGGACCGATGTGGGTGGCCGCGCCCTCGGTGACCGATCGGACGAGGGAGACGCGCGGCCACGGCTCGTCGGTGAGGCGCAGCCACGAGACCCGCTCGGGGAACTTGGAGCGGCGGTTGTAGGGCGGTCGGTGCCGGTCGATGAGCCGCAGCTCACGCACCCGCGCCTCGGTGTCGGTGGAGCACACCACGGTGTCGACCCGCTCGGCCAGCGCGATCATCTCGCCCATGCGCGAGCGGGTCTCGGCCTTGGTGAAGTACGACCGCACGCGGGTGCGCAGCGAGCGCGACGTGCCGACGTAGAGGACCTCGTCGCGCGCGTCGCGGAAGAGGTAGACGCCGGGTGCGTCGGGGACGCCGTCGGCGAGGTGGCGCTTGCGGCGCTGCTGGGGCGTGACCTTGGAGGTGAAGCTGGCGACGTCCTCCACGGTGGCCACGTTCCAGGTGCCGAGCCGCTCGAACAGGGCGTGCAGCACGTCGACCGTGGCGCGGGCGTCGGTAAGGGCCCGGTGGTCGGGCTGGACGGGGGAGAAGCGCGCCGCGAGCGTGGCGAGCTTGACGTTGGGGACCTCGTCGCGCAGCAGCACCCGGCGGGCCAGGGGGACGGTGTCGATGACGTCGAAGCCCGGCCAGGTGATGCCCAGCTCCTTCGACGCGTGCTTGAGGAAGCCGACGTCGAAGGGCGCGTTGTGGGCGACCAGGACGCTGCCGTGGGCGAACTCCAGGAAGCTCGGCAGCGCCTCGGCGATGCGGGGCGCCTCGATGAGCATCTGGTCGGTGATCCCGGTGAGCACGGTGATGAACGCGGGGATCAGCTGGTCGGGGTTCACCAGGGTCTGGAACTCGCCCAGGATCTCTCCGCCCCGCACCTTGACCGCACCGATCTCGGTGATCCGCGACCCCTTCGCGGGCGAGCCGCCCGTGGTCTCCAGGTCGACCACGCAGAACGTGGTGTCGTGGAGGGGGCGGCCACCCCAGTCGATGTCGGGGTCGTCGAAGGCGGGTTGGTGCGATGCCATGGGGTGACCGTAGGTCGCGGGTCCGACGAATCCGGTCAGGCGGCGCCGCGGAGGGAAACTGTCGGACGTCACACCTAGCGTCGCGGCCATGAACGAGATGGAACCCACGGCACCGGTCGTCGTCGATTGCGACAGCTGCCTCGTCCGCTGCCCGGCCGTGTGCGGCGACTGCGTCGTCTCGGTCCTGCTCGGACCGCCCAGCGACGTGGCCTTCGACGCCGACGAGCGCGCCGCCCTCGATGCCCTCGCCGCCACCGGCCTGGTCCCTCCGCTGCGCCTCGTCGTGGGCGTGTCCGACCCGCAGCGACACGTCGATGCGAGTTGATCGGGGTTGACCCGGCAACTACAGTTGCCTCTTGTGTCGCCGAACGGCGGCGCCGCCGAATCGTCGGACCGGAAACGGCCGGCGAGCCGGGGAACCAAAGGTACGTGGGGTGAATCGATCGGCTCGCCGGTCGTAGGGCAAGACCGAGGCCCGAATCCGTCAGCTCACCTGGTAGGCGTCGAGGTTTTCAGGAGTTCATTTCGTGCGCTTTCGCACCGCCGCGGCCACTGTGGCCGCCTCCGCCTTCGTGGCGGGATCATTCATCGTCGTCTCCCCGGCCAACGCCGAGCCCGAGGTGACCGAGGCCGACGTCGAGAAGGCCTTCGACCGGGCTGAGGCCGCCAACGAGACCCTCAACCAGCTGAACGAGGACGCCGACGACCTCGACGCGCGCATCGACGAGGTCGGTGCCGAGATCCGCAAGATCCGCAAGGTCTTCACGGTCCAGCGCGACGAGCTGGGCGCCGACATCGTCCAGCAGCAGCTGGAGCAGCCGCTCGGCCCCACGGTCGGCCTGCTCGGCAGCCAGGACCCCGACCTGTTCATCGAGGGCCTCAGCGCCATCGACGCGCTGAACACCACGCGCGCCGACGCGCTCGAGTCGTTCACCCGCACGCGGGTCGAGCTCGAGAAGCGCCAGGCCCAGCTCGCCGAGCACGAGCAGGAGCTCGACGCGAAGCTGACCAAGGCCGAGAAGACGAAGAAGAAGCTCGTCGACTCCTACCAGAAGGCCAAGTCCGACTTCGCCCTCCTGTCGGCCGCCCAGCAGTCGGAGATGAACGCCGGCGACGTCGACGCCGTGCAGAACGCGGGCGCGGGCGCCGCCAAGAAGGCCATCGCGTTCGCGATGAGCCAGCTCGGCGAGCCCTACGTCTACGGCGGCACGGGCCCCGACAGCTGGGACTGCTCCGGCCTGGTGATGAAGGCCTACGCCGCGGCGGGGGTCTCGCTGCCGCGCGTGGTGGGACCCCAGATCGCGGCGGGCCGCTCCGTCTCGGCCGGCGATTTGGCGCCCGGCGACCTCGTGGCCTACCCGAGCATGTCGCACAACGGCATCTACCTGGGCGGCGGCAAGGTCATCCACGCGCCGCGCCCCGGCAAGAGCGTCGAGATCACCAGCCTGTCCTCGGGCTTCGGCGTCTACGCGCGCGTCTCCTGACCGCGACGGCCTGACCCGGCCACGACGAGAACGGCCCCCGGCGATCGCCGGGGGCCGTTCTCGTGCGTCGGGGTGCTCAGCGCACGTACAGCGCCTCGATGGTGTCGTGCAGGTCGCGCACGACCATGTGGCGCTTCACCTTGAACGAGGGAGTCAGGTAGCCGTTCTCCTCGGTCCAGTCCTCCTCGACGATCGAGAACTTGCGGATCGCCTCGGCGCGCGAGACCTGGGAGTTGGCGTCGTCGACGGCCTTCTGGACCTCGGCGAGCAGCTCGGGGTCGTCCAGCTCGCCCTCCCACGCCTCGACGTCGATCGTGACGAGCGCCGCGACGAAGGGCTTGCCCTCGCCGACGACGAGGCACTGGCTGACCAGCGGGTGGGCACGCACGCGGTCCTCGAGGATCGCGGGGGAGACGTTCTTGCCGCCCGCGGTGACGATGAGCTCCTTCTTGCGGCCCGTGATCTTCACGAAGCCGTCCTCGGTGACCTCGCCGAGGTCGCCGGTGGAGAACCAGCCGTCCTCGCTGAGCACGTCGCGCGTGGCGGCCTCGGCGTTCCAGTAGGCCGTGAAGACCTGCGGGCCACGGAACTGCAGCTCGCCGTCGTCGCCGATGCGGACCTCCACGCCGGGCAGCGGGGGACCGACCGTGCCGATGCGCTGCGCGCCCGGGTGGTTCACCGTGAGGGCCGCGGTGGTCTCGGTGAGGCCGTAGCCCTCGAAGACGTTCAGGCCGACGCCGCGGTAGAAGTGACCGAGACGGTCGCCCAGCGGGGCACCGCCGGAGATGGCGTACTTCGCGCGACCGCCCAGGGCGGCACGGAGCTTGCCGTAGACGAGCTTGTCGTAGACGCCGTGCTTCGCGCGCAGCGGCAGCGAGGGCTTGCCCGACTCGGTGGCCCGGCTGTAAGCGATCGCGGTGCGCACGGCGGCGTCGAAGATCTTGCCCTTGCCCTCGGAGTACGCCTTGGTGCTGGCGCTGTTGAAGACCTTCTCGAAGACGCGCGGCACGGCCAGCACGAACGTGGGCTGGAACTCGCCGAGGTGGTCGACGAGGTTGGCGATGTCGGCGGTGTGGCCCAGCACGGAGCCGAAGCGGATCGCGCCCACCTGCACGATGCGGGCGAACACGTGCGCGAGCGGCAGGAACAGCAGGGTGGCCGCGTCGTCGGGCGCGAACATCACCTCGAGACGCTCGTTGGCGCCCCACAGCTCGGCGCGGAAGTTCGCGTGCGTCAGCTCGCAGCCCTTGGGGCGACCGGTGGTGCCCGACGTGTAGATCAACGTGGCGATGTCGTCCTCGACGACCGCCGCACGACGGGCCTCCAGGGTCTCGTCGTCGATCGCGGCGCCCTCGGCGGCCAGGGAGGTGAGGACGTCCTCGATCGGACGGCTCGACGCCAGCTCGGGGGTCTCGGGACGGGCCTCCTCGATCCGGGCCCGGTGCTCGTCGTTCTCGTAGAACACGTGCGTGGCGCCCGAGTCGGCCAGGATCCAGGCGATCTGCGGCGCCGAGGAGGTCTCGTAGATCGGGACGGTCACCGCGCCGATCCACCAGTTGGCGTAGTCCAGGACGGTCCACTCGTAGCGGGTCTTGGCCAGCAGGGCGACGCGGTCGCCGTGGGCGACTCCACCGGCCAGCAGGCCCTTCGCGGCGGCCGTCACCTCGTCGTGGAACTGCCCGAGCGTGACGTCGACCCACGCGCCGTCGACGACGCGGCGCAGCGCGACACGGTCGCGATGGGCGTCGAGCCGGTCGAGGACGTCAAGGCTCAGGGTTCCCCACGCGCGCGGGGGGACGGCGTTCGAATTCTGCGAAGTCACAGACAGCACCGTACCGTCCCCGCCGTCGCCGCCGTCGCGCCGATAGGCTGTCCGCAGTCGAGGAGGTGGACATGGCGCGCACGGTCAGCGACATCGTGATCGAGGCTCCGGCGGGAGCCGTGATGTCGGTCATCGCCGCGTTCGCCGACTACCCCGAGTGGGCCACCGGGATGCGCGAGGTCACCGTCCTGGACACCGACGCACAGGGCCGCCCGCTCGACGTCCGCTTCGTCGTCGACTCCGCCCCGATCCGCGACACGTTCACGCTGCGCTACGACTGGCGCGACGAGCTGCTCGTCACCTGGAGCCTCGTGCCCGAGGACGCGACGATGCTCTCGGCGATGGACGGCTCCTACTCGCTGGACGCGGTGGACGCCGGCCGCACCCGCGTGACCTACCAGCTGTCGGTCGAGCTGAGGCTCCCGTTGCTGGGGATGCTCAAGCGCAAGGCCGAGAAGGTCATCGTCGACACCGCGCTCAAGGGACTCAAGCGCCGGGTCGAGAGCCAGGTCGGTGCCTGAGCGGCTCGCCGTCGGGATCGACGTCGGCGGCACCAAGATCGCCGGGGGAGTCGTCGACGAGGACGGCCGGATCCTGGCCCGCACCCGGCGCGCCACGCCCAGCACGGATCCCGCGGCGGTGCTGGACGCGATCACCGGGATCGTCGAGGAGTTCCGCGACCGGTACCCCGTGCGTGCGGTCGGCGTCGGCGCGGCCGGCTACGTCGACGTCACCGGCTCCTCCGTGGTGTTCTCGCCCCACCTGGCCTGGCGGAACGAGCCGTTGCGCGACGCGGTCGTGCGGCGCACGGGGCTGCCCGTGCTCGTGGACAACGACGCGAATGCGGCCGGCTGGGCCGAGTGGCGCTTCGGTGCCGCCCAGAACCTTCCCGACGTCGTCCTGGTGAACCTCGGCACCGGCATCGGTGGCGCCATGGTCCTCGACGGCAAGCTGTACCGCGGCCACTCGGGCATGGCGGGCGAGTTCGGCCACCAGCGCGTGGTCGACGACGGTCTGCCGTGCGAGTGCGGCAACCGGGGCTGCTGGGAGCAGTACGCGAGTGGGCGCGTCCTCGAGCGCCGCGCCCGGGCCGCCGTGGCGGAGGGCTCCGAGATCGGGCGGGCCCTCGTGCAGCTGGCGGGTGCCGTCGACCTGGTCGACGGCGCCACCGTGGGGCTCCTCTCCGCCGAGGGCCACGAGGAGGCCCAGGCGTGGGTCGGCGACGTGGGCCGCTGGCTGGGCATCGGCCTGGCGAACCTCGCGGCGTCGCTGGACCCCGCGATCTTCGTCATCGGCGGGGGAGTGAGCCGCACGGGGGAGTTCCTGCTGCGGCCCGCGCGTGCGGCGTTCGCCGAGCACCTCACCGGTCGCGGCTACCGCTCGGAGGCACGGATCGTGGCGGCGCACCTGGGCAACGACGCCGGCCTCGTGGGGGCCGCCGACCTCGCCCGGCTCAGAGCGCGGCGCCGTCGTCCGGCCAGTCCGGGTTACTCGGTCCGCGGTCCGGCAGTCGCGCGATCAGGTAGACGACGGCGACGACGACCGCGATGACGACGCACGCGACGACGAACGTCGGCGGCCGGATCGAGGCGAAGCGCGCCAGCAGCAGCAGGGCCGGCGCGCCGACCACGACGAACCAGGCGAGCTTCGTGCGGCGGTCCGACGGCAGGTCGGCCGGCCCGACCTCACGGTAGAACTGGTCGTCGGCCTCGACGGGCTCGGCCGCGCGACGCTGCTCCTCCTCGAGCTCGGCCCGCTCCCGCTCGGCGGCGGCCTGCGCCGCCGACCGGTCGAAGTCCTCCAGTCCCGAGAGGTCCAGGTCGAGTCCCTCGACGATGCGGTCGAAGTCGTCACGGGGCGATGCGGGGTCGGTCATGGAGACCTCCTGGTGACGTCGGCGACGAAGCGGCTCACGCGACGGGCGCGTGGTCGGCGAGGAACTGTGCCGACCTCTCCATGATGAACTCCGCATCGTGATCCAGCGTGGCGACGTGGTAGCTGTCGTTGAGCTCGACCAGCTCGCGGACGGGGGAGGAGACCCCCTTCATCACCAGGCCGGCCGTGGTGGCGTCGACGACGTGGTCCTCGGTCGAGCGGAACATCAGCAGGGGAGCGGTGACACTGTCGAGGTTCTCGCGGACGTCGCGCCACAGCTGCAGCTGCGACGCCATGGCCTTGAGGGGCATGCGGTCGTAGGCGACCTCGTCCTGCCCGGCGAGCTTGATGTCGTTGCCGACGCCCGGCATGGACGGCAGCACGCGGCTGAGCAGCGGCACGAGCTTGAGGTCGCGGCGCTTGAGCGCGATCGCCGGGTTGACCAGCACGAGCGCGTCGACGTCGTCGGGGCGCTGCTCGGCCAGTCGCAGCGCGAGCGCGCCGCCCATCGACAGCCCGCAGACGGCGACGAAGTCGCACTGCGAGCGCAGGTCGGTGAGGGCGGTGTCGAGCTCGCCGTACCAGTCACGCCACGTGGTGGTGTTCATCTCCTGCCACGTGGTGCCGTGACCGGGGAGGCGGGGCACGGTGACGGTGTGACCGGACTCGGCCAGTCGGCGGCCCCAGGGAACCATCGAGGCGGGCGACCCGGTGAAGCCGTGGCTCAGCAGGACGCCGACGCGGCCGCCGGGGGCGAAGAACGGTTCGGCGCCCGGTCGGACGGGGGACGCGCCGCGCGCGCTGGAGTCGGACATGACGCCATGGTGCCCCATGTCACGTCGACTGGTGCAGGGGCGCGGTAATGTCTCGTGCGTGTTCTATTGGTTCCTGAAGTTCCTGGCGCTGGGTCCGGTGCTCAAGCTGATCTTCAGGCCGTGGGCCGAGGGCACCGAGAACGTCCCCCGCGAGGGCGCCGTGATCCTGGCCAGCAACCACCTCTCCTACAGCGACTGGCTGTTCATGCCGCTCGTCATCCCGCGGCGCGTCACGTTCGTCGCCAAGGCCGAGTACTTCGAGGGAACCGGGCTGAAGGGCTTCCTGCAGCGCCAGTTCTTCTCGGGCTCGGGGCAGGTCCCGATCGACCGCTCCAGCGGCAGTGCTGCCGCGGGCGCGATCCGCACCCAGTTGCGCCTCCTGGCGGACGGCGAGGTGTGCGGCATCTACCCCGAGGGCACCCGCTCGCACGACGGCAAGCTGTACCGCGGCCGCACGGGCGTGGCCCGCCTCGCCCTGGAGGCGAAGGTGCCGGTGATCCCCGTCGCGGTGATCAACACCGACGTCGTCGCCCCTCCCGGCCGCATCTTCGGCCGGTACGCCCGTCCCGGCGTGCGGTTCGGCAAGCCGCTGGACTTCTCGCGCTACGAGGGCATGCAGGACGACCGCTACATCCTGCGCGCGATCACCGACGAGATCCTCTACGAGATCATGAACCTGTCCGGCCAGGAGTACGTCGACCTCTACGCCCCCGACGCCAAGAAGCGCGACAAGGAGCTGGAACGCCAGGCCGCCAAGGAGCGCGACAAGGCCGAGGCCGACGAGGTCTGGGAAGAGATCACCGAGTAAACGGCGCCACCGTTCTGGACGGCGTTCAGAGGCGTCGCGGGGGTCGCGTATTCTTGGCAGGTGAGCATTCCCAGCCTGGAAGAACTGCGTGCGATCGGCGCTGCCCAGCAGCCGACGTACCCCGACCTCGACGCGCGTGATCGTGCGGTCGAGAAGCTGGGCAAGATGCCGCCGCTGGTCTTCGCGGGTGAGTGCGACTCCCTGCGCGACAAGATGGCGGCCGTGGCCCGGGGCGAGGCGTTCCTCCTCCAGGGCGGCGACTGCGCCGAGACCCTCGAGGGCGTCACCGCCGAGAACGTCCGCAACAAGCTGCGGGTCCTGCTCTCGATGGCCGTCGTCCTGACCTACGCCGCGAGCGTTCCGGTGGTCAAGGTGGGCCGCCTCGCCGGTCAGTACGCCAAGCCGCGCTCCAGCGACACCGAGACCCGCGACGGCGTGACGCTGCCGGCGTACCGCGGCGACGCCGTCAACGGCTTCGACTTCACGCCCGAGGCGCGCCACCCCGACCCGCAGCGGCTGCTCGACGTCTACCACGCGTCCAGCGCCACCCTCAACCTCGCGCGCGCCTTCACCACCGGCGGCTACGCCGACCTGCGCCAGATGCACGCGTGGAACACCGACTTCGTGCGCAACAGCCCCGTGGGCGAGCGCTACGAGCGCATCGGCGACGAGATCGATCGCGCCCTGGCCTTCATGGACGCGATCGGCTCCGACCCCGACGAGCTGCACACGGTCGACTTCTACTCCTCGCACGAGGCCCTCGTGCTCGAGTACGAGCACGCCCTCACGCGCATCGACTCGCGCACGAACCTGCCGTACGACGTCTCGGGCCACTTCGTGTGGATCGGCGAGCGCACCCGCCAGCTGGACGGCGCCCACGTCGAGCTGCTGAGCCGCATCGCCAACCCGATCGGCGTGAAGCTCGGCCCCACGAGCACCGCCGACGACGCGCTCGCGCTCTACGAGAAGCTCAACCCCGAGCACGTGCCGGGCAAGGTCACCTTCATCACCCGCTTCGGCGCCGAGAAGATCCGCGACCTGCTGCCCACGCTCGTGGAGAAGGTCACGGCCGCGGGCGCCGCGGTCGCTTGGGTCACCGATCCGATGCACGGCAACACGTTCTCCACCGACAACGGCTACAAGACGCGCGAGTTCGACGCCGTCATCGACGAGGTCCGCGGCTTCTTCGAGGTCCACCGTGCCCTCGGCACGTGGCCGGGCGGCCTGCACGTCGAGCTCACCGGCGACGACGTCACCGAGTGCCTCGGCGGCGGGATGAAGCTGTCCGCGCAGGACCTCGAGCACCGCTACGAGACGCTGTGCGACCCGCGCCTCAACCGCGCGCAGTCGCTGGAGCTGGCGTTCCTCGTCGCCGAGATGCTCGCCGGCCGGTCCTGATCACGCCCTGACGCGGGTCAGGACAGGAAGACCGTCACGGTCGACCCCGGCTTGACCTTCTTGCCGGCGTCGGTCATCTGGTACTGGACGCGCGCGTCGTCCCCGGAGAACGGGTTCTTCGCTGCGTTCAGCTTCAGGCCCACCGCCGAGGTGGCGGCGCGCGCCTCTGCCTCGGTCATGCCGCGGAGGTCGGGCACGGCGACCGACTCGGGTCCCTTGGAGACGGTGAGCGCGATCGTGTCGCCCCGCACGCCGGTGCCGGCGGACGGGGTCTGCGAGATCACGACGCCCTTCTTGACGGTGCTGCTGAACTGCTCGACCGTGCGGACGACGAAGCCCTGGTCCTCCAGCTCGGCGGTGGCCTCGTCGGCCGGGTCGCCGGTGTGGTCCACGATCTCGATGGGCTTCGGGCCCTTGCTCACGACGAGGTCGACGGCGGTGTCGCGCTTGACCCGGTCGCCGACCTTGTGGCTGGTGGACTTCACGATGCCGTCGGTCGGGATCTTGTCGCTGAACTGCTGGGTGACCTCGCCGACCCGCAGGTTCAAGGAGCCCAGGATCGTCTCGGCCTCCGACAGGGTGCGGCCCTGGATGTTCGGGATCTCGTACCGCTCCTTGCCCTTGGAGACCACCAGGGTGATCGCCTCGTCCGGCAGGAGTCGTGAGCCGGCGTCGGGGTCGGTCGACACGACCGCGCCCTTCTCGACGACCTCGGAGTACGCGGGGGTGCCCAGGTCGACGGTGAATCCGGCGGCCTCGGCGGTCTTGACGGCCTCGGCCTGGTCGAGGGACACGAGATTGGGCACCGTCTCGTAGCGGCCGATCGCCAGGTACCAGCCGAGGACGGCCGTGGCGGCGAGGGCGGCCAGCGCCACCAGCAGCAGGACCGGGCCCCGGCGCCGTCGGCCGGAGGGCGCCTCCTCGACGGCCGATGCGGCCGGGCGGGTGGCGACGACGGGACCGCCGAACGTGGTGGTGGGCTCGTGGACCGTGGTGGTCGGCTGCTCGCGACCGATGTCGTAGAGCGAGGTGACCGGTGTCGTCATCTCGACGTCGGCCGGCGCGCCGTCAAGCGTCGGGAACTCGGCGGGCGTGGGGCCGGACCCGGGGAGCAGGTCCTGGGTGAGCTCGGGGTCGTCCGCGAGACCTGCGGCCAGCGCGCGCTGCACCTGGCGCAGCTGGTGCAGCAGCACCCGGGCGTCGGGGGAGCGACGACCGCGATCGCGCGTCATGGCCCGCCGGACGAGTGCGTCGAGGTAGGGCGGGATGCCCGGCTGCAGGGTGGACGGCGCGGCGACGTCCTCGTTGACGTGCAGGTGCGCCACGGCCAGGGGCGAGTCGCCGGTGTGCGGCTTGGAGCCGGTGAGCATCTCGAACAGCATCGCGCCGCAGGCGTAGACGTCGGTGCGCGGATCGGCGCCCTGGTGGGTGATCACCTCGGGCGCGAGGTAGGACACCGTGCCCACGAGAACGCCATCGAAGGTGGACTCGTTGCTGATGGCGCGGGCCAGCCCGAAGTCGGCCAGCTTCACCTCGCCCGTGGTGGAGATGAGGACGTTCTCGGGCTTGATGTCCCGGTGGATCAGGCCCGCGTCGTGCGCGGCCGAGAGGGCCATGAGGACCGGCTCGAGGTAGGACAGCGCCCGCCGCGGAGGCATGGGCGCCTCCTCGCGCAGGACGTCGCGCAGGGTGCGGCCCGGGACGTACTCCATGACGAGGTAGATCGTCTCGCCGTCGACCCCCTGGTCGTAGACCGAGACGATGCCGCGGTGGTTCAGCTTCGCGGCCGACTGCGCCTCGCGGACGAAGCGCTCGGGATTGTCCTCGAGGTCGCTGTCGGGGTGCATGATCTTCACCGCGACGATCCGGTCCAGACGCAGGTCGGTGGCACGGAACACGCTGGCCATCCCGCCGCGGGCGATGCGTTCGTGGATCACGTAACGCTGGTCGAGCGTGCGCCCGACCAGTGCCTCGTCATCCGTGAGCGTCATGCCCGCCTCCCTTGGAACACCTTGATTCTAAGGGCTCGAACCCCATGCACCGTGGTCCGCCGGATCAGCGGACGCGTCGGACGGCCGCGTCGACGAGCGGCTCGAGGACCGCGGGGGCCGACGCGCCGATGGCGTCGATCGCTCGCAGGGACTGCTCGACCAGGCGGTCGATGTCCGATTCGACCTCGGCCAGCGCGCCGCTGGAGGCGATGAGGTCGTGCAGCTCGTCCACGCCGTCCTCGGTGCCCAGCAGGGCCAGGACGCGGTCGTCGCCGCAGACCTGGGCGGTGCGGGCGACCAGCACGGTGCGCTTGCCCTCGCGCAGGTCGTCGCCGGTGGGCTTGCCCGTGTCGGCCGGGTCGCCGAACACCCCGAGCACGTCGTCGCGCAGCTGGAACGCCTCGCCCAGGGGGAGCGCCACCTCGGTGAGCCGGGCGAGCAGCGCGTCGTCCCCGCCGGCGAGTGCGGCGCCCACGTGCAGGGGACGCTCGATCGTGTACTTGGCGGACTTGAAGCGGATCACGTGCATCGCGCTCGCGACGTCGAGCCGGTCGCGCGTCTGGGCCAGCACGTCGAGGAACTGACCCGAGACCACCTCGGACTTGCAGGCGTCCCACAGCCGGGCGGTGCGGGCATCGGGCTCGGCGCGCCGGAGGTGCTCGTCGGCCCAGGAGAGCATCAGGTCGCCGACGAGGATCGCGACGCGGGCACCGAACTGGTCGGCGGCGCCGTGGCCGTGCGCCGCGGCGTGGCGTGCCTCGAAGTCGCGGTGGACGCTCGGGCGACCCCGTCGGGTGTCCGATCCGTCCATCAGGTCGTCGTGCACGAGGGCACTGCCCTGGAGCCACTCGAAGGCGGCGCCGGCGGCGGCGATCCGCTCGTCGGCCTGAGTGCCCCCGGCCAGCAGCCAGCCGGCGTGGCAGAAGGTGGGCCGGAAGAGCTTGCCGCCGGCGGTGAAGTCGACGGCCGCGTCGACGAGGTCGCCGACGGCGGGGTCCAGATCGGTCAGCAGCTCGCGCTGGTCCTGGACGAAGGACTCCAGCTGCCTGGCGACAGCTGTCCGAAAGGTGGGATCGGCTGCCGGGCTGTTCACGTCGGTGACGATACCGTTGGGGGCATGCCCGACTCCCTCGACGCCGCGCTCGACGACCCGATCCTGCAGGCCCTGGCCGCCGATCGGCCTGCGGTGTCGTTCGAGTTCTTCCCGCCGAAGGACGACGAGGGCGAGGCCCAGCTCTGGCGCACGATCGCCGACCTCTCGCCGTTGGAGCCGACGTTCGTCTCGGTCACGTACGGCGCGGGCGGTACGAGTCAGGACCGCACCGTGCGCATCACCGAGCGCATCGCCCGCGAGGCCCCGATGCCCCCCGTCGGGCACCTGACCCTCGTCGGCCAGACCCGCGGCGAGATCGAGACGGTGCTCAAGCAGTACGTCGCGTCGGGCGTGCAGCACGTCCTCGCCCTGCGTGGCGACCCGGTCGGCGGCCCGCGGGCTCCGTGGGAGCCGCACCCCGACGGCATGGACCACGCCATCGACCTCGTCGCCCTCGTCCACGAGGTCGGCGGCCTGTCGGTGGGGGTGGCCGCCTTCCCCGAGGGACACCCCGACTGCAGCGGCCTCGACGCCGACGCCGACGTGCTCGTCGCCAAGGCGCGTGCCGGCGCGTCCTTCGCGATCTCGCAGCTGTTCTTCCGCGCCGACGACTACTTCGGGCTCGTGCGCCGCGTCCGCGACCGCGGCTGCGACCTGCCGATCGTCCCGGGCATCATGCCGATCCTGAACTTCGGCCAGGTCGCCCGCATGGCCGAGCTGTCCGGTGCCGAGATGCCGCGCGAGGTACTCGACCAGATCGAGCCCATCGCCGACGACCGCGCGGCCGTCCGCGCCAAGGGCATCGAGCTCGCCACGCAGCTGTGCCGCGACCTCCTCGACGGCGGCGCCCCCGGCCTGCACTTCATGACCCTCAACCGGTCGCCCGCCACGCGCGAGATCTTCGACCAGCTCCGCGCCGACGGCCTCGTCTGAACCAGCCGCCCCCTACCGCGGAGCGGCCCCCAGGTGGGCCGCCAGCGCGGCGGTCCCCATGCCCGTGACCTCCAGGCCGGCCCCGGGCGCGGCAGCGGAGCCGACGAGCCACAGGCCGTCGCGCGGACTCCGCGCCGCGAGGGGCAGCTCGGTGAGCGCCGGGGGAGCGGGGACCGACTCACGCCACATGACGTGGGGTCGCAGGTCGAGCCCGGCCCGGGCCAGCTCGTCGAGCGGGTCGACGCCCGTCGGCGCCTCGAGGACCCAGCCGTCATCGCCCGACCGCCACCCGCGCACGACGTCGCGCCCGTGCACCACGAGGTCGTCGGGGGCGACGGCGCCCGAGAGCCGGACGAAGGTCAGGGTGCGGGACGTGCTCGGCGCCGATCCCACGGCCCACACCACCACGTCGGCCGGGCGGTGGGAGCCGTCGGCGAGCACCACGCCGTCGACGACCCCGGACGAGACGGCGGGCTCCGCCACCTCGACCCCGGTCTCGACCGTGACCTTCCGCTCGCGCAGTCGGGTCAGCAGGGCGGCCGCCAGTCCGGCGCTGCCGCCGTCGAACCGCCACCGGCCGAAGTTCCGCTCCACGTAGTGCCACACGGCCAGGACGGACGGGCCCGACGCATCCACGCCGGGCAGCTCCGCGCCGATCCGGCGCAGTCGAGGATCGCCGGCCCCGCGGGCCACCTCACGCAGCGACCGGTCGGCGAGGGGGGCCCGGGCGACGGGGGCGCCCGACGGGTGGACCGCTTCGAACACCGTCCGGCGCACCGTGTCCCACGGGTCGGCGAGCTCGTCGACCCACGGCGACCACGGGTCCGACCCGAGGACGGTGGTGACCGCGTCGTGCTGGGCGCCGCGCGTGCCGAACGGCAGGTCGAGCTCGGTGGAGCGGCGGGGCCAGCGTGCCGCGACGACGTGCCGGCGCGGGCCCGAGGGCGAGATGGCGATGAGGGCGTCCATGGGGCGGCCGGACTTGCGGAAGAGGTCGCGGAACACACCGGGGAGGGTGACGCTGTCGGGGCCGGCGGCCCATCGGCGGTCGCCGATCGTGCGGCCTAGCAGCAGGCCGCCGGGCTCGGGCTCGCGTTCGAGGACGGTGACGTCGTGACGCAGCTTCGCCAGCCGGGCGGCGGCGGACAGCCCGGCGAAGCCGCTGCCGACGACGAGGATCCGGGCCACCGTCACTCCCTCCGCTCGCGGCGCCGCGAGCGCGCCCGGCGGACGGCGCGCCACAGCCAGAGGAAGAGCGAGACGCCGAGCACCAGGGCGACCGCGGTGACGGCCAGTGCGACCCACGGGTGTGCGAGCGCCAGCAGCACGACGGCCACGACGCTCACGTCCTCGCCGACGCTGAGGGCAGCGTTGGAGAAGGGCTCGGGCGAGGTGTTGACCGCGGCCCGCACGCCGGACTTCACGCCGTGCGAGGCCAGTGCGGTCCCGCCGCCGAGGAACGCGAGCAGGGCCGGGTCGAGCTCGCCACCGTACTCGGCCAGCTTCCACGCCACGACCGCGCCGACCACCGGACGCACGACCGTGGAGATGCCGTCCCACGCCGAGTCCAGCCACGGCACCTTGTCGACGACGAACTCGATCGTGAACATGCCCAGGCTCAGGCCGATCACCCACCAGTCGCCGAAGCCGGCGGGGACCCACTCCGAGCCGCCGGCGCGCGCCACGATCCCGAGGACGCCCACGGTGGCCCAGGCGTTCACGCCGCTGGCCCAGCCGGTGGCGAAGACGAGGGCGGCGAGGTCCATGCCGTGACCGTATCGCGCGGGGGACCGGCCATCGATCGCGCTCCGGGGACTGTGGGAGGGTGGCGTCATGGGTCCGATCCGTGGCGTGCTGGCGTGGCAGTCCGTGCTCGACGCGCTCGTGCAGGCCGGCGCCGCTGCCGACGGCTCGGGCTCCCTGCGTGTGCTCGACCTCGGCGGGGGAACGGGGTCCGACGCGGTCCGCGTCGCCGCGCTGGGCCATCGGGTCGTCGTGGTCGACCCCAGTCCCGATGCCCTCGCGGCCTCCGCCCGGCGTGCCGCCGAGGCGGGCGTCGAGGTCGACGGACGGCTCGGCGACTCCACCGACCTGGCCGAGCACGTGCCGCCCGCCAGTGTCGACCTCGTGATCTGCCACGGCGTGCTGGAGTACGTCGTCGACCCGGCCCAGGCCGTGGGAGCGGCGCGCGACGTCCTGCGGCCCGGAGGCTGGCTCAGCGTCGTGGTCGCCGGACGGGTCGCCACCATCACCGCACGCGCCGCCGCGGGCGACTTCGCCGCCGCCCGTGCCCTCGTCGACGCCGTGCCCGATGACACGTGGGACCTCGACGCCCTCGGGCCGCGACGGTGGTACGTCGAGGAGCTCGAGCAGCTGCTCTCCGGCCAGGGCCTGACCCCCGTCGTGAGCCAGGGAGTGCGTGTCCTGAGCGACGAGGTTCCGGGCGTCGTGGTCGACGGATCGGCCGGTGCGCGCGAGGAGCTCTTCGCACTCGAGCAGGCGATTCGCCGGATTCCGCAGTTCGCAGGTCGTTCGGCTGGTTTGCAGTCCATGGCCCGCCTAGAATCGATCTCACACCCCTGACCAAGGAGTCACCGTGCCACTGTCGGACGAAGAGGCCCGGCTGCTCGCCCAGTTGGAGCAGTCGCTGGCCGCAGAGGATCCCGAGTTCGCGTCCACGCTGCGCGGCTCCAAGCTGATCGCGCACAACCGCCGTGTCGCGGCCATCTGCGTCGTGGGCTTCCTGGCCGGTGTGGCCATGCTGCTGGGCGGAGCCGTGTCCAAGATGACCTGGATCGGTGCCCTCGGCTTCGTGGCGATGGTGGCCGCCGCCTACTTCTTCGTCCGGGCCTGGCGCCGCGGCATCAGCGGAGCGCAGGACGCCGGCGGACCGGCCCCGTCCTCGCCGAAGGGCTCCGGCTCCTTCGTCGAACGCATGGAGGAGCGCTGGCAGCGACGCCAGGACGACGGGATGTGACCCGCCACCACGACACGCACGCCCCACGAGGCCCCGCCGATCGGCGGGGCCTTCGTCATTCCTGCCCCGGGATGGTCCCGATCGCCTGACATCCCCCCACTTCGCTCCACCAGCCCGCCATCACCGAGATGGCGGGCCTTTTTCGTTCCCGTCCCACGCGACACGCCCCTCCCTTGACGAAAAGCGGGTGGATGGTGGAGCGTTGTGGGTTAAGGTGGGGCGTAGTGGTGGAAACACCGGACTTCGACCTCAGAGGAGAGCGACGTGGAGCAGGGAGGACGCGATGACCGCACCGGCATCGACGCACTTCTTCGGCACGTTCACGCCGCGCCTCGACGAGAAGGGTCGGCTCTTCCTGCCGGCGAAGTTCCGTCCGCTGCTCTCGGACGGTGTGGTGCTGACCCGCGGTCAGGAGCACTGCATCTACGGCTGGACGCCCGAGGCGTTCGACGACTTCTCCGGACGCGCCCGGCAGGCCTCGTTCACGAACCGGCAGGCACGGAACTTCGTCCGCATGCTCTTCGGTGGAGCGGCGCACGAGACGCCGGACAAGCAGGGACGCGTGCCGGTGTCGCAGCTGCTGCGCGACTGGGCCGGCCTGGACCGCGACTGCACGGTCGTGGGCACGGGCGAGCGGTTCGAGATCTGGGACTCGGCTCGCTGGAACGACTTCTCCGACGAGCACGAGGAGGGCTTCGCCGACCTGTCGGAGGAGATCTTCCCCGGGATCTTCTGAGCACCTCCGCGGTGGGGCGCGATGCCCGCCTGAGGGGTTCTGACGTCACTTCCCCGGCGTCAGAACTCTGCAGGCGGGGATCGGGCCCCATCGCCCTGCCGGTCTGCCCGGGCGAGGCGGCATGAGCGCGCGGCACGTCCCGGTGATGCTGGACCGCGTCGTGTCGGAGTTCGCCCCGGTGGTGGAGCGTCACGAGCATCCGGTGATCATCGACGCGACGCTCGGCCTGGGCGGACACGCCGAGGCGATGCTCACGCGCTACCCGTCCCTGCACGTCATCGGCGTTGATCGCGACCCCGAGGCGCTGCGCCGGGCGGGGGAGCGGCTGGCTCCCTTCGGTGATCGCTTCGAGGCCGCCCACGCGGTCTACGACGAGATTCCCGAGGTCGTCGCGGAGAGCGGTCGCACCACGGTCGACGGGGTCCTGTTCGACCTCGGCGTCTCCTCGATGCAGCTCGACCTGGCCGACCGCGGCTTCGCCTACGCGCAGGACGCGCCGCTGGACATGCGGATGAACTCCGAGGACGAGCTCACCGCGGCCGGCGTCCTCAACACGTACGACGAGAAGGACCTCGCCCGGATCCTGCGCGAGTACGGCGAGGAGAAGTTCGCCCGCCGGATCGCCAAGGAGATCGTCACCGAGCGCGAGACCCGGCCCTTCGACCGCAGCGAGCAGCTCGTCGACCTCATCCGTCGCTGCATCCCGGCGCCGGCGCGGCGCACGGGCGGCAACCCCGCCAAGCGCACGTTCCAGGCGCTGCGCATCGAGGTGAACGACGAGCTCGGCGTCTACCGCCGCGCCCTGCCGGCCGCGCTCGACCTGCTGTCGGTGGGCGGACGCGTCGTCGTGCTGTCGTACCACTCGCTGGAGGACCGGATCACCAAGCGCGTGTTCACGTCCGTCACCACGTCCACGGCGCCGCGGGACCTCCCCGTGGTGCCCGAGTCCATGCTGGCCCGCTTCCGCTCCCTCACGCGGGGTGCCGAGCTGGCCGGCGAGGACGAGATCGCCGACAACCCCCGCGCGCGTTCGGTCCGGATGCGCGCTGTCGAACGGATCGCTGCCGCATGAGCGAGCGCCAGCGAGAGAACCGAGGAGACCTCATGACGGCGTCGCCGTACTGTGCCCTTTCCACGGCGGTGACGTCATGAGCACTGCAACGTCTCCTCGTGCCCTGAGCCGCTCGGCGGCCGCCCGCTCCTCCGCGCTCGCGTCCGGGCTGGCCGCGCGCGGGCGTGACGCCCGCGACGTCGGCCTCAAGCTGGTCGGCCCGGTGCGGGTCCGTGCGCGTCGCGCCCCGTTCGTCGTCGTCGTGCTCTCGATCCTGGCCGCCGGACTCGTCGGCCTCATCCTGCTGAGCACCGCGATGCAGGCGCAGGCCTTCAAGATCGACGACCTGCAGCAGCGCTCCACGCTCCTGCAGGCCCAGCGCGAGCAGCTCGCCACCGAGGTCGACCGGATGCAGAGCCCCTCAGGGCTGGCCGACCGCGCCCTGAGCGAGGGCATGGTGCCCAACGCCAACCCCGTCTTCCTGCGACTCGCCGACGGCAAGGTCATCGGCGAGCCCGTTCCCGCCGAGCCCGACACCAACGTCAGGAGGGCCGGCTGATGCCGCTCGCCATCACCCGCAGCCGCCTGCGCGTCCTGGTCATCTGCGTCCTGGCCCTGTTCGTCGTCTTCGGCGCCCGGCTGTTCCAGATCCAGGCCGTCGACACGAAGGCCTACGCCGCGATGGCGGTGGAGGCCGGAACCCGCAAGGCCGTGATCCCGGCGCCGCGCGGTGACATCGTCGACCGCAACGGCGAGGAGCTGGTGACGAGCACCGACGGCCTGACGATCACGGCCGACCCGTCGATGACGGCCGAGAACGCCCCGGAGATCGCGCGGATCCTGCACGAGAAGCTCGGCGACGAGATCGACTACTTCGACACGATCCAGAAGCTGCGCACCCCTGACTCGAAGTTCGTCTTCCTGGCCAAGGACCTGCCGGCCTTCGAGGCTCGCAAGGCCGTGAAGGCCGTGGCCGAGGCCAACTACACGGGCGTCTTCACCGAGACCGAGAGCCTGCGCAGCTACCCGGGCGGCTCGCTCGCCGCGAACGTGCTGGGCATCACCGAGGAGAACGGCAAGGGCATCGCCGGCCTCGAGATGCAGTACGACGCCGGGCTGACCGGCACGGACGGGTCCTCCACCTACGAGGTCTCCTCGACCGGCCAGCGCATCCCGATGGCCGACTCCACGGTCAAGGAGATGGTGCCGGGTGCCAACGTCAACACCACGATCGACCGGGACCTGCAGTGGTACTCCGACCAGCGGCTGCGTGACGTCGTCAGCTCGGCCGGCGCCGACTACGGCCTGGCCGTCACGATGGACGTCCGCACCTGCCAGATCGTGCAGCTCTCGCAGGCCCCGACCTTCAACCCGGACAGCCGCGACGGCGTCAGCGACGACACCCTGGTGAACCGTGCGGTCTCCAACGTCTTCGAGCCCGGCTCGGTCATGAAGACGATCACGATGGCCGCCCTGGCCGACCAGGGCAAGGTCTCGGCCGACACGAAGATCAAGGTGCCCTCGGGCATGGTCATCGACGGCTTCCCGATCGGCGACTACTGGCAGCACGGCGCGCTGAAGCTCACGGCCGCCGGCGTGATCGCCAAATCCTCCAACCTGGGCACGATCGTCGCGGCCGAGCAGATGTCGGACTCGACCTTCTACTCCTACCTGCGCAAGTTCGGCTTCGGCACGCGCAGCGGCATCGACCTGCCGGAGGAGTCGGTGGGCATCGTGTCCCCGGTGCGCGACTGGACGAAGGCCAAGCACGCGACGACCTCCTTCGGCCAGGGCGTCTCGGTCAACGCGATCCAGATGGTCCGCGCGGTCGGCGCGATCGCCAACGGCGGCGTCATGTGCACGCCGCGGGTGGTCGACTCGCTGACGAAGGCCGACGGCTCGGTCGAGAAGACCCCGGCGGGCGAGTCCCGCCGCGTCGTCTCCCGCGAGGCCGCCGCCGAGGTCACCCGGATGATGGAGGCCGTCACGGCCGACGACGGCACGGCACCGGCCGCCCAGATCGAGGGCTACCGCGTGGCCGGCAAGACGGGCACCGCCTGGCGGGTCAACCCGACCACGGGACGCTACGTCCGCGGCCAGAACACGATCTCCTTCATGGGCTTCGCGCCGGCCGACAACCCGCGCTTCATCACGTACGTCGTGATCGACAAGCCGCCGCGCAACGCCGGCGGTGGCTCGATGGCCGGCCCGGTCTTCCACGACATCATGTCGATGGCGCTGGAGCGGTTCGGCGTGACGCCCACGGGCGCCAAGCCGCCGAAGATCAAGCAGGACTGGTAGCCGTCGTGCCGCCCGGTAGGTTGGGGCGGGTGGACGAGATGAGGGTCAGGCCGCACGACAGGCCCACGTGGCCCCTCTCCAGGGTGGCCGCAGAGCTGCCCGCGGCCACCGTGTCGGGCGAGGCCACGGTCACCGGCATCAGCCTCTCCACCCGCGACGTCGTCGCCGGCGACCTGTTCGCCGCGCTGCCCGGCGCGACCACGCACGGATCGCGCTTCGCGCCCCAGGCGCTGGAGGCCGGGGCCGTAGCGATCCTCACGGACGCCGAGGGCGCGGCGACGCTCCCGGTGGGCGTCCCGGCGGTCGTGGTCGAGCACCCACGCGCGCATCTGGCCGAGTTCGCGGCGCGGTTCTACGACCGCCCCAGCAGCCGCTTCACCACCGTGGGAGTCACCGGCACGCAGGGCAAGACCACCACCACCTACCTCGCCGAGGCCGCGCTGGGGGAGTCGCACTCGGCCGTCATCGGCACGATCGGCACGCGCATCGCCGGACGCCCGGCGGCCAGCAGCCTCACCACACCGGAGGCGCCCGCGCTGCAGGCGCTCTTCGCGGTCATGGCCGAGGAGCGGGTGGCCGCGTGCGCGATGGAGGTCTCCAGCCACGCGATCGTCCAGGGGCGCGTGGACGGGTTCGTGCTGGACTCGGCCGTGTTCCTCAACCTGGGCCGCGACCACCTGGACTTCCACCACGACGTGGAGTCCTACTTCGCCGCGAAGGCCGAGCTGTTCACGCCGGAGCACGCCCGGTGTGCCGTGATCAACTTCGACGACGCCCACGGGCGGCGACTCACCGAGCTGACCTCGCTGCCCGTCACCACGTTCTCCACCGAGGGCGCGGCGGCCGACTGGCGCGCCGTCAACGTGCGGGCCCACCGGCTCGGCAGCGACGTCACGCTCATCGCGCCCGACGGCACCGAGACCGAGCTCTCGGTCCCGCTGGCGGGCGCGTTCAACGTCTCCAACGCGGTGGCGGCGATCGTCGCGCTCGCGGGGGAGGGCCACGACCTCGACGACCTCGTCCGCGGTGTCGCCGCCGCCAGAGGCGTCCCCGGCCGGATGGAGCGGGTCGACGCCGGCCAGCCCTTCACCGCGGTCGTGGACTACGCGCACAAGCCCGAGGCGGTCGAGGCGGTCCTCGGTGCCCTGAGGCCCGTCACGGCCGGGCGGCTCATCGTCGTGATCGGCGCCGGCGGCGACCGCGACCGGGGCAAGCGACCCCTCATGGGCGAGGTGGCCGCCCGGCTCGCCGACGTCGTCATCGTCACCGACGACAACCCCCGCAGCGAGGACCCGGCCCGCATCCGTGCCGAGGTCCTGGCGGGCGCGGAGCGCGGCGCGGCCCAGGTGGTCGAGGTCGGCGACCGCCACGACGCGATCGCCACCGCGGTCCGGCAGGCCCGCACCGGTGACACCGTCGTGGTCGCCGGGAAGGGTCACGAGCGCGGCCAGCAGGTCGGCGACGTCGTCCACCCCTTCGACGACCGCGAGGTGCTCGTCTCCCTGATCGGCGGCGCGTCGTGATCCGCACGACCCTCGCCCAGGTGGCCGACGCGACGCGCGGGCGGGTGGAGGGCGACGACACCCTCGCCGTCGAGGGCCCGGTCGTCATCGACTCGCGCCGCGTCGCCCCGGGGTCGCTCTTCGTGGCGATCCCCGGCGAGCGCGTCGACGGGCACGACTTCGTCCAGACCGCGCTCGACGCCGGAGCCGTGGCCACGATAGCCACGCGCGCCGTCGCCGGACCTCATGTGATCGTCCAGGACCCCGTCGAGGCGATGGGGCGGCTCGCGGCCGACCGGCTGGCGGCGCTGAGGGCGGAGAGCGACATCGACGTCGTGGCCGTCACCGGCTCGCAGGGCAAGACCTCGGTCAAGGACCTGATGGCCCACATCCTGGCCGCGCACGGAGCCACCGTGGCCCCCGAGGGCTCGTTCAACAACGAGCTCGGCGTGCCGTTGACCGTCCTGCGCGCCGACGCCGGGACGCGTCACCTGGTGCTCGAGATGGGTGCGCGGGGGATCGGCCACATCGCCTCGCTGTGCGCCATCGCGCCGCCCGACGTCGCCGTGGTGCTCAACGTCGGCACGGCCCACGCCGGCGAGTTCGGCGGACTCGAGCGCACGGCCCAGGCCAAGGGCGAGCTCGTCGAGGCCCTCGGCCCCGAGGGCACCGCCGTCCTGAACGCCGACGACCTGCGCGTCGCGGCCATGGCTTCGCGCACGCAGGGCACCGTGCTCACGTTCGGCCGTGCCGGCCGCGTGCGGCTCGACGACGACGTCGTCCTCGACGACTCCGGTCACCCGCACTTCCGGATCGAGGTCGACGGCACCGTCCTCGACGCCACCGTCCCGCAGCTGGGCGAGCACCACGCGATCAACGCTGTCGCCGCGGTCGCGGCCACCTCCGCGCTCGGGGTCCCGGCCGCTGCCGCCGTGGAGGCGCTCGCCACCGCGAAGGCAGGCTCGCCCATGCGCATGGAGCGCCACGAGACCCGTGGGGGAGTCGTCGTCGTGAACGACGCCTACAACGCCAATCCCGAGTCGATGGCCGCGGCGCTGCGGGCCCTCGCCGGGCTGGCCCCGGGACGTGGCACCGCCGTCCTCGGTGAGATGCTGGAGCTGGGCGACGAGTCGTCCGAGCAGCACCACCGGATCGGCCGTCTGGCCGCCGACCTGGGCATCGCCCGGGTCATCGCCGTGGGTGCCGGAGCCGCCGAGATCGCTCGGGGAGCCGGCCCTGTCGGCGTGCTGGTGGACGATGTCGAGTCGGCGGTGGCAGCGCTCTCAGCGAGCCTCAGCGCCGGTGACGTGGTGCTTGTGAAAGCATCGAGGGGCGCCCGTCTCGAGCGGATCGCCGAAGCGCTGCTGCGCGACTGAAACGCACGGAAGGAAACAACGGAAGCGATGCTGGCCGTATTGATCGCGGGAGTCGTGGGGCTCGTCGGCACTCTCGTCGGCACCCGTTTCGCGATCGCCGTCCTCGTGAAGAAGGGCTACGGACAGCTCATCCGTGACGACGGTCCCACGTCGCACCACGTGAAGCGCGGGACGCCCACGATGGGCGGCCTGGTCATCATCATCTCCACCGTGCTCGGCTACGCGATCGCGAAGCTGTGGACCGGCTACGAGCCCAGCGCCTCCGCCGTCCTGCTGCTGTTCCTGTTCGTCGGCCTCGGCGTCATCGGCTTCCTCGACGACTGGATCAAGGTCGCCAAGCAGCGCAGCCTCGGCCTGCGCAGCAAGGCCAAGATGATCGGCCAGATCCTGGTCGGACTGGTCTTCGCGGTGCTCGCGATCGGCTGGGAGAACGACAACGGCCAGACCCCGATCACCCACGCGATCTCCTTCACTCGCGACCTGTCGTGGGAGCTGCCGACCGTCCTGCTGATCGTGTGGGTCCTGCTGATGATCGCCGGCGCCAGCAACGGCGTGAACCTCACCGACGGGCTCGACGGCCTCGCCACGGGCGCCGCCGTCATGGTGTTCGGCGCCTTCGTCCTGATCAACGTGTGGCAGTCCAACCAGAGCTGCTTCCTGCTCGACCCCGGCCCCAAGTGCTACGAGGTGCGCGACCCGCTCGACCTCGCGGTGGTCGCCTCCGCGGTCACCGGCGCGTGCTTCGGCTTCCTGTGGTGGAACGCCTCGCCCGCCAAGATCTTCATGGGCGACACCGGCTCGCTGTCGCTCGGTGGTCTGATGGCCGGCTTCGCGCTGATGACCCGCACCGAGCTGCTGCTGATCGTGCTGGGCGGACTGTTCGTCATCATCACCTTCTCGGTGATCCTGCAGGTGGGCTACTTCAAGATCAGCGGCGGCAAGCGGATCTTCCGGATGGCGCCGTTGCAGCACCACTTCGAGCTGAAAGGCTGGGCCGAGATCACGATCGTCGTCCGGTTCTGGATCATCAGCGGCATCTGCGTGATCTCCGGCATCGGCCTCTTCTACTGGGAGTGGGTCGTCGGTGCCTTCTGAGCGTGACGTCACGTCGCTGCACCGCGACTCCTCGTGGGAGGGCGTCCGCGCGGTCGTCGCGGGCTTCGGCGTCAGCGGGTTCGCCGCGGCCGACACCCTGAACCACCTCGGCGCCAGCGTCGTCGTGCTCGACGAGTCCGAGGGCGATGACCACCGTCGCGAGCAGGCCCACCTGCTCGAGGTCCTCGGTGCCGACGTGCGGCTCGGTCCCGGCACGACGGCCTCCCTGCCGGGCGACGTCGACCTCGTGGTCACCTCGCCGGGCTGGCGCCCCAGCGCGCCGTTGCTGACCGAGGCCGCAGGTCGCGGCATCCCCGTCTGGGGCGAGGTCGAGCTGGCCTGGCGCCTGCGCGGCAGCGACCCGGCACCGTGGCTGGCGGTCACGGGAACGAACGGCAAGACCACCACCGTCCAGATGCTCGAGGCGATCCTGCAGGCGGCCGGTCTGCGCGCGCAGGCCGTGGGCAACGTCGGCACCCCGATCCTCGAGGCCGTCATGGATCCGGAGGGCCGCGACGTGCTCGCGGTCGAGCTCTCCAGCTTCCAGCTGCACTGGACGCAGTCGATGTCGGCCGAGGCGGCCGCCGTGCTGAACCTCGCGCCCGACCACTACGACTGGCACGGCGGGGCGCAGGCCTACGCCGCCGCCAAGGGCAAGGTCTACGAGCAGGTCCAGCGCGCGTGCGTCTACAACGTCGCCGACGAGGCCACGATGCACCTGGTCGAGGAGGCCGACGTCGTCGAGGGCGCCCGCGCCATCGGCTTCACGCTCGGCATCCCCGATCGCGGCATGGTCGGGATCGTCGACGACCGGCTGGTCGACCGAGCGTTCGTCGAGGAGCGCGCCACCAGCGCCGCCGAGCTGGCGTCCCTCTCCGACCTCGACGACGCCTCGCCCCACAACGTGCAGAACGCCTTGGCGGCCGCGGCGCTGGCGCGGGCCCACGGCGTGCCCGCCGTCGCGGTCCGCAACGGGCTGCGTGCCTTCAGGCTGGGCCCTCACCGCATCAGCACGGTGGCCGAGGCCGACGGCGTGCGGTGGGTCGACGACTCCAAGGCCACCAACCCGCACGCGGCACGCGCTTCGCTGCAGGCGTTCGACCAGGTCGTGTGGGTCGCCGGGGGACTGGCGAAGGGCGCTGCCTACGGCGACCTCGTCCGCGACGCCCGCGACCGGATCCGCGGGGCGGTCCTGATCGGCGCCGACCGCGAGCTGATCGCGGCCGCGCTCGCCGAGCACGCGCCCGACGTTCCCGTCGAGCTGGCCGACGGCGCCGACGCCGACACCCTCATGGACTCCGTCGTCGCCGCCTCGCGCCGGCTCGCGCACCCGGGCGACACGGTGCTGCTCGCGCCCGCCGCCGCCTCGATGGACCAGTTCCGCGACTACGCCCACCGCGGCGACGCGTTCGCCGAGGCCGTGCGCCGGCTCGGCCGCGGCTGACGCCAGCTGCTCAGGCTCCCGCCCCGGGCCTCTCGACGGGCGACGGGAACGGGGGACGCGGGGGCCGCTCGCGCAGGAACCGTCGTGCCGCGATCGCCGCGAGGACGGTGCCCGCGATCGACGTCGCGACCACGACATCGCGCCACCAGGGCGGTCCGGGGGAGTCGCTGTTGCCCACGCAGTCGTGCATCGGGTTCGGAGCGTCCACGTTCTGCAGGAAGGTGCGAGCGGCCGAGACGTAGGCCGACGTCGCGGCCGGGTCCCAGCCGCCGGGGTTCCACAGCTTGTACCAGGCTCCGTTGCGGCGACTGATGCGGCACGTGACGTTCGTCGCCGACGAGTGGAAGCCGTCGGCGGGGCCGAGGTGGCCGATCACCCGCCGCCCGAAGTAGATCGGGACGCGGTCGTCCGGATCGCTGATGCGTGCCACGGGGAAGTTCCCATCGAGCCCCATCGATCCACCGTACGCCCGCACCGGGTCACCGGCCAGGGCGCGCACGCCTTCAGACGGGCCCGGATCGGGTCCCCGGGCGACACGCGCCTGTAGGTCCCCGAGGCACGCCGTCCCACGGGCCACACTGGTGAGCAGTTTCTCTTCTCTTCCCCGAAGGAACGCCATGAGTACCACCGCATCTCGGCGGTCGTCGAGCACGCTCGACACCGTGCGGACCCTGCTCGAGCGTCCGCTCGCCTCCTACCAGCTCGTGCTGGGCACCACCGGCCTGCTGCTCGGGCTCGGCCTGATCATGGTGCTGAGCGCGAGCTCGGTGTTCGCCCTGCGGGTGTACGGCAACTCCTTCGAGATCTTCGGCCGCCAGGCCATCTTCGCCGTCGTCGGCCTGGTCGCCATGGTCATCGCGATGCGCATCCCCCTGGAGCGGGTGCGGCAGCTGGCGCGACCGGCGCTCCTCGCCGTCGTGCTCCTCATCGGCCTGACCTTCACGCCTCTGGGCATGGACATCAACGGCAACCGGAACTGGATCCCGCTGTTCGCCGGCTTCAACCTGCAGCCCTCGGAGTTCGCGAAGCTCGCGATCGTGCTGTGGATCGCCGACCTCTACACCCGCCGGCACCGTCACCTCGGCACGCCGCGCTACGTCATCACCCCGGTCGTCCCGATCGCCGGGGCCGTGGCGGCCCTGGTCGTGTTCCAGAAGGACCTCGGCACCGCCGTGATCCTGTTCGCGATCATCGCGGGCATGCTCTGGGTCGCCGGGCTGCCGCTGAAGCCGATGCTCGGCTTCGGCGCCGGGCTGGTCGTGCTGCTGCTGTTCTTCGTCGCCACGGCCCAGCACCGGGTCGACCGGTTCATGTCGTTCCTCAACCCGATGGCCGATCCCGAGCAGTCCGGCTACCAGGCGATCAAGGCCATGATGGGCTTCGCCCGCGGCGGCTTCTGGGGACTCGGCTTGGGCAGCAGCCGCCAGAAGTGGGGCGCCCTGCCCGAGGCCCACACCGACTTCATCCTGGCCGTGATCGGCGAGGAGCTCGGCCTCGCCGGCAGCCTCGTGATCCTTGTGCTGTTCTGCCTGCTGGCGTACACCGGCTTCCGGATCGCGCACCGCAGCCGTGACCGCTTCGCCGGCTACCTCGCCGCCGGCATCACCATCTGGCTTACCACGCAGGCGATCATCAACATCGGCATGGTGCTGGGCATGCTGCCGGTCATCGGCGTCCCGCTCCCGCTCATCTCGTACGGTGGTTCCAGCATGATCGCCACTCTCGCCGCGCTGGGCCTCCTGGCCAACTGCGCCACCACCGAACCGGGCGCCGCACGGGCGCTGTCCACCTCCCGCCGCGCGAAGGCGCGCAAGAAGCAGCGCACGGTGGGTCGCTGACCGTGCGCGTCCTGCTCGCCGGCGGTGGTACCGCCGGTCACACGTCTCCGCTGCTCGCGACCGCCGCCGTGCTGGCCGACGCCGGGGACGACATCGTCTGCCTCGGCACGCCCCGTGGTCTCGAGGTCACGCTCATCCCGCAGGCGGGTCACGCGCTCGAGCTGGTGCCGCCGGTGCCCCTGCCGCGCCGCCCCAACGCCGACCTGGTGAGGCTGCCGGCGAACCTGCGCCGCTCGGTCTCGGCGACCCTCGACGTGATCGACCGGTTCAGGCCCGACGTCGTCGTGGGCTTCGGCGGCTACGTCTCGGTGCCGGCCTACCTCGCCGCGCGCCGCCGCAAGCTCCCGCTCGTGGTGCACGAGGGCAACGCCCTGCCCGGCATCGCGAACAAGCTGGGCGCGCGCCTGACCCGTCACGTCGCCACCAGCTTTCCCGACACCGAGCTGCGCCACGGCACCTACATCGGCCTGCCGATCCGGCGCCAGATCGCCGACCTCGACCGTCACGCCACGCGCGCCGAGGCGCGCGCGCACTTCGGCCTCGACGCCGACCGGCCGACCATCCTGGTCACCGGCGGCTCCCAGGGCGCCCGCCGCATCAACACCACGATGTCGGCCGCGGCCCGCGACCTCGCCGAGGCTGGCGTGCAGGTGCTGCACGCTGCCGGCCGGCCCGAGGAGGTCGACCTCGACCGGCGTGAGGGCGACCCGCCCTACGTGGTCGAGCAGTACATCGACCGCATCGACCTGGCCTACGCGGCCGCCGACCTCGTCGTGTGCCGCTCCGGGGCCAACACCGTCACCGAGGTCGCAGCCGTCGGCCTGCCCGCCGTGTTCGTGCCGCTGCCCATCGGCAACGGCGAGCAGGCCCTGAACGCCCATCCGGTCGTGGGCGCGGGCGGTGCGCTGCTCATCGAGGACGGCGCCTTCACCCCGGCCTGGGTCGACAGCGCCGTCGTGTCGCTGGTCACCTCGCCCGAGCGCCTCGGGCGCATGTCGCAGGCCGCCTCGGGCATCGTGCGGCGCGACGCCGCCGAGCGCCTCGCCGACCTGGTGCACCGCGCGGGGGAGGAGCGCCGGTGAGGATCGACCTGCCGAGTGAGGTCCTTCCCGCCGACCAGCTCGGTCGCGTGCACCTCATCGGGATCGGCGGCGCCGGCCTCTCGGCGATCGCCCTGCTCCTGCACGAGGCCGGGGTCGACGTGAGCGGCAGCGACGGCAGGGACTCCGCGGTGCTCCAGCGCCTGCGGGCGGCCGGCATCACGTGCCACGTGGGCCACGACCCGGCGTACCTCGCCGACCGCGACACCGTCATCGCGTCCACGGCCGTCCCCGAGGACAACCCCGAGATCGTCGAGGCGCAGCGGCGCGGGCTGCGGCTGTGGCCGCGCTCGGCCGGGCTCATGTCCACGATGCTGGGCGACCGCCGGATCGCGATCGCCGGCACCCACGGCAAGACCACCACCACCGCGATGCTCACCTTCGCGCTGCGCGGCGCCGGGGCCGACCCGTCCTTCGCGATCGGCGCTGAGGTCGCGGGGCTGGGCACCAACGCCCGCCGCGGCGCGGGTCCGGAGTTCGTCGTCGAGTCCGACGAGAGCGACGGCGCCTTCCTGCACTACCGCCCGCACGCCGCCGTGATCACCAACATCGACGCCGACCACCTCGACACGTGGGGCACGGTCGAGGCGTACGAGCGGGCGTTCGCCGAGTTCGCCGGCACGGTCGAGGAGGTCGTGGCGCTCTCCGCAGACGATCCCGGCTGCCGCCGGCTGCGCGAGACCGTCGACAGCCCGCGCCTCGTCACGGCGGGCTTCGCCGACGACGCCGACGTGCGAGGTCAGGACGTGGAGGTCGTGGGCTCCACGACCCGCTTCACGGTCACGGCCGACGACCTGCCGCCCACCGAGGTCGTGCTCGCCGTCCCGGGACGCCACTACGCCGCGGACGCCCTGCTGGCGCTGGCGATCGGCCGCGAGCTCGGTCACGACGTCGCCGGCATGGTCGAAGGCCTGGCCGGCTACACCGGTGCCGCTCGTCGGATGGAGCCGAAGGGCGAGGCCGCGGGGGTGCGCGTCGTCGACTCGTACGCCCACCACCCCACCGAGATCGCCGCCGACATCGCCGCGGCCCGGGCCCTGGCCGGCGACGACCGCCTCGTCGTCGTGTTCCAGCCCCACCTGGTCAGCCGCACGCGGCTGTTCGGCACACGGATGGGCCAGGAGCTGGCCGCGGCCGACCTCGTCGTCGTGGCCGACCTCTACCTCGCCCGCGAGGCCGCCGACCCGGACGTGACGTCGGCGCTCGTGGTCGGCGCTGCCGGTCCGCATGCCCTCGCCGGGGGACCGGTCCAGGACGTGCCGGGGTTCCTGCTGCCGCTGGTCCGGGCGGGCGACCTCGTGCTGACCCTCGGCGCAGGGGACGTCACCACGGTCGGGCCGGCGCTGCTCGAGCTGCTGCGGGACTCCGGCGATGAGTGACCGCTTCGCCGAGAAGCTCCGCCTGAAGCGTCGTCGCTCACGCTGGCGCATCGCCGGCGTGGTCCTGCTCGTGCTCGTCGTCGCGGCAGCCGTGTGGGCCATCTGGTTCTCGAGCCTGTTCGAGTCCCGCGAGGTCACCGTGAGCGGCACCGAGCACGTTCCGGTCGACCGGGTCGTGCGCACCGCCGAGGTTCCGCTGGGGACGCCGGTCCTGCGCGTCGACACCGACGCGATCGCCGAGCGTGTGGCGACCCTCAAGCCGGTCGAGTCCGTGAAGGTCGAGCGCGACCTGCCGCACACGATCCGCATCGTCGTGACCGAGCGCGACGCGGTCGCGTGGGTCGACCGCTCGGGCACGCCCTGGGCCGTCGACCCGTCCGGGGTGGTCTACCGCCCGCTGAACTCGCGTCCGCGGCACCTGCCCGAGCTGGACGTCGACGTCGAGGACCGTCGCGTCGTGGCCGCCACGGCACGGGTGGCGGCCGACATCGCCGCCGGGGATCGTGACCTGCTCGGCGACACCGACACGATCACGGCGGAGACCCGCGACTCGATCGAGCTGGCCCTGTCGAAGGGCCGCACCGTGGTGTGGGGGAGCGCCGAGGAGGCGCAGGCCAAGCTGTCGGTGCTGCGCCCGCTGCTGCAGATCGACGCGCGCAGCTACGACGTCAGCGCTCCCGAGCGCCCGACGACGCTCGAGTGACGCGCGTCCTCAGCCGCCCCACCCGCATCGAGTTCAACAACACACGCCCGACACGGCGTGTCATCGACGATCGTCCGGACGGCCCACCTAGTGTCAAACCATCGACGAGGTTGACATAACTATAAGCCTCCACTTGAAGTTTAAGGTTTGAAGGGGAACGACATGGCGGTCCAGAACTACCTTGCGGTGATCAAGGTCGTCGGCATCGGCGGCGGTGGTGTCAACGCCGTCAACCGCATGATCGAGGCCGGGCTCAAGGGTGTGGAGTTCATCGCGATCAACACCGACGCCCAGGCATTGCTCATGACCGATGCCGACGTGAAGCTCGACGTGGGTCGTGACTCCACGCGCGGTCTCGGCGCCGGCGCCGATCCCGAGATCGGCAAGAAGGCGGCCGAGGACCACGCCGAGGAGATCGAGGCGGCCCTCAAGGGCGCCGACATGGTCTTCGTCACGGCGGGCGAGGGCGGCGGCACGGGCACCGGCGGCGCGCCGGTCGTGGCGCGCATCGCGCGGTCGCTCGGTGCGCTGACCATCGGGGTCGTCACGCGGCCCTTCAAGTTCGAGGGACGCAACCGCGCGGCGCAGGCCGACGTCGGTGTCCAGCGTCTCCGCGAGGAGGTCGACACCCTCATCGTGATCCCGAACGACCGACTCCTGTCGATCAGCGACCAGAGCATCAGCCTGCTGGACGCGTTCCGCCAGGCCGACCAGGTGCTCTACCAGGGCGTCTCGGGCATCTCCGAGCTCATCACCACGCCCGGTCTGATCAACGTCGACTTCGCCGACGTGAAGTCGATCATGAGCGATGCCGGCTCGGCCCTCATGGGCATCGGCTCGGCGCGCGGTGAGCACCGCGCCGCCACGGCCGCCGAGCTGGCCGTCTCCAGCCCGCTGCTCGAGGCCTCGATCGAGGGCGCCCGCGGCGTCCTGCTGTCGATCGCCGGCGGCTCCGACCTCGGCCTGTTCGAGATCAACGAGGCTGCCGAGCTGGTGCAGGAGGCCGTCCACGACGACGCCAAGATCATCTTCGGCACGGTCATCGACGACTCGCTCGGCGACGAGGTGCGCATCACCGTGATCGCCGCCGGCTTCGACGGTGGCGAGCCCAAGCAGCGCGACGCCGCCCAGCCGGCGCTGCGCAGCCGTGAGCAGCAGGCCGCCGCCAAGGAGTCGGCGCCCGCGACGACGCAGAAGCCGGCCGAGCGCTCCGAAGGCTCCGAGCAGCGGGTCGTCACCGAGCCCGTCCCGGTCGGCCAGCCCGCCGGCCAGGAGTTCGGCGACGGTCTCGACATCCCGGACTTCCTGCGCTGACCGTGCCTGACCACTCCGCGCCGTTCTGGTTCCGGTCCGACCTGGGGGTCGCGTCGTTCGGTTTCACCGACGCGCGCACCGACCTGGGCCGGGGCCCGGCCGACGGATCACCCGCGGAGGGTCCGGGCGTGGTGGCTGCGGCGCTCGGTGGCCGCCCGGCGCTCATGCGCCAGGTCCACGGAGCGACCGTCGCCGTCGCCGACCCCGAGGCCCAGCCCGAGGCCGACGCCCTCGTGCTCGACCGCCCGGGCGTCGTGGCGATCGTCCGCGTCGCCGACTGCGTGCCGGTCGTGCTCGTCGATCCCGACCGGCCCCTCGCCGCCGTGGTCCACGCCGGCCGCGTCGGCATGGCCTCCGGAGTCGCCGGCGCGGCGGTCGAGGCGCTGCGGTCCCGCGGCGCCTCGCGCCTCGAGGCGTGGGTGGGTCCCCGGGCGTGCGGCTCCTGCTACGAGGTGCCGGCCGCCATGGCCGACGAGGTCACGGCGGTCGAGCCGGCCGCCCGCGCCACCACCCGCCGGGGCACGCCGGGACTCGACATCGGTGCCGGCGTCGTCGCCCAGCTGGAGCGCGCCGACGTGGTCGTCCACGACCTCGGTGGCTGCACGATCGAGGACGAGCGGTTCTGGTCCCACCGGCGGCAGGGCGACGCGGCCGGTCGCTTCGGCGCGGCCGTGGTGCTGCGCCGCGAGAGGAGTGGCGATGGAACGCCGTGACGAGCTGGCGCGGAACCTCTTCGCCGTCCGCGAGCGCATCGCCCGCGCCTGCGACGCGGCCGGCCGGTCCGCCGACGAGGTGACCCTCGTCGTCGTCACCAAGACCCACCCGGCGTCCGACGTCGCGCTGCTGGCCGAGCTCGGGGTCACCGACGTCGGCGAGAACCGTCACCCGGAGGCGGCCGAGAAGCACCTCGCCGCCGCCGACGCGGGCGTGGCGCTGCGCTGGCACTTCGTCGGCGGCCTCCAGACCAACAAGGCCGGTGCCGTCGCGCGCTACGCCGACGTCGTCCACAGCGTCGACCGGGCCAAGCTGGCCCGCTCCCTCGACCGTGGCGCTCAGGCCGCCGGGCGCACCCTGCGCTGCCTCGTCCAGGTGGACTTCGACACGACCGACCCCGGGCGTGCGGGAGTGCCACCGGCCGACGTGCCGGCCCTGGCCGACGTCATCGCGGGGGAGTGCCCCCACCTCGAGCTCGGAGGCGTGATGACCGTCGCGCCGCTGGGCCAGGACCCCGCCCCGAGCTTCGCCCACCTGCGCGAGATCAGCGCCGAACTGCGGCGCACCACGCCGTCGGCGACGATGATCTCAGCGGGGATGAGCGAGGACTTCGAGGTCGCGATCGCGCACGGCGCGACACACGTGCGCGTGGGTCGTTCGGTGCTCGGGCAGCGCCCTGTACTGCAGTAGTCTCAACAACGTCAAGACCGAAGATCGGGAGTGAGCATGGCTGGCGCAATGCGGAGGATGGGCGAGTACCTCGGACTCGTCGAGCAGGCCGAGTACGACGACGCGCTCGAGTACGAGACGGAGGCCCCGGCTCGTACTGCGGCACCCGTGCGCCAGGCCGCCCCCCAGCCGGTCGCCCCGCGCTCCGTCACGGCCCTCGACGACCGTCGTCAGCCCGGCATGTCCGTGGCCGACCTCGCGCGCATCGAGACCGTCACGCCCCGGACGTACAACGACGCCCGCACGATCGGCGAGTCGTTCCGCTCCGGCGTCCCGGTCATCATGAACCTCTCGGACATCGGCGACGACGACGCCAAGCGCCTCGTCGACTTCGCGGCCGGCCTGGTCTTCGCGGTCCACGGCACGATCAACCGCATCACCGCCAAGGTGTTCCTGCTCTCGCCCGAGGGCGTGCAGGTCTCCGACGAGGACCGCGCGCAGCTCGCGGCCGGCGGCTTCTACAACCAGAGCTGAGGCGACGTGTCGACGATCGGCGTCGTCCTCTACAACCTGATCTACCTGGCGATCATCTTCGTGATCGCCCGGTTCGTCGTGGACTGGGTGCAGCTGCTGGCCCGCCAGTGGCAGCCGCGCGGCTTCATCGCGGTGCTGTGCGAGTTCATCTTCACGGTCACCGATCCGCCGCTGCGCGCGCTGCGCAGAGTGATCCCCTCGATCCGTCTCGGCGGGATCATGCTCGACGTCTCGGCGATGGTCCTGTTGCTGCTGTTGTTCATCGCCCAGTCCCTGGTGGTCGTGATCTTTTAGGTGATCGTTGAGACTTGAGCACCAGCCCGTTGTCCGGTGCCTAGGATGAAGCGGTACCGTTGATGAGGCCCCGAATCTTTCCCAAGACAGACCCGACTCACACGCAGAGGTGACCAGATGGCGCTCACGCCCCAGGACATTCGCGACAAGCAGTTCACCGCCGTGCGCTTGCGCGACGGCTACGACATGGGCGAGGTCGAGCAGTTCCTCGACGAGGTCGAGGTCGAATTCGAGCGTCTCGTCAGCGAGAACTCCGAGCTCAAGGCCAAGGTCGCCGAGCTCGAGTCCGCGCTCGAGCAGGCCTCGAAGGCCCAGCCTGCCCCGGTCGCCGCGAAGCCCGAGCCCGTCAAGGAGCCCGAGCCGGTCAAGGAGCCCGAGCCGGCTCCCGCCCCCGTAGCCCCCGCCGCCCCGCAGGAGCTGCGCGTCACCTCGACCTCCGAGGCCTCCACGGCCGCCGCGCGTCTGCTCGAGATCGCGTCGGCCAACGCCGACCAGCTCATGGACGCCGCGAAGGAGGAGGCCGACACGATCATCGGTGAGGCCCGCGTCGAGGCCGAGCAGCTCTCCGCCGAGGCCCGTCGCAACGCCGACACGCTGCAGTACGAGTCGCGCAAGCGCGCCGAGCAGCTCGACGTCGAGACCGAGCAGCGTCGCAAGGAGGTCATCTCCAACCTCGAGCGCGAGCGTCAGGAGCTCCAGGGCGAGATCGACCACCTGCGTGCCTACGAGCGCGAGTACCGCGCCCGCCTGAAGGCCTACTTCCAGGACCAGCTGGCCCAGCTGGAGGGCAGCCAGCCCGTCGCGCCGCAGCAGGGGACTGCGCTCGACGGCAAGGAGTGACGCTGCGGAACCGCGCGTACTGAGTCAACGACGGCGCCCGATCCCTCAGGGGATCGGGCGCCGTCGTTCGTCTGTCCGGGGTGCCGATCTCGACAGGGTTAGGCGGCGCTCGCCGGCTGTTCGATCACCCGGCAGTGCCCGGTGGTCGAGTGCCGACGAGCGCAGCGAGGCGGTGTATCGAGACCACGCGCGACGCCGGAGCGTCAGGCGCGGCTGAGGCTGACCGCGAGACCGAGGTCGTCGTCGCGCACGTCGGCGGCGTCGCCTGGCTCGAACGAGACCGCGAGGACTTCCTCGGCGATGCTCGCGCCGTGCTCGCGCAGCGCCTCGGCCGTCTCGCCGTCGGCTGTCCACGTCAGGGTGATCCGGTCGGTGATCTCCAGTCCGGCGGCCTTGCGTGCCTCCTGGATCACGCGCACGGCCTCACGGGCCAGTCCGGCGCGGCGCAGCTCGTCGTCGATCGCCAGGTCCAGCGCGACGGTCTCGCCCTGCTCGTTGACGACCGACCAGCCCTCGCGCGGACGCTCGGTGACGATCACGTCGTCGGCCTCGACCTGCCACGTCTGGCCGTCCTCGCCGGTGACCGTGGCCTCGCCCTTCTCGAGCCGCGCGGCGAGCTCTCCGGCGTCGGCCGCGGCGATCGCCTGGGCGACCACCGGGGTCTGCTTGCCGTAGCGCTTGCCGAGCTGGCGGAAGTTGGCCTTGGCGGAGAACTCGACCAGGTCGGCGCCGGCGTCGGCCAGCGACCCGAGCTGCTCGATGTTGAGCTCCTCGCACACCTGGGCGCGCAGGTCGTCGCCGAGCTGCTCGAAGTGGGCCGAGCCAATCAGGGCGCGGCGCAGCGGCTGGCGCGTGCGGACCTTCGCCTCGGCGCGCGCGGCGCGTCCCAGCTCGGTGACACGGCGGGCCAGCGAGACCCGCTCGGCGAGGCCCTCGACGCGCAGCGACTCATCGGCAACGGGCCAGTCCGCGAGGTGCACGGAGGGGGCGGCGTCGGGGTCGACCGGCACGATGAGGTCCTGCCAGACCCGCTCGGTGACGAACGGCACGAGCGGGGCCATCAGCCGCGT
The DNA here is from genome assembly GCF_054957925.1 of Aeromicrobium sp. JP4. Taxonomy (NCBI): domain Bacteria; kingdom Bacillati; phylum Actinomycetota; class Actinomycetes; order Propionibacteriales; family Nocardioidaceae; genus Aeromicrobium; species Aeromicrobium sp. JP4. Next base: position 3,335,306 of record NZ_CM143290.1, read on the forward strand.
GAGGACGTCGAGGACCTCGTGCAGGGTGGCCAGCGCGGCGGCGTCGCCACGCCAGAAGCGCTTGCGCGAGCGGCGGACGTACCAGTTGGACATGTCGTCGACGAAGGTCGAGATCATCAGGCCGGCGCGCTGGGTGTCGAAGTCCTCCAGCGCGGAGGTCACCTCGCGCACGAGGTCCTGGGTCTGCGAGAGCAGCCAGCGGTCGAGCACGCCCCGCTCGGCGGCCGGCGGGACGTCGGCGCCGGCCGGGCTCCAGCCCTCGGCGCGGGCGTACAGGACGTGGAAGGCCACGGTGTTCCAGTAGGTCAGCAGGACCTTGCGCACGATCTCGGTGAGGGCGTTGTGGCCGATCCGGCGCGCCGACCACGGCGAGCCGGAGCAGGCCATGAACCAGCGCAGCGCGTCGGCGCCGTGCTCGTCCATGAGCGGCATGGGCAGCAGGATGTTGCCCAGGTGCTTGCTCATCTTGCGGCCGTCCTCGGCCAGGATGTGACCCAGGCAGACGACGTTCTCGTAGCTGGACCGGTCGAACACGAGCGTGCCGACCGCCATCAGCGAGTAGAACCAGCCGCGCGTCTGGTCGATCGCCTCGGCGATGTACTGCGCGGGGTAGGCGCGCTCGAACTTCTCCTTCGAGCCCTCGGCATGGGGGTAGCCCCACTGCGCGAACGGCATCGAGCCGGAGTCGAACCAGGCGTCGATGACCTCGGGGACGCGGCGGTAGGTGCCGGGCTCGCCGTCGATCGTGAAGGTCACGTCGTCGATGTAGGGCCGGTGCGGGTCGAGGTCGGACTGGTCGGTGCCGGTCAGCTCCGACAGGTGGGCCAGCGACTCGACGCACACGACCTTGCTCGGGTCGGCGTCGTTGCGCCAGATCGGCAGGGGAGTGCCCCAGAACCGGTTGCGCGACAGCGACCAGTCGATGTTGTTCTCGAGCCAGTCGCCGTAGCGGCCGTGCTTGATGGTGCCGGGGTACCAGTTGGTCTGCTCGTTCTGCGCGAGCAGCTCGTCCTTGCGGGCGGTGGTGCGGATGTACCAGGCGGGAAGGGCGAAGTACATCAGCGGCGTGTGGCAGCGCCAGCAGTGCGGGTAGCTGTGCTCGTAGTCGAGCTTCGTGAACAGCAGGCCGCGGGCGTCGAGGTCGGCGACGAGGGTCGGGTCGGCCTCCTTGAAGAACGCGCCGCCCACGAGGGGGACGTCGGCCTCGAAGTGACCGTCGGGCGCGATCGGGTTGACCACGGGCAGGCCGTACGCCTTGCAGACCGCCATGTCGTCGGCGCCGAACGCGGGGGACTGGTGCACCAGGCCGGTGCCGTCCTCGGTGGTGACGTAGTCGCCGAGCACGACGAAGTGCGCGTCGGGGATCTCGACGAGGTCGAAGGGGCGGCGGTAGGTCCAGCGCTCCATGTCGCGGCCCGTGACGGTCTCGACGGCCTCCCAGCCCTCGCCGAGGGCGGCGCCGACGAGCGGCTCGGCCACGACGACGCGGTCGGTGCCGTCTGTCGCGACGACGTAGGTGACGTCGGGGTGCACGGCGACCGCGGTGTTCGACACGAGCGTCCACGGCGTGGTGGTCCAGACCAGCAGGTCGGTGCCCTCCCACGGTCCCGACGTCAGCGGGAAGCGCACGTAGACCGACGGGTCGACGACCGTTTCGTAGCCCTGCGCCAGCTCGTGGTCGGACAGCGTGGTGCCGCAGCGGGGGCAGTAGGGGGCGACGCGGTAGTCCTCGACGAGCAGGCCCTTGCCGTGGATCTGCGACAGCGCCCACCAGACGCTCTCGACGTACGGCGCGTCCATCGTGCGGTAGGGATCGGACATGTCGGTCCAGTACGCCATCCGCTCGGTCATGGCCTCGAACTGGTCGACGTTGCGCAGGACGGACTCGCGGCACTTCGCGTTGAACTCGGCGATGCCGAAGGCCTCGATGTCGGGCTTGCCGTTGAAGCCCAGCTCCTTCTCGACCGCGATCTCCACCGGCAGGCCGTGGCAGTCCCAGCCGGCCTTGCGCTCGACGTGGTAGCCCTGCATCGTCTTGAAGCGCGGGAAGACGTCCTTGAAGACGCGGGCCTCCACGTGGTGGGTGCCGGGCACGCCGTTGGCGGTGGGCGGACCCTCGTAGAAGGTCCAGCGCTCGGCGTCGGCTCGGGTGCTCAGGCTGGCCGCGAAGGTGCCCTGCTCGGCCCACAGGTCGAGGATCTCTCGCTCCATCGCCGGCAGGTCGACGTGGGCGGGCACGGGGCGGTAGCGCAGCGCATCACCGGCGGCCCCGAAGGGAGCGGAGGTGGGCGGCACTGCGGGGGCGTTCGGGGCGTCCTGACTCACTCGGCCAATCCTACGGTGGGCCGACTTGCACCGGCCCCGTGGTCGGTCTACTGTCCCGGGCATGCCCAAGACCACATTGGCCGTGCGCGCGGACGAAGAGCCGTGGACCCCCGCCGAGGCCAAGGCCGTGCGCGAGGAACTCACCGAGGACCTCGCCAGGCTCAAGACCGAACTCGACCATTCGGCGAAGGATCTGCAGGACATCCTGTCCGGAGGGGTCGACGGTGCGGGCAACGACCAGGCCGATGTCGGATCGAACAGCCTCGAGCGTGACGCCGAGCTCTCGCTCGCCGCGAACCAGCGGGAGCTGCTGCTCCAGACCGAGAAGGCACTGGCCCGTCTCGAGGACGGTACCTACGGCGTCTGCGAGCAGTGCGGCGAGCCCATCGGCAAGCTGCGCCTGATGGCGTTCCCCCGCGCGACGCTGTGCATGGACTGCAAGCGCCGCGAGGAGCGTCGCTGACTCCCGTGACCCCGTCCACGGACCCGGCGGCCGAGCCCCTGGGCCGGCGCCGGGTCGGCCTCTTCGCCGGCGTGGCCCTGGCGGTCGTGCTGGTCGACCAGCTCACGAAGTGGTGGGCGGTCGCGCGCCTCGAGGGGCGCGACGCCATCCCCCTGCTCGGCGATCTGCTGAGCCTGCGCTTCGTGCTCAACCCCGGCGCCGCGCTCGGCACCGGAGCCGGCTACACGATCGTGCTGAGCCTGATCGCGATCGCGGTCACCGTCACGCTCGTCGTCATCGCCCCTCGGCTGCGTGATCCCTGGTGGGCGGTGGGGCTCGGGCTGTTCCTGGGCGGCGCCGTGGGAAACTTGATCGACCGGCTCTTCCGTGAGCCGTCGTTCCTGCGGGGCCACGTCGTCGACTTCATCGACTACGCCGGGTTCTTCGTCGGGAACGTGGCCGACATCGCCCTGACGGTGGCGGCCGTGATCATCATCTGGCGGTCGTGGCGGGGTCACCGCTTCGACGGCACCCGGGAGGACTCGTGACATCGGACGACACCACCGAGGTGCGTAGCGTCTACATCCCGGAAGGCCTGGCCGGCGAGCGCGTCGACGTCGCCCTCGCGCGGCTGTTCGGCGTCTCCCGCACGCGGGCCGGCGACTTGGTCGCCGAGGGACTGGTCCTGCTCGACGGGACCGCGCCCATCAAGTCCGAGCGCGTCGAGCACGGTGCGCTCATGGAGGCCACCATCCCGGCTCCGCGGCGTGCCGTGGTTGTCGCCACCGAGGTCGAGGGCATGTCGATCGTGCACGAGGACGACGACATCGTGGTCGTGGACAAGCCCGTCGGCGTGGCCGCGCACCCCGGCGTGGGCTGGGACGGCCCCACGGTCTCGGGTCACCTGGCCGGCGTGGGCGTGCGGATCTCCACCAGCGGCGCCCCCGAGCGGCAGGGCATCGTGCAGCGGCTCGACGTGGGCACCAGCGGGCTCATGGTGGTGGCGAAGTCCGAGCGCGCCTACACGATCCTCAAGCAGGCTTTCCGCGACCGCACGGTCGACAAGACCTACCACTCGCTCGTGCAGGGTCACCCCGACCCGCACACGGGCACGATCGACGCACCGATCGCCCGCCACCCCAAGCACGACTTCAAGTTCACGGTGCGCGCCGACGGCCGCGCCAGCGTGACGCACTACGACACGCTCGAGGCGCACCGCTACGCGTCGCTGCTCGAGATCAAGCTCGAGACCGGCCGCACCCACCAGATCCGCGTGCACATGGCCGCGATCAAGCACCCGTGCGTCGGCGACCCGCTCTACGGCGCCGATCCGGTGCTCGCCAAGCGCGTGGGCCTCGAGCGGCAGTGGCTCCACGCCGTGCGGCTCGGGTTCACCCACCCCGGCACCGGCGAGTGGGCCGAGTACGAGAGCCCGTACCCCGACGACCTCCAGCGCGCGCTGGACGTCGTCCGCGACCTCGACTGAGTCCGACACCGGGCGCAGGAAGCGCTGGCAGTGACGTTTGCGGGGCCGACACGCCGGTGAGCACCCCCGAAACGTCACGCCCACTGATTCGGCTGTGGACAACGCAGGCCACGTCGGCGGGACGGCCCACGCTTGCGGGTCATGGAGCCCATCTTCGCGACCGCGAGAACTCGTGTCGTGCCGGCAACGCCCGACGAGCTGCGAGGCCGGATGTGGGAGCAGCGCGCACACGGTCTGTGGCGACCGGCCGGCATGGCGGTGGGAGACGCCGACGGACGCGTCGCTGACGCGATAGGCCTGATGAGTCACGGGTGCGTCCTGGGCGGATGGGCCTCACTGCGCTTCCAGGGCAATGACGCATTCGGTGGCGGCGAGGAGCTGCGCCCGGCTCTCGTGCACTGCGGCGCCGGGACGCAGATGCGCCGCCGCACGGTCGTGGAGCCGTGCCGGGCCACCGTGTGGGACCACGAGGTGACGTCCTTGGAGGGCGTTCCCGTGACGACCACGGCGCGAGCCGTGTACGACGAGATGCGTCTCGCTCCTTCCCTCCGGGCAGCGGTCGTCGCCCTGGACTCGGCCGTCTCGGGAGTGAGGGACACCGCGCACACCTCGCTGCGTGCGGTCCAGCAGGTGGTGAGCTCCCACCGCAAGACACGGGGCATCGTTCGGGCGAAGCGGGCCCTGCTGCTGGGATCGGAGCGCAGCGCGAGTCCGTTGGAGACCCGGACGAGACTGGTCGCGCAATTGGATGCCGGTCTTGATGCGCTCCTGGTCAATGCACCGGTGTTCAGTCCCTCAGGAGCCCTGCTCGGGGTCGCCGATCTCCTCGACGAGGACTCCGGGCTGGTCATCGAGACCGATGGCGCTCACCACCGGGATGCGCAGAACCACTCCGACGACAACGTCCGTGAGGAGCGGTTCGAACGCGCGGGACTGGTCGTGGTCCGTGCGACGTCGCTCGACCACAGGGACGTTCAGGGCCTCGTGAGTCGCATCCGGCTCGGACACCGCGACGCCGGGCTCTCCCACCGTCGCGACTGGACCCTCGAGGAGCCCTCATGGTTCCGCTCGTGGGCGCCGGGTCAGCGGTGGCGGTGACGTTCGCGGCCCGGTGACCGGCGTGTCGCGCCCGCAAACGTCACTGCCAGCGCTTCGCGTGGAGGCCGTCCGGCACAATGGGCGCATGAGCCCTGTCGTGCGCCAGTCGGAGAAGTTGAGGGATGTCCTGTACGACATCCGCGGCCCCGTCAGCGCGCGAGCCGCCCAGCTGGAGGCCGAGGGCCACCGGATCCTCAAGCTCAACATCGGCAACCCGCAGCCGTTCGGCTTCGACGCGCCCTCGGAGATCCTCCAGGACGTCATCGCCGGCCTCCCGACCGCGCAGGGGTACTCCGACTCGCGCGGCATCCAGTCGGCCCGACGCGCGGTGGTGCACCACTACCAGCTCCAGGACGGCTTCCCGGCGATCGACATCGACGACGTCTGGCTCGGCAACGGCGTCAGCGAGCTGATCCAGATCGCCCTCCAGGCGCTGCTCGACAACGGCGACGAGGTGCTGATCCCCACGCCGGACTACCCGCTGTGGACCGCCGTCACCAACCTCGCCGGGGGCCGGCCGGTGCACTACCGGTGCGACGAGGACAACGACTGGAACCCCGACCTCGAGGACCTCGAGTCCAAGATCACCGACCGCACCAAGGTCATCGTCGTGATCAACCCGAACAACCCCACGGGTGCGGTCTACAGCCGCGAGACGCTCACGGCGATCGCCGACCTGGCGCGCAAGCACGACCTGATCCTCATGGCCGACGAGATCTACGACAAGATCCTCTACGACGACGCCGTGCACATCCCCATGGGCAGCGTCGCGCCCGACGTGCTGACCCTGACCTTCAACGGCCTGTCCAAGGCGTACCGGGTGTGCGGCTACCGCGCCGGCTGGCTCGTCGTGACCGGCCCGCTCGAGCGCGCCGAGGACTACCTCGAGGGCCTCACGCTGCTGGCCTCGATGCGCCTGTGCCCCAACGTGCCGGCGCAGAACGCGATCCAGGTGGCGCTCGGCGGCTACCAGTCGATCAAGGAGCTCATCCTGCCCGGCGGTCGCCTGCTCGAGCAGCGTGACACCGCCGTCAACGAGCTGCGCAAGATCCCCGGCGTCAGTGTGGTCACCCCGCGCGGGGCGCTCTACGCCTTCCCGCGGCTGGATCCCGAGGTGTACCCCATCAAGGACGACCAGCGCTTCGTGCTGGACCTGCTGATGAGCGAGAAGATCCTCCTCACGCAGGGGACGGGCTTCAACTGGCCCGACCCCGATCACCTGCGGATCGTGACGCTGCCGTGGTCGCGCGACCTCGCCGAGGCGATCCAGCGGATGGGAAACTTCCTCAGCACCTACCGCCAGGACTGAAGCACGCGGGCGAGCCAGCCGCGGCGCTCGGGCTCCGGCTCCGAAGGGGCGGGCGCCACGGTCTGGTCGGCGAAGTCCCGCTTGCGCCACGTGTGCTTGAACCCCGGGTCGGGCGTGCTCCAGCCGGGCCCGTAGATCGTCTCGAGGTACGCCACCGGGTCGGCCGGCAGCGGGCACCGGACGCCGAGCAGCTCGCCCTCGCCGGTGGGGAACATCGTCGAGCGGTCGAGGGCTCCCCGGGTGCCGGGGTACCACGCGATGCGGTCGCTCTCGAACAGCGCCGAGAACACGTCGACGCTCTTCTCTCCGGTGGCGGGGGCGACGTGCCGGTGGCCGAAGAAGTCACCCTTCACGGCGAAGCCGCGGGCGCCCAGGAACTCCTCCACGCGGGCGTGCGCCTCGGGCAACGTGGCCGCCTCGTGGGGCTCGAACGCCACGATGAGGTCGAGGTCGTCGTCATGGGGGATGAGGTCGCCGTCGCGGACGACCGCCAGCGCGGCGCCGTAGCCGAAGCACACGTGCGGGGTGAGCTCGCGCAGCGCCTCGGCGACCGAGACCGTGAAGCGGACGTAGTCGACCTTCTCCCGTTCGGACCAGAACCGGAACGACCGGGTCGGGCCGTGGGCGGTCCACTCCAGCGACCGCCCGAGGAGCACGTCGTCGGAGACCACGCGCGCGAAGGCGCGTCGCGCCTCGTCGGGGACCTTCTTCGCGACCTGCTTCATCGCGGCCCGGGCGTCGCGGTAGTCGCCGGCGATGGTCATCTCGAGCGGACCCACCAGCATCACGAACTCGGACCGGAGCTCTGGCGGCACCTGCGCGGCAGCCTCGGACAGGAGGGTGTGGAGCAGCTCCCGGCGCTCGCGCGCGTCGTGGACGGTCACGAGCTCCGCTCCGGGGGAGCCGACCTGCACCCGGATGTCGCGATCCTCGACCGCCGCACGGGCGTCGATCGCGCGCAGCTGCACGGCGGCGACCTCGACGGGCTCGTCGAACGTGACCTCCGCCCAGGGGCGGTCGTCGTGCTGCGTCTGGATCATCGGGCCGTCCCGGTGATCGGGGTCCAGGAGACGGGACGGCCGGAAGGCCTCCTGCCGGCCCGCGGACCAGCTGCTCACGACGACGGTGCTGCGACTCGCCAGAGCGTCGGGCGGAAGACCGTCCGTCGTGACGATGCCGAGGGACTGCAGGCGCAGGACCCCGGGGGAGAGCAGGTCCACCCGCACCCGGTCGACGAGGGTGGGGCCAAGGTCGACCCGCAGCTGACCGCCCGGGCCCACGAAGTCGAAGTCCGGTAGCCGGGCGCTCACCTCGCCGATGGTTCGGCGGAGCGCCGCTTCGAGGGAGGTCACGTCACCGCCTCAGGAACAGCGCCCGTGCCACGTAGGCGTCGTCCTGCCGGTACTTCGCGAAGCCGAAGCCCTCGACCGCGTACGTGACGTCGAATCCGTGCAGGACCGCCTCGGCGTTGAACGAGGTCGGGTCGACGAATCGGCGGAAGTGGCTGCCGGTGACCTTGGCGCCGCTGGAGTCGCGCAGGGTGCGGTACTCGACGGCCAGCCGGTCGCCGGGGGACGTCAGGGACGCCGCCAGGTCGAGGAACGCGGTCTGCTCCTCGTCGGTGATCGCGTGGACGAAGAAGCGGGCGTAGACCACGGTGGTGCCGGGACTCACGCGCAGCTGCGCCGCGAGGCCGTCCTGGTCGATCGTGGCCGCGAGGAACTCGACGTCGAGGCCCAGGTCGGCGGCCTCCGCGGTGCACGCCTCGACCGCGGCCTTGGAGGCGTCGACGCCCGTGACGTCGTGACCGTGCGCTGCGAAGAACAAGGTGTCGCGCCCGGACCCGCTGCCGAACTCGATGATCCGCGCCGGCTGGTCGAGCTCGCCCGCCACGAAGGCGGCGAACTGCGACGGCAGGGGACGCGCCACGCCTCTGTCGGCGTAGTAGGCGTTCCAGTAGGCGTCGCGCTCCTGCGGGGCGTCGAGCCGGTCGGCGGCGCGGGCCATGCTTCCCCCTGGGTCCGGTGTCACGCACGCGAACCGTACGTGAACGTCCGGTTAACGTACACGGTTCGCAGGTCCGGGGAGAGGACCTTCGCGAAGCCGGCTGTGCGCCCGGCTCAGTCGGCCTGACGGAAGGCGCGGCGGACCTCGCGGGCCCCGCGCTCGTCGAGCTCGCGCAGCTCGCGCGCGATCTCGTCACCGGCCTTGCGGGCGTGGTTGAGGTCCTCGCGCACCTGGTCGAGGTGCTCCTTCCACGTGCGCTGGAACCCGTTCATGCTGCCGATCTGCTCGTCCTCGGGCGTCATGCGACCCTCGCGGATGGCGATCCGGATGTCGGGGATCTGCTCGTCGGCCCGGTTGAGGGCCTGCGCGCACTCCTGCAGCTGCTCGCCGACGGTGGTGAGGTCCTCGGGACGGGACACGCGGGTCAGGTCGGGTGCCGTCTGCTGGTCGGGCGTCTGCGCCACCGAGACGAGGGCCTTCTCGCGGCGGGGGAGCTGCTCCACGAGCTGCTCGTCGACCCGGTGGACCTGGCGGAGCGCCTCGACGATGTCGTCGAAGATCGCCTGCACGCTCTGGCGGTAGCGCTCGGCGATCTGGTCGGCCTTGCCGTCCATCGCCATCGCCACGGCGCCGTGGCGCTCGGTGAACTCGAGGCCGGCGAGGCGGCGCAAAGGACCGTCCACCTGGTTGAGCACCTGCTGGTCCATGGCGCGGATCAGCTGGGCCGCCTCGGTGGGCGGCTCGGGGTCGCGACGCTCGCGGTCGCCACCGCCACCACCGCCGCCGTGTCCGCCGCCCTTGCCGTCCTTGCGGGCCCTCTCCTCGCGCTCCTCGCGCTCGATGCGCTCGTTCCGCTCGCGCTCGGCCTGCGCGACCCGCTCGTTGAGGTCGTCGACCTGGTCGCGCAGCTCCTGGCGCGCCTGACGCCAGCGACGACGCGCCTCCTCCACCGTGCCCTGGGCGTCGGTGAGGCGATCGGCCTGGCGGCGGACGGTCTCGGCCAGGTCGGAGAGCTGCTCGGCGTCGGCCTCGAGCACCTGTCCGATGGTGCCGGCCACGCGGGACATCGCGCGGACCGTGGGCCCTCTCGACTCCTTCGGCGCGTCGGCCTCGCGGAGCCGCTTGCCCACGTCGGTGAGCCCGGTGATGAAGTCCTCCAGCTTCTGCGCGCCCCCGCGCAGGCGCTCGGGATCTCCCGGGATCTCGAGCGCGTCCGGATCGAATCGCAGGACCTGCTGCAGGTCGGCCACCATGATGAACCCCCGAGTTCGTCGAAATGCTGGCCCATTCCTACCACCGATCGCTGGTCTCGTCCCGTCAGGGCTTATTTCTGTCGGACCCTTCGTCCATGATCGGAGGATGAGTGACATGATCCGCGCGACCGGACTGGTCAACCGCTATGGCGACGTCGAGGCCCTGGCGGGTCTCGACCTGGCGGTGTCCGAGGGCACCGTCCTGGGACTGCTCGGGCCCAACGGTGCGGGAAAGACCACGGCGGTCCGCATCCTCACCACCTTGCTCACGCCCGACGAGGGCCAGGCCACGGTTGCGGGGGTCGACGTCCTGACCGACCCCGACGGGGTGCGCCGGCGCATCGGCCTCTCGGGTCAGTACGCGGCGGTGGACGAGTACCTCACCGGCTACGAGAACCTCGAGATGGTCGGGCGGCTGTACGGGATGAAGGCCAAGGCGGCCGGAGCCCGGGCGCGCGACCTGCTGGCGCGGTTCGGTCTGTCCGACGCGGCCGACCGGCCGTCGAAGACCTACTCCGGCGGCATGCGACGCCGCCTCGACCTCGCCGGCGCGCTGGTGGCCGAGCCGCCCGTGATCGTGCTCGACGAGCCCACCACGGGCCTGGACCCCCGCAGCCGTCAGCAGATGTGGGAGGTCATCGCCGACCTCGTCGCGAACGGCGGCACGGTGCTGCTCACCACGCAGTACCTCGAGGAGGCCGACCTGCTGGCCGACAACATCATCGTGATCGACCGCGGCCGCTCCATCGCCGAGGGCACCGCCGACCAGCTCAAGTCGAAGGTGGGCGGCGAGCGGATCGAGGTCGTCGTCGACGACGTGGAGCAGGCGCCCCGCGTCCACGACTTCCTGGCCGAGGTCGCCAAGGGAGACGTGACGCAGAACGACCGCGCGCTCTCGGCGGCGGTCAGCGGCTCGGGTGCCGACGACCTCATGCAGGTGCTCGGCAACATCCGCGCGGCCGGCATCGACGTCCTCGACATCGGGCTGCGACGGCCCACTCTCGACGACGTGTTCCTGTCCCTGACCGGTCACCAGGCCGAGGACGAAGCGACCGAGCAGGAGGCTGGACGATGACCGTCATCACCGAGCGCAGCGCACCCATGCGCGTCCTCAGCGACGGCTGGGTGTGCGCCAAGCGCAACCTCATCAAGATCAAGCGCGTCCCCGAGATCATGGTGTTCGTCCTGATCTCGCCCATCATGTTCGTGCTGCTGTTCGCCTACGTCTTCGGCGGCGCCATCGATGCCGGGCCGGGTCTGGACTACAAGGAATTCCTGATCGGCGGCATCTTCGCCCAGACGGTGGTGTTCGGTGCCACGTTCTCCGGCGCGGCGATGGCCGAGGACATGCAGAAGGGCTTCATCGACCGGTTCCGCTCGCTGCCGATGTCGCGCTCGGCGGTGCTGGTCGGGCGCACGGGCGCCGACGTCGTCTACAACGTGCTGTCACTGATCATCATGGCGCTCACGGGCCTGCTGGTGGGCTGGCGTGCGCACGAGGGCATCCCGAAGATGCTGGCGGCCTTCGCGTTGCTGCTGGTCTTCGCCTACGCGATCAGCTGGATCATGGCCTGGGTCGGCCTGATCGTGCCCAGCGTCGACGTGATCAACAACGCGTCGTTCATCGTGATCATGCCGCTGACGTTCGTCTCGAACGCGTTCGTGCCGACCGAGTCGTTCCCTCCGTTCCTGCAGCCGTTCGTCGAGTGGAACCCCGTCTCGGCGCTCACCCAGGCCGTGCGCGAGCTCTTCGGCAACGTTCCTGTGGGGGTTCCGGTCCCCGACGCGTGGAGCCTGCAGAACCCGGTGCTGTACACGCTGCTGTGGGTCGTGCTGATCGTCGCGGTGTTCGTGCCGCTGTCGGTGCGGGCCTACCAGCGCGCGTCCACCAAGTAGCGCATCGGGGGAGGACTCCCACGCGGGCGTGCCTACCGACTCCGGTCGGGCGCTCACGTAGTCTGGAGTCCTTCCCCGACCCCTCGGCCGCCGGCTCCTCTGGCGGCCCGACACCTGTCCCCGGGCGGGGCACGAACGACGTAGCGGAGGCCGACGGCGACCATGGCGAGTGATTCGAGCTTCGTGCACCTGCACGTCCACACGGAGTACTCGATGCTCGACGGACACTCGTTGCTCGACGGGATGTTCGAACGTACCGCCGAGCAGCAGATGCCGGCGATCGCGATGACCGACCACGGGAACGTGCACGGCGCGTACGACTTCTGGAACACCGCGCGCAAGCACGGCGTCAAGCCGATCATCGGCCTCGAGGCCTACCTCACGCCCGGCACGCACCGCAGCGAGAAGAAGCGGGTGCGCTGGGGCCGCGGCAACGCGGCCGAGGAGGGCGGCGACGACGTCGCCGGCGGTGGTGCCTACACCCACATGACGATGTGGGCCTCCACCACCGAGGGCATGCACAACCTGTTCCGGCTGTCGTCGCTGTCCAGCCTCGAGGGCTACTACTACAAGCCGCGCGCCGACCGCGAGCTGCTGGAGACCTACTCGAACGGGCTCATCGCCACCACCGGCTGCCCGTCGGGCGCGGTCCAGACCCGGCTGCGCCTGGGGCAGTACGAGGAGGCGCGGCGCGAGGCCGCCGAGCTGCAGGAGATCTTCGGCAAGGAGAACTTCTTCCTCGAGCTGATGGACCACGACATCTCGGTCGAGCGCCGGGTCCGCGACGACCTCCTGCGCCTGGGCCGCGAGCTCGGCATCCCGCCGGTCGCCACGAACGACTCCCACTACACGCACCCGCAGGACGCCGCGGCCCACGACGCGCTGATCTGCGTCGCCTCCGGCAAGCGGATCAGCGACGAGAAGCGCCTGCGGTTCGACGGCGGCGGCTACTACATCAAGTCCGCCGCCGAGATGCGCTCGCTGTGGGAGGACAAGCACGGCATGAAGGAGGCGTGCGACAACACGCTCCTGATCGCCGAGCGCTGCGACGTCGAGTTCACCGAGTCCACGGGCGGCTACATGGCCCGTGCCGACGTGCCCGCCGGAGAGACCGAGGAGTCCTGGTTCCGCCAGGAGGTCTGGCGCGGGATCGAGTCGCGCTACGGCACCGACTTCTCCGACGACGTGCGCGCCCGCACCGAGATGGAGCTCGACATCATCGCGCAGAAGGGCTACTGCGGGTACTACCTCGTCGTCGCCGACTTCATCAACTGGTCCAAGGACAACGGCATCCGCGTGGGTCCGGGCCGTGGATCGGGCGCCGGCTCGATCGCGGCCTACGCACTGCGGATCACCGACCTGTGCCCGCTGCAGAACGGCCTGATCTTCGAGCGCTTCCTCAACCCCGAGCGCCCGTCGATGCCCGACTTCGACATCGACTTCGACGAGCGTCGCCGCGGCGAGGTCATCCAGTACGTCACCCAGAAGTACGGCACCGACAAGGTCGCCCAGATCGCCACGTTCGGCCGGCTCAAGTCCAAGGCCGCGGTCAAGGACGCCAGCCGCATCCTGGACTACCCCTTCGCCATGGGCGACAAGATCACCAAGGCGATGCCCGCCGACGTGATGGGCAAGGGCGTGAAGCTCGCCGACATCTTCGACGAGTCGCACCCGCGCTACAACGACGGCAAGGACTTCCGTGACCTGCACGCGCAGGACCACGACGTGCGCAAGGTCTACGACATCGCGCTGGGCCTCGAGGGCCAGATCCGCAACTGGGGCGTGCACGCCGCCGGCGTGATCATGAGCAGCGACCCGCTGCTGGACATCGTCCCGATCATGAAGCGCGAGGCCGACGGCTCGGTCATCACGCAGTTCGACTACCCGATGTGCGAGTCGCTCGGCCTGGTCAAGATGGACTTCCTGGGCCTGCGCAACCTCACGGTCCTCAATGACGCCATCGAGAACATCAAGGCGAACCGCGACATCGACCTCGTGCTCGAGGACCTCGCGTTCGACGATCCCGAGGCCTACGCGCTGCTGTGCCGCGGCGACACGCTCGGCGTGTTCCAGCTCGACTCGCCGCCCATCCGCCAGCTGCTCAAGCAGATGCAGCCCGACAACTTCGAGGACATCAGCGCCGTCATCGCGCTCTACCGTCCCGGTCCGATGGGCGCGGACAGCCACACGAACTACGCCAAGCGCAAGAACGGCCGCCAGGAGATCGACTACATCCATCCTGAGCTGACCGAGGCGCTCAAGCCGATCCTGGGCACGACCTACGGGCTGATCGTGTACCAGGAGCAGGTCATGGAGATCGCCCAGGTGCTGGCCGGGTACTCGCTCGGACAGGCCGACAACCTGCGTCGCGCCATGGGCAAGAAGAAGCGCGAGGTCCTCCAGCAGGAGTTCGTCGGCTTCGAGGCCGGCATGGTCGAGCGCGGCTTCTCCACGAACGCCGTCAAGACGCTGTGGGAGATCCTCGTCCCGTTCGCCGACTACGCGTTCAACAAGGCGCACTCGGCCTCCTACGGCGTCATCAGCTACTGGACCGCCTACCTCAAGGCGCGCTACCCGGCCGAGTACATGGCGGCCCTGCTCACCAGCGTCAAGGACGACAAGGACAAGTCGGCGCTCTACCTGGCCGAGTGCCGGCGCCTGGGCATCAAGGTGCTGCCGCCCGACGTCAACGACTCGGTGGCGAACTTCGCCTCGGTCGGTCCCGACATCCGCTTCGGCCTCACCGCCGTGCGCAACGTCGGCGCCAACGTCGTGGCGGGGATCATCGAGGCGCGCGAGACCAAGGGCGCCTTCACCGACTTCGCCGACTTCCTCGACAAGGTCCCCACGCAGGTGTGCAACAAGCGCGTCCTCGACTCGCTGATCAAGGCCGGCGCGTTCGACTCCCTCGGGCACGGACGGCGCGCGCTGGCCTCGATCGCCGAGGAGGCGGTCGACCAGTACATCGACATCAAGCGCAACGCGGCCATCGGCCAGGACTCGCTGTTCGGCGCGTTCGAGGAGGAGTTCGACGGACTCGGCATCACCGTGCCGGACATCGCCGACTGGGAGAAGACGCAGAAGCTCGCGTTCGAGCGCGACATGCTGGGCCTCTACGTGTCCGACCACCCGCTCGGCGGGCTCGAGCACGTGCTGGCGGCCAACTCCGACTCCTCGATCGGCACGCTGCTCGACGGCGACCGCCCCGACGGCGACGTGCTGAAGCTGTGCGGCCTGGTCACCAGCGTCCAGCGCCGGATGAGCAAGAAGGGCGACACGTGGGCGACGATCACCCTCGAGGACCTCGAGGGCTCGGTCGACATCGCGGTGTTCCCCGCGGCCTACAACCTCGCCGCCTCGGTGCTCACCCAGGACTCGCTCGTCGTGGCGAAGGTCCGGGTGCGGCGCAACGACGACGGCATGGACCTGTCGGCCAACGAGGTCACCCGCCCGGCGATCGGGGAGGGGCGCACCGACCAGCCGCTCGTCGTCAGCCTGGCCGCCTCGCGCTGCACGCTGGACACGATCAACGCCTTCAAGCAGGTGCTCGGGGCGCACCCGGGCGTCACCGAGGTGCACCTGAGACTCTCCGGCCAGGGCAAGACCACGACGATGCGCCTCGACCAGGGACTGCGGGTGTCCACCACGTCGTCGCTGTTCGCCGACCTGAAGGAACTGCTCGGACCGGGGTGCCTCGCGTGACCCGCACGTCGCGCGTCCTGCTGGCGGTCGTCGCCGGAGGAATCCCGGCGGCGGTCGCGTGGTGGGCCTTCGGACGGCCCTCGCAGTGGCTGGCCACCGAGCGCGGGCTCGTGCTCACCGAGGTCAACGCCACCGGCAGCTTCCAGGTCGTGGCGGTGTTCGTCGTCGTCGGGATCGTCTTCGGCGTCCTCGCGGGCGTCGCCACCCACCGGCTCACGCGCCCCGGACGGTGGGAGACCGTCCTCGGGCTCGCCGCGGCGTCCAGCGCCGCCTCGCTCGTGTGCTGGCGGCTCGGGATCTGGCTCGGACCTCCGCCGCCCGAGAGCGTCAAGGGCCTGGAGGTGGGCGACGAGGTGTCGGCCCAGTTCGCGGTCGACGGGATCGTCCCGTTCCTCGTGTGGCCGCTCGTCGCGGTGCTGAGCTACACGCTCGCGCTCTACCTCAGCTCCGACGGGGAAGAGGACGACGAGGAGCTCGCGGACGAGGTCAGCGAGCGATCCGAGCCGTGACGGCCCGGGTCTGAGCCACCAGGTCGTCGGGCGAGATCTCCAGGTCGAGCCCCCGCCGCCCGCCCGAGACGAACACCGTCGGGTGGGTCATCGCGCTGGCGTCGACCACCGTGCGGTGCAGGCGCCGCTGCCCGAACGGGCTGATCCCACCGAGGACGTACCCCGTGGCGCGTTGGGCGGCGGCCGCATCGGCCAGCTGCGCGCGCTTGCCGTTCAGCGCCGCCGCGGCGCGCTTGAGGTCGAGACTGCCCGAGACGGGGACGACCGCGACGGCCAGCGTGCCGTCGACGTCGATCATCAGCGTCTTGAAGACCCGCGCCGGCTCCAGCCCGAGGGCGTCGGCGGCCTCGAGCCCGTAGGAGCGGGCTCGCGGGTCGTGCTCGTAGGCGTGGGCGGTGACCGTCACGCCCGCGCGGTGCAGTGCCGCGAGCGCCGGGGTCGCGTCGCCGACTTTCTTGTTGACCACCTGCGTGAGGCTACCGCCGTCCGGGGTGCAGTTTCCCCGGTTAACCGGGTTTTCTGCCACTTAACGTGGTTCGCGAACCACGTGAAGTGACAGTTTCCCCGCTTAACCGGGGAAACTGTCAGTCGCGCTCGAGCGTGGCGCGGACCGCGAGCCCCAGCAGCAGGGCCCAGAAGGCGGCGCCGACCGACAGCAGGGAGACGCCGGAGGCGGCGAAGAGGAAGGTCAGCCCGGCGCTCGTGCGGTGACGCTCGTGCGCGAAGGCACCCTGCAGCGAGGCGACGAGCGCCCCGATGAGGGCCAGTCCGGCCACCGCCTCGATGATGCCCGGGGGCGCGACGTCGGCGAGCGCGACGACGAGGCCCGCGGCCCCGGCGATCACGAGGTAGCCGACGCCGGCCGAGGTGGCGGCGATCCAGCGCCGTTCCCGGGGGCCGGCCTCCTCGCCCGCGGCGAGCGCGGCCGACAGCGCCGCGAGGTTCATCGCGTGACCACCGAACGGCGCCACGACCGCGGTGCCGAGCCCGGTGGACACGACCGACGACCGCCACGGCACGGAGAAGCCGAAGCTGCGCAGCACGGCTGCGCCCGGCAGGTTCTGCGAGGCCATCGTGACGATCGTGAGCGGCAGCGCGATGCCGACGATCGCGGGCCACGTCCACGTGGGCGTGGTCCACTCGAGGTGGGGGACGAGCGACGCGGTGTCGAGGGACTCACCGGAGCGGGACGCCGCCACGACGATCGCGCCGATCGCGACCAGCAGCGCCACCGGCACGGCCCAGCGTGGGGCGATCCGGCTGGCCACGACCCACGCGACGATGACGGGGGCGACGTAGCCGGGGGCGTCGGCCAGGGCCACGAACGGCGCGATGCACAGCTGCAGGAGGATCCCGGCGAGCATTGCCTGGGCGATCTCGGTGGGAATCCGAGCGACGAGGGCCCCCAGTGCCGGGACCGCGCCGATGAGCGCGATCAGCAGGCCGGTCACGACGAAGGCGCCCACCGCGGCGGGCCAACCGCCCTCGACCGACCCGGTGGACACGAGCAGCGCCGCGCCGGGCGTGGACCATGCGAGCGTCACCGGGACGCGGTGCACGAGGGCCAGCGCGATGATCAGAACGCCGAAGCCCAGGGTCAGCGCCAGCAGGCCACTGGCGGCCTGGGCCGGGGTCGCCCCCACGGCTCGCAGGCCGGCCAGCACCACCGCGAACGACGAGGTGAAGCCCACGAGCGCCGTGACCGCGCCCGCCGTCACCGGCTGCTGCCAGTGCGCGTCGGTGGGGGAGTGGGACACGCTGTGAGGCTAGGCCATCGCGCGACCTAGACTTCAGGGTGTGCTGAGACGACTCGACCTGCGTGACCAGACCGATGGGTACCGCGACGCGGTGCCCCGTGCCGAGGTCGACGTCGAGCATGCGCTCGCGGCGGTCGTCCCGATCTGCGACGACGTGCGCGACCGCGGCGCCGCCGCCGTCCTCGACGCGGGCGAGCGCTTCGACGGCGTCCGGCCCGAGCGCCTCCGCGTGTCCGCGGAGGACATCGAGAAGGCGCGCGTCGGCCTGGATCCCGCCGTCCTGGAGGCCATCGACGAGTCGATCTCCCGGCTGCGGGCCACCTGCGAGGCCGAGCTGGAGCGCACCGTCTCCGTCGAGGTGGCGCCCGGCGCGCTCGTCGAGCGGCGGATCGTGCCGATGCAGCGCGTCGGCCTCTACGTGCCCGGCGGCCTCGCGCCGCTGGTCAGCACCGTGATCATGAACGCCGTCCCGGCCCAGGTCGCCGACGTGCCCGGGATCGCCCTGGCCAGCCCCCCGCAGGTCGAGTTCGGCGGCCTGCCGCACCCGACGATCCTGGCCGCGTGCGCGCGCCTGGGCATCGACGAGGTCTACGCCGCCGGTGGCGCGCAGGCGCTCGCCATGCTGGCGTACGGCACGGAGGAGAACGAGCCCGTCAACCTCGTCACGGGTCCGGGCAACATCTACGTCGCCGCCGCGAAGCGCCACCTGCAGGGTGTCGTGGCGATCGACTCCGAGGCCGGCCCCACGGAGATCGCGATCGTCGCGGACTCCACCGCCGACCCCGCGTTCGTCGCCTCCGACCTCATCAGCCAGGCCGAGCACGACCCGATGGCCGCCGCCGTGCTTATCACCGACTCGCTCGAGCTCGCCGACGCGGTGGACGCCGAGCTGGTCCGCCAGGTGCCCCTGGCCCGTCACGAGGAACGGATCCGCACGGCCCTCGCAGGCTCCCAGTCGGCCACCGTGCTGGTGCGCGACACCGACCAGGGCGTCGACGTCGCCAACGCCTACGCGGCCGAGCACCTCGAGATCCAGACGGCCGACGCGTCCGCGCTCGCGGACCGCATCGTCAACGCCGGGGCCGTGTTCGTCGGCTCGTTCACCCCCGTCTCGCTCGGCGACTACGCCGCCGGGTCCAACCACGTGCTGCCCACCGCCGGGTGCGCCTGCCACTCCTCGGGCCTGTCCGTGCGCGCGTTCGTGAAGAACATGCACGTCGTGTCCTACTCCGAGGCCGCCCTGCGCGACGTCGGGCCGAAGGTCGTCACGCTCGCCGAGGCGGAGGACCTGCCGTCCCACGGCGCGGCCGTCACCGCGCGCCTGGAGCGGACGCGATGACGGTTCCCGCCTGGGTGCCGATCCGCGACGAGCTGAGGAACGAGGAGCCGTACGGCGCTCCCCAGATCGACGTCCCGGTCCGCCTGAACACCAACGAGAACCCCTACGGCCCGAGCGAGAAGGCGGCGACCGACATCGCCGGCGCGGTCCAGCAGGCCGCGCTGGAGCTGAACCGGTACCCCGACCGTGAGGCGTGGGCGCTGCGCGAGGCCCTGGCGGCCTACCTCGGTCACGGGCTCACGGCCGACCGGGTGTGGGCGGCCAACGGCTCCAACGAGGTCATGCAGCAGATCCTGCAGGCGTTCGGCGGCCCGGGTCGCACGGCGGTGTCGTTCGCGCCGACCTACTCGATGTATCCCGAGTACGCCCGCAACACGCACACGCGCTGGGTCGCGGGCCGGCGGCGCGAGGACTTCGCGATCGACGTGCCCGCCGCGGTCGCGCTGGTCGAGGCCGAGCAGCCCGACGTGGTCTTCCTGACCTCGCCGAACAACCCCACGGGCACCGCGCTGGCGCCCGAGGAGCTGCGCGCCGTGCTCGACGTGGCGCCCGGCATCGTCGTGGTCGACGAGGCCTACGCGGAGTTCCGGCGCGAGGGGACGCCCACCGCGCTCGAGCTGCTCGCCGGTCACCCCCGACTGATCGTCACCCGCACGATGAGCAAGGCGTTCGCCCTCGCCGGGGGACGCCTGGGCTACCTCGCGGCCGACCCCGCGGTCGTCGACGCGCTGCGCATCGTGCGGCTGCCGTACCACCTCTCCTCGGTCACCCAGGCCACGGCGCTCGGCGCCCTGCGGCACACCGACGAGCTGCTCGCCCAGGTCGACGCCCTGCGCTCCACCCGCGACGAGACGGCGGCCTGGCTGGCCGAGCGCGGGTACGACGTGGCCACGTCCGACGCGAACTTCCTCCTGTTCGGGCATTTCCCCGATCGTCGCGCCGTGTGGGAGGGTTTGGTCGACCACGGGGTCCTGATCCGCGAGACGGGACCCGACGGTTGGCTCCGGGTGTCGATCGGCACCCCGGAGGAGATGCAGGCGTTCCGCGCCGCACTGATGGAGGTGGATCCCCGATGAGCAGGCAGGCACGGATCGAGCGGAAGACGTCCGAGTCGCACGTCGTCGTCGAGCTCGACCTCGACGGCACCGGCCGCACGGAGATCAGCACGGGCGTGGGCTTCTACGACCACATGCTCACGGCACTGGGCCGTCACTCGCTCATCGACCTCACCGTCCGCTCCGAGGGCGACCTGCACATCGACGCCCACCACACGGTGGAGGACACGGCGATCTGCATCGGCGAGGCGCTCCGCGAGGCGCTCGGCGACAAGGCCGGGATCCGCCGCTACGGCAACGCCATGATCCCGCTGGACGAGGCCGTCGCCCAGTGCGTCGTCGACGTGTCGGGACGCCCCTACTTCGTGCACACCGGAGAGCCCGAGCGCCAGATCACCGCGATCATCGGCGGCTCGTACATCGGCTCGCTGACCTCGCACGTCTTCGAGTCGATCGCGCACCACGCCGGGATCACCCTGCACATGAACCTCATCTCCGGACGCGACCCGCACCACATCGCCGAGTGCCAGTTCAAGGCCCTCGCGCGGGCCCTGCGTGCCGCCGTCGAGCCCGACCCGCGCGAGACGGGGATCCCGTCGACCAAGGGCGCGCTGTGAGCGGAGCGGTCCGATGACGACGGTCGCGGTCCTCGACTACGGCTCGGGCAACCTGCGGTCGGCCGTGCGCGCCGTCGAGCGCGCGGGCCAGTCGCGCGGCGTCGACGTCGTGCTGACCGCCGACCGCGAGGTCGCCGAGCAGGCCGACGGCCTGCTGGTGCCCGGCGTCGGCGCGTTCGACGCCTGCATGAAGGGCCTGCGTGCGGTCGACGGTGAGCGGATCATCGAGCGACGCCTCATCGCCGGCCGTCCCGTGCTGGGCATCTGCGTGGGCATGCAGATCCTCTTCGCCGAGGGCATCGAGCACGGCGTGCGCAGCACCGGCTGCGGCGAGTGGCCCGGCACGGTGGAGAAGATCCAGGCGCCGATCGTGCCGCACATGGGCTGGGACACGGTCGAGCCGCCCGCCGACACGGTGATGTTCGCCGGGATCGAGTCCGAGCGCTTCTACTTCGTGCACTCCTACGGCGTGCGCGAGTGGCTGGTCGACGCGGAGGGCACGCCCTTCCGCGCGCCGGGCGTCACGTGGACGCAGTACGGCGGCGACCGCTTCGTCTCCGCCGTCGAGCACGGTCCGCTGTGGGCCACGCAGTTCCACCCGGAGAAGTCCGGCGACGCCGGCCGCCGCCTGCTCGAGAACTGGATCGCCACGCTCTAGGGGTCAGGCG
Source organism: Aeromicrobium sp. JP4 (assembly GCF_054957925.1). Classification (NCBI taxonomy): domain Bacteria; kingdom Bacillati; phylum Actinomycetota; class Actinomycetes; order Propionibacteriales; family Nocardioidaceae; genus Aeromicrobium; species Aeromicrobium sp. JP4. The sequence continues at coordinate 3,356,769 of NZ_CM143290.1, forward strand.
CGGTAGCGCTCCGGACGGTGGTTGAACGCCAGCACCACGTTGAGGATCACCGCGCCGAGCGCGGACAGCAGCACGTTGTCCCACGGCACCACCAGCAGGGCGCCCAGGACCACGAGCAGGTCCAGGGCCATCTGCACGTACCCCGCGCGCAGGCCGGCCTGCTCCTGCGCGATGAGGGCCAGCACGCTGAAACCGCCGAGGCTCGAGCCGTGCCGGAACAGGATGAGGATGCCCACGCCCGCCAGCAGGTTGCCGGTGGCGATCCCGTAGACGGGCGCGAGGTCGGGGGAGGGGATCATCTCGGCGTGCACCGCGGTGAAGAGCGAGAGCAGCGCGACGGCGATCACGGACCGCACCGTGAACCGCCAGCCCTTCTTCCACAGCGCGAGCGCGAAGAACGGCAGGTTCGCCAGCAGCAGCACGGCGGGGAGCGGCAGGGCCACGGCGTACGTGATCAGTAGCGACAGGCCGGCGGTGCCGCCGGTGACCGCGTGCGCCTCGTAGAGCAGGTGCAGGCCCAGCGAGGCCAGCCACGTGCCGGTGAGCACGCCCAGGACGTCCTCGGCGGGGGTGTGGGGCAGCGTGACCGCCGACGGCTCCATGAGGTCGTCGGTGTCGGCCGGGGCGTGGTCGGGGTGGCTGTCGTTCATGGCCCGCCCACTCTACGGAGGGCGGTCGATACGATCGCGGGGTGACTCTCGAACTCCTCCCCGCCGTCGACGTCGCCGAGGGCCAGGCCGTGCGCCTGGTCCAGGGCGAGCTCGGCAGCGAGACGTCCTACGGCTCCCCGCTCGACGCGGCCCTGCAGTGGCAGGCCGACGGCGCCGAGTGGATCCACCTGGTCGACCTCGACGCCGCCTTCGGCAAGGGCAGCAACCGCGACCTGCTGGCCGAGGTCGTGGGCCGGCTGGACGTGAAGGTCGAGCTCTCGGGCGGCATCCGCGACGACGAGTCGCTCGACGCCGCCATGGCCACCGGCTGCCGCCGGGTCAACCTGGGCACCGCCGCCATCGAGGATCCCGACTGGTGCCGCTCGGCGATCGCCCGGTACGGCGACCGGGTCGCGGTCGGCCTCGACGTCCGTGGCCGCACGCTGGCCGCCCGGGGCTGGACGAAGGAGGGCGGCGACCTGTTCGAGGTGCTGGCCCGCCTCGACGCCGACGGGTGCGCGCGCTACGTGGTCACCGACGTCACCAAGGACGGCACGCTCACCGGTCCGAACCTGGACCTGCTGCGCCAGGTGTGCGAGCAGACCGACAAGCCGGTCGTCGCCTCGGGCGGCGTCTCGAGCCTCGAAGACCTGCGCGCGATCGCCACGCTGACCGGCATCGGCGTCGAGGGCGCGATCGTCGGCAAGGCGCTCTACGCGGGCGCCTTCACGCTGCCCGACGCGCTGGCCGCGGTCGCGGAGTAGTCGTGGCCGGCCTCGTGCGGTGGGAGGGCTTCAGCGCCGATCCGCGACGTGCGGAGGTGGCGGGCATCCGCGCGGGGGACCAGGACCGTGAGACGGCGGTCGAGGCCCTGCGCGAGGCCTACGCCGACGGCCGGCTCGACCGGACCGAGTTCGACCGCAGGTCGCACGCCGCCCTCGCGGCCACGCTGCTCGGCGAGTTCGTGCCCCTGCTCCAGGATCTCGAGGCGCCCACGCCCGCGGCGCTGTCCGTTCACGAGGAGGCGCTGCGGCGCTACCGGCGCGAGACGCGTGACGCCCGCAACGGCGTCGTGGCCATCGGTGTCATGACCAGCGGGATCTGGGGCGCCACCAGCATCGCCAGCGGCGAGCCGCTCTTCTTCTGGCCGATCTTCCCGATCCTCGGCGTCGGCGTCGGCTGGCTCATGCACGTGGTCAACCGGGGCCAGCGCATCGAGCACCACGAGCGGAAGATCGAGCGCCGCCTGAGCGGGCGCGAGGACGAGGACGAGGGCTGAGGCTCAGCAGCCGTCGCGCATGAGGTCGGGACGCGTGCCCGTGGTGACCTCGAGCATCAGGACCTCGCTGGTGGGCTCGATCGACTCGGTGTCCTCCGTGAACAGGAAGCCCAGCCAGGCGTCGCCCTCGGTGACGAACACGCCCGTCTGCCCGTAGCCGGCCTCGACCATCTCGGCGGTCTCGTAGACGCCCGTCACGTCCTTCAGGGTGCTGCCGACGCCCAGGCCCTCGGCGGTGCGGGGCTGCTCGCCACGGACGCCGAAGGAGACGACGGTGCCGTCCTCCTTCGTCAGCACGTCGAGCGAGGAGGCGTAGTCGGCCTTCCACCCGAGCGGCTCGCTGCGGCCGCACTCCTCGCCGGGGACCTCGACGTCGGCGTCGAACAGCCCGGTCGCGAGCGCCTCGTCGCGCGACATCCCGGTGCGCGCCGGGCCCACGACGCCCGGAGCGACGGTCAGCTCCTCGATCGCCGGCAGGGCGGCCGGCGGCTCCGAGGTGGGCGGCTCCGTCGTCGGGCTGGGCGCTGCCGAGGTCGCGGAGGTCGCGGGGTCGGGCGTCTCGTCGGGGGACTCCGAGCAGGCCCCGAGAGCCAGCGCGGTGACCGCCGCCAGGAGCCAGAGGCGGCTCGTAGGAACGTCGGACCCACGCACTACGCTCATGGCCGTGAGCCTAGCCGTCCGTGTGATCCCCTGTTTGGACGTGGACGGCGGTCGCGTCGTCAAGGGAGTGAACTTCGTCGACCTGCGCGACGCGGGCGATCCGGTCGAGATGGCGCGGGTCTACGACGCCCAGGGCGCCGACGAGCTCACCTTCCTCGACATCACCGCCTCCAGCGGCGACCGCTCCACCACCTACGACATCGTCGGCCAGACCGCCGAGCAGGTGTTCATCCCGCTCACGGTCGGCGGGGGCGTGCGTGCGGTCGAGGACGTCGACCGGCTCTTGCGCGCCGGTGCCGACAAGGTCGGCATCAACACCGCCGCGATCGCGCGGCCCGACGTCATCGGCGAGATCGCCCACCGCTTCGGGAATCAGGTGCTCGTCCTGAGCGTTGACGCTCGACGTGCAGACGATCAGCCCAGCGGGTTCGAGGTGACCACCCACGGCGGCCGCCGCTCGGCCGGCATCGACGCGATCGAGTGGGTGCGCCGCGGCAGTGAGCTGGGCGCGGGCGAGATCCTGCTCAACTCGATGGACGCCGACGGCACGCAGGCCGGCTTCGACCTCGAGATGATCCGTGCCGCCCGCGGCGCGACCGACGTCCCCCTCATCGCCAGCGGAGGTGCCGGGCGACTCGAGCACTTCGCCCCCGCGGTCGACGCGGGCGCCGACGCCGTCCTGGCCGCCAGTGTCTTCCACTTCGGAACGCTGACGATCCCCGCGGTGAAGGAGACGCTGCGAGCCGCCGGACACGTGGTTCGGTGAGCGCCCCGGCGCTCGACACCCTCAGCGGCGGTGGCACCGACCGGCTGACCCGACGTGGCTTCGGGGTCATGGGTCGCGGCATCGCCCGCCAGAAGGTGATGTTCACGTGGGCGGCGCTCGCCTCCCTGCTCTTCGGCGTGATGACCGTGGCCGACGCCTGGGTGCTGGGCTGGGCCACCGATCACGTCATCGCCCCCTCGGTCGCCGCCGGTGCCGTCACGTGGTCCACCCTGTGGGCCGGTGTGGGTCTGTTCGTGCTGGCCGCGGTGCTGCGCACCGTGGGCGTCGTCGGCCGCCGCCTGCTGGGCGGCGTGGTGTTCTTCCGGCTCGTGCGCGACGACCGCCTGCGCGTCACGCGCCGCTACCTCCAGCTGCCACTGCGCTGGCACCACCGCCACCCCGCGGGTCAGCTGCTCAGCAACGCCAACGCCGACGTCGAGGCCACGTGGTCGGTCTTCATGCCACTGCCGATGGCGCTCGGCACGATCGCCATGCTGGTCGCCGCGATCGCCACGATGGTGCTGGCCGACCCGGTGCTCACCGTCGTCGGGCTCGTGGTCATCCCGCTGCTCTTCGTCGCCAACGCCGTCTACCAGCGGTGGCAGGGGCCGCGGATCGCGCTCGCCCAGAGCCTGCGCGGCGACGTCTCCACCGTCGCCCACGAGTCGTTCGACGGCGCCCTCGTCGTGAAGTCGCTGGGCCGCGAGGCCGACGAGACGGCCCGCTTCCGCGCCGCCAGCGAGCGGCTGCGTGACGCCGCCATCGCGATCGGCCGGATCCGCGCGATCTTCGACCCCGTCATCGAGGCGCTGCCGAACCTCGCCGTCCTGGCCGTGCTGCTGCTGGGCGCGTGGCGCGTGCAGGGCGGCGGCGCCGACGCGGGCGACGTGGTCCAGGTGGCCTACCTGTTCACGGTGATCGGCATGCAGATCCGCTCGTTCGGCTGGGTGCTGGGCGAGCTGCCGCGCGCCGTCGTCGGCTGGGACCGGGTCTCGCGCGTCATCGACGAGGACGACGCCATGGACTACGGCGACGCCCGCGTCCCGGGCGCCGGGCCCGTCGACCTCACGGTCACCGACCTCGACTACAGCCACCCCGACGAGCCCGACACCGCGGTCCTGAACGACATCGCGTTCACCGTGCCCGCCGGCACCGTCACGGCGGTCGTGGGTGCCACCGGCAGCGGCAAGAGCACCCTGACGTCGCTCGTCACACGCCTCGTCGATCCCGATGACGGCGCGGTGCTGATCGGCGGCACCGACGCGCGCCGGCTGTCGCAGCAGGCGCTCACCCGCGCGGTGGCCCTCGTGCCGCAGTCCACGTTCCTGTTCGACGACACCGTCCGCGCCAACGTGGTGCTCGACCTCGACGTCCCCGACGAGCGGGTCTGGGAGGTGCTGCGCATCGTGCAGGCCGACCGGTTCGTCTCCGCGCTGCCGGACGGCCTCGACACCGAGCTGGGGGAGCGGGGCACCTCGCTCTCGGGTGGCCAGCGCCAGCGTCTCGCCCTGGCCCGGGCGCTCGTGCGCGACCCGCGCGTGCTGGTGATGGACGACGCGACCAGCGCCCTCGATCCCGAGGTCGAGCAGCGCATCCTGCGCGCCCTCGCCGATCGCGACGGCTCGCCCACCACCGTCGTCGTGGCGTACCGCAAGGCCACGATCGCGCTGGCGGACGAGGTGGTCTTCCTCGCCGGCGGCCGCGTCGCCGATCGCGGCACCGACGCGCAGCTGCGCGAGCGCTCGGTCGCCTACCGCAACCTCGTCGATGCGTACGACCAGGCCCGTGAGGAGGTCGACCATGAGTGAGTCCGCACCCCGCGAGGGCGGCATCTCCGTCCTCGTCCGCGGCATGCGCCGCAACCCCGAGATCACCGAGGGCATCTGGCTGACGCTGGTGCTCGCGCTCCTCAGCACTGCCGGCGGTTCTCTCGTCCCGATCGTGGTGCGCGCGGCGCTCGACGACGGCTTCGGCTCCGGTGACGTCGACACCGCCCTGATCGCCCGCTACGTGGGCATCGCCGCCCTGCTCATGATCGTGATCGCCATCTGCGGCTACTGGTCGAAGGTGCGGATCTTCACCGCGAGCGAGCGGGGGCTGGCGAACCTGCGCGTCGCGGCGTTCCGTCACGTCCACGACCTGTCGATGCTGACGCAGAACACGCAGCGCCGCGGGTCGCTCGTCTCCCGGGTCACCTCCGACGTCGACCAGATCAGCCAGTTCCTGCAGTTCACCGGGATCATGATGATCGTCAGCATCGGCCAGATGCTCGTCGCGACGGTGGTCATGGCGTTCCTGTCGTGGCAGCTCACGCTGGTCGTGCTGATCAGCTTCGTGCCGCTCGCGGTGAGCCTGCGCTGGCTGGCCGGCGCGATGTCGCGGGCCTACGACCGCGTGCGCGCCAGCGTCGGCGAGATGCTCGCCGTCATCGCCGAGCCCGTCGTGGGTGCGGCCGTCGTCCGGTCCTACGGCATCGAGGACCGCACCCAGCACCGCGTCGACGTCGCCGTGAGCGCGAACTACCGCAACAACATCCGCGCCCAGACGATCACTGCCGGCGCGTTCTCGGCCGCGATCCTGGTGGGCGGCATCGCCAACGCCGCGGTGCTGGCCGTGGGCGTCTGGCTGGGCGTGCTCGGAGAGCTCTCCGTCGGCACGATCGTCGCCTTCGTGTTCCTGGTCGGGCTCTTCACCGGCCCGGCGCAGATGGCCACCCAGGTGATCTCCGAGGCGCAGAACGCGATCTCGTCGTGGCGCCGCGTCCTCGACCTGCTCGACACCCCGGCCGACGTGGTCGACCCGGGCCCGGGCGGTCAGCGCCTTCCCGAGGGCGACCTCGAGGCGCAGTTCGAGCACGTGTCGTTCGCCTACCCCGAGGGCCCCACGGTGCTGGCCGACGTCGACGTCACGATCGAGGCGCGCCAGCGGGTCGCCGTCGTGGGCGAGACCGGCTCGGGCAAGACCACGTTCGCGAAGCTGCTCACGCGCCTGATGGACCCCGCCGCGGGCCGCGTCGTGCTCGGGGGCGTCGACATCGCGCAGGTCCCGTTCGACGACCTGCGCCGCCACGTGCTGATGGTGCCGCAGGAGGGCTTCCTGTTCGACGCGACGCTGGGCGAGAACCTGCGCTACGGATCGCGCACCGCCATGGACGCCGACCTCGTCGACGCCGTCGAGCGGCTCGGCCTCGCCGACTGGTTCGCCGCCCTGCCGCGCGGACTCGACACCCGCGTGGGTCAGCGGGGCGAGTCGCTCTCGGCGGGGGAGCGGCAGCTGGTCGCGCTCGTCCGCTCGGCGCTGGCCGACCCGGCGTTCCTCGTCCTGGACGAGGCCACGAGTGCCGTCGACCCCCAGACCGAGCTGCGCGCCACCCGGGCGCTCGACCGGCTGCTGCAGGGCCGCACGAGCGTGACGATCGCCCACCGGCTGTCCACCGCGGAGAACGCCGACCGCGTGCTCGTCTTCGACCAGGGCCGTCTCGTCGAGGACGGTCACCACCGCGACCTCGTCAAGGCCGAGGGCGTCTACGCGCGCCTGCACGCGTCGTGGGTGGCGCAGGCGACCCTCGCCTGATGCGGAGCGCGGGGCCGCGCCTGAGACACTGGGGCACGTGAGCTCCCTGGATGCGGCGATCGCCGCCCGCTTGAAGCGCGACGACGCCGGCCTGGTCGCGGCGGTGGTGCAGGACGCGACGTCGCGCGCCGTGCTGATGGTCGGCTGGATGGACGACGAGGCGCTGCACCGCACCCTCACCACGGGCCGCTCCACGTTCTGGAGCCGCAGCCGCGGTGAGTACTGGGTGAAGGGCGAGACCTCGGGCCACACCCAGCACGTGCGCGAGGTCCGGCTCGACTGCGACGGCGACACGCTGCTCGTCGTCGTCGACCAGGTCGGCGCCGCGTGCCACACCGGCACCACCACGTGCTTCGACCAGGACCTGCTGACGTGAACCGCAACCTCCTCGGGCCCGCCGTCCTCCTGCTGCTGGCGCTCGGCGCGGGCACCCTGCTGGCCGTGCGCGCCACGTGGTCCGAGGCCACCGCTCGCGCGGCGGGGATCCCCGAGACCGACCTCACGGTGTCCGGAGCCGACGTCGTCCCGGGCGCGGCCGGGCTCGCCATCCTGGTGATGGCCGCCGCCCTCGGCGTGCTCGCCGGCGGGCCCCGGCTGCGTCGCGTGATCGGCGCCCTCGTCGCGGTGGCGGGCGTGGTCGGCGTCGCGATCTCGAGCCGCACGAGCGACGCGCTGCAGACGGCGCAGCAGCGCGCGATCGACGAGGCGGCCGTCGCCGGTGCCTCGGTGGACTGGAGCTCCACCGCCGCTCCAACGTTCGCGATCGCCGGCTTCGTGCTGATCGTCGTGGCGGGTGCCGCCGTCGCGTGGCTCGGTCCGCGCTGGGCCACGATGGGTCGCAAGTACGAGGCCCCGGCCGCCCGCGAGCCCGACGCGAGCGACCTGTGGAAGGCGATGGACGACGGCGTCGATCCCACCGCCTGACCACCGAGTAGGCTGTCGTCCGAACCACCCCGAGCACCACTAGGAGCACCACCCATGTCGCACGGATCGTCGCCGGCCGCCTGGACCGCCGTCCTCTTCAGCCTCGCCGGCTTCCTGATCGGCGGGATCGCCCTGATCCCCGAGCCGAACTGGGTGCTCTTCACGATCGGCGTCGTGCTGGCGGTGGGTGCGCTCCCGCTCGGCAAGGTCATGTCCGTCGCCGGGTACGGCACCAGCCGGGTGAAGGATCACTGACCGATCAGGTCATCCCGACGACCGCCTCGCGCGGTCGTCTGCTGCGCGCCCCGCTGATCGCCGGCGGCGCCGGCCTCGCGGCGTTCGCGCTGCTGCACTTCCGTGACCCCCACGTCGAGGGCGCCTACGGCTTCTGCCCGTTCCTCTTCCTGACCGGCGAGCCCTGTCCCGGCTGCGGGGGGCTGCGCGCCGTGAACCTGCTGACGCGCGGCGACGTCGCGGCCGCCGTCTCGAGCAACCTGCTGGCCGTCGCCCTGGTCTGCGTGGGCGTGGTGGCGTGGCTGGTGTGGCTCGGCCGGCGGGCACGCGGGCTGCCCGCGCGCTACCTCACCTGGTCGGCCCGCACCGTGACGGCGATGGGCGTGCTGGCCGCCGTCTTCGGCATCGCGCGGCTGACGCCGTGGGGCGCCTGGCTGGCCCCCTGACGAGAAGAGACACCGTGAAGGACATGGGAACCCCGGCGGGCGCGGGTGCGTCCATCGCCGGTCGGCCGGCTTCGCGGCGGCCCTCGCGGCGGGTCCACCGAGCGTGGCTCGTCGCGGGCGTGACCTTCCTGGTGCTCCTCGCGTCGGCTGCGTTCCGGTCCAGCCTCGGCGTGATGCTGGTGCCGATCGAGGAGGACCTCGGCTGGAGCCGCACCGAGACGTCGATCGCCGTCTCGCTCAACCTCATCGTCTACGGGGTGGCGGCGCCGTTCGCTGCCGCGCTGCTCGAGCGGATCGGCGTGCGCCGCACCGCCGTCGCCGCCCTCCTGCTGATCGCCCTGGGCTGCCTGGCCTCCACGGCGATGACCGCGCCGTGGCAACTGTCGGTGCTGTGGGGCCTGGTGATCGGCGTCGCCACCGGCTCGGTCGCGCTCGTGTTCGGCGCGATCGTCGTCAACCGCTGGTTCGTCGCCCGGCGCGGCCTCGTGCTGGGCATCCTGGGCGCGGCCTGGGCCACCGGGCAGCTCGTCTTCCTGCCGCTGCTGGCCGCGATCGTCGACGAGTTCGGCTGGCGCGCCGCCTCGCTGGCGATCGCGGCCTGCTGCGCGGCCCTGGTGCCGGTCGTCGCGGTGGTGCTGCGCGACCGGCCCTCCGACGTGGGTCTGGAGCCGTACGGCGGGATCGACGACGAGGCGGCCGCCGTCGTGCCGCAGACCGCGGCCGCCGCCGTCGTCCACGCAGTGACGGTGCTGCGCGAGGTGTTCCGGACGCGCTCGTTCGTGCTGCTCGCGGGCACGTTCTTCGTCTGCGGCTGGACCACGAACGGGATCATCAGCAGCCACTTCGTGCCCGCCGCCCACGACCACGGGATGGCGGCCACGACCGCCGCCGGGCTGCTGGCCGTGGTCGGCATCTTCGACATCGTCGGCACGATCGGCTCGGGCTGGCTGACCGACCGCTACGACCCGCGCCTGCTGCTGTCGGTCTACTACGCGCTGCGTGGCCTCGCGCTGCTGGCCGTGCCGGCGCTGCTCGGCCCGACGGTGGAGCCGCCGATGCTCCTGGTCGTGGCGCTGTTCGGTCTGGACTGGGTCGCCACGGTCCCGCCGACGGTGGTGCTGTGCCGCACCGCGTTCGGGGCCGAGCGGGGCGGCATCGTCTTCGGCTGGGTGTTCGCGGCGCACATGATCGGTGCCGGCGTCGCAGCGGCGGCCAGTGGCGCCCTGCGCGCCGCCTCGGGGGACTACACGTCGGCGTGGCTGTTGGCGGGGGCGCTCGCCGTGGCGGCGGCGGTGGGCAGCCTGCTGCTGCCGCGCCCGGTCACGCCAGCGCGAACTCCAGCGCCACGCTGACGACGGTCCCGATGAGCGACAGCACGCCGATCACGATCGCGGCCACCCCCAGCCAGTAGGCGGCGGTCGCCATCGAGGTGTCGGCGTACGGGCCGTTCCACTGCTCAGCGCGGGTGCGCTCGTTCCTGGCCAGGATCATGGCCGCGATGCCACCGGCGATCGAGAACACGCCACAGCAGCAGGCCAGGAAGATGCTGACGATGGCGATGACCAGCGACCACACGGCCTGGTTGCCGTCCGGAGCAGCGGGGTAGCCCTGCCCGTAGGGAGGCTGGCCGGGCGGCGGGGGGTAGCTCGTCACCCGCCGAGCATAGGACGGCGCGGCCGGGCTGCTCGCCCGGCCGCGCCGTGTCTCACAGCATCAGGCCGCCACCGGCTGGTTGCGGAACTTCTTGTAGGCGTACGCCGTGGCGATCGTCACCACGGGGTAGGCCACGAGCAGGCCGACGCCGCACAGGCACGCACCGATCAGCACGATCACGAAGCTCAGCAGCGCCAGCAGCAGGGCCTGGCCGAGGTTGGCCGACACCAGCTTCACGCTCGACGTGATGGCATCGACCGGGGACTGGTTCTCATCCACCACGAACAGCAGGGCGAAGTAGGACAGGAACGCGAAGATGACGCCCGGCAGGACGCACAGCACGAGGCCGATCGTGATGCCGATCGACACCAGCAGCGACGTCAGGATGACCGGTCCGATCGGCACCCGCGAGAACGTGTCGGCGAGGGAGAACGGCCGGCCCTCGGTCTCGTCGAGCGCGCCGCGGTAGATGAACGCGGAGATCACGTACGTCGCGAGCGTCGAGAGCAGGTTCACGACGATGCTGGCGAAGCTGAAACCGGCGAACGGGTTGGTCTCGGTCGCGTCGATGTCCGGCTGCACCAGGAAGCTGAAGACGCCGAAGATCACCGAGACGGCGAAGATCGCCAGTCCGGCGATGATCCACTGGCCCGCGTTGGAGGAGAACTTGCGCCAGCCGTAGCCGATCGCGTCGGTCGGGCTGAAGGGCTCGATGAAGCCCGAGCCGCCCGGGGGCGGAGGCGGGTAGCCACCGCCGTAGCCGGACCCCCCGGGCGGAGGCGGGTAGCCGCCGCCGGAGGCGTCACCGGGCGGGGGCGGCGGGTAGGCGGGGCCGCCGTAGGACGGCGGCGGGGGCGGGACAGGACCACCCGGGGTCTCCGGGTCGGGTCCGGTGGGCGGCTCGTTGGTCGACATGAGGCGAGCATAGGGAGGATGCGCCGCTCCGTACACCGTGCGGAACATCGATCCTGCCAGTGATGCTGTCTCGAAACGGAGGGTGCGTGCCGCTTGGTGACGGTGCGGGGATACGCTGGAGGTCAGTTCGGAGCCGAGTCCCGACAGGGGAAGGGAGAGTGCGATGACCGTGCTCGACGACATCCTCGCGGGGGTGGCCGAGGACCTGGCCGAGCGTCAGAGCCGGGTCTCCCTGGACGACCTCAAGCGTCAGGCCGACAAGCAGCCGCCGGCCCTGGATCCCATGCCGGCGTTCCGCGCCGAGGGCGTCTCGGTGATCGCCGAGGTGAAGCGGTCCAGTCCCAGCCTGGGTGCACTCGCCGACATCAAGAACCCGGCCCAGCTCGCCGCCGACTACGCGGCCGGCGGCGCCGCCGCGATCAGCGTGCTGACCGAGCAGCGTCGCTTCAACGGCACCCTCGACGACCTGCGCGCCGTGCGTGGCCAGGTCGACGTGCCGGTGCTCCGCAAGGACTTCATCACCACGTCGTACCAGCTCTGGGAGGCGCGCGCCGCCGGCGCCGACATGGCCCTGCTCATCGTGGCCGCTCTCGACCAGAACGCGCTGGAGTCGCTCATCGACCGTGCCCGGTCGATCGGCCTGACCCCGCTGATCGAGGTCCACGACGAGGCCGAGGTGCGCCGAGCCCTCGCGGCCGACGCCGACCTCATCGGCGTGAACGCCCGCAACCTCAAGACCCTCGAGGTCGACCGCGGCACCTTCGAGCGCCTCGCCCCTCGGATCCCCGACTCGGTGGTGAAGGTCGCCGAGTCCGGTGTCCGTGGACCGCACGACGTGATCGAGTACGCGCGCTTCGGCGCCAATGTCGTGCTCGTCGGCGAGACCCTCGTGAGGGGCGACGATCCCCGCGCCACCGTGGCGGACCTGGTCGCGGCCGGCTCCCACCCGGCCCTGCAGCACCGATGGCAGCCGAGCTGAGACCACCAGCTCCCCGCCGACCCCTCACCCAGGACGACCATGACTGACACCTCCGGCCGATCGCCGTCGCGATCGGCGCTTCCCGACGGTCCGGGCCACTTCGGCCGCTTCGGCGGCCGGTTCATGCCCGAGGCCCTGATCGCCCCGCTCGACGAGATCACCCGCGAGTGGGAGGCCGCCCAGGCCGATCCGGCGTTCCGCGCCGAGCTCGACCGCATGCTGCGCGAGTACGCCAACGTGCCCAGCCCGCTGTATGAGGCGCACCGGTTCTCCCGGGCCGTCGGTGCGCGCATCCTGCTCAAGCGCGAGGACCTCAACCACACCGGCGCCCACAAGATCCGCAACGTGATCGGGCAGGCGCTGCTGGCCAAGCGCATCGGCAAGCCGCGCTGCATCGCCGAGACGGGGGCCGGTCAGCACGGTGTCGCCTCCGCCACGGCGTGCGCCTACCTCGACCTGGACTGCACCGTCTACATGGGCCAGGTCGACACCGAGCGCCAGGCGCTCAACGTCGCCCGCATGCAGATGCTGGGCGCCGAGGTCATCCCGGTCACCACGGGCAGCGCCACCCTCAAGGACGCGATCAACGAGGCGCTGCGCGACTGGGTCACCACGGTCGACACGACGCACTACCTCTTCGGCACCGCCGCGGGCCCGCACCCGTTCCCGACGATGGTGCGTGAGCTGACGCGAGGCATCGGCGACGAGGCCCGCGCCCAGGTCCTCGAGCTCACCGGGAAGCTGCCCGACGCGGCCGTGGCCTGCGTGGGCGGCGGATCGAACGCGATCGGCCTCTTCACGGCGTTCGTGCCCGACGAGAGCGTGCGGCTCATCGGCATCGAGGCGGGCGGCGACGGCTTCGAGACTGGTCGCCACGCCGCCACGATCACCGCCGGCGAGGTCGGCGTGCTCCACGGCGCGCGCTCGTTCCTGCTGCAGGACGAGGACGGCCAGACGATCGAGTCACACTCGATCAGCGCCGGCCTCGACTACCCGGGCGTGGGCCCCGAGCACGCGCACCTGGCCGACATCGGACGGGCCCAGTACCGGCCTGCCACCGATGCTCAGGCGATGTCCGCGTTCGACCTGCTGTGCAAGACCGAGGGGATCATCCCGGCGATCGAGTCGGCGCACGCGCTGGCCGGCGCGGTCGAGCTCGCCAAGGAGATGGGTCCCGACGCCACGATCCTGGTCAACCTCTCGGGCCGCGGCGACAAGGACGTGCACACCGCCGCGAAGTACTTCGGCCTGCTGGACGAGAACGACCGGGCGGAGACGGACCGATGACGGTGATCGACGAACTGTTCGAGCGCACGCGCGCCGAGAACCGCGCGGCCCTCGTGGGCTACCTGCCCGCCGGGTTCCCCACGGTGGACGGCTCCATCGCCGCCATCGGCGCCATGATCGAGGCCGGGGTCGACCTGGTCGAGGTGGGCCTGCCCTACAGCGATCCCGTGATGGACGGGCCCACGATCCAGGCCGCCGCTGAGGCCGCCCTCGTCAACGGCACCCGGGTCGACGACGTCTTCCGCGTCGTGCAGGCCTCGGCCGCCGGCGCGCCCACCGTCGTGATGACCTACTGGAACCCGGTGGAGCGCCGCGGAGTCGACCGGTTCGCCGCCGACCTCGCCGCCGCCGGGGGAGCGGGGCTCATCACGCCCGACCTCATTCCCGACGAGGCCGTCGACTGGGAGCGCGCCTCCCGCGAGCAGGGTCTGGACCGCATCTACCTCGTGTCGCCGTCGTCGTCCGACGAGCGGCTGGCGATGACGGCCGAGGCCGCCAGCGGCTTCATCTACGCCACCGCGGTCATGGGCGTCACCGGACAGCGTGAGCAGACCAGCAGTCTCGCGCCCGAGCTCGTCGGCCGCCTGCGCAAGGTCACCGACAAGCCCGTCGGCGTGGGGCTCGGCGTCAGCAACGGTGCCCAGGCCCACGAGATCGCCGAGTTCTCCGACGCGGTGATCGTGGGATCGGCGCTCGTGCGCTGCCTGCTCGACCAGCCGGACGAGGCCTCCGGGCTCGCCGCCATCCGCGACCTCGTGACCGACCTGCGCACCGGCGTGGAACGGGACTGACATGACCATCGCCACCTTCATCCCCTCGCCGGAACAGGCCGTCTGGCACCTCGGGCCGCTGCCCCTGCGGGCCTACGCGCTGTGCATCATCGCCGGCGTCTTCGCCGCGATCTGGATCGCCGACCGCCGGTTCGTCGCGGCCGGCGGCCGCCCCGGCGCGATCGGCGACGTCGCGATCTGGGCCGTGCCGTTCGGCATCATCGGCGGACGGATCTACCACGTCCTCACCGACCCCCAGCTCTACTTCGGCGACGGTCGGGACCCGATCGACGCGCTGAAGATCTGGGAGGGCGGCCTGGGTATCTGGGGCGCCATCGCGTTCGGCGGCCTGGGCGCGTGGATCGCCTGCCGCCGGTACGACATCGACTTCCTCAAGATGGCCGACGCCCTGGCACCCGGCCTTCTCGTCGCGCAGGCGATCGGGCGGCTCGGCAACTACTTCAACCAGGAGCTCTTCGGGCGTCCCACCACGCTGCCGTGGGGTCTGGAGATCTCCGAGCAGCACCGTCCCGACGGCTACGAGCAGTTCGCCACGTTCCACCCCACGTTCCTCTACGAGGCGCTGTGGAACCTCGCGGCCGCGGCGCTGCTGGTGTGGCTGGGCAAGCGCTTCGCCCTGACGCACGGCCGGGTGTTCGCGCTCTACGTCATGCTCTACACGCTCGGGCGCGGCTGGATCGAGGCGCTGCGGATCGACACGGTGAACCACATCGGCCCGTTCCGGCTGAACATCTGGACCTCGATCGTGGTGTTCTGCCTGGCGCTGGCCTACTTCGTCTGGGCCGGCCGCCGGTATCGCGAGACCCCTGAGCGTGACGTTTCCGGGGCCGACACGCCGTAGAGGACCCCGGGAACGTCACTGCCAGCGCTTCCTCAGGTCGTCGGGTCCTCGTCGAGCCGGTCCGCGGCCTCCTTGAGCCTGGCCGCCGCGTCGTCGATCTTCTCGGTGAACTTGCCGTCGGTGGCCTTGTCGGCGAGGTCCGCGACCTTGTCGATCGCGGCGTCGATGTCCTCGTCGTGCCGCGCCGCCTCCTCCTTGGCCCGGTCGACCAGCTGCTCGGCGTCCTTGCCCTTGAACCTGTCCAGGAAGCCCATGGGTGCCCCTCTCGTCGATGGAGGGACCGCCCGGCGGTCCCGCACGTCACGGTACTTCGGGTCGCCCGCCCCCGCCTGAAAGACTGGCCCCATGAGACCGAGCCGTCCCGTCGTCGCCGTCGTGGGTCCGACCGCCTCGGGCAAGACGCGGCTCTCGGTCGGCCTGGCTCGCGCCGTGGGCGGTGAGATCGTCAACGCCGACTCCGTGCAGCTGTACCGCGGCATGGACGTGGGCAGCGCGAAGGCCACCGAGGCGGAGCGCGCCGGGGTCCCGCACCACCTGCTCGACGTCCTCGACCACTCCGAGGAGGCGAGCGTCGCGGCGTTCCAGCGGGCGGCGCGCGCCGCCATCGAGCAGATCCGTGATCGTGACGCGGTGCCGATCCTCGTCGGCGGCTCGTCGCTGTACGTGCGCGCCGCGATCGATCCGCTGGACTTCCCGGGCACCGACCCGCGGGTGCGCGCGCGGTGGGCCGAGCGCCTCGACGACGTCGGTCCCGAGGCGCTGCACGCCGAGCTCGCCCGGCGCGACCCGCGGGCCGCCGCGGCCATCCTGCCCACCAACGGGCGCCGGATCGTCCGTGCCCTCGAGGTGGGCGAGCTGACGGGCGAGCCGTTCGCGGCCACGATGCCCGAACCGGTGTCGATCTACCCGGAGGTCGTGATGATCGGGCTCGACGTGCCGCGGGACGTGCTCGACGCGCGCATCGACGCCCGCGTCGACGCGATGTGGGCCGACGGCATCGTCGAGGAGATCAGGGGACTGCCCGGCCTCGCGGCCTCGCCCACGGCCTCGCGGGCGCTCGGTTACCAGCAGGTGCTCGCGATGCTGGCCGGTGAGCTGACCGAGGACGAGGCGCGCGCCGAGACGAAGTCCGGCACCCGGCGGTTCGCGCGGCGTCAGGACCGGATGATGCGCAAGGACCCGCGCATCCACTGGCTGCCGTTCGACGATCCCGACCTGCTCGGGCGCGCGGTGGCACTCGTCGATCACCCGTAGGCTGGGGACATGGAATTCACGTGGTTCAAGGGGCATGGCACCGAGAACGACTTCGTGCTGCTGCCCGACCACGACGGCACCCTCCACGGTGACCTCGACCCGGCGTTCGTGGCCGCCCTGTGCGACCGGCGCCGCGGCATCGGCGCCGACGGTGTCATGCGCGTCGTGCGCTGCACCGCGCTGGGCCACAACTCGCCCGCCGAGTGGTTCATGGACTACCGCAACGCCGACGGCTCGCTGAGCCAGATGTGCGGCAACGGCATCCGCGTGTTCGCGCGCCACCTGCTCGAGCAGGGTCTCGTCGAGGGGCCGGAGTTCCCGATCGACACGCGCGACGGGCTGAAGTTCCTCTCCGTCGTCGGCGACGAGATCGCTGTCGACATGGGGGCCTTCACCACCGGCACGCACTCCAAGGTCTCGGCCGCCGGCCAGACCTGGGAGGCGCTCGAGGTGCACACCGGCAACCCGCACGCCGTCGCGTTCGTCGACCGCGTGCAGGACGCCGGCACCCTGCTGGAGCAGCCCGCGTTCTCCGAGTCGGTCTACCCCGAGGGCGTCAACATCGAGTTCGTCGAGCGACGCGGCACCCACCACGTGGGGATGCGCGTCCACGAGCGCGGGTCGGGCGAGACCCGCTCCTGCGGCACCGGGGCGTGCGCCGCGGCGATCGCCACCGCGCGTGCCGACGGAGCACACGATCCCACCGAGTACCGGGTCGACGTGCCCGGCGGAACCCTGCACGTGACCGTCGAGCCGGAGCGCACCGTCCTGCGGGGACCGGCCCGGATCGTGGCCGGCGGAACGATGGAGTGGCGCGGATGAGCGACGAGACCCGTCCCGACCTCCAGCAGGGGGAGATGGACCTGCAGGACCGTTCGTCGCTGCGCCGTGTCGCCGGACTGTCCACCGAGCTCGAGGACATCAGCGAGGTCGAGTACCGCCAGCTGCGGCTCGAGCGCGTTGTGCTCGTCGGCGTGTGGACCGAAGGCACCGTCAAGGACGCCGAGAACTCCCTGACCGAGCTCAAGGCGCTGGCCGAGACGGCCGGCTCCGAGGTGCTCGACGCGCTCATCCAGCGCCGCCAGAAGCCCGACCCCGCCACCTACATCGGCAGCGGCAAGGTCGAGGAGCTGCGCGAGGCCGTGCGCGCGACCGGTGCCGACACCGTGATCTGCGACGGCGAGCTGGCGCCGAGCCAGCTGCGCAACCTGGAGGACCGCGTCAAGGTCAAGGTCGTCGACCGCGTGGCGCTGATCCTCGACATCTTCGCCCAGCACGCCAAGAGCGCCGAGGGCAAGGCCCAGGTCGAGCTGGCGCAGCTGCAGTACCAGACCCAGCGCCTGCGCGGCTGGGGCGGCAACCTGTCCCGGCAGGCCGGCGGCCAGGCCGCGGGCGGCGAGGGCATCGGCGGCCGTGGTCCCGGTGAGACGAAGCTCGAGACCGACCGCCGCCGCATCCAGGCCAAGATGGCGAAGCTGCGCCGCGAGCTCAAGGAGCTGCGCGGCACCCGCGAGACCAAGAAGGCCGAGCGCCGCCGCAACAAGATCCCGTCGGTCGCGATCGCCGGGTACACCAACGCCGGCAAGTCGAGCCTGCTCAACCGGCTGACCGGTGCGGGCGTGCTGGTCGAGGACGCGCTGTTCGCCACCCTCGATCCCACCACGCGTCGCGCCGAGACATCGGACGGACGCGTCTACACGCTCTCGGACACCGTCGGCTTCGTCCGGCACCTGCCGCACCAGCTAGTGGAGGCGTTCCGCTCCACCCTCGAGGAGGTGGCCGACGCCGACCTCGTCCTGCACGTCGTCGACGGGTCGCACCCCGACCCCGAGGGCCAGATCGCCGCGGTCCGTGAGGTGTTCGCGCAGATCGAGGCCGTCCGGGTCCCGGAGGTCATCGTCATCAACAAGGCCGACCAGGCGGACCCGTTGGTGCTCAAGGCGCTGCTGGCCCGCGAGCCGCACGCGGTCGTCGTGAGCGCCCGCACGGGTGAGGGCATCGACGAGCTGCTGAACGCGATCGAGGCCGACCTGCCGGTGCCCGAGGTGCTGGTCGACGCGGTGGTGCCGTACTCGCGCGGCGACCTCGTGAACCAGCTGCACCTGCACGCCGAGATCGAGCAGCTCGAGCACGTCGCCGACGGCACGCACGTCGTCGCGCGCGTCCACCCCGAGCTCGCCGCCGAGCTCGAGCAGTTCGCCCGGGCCCACTGAACCGGTCCCTGTGGATCGGTGAGTCCGCGGCTCCGGCGGACAGGTAGCGTTCTGCCATGCCCTCCCGACCCGGTGTGACCGACGTTCTCGGTGCCGCCGTCGCGGCGGTGGGCGGATCCGAGCGCCCCGGGCAGGTCGCGATGGCCGAGGCGGTCGCAAAGGCGTTGTCCGAGGAGCGTCACCTGCTGGTCCAGGCCGGCACCGGCACCGGCAAGTCGCTGGGCTACCTCGTGCCGGCGCTGCTGCACGACAAGCGCGTCGTGATCGCGACGGCCACGCTCAACCTGCAGCACCAGCTCGTCGAGCGCGACATCCCGGCCCTCAAGGAGGCAGCGCGCGGCACGATGTCCACGGTGCCGCACCACGCCGTGCTCAAGGGCCGCGCCAACTACGCGTGCCTGCACCGGGTCCGCCAGGGCGCACCCGACGACCAGGGCGTCCTGGTCGAGGTCCCCGAGGGCTCGCTGGGCGCCGAGGTCGTGCAGCTGCGCGAGTGGGCCGAGGACCAGGCCCAGGGCGGCCACGCGGGCGACCGCGACGGCGCGCCCACCCACGGTGAGCGCGCCTGGCGCCAGGTCAGCGTCTCCTCGCGCGAGTGCCTCGGCGCCGCGCGCTGCGAGTACGCCGCCGAGTGCTTCGCCGAGCGGGCCCGCGAGGACGCCGCCAACGCCCACGTCGTGGTCACGAACCACGCGATGCTCGCGATCGACGCGATCGAGGGCATCCCGATGCTCCCGGAGTTCGACGCCGTGGTGGTCGACGAGGCGCACGAGCTCGCCGCCCGGGTCACCCAGGCGTCCACCGACGAGCTCGACCCCGGCCTCATCGAGCGAGCCGCCCGCCGGGCCCGGTCGTACCTCGACGACGGGGGCACCGCCGACGACCTCAGTGACGCCGCCGACGCCCTCGCCGATGCACTCACGCACGTCCAGCCCGGCCGCATCGACGCGATCGAGCCCGCCCTCGCCGGCGCGCTCGCCCTCGTCCGCGACAGCGCCCGTGCGTGCTTCTCGAACTTCACCAAGGAGAAGGGCGAGGAGGCCGATCCCGGCCGCCAGCAGGCGCGCACCTCGATCGACGACGTCCGCAGCGTGGCCGAGCGCATGGCCGCCGGTCGCGAGACCGAGGTGCTGTGGCTGGGGGAGGGCCGCACCGGCCTGCACCTGCGCATCGCGCCGATCGACGTCTCGGGCGCCCTGCGCGAGAAGCTGTTCGGCGAGAAGACCGTCGTGCTCACCAGCGCGACGCTCACCCTCGGTGGCTCGTTCGGTCCCGTCGCCGCGTCCCTCGGGCTCGACATGAAGGGCGAGAACTGGACCGGTCTCGACGTCGGCTCGCCCTTCGACTACCAGCGCCAGGGCATCCTCTACGTCGCGCGCCACCTGCCGGCGCCCGGCCGCGACGGGCTCGAGGCCGAGCAGCTGGGCGAGATCACCGCCCTCGTGAAGGCGGCCGGCGGCCGCACCCTCGGGCTGTTCTCCTCGCGGCGCGCCGCCGAGCGGGCGGCCGAGTACGTTCGCGAGTCGCTGCCCGACCTCGACATCCTCTGCCAGGGCGACGCCCAGCTGCCCGAGCTGGCCCGCCGCTTCGCCGAGGAGCCGAGCGCGTGCCTGTTCGGCACGCTGAGCCTGTGGCAGGGCGTCGACCTGCCGGGGGACACGTGCACCCTCGTGATCATCGACCGCATCCCGTTCCCGCGCCCCGACGACCCGCTCAGCAGCGCCCGCCAGCGCCTCGTCGAGCGTCGCGGCGGCAACGGCTTCATGCAGGTGGCCGCGCAGCACGCCGCGCTGCTGCTGGCCCAAGGGGTCGGACGCCTGATCAGGCGCTCCACCGACCGCGGCGTGGTGGCGATCCTGGACCCGCGCCTGGTCACCGCGAGGTACGGCGGATTCCTGGCTTCCTCCCTGCCGCCGCTGTGGCGGACCACCGACCGATCTGTGGTCACCGCGGCACTGCGCCGCCTCGACGAAACGGCGAAGGCGGGGAATCAGGCCTCGGTTTGATACCGTGGCCCCGACTCATCGCTCAACCAGCTCGGGGATCCCATGCCGTTCCGTCTTCCCTCGCTCGCCGCTGCATGCCTGGCGCTCGTCGGATCTCTCTTCGTCGCCGTCGCACCTGCGCAGGCCGCGGGCACACTGTCGACCAAGACCGCCCTCGTGGCCATGACCGACGCCGGGTACGGCGCCGTCTGGGCGCGCTGCACCAAGAAGAAGACGTGCAAGGGCCACATCTGGGTCGACGGCGTCTCCTCCCAGAAGCGCAGCTTCAAGGTCAAGGCCCGGTCGTCGAGGTACGTCACCTTCCGCAACACGACGTGGCGCGCGAAGCCGAAGGCGGTCGTGCGGATGAGTGGCGCGGCTGCGCGCCCCATCACGCAGCAGGCCAAGGTCACCTACGGCACCATCTCCGGCACCGTCGCCCGCACCGGCGGCGCGGCCGCCACCGGCGTCAAGGTCGAGCTCTGGCGCCTGGGCTCGCGCAACCGCAACGTGCTGATCTCCACCGCCAACGACGTCGAGCGCAACGGCGGCCGCTTCTCCTTCCGCGTCCGCATGGGGGCGAACAACTCCCCGTCCGCCAGCTACAAGCTGCACATCATCGGCACCTCCGGCGGCGAGCGCCGCTCGTGGTGGTTCCGTGGCAACGGCGCGGGCGCCTTCGCCGGCGGCGCACGTGACATGAGCGCGGGCACCACGATCCGCGTCACCCGCGGCGGGAAGTACCGCTACGTGGCCAACGCGCGCTACGCGTCGATCCGCGGCCAGGTCGTCAACGGCTCGAAGCCGGTCGCCGGCTCCGAGGTCACCATCGTGGGCCGTCCTCCCTACTGGTCCCGCTCCTCGCGCGTGCTGCGCGACCTGGACTTCATGTCCTGCGCCAACGTCTACGGACGCACCCGCACCAACTCCAGCGGTCGCTACGAGGTCGGGTTCCTGCCCACCTCCGGCAACCGCATCTACGCCGTCAAGCCCGCCGGTGGCCTGTGGTTCGGCGCGAACGACCGCGGCTGGGGCTCGTGCCACACGATGGTCAACCAGCGTGCCGAGGCCAGCTCCACGGGCCGCATGCTCCAGCTGCCCAACGGTGGTCTCTCCGGCCGCGTGCAGAACATCGGCCGGCACCGCACCAAGGTCTCAGTCATCGCCGGTGGCTACCAGGGCCGCTCCAGCTCGGCCAAGGTCGACCGCTACCTGACGATCCGCGAGTACGCGACGGGCCGCGCGATCCTCGCGTCCGACGTCGTCCGTGCCGGCAGCGGCCGCCAGGTGAGTCTGGGCGAGGGCTACTACTGGTTCGAGATGGGCCGCCGCACCGGCTGCCACGCCTGGTACAAGAGCCGTTACAAGAACAACGACGGCTACTTCAACGGACTCGATCGCGGGTTCGAGAAGTGGAAGGCCAAGAACTACAAGATGTACCGCCAGCACTGCCGGGCCTGGACGTCCGGCACGTACAAGCGCGTGTACGTCAAGGGCTCGTCGATGCGCGTCGGCCTGAAGAACTACAAGGGCGGCTCGGTCAGCGGTCGTGTCACGGCGAACAAGGTCAAGCCGCGCACCGAGCTGATGATCCGCCTGACCTCCACCGACGGCAAGAAGGTCTACCGCACCGCGATGACCGACGGCGGCGGCCGCTTCAAGGTCACCGGCCTGACGTCGGGGCGCTACCGCATCGTCGTCAACGCCGACTCGTGGCGCGGCATCTCGCGCGGGTTCTCCGGTCCGAAGACCGTCAAGGTCACGCGGGGCAAGAACAAGTCCGTGGGCACCCTGAAGTTCCGGCAGTAGCCCGGCGTCCTAGGCTGCCAGCATGGCGATCCTGGTCACCGGCGGAGCCGGCTACATCGGTGCTCACGTCGTCCGGGCCCTCGAGCGCGCCGGCCTGGAGTCGGTCGTCGTCGACGACCTCTCCAGCGGCCACCGCGAGTTCGTGCGACCCGAGGTCCCGTTCATCGACCTCAACGTCCTGCACGCGAAGCAGCTGGTCGACCAGCTCGCCGAGCACCACATCGAGGCGGTCATCCACCTGGCCGCGTTCAAGTACGCCGGGGTCTCGGTCGAGCGGCCCGCCCACACCTGGCGTCAGAACGCCGGGGGCACGCTGAGCCTGCTGCGCGCCATGGAGCGGCTCGACATCAACGCGATCGTGTTCTCCAGCACGGCGGCGGTCTACGGGACCCCCGACGTGGAGACGGTCACCGAGGACACCGCCACCCGGCCGGAGTCGCCCTACGGCGAGTCCAAGCTCGTGGGGGAGTGGATGATCCGCGACCAGGCCCACGCCACGGGGCTGCGCCACACGTCGCTGCGCTACTTCAACGTCGTGGGATCGGGTGAGCCCGACCTCTACGACTCGAGCCCGCACAACCTCTTCCCGCTGGTGATCCGGGCCCTCGCCCAGGGACACCGCCCGCGGATCTTCGGCGACGACTACCCGACCCCCGACGGCACCTGCGTGCGCGACTACGTGCACGTGGCCGACCTCGCGGAGGCGCACGTCACCGCGGTGCGCCGGCTGCTGGCCGGCAACGAGCTCGAGCGGGTCTACAACCTGGGCAACGGCGAGGGGGTCTCCGTGCGCCAGATCATGCAGTCGGTCTCCGACGCCACGGGCATCGCGTTCGAGCCCGAGGTGATGGGACGTCGTCCCGGCGACCCGGCCCGCATCGTGGCCTCAGGCGCCCTCGCGGCGCGCGACCTCGACTGGAAGCTGACCCACACGCTCGACGACATGGTCGCCAGCGCGTGGGCCTCGCGTCCGGTCGAGCCGGCCGACTGACGCCTGGCGGTCAGGCAGAGCCCGTCAGACCCGGCGCAGGACCGCGGTGACCTTGCCGATGATCTGGGCGTCGGTGCCGTCGATCGGGTCGTAGGAGGCGTTCTGCGGCAGCAGCCAGACCTCGCCGTTCTTGCGGCTGAGGGTCTTCACGGTGGCCTCGCCGTCGATCATGGCGGCCACGATCTCGCCGTTCTCGGCGACCTGCTGCTGGCGGATCACGACGTAGTCGCCGTCGCAGATCGCGGCCTCGACCATCGAGTCGCCCTTGACCTCGAGCAGGAAGAGGGTGCCGTCGCCGACGAGCGAGCGGGGCAGCGGCATGACCTCCTCGACGCGCTCCTCGGCCAGGATCGGGCCACCGGCCGCGATGCGTCCGACCATCGGCACGTAGGCCGGCTGGGGGACCGCGTCGCCGCTGCCGGTCTCGTCGACCTCGGCCGGACGCGAGCGTATCGCGGGCTTGGAGTCGGGGAGGTAGATCTCGAGCGCGCGCGGCCGGTTGGGATCGCGACGGATGAAGCCCTTGCGCTCGAGCATGCGGAGCTGGTGCGAGACGGAGGACGTGCTGGCGAGATCGCACGCGGCGCCGACCTCGCGCATGCTCGGCGGGTAGCCGTGGGACTCGATGTGGTCCTTCAGGAACACCAGGATGCGCCGTTGACGCTTGGTCAGCCCGGTCAGGTCGACCGGCTCGTCCAGGTTCTCGCTCATGCCCCGACCGTAGTCCCGGCGGAGCCGCGGATCAAACACGTGTTCGACTCGGCGTGTCCGCCCGTGGCCTAGGGTGTGGGACGTGAGCTATGTGGTGGTGGGAACGCGCGAGGGCGACCGGTGGACGGTCGACGTGTCCGGGGTGGGCACGTCCACCGTCGATGATCTGGCGCAGGTCGAGGCCTGCGCCCGCGAGGTGCTGCGCGAGCACGGCGTCGCCGACCACGCCACCGTCGACCTGCAGCTGCTGCTGCCGGACTTCGAGGTCGACCTGCGTCAGCACGGGGTGCCCGACCACGGCCTCGGGCCGGTCGAGTTGGTCAGCGGTGCGATCGCGCTCGTGGTGGTGGTCGGCGCGATCGCCTTCCTGCTCGGCCGACTCCTCGGCTGAGCGGGGCTCACAGCGGCCCGAGGGCGCTATGGGAGTCGGCGTCGAGCTCCAGCGTCTCCAGGACCGAGAGGAGCCGGCGCTCCTCGAAACGGAAGTGGCTCTCCATGACCGCGGCGATGCCCTCGAGGTGCCGGCCGAGCTCGGCAGCCGAGGCGGAGCGGTCCACCGCGTCCCGCAGGCCGGTGACGAGGTACTCGATCATCGAATGGTCTTGGCGCAACAGGCGCAGGGTGTCGGCCAGGTCGGGGTGCGCGGCCGCGATCGCGGGGAACAGCTCGTGGTCCTCGGCCCGGTGGTGGCCCGAGAGGGCCGTGCAGAAGCCGTGGCAGAACAGCAGCAGGTCGCGCGTCGCGGGGCCGGCGGCCTCGCCCGCGGCGACGGCGGCACGCGTCACTGTCAACGCCTCGCGCAGCCGCGCGTGGACACGGCGCAGCTCCCGGCTCCAGGCGATCAGCCTGGTCTTCTCGCCCTCAGTCACGCGAGGGCGAAGGCAGCGACGAGGTCATCGTCGACTCCTTCGGATCCCACGCCTCCATGCCTGGCACGGACTGCCACCGGCACGCGACGCTGTTCCCAAGGTACCAAGCCTCGGCCGTGCCCTCAGTGGCGCAGCTTGTCGTCCAGCTCCTCGGTGAACCGGTCGAGGCCTGCGGCGACCTCGGCGTCCTGCGACCGCTGGCGCGCCAGGTGCTCGTCCTCGCTGAGGGTCTCCCTGGTGACGATGTGCTCGCGGGCGGCCTCGACGCAGGCGCCGAGCAAGATGGCGTACATGCCGATCCAGAGCCACAGCAGCAGCACCACGACACCGGCCAGCGCTCCGTAGGTCTTCGAGTAGTTGCCGAACAGGTCGACGTAGAGCGAGAAGCCCAAGGAGACCAGCAGCCACAGGGCGGCCGCGATCAGCACGCCCCGGTTGACGATGCCGCTCGTCGACGGCCGGTCGGGCGCGACGCGGTAGAGCACGCCGATCGCGATGGTGATGCCGCCCGCGAGCACGACCCATCGGAGGGCGTTGGCGAGCAGGCGGAACCCCGGCACGACGTCCACCACGTCGAGGACAGCGGGCACCACCGCGACGAGGGAGATGGCGACCAGCCCGAACACGACCCCGGCGGCGGTCAGCCCGAGGGCGAGGGCCTTGCGCGCGATGAAGGACCGGGTGTCCTGGAGTCCGTACAGCTGGTTGATCGCGGTGACGAGGTTGCCGATGCCGCCCGATGCCGCGTACACGGCCAGCACGATCGCGATCACGGCGCCGAGCCCGAGCGAGCTCGACGGCGCCGAGGTGAGCTGCTCGATCTGCCCGTTGATCAAGGAGGCGGCGTCCGCGGGCAGGGTGTCGGAGATCCGCGCGGTCTGGTCGGCGACGGTCGCGGGGTCGGCCACCAGGCCGTAGATCGACACGGCGGCGATCAGCGCGGGGAACAGGGAGAGGAACAGGTAGAAGGCCACGCCCGCGGCCAGCAGGGGAGCCTGGCGGGCGGAGGCCTGGCGCCAGGCGGTGAGGAAAGTGCGGACGATCGACATGCCCCGACGCTAACGGCGCGGAGCGCGCGCCGCACGACACGCCGTTCGAACAAGTTTTCGACGGTGTTCGATTTTGTCGGAGCTCCGTCGTACAGTCGTTCATGTGTTCGATAGAACACGTGATCGAATCGAACGCCGCGCGACACTGCCGAACTTCCCCGGAGGCCATCATGAGCATCACCCTCGACCACACCCCGTTCGCCCCGCTCGACCTGGCGCGCCGTCCCGTCGTCACCCGTACGACGTACGCGTCCGCCGCGGCGGCGCCCTCGACGCCCGTGCGTCTCACGGGTCGGGGCCGCGTCGCCATCGTCGCGGTGGCGCTCGCGATCATCACGACGCTGGTGATCGTCTTCGGGTCGGCCGTCGTGGCCACGGGATCGGCCTCCGACCCGGGCATCGTCACCACCGTCACGGTGCAGCCGGGCCAGACCCTGTGGAGCATCGCCGCCGAGGCGCGTCCGAACGCGGACATCCGCGCCACGGTCGACGAGATCGTCAAGCTCAACGCCCTCGAGGACGGCGCGCCGCTGCCCATCGGCTCCACGCTGGCGGTTCCCGTCCAGGACTGAGCTCCCGCTCCACCGCGCCCGCACACGGCGCCCATCGATGCCTCGGGGAAGGGGCCGGTGGGCGCCGTGTGCGTCTTCTCGCGGGTGGTCCCGCGTGTTCGACACGCGTTCATCGCCGAGTCGGCCCGATCCGGACCGCGGCGGCGTAGCGTGAGTCGTGACACCGACGTCGAGGAGGTTCGCCCATGGCCATCGTCGCCCATGGTCACCAGATCCACGTGATGACCAGGTTCCGTGGTCAGGTGCTCAGCCGTGCCGGCCTGCTGCTGGCAGCCAGTGCCGTCACGTGGCTGGTGCCGGTCCGTGACGGCGCCCACGGCGTCGACACTCCGTCGGTCTGGCTCGGCAGTGCCCTGACCGAGATCTCGACCCCGATCGCCGTCGGCCTGCTGCTGGCCCTTGCGGTGGCCGGATACGTCTGGCAGCGGGTGCGCCCCGCCGACATGGGCGCCCTGGCATGGGTCGTGGCCGGGGGAGTCCTGGGCTTCGCCTCCCTGGCCCTCGTCCTGCTGAGCGGTCTGGGGGAGGGCCCGGTCTACTGGTGGCTCGCGGTAGCGGTCGTCGTCACCTCCATGGCGCTGCAGGTCCTCGCCGCGCTCGCGGGGCACGGGGTCGCGGTCCTTCAGGACCGTCGGGCGCAGGGCCACCAGGCCCATCCCCACACTCTGGTCTGAGCCGGACAGACGTCTGCCCCGGTCGTGGACCGGGGCAGACGTGCGTTTTCGGGGTGGTGCGGTCAGCTCTTGAGATCGCCGCCGGCGCTCTCGAGGTGCGCGCGCACGAACCAGTGGAACAGCTCGAGCGTGCTGATCTGCCCGATGACCATGTCCTCGGTGACCGGGTCGAGGTCCGCGACGGCGGCCTGCGCCTTGCGGTGGTCGTCGATCAGGCCGATGTACACCTGGTCGAGGGCCTTGAGGTGCTCGGTGGTGGTGGCCCGGCCGAGGGGGTAGTCGTCCCACGACCGGCCCTCGACGATCGCGGCGGGCGTGCCCAGGGGCACCGCGCCGAGAGTGGCGATGCGCTCCGCGGTCTCGTCGACCATGTCGCGGACCTCCACGACGTGCGGGTCGATCATCTCGTGCACGGCGATGAAGTGGGGACCCACGACGTTCCAGTGCACATGCTTCAGGGTCAGCATCAGGTCGTTGAGTGCGTTCAACCGGTCCTGCAGCGTCTTCGCGATGCTCTCGCCATCGGCGATGCTGAGACCGGGAACCGTGTACTTGGGTTTGGTGGCCATGCCTCCACCGTAGGGCGCTCGCCACCGCTCGCAACCGCAGCGGATGTGACCTGCCTAGCGCTCCAGCTCGCCGCGCAGCCGCTGGTGCTCGGTGGCGCTGCGCACCCGCGCGACGGCCGCGCTCCAGGCGCGGTCGGCCTCATCGGTGCGGTCGAGCCGGCGCAGCAGTTCGGCCCGCGTGGCGTGGAAGAGGTGGTTGTCCAGGCCCAGTCGCTCGACGCTCTCCAGGGCCGTCTCGGGGCCGTGCACCTCCGCGACCGCGCACGCCCGGCCCAGCGCCACGGCGTCGGACGGGGAGACCTGCATGAGCCGGTCGTGCAGGGCCAACAGGCGGTTCCAGTCGGTGTCCCTCGCCTCGTGAGCCGTGACGTGGGCGGCCTGGATCGACGCACGGATCTGATAGGGGCCCGTGCGGCCGTCGCGCTGGCTGCCGCGGAGCAGGAAGAGGCCCTCCTGGATCTCGTCCTGGCGCCACAGGCTGCGGTCCTGGCGCGAGAGCGCCCGGAGGCTGCCGTCGTCGTCCAGGCGGGCGTCGCGGCGGGCGCGGGTGAGCAGCATGAGGGCCAGCAGCGCCTTCGGCTCCTGCTCGTCGGGGAACAGCTGGACCACCGCACGCGCGGTCTCGAGTGCCTCGCGAGGCAGGTCCACGGAGTAGTTCGGGTGGACGATGCCGTCGTCGAAGATCAGCAGCAGCACGTCGAGCACCCGGCCGAGGTGGCTCTCCGCCTCGCGCTCGGGGATGGCGGCACCGAGAGCCCCGCGGGCACGGTTCTCGGCCCAGGCGATCCGCTGCGCCATCGTGTCGTCAGGAACCGAGAACGCGCCGGCCGTGTCGGGGACGGGCAGTCCGGCGGCGGTCGTGAGCATGAGCGCGATCCGGGCGGCCTCGGGCAGTGCGGGGTGGCAGCAGGCGGCCAGGGTGGTCAGGACGTGGTTGCCGTCCTCAGGCTCGGCCTCGTGCCCGGGGGCGAGGCCCGCGATGCGTGCGGTGGAGGCGAGCAGGTCGTGGGTGGCGGCGTCAGGATGCGCGAGTGCCTGGTCGACCGCGACCCGCGCGGCGCCGACGTCGCGCAGGCGCACGGCGACCGAGGCGAGGGCGTTCAGGCGCGCCGATCGCAGTTCGGGCGAGAGGGGCAGGACCATCGTGATCTGAGAGGTCATCGAGGGGCCGGTCGGAGCAGGTGGTCGTGGGACATCGTGGCTCCCTTCGGTCCGGCGCTGCCCCGTGGGGGCCTGGCTGTTGGGGGTGACCCCTCGATGTTCGCCGACACGCCCGGAATCCGCGACTCGAAATCTCCAGACCCCGCCCTGACCTGCGCAAACGTCCTCCGATCAGGGCCCGATCCCGTTTCTGTCGGACTTCTTTGCGAAGTTGTTGCTTGGCGTCGATGCGCCGCGTACAGTAACCACTACATCTAGTAGTTACACGGATGTGATTCTCCACATATAGGTCCACAGGCTTCCCCCTGTTGCCCACACCCTGTGCGGAGATGTCCACAGCTCGTCCCCAGGTTCGTCCACGGGGACCCGGGTCTGCCCACGCGAGGAGGAAGACGATGCACTGCCCGTTCTGCCGCAACACCGACACCCGCGTGCTCGACTCGCGCGTGGCCGACGAGGGCGGCTCCATCCGCCGACGCCGCGCCTGCTCGCAGTGCGAGAAGCGCTTCACCACGATTGAGCAGATGCAGCTCATGGTCGTGAAGCGCTCCGGGGCCACCGAGCCGTTCGTCCGCGAGAAGGCGATCGCGGGCGTCGCCAAGGCCTGCAAGGGCCGTCCGGTGTCCACCGACGACCTGGCCTGCCTCGGCCAGCAGGTCGAGGACGCCCTCCGCGCCTCGGGCCAGGCCGAGATCAACACCCAGGACATCGGGATGGCGATCCTCGAGCCGCTGCGCGACCTCGACGAGGTGGCATACCTGCGCTTCGCCTCGGTCTACAAGTCCTTCGACTCCGCCGACGACTTCGTCGCCGAGATCGCCGGTCTGATCGCCGACCACGCCGACATCGAGCAGGTGCTCGACGCGTCGACCCGGCCGTCGTCCCCCCAGTCGTCCGACCACGGGTCCTGACCCGTTCCGGTCCGTTCGACGCCCCACTCTCTCCACACTCAGTCATCTTCACCACAGAGCCACACCAACCTCACGCAGCACACCAGGACAGGAGCACCACATGACCGAGACGGTCGGCGGGAACTCGGGACCCGCCCCTCGCACCAGCCGCAAGTCCTCCAAGGCAGGCCTCAAGATCGAGCGCGTCCACACGACCGAGGGCGTGCACCCGTACGACGCGGCCACGTGGGAGCGACGCGATGTCGTCCAGACCAACTGGAAGACCGGCGAGACCGTCTTCGAGCAGCGCGGCGTGGAGTTCCCCGACTTCTGGAGCCTCAACGCCTCCACGATCGTCACCACGAAGTACTTCCGCGGCGCCGTCGGCAGCCCCGAGCGTGAGCAGAGCCTGCGCCAGCTGCTCGACCGCGTCGTGCTGACGTACGTGAAGGCCGGCAAGGACTTCGGCTACTTCGCCAGCGACGTCGACGCCGAGATCTTCGAGCACGAGCTGACGTACATGCTCCTGCACCAGGTCTTCAGCTTCAACAGCCCGGTGTGGTTCAACGTGGGCACGTCCAGCCCGCAGCAGGTGAGCGCGTGCTTCATCCTGGCCGTCGACGACTCGATGGACTCGATCCTGAACTGGTACCGCGAGGAGGGCCTCATCTTCAAGGGCGGCTCCGGTGCCGGCCTGAACCTCTCGCGCATCCGCTCCAGCAAGGAGCTGCTCCGCTCCTCCGGTGGCACGGCCTCGGGCCCGGTGTCCTTCATGCGTGGCGCCGACGCCTCCGCCGGCACGATCAAGTCCGGTGGTGCCACCCGTCGCGCCGCGAAGATGGTCGTGCTCGACGTCGACCACCCCGACATCGTCGAGTTCGTCGAGACCAAGGAGCGCGAGGAGGAGAAGATCCGCGTGCTGCGTGACGCGGGCTTCGACATGGACCTGGGCGGCTCGGACATCACCAGCGTCCAGTACCAGAACGCCAACAACTCGGTGCGCGTGAACGACGAGTTCATGGAGGCCGTCGAGGAGGGCACCGGCTTCGGCCTGCGCGCCCGCACCAGCGGCGAGGTCATCGAGGAGATCGACGCCCGCGAGCTGTGGGGCAAGATGGCCCAGGCCGCGTGGGCCTGCGCCGACCCGGGCATCCAGTACGACTCGACCATCAACGACTGGCACACCACGCCGGAGTCGGGCCGCATCACCGCCTCGAACCCGTGCAGCGAGTACATGCACCTGGACAACTCCAGCTGCAACCTGGCCAGCCTGAACCTGCTGAAGTTCCTCACCACCGAGGGCACCTTCGACACGCAGAAGTTCGTCAAGAGCGTCGAGTTCATCATCACCGCGATGGACATCTCGATCTGCTTCGCCGACTTCCCGACCGAGGCGATCGGCGACACGACCCGCAAGTTCCGCCAGCTCGGCATCGGCTACGCCAACCTCGGCGCCCTGCTGATGGCCTCGGGCCTGGCGTACGACTCCGACGGCGGCCGTGCGCTCGCCGGCTCGATCACCTCGCTGATGACCGGCACGTCCTACCGCCGCAGCGCGGAGCTGGCCGGTGTGGTCGGCGCCTACGAGGGCTACGCGGCCAACGTCGACGGCCACCAGCGCGTCATGCGCAAGCACCAGGCGGCCAACGACGAGATCCGCACCAAGCACGCGATGGACATCGCCGTGCAGAAGGAGGCCACCAAGCAGTGGGCGGCCAACCTGAAGATCGGTGAGAAGAACGGCTGGCGCAACTCGCAGGCCTCGGTCCTGGCGCCCACCGGCACCATCGGCTTCATGATGGACTGCGACACCACCGGCATCGAGCCCGACTTCTCGCTGGTCAAGTTCAAGAAGCTCGTCGGCGGCGGCTCGATGCAGGTCGTCAACCAGACGGTCCCGGCCGCGCTGGAGAAGCTGGGCTACACCGGCGAGACGATCGAGGCGATCGTGGAGTTCATCGCCGAGCACGGTCACGTCATCGACGCGCCGGGCCTGCGCCCCGAGCACTACGAGGTCTTCGACTGCGCCGTCGGCGAGCGTGCCATCAAGCCGATGGGCCACGTGCGGATGATGGCGGCCTGCCAGCCGTTCCTGTCCGGCGCCATCAGCAAGACGGTCAACATGCCCGAGACCGCCACGGTCGAGGAGATCGCCGACGTCTACTTCCAGGGCTGGAAGCTCGGCCTGAAGGCGCTCGCGGTCTACCGCGACAACTGCAAGGTCGGCCAGCCGCTGTCCAGCCAGAAGTCGCAGGACGACAAGACGTCGGCCGAGGCGCCCCAGGCCGAGGTCAAGGTCGTCGAGAAGATCGTCGAGAAGCCGATCCGTCGCCGCCTGCCGAAGTCGCGTGCGTCGATCACCACGAGCTTCAGCGTCGGCGGTGCCGAGGGCTACATGACCTCCGGTGCCCACGACGACGGCACGCTGGGCGAGATCTTCCTCAAGCTCGGCAAGCAGGGCTCGACCCTGGCCGGCGTGATGGACGCGTTCAGCATCGCGGTGTCGATCGGCCTGCAGTACGGCGTGCCGCTCGAGACGTTCGTGAGCAAGTTCACGAACCTCAAGTTCGAGCCCGCCGGCCTGACCGACGACCCGGACGTCCGCATGGCGCAGTCGATCATGGACTACGTCTTCCGCCGCCTGGCGCTGGACTACATCGACTTCGACACCCGTTCGGCGATGTCGATCTTCTCGGTCGACGAGCGTCAGCGCTACCTGGACACCGGCTCGTACGAGCCGGCCAAGGGTGACGGCTCCACGGCCGCCGAGCTGGTCACCGACGAGCCCGCGGGCGCGTCGCCGCAGCAGGCCGCCGAGCTGAAGGCCGAGGCGCAGATCGCCGACGCCGACGCGGTGGCGGTCCAGATCGAGACGGCGCGTCCGGCCACCGGCCAGGCGCACACCTCGGCCGAGCTGCTGGAGGAGATCACGGGTGCGGCGGTCGACAGCCCGCTGTGCATGACCTGCGGCACGAAGATGCGGCCGGCTGGCTCCTGCCACGTCTGCGAGGGTTGCGGCAGCACCAGCGGCTGCAGCTGATCGTCCACGAACCGCGGCGCGGTCGTCCCTGGGGAAGGGGACGGCCGCGCCGCTTTCGTGCGTCCGGGGTTGCATCCGCGCAGGACCAGCGGCACGCCGCTTCGTGCGTCCGGGGTTGCATCCGCGCAGGACCAGCGGACGATGGGGCCATGGAGCGACTCGTGATCGTCGGAGCAGGACTGGCAGCCGCCAAAGCGGTCGAGCGACTGCGGGAGGAGGGCTACGAGGGATCGGTGACCGTCGTCGGGGCGGAGGACCGTGCGCCGTACGAGCGGCCGCCGTTGTCGAAGGACCTCCTGCTGGGCAAGGACACCGACCCGACGGTGCTGGACGAGGAGTGGTGGGGGGAGAACGACGTTCGCCTGCTGACCGGGGCGCGAGCGGCCGAGCTCGACCGCGAGGCCGGGCGGATCCGGCTGGACTCGGGGGAGTGGCTCGACTACGACCTCGTGGTGCTGGCCACCGGCGCGGAGCCGCGCGTCCCCGACCTGCCGGGCGCCGACCGGGCGCTGTACCTGCGCACCCTCGAGGACAAGGACCGGGTGCTGGAGGCGATCGGCTCCGGCGGCCACCTGGTGATCGTCGGTGCGGGCTGGATCGGCCTCGAGGTCGCCGCGGCCGCGCGGAGCCACGACGTCCGGGTCACCGTGCTCGAGCGCGACGACCTGCCGCTGCAGAAGGTGCTCGGCGACGAGCTGGCCACCCATGTAGCGGAGCTGCACCGCTCGCACGGCGTCGACCTGCGGACCGGCGTCTCGGTCGAGGAGGTGCTCGTCGGCGCCGACGGACCGGTCGGCGTGCGCACGTCGGACGAGACGATCGACGCCGATCATGTGCTCGTGGCGATCGGCGCGATGCCGTCGGTGGCGCTGGCCGAGGACTCCGGGCTCGAGGTGGACGACGGGATCGTCGTGGACGAGCGGTTCCAGACCCAGGACGAGCGGGTGCTGGCGATCGGCGACGCCGCCAGCGCGTGGAACGTCACCCTGGAGGACCGGCTCCGGGTCGAGCACTGGGACAACGCGATCCGTCAGGGGAGGGCCGTCGCCGACGTGCTGCTGGGTCGCGACACCGTGCACGACTGGCTCCCGTACTTCTACACCGACCAGTTCGAGTTCTCGATGGAGTACGTCGGGCGCCCGGGACCGAAGGACGCGGTGGAGATCCGCGGCGACCTCGCGGCCAACGAGTTCATCGCCTACTGGCTCGACGACGAGTCCCGCGTGACCGCGGGCATGAACGTGGGGATCTGGGACGTCAGCGACACGCTGCGCCAGATGGTGGGCACGACGGTGGACCGCTCGGAGCTCGGCGACCTGCGCTGAGCCGCCGTGGGCCCCGGGCTGCACAGGGCCCGGGGCCCGTCTCGGCGGCGGGGGCGTGCACGAGACCCCTCGACCGTAAGTGACCGAATGCACAGGCGCAACCCTGAGTTACAGTAGGTTTGCAGTGGTGCAACGGGTGCACAAGTGCATAGGATGCAGTTGTGCAATCCTTAGTCGTCAGCCCGCTCGTGGCCGAACGCCAGCGCCAGACCTGGACGGCGATCCACCACGCTGCCGCGTCGGCCGCCCTCGAGTCGGGCCCCGACGCGGTGACCGTCGCGCAGATCGCCGCCGAGGCCGGGATCTCGCCGCGGACGTTCTTCAACTACTTCGAGTCCAAGGAGGACGCCATCATCGGCGTCCGTCCGCCGTCGGTCAGCGAGGAGACGCTCGCGGCCTTCCGTGAGAACGCGGGCATGACCCCGGTCCTGCGCGTGAGTCACCTCGTCGCCGACGTCGCCGCCAGCACGATCGGCCCCGGCGTCGACCTGGTGCAGCGCCGCCGGCTGGCCGCCGCGAACCCCCGCCTGCGCACCCGGCTCACCCAGGTGTTCACCGACAGCCGCAAGCACGTCGCGGCGCGCCTCGTCGAGGACGTGGACACGCCGTGGCTCGGCATCGAGAGGCTGCCGACCGACCTGCACGAGTCTCGCGCCCTGATCCTGCTGGCCGGAGCCGTCGTCACGCTCGCGTGGACGACCGACCCCGACCACTTCAACACGCACCGCGCCGCCGCCCTCGAGACGGCCATCGCCACCTTCCGAAAGGTCACCTCCACCACGCTATGAGCACCACCATCACCGATCCCCACCAGAAGCGGACCGTCCGGCTCGTCTTCGCCGCGCTCATGCTCGTGATGCTGTTGGCATCCCTGAGCCAGACGGTCCTGTCGACCGCCCTGCCGACCATCGTCGGCTCCCTCGACGGTGCCGACCACATCGCCTGGGTCATGACGGCCTACCTGCTGGGCATGACGGTCACGATGCCGATCTACGGCCGACTCGGCGACCGGCTCGGCCGCAAGCCGATGCTGCTGCTCGCGATCGTCCTGTTCACCATCGGCTCCCTCGTCGGTGCGCTGGCCCAGGACATGACCGTCCTGATCGCCGGCCGCGCGGTGCAGGGTCTGGGCGGCGGCGGCCTCATGGTGCTCTCGCAGGCCGCCATCGCCGACGTCGTGCCCGCGCGCGACCGCGGCAAGTACATGGGCATC
Organism: Aeromicrobium sp. JP4; assembly: GCF_054957925.1. NCBI lineage: Bacteria > Bacillati > Actinomycetota > Actinomycetes > Propionibacteriales > Nocardioidaceae > Aeromicrobium > Aeromicrobium sp. JP4. The sequence goes on from NZ_CM143290.1 coordinate 3,392,092, forward strand.
CTCGGCGCCGTGTTCGGCCTGTCGTCGGTCGCGGGCCCGCTGCTCGGCGGCTGGTTCACCGAGGGCCCCGGCTGGCGCTGGACCTTCTGGATCAACGTGCCGCTGGGCGTGCTGGCGTTCGCCGCCGTCGTGATGCTCCTGCACATCCCCGCCGTCGAGCGTGCCCGCACCCGCGTCGACTACCTGGGCATGGCGCTGCTCGCCGTCGCCACCAGCGCCCTCATCCTCGGAGCGACCTGGGGCGGCCACCAGTACGACTGGAACAGCCCTCAGATCATCAGCCTGGCCGTGACGACGGTCGTCGCCGCCATCGCGTTCGTGCTCGTGGAGCGCCGCGCCGAGGAGCCGGTCATGCCGCTGGCGCTGTTCCGCGATCGCAACTTCAACCTCACCACCGTCGGCGTCATCATCCTGGGCGTCGCGATGTTCGGCTCGCTGTCCTACCTGCCGACCTACCTGCAGATGTCGGTCGGCGTCGATGCCACCCACGCCGGTCTCATGATGATCCCGATGATGGGCGGCATGCTCGTCACGTCGATCACGGTCGGGCAGGCCGTGAGCCGCACCGGTCGCTACCGCTGGTACCCGATCGCGGGCGCGCTCGTCACCGGCCTGGGCCTGTTCCTGCTCTCGACGATCGACATCGGCGACTCCCGCTGGGTGATCGAGGGCTCGCTGCTCGTGCTCGGCATCGGGATCGGCTTGGGCATGCAGGTCCTCACGCTGATCGTGCAGAACTCGTTCTCGCACCGCATCGTCGGCACGGCGACCGCCGCGAACAACTTCTTCCGCCAGGTCGGCGGCACCCTGGGTGCCGCGGCGGTCGGCTCGATCTTCACGTCGCGCCTGACGGAGTCGCTCAGCACGAAGCTGCCGGCGGCCGGCGGCGGGTCGTCGTCGCTGACGCCCGACTCGGTGGCCCAGCTCCCGCAGGAGATCCACGACATCGTGGTGGGCGCCTACAACGAGGCGCTCATGCCGATCTTCCTGTGGCTCGCGCCGCTGACCCTCGTGTCGGCCGCGGTGCTGTGGTTCGTGCACGAGAAGCCGCTGCGTCACACGATCGAGGCGGCCAGGAAGGACGAGTCGTTCGGCGAGCAGACGCTCGACGCCGCCGAGGCGATGACCGGCGCCGAGCGCTGACTCAGCGCACCGCCGAACGGGCGGCGAGTCGCTCCGCGATCCCACTGGATCGGGCGACTCGCCGCCCGATCGCCGTCCGGATGTCCTCGGGGGTGCCGATGACGGTCACACCGGCGACGGCCCGCGTGATGGCGGTGTAGAGCAGCTCGCGCGTCATGGCGCGCGACTCGGCTCCCGGCAGCAGGACCGTGACATGGTCGAACTCGCTGCCCTGGCTGCGGTGGATCGTCATCGCGTAGCCGGTCTGCACGTCGGGCAGGCGTGAGGTGGCCAGCTCGCGCACGGGATCGCCGTCGAGCGCCACCTGCACGTGCTCTTCGCGGGCCACGACCACGCCGGCGTCGCCGTTGAACACCGCGAGCGGGGCGTCGTTGCGGGTGACCAGCACCGGACGGCCCGGGTACCACTCGTCGTAGCCCACCTCGGGACGAAGCCAGGCGGTGACGTGGTCGTTCCAGGTGGTGGCCCCGTGCGGACCGTCGCGGTGCGCGCACAGCAGGCGGTCGCGGGCCAGCCGGGCGAGGGCCGTGCTCTCGTCGCCTGCCCGTCCGGCGGCGACGAGGTCGCGGGCCAGGGGCAGCAGGGTGGACTCGAGCTCGGCGTGGGCGCGGGCGGGGTCGACGAGGCGGATCGACGGCTCCCCGGCGGTCAGGAGATCGACGGCCGTGTCGGCGTCGCCGTCGCGGACCGCGGCGGCCAGGCGGCCGATGCCCGCACCGAAGCGGTGGCTGCGGGTGAGCCGGACGACGTGCTCGGAGGACCAGCCGGCGACCACGTCGTGCAGCACCGCGCCCGCCTCGACCGAGGCCAGCTGGTCGGCGTCGCCCACCAGGATCAGGCGGGTGTCCGGGCGCAGCGCCTCCAGCAGCCGGGCCACGTGCTCCAGGGACGCCATCGAGGTCTCGTCGACCACCACCACGTCGTGGGGCAGCCGCCGGGTGCGGTCGTGGCGGAACCGCGTGTGGTTGTCGTGGCGCCAGCCGAGCAGGCGGTGCATCGTGGACGACGGCAGGCCGGTGAGCCACGCACGCTCGTCGTCGGTGAGGGCGAGGCGCGCGGCGGTGGCCACGACCGCCTCGCGCATGCGGGCGGCCGCCTTGCCGGTGGGCGCCGTGAGCGCCACGCGCAGCGGTCGCCCGCGCGTGGCCAGCGACTGGGCCTGGAGGATCGCCAGCACGCCGGCGACCGTGGTCGTCTTGCCGGTCCCGGGCCCGCCGGTGAGCACGATCGTCCCCACGCGGGCCGCCCGCTCGGCCGCGGCCCGCTGGTCGAGGTGCTCGTCGCCCGGGAAGAGCCGGTCGAGATCGGCGGTGAGCCGCTGCTCGTCGAGTGCCGGGGGCGTCGTGGCCGCGCGGGCCGCGAGGTCGTCGCACAGGGCGACCTCGAGCTCGCGGTAGCGGTCGAGGTAGAGCAGGTCGTGCTCGACGACGAGCACGCGGCCGAGTCGGCTCGTGCCGACGGCCTCGAGCCACGCGTCGGCCTCGGGCCAGGCGAGGCCGGGGACCTCGGGGTCCTGGCGTGGGTCGAAGCACGTCGAGCCGTGGCGGACGGCCCGCAGCGCGAACGCGAGGGCGAGCAGCGGCAGGGGAGCGGACTCGCCGGTGATCCGCCCGAGGCGTGCGGTCATCAGCGCGTCGCCGGTGGTGAGGACCTCAGCGGCGACGAAGTCGTCGATCGTGGCGTGCGGGGTCATCGTGCGGCCTCCGGGCGGGTTCCGTCGAGCAGGTCGGACAGCGCGATCACCAGCGCGGTGGGCGGCTGCCACGAGAACACCCCGTACGGAACGCCCTCGTGCCGCGGGGTGTCGGGTCCCGCCATGCCGCGCACGTAGAGGTAGAGGACGCCGCCGAGGTGCTCCTCGGGTGCGTAGCCGCGCACGCGCCACCGCAGGAACCGGTGCAGCACGACGGCGTACAGCAGGGCCTGCAGCGGGTAGGTGCCCGAGTTCATCGCCTCGGCGAGGGCGTCGGGCCGGTACCCGCCGATCGTGAGCGGTGCGTCGGGGGCGCCGAGCCAGTTCGTCTTGTGGTCCACCACGAGGAAGCGGCCCGACGGCAGCCGCAGGGCCAGGTCGATGGAGCCGGTGAGGTAGCCGCGCAGCGACTGCTCGGCCAGCGCCGGGGAGCGCAGGCGGTCGGCGAACGGCCGGATCGGGTCACCGGCCGGCAGGTGCTGCTCGATCAGGTCGGCCAGGTCGGCGAGGCGACCCATCGTGGCGCCGGGGTGGTCGCCGCCACCCATCGGGATCTCGAAGTCGAGCTCCTTGAACTGCCGCTCGGCGAGCACAGTGGCCAGGTCGAGGTCGTCGGCCAGCGGGCCCAGCGGCGTGGTGAGGACGGCCTCGAACGCGGCCACGGCGGCGTCGACGTCGACCTCGACGGGCCACAGCGCGAGCTGCTCGCGGATCCGGAGCTCGAGCTCGACGCGCCGGTCGGGTGCCGCGACGTCGACCTCCTCCAGCACGGCGTGCACGAGGCTGCCGAACGTGGCGCCCTTCGGCAGGTCGGCCATCGGCGAGAGCCGCTCGTCGGGTCCGACCTCCGCGACGACGAGGGTCTCGGACTCGTCGGTGGTGCCCTCGGCCTCGGTCTCGCTGCCGACGTGCGGCGTGGACTCCTGCTCCGCGCGGATCAGCCCGGAGTAGGAGGTGCGTCGCCACGCCAGGTCGAGGTCGCGGTCGAACGTGCGCACGCCGAGATCGGCGGTCTCGCCGGGCGCCGGGGGCACGGGACTCGTGCGCTCGGCGACGCGCTCCAGCACGGGGCCACCCCGCTCGCTCCAGCCACGCAGCACCGACCAGGCCGTGGGGTCGTCGGGGGTCGTGACCTCGTCGGGGACCTCCGGGCGGGCGGGGTCGGGCCGGAAGAGGAGGCGGTGCAGGCCGGAGTTGCGCGCGTCGCGGGTGGGCGCCCACCACGCCACGAGCTGGGACTTCGCGCGGGTCATCGCCACGTACGCGAGTCGCAGGACCTCGCCCGCGTCCTCGGCCTGGGCGGCACGCGAGTGGGCGGCGAAGTCGGCGTGACCCGGCCCGCCGACGTCGAGGAACCTGCTGCCGGAGGCGTCGTGGAAGCGCGGGCGCTCGTCGCGGTCGGGGCGCCACCGGTTGAACAGGAACGGCAGGTGGACGATCGGGAACTCCAGGCCCTTGCTGGCGTGGATCGTGAGCACCTGGACGGCCTTGGCATCGCTGTCGAGGCGGCGGGTGAGCTCGGGCGACTCGCCGGCCTCGGTGCGCCGGCGTCGCAGCCACTGGACGAGCCCCGACAGGCCGAGCCGCTCGCGCAGCGCCACCTCGTGGAGCAGGTGGGCCACGTGGCGCAGGTCGGTCATCCGGCGGTAGCCGTCGGGCCGGGCCAGGATGCGCGCGGCGAAGACCTCGTCGGTGAGGGACTCCACCACCGCCGCCACGCCGCGCGTGCCCAGCAGGTCGGCCAGGTCGCGCACGCGCGTGGCGATGGCGTCGGTGAGCCGGTCGCCGCCGGCCACGAGGCTGGTGGCGTCGTGCCCGAGCAGGTCGGTGAGGGCGGCCGCGCGGACGAGGCCGGACCGCTGCGGGGACTCCATCGCCTCGAGGAGCGTGAGCCAGTCGTCGGCGGCCTGGCTGACCAGGACGTTGCTGCCACCGCCGAGGACCGCGGGGATGCCGTGACGGGCGAACGTGCGCCGGACGAGGTCGGCCTCGACGCCCGTGGCGACCAGGACCGCGATGTCGCCGGCGGCCACCGGCCTGACCTCGGAGCCCGTGTCGTAGGTGGCGCCGGACGCCAGCGTCTCGGCGACGTCGACCGCGAGGTCCTCGACGATCCGCTGGCGCGCGAGGGCGACCGGGAGGTCCTGGGAGTCCTCGTAGTCCTCGCGGTCGAGGACGCGCAGGCGGAAGGCGGCCGGGTGGGGCAGTCCCGCCAGGCGGCTGCCGTCGTGCCGGGCCCGCACGGGACGGACGGCGATGTCGGGGTGCCCCAGCTGTGCCCCAGCGAAGGTGGCGCCGAGCGCGTCGACCAGCGGAGCGTCGCTGCGCCAGTTGACCGGCAGGGTGCGGCGCTCGGTGGCGGTGGCGGCCGCGCGCAGGTAGGTCTGGACGTCGCCGCCGCGGAAGGCGTAGATCGCCTGCTTCGGGTCACCGATCAGCACGAGCGTGGCCACGCCGCTGAAGGCCCGGTCGAGCACGTTCCACTGCACGGGGTCGGTGTCCTGGAACTCGTCGACCAGGACGACGCGCCAGCGGTTCCGCATGAGCGTGCGGGCGGGGGAGTCGGGGTCCTCCAGGACGCTCTCGAGCCGCCGCAGCAGGTCGTCGTAGTCGAGCAGGCCGAGCTCGCGCTTGCGCTGGTCGAGGCGGCGTCGGACGGCGTGGGCGAACCGCACCCGGACCCCGGCCGGCGAGTCGGGGTCCGCCTCGGCGGGCACGAGCGCGGCGTGGGGATCGGCGACGACCGCGTGGGCCAGCGTCCGGGCCTGGCCGTGCGATAGCGCGGGACCGTCCTCGTTCGCGTACTTGGCCACGTAGAGGTCGTCGACGATCTGGTCGACCAGCTCGGTGAGGTCGTCGGTCAGCTCGGCGGACCCGTCGGAGTCGCCGGCGGTGCCGAGGCTGCGCAGCACGGTCTGGCAGAACTGGTGGGTGGTGGCGATGGTGGCGCCGTCGAAGTCGGCCAGCGCCGCGCGCAGCCGGGCCCGACGAGCGGCGAGCTCGGTCTCCGGCACGTCGACCAGGAGGCGCAGGAGGGGGTCGTCGCCCGCGCGATGGGCGGCCGGGTCGCCGAGCGCGGCCTCGGCCGAGACGAGCTGGTCGCGTACCCGCTCGCGCATCTCGCGACTGGCCGCACGACCGAAGGTGATCACGAGCAGCTCGGGCAGGGTGACGACGCCCTCGGCGACGTACCGGGCCACGAGCGCGCCGATCGTCCAGGTCTTCCCGGTGCCGGCGCTGGCCTCGAGCAGGGTGGTGCGCTGCGGCAGCGGGTCGGTGATGTCGAACGCGCTCAGCTCGGGCGCCGTCAGGGGCAGGTCGCTCACAGCTGGGCCTCCTGCTGGTGGTCGAGCGCGCCGTCCCACAGCCGGGCGGCCAGCGTGGTGAACCCGCCGGCGACGAGGGTCTCGAACGGTGCCTTGGGTCCCCAGACGCGCACGATCTCCTCGGCGTCGCGGTCGGCGGGCGGTCCGAACGCCTTGGCCTCGCGCTGCCACTCGCGGGCGGCGATGCGCGCCGCGGCCTGGGGTCCGCGCGCCCGCTGCTGGAACGCGAACAGGCGGGCGAGCTCGACGGGAAGCGGCAGCGGACGCTGCAGGCCGTCGTCGCGCAGGTCGACGAGATCGGCGAGCAGGCCGAGCGCCTCGTCGCGGCTGGCGGGCGAGCGCGTGACGACCTGGGCGGTGCCGCGCCCGACCTTGCCGGCGAGGTGGGCGACCCAGGGGACCTCGGGTCGCTGGAGGCCCAGGGCCAGCAGCCGCACCCAGTCGCGCAGGCGGTGCCGGCCGTGGACGGTGGAGTAGGAGACGGTCACGAGACGGTCCTCGTGCACGCCCTCGACCGTGCCGGTGAGGCGGCGGCCGTCGGGCAGGGCGACGTCGATGTCGACGGACTCGGCGTCGCCCGCGCGCAGCGCCGTGGTGCCTCCGACGAGCGTGGCGACGCGCGTGCCGACATCGTTGCCGACGGCCTCGCCGAGGCGACCGGGCGGCATCATCCCGGCGCGCCAGACCGCCGACCACGCGTCGGCCGGCGCCACGCCCCGGACCGCGTCGTCGAGGAGGCGCTGTCCGATCCGCCAGCGCTCGAGCCCGTCGAGCGTGATCGGCAGGTCCTCGTCGAGGAGCTGCTCCTCGCCGCGCAGGAGGACGTCGAGCCGCTGCCGCCAGAACCCCCGCACCGGGTTCTGCACGAAGGCGATGAGGTCGGCCAGCGCCAGGTCCTCGCGCGGCGGGGCCGGCAGCGGATCGGGCAGGAAGGGCGAGGGCTCCAGCCGCGGCCGCAGGCTGGCGCGGGCCCCGGCCAAGGCGGCGGGATCGAAGCTGAAGGGCCGTGGATCGCCGGTGACCGCACCCGGGCGCAGGTTCCGCGGGTCGAACGGCTGCAGCGGGTGATGCGTGACCACGTCGACGTCGCCGGCGGTGCGGCGGACCTGGTCGAGCAGCTCGCCCAGCGGGACGGCCGGCGGGCGTGCTTGGCCGCGGTGCTCGTCGGCGCCGGTGTAGGTGACGACGAGTGTCTCGGTGGCCGACATCACCGCGTCGAGCAGGAGCTGGCGGTCCTCGGCGCGCGCGTCGCGCTCGCCGGTGAGCGGCCGGCGGGCCAGTGCGTCGTCGCCGTCGACGTGGGTGGCACGGGGGAAGGTGCCGTCGTCGAGGCCGACGAGGCACACCACCCGGTGCGGCACCGAGCGCATCGGCACCATCGTGCAGACCGTGAGGCTGCCCGTGCGGAAGTTCGCTCGCGAGGGGCGCCCCGCCCAGCGCTCGCGCACCATCGTGAGGACCTCCCCGGGGCGCAGGACCGTGGTGTCGTCGTCGAGGCGCTCGAGCTCGCGGTCGACCTGCTGGCGCTGCCAGGCGTCGCGCAACGGGACGTCGGCGAGGTCGGTGAGCATGGCGTCGATCCGTGCGGACCACTGCGCCATCGTGGCGCTCCCGGCGAACGCGTCGACGGCGCGCTCGAGTCCGTCGAGGAACGTGACGAGGCGGCCGGCCAGGTCGACGTCGCCGCTGGGCACGTCGTCGAGCGGCAGCACCTCGGCGACGAGGCGGGCCGGGTCCTCGGTTGCAGCCACCCCGGCGACCAGGCGGTCGAGGCCCGTGCGCCACGTGTTCTGCTCGACCCGCAGGCCGAACCGCTGGCGGTGGGGTCCGTCGAAGCCCCAGCGGACTGCGCTGGACTCGACCCACCCGGCGATGCGCTCGATCGCGTCGTCGTCGAGGTCGAAGCGGTGCCGGACCGGCTCGGCACCGAGCAGGTCGAGCACCTCGGCGTTGGTGGCGCGCCCGCGCCGGGCCAGCTCGAGCACCGCGACCGTGAGGCCGAGGAGGGGATTGGTGCGCGACGCGGCGCGGTCGGCGAGCATGACCCGGAGCCGGTGCCCGGGGTGGTGGGGCGTGTCGCCGAGGATCTCGGCCTGGCCGAACGCCGCGTGGAACAACGGCGCGTACGACTCGATGTCGGGAACCATCACGAGCACGTCGCGCGGCTCGAGCGAGGGGTCGTCCTGCAGCAGCCCCACGACGACGTCGCGGAGCACGTCGACCTGGCGCGCGCGACCGTGGCAGGCGTGCACCTGGACGGTGCGGTCGCCGGGAGAGGGAGCGGGTCCGGCCGAGCCGGGGCGATCCGCCGCCACGTCGGCCTGGAGGCGGCCCAGCAGCGTGCCCGGCCGCTCCACGGTCAGGGCAGGGTGCACGGTGGCGCCCGGCGCCACCGCGGCCAGGGACCGCTGGAGCTCGCGGACATCGCGGCCGAGGGCGGCCAGCAGGGGGTTGTGCACCAGCTGGGCGGTGTCGTCGGCGTCGCGCGGGACGATGCCGGCGGCGTCGGTGAGGCGGTCCCACGCCGCGGGGGAGGGGTGCGGCAGCCACAGGTGCACGTCGCGGTGCTCGGCCAGCGCCGCCAGCACCCGAAGCTCGCCCAGGGGGAGCCGGTTGTGGCCGAAGAGGTTCACCCGGGAGGGCAGGTCGACCGCCTCCGGCGAGCCGGCCAGCGCGGCGATCGTGGCGCCGATGCGCTCGTCGGGCGAAGGTGCCTCGAGCCGGGCCCGCACGCGGCGCCACACCTCGGCCTGCCAACGGACGTCGACCGGCAGGGGCGCACCGGTGCCGTCCTCGTCGCGCCCGGCCGACCAGGCCTCGGTCATCGCGGGGCGCTGGCGCGCGTAGGCATGCAGGCGCGCGGCGAGCGAGCGGGCGACCCCCAGCCGGCGATCGCGGCGCAGCTCGCGCTCGAGCCCGGCCCGACCCTGGCCGAGGTGTCGCGCGACCGCGGCGAGCCACGGCTCGTCGAGGCCCGCCTCGATCACCTCGAGCACCCGCCACACCAGCGCGTCGGGCCGCCACGGGTCCTGCTCGTCCTCGCCCACGAGCTCGGCGACGATCGAGTGCGGCCGCGCGAACCGCACGCCCGCGGTGACCCCGTCGCCGCCGCCGGGTGACGCGCCCAGCCGATGGCTCAGGCGCTGGGACAGCCACCGCTCGGTGCCGAGCGCCGCGACCACGACGAGCTCGGTGGCGAACGGATCGTCCGTGGGCTCGGCCAGCAGGGTGGCCAGTCCGTCGGCCAGCACGTCGGTGCGCTCGGCGCGGTGCAGGTGGAAGGTCATGTCGGGCTCAGTCTGCCGTGTCGGTCCGACACCGTGGGCGACCGTGCAGGATTCCCCCGTGAGCACGGGAAACTCCGACCGCTCGCACCAAAGATCGCGAAACCGCGTCATGGGGTGCCGCGAGGGGCGTCTCAAGGGCATGAGCAGAAGGACGGTGCGCAGCGTCGACCCGCTGTCGCGCCCCAGGTTGACCGTGGTCCGCGGCGATGCCGCCGACGTGCCGGAGCAGTCCCCGGAGCGGGCGGACGCCACCGACGTCCTCGCCTCGATCCTCATCGACGCGTTCGGGGACCGGGTGCTGTTCCTGTTCCACCGGCGCATCCCCGGCCAGACCGGCGACCTGCCGGTCATTGCCGTCACCTCGACCGGCGTGCACCTGATCGAGCCCCGGTGCTACCCGGGCAAGAAGGTCCGCGCGTGTCGCGACGGCAGCACCTTCGAGATCGACGGGGTGCGCCACACGCGCCTGGCCGAGCAGATGGCCGAGCATGCGGAGGCCCTCCAGGCCGCCGTCTCGACGGGGCCGCTGCCGGACACGCCCGTGCACACGAGCTACTGCTTCGTCGAGGGCGAGCTGCCGATGCGCCCGCTCGAGGTCGACGGGGTGCGGGTGCTGTCGATCCGCTCGACGCTGCGCCGGCTCCGCGCCGGCGGGCCGCTGGACGAACGCCAGGTCGAGGCGCTGCACCGCGACCTGGCGCGCAGGCTCGTGCGCTCCTGACGCGCGAGAACGACGATGGGGCGGCCTCTCGGGTCCGCCCCATCGTCGTTTCTCGGTGCAGCTGTCTCAGGCGATCAGTGGTCGAGCGCCTTGCCCTCCGCGCCCGCACCGGTGAGGGCGCGGACCTCCATCTCGGCGGCCTTGTACTCCAGGTGCTCCTTGCTGGTGAGCGTGCCCAGGATGCCGAGCAGGAACGAGGCCGGGATCGAGACCAGGCCGGGGTTGGCCAGCGGGAACCACGACCAGTCCTGATCCGGGAACATCGCGGTCTCCGAGCCCGACACCGCGGGGCTGAAGATGATCAGCCCGACGGTGATGATCAGGCCGCCGTAGATGCTCCAGAGGCAGCCGCGGGTGTTGAACCGCTTCCAGAACAGCGAGTAGAGGATCGTCGGCAGGTTGGCCGAGGCCGCCACCGCGAACGCCAGCGCCACCAGGAAGGCGATGTTCTGACCGTTGGCCGCGATGCCGCCGAAGATCGCCACGATGCCGATCACGATGGCCGCGATGCGGGCGACCTTCACCTCCTGGCCGTCCGGCGCGTTGCCACGGTGGATCACGTTCGCGTAGATGTCGTGCGCGAACGAGGCCGACGCCGTGATCGTCAGACCGGCGACCACCGCGAGGATCGTCGCGAACGCCACCGCCGACACGATGCCCAGCAGCAGGGTGCCGCCCAGCTCGTAGGCCAGCAACGGTGCCGCCGAGTTGGCCGCGCCGGGTGCCGCCGCGATCCGCTCGGGGCCGACCAGCGCCGCGGCGCCGTAGCCCAGGGTCAGGGTGAACAGGTAGAACAGGCCGATCAGCCAGATCGCCCAGACCACGGACTTGCGGGCCTCCTTGGCCGTCGGCACCGTGTAGAAGCGCATCAGGATGTGCGGCAGGCCCGCGGTGCCGAGCACCAGGGCGATCGACAGCGAGATGAAGTCGATCTTGCTGATGTCGTCGATGCCGTACTTCTTGCCCGGCTCCAGGGCGGCACCGGCGGCGGCGCCGTCACCGAGCAGGTCGGAGAAGTTGAAGCCGTACTGCGCCAGGACCCACACGGTCATCAGCAGCGCGGCGCCGATCAGCAGGATCGCCTTGATGATCTGCACGTAGGTGGTGCCCTTCATGCCGCCCACGAGGACGTAGACGATCATCAGCGCGCCGACGCCGGCGATGACGAGGGCCTGTCCGAAGGAGTCGTTGATGTTCAGCAGCAGGGCCACGAGGCCACCGGCGCCGGCCATCTGGGCGAGCAGGTAGAAGAAGGAGACGACCAGCGTCGACACCGCAGCGGCGGTGCGGACGGGCCGCTCCTGCATCCGGAAGCTCAGGACGTCGGCCATCGTGAAGCGGCCGGTGTTGCGCAGCAGCTCGGCCACCAGCAGCAGGGCGATGACCCACGCGACCAGGAAGCCGATGCTGTAGAGGAATCCGTCGTAGCCGGTCAGGGCGATGGCCCCGGCGATGCCCAGGAACGAGGCCGCCGACAGGTAGTCGCCCGAGATGGCGAAGCCGTTCTGACGCCCCGTGAAGGACGCGCCGGCGGTGTACATCTGCGAGGTGCTCTTGTTGGTGCGGCTGGCCCGGATGACGAACACCAGCGTCAGCACGACGAACGCCGCGAAGATGGCGATGTTCAGGGCGGTGTTGCCGACCTGCTCCGTCTCGGTGGCCTGCGCGAGCGAGGCCAGGGAGGAGGTGATCATGCGAGGCCCTCGGCTTCCATCTCGGCACGGATCTTCGACGAGCGCGGGTCCAGCTCGCGGTCGGCGTAGCGGACGTACGCCATCGTCACGGCGAACGTGGCGACGAACTGCAGCAGCCCGAAGATGAGGCCGACGTTGATGTTCCCGAACACCTTCTGGCTCATGAAGTCCACGGCGTACGTCGAGGCGAAGACGTAGATGAAGTAGAAGACGAGGGCGGCAGCGGTCGCGGGAATCACCCAGTTGCGGTGCTTGCGCTTCAGCTCTTGGAACTCAGGCGACGCGAGGACGGCGATGTACGCCGACTCCCGGTCGGTCGGCCCGGGGGCCGAGTCGGATTCGGTCGGATTGCTCACAGCAACACCTCCACGGTGAAGGGACATCGTGACCGACGTCACAGTGATCGCGGTCACACTCGACGCTAGAGGTGGCACAGGAGAGCGGCGGTCAGGGCGCGGCGCGCGTGCGACGAGCGTCCGGATCCTGCGACGAACGGTCGTCCCTCGTGGGCCGAGCGGGGACCGGCGGCGATCAGTCGACGTCGACGGGGCCCGCGAGCTGCGCCTCGAGCCGGGGCAGGACCTCGGGCCCGAGACGCGCGACGTGGTGGCCGGAGTGCATCAGGAAGCGCGCCTGGCGCCTCAGGGCGGAGGGCATCGGCGGGAGGTCCTGCTCGGCCTCGCCCAGGGCGCCGGCGACGTCGGCCCCCATCCGCTCGGGCCCGAGCGATGCATCGCGGGCGTCCACGAGGCCCAGCCCGGCGCCGGCCTGGGCGGCACTGCGCAGCAGGTCGACGGTGTGCGGAAGGTCCTCGGGTGAGGCGTCCAGGGCCAGCAGAGGCAGGAGGCGGGCGGTCAGCAGGTCCGCGACCTCGTGGGCCTCGGGCGTGAAGGCCGCGTCGAGTCCCAGGCGGTGCGTCGTCGCGGCGCCGAACCCGGTCCGGGCCGCGGGGTCGGCAGCCGGCCACGTGCTCCCGTCGAGGGTGGGGACGGCGAGCGCCACGTAGCGCTCGCGGTGCCGACCGCGTGTGAACCAGCCCACACTCGCATCGTACGCAGGACACCCACGTGTGACGCATGGAAGAAATGTGACCAGAGTCGCGTCATGGGACAGGTGCGGTGCCGTCTCACGGTCACACGGCGAAAGCCGGGCCGGGAGCGGCGGACGAGGGGAGGGCGGGACGCATGAAGGTGGAGCGCATCTGGTGGCGCGAGATCGGCGCCGAGGACTACTACACGATGGAGAAGTCCTCGCGTGGTCTCCGTGGCCGGACGACCCTGGAGATCCGCCAGATCCCCGATCTCATGGAGTTCGTCGGCCTGGACCGCAACATCTCCCCGGAGGCCTGGCAGGACGTGCGCATCGTGCCGCGCGTCGTCGGCGACCCCGACGTGTCGGCCCCGCTCGTGTTCAAGGCCCACCGCCGGCACGGCGTGTACGAGCTCCACGCCCAGAACCGCAACGACGAGCGGCACGAGCGCCACCCCGCCTGGCTGCCCCTCCATGGCTGGCCGGACCTGCGCATCCCCACCTCGGTCGAGGACGCCAAGGCGGTCCTGGCCGAGCTCGGCGGGCTGCACGTGTACGTCGCGCGCACCCAGTCGGGCCAGTACTTCGCCGGGCACACGACCGGAGCCTCCCTGCCCGCCGGCTGGCCGTCCTCCTGCCAGCCCCTGTTCACCGGCTCGGAGTCGGGCGTCATCACCGTCGGCAGCGGATCGGTGCAGACACTGACCCCGCTCGCGCGCAAGATCCTCGACGCCTTCCGCGACCGCAAGAGCGTGCTCGTCTACGGTCCGCCCGCCACCGGCAAGACCCACGCCGTGGCCCAGGTCCGCCAGATCCTCGACGACGCGTGGACCGGCGGCGAGGCCGTCGAGATCGACCCGCACCGCATCGACCAGCCGTTCACGTCAGGGTTCGAGGCCTCGCCGATCGCGCCCCCGGTCATCACCGACTGGGTCACCTTCCACCAGGACTACGGCTACGAGGACTTCGTCGTGGGCCTGCGCCCCACCGGCGAGGGCATCCGCCTCGCTCCGTTCGCGGGCCGCCTGCTCGACCTCGCGATCCGCCTCGACCGCCAGGGCCGCGGCTCGGCGCTGCTCGTGATCGACGAGATCAACCGCGGCAACGTCCCGAAGATCCTCGGCGACTTCATGACCTTCATGGACACGTCCTACCGTCGCGGCCGCGACGGCGACTCGCGCTCGGCGATCCCGGTGAACCTGCCGAAGGTGCAGCGCAGCCCCACCGGCGACCCGGTGACCGAGCCGATCTGGATGATCTCGGGCGACTCCTACATGCTGCCCCAGCCGTGGACGTTCCCGTACGACGTGAACATCCTCGCCACGATGAACTCGGTGGACCGTGCGGTCGCCCCGCTGGACTCGGCGATCGGCCGACGCTTCGAGCGCATCGACGCCTACGCCGACCTGGACTTCCTGGCCCAGCACCTGGGGGTCAGCATCGAGATCGCCACCGCCCCGGACATCGACGCGGAGCACTGGACTCCCCAGGCGGCCGCCGTGGCGCTGCTGGGCTACCTCAACGACGAGATCACCGAGCGCCTCGGGCAGGACTACGAGCTCGGTCACCTCTACCTGTGGAACATCACGAGCTGGGAGGACCTCCAGCGCGTGTGGGACCACGACATCTGGCCGCAGATCCGGGACCGCTTCGGCGCGCGCCCCGACCAGCTGGCCGACCTGTTGCGCGTGAACTCGCGCAATGCTCCGCCGAACTACCCCTTCCGTACGCGGACGCTGACGGGCCGTGCCCTGGCCGTCGACTCCTTGATGGGCCAGTCCCACGAGGACACCGCGATCGCTCTCGACTTCCTGGTGCGTGGATGATGATGATGACCGGACAGACCCTGCTCGAGGGCGGACCCGCCCAGCCGTTCGCGGGCACCGCGGCCGACCTCGACGAGCTGCGGCTGCGATCGACCGAGCTGGCCACGCGACTGGGCCTGGCCGAGGAGCCGTTCGTCATCGACGACGCGGCCGGCACGATCCAGGTCCGCGGTGTGGCAGGCTTCGTCGCCCTCGGCGACTCGACGATCGAGATCATGCCCCACGTCCTGCGCCACGACCCGGGCTGGCGCGTCTCCATGCTGACGATGCTGACCACGGTCCATCACCTCGAGTGGGTGCCCCGGGTCGATCGCGGCTCGCGCCACGCGGGCCTGTCCGACCTGCTCGGCATGATCGTGGCCGGCGCCATGGGCCGCGCGTCGTCCGAAGGGGTGCCGCGCACCTACGTCGAGCGCACGGCCGTCACGCCCTCGATCCGCGGTCAGGTCGACGCCGGCCGGATGTGGCGCCGCGTCGTCGATCCGTACAGCGTCGACTGCCGCTTCTCCGAGTTCGTCGCCGACGGCCCGGTCACCTCCGCGCTCAAGTGGGCGTGCGCCGAGCTGGCCGGTGCCGTGCAGCATCCGTGGCTCGAGTCCGAGCTGCGGGCGTACGCCGACCTCTTCCCCGAGGCCTCGCGCGACCTGCCGCCCCCGTCGGTCATGGACGGGCTCCAGCTCACGCCGCAGTTCGGCTTCCTCAGCGAGGCGCTCGACGTGGCGCGCATGCTCTCGATGGGCCCGCAGAACGGCACCAGCGGTCGGGCCGACGGTCCCACCCGCGCCTTCCTGTGGAGCACCGAGAGGCTGTTCGGCGACTTCGTCCAGGAGGTGGCGGAACGGGCCGCCAAGGAGGCCGGCTTCACCGCCTACCGCGGCTCGCGGGCGCGGCGCCTCAACGACGTGAACGCGACCGCCGGTGCGGTCGACACGGTGGTGCAGTCCGACTCCGAGCTCGTGGCCGTCACGGTCTGCGCCCGGGAGTACACCGAGGACCTGGCCGACGAGCTGTCCATCGGCCTCATCGCGGCCGGCCGCGAGCTCGGCGCCTCCGACATCGCGATCGTCTTCCCGGCCAGCATGGGCCTGCGGCCCGGCACCCAGCTGCGCGTGCGCGAGCCCGGAGGCCCGTCGATGCTGCACCTGCTCACCGTGGACCCCTCGGGGCTGGGGGAGCACGGCGGCATGGCGCGCGCCCTCAACGAGTTCGAGCTGGACCTGTCGATGGTGCTCACCATCGCGCAGCGCCGCCCCGTGGGATCGCGCCGCCTCGGCGGCACCGCCTGATCGCCTGATCTCGATACACCGTCTCGCTGCGCTCGCCGGCACTCGATCGCCGCGGTCAGGACCCGGTGATCGAGTAGCTGGCGAGCGCAGCGAGCCGCGTATCGAGATCACGCTCAGTGGCGCAGCTGCACCAGGACCTCGAGCTCGGCGTCCGTGAGCTCGGTCAGGGCGGCCTCGCCGGCGTTGACCACCGCGTCGGCCAGCGCGCGCTTCGCGCTGATCAGCTCGGCGATCGACTCCTCGATCGTGCCCTCGGCCACGAGGCGGTGCACCTGCACGTTCTTCGTCTGCCCGATGCGGTGCGCCCGGTCGGTGGCCTGGTCCTCGACGGCGGGATTCCACCAGCGGTCGTAGTGGACGACGTGGTCGGCCCGGGTCAGGTTCAGGCCGGTTCCTGCGGCCTTCAGCGACAGGACGAACACGTCGGTCTCGCCGTCCTGGAACGCGCTCACCATCTGCTCGCGGCGTGACACGGGCGTGCCGCCGTGCAGGAAGTCGTGCCGCACCTTGCGCTCGCCCAGCCGGCGGGCGAGCAGGCGACCCATCTGCGCGTACTGGGTGAACACCAGTGCGGCGCCGCCCTCGTCGACGATCTCCTCGACCAGCTCGTCGAACGTCTCGAGCTTGCCCGAGCGGCCGGTCAGGCGCGCCTCCGGCTCGTGCAGGAACTGCGCCGGGTGGTTGCAGATCTGCTTGAGCTGCGTCAGCAGCTTCACGACGAGGCCGCGACGGCGGATGCCGGTGGAGTCGGCGATCTCCGACATCGTCCGCTGGACGACGGCCTCGTAGAGGCCGACCTGCTCGCGGGTCAGCGGCACGCGGTGGTCCGTCTCGATCTTCGGCGGCAGCTCCGGCGCGATGCCGGGGTCGGTCTTGCGCCGGCGGAGCACGAACGGACGGATGAGCTGCGAGAGCCCGGCGGCACGGTCGGTGTCGTGATCGCGCTCGATCTGGCGCGACCACTCGCGCCGGAACTGCTCGCGCGTGCCGAGCAGGCCGGGCGTGGTCCAGTCGAGCAGCGCCCACAGCTCGCCGAGGTGGTTCTCCACGGGGGTGCCCGTCAGGGCCATGCGGGCCTCGGAGTCGATCCGGCGCAGCGCCTGCGCGGCCCCGCTGCCGGGGTTCTTCACGTGCTGGGCCTCGTCGGCGACCACGAGGTTCCACCGGTGGCGGCGCAGCTCCTCGACGCTGGAGCGCATCGTGGCGTAGGTCGTCACGACGAAGCCGGACTTGGCGTCGGCGAGGTGTCGGCGCGGGCCGTGGTAGCGGTAGACCGGGACGCCGGGGGCGAAGCGGGCGATCTCGCGCTCCCACGTGGCCAGGACCGAGGCGGGGCACACCACGAGCGTGGGCTCGGGGGAGTCCAGGTGCAGGTGCAGCGCGATGAGCATGAGGGTCTTGCCCAGGCCCATGTCGTCGGCCAGGATCCCGCCGAGCCCGAGATCGACCAGCTGGCTCATCCAGCGCAGGCCACGCAGCTGGTACTCGCGCAGCTGCCCGTCGAGCGACTCGGGCTGGGAGGCCGGGGTGATGTCCGCGTCCTGCTCGGACAGGCGGCGGCGGACGTCCTCGAGCCAGCCCACGGTGTCGACCTCGGTCTCGAGGCCGTCGATCTCGAGGCTTCCGGTGACGGCAGCACGCAGGGCCTCGCCGGGGTCGAGGGTGCGGCCGTGACCGGCCAGCACGCGGGCGACCTGCTGCTGGTCGACCATGACCCAGCGGTCGCGCAGGTGCAGCATGCCGGACTGCGACTCCGCGAGCTGCTCGACCTCGGCGCGGGTGAGGTGCTCGCCGCCCACCGACACGCTCCAGTCGAAGCGGAAGAGCTGGTCGGAGGTGAAGGCGCGGGGCCGGTCGTGGTCGCGCTCGAGGCGCGGCTCCTCGGCGTCGACGCGGCTGACGACGCCGGTGGCGCGCACGTCGTGGCGCAGGCCCTCGGGCCACTCGATGTCGATGCGGTTGGCCAGCGCGGCCACCTGGGGACGCCCCTGGCCGAGCTCGCCGAGCTCCTCGGGAGTGACCCGGACGCGGCCCTCGCGGGCGAGCTGCGCCGCGGGCGGCCAGCTGGCCGCGAGGCGCTCGAGCATCGCGACGAGGGCCGGGCGCGCCGCGGGACCCAGGTGGTGGTCGTCGCGGGTCAGTACCGTCGGCGCCGGCACCGAGGCGCGGTTCATCGCCTGCGGGCGGACGTGGAGCTCGAGGTCGGCCATGGCGTCGGCCTCCTCGGTGAGCGTGACGTCGAGCCGGTAGGAGAAGCTGGTCGGCCGCTCGATCGTGGGCCGCGGCTGCTCGGTCTCGCGCCGCCGCTGGGGCGTGGTGGCCACGGCGGGCGCACCCGCGACCAGCGCCGCCAGGAACGCCCGGATCGACGTCTGTCCCTCAGCGGCCGTGGGACCGATGGCCCGGCCGGCGTCGAGCATCTGCTGCATCTCCGAGGGCCCGGGGGAGGCGAGCGTCCCGGTGGCCATGAGGCGCAGCGCGATGATCGAGGGCGTGGCCCAGGCACGCACGCTGGGGTCGGCGGTGAGGGCCCGGATCCCACCGCTCAGCGGGCCGACGGCCTCGTTGGCGGTGGCCTCCACCAGACCGCGAGGCGTGTCGAAGACGAACGTCGAGCGAGCCGGGTCGTCCGGGTCCTGGACGAACCTGACCGGGTGCCGCAGTGCGATCTGCAACTCGGTCGGCGTGGCCATCCCTCCATTGTCGCGCACCCCTTCAAATGGCCGTCCATGTGGTATAGTTGAATCATCAACTAACAGGAGTGGATGATGAACCTGCGCCCCGAGACGGTGCCCACGCACTCGCTGTCGGACCTCACGAACCGTCTGGTCCCCAGCCCGCGCATGCCCGTGCTGTTCGTCGGTCACGGCAACCCGATGAACGCCCTCGCCGACAACACCTTCACCCGCGAGTGGGAGCGCGTCGGCGCCGGCCTGCCCGCCGCGCAGGCCATCGTCGTGATCAGCGCGCACTGGCTCACTCCCGGCGGAACCCACATCACCGACGCGCCGCGCAACCCGATCATCTACGACTTCGGCGGCTTCCCGGACGAGCTCTACCGGGTGAAGTACGAGACCCACGGCGACGAGCGGGTCGCCCGTATCCTGGCCGAGCACCTCGTCGAGTACGAGGCGCGCCTCGACAGCCAGTGGGGCCTCGACCACGGCACCTGGAGCGTGCTGAAGTTCCTCGCGCCCGCACCGCAGGTGCCGGTGCTGCAGATCAGCATCGACTACTCGATGCCGCTGCCGCAGCTGTACGAGCTGTTCGGACGCCTGCGCGACCTGCGCCGCCGCGGTGTCGTCTTCATCGGCAGCGGGAACATCGTGCACGCGCTGAACCGCGTCCGCTGGGGCGGCGGCCCGGCGTGGGACTGGGCGGAGGAGTTCGACGCCCAGACCGCCGATTCGCTCGTGACGCGCGACGTCGCCAAGCTGGTGGACCCGTACCGCTCGTGGTCGGCCGCACGGATCGCCGTGCCGACCGACGACCACTACCGCCCGATGGTGGCGGCGCTGGGCCTGCTCGAGCCCGACGAGGAGATCGGCTTCTTCAACACCGAGATCGACATGGGCTCGGTCGGCATGCGGTCCTTCATCACGGCTGCCTGACGTCCCAGCCGGCCAGCACGGCCGCGGTGAAGCCGTCGAACGTGAGGTCGTCGGGTCCCGCGGGCTTCGGCCCGAGGCGGACGGCGACCACGTCCTGCGACGGCACCACGGCGAGCAGCTGGTTGCCCCAGCCGAGCGCCCAGAAGGCGTCGGCGGGCGCCGAGGGCGCCAGCCGGCCCCGGAACGGCTCGCGGTCGACGTCGAAGCCGGCGGCGCGACGCACCTCGACGACACGTCCCTCGGCGTTGTTCCACCACAGCAGCCCGTAGGCGGCGTTGCCCTCGGACGAGGTCGTGACCAGCTCGGACACCGCCTCGGCCGACAGGATCCGGCGCCCGTCGAAGACCCCGCCGTCGCGCATCATCACGCCGAGCCGGGCGAGGTCGGCGCACGACGACACGATCCCGGCGTAGGTCGTGAGCCGGCCCGCCGCGTCGCGGTTCCAGCTCGTGTCGGCCAGGCCGAGGGGCTCGAAGAGGCGCTCGCGCGTGAACGCCTCGACGTCGCCGACGGCCGAGCCCAGCACGGCCGACAGCACCTGGCTGGCCAGGTTGTCGTAGCGCCATGCCGTCCCGGCCGGTTCCTGCTGGCCCACGGCCAGGGCCGCGGCGGTCTGGTCGCTCGCGCGGATCATCGCCCGGTCGAGCGCCTCGGACCACTCGCGCCCCGACGTCATCGACATGAGGTGCCGCACCGTGACGTAGCGCGACGCGTCGGCCACCCGGGCACGTGCCGAGCGACCGGGTCGTCGAGGTCGAGCGTCCCGTCGGCCGCGGCCACCGCCAGTAGCACGCCGACGACGGACTTCGTGATCGAGTAGACGCGCCGCGTGGCGTGCCGCGACCCGGCCGGGTGCTCGTGGACGACCTCGCCACCACGCAGCACCAGGGTGCAGGTGGACGCGCTGGCGTCGACCAGCCGGTCGAGCCGGCCGAAGTCCGGAGGGGGAGCGGGACTCGGGCTCGGGGAGGCGGAGACGGTGGGCAGGGAGGCGTCGGACAAGTCGGTCCTTCCGGGAGCGGGGGACGTGCACGCGCCGACCAGGAGCGCGCCCGCGAGCAGGGCGACGCACAGCCCGACCGACCGCCGGGTCACATGCGGCCCGTGTCCAGGTAGCGCTGGTGCCACGAGAGGGCCTCGCCGAGCAGGTGCGGGGTGTGCCGGGCGTCGGGGCGGGCCGCGAGGGCGCGCTCGAGGTAGTCGCGCAGCTGCGGGCGGAAGTCCGGGTGGGCGCAGTGGGCGATGATCTGCTCGGCCCGGGCCCGCGGGGACAGGCCGCGCAGGTCGGCGAGCCCGTGCTCGGTGACGATGACGTGCACGTCGTGCTCGGTGTGGTCGACGTGGCTGACCATGGGCACGATCGTCGAGATGGCGCCGCCCTTGGCCGTCGACGGCGTCAGGAAGAAGTTCAGGTAGGCGTTGCGCGCGAAGTCGCCGCTGCCGCCGATGCCGTTCATCACCGCGCTGCCCATGACGTGGGTCGAGTTCACGTTGCCGTAGATGTCGGCCTCGATCATGCCGTTCATGGCGATCACGCCGAGCCGGCGGATGACCTCGGGGTGGTTGGAGATCTCCTCGCTGCGCAGGAGGATCCGGCCCTTGTAGCCGTCGATCCCGGCGTGGAACCGCTCCATCCCCTCACGGGACAGGCCGAACGAGGCCGTCGACGCCGCCCGCAGGGTGCCCGAGTCGAGCAGGGTGAGCATGCCGTCCTGGAGCACCTCGGTGTACGCCACGAGGCTCGTGAACTCGCTGTCGTCGAGGCCCTGCAGCACCGCGTTCGCGACGTTGCCCACGCCCGACTGGAGCGGCAGCAGCTCGGGAGGCATCCGGCCCGCGCCCACCTCGCCGCGCAGGAACTCCAGGGCGTGGCCGGCGATGGCGCGCGAGACCTCGTCCGGTGCGGAGAACGCGGCACCGGCGTCGGGCTCGCGGGTCTCGACCACGGCCACGACCTTCGCCGGGTCGACCTTCAGGTACGGCTCGCCGATCCGCTGCATCGGCTCGGTGAGCGTGAGCGGTCGCCGGTGGGGCGGCAGCGCGGTGCCACCGTAGATGTCGTGGAAGCCCTCGAGCTCGCGCGGCTGCCAGTGGTTGACCTCGAGGATCACCCGGTCGGCCTGGTCGAGCCAGGTCTTGTTGTTGCCCACGGAGCTGCCCGGGACGAGGAGTCCGTCGGGCAGGATCGCCGTCACCTCGATGACCGCGACGTCGAGCGGGCCGTAGAAGCCGAACCACATCTGCTGGGCCGAGTGGCTCAGGTGGGCGTCGACGTAGTCGACCTCGCCGGCATTGATCTGGCGGCGCAGCAGCGGGTCGGAGTTGTAGGGGAGTCGCTTGGAGATCGCGTGGGCCTCGGCCAGGACGCCGTCGGCCTGCGGAGCGGTGGAGGCACCGGTCCACAGGCCGATCCGGAAGTCCTCGCCGGCGTCGTGCGCGGCCCGGGCGCGGGCGGCGAGCGCGGGGGGCACGGCCTTGGGATAGCCCGCGCCGGTGAACCCGCTCATCCCGACGTTGTCGCCGGGACGGATGAATCGGACCGCCTCCTCGGCGGTCATGATCCGCTCGGACACCACGGGGCACGTCACACGACTCATGGCCCCGAGTGTCTCAGTTCTGCGAGGCCTCCGGAACCTCGGGCGCCTGGGCCTGGGCCTCCTGCGCGTCGATCTCGCGGCGCACCTGCTCCATGTCGAGGTCGCGGACCTGACCGATGATCTGGTCGAGCGCCTCGGCCGGCAGCGCGCCGGGCTGGGCGTACAGCAGCACGCCGTCGCGGAACGCCATCAGCGTGGGGATCGAGGTGATCTGGACCGCCGCGGACAGCTCCTGCTCGGCCTCGGTGTCGATCTTGGCGAAGGTGATGTCGGGGTGACGCTCGCTGGCGGCCTCGTAGACCGGGGCGAACTGCATGCACGGTCCGCACCAGCCGGCCCACCAGTCCACCAGGGTGATGCCCTCACCGGTGACGGTGTCCTGGAACGTGTCGGCAGTCAGGTTGATCGTGGTCATGATGGCCTTTCGTCGGTTACTGCTTCTTCAACGTCCATCTCCACTGTGACATTCCGTTGGTTGGGCCCGTCCGCTGCTTGCGGCATGATCGGGTCATGGATCGCCGGAGCGTCATCGTCGGGGGAGCGGCGCTGGGTGCCGCGTGGCTGGCCGGCTGCAGCGGCGACGACCCGAAACCCCGCCCCAGCCCCTCCACCGCGACCACCACGGCCTCCGAGCCCCCGCCCACCACCGCGAGCACGCCGCCCGCCCCCACGCCGATCGACCCGCGCATCGACGGCACGATCGCGTCGGGCCTCAACGTGCCGTGGGCGATCGTGTTCCTCGCCGACGGATCGGCCCTGGTCACCCAGCGCGACGACGCCTCGATCGTGCGGGTCACCGCCGACGGCGACGTGTCGAAGGTGGGCGACGTCCCCGGCGTGGCCCCCGGCGGCGAGGGCGGCCTGCAGGGGCTCGCCGTGGCGCCCGACGAGTCGGCGCTCTACGCCTACCTCACGGGGCCCGACGACAACCGCGTGGTGCGCCTGGAGTTCGACGGCGACCGCATCGGAGCCGCCGAGCCGATCCTCACCGGCCTGGCGAAGGCGTTCAACCACCAAGGTGGCGCCCTGACGTTCGACCGTCGGGGCCGGCTCTTCGTCGCGGTCGGCGACGCGGCGAACACCGCCACCCCGCAGGACCGCTCCTCGCTCAACGGCAAGATCCTGCGCATCGACACCCAGGGCCGCCCTGTGGAGGGGAACCCGTTCGGCAACGAGGTGTGGTCCTACGGGCACCGCAACGTCGAGGGACTGGCCTGGGACGCCTCGGGGCGCCTGTGGGCGAGCGAGTTCGGCGACCGCAGCCAGGACGAGCTCAACCGGATCGTCAAGGGCGGCAACTACGGCTGGCCGATGGTGGAGGGGGACAGCGACGACGACCGCTACGTCCGCCCGAAGGTCACCTGGCCCACCTCGGAGGCGTCGCCGGCAGGACTCGCGATCAGCGGCGACCGGGCCTTCGTGGCGGCGCTCCGCGGGGAGCGGCTGTGGCAGGTCCCGATCGAGGGCACCTCCGCCGGTGAGCCGCGCGCGTTCTTCACGCGCGAGCTCGGGCGACTGCGCGCCGTGGCCGCCGCGCCCGACGGCACGCTGTGGCTGGGCACCTCCAACACCGACGGGCGCGGCCAGCCCGGCCGGTCGGACGACCGGATCGTGCGTGTCGCGATATCCGGCTGAGATTTCACTGGCGTTTCGGGCCCGCTGTGGTTATCGTCGTCGGTGGGGGACGACTCGGCACGCCGACGTCAATGGGGAATGCAGCGCCTCTGGGTCTACGACCCGCGCGGCTGCCCGGATCGTCCTTCGTCACCTCTCGTGACCACTTCGGAGCCACGAGCAGGTGAGGCGGTTCGCCGCCCTGTGAGTCCGGCTCCCTCCCGGCACTGACAGCAAGAACCCCACCACCTCTCGGTGGTGGGGTTCTTGGCGTTCGGGTCCGGGTGGACTCAGAGCGGCCGGATGTTCGCGGCCTGGAGGCCCTTCTGGCCCTGCTCCACGTCGAACTCGACCTTCTGGTTCTCGTTCAGCGAGCGGTAGCCGCCCGACTGGATCGCCGAGTAGTGCGCGAACACGTCCTCGCCGCCGTCGTCGGGGGCGATGAATCCGAAGCCCTTGTCAGCGTTGAACCACTTGACGGTACCGGTGGCCATGGTCTTTCTCCTCTTGATCCTTCTGGCGATGGTCGGACGCGCTCTTCACGCCCGACGGTCGCGACGCACATCCAACCGCGAGAGGAACCACGCCCCGGAGGGAACCGCATCCTTTTGCTGTCCAACGTCGTGCAACTGCCACCACCCTACGACACGGCGACGGGCGTCGGGAGGCTCCGAAGACGACTCGAAGCGGTGAATGTCGGATGAACGCGCCGTGGCGCTACACCCGCCGGAACGACTACGCCGGTATAGTCAGGAAGAACCACCTCACGGGGTGGTGCCCACGGCGACGCCGCGGGCCGAGCGGGGGGCGTGCATCCGGGGGGACGGCGCGTCCCCCGCACCTGTGTGCGGGGGCGATCCCGTCCGGTTCAGAGGTCGTAGTCGATGGTCAGCGGCGCGTGGTCGGACCAGCGCTCGCCCCAGCTGGCGGCGCGATCCACGGTGGCCACACGAGCGGACTGCGCCAGCTCGGGGGTCGCGATCTGGTAGTCGATGCGCCAGCCCGTGTCGTTGTCGAAGGCCTGCCCGCGCATCGACCACCAGGTGTACGGGCCGTCCACCGGCCCGGCCAGGTGGCGGTGCACGTCGTACCAGCCGAGGTCGCCGAAGAACTGGTCGAAGTAGGCGCGCTCCTCGGGCAGGAACCCGGCCTTCTTGACGTTGCCCTTCCAGTTGCGGATGTCGAGCTCGGTGTGGCCGACGTTGAGGTCGCCCGTGATCAGCGCGTGGCCGTCCATGCCGCCGAGCTCGGCCATGCGCTTGGTCATCTGGTCGAGGAAGCGGAACTTCTCCTCCTGGCGCGGCGTGCCGGCCTCGCCGGAGTGGACGTAGACGCTGACCACGGTGAGGACGGAGCCGTCGGGGAGCGTGAGGTCGGACTCGATCCAGCGGCCGGTGTCGTCGAAGAACGCGTCGCCGTTGCCGACGCGGTGACTCGTGGGCTCGAGGCGGCTGATCACCGCGACGCCCGAGCGTCCCTTGGCGGCGGCCTCGGTGTGGACCACGTGGTAGCCGGTGCCCTCGAGGATCTCGTGCACGATCGCGTCGGGGGCGCGGACCTCCTGCAGCGTGATGATGTCGGCGTCGCGGCCCTCGAGCCACTCCTTCATCCCCTTGCGCCACGCGGCGCGGATGCCATTGACGTTGACGGTCGAGATCCTCAGCACCCTGCGAGGCTACCGGCCTCCACCCACCACTTTCGGAACGGGCGCGACGGAGGTCAGGCGGTGAACGGCGGGCGCTCGTCGAGGCGGATGGAGCGGCGGCCCGCCCAGCGCCAGACCCGGGCCGTGAGGTCGCGGTCCTCGTCGGTGACGAGGTTGCCCATCACGCGCAGCGCGATCGTCATCAGGGTGTGCGAGCGCATCCCGATCGGGCCGGCCGTGGGCAGCAGGTGCGGCACGGTGATCAGCCCGGCCAGGCGGCGCGCGATCGAGAAGGCGGGTCCGTAGTGGGCCGTCAGCATCGCGGGCCAGGCCGCCTCGGGGGAGTCGCCCGTGGCCAGCAGTTCGGCCCCGATGCGGCCGGTCTCCAGACCGTAGTCGATGCCCTCGCCGTTGAGCGGGTTCACGCAGCCCGCGGCGTCGCCGATGACGATCCAGTTGCGCCCGGACACACCCGACACGGCGCCACCCATCGGCAGCAGCGCCGACGTGGGCAGCTCGAGGTCGGCGCCGAGGTCCCAGTCCTCGCGGCGCAAGGTGGCGTAGTACTCCATCAGCGGACGGATCTGGATCTTCGCGGGGCGCTTCGCGGTGGCCAGCGCGCCCACGCCGAGGTTCACCCGGCCGTCGCCGAGCGGGAAGATCCACCCGTAGCCGGGCAGCAGCTCTCCCGTCTCGCCCCGCAGCTCGAGGTGCGAGGAGATCCACGGGTCGTCGCCGCGGCCCGACTTCACGTAGCTGCGGCCCGCGACGCCGTAGGCGGTCTCGCGGTGCCACTCGCGCCCGAGCACCCGGCCGAGCGGGGAGCGGACGCCATCGGCGATCACGAGGCGCCGGCACGCGATGGTGTGGCGGCCCTGCGCCGTGTCGAAGACGACGCCGGCGACCGAGCCGTCAGCGGCCCGCTCGACATCCACGGCGCGGGCGCCGTCGACGCCGGTCACCCCGGCATCCAGCGCGCGCTCGCGGATCCGCGCGTCGAGCTCGGTGCGGGGGACGGCCGAGCCGTGGTCGGGCAGCGAGCCACCGGGCCACGGCAGCAGCAGCTCCTGGCCGAAGCCGGCGGCGCGCAGGCCCCGGTTCACGGTGTGCCCGCGGACCCAGTCGCCGAGGTCGAGCCGCTCGAGCTCGGCGATGGCACGCGGGGTGAGGCCGTCGCCGCAGGTCTTGTCGCGCGGGAAGGTGGCGGCGTCCGCCAGTACGGTGTCCATCCCGAGCCGCGAGGTCCACGCGGCGGCGGAGGAGCCGGCAGGCCCGGCGCCGACGACGAGGACGTCGGTGGTGGTCGGCAGGCTCATGTGACGATTCTCCCACCGGGCCCACGACGCGAGGGCACGGGGCGCGCCGTGGGAGGATGGCGGTCGTGTCCACCACGCCTGCTCCGAGCCCCGACGTCGTCCGGTTCGCGTCCCGCGGCTCGTCGCACTACGACATCCTGCTCGCCCTGTTCTGCGTCGTGATCGTCGTCTCGAACATCGTCGCCAGCAAGGCGGTAGAGATCGGCTCCGGCCAGGTCATGCTCGGTCCGGTGCAGCTGTGGCCGCTCGTGGTCGACGGGGGAGTCGTGCTGTTCCCGCTGGCCTACGTGCTCGGCGATGTGATCTCCGAGGTCTACGGACTGCGCGCCGCCCGTCGGGCGATCCTCACCGGCTTCGCCGCCGCCGCGCTCGCCGCGGGCACGTTCTTCGTCGTCCAGCTGCTGCCCGGCGCCTCCTGGTACGAGAACCAGGCGGCCTACGAGGCCGTGCTGGGCCCGGTCACGCAGATCGTCCTGGCCAGCCTGGCCGGCTACCTCGTCGGCCAGTTCCTCAACTCGTGGGTGCTGGTGCGGATGAAGCAGCGGTCGGCCGAGCGCCGTCTCGTCGCCCGCCTCATCGGCTCCACCGGCGTGGGCGAGGTCGCGGACACGCTGATCTTCTGCGCGATCGCCGCGTCGGCGATCGGCGTCTCCACGTTCGGCGCCTTCGTGAACTACTTCGTCATGGGCGTGGTGCTGAAGGTCGGCGTCGAGCTGCTGCTGATGCCGCTCACCGTGCGGGTCATCGCGTGGCTCAAGCGGCGCGAGCCCACCTACCTGGCCGCCTGAGCCGCCCGGCCCCCGAGGTAGCGGCCCAGCCACTCGGACTTCAGGGCCGCGAAGTCGCCGTCCTCGATCGCCGTGCGCATCGAGTCCACGAGCCGCACGAAGAAGCGCTCGTTGTGGATCGAGCACAGGGTCGCGGCGTTGTACTCGTTCGCCTTGAACAGGTGGTGCAGGTAGGCCTTCGTGTAGTGGGCGCACGTGTAGCAGTCGCAGCCCTCCTCGATCGGGCCGAAGTCGCGCCGTGACGCCGCCACCATGAGGTTGTAGCGGCCGGTGGCGCTGTAGACGCGCGACGACCGCGCGACCCGGGTGGGCGTGACGCAGTCGAACGTGTCGCAGCCCGCCTCGACCCCGGCGAAGAGGTCCTCGGGCTCGCCGATCCCCAGCAGGTGACGCGGTCGGTCGTCGGGCAGCTCGTCCGTGACCCAGCGGACGATCGTGCCGAGGTTCTCCTTCTCGATCGCGCCGCCGACCCCGTAGCCGTCGAACGCCAGGTCGGCCAGGCCGCGGGCGGCCTGCCGCCGCAGGTCCTCGTGCTGCGCGCCCTGCACCACGCCGTAGAGGGCCTGGCGCGGGCGGTCGGGGTGGGCCGCCCGCAGCCGCTCGATCTCCGCGAGGCAGCGCTGCGCCCACGCCTGGGTGCGTCGCAGCGAGTCCTCCTGGTAATCCCGGCTGTTCATCAGCGTGGTCAGCTCGTCGAACGCGAAGATGATGTCGGCGCCGAGCTGGTGCTGGATGCCCATCGACACCTCGGGGGTGAACCGGTGCTTCGACCCGTCGAGGTGGCTCTTGAACGTGACGCCGTCCTCGTCCACGTGGGCGAGGCGGTCCTTGCCGGGGGCGATCACGTCGTCGGCCTCGGTGCCCACGGCGTCCATCGCCAGGGTCTTCTTGAAGCCGGCGCCGAGGCTCAGCACCTGGAAGCCGCCGGAGTCGGTGAAGGTGGGGCCGTGCCAGTTCATGAAGGCGCCGAGGCCGCCGGCGGCCTCCACGATGTCGGCGCCGGGCTGCAGGTACAGGTGGTAGGCGTTGGCCAGCACGGCCTGCCCGCCGAGCTCGGAGATCGACTCGGGGAGCACGGCCTTCACGGTCGCCTTGGTGCCGACCGGGATGAACGCGGGCGTGCGGATCGAGCCGTGAGGGGTCTCGATGGTGCCCGATCTTCCGGGGGCGTCCGGCAGGGTGCTTCCGACGGTGAACACGGCCCCATCCAAACAGACGGGGCCGTGTCCGACATCAGGCGCCGGGGCGGTCGACCAGCTCGACGCGCGTGGCGTCGCGCTCGCTGGCGCCCATGGCCGCGGCGAGCCGGTGGTGCACCGCGCCTTCGCGGTGGCGGCTCTGGCGATCGAGCGCCAGGCCGAGGGCCTTCTGCGCCCAGGCGCTGGTCGGCTCGAGCTCGGTGAGCGTCCGGAACGCCTGCTCGGCCGGGCCCAGGTGGGCGGCGGCGAAGTGGGCGCGGCCCATCAGCTCGCACACGGCGGCGTTGCGCGGCTCGAGCTCGGCCACGGGCCGCAGCACGCGGGCTGCCTCACGCGGGAAGCGGGACTCCAGGAGGTCCTCGGCGTAGCGGAACGCCTCCAACGGCTCCATCGCCTCGATCTTCTCGTCCGTCAGCGTGGGCTTCATCCAGATGGTCATGTTCCGCTCCTCTCGTCACCGCCTACAACGGCACAGGGGTGCGGAATGTTCCCGGGTCAGTCCTGGGCGCCGGGCGTGGCCTCGGGCGTCGGCTCGACGGTGGGCTGGGTCGTGGGATCGGGTGCCTGCGGCGCGGGCGCGGGGGTGGTCGGCGCGGTGGTGGGAGCGGTCGTCGGAGCCGTGGTCGGGTCGTCGGAGGGACCGTCCGTGGGCGCCGTGGACGCGGTGGGATCCGGCTCGTCCTGCGGGTCGGAGCCGGTGCCTCGGTCCTGCCAGGGCCGCCCGATCGTGGGGTTGTCGGTGTTGCCGAAGGACGCCCCCGTGGCCAGCTCGTAGGCGCCGATGGCCAGCAGTGCGGTGCCGAGCGCGAGTCCGGCCCAGACGAGGATGCGCTTCCACGACAGGGCGCGCTCGGACTCCTCGACGGCGACGGTGGACTCGTGCTCGGTGACGAGGATCTCACCGCCGTCGCCGTGCTCCTCGCCCGCTGGCGCCGATCGTGACACGACCGTGCCGCTCTCGGTGATGAACGTGGTGCCGCGGTCGAGCCCGCGCACGTAGAACGCGCTCGCGATCGACGCCACGAGGCTGCCGACCGCCGCGCCGATGATCGTGCCTGCAACGCCGAGGTAGGACGCGACCCAGGCCGACGTCATCGCCGCGAGTGCACCGGCCACCAGCTGGAGCCAGGACAGTCCGGAGAAGGAGCCGTTGCGAGACATGGCCTCCAGACTAACGAGGCGGACCCACCTCTCCGGGTGCCCGCGAAGGTCAGGCCAGGGCCTGCTGCAGGTCCTCCAGCAGGTCCTCGACGTCCTCGATCCCGACCGACAGCCGGACGAGGTCCTCGGGGACCTCGAGCTGCGATCCGGCCGTGGACGCGTGCGTCATGGCCCCCGGGTGCTCGATGAGCGACTCCACGCCGCCGAGGCTCTCGGCGAGGGTGAAGACCCGGGTGCGCGAGCACAGGTCGAGTGCCGCTTGGCGACCGCCGGCGAGGCGCAGCGAGATCATCCCGCCGAACCGGCGCATCTGGCGCGCCGCGACCTCGTGGCCCGGGTGGTCGGGCAGACCGGGGTAGCTGACGTGGCTGACCGCGTCGTGGTCGACCAGCATCCGCGCGATCGCCTCGGCGTTGTCGCAGTGACGGTCCATCCGGACCGCGAGCGTCTTGATGCCGCGCAGGGTCAGGTAGGCGTCGAACGGCCCGGGCACGCCGCCCGCGCCGTTCTGCAGGAACGCGAAGGCCTCGTCGAGCGCGGGGTCGGACGTGACGAGCGCGCCGCCGACGACGTCGCTGTGGCCGCCCAGGTACTTCGTGGAGGAGTGCAGGACGATGTCGGCGCCCAGCGCCAGCGGCTGCTGGAGGTAGGGCGACGCGAACGTGCTGTCGACGAGCAGCTTCACCCCGGCTGCACGGGTGACCTCGGCGGTCCCGGCGATGTCGGCGACGTTGAGCAGGGGATTGGTGGGCGTCTCGAGCCACACGAGCTTGGTGCGGTCGGTGATCGCCGCCGCGATGGCGTCGGCATCGTTGACCGGCACGGGCGTGTGCTCGATGCCCCAGTGCGAGAACACCTTGTCGATGAGCCGGAACGTGCCGCCGTAGGCGTCGTCGGGAATCACGAGGTGGTCGCCGGGGCGCAGGATCGCGCGCAGCGCCGCATCGGTGGCCGCCATGCCCGAGGAGAACGCGCGTCCGTACGTGCCGCCCTCGAGCGCGGCGAGGTTCGCCTCGAGCGCCCGGCGGGTGGGGTTGCCGGTGCGCGCGTACTCGAAGCCCTCGCGCATGCCCCCGACGCCGTCCTGGGCGAACGTGGAGCTGGCGTAGATCGGGATGTTCACCGCGCCGGTGCGCGGATCGGGATCCTGACCGGCATGGATCGCGCGCGTGGAGAAGCCGCCGCCGTCGCTCATACGTGAACTCCCAACAGGTCGTGACGGGTCAGGACGCCGAGCGGCTTGCCCTCGTCGACCACCATCAGCGCGTCGCTGCCCTTGAAGGCGTCGAGCGCGGCGGACAGGTCCTCGCCGGAGCCGATGATCGGCAGCGGCGGCTCCATGTGCTGGGCCACGGCATCGGTCAGCTGGGCACGGCCCTCGAAGACCGCACTCACGAGCTCGCGCTCGCTGACGCTGCCGGCGACCTCGCCGATGACCACCGGCGGCTCGGGGCCGACGACGGGCATCTGCGAGACGTTGTACTCGCGCAGGATCTCGATCGCGTCGCGCACCGTCTCGGACGGGTGCGTGTGCACCAGCGCGGGCATGGCCCCGCTCTTGCGGCGCAGGATGTCGATCACGTGCAGGTCGGCCGGGTGGCCGTCGAGCGGCGTGCGCAGGAAGCCGTAGGAGGCCATCCAGTCGTCGTTGAAGATCTTCGAGAGGTAGCCGCGTCCGCCGTCGGGCAGCAGCACCACGACGAGGTCGTCCGGACCGAGGCGCTCAGCCACGCGCACGGCGGCGACCACGGCCATGCCGCACGAGCCACCGACCAGCAGGCCCTCCTCGCGGGCCAGGCGGCGCGTCATGTCGAAGGAGTCGGCGTCGGAGACGGCGATGATCTCGTCGGGGATCGCCGGGTCGTAGGCCGTGGGCCAGAAGTCCTCGCCGACGCCCTCCACGAGGTAGGGCCGCCCCGTGCCGCCGGAGTAGACCGAGCCCTCGGGATCGGCGCCGATGACCTTCAGGTCGGACCGCTGCTCCTTGAGGAAGCGGCCGGCTCCCGAGATCGTGCCGCCGGTGCCGACGCCGGCCACGAAGTGGGTGATCGCACCCTCGGTGTCGCGCCAGATCTCCGGACCGGTGGTCTCGTAGTGGCTGGCCGGGCCGGCCGGGTTCGAGTACTGGTCGGGCTTCCAGGCCCCCTCGGTCTCGCGCACGAGACGGTCGGAGACGTTGTAGTACGAGTCGGGGTGGTCCGGCGGGACCGCCGTGGGGCACACCACGACCTGCGCGCCGTAGGCCTTCAGCGTGTTGCGCTTGTCCTCGCTGACCTTGTCGGGGCAGACGAAGATGCACGAGTAGCCGCGCTGCTGGGCGACGAGGGCCAGGCCGACGCCGGTGTTGCCCGAGGTGGGCTCGACGATCGTGCCGCCGGGCTTGAGGGCCCCGGAGGCCTCGGCCTCGTCGACCATCTTGACCGCGATGCGATCCTTCGCGCTGCCGCCGGGGTTCAGGTACTCGAGCTTGGCCACGACGGTGGCCGCGCCTTCGGGTACGACGGAGTTCAGCCGGACTAGGGGTGTGTCGCCGATGAGGTCGACCACGTGGTTCGCGATGGCCATGACCCCATCATCGCACCGCGGGTCTGACGCGCCCGATCAGGACCGGAGCGGGCGCCCGTTCCCGTCGCGAGAATCCGACACGAGCGTGATGATCCCGTCGACGAACGGCCAGATCGCGCCCACGCCGCAGGTGAAGACCGTGACCAGCAGCTGGGCCACGCCGATCCCCGTGTGCCCCGTGTAGAACCGTCCGATGCCCAGGGGGATCAGGATCTGCAGCAGGCCCGCGACGATCTTCGACTTGTCCGAGAACGGGATGCCGGTCTTGGGGTCGATGCCGTACGGCGCTCCCGGCCCCGCCCATCCTCCCGGCGGAAGCGGCGGCGGGGACGACGGCGGAGGAGGGGGCGGCGGGGGGTTCGGCGGGCCCGGGGGCCCGCCGAACCGCAGCGTCGGGTCGTGGTCGCCCGCACCCGGGTCGGGATCGGGGTACGGCTCGTCCGGCGGGGTGGTCATGAGCGCACGCTACCGCTGGATCAGACCACCGCGCCCTCGTCGGGCGTGCCGCGCCCGTCGAGGATGTGCGAGTACGGGTCGGCCTTGTGGCGCGGGTCCTTGTCCGGGTTGTACGGCCAGCGCTCCTCCAGCAGGACACCCAGCGTGGCTGCGGTGAACACCGTGGAGAAGTGGCCGAACAGCAGGCCGAGCAGCACCGCGATCGAGAAGTCGCGCAGTGAGTCGCCACCCAGCACCATCAGCGCCGCCAGGATGAACGTGGCGCCCATCGCGGTGTTGATGGTTCGCGGCAGGGTCGACAGAATCGCCTCGTTGACCATCTCGCGCAACGGGATGTCGCGCGTCCGGGTGCGTTCTCGGATGCGGTCGAGGACGACGATCGAGTCGTTCACGGCCAGGCCGATGATGGACAGGATGGCTGCCAGGAACACGCCGTCGATCGGCTTGCCCCACCAGGCGAAGACGCCCACGACCGCGAGCACGACCGAGGCCATCGAGACGATGGCGGCCGCGGCCCAGGTCCAGCGGAAGCGCCAGGCCAGGTAGGCCATCTGCGCGGCCACCGCGATGAGGAAGGCCAGCAGCGCCTTGTTGCGCAGCTCCTTGCCCAGCGTGGGGTCGATCGTGTCGGAGCGGACCTGGACGGTCTCGCCGCCGATCTCGGCGATCGACGAGCGCACCTGCTCGGCCTGGTCCTCGCTGATCTTGGGCAGGCGCACCGAGATGTTCTCGCCGCCGTCGGCGGACGAGGACTGCACGACCGCCTCGGGGAATCCGGCGTCTGCCACGGCCTCGCGGGCCTGGTCGGGGGTGACCGCCTCGGCGGTCGAGTACTCGATCTGGCGGCCGCCGGCGAACTCGACGCCGAGGTTCAGGTCGCGCACGAGGATGCCGCCGATCGCCACGGTGGCGACACCGAGGGAGATGGCGACCCACATGCCCGCGCGGCGAACGAGGTAGGGACCGTGCTCGTTCAGCCAGCGACGCACGCCGGAGATGCCGCCGATGCCACTGACCTGCGGGTGCGAGCGGATCCAGCGGCGCTTGACCAGCCACTCGGTGAGCCAGCGGGCCACGACCAGGGCGGAGAACATCGAGGCGATGACGCCGATGGTCAGGGTGATGCCGAAGCCCTTGACCGGGCCGGCCGACAGGAAGAACAGCAGCAGCGCGGCCAGGATCGTCGTGACGTTGGAGTCGATGATCGCGGACCAGGCCTTGGAGAAGCCGGTGGTCAGGGCCGAGAGCAGGCCGGACTTCGGATTCTCGTGGTATTCCTCGCGCGCTCGTTCGTAGACCAGCACGTTGGCGTCGATCGCCAGGCCGATCGCGAGCACGAAGCCCGCGAGGCCGGGCAGGGTCAGCGTGGCCCCGAGCAGGACCAGCGCGGCGTAGGAGACGAGTGCGTAGACGCACAGCGCGACCGTGGCCATGACGCCGGTCGCGCGGTAGATGAAGATGATGAAGAGTCCGGTGAGGAACAGGCCGATGATCGAGGCCTGGATGGAGTCGTCGATGGCGGCCTGGCCGAGCGTCGGGCCGACGGTGCGCTGGTCGATGATCTCGACGGGGACCGGGAGGGCGCCGCCCTTGATCAGCGCGGCGAGCTCGTCGGCGCTGGCCTGGGTGAAGTCACCCGTGATGCTGGTCGAGCTGCCGCCGCCGGACTGGCACAGCTCGGGGACGATGCCGGGCGACGAGATGACCTCGTTGTCCAGGATGATCGCGATCCGGTTGCCGGCCGCGGTGTTGGCGCAGGCCGAGGTCACCAGGTCGCGCCACGGCGCACGGCCCGTGCCGTTGAACTCGACGTTGACGACCCACTCGCCGAGGCCCTGCTGGGGCAGCGCGGCATTGGCGTCGCTGATCCCGTTGCCGTCGAAGGCGACCGGGCCGAGGAGGATGTTCTGGCCCTGCTCGTCGGGCAGCACGACCTCGCCCTTCGCGGGCTTGGTGGCCTCGTCGGCGGGGGCCTTGACCTCGCGGAACTCCAGGGTGGCCGTCTGGCCGATGACCTCGGCGGCCTTCTTGGGGTCCTGCACGTCGGGCAGCTCGACGATGATCCGCGTGTCGCCGGAGCGCGCCAGCGTCGGCTCGGAGACGCCGAGGGCGTCGACGCGGCCGCGCAGGACCTCGAGGGCCCGGTCGGTGGACTCGGCGTTCGCCTCGATGCGGTCGGTGGACTTGGTCTCGAGCGTGATCTGCGTGCCGCCGCGCAGGTCGAGGCCCAGGTTGGGCTTCATGGTGAAGGCGATCGCGAGCGAGCCGACGATCACGACGAGGCAGACGAGGCCGCGCCAGAAGTTGGTCTTGGAGGACATGGGTGACTTTCGATGGGGGCCGAGGACGGCGAAGTACGAGGGGTGGCGAAGACGGACCGGGGCCGGTCAGGCCAGCGGCGGGGCGCGCCCGGCCGGCGCGGGAACCGCCCGGCCCACCTGCGCGGCGACCAGGGCGGCGGCGAGCGCCACCAGGGCTGCCGCGACCAGCGACAGCGTGGTGTCGAGCGTGCCCGCGGGCAGGTCGACGGACACGGAGTGGTCGTCCGAGGTCGCCTTGGCGACCGTGACCCGCGGCTGCGCGGGCTCGTCCCCGGCCGACATGGTCGTGCCCGTGGCACGCCGCTCGGCACCGGAGAATCCGGCGAGGGCACCCAGCCCGAGCATGCCGGCCAGCAGCACGGCTGCCAGAGCCGCGACGAGACGTCGCACGGCATGGGTGGTCCGGATCACCCGCCGAGTGTAACCGTCCTACGGTGGGTGCGTGAGCACACGACATGTCCTGGGAACGAGCGGTATCGACGTCGGCCCCGTGGGGATCGGCTGCAACGCCTTCGGGGCGCGCATCGACGGCGACCAGGTGACCGCCGTCGTCGACGCGGCCTTCGAGCACGGGGTGCGGTTCTTCGACACGGCCGACACCTACTCCCTCGGTGAGAGCGAGACCCTGCTCGGCGCCGCCCTGCAGGGGCGTCGCGACGAGGTGGTCGTCGCCACCAAGTTCGGCATGGACATGCAGGGGCGCAACGGCGACGACGGCGGGCGGCGGGGGAGCGCGGCGTACGTCCGCCGCGCGGCGGAGGCGAGCCTGCGCCGCCTCGGCACCGACGTCATCGACCTCTACCAGCTGCACACCCCGGATCCGGGCACGCCGGTCGAGGAGACCCTCGGCGCGATGACCGAGCTGGTCGACGAGGGCAAGGTCCGTGCGATCGGCTGCTCGAACTTCACCGCGTGGCAGCTCGTCGACGCCGACTGGATCTCGCGGACCACCGGGCTCGCACACTTCGCCACCGCGCAGAACGAGTACTCGCTCTACAACCCCGCGGCCGAGGTCGAGCTCGTACCGGCGTGCGTGGAGCTGGGCGTGGGCCTGCTGCCGTACTTCCCGCTCGCGTACGGGCTGCTGACCGGCAAGTACTCGCGCGACGTCGAGCCCGAGGCGGGCACGCGCCTGGCCGGACAGCGCGCGCGGTGGGAGGGCGCGGACTGGGAGCGGATCGACGCGCTGCAGGCCTTCGCCGACGAGAGGGACATCACGCTGCTCGAGCTGGCGATGGGCGGACTCGCCTCGCGGCCGGCCGTCTCCTCGGTGATCGCCGGCGTCTCGCGGCCGGAGCAGGTGGCCTCGAACGTGGCCGCCGCGAGTTGGGTCCCGACGGCGGAGGATTCCGCCGGCCTCGACGACCTGCTGGCGCCGGCGCACTCGTACACGACGTTCGCGCCGCGCTGATCGGAGGGCGTGAAGGGGGAGGGGCGCGCCGGGTCGGGAGCGCCTCACGGCGCGTGGCCGCTCGTAGCGGCTGATGTTGGGACCCGGGGCTACCTCGACCCGGCGCACTCACCATTTTAATGCATCGGATCCAAATTCAAAGGTGACCGGGGCAACTCAGGAACCGGCTCAGTGCAGCTCGCCGCGACGCTCCGCCTCGGCGGCCGCCCGCAGGTGGCGTGCCGTGTCGACGAGGCGGGCGGCGCTGGTGGCATCGCCGCCCTCCATCTGGCCGCGGCCCACGCCGACGATGTGCGCGAAGGCCGCCGCGCGGTCCAGCGAGACGTCGAAGTCGGCGGCGACGATGCCCCGCACGACCGTGTCCACGAGCTCGACGACCTCGTTCGGTCCGGGCGGGTCGACCACGCCGGCGAGGACCTCCTGCACGGGTGCGTAGGCACGGCCCGCGGCGAACTCGCGCGACGCCTGCACGGGGTTGTGGTGCACCCACGTGCGCAGGGCGTAGAGCCGCCACAGGGCGCCCGCGACGGTCTCGGGAGGGGCCTTGGCCCAGAGCTCGGCGATGACCCCCATGCCCTCGGAGTCGGCCAGGTGCAGCACCCGCTCGACGAGGTCGCGATCGGCGTGGTCGCGGGCCCCTCGCACCAGCAGTGAGGCGATGCGGTGGCCGGCGGCGGTGCGTTCGGCCGGGTCGTCCGGGTCGGGCAGCGAGTCGAACACGGCTGCCCCGGGCAACGACGGCTTGTGGAAGTCGGCCATGCATTCGAGCGTAAACCCGGGCCGGTGACTGCGTGAGCAGATGTCCGGTGTCGTGCGGGTACGCCGCGAATCAGGGGTCGACGAGCGCGGCCGCGATCGGCGCGGCCACCAGCTCGATCTGCCAGTTCCGGCTGCCCCGCTCGCGCAGCTCCTCGGCGATCGACGCCGCGTCGAGGTCGGCGGGCGGCTGCCAGGCGAGCGCGCGCACGATGGCCGGGCCGATGAGGTTCTCGGCCGGGACGTTCTGCTGCTCGGCGATCTGGGTGACCTGCGCGCGCACCCGGACGAGGCGGGCGGCCGCGACCGGGTCCTTGTCGGCCCAGGCGCGCGGCGGCGGCGGGCCGTCGGAGCGCTGGCCCGAGGTGGGCAGCTCGTCCTCGGGCAGGCCGAGGGCCTCCTCGATCGCGTCGAACCACTCGTCGAGAAAGCGGCGCGGACCGCGACGGCGCATCGTGGGGTCGTTCTTGAGCGCGGTGAACGAGTCGGGGGCGTGCGTGGCCAGCGACACGATCGACGCGTCGGGCAGGATGCGGCCGGGAGTGATGTCGCGGTCCTCGGCGATCGCGTCGCGGGCGTGCCACAGGGCCCGGACGATGGCCAGGGCCCGACGGCTGCGGATCTTGTGGATGCTCGAGGTGCGTCGCCACGGGTCCTTGCGCTCGGGCGGCCCGGTGAACGACAGCAGCGCGTCGAACTCCTCGCGCGCCCAGCCGTCCTTGCCGGCGGCCTTCAGGTCGGCCAGCACGAGCTCGCGCAGCTCGAGCAGGACCTCCACGTCGAGTGCCGCGTACTCCAGCCACGGCTCGGGCAGCGGCCGGGTGGACCAGTCGGCGGCCGAGAACTCCTTGGCCAGGCTCATGCCCAGGTAGTGCTCCACGAGGGCGGCCAGGCCGACGCGTGGCAGGTTCAGCAGCCGGCCGGCGAGCTCGGTGTCGAACAGCGAGGCGGGGCGCAGCCCGACCTCGGCCAGGCACGGCAGGTCCTGGGTGGCGGCGTGCAGGATCCACTCGGCGTCGCCGAAGGCCAGGCCCAGCTCGCTGAGGTCGGGGAAGGCGATCGGGTCGATGAGCCAGCTGCCCGAGCCCTCGCGGCGCACCTGCACGAGGTAGGCGCGCTGGGAGTAGCGGTAGCCCGAGGCGCGCTCAGCGTCCAGGGCGATGGGTCCCTCGCCTAGGGAGATCTCGGCGCAAGCGCGGGCCAGCGCGTCGTCGGTGTCGACCACCGGGGTGAGCGGCTCGCGGAGGCCGAGTCGGGGGAGGACGGGCTCAGGAGCCTCGTCGATGATCTCTTCGGGTTCGTTCGTCAACGGGAGGCGCGCCTACGGGTGAGAGGGACGACGCCGGGCGCCAGGGGCGGCAGGCCGGCGAGCTTGCCGAGCAGTTCCATCCACGCCGAGGCGTGGGGCTCGAGCCCGCCGTGGGGCGTCCAGGAGGCGCGCACCTCGATCTGGGCGTCGGTCTCGTCGTCGGTCATCGCGCCGAAGCCCTCCGAGCGGACGACGGTGATGCTGCCGGCCGGGTTGGTGTGCTCGGCGCCCGCGTCGTCGAGTGCGTCGGTCAGCCAGCTCCAGCCGACCTGGGTGATGAGCGGGTCGGTGGCCATCTCCTGCTCGATGTCGGCGCGCGCGAACGTGACGCAGCGGAACGTGCCGTTCCACGCGTCGTTGCCGGCCGGGTCGTGCAGCAGGATGAAGCGCCCGGTGCCCAGCTCGACGTCCGCGACGACCACGTCGGCGGTCATGGCGTGGGCGAACGGGGCGATGCGCTGCGGAGCGGGCATCTCGCCGAGCTCGAGCTCCGGGCGCGCGACGGCGCGCTTCACTTCCTCGACAGCCCGCGTGAACGGTGCCGGGATGCCTTCAAGCTTGGTTCGGGCGCCCACACCGTGATCTTAGGCACGGAATGCGGGGGCGGGAGGCTCGACACGCAGGCGTGACAGACTCGTGACGTGACCAACGATGTTCGCGACGCCTCCGTCGACAGCGCCCTCACGAGCCCGTTCCTGCGTGCGTGCCGTGGACTCGAGCCCTCCCACACGCCGGTCTGGTTCATGCGGCAGGCGGGACGCTCCCTGCCGGAGTACCTCGCGATCCGCGAGGGCGTGCCCATGCTCGAGTCGTGCTTCCGCACCGACATGGTCGTCGAGATCACGATGCAGCCGGTGCGCCGCCACGGCGTCGACGCGGCCATCTTCTTCTCCGACATCGTCGTGCCGCTGAAGGCGATCGGCGTCGACCTGGACATCGTCCCGGGCACCGGGCCCGTGGTGGCCGACCCGATCCGCTCGGCCGACCAGCTCGGCACCCTGCGTGACCTGGAGCCCGACGACGTCACCTCGATCACCGATGCCGTGCGCGGCCTTGTAGGCGAGCTGGGTGGGACGCCGCTGATCGGCTTCGCCGGTGCGCCGTTCACGCTCGCGTCCTACCTCGTCGAGGGCGGCCCGTCGCGCGACCACCGGCGCACGAAGGAGCTGATGTACGGCGATCCCGACCTGTGGCACGCGCTGCTCGGCCGGATCGCGGCCATCGCGGGCCAGTTCCTGCGGCTCCAGATCGAGGCCGGTGCCTCCGCGGTCCAGCTGTTCGACTCGTGGGCCGGGGCGCTGTCGCCGTCCGACTACGACACCTACGTGCGTCCGCACTCCGAGGAGGTCCTCGCGTCCGTCGCCGACCTCGACGTGCCGCGGATCCACTTCGGCGTCGGCACGGGCGAGCTGCTGTCGCGCATGGGCGAGGCGGGCGCCGACGTCGTCGGTGTCGACTGGCGCGTCCCGCTGTCCGAGGCGATCGGCCGGGTCGGCGATCGTGCCGTCCAGGGCAACCTCGACCCGACACTGCTGTTCGCGCCCACCGAGGTCGTCCACGCCCGCGCCGCCGAGGTGATCGAGGCCGGACGTGCCGCCAAGGGCCACGTCTTCAACCTCGGGCACGGCGTGCTTCCCGCGACCGACGCCGACGCGCTGACGCGGCTGGTCGACTTCGTGCACGCCTACGAGCCGGAGGCCTGACGTGCGCGTCGCCGTCGTGGGCGGCGGGATCGCAGGACTCTCCGCGGCCTTCCACCTGGCTGCCGCGGGTGCGAAGCCGGTGGTGCTGGAGGGCTCGCCCGAGATCGGCGGCAAGGTCCGCCAGGCGCGACTCGGCGACCTGACGGTGGACGTGGGCGCCGAGGCGATGCTCGCCCGCCGACCCGAGGCCCTCGACCTCGTCGATGCCGTCGGCCTCTCCGCCGACGTCGTGGCGCCCGAGCCGATCCCGTCGATGGTGTGGAGCCGCGGGGCCCTGCGCGCGCTCCCGCCCACGATCATGGGGGTGCCGTCCGACCTCGCTGCGCTCGAAGCGTCCGGTGTGCTCGTGGGCCCCATCACGTCGACGCCGCTGCCCGTGCCCGACGAGGACGTCTCCGTGGCGCAGTTCGTGGGCGACCGGCTGGGACGCGAGGTGGTGGACCGCCTCGTCGAGCCGCTGCTCGGCGGCGTCTACGCGGGCCACGCCAACCGGCTCTCGCTCCGCGCGGCCGCGCCGGTGATCTCCGAGCTCGGTCCGGACCTGCTGGCCGGCGCCGCCGCGCGGGCCGCGGCGCCGAAGCCCTCGGGACCGGCGCTCGTCGGGGTCCGCGGCGGGGTGGGCCGGGTTCCGCGCGCTGTCGTCGAGGCCGGCGGCTTCGAGGTGCGCACCGGGGCCACCGTGCGGTCGATCCGCCGCGACGGTACGGGGTGGGAACTCGTCGTGGGGCCCACGACGGCATCCGTGCGCGAGCGCTTCGACGCCGTCGTGATGGCCGCTCCCGCGCCGGCGGCGTCCCGGCTCCTGGCCGAGGTCGCCCCGCGGGCCGCCTTCGCCCTGGCGGGTCTGGACTACGCCTCGATGGTGGTCGTGTCGCTGCTGGTCGAGGGCGCCGACCTGCCGTCGGGCACCGGCTTCCTCGTGCCCCCGGTCGAGCCGCTGGAGATCAAGGCCGCGACGTTCTCGTCGCGCAAGTGGGCGTGGCTCGCGGAGGCCGCCGGCGGCGCCACGGTGCTGCGCGCGTCGATCGGGCGCGCGGGCGACACCGCGGTGCTGCAACGCGACGACGCCTCCCTGGTCGACCTGGCCGTGGCGGACCTGCGCTCGGTCGTCGAGCCCGGGGGAGCGATCGGTTCGGTCACGGCCTCGACGGTGCAGCGCTGGGGCGGGGGTCTGCCGCAGTACGAGGTCGGACACCGCGACCTGGTGCGCACGGTGCTCGACGACGTGGCGACGGTGCCCGGGCTCGAGGTCTGCGGCGCGGCCTACGAGGGTGTGGGGATCGCTGCCGTCGTGGCCACCGGGAGGGCCGCGGCCGAGCGAACCGTGGCCGGGTGAGAATGGACGCATGAGTTCGCACGAGGTCGACCCTGAGCAGATCAACTCCACCATCCGCTACGCGATGTACTCGGTGTTCCGGATCGAGCGTCCGCTGGGCGACGGCGACCGTGCCGCGATGGCGGCCGAGGTCGACGCGCTCTTCGAGAAGCTCGACGACGTCGTGGTGCGAGGCACGTACGACGTGAGCGGGATGCGCGCCGAAGCCGACCTGATGATCTGGTGGCACGCCGCCACGGCCGACGCCCTGCAGGACGCCTACAACGCGTTCCGCCGCACCGAGCTCGGCTCACACCTCGCGCCCGTGTGGTCGAACGCGGGCCTGCACCGCCCGGCGGAGTTCAACCGCTCGCACGTGCCGAACTTCCTGGCCGACGAGAACACGCTCAAGTACATCTGCGTGTACCCGTTCGTGCGCTCGTACGAGTGGTACCTGCTGCCCGACGACGAGCGTCGTCACCTGCTGCGCGAGCACGGCGAGGCCGCGCGCGACTACGCCGACGTCCGCGCGAACACGATCGCCTCGTTCGCCCTCGGCGACTACGAGTGGCTGCTGGCGTTCGAGGCCGACGAGCTGCACCGGATCGTCGACCTCATGCGTGAGCTCCGCGCCACCGGCGCCCGCCACCACGTGCGCGAGGAGCTGCCGTTCTACACCGGCCGCGCCCTCTCGGTCTCCGAGCTGACCGCGCTCTGGCCCTGAGCCCTCCGCCGCCCGCCGCACCTTCGGCGAGTGGCGCAATCTCGCCCGCCACTCGTCGAGTGGCGGGCGCTTCTGCGCCACTCGCGGAGTCAGCGGGTGAGCACGGGGCGTGCCTCGCGGACGCGCAGCATCGTGGCGGGGCCGGCGGCGGTGATCGTGGTGTCGAGCTCCTGCCATCCGCCGTCGTCGACGCGGAAGGTGACCCGGTAGGTGACGTCCACGCGTGCGCTGACGCCGCCCGCCCGCCGGTACCGGTGAATGACGTCGAGCGCGGGGTAGGGCCGGCCAGGCTTGGTGGTGGTCTGGGCGGTGCCGTCGCCGTGGTGCCAGGTGTAGCTCGCGGGCGTCGCCCGCAGGTCGACGGTGGAGTCGAGGATGTCCACGGTCTCCTCGAACGGTGCCGCGCTGGTGTGGAAGATCGTCTCCAGGTTCACCAGCGTCGACCCGGCCGGCTGGACCGCCACGCGCAATCGGGGCAGCCCGACGCGCTCGACCGCCTCCACAACGTCGCCGGGCGTCACCTCCCGATCCGGGGCCTCGGTAGGGTCCGCCGGCTCGGGCCGCGTGATGCAGTCGTCCTGGGGGAATGGCGCCTCGGGACGGCAGTAGAAGGGCTCCGGCACATGCTCGGTCGGGGCTGGTTCAGGCCCACCTGGGTTCCGGACGCGGATCGGCCCCGGGGTCTGAGGTGGCACTCTTTCGACGTCCTCCAAGCGGACCTCTGGGCTTGTCGGATTAGGTATGACCTCGACGTCTCCAGACA
Source organism: Aeromicrobium sp. JP4 (assembly GCF_054957925.1). NCBI lineage: Bacteria > Bacillati > Actinomycetota > Actinomycetes > Propionibacteriales > Nocardioidaceae > Aeromicrobium > Aeromicrobium sp. JP4. The sequence continues at coordinate 3,435,351 of NZ_CM143290.1, forward strand.
GTGAAGTGAGGATCAGGCCGGCAAGAATCGCGATCACTCGTAGGCTCCGAGCCAAAGTTGCGAAACCGTCCAACCCTCGTTGTGGCGGAGCGCGAAAGTCACCGTGTCGTTCGAAACCGCAGTGCGTTTCAGTGGTGCCGTGGCGTTCTCCTTAAATTCTCCGGCGGAGATTTCCAAGGTCGTGGTGACGAACGACTCGGCGTCAGGAGCAGTCCGATCGTCAAATCGGACGCTGGAGCCGCTCGGGGCGGACCACTCCTGCCGTATGAACCCGCCGTCGTCATACGTGCTTTCGAAGAACTTGATGTACTCCGCGCATCCTTCGCAGTCCGGATCGGATAGCCGCTGCAGTTCATCCACATCGCCGGTGGAGGCGGCGTAACCCATCAACTTCACGTAGTGGCGCGTGAAAGTCGACAGGCCACTCGGCGTGAACTCCTGCGCCGCCGCGGGCATGGGCGGCAGGGTGGCGTCAGGGTTCGCGGGCGTCGTGGCCGCGCTGGTCGGTTCAGTAGGCGGCGGGTCGTCCTCGCCGCAGGCGCTCATCGTGAGCGCGAGTGTCGCCACGAAGGCACACGTCAGTATCCGCATCGTTCCCCCGAACTACGTCACTTCGAGTTACGCACTCTAGCGACGGCCCGCGGGGACGTCAGCCCTCCGTCTCAGGCCTGTGGACGAGGGCTCGGACACGAGCAAGCGGTGCCCACCGCATCCCCGCGCCAGGCGCGAAGAAGGGTGGACACCGCTGCACATCTCGTGCGCCCGGGGGCGCGGGTTGTCAGTCCGCCTGCAGGTCCAGCGCGATGCCGTTGATGCAGTAGCGCAGGTCGGTCGGGGTGGCGAAGCCCTCGCCGGCGAACACGTGGCCCAGGTGCGAGCCGCAGTTGGCGCAGCGAACCTCGGTGCGCTTCATGCCGAGGGTGGAGTCCTCGATGTACTCGACGCGGTCCTCCGCCAGGGGGGAGTAGAACGACGGCCAGCCGCACTGGGCGTCGAACTTGGTCTCGCTGCGGAAGAGCTCGGCGTTGCAGCCGCGACACCGGTACACACCCTCGGTGGCGTCGTGCTCGTAGTCGCTGCTGAAGGGTCGCTCGGTCCCGGCCTGACGCAGCACGTGGTACTCCGCGGCGCTGAGGTCCTTGCGCCACTCGTCGTCGGGACGGTCGACCGCATAGGTCTTGTCAGTCTGGTTGCTCACATCTCCGCCTGTTCGTCGAAAGTCAGGTGTTCCAACAGGTGCAACGTCGGGACGTCCAGTTTTCTTCTCGCTCGGGACGTCCAATCGAGGTGAAGGAACTCACGCACCACGTGCGGCTCGGTCAGGATGATGACCTCCTCGCACGACTTCTCCTTCACGACGTCCACGAGCGCGTCGATCGGGTCGTACTCGACGAGCTTGGTGGTGACCTTCTGGCCGCGCTCGGTGAGCAGGGCCGCGGAGGCCTCGAGCTCGGCCTGCCCGTCCTGGCGCAGCTCGTCCTCGATGCGGGTGTAGGCGGCCGGTTCCTCCAGCGGGACGAACTGAGCCCCGCCGAACGCCGTCATGGACGCACTCAGCGCTGCCGGGGACGAGTCGACCGGCAGCAGCATGTGATACGTGACGTCGTCGTCGACACCCTCATGCAGGGCGAGGATCTGATCGGCGTCCAGGGCGATGAGCTGGCGTTCCACCAGCAGGGCCACGTTGTACATGCCCCCAGCCTAGGCCGCGCGACGGTCGCGGACCCACCGCGTCAGCAGGACGCCGTCCTGCTCGACCACGTGGCCGAGTCGCATGGGCAGCTCCACGGCCCGCGCTCCCTCGGTGATCCGCTTGGCCGGGCCGCCCACCAGGTGGGGCGAGACGGTCACGCAGGCCTCGTCGACGAGGTCCAGATCGACCAGGGTGCCGTGCAGCGCGGGGCCGCCCTCACACAGGATGCGGTTGAGGCCGCGGGCGGCGAAGGCGTCCAGCACCGCGGGCCAGTCCACGGCGTTCTCACCCGCGACGACGACCTCGGCGGTCTGCGAGAGCCGCTGGCGGGCCTCGGCGGGGGAGGAGGCCGGCGTGAGGATGATGAGTCCCGGGGTCAGCAGCGACTCGGGGATGTCGAGGTTGCGGCTGACGACGGCGAGCCGTGGCACGCGAGGGCGGCCCTCGCGCAGCGACTCGTGGATCGAGTCGCCCGAGATGGGGCGGTACCCCTCGGCGCGGGCGGTTCCCGCGCCCACGAGCACCACGTCACTCAGGCTGCGCAGGACCTTGAACACCGTGGCGTCCGGCTCACCGCCGAGATGGCCCGACAGGCCCTGGGGATCCTGGACCCCGCCGTCGACGGAGGCGACGAAGTTGGTCCGCAGCCACGGCTTGTGGGAGTCGGGGTAGGCGTACAGGTCGGCGAGCTCGTCCAAATCCGGCATGGCACCACGGTAGGGCGACCTGGGGCATACTGCCGAGATGACGGACCTGCGCTCCCTCCTCGCGACCACCGGACCGATCGACCTGTCCACGAGGCCCGCCGATGACACACCGGGCTTCGAGGGGACGAAGAAGGATGCGCTGCGACTGCTCCCGGGCATCGGCGAGCGCCTGATGGACTCCCAGGAGCTGCTCTTCGCCAACGGCCGCGCCGGGACGACCGACCGGAAGGTCCTGATCCTCCTGCAGGGGATGGACACCTCCGGCAAGGGCGGCACCCTGCGGCACGTGGCCGGGCTCGTCGATCCCCAGGGCCTCAAGATCACCGCGTTCAAGGCCCCCACGGAGGAGGAGCGGCAGCACGACTTCCTCTGGCGGATCCGGCCGCAGCTGCCCGAGCCCGGGATGATCGGCGTCTTCGACCGATCGCAGTACGAGGACGTGCTGATCGGTCGGGTGCGCCAGCTCGTGCCCGCCGAGGAGATCGAACGCCGCTACGACGAGATCAACGACTTCGAGAGGCAGTTCGTCGACGGCGGGGGAGTCCTGCTGAAGTGCTTCCTGCACATCAGCGCCGACGACCAGAAGGAGCGACTGGGCGAGAGGCTCGACGACCCGACCAAGTACTGGAAGTACAACGTCGGAGACCTCGACGAGCGCGCCCTGTGGCCGCAGTACCAGCAGGCCTACGAGATCGCGCTCGAGCGCTGCTCCACCGACCACGCGCCCTGGTACGTCGTCCCGGCCAGTCGCAAGTGGTACCGCAACTGGGCCATCGCCACGATGCTCGGCGAGACGCTCGAGGGGCTCGGCCTGGACTGGCCGACTGCCGACTTCGACGTGGAGGAGCAGAAGAGGCGCCTGGCCACGATGTGACCGGGCGCCCCTTCCTGCTCTCGAACGGTCAGACGTCCGCGAAGAGGGCGTCCATCGGGACGAGGTCCACCGCGCCCACGGCGTAGCGGGCCAGGATGACCTCGGCCACCTCGTCGGCCACGCCCAGCGGCTCGGCGACCGCCACGGCGCCGGCCTCGAGCGCCAGCTCCTTCGCGCGGTCGGGCAGGACGCCCGGCGCCAGGAACAGCATGCCCACGGCGATGTGCCGACGACCGTCGGCCCGGTGGGCCCGCACGGCTTCGCTGGCCGCCGGCGGGGCGCTGGAGGCGAACGCCGCGATCGTGGGCAGCTTGTGGTGGGCACCCCACGCACGGGCGGCGCGGGAGACCATCGCGTTGGCCATCGGGTCGGACGAGCCCGCGCCGGTGAGCACGAGGGCGTCGAGCTCGCGGACGCGGTTCTCGCGCAGCGCCTCACGCAGGCGGCGGTCCAGGACGTTGAGGAACGTGCCCTCGATGCCGAGGACCTTGGTGACCTCGATGCGGACGTCGTGCTTGGCCGAGGCCGCCTTCGCGGCCTGGGGCACGTCGACCTTCGCGTGGTAGGCCTCGGTGAGCAGCAGCGGGACCACGACGATCTCGCTGAAGCCCTCGGCGACCAGCCGCTCGACGACCTCGTCGAAGCTGGGGCCGCACAGGTCCAGGAACGCGGACTCCACGCGAAGATCGGGGCGCATGCACGCCACCACCTCCGTGAGGGCGTTGATGGTCTCGGCCGATCGCGGATCGCGGCTGCCATGGGCCAGGGCGATCAGTGCGGGTGCGGTCATCGTGCATTCCTCCCTTCCTGCGGTGCGGTGCTGGTGATGTCGGTATCGGTGGTGGTGCGGGCCAGGTGGCCCAGGAACTTGAGCCGGAACGCGCGCAGACAGCTGCGGCACTCCCACTCGCCGTGCGTCTCGCCGTGGGGACGCAGGTCCTCGTCGGCGCAGTACGGGCACGAATAGGGGACGAGGCGTTCACTCATCGGAGCACCTCCTCGTCGGCCCGGGCGACCCACGCGGCGAAGGACTCGCCGTCCTCGCGGTGCGCCAGGTAGGTGCGCGAGAGCTTCTCGACGTAGTCGGGCAGCTGGTCGCCGGTGACCTTGTGGGCGCGGAGCTTGCGGCCGAAGCCGGCGTCCAGGCCCAGGGCGCCACCGAGGTGGACCTGGAAGCCCTCGACCTGCCGGCCGTCCTCGTCCATGACGAGCTGGCCCTTGAGGCCGATGTCGGCGGTCTGGATCCGCGCGCAGGAGTTCGGGCAGCCGTTCACGTTGACCGTGATCGGCGAGTCCAGCTCGGGCACGCGCTGCTCGAGCTCGTCGATGAGGTGGGCCGCGCGGTCCTTGGTGTTGACGATCGCGAGCTTGCAGTACTCGATGCCGGTGCAGGCCATCGTGTGCTGACGCCACTGCGACGGACGGGCGTGCAGGCCCAGCTCGGCCAGCGCGGCGACGAGCGACTCGACGCGATCCTCCTCGATGTCGAGGACGACGATCTTCTGCATGGGCGTGAGCGCGACGCGGTCGGAGCCGTGCGCCTCCACGACGTCGGCCAGCTGCTGCAGCATCGGGCCGGAGATCCGGCCCACCGTGGTGGCGGCGCCGACGTAGAACCTTCCGTCGACCTGGCGGTGCACGCCCACGTGGTCGACCGGGGTGTCGGGCACCGGGGGAGCGTCGAGGTCGATGAGCGTGCGCTGGAGGTACTTCGTCTCCAGCACCTCGCGGAACTTCTCGATGCCCCAGTCCTGCACGAGGAACTTCAGGCGGGCGCGCGACCGCAGCCGGCGGTAGCCGTAGTCGCGGAAGATGCTGACGACGCCCTCCCAGACCGCGGGAACCTCGTCGAGCGGCACCCAGGCGCCGAGGCGCAGGGCGAGGTGCGGGTTGGTGGACAGGCCCCCGCCGACCCAGACGTCGAAGCCGGGGCCGTGCTCGGGGTGGACCGCACCGATGAACGCCACGTCGTTGATCTGCGGGACGACGTCGTGACCGGGGTGGCCGCTGATGGCCGTCTTGAACTTGCGGGGCAGGTTGGAGAACGCCTGGTCGCCGATGTAGCGGCTCTCGATCGCGTCGATCGCCGGCCGGCCGTCGATGATCTCGTCGGCCGACACGCCGGCGACGGGGCTGCCCATGATGACGCGCGGGCAGTCGCCGCACGCCTCCTGCGTCGACAGGCCGACGGACTCGAGGCGCTGCCAGATCGTGGGGACGTCGCGCACGTCGATCCAGTGGTACTGGATGTTCTGGCGGTCGGTGACATCGGCCGTGCCGCGACCGAAGTCGACCGAGACGTCGGCGATCGCGCGCAGCTGCTCGAGCGAGAGCTGGCCACCGTCGACGCGCACGCGCATCATGAAGCGGTCGTCGTCGAGCTCCTCGGGCTCCAGCGTGGCGGTCTTGCCGCCGTCGATGCCGGCCTTGCGCTGCGTGTAGAGGCCCCACCAGCGGAAGCGTCCGCGCAGGTCGCCGCCGTCGATGCTCTCGAAGCCGCGGTGCGCGTAGATGTTCTCGATCCGGGCGCGGACGTTGAGCGGGTTGTCGTCCTTCTTGGACTGCTCGTTCGCGTTGAGGGGCTCGCGGTAGCCCAGGGCCCACTGACCCTCGCCCTTACGGCGGCGGGGACGGGCAGGTGCTGCTGGGGTGGTGGTCATCGGTGCTCTCTGTCGCGTGGCTGGGCGCGAGCGTCATCGCTCAGCGCGGGGGCTGCGGGGTGGGGCAGATCAACGACACATCATGGAGCGCGCACGACCGAGGTCGACGTGGAGTCGTTCCACGAGCCAGGTGGTCTGTGCGGCGAGCATGCAGACAGTCTGTCCAGTGAGACGGGGGTCCAACAAACGGACGTCTCGAAATATGGGACTGTCGTCCGTATCGCGAGACGCGAGAGGGGCAAGTGCTGGAATCCCAGCCTGAATTCACACGGCCGGTTGAGCCCTCTCGACGATGCCACGCAGGTCGAGACCGCTGGGCAGCGTGCCGAACGTGCCCGCCCACTGCCCGCCGAGGCGTGAGGCGCAGAACGCATCGGCCGCGGCGGGACTGGAGTACCGGATCATCAGGGAGCCCTGCAGGATCGCCGCCATGCGCGAGGCGACCCAGCGCGCCGAGGCCTCGGCGTCGGCGGGATCGGCCAGGCGGCGGAGCACCTCGTCGACCGCGGCGTCGAGGCGCGCGTCCTCGCCGCGGACGGTGCCGACCTCGGTGCGCCAGGCGTCGAGGGTGCCGTTCTCGCGCGAGAGCGCTCGCAGGACGTCGAGGGCGTTGACGTTGCCGCTGCCCTCCCAGATCGAGTTGAGCGGGGACTCGCGGAACAGCAGCGGCATGCCCGACTCCTCGGCGTAGCCGTTGCCGCCGAGGCACTCGAGCGCCTCGCCGACCATCATCGGCGTGCGCTTGCAGACCCAGTACTTGGACAGGGCCAGGCCGATGCGCCGGAGGTTGCGCTCGTGCTCGTCGTCGGGGCGATCCATCGCCGCGGCCAGGCGCAGGCCGGCCAGCATGCCCGCCTCGGACTCCAGTGCGAGGTCGGCCAGTACGCCCACCATGGCGGGTTGGTCGATGAGCCGCGCGCCGAAGGCCGAACGGTGCCGGGTGTGCCACGCGGCCTCGGCGAACGCCTTGCGCATGATGGAGGCCGATCCCAGGATGCAGTCCATCCGGGTGGCCGAGACCATCTCGATGATCGTGCGGATCCCGCGTCCCTCCTCGCCGAGGCGCACGGCCCACGTGTCGTCGAACTCGAGCTCGCTGGAGGCGTTGGACTTGTTGCCCAGCTTGTCCTTCAGTCGCACGATCGTCAGCGGGTTGCGCGAGCCGTCGGGCAGCACCCGCGGCACCACGAAGCAGGTGGAGCCGGAGTCGGTCTGGGCCAGGACCAGGAAGACGTCGTTCATCGCGGCCGAGGTGAACCACTTGTGGCCCGTGAGCCGGTACTCGCCCCGGACGTCGGTGGCCTTCGCGATGGTGCTGTTGATCCGCAGGTCTGAGCCGCCCTGCTTCTCGGTCATGCCCATGCCGGCCAGCAGGCCGGCCTTCTCCTGCGGCGCGCGCAGCCCGAAGTCGTAGGTGGTGGAGGCCAGCCCCGGCGTCCACTGCGCGGCCAGCTCGGGGTCGGTGCGCAGCGCGGGCACGACCGCATAGGTCATGGTGATGGGGCACATGTGGCCCTGCTCGACCTGGCCCCAGGTGTAGAAGCCCGTGGCCCGGCGCAGGTGCGCGGCGGGGTGGTCGGAGGTCCACGGCGCAGCGGTGAGGCCGAAGCCGACTCCGCGCTCCATGAGCCAGTGCCACGAGGGATGGAAGCGGATCTCGTCGATCCGGCGCCCGAAGCGATCGACGGGCTCGTGGACCGGCGGGTACTCGTTGGCCAGGTGCCAGTGCTCGCGCGCCTCCGCCGTGCCGGCGAGCGCGCCGATCGGCTGCAGGTACTCGCGGATCTCGCCCGCCTGGGCGCCGCCGAGTGCCGCGACGGCGTCCATCAGCGGGGTGTCGGCGGCCGCGATGTTCACGTCGTCGAAGGGCACGGCCTGGTTCTCGGGGATGCGCTGCACGGGATCCATGGACTCACCGTAATTCCTCGCGGCGACACGCCTGCGGGCATAGCGCCCGTGCTATGGACAGGCATAGCACGCATGCGATACGGTCCCGGCATGCGAGGACCGATCGAGCACGACGACTTCTACGAGGGCATCGCCCGGCAGGTGGTCGAGCAGCGAACGCTCCGGCGGCTCTCCCAGCGTGAGCTCGCCGATCTGTGCGGCACGACCCAGTCGGCGATCGCACGGTTCGAGTCCGGCTCGCGCCCACCCAAGCTCGACACGCTGCTGCGGATCGCCGCGGCACTGGACTGCGAGCTCGACGTCACGTTCCGCCCGCGCACGCGCCCCACGAAGGAGTCCCGATGAGCACCCGAGTCGACACCGAGCAGATCGAGTCCACCCGCAGCGAGAAGCTGCTCGCGGTGCTGTTGGCCGCCTTCCTGCTCGTGGGCGCCGTGTGGTTCTACGCGAAGGTTCCCGCCTGGGTCGACGGCGCGCTGCCGCAGGTCGACGACAGGGCCGTGGTCCAGGCCGAGAGTCGACAGGCGGAGGCGGACCAGGCACGGTGGGACGCCGAGACCGAACGCGATGAGGCACGACTTCAGCTCGACCTCGAGCGGGAGGAGTACAAGGTCGCGCTGCAGGAGGGGGAGGGCGCCGCCGACGCACGGCAGGAGTACGAGGAGGCCCAGGCCGAGTACGAACGGGTCGACGCCGAGCTGGAGGCCGCCACCGCGGCGGCCGGCACGGCCGAGGAGGAGGCCCAGCAGGCGCGGGAGGCCTACGACCAGGAGAACCGCTCGGGCCTGAAGGCCTGGCTGGTCGCCGGCATCAGGCTCGCCTTCATTGCCGGGTGGACGTTCGGCGCGTACCAGCTGATGGCCCGGCTGCGGCGACGCGAGTCCCGGTATCTCACGCTCGCGTTCGCCGGCGCTGCGGTCGGCGCCATCATGGCGCTCGTCTTCGCGGTCGACTACATCACCGACTACGTCGATCCCCTGGACCTCGGGCCGTTCGTGCTGTCGGCCCTCGGCGTCGTGGCCACCGTGGTGGCGTTCCGGGTGCTGCAGAAGCACCTCGCCGCTCGGGTGCCCGGCCGCCGGGTGCGCAAGGGGGAGTGCCCGTTCTGCGGGTTCCCGCTGCACGACGCCGGTCTGGACGGCGGACCGCACTGTGCGGGCTGCGGCCGCGACGTCATCGCGGACTGCGCCTCGTGCGGCGCGCCCCGACGTGTGGGTTCGCCGCACTGCGCGGCGTGCGGCGCGCCCTGATCAGGGCAGACGACTCACCGTGACCCACCCGGCGGCGTCCGACAGGTCCTCGAGCTCGGCGGGAGTCAGCTCGATGGCCGAGTCGGCACTGCCGGCCGCCGGGAACACCGTGTCGAAGCGCTTCAGAGAGGTGTCCAGGTGCACCGTGGCGTTCGCCGGGTTGGCGAAGGGACACACGCCGCCCACGGGGTGACCCGTGAGCCCCTCGACCTCCTCGGCCCTGAGCATGGTGGCCTTGCGGCCGAAGGTGGCCTTGAAGGCGGCGTTGTCGGTGCGCGCGTCGCCGGCCATCACGACGAGCACGCACGTGTCGGGGGAGTCGCCCCGGAACGAAAGGGTCTTGGCGATGCGGGCCGGCTCGACACCGAACGCCTCGGCTGCCTCGGCCACCGTGGCGCTCGAGCCGGCGGTCTGGAGGATGTCACCCGCCCGGCCGTGACCGGTCAGGAACTCGCGCACGCTCTCGATCGACATGGCTCGATCCTGCCCGACGACGTCAGGCGCGCGGGAGACGGTCGGCGAGACCGGAGTTCTGCAGGAACTGCTCGCTGAGGAAGCGGCTGCCCTCGTTGTTGGGGTGGACGCCGTCGGGCGCCTGCTCGAGGGTCAGTGGCTGCGTCTCGACCCAGGAGAAGCCGTGGCGCTCGGCGGCCTCGCGCACGATGGGCCGGATGATCCGGCCCTTGCGCTCCTTGGTGGTGCCCCACGGGGTCAGCACGAGGACGTCGTCGTGCGACCGGCCGAGCTCGTCCCAGACCACGGCGAGCTCGTCGAAGAAGCCCTCGGCGGCACGCTCGATCTCGGTGCGAGTGGCCTCGACGACCCGGCCGTCCTTCGTGCAGCGGCGCCAGTCGTTGCGCCCGCCCTCCACGACGAGGATCCGGGGGGCGACGTCGCGCACCGTGTCGAGGCGCGACGTGAACCGCGTGTGCTCGCAGCTGCTGCTGCGCGACAGGAATCCGGTGCCGCCCATGGCGTCGAGCTGCGGCTCGAGACCGAGCTGGAAGGCGACCATCGCCCACCAGCCGGGATAGCGGCTGTGGCGGTCGCCGTAGTACGAGGAGTAGGAGTCGCCGATGACGAGCATCTTCTCGGGCGCCGACGGGGCGACCAGCGGCGTGACCGTCGGACTGGCCGCGGCGGGCGTGGAGGGTGCGGCGGCGCCGGCGCTGGTGACCAGTGCGGTCAGGGTGCCGGCGACGGTGAGGACGACAAGTCCGAGGCGCCTGCGGGGCAAGTGGGCACGGCTCGTCACGCCGGTTCCTCCGTGGTGTCGTTACTGGTGAGTCAGTAGAAGATAGCGTGCCCGGTCGCCAGGTCCGCGAGCCACGCGGTGACATTCTCGTGTCGCGGACGAGAGCGGCACACGACGAAGCCGCAGGCCGTGAGACCTGCGGCTTCTTTCTGTGGGCGATACTGGGTTTGAACCAGAAATACGGCGTTTCGGCGGTCGCCGCTGGATCTATCCAGCGATCGTGATTATCCTTGTCATTGCAGTGAAATTGTGGATGGACAATGCCGGACACGAACGCCCAGATGTCGACTTTTCTGCCCCACGTCTGCCCCACGCTGCCCCACGTGTGCCCCACGAAACCGAGGTGAAGATCGGATGGCCCGACGGGACGAGCGCCGACAATTTGGAGAGATCTCCAGACTGCCCAGCGGGCGGTTCCGTGCTCGTTACGCGGACCCCGAAGGCCGGACGCATGCCAACGGTGTTCGCGTTCGTCACACGGCACCAATCACGTTCGAAAGTCGGGCTGACGCCGAAGCGTGGCTCGTCGATGAGCGGCGCACCGTCTCGAGTGGTGAGTGGACGCCTCCCGGGGTTCGGGCAGCGGTGCGGCGTACGCCCGGATTGACGTTGGGGGAGTACGCGCCGCGTTGGTTGGCCAACAGGCGGGTCAAGGGGCAGCCCCTGGCGGACCGCACGCGAGACCACTACCAGGACCTGTTGGACCGCTTCATTCTGCCGTTCTTCGGGAGAACGCCCCTTCGAGAGATCACTCCGGAGATGGTGAGCCACTGGTACGACACCGCGGCTTCGGATCGGCCCACCTACCAGGCGCATTCCTACTCGTTGCTGCGCGCGATCTTGCGCACGGCGGCAGATCCAGCGAAGAACAACGGCCGTCCGCTGATCCCCTTCAACCCGTGCGGCATCTCCGGTGGCGGCTCGACCGGTGCGAAGCGGCGGGTGAGTCCAGCGACTGCCGAGGAGATCGCGGTCATCGTCGCGAACATGCCCGACCGTCACCGCTTGATGATCCTCTTGGCCGACGGGTGCGCCCTTCGTTTCGGCGAGCTGGCCGAACTTCGCCGACACGACATCGACGTGAAGAACGCGGTGATCAGGGTCCGTCGAGGCGTCGTTCGCTCACGCTCGGCCGGAGTGGTGGCGAAGGCCCCGAAGAGTGATGCTGGCATCCGTGACGTCCCGATCCCGCCCGACATCGTTGACGCTGTAGCGGAGCATCTACGTGAGTTCGCCGCGCCCGGCCGTGATGGGCTGGTCTTCCCTGGCGCGAACGGCAATCATCTGTCGCCGAGTGCGTTCTACGGCAAGGTTTCCAGGAAGCTACGAGGCGAGCCGGCAGCCGGGGGTTACGGCTGGTACGAGGCTCGCCGCATCGCCGCCCGCTCGGACCTGAGGTTCCACGACCTGCGCCACGGTGCGCTCACCGAGGCCGCGCGCCACGGAGCCACGCTGGCGGAGCTGATGGCGCTCGGAGGTCACTCCACCAGCCAAGCCGCCATGCGATACCAGCAAGCCGCGTCGGATCGGCTCGCTCAGATCGCGCGTAAGCGTGCCGAGGCCCGAGGTTGGAGCGCGAACTGAGGGCCGCATCGCAGGTCAGAGCCGATGTGGCCGCGCTCCCTGGCGTGACAGTGGCAAGGGACCAGCACCTCGGTTCGTGGCAGCGCGCGGCGACTAGTCACATCGCGTCGTCGCACGGTAAGCCACCACTGAATCGCCCCGGGTTTCCCGGAGGCTCTCAATCCAGTGAAGGATGAGAGTCATGGCAGCACAGAGGAAGTACAGCCTTGAGCTGAAGGAGCGGGCGACGCGCATGGCGGTCGAGGCCCGTCAGGATCCGAGTTCGAAGATCGGGGCGTTCAAGCGGATCGGTGATCAGCTGGGTGTTCATCCCGAGGCTCTGCGAACGTAGGTCAAGCAGGCTGAGATCGATGGTGGGGTCCGGCCAGGGACCATGACCGATGACTCGCAGCGGATCGCCGATCTGGAGCGTGAGAATCGCGAGCTGCGACGGGCGAACACGATCTTGAAGCAGGCGTCGGCTTTCTTTGCGGCGGAGCTCGACCGCCCGTCGAAGTGATCGTGGAGTTCGTCGCGCAGCGTCGTGACGAGCACGGAGTCGAGCCGATCTGTGAGGCCTTGAAGGACACGGCCGCGCAGATCGCTCCGTCCACGGTCAGGGCTCGTCTCAGCCCTACCCGCCGGCCGTCGGCCCGGGCGGTCAGGGACGCCGAGCTGGTGCCGCTGATCCGCAAGGCGCACACCGACAACATCGGTGTCTACGGGGTCAGGAAGATCCACGCCGAGTTGGTCCGCCGAGGTGTGACGGTGGCTCGCTGCACCGTCGAACGGCTGATGCGGTCCGAAGGTCTGCGCGGGATCCCGCGGGAGAAGTCCCGCCGGACCACGATCAGCGACGGCGCTGAGACCGAACGGCCAGTTGATCTGGTCGATCGTGAGTTCGTCGCCAAGGCACCGAATCAGTTGTGGGTCGCGGACATTACCTACATCCGCACACACTCCGGATGGGTTTATGCCGCGTTCGTCCTGGACGTGTTCTCCCGGATGGTCGTGGGCTGGCAGGTCTCGACCCACATGCGCACCGACTTGGCCCTCGACGCGCTCGACATGGGCCTCTGGGCCCGGCAACGGGCCGGCCAAGACGTCACCGGTCTGACGCATCACTCGGACCGCGGAGTCCAGTATCGAGCGGTTCGCTACACCGAGCGGCTCGCTGAGGCAGAGGCCGTCGCGTCGGTCGGTTCCAAGGGCGATTCGTATGACTGTGAGACTGTCGATCGTCTCCTGGCGGCCTGACTCTTGCTGACGACTGACCCCGAAGTCTGGGTGTCCTGGCTGTTGATCTGTCGTCCGCCAGGAGGCGCTTCATCCATGGTGCTGGCCGGGCGGGCGTGACCTCATAGGAGCCTGATCGCAACAGTCTCATCACAGTCCCGTCCACCCGACCGGCCAGCGTCACTCACCGGTTGGAAGGGCAAGCACTATGAGCATGCAGCAGGTTCCGTCGCACCGTCGAGTCGTTGTCGGTGTCGACACCCACAAGTACGTCCACGTCGCGGTCGCGATCGATGACCTTGGCACCGTCTTGGATGACCGATCCTTTGTCGCCGATGCTGGCGGCTATGCCCAACTGGGCGGCCTCGTTCGGCGGGAAACTGATCTTCGGGATCGAAGGCACAGGATCGTATGGCGCAGGCCTGGCTGGCGCGGTCCGCCGCCGCGGGATCGGCGCAATGGAAGTAGTCCGCACCGACCGGCGTGACCGACGGCTGCGCGGGAAGTCCGACACCATCGATGCTGAGAATGCCGCCAAAGCAGTTCTCGCCGGCTTGGCCACTGCGGTCCCGAAGTCCGCCGATGGCGTGGTCGAGATGATCCGGCAGGTCAAGGTCGCCAAGGACATCGCCGTCAAGGCTCGAACGTCAGCGATGATCAGCCTCAAACAGGTCATCGTGAATGCGCCCGACACCCTGCGCCAAGAGCTGCAACCGTTGTCGAAGATGGCGTTGATCAACCGCTGCGCCGGCCTGCGTCCGGGGCGCGTCACCACCGTTGCTGCTGCCACGAAGCACACGCTGCGCGCGATTGCCCGACGTTGGCAGCAACTCAACGCCGAGATCGTCGAGCACGAGAAGATCTTGACCGACCTCACCTCCTCGGCTGCCCCCGAGTTGGCGAAGGCATTCGCCGTCGGTCCTGACACCGCCGCGGAAATGCTCATCGTGGCCGGCGACAACCCCGAACGAGTCCGGTCCGAAGCCGCGTTCGCCAGACTCTGTGGCGTCGCACCAATCCCGGCATCGTCGGGAATGACGACACGGCACCGGCTCAACCGTGGTGGTCACCGCCAGGCCAACGCAGCGCTCTACCGGGTCGTGATCGTGCGGATGCAGCACCACGAACCGACCAAGGCTTACGTCGCCAGAAGGACCGCAGAAGGCAAGACCAAAGCCGAGATCATCCGCTGCCTCAAACGGCTCCTCGCCCGCGAGCTCTGGGCGGCAATGCGCCCCATCCGCGACGCCCGTCAGAGCCTCCCGAACGCTGCTTGACGGATATAGGAGCATCAACGCGATGGCTGAGGCGCTGAACTCGCTGTTCAAGGCCGAGTGCATCCGCAACCCCGTCATGCGGCCGGCCGGCGGCTGGAAGTCCGTGCGAGACGTCGAGATCGCAGTGGCTGAATACATCGACTGGTTCAACCACCGTCGTCTGCACGGCGAGATCGGACACGTCCCACCAGCCGAGTTCGAGACCAACCACTGGGCCCGACACGGCGACCAGCACTACGCTGAAACACCCGTCCTCATCGAGGCCGGAACCAACTAAACGAGCCTCCAGCAAACCCGGGGCGATTCAGTAGCGCTCCGAGTGCGGAATGGGGCCTGTGGTGATTGTAGAAGTGCAGCCAGCCCGGCAGGGCGGCTCGGCGTTCTGCCTCTGATCTGTACAACCGTGCGTAGGCCCAGCCATCGGCGAGGGTGCGGTGGAATCGTTCGATCTTCCCGTTGGTCTGCGGTCGGTAGGGGCGAGTGCGCATGTGGGTGATCTCGAGGGCTTGGCAGGCGTCGCGCCAGGCGTGTGACCGGTAGCAGCTGCCGTTGTCGGACAGGACGCGTTCGACGGTGACGCCGCGGTCGGCGAACCACTCGACGGCTCGCTGCAGGACACCGATGGCGCTGGCTGCGGTCTCATCGGGACAGAACTCGGCGTAGGCGACGCGGGAGTGGTCGTCGATCACCGTGTGGAGGAATGCCGTGCCGATGTTCGGGTGGCCTTTTGGTGTCCGGCCGTCCGCAACGCTGTCTGAGCCTTGTTTCGATAGCCGCGCTGCTTTCCGACGTAGCGCCAGCCGCCGCCGTCGGGGATGTTGCCGAACTTGGTGACGTCGACGTGGATCAGCGAACCCGGACGCGGGTGCTCGTAACGCCTGATCGGCTCCCCGGTGACCCGATCGATGTGGCGGAGCCGATTCAAGCGACAGCGCACCAGCACCGCGTGCACCGTTGACGGCGCGAGTCCGAGCCGGCCTCCGATCTGCACTGGCCCCAGCCGGTGGCGCCAACGCAGGGTCACGATCTGACGCTTGACGTGCTCGGGAGTGCGGTGCGGACAAGACCTGGGCCGGCTCGACCGGTCGACCATCCCGGCCGGTCCCTCAGCACGGAACCGGGCTGCCCATTTGCGGGCGGTCACGGTCGAGACCATGAACATCCTGGCCGCCTCCGACGGCTTCCAGCCGTCCTCGATGATCAGACGGGCCAGACGAAGACGTGCTCGTGGTGTGAGGGCAGCGTTAGCGTGGACCATGAAGGCCTCCTCGGTGCGAAACGGAACCTAGACAGCTCCACTCTCACCCGGAGGCATTCACCTATCCAAAGAAACAACGTCCCTGGACATCACAGCTAGGGCGGGTCCGACGGGACTGCGATGCGCAGCTGTTCCATCATGGCGAAGAGCACGGGCGAGTTCCCGGCCCGGCCAACCGCCAGCAGCACCACGAGCGGGAGCCCTTGGCCATCGACAAGTTCATGGATCTTGATGCTCAGCCCGCCGCAGGAACGACCAACGGCATGGTCAGGCGGCTCGTCGGTCAGGTGCGTGCAACTCGACCCAGCCCCCTGTGAGGCGGGCAACGTTGATGGCGTGCTGATGCCCTCGAGCAATCGGCGAATCGACCAGTCCACCAGCCCCGTAGCGCCCGCAGCAGCCGTCAGCTTGTTCAGCACCACGTCCCACGCCCCGTCGGCGGCCATCCGGCGATGCCACGTCCACATCGCGTCTGCCACGGCCTAGAAACTTCCATCAGATCACGCCACGAGATTCCAGTGCGATACGACCGGTAGATGATCGCCTCGACCATCGTCCGCGCATCCGCGAACGGCCGTCCCCGACATCCGGTCCGAGACGGCAACATCGACTCGAGTAACGACCACTGCCCATCCGAAAGCATCTGGAATCGCGACATAACCACGATCCCCGGCCAGGAAGCCGATCGTTGTCAGACACGCCCTAGGTCGTCGGCGCGACCTGCACCGGGCGGACGTCGAAGCGCTCGCCGGCCAGGGCCATGCGACGCAGGAGGGCTGGGGGCTCAAACCGTGCGACGTCGCCGGTCTCTGAGACCAGCGCGTCACCCAGAGCGACAGCCACGTCGAGCCCGATCAGGTCCAGAATGCTCAAGGGGCCCATCGGGTGCCCGCACCCCGCGGTGAAGGTGAGATCGACGTCGCGCGCCTCACCCAGGCCCGCGTCCACCGCGCGTGCGGCATCGAACAGGAACGGGATCAACATCCGGTTGAGGATGAAGCCGGCGACGTCCTTCACCCGGACGTGCCGGACCCCGAGGTTGTCGAGGAAGTCTGCGGCGGCCCGGGCGTTGACGGCCGAGACGTCGCGACGCGTCACCAGCTCGCAGAATCGAAGTCGGTGAGGGGGGTTCATGAAGTGCAGGCCGACCAGCCGCGCTTGGGCATCGTGATCGGGATCAATCCGCTCGAGAGGAAGTCCGAGCGTGATGGTGCCGATGAGGGCCTCACGGGGGGCCAGCTCGACGGCGCGACGCACGATCGACTGCTTCTCGGCGGCGATCTGGGGCGTGGCGTCGACCACGACGCTGCAGTTGACCAGCGCCTCGTCGACGTCCATGCCGACGATCTGGCCGGCGACCGCGGCGTGGCGTGATCGCACCAGGTCCACCCCGCGAGCGAGCGCGTCTGGCGAATGGTCGGCCAGTCGCACGCTCAGCCCGGCCTCCAGGCACAGGCGTGCGACGCCGGTGCCCATCACGCCCGCTCCGATAATCGCCACTGATCCCGTCATGAGCCGTCCTTTGTCCATTTTGCGGTGATCCACTTCACAATCGCATGGATCTAGATGTAGTCTACTAACCGATTGGTTAGGAGACTTTTGATGGCTTTGATCATAGGTGACCTTCCACGCGTTAATGCGTGTCGGCGCCCCGGTGGCGTGGCGCTCGTCGATCAGCGGTCGCGCAGGACCTGGCAGGAGTTCGACCATCGCGTCGACCGTCTCGCGCGCGTGCTGCTGGACCACTTCGCCCTCGGCGAGCAGCAGACGGTGGCGATCTTGTCCGAGAACCGCAGCGAGTACGTCGAGTTGATGTTCGCGGTCTCGAGGGCGGGGATGCGGTGGACCGGACTCAATACGCGGCACCATCGCGACGAGATGTCGTACCAGCTGGTCGACAGCGAGGCGCGCGTCCTGATCCACGATGCGCACTTCCGCGACGTGGCGGTCGAGCTCGCCTCGGCGATCGGCCTGCCCACGATCGAGCTGGGCGAGGAGTACGAGTCGCTGCTGCTGGCCGCGCGCGACCTGCCGTTCGAGTCCCACGGCGATGAGGACCTGCCGTACGCGCTCACCTACACGTCGGGCACGACGGGAGTGGCGCGTGGCGCGCTGATCACGAGCCGTAACGACCTCGCACTGGCCGCGAGCCTCGTGGTCGCCACCGAGACCCGAGTCGATGACGTGTTCTGCGTGATGCTGCCGCTGTTCCACAAGGGTGGACAGTTCTCGACCATGCACCCCATGGCCCTGGGGCAGCCGCTGGTCGTCCCCACCTCGCCCGATCCGGCCGTGGTCTTCGAGGCCATCGAGCGTGAGAAGGTCTCCGTCTTCGTCTCGGTCCCGACCGTGATGCGCATGCTGGTCGAGCACCGCCGCGGCGCCGGGGCAGGACACGATCTGTCGTCGATCCGGCACGTGGCCTATGGGTCGAACCCGATCCCCGTCGATCAGATCCGTGACTTCTCGGAGACGTTCGACTGCGATCTGTCGCAGATCGGGGGCATCGGCACCGAAGGAGGGATCGGACTGTCGCTGTCGAGCCGCGACCACCGACTGGCCCTGGAGAATCCCGACCGTGAGCACATCCTGCGGTCCTGCGGGACGGTCCAGCCGCGGGTCGAGATGCGACTGGTGGACGAGGCCGGCAACGAGGTTGCCATCGACGAGATCGGCGAGATGACCTTTCGTGGAGACGCCTACATCCCGGGCTATCTCAATCAGCCGGAGGCGAACGCGCGGCTCTGGCGTGACGGCTGGCTGTACTCCGGTGACCTGGGTCGTCGTGACCGCGACGGCTACGTCTACTACGTCGAGCGGCTGGGCGGGCGCATCAAGACCGGCGGTGAGTCGGTGCTCGCGCGGGAGGTCGAGGAGGTGCTGATGCTGCACCCGAGCGTCGAGTCTGCGTCCGTGCTGGGTGTGCCCGACGAACGCTGGGGTGAGGCGGTCACGGCCGTGGTCGTGCTGAAGCAGGTGGCCGAGGAGGCCGTCGACATGGAGTCGCTGCTGCGCGACCACGTCCGGTCGCACCTGTCGGGCTACAAGGTCCCGAAGACGATCCACTTCGTCGAGCAGATGCCGCTGACGGCCCTGGGCAAGATCGCACGCGGTGAGGTCAAGAGCCTGGTCCGTTCGCGATCCGGGCAGCCGACGGCGGTCCGCGGGTGAGGCGGCTCGTCGACACGTGGTTCGACGCGCTCGAGATCGGCATGGAGGAGACGACGCGCGGACGCACGATCACCGAGGCCGATGTCGTCAACTGGTGCGCCCTGACCGGCGACTGGTTCGTGCTTCACAGCGACGTCGAGTACGCGAAGCGCTCCGCCTTCGGTCAGCGACTCGTCCCGGGGCTGCAGGTCCTGGCCTACACAGGTGGGTTGGGGGTGCCGGCCGACGCGGAGGCCATCGTGGCCAACTACGGCACCGATCGCGTCCGGTACCCCAGGCCGACCTTCATCGGGGACACCATCCGGTGCGTCATCACCGCAGCCGAGCTCAGCGTGCGCGACGAGTCGACCGGTGTGGCGACGTTCGACTGGTGCGCGGTGAATCAGCACGACGACCTGACGATGACCTCGCGACTCAAGGTCCTGCTGAAGAGGAATGCCGATGTCGGTGAACTACAGCTGTGACGCGAGCGGTGTGGGTGAGATCGTCCTGGACCGGCCCGATCACCTCAACGCCCTCGGTCTCGAGGCCTTCGAGACGTTGATGGAAGCGCTCGACTCGGCTCGCCGGGATCGGGTGAGGGCACTGGTGATGCGGGCGGAGGGGACGTCGTTCTGCGTCGGCCGGGACCTCAAGGGCATCGGACCGGACGAGGACGTCCGGGCGTCCCTCGAGATGATCAACCGGGCGCTGCTGGGGTGGCACACGTTCCCTGCGCCCACGTTTGCGGCCGTGCAGGGGCACTGCCTGGGGGCGGGAGTCGGTCTGGCGCTGTTCGCCGACGTGACGTTCGTCGACGAGACCACGCGCATCGCGTCGCCGTTCGGCGCACTCGGTGCGATCCCTGACTGCGGTTTCCACGTGCTGCTGACCCAGCGCATGGGCGAGGCCGTGACCAAGTACCTCATTCTCAGTGGCCGGCCCATCGACGGTCCCGAGGCGTTCAGCCGGGGACTGGTGGGCCGGTGCGTCCCGCAGGACCAGCTCCTCTCCTCCGTGCGCTCCCTGGCGCAGGAGGTGGCCTCCGGCCCGACCCGGGCGTTCGCCCAGTCCATGGACCTGGTGGACGACGTCCTGGCGGGGGCCGACGTGACGCGGTCGCTGGACCAGGAGGCCCGCGGGCAGGCCGCTGCCATGGCGACGGCGGACTTCCGAGCCGGACTGCACGCCTTCCTCGCCAAGGAGCGAGCCGTCTTCACCGGGGCGTAAATCGCTCCGTCTCGCGAAAACGCGTGTTCCGGAGAGCGCCGGCGTCGCGCTCCTGGGCGCGAACGGCGCGAGCAAGTCGTTCCTCCTGCAGGCTGTCAGTGCAGCACAGATAGGTGAAATTGTGACCTGCCCCCCAGTCTCGTTTCCTCTTTCGGTGGGTCTCAGGCTGGGATGGAGTTGTTCTGGGAGAGTAGCTCGAACTCGATCGGGGTGGCCCTACCTCTACGCAATCCAGCAAGACAAGGTGATCGGACCACCAAGCATTGACGTCTGCGCACTCGCGGTTGTTCGCGTCACTGGCGATATCTACCTGGTCGTCGCCACGGCCTTGCGGCGCAGGTGCTGCCTCCGCACTCGCTGAACTGCGCAGGCTGCGGTCCGGACAATCCGTCTGGACTGGGGATGCAGGTCATTCGCACAGCGAACGGCGTCGAGTCGACCCATAGCTTCGGCGACGGCCAGGTCGGTGCGCCAGGTATCGCGCACGGGGGAGCGGTGGCGCTCGCGTTCGACGACCTCTTCGGGTTCGCGCTGTACACGGTGGGCACGCTCGCCGTCACACGAAGTCTGACAGTCGAGTATCAAGCGCCGTTCCGCCTGTACCAGCCCTACAAGTTCAACGCAGAGGTCGTCGAGCGCACAGGACGTCGGCTCCTGCTCCACGCCGATGCTTGGGACTCAGCAGGTCGAAAGGCAGGCTCGGCCGACGCCACCTTCGTGGTGGTCGAGTCGGCGCACTTTGCGGCGGCCCCACCGGATCATCAAGTGGGCGGTTTGTGATCGCGATCCCGCGACAGTCTCTTCAGTCGGGGCCTGGTGGGAACCTGGTTTCGTGCGGCCGGACATGTCGACGTCGATCGCGATCACGGCTGCGTCAACCGTCCACGCGACTTCATGTTCAGCATGAAGGTGATCACGCAGCGATCGCCGGTCGAGCGTTCCAACATCAGCGGGCGACACGACGGCGGTTGAAGGTGCGACGGGATGATCGTGCGGTGCTATCGGGGGCAACGATAGACCTCTCAATGTTCGTCAAGGCCGTCCCTCCAGGAGGGAGTTGGTCCGAGCTCTGTCGAACCGCCGGCAACCCGATGCGATCAGCGCGAGGTTTCGAGGCCCGGAGGGCGATGGCGACTCGGTCGACCTTCGCATTGATGGAGGGGTCGACGGTGCCGTTGAGCTGCAGGATTTTTGCGCGCACCACGCTTGCGGGTGCGAATCAAGCGACTTTGGATATATCTGACATGTCGTCAACGCTATGGCGTCGATGGGACATCGGGTGCGCACAATGGGTGATGGCGGGCCGCCTAGAATCACGGAGCGACGACCCGCAGGTCGACGCCGGCGGCGGAGCCGATTGCGTGGAGCGCGGGCGGCCAAGAATCGGATGGCCGGGAAGGGAAGACAGGCATCAGATGCCGCCGGCCGCAGGCGGGTCCGTCCACCTGGATGTCGCGCGGGCCCGGAAATCGAGGAGGCCACGAGCAAGGCACGCAACCCCGAGTTCTCGTTCATTGACGTTCGAGTGCCCGTTGCGACCTAACCGTCAGCGCATCGCGATTGCCCAGGCACACCTAATGGCGTAGGTGCTCACGCGACAGCGCCCTACGGGCTGTTGTATTTTCTCGGTCGCCTGATGGCGACCGGCGACCGGACGTATGGTGACCCTTGACACATTAGGAGACCCCGGGCATCATTAACCGACCGTTCGGTTAGGTCGTTGCGGAGTCGATGGCGCTGGTACCAAAGCGGCATGCGACCGCGTGACGACCCATGAGGCAGGAGTTCACCTTGCGTACACAGATTTCTTCAAGAGGGCCACGGGGAGGAAAGCTCGTGCCCGTCGGGCTGCTCCTCCTGACGCTATCGATCGCAGCGGCCTGCGGCGGGGCGGACCAGTCTGAGGGCGACGGAGTCTTCAAGTTCGGCGTCATTGTCGAGGAGACTGGTAATGCCTCGGTGTTTTCTGAGCCTACGAAGCAGGGGTATCAAGTCGCGCTCGACGAGTTGAACGCACGCGCCAGTGGTGACGTGACATTCGAAGCGGTGACTTGCGATGGAGCCAGCAATCCCCAGAAAACGATCGCCTGTTACGAACGCCTTGTCGACCGTGAGGACGTAGATGCGGTCGTCGGCCCGACCATCTCGGCCTCGGTCATCGCCATCGACCCCCTGGTGCGCCAGTCCGGCAAGATCCTCTACTACCTTGGCGGCGGCTACGGGGAGCGCGACATGGGCGGAAACCCAACCATGTTCGGCGCTCTCTCGACAACCGAGGACGTCATGTCGGGGATCTTCGCCTGGGGTAAAGAGCAGGGTTACTCCGACGCATACGTGATCAATACCGCCGACGCGACCGGCAACGATTGTCGCGAGTTCCTCGAACTTCCCGAGTACGAGGACGCCCGCGTGCTTGAGGTGCTCGGTCGGGACGAGATGGCTATCGACGCCCAGTCGGCCGCCACACAGATGGCCAAGGTACCGGAAGACGCGGACATGGTCGTCCTCTGCGCGACCGGCGGAGCGGGCATCGTGATGGCCGCGTCCTATGAGCAGGCCGGCCTGGAGATGCCTGCGGTCGCCCTCCACTCGCAGGCCCTGCCCGCCGTGGAGCAGGGCATGCAGGGTGCGGTCTCCAACGACAAGCTGTATGTGGCCGGCTTCTGTCCGCTTGCTGCAGCCACGGATGAGCTGCCGGAGGGCTACGCCTGCAGCGAGGCCACTGCGGCGTTCACCGAAGCGCTGCGGGCCAAGTTCCCAGGCGAGGAGCCGAGCTTCGCCTCGGCCGCCACCTACGACGCCCTCACGCAGATCGGCAGCGCTGTGCTCGAGGAGGGGCGCGGCACGGATCAGATCGTCAGTTGGTTCGAAAGTCAAGATGCTTTGCCGGGCGCCAACGGCATATACAATTTCGGACCGGAACAGCACCGCGGCATGGGTCCGGAATCGATCATCATGGGCATCTACCGGGACGGCCGGTTCCACTTGGACTCGATGCTGGACATGCCCGAAGGTGAATCGTGATCCAGGGCACGGCGGCGCCTCTTCGGCGACACCTTGTCGCGCGCGGCCATTTCCTGCCTCAGCGACCCACCTGTCGAGATTGAGAGCGTATGGAGTTCCTGCTCACCGTCCTTCTCTCGGGCGTTCAGAACGGTCTGCTATACGCACTGGTGGGACTGGCTTTTGTCCTCATCTTCCGCGTTACCGGGACGATCAACCTCGCTCTAGGCGAGAGCGCAGTGCTGGGCGCGCTGTTGGGCTACACCCTCGTAGTCAGCCTTGGCCTACCGTTGTGGACCGGCCTCCTGGGCGTCGCCGTAGCGGGCGGCGCCATCGGCGCGGCCACGGATATGCTGCTCATTCGACGTATGCGCAGTCGGTCGCCGCTGCGGGTGCTCGTGCTGTCCTTCGGGCTTGCGTTAGTACTGCAGAACCTGTGGAAGCTTTTCTGGTCCACCGACATCTACTCTCTGCCCCAGTTCCCTGGCGTGCCGAAGGTCTTCACTGTGTTCTTCGATCGCAGCGTCGTGCCGGGCCAGGCCTTGTACGTGACGCTGCTTGCCGCGGTGGTCTTCGGCGCTTGGGCATTCGTTCTGTGGAGGACCGCCGTCGGGCGGGACATGCGTGCAGTGAGCTCGGACGCCGAAGTGGCCACCGCGGTCGGCATCAATGCCCGCCGCACGGTCACAGGCGCCCACGGGATTGCTTTCATGTTGGTCGCGGTAGTCGGGTTCGTCGTCTCACCCGTGCTGTTCCTGAACTACGCCGGTGGAACCTTGCTCGCGGTCAAGGGCCTGGTCGCCACGCTAGTCGGCGGCATTCACAGGCCGTTCGGCGCCTTAGTGGGGGGGCTACTCCTCGGGATTGCCGAGGCGGCCACCGCCGGCTACTACTCAGTCGACTGGAAGGACGTGTCGGTCTTCGGGCTGCTAATTCTCGTCCTGCTCGTCCGGCCCAACGGAATCCTCGCCTCTTCTAAGGAGCAGCACTGATGCTCGCCCCAGGCGCTTGGCGCGTCTTCACCGGCGTCTTGGTCACTGGCGCCCTTCTCTACGCACTGCTTGTCCCAGTGCTCGGGCAGACCTACAACCTCAAGACGCTGACCGTCATCCCGGCCTTCGGTCTCGCCACGGTAGGACTAGCACTGATCTTCGGCATCACACACCAATTACAGTTGGGGCACGCCGCCTTTTTCGCCGGCGGCGCCTACGGTTACGCCATCCTGGCTGGACCCGAGCCGGGTCTGCCTCCGTGGCTGGCAGCCGTTGTGGCCGTCACTGCGGTCGGCGTGGTGGCGGGGCTGCTCGGCCGGGTCCTACTGCGCTTAGCTGGCTTCTTCTTTGCCGTTGCGACGCTCGGGCTTGGATTGATCGTAGAGAGTGTGATTTTCGCACTCCGGGAGATCACGGGCGGGGACGACGGGTTGACCGTTACACCCTTGTCGGTAGGCGGCGTCGCGGCGGACACGCCGGAGAATGCGTATGCGCTCGCATGGGTAGCGCTAGCTGTCGGGCTCGCCTTGGCCTGGAACATCCGCGGTTCGCGCACCGGTCGAGCCGCTGGCTCCATCGGCTTGGACGAGAAGATGGCCGCTGCTCAGGCCGTCGACGTCGTGCGGGTCAAGCGTCAAATGTTCGTGCTGTCCGCGGTCTTCGCGGCAGTAGGCGGAATCATCTTCGCGTCGACGGTGCGGTTCATCACCCCTGAGCTCAGTTCGCTATCGCTGACCCTCGAGTTCATCGTCGCTGTAGTGCTCGGCGGGATGGGTGCGCTGGTCTGGCCGGTCGTTGCGGTGGGCGGGTTCGAGTGGTTGCCGATCGCGTTCGAGAATGTGGAGGAGAACGTGGGCCTGGTGTTCGGTGGGCTTCTCATCGTGCTGATGATCGTGCAGTCCGAAGAGCCCGCGCGGCCAGCCAACAGGTTGCGCCGGGCTCTCATGACGCGCCCGACGAACCTCTGGTCGGTCGGCCGACGCCTCATCGGGCGGAGGTCCGCGCGGTGAAGCAGTTGGAGTTGACCGAGATCGGGATGGACTACGGTGGGGTTCGTGCCCTTGATGACGTGACCCTGTGCTTCCGCGTTGGTGCCATCACCAGCCTGGTCGGCCCGAACGGTGCGGGGAAGTCGAGTTTGCTCGACATCGCGTCAGGACTGCAGCGCCCAACGCGAGGGCGCGGGCGGGCTGACGACAGTGACCTCCCGCTTGGACGCCCGCACAGCGTCGCTCGACTTGGCATTCGGCGCTCGTTCCAAACGAGCCGGGTGATGCCGGGCCGCACTGTGCAGGACAACGTCCTCCTCGGAACGCATGGCCGGGTCCGCCTCGGATTCCTGCAGGACATGCTAGGCACGCCGTCCCAGCGTCGCCTGGAGCGGGAGATGAACGAGGCGGCCATGGAAGCCGTCGCCACCGTAGGCTTGACGGATGTGCGGGACCGCCTCGCGGGATCGCTGTCCTACGGTCAGTTACGGCTCATGGAGATAGCCCGGGCGCTCGCCGGGCGACCCGAGTTACTGCTCCTCGACGAGCCGGCCGCTGGACTCAACTCGCGCGAGGCCGACCGGCTTGGTGACCTGCTGCTGCGCTTGGTCAGCGAGCACGGCATGGGCATCGTGCTGGTGGAACACAACCTCGGCCTCGTCCGCCGAATATCCGACCAAATGTACGTGCTGAACTTAGGTCGGCTGATCGCAGGGGGGGCTCCTGACAATGTCACCCGCGACCCTGTCGTCATCGCAGCTTACACAGGAGGCACGATATGACCCTCCGCATCACCAGCATGGCCTGTGGCTACCGTGGCCGGCCTGTGCTCGAGGACGTCGACGTGGCGATCGAGCCCGGCGAGATCGTCGCGGTGCTTGGACCGAATGGCGTCGGAAAGTCGACCCTCATGAAGTCGATCATGGGGGTCCTGCCGAGCCTGGCGGGCCGCCTGGAACTGGCGGGCGAGGACCTCACATCGACTTCAGCTCTAACCCGATCTCGCCGTGGGATCGCTTGGGTGCCGGAGGGTCGCCGGCTGTTCGCATCGTTGAGCGTGCGGGAGAACCTGCTGGTCAGCGCCCGCGGAATCAACGCTGCGGCCGTGCGTAAGCGACTGGACCGAGTGTCGGAGCTGTTCCCTGAGCTGATGACGTTCCTCGACCGACCGGCCTGGGCACTCTCCGGCGGGCAGCAACAGATGGTAGCCATCGGCCGCGGGCTCATGTCAGATCCTAAGATTTTGCTCCTGGATGAGCCCTCGCTGGGGCTCGCGCCGCTGATGGTCAGGGACCTGTTTCGAGCGTTGGATGCCTTGCGCGGCGGCGACATGGGGGTGCTTCTCGTGGAGCAGAACGTTAAGGCCGGGCTGTCTATCGCCGACCTCGGCGTGGTGTTGGAACGAGGCCGGATCAGCATGGTCGGAACTCCCGAGCTACTGCTGGCGAACGACGCGATCGTGCGCTCGTACCTGTCGGACAGCGCGTGAGCCGGGGCAGCATCCCCGATGCTCGGCGCGAGACGCGGGGCGGCGCTGCACAGAAATGCAACTGGCCACCCGAGCCAATGGCGGGATCTTCCTCGCGGTTGCAGTTCTGCGTACCGGTAGTCTGCCGACCGGCCGCGATGAAACCAGTCGACAGTAGACATGAACTCCTGTCCCGACCGGGACCAAACCGCAACGTGAAAGGGTAGCTCGATGCTTCTGCGGGACTATTTGGCGGCTCAGGCGCGGACCTGGCCGGAACGGACAGCGTACGTTTCCGGCGAGAGCCGGTGCACCTGGGGAGAGACCGTTGACAGGGTCGGTCGGCTGTCCGCAGCCCTGGCCGCACTCGGGGTTCACCAAGGCGACGTAGTTGCAACCCTCGGCAGGGACGGCCTTCCAACCGTGGAGGTGTGGTTCGGCGCCGCGACCACCGGTGCGATCCGCACCTCTATCAACTGGCGCTACTCGGCGCGCGAAGTTGAGCATATCCTCCGTGACGCGCGGGTGTCCGCACTGGTGGTCGAGGGGGGTAGTCCCGAGGAGCTCCTGAGCCAGGTCGATCTGACGAACCTGCCGGACTTGCGGCGGATCATCGGTTACGGCGAGCATACCCAAGAACTGGACTATGAGGCCCTGCTGGCGGAGCACGCACCATTAGTCTCGGAGGACTGGCCGGACATCGCGGAAGAGGACGCGATCGCGATCCACTACACCACTGGATCGACGGGGTTACCCAAGGGCGTGGTCTGGAGCCAACGATCGGTCGTGGCGGCCCAACTCAACACATGGTTACAGAGCGGAGCGCGCACTGATGACGTGTTCCTGCACTGTCTGCCGGCCGCGGGCGTGCCGATCCTGTTGGCGACGTGGAACGTCTTCGTCGGCGGCACCATCGTGCTGATGCCTCAGTTCTCGGCTGACGAGGCGCTGCGGCTAATCGAAGCAGAGCGGGTCACCACCACATTGCTGGTGCCCACGATGATGCTCGACATCCTCGACCACCCAGATCGGCCAGCGACCGATATCTCGAGCCTACGGATGATCATGTACGGCTCGGCCCCGGCCTCGCCGGCGTTGGTCCGCTGGGCAATCGACGAGTTCGGGTGTGCGCTCCAACAGTGGTACGGGTCGACCGAGGGTGTCGGCGGTTGGTTCGCGATGCTCCACGACGGCGACCATCGCTGGGCCCTCGAACACGACCCCGGTTTGTTGCAGTCCTGCGGGCGGCCAACGCTGCACACGGAACTTCGCATCGTCGACGAGCAGGGCGACACGTCGCCTCCCGGCGACATCGGTGAGATCATCGTACGGTCCGAGGCGGTCATGACCGAGTACCTCGGCATGCCCGCCGAGACATCAGAGGCGCTGCCCGGCGGGGGGTGGCTCAAGACTGGGGATCTCGGCCGGCTCGACGAGCGCGGCTATCTGTACCTCGTCGACCGCAAGAAGTTCTTGATCATCACCGGCGCGTACAACGTCTACCCAGTCGTCGTCGAGAACGTCCTAGCCGAGCACCCAGCCGTGCGGGAGGTGTCGGTCGTTGGTGCCCCGGATGACCGCTGGGGGGAGGTCGTCGTCGCCGTCGTAGTCGTTCAGAGCGAGGTTGCGGAGGAAGAGCTGAGGCGCTTCTGCCGGGACCGGCTGGCCACCTTCGAGGTGCCCAAGCGAATTGTCTTCGTCGACCAAATGCCTCGTGGCGCCACGGGCAAGCTGCTCAAGCGCGAGATCCGCGATTGGTTCCGAGAGCCGGGGGCGGCGGTTGAGGTCCCATGATGTCGTCGATGGGTGGGGAAACACCATTGAAGGACGCTGACGCCGTGTTGCGGGCACAGCAGCAGGCCGCCGCGATGCAGAAGGGGGATGCGGTCAGCCGCAGCCTCAACATCAGGGTCAGTGAGGTAGCCCCGGGACTCGCTACGACACACATGCTAGTGACCACGTCGATGGTCAACGGCCACGGCATCTGCCACGGTGGCTACCTGTTCATGCTGGCTGACACGGCCTTCGCCTACGCCTGCAACACACACGGTGTCCCGGTGGTGGGCGCCGGTGCCGATGTGACTTTCCTCGCGCCGGCCCGGGAGGGCGAGGAACTCGTAGCCACTGCGACCGAGCGCGCTCTGCGCGGCCGCAGTGGCGTATACGACGTCACCGTTCGGCGCGGGACTGAAGTCTTAGTGGAGTTCCGAGGCCGCAGTCGCTCCTTGCCAGAGCCTGTCAAGTTGTCTGTGTAGGTTGCGGATTCCAATCATCTCCAGATGGACTCCGGAAGTCTGCCTGGGTAGGCGATCACGAGTGCGTTGAGGGGCTGGGTCCAGCCCTGGATCAGGGCACTCGCGACGAGCGCCGGGTGCGGTCCGCTTCCCCTGGGCAGACCCTTCTGCTTGGCGCTGTCGGACTCGTTTGTGTTCGATGTCACGGATCGCGAGCCAGAGCTGCTTGATCCCGCGGGGCAGTCGCTCCGCGCCGCGTCTCCTCAGGCTCGGCGGAGAGGTGGGTCATGAAGGCCTCCGCCGACCTCTACCGGCTGAGCCCTTGGCAGGCCTAGCTCGGACGATCGACGACACGAACGGCAGCACGCTGGTGGTGAAGACGTCGTTGTCGTCGCCCACCACCATGTGTCCCGAGGAGACCTCGACCAGCGTCGCCGTAGGCACCCGGGCCAAGAAGTCCTGCGCCGCCTCAGGTGTTACCACGTCCGAGTCGGTGCCCCGGACAAGGAGGGTCGGGATCGTGAGCTTCTCCGCAGCTGCGTCGAGACGGTCCGTCAGCGACGTCTGGGTCGGGTCGCTGCCCTGGTCCAGGAATGCCGGATCCCAGTGCCAGTACCAGCGCCCATCCTGACCCTGACGGACGTTCTTGTGCAAGCCTTCGAGCCGGCGCTTGCGGGGTCGTGGGTTGTACTCGTTGATCGCCTCGGCAACCTCGTCGAGGCTGGCGAACCCGTCGGTGTGGCGTCGCATGAACTCCAGGACGCGGTGTGCCCCGCCGCGTGACGCATGGGGCGCCACGTCCACCAGGACGAGCCCGCTGGCGGGTGCACCGAACTCGCCGGCCGCGAGCAGCGCTGACAGGCCCCCGAGCGAGGCGCCCAGCACCACGGGTGGGGTCGCGAAGGTCTCCAGCGCCGTGGCCAGGTCCCTCGCGAAGGTCTCGAGGCCGTAGTCGCCGTCCGGCGCCCTGTCGCTGTCGCCGTGGCCGCGGGCGTCGTAGGTGGTGATGTCGGCGCCGGCTGTGGACAGTCGTGCCGCGGCCGCGTCCCAGGAGTGTCGTGTCTGGCCCCCGCCGTGCAGCATCAGCAGCGGAGGGAGGGTCGGTGTCGTCGGGCTCCACCGATTGCCGACGAGACGGTTCCCGTGGATACCGGTGAAGGCCAGGCCCGTCATCGCGACGGGCCCTGTCGACTCATGGTGCGTGGTGGCCAAAGTCGGCTCCTGGTGAGAAGGGTCCGATCACGGTTTGGACCGACACTCGTCCGGCGGTCGTCGCTGTCACAGGAACTCGAGGCTCACACGTTCGGAGGTCGGTCGCGCCTGACAGGTCAGCACGATGCCGTCGTCGATCTCCGAGGAGTCCAGTGCCCACGTCGACTCCATCTCCACGGTTCCGGAGATGGTCCGCGCCTTGCATGTGCCGCAGATCCCGTTGCGGCACGAGAACGGCGCGTCAGCGCGCTGCGCGAGCACGCCGTCGAGGATCGAGCCGGTAAGGTCTCGGCCGGTGAGCACGGTACGGCTCCCGTTCAACAGGACCTCGACCTGCGTGCCTTGGTCGGACGCGGAGAGGTCTCGCCGGGCGAGTGGGCGGCCGGCGTGGAAGAGCTCGCGATGGATCCGCAGCGGGTCGACGTCGCGTGACAGCAGCACCGTCTCCACGGCGCTCATCGCCTCCAGCGGACCGCACAGGAACCAATCGTCGACCTCGGCGGGATCCACGAAGGCGGCCAGCAGCGATGCGGTCCGGTCCTGGTCGATCCGGCCGTTCTGCAACGGCACGATCCGCTCCTCACGGGAGAAGACCTGGATGACATGAAGCCGGTCGAGGTACCTGTCCTTGAGCGAGGCGATCTCGTCGAGGAACATCGTGCTGGACGCGCTGCGATTGCCCAGGATGAGGGTGGCTCGGGCGTGCGAGGTGGTCGCCAGGTGTGTCGCGACCATGGACAGCGTCGGAGTGATGCCGCTGCCGACGGCGACCATAGCGACGTGGTCGGGCGCCCGATCCGCGAGCGATCGGCCGAAGCTGCCCGCCGGCGTGGAGACCTCGACGACGTCGCCGACCCGGAGTTCAGACGTGATCCACGTCGAGACGACACCGTCGGTGATGCGGCGTACGCCGATCCGGATGTCGCCCGAACCCTCGGGCGCGCAGATCGAGTAGGTCCGTCGGTGCTCCACCCCGTCGACGGATCGACGGACGATCACGTGCTGGCCGGCCGTGAACCGGTATCCCGCGGCGAGCGACGTGGGGATCGCGAAGGTCACGGCCACCGCATCGTCGGTCAGCGTCTCGATCGACGCGACGGCCAGGGGATGGAAGGTGGCGGTGCTGCTACCGGGCGCTGGGGCCGCGTCGACGGTGTCGATCATGAGGTCTTCCTGACAGGGGAGGTGGCGGCGACCGTCTTGAAGGCCTCGTACGTCTCGTGGCACGACCGGCACCGGTGCAAGGACTTGCAGGCCGACGATCCGAACCACGAGACCGTCTCGGTCTCGGTGGAGGCGCAGACGGGGCAGGGGACGTCGACGTCGAGCAGGACGTCGTCGGTGCGAGTCGACAGCAGAGGCACGAACACCGCTCCGGAGGCTGCGCGCTCCGACGGCGGAGAGATGCCGCCGGCCTGGAGCAGCTCGCGGCCGCGCTCGGTCACCCAATCGCTCGTCCACGGCGGATGGGCTCGTCGCATGACCCTGGGGTCGCGGTGGCCGTGGGCCGTGAGGGCGACCTCGATGTCGTGGCAGATGGCCTCGAAGGCCGGGCACGCGCCATAGGTCGGTGTCACCTCCACGACGATCCGGCCGTCCTCACACCTGACGTCGCGGACCAGGCCCAGGTCACCGATCGTGATGTCACCCAGCTCCGGGTCGAGGACGGACTCCACCACGCGCCGTGCCTGCGCCGTCGCTGTCGTGCTCACCATGTCGCACCCGGATGCGCGCGGTGCAGGTACTGCATCTCGGCGAGCAGGCTGGTGAACGACTCGAGGTGGTTTCCCTGGCGACCCTGCGGCCCCGCGGGCGCCACCAGCTCGGGAAGCGCGAGACCGAGACCGGCCAGCTCGGCGTACAACCGGGCCGTCCAGGCGGCACCGACCCGCGCGTGGTCCGGGACGACGCCTGCGTCGGTGAGGTCCGTCACGAGGGTGTCGGTGACCAGCAATTCGCCCAGGTGGGGCCAGACGGCGGCGAACCCCTTCTCCAGACGCACGGCGCTCTCCTGGGTTCCGCCCGCCAGCCGTGCGGCCCACGTGGTGGCGTACCTGAGGTGGTAACGGCACTCGCGCTTGGCGCCGGATCCGAATTCGGCCAGGACCGCCTCGTCCGAGGCAGCCCAGGCGCCGTAGAGCTCGGTCTCCCACAGGGCGATGCACACGAGCTTCGCCACGGTCTGGCCGAAGTCGCCGTTCGGCAGCTCGAGCACCCGGGCATTGGAGAACTCCATCTCGGAGCGCCCGAACGCCAGGTCGTCCTCGGTCCTGCCCTGACCCTCGCGCTCGCCCACCGTGGTGAGGAGCGTGCGCGCATGGCCGATGTGGTCCAGAGCGATGTTGAGCAGGGCGACGTCATCCTCGATCCGCGGTGCGCGTGCCACCCACTCGCACAGGCGCTGGCCGTGCACGAGGCTGTCGTCGGCGTAGCGAAGGAGGTACGACGTGAGTGCCTGCTCCGTGGTGAGCGTGGGTGCGGCGTTCACAGGTTCAGCCCGTCCGGAACGTGATAGTGCGAGGCGTGGCGGTACGGCTTGGTGGCCGCCGTCTCGAAGAACTCACTGCGCTCCGCAGGGTCGGAGGCGGCAATGTCGGTCGAACGCACCGCCCAGATGCTGACTCCCTCGCTGCGGCGGGTGTAGAGGTCTCGCGCACTGAGCACGGCGATCTCGGCGTCAGGAGCGCGCAGGCTCCCGACGTGCACGTGCGACAGCCCCCGCGCGGGGCGGACGAAGACTTCCCACAGCGGCTCGGTGTACGTGGACATCAGCTGGCCTCCCTCGACGCCATCATGCGGTCGTCGTAGGCCTGCATCGCCTCGCGGACCCACGCGCCGTCCTGGTGCGCTGCGCGGCGGTGCTCGCGGCGCTGGGTGGCGTAGGGGCCTTCGCCGCGCAGGTTCGCCGTAAACTCCTCGAGATCCATCAGCGTGAAGTCGTAGTGCCCGTCGTCGCGGAGCTTGAGAGCAGGGTCGGGGATGGTCAGACCGAGCACGTCGGCCTGCGCGGCAGCCATGTCGACGAAGCGCTGACGCAGCTCGTCGTTGGTGTAGCGCTTGATGCCCCACCTCATGGAGTCGGCAGTGCGCGGCGATGCGTCGTCGGGCGGGCCGAACAGCATGAGCGCCGGCCACCACCATCTGTTCAGCGCGTCCTGAGCCATCTGCCGCTGCTGCGGCGTACCCGCGACCAGTGCCTGCATCGCCTCGAACCCCTGCCGTTGGTGGAAGCTCTCCTCCTTGCACACCCGCACCATGGCTCGGGCGTACGGCCCGTAGGAGCACCGGGCGAGAGGAACCTGGTTGACGATGGCGGCGCCGTCGCCGAGCCAGCCCATCGCGGCGACGTCTCCCCAGGTGGGCATGCCGTAGTCGAAGCTCATGGCGTACTTGTGCCGGCCCGAATGCAGGCCCTCCAACATCTCGGCCCGATCGGTGCCCAAGGTCTCGGCTGCTCCGTACAGGTACAGGCCGTGCCCGGCCTCGTCCTGGACCTTCGCCAGCAAGATGGCCTTGCGCCGCAGGCTCGGTGCGCGGGTGATCCACCCGCCCTCGGGCTGCATTCCGATGATCTCGGAGTGGGCGTGCTGGGCGATCTGCCTGCTCAGCGACGCCCGGTACTTGTCAGGCATCCAGTCAGAAGGCTCGATCTGCCCACCCGTCCGGACGATCTCCTCGAACATCTCTTCCTCAGTCACGGTCATGCGCTGTACCCCTTACCGATTGGTAAGTCAGATTACCGCATGGGGGATTCGGCGCGCAACACCACAACTCTGTTAAGGTCGGGAGATGTCGTCAAAGGCCCGAGGCGCAGCGTCCTCCAGGTCACGAGATCCCCTCCGCAAGACCCTCGATGCGAACGCCGTGGCGACCACCGCCTTCGAGCTGTTCAGTCGCCAGGGATACGACGCGACCTCGCTGGACCAGGTGGCCTCGGCGCTCGGTGTCTCCAAAGCGGCGATCTACTACCACCACGCCGGCAAGGAGGCCATCCTCCGGCACGGCCTCGACGCCGCCATGGGGGCGTTGGAGTCGATGCTCCAGGAGGGCGTGTTCCAGTCCACCGAGACTCCGCCGCTGGAGCGCTTCGCCTATCTGGTGCGTCGCGGGTGTCAGATCGGGCTGGACCACAAGGCGACGGTCGAGGTCCTGCTTCGACTCAAGGGGAACTCTGAGCTCGAGCGGTCCCTGCTCAAGCGTCGGCGTGCCTTCGACGCCGCGGCGGCCGCCATCTTGAGGGAGGCCGTCACGACAGGCGACCTGCAGGAGGGCAGCAACCCGACGTTGCTGGCGAGCTTGTCGATCGGCGTAATCAACACGCTGGTGGAGTGGTACCGGCCCGAGCGGGCGATTCCGGCGGGCGAGTTGGCCGAGGTCGTGGTGCGGTTCGTGATGAGCGGTCTGCCGCGCACCGGAGTCGAACGGATCTAGGGCATGTCTGACAGATGTCGGGTCCAGGCGATGGCTGCGTTGAGGACCCAGCGAATTAGGTTGAGGACCACAGCGAATTAGGGAACCGCTGATTATCGAGGGTCCCTCGGGCGCCGGACGAAAATCGCGGCCAGTGGCGGCCTCGGGTGGTCTGATCGGCCCAGTTCCGGCCTCTGATCGGCCGTTCTGGGCGGTTTTGGGCAGGCTTCCGCCTGGCCGTCACCCCATCAGGGCAACGGCACGACCCCGCATCAGCCAGTTCGCCGACGCAGACAACATGTGAATCGCCCCGGGTTTGCTGGAGGCTCGTTTAGTTGGTTCCGGCCTCGATGAGGACGGGTGTTTCAGCGTAGTGCTGGTCGCCGTGTCGGGCCCAGTGGTTGGTCTCGAACTCGGCTGGTGGGACGTGTCCGATCTCGCCGTGCAGACGACGGTGGTTGAACCAGTCGATGTATTCAGCCACTGCGATCTCGACGTCTCGCACGGACTTCCAGCCGCCGGCCGGCCGCATGACGGGGTTGCGGATGCACTCGGCCTTGAACAGCGAGTTCAGCGCCTCAGCCATCGCGTTGATGCTCCTATATCCGTCAAGCAGCGTTCGGGAGGCTCTGACGGGCGTCGCGGATGGGGCGCATTGCCGCCCAGAGCTCGCGGGCGAGGAGCCGTTTGAGGCAGCGGATGATCTCGGCTTTGGTCTTGCCTTCTGCGGTCCTTCTGGCGACGTAAGCCTTGGTCGGTTCGTGGTGCTGCATCCGCACGATCACGACCCGGTAGAGCGCTGCGTTGGCCTGGCGGTGACCACCACGGTTGAGCCGGTGCCGTGTCGTCATTCCCGACGATGCCGGGATTGGTGCGACGCCACAGAGTCTGGCGAACGCGGCTTCGGACCGGACTCGTTCGGGGTTGTCGCCGGCCACGATGAGCATTTCCGCGGCGGTGTCAGGACCGACGGCGAATGCCTTCGCCAACTCGGGGGCAGCCGAGGAGGTGAGGTCGGTCAAGATCTTCTCGTGCTCGACGATCTCGGCGTTGAGTTGCTGCCAA
Source organism: Aeromicrobium sp. JP4 (assembly GCF_054957925.1). Classification (NCBI taxonomy): domain Bacteria; kingdom Bacillati; phylum Actinomycetota; class Actinomycetes; order Propionibacteriales; family Nocardioidaceae; genus Aeromicrobium; species Aeromicrobium sp. JP4. The sequence continues at coordinate 3,470,785 of NZ_CM143290.1, forward strand.
CGTCGGGCAATCGCGCGCAGCGTGTGCTTCGTGGCAGCAGCAACGGTGGTGACGCGCCCCGGACGCAGGCCGGCGCAGCGGTTGATCAACGCCATCTTCGACAACGGTTGCAGCTCTTGGCGCAGGGTGTCGGGCGCATTCACGATGACCTGTTTGAGGCTGATCATCGCTGACGTTCGAGCCTTGACGGCGATGTCCTTGGCGACCTTGACCTGCCGGATCATCTCGACCACGCCATCGGCGGACTTCGGGACCGCAGTGGCCAAGCCGGCGAGAACTGCTTTGGCGGCATTCTCAGCATCGATGGTGTCGGACTTCCCGCGCAGCCGTCGGTCACGCCGGTCGGTGCGGACTACTTCCATTGCGCCGATCCCGCGGCGGCGGACCGCGCCAGCCAGGCCTGCGCCATACGATCCTGTGCCTTCGATCCCGAAGATCAGTTTCCCGCCGAACGAGGCCGCCCAGTTGGGCATAGCCGCCAGCATCGGCGACAAAGGATCGGTCATCCAAGACGGTGCCAAGGTCATCGATCGCGACCGCGACGTGGACGTACTTGTGGGTGTCGACACCGACAACGACTCGACGGTGCGACGGAACCTGCTGCATGCTCATAGTGCTTGCCCTTCCAACCGGTGAGTGACGCTGGCCGGTCGGGTGGACGGGACTGTGATGAGACTGTTGCGATCAGGCTCCTATGAGGTCACGCCCGCCCGGCCAGCACCATGGATGAAGCGCCTCCTGGCGGACGACAGATCAACAGCCAGGACACCCAGACTTCGGGGTCAGTCGTCAGCAAGAGTCAGGCCGCCAGGAGACGATCGACAGTCTCACAGTCATACGAATCGCCCTTGGAACCGACCGACGCGACGGCCTCTGCCTCAGCGAGCCGCTCGGTGTAGCGAACCGCTCGATACTGGACTCCGCGGTCCGAGTGATGCGTCAGACCGGTGACGTCTTGGCCGGCCCGTTGCCGGGCCCAGAGGCCCATGTCGAGCGCGTCGAGGGCCAAGTCGGTGCGCATGTGGGTCGAGACCTGCCAGCCCACGACCATCCGGGAGAACACGTCCAGGACGAACGCGGCATAAACCCATCCGGAGTGTGTGCGGATGTAGGTAATGTCCGCGACCCACAACTGATTCGGTGCCTTGGCGACGAACTCACGATCGACCAGATCAACTGGCCGTTCGGTCTCAGCGCCGTCGCTGATCGTGGTCCGGCGGGACTTCTCCCGCGGGATCCCGCGCAGACCTTCGGACCGCATCAGCCGTTCGACGGTGCAGCGAGCCACCGTCACACCTCGGCGGACCAACTCGGCGTGGATCTTCCTGACCCCGTAGACACCGATGTTGTCGGTGTGCGCCTTGCGGATCAGCGGCACCAGCTCGGCGTCCCTGACCGCCCGGGCCGACGGCCGGCGGGTAGGGCTGAGACGAGCCCTGACCGTGGACGGAGCGATCTGCGCGGCCGTGTCCTTCAAGGCCTCACAGATCGGCTCGACTCCGTGCTCGTCACGACGCTGCGCGACGAACTCCACGATCACTTCGACGGGCGGTCGAGCTCCGCCGCAAAGAAAGCCGACGCCTGCTTCAAGATCGTGTTCGCCCGTCGCAGCTCGCGATTCTCACGCTCCAGATCGGCGATCCGCTGCGAGTCATCGGTCATGGTCCCTGGCCGGACCCCACCATCGATCTCAGCCTGCTTGACCTACGTTCGCAGAGCCTCGGGATGAACACCCAGCTGATCACCGATCCGCTTGAACGCCCCGATCTTCGAACTCGGATCCTGACGGGCCTCGACCGCCATGCGCGTCGCCCGCTCCTTCAGCTCAAGGCTGTACTTCCTCTGTGCTGCCATGACTCTCATCCTTCACTGGATTGAGAGCCTCCGGGAAACCCGGGGCGATTCAGCTGGACCAGTACCCTCTGGCTCTGCTGGCACGACCAAATGCCCGGCAACCTCGACCTACGCGGCCGACTCAACGCCCTCCTCCCAGAGGCCGCTTGACGTTGGGCTATGAGCGACTGCACGAACCGACGGGTGTCCCAGGACGAGGCGGGCAGGTCGTCGGTGTCGTAGCGCTTGCCCGCTTCGAGCACCCCGACGCGCGGTATCCCTTCTCCGCCAAACGCATGGCGGTTACCGAGCCGCCGAAGCCGGAGCCGATGACCAGCACGTCGTAGTGGGTCGAGGTCATGGGATGTGGATCCTTCGGTGAGGGGTTCGACGCGAGCGGCGCAGCGGACCGGCAGTTCCGCCGATCTGACGGATCTGCGTGCAGGCAGTCAGCTGCTTCCGGCGTACGAGAGCAGGGTGAGGTTGAGGGTGGCGGCGTCGAGCTGCGGCGATGCCGGGTTCATACCCCCGAGACGGCTGCCGCGGAAGAAGGAGTCCTCCGTCGGGCTGGGGACGTCGCCGACGACGAGGTTGAAGCTGAAGGGATCGGGCAGCAGAGCGCCGACGGATGCGAGATCCACGTGGGTCACCATCGAAGCCAGGAGCAGCGAGGCGTAACTGACGGCCGCGAGCTGACCAACTGTGCAGCGTCATCTCGGTGTGACTGTCGATCAGGGCGTGGTGCATCTTGATGAACATGGCGAAACCGACGTCATCGAGCCGTTCGATGCGGTGCATCTTGGTTCTCGGGCTCTCGGCGGGGAGGAACACGCGGCAGACGAAGTCGACTCGCTGGCTCATGTCACTCCTTTCAGACGATGAATGTCGAGGCTGTCACGTCGGTGGAGTGGGCGTCTTGTGCTCTCGCCCAACGCGGAGGCTCCCGTCGGGGCTCGGCGCACAACACCCGGCCCGCCGGCTCCCGCTCCGGCGGTGCCGCCGGAGCGGGGTCAGTCCTCACAGGGACCGGCTGATGATCTCCTTCATGATCTCGGAGGTGCCGGCGTAGATCTGCGAGACGCGCATGTCGGCCCAGATGCGGGCGATGGGGTACTCGTTCATGTACCCGTAGCCGCCGTGCAGCTGGAGGCAGGTGTCGGCGACGCGCTGCGCTCGTTCGGAGCACCACAGCTTCGCCATGGCGGCGGTTGGGATGTCCAGACCCTCGCCGACGTGGAGCTGGATGCACTCGTCCACGAAGGACCGTGCCACGCGAGCTTCTGTGGCGACCTCTGCCATTTTGAACTTGGTGTTCTGGAACCCCCAGATCGGCCGTCCGAAGGCGCTTCGGTCGCGCACGTAGGCCAGTGTCTCGGCCAGGCAGAACTCCATGGCAGCGACGTTGGAGACCGCGACGAGCAGCCGTTCCTGGGGGAGCTGCTGCATGAGCTGCACGAAGCCCTGGCCCTCGGTGAGGCCCAGCAGGTTGGTGGCCGGGACGCGGACGTTGTCGAAGAAAAGCTCCGAGGTGTCCTGTCCCTTCATCCCGATCTTGTCGAGCACCCGACCGCGGGAGAAGCCCTCCGCGTTGGCGGGGACGAGCATCAGTGAGATGCCGGCGGCGCGGTCGTCCGGATCGGTCTTGACCACGGTGAGCACCAGGTCGGCCTGCGAGCCGTTGGTGATGAAGGTCTTTGAGCCGCTGACGACGTACTCGTCACCTTCGCGCACTGCCTTGGTCTTGATGTTCTGCAGGTCCGAGCCGGTCCCGGGCTCGGTCATCGCGATCGCGCCGACGACCTCTCCGGACGCCATCTTGGGCGGCCACTGCTGTTTCTGCTCCTCGGTGCCGTAGCCGACCAGGTAGTGGGCGACGATCCCGTTGTGCAGAGACGCCCCCCAAGAGCTGTCGCCGACCCGTGCCTGCTCCTCGATCAAGATGGCCTCGTGGGCGAAGGTGCCGCCGCCGCCGCCGTACTCCTCGGGGATCGACAGGCAGAGCAGACCGACGTCACCAGCGCGGTTCCACAGTTGCCTGTCGACGTGCTTGTCGGCGATGAAGGTCTCGATGTGCGGCTTGATCTCCTTCTCGCAGAACGTGCGCGCAAGGTCACGGACGTCGTCGAGGTCGTCGTCCATCCAAGGGAGCGGCGAGTGGTCACGGGGAGCCTCCAGCGATCGGGTACAAGGTGTACCCAATTGGACCATGATGCGGGTGCTGGGTACAAGGTGTCCCATTGTGCGCCGCCCGACATCGTCTGGGCCGGCCCTCGGCGCCCCCCGGCGTAGGCTGCGGTCTGTGGTCGAGGTAGGGCGATGGGTGGATTCCACGGTGCGGCGCCGGTCTTCCCGCGATGATGAGGTCCGCGACCGCCGGCGGCGTCACGTGGCCAACGCTGCTCTGCAGGTCGTCGATGAGGCGGGCGCGCACGCCGGGACGGCACTGATCGCCGAGCGGGCTGGGATCCCGAGGCCGCACGTCTACCGCTATTTCGCCAGCCGCGAGGATCTCGACGACGAGGTGGTCCGCCTCGCCGCGCAGGACCTCATTCACCGGGTCCGCCCGCACCTGGCTCGGCGGGGAACACCCGCACAGGTCGTCGAGGGGCTGGTGCACGCCTGCGCGACCTGGGCCGATGTCCATCCCCATCTTTACCGCTTCCTGGCGGCTCGGGGGCAGAGTCGGGCCCTGCACCGCGCTCGGATGGGTCGTTCGCGTCTGCTGGATGAGATCGCCGCAGCGGCTCGGGGGTACACCAATTCGGGGGACGAGTCGTTCCCTGAGGGCATCCTGGTTGGCGTGATGGGTATGGTCGACGCCACAGTCATCTGGTGGCTCGACCAGCGTGACGAGACCCTGGACCTGATGGTGGGGCGTCTCTCGCGCCACGTCACCCTGGTGCTTCAGGACGCCCTGGCCGCCCACGGCATCCACCTCGACCCGGCGGTCGAGCTGGAGCCCTTCGTCGGCGAGTGAGTCAGGAGCGCTTCGCGGGACTGCCCTGTTCGAAGTGCTCGACGTCAACGATGACGAACGTCGCGTGCGCTGTCGCGACCTGTCGGCCGCTCTCGTCCGCGGCTGCAGCGTTCACGTGGAGCCGCCGTCCTGCCCGGTCCCGGACATGCGCGGTGAACTCGTAATCCACCCCCAGCAGTACCGGACGGAGGTACTCCACGGTCAGCGACCTCGTCACGGCGAGTTCGCCGACGCGGTAGAGGAGGAACCCGAACAGGTCGTCGAAGGCGGCGGCGACCAGGCCGCCGTGGGTGATCCCCGGTGCCCCCTCCTGGCGATGGTCGAAGCGGTGCACGGCGCTCACGCCGTGCTCGGTGGCGTCGACCTCCAGGGCGAGGCCGGCGGGGTTCTCTTTGCCGCATCCCGCGCAGATGGGGGAGTGCGAGGGCAGGCGGCCCACCGCCGTCGGCGCGGGCCGCGACATGGACCGGATCCATGCATCCAGCGTCGACGTCGTGCCCCCGTCGAGACGCATCTCGCGGCCCGGGGTAGGGGGCTCGGTGTCGTGGTCGCCTACCAGCGCATCGCTCATCGGGGGCTCCTCGGGCTCCAGGACCACAGTGCATCGAAACATCCTTGCATGTTTGTCCTCACGAGAGACGAAACGGCCATAGATGTCTACAGTGGCTGAGATGCGAACGACCTCGACCGTCCAGCGCCGCCCGATCCATAACGACCGACGTGGCCTCGCCTGGTGGCTGGCGGTGGCGGTTTGCAAGCCAATCCTGGTGGTGCTGCGTCGCCCGGACTGGCGCGGGGTTGCGGGCATCCCCCGGGTGGGCGGAGCGGTGCTGGCCGCCAACCACGTCTCGCACCTCGACCCGTTGCTGGTCGCGGAGATGGTGCTGGCCGAGGGGCGGGTGCCGCGGTTCCTGGCCAAGGACAGCCTCTTCAGCGGGCCGGTCGTGGGCAGGTGGTTCCGTGCTGCCGGCCACGTCGAGGTCGACCGCGTCGCGGGACGCGCGGGGTACGACAACGCTGTGAGCGCGGCGCGCGACGGGCGGCTCCTCCTGGTGTACCCCGAGGGTTCCATCACCAAGCGGGAGGACGGTCTGCCGATGACGATGAAGTCGGGGGCGGTGCGGATCGCTCTGGAGGCATCGGTACCGCTCGTGCCGGTGGCCCAGTGGGGGGCACAGGAGATCCTGCCCGCCTACAGTGGGCAGTTGCGCTGGGGGTGGCGGCGGCGGGTGAGCGTGCTCGTCGGACCGCCGATCCCGCTGGACGACCTGCGGGACCTGGAGTCTGCCCGTGCCATCGAGGTGGGTCGTCGACGGCTCGAGGACACCCTCTCCGCGATGGTGTGCGAGCTGAGCGGAGCCGACATGCTGCCGCAGTGAGTTGGGCGTTCACGCCCGGAAGCGGGGATCCTGGGGGCGCGGGGTGTCGGAGCCGCGCACCATGGCGGGACCGTAGGTGTGCAACAGCGTCGCCATGAGCTCGTCGAACGGCAGGTCCACGAACATGCCTCGTTCGCGGACGTACTCCATGTGACGTCGGCCGGCGCCGTCGGCTGCGTGGAGCAACGCATCCCGCGACCCGTCGAACTCCAACGGAGGTACGCCAAAGCGACGGCACAGCCCGGAGTTGAAGGCCGGCGACCCTTTGCGCCACTGGCCGTCGACGTACACCGCGCTCCACCCGTGGAACACGAACAGATCGGTCCCCATCAGCTCCAGCAGAGCCGCGCTGTTGAGGTGATTGCGCACGTCGGAGAACCCGAGTACGGCCGGGATTCCCGCAGCGCGCAGGCTCGCGGTGAGGAGCACCGCCTTGGGCACGCACCACGTAGGGCCACCGTCGAGGATCGCGCTGGCGTGGTAGTCCCGGGGCTCGGCGGTGACGCTGTAGGGGTCGTATCGGAGTCGGTCGCGGACCACCGCGAACAGCAGCGCGATCCGCTCTCGCGGATCGCGGACACCCCGCACGACAGACTCGGTGAAGTCGCGGACTTCGGGGTGGTTGCTGTCGACGAACCGGCTCGGGTCGAGGGCCTCCCGTGGGTCGAGCTCGCCCCTCATCAGGCGCCGGTCCGGAGGTCCTGGCGCGCCCCCGCGATCTCGAGGGCGGTGACGAGGTCCCGCTCGAGCGAGGGGAGTACGGCGGCCGAGCGAGCTGCCTGCTCGACGCGTCCTCGTGCTGGGCCGTCCTGACGGGCCAGCGACGCGACCAGTGACCATGTCTCCGCGCACAGGTGCGCGGCGGCGGCAACCTCGCTCGCCCGCGCGTCCCCGGTCAGGCGCGCGATGTCGGCGGCGCCGCTGGACAGCAGTCGGCGGAACAGCCCGCCGCCGGTGCCGGCCTTCTCGACGAAGGCGCTGAGTCCTTGGAGGACCAGGTCCAGGACATCGTCCGGGAAGACTTCCGGCCAGTCAGCGAGGTCCTCGGCGAAGAGGTCGACGGCGGCCAGCCCGGTGGCCCCGACCGCCGAATCCCTCCCGGTGACGATAGAGCTGCCGGTGGAGGTGGTCATCGCAGCCGCCGCCTGGGCGAACGCCGCCTGCGCGATCTCGGACAGGTCGGGCAGCCGGTCGGGCCAGGCGATGTCGAAGTAGGTGTGACGCGTCGGGACCGGGAACCCCTGGGAGGACCGGGCTCGGGCCAGTGCCGGGTAGGGCACGAGCTGCACCTCGTCCCGGTCGTTGTCGACGACGTGCGCGACCTGCTGCTCGTCGTCGTAACCGATGACGACGATGTCGTGGCGACTCATCTGCAGGCGTACGCGGAGGTAGGGAAGCTCCGCGATGTCGGCCCACACCAAGGCGGGACGGCCGTCTCGTACGGCGTCGCGCACCCACGCCCAGCCCTCCTGCGGGTCATCCGTCGCATGCACGGAGACCTCGGCGCCCAGCCGCGTCGGGAGGTCCGTCTCCAGGTCGCCTCCCCGCCCCACGAGGTATACCGGTGGCATGAGTGCCGCGTCCCTGACGTAGGAGAGATCCAAGGCGCCGCTTAGGGCAAAGACGAGGCCCTCGTCAGGGGGGCCCTCCCAACCGAGTCCGGCCCACTCCAGGAGGTCCCGCATGGCCCCGGAGCCGCAGTGCCCGCCGCGTCGGTGCGGGTACTTGACCACTTCAGTGTCGCTCGAGTTGACCATGAGACTTCTTCCTGAAGACAACTAGTGATTTTTGTTCAAACCTAAGGCACCGCGCCAAAAATGTCATGACGCGGCCCATCTGACGCGTGTCCGCAGTCGGACATTGTCGATACTCTGTCCACCGTGTCGTCCCCCTCCATGCGAGAGCGCTACCGCGAGCACGTTCGTGCAGCGGTGCTCGAGACTGCCCACGACCTGATCGCTGAGCGGGGCTGGGAGCGGGTGCGCATGGGCGAGATCGCCGAGGCGGTCGGCGTCTCGCGCGCACTGCTGTACAAGGAGTTCGGCGACAAGCCCGGTTTGGGGGAAGCCGTCGTCCTGAGGGAGGCGGCGCGCTTCATCGAGGGCATCGAGAACGTGCTCGCGCATCACGGCTCCGACGCTTCAAGCGGCCTCGCGGCGTCGGTGGGCTTCGTGCTGGAGGAAGCCGAGAACAGTCCCCTGCTCAGAGCGGTCCTGATCTCCAACCGCGATTCCCCACCACCCGCGACGGGCATCCTCCCCCTCCTCACCACGTCTGCGCAGCTGTTGGAGCTCGCCTCCGGCTCCCTGGCCCGGTGGCTCACCTCCCACGTGGCCGGTTTGCGGGCGGATGAGGTGTCAGACGCCGCCGAAGCCCTGGTGCGGCTCACCGTGAGCCACCTCGCCCTACCGACCAGGTCCCGGGCGGACACCGCCCGGAAGATCACTGAGGTGGGACTCAGGTTCCTCGGGCTTCCCATCACGCCGGAGCAGGGAATCGCGACGTGACGGTTGCTCAGGTGGCGGGATCGCCGGCGACCCCGAGGACCAGTAGCTGGTGAATGGCACGGTCGCGTCCAGGGTGGCCCGGGGACTCGCTGCTGCCGCGGTTTCGCCTAGTGCGCGGCTGAGGCTGTTCTCCGGTGGTGCGGCGGGCCGCCAGCAGTCCCTCGGGGATCAGCTCTGCAAGTGAATCGCCTGGCCTGGTGGAGGTTCTGGGGTGCCCCGGGATCTGTCGTGATTGAGAGCCATGGCAGCGCCCAGGCGCACCACGACAAGCCTCGGGAAGCGCGCTACCCGGATGGCGGACGATGCGCGGAGGAGCCCGGTTATCTATGTCGTAAGTGACTGCCTGTCCCATGCTGACCTGCACAAACGTCGGCGACTCTCGACTATTTGTACCACGCTTGCAACGAACGCTGGCGCGTCGCCCGCGCCGGGAGGCTCGGCCGAAACGGTTCGAGCCCATGTCGTCGATGCACGGTGCGCAGCGGACCAGCAACCCGCTACTGCGACTGGGTACGCCCTTCCGTCTAGCGGGCGAGGGATCATCAGCGCATCCGGCCTGCGCAAGCGGCACGCTCCTCCGCGGCGATCTGCCAATTGATCCTCGACGATCTGGGGATCCCGGGGGACCGCTTTGAGGGCGAACCCTGAGGCGTGCTGCTCCAGAGTCAACTCGCTAGTCGCGACTCTTCCTTCTGTCCTGGAGAAGCTGCGGCTTGGCGCGGGGCAGATTGAAGGAGCATGCGGCGCCACCGCCTGGCCTGGGGGTGTATCGGATGTCGCCACCATTGAGCAGGAGGAGACGCCGGGCGATGTGAAGTCCGAGCCCGCTGCCCCGCTCCCGGCTTGATCGCGACGTCTCGGATCTCGTGAAGCGGTCAAACAGGTGGGGTTGGAACTCCGGTGGCACCCAAACCCGCGTCCGCCACCTCAACGAGGACCGAGTCAGTTTCCGTTTGGATCTCGACCACAAATGGCTCTGCGCCGTACTTCAGCGCGTTTGTGACCAGATTCGTCACGATCTGGATCAGGTGAACCCGGTCCACCAGCGCCGTGGAGTCACCTGATGTGCGAAGCGCGATTGAGGACGACAGAGCCAATCCCTGCAGGACTTCGTCAACCACATCGCTCACGCGCACAGACGATTGGGAGGTGGTGAGTCCCGTGTCGTCCAGTGCGGACATCGTCAAAGTGTTTTCGAGCAGCGATTGCGCCGAATGTGCCGCTGCCAGTGTCTTCAGCAAGAAGCCGCGGCGTTCATCCTCTCGAAGAGACTCCCAGGAATCGAGCAGTATCTCTGCGAATCCCGTGACGACGGAGATCGGCGCACGCAGATCGTGCGACAGCATCGCAACCATTTCACGAACTGAAGCCTCGTAGCGCCTGTGTCCGGTGATGTCCTGGATCTGAGCGATGAAGTGTCGCGGCGCGCCGTCCGGGCCTCGCGCCAACGTGGCTGACAGTCGCACCCACACCGTGGAAGCGGTGCGAGTGACGTAGCGCTGCTCGAGGGTGAGCGAGTCCACCTCTCCGCCAAGCAAGCGATCCACGTGCTCCCGGTTTGCGTCGAGGTCGTCAGGATGGGTGAGTTCTTGAAGCAATCGCTCGTGTAACTCGTTCTCCGAGTACTGCATGAGTTTGGCGAACGCCGCATTGACGTGCCGTAGTCGCCCATCGAGTTCGACCATGGCCATGCCGATTGGGGCATGGAAGAAGGCGTGCCGAAAGCGTTCCTCGGACTCTGACCGAACGCGTGACGCTGTTCGTGCCCTCGTGACATCTTCTACGGCACCCATCGCTGCGACCACCTTGCCGGACGGGTCTCGAATCGGAGTCAGATGTTGTGAGAAGACCCGCCCCGCGAAGGGCACGTCGATGGTGCTCGAGCGACCGGCAAGAGCCTCTCGGAACGACGGCAAGGCGACGTTGGTCGTTTCCGCGGGGAAGACTTCCAAGAGAGTCTTGCCCTCCAGAGTCGCTCGGGAGAGGCCTACCGCGGCGAGGCCGCTTCCGCTCACCGACAGGTAGCGCAGGTGCTGGTCAACAGTGAAGATCGCATCCAGGTCGGAAGAACTCATCAGCGGATGCTCACCTGCCCGGGAGAGGATCTCCAACGTGCGCGAGCGGGAGTTGGTGGGGAGCGCCCGGTTAGTGACGCCATCGTCAATGGCGCCCTCAGTCACCACTCGTTCAGTATCGCCGACCGGGTCGTGCTGACCCCCTGGCCACGGAACCATGGTGAACTCCCCGCCTCGCCCAGTCGCCACCGGGCTGGTGCGAACTGGAGTGCATTCGTCCTTGGCGTGCCCACCACGTTGTATGTACAAAGGTCGCTTCGTCAGTCCGAGTAGAGTCATGCGCTGCGCCCGCCAAGGTGTCTGAGTGTCTCATCGGAAGGGCGTAGCCCGTCAAGGATCGTTGTCTTCCGAGCGGTGGGCGTTCACGTCGCCCGGTTCACCCGACGAGATAGGGCTTGAGTTTGTCGAGCAAGGCTCGCGGAGGATGCCTGCGGTCCTACCTTGCTCAGCCACGTCGCGACATCGTGCTTCGAGCTCGACGCGCTGGGCGGTCCGAGCTCCTGGCTCGTCGATCGGCTGGCCAGTCCGGCTGCGATGGTGATGCCAGAGCTCTGCCTTCAATCGCGAGCGCATACATGCATGCATGTATGTATGTATGTAGAGTAGGGACATGACCGCTGGCGTGCAGGATCGACACGTTCGGGCAGTAGCAACCCGCCGGCTACTGCTGGACACCACGGTGGCTTGCTTGGCGGAGTTGGGGTACGCGGGAACCACTGGCCCTGCCGTAGCCGAGAGAGCGGGCTTGTCGCGAGGCGCCCAGCTCCACCACTTCGGCACACGAGACCAGATGGTCGTGGCGGCGGTCGAGCATTTGGCACAGCAACGCCTCACGCACGTTCAAGATTGCCTCGCGATACGGGTCGGAGACAGTCTGGACCCGTCGGCGCAACCGAGCAGAGCGGCAGCACTGGCTGCCCTGGAGCTCCTTGCAGAGGCGTTGTCCGGGCCGCTGTACGGAGCCACTTTGGAGTTGTGGGCCGCGGCACGCACCGACGAGGACCTTCGACGGCAACTGGTTCCGGCGGAGGAGCGGGTGCACGCCGAGCTTCGGGAGGTATGTCGCGTCTGGATCACCTCGGATCCCGTTCTGATCCAATTGACGCTAGATCTCCTGTTAGGTCGGGGCGTGAGCGGGATGCTCGTCCCGCATCCTTCTAAGTGGCAACGTGATGTCCTTGAACGCTGGATCGACACTGTCGTGGGCGGCCGGGTCGCGGGATGAGTCGATTTGATGACCTGATCGCGACGTTTGCAGAGAAGTTCCGTCCTCCTGACGACGGAGCTCACCTCGCTTCACACCACGCCAACTGTCTGGGCTGCGGCGAGGACAATCCGCATGGCCACCATCTCGAGGTGCGACGTGCGGGGGACGGCGTGGTCGCTGCGCACGCCTTCGACCACCGGCACGAGGGCGCGCCGGGGATCGCTCATGGTGGCGCGTTGGCGACGGTCATCGACGACCTCTATGGATTCCTCCAGTACCTAGTGGGCGGCCCGGCGGTGACTCGACGCCTCGAGATCGAGTACCTGCAGCCTGTCCTCTTGGAGGTCACCTATCGGTTGGAAGCCCACCTCACCGGCCGCGATGGGCGTCGACTTCAGGTCGAAGCCAACATGACCGACCCGGAGGGACAGAGGGTGCTCACCTCGACCGCCCTGTTCGTGCTCGTCGACGTCGCCCACTTCGCGGCTGCGTACGCACGAACCCTGGAGAGCGCCATGAGCAGCGCCATCACCAAGACCACCGACGAGACCGGCGGTCCGACAGGCGTTCCGGGAGAGCCGCGGCCGTGATCCCTCAGCGAGCAGAGGTTGACTGCCACCGATCACCGCCGACTCGCAGGCTCGGACGCGGAAGACCGCGACATGACTACTAGTCATGCTTCTGCACGGGTGTCGCCCCACCCTCATCGGATCGGTGGGCACTGTGGGTCCGGCGCCCTGCGAGACCTGCTGGAGTGGGCCGGACTCGAATGGGACGGCCCTCCCAGCGAAGGTCTGGTGTTCACTCTCGGCGGCGCGGTCGGTCTCTCCTATGTGCGCTCGGTAGACCTCTTCCCACCTCTGTACCTGGTTGGCCGTGGCGGAGAGCTCGAGCTGGATCTGCCCCGTCGGCTGGGCGGAGCGGTCGAGCAGCGGGTCACTGACGATCCCGCCGAGGGGTGGAACTGGTTACGCGCTGAGATCCAGGGTGGTCGTCCAGTGATGCTCTGGGCCGACATCGCAGAGCTGCCCTATCTGCGCGTCAAGCTCTCGATGAGTCGCCACGACATCGTGGTGATCGGATTCGATGACCACGCGCAAGTGGCCTTGGTGGTGGACAACGATCGCGAAGACGTCCAGGAGGTCCCCTATGAAGCCCTTGCGCGGGCACGCCGCTCCACGTCGTTCCCGCAACCGACGCGACATACGGTGTACAACATCAGGTGGCCCGCTGTGCTGCCGGATCTGGCATCCACGGCGGCTGAGGCATTCGCCCAGTCAGCCCACGCCATGAGCAATCCCACCAGCGCCACCAGAATCTTCGACGGGCTAACCTCAGAACCGGGTGACGCCGCCGGTCTGACGGTCCACAGCGCTGGAGTCGCCGCAGCGCGTGCCTTTGCCACGGACATTGCGGGCTGGGAACGACATGACGACGAGCAACTCGAAATCATGTTGTTCAGCCTCGGCGCGTTCATCGAGAAGGCAGGCACGGGCGGCGGCCTCTTCCGCGGGCTCCTGGCGCAGGGGGCTTTCGAGATCGCCCAGATGACCGGGGACGAAGCAACCACCTCATTGGCGCGCTCAGCCAGCCGAGCCGCAGAGGCCTGGACAACGGTGGCCCGTTCGGCCACCGCCCGGGATAAGCCCGCACGCAGTCGAGTCCGCGACGCCGCGCAGTCGGCCTTGGGCCTTCCGGAGCTCGAGGCCACACTGACCCAAGACCTCCACGGGGCTGCTGCACGGATAGGTGACATCTTGACCTGACCCACCAGAAAGGTTCCAGTTCCGGTGGCTAAGTGACAGCCTCTTCGAAAGGCTGATCATCATGCCCCGTGCGTACCCCGCCGAGTTCAGAGCGCGCGCTGTCGCGTTGGTTCGGGCCGGCAAGGAACAGAGACAGACCGCTGCCGACCTGGGCATCCACCCTGTCACGTTGGCGAAGTGGGTCAAGCAGGATCGGATCGACCGCGGCGAGACGCCCGGAACGTCCACGAGCGAGTCGGCAGAGTTGCGTGCCGCGCGACGCAGGATCCGCGAACTCGAGACCGAATTGGTGATCGTGCGTCAGGCGGCGAAGTTCCTGGGTGAGGATCGTCCGCGCCCAAAAGGCTCTACCCGGTGATCGACAGACTCGCCGACGCCGGGATCCCCGTCGACCGTTCCTGCCGCGTCTTGGGGGTGGCGCGGCAGAACTACTACAAGGCCAAACGGAAACCGACAACGCCCACTGAACTGCGACGCCGCTGGTTGACCGGGGTGATCCGTGAAGTGCACGTCGCCTCACGTGGCACCTACGGCTACCGACGCGTCCACGCCGAGCTCACCCTCGGCATGGACATCACCGTCTGCGAGCGGACCGTGTGGTCGCTGATGAACCAAGCGGGCCTCTATGGGCTGCCTGGGCCGCTGAGAGTCAAGCGGCTCAGAGGTGTCGTCACCGCCGATGATCTGGTCAATCGCAAGTTCCACCGGATCCGGCCGAACGAACTATGGGTCACCGACATCACGCAACACAGGACGCGAGAGGGGTGGCTGTACTGCGCTGCCGTCCTTGATGCGTTCAGTCGCCGGATCGTGGGCTGGTCGATCGACTCGCGGCAAGACTCCACCCTGGTCGTCAACGCCCTCGACATGGCCATCAGGAACCGGCGACCCGAACCCGGCGGCATCGTCCACGCGGACCACGGCACCCAGGGCGGATTCAATCGGTCGTCGCAACACCTCGTCGTGGAGGTGTTCGAGCATGGCGACAGCGGACTGGAGCAAAAAGACCAGCGACGCGCCAGAGGAGCTTCGCCGGCAGTGGCGTGCGGACCGGGCGCTGCGGCCAGCGATGCGCTCGCCCGGGCGTCCTGACCCATCCCGAGCGGTGCAACGGCAATTCTGGCGGCTGATCGCCACGGGCATCACGTCGGCAGAAGCGGCACTGGCGGTCGGTGTGTCAGTGCCGGTCGGGACCCGCTGGTTTCGCCACGCTGGCGGCATGCCGCCCATTTCGCTGGCCGAGCCCACCGGCCGCTATCTGAGCTTCGAGGAACGTGAGGAGATCGCCATCCTGCACGCCCAGGACAAGGGCGTTCGCGAGATCGCCCGCGCGATCGGGCGTGATCCCGGAACGGTCTCACGCGAGCTGCGGCGCAACGCTGCGACTCGTGGGGGGAAGCAGGAGTACCGGGCCACCGTGGCGCAGTGGAAGGCACAGCAGGCGGCCAAGCGCCCCAAGACCGCGAAGCTGCTCGAGAACCCGCAACTGCGGGAGTATGTCCAAGATCGGCTCGCCGGCAACGTTCGCCGGCCCGACGGCACGATCGTCACTGGCCCCACACCGGCCCCCTGGAAGGGGCTGAACAAGCCGCACCGTGCCGACCGGCGTTGGTCGCTGGCCTGGAGCCCGGAGCAAATCGCACAGCGGTTGAAGGTCGACTTCCCCGATGATGAGTCCATGCGCATCAGCCACGAGGCGATCTACCAGTCGCTGTTCATTGAGGGCCGTGGTGCGCTCAAGCGCGAGCTGGTCACGTGTCTGCGCACCGGACGTGCGCTACGTCAGCCGAGGGCCCGATCGCAGAACAAGCCCGGTGGGCATGTCACGGCCGATGTGGTTCTCAGCGAACGCCCCGCTGAAGCCGAAGACCGCGCCGTCCCAGGTCACTGGGAGGGTGACCTGATCATCGGCACTGGCCGGTCGGCGATCGGGACGATCGTTGAGCGCAGCAGCCGCTCAACGGTCCTGGTCCACCTGCCACGCATGGAGGGCTGGGGCGAGAAGCCCTACGTGAAGAACGGTCCATCGCTCGGCGGCTACGGGGCCGTAGCGATGAACGCGGCGCTGAGTGCGTCGATCACCAAGCTGCCCGAGCAGCTGCGCAAGACCCTGACCTGGGATCGCGGCAAGGAGCTCTCGGGTCACGCGCAGTTCGCGTTGGAGACCGGCACGAAGGTGTTCTTCGCCGACCCCCACTCGCCGTGGCAGCGGCCGAGCAACGAGAACACCAACGGCCTGCTGCGCCAATACTTCCCCAAAGGCACGGACCTGTCGCGTTGGTCCGCCGAGGACCTCGAGGCCGTCGCTCACGCGCTCAACAACCGGCCCCGCAAGATCCTTGGGTGGAAGACACCTGCCGAGGTGTTCGATGAGCAACTACGCTCGCTTCAACAACCCGGTGTTGCATCGACTGGTTGAACCCAAGCAGTTCACCTCGTGGGTCTTCGGCGAGAAGATCCGCTCCGCTGGACTCCTGCCATCATTCGGGACGGTCGGCGACGGCCTCGACAACGCCATGATGGAAAGCTTCTGGTCCTCGATGCAGATCGAGCTCCTGAACCGGCGGAAGTGGAAGACCCGGGTCGAGCTGGCCAACGCGATCTTCGACTACATCGAGATCTTCCACAACCGACGCCGACGCCATTCCGCTCTCGGCTACCTGACCCCGATCGAGTACGAACTACGCTCCGAACAAGACACCATCACCGCTGCCGGTTAGCCACCGCCACTGGAACCCAAACGGTGGGTCAGGTCAAATCTGTCACCCGATCGTGCAGCAGCCCCAGACGCTGTTCGACCTCGATGTCGTCTACGTCGGCCAGTCCCAAGATGAGGGTGGGGCACTGCGGAGTCGGCTTCAGAACCATCAGACCTTGCAGCGGGTGATGGCGGATACCCACCAGAACGCACCGCATCTGGACGTGTGGATCGTTCCGATGCAATTCGGTACGTACAATAAAATGTCAACTTTCGGTCCATGGGCGGGAAGTGAAGGCGAGACGGAGTCCCTCGCCCACATGGGTGCCTTCGAGAAAGCGGCACTCGGCGGCGGCGTTGTAACTGCCCTCTCAGAAGCCGCTCTCATCCGCTACTTTCAGCCGGAATTCAATGAGAAGTTCGTCGACACTTTTCCTGCGCCGCTCCACAAGTCGTACCGGCAGGTGTACGACTTGGACGTTAACTCGGTCGGGATTGATTTCGAAACCCTCACGACCGTCGGCGTACGCCTCAAGAGCCGAGTCGTGGAACCCACGTTCATTCATGCGGGTTTGTTCGCGATGCACGACGTGTCCCAGCGGCGTCGATTTTTCGACTTGGACGAGATTGGGGGACTCGTTGATGAGACCCACCTGAAGCGTGGCCCCGCCAAAGACATCTCCAATTGAGTCAGGCGGCAGGGATCCACGCACCCAAGGAGAGATGGCCCGCCCCCGGATTGCACGGCTGGACTCCCACAGCGTTCTTCGATGCGTCAGCTTCGCGGTGCAGTCCTCATGCTCGCGTGCACCGTGCGCGTGGGCGCCTCCACTCACCCCAATTGCTCGTTGTCCATCGGACGACCGTACGAGTGAGAACCGACAGTTGCAAACGCCCCGATCACGCAGCCGTCTTCGCTCGGAGTGAGCTCCAGCAATGCACAGCGACGCCGATCGTCGCACCGAGACTGAGCTTGATGGCGTTCCAGCCGAAGAGGAGTACGAGGAGATTCACCCATCCCGGTCCACCGGACTCGACGATGGTGACGCAGATTCTCGTCGCGTGGAAGTATCCGACTCCAGCGAGCAGGGTTGTGGCGGGCAGCCACGGCGGTCCTGTTCGTGCTCGGACAGCGCGCAGGAGTCTGTTCGTCGGCGCGTGGCGATGGAGCAGAACGTGAAGGCCGAACGCGACGTGCAAGCAGAGACCTAGCATGGTGGTCCTCTCATTGGTCCACACGTAGCGGTTGGCGCGACACGACGACAGAAACGTCCGCTGATCTGTGGACAACTCAGGGCGAAGCACTACCGACCGGTGAGTTGCGGTCGGTCGTGCCCGGATTCTGCAGCGCTCGAGCGGGCGACATCTGTGCGTTCGGCGATGGCTCGTGCGTGCCGGATTGCCTGGTTGGCGTAGATGGCCTCGAGTCGCTGGAGGTCGCTTCGAGCGTGGCCGAGGATGCTGAGCCCTTTGATGCTCCAGCGCGCCCGAAAGGCGTTGACGGTGCTCGCCGCCGTAAGCCATTGCTCACGCCGAACGGGGTCCTTCGGTCGGTCACCGAGTTTGCTCAGCCAAGCCTCGCCACGTGCGACAGCGGTCTCGGCCAAGGCCCGAGATCGTGTTTCGATGAGGTCTTCACGTTCAGCCAGGGCGGTGTCCATTTCATCGGTCATCGGTCCACGGGCGGCGGGCAGAAGACCAGCGATCAGGTCGGGCACGGGCTTGACGCGTGGGCGCCGTGCACTGGCGTGGCGGAGTCGGTTCACCAGGACGGCGCCGACATCCTCGGCGGAACCGAGTGAGCGGCGGCGGACCACTCGCGGGAGCAGGGACTCGACGTCGAACCGGTGTGCCTCGGCCCTTCGGAGTTCAGCGGTCAGGGGGCCGAACGAGTCGGACTCGATGACCTCATCGGCTTGTGCCTCGGTGAGTCCGCTCCTGCGGATGAGATCAGTCCAGCGGTCGTGCTGGGCGACGGCAGCGATGGTCTCGTACTCCGCCGCGAGTTGGGCGATCGAGGTCCACCGATCCTGTTCGGCCTCGATCATCTGGTGCGCCGACAGTTCGGCGCCGGAGTGTTGGAGGACCCCGAACAGCACGGTTCGTGCTGAGACGTCGCCGACGTCGTCTGGTGGGGTGTGGGTGTCGTCGGGCTGGTCGAGGGCAACGTAGGCGGTGTTCGTGTCCCGCCCTCGGGTCATGGCGACGTAGAGATTCTCGCGGGTGGTCGATGAGCCGACCACCACGTGCGCGGAATCGACAGTGAGCCCTTGGGCGCGGTGTGCCGTGACGGCGTAGCCGAGATCGACGTTGTCGGCAACATAAGCAGCCGGCAAGGTGACTCGATCACGTTGCGGCTGGTCGATCCTCTCGACCCTGACCGAGCCGTCTGCGCCGATGGCAAGGACACGCCACCGATCGCCATTGCGAACCCAGCCACCACCGCCGCCTGGAGTCAGACGTCGGTCATTGGCGCGCGTGATGACCAGATCTCCTGCTGCCGCGTGGGTGCCGTCGGAGAGACGGATTTCGGCTCCCGCCGCGGTGTCACCGTCGAGTATGCGTTCAGCCCTTGCGCGGGTGTTGAGTTCGGTGACGGCCTGGTTCGCGTCGGTTACCAGCACACTGGAGCGGCCGGCGGCGATGTCGAGACGCCATGCAGCGAAGGCGGCATCGAGCATCCCTGCGGTGGACCCCTCCCAGACTCGTCCGTGGCGGATGTAGGTGGCGATCGCGGGCGCGTGTCCACGGCGGAGTTCGAGGCTCGCCGTCTTCTCCCACGTATGGGTGAACCGGTGCACCTCCGTGAGTTCGGGGGGCACGTCCCTGCGCTCGGCGAGAAGGTTGAACGCACCGCCGGCCTCCACGGACTGCAGCTGTGCCCAGTCCCCGACGAGCAGGACCTTCGCTCCGGCCGCTTGGGCAAGCCCGGTCAGCCGGTCCAGCGAGAGTGTGCCGGCAAGGGTCGCCTCATCGATGACCACCAGCTGACCGGCCCGGAACTCGGCGCGACCGCGGTCGTATTCGTGGAGCCATTTGGCGGTGTTCTCGCAATCGATGCCGAGGTCATCGGCGAGCACCTTTGCCGCGGCGGCGCTCGGCGCGAGTCCCACGACACTGCCGCGCCCATGCTCGGCTTCCCACGCGCGACGCAGGGCGTACATCGCGGTGGTCTTGCCAGCGCCGGCCGGACCGATGAGCAGGTCCACCTGGCGCCCGGAGGCTGCGACCCGCTTCAGGGCGGTTGCCTGCTCGTCGCTCAGGTGGTTCCCGTGGTGCTTGCGCCGAATGACGCGGTCGACGACGTCGGCGCTGACGGTAGGCGCGGTCTTGGAATCGGCGCGGGCCAGGAGACGATCCTCGGCGGCCAGCAGTTCGTCGGACGTGAACACCGTCGCGTGCTGAGGCCGGAATTGGGAGGCGCCGTCGCTGCGCCGGCACCGTGTTGGACTGAACGTGAACTCGGGCGGTGTGATCGTTAACGAGGCAGCTTCGGCGGCGCCGACGACCTCGCCGATCACGGTCTCGCGGTCTTCGGCCGTGGCAAAGCGCCAGCCCATCGTCTGCCGGGAGACTTCAGCCCACAGATTCCAGTGACTCCAAGTTGACCTCTTCTTGCTCACCGCAGCGACGACAGACCGCGCGGCCGTCGTCACGAGATCAAGCTCGATGTCGTCGGCCCGCAAGCTCGGTGCCGGTTGCGGAGTCCTGGTGACATGTCGCGCCCAGTCGGACGGATCGGCGCCGAGGAGTCGTTCGGCCCGAGCCCGCCAACCGTTGGTGAGGTCGGCCAGCGAGTGGATCTGCTTGGCCGGCCGGGTGCTCAGGGTGGCTTGGGCGCGTAGCCGGATCGCGGTCGTCCGCGACGGGTCTCGGCCGTGGGTCGCTCCGTACTCGGCGACGAGGCGATCCTTCTCGACCTCGATCATTCGGGTGCGGCCGGAGAACTCCCGCACCATTGTGTCGCTGACGGCGATGAGTTCCCACGATGGGTTGCGGTCCTTGCCACGTAGGCGCGTTTCCCAACCGATACCGAACCTTCCGGTGATCCGGTCGGCGAGGATCGCGTTGTAGTGTTCGGACACCGCGACCGTGGCCGCGTGCAACGCCCGGCTGTCCAGGCTGCGCCAGCGGCCGTCGCCGGCGGTCTTGGTCTTGTTCGAGATCACCACGTGCGTATGAAGTTGGGGGTCGCCGAGTCGTGAGTCCCAGTGATCGAACGCTGCGGCGATCAGCCCGACCACGGGGACCTGCGCGACCGCCCCGTCGCCATTGTTGGACCCGGTGCGGGTGGCCGCGATCTCGCGTTCCATCAGCGTGAGCGTCTCGTGGACGGCCTGGTGGTGGGCCTCGACGATCAGTGCCTGGGTGCCGGCGTCGGCGACTCCCCACAGGACCGACAGGGACTTGGGCACGCTGAAGGTGAAGTCGAACCCTGCCACGGCCCTTCGCTGCCCCAGCTCGTGTTCTTCGGCCGTGATGGCGGCAACGGCATCCGCGCGTTGAGCCGTGGTCAACCCGCCACTCAGCGCCGCGACTCGGTCGGCGATGCGCTTCGAGCTCGGTGCGAACTGTCGATACAGCCGGCCGAGTGGGTCACCCGTGATCGGGTCGCGGCCCAGTCCCAGCAGGAGTGCCAGCTGTTCCTCGGTGACTGGATCTCCTGAGGCGATGCTGCCGTCGCCGAGTGCGTGAAGCCCTGACCCGATCCAGCGGCCTGGGGGAGTGCCGGTCTCGGTGTAGTAGCGAGTCATCGGCGTGGAGAGGTTTCGGTTGCCGTCGCCGGCGACGACGGACTTGAGGAGGTACTTGTAGCCGTCGCCGGCTGACATTACCTTCATCGACACCGTCATCGTCGGGACACCTCCACGCCCGAAAGGTGTCCACAGGGGGCAGTTCGGACCTACTTATCCACAGGTTGAGCCCACTGAGACCACCTCGATTGCCAGACGTGTAACCCTCCAAACACCGTCGCAGGGACCAGAGCGGACGGGGTGCTCGGCATCCGATGCGCACCTTCGACGTAGGAGCGCGACGCGGAAGGAGTGGGTGAACCATGAATGACAGTTGCGAAGGGGTGTCCGTCGGTGCCTCAATGGAACCTGACGGTGCTCAAGCTGGTCGTCAGCGAGCGCGTCGTCTGCGTCCTTCACGAACTACCCGTGAAGGAAGGCGGGTATCGGGGGCCATGACGATCACACGGGGAGCACGCACACTCGCGACCGCGGCACTGCTGCTGGTCGCTCTCGCAGCGTGCACCGAGGACGACGGCAACCCGACCCCGTCCCCGACGGCCTCGGCGCCCGCAGCGACGATGAGTCCCACTCCGGCGACCGAGTCGCAGGCCGCTTCGGCCGCGGCGGAGGCGAAGCTCCGCGAGTACTACGCGACGACGAATCAACTCCGGCAAGATCCCTCCTCGGCCATGGCGAGGCTCAAGGCGGTGGCCATCAGTTCGGAGTTGACGTCACAGCAGCACCTGCTTCGAGGAGAGCGTCGTGATGGTCGCCGTCAGGTCGGCGACACGAAGATCGCCGAGCTGGAAGTCCGAGCGGTCAACCTCGACAACTCCGACCCGAAGGCCGGCAAGGTGCCCACGGTCCAGATCGATGTCTGCTTCGACGTAACTGGCGCAGACCTCGTGGACAAGGACGGCAAGTCCGTCGTGAGTGCTGACCGGCCCGACACGGGTTGGATCAGGCACATCATTGCGAATTACCAGTGGGACTCCGATCCCGATGGCGCGTGGCGGGTTGCCTCGAGCCAGGACCTCGAGAAGAAGCCATGCGCAGCCGCGTAGCGGGACCGACCCTCGTTTCCCTTGTCCTTGCGACGATCACACTCGTGGGCTTTAGGCCCGCGAGCGCCGACCCGGTCTGCCAAGTCACCGACCCGCTGACTGGCCAGTGCCGGATCCGGATTGAGGTGCCCGCTGACCCGGGTGGTGACCCGACAAGCGAGGGGCCGCGAGACTCCGGTTCCGGCGCGAGTTGCTACTGGGATGGCACGAAGAGCGGAATACCGGATCCGCCTCCGGGTCCGGTGCCCTGCAGCAACGACTTCGGCTACTGGTCGAACGCGCTGAACTGTTACGTCCGGTTGGCGGACCCGCAGCCGAGCGAGGGCGATCCGGCGTGGCAGGGGCACGAGCCCGGTGACGGGAACGTCTACGAGTGCTGGCAGCCGCAGACCGATCTGCAGATCCAGATCTGGTTGGCCACGCCGCCACCGAACTCCGGTGCCGGCCCGACACCGCGGGAGGTGGCACAGCTCGCCGTCGACCGCATGAACCTGCGGGCTATCGAGATCGGGATCGTGCCCGAGCCGGGTCCTGATCGGATCGGCATCGTGGGTATGCCGGTCTACATGTGGGTCAAGGACCCGGACGAGC